>CAVXCS010000005.1:0-1605131 GCA_963760375.1 uncultured Flavobacteriaceae bacterium | reverse complement strand
CTAACTATCATAATATGCAAGTCCAGGATTGCAAATAAACTGCCCTCTTTCTTTAATAAAAATTGTTGGTTTTTGACCGGTTATTCTCTTAAAATCATTTATAAAATGTGATTGATCGAAATAACCACAATGATATGCTACACTAGTTAAATCAATTACATGATCTTCATTTAACAAACGTAATACCTCATTTATGCGAATAATGCGAAGATAATGTTTCGGACTAATTCCAACCTTTTCTTTAAATTCTCTTTCTAATTGACGCTTGCTCATACATAGTCTGCTAGAAAGGTCTTTTATCTTAACACCTTTTGTATTCCGTATAAGGTTAGCCGCTAAATTGACATAGTTCATGTCAATTTTATTATTCAGCAGATTCTTCAATAAATATTTTTCAGTTCGCTGAATCATAGAAAGAACACTTATTTCTTCCTTTAATCTATGACTAAAGTCAATAAATCCATCACCCAATACCAAAGACATATCCTCATAACGATCCATTAGCAAAGAAGCAGGGACTCCAAAAATGTTGTATATACCTTCCGGTTTAAACCGAATAGCAAACACTTTTACATAATTCTCAAACCGTATTTCGTAAGGTTTTGTATACAACCCCATTATCATATAATCAGGGGATTGGGTCCAAGTATTATCATTTTCAAGATCGCAATGCAAATCGTTTAGATGAATAATCAACTCCAGGCAGCCCGTTGGAATCATTTGCATAGATAACGGTCCGGTAGCATTTAAATTAAAACTACCTTCCCAAAATAGCTCAACAAATGGTTTTAGGCTTTCGCATGGCATATATTCATTTAAAAGAGTTTTCATTTTGTCAAAATCGGTAAGCCGAAAGTTAGTTTATTTTTGATTAGCCTTAACATCCCATAACTCTTTCATAACAATATCAAGATCCATTAAGGCTTGACTACAATCACCAAAGAATGATGAACCATGCATGGTTGCAAGTGTTTTTGGCTTCAAATCCGCTAATGAATAGAGTATCTTTGATGTATGATAGGTATAAGGCGTATATTCCATTAAAGGTCCTTGTTCATATTCTAGCATTGAATTTTTATGTGAAGCCAAAATGTCATTATCTGTTATATCAGTTACATTTCCATTTTGATGAAATAAATCGGAGCATAATAACGTTCCATTGGTCTCTTCAAACAGCACTCCAGCATCCCAGCCATGCGGTAGATGAGGCGTTCTAATGAAACGATAATTATGTTTTCCAGTATTTAAAACAGAATTACCCGACATTGCATAAGCTGGCCTTATTGCAAAATCTCCCATATTAACAATAGCACCTGCTTCACTACACACAGCTTTAGCATTTGGAGCGACCTGTAACCACTCATTAAGTGCTCCACATTCATCTACTTCAAAATGACTAAAACCAATCCACATAATCTTTGATGGATCAATTAATTTACTTACAGCTTCTAATACAGCAGGAAACATTTGTCTCATTCCAGCATGATATAACATGGGTTCATCATCTTTAATTAAAAAGTGATTAAATTGTAAATTAAATTCGTTAACAAATACCGAAATTCGGTAAACATCCGGTGCGATTTCTGAAACTTTGATCATTTGACTTGTTATTATTAATTAGTAAGAATTAATTTTTTAGCTAATTATATTGATTTGGCTAAAGTTATAGAGTAATAAATAAGCATGATTGTAAAAAAACGACATTATTTAGGGAGCTCTTGTAGAGTATCTCTCAATCTTGTATTAATAAGCCTTATTGATCGACAATACTGAAGTATTAATCGAGGTCGGGTTTGATTTGAATACCATTATCTACTGAAGTATTGTGTGCGTATTTTTCTAATGCACCACAACGGCTAGTATATGAAAAGTAGCAGATTAAAACGCTGTTACTTTTCGTAAAGCATGATACTTAATTAGAGGTAAAAGCGGTTCAGGTTAGTACCTAAACCGCTATTTTTTATATGCATTGTTGGTAGCCGTATTTTTTATTTATGCTTATGTTTTGGTTCCCATATTAGTCTTACAAAAGAACTTAATCTTTCGTTTTCTCTACTTACGGGAATTCCCGCCACAATTCCAATCAATAAGTTGTCGGCAATTCCTAAACGCATTTGAGGTCGAATCGTCATATCAAAGTCTTTATTGTCAAATGTCTTGTTGAATTCAACACCTATGAAGTTACGTGTACCCGTAATCATATAATGAAAACTTGTATTGATGTCATATGTAGCATGAAACTTGTTGGTATTGAAATTCTGTTCAATCATTGGACCTGTATAAATCAATGAATGAAAGTTGTTTCCCCAACGTTTTGCAACTACAAAAAATGGATTGTAGATATTTCCTTTAATGAAAGGGCTTCCAAAATTTCTAAAATCCGAGAGTTCAAACTCGTTGATATAACCAATTGCCATTGAGGTCGCCAGGGGTTCACTTACAAAGAATGACCATTGAGTTGCTATTTTAATACTATTTAAACTATTTGAAGGAATTGAATCTCTCTCTATTCCACTTTGCGGTGCATAAAAAGTAAAAGGTAATTCGACTTCTAAGCCCAATCTATCAATTGGTGCCCATTCATATTCAATCAGTGCTTCGTAAGCATCAAATTTTAAATTATCTGTTAATCCAAAACCTACGTTCCACTCTTTTTCACCTTTCCGCGCTCCCAAATCGCGTATAAGGTCAATATACAGTGGTTCAGCGTGTAATACCTTATCCGGTTCTTTGTGGTCTTCTATTTGTTGGATATATATACTGTCTTTTTCAGTATTCGTAATTTGGGCAATAGAATATGTTGAAGATGCCAATAAAATTATCAGCATCAAGAATGTTTTTAATTTCATTTTTGATTTGTTTTTTAAGCATTATGAGATTATCCACCACTATGTTTAGTGGTAGGAATTTGTCACGTAGTAAAACAAATCAAACTTTAGGTGGCGGAATGTCGAGCTTTTGAAAGCCCTTTGTCAAAAAGGTGTTATAAGCAGGAAATTTTCGACTAGCTGTTACTATGATTTTTTGATTTAAGGCTACTTTCTTAATGTAATGAGTTGTTAAATCAATTTTAACATTGGTCTTTTTGTTGTGGTCATCGGTATCGTTGTCATCATATTCCTTAAAAGCATCTTCGTAACCTAAAACTTGTTCAACAACAATTTCAACGATACTTTCTTGGTCGTTTATTGATAAATCTTCAGGAATATGTTCGGGATTAGGGTCTGCCATATCAACACTTAGGTTGAGCAGGTAGAGTCCCATCAGGCCCCAAAGGATTTTGGTAAAAACGCTATTTCTTATTCGACTAAGCACAGTTCAAAGTTAACGTTGTTTTGTCGGTTTTCTTATATGGCTACCAACAATTGGATATAGTTTTTAACTATATATCCTTTATGTAAACTAAGATAACAGATCTTTGATGTTCATGAACGATCTGTTCGCCACATGTGTATAAATCTCGGTCGTTTTGGTGGAACTATGGCCCAAAAGAAGCTGAATGTGTCTTATGTCGGTTCCGTTTTCCAATAGATGGGTCGCAAAGCTGAGCCGCATCATGTGTGGTGTGATAATATGCCCTATTCCTGCCTTTTCCGTGGCTGTCTTCTTCATTGGTTTAATATCGCTTTCGGTACCATACTAAAAGGGCTCGGTTTCTTTCGAACAGCGCTGATCGAGGCCTCCATGACCAATACCCGGCACCTAAGGGACTTTCGAGATTTTTTTGGATTTGGATCAAGTAGAGGATGTAGGAGGGTTTTTAGCCAAAAAAACCCTCTCATCAAGGTGAAAGGGTTTGTAGCGAGAGGGAGACTTGAACTCCCGACCTCAGGGTTATGAATCCTGCGCTCTAACCGACTGAGCTACCTCGCCATCGGTTTTTAAAACGGCTGCAAATATAAAGTTAAATTCTGTCCCTATCAACTTTACCAACTTAAAAAAATATTCTCGGCCTTTTATTTTTTTATCATATCAAAATCGATATATTGCCCATAGAAATACTTAATACGCTTGATGGACGATAAAATAAAGTTTGAACTTGAATTTGTAATACAATCATCCCCCCAGCTGTTGTACCAGTATTTGTCAACGCCCTCCGGTCTTTCGGAATGGTTTGCGGATAATGTAAATTCCCGAGGTGAAATATTCAATTTTATATGGGACGGTTCTGAAGAACAGGCTAAACTCATCAAACGCAAAAGCGATGAATTCGTAAAATTCACTTGGGTCGACAGCGAAGACGACACCTATTTTGAACTGAAGATCATCGTGGATGAAATCACCCAAGATGTATCCCTTTTCATAACAGACTTTGCCGAAGAGGATGAGGTGGAAGAAGCTAAAATGCTCTGGGAAAACCAAGTATCGAGCCTGAAGCAGGTTTTGGGTTCCAAATAAGCACTTTCTGATATTAAACTTATCTTTGGCCTTGAATTTTCAAGGCTTTTTTTATGGTTGATTTTAATGGTGAAATGGTCCATGACCAAAACTGCTTTTTAAACCACCGCGACCGTGGCGTTCTTTTCGGTGATTCGTTGTTCGAAACGGTCCGCGCCGTCAACGGTAAAATTTACTTTTGGGAAGACCATTACCTTAGGCTGATGTCGTCAATGCGGATATTGAGAATGGACATTCCCATGTCGTTCACTATGGAATTCCTGGAACGATCGCTATACAATGTATTGGAAGGGAATAACTTGCAAAATGCCAGCGCAGGCCTACGGATGACCGTTTTTCGAGACAAGGGCGTGGAATACACGCCCGAGAACAACCACATTTCCTACATTATAGAAGCGGAACCCCTAGCCGATCCATTTTTTTTGCTGCATACCGAACAGTACGAAGTTGAACTGTTCAAAGACTTTTATGTGAACGCCGACATGCTTTCGACCTTGGAAACCAATAACAAGATGATCAACGTTTTGGGCGGAATTTATGCCAAGGAAAATGGCTATCAAGATGTACTGTTGTTGAACCATAACAAACAGGTGGTGGCATCGGTGAACGGCAATATCTTCATGCGCCATGGCAACACCATAAAAACACCCCCTTTGTCCGATGGTTGCAGCAATGGGGTCATCAGAAAAAAACTGATGGAAATCGTAAGAAATCTCAAAGAACTCACGCTGATCGAAGATTCCATCTCTCCCTTTGACCTTCAAAAAGCGGATGAACTATTTGTGGCCAATACCTGGAAGGGTATTCGGCCGATTACCCAATACAGAAAAAAAAGCTACGATATTGAGGTTTCACGCAATCTTTTGGGAACTTTGAACGCCAAAGCGCGATTGGAGCAACCGAGTGTGGACTAATTGAGGCTGGGGTTTTCCGGCGCATTCGACCATAACAGGTAATTGCCCCCCAATTCTATCATTTTTTCTTTCCAAAACGCGGTGGCGGGCTTTTGAATGATCGCACTTTCATATTCATTCTTCACCACGATCCATGATTTTGAGGAAAGCTCTTTGTCCAATTGCAAAGAGGACCAGCCCGAGTATCCCAAAAAGAACCGGATATCCTTTTCCGATATCAATTTTTGGTTGATCAGGGCAATGGTTTTCTCAAAATCGCCGCCCCAATAGATGCCATCCGAAATTTCGATGCTGTTATCTATCAGATGGGGTACCTTGTGTATGAAATAAAGATTGTCTTGTTCAACCGGCCCCCCATTGTAGACCCTGAAGGGGATATTGATTTCGGAGACAAGATCATTGATATGGTATTCGAGCGGTTTGTTCAGGATAAACCCAACCGACCCCTCTTTATTGTGCTCCGCCAAAAGAACGACCGACCTATTGAAGGACACATCACCAGTAAGTGAGGGTTCCGCAATCAACAACTTACCTTTTTTTGGTTTAATGACAACCATACGAGCGTGCTATGTAACTCTAAAATAAGACAATTCCCAATAAAACCAAACTTTGCCATAAAAAAAGCATCCCGAGTCTTCGGGATGCTTTGATTTTAAAAATTATGGAGACTAGTTTACCGCTTTGCCCAAATCGGCTCCCGCTTTAAACTTTACAACATTTTTAGCTGCAATTTTGATGGTTTTGCCCGTAGATGGGTTTCTGCCTTCTCTTGCATTTCTTTTGGATACGGACCATGATCCGAAACCTACCAGTGATACGCGATTGCCTTTCTTAAGGGATTTTTGTACATGTCCCAAGAAAGATTCCAATGACTTTTTAGCCGCGGCTTTTGTGATGCCCGCGTCAGCAGCCATTGCATCGATTAATTCTGTTTTGTTCATAATGTAATTAAATTAATTGTTGTTAAAATAATTTTAATGCTTTAACAAATTTATACGGAAATACCGTGAACGCAAGTAAAATAAGGGGAAATCAGCGTTTTTGTTGATAACTAAAGAGGTTTGTTGATAAAGTAAGTCTTTTTTGACGATTCGCGTAGCCCAATGGTAGCGGGACTTCATTCCAAATAAGCGCTTTTTTCCAATTTAAGGCCATTGAGCACTTCCCTGACCGTCATTCGCCGTTTGCCGGGAAACTGAATTTCGAGCAATTGCAGGTACCCTTCCTTGACAGCCACTTTGATCTGATGTTTATCTGCCAAAAGTTGCCCCGGTTTCAAGGTATGGGATGCAGGTTCCTTGGCGGTTTTGTAGATTTTCAGCAAAGTACGCTGGCCGTCATGGTTCAAATGGGTCCATGCGACGGGATAAGGACTCAGGCCTCTTACTAGGTCATGAATTTCTTCAAGCGACCGGTCCCATTTTATTTCGCAATCTTCCCTATAGATCTTATGGGCCGATTTCAATCGGGTGCCCATGGCCTGTTTTTTGGTGGTCACCTTGTTCATTCGGATCAATTCAACGGTATCGATGATCAATTCGGCACCAAGTTGCATCAACCGATCATGGAGGTCGCCCGCCGAATCGTTTTCGTTTATCGGAATTTCCTTTTGAAGGATGATTTCGCCCGTATCGATCTGGTCATCTATGAAAAAGGTGGTCACCCCGGTTTTGCGTTCCCCGTTGATAATGGCCCAATTGATGGGTGCCGCGCCACGGTATTCGGGCAACAAGGACGCATGGAGGTTAAAAGTTCCATATATAGGCATCGACCATACCACTTTTGGCAACATACGGAAGGCCACAACGACCTGTAGGTTGGCCCCTAGCTTTTGAAGGCTTTCCAGAAAGTCGACATCTTTCAGGTTGGTAGGCTGCAAGACCGGCAAACCCTTTGAAACCGCGTAGGACTTGACCGCTGGGCTTTGCAGTTTTTGGCCCCGGCCCGCCGGCCTGTCGGGCGCGGTCACCACCCCGACCACCTCATGGCCCTTGTCGATCAACATTTGCAAAGAGGCCACCGCAAAATCGGGGGTGCCCATGAATACTATTTTAATGTCCCTCATACGATTTCATATTCATTTTTAGAATTTATGGCGATGCTGCCCTCTTCCAGTAACCCCTGTATCGTCTTCAAAACCAGTTTTTCTTCAAAATCAAGGGCATCGATCAAGGTCCTGGAATCGCTGCTTTTTTGTGTCAGGAATTTAATGATCTGTGCTGGCAGCAATCGGTCGGCAGCGCTATGGACCGAGGATTTTTGGAGACATACATCGCAGATCCCACACGGCTTGGTTTTTCTTTCCCCAAAGTAGACCATCAGCTGTTGGGCCCGGCAAACTTTGTCTTCATTGACATAATCCAACATACTGTGCACGTTGGCCATCTTTATTTGGTGCCATTCCTTTACTTCCTTGGCAAAACGGTTGATCGTGATATCGTCCTCGCGAGGTACCAAAAAAGTTAGGCTGAGATCACTTTCGATAGCCTGATGTTCGATCAGGCCATCTTTTTGGAGCTTTTGCAACAGCTTCCCGATATCGGCTTCCGGGATAGCCGATTTCTTGGCGATCAAATGGGTATTTATTTTGGTGTCGAAATCGAAAAGTCCACCATAGGTTCGCAACAGGGTCTGGATGAAGGGCGCCATAGCCCGGTTCTTTTCCAAATAATCGAAAATGGTTTGCTTGTCCGCGATGAAGCGCACCGTGTTCCGCTGATCGAACGACTCTGACAGGGCGATTACCGACTGTTGGTCGAGTACGCGCAAGGTATTGAAGGTCAGCAGCCTATTGAGTCGGTAAGTTTCACAAAAGGCATTGAAATTGATTTGAAAGGTTTCATCGTTCCCTTCGCCATAGGCCACCTGAAAGTAATTATTGAGCTTATGGTATACATTTTTGATATAGGCCGTATCCGGCAGCACGCTCAAAAATTGATTTTTAACCTGTTTTATATCGGTTTCATTGGTGATGAGTACCGCCCGGGCGTTGTTTCCATCACGCCCGGCCCTCCCGGCTTCTTGAAAATAATTTTCTATGCAATCGGGAATTTGGTAATGCACCACAAGCGTCACGTCGGGCTTATCGATACCAAGGCCAAAGGCATTGGTGGCCACCATGATCTTTACCTTGTCCGTCAACCAATTTTGGAGTCTTTTTTTCTTTTCCGCTTTGGCCATGCCTCCATGAAAGAACGCACTGCTGTAACCCGATGTATTGAGGTATTGCGACAATTCTTCGGTCAAACGCCTGGTTCTGACGTAGATAATGGCACTCTTCTCCGATTGATCACAGCATTGCTTCAGGCGAAAGGGTTTGTCCTCAGCCCAAACGACGCTGAAAGCGATGTTTTTCCTTGCAAAGGAATCCTTCACGATAAGGGGCCCGACCATCTCGAGCTGTTCAAGGATGTCTTTTACCACCCTGTCGGTGGCCGTAGCGGTTAAGGCCACTACCGGCACTTCCGGCAGTAGCGTCCTCAATTGCCCGCATTGGAGATAGGCCGGTCTAAAGTCGTGTCCCCATTGCGAAATACAGTGCGACTCGTCTATGGCGATCAGGTTCACGTTCATCTGTGGTATTCTTTCCCTGACCATTTCCTGCATCAAACGCTCAGGCGAGAGATAGAGGAACTTATAATTTCCAAAGCAGCAATTGTCCAACAGGTCGATGACCTCGTCGAAAGGAATCCCTCCGGTGAGGGCAACGGCTTTAATGCCCATTTTTTTGAGCTGATCGACCTGGTTCTGAATCAGGGCGATCAACGGAGACACTACGATGCAGATCCCTTCCTGGGCAAGGGCAGGGATTTGAAAGCAAATGGATTTGCCACCTCCAGTAGGCAATAGGGCCAGGACATCTTTTTTCTGCAGGAGGGCTTCTATGATCCGTTCCTGTGACCCCCTGAACCGGTCAAATCCCCAATGGGCCTTTAATATGTCTGTTGGATTTCTCACTTATCCCGATCTAACTGGTCAACTATAAATGCCACCCTTCGGTCTATCGTATCTTTTGGTACTTCAACAACATGATAGCCAAAACGGGTATAGGTTCGATGCAGCAGCCGATGAATTTCCAAAGCCGTTTCATAACTCTCAAAACGTTCGCTGTCGGAAGTATAGATCTCTTGCCACATCGGGAGCAGGAATATTGAATCGTAGCGGTGGCTTTCAAGCGCATCGATGAATTCCGGGCCATATTCTTGGTCAAAATAATCCATATAGGCCAAGACATCGGGGATTCCCCGATCAAAGAAAACTATGGGCACGGCCATCGCCGCCGATTCTTTGAAATGCTGCATCCTGGCATCCATGATTTTTTTGTTGAACCCAAGGGGATCGGGGACAACCGCAATCGGATTTGTCGTAAAATTCGATAGGCCAGCCTCATTTTTTGCATCGAGGGTCATACTGCGGATGACCTCCGGAAAACAATGGAAACCCTCCTTGCCCAATCGTTCGATCAGAGAAGTCTTGCCGGTACTGGGACCTCCTGTAATGACAATTTTTTTTGGATTCAAAGGGTTTGGGCTTGTTACAACAAAAGTAATCAATAAGGGCAAGCCTAAAAAATTAGGGTTTTGGACTATCTTTGTAAAAAAAATTCATGGATAAGGAAAAATCGGAAGCTTTCTACCATCGATTAAGGGTGCAATTGATCGAGAGTACGCCTTGGCCATCCGTCTATCTTTATAAATTCATCGTACCCACATCGGTCGATAAAATAAATAGGATACATGAAATCTTTGACAATACTGGGGCGGTGATCGAATCAAAAAAATCGAAGACGGGCAAATATACCAGTCTATCGATTACAGTGGGCCTTGACGGCCCCGATGCGGTAATCCGAATCTATAAGGAGGTGGGCGCCATTAAAGGGGTAATATCCTTGTAAAATAGGTAGTTTGGCATAATTTTGTTAATTTGCGGACGTTTATCATAGGATACTTCCCATCACATTTTTCTAAAACATATCAATTTGAACTTAGTAGAAAATCTAGAATATAATACCGAAAGATCATTGTTGATCATTCCGGAATATGGTCGTCATTTCCAGAAAATGGTCGATCACGCCGTCTCCATCGAAGATGTTGCGGAGCGAAACAAGGTGGCAAAATCGATTATCAGCGTTATGGGCAACTTACAGCCCCATTTGAGGGACGTACCCGATTTTCAGCATAAACTATGGGACCAGTTGTTCATCATGTCCGACTTCAAATTGGATGTTGATTCGCCATTCCCGATTACCAGTAAGGAGGTTTTACAACAGCGGCCCGATCCCTTGGCCTATCCCCAAAACCATCCGAAATATCGTTTTTACGGGAACAATATCAAGCGAATGATCGATGTGGCCGTAAAATGGGAAAAAGGGGATATGCGCGACGGATTGGAGTACGCCATCGCAAACCACATGAAAAAATGCTATTTGAACTGGAACAAGGATACGGTCGACGACAAAGCGATTTTCAACCATCTTTATGAACTGAGCAACGGCCAAATCGACCTTACAGGTGAAAACCTAACCGAGAGCGGACAGTTCCTTAAAAACCGTATAGCCAAGACGCCACGGGTTACTTCGGGCAAAAAATCACAACGAAACAATAACAACCGGGGTAAGAAACGGTTTTAATCTTTCAACCTTAAATGGGGACATTTAAAATTGAGGGGGGCCATAAACTTTCAGGCTCGATAACCCCGCAGGGGGCAAAGAACGAGGCACTGCAAATTCTTTGCGCGGTGCTCCTCACGCCCGAGGAAATTACCATCAACAATATACCCGACATCATCGATGTCAATAAATTGATCAGCCTTTTGGAGGACCTTGGGGTCAAAATCCAAAAAAAGGGCAAGGGTTCCTATACTTTTAAAGCCGACGACATAAACATGTCGTATCTCCAATCCGAACAGTTCAAACACGACGGAAAGGGCCTGAGGGGCTCCATTATGTTGGTGGGCCCACTGCTCGCCCGATTCGGAAAAGGCTATATACCGAAACCAGGAGGCGATAAGATCGGAAGGCGAAGGCTCGACACCCATTTTGAAGGGTTCATCAAACTGGGCGCAACGTTCAGATACAATAAAGAGGAGCATTTTTATGGGGTGGAGGCCAAAAAATTAAAGGGCACCTATATGCTGCTCGACGAAGCTTCGGTGACAGGAACGGCCAATATTTTAATGGCAGCGGTGATGGCAGAAGGAAAAACCACCATTTATAATGCGGCCTGTGAGCCCTATTTGCAACAGCTGTGCAAGATGCTCAATAGAATGGGCGCAAAAATTTCCGGGATAGGGTCGAATATGCTGATCATCGATGGGGTGAAAAAATTGGGGGGGACAGAACATACCATGTTGCCCGATATGATCGAAATCGGCAGTTGGATCGGATTGGCCGCGATGACCAAAAGCGAACTCACCATAAAGAACGTAAGCTGGGACGACTTGGGGCAGATTCCCAATGTCTTCCGCAAGTTGGGGATACAACTCGAGCGCAAGGGCGACGATATTTACATACCCGAACATAAGAACGGCTATGAAATACAAAATTATATCGATGGTTCCATCCTTACCATTGCCGATGCGCCCTGGCCAGGGATGACCCCGGATCTGTTGAGTATTATACTGGTGGTCGCCACACAGGCCAAAGGGGAGGTACTGGTGCACCAAAAGATGTTCGAAAGCCGATTGTTCTTTGTGGACAAACTGATCGACATGGGGGCCAAAATTATACTCTGCGACCCACATAGGGCCACGGTCATAGGCCATGATTTCAAATCTAGCCTAAAGGCAACCATAATGGTTTCCCCCGACATCAGGGCAGGCGTTTCATTGTTGATCGCGGCACTTTCCGCCAAGGGTACCTCAACCATCCATAATATTGAACAGATCGATCGTGGCTATGAGGACATCGATAACAGACTTCGTGCCATTGGCGCCAAAATAGTCAGGCTGTAAACCCAGCCAGATCAGTTCCTTACCTTCGCAGATATCCTCTTGTATACCGTTGAACAATGTGTTATTTTTAAGGTGCGAATTCTATGATTCCCATAGCCAAGGCCTGCCGAATGCCATTAAAACCAATGGATAAAGAAATGTTGAAAAAATTACCATTGACCAACAATGACAGTGGTGATAAAAAAAGATTTGAATTAAAGGTCGGCGATCACATCGCCTTCATGGACTATATCCTTTCCAAACAAAACATCATCTACCTGACCCATACCGAAGTACCTCATGCACTTGAAGGCAAAGGGGTAGGGAGTGCACTGGCAGCCATGGTGTTGGACCATGTAAAGGAACGGCAATTGAAAATGGCCCCCTTATGCCCGTTTTTGGCCTCTTATCTTAAACGTCATCCCGAAATGGCAAAGGATATTTTGGCCCCGGGCTATGCCATAGGGTGAGGTTTACTTCTCCACCAGTTTTCCATCGGGAAATTTGGCAAATCGCCCTTTGTTTTTAGGGTGTACTTGGTCGTGACTTTGCCAGGGCCACCCGCCGAACTGTGTGGTTCGGTATTCCTGCATGGCATGTCGTATTTCTTCATCGGTGTTCATGACAAAAGGCCCGTATTTTGCCACAGGTTCGGCGATCGGTTTGCCCTGTAGCATTAAAAGATGGGCTGTTTGGGAACCCGTATTGAGTAGAATATCACGGTCTGCCTCCAGATCGATCCCGAAATCTTTTTGGATCCGTTGACCTTCCAGGGCTATAAAATCGCCTTCATAGAAGTAAAGCGTCCGGTTCACCGTCGAAGAAGCCCTGGGTATTATGAATTCGGAATTCGCATCGACATGGATATTCCAGATGGCAACTTCATTTTCTGGGTCTGCGGCCCATGAATTGGGAGCCGGATCGGGGGCATTTTGGTTTTGATAGGTGCCGGCGATGATCTTTACACGGGCAGTTTTCGTTTGGACCACAGGGATGTCTTCATGCCAGAGCATGGCAAAATGCGGTGCAACCAATTTATTTTTTTTGGGAAGGTTCAGCCATATCTGGAACAGTTCCAGGGTATTGCCCGACTCGGTGTTCAATAAGGGAAACATTTCACAGTGTTGTACGCCTTTTCCAGCAGTCATCCATTGCACGTCGCCATCGCCAAATCGGCCCGCAGCGCCCAATGAATCGGAATGGTCGCAATAGCCTTTATTAACGATGGTGACGGTTTCAAATCCTCGGTGTGGGTGAGCGGGAAAGCCGGGAACGGTTTCGCCATGATACATGCGCCACCCATCTTTTATGGTAAAGTCGTTTCCCAACATCCTGCCCGCCAAGGAGGCATCGGGGGTCATGTCTTCCCTGGCCCGTGGATAATGATCCAAATGATAGACGCAGAACAAAAAAGGGTCCTGTGTCTGCCAAGGGAAGCCCAACTTGAATATCGTTTTAACCGAATTTGCCATATATCTGATTTAAGCCCTATTACTCGTGCATTGCCGTATTGATTTCAACCCAATTGTTCTCCGGGTCCTTGACATAGATCTGCTTCACCCCATCGGCACGATCGGTAACGGCATTTTCCTTACCGGGCCAATCCCAGTAGGGGATATGCAGATCATCCAAATGCTTTATAAAGGCATCCAAATGCTGAGTGGCAAGACAAAGGTGCACACTCTTGTTGTGTTCCATGGCCACACTATCTTTTCCAATAAGATGCAGTTGTGAATTGCCGTTGATCTTGAACCAACGAAAACCCGATGTGGCCGAAGGATGCGGAATTTCCTCCAAGTTCAGGATGTTGGCATAAAAATCACCGACCTTATCCAAATCCTTGACGATAAAGGAATAATGATCGTACTTAAAATCAAAGGATTGGGCGCTGAGCAGCCCGCAATTCAAAATCAGGAACAAAAGTATTAAGTTGCGCATTTTCATTTTTTCTATTGTAACAAGGTTAATATTTGAATCAAGTAGGGGGTCCTTCAAATTGTTGTGCGACATTGAGCGCTTCCGCTAGGGTCTTTTTCTCATAGTATCGTCAATTCAGAAGTTGCTGCGGTGCGTCAAATTTGACCTGGTTAAATATATCCATTATAATCGTAACGGGAACCCAAGTATGGGCATGGCATTTCGCAATAAACGGTACACTTACTTTTGCTATCCGATTTTGATCTTGTTTTTCTTCTTAATTACCACGATGAACATGGCAATCTGCAATACCAAGGCTATGGCATTGGTGAGCCAAAGCGCAACGGCATCGAATCGAAGTCCGTAGAGCCCCCAAAACAAGTAGATAAAAATCCAGCCCACCAAAAAGCCCATGGACAGGCTGCTCGGTTTGCCGGAAGTCTTTTCTTTATGTACTTGGAGGGCGATCACAAAACAGGCCCCGACCCCAAAAATGACCCCCAAGGTCTCAAAAACCGATTCTGAAATATCAAATAGGAACATCTTATATCTGTTTGATTGCTTTGCACGGATTGCCAAGGGCCAAAATGTTACTTTCAATATCTTTCGTGACCACCGAGCCGGCCCCAATGGTTACATTGTCCCCTATATTTACCCCTGGCATGATGATCGTATTGCCGCCTATCCAAACATTGTCCCCTATGGTGACCGGACAGGTTTTTGTTAAATAGCTCGATTTTCCCGTAGCATCGAAAATAATGCGTTCGTTCGCTTTTACCGGGTGCTTTGCAGTATAGATTTGGACATATGGGGCAATCAGTCCGTTTTTGCCTACGGTTATGGCATTGTTGTCGAGAAAAAAACAATTGGCATTCACAAAGGTGCCTTCCCCAATGGAGATGTTTTCCCCATAATCGCAATAAAACGGGGGTTCTATCCAGACCCTTTCACCTTTGAATTTGAACAGTTGCAACAAAAGGGCCTCCCTTCTTTCGCTTTCCGTGGATTCAAGTCGGTTGTATTCCTGGAACAGGCGTCTCGCCTTATGGTACATGGCGAGTAATTCCGGATCTCTGGAATTGTAGGGGTTGCCCGAAAGCATTTTTTCTTTCTCGGTCATCATTGGCAAGCGTTCAAAACAAAAATGGTATAAAAACGGTGGCTTATCCCTCGAATTGAACTTTCCGATGGGTGCCATCGCAATATGGTTTGTTATTGGATTCCCCACAGCGACAAAATGCGGTGGAGTTCGACTTCATTTCGACTCTTCCATCGGGCAAGGTCACGCTCAGATCACCTTTAATCAATAAAGGACCCTTGGCGTTGACCTGTATCTCGGTCTGTTGTGAAGACTCCATAGGATGTTTTGCCGGCCCATCGGCCATTTCATAGTCCAACGCACCCGAGGGGCATTTTTTAATCTGTGCGATCAATTCCTCTGCAGAGGCTTCCTTGGGCCTTATCCAGGGTTTTTCCTGTGGATGGTATACATTTGGCAAGGTTGTCACGCAAACGCCGGAATGAATACATTTCTTGGGTTTCCAAACCACTTTGATCTCTCCGTGGTCGTACTTCTTTATAATTTCTCCAGTGCTCATGTCGTTACATCTTAATTTTTTCCGATGGGTGGGGGGCCATCAGGGATGATGGGTTTATATACTTCGCTACCCTTTCGTTCCTTGAATTCCGCTTTCACTTTTTCCATCAATTTAGGATTTTCAAATAAGTCTACCGCGGTCATGCCCAATGCCTCTGCGGCATAGATCATGCCCTTATGGCCGATGCTCATCCCGCCGCAGGCCACCACGGCCCATGAATGCCATGGGGTATCTTTCGGGGCCACGGTAACCCCTAAATTGATGTTGGGCACATTCCAGCTAACATCCCCCACATCGGTGGAGCCGCCACCCGGGTTTTCCTTGGTCGCCAGGAGGGGTTTAATGCTGCTGTCCATCCCTATCTGTGGTTTGTTCGTTGCTTCCTGAATTTTTTTTCCGAATTCGGTTTCTGTTTCTGTGTACGATATTGGGCCCAAGAGTTCTAGGTTTCCCTGCATGATTTCACCCCCGGCCCTGTTCACCAAAACCTCATAGATACCCGAAATCAATGATATCTTATAATCAACATTGGCCATAATGGCAGCTCCTTCGGCCATTTTCATGACCCGCTCATACACGGGCATCATACCACTTCGCTTGGTGTCCCTCACACGGACCCACAGACGGGCATAATCGGGGACCACGTTGAC
Organism: uncultured Flavobacteriaceae bacterium; assembly: GCA_963760375.1. GTDB lineage: Bacteria > Bacteroidota > Bacteroidia > Flavobacteriales > Flavobacteriaceae > Pelagihabitans. The sequence goes on along the minus strand of CAVXCS010000005.1, from coordinate 1,588,724 downwards.
CACCTGGCCTCCATCCTGGATATGGTAATGTATCCGTACCGTGGGTTGAATGTGTTCTCGGTAATAATTGATGCCCGTGGTGTACAGTTCCAAGGCATCCGCCGCACTGCGTCCGTTCCAAGGGTCCATTGAAGCATGGGCGGCCTGCCCATAAAACTCAACCTTAAAATCGACCAGGGCCAACGTGCTTTGCACATCGGCTTCCGTGGCTGCGGCAGGATGCCAGCTTAGATTTACATCAACATCATTCCAAAGCCCTTCCCTTACCATCCATATCTTGCCGAAGTATTTTTCTTCCGAGGGCGTTCCCAAGAACTTGATGGTCCCTTTTATCTTGCCGGCTGCCATCAGCTCCTTCACCGCTATGGCAGCTCCCAAGCTGGCGGTACCAAAAAGGTTATGGCCGCAACCATGGCCAGCAGCCCCCTCATTCAGCGCCTCTTTGTTGGGTTGCGCTTTTTGGGAGATGCCCGGTAAGGCATCGAACTCACCCAGTATACTGATAACGGGCTTCCCCGAACCATAGGTCGCCGTAAATGCAGTTGGGATTCCCGCCACCCCCCTGGAGACGGTAAATCCATTTTTTTCCGCATAATCGGCCAATATTTTGGAGGATTCCGTTTCTTCGAAAGCGGTTTCGGCCAAGGCCCAAATGGCATCACTGGCCTTGATCAATTCGGCCTCATGTTTTTCAATTGAAGTGATGATGGCTTTTTTGTTATTCGTCATTTCTTGTGCTGTAACCATAGTCATGGTGAGCACCAATAAAGCGGTAAAGACAATTTTTTTCATTGATGGATCGGATTAGGATTTATTGATGATTAAGGACGTGATGGCCCATTTATCAACATGAGCGTGATTTGTAAATATAAGATTTTCTAATTATCGTCCGGATTTCCTTTTATATTCTTACAAGATTGGATGGAAACTTGAATTTGGAGATGTGGAATTGCTCGAAATATCCCTTTTTGGTTTGTGATACGGGGCAATCGGGGTAATGTGAAAACTGGTTTTTTATCGATGTCACACAATAAAATCGTGGTTTAAACTGTTAATTACCAAGCACATCCTAAGGGAGCGTGTTACTAAAAATCCAATAACTAGAAGCGCGACATGTTAAAATTTAAGTATTTCCTGATCTTGAGCATTTCCTTTTTTATAGGAGGATGCAGTGCCACCAACCAGCTGACCATGGGCGCTGTTGAACCTGCGAGGGTATATATACCGACGGATGTATCCAGGCTTGGCATCATCAACCGAAGTTTGCCCTCCGAAGGAAACAAGGCTATCGACAAGCTCGATCAAATCCTGTCGTTGGAAGGCCTCCGATTGGACAAGGAAGGTGCAAATGCCGCCGCAACGGGGTTGTTCGATGAACTTAGCAGGGACGATCGTTTTGAATCGGTAGCCCTACTCGAATCAACGGAAGCCGAGCGCAAAGGTTTGGGGGTATTTCCAGCCCCATTAAATTGGGAAACGGTAAACGCCGTTTGTGAGGCCAATGATGTTGAGGTCCTTTTTTCGCTTGAATTTTACGATACCGATACCCAAGTCAACTATGAGACGGCAATGGTGAACATCCCCAACAATTTGGGAATCAATGCCTCCGTTCCGGGCCATAAAGTAACCCTCAACACCTTGATCAAGGCCGGCTGGCGAATTTACGACCCGGTTACACGATCGGTATTGGACGAATGGCTTACCAATGACCATATTACATCGAGCGGCCAAGGTATCAATCCGGTACGTGCCATAGAAGCGGTAATCGGAAGGAAGGAAGCCGTTTTACAGCAAAGCACCTATGGAGGAAACCGCTATGCGGCCAGTATCAGGCCCCTTAGCAAAAGAATCGCAAGGGAATATTTTGTCCGGGGAACCGATAATTTCGTAACGGCCAAAAGAAGGGCCCAAACTGGGGATTGGGACGGTGCCGCCCAATTATGGGAGAAAGATTTAGACCATCCCAAATCGAAAGTGGCAGGGCGGGCCTATTATAACATGGCCATTAGCCATGAAATCAATGGTGACTTGGAAAAAGCCATGGATCTGGCTTCCAGATCTTATTCGGACTACAACAACAGGGTAGCATTGCGCTACTTGAACCAGCTACGGTATCGCTTGGCTGAAAAGGAGGAACTCCACAGACAATTATCTAGATAGCTATCGTATTTGGCATCTTCGAATTTTAACCGACGGCGGCCTTATAAACCCTTAAACAGCGTTCCCTGGCCATTTTGTGGTCTACCATCTTCTCAGGATAACCGAACCCTTGTAATTCGGGTATCCAACGAGTGACATACTCAAGGTTCTTGTCGAACTTGTCTACTTGCGTCATGGGATTGAAAATGCGGAAATAGGGGGCGGCATCTACACCGCTACCCGCAGCCCATTGCCAATTCCCTACATTGGAACTCATCTCATAATCGAGTAATTTTTCGGCAAAATAGGCCTCGCCCCAACGCCAGTCGATCAAAAGGTGCTTGCACAGGAAACTCGCCACCAGCATGCGCACACGGTTGTGCATATATCCCGTTTCGTTGAGTTCGCGCATTCCGGCATCAACCAGGGCATAACCGGTTCGACCTTGCTTCCAAAGTTCAAATTCAGAAGTATTATTGCGCCATTCGATGCGGTCGTATTTGGGTTTAAAGGAATTGTTTACCGTTTTGGGAAAATGCCAAAGGATTTGCATAAAAAATTCCCGCCAGATAAGTTCGCTCCAGAATACTTCATTGGTTTCGGCGATGGCCTTTTTCACCATCTTGCGAATCGAGACCGTGCCAAAGCGAAGGTGGGGGCCCAAACGCGAGGTGCCCTGTTGCTTTGCCGGGAAGTTCCTGGTTTTCTCATAATCATCGATCAGGGTAGGGGTAATCACATAGTCGGGAACCTTAATTTTGGAGGGCGCAAACCCCAATTCTTTCAATGAAAGGTTGGGTAGGTTGGCAATCGGCATCAATTTTCGAAGGTTCCCCATGGAATCATGGAGCTTCAAATGCTTATCCGCATTGAAATGTTCCTTCCATTTGTTCTTGTAGGGCGTGTACACCACATAGGGGTTGCCATCTTCTTTGACCACTTCGTTTTTTTCAAAGATCACTTGGTCCTTAAATGTTTTGAATGAAATACCGGAGGTCTCCAACAATGTCCTTACGGCATTGTCGCGAGAGATGGCATAGGGCTCATAATCGTGATTGGTGTAGACACAATCGATGGCATATTTATCCGTGAGCCCTTCAAAGATTTCAAGGGGTTTCCCGTGAAAAATAGCTATCGAACTGCTGAATTGCTGTTGTAGAATGGTACGGAGCCTCTGCAGATTTTGATGGATGAAAGAGACCCTGGGGTCTTCCATTGGCAGACCCTCTAAGATGTCCTTGTCGAAAATAAAAATGGGAAGCACGGGGAATGCGCCATTCAAAGCTTCAAAAAGTCCGACATTATCGTCGAGCCGCAGGTCCCTTCGAAACCAAAAAACAGAAATTTTTTCTTTCATCAGTGTTGCTAAAGTACAAAGCTTTGTTTGGGTATTGTATCAAAGCAAGGATAAGGTTCGCCAATTTCAGCTCACATTCAAACTTCCGATACCCCCATCTACACTTACTATTTGACCGGTCATCCAAGTGCTTTTGTCGCTTAGGAGAAAGGTGGCGATATTGGCGATGTCGGCTGGTGTACCGACCCTTTTAAGAGGATGTCGTTCCGCCATCATTTCGCGCTTCTTGTCGTTGTTCAACAAACGTCCGGCAAGCGGGGTATCGACCAAGGAGGGCGCAATGACGTTCACCCTCAGTTTTGGCGCATATTCTGCAGCCATGGATTTGGCAAATCCTTCAATCGCCCCTTTTGCCGAGGCCACACTGGTATGGAAGGGCATTCCCGTTCCCACCGCGACCGTGCTGAACAATACGACGCTGGCGCCATCGGCCAACTTCGGCAAAATGGTTTTCAATACCTTGACCATACTGAAGAAATTGATCTGCATATCTTCCTGAAATGTGTCCAAGGACATCATTTTGAACGGTTTCAAGTTGATGCTGCCGGGGCAATAGACGAATCCGTGGAGTTCCTCCGGAAGCAAGGACAGATCCAATTCATCGGTAGCCGCATCAAAAGGGATATACGTCACGGAAAGTCCCTCCATGGCATCCTTGCTCCTGGAGGCCACGAATACCTTGTGATCTTTTTGCATTTGTTGTACCATGGCAAGGCCTATTCCGTGAGAGCCGCCGATCATTAATATATTTTTGTTCATTATTTCTAGAAAGATTTAAAATGTAGTTCTTTAGGCGTATTATCAACCGTCCCGAAAAGGTCGATGAGTTTTTGTTCCCGAAACGAAAAAATTTGCATCAGTTGCTTTTTCACAAGGACGGGGTGGGCCAACTGGCCCAGGAAGCCGAAAGGAACTTTGTAATCGATGATATCTTCCATCAAAACCCCGCCTTCTATCGATTGAAGGAAATGTTTGTGGTGCCAAAGGGCATAAGGGCCAAATCGCTGCTCATCGACAAAATATTCGCCCTCCTTCACATGTGTGATTTCGGTGACCCATTTGGTGGTATAGCCGGGGAAGGGCGATACTTTATATTGGATGATTTGCCCAGGGAACATAGGCCTATCGGCACCTGATAGGATATTAAAACCCATATGTTCAGGGGTGATCACTTTTAGGTTGGCGGGATCTGAAAGGAAATCCCAGGCTTGTTGTTGGGTAATGGGCAACGATTGCTTTGAATGCAATTGATACAGCTTCATGTTGGCGTTTTGCACAAAGATAGGGTCAATTTTGTTTATCAAAGATTATTTAAAGTTAAACAAATAATAATTTTAAATATCGACGAATATCTCAATTTATCCTGTGAACAGCAATTAATAGGGTATTGAAAGGAAGATAGTCGATAATGTTGACCCAATTTCGTAAATTTCACGGATGCTTTGAATATGAATAAAACGATTGTTTTTCTGTTGTTCGCTTTTGCCCTGCATTCGTTGCCAGCGCAAACGAACCTGACCGAACTTGGAGAACTTCCAGAGGCGGTTTTCGAGAGTTCGGGCCTTATTTTCCTCAATGGAAAAGCGATTACCCACAACGATTCGGGGAACCTGCCCCAACTCTTTGAAATCGATACGGTTTCTTTGGACATCACCAGGACGGTGACCGTATCGAATGCGGATAATATCGACTGGGAGGATATTGCCCAGGACGATACCTACATCTACGTTGCCGACATTGGCAACAATCTGGGAACCCGCCTTGATCTTACGGTCTATCGTATCCTCAAGGGCAGTTTCGAACAATCGGATTCGGTCACTGCCGAAAAAATCGAATATTCCTATGAAGATCAAACCGATTTCAGCGATAGTGGCAATAGCGATTGGGATGCCGAAGCCATTTTTGTACTCGACCAACAATTGGTGATCTTAACGAAACAATGGAAATCCAACGGAACGGTTGCCTATGCAGTTCCCAAACTCCCCGGCATTTATTCGGCCACCAGGCTCGATGGTTTTTCTTCAGAAGGTTTGGTAACCGGAGCCACTTACAACCCTGTCACAAAGACCCTATATATTTTGGGATATACTTCGGTACTCGAACCCTTTGTCTTTCGAGCTTCCGGCTTAACGCCCAATGCAATTTTCGGTGGAATGGTCACTAAAACCAACCTCGATTTGGGATTCGCCCAGGCCGAGGGCATTACCCATACCGATGGAAACCGTTACCTGATTTCTACTGAAGAATTTACCCTGGAGAGTCCGATGATATATCTGCCCTCCTTATTGTTTGCTTTTACTGTGGATGACGGACCCGACGATAATGAAATCCCCGATCCGGAACCCAATCCTGGGGTGGATTCGCTGATCCTTTTTGGAAATAAGGGTGCCGGTTTATTGGAATACCGTATGTCTATGGACAAACCAGTGCTGGGGCAGGCCGTTTTCGACGTCTCCGGAAAAAGAATCCGATTTAATACCGGAACCGCGGTAACGCCCGAATATATAGATATATCTTCTCTACGAACTGCAATTTATTACCTGTCCCTTTATTTGCCCGATGAGGTTTTGACCAAATCTTTTGCCAAATATTAAACCTTGGCCCAAGACTTTATTTAAGAAGATCTTAACAAATGCTCCCTGGGTTTATACATAGTTTTGTATAAATCTAAAAATCGATTTACCAATGAAAAAATTTTCACTTCTTTTAGTTATTCTGATGGGTGTTTTTACCGCCCAAGCACAGATCGATACCCCGGCACCGAGCCCATTCTCCAAATTGGAGCAAAAAGTTGGATTATCTGATGTTACGATAGAATATTCAAGACCTTCAATGCGGGGCAGAACCATTTTTGGGGATTTGGTTCCCTTTGACCAGTTATGGCGAACCGGAGCCAATTCCTATACCTTGATTACTTTTAGTTCGGATGTCAAGATAGACGGTAAGGACGTTAAGGCTGGCACCTATTCCATTTTCACCAAACCGGGTAAAACCACTTGGGAGGTTTTCTTCTATACCGATACCCAAGGAGGCGGAACCCCGAGTGATTGGGATGACAGTAAGGTGGCCGCAAAGGTGACCGTTCCGGTAAACCAAATGCAAACCCCTGTGGAAACCTTTACCATCGATTTAGACGACCTGAACGACAATGGTGCTACTTTGGGCATGCTATGGGAAAAAACATATGTAGGCGTGAAATTTGAGGTACCGACCGATGCACAGGTCTCTGCCGCCATCGACAGGGTAATGGCGGGTCCCGGAGCAGGGGACTATTATGCCGCCGCGGTCTACTACTTGAATGCCAATAAGGATATCAACAAGGCCAAGGAATGGATGGACAAAGCGATGTCGATGACAGCAAAGCCCGCTTTTTGGCAACTTCGCCAGCAGTCTTTGATCTATGCCAAGGCCGGAGACAAGAAAGCTGCCATCGAAACCGCCAAAAAATCATTGGCCGCTGCAGAAACAGCAGGTAATATGGATTATGTGAAGATGAACAAGGATTCCCTAAAAGAATGGGGAGCAATGTAAGCGATCACTTTACTACACCAAAAATCCCGGAAGGCTTCTTCCGGGATTTTTTTTTGGGTTCAAGACCAATCTTGCTATCTCCCATTCTGTGATAGTGAAATCCATCACAACCTTTTAGTGATAAGGTCCATGAAATTAGTGATAAGGTCCATGAAAGCAATTGGAGCTAAATCAGATCGATTTGTACAGGTATTGATCCATCCTGAATCCACTTTTAATTTCGTGAGCCGAAATGCTACAGACCAGTAATATGGTTATTTTCTAGGTCTTGATCGGTGGGTTTTTCAGGAGACGGTCAAAACCTTCGAAAGCTATGGCCAACAGGATTACAAGTGCCGATCCAATAAAATTAAGCCAGAGATAGCCCAATTTTTCCTGTCCTGAAGGATAGATATGAATGAGGTAATAATAGACGACGCAGACGATGAGCTGTGTAAGTATGGCCGCGAAGAACACGGCATTTCCCTTTACAAATTTGAAAAAGAATGCCAAAAGAAATATCCCGAGCACGTTCCCGTAAAAAATGGAACCGATGATGTTCACCAATTGGATCAAATTATCGAAGAGGTTGGCGATACAGGCGATGGAAATGGCAATGATGCCCCACAATAAGGTAAAACCCTTCGATGCCAACACATAATGTTTTTGGCTAAAATTTCCTTTTCGGTTGCGTTTGTACAAATCCAGGGCGGTAATGGTACCAAGGGCATTGAGTTCCGAGGCGGTTGAAGACATGGCGGCCGATAATATCACCGCCAGCAATAAACCTATTAGTCCTCTTGGGAGGTTATGCAGAATAAAATGGATGAACACATAATCCTTGTCGTTGGTTTCGGCCGAGTCGTCGGCCTGCTTGATCATGGCCCGTGCGGCAGAACGACTTGACCGCTCTTTTTCATTGATGTCGATGATATGCAATTTGGCCTCTTCCACCGCTGTGTACTCCTTTAATTCAAGGGCTGCGGAAAACTTGTTCTGGGCCATTTTTTTTTCCATTTCCAATTCCCGATGGTTCTGTTCCAAGAGCTGATAGGCTTCGGCATAAGGAGAATCCATCACCGCGGTGGTCGCGGCTGGGTTGAAGTTCAAGGGAGATGCGTTGTATTGGTAAAAGACGAACACCATCACCCCCACCAAAAGAATAAAAAACTGCATTGGGATTTTTAGGACCCCATTAAATACGAGACCGAGTTGGCTTTCCCTTAAGGACCTGCCCGTTAAGTAGCGTTGTACCTGGCTCTGGTCGGTTCCGAAATAGGCCAAGGCCAAAAACAATCCCCCTGTGATGCCGCTCCAAAAGGTATACCTGCTCTTGGGATCGAAGCTGAAATCCAAAATTTCGAGTTTGTTGCTGGCCCCGGCAATTTTGAGTGCTTTGGCAAAAGTGATGTCGGGCGGCAGATAACCCAAAATATAAAAAAAGGTGATGAACATTCCCGTCATGATCACGAACATCTGCTGTTTTTGCGTCATGCTTACCGCCTTCGTACCACCGGATACGGTATAAATGATCACAAGAATTCCGATGATGATATTAAGGGTTCGCAGATCCCACCCCAAAACGGCCGACAAGATGATGGAAGGCGCAAATATGGTGATTCCTGCGGCCAGCCCCCGTTGAATGAGGAACAGAACGGCAGCCAAGGATCGGGTTTTGAGGTCGAAACGGTTCTCCAGGAACTCATAAGCGGTATACACCTGCAACTTATGGTACAAGGGTACGAATACCATACAGATGATGATCATGGCGATCGGAAGTCCAAAATAAAATTGAACGAATCCCATCCCATCATGAAAGGCTTGACCGGGCGTGGAAAGAAATGTGATGGCACTGGCTTGGGTCGCCATCACCGAGAGTCCTATCGTCCACCACTTGGCATCCTTGCCACCACCAACATAGTCATCAACATTTTGTCTGCCCCTGGTTTTCCAGACTCCATAACTTACAATAAACAAAAGTGTTCCCGATAGTATGATCCAATCTAGTGCTCCCATTTAGGTAAAGGCTGTCATTAGATAACTGAACATAAGAACGTATAGAACGTTGAGGACAACGACCAGGGTATACATTCTTTTCCAAACAAATTTTTCTTCCATCTTAGCCTTTTACGTTGTCGGGCTTTAAAGTGCTCTCTTTCCCAATGGAAAGCATATTGGCAAATAATTTATAGGCGCCGGGAACACCTGCAGGGAGCTCTCTAAAAAAACTGAGTCCGGTGTAAATATAGTTGCCTTTGCCATAAGGTGCAATTAAAAGACTGCCATTAAGCATTTGTTCACCCTCGTCTTTCATCGATAGTATGGGGGTGAAGTTCGTGTCCCATGCTTCCGGGAAATACAATCCCCTTTCCTGTACCCACCCGTTGAAATCATCCATGCCTATGGGATTCGGGTAATTGATCAGCGGATGATCCGGCGCCAAAATGACGACTTGGGAATTTTCGTCGGTGACGCGGTCATTCGACAATGTCAATGGGTATGGTGAGATACCCTCGAATTGTTTGTTCCATCTTCCTGCTGTGTTGTATTGTATGATAAGGTTACCTCCATTTTTCACGTAATCCAATAAATATTTTTGCTTGAACTGGAGGGCGTCGACCACATTGTAGGCCCTGATTCCCGTAACCACTGCGTCAAATCGATCTAACGAACCTTCGGTTATCGTTTCTGGATCGATCAAATGCACATCATACCCTATTTGCTCGAGACTGCTGGGTACATCGTCGCCTGCACCCATGATATAGCCGATGTCCTTGCCCATTTTTTGGATATCGAGCCGTACCACTTTTGCTTCGGAGGGAAGTAATACGCTTTGTTTGGGGATGTGATCGTAATTGATTTCGATCAATTCCTTGGTGATTTCCTTGCCATCGATATTGATGATGCTCCCGATTCTCGCTTCATCTTCGAAGTTGGGTGGGGTAACGGAAAAGGTCAATATTTGTTGGTCTCCTTTTTTTGCGATATTGAAGGGTTTAGACTTTAAATCTACCTGCCAGGCATCGGGCAGTTGCAGCTTCAGTTCGCCCTGAGCACCGTCTTTATATGCTTTTACCGTAATTGGAATTTCTTTGGGGCGGCCATCCGAGAAAATCATAACCTTATCTTTGAAACTCGCCGTTGCTTCCGGTAGGATATCAAAAGGTTCATACAATTCCCCTTTATCGGGCTTTGCATAGCGATAGATCACCGCTTTTTCCATAGCGATCGGGTAGCCATTGAAGGTAAGGTCGAATTTTGCGTTGAAGGCCCTTGGGGTCTCCGGTTTTCCGATCAGGTTCGGATCGTTGACTCGATACATGCCCAAACTACCGGTTTCCATAAGCCAATAAGGGGCGGTATAGCCTATATTTTGGGGGATGGCAATGGAAGTTTCGAAAGATACATCGTCATTGTCCTTTAAAACCCTGCTTTCAAAAGCAATGTTGGCATTGTTGATCTCAACGGAGTGCAACACAATATTTGCCTTGCTTCTGTTGATGGCTTCCATTTTGATTTTCAGCGTACCGCCCCCAAAGGAATAAGGGTCTTCCGAAGATACCTCCAAGTATAGGCCGCAGACGGCTGCAACGATGTTTTCCAGTTCTTTTAACTTGATCTTTTTCCAATGCCCGTCTGGCAATGCGCTCAGGGTTTGGTGTGCTTTGATCAATTCAGGTAAATGTTGCGGTGGATTATTAAAATCAAAATTGCGTTCAACGGCATAGAGTATTTTGCCAACAGCTTCCCCGCCCGCAATCCTTGACCAAGAAGTGTCGATCCCATCGAAAAGGTTATTTTTGTTTTTGGGCAGTTCTCCCTTTAGAAGTTCCAAATATTCATTTTCACTGCCCCTAGAGGAAAGTCTGCCAAACCCCTGGCTCAGGTGCTGGCTGCTCGCCAAAGCAGCGATTTCGTTGTTCGAAGACCCCAACATGGGAAAAAAGACACCCACGTCAAAACCCAACATATTGGTTTTGTCCGCTGCCTGAAACTTCTCTTCACTGCCATAGAACCACCACGAAGTATTGAAAAAGAGTCGTTTCGGTTGCCAGGTATTCAATAGGGCCAACTGATTTGGATAGGCTTTAGGGTCATTGGCCAGATCGAAGGCGGCGTAACTCAACATGGCAGAACTGGTGTGGTGCCCATGGGTACTGCCCGGCGATCGATGATCGAACCTATTGATGACGACATCTGGTTGGAACTGCCGGATGACGCGCACCACATCGGACAAGACTTCTTCCCGATTCCAGATCTTCAAGGTTTCATCGGGATGTTTGGAATATCCAAAATCAATGGCCCTGGTAAAGAATTGTTGTCCCCCATCGATCCGTCGGGCACCGAGGAGTTCCTGAGTGCGCAGCACCCCCAATAATTCCCTTATTTCCGTGCCGATCAAATTTTGTCCGCCATCGCCACGTGTTATCGACAAATAGGCGGTCTCTGCCTTCAATTCGTTCGATAAATAGGAAATCAGTCGGGTATTTTCATCGTCTGGATGGGCGGCGATATAAAGTGCTGCACCCAAAAAGTTCAGTTTTTGAACCGAATGGTAAATATCCGATGGGGTTGACTTTTTCGGTTTTTGGGCCAAAACCGGACTGCCAAATGTCAATAAGAAGATAGATAGGAGAAGCAACGCGCGCATATGCTGATTTTAGTTGGCTTTCAAATATAGAAAGATATAGAGGTCTATGCCCTGTTTTAGAACTTCTTTAACACTCGCTACAAGGCCTCCGTGCCTTCCATCACTTGCTCGTAAGTATTAATTCGAACGACGGCCTTTTGGAGCATTAAATTGTTGGGGTAGGTCATGATTTCCCCGTTCGGGCTTCTTAAGTGCACATGAAAGGCCTTAATGTCTTCGATGACAAATAAGGTTTCATCGGGTTCCAGTTTATCGAGGATATCCTTATCCATTATTTTTATTTGATCGCCGATCTTGAAGGGAAATGAAAAGAAGAGGATGACCCCGGAGGTCACATTGCTCAAAATAGACCATTGGGCAAAAAGCGCCACGCCAATAACGGCAAAGATCGAAGAGAAAAGCAATCCCAATTTTTCAAGATTCACGCCCCATACAAAAGTTAGTACCGCAACGCCCAAAAAAGTGGTGACATAGGAGATGTATTTGGTGATCAAAATGGTCCTGGCTTCCACGATATCGCTCAATCTTCCGATGCGGCGAACGGCCTTGTTGCTGATGAACCTAAAAATAAGAAGAAGCACGAGGGTGACTGCGGTCCAAAACAACTCGGTGGTGTGGGCTTCGATATATTGCTCCATGGGTTATAATCCTAAACTGTCGCGCAAAGATAAATATCCATTGCTATTTTGTTGCCAATACGGACTTTTTATTGTTTTGATTTTTTTTGCCGTTGAGGTCATTGCCATGGCATTCGGGCCAAAACCACTTTTAAAGGTTTCAGTCCAACCTTCAATGGAATAGGGAAAGGAAGTAATAAAATAGATCGTGAGATTCCTTTCGAGTTCAGGGTAATCGATTTCATACGCATACAGACCATTGTTTTGGGTCAATTTGGCATTGGCCTTGTAGGCTTTGAAGGTTTTATGGGACAGGCGGATATATTCGAAGGAGGGAACAATGTCAAGATTTCCTAACGGCAAACTCTCGGGATCGAGCCGCAATTTGTTCCAGAGCTCATTTTCCAGCACCGTCTTTCCCAATTGTAATGTTTCGTCGGCCTCCTTTTCGAAATAAGAATGTGACATCACCTCGAATTGATCTCGATTGTTGAGCTGGGCATAAACATGGCCGCACCACTCTTGACTTGAAAACGATACCTTCAGCGCGTGCTGATCATCGTTTACGGGGTAAAAACTACTGGTCATTATCGAATAGGGATAGATTCCCGTTAGGTAATTTTTAGTGGTATTCAATTTCAAGACCGGGATATTGTCGGGATGGTTGCCATCTGCTTTTACCTGTTTATCGGCCAAGAAAGGTTCGGTCACATAAATAAGCACCGCCTTGCCTTCCCGCATTTCGCCATATCGCGCCTGGTCAAGTTCATAGGATGTAATCTCGGCTTCTCCTGCATACCAATACGCTTTAAACGCGTTGGAAAGGGCTTTCTTGGAAACCGGTGCTACCGGTGCGGCGATTTCCGTTGGCGCCGTGGCTTCGGATTGCTCCATTTTCGGGACTTTTCTGCAAGCAACCATGGTGAGCAGAAATGCCAATAAAACGGGGCTTGCGACTTTTTTATACAATAAACGGACCATAGCAAAATTGTTTGGTGCAAAACTACCTAAAATCGATTATTTGGCCATATCCATTAACGTTTTATACACCAAATGGGTCGGAAAGCCGACCACATTGGTATAGGAACCACGAATAGCTTCTATGCCGATCAAACCCAGCCATTCCTGTATGCCATAAGCACCTGCCTTATCGAAAGGTTTGAAGTGTTCAATATAGTATCGTATTTCCGCATCTTCCAGTTTCCTGAATTTCACCTCGGTGATGCCGTGTTTTGTTATTTGATCCGTGGAAGTGGTAAAACAAACGGAAGTGATCACTTGGTGCCACTTACCGGAGAGGGTTTTGATCATCTTAAAGGCGAGCGCTTCATTACCCGCTTTGGCATATGATCTATTTTTGAACCAGACGACCGTATCCGAGGTGATCAGGATTTCGTTTCCGGCCAAGGTGCCTTTGAATGCGGTGGCCTTTAATTGGGCCAAATAATCCGCAATCTCTGCTGCTTTCAAAGTGGTTGGATAAACTTCATCGACCGGTTTTAGGCGGACCTCGAACGGTATGCCCATCTCCTCCAACAATTGCTGACGCCTAGGAGATCCGGAGGCCAGTACGATCCGATAATTTTTTAGTCGTTCCGTGAACATAAGGAATCAGGCGTTTTGGGCATCAAAATTACCGTACCAATCCCCACGCATTTTTAAGACCTGTTCGATCACATCGCGAACACATTCGTCGCCCCCCTTTCTTTGCGAAACATATTTTGCGATCGACTTCACCTCGGCGACGGCGTCTTGAGGACAGGTAGGCATCCCTACTAGGAGCATAGGGGGTATATCCGGAAGGTCATCCCCCATATAGAGTACATTTTTCGGGTCGATATTGTAAATATCCAAGAATTCCTTCAAGGGTTCTTCTTTATGGTGCGCCCCGAGATAAATATCGGTAACCCCCAATCCTTTCAGACGATTGCGGACCCCTTCATTGGTGCCTCCGGAAATGATGCAGACCTTGTACCCTTTATCCAAAGCCGTTTTTAGGGCATAACCATCCTTAACGCTCATCTTTCTGAGCATTTCCCCTTCACTGGTAATCAACAGAGTGCCGTCGGTAAACACACCATCGACGTCAAATACAAAAGTGGTGATCTCTTTGAGATAGACCTTATAGCTTTTTTCCAAGGATTAATTTTTATTCAAGATTAAAGAAAAATGGCGAGAGAAAAAAAACGGATTCCATGAAGCGATTTCCCCGAAGTCGATATAATCGATCCTAATTTTCGATGGGCATCGCTCATTCCAAGCCATGTTTTTGATTTTGAATCGATCGACTGATCAGTTCATAAATCGCACCACGGGTTCCGCTGCCCAGCAATTCGGCATGCAGCTTTAAAACCGAAACATCGTGCCTGATGGCCGGGCCGGTTTGCATCAATAGTGGGCTATGGTGTTCGATTTTTTTGGCGGTCTCAAGGATCAAAGGCTTCAAGATATCGAAGGGCACGCCTTTTTCTTCGCAGATTTGATGGGCCAAAACATACATATGGTTCGTGAAATTGTTGGCGAAAACTGCCGCTAGATGAAGATGTTTTCGCTGATCGGAATCGATTTCATAAACCATACTTGAAATGGAGGACGCCAAATTATGAAGTAGTTTTAAATCTTTGGCATCTTTTGCTTCAATGCAAATGGGCACCTTTCCAAAGTCGACCGCCCTTTCACTGCTAAAGGTTTGCAAGGGATAGAAGACCCCTCGCCGGTCATGGATTGAAAGTGCATTTACCGGAATGCCCCCTGAAGTATGTACGACCAAACCGGTATTGGTCTTTAAAAGTTGCGCTACCTCGGCTATCGCCCCGTCCGATACCGCAATAATATACACATCGGCCTGTATCAGCCGGCCATCGCCGATTAAATTGGTAGCCGTACCATCAAAGCGCTTCAACGAAGCGGATTGTCTCCCGATGACCTGTACCACTGTTGCAACAGTTCCCGAACGGAATGCATCGAAAAAATGTTGGGCAACCCTACCGGTACCAATGATGACTACCTTCAGCATGCCCAAAAATACGACAAAATATTTCTGTCGACTTGGGAAACAATTAACAATTCCGTTTAACTTTTTAAGCGGTGCCGACCACCTTATAACTCATAAAAAGACCGTATTTTTGCATCTCGTAAAAGCAACTTGCCCTTAATGACAGAACTTTTTAAAAAGATTTTCTTCTCCACCCGTTTGATGGCCGTTTTGTTTTTGGTCTTTGCGACTGCCATGGCTTTCGGCACATTCGTCGAAAGCAAATACAGTACCGATACCGCCCGCATTTGGATTTACAACGCCGCTTGGTTCGAGGCCATCATGGTCTTTTTTGTCATCAATTTTACCGGTAATATGTTCAGATACCGCCTTTTGAGATGGGAAAAGTGGCCCGTGCTCACCCTTCACCTGTCATGGATATTGATCATATTCGGGGCATTTGTGACCCGGTACATAAGCTTCGAAGGGATGATGCCCATTCGGGAAGGAAATACCGAGAAGGTTTTCTTTTCGGACAAAACTTATCTAACCGCCCATGTCGATGGTGAGATCAACGGCGAGCCAAGACGAAAAATTTTACAAAACGATCTGATCGTTACCCCAGAAGCCATTAAATCGAACCTTCCATGGAATTCAGATTACAACGGCCGTGACTTTACCATTTCCTATGTTGACTTTATTAAAGGGGCCAAAGAAGGCGTGGTGCCCGACGAAAACGGTATTGAATTCCTGAAAATCGTGGAGGCCGGTGATGGCCAAAGACATGACCATTACCTGGAGGTCGGTCAGGTGGCCAATATCCACAATGTGCTTTTCGCGCTCAATAAGCCCACCGATGGGGCCATCAATCTTTTTATCAACGATAGTATCTATCAAATCAAATCGGCTTTTGAAGGCAGTTTTATGCGCATGGCCGATCAATTTCAAGGAAAATTGGTAAAGGATAGCCTGCAAGGCCTGCAATTAAGGTCGCTCTATAATACGGCCGGCATGCAGTTCGTAATTCCGGAGCCGCCCATTAAAGGTTCTTATGGTGTGGTGGAAGTTCCAAAAAACGAGCTTTCGGAGGCCACCCAAGATGCATTGGTGGTCGAAGTGGCCGCTGGGGGAGAGGTGGTTCAGAAAAAGATACTGGGGGGAAAGGGCAGTACCAATTTCACCGATAAATTCACGGTAGGTGGCCTGGATTTTACGTTGGCCTATGGTTCTAAGGTCTATGAATTGCCTTTTGCCATCAAACTGAACGATTTTATCGCGGAAAAATATCCTGGCACCGAAAAAGGTTATGCCTCTTTCATGAGCAAGATCTCTGTAGAGGATGACCGGCCATTCGATTACGATATTTTTATGAACCATGTGCTCGATCATAAAGGATACCGCTTTTTCCAGTCGAGCTTCCATCCCGATGAAAAGGGGACGATCCTATCGGTGAATCACGACCAATGGGGCACTTGGATCACCTATATCGGTTATTTTTTATTGTATCTGGGACTGTTGGGCATTATGTTCTTTGGAAAGACCCGGTTCAAGGACCTTTCCGGTTCCTTGGACAAACTCAAATCGAAGAAAAAGGCCATGACCGCTGTTTTGATTCTAGGGTTCGTTTGGTCAGCTTCTTCCCAAGAACATACCTCTGATGATGGCCACGACCAAGGCGCCATGCCGACCCAAAACCAGATAGATTCGATGATCGGTGCCTCCACGGTGGCCAAGGAGCATGCCGCCAAATTTGGCAAATTGGTCATTCAGGATGAGGGAGGCCGAATGAAGCCGATCAACACCTTTTCATCTGAATTATTGCGAAAATTGAGTTTAAAGGACAAGTACAACGGCTTGAATTCAGATCAGGTGTTCCTTTCGATGATGATCAATCCGGCGATATGGTACAATACCGAATTTATCGCTTTGGACAAAAAAGGAAAAAATGACAGTATCCGTAAAATCATTGGGGTACCCGAAGGACAAAAATATGTCAAGGCGATCGACTTCTTCGACGCCCAAGGCAATTATAAGCTGGAGCCTTATTTGAGAGATGCCACGGCCACGAACAACCCAAACCAATTTCAGCAAGACTTCAAGGACGCCAACATACGTCTTAGTCTTTTGAACATGGCATTGGGCGGGGAAATAGTGAAGATCTTCCCCTTGCTGAACGACGAAAACAATAAATGGATCTCCGCAGTCGAATATCGGGGCGGTCAGTACCAAATTGCAGACTCGCTCTATGGCAATTTTGTGAAAAACGCGGTGCCCTATTATTTGATGTCGCTCCAGCAAGCCCAGCAAACTGGGGACTATGCAGAAGCAGATAAATTGTTGCAGGCCTTCCAACAAAATCAAAAGAACCATGGGAGTGAGGTGCTGCCGTCCGAACAAAAAGTAAACACCGAAGTGATCTATAACAAGTTGAACATTTTCAACGGTATCTATAAGTACTATTCACTCTCCGGAATATTCATGTTTTTCGTCCTTGTTTTTCAGATTTTTCGCGACCGTGAAATCTGGAAGGTCGTCACGTATTTTTTGAAGGGCACCATTATCGTTTTGTTCCTTTGGCATACTGCCGGATTGGTACTGCGCTGGTATATCTCAGGACATGCGCCCTGGAGTGATGCCTATGAAAGTATCCTATATGTATCTTGGGCTACCATGGCCATGGGGCTTTCTTTGGGGCGAAAGAGCGATATGACCATCGCGGCTACCGCATTTGTGAGCGCCATGCTGCTCTGGATCGCCCATCAGAGTTGGGTAGATCCCTCTATCGGAAACCTGGTGCCGGTTCTTGACAGTTATTGGTTGATGATCCATGTGGCCGTGATCGTCGGTAGCTATGGACCCTTGACCGTGGGGATGATATTAGGTTTGGTTTCCTTGATCCTCATCATTTTGACGAACAAAAAGAACAAGGCAAGGATGGAAATGAGCTTAAGGGAATTGACCATCATCAATGAGGTTACCTTAACGGTTGGTTTGATCATGCTCACCATAGGCAATTTTCTGGGAGGCCAATGGGCGAATGAAAGCTGGGGCCGCTATTGGGGCTGGGACCCAAAAGAAACATGGGCCTTGATCTCCATCATGGTCTATGCCTTTGTCATCCATACCCGACTGGTACCGGGACTTAGGGGCAAATGGACGTTCAGTTTCTTGAGCGTTGTGGCATTCGGAAGCATCATGATGACCTATTTCGGCGTAAACTACTATCTGGTGGGCTTGCATAGTTATGGGCAAAGCGGTGCGGCCGCGATAACGCCCAATTATATTTGGTACATTGCCTTAGGAGTGATGCTATTGGGGGCCATAAGTTATTGGCGATACCGTGCCAATTATCTGAAATGATCCCCATTTGGCAATTGGTTGAATTCACCGCCCGCCATTGGCCCTAAGGTCGGCCAGGCATTCTCCATCCAAAGTAGGTACAGAACCCCCGCTAAGGGCATTCAATAATCCTTCACCGGTTTCCGCGGTCCAATACATCAAACAGTTATCGTCTGTACAGTGCCGACCATTTTGTACGTCCTGATGGGGATTCTGCATGGTGGAACCCGTATTGACAAGACCCAATAAATGACCAAATTCATGGTTCAATACCACCGATTCCAAGGTTGTTTGACTCGGTCCTAAAGGTTGTCCGCTAAAAGATTTGATCGTTTCTTCAAATATCACAAAGGAGGTATTGCGATAGGCGACCCCCAAAACCGATCCGTTCTCGGTGTTCTCCGAGTACTCACCGTCGATGTAGAGTCCGAATACACCGATTTCTCCTTCTTGGTTGTACAGAGTACGTATCTCATCTTCCAAATTGCGGATATCTGTTATCGAATACACCGCTTGTTGGGGAGAGGCAATGGATTTCAATTGAATTTGAACGCCGTTGGGCTTGTTCAATCGGTCGTTCAAAAACGTTTCGAAATTCTCGATGGCACCTGCATTTGGCCGTAGTCCCTCCACATAAAAGATCTCGAAAGAAATAGCTTTAAAAGCGGTATCCGATAAGAGGTCGTTCGAGGAATCGCCGACCGATTTTCTATTGGCTGAAACATTGATGGTTACGGGGTTCCCATTTTCATCGATAAGAGTGGTTTCATTACCGTTATCCTTGGAACATGAAAAGATCATTGTCAGCGCAAATGCTGAAAAAATAATTTTGAATGGAGACATCAAAGTTGCTGTTTAAGTGTTCGTATGTAACTCGAACGGGGCTTCATCGAGTTTAGTATGAAAAGCGCCTTTAATATTGGTAAGAAATGCGTTCCCCTGTAGGCAATACAGTTGCGGATTGCCGAAAAGGGGTCTCCTAATTTTTTGCATCTTTGTGGAACCCCTGATTCGGAATTATAGGTACCACGGCGGTTCTGGGTTCCATGACTTGGAGGGAAAGGCGAATAGCAGTTTTCAACCTGTGACATTTTTTCCGAGAATATAATTCCATTGCAATGTGCGCTCAAAAAATCAATCTGCTCAAAAAATTATGGGATGCATCGCTGGAGGCCCTTTCAGGTAAGGAAACCGATTTTACGGCCATAAGCATCCGCAGGGCGATTTTTTTGCTGGCCATTCCCATGATTCTGGAGATGATGATGGAATCGATCTTCGCTTTGGTCGATATCGCCTACGTTTCACAGGTAAGCGTGAATGCGGTGGCTACCATAGGCCTAACAGAGTCGGTAATTACCTTGGTCTATGCTTTCGCCATTGGGTTAAGTATGGCGGCAACGGCGGTTGTGGCAAGACGGATAGGGGAGAAAGATCTCAAAGCCGCAGGACAGGCCGCGGTCCAAGCCATTTTTCTCGGGGTGGCATTGGCAGTTTTTTTGGGAATCTTGGGTTTTTTGTTTGCAGAGGAAGTATTGCAATTAATGGGGGCTGAAAACGATCTGATCCTTGAAGGTCATGGATACACCCAGCTGATGTTCGGCGGAAATATCACTATTGTATTGCTTTTTCTCATCAATGCTATTTTTAGGGGAGCCGGTGATGCATCGATGGCCATGTGGACCCTTGTACTATCGAACGGACTCAATATAATCCTAGATCCGATTTTCATTTTTGGATGGGGCCCGGTGCCAGAATATGGTGTGATGGGTGCCGCAATAGCCACCAATATCGGGAGGGGAACTGCGGTAGTTTTTCAACTTTGCATTCTCTTTTTTGGCTGGAGCCGAATCAAAATAGGATGGAAAGACCTTGTAATCCGATTAGGGGTGATGTGGAACCTCATCAAAGTTTCATCGGGTGGAATCGCCCAATTCCTCATCGGCACTTCCAGTTGGGTTTTCCTAATGCGTTTGATGTCGGAGTTCGGTAGCGAGGCGCTCGCAGGCTACACCATTGCCATACGCGTAATCCTGTTCACCTTAATGCCCTCTTGGGGCATGAGCAATGCCGCCGCCACCTTGGTGGGACAAAATCTGGGAGCCAACCGGCCTGAGCGGGCCGAAATTTCCGTATGGAAAACGGGCAAATACAACGCATATTTCATGGTCACGGTATCATTGGCATATCTGTTTTTTGCCAAAGAAATCATCACTTGGTTCAATACAAACCCAATGGTGATCGAGAATGGAAGTTTGTGCCTTCAAATATTGGCGGGCGGGTACATGTTTTATGCCTACGGGATGGTATTGACCCAAGCCTTCAATGGGGCTGGGGACACGGGAACGCCTACTAAAATTAATTTGATAGCCTTCTGGCTATTTCAACTGCCCTTGGCTTATTTCGCATCGATGACCCTAGGGCTTGGGCCAATTGGAATTTTTGTCGCGATAACCTTGGCGGAGGTTTTGTTGGCCGTAATTTCCATCGTATGGTTCAAAAAAGGGAATTGGAAAAAAGTGATGGTATAGGCCTATTTTTGTAACTTAGGCGCTTCTAAAAAAATATAGGATGGACCAGCATAAAAAGGGCTTGAATACGATTTGCACCCATGTGGGGGAGTTGGAAGATTTGGTTTACAAAGGGGCGGTTTCCCCGCTCTATATGGGTACTTCCTATGCTTTCGAGGATGTTGATGTGAAAAGGTATCCACGTTATTTCAATACCCCCAACCAAGAAGCGCTTTGCATCAAGATCGCCGCACTGGAACATGCCGAAGCAGCACTGATCTTTGGCAGTGGCATGGCGGCGGTAAGTACCGCCTTGATGGCCTTTTTGCAAGCTGGGGACCATATTGTATTGCAAAAAACGCTTTATGGTGGTACCTACAATTTGGCGACGGAGGAATTTAACAAGTTCGGCATTTCCTATTCCTTTACCGATGGTTTGGGTGCTGCCGATTTTGAGGATAAAATAGAAAAAAACACCAAGGTCATTTATATCGAGACCCCTTCCAACCCCTTGTTGACCATCACCGATCTGAAGGCCGTGGCCAAGGTGGCAAAAAAATATGGGCTGGTATCGATGATCGACAACACTTTTGCCAGTCCGGTGAACCAGAACCCCATCGATTTTGGTATTGATGTGGTCATCCATAGCGCTACAAAGTATATGGGCGGGCATTCCGATATCTGCGCTGGCGCCGTGGCTTCCAGTGAAGTGAACATGAAACGCATTTTTAATCTGGCCAAAAATTTTGGCGGAAGCCTCAGCGATTATACCGTATGGCTCCTGGAGCGCAGCATGAAGACCATGGGCATCCGGGTAAGGGCCCAAAATGAAAATGCGCAGCGGATGGCCGAATTTTTATACCGGCACAAGGATGTCCAAAAGGTCTATTATCCTGGATTGAAAAGCCATCCGGATCATGAACTGGCCAAAGCACAAATGAAAGGTTTTGGCGGCATGTTGTCTTTTGAACTCGACAAATCCCTTGATGCCAACCAATTTCAGAAACACCTCAAACTGATCAAATCAACGATGAGCTTGGCCGGTGTGGAAAGTACCGTACTTTCCCCCAAGAAGACTTCCCATTCACTATTGACCCCCGAAGAACGTCAGAGACAGGGCATTGTTGACGGCCTGATTCGTTTTTCCGTGGGTATTGAGGAATCGGAAGACTTGATGGCCGACATTGAACAGGCTTTGGAGAAGATCCGTTCAAAAAAAGTGGCAGCAAGTCATTGACGCCCCAAATCCAAAATGCGCAGTATTTGCGCAAGTAGCCAATAACCCCAGCGGGTAGGGGTAACCGAAGCACTCAAAAGCAATGTGATCATTAACCAACGTTTTAGTAATAACCCAGAATGAAATTAGATATTTTAGTATTTGGCGCCCATCCCGACGATGCGGAATTGGGTGCGGGCGCTACCATCGCCAAAGCGGTCGACCAAGGCAAGAAAGTAGGCATAGTAGATTTGACCAGGGGAGAACTCGGAACCAGGGGCACCGCCGAAATTCGAGACCAAGAGGCAGAGGAAGCCGCAAAGATTCTGGGCGTCCTCTTTCGTTCGAATTTGGAATTCGCGGATGGGTTCTTTACCAATGACAAAACCCACCAGCTCGAGGTAATCAAGATGATTCGAAAATACAAGCCCGAAATCGTGCTTTGCAATGCCGTGGAAGACCGGCATATCGACCATGCCAAGGGGAGTAAATTGGTGAGCGACTCCTGTTTTTTAAGCGGTTTGGTAAAAATCGACACCAAATTTGAAGGGGACGATCAGTGGCAAGAGCCTTGGCGCCCCAAACAGGTATACCATTTTATACAATGGAAAAACCTAAACCCTGATTTTGTGGTCGATGTAACTGGTTATATTGAAAAAAAGACCGCTGCCATCATGGCCTATCGATCACAGTTTTATGATCCAAAAAGCAAGGAGCCCGAAACCCCGATAAGCAGCAGGAATTTCATCGATAGTGTCACCTATCGCGCCAGAGATTTGGGCCGTATCGTGGGGGTTGCCCATGCAGAGGGATTTACCACAGAACGATTTGTTGCGGTGGATAGTCTAGACCAATTGATCTGATTTAACCTGCTTTCTGGTAGCTGCTCTTCGCCTTGGGCACGGTAAAGTAGAAACAGCTTCCTTGTTGCGGAGCGCTGTCGACCCAGATGGTGCCATTGTTTTTCTCAACCATTTCCTTACATAGGGAAAGTCCTAATCCGGTACCTTTTTCATTGTTGGTCCCATAGGTGGTGATATTGGAGTTTTCTGAGAAGATCTTATCCACCGTCTCCTTGGGCATGCCTATTCCCGTATCACGGACCGCAATTTCCCAATGATCCGTCTTTTCTTGGGCTGCGACCGAAACCAGGCCATTCGCTTTGGTGAATTTAAGGGCATTGCTGATCAGGTTTCTGATCACGATATCGAGCTGATCGCCATCGACCCAGGCCAAAGTATTGCTGGGTACGTTGCTCACCAGTTTGATCGATTTTCCTTCTGCAATTTCAGACAATAGATTGAAATTGTCCTCCACGATATTTTCCACAGAGATAACCGCCGGTCTTGTTACCGATCCTTTCATCTGTGATTGTCCCCAGGTGAGGAGATTGTTCAATGTGAACGAGATATGATCTATGTCTTGTCCCAGCTTTGGGATGAAATCTATAAACTCATCTTTTCCCATTTCCCCATTTCTAAAAAGATCCAAAAGGCCCTGAAAGGCGCCGATAGGTCCACGGAGGTCATGGGCGATGATCGAAAACAGCTTATCCTTGGTTTCATTGAGTGCTGTGAGCTCCAACTCGTTCTCTTCCAAATCTTTCGTTTTGGCCTTTAATTCCGCATTGAGATTCTTTTGGATTTTTTCACTTCGATGTACCAAAAAGGTGACCGTGACAAAAATCAGTAAAATGGCCAGTGCCGCGTTTACGTAAGATCTTTGGGTAGCCAACTGTTTTTCATTCTCCATGATAAGGTTTGCTTTCTGTCGCTCATGTTCGACCTTTGTTTTTAAAAGCGTCAGGCTCTTTTGATTTTCGCTTCTCGAAAGGGTATCCGAAAGTTGTTGATAAATTTCGTGATAGGAAAGGGCAGTGTCATACTCGTTGTTCTTCTTGCTTATTTTGTATAGGGTTTTTGCACACTTTTGACGCCCCTCCAAAAAGTTGATACCGTTGGAAATATCGAAGGCCTTGAGCGCGTATCGCTTGGAAATGCTATCTTGCTCCATTCCAAAATAGGCTTCTGCCATGCCGTTCAACAAGTCTATTTCGCCTCGTTCGTCTTGCAATTGCTGGTGCAGCAACTCGCTTTGATTATACCAGAACAGGGCCCATTTGAATTTTTGCTGTTTGAGGTAAATCTTGCCCTTCACTTCATAAGCATAGGCAAGCCAATCGGTGATGCCCTCCTTTTCGAAGGTGGAGATACTGGTGTTGATGTTGAACATGGCATACTCCAATTTACCCATATCGGCATATAAAGAGGCCATATTGCTGAAGGTTTCCGCTGAATTGACTTCTTGATTTATTTCTTCATTGATCCGTTTAACGATCTTATAATATTCCAAGGCCTGTTCATAGTCTTTTTGAGAAGCGTATAGACTGGCAATATCTTCGTTCATGATGGAAAGCATCCTTTTATTGCCGATTTTTTGTGCCAATTCCGCCCCTTCCAAATAGCCGTTCAAGGCATTTGCATAGTCCCCCATATACCCATATTCCCCGGATAAATTATTGAGTACCCTTAGAACCTGGTGTTCATTGTTGATACTTTTGGCGATCTTCAATGATTCCTTATAGTTCGAAATGGCTTTTTTGAATTCTCCCTTGTCCGAATAATAGTCGCCAAGGTTCAAGAGCGCAAAACTTTCGCCCGATTTGTAAGAAGCATTCCTGCTGTATTTTAAGGCCTGTCCCGAAACCAATAAGAGGCTGTCTGTGTTATAGTAGCGTTGCGATTTGGCAAGTTTGTTCAACAAATCGATATACACGGTATCCTTAACATTAATGCCGGCTCCGGCACGAAGTTTGTCGATCTTAGAGCGTACTTCTTGCTGTTCGCTGGATTGGCCGTACATCAATGCAGTGGCCATTAGTGTCAACAACAGCAATCGCAATCGCAAAAAGGAGAAGGCCTCTGACTGTAGGAAGTATGCAAAAAAACGTGATTTGACCCCGGCCATTGTTCGGTTTTGGATTAAAGACTAAAAATACCCCTAGCCTTCGACGCGGTATAATAATTGTTGTGAAAGGGCAATTTTTGTGTGTTTAATCGCTAAAATGATGTAGTTGGTCGATTTTCGTCCGATTTTGGAATGGCTTTAAAGCTGCGTTGCACCATTACAACCGCGACCGTGAAATGTACTTTTAGGGATTCAAAATAAGACCTTATTTATTTTGATAGATCATTCAAAAAAAATTATCTTTGGCACCCGTTAATATGGTGGTTGTAGCTCAGTTGGTTAGAGCGCTTGATTGTGGTTCAAGAGGTCGCCGGTTCGAGCCCGGTCTTCCACCCGATAACGAAAGCCCTGGCTTCTTCATTGAAGTGCAGGGCTTGGTTTTTTAGGATATTTAGTCTTGGAAATTTTATTTGGCCGCTTTATCCACCGCTATCCTGTCTCTTCTGTTCGCTATTTCCCAGGCGGTGAGGAAAATAAGACGGGTTCTGTTTTGCAGTAAGTCATAGTTGATTTTGTCGGGGGTATCTCCCGGCCGATGGTAGTCGTCATGGGTTCCGTTAAAATAGAATATGATCGGCACGTTATTTTTGGCAAAATTGTAATGGTCGCTCCTATAATAAAACCGGTTGGGGTCGTTGTCGTCGTTATAGGCGTAATCGAGTTCCAAGTGGGCATATTTGTCGTTCACTTCCTCCGATAGGCGATGCAGCTCAGAACTCAGTTTATCGGATCCTATCAAGTAAACATAATTGCGTCCTCCCTTTCTTTTGGGATCTATTCTCCCGATCATATCGATGTTGAGGTTGGCAACGGTTTTTTCCAATGGAAATATGGGGTCGACATCGGTATAATATTGGGAACCCAACAGGCCCTTTTCTTCCCCGGTGACATGGAGGAAAACAATCGACCGCTTGGGTCCATGGCCTTCTGCCTCCGCCGCTTTAAAGGCTTTGGCGATTTCCAGCAAAGCGACGGTTCCCGATCCATCATCATCTGCGCCATTGTTGATTTGCCCGTCCGGAGTGATGCCAATATGATCTAAGTGCGAAGAGATAACCAGATATTCGTTGGGTAGTTCGCTACCCTTTATCACCGACACCACGTTTTCGGAGTTGATCTCCTGATTCTGGCTCTCAATGGTCATTTCCATTTGAAAATCAATGGTTTTTGGATCGGCATTCGAATCGATTTCAGGATAGATCGCTTGTGCCAGCGGTGTATCGACGTACACATTGAAAAATTGGGGATCTCCGGGAGTCTTTAGTTGCATCCTACCGTTGTCATTTTCATTCAACCAGTCGAAACGTGCCTTAAAACGGGAATAGTTCATCGGGTCGTAATAGATCAAGCCTGCAGCCCCTTTATCAGCTGCGATATTGATGCGTTTTTCAAGGGTTTCGGACATATTGCTCCACACCGATTTTTCCTTGTTGCCAGAGATAACATATTGCCCATTTTTAGCGAGTGGTTCGCCCAATTTTACCAAAACCAATTTTCCCTCTACATTCAAGCCTTCGTAGTCGCTATATAACGGATCTTCAATACCATAACCCAAATATAAAATTTGCCCAAAGGAGGCTTTGATCGATTCAAAGGTCAGGAAATCATCTCCCAGATCATATTGTTCACCGTTCAAGCGCATTTCCCCCTTGGGGATTTGCCCAATTACCAATGGAACCTCCTGAAAATAATTCTGCCCGCCTTTGGCGGCCGGAATGCCCAACTTCACGTATTGTGATTTCAAGTATTCGACCGCTTTTTTTTGCCCGGGCTGTCCAGTTTCCCTGCCTTCAAACTCATCGGAGGCATAAGTATAGAGCCGTGCCTTCAAATTTTCTTCCTTTATGATCTCGGCATAGTGCATGGCACTTATTGGAACCGCTGGATCCTGTGCCGGTTCCGATGTGATTTGCTGGGAAGAATGGCAGCTCAATGACAAGCCTAAAAAGAGCGATAAGAAGATTTTCATCGGTGTGGGAATTGAATGTCAAGATTTCACAAAAATAGTGAAATCGGGAAGGATAAGTTCGGTTGTTATCATAGTTTTGTGAAAGTCGGGTCCACCGGTTTTGGTCCCCGCATTTATTTTAAAAGTGATTATGAGTTTTTCAGTATCTTGTCATTTATAAAAAATATCGATAAAATGAAATACCTGTTCAATGCCTCCCGAATATTGATTGCTATTTTATCGTGTGTGCTTTTTCTAGTGCAATGTAAATCGTCCAACGAACAAAAAGCGGATGCAGACCAAACGGAACAGCCGGCCGAACCCAGGTCGAATATCGATTCAAAAGACTTTGAAAGGGTCATTGATGGCGACTCGGTGCATTTATATACCCTGACCAACAAAAATGGTATGACGTTGACCATCACCAATTATGGGCAAAGGTTGGTCAACCTTATGGTCCCCGATAAAAATGGAAAGTTCGAAGATGTTGTTTTGGGATATCGAACCCTTAGGGAATATACCGACAAAAAAAACTTCTATGGGGCCACGGTAGGCCGGTATGGCAATAGGATCGGGAATGCTAAATTCAGTATCGATGGCAAAGAATTCGCCTTGGCGGTCAACAACAACCAAAACCACCTACATGGAGGTATAAAAGGATTTGAAAGTGTGGTCTGGAAAGTCGACGAACACAACGATCACCACATCGTTTTCAGCAGAACATCGCCCGATATGGAGGAAGGCTACCCCGGCAATCTGTCGGTGAAGGTAAGCTATGATCTGACCGATGCGAATGAGCTGAAGATCAGTTATCAAGCAGAGACCGATAAACCAACAGTGGTGAACCTAACCCACCATTCTTTTTTCAATCTCAAAGGAGAGGGGAACGGCAATGTGAACGATCATATCGTTATGATCAATGCGGATGCATATACCCCGGTCGATGAGGGACTGATCCCTACCGGAAAAATAGAGGAAGTTGGGGGCACCCCATTCGACTTTAGAGAACCGAAATCTATTGGAAGGGATATCGACATGGAGGATGAACAATTATTGAAAGGCAGGGGTTACGACCATAATTATGTGCTC
Organism: uncultured Flavobacteriaceae bacterium; assembly: GCA_963760375.1. Taxonomy (GTDB): domain Bacteria; phylum Bacteroidota; class Bacteroidia; order Flavobacteriales; family Flavobacteriaceae; genus Pelagihabitans. The sequence continues at coordinate 1,560,410 of CAVXCS010000005.1, read as the reverse complement.
AACGACGGCCCTAAAAATACGGAAGGCTTGGTGTTGGCCGCAAAGGTCTTGGAGCCTACCAGTGGCCGAACCATGGAGGTCTATACGGATGAACCGGGGGTGCAGTTCTATGGGGGAAACTTCATGGACGGATCTGAGCTTGGCAAAAGTGGCAAAGCCTATGTGAATAGAGGTGCCTTCTGTTTTGAAACCCAGCATTTCCCCGATTCTCCAAATAAGCCCGATTTTCCCAGTACGCTTCTGCGGCCCGGGGAAAAATACACCTCAACCTGCGTGTATAAATTTGGCACGGAATAACTTATTGATCAACATAAAACCAACACCATATGAAAATTGAATGGCAAGGCATTATGCCGGCAGTGACCACAAAATTTACTTCGGATGATCAACTCGACTTAAAATTGTTCGGCACCAATATCAAAGCACAACTCAAAGCTGGGGTACACGGCATTATTTTGGGCGGTTCATTGGGTGAGGCGAGCACCTTGATGGCCGACGAAAAAAATAGCCTGATCCGGGAAACACGCGGTTTGGTCGATGGCAAGGTCCCCGTGGTAATGACCATAGCAGAACAGGCCACCAAAATGGCCATTGCGGCGGCACAAAGTGCCGAAAAGCACGGAGCGGATGCTCTCATGGTATTGCCGCCCATGCGCTACAAATCGACCGATCTGGAAACGATCACCTATTTCAAGGAAGTGGCCAAAAACAGCAATCTTCCGATCATGGTCTATAACAATCCTGTTGACTACAAAATTGAGGTGACCCCAGAGATGTTCGAACAGCTGTTGGAACATGACAATATTGAGGCGGTTAAGGAATCGACCCGCGATATCACCAATATTGGAAGGCTGCGCAATCGCTTCGGAAAACGATTGAAGATATTATGCGGTGTCGATACGCTGGCCCTGGAAAGCTTATTGATCGGAGCCGACGGCTGGGTCGCCGGCTTGGTATGCGCCTTTCCTGCCGAAACCGTAGCCATCTATGAATTGGCCAAACAGGGCAGAACCGAAGAGGCGATAGCCCTATACCGATGGTTCCTGCCATTGTTGGAACTCGACATCAGTCCGCAATTGGTGCAGAATATCAAATTGGCGGAAGTTGCAACAGGTATTGGATCCGAATATGTCAGGCCCCCCAGACTTCCCTTATCGGGAGAAGAACGAAAAAGGGTGCAAGGCATTATCAACAAAGCGTTGAAGTCACGGCCTATGATACCGGATTTTAACTTACAGCAGATAGACTAGCACAACGCCCAAAAGAAAAACGACCCATGGTAACAGGTAAAAATTATATTGGTTCTGAAGCAAAAGCTTCAGGAGACATCACGTATCAAACTTTCAATCCACTACTGAATATAGCGAATGAAACGGAATTTATAGAGGCCACCGCAGAAGAAGTGCATGAAGCCGTGACTTTGGCTACAGCTGCCTTTGACCGGTTTGCAGACCTTACCGGAAAGCAAAGGGCAGGCTTTCTCAATGCGATTGCCGACGAAATTCTGGCCCTTGATGACCGTTTGATTCAGATGTACTGTGCTGAAACCGGACTTCCGGAAGGCAGGGCCAAAGGGGAAAGGGGAAGAACCGTAGGGCAATTGCGATCGTTTGCAGAATTGGTTGACGAAGGATCTTGGGTCGAGGCCACCATTGATAGCGGAATACCCGACCGCGTTCCGGCACCCAAGCCCGATTTGAGAAAAATGATGGTTCCTTTGGGACCGGTGGTCGTTTTTGGTTCGAGCAATTTCCCTTTTGCCTATTCTACGGCAGGGGGCGATACTGCCGCTGCGTTGGCCGCCGGCTGCCCTGTGATCGTAAAAAGCCACCCGATGCATGCCGGAACGAGCGAGATGGTTGCCTCAGCAATCATCAAGGCGGCAAAACGCACCAAAATGCCCAACGGCGTTTTTTCAAATCTCAACAGCAGCGGAATAGCGGTAGGGGTTCAATTGGTGAAACATCCACAGGTTAAAGCCGTTGGATTTACAGGAAGCATCAAAGGGGGAAGGGCCCTGTTCGATCTTGCTGCGCAAAGGCCGGAACCTATTCCGGTTTTCGCAGAAATGGGCAGCATCAATCCCGTTGTGGCCTTGCCATCGGCATTGCTTCAGCACGGTGATGATTGGGCAAGGCAATATGCATCTTCCATTACCCTGGGGGCAGGCCAATTTTGCACCAATCCAGGCCTGATCTTAGGAGTCAAAAGCACTTCGCTCGACAGCTTCATCAAATCTCTGGGTGCCGAAATGGAAAAATTGGAGCCCAGCTGCATGCTGCATCCCAACATCCATGAAAACTATGAAAAAGGCAAGAGCGAACTCGCCAGACAAGGAGGCGTAACCGTTGCGGCGAACTATGAGGCAACCGTTCCCGCCAATTTTGCAAAGCAGAAGGTGCTGACGGTAAACGGCTCTAATTTTTTAAAGAATCCGACCCTGCATCAGGAAGTCTTCGGACCGTTTTCCATCGTCGTGAGATGCAGTGACGTGAGCGAACTCATATCGATCATACAACATTTGGAAGGACAGTTGACAGGAACCATTTTGGGCAGTGCCGACGAGGTTAAATCAAATTCAGCGCTTGTGACCGCCTTGCGAGGCAGGGTAGGCCGGATTATTTTCAACGGGGTGCCAACCGGGGTCGAAGTATGCCCGGCAATGCAGCATGGCGGGCCTTATCCGGCCTCAACCGATAGCAGGTTCACTGCCGTTGGGATCCATTCCATAAAAAGATGGGTACGTCCCGTAAGCTATCAAAATTGGCCAGATGCGCTGTTGCCAGACGCTTTAAAGAACGGGAATCCGTTGCAGATCTTAAGGCTGGTAAATAATATGGAGACCAAAGCCACAGTATGAAAATGCGGTCAATAAGAAATCCACAGCTTCATATGTTGGCCGTATTGCTCTTTGTGTTTTGCGGTGTTGATATGCTGGCCCAACAGGAAACGGCGTCGGGCCAACTCCAAAAAATAATCGAAGATTATCAAGACCACAAGGGTTATGATCAAACACAATATCCCTTGGGCCTTCACACCAAAGAATACCATCAGGCGGAAGCCGAGTATGCAAAGACATTACAGGCACGCTTGAATGAAATTGAAACGGGACGATTACCGGAAACCGATAAAATATCTTTGGAACTGCTGAACTTTGTGCTGCAAGACCAAATGGACTATTTTGTTTGGGAACGATACCTTAACCCTTTACTTTCCGATTCGGGATTTCACAGCAGCCTGCCTTATATGGTGCGCCCGTTGAACAATTATCAGCAGACCAAGGAGTATTTGAACAAAATCAACGCGATTCCGGACTATGTGGATCAAAATTTCGCGAACATGCGGGCGGGCTTGAAAAAAGGGGTTTCACAGCCGCGCATTATTTTCGAAGGTTATGAAAGCTCGTATAATGACCACATCGTCGGTCGATATGAAGACAGCTATTTTTATAGTCCCTTCAAAAGCCTGCCGGAAAGTCTTACCGTTGATCAAAGGGATTCGGTATTGTCGGAGGCCGAAAAAGCGATCACCGGTATTGTCATACCCCAATTTAAAAGGATAAAGGATTTTTTTGAAAACGAGTACTTGCCAAAAACGAGAACTACTTTAGGGGTATCCGAGACCCCGGAAGGAAAGGCCTATTACCAGAACAGGATTGATTTTTATACCACCAGTAAGCTGTATACGGCAGAATCCATTCATGAAATTGGCCTTGAAGAGGTGGCCCGAATAAAAGCCCAAATGGAACAGATCATCGAGGCGCTTGACTTTAAGGGTAGCTTTGCCGAGTTTTTAAAATTTTTAAGGTCCGATGAACAGTTTTATGCCAAAACACCGACAGAATTGTTAATGATCGCTCGGGATATGGCTAAACGGGCAGATGCCCAACTGCCCCGGTTTTTTAAGACACTTCCACGAAAACCATATGGTGTGGCCCCTGTTCCGGACGCCATTGCACCCAAATATACGGGGGGAAGATATGTCGGCACCGATAAAAACAGCACAGACCCCGGCTATTATTGGGTGAACACCTATGATCTTCCAAGCCGCACTTTATATACTTTGCCGGCACTTACCGTACACGAGGCAGTACCCGGCCATCATTTGCAAGGTGCCTTGAACCAGGAATTGGGCGACAGTATTCCCCAATTCAGAAAAAACCTCTATCTATCGGCCTATGGCGAGGGATGGGGCCTATATTGTGAATTCCTTGCGGAGGATATGGGCATGTACACCACCCCTTACGAACATTTTGGGCAATTGACCTATGAAATGTGGCGAGCTTGCAGGTTGGTGGTCGATACCGGAATCCATGCTTTGGGATGGACAAGGGAGCAGGTGGTCGCTTTTATGGCTTCCAATACCGCCTTATCGATGCACGAGATCAATACCGAAACCGATCGCTATATTTCATGGCCCGGGCAGGCCTTATCATACAAAATCGGGGAATTGAAAATTCGGGAACTCAGAAAGAAAGCGGCGAACGAATTGGGCAACAAATTCGATATCCGTGATTTCCATGAAGTGGTGTTGGGCCAAGGAACCGTTACCCTGTCGATTTTGGAAGACAGGATCAACTCGTACATTCAAAAAACAAAGAATGGGTCATAATACCTTCGTTTGTATCGACGCACACACCTGTGGCAATCCGGTAAGGGTGGTGAGCAGTGGGGGTCCGACACTATCGGGCAATACCATGAGCGAGAAAAGACAGCATTTCCTTAAAGAATTTGATTGGATCCGAAAAGGGCTCATGTTCGAACCTCGTGGCCATGATATGATGAGCGGCAGTATTTTTTATCCCCCGAGCAGTCCCATGAACGATTTCGGCATACTGTTTATTGAAACCAGTGGCTGTTTGCCCATGTGCGGCCATGGCACCATAGGGGCTATTACCATTGGTATCGAAGAGGGCCTGCTGCATCCCAAAACCCCGGGAAAGGTGCGTATGGAAACCCCGGCAGGACTGGTACTGGTCGAATACGAACAAACCGGCAAAAAAGTAGATTGGGTGAAGCTCACGAACGTTAAATCCTATCTTGCAGCCAGCGAATTGACCATCCACAGCAGTGTTTTGGGCGAATTGAGATTTGACGTTTCCTATGGTGGTAATTTTTATGCCATTGTGGATACACAGCCTAACTTTACGGGGATGCAGGACTACTCGGCCAGCGAGCTCATCCGGTTCAGCCAAGAGATCAGGGATAAGATCAATGAAAAATATCCCGATGAGTTCATCCATCCGGAAGACGCTACCATCAAAAACGTGAGTCATATCATGTGGACCGGCAAGACCATTTCTCCCCTGGCCACAGCCCGAAATGCAGTATTTTATGGGGATAAAGCTATCGATCGGTCTCCCTGTGGCACCGGTACCTCGGCGCGTATGGCACAATGGCATGCAAAAGGCAAGCTGAAGGTCGGTGATAATTTTGTTCATGAGAGCATCATCGGATCCCAGTTCATAGGAAGAATCGAAGCGGAAAATCCCTTGGCTGGAAGGCCGGCAATCATCCCGAGCATCCAGGGATGGGCCAAGGTATATGGATACAACACGATCATTATTGACGACGACGACCCGTATGCTCATGGGTTTCAAGTAATATAGTATGGGAAAGAAGATCATTATCATAGGCGGGGGAATCGTAGGATTGAGCAGTGCCTATTATTTGCAGAAGGAAGGCCATCAAGTTACGGTCATCGATAAATCGGATATCACAGCGGGCGCTTCTTTCGTGAACGCAGGGTACATCACCCCAAGCCACATCATACCCTTGGCATCGCCAGGCATGATTGCCAAAGGACTTAAATGGATGTTCAATTCCGCAAGTCCGTTTTATATGAAACCCAGATGGGACATCGATTTTTTTAAGTGGGCTTGGTATTTTCATAAATCCTCTACCAAGGAAAAAGTGGAAAAGGCCATTCCCGTGATCAAGGATATCAATATCCTGAGCCGTGAACTGTTCGAAAGTATCAAGGCCTCAGGGGATCTGGGCGATTTTCAATTGGAACGTAGGGGCCTTCTCATGCTCTATAAAACCGATGCCGCCTTTGAACATGAAATGGAGGTGGCCAGAAAAGCCAGCTTTTTGGGCCTTGAGGTAGCGGAACTGAATGCCTCTCAACTCGCACAAATCGAACCCAACGTAAAGATCGATGCCAAAGGGGCCATACATTACGAATGTGACGGCCATACCACCCCTACCGAATTTATGCCCAAAATGTTGGCTTATCTTAAAAAAGTGGGGGTGGAGGTCAAGACGAACGAAGAAGTGATCGATATTTCGTTTTCCGACCGGAAAATCAACAAGATAACAACTTCCAAAGGGGAGTATGTGGCCGATCAAGTGGTTTTGGCAGCTGGGTCCTGGAGCGGCGCGCTTTCGAAGAAATTAAAAATCAATTTACCGCTTCAGGCCGGTAAAGGTTATCGTATCAACGTACAACGACCTACAGGAATTGGTTTGCCTGCCATTTTAATGGAATCAAAAATGGCGGTCACGCCTATGCAGGGTTTTACGCGTTTTGCCGGCACCATGGAATTTTCAGGTATCAACAACATCGTCCGAAAAGAACGGGTATTGGCCATTGCCAAAGGAGCCCATAATTTTTATCCTGAGCTTGAAATCAATCCGGAGGAAATCGCCGATGCGAAAACCGGAATGAGGCCCGTCTCGCCCGATGGATTGCCCTATATAGGTAAATCTCGACTGTTCGACAACCTCACCTTTGCGACCGGACATGCCATGATGGGATGGAGCTTGGGCCCCGCGACCGGAAAATTGGTTTCTGAAATCATCGACGGCAGATCGCCATCGATGGACATCACCGCTTTCGACCCCGACCGTAAGTTTTAGATGTTAACAAGACGAATCCCCTACGATTTTCCATTCCCCATCGATGCGTTTGAAAATGATCATGAAGGTACCGTTGGCATCCCCGACCTCGCGACTGAGAAAGTATTCGCCCATGACCCAATAGGCGTCCGCGTCGATTTTGGTAATATTGGCAATTTTGAAATTCAGTTCTCCCGTCTCAGCTGGGGATGGATAACCCTTTTTATAATTGTCAAGGGTGGTCTGCCAGCCTTGTGTAATCTTGCCCCTACTGAAATAAGTCAAGGAATCCGATTGCCAATAGCCTTGCATAAATCCTTCCAGATCATGGTTCGACCAGGCTTTTTGCTGTTGTTCCAAAATCGTACGAATCGCAAGGACATCCTCTTTTTCGGAAGTTTGATTGGTACAGGATGAAATCGTAATCATTAAAAGGACTGCCAGCATGTTTTTCATAGGGATAAATTTAAAGGAAAGGTAAAAAAAACCTTGAACAGTTGGGCCATCAATCATGGATCATGGAGGAAATTCGAAGTTTTGCCCCCCCCTTTTTTAAGAACCTTTTACACAAAACCATTTTTTGGTAGGGCAGTGGAAATGAACGAATAGTTTGTTATCTTGTTTACCCGTCCAGTTGAAATAAAAGGTTAACCGAGTATATTATGAAAAGCCACCTGCACCACCTTATCAACAAAAATAAAATTGAAGAACGGCGGCATGCCGAACATCGGCAAGCCGAAATCGATCATCCAAAGACACCGGCCAATAGGAGGGATTTTCTAAAAAGAACGGCATTGGGAGGCATGGCATTGACCGGTTTAATGGGTTATTCGTTGGAAGACAATCTATCTCAGGCCACCAGCAAGGTGAGCCGGAATTCTGCACCCTCCGAATTGAAAATTACCGATATGCGGTATGTGCTGACCAAGGTGATGGGCGGTACCGCAATCATTCGAATCGATACCAATCAGGGGATTTACGGACTTGGTGAAGTGAGGGATGCTGCCGATGTGCGCTATGCCCTGTTCTTAAAAAGTCGGATTTTGGGCCAAAACCCATGCAATGTCGAAAAAATATTCAAAGGCATCCGTCAATTTGGGGGAACCTCACGTCAGGCGGGCGGTGTGTGCGCCGTTGAAATGGCCCTATGGGACCTCTGTGGCAAGGCCTACAATGTTCCCGCATGGCAACTGCTCGGCGGCAGATACCGCGATAAGATCAGGATGTATGCCGATACCCCAGAGGCCGATTCCCCCGAAGAGCAAAAAAGGCTGATCGAATTCCGTGTCAAGGAACAAGGCTATACCTGGCTAAAAATGGACGTCTCGATAGCCGAACTCAAGGGGAAACCGGATACGGTGGTCAATGGGAAGTTTTGGGAAGACAAAAACGGAAACCTCTCGCAATGGGGCGATCAACGCAATTTTATGTCCTATGGGAACACCATGCACCCTTTTACCCAAGTACAGATTACCGAGAAGGGATTGGAGGAATTGGCACAGATCGTTGAGAATGTGCGCAATATGGTGGGATATGAAATTCCTTTGTCGACAGACCATTACGGCCATTTCGACTTGAACAATTGTATCAGATTGGCAAAATCACTTGAGAAATATCGTCTGGCCTGGTTCGAGGACATGGTTCCGTGGCAGTATACCGAACAATGGAAAACCATCACCAACGCCATCGAAACCCCGACGACTACCGGCGAGGATATTTACCTTCTCAAAGACTTCAAACCGCTGATCCATGAACGGGCGGTCGACATCATCCATCCCGATTTGGCTTCTTCGGGCGGACTTCTGGAAACGAAACGAATAGGGGATTATGCGGAAGAATTTGGCATCGCCATGGCGATGCACCAAGCGGGTACCCCGGTCTCGTTCATGGCCAGCGTGCATTGTGCGGCGGCTACGCAAAATTTCCTGGCGCTCGAACACCATTCGGTTGATTTGCCATGGTGGGAAGACCTGGTAAAAACGGTTGGGGGCTTCAAGATGATCGATAAAGGCTTCGCGACGGTACCGCTCATGGCGCCGGGATTGGGCATCGAATTGAATGAAGAGGTTCTGAAACAATATATCGATCCAAGAGACAAGAGTTATTTTGCGCCAACGAAGGAATGGGACGAATTGCGATCGCACGACCGTGTGTTCAGCTAGGGAGCAAGAATGTCCATGGACCTTCATTAATAGGCCGGGATGCAGCCGGATTTCTTGCCCAAAATGCACAAAGGGAGAATAAAAGTATATTTGTTACAGCGCCAGTTATAACTGTTTTTACCAACACCTTAATCACTACCGTTATGCCTAAAAAAATACTCTTTTGCCTGATCGGGATACTTTGTTGTTTTATGCCCCGTGCACAAGGCGTCATGGCATCTGCCGAATACATTAAAGAATTGACTGCGAACTGGCAAGGCGAACGTTCTGCGGATGGCAGGCCCATGGTTTCCGATGCCATTTTGAAACGATTGAAGAAGATTCAGATCGAAGAGGCTTGGGGATTTTTAAGAAGCAAGGGTTATCACAACCAATATGAAGGCGGATGGCAAATCGTACATCCCGATAGCATCATGACGGGCCGTGTCGTTACTGCCCAATACATGCCCTTGAGGCCCGATTATCAAAGACTGGTGAAGCTCAAGGGAGGCAAGGAAAATCGCGATACCATAGGGGGAAGCAATTCTTGGCCCATAGAAATCCTGAAAACGGGCGATGTTTACGTAGCGGATGGCTATGGACGGATCATCGACGGCACTTTGATCGGTTCTAATTTGGGGAATGCCATTTATGCCAATTCCAAAAACGGGGTCATCTTCGATGGGGGGGTGAGAGACCTGGCGGGCCTGCTCGATATTAAAGGTTTCAACGGCTGGTTCCGTGGCGAAGACCCTTCGTACCTTCAGGAAGAAATGTTGACCAGTATCAATACGCCCATTCGTATCGGCAGGGCAACGGTGCTCCCCGGCGACGTGGTGTTGGCCAATCGTCACGGGACCATGTTCATACCCGCCTATCTCGTCGATCCGTTGGTGCTGTCTTCCGAAGTGGTCGGACTTCGCGATCTCTTTGGTTTTCAACGGCTCAGGGAAAAAAAATATACGCCGGGACAAATCGATACCCGATGGACCGATGCCATCAAGGCCGACTTCCGGGAATGGATCAACAATTACCCCGATAGCAGGTTGCCCATGGCCAGGAAAGAACTCGAAGACTATTTGAACGGCACCAAAGAGTAATGAACGACCTAAAACCACATATGATGAAATACAAACAACTACTATGTCTATTGCTTTCCATTGGTTTTTTACAGCTGGTCTCTGCCCAGAAAGGGGTTTCTGAAATTGACCAAGTGGCCGCAACGGTAACCGAGCTATATACCGCAATGGTGGATCGTAACGACCAAGCCTTACAAAAATTGACCGCGAATGAGTTGACTTATGGCCATTCAAGCGGTATAACGGAAGATAAGGCAGCGTTCATCAAGGAAATCGTTGATGGGCCTTATGATTATCTGACCATTTCCACTGAAGAACAGACCATTACCATTGCTGGAAAAAATGCGGTGGTAAGACACCGATTCAATGTGCAGGCCACCAATGATGGTGCACCAGCTTCCTTGACCTTAGGGGTGTTGATGGTGTTCCAGAAGCAGGGCAAATCCTGGAAACTTTTGGCCAGACAGGGGTATAAGCTGTGACGGTTCGATTCCGAATAAGGGCGCTATATTTTGCCGATTGCCCAACTAATCCAATGCCGTTTTGAAAAAAATCAATATTTATTTCCTTGCCTTGGTCTTTGCGGCCGTATTGCTGCTCTTTATCCTATTTTTGATCATCGGTGGCAATCTATCGAAGGCAGGGTTGCCCATTTTGGGCTTTTTTGCTGCCGTTGCTTTTGGATTCAGCGGGTATCGACCGCTACGGGGCTTGGTTTTCACGATGATGATTTTTGCGGGCGTTGCCCTGTCTTTGTTTTATCCGAATCTGCTTCTGGTGGTCGGGGGATACCAACTGACGGGACTTATCATTCCGTTTATTCAAATCATCATGTTCGGTATGGGTACGACCATGAGCATCAAGGATTTCGCCTTGGTTTTTAAAACCCCGAAGGGTGTGATGATCGGGGTGTGCGCCCAGCTGACCATTATGCCCATCATTGGTTTTATTTTGGCCAAAATGAGTAATTTCCCACCGGAAATTGCCGCTGGAATCGTGCTGATCGGTTGTTCCCCCAGTGGGGTCGCATCAAATGTCATGGCATATCTGGCCAATGCAAATATTGCCCTTTCAATCACCATCACCTCCATATCGACCCTATTGGCGCCTTTTATCACTCCGCTTCTGATGAAACTATTGGCTGGGGAGTTTATCGAAATTGAAGTCCTCGCCATGATGTGGAGCATCGTCAAAATGATATTGATCCCCATTGGAGCAGGGTTGCTATTTAACCATCTCCGAGGCAACGGGGCCAAGTGGCTCGACAGGGCCATGCCCATGGTATCGATGCTTGCCATAGGGGTGATTATCGCGATCATCACGGCCGCTGGAAGGGACAGTCTCCTTGAGATCGGGGGTATCTTGATGTTGTTGGTTTTGGTCCATAATTTATTTGGTTACACCATCGGATATTGGTTTGCTCGACTTTTCAAGATGTCTGAACGCGATTCCCGTACCATTGCGATCGAAGTGGGCATGCAAAATGGCGGCTTGGCTTCCGGAATAGCGAATTCGATTGGAAAAATTGCCACCATGGGTCTGGCCCCAGCGGTATTTGGGCCGCTTATGAACATTACGGGATCTATTCTTGCTTCCTATTGGCACGAAAGGCCCGTAAAAGAGGAGGCTGGGCCACAAATTGATGGTGAAATGACCATCAATTGAACATAAAAAACTATTTTAGGGTATGTTTTGTTCACCTGCCCTAAAGAGGGCAAATCAAATGAAAATAAATATCGGCTTTACATGAAAAGAGTAGTCACTTTTGGGGAAATTATGTTGCGTTTGTCGCCCCCTGGATTTTTAAGGTTTTCCCAAACCGAGAGTTTTGATGTGGTATACGGGGGAGGGGAATCGAATGTAGCCGTATCCCTCGCCAATTATGGTGTCCCCGTTGATTTTGTGACCCGTTTGCCCAAAAACGACCTTGGGGAATGTGCGATGATGGAAATGCGGAAGCGGGGCGTAGGAACCGATAAAATTATTTATGGAGGCCAACGTCTGGGCATTTACTTTCTTGAAACCGGTGCGGTAAGCCGTGGTAGCAAGGTCGTTTATGACCGTTCGCATTCGGCGATGGCCGAAATCAAACCTGGGATGATCGACTGGTCGAAGGTATTCTCGGGCGTCGGATGGTTTCATTGGACAGGGATCACACCCGCCATTTCACAGGGAGCCGCAGATGTTTGTCTTGAAGCGGTAAAGGCCGCAAAAAAAATGGGTTTGACGGTTTCGACCGATCTTAATTACCGCGCCAAATTATGGCAATATGGAGTTGCCCCGGAAAAGATCATGACCGAACTCACTTCATATTGCGATATCATTCTGGGGAATGAGGAAGACGCGGAAAAGCATTTTCACATCAAACCCGAAGGATTGGATATCACTACCCAAGGCGAATTGGTAAAAGCGGAGGCGTTCCTATCTGTCTGCCAGCAAATGATGAAAAAATTCCCGAACGCCAAGAAGGTGATCATCACCTTGAGAGGTTCTATTTCGGCATCCCATAATAGCTGGGCCGGGGTGTTGTACAACGGCAAAAAAATGTACCAATCGCCTGAATACCAGATTACCGATATCGTTGATAGGGTAGGTGGGGGTGATGCCTTTATGGGTGGCCTGATCTATGGGTTGCTGCAATGGCCTGAGGAAGATCAAACCGCCCTTGATTTTGCGGTTGCTGCCTCTTGTCTCAAACATACCATTAAAGGGGATGCCAATTTGGTTTCCGTTGACGAAGTGGAAAAATTGATGGGCGGTGATGCGTCCGGACGGGTTTCCCGATAAATGATTGCAAAAGACCTTGGTGCTGCATATTTATAAACATTTCTTTATCAATAATTAAATTCTAAAATAGAATGGCCCAATTTTCAAGAATCGAAGTGGCAATGGCAATGCGGGAATCCGGAATGGTGCCACTTTTTTATCATCCCGATGTCGAATTGGGCAAAAAAGTCTTGAAAGCCTGCTTCGATGGCGGGGCAAGGTTAATGGAGTTTACCGCCAGGGGCGATTTCGCCTTTGAGGTGTTTTCGGAACTCAATAAATATGCGCTGAAAACGCTTCCGGGAATGATGATGGGGGTAGGCTCTGTTACCGACGGGGGGGCCGCTTCCATGTTTCTTCAGATGGGTGCGAATTTTATCGTCACCCCCTCTTTGAGGGAAGATATCGCCATTGTTTGCAATCGCCGTAAGGTATTATGGTCGGCGGGATGTGGATCGTTGACCGAGATCAACAGGGCCGAGGAATTGGGCTGTGAAATCGTAAAATTGTTTCCAGGGGATACCTATGGCCCCGCTTTTGTAAAGGCGATACGGGGTCCTCAACCGTGGACCAGCATTATGCCCACCGGGGGCGTGAGCACCGATGAGGCAAACCTTAAGGCTTGGTTCGATGCGGGGGTGATTTGTGTGGGCATGGGTTCGCAATTGATCAGCAAGGAAATACTCTCCCAAAAAGATTTTGGTGCCCTTGAACACCGAGTGGCAACCGCCTTGGCGACCATCCGAAAGTTGCGACCCTAAGCAGGGTTATCCGCCATACCTTGGTTGATCCCAAATTCCAGTCCCCTAAGCTCCGCAAGTCCTCTCAACCTGCCTATGGCAGAGTATCCCGGATTTGTCTTTTTATGAAGGTCATCCAACATTTGGTGGCCGTGATCGGGCCTCATGGGAATCTCAAAATCGGTCCGCCCCAGCTGCTTTCTCCGCTTCGATTCAATCAGTATTTTTTGGACCAGCGCATACATCGGAACATCCCCTTCCAAATGGTTGGCTTCGAAAAAATTTCCCTTGCCATCGCGCTGCGTACTTCTCAAATGCAGGAAGTGTACCCGGTCGGCAAACCGATCGAACATTTGCAGCAGATCATTGTCTGGCCTGACCCCTAAAGAACCCGTACAAAATGTAATGCCATTGTGAATGGATTTCACCTGTTCAAAAATATAGGCATAATCGGCTTCCGTTCCCATAATTCTGGGCAGCCCCAAAATTGAAAAAGGAGGATCGTCGGGATGGATGCACAACAGCACCCCGTGTTGTTCGGCCACGGGCACCACCTCCTTCAAAAAATAGACCAAGTGATTACGCATATGCTGTTCGCCGATACCCTCATAGGTATTCAATATCGCTTGGAACTTGCTTAAATCATAGCCTTTTTCAGGAACGGGATAGCCTTCCGAAGAACCTGGAAGACCTGCGATAATGGTTTTGACCAGTTCCCATTGATCGATATCCGATAATTTTTCAAAATAAATCCCGGCCCTTGAAATTTGGGCCTTGTCATAATTTTTATCCGCATCGGTCCGCTTCAGGATAAATAGATCGAATGCCGCAAGAGCGTCCATTTCAAAGGCCAATGCCTTGGATCCATCTGCCACTTCGAAGTTCAAACTGGTGCGGGTCCAATCCAAAACGGGCATAAAATTGTAGCATACGACTTTGATACCGCAATGTGCCAGATTGGCCAAGCTTGTCTTGTAGTTTGTAATATGGGTTTGAAACGCCCCTTTTTGTGTTTTGATGCTTTCATGGATGGGCAGCGACTCCACAACGCTCCATCGAAGCCCTTGGTCTTCGATCCGTTTTTTTCGTTCGTCGATCTCCTTGATGGGCCACACTTCCCCATTGGGTATATGGTGCAGGGCGGTTACGATTCCCGTTGCCCCGGCCTGTTTGATATCCCGTAAACTTACCGGATCACTGGGGCCGTACCAGCGCCAAGTTTGTTCCATTTTCATACTGAAATATTTAAAATCCGATCAAACGCCGCTGAAGGCACTAAAGCCGCCATCGACGGGCAAAACAATTCCCGTAACGAATTTTGCGGCATCGCTGCACAGAAAATGAATGGCCCCATTGAGTTCTTCGGCTTTCCCGAATCGCCCCATAGGGGTGTTTCTTATAATGGTCTGGCCGCGATCGGTAAACGAACCGTCGGGATTGGTCAGCAGCGCTTTGTTTTGTTTTCCTATAAAAAAGCCGGGGGCAATGGCATTGACCCGTATATGACCGCCGAATTTCGTGGCCAATTCCACCGCCATCCATCGGGTGAAATTTTCCATGGCCGCCTTGGAGGCCGAGTATCCCGCCACTCTGGTGATGGCTCGGTCAACAGCCATGGAGGAGTAGTTGATAATTACTCCCGACTGTTGGTCTGCCATGGTTTTGCCAAAAATAAGGGAAGGGAGCACGGTACCGTTTAAATTAAGATCTACCACCTTTTTAAAATCATCCATGGAAAGATCGAAAATGGTTTTATCCGGAGCAATGGTTGCTCCCGGAAGGTTACCACCGGCGATATTCAATAGAATATCAATACGTCCAAAATCCCGTAATATGGCATCCTTCACCGTAAGAAGGGAGGTTTCGGAAAGAATATCGGTCGAATAGGACTTCGCACGACCTCCAAGATTCGTAATTTCCTTTAAAAGCGGAGCAACGGCATCTTCGTTTCGGGAAAGCAAGGCCAATGCGACCCCTGCTTGGGCCAAACTTTTGGCAATACTGCCGGCGAGCGAACCGCTTGCACCTGTAATGATGGCTATTTTGTGATCAAGCCCGAACATACGTTTTTTGCGTTTTATGAACCTCCAAGATAAAACAATATCCCAATAATATATAATCAGGCTGCCACGGGTTTATGCCGTGCTCAAAAAAACCCTTACATTTATAAAAACAGTAAAAATATTTTGCAGGATGCAGATCTATAAATACGAAAAAGGCGCCATCGTTTGTAATGAAAACAAATACTACGAGAAGACCGTAAAAGATTGGGACGCCTTCATCAACCGGAAAAATCTATATGAAGCCCTCTTGCACGATATTGAAAGCGCAACGGTCCTCCAAAATGACGTCTTGCCAAAGATCAACCTGCCCCCAATAGGATCCCAGGAAATATGGGCGTCCGGGGTAACCTATATGCGCAGTAAACAGGCTAGGATGGAGGAATCCAAAAAAGCAGGGGGTGGCAGTTTCTATGACAAGGTCTACGATGCGGAACGCCCGGAACTTTTTTTTAAGGCCACTCCCCATAGAACGGTCGGAAATGGGGGTACGGTCCGTATCAGAAGGGATTCTAAATGGAACGTACCTGAACCGGAACTCACGCTTTTTATTTGTTCGGAAGGGACCATTGAGGGATACACCATCGGCAATGACATGAGTTCGAGAAGTATTGAAGGTGAAAATCCGCTGTATCTGCCCCAAGCAAAGACCTATGAGGGCTGTGCTGCCTTGGGGCCATGCATTTACGTGCCCCGGAAGCCTATCGCGTCGGACACCAAAATCAAGCTTGGCATCTACCGCAAAGGCAAGGCGGTTTTCTCGGGCGAAATTGGTATTGATCAAATGAAAAGAAAACACACCGAATTGGTGGCATTTTTGTTCAGGGAGTGCGAATTTCCCAAGGGCTGTTTTTTGATGACGGGTACCGGAATCGTGCCACCCGATGACTTCAGCCTGGCATTGGGCGATGAGGTGCACATCAGTATAGACCATATTGGGACCTTGGTGAATGTTGTAGGTTAAAAAAATATAGAGGCCCTCCAAATAGTATATCAAATGCCGAAATATATCTTCATTCTTCTTTTGTTGTGGTTCCCGCTGAAAGACGGGCATCGGGAAACCACGCAACCCAATATCGTTTTTATTTTTGCCGATGACATGACCTATACCGCCATCAGCGCCTTGGGCAACGATGAAATCAACACCCCGAATCTCGACCGATTGGTACGCGGAGGTACCACTTTTACACATGCCTTCAACATGGGTGGATGGAACGGGGCGATTTGTGTGGCTTCAAGGGCCATGATCATTTCGGGAAGGAGTCTGTGGGAGGCGAACCAGTTTCGAAAAGAATGGATCAAGGGTGTGGGTACCGAGAAAAGTTGGGGCAAGTTGATGAAATCTGCCGGATACGAGACCTTTATGACCGGAAAGTGGCATCTTGATGCCAGGGCAACGGAAATATTTCAAAATGTGGTCCATGTTCGACCGGGAATGCCCGGAGATGCGTGGAACCGTACTCCCGGCATGGAAATTAAAATAATGGAAGGCTCCTCCAGAAATATCCCCATGAAAGATATCATGCCCTTGGGATATAACCGGCCATTGGATGAAAACGATACCCTATGGTCTGCTTCCGACACCTCCATGGGCGGATATTGGGAAGGGGGGAAGCACTGGAGTGAGGTGCTCAAGGAAGATGCCCTTGGTTTTCTTGAACGATCAACTGAAAAGGAAAAGCCTTTTTTTATGTACCTCGCCTTCAATGCCCCGCATGACCCTAGACAGGCACCTAAGGAATATCTTGACCAATATCCCCTGGACCGAATACACCTTCCGAAAAGCTGGCTGCCGGAATACCCTTTTAAGGATAGCATAGGAAATGGCCCGGATTTAAGGGACGAAGCCTTGGCGCCTTTTCCGCGTACGGCATATGCCATCAAAAAACATACGCAGGAATATTATGCCTTGATCAGCCATATGGACCAGCAAATCGGCGAAATTCTCAATAAATTGGAAGCCAATGACGGATTGAAAAACACTTTTGTGATCTTTACCGCAGATCACGGACTGGCCATGGGCCGTCACGGATTGATGGGGAAACAATCGCTCTTCGACCACAGTATTAGGGTACCCTTCATGGTTATGGGTCCTGGCATCCCCGCGGGAAAGAAAATAGAGGAACCCATATATCTTCAAGACGCCATGGCGACCAGTCTGGAACTGGCAGGTATAAAAAAACCCGATTATGTATTTTTCAACAGTTTGATCGATCTGGCGAAAGGAAAACAACCGAAAAGCCATTACAGGGAGATATATGGCGCATATACCGATACCCAGAGAATGATCCGAAAAAATGGATTCAAGTTGATCGCTTATCCTAAATTGAAGAAATTATTGCTATTTGATCTAAAAAAGGACCCGGAAGAGCAAAATGATTTGGCTTCCCGTTCGGCCTACCACATGAAGGTCGATTCCCTGTTCAAAGATTTATTGAAGTTACAGCAACAATTCAAAGATACCGTTGACATCGCAAGCATCCGTCCAATTAAATGAAGGCCTAACAGAAAACAACATGAAAAAACAATCGAACCCACCAGTGAAGTCGTCCCATTCGAAGCCATTGCTTACCCGAAGATCGTTTATTGCCAAATCGGCGCTTGCCGCTGGCGCCATCAGCATCATTCCCCGGCACGTCATGGGAATGGGGTATATTGCCCCCAGTGATAAAATCAACCTGGGCTTTATCGGTTTGGGGAGGCAGAATAGCGGCTTGGCCAATCGGTTCGTCTCTAGTACGGCGGCCCAGATCGTGGCTGGAAGCGATGTATGGACCACAAAAATGGATTGGTTCAAAAATCATGTTCAGGGCCTGTATGCCGAAAAACGCAAGACAGAAACATTTAACGGGGTAAACCTGTATGGTGACTATAAGGAAATGTTGGCCAATACCGAAATAGATGCCGTGGTTATCGCTGCCCCAGACCATTGGCATGCCATCATGGGGATTGACGCGCTCAATAGTGGAAAGGATGTGTATCTCGAGAAACCCCTGACGCATAGGATTGCCGAGGGTGTCGATTTGGTGAATACCGTTCGGCGAACCGGTAAAATATTGCAAACCGGAAGCATGCAAAGGTCCTGGGAAAATTTTAGAAGGGCCTGTGAATTGGTCAGAAATGGCTACTTGGGCGAAATTACCAAGATACTGGTCAATGTAGGAGATCCGGCAATCGATTATAATCTTGAGGCAGAAGCCTTGCCCAAAGAAATCGACTGGAACCATTGGTGCGGTCCTGCACCCCTGTTGGCCTATAACCATCGATTGGCCCCCTCGAGCAATGATATCGATTTTTGGCCCGACTGGAGGAAATTCAAGGAAACGGGAGGCGGCATCCTATGTGATTGGGGCGCCCATATGTTCGATATTGTGCAATGGGCGCTGGATATGGACCGCTCCGGCCCGGTGCGATATATTCCACCAACCGACAGGAATGCGGTACGTGGCCTTAGAATGTTTTATGACAATGGGATAGAAATGGTTCATGAAGATTTCGATCGGGGATGGGGCGTTCGCTTTATGGGTACGGAAGGCACTATGGATATCAGCAGAAGCTATTTGGAAACCACCCCCGAAAACATTCTGACGGCGACCTTGAAGGATTCTGATACCCGTTTATACAATTCCAATGATAACCACTATCAAGATTGGCTCGATGCCATAAAAAACGGAACCGATCCGATTTGTGATGTGGAAACCGGGCATCGGTCCGCTACCATTTGTAATATTGCCAATATTGCCTATCAATTGGGCCGTAACTTGGAATGGGATCCCAAGGAAGAACACTTTAAGGGAGATGCCCAGGCGAATGCGCTGCGCAAACGTGAAAATCGAAACTATTGACCCCTAAGGGTTTCAATACTTTATGCTTGGTATCCGTTATTGTTTTTTATTGAGCCTTAGCACCAGTTTTCCATAATAGGCAACGACCAAAAAACAGATCAAGGTGAGGAAAAATGAAAAACGCATTTCAGAAACCCCTAAAAACTGAACGTCGGAATAGCCTGTACCTCCAAAATCTAGGATAAAGCCTTGCAAAGGGGGCATGGCCGCCCCGCCCACGATCGCCATGACCAAGAATGCCGCACCAAATTTGGCATCTTCCCCCTGACCTCTTAAGGAGATACCGTAAATGGTAGGAAACATGATCGACATAAAAAAGGAAGTGGCGATCAGGGAATAAATACCCAACATCCCCGGTAAAAATATGGCTCCCAAAATAGTGATCATCCCTCCGAAAGAAAAGACCATCAATAATCTACCGGCATCGATGCGCCGCAACATGGCTGTGCCGGCCGTTCTACCTGTCAAGAATACAACGTAGCCGGCCAAGCCATACCACACGGCAGACTGACTGTCAATGCCAAGGGTTTCCGCATATTGGTACACGTAGGTCCAGCACATGATCTGCGCCCCTACGTAAAACATCTGGGCGACCACACCCATCACGAATTTGGGTTGGGCCCACAATCGTTTCACCGATGCGAAGAAGTTCACTTTCGCTTCCTGATCTTTGTTCTGTGGCATCTTCACGATACTGACCAATACAAAAAATAAAATGAGCGACAACCCGAGTATTACGTAGGGATCTCGAATCACGGACAGGTCAGAAGTACGGATCGCAGCTTTTGCCGTTTCCGAAATGGTATCATAAATGGGGATACCTTCGGCGGTGGTATCGTCTGACTGCAAGGCGCCCAAAACGAACTGCTGCGCCACCAGCAATCCCATGATAGATCCCACCGGATTGAACATTTGGGCAAAATTAAGGCGCTGCGTCGCGGTTTCCTCCGAACCCATCGACAGTATATAAGGGTTTGCCGTCGTCTCCAAAAAAGCAAGTCCAAACGTCAGGATATATAGGGCCGCCAGAAAAAATCCGAAACTTTCGTTGGCCGCTGCGGGATAAAACAAAAGAGCGCCTGCGGCATACAGGGCGAGGCCGAGCAAAACCCCCTTTTTGTAGGAATATCGGTTCACGAACAGCGCTGCAGGGATGGCCATGGTGAAATAGCCCCCATAGAAGGCAGCCTGAACCAGGGAGGCTTTCACGTTCGAAAGTTCCAATACCTTCTGAAACGCTTTTACCATGGGGTTGGTAATATCGTTCGCAAAACCCCAGAGGGCGAACAAGGAGGTGATCAGTATGAAGGGCAGGAGTATGGTCTTCGAGACCACCGGGGTTTTTTGAATGGCTTTCATTTTTGGTAGGTGGTTTGGTCTATGGGTTGGTATCGTTCAATAAGGCCCTATCGAGATGTACATACCCGCCATCTACAAAAATAAACTGTCCGGTGGTATGGGACGCCCTTTCAGAAATGGTAAACAAACAGGTATCGGCTATTTCTGCTGGCGTGGTCATTCTGTTTTCCAGGGGAATTTTTTTAATGATCGCTTTTAGGTTTTGCGCCCCATCCTCCATACTATCGATCCAATCTTTGTACATAGGGGTATAGCTTTCGGCTATAATGATGGCATTGCATCGAATATCGAATGGCAAAAGGTCTACGGCCCACTCCCTGGTGAGCCCTAGCACACCGCCTTTGGCTGCGGCATAACCGGAGGTCTTTCCTTGCCCCGTGAGCGCTACTTTCGACCCGATATTCAAAATATTTCCTTTTGATTTTTTCAGCAGTGGCAGGGCATATTTCACGACTAAGAAATAACTGACCAAGTTAAGTTTGAGCGAATCCAAAAATTGTTCGTGGGAAGCTTCCAATCCCACGCCGTCGTTCAGCCCCACATTGTTGACGATCGCATCTATGGCCCCGTATTTCCGTTCAATGGTCTTTATTGCATGGTCTACCTCCTCGGGCTGCGTTAGGTCGGTCTTGCAGAAAAGCGCCTCCCCGCCTTTTTGCCTAATTGCTTCCGCATAATGGGCGCCCCTTTCACTTATGTCTAAAATAACGGGGATCGCGCCTTCATCTACCAGTCGGCGCAACAGGGTTTCCCCTATGCTTCCGACCCTTCCGGCACCGCCACTCACCACGATTACTTTTTTTTGTAAACCGAGATCCATCAATTATGGGTTTAGATTATAAAATTGAACTGCGTTATTGCCCATGATGGCCTGTTGTTCAGACTTTGAGAGCGTTCCGATAAAATTGGTGACCAGTGACTTTACCTGTCCATAACTTCCCGCGACCAGGCAAACCGGCCAATCTGAACCGAACAATAAGCGATTAGCGCCAAAACTGTTCAAGGCGAAATCCATATAAGGCAGCATTTGTGTCGGAGTCCATGATCTATGGTCCGCTTCCGTGATCATGCCAGACAATTTACAATATACATGATCATGTTTTGCGATTTCCCCCATCAAAACGGCCCATCCTTCGAAAAAGCCATCCTTGATATACGGTTTTGCCAGGTGGTCTATTACAAATTTTTGATTCGGAAATCTTTTTACCAGTTCCAGGGCTGCTCCCAATTGGTGGGGAAATACCAGAATATCATAGGCGTAATCATAGGATGTGAGCGCTGCGATCCCTTTTAAAAAAGAGGGTCTTATCATAAAATTGGGATCGGATTCGCCTTGCACGATGTGCCTGAACCCTTTTAACTTTTTGTGGTTTGTATATTTTTCGAGCACTCCGTCTATACCACTTGACCTTAAATCGACCCAACCGACAACTCCCTTGATGAATTGGTATTCCCCAGCCAATTCCAAAAGAAAATCGGTTTCTCCCAGGGTCTGGTCTACCTGCACTGCTACGCAACCATCGATTTCGTTTCGGGCATAGACCTCCATGAGATCGATAGGCGTGAAACTCCTTCTTATGGCCGACATATCATCCGATATCCAAGAATGTCGTTGGGGATCATAGTTCCAAAAGTGTTGGTGTGCGTCTATCACCATGGCTCAAGTATTGTTTGCTGGTTTTTTATTTTCGTTCAAGAGGGATAAGGCTTCGAGCATACCGTATTTTTTCATGGCGGTCAAATGGGCACTGACCGCGTTGGCAAGACCTTGGAATTGGGTCAAATCCGATTCCCAAATGGATACATTGCCCAAAATATTGAGCACCATTTGGTCTAAAGATAGCGATCCGCTGTTCATTTTAATCCAATTCCCTTTAAAAAAATTCAATGTCAGGGCATCGTCTTTTAGATCTATTTTTTCGCCATTGAATTCGCCTTCATAAAATTGTATTAGGGCAGCAAACGCAAACACGATGTTTTTCGGTAGTAGGCCTTCCCGACTGTAAAAATCCTTTAGCGTAGGTAATAATCGAGTCACGAATTTGGAGGTACCGTTCAAGGAAATATCGATCAATCGATGTTTTAAAGCAGGATTCCGAAACCGATCAAGGACATCATTGATATAGGCTTGCTTGCGATTTTCCGGGTAGGGAAGGGTGGGATTGACCTCATCTTTTAGGCAACTTTCAATAAAACCTGACAAAATTGGGTGTTCCATGGTTTCATTGACGAACGCCATGCCCGAGAGGTAGGCAACGGGAACCATGGCGGTATGTGCCCCGTTTAATAGTCGCACTTTCATTTCCCGAAAAGGGACAATATCGTCCACAAATGTGACCTTCAATCCGGTATTTTGAAACGGTATCAAACGCTCCACCGAATTCGGTGCTTCAATGACCCAACTATGGTATTGTTCCCCCACCACCATCAATTCATCCCTGTAGCCCAGTTGATTTTGCAGTTGTTGGGCTATGGCCGCGGGATACCCGGAAACAATGCGATCGACCAGGGTATTGCAAAAGTGATTGGCGTTGTTGACCCATGACATGAAATCGTCACCCAATCGCCAGGCTTTGGAATAGTTCAGGATAGCGGTCTTCAAGGTGTTGCCGTTATCTTCTATGAGCTCACATGGCATCATCACACATCCCTTGTCGAAGTCGTTGCCAAAGTGTTGGAAACGATGGTATAGCCAAACCGTTAATTTGGCGGGGAATTCCTTTGGTGGGGCATCAACAAAATGATCATCAGGACTGAATTTGATGCCCGCTTCCGTGGTATTGGAGACAATAAATTGGATGTCGGGATTTTTGGCCAAATCGAGATAAGCTTTCCACTCGGTATAGGGATTCAACAGCTGTTGAACGCAGCTCACCAATTTGGTTTTGGTGACCAAGGCCCCATTATCGTTGCTGTTCAAGACCACCGTGAAGAGCCCGTCTTGGGATTTCAGCATTTGGTAATCACCCTTTGAAGTAGGCTTAATTACGATAACGCCAGCATTAAAATCAGCTTCCTCGTTCAAAATTTGTATCATCCAATCGACAAAACACCGGATAAAATTTCCGCCCCCGAATTGCATTACCCTTATGGGTAGTACTGCTGGTATAGCTATGGTTTTTCGATTGAGTCGTACCATTTTTTACAAAGAAATGCCCCTTTTCCATGGGATGAAATCGTCTTGGCCCAAACGCACTGCTGCCGGGACCTTTTTCCCGCTGGCCACCTCAATGATATAATCCAGAAGCGCTGCGCCCATGGTTTCAATACTTTCCTCTCCCGTGATGATTGATCCCGTATTGAAATCGATAATGTCTTTCATACGTTCGCTCAGGACATTATTGCTTGAAATTTTGATGACCGGTGCCACTGGATTTCCCGTAGGGGTTCCAAGTCCTGTGGTAAAAGCAATAATGTTGCAGCCCGAACCTGCCAGGCCTGTAGTACTCTCGACATCGTTTCCCGGGGTACACAATAGGTTCAACCCTTTTTTGGTGGTTTTTTCGGTATAATCCAATACTTCCGTAATCGGTGAGGTTCCGCCCTTCTTGGCCGCGCCTGCCGATTTCATGGCGTCCGTGATCAGTCCGTCTTTGATGTTCCCAGGGGAGGGATTATTCGCAAAGGCCGAGCCCAGGGCCACGGCAGTGGCAGAATAGGTATCCATCAGATGGGCGAATTTTTGGGCGATGGGTTCCGAGGCACAACGATTGATCAATTCCTGTTCCACCCCATTGAGTTCGGGAAACTCGGATAACATGGTGGTTGCGCCCAATCCCACCAACAGATCGGAGGCATAACCCAATGCCGGGTTTGCCGAAATACCGGAAAAACCATCGGAACCACCACATTCAAGCCCTAGGACCAATTGGTTCAAGGGGGCCGGGCTTCGTTTCGTTTTGTTCGCCTCTATCAAACCCAAAAATGTTTTTTTAACGGCTTCTTCTATGAAATGGCGCTCGCTTGCACTTTTTTGTTGTTCAAGGATGAAAAGCGGTTTCGAAAAGTTGGGGTCTCTTTTTTTGATGCCTTCCTCCACATTTTTTACTTCCGCGTTCTGGCACCCAAGGCTCAATATCGTCGCCCCTGCCACGTTCGGATTGGTAATGTACCCCGCCAGCAGGCTGCATAGCGATTCAGAATCGAGCCGAAAGCCACCGCAACCGCCTTCATGGGTCAGGAACTTGATGCCATCGACATTTGGAAAAGTCCTGTTCTGTTTGATTTCTTCAGGGGTACGGATCAAAGTGGTACCGAGGAGTTCCTCGACCGTTGCGCCATTTTTGTATTGTCGCACCAGAGTCTCCGTATCAACTACATAATCACTGTTCGATTGATAGCCCAAGGCCTTGAGCAGTGCAGCCTTCAATACTTCAACATTCCGGTTTTCGCAAAATACCATGGGAATCACCAGCCAATAGTTAGCCGTTCCCACACTGCCATCGGCACGGTGGTATCCATTGAAGGTGCTGTTTTTCCATTTGTCGATATCGGGTGCCTTCCACGATATCTTTTCCTTGCCCACGGTGTATTCTGATGCAGCGTGGACCACATTTTCGGTAGTGATCGTTTCTCCTTGTCGGATGTGCCGTGTGGCTTTGCCCACAAGGGTACCGTACATTACGACCTCGTCGCCGGGGGCCAGCTCCACGGTCGTGAATTTATGCTTGGCTCGGGTATGGCCCACCAAATTGAAAATGGTACCATTATGGTGAATGGACGTTCCTTCGGAAAGGTCCTGTAAAGCGGCCAAAACGTTGTCGTTTGGATGTATCTGTATGAATTGTTGTGCCATTGGTTATGTGCTGTTTATTTCCGAACAATAAAGACTAAAAAGCGACCATCGCCTTGATTACCCCGCTGGAAGCCTCCAACCATCGATCAAAGTTTTGGATCATTTCGCCGAAGTGAACCTGATGGGTGACATAGGCATGCACCGGAAAATCGCCTTTTTGCAACATCGAGATCACTTGTTCAAAGTCGACCATCGTTGCATTTCGGCTGCAGCGTATGGTGGCTTCCTTTGCATGTATGGCCGGATGGTGAAAAGTAAGATCGCCCTTGGAAAGCCCCACCAGAACATAGCTGCCACCATGGGCCATAAAGCTTGGTCCCGATTCCAAGGCGCCCTTATGCCCGGTAGCGTCAAAAACCACTTGGGCCAGATCGCCTTTGGTAATCGCTTTGATTTCCTCCTGAACCCCGGAATCGCTCAAAACGGTATATGCGACACCTAACTCATTTTTGACAAAATCAAGGCGCTGTGCATTCGTATCGACCGCGATGACCGTTGCCCCCTCGAATTGTGCTAGTTTCATGATGCCTATTCCTATCGGACCGCAGCCGATGACCACCACCGTATCACCATGGGTCAAGGAAGCCCTTTTAACGGCGTGGGCACCGATGGCCAAAGGTTCTACCAGGGCCATTTCAACATCGCTCAAATTTTTGGCCGGCACCAACAGTTCAATGGGAACGTTAAGCAGTTCCTGCATCCCGCCATCGGTATGGATGCCCAAAACTTTGAGGCTAGTGCAGCAATTCGTTTTCCCGTTCCTGCAGGCGATACATTGATTGCAGCTTACGTAAGGCATGACCACCACATGATCCCCAGGTTTTATTTTTTTGGGATTGTCTTCGATTTCCAACACCTCCACGGCCAACTCATGCCCCAGTATTCTGGGATAAGTGAAAAAGGCCTGATTGCCTTGATAGGCATGCAGATCGGTGCCGCAAATCCCGACTTGTCTTATTTTGACAAGGGCTTCCCCCTGTTTTCTAATGGGCGCTTCCTTTTCCTTGAGTAGGAACTGCCCGGGCTTTTCGCAAACGATATATTTCATCCTATTGATAAAAATACAATTTTGAATGCTTAAATTTGGGAATACAGGATTTAAAATTAAGGGTATGGTAACGATAAAAGATTTGGCAGATCACCACAGGCTTATTTCGGATATTTTTCAATGGCCGAAGTCTCGGGAAGCATGGGAACAATATCGTTTAACAGATGATCAGGTGGCTCATTTTCATGAAAATGGCTATTTGTCGGGCATTAAATTATTGGATGAAAAACAAGTTGAGCGCCTTCGAAAGGAACTGGAGGAGGTGATGGACCCCGACCATCCGGCCCATGATTTGTTTTATGAATTCCATAGCAACGAGTCGGAGAATCCCGATGCGGTCTTGTTTCATTCCTTGGGGCATTGGCGCATTACGCCCGGATTTCACGATGTGCTCTGGAATCCGGCCTTTGTGATGGCGGCACATCAACTCCTCGAGAACAAACCGGTGCGTTTCTGGCACGATCAATTGTTTTGCAAACCGGCCAAACATGGCGGCGTGGTAGCCTGGCACCAGGATTATTCCTACTGGACGCGTACCATAGCCATGCAGCACTTGACCTGCTGGACTGGACTTGACGACGCCACCAAAGAAAATGGATGTCTTCATTATGTCCCCAAAAGCCATAAATGGGGATTGTTGGACGCCCCCTCACTGGCGGGAGATATGGACGGCTTAATGACCTATTTGACCGAGGAACAAAAGGCTGATTTCAAACCGGTGGCCATTGAATTGAAAAAAGGCCATGCGGCCTTTCACCACCCTTTGTTGGTGCATGGTTCTTATGAAAACAAGTCCGAGATGAGCCGAAGGGCATTTGTGCTCAACGTATTTGCCGATGGCACGGTGAGCAATACCGATGAGGAACTCTTGGCCGGTGTGCCCATTATTCACAAAGGCAAAAAAATGGAGGGCAAGTTTTTCCCTTTGTTATATCCATAAACAACTGGGCAAACTGCCAAAGGCTCAAAAATGCAGTCCACAAAAAACGATACGATGACAGTAAGGAAATCACTTTGGTTAGGTATTTTGTTCACCTTTAGCTTATTGGATGCTTGTAAGGAGGCCCCGAAACAGGAAAAAAGTGAAGGCAATGACATTGCCGCCGCCTTTTCCA
Organism: uncultured Flavobacteriaceae bacterium; assembly: GCA_963760375.1. Lineage (GTDB taxonomy): Bacteria > Bacteroidota > Bacteroidia > Flavobacteriales > Flavobacteriaceae > Pelagihabitans. Next base: position 1,532,623 of record CAVXCS010000005.1, on the reverse strand, counting down.
TAACGATTTTGGATGATGAAGCCCTGGCAATCATCGACCCTAAGGCGAAGATCGAAATCTTGGCCAGTGGTTTTAAATGGACGGAAGGTCCTTTGTGGGTGCCCTCCGGTAATTATTTGTTGTTCTCGGATATCCCGAACAACAAGGTGTTCAAATGGGACGCTAAACGCGATACGACCACTTATCTGGAGCCTTCCGGATTTACCGGCAGTAATTTTACTGGGGAGGAGCCCGGTTCCAATGGCTTATTGTTGAATCCGGATGGGGAATTGGTTTTGATGCAGCACGGTGATAGGCGCGTCGCAAAAATGAATGCCACCTTGGAAAACCCCCTGGCAAATTTTACCACCATGGTCGATCGCTTTGAAGGCAAAAGACTCAACAGCCCCAATGACGGAATTTTTGATAAGGCGGGTAACTTGTATTTTACCGATCCGCCATACGGACTTCCCAAGGGGATGGACGACCCCAACAAAGAACTCGATTTTCAGGGGGTATACTGTTATTTGGCTTCAGGCGAACTCGTTTTGGTAGATCGTCTTTCAAGACCCAATGGAATTGCCCTTTCTCCGGAGCAAAATATTTTGTACGTCGCCGTTTCGGATCCCCAGCATGCCGTATGGTATGCCTATGATCTGATTTCACCCGGACAGGTCGAAAACAAAAGGCTATTGTACGAAGTTACCGAATGGGTCGGGAAGCCGGATCAACCGGGTCTCCCTGATGGGATGAAGGTGAACGACAAAGGCTATTTATTTGCCACTGGCCCTGGGGGCATTTGGATTTTTGATGCAAACGGGAAAGCATTGGCCCGCATTCATACCGGACAGGCTACCGCCAATTGTGCCTTTACGCCAGATCAAAAGACCTTGTTTATGACGGCAGACGACTACTTGCTTTCGGTGGATTTAAAATAACCCCTTTTATTTTTTGGTTTGCCCTAAGGTGGCGCACTGGAAGCCAATAGAGATCGGACCTCGTCAAAAATATTTATTCCAATGCTTTTGCAATGGCCGCTTCCACCATGGGTTCCATCACTTGATATCCTTCGACCGTGGGATGTACCCCATCTTCAGCATAATTTTTGGGCAAACCGTTTTTTGAATCCGCCATGGCAGAAAAATAATCGAGGTAGACAAATCCTTTTTCCATGGCATACGCTTGGATCAACTTGTTCAGGGCTAAGATCTTACCGGCTGGTTCCATACCTGGCTTCCAAGGATAATCATAAGCGGGCAGGGTAGAGGATAGCACTACCTTAATGCCATGGGCATGGGCCAATTCGGCCATCGACTTTATATTGTCGGCTATCATTTCGATGGTCGACGGTCCGGTATTGCCGGCAATATCATTGGTGCCGGCCAAAATGACCACGACCTTTGGATGCAAATCGATCACATCTTGGCGAAAACGCAATAGCATTTGCGGGGTGGTCTGGCCACTGATACCTCTGTTGACATAAGGTTTGCCCTCAAAAAATTGCGGCCTGGTGTTCAACCAACCAATGGTAATCGAATTCCCCATAAAAACCACACGGTTTTCGTCGGCCGCTGTGGCATTTAGTTTTGCATTGGCTTCCCTAAATTGTTCAAGATTGGGCCAATCTTGTGCGTTGATCACGCCCAAAGTTCCCATGGCTAAGGCCAAGGTCATCAATATTGTTTTAATTTTTTTCATAACTATCCGTTTTTATGATATTACTGGAGATATTGGAGCGGTATCTTATTTCCTTGTGTGCTTCAAATGAAGATCATCTAAGCCCTTTCCTTTGATGAAAAACATCTTCTGATCTTATATTTCCGTTTGTTTTGCCGAATTCGATTCTAATATAGTTTAAAATATCACTTATTTCCCCATCCGATAGATTTTGGTAGCTCGGCATTTCTCCTTGGTATTCCAGACCGTCGACAATAATCGGATCGTTCAGGCCGGCCAAAGTAACATCGATAAGCCGTGCGCTGTTTCCTGAAACCCATTCGCTATTCACCAATGGGGGAAGTTGTCCGGGATTCCCCTTTCCGTCAGGGGCATGACAGGTGGCACAATGTTGTGCATATAATTGTTTTCCACTGGAGAGCGCTTCCTTCGACGTGCTATCCGGATAAAGTTCCGTTCCCAAGGGTATCGGATGACGCTCTTCACGAAGTACCATTGATTTTTCCATATTCGCTAGCTGTTGGCGCATGTTATGGTCCGCTGCCTGAATTTTAACGATCCTATCGCCCCGAGATTTAGGCAAACTATCGTATAGCCATGGTTGATACCCTTCATGCCAGTCCATATTGCTGGTCGCCAGGTAAATTGCCCCATCTTTTCCCACTGCAACATCGCGCAGCCGACCCAGAAATTTTTGAAGGAACAGATGTTCCTTGACAATGGAATCGCCATTTCGATCGAGGGCCAAGACCCTAAAAGACTGTCCCTTGAGGGTGGTAAGCAGAAGGCTGTTTTTCCATTCTGGAATCGCATCGAAATTGTAATAGGCTAGTCCGGAAGGTGCAATGGTGGGGGTCCATGCCATCATGGGTTCGACGATGGATTCTTGCCGGCAATAGGCTTGCTCATTCTCAAGATCGCAAAAACCTTGTACCTCTGGCCAACCGTAATTGTAATTTTTTTGAATAAGATTTACTTCATCATCATTGTTGGGACCATGTTCGGAAGCATAAATCTTGCCGTGGCCCTCTGTAAGCCCTTGTATGTTTCTATGTCCCATGCTCCAAACGGGATTATTGGGATAGGGATTATCGCCGGGAATGCTGCCATCGAGGTTTACCCTCAATATTTTCCCATTTAAAGTGGTTGGGTCTTGGGTATGGTCGGTATCTCCCGCATCACCTGTGCCGATCCAAAGCATATTTTGCCAGATCAACATCCTCGAACCATTGTGGTAGGTATTGCCGGGAATATGGTCCAAAATGGTCCGTGGGTGTTCAATCGCGCCATTTACCAAGGCATAACGTACGACTTTTGAGGATATGTGATCCAAATGCAAGGAATCTTTCTGCGCAACCGTGTAATGGAAGTAGAGGTAAGGTTTGTTTTCGAAATCTGGATGGAGCACCAAACTGAACAATCCGGATGACTTTCTATAGAATACCTCTTCGATGTTACCCAGATCTTGGATTGTCCCATCGATGCTGTTCAACCGGCTTACCTTGCCGTTCTGTTCCGTAAAATAGATCCAATCGTCGGGCCCGGGTTCAAGGTCCCAAGGGACTTCAAGGCCTTGTGCCAGTTCGGTAATGAGCAGTCTGGTGGAGTCGAGTTGCAATTGGGCAACATAAGCATTGCCGTCCCAAACAGATTTTGGGGAAGGCATACAACCTACCGTGAGCATCATTGAACCCCACGCGATAAAAGCGTGTTTTAAGCTTCGTGCCATAAACGTTGTATCGTTTTCAGGTCTTTTGTCAAGGCGTCGAAAATAATGCTTTGTGGAACGGTGATCTGTGCGTTTCCTTCCGTGGCCCCACCTGGCAAATATTCGGCATGTAATATGACTGGGACATCGATTCCATAGTCTTTGATCAATTTGAAATATTTTATAAAATCGACCATACCCTCCCCAATCGGCACATTTTGAATACGCCAATGGCCTTTGTCACGTGTCCAGATGAAATCTTTTAAAACCAAGGTCTTGATCTCATTTTTAATCAATTTCAGTCCGTTTTCCCAAGAAAGTCCGCCTTCCACCAAGGCATGTCTGATGTCGTACTGCACCCCGAAATGGGTTTGGTCGGCATCTTTTATCAAAGCCAATACTTCCCATAGTGACGCTCCTACCCAAATACCGGCATGGTTTTGATAACACCCGATCAAATGAAGTTCCTTATTCAATGTTGAGAGGGCATTCACTTTCAAGGCATATTTTGCCAAGGTCTCCGGCATCGGTTCATTTTCCAAATATTTGAACCAGTTACAGCGATAATGGGTAATGCCCAGGGAGGAAGCCACTTTAAGCACCATTTGGTCCAAAGTATTGGCTGAATCTTCTATACCCGTGGTGATCAGCTGACAATGTGATCCGGCCCTTTTGATCGCCTCCATGGCCTTGGGCAATTGGATTTCAACCTGTTCGGGCAGTACATGACCCCCAGGCCTCACGGTTAGATCTAGGCCGGCAAAACCCATTTTGGCCGTATGATGGCCTGCCTGTTCGTAATCCAAAAATTGAAGGTGTTTCGAGAAAAGATGGATGGGCAAATCCGAAGTTCTGGCGGTTGGCCGTGATGTTTTGGAAAGCATGGGCATCAATGGAACCGATGCCATGGCCAAGCCGGTATTTTTCACAAATCGCCTTCGATTCATTTCCATAGCATCAACAATTGCAATTCGCTTCGGTGCCGTATCGATTTTAACATGCCGTTGTCCCCTGGTTTTATTCAGCAGCCGAATGAAGAAGTTCCATTCCCGTAGAGGACCTGGGGAGAAAACCCAGCCAGCCTTTTGTGTTGGAGTCTTCCTCAAGTTCAAGGTACTTTCCAAAATCTTCATTTTTGAGGTGGAGTCCTAAAAAAGCGGTCACAAAATGCTGATTGATATTGTTGAGACGACGTTCATCCCATGACGGCTCTGCATATCGATAATACTCATCCAACGGAAGTCCAGGAGCCAAAGACTCCACTGGTGGCGGGTTGGGTGCAACATTATGACGGGCATTGCGATAGGTAAGCAAATAGCGGTCGGCATTGCGCGCGCCATGATAAATTGCCTTGATGCCCTTTTCGTAACCGGAAATATCATCTTGGCTTCCGGCCACAAAAAAAGTTGGTAATTTGAGACCTAGCAGCCCTTCTGAATCCCATACGCCACGCTCCATGCCCCAAGGGGCAAAGGCAATGACCGCCTTTATTCTTTGATCCAGCCCCCCTTTGTAATTTGGATTGCCGGCCGTAAGTACTTCGATCGCTTTGCTACCCCCTGACATACCGACAAAAAAAGCGGCAAGTTGATTGCTGTACCCCGCACCCGCAACATTCAAAACGCCATATCCCCCCATCGAATAACCGATAATCGCCGTGTTTTGTGCGTCGACCAAATTGCGAAGGAAGCTTTTTGAATCTGCGGCGGCAAGGGATTCGATTTCATCGATTACAAAATGGATGTCCTTCGCACGGTTCAGCAGTGTACTTTGAAAGGGCCCAGCATCGCCGAATGTCGAATCGGTATGATCGATGGCGACGACGACATAACCTTTCGAGGCCAAATTTTCAGTGAGATAGGTCATTAGGTAGCGTGAACCCACATAGCCGTGGGAAACCACTATGAGCGGATATTTGGAGGCGTCTTCCAAGGGTTCGGCGGAACGCATTGATCTTCCCATCGATTTAAAGGGAATAAGTGGTCGCAGGGAATCGTTTGCAGTACCCATAAGCTGATCATATGATACCAGCTCCACTATTCCGTCGGCAAGTTGCGCCGGATACCAAACCTCAACCGTCAACGGACGATCATAGAGCGGATCGATGCCATTTTGACTCTTCAGCACATCGATTTGGCCCTTATGCACCAATTGGAGCGTCTGGACGCCGACCCTATATTTCCCCCTTGCCGAAAGTTCCGGGGCATCGGGCAGGGCATCCCCAAAAAGGAAAGGGGTCGACTGTGCCGACAGCAGGGTGCAGGCGGTTAATGAAATTACGAGTATTGTAAAATTAAGTCTTGTCATGTTGAGTTGGTTTCGTTTGTTGATCTTAGGATCAATTAAATGCTTTCGAAGCGGTAAGATATCGATATTTATGGTCTAAGTAAAATAAGCGGCGGGCTTGGCTGCCATTTCCCCCAACAATTCAAAATAGGCTCCGATATGACGTCCATCCACCAAGGCATGGTGCGCCTGCACGTTCAAGGGCATCATCAACTTCCAATCCTGTTCAAAAAATTTGCCCCATGTGATTCTTGGCACGCTATCTCCGGGATGATAGTGCATGGCATGTTGCAATCCGGTAAAGCTTATCCAAGGTATGGCGGAAAGAAAAAGATAATCATCTTGTCCATCATCATCCTCAAAAGATGGGCTATCGTTCATTTCCTTTATTTTATCCTGCGCATTTTGTATAAAGGTGGGTGCATGAGACTCATAAGCCATTGTACAAAAACCGAAAACATCTGCTTCGGCGGTAGGTACCGTAAAAGAAGGCCGTACCGTTTCATGTTCATTGACCTGTTTCCCATGGATGCGCCATCGGAATTCCGGAATTTCATTGGCAGCCCTCGCAATTAGGTATACGATACAAGTGGTCAAGGGAAAGTCATTTTTCTTGGCATAGGCGTGAAGTGCTGTGATGTTCACATTGGCAGTAAAGTTAAAATGGGGATGGTCCATCGCATTGAAAAAGTCAAAATGCTTTTTGCGATGCGGGTTGGTGAAGTTGATCGGTTTCATTTTAAAACATTGCCTTTATAACCATTAATTTCCTTTATTTTCCTTCCCAGGCTCTTCTTTCGGCGGGCTGATCATAATATGGGCCCTGTGGGTTCCGGGATCCATTAACCAGGCATGGCCCGGTGGGGTGGGCTTGGTGGGCAGGCCGGTTGATTCCCCAGTGGCATAGGGCACATAAAAAACATATCGCACGTAGGGATTTTCAATTTTTTGGGTTTCCGGGTCAACCTTTCCGGTAAATACACAGAGGGTTGCCCTATCGGGCATTTTTAGGGTACCGGCCTTTACCTCGGCCTCCCTGATATCAAAAACTTCCTTCCCCTCCTTGCCCTCGGCCTTCAGTTCCCTCCCACGCGCCATAAAAGGATCGAGACTGGATTGATAGGCGGCCGTGGAAAAGCCCTCCTTGGTGGGATCATCTGCCAAACAAATATAAGAGTTGGTGCCTTCCCTTAAGGTTACAAAACTTCCGTCGGGGGCATACCCGTAGATTTTGGCCCCGGCCCTATATTCCTCAGGGGCAGCCATCATTGCCGTTTCGATCTGCCATTCTTTGGAAGGAACATTTTGGCCACAGCTCATGGCCAAGGTCAGGAAGAGTGTTGCTGCAAAGTAAAATTTTTTTGTTTTCATCGGTATGTGCGTTGTTGGTTGTTCAAGTGCTTAGATCATATGCTATTATAATCCATCGCCATGGTTTCATCCACGAGATTATGGGGATATTGGCAGTCGTGAAAGCTATGGCCCAATTTGGCTTTCCATGTACCCAAGGTTCCCGAGTATTGGAATGCCTTTTAAAGATACCGATAATTTTCAAACCGGAGTACTTCTCCATAAAAACTTGGAACGGTGCTGCCAAAAGCACAGTGGTTTAAGGGCAGGGGAACTATTAAAAGCTGGTTTAGCCTTTCTGGAAAGCCCAAAATTTTGGAGTGATGGCTGCACAATATTCGTCAATCTTCGAATGCCCATCGCGGTCATAGTGCATCAATTCAGCCAGGCTGTTTCGGTTTCCCCTTCCGTTTCGCTCATCAGCCACTGAAGAGCGGTCTGCGGACTGCTGACAATCCTCACATAGGCGGCCCTGTTCATGGCGACGACTTCCATGAACTGACTGATATCTTTGGTGGGCCATACAATGGCGAGCTTCACCTTATATCGCAATACCTCCGCGATTTTTTCCCCTAAAAAGAATCGGTCAACAATCGAGGCGTCCGTATCTTGAAGCGATGCCCCGTTGAACAGGGTCTTGTAAATCCCAGTGGCTTGGGAATGTTTCAAAATGATTTTCGGGAATCTTATAAAGTCTTTGAAAGAATAGAAGCCCTCCACCTTAAAGTCTAAATAGGTGCCTTTATTTTCGATGGAGTATGTGCATTTTAGCATCTGAATTCAATTTAAGTCAACCGAATCGTTGGTTTTAAGGAATAGTTGATTGCGGGCAAGGTAACCTCAGTATTTGGCCGATTTCCCGTTGGCTTGTGTACGTTCTATAAAATCGCGAATGTCTTTGTTCGCATTTTCGAGATCTTCCTTCCTCAAATACATCATATGGCCACTTCGGTAACCTTTAAAGAAAAAGCGATCTTTCATTCTTCCACTGGGGTCGATTTGCCACATCGTATACTTTGCATTGAAATAAGTGGTGGCGCCGTCGTAATAGCCACTTTGGACCATCACGTTTAAATAAGGGTTCTGCGCCATGGCCTGCCGTAGGTTGTCCCTGGTATTGTCGTCGCTCTCGTCCCATGGACTTACAGGGCCGAACATGTTATATTTTACATCGGTCTTGAATTGAAGCTCTTCTTGTAGATAAAAATTGATTGCAGGCGTGAAACTGTGCAGCCAGGAAGTGAGTTCGGCGCTATAATCGGGACGTATCCCCGCAAGCTGTCGGTCTATGCCAAGATATCGGCTATCCAACCGACCGATATTGTAGCCCCCCTTTGCTTTCAAGAGGTTCTTCCAAAAATATCCGGTGGGCACCGCCAAATTCAGATCAAGGATTTCTTGCTTGGAGAGCCCGGAGTAGTTTGCCATTTTTTCGGCCACTGCATTTTTTTCCGCATCGCTGATGAAACCCCCTTTTGCCAAGGCCGGCATCAAGGTGTCGATGGTATAGGCTTCAGATTCGGGAAGTATTTCCAGCAGGTCTTTTTGTTGCAAGGCTTGGGGCAGGGCTTTATGGTACCAAGCTGCCGCTGTAAAATAAGGGAGGTTGATCGCTTCCGAGACAGGGCCGTCGGCATTCAAGATTTTATAATCGGCGGGGGAGACCATGATCACGCCGTTGAGGTACATCCACTGTTGGTTTTGTAAGGCCAGTGACAGACCCATTACCCGGGTACCACCATAACTCTCGCCGATGATGTACTTTGGAGAACGCCATCGGTTGTTCCTCGTTACGAAGGTGTTGAGCCATTCGGCCAAATATTTGGTGTCGGCGTTGATGCCGAAGAATTTTTTACGGTCCACCTCGTCACCGGTTTCGGGAATGGTCCTGCTATAGCCGGTATTGACGGGATTTACATAAACGATATCGGTCGCGTCCAGAACCGAAAAAGGGTTTTCCTTTACCCCATAGGGCTGTACTGGATAACCTTCATCGTCTATTTTTAAAATACGTGGACCGGTATAGGCCAGGTGCATCCAAACAGATCCTGAACCGGGACCTCCATTAAAGGACATCAGTAAAGGACGCTCCTCCCGATTCTTCACATTATTGCGGGTATAATAGGTATAGTGAAGGGAAGCAATGGGTTTTCCATTTTCATCCCAAACAGGTTGTGTACCCGTTTGTGCGGTGTAGTTGACCAGCGTGCCATCGATGGTGACACTGTGCTGGGTCGTCACCATGGTGTCGATCGGAAGTTTTCTGGTCTGGGAGATTATGGTTATCGGAATGCATATTAAACAGATAAGAATAATTGTGGTCCTCATGATTTGTTGGATTTGTTGAACGCCAAAAATATGCATTCCGGAAAATACAACAAATTTTTTATATTGTTTAATAAAAATATCAAAAAATTAAACAAATTTTAAGACTTCAATCCAATATTTCCCCTTAGTTTTATCCAAACTTAAAAACTATAATTTATGAAAATGTTTAAATCACTTACCCTATTTGCAATGGCGGCCCTACTATTTGTGGGATGCGGCGAAAAGAAAAAAGAAGCGGAAGAAGTTGCCGGAGAAGCCATGGAAGAAGTCAAGGAAGCTGTGGAACCCATCATGGAGACTCCGAATATAGTTGAAGTAGCTGCCGGAAATGAAAACTTCACAACCCTAGTTGCCGCGGTAAAGGCTGCGGATCTTGTTGGAACTTTGAGCAGCGAAGGCCCATTTACGGTATTTGCCCCAACCAACGAGGCTTTTGCAAAGTTACCCGCCGGTACTGTGGATAATCTATTAAAGCCCGAGAGTAAATCCACCTTAACCGGAATTTTGACCTACCATGTGGTATCAGGTGCTTTCAACGCTGCCGCTGTCATAGATGCCATCACGGCGAACAACGGAACTTTCACGGTAACAACGGTACAGGGCGAAACCATAGAACTTTCCCTGGTCGATGGTAATGTAATGCTTAAAGATACCAAAGGAGGAATCTCTAAAGTGGTCATGGCCGATGTGATGGCTTCCAATGGAATCATACACGCTATCGATACGGTAGTGATGCCTTGATTCTAAAGCATTGTTTATTTACAACCGTTACTCCTTTGAGTGACGGTTTTTTTTTGATAGCCTTCCCAGTGCGCTTCGCTATTCCAAAAAACCTGCTCCACTTTGGGTATGCAAGGAACCCGATTTCAACGTCTAGGAAGAATATCAACCCTTGCAATATTATTTGTAATTTTAAGAAACAAACTTAAATAGAATGCTTTATGAAATCGATCGGCAGAAGGACTTTTAACAGCCGCTTGGCCCAAGGCGTCACCGGTACCGTGCTCTTGGCAGGGATGCCGTGGGCTTGTGGGATGGGCCTGGGCGTGCAAAAAAGCAAGTTGGGGATTGCACTGGTAGGTCTCGGCGGTTACAGTGGGGGGCAATTGGCGCCTGCACTTCAAAATGCCGATCACTGTTATCTTGCCGGCATCGTGACCGGGACCCCTGAAAAGGAAAAAATGTGGGCCGAAAGATATGGGATACCGAAGCAGAATATTTATAATTATGACAATTTCGACACGATAGCCGACAACAAGGATATCGATATCGTTTATGTGGTTTTACCCAACAGCATGCATGCCGAATTCTGTATTCGGGCCGCAAAGGCTGGAAAACATGTAATTTGTGAAAAACCCATGGCGGTGAGCGTCGCGGAATGCGATGCGATTATCGAGGCCTGTAGCAGGGCCGGTGTAAAATTAAGTGTGGGTTACCGCATGCAATCAGATCCTTATACCGATGAAATAAAACGGCTGGTAAAGGAAAAGCCCTATGGAACGGTACAGTATGTTTCTTCCGATGCGGCCTATATTTCTCGAGGGAACCCAGGTCAATGGCGATTGAACCGAAGGCTATCGGGAGGCGGTGCCTTAATGAACATGGGCGTCTACGCCATCCAAAGCAATATTTATGGTACCGGAAAGAACCCGATATCGGTTTCTGCCCAAGAATTCAGTTCACGACCGGAATATTTTAAGGACACGGACGAGACGATTACCGCTCAAATGGAATTTCCCGATGCCGTGGTAGGGCATGTTTTCACTTCCCATAACGCCAATGCCAACAGGCTTTTCGTCTCCTTTGAAAACGGATGGGCAGAATTGAATCCCTGCCACAGCTATGGCCCGCTGGCCGGACGGACCTCTGAGGGTGCTGAAATAAAATTTCCTTTTAAAAGCCAGCAGCAATTACAGATGGATGATTTTGCAAGTCATATTTTAACGGGTACGCCGAACAAGGCCCCAGGGGAAATGGGCAAACGCGATATGATCATCGTGGAGGCCATTTATGACTCCATTAAAGAAGGCGGAAAGAAGGTGGCTCTTGATCTGGGTACGCTTGGAATCGTTGGCTAAAACATAGGTTCGGCCAACATGAAAGTCTTGGTACATTATATGGAACCCTGCTTTAGAATTTTTCAAAAACCCCAAGACCGAAGAGCGCAAAATCATACTTAACCGGATCGATGGGGTCGAGACTTCTCAGACTATGGTCCAGTTCCGCCAATGCTTTGGCATCGTTCTGTTTCCTTTTCAACAGCCCAAGTCTTCTCGCGACCCTGCCCGAATGTACATCCAAAGGACAAGACAATTGGGAAGGGCTAATATGGGTCCATAATCCAAAATCGACCCCAGCGGAAGCGTCCCTTACCATCCATCGCAGGAACATATTGATCCGTTTCGCCGCAGATCCGCGCATGGGATCGCTAAGGTGCTTCTTGCTCCTTTCGGGATGGGCAAGTTCAAAAAATACCTGTTTGAAGGCAGAGATGGCCGGTTGTAGATTTTTCGGCTCCTGGTACTTCGCAAAAACTGCTTCGATGCCATGATGCTTTTCATATATGTTTTGCAGGCCTTGGATAAAATAGTTCAAGTCATCCCCATTGAAGGTCCTGTGCACAAAACCCCCAAGGGCATGTAGATCTGCTTTTTGGTGGTTCATTATAAAATCGAAGGGCGCATTATCCATTAAATCCATTAAACGGCCAGCATTTTGGATGATGCTTTTACGATTGCCCCAAGCGATAGTGGCCGTTAAAAAGGCGCTGATCTCTATGTCTTCTTTCAAAGTGAATCGATGGGGCACAAAAACGGGATCGGTTTCCAGAAACAGTGGCCGGTTATATTGCTCCACCTTTGCATCAAGAAATTCCTTGAGTGATTTTTGATTCATTTGGACGATGATTCGATGAGGTGAAAAGCAAGGACGGGCCCGACCAAGATAAGGTTATAGCATGCGTGCAGGCCAATGGACCATAAAAGGCCGAAACGCACCCTGATAAAGCCCAAAAGCATCCCAACGCATAATTGAGGCGCTACCAATAGGGGCGATAGCAAAATGATTGTGGTATTGAGCCCAAAATTGGAAAGATGCACGAAACCAAAAATCAGGGCAATCAGATAAAATACATACGGGAAACTGCGATGTCCTTTAAAAAAAATCAAGGGTCCCCTGAAGAAAATCTCTTCGATCAAGGGTGCCAGGAACACGGCAACAAACAATAAAAACATTGGTGGATATTTTGATAAAAAAGTATCCAGGGCATGTTGGCCCAAATCCAAATCAAAACCATTTTCCAAGAGCGCCAAAAGCACCCCTAGCACAAAACTGAATAGCAGGGAATAGAGCAATAAATTTTTGAAAACACCAAATCTATACTTAAGATCAGTATTTTCATCTACCTGATAAACAGGTTTTTTTAAAAAACACAAAACCTCCTTAAGTAACATTCTGTTTTATTGTTTCAAGTAGCTGGTCATGGTTTTGAGGCCTTAGCTTCGGGTCTATTTGCTTCATAGGTAATGCGGCCGTCGACCATGGTCAACTTCCTGTCGGCCATATCGGCCAATTGTTCATTGTGCGTAACGATCACAAAGGTTTGTCCAAATTCGTCGCGAAGGTCAAAAAATAAGTGGTGCAATTTATCGGCGCTTTCAGAGTCGAGATTGCCGCTGGGCTCATCTGCAAAAATAACAGCGGGATTGTTCACCAAAGCCCTTGCCACGGCAACGCGTTGTTGTTCCCCACCTGACAATTCATTGGGCTTGTGGTGCATTCTATCGGATAGCCCCAAAAACCGCAACAATTCGGAAGCCCTTTTCTCCGCCATAGCTTTGGGGGTGCCTTTGATAAAAGCCGGGATACATACATTTTCCTGGGCGTTGAACTCTGGTAATAGTTGGTGAAATTGAAAAATAAAGCCAATATGTTGGTTCCTGAACCTGGCCATTTCCCGATCGTTGAGATTGCTGACTTCGATGTCTTTGATCAATAACGTACTATCGCTTTTGTTCGATTGCACATCCAAGGTGCCCAATATCTGCAACAAGGTAGTTTTACCTGCCCCTGAAGCGCCAACTATCGATACGATTTCCCCTTTTTCGATATGAAGGTTCACCCCTTTAAGGACCTGCAGGTTTCCATAGGATTTCTGGATGTTCGTCGCTTTGATCATGTGCTCGTTTTTGCCGTTCGAAAGTACGGATTAGAACAGACATGACAAAAATAGCCGCTTTGAACTTAAACCCTTTGAAATGGTACCGGGGCAGATTCACAATTAAAGGTTAAATTCAAATTAAAGATTAAAGAATCCGGGAATTTGTTTGATCTTTACATTATGTTAGTGAACAAAAGTAATTCAATCGTGGAATTAATGGCACCATATCAAAATTTAGAAGATTACAACTTGGATATAACGAACGACGTTAAGAACGGTTATTCGAGAATCATAGAGGAAATAGGAGAGGATGTTTATCGGGAAGGCCTCGTAAAAACACCGGAAAGGGCCGCTAAAGCGATGCTCTATCTCACACAAGGCTATAAACAGGATGCCGAAAAAATCCTTAGAGGTGCCATGTTCAAGGAAGATTACGATGATATGGTCATTATCAAGAGTATCGAATTGTATTCGTTGTGCGAGCACCACATGTTGCCATTTTTTGGGAAGGCCCACATCGCCTATATCCCCAATGGTTACATCGTTGGTCTGAGCAAAATTCCCCGGGTCGTAGATGTTTTTGCAAGACGGCTACAGGTACAGGAACGACTCACCCATGACATACTGGAATGCATCAATAATACCTTAAAACCAAAGGGCGTTGCCGTTGTGATCGAAGCTTCGCATATGTGCATGATGATGCGCGGCGTTCAAAAACAGAATTCAGTGACCACCACTTCCGGGTTTCGAGGACAATTCCAAAAGATAGAGACCCGCAACGAATTTTTGAAACTGGTGTCCTCTGATTTGTCCTGATCCAATCATGATTTCAAATGCTGACGCCTTGTTTTTTCGGAACCATGGCGGCAGCTGTATTTTAAGGAAAACCGACAGTTTTCAATTTTTGGCACCTTTATTGCATTTTAAAGGCAAAACGATTAGTTTTAGGAATGCCGAATTCAAAAGATCAAAAGTTTAAAAGACTGTTCCTTGGCCTGCTCTTCGATGCCGTTGGAATGCTGTCGTTCGCCCTTCCCTTTATAGGAGAATTCTCGGATGTGGTATGGGCCCCGATTGCCGGATGGTTGATCAGCAATATGTATAAGGGAAAAATAGGCCAAGCCGCGGGAATCGTTACGTTCATAGAGGAAATCATACCCGGATTGGATGTGGTCCCCACCTTTACTTTGATGTGGTTATATACCTACGTTTTCAAAAAAGCGGAAGTATCGGAAATTATTGGCATAGATTGACAATTCGATGACGGTTCACCAGCACTTTAACTTTCCTGTGTAACCAAAGTTACCCTATATAATCTACAAAAAATCATAACTTTACCAAACCGTAATTCCTTTATCCCAGATGAACAGAAGAAAGTTTGTAGAGCGGTCGGCCTTGGCCACTTTCGCCGGACTTATCGGAACAGATATTGTCTTTGGTGCCAAAATGGCCCAAGGCTATGTGCCTTTGGGCTTACAAGATCCCGATCCTTTTGACCTGTTCGAAAAAGACCCCGAAATGGTTTTGTTGAACGACAAACCATGGAATATGGAGGCCAGGGCACATCTGTTGGACGATAATATCACCCCGAACAAATACATGTTCATCCGCAATAACGGAATTGTCCCCGAACAAATCGATTTGTCGACCTGGCGTTTAACCTTCGATGGGGAATCGGTGAAACAGCAAAAGAGTTATTCGCTAACTGAATTAAAATCAAAATTTAAATCCTATAGCTATCAGCTTACCCTGGAATGCGGTGGCAATGGCAGAAGTGAATTCGATCCTCCCGCCCAAGGGAACCAATGGAGCATAGGTGCGGTATCCTGTGCCGAATGGACCGGCGTTCGACTTCGAGACGTTTTGGAGGATGTTGGCATAAAAGCCGATGCCGTTTATGTCGGTTACCATGCGGCCGATCTGCACCTCACAAGAGATCCGGGCAAGGAGCCCATTTCAAGGGGAGTGCCGATCAGCAAGGCGCTACAGGACGAAACACTGATCGCGTTTCAGATGAACGGCAAGGACATACCCCTCGTTCATGGCCACCCCTTGCGTTTGGTGGCCGGGGGTTGGCCGGCCTCCGTTTCGGGTAAATGGTTAACGCGGATCAGCGTACGGAACAAGGTTCATGATGGGGAAAAAATGGAGGGCAGTTCTTACAGAATGCCTTGCGAACCCATTGCCCCAGGAGAAGCGATATCCGATGATGACATGTGCATCATAGAATCAATGCCCGTAAAATCTTTGATTACCCATCCCAAATCCGGCGCCATTTTGGCAATGGGAAAAACCTTGAACATCAGAGGTCATGCCTGGGCCGGGGAATTGGAGGTGGGCAAGATGGAATATTCAATCGATTTTGGCGCGACCTGGAAACCATGTGCCTTGAAAAAACCAGTCAACAGGCTCGCTTGGCAACGGTTTTCAGCTAATATTTCTTTTCCAAAAAAGGGGTACTACGAAGTTTGGGCCAAAGCAAGCGATGTTCAAGGGGTGTCCCAACCGATGATTTTGCCGGGCTGGAACCCAAAAGGCTATTTAAACAATGCCTGTCATCGCATAGCCGTTAAAATCACTTAGGTTATGGCTCCACAAAAAAAATTTTGGCAATGGTCGCGGGGCGCTTATCGGTTTTTGATCGTGATCTGTATCGGTGCCTTGATCGTTTCCGTAGTCATGTTCTATAAATTTGGGAACGACCTAAATTGGGACACCGAACAAAGGGACAGCTATATCGAAACCCCAAAAAATGATGCCGACCGAATAGAAAACGGAATTCATTTGCGCACCGGACTCAAAGCAGGGGCAGGGCTTACCGAAACCATAAACAACTGTACCACCTGCCATTCCGCTAAACTGGTGACCCAAAACAGGATGGACAGGGAGCGATGGATCGCCACCATCCGATGGATGCAAAAAACACAGAATTTATGGGATCTGGGCCCGAATGAGGAAATTATCGTTAATTATTTGGTGACCCATTATCCTCCGGGTAAAAAGGGAAGGCGGGAAAACCTCGACAATGTGGAATGGTACGAATTAAAAAATTAGAGATATTCAAATGGAAGCCTATTGGAAAGCCTTTATCGATGCGTTTTTAGGGAACGTTTCCTGGACATGGAAATCGATTTGTTTCGAAGTACCTTGGTATACGAACTATTTTTGGGGCTTGGTCCTCATTTCACTCTTGGTCTGGATTTTGGAAATCATGTTCCCTTGGCGCAAGAGCCAAGCTGTTTTCAGAAAGGATTTTTGGCTTGATGGTTTCTATATGTTTTTCAACTTCTTTGTTTTTTCGATTGTAATCAGTGGGTTTTATAAAATATTGGAACTGTTGTTTTTGGAATTCGGATTAACCGCTAAGAGCCTTTCCGTGCTGCCCATACAATCTATGCCTTTATGGGCGCAATTGGGGGTCTTTTTTATCGTGCTCGATTTTGTGCAGTGGTTCACCCATATTTTACTCCATAAGTATAGTTTTTTGTGGCAGTTTCATAAAGTACACCACAGTGTTAAGGAGATGGGTTTTGCGGCCCACCTCCGTTATCACTGGATGGAAAATATCCTTTACAAGCCCCTGAAAACCATGGGGGTGATGCTATTGGGCGGGTTTGAGCCCGAACAGGCTTACATTGTGCATTTCGCCGCCATTGCCATTGGTCATTTCAACCATTCGAACATCAAGATCACTTGGGGTCCTTTCAAATATCTGTTGAACAATCCGGTCATGCACCTCTACCACCATGCCCACGACTTGCCCGAAGGAAAATACGGGGTCAATTTCGGGATTAGCCTGAGTTTATGGGATTATCTTTTTAAGACCAACTATATCCCCGAAGCAAGCGGTACCATTCCACTCGGATTTCCGGGAGATGCTACGGTGCCAACAACCTTTTGGGGCCAAATCAGATATGGTTTTGGAAAACAAAAAAGATAACCGCAGCATCTAGGCCGTAGGTATGCCAGGCATAACTGTTCCCGATTGCTCAAATCCAATGTTCATCATATAAGGGAATGGCGCCCTTGTCGACATCAAATCGGGATGCTCAGCCCCAAACTGATATTCCTGCCGATATTGGGAATACCATCTATCTTGAGCCTCGACAGATGCGAGATATATGTTTTATCCAATAGATTATTGGCACTGACCCTGAACTCAAGGGGCTGTTTGCCCAATAGCAGTCGTCCTCCAAGGCCCATATTCAATAAATTATAACCTGCCGTGGCCGTTTCGAAAAAGCTGGTTTTGTTTTGATTGAAGAACGACTGTAGCGTGACGAACGAATAACTGTTCTGCAATGTTTTCTGTGGCTTCGAAAATTCAACCCTCAAGGTATTGGTCCATCGGTTTGCAGGATCAGCGGCAGAAAATCCCCGCTCTTGGTTTTCCCGGTAACCGTCTCGAAGCTGCTTTCCAAATGTAACCAATCTAACGGGTGGGGGTGGAGGTGTACCCCGATTTCGGCACCATATAGATTGGCATCTTGTTGGTTGTACAAAAAAACGGCATCGGCACCGACAAATTCCCCATTGGGTTCGATAAAAATGTAATCTTGTATGGTATTGTAAAAACCATTGGCGTAAAGCTCCAAATGCTCGTTATTATATTCAAAAGAGAGGTCGGTTTGAATGTTGCGCTCCCGCTGCAGGTCGGGATTCCCAATTTCATATCTATTGGTACCTTCATGCACCCCATTTGAGGTAAGTTCCGCCAAATTGGGGGCCCTGAACCCGGATGCCAGGTTGATGCGCCCCAGAAAATTCTTCAGAAAATCCCATTTGTATCCGATGGCGGAATTAAAACTGTTAAAGCTGCGATCCAAAGGGGCAATGTAGTCCATTTCGCTTGGGTTACCATTGGCTTCACCTTGTATGGCCCTTCGATCGAATCGAATCCCCAATTGCAAGTCGTGCCCATTCTTAAAATGCAAATGCGAAGTGCCCAAAAAACCTATGTCGTTGGTAACGGCATCCGGTATCAATATTTCCTCCCCAAAATTGGAATTGTTCTGGTTCATGCCCTGCACCCCTAAAATGGTCTCCAATTCGCCCAATTTTGGAAGATTGTACTGCACATTGTAACTCAGGGTCTTTAACTCCATATCCAAGGCTGTGACCAAGGCAAGATCTTCTTCCTCAAATTCTTTTCTATTGTTGAAGGTGTAGCCAAAAGTGGCCTCTAAACTTGAGTTTTTAAAGAAAATATTGGTTTTTGAACTCAAAATGTGGTTGCCGATTTCTTGATAGGGGGCAACTGGAGTCCGATCGTTTTCCTGGGCCCCGATCTCTTCAGGAATTCCGATCTTCAGGTCATTATAATTGTACCTGAGCTCTGTTTTAAAGTTCGATAACTGGTAGGCAAACCCAGTCTTGAGGTCATATTCACCAAACCGTGAATTGGTGACCCGCTCCCCTCCGCCGGTTTTGTAATCGACATGGGAGGCTGCACTGCCCCGTATCAAAAATTTAAATTTTTCACTCGATGTCTGTAGCCCGGCATTACCATTGAGTCCTATGGTACTTGAAAAATAGTTAAGGTTGACATCACCAGCTGTGGTGTTGGCAGGGGCAAATTTTTCGGGATTTAAATAAAGCACGCCGCCCATGGCATCGGATCCATAAAGTAGGGATGATGGTCCTTTGATAACTTCAACGCTTTCGATACCGGCATCGCTGATGCCCAAGCCATGTTCATCGCCAAATTGTTGGTTTTCCAAACGGACCCCTTGTGTATAAACCACCACGCGATTGGAACTAAGGCCCCTGATCACGGGCTTTCCTATTCCCAATCCGGTCGAAACGCTTTCTACACCTGGAATATTTGTCAGGCCTTCGGATAGGGTGACGGCGCCGTTCGCTTTCAATTCCGAAATGCTGGCTCGTTCCACTTTCATCACATTTTCGCGCTGCAATTTATGGAATGGGGTCGAAACGATCACTTCTTCCATTTCTATGGCAGACGGAGAGAGGACAATATCGATGTTGTTCGCACCTTCTTCCAATAACAGGGTCTTGGAATAGGTTTCGTAACCAATATAGGAAGCCAAAAGCTTAAAATTGCCTTTGGGGAGGTTGTTCAGTTTGAAGTTGCCGCTGCTATCGGTGACACTGCCTTTTTCCAGTTGGGGAAAATAGACTTCCACCCCTTCAAGTGGCATGCCGTTGGATGCGTCGGTCACTGTCCCTGAAACCGAATTTTGGCCCAGTACCGACATATAAACATTGAACAAAAAGAATATCAATAGAAAATTTTTCATAACTTATTTAAAATGAATTGATTAAGTAAAAAAGATGTCAAAAAGTTATGAAATATAAGGAGGTGCCCTAAGGGAGAAATAAGACTCAAAACTTGGTTTAACGTGCTCAAGAAATGGAAAGGGTCTTACTTTTACAACAGCATTGTTGAAGATGGCAATCGATTTTAAGGGATGGTAATAGTTGGCGGGAAGCTTAATTTTTTGGAATTCGCATACCACTTTGGTTTTATGGATATGAACGGTACCTTCCAGTTGACAAATTTGGTCACTATGTTCGTGAAGCATATGGGCAAGCCGGAGCAGGGATGGCACCAAAAAGCACAAGGCCAGGGCTATCGCACAAGTAGAAACAATAATTTTTGGAAAAAATCGGCTCACATTACAAATCTAATAAGAGCTTGTGGATTTATTATGTTAACAAAAACGTAAATTATTTGAAGAGAAATCCAAGACCCAGTCTGTTTAACATTTTCTTCTCAAAATTCCAAAAAAAGGTGAACTGCCCAAAGAGCCATCCAAAAGCGACCAAAAGGATTTGATATATCGGGAAGATAAGTAAGATCCTAACGGTCCAGTATAACCAAGTATCGGCGGTTTCCCTATAAATACCAAAAAATGCGGTAACCGGCGAAGCCAATTTTGTAGCTGCCGAGCCTGTAATGGCAAAGACCAAGAAAATGATCGCAATTTGAAAATTGGATTCGACGCCCCAGCGTTTTTTTAAGCCGTCCATGAACTGTTTTAATTCGATCAAAGATAAAGTTTATATACGGGGCACAAAGGGACCCAGTTGTTGCTTGTATTTTCTTTGGAAATAAATGAAGTAATTGTACAGCTTATAATTCAGTTCATAACCATAGTCGATATTGGCATCATAGTTAATTTGCATTTCATATAAACCGGGATCAAAATCCTGGGGTTGCAAGACCCGCTGGTTCCAGTTCAGTACGTAGATACGATTACGGTTTTCCAGCCAGGATTGGCCGTAATATCCCTCAGGACGGGCGACACTTGCCAACCAATAATTATAGCCCGGTTCAATGATGATGATTTCATATTCCGTTTTATCACTCCGAATCGCGACCGTATCGCCCTCCGTTTGATTAAAAGACCGGGTCTCGCGCTCAGAAGTACGTATCGCGCTTTTCGAATTGCTGCAACTGCCGCCGACCATCGCAACGATCGAAAGTAAAAGAAATCTTTTTAAGAAGGCTCTTATCATGCTTTGCAATCAAAAGATGCCGATTTCAAGTAAATCGGCATCCATTTTTCAAAACGGGTTCTATTTCCCGAACAGGCCTCCAAGGAGTCCACCTATCCCACCTCTTTTTTTGCTGGTACCCATGACCATACCGGCAACATCATCCAAAATGCTTCCATCGCCATCTGCATCCAAAAGCGTGGTGATCAGACTTTGATTTTGTTGTGGTTGTCCGCCCAGCATACTGCCCAACAAACTGTTCATGCTGTTGGCATCCTTCACATTGCTCTGTGCAGTTTGTCTGCCGACATAGCCCATGACTATCGGGGCTGCGATTTTGAGGATTTGGGCAATTGAACCTGCATCCAGCCCTGATTTTTGGCTCAATGCATTTTCTACCTGGGCTTGCTTTCCACCGAAAACATGGCCCAATATCCCTGCACCATCCTTGACAACGGATTCGTTCACCCCTCCACCGAAGAGTCCGCCCAAATCGTCCAAAATACTTCCATCATGTTTGCTTGAAAGTGCGCTCATCAGGCCCTGTGCCCCTTGTGGGGAGGAAACATTTTTTTTCATTGCGCCCAAGAGCAGGGGCATGGCCATACTCAACACATCTGCCGTTTTATTTTCTGGCTGCCCGGTTTGGCCCGCGACGCCACTGATGAGTTGTTTGCCCATTGGGCTATTCAATAAATCTAATAATCCTGACATATATAACGATTTTTAATTGGAGGGGTAAGTTACGAAAACTGTATATTCCAAGGGCACCTATTCTTATTAAGTTATCCCAGGAGTTCCTTGATCTGTGCGGCCAGTTCCAAGCCGATCCTGTCTTGTGCTTCAAGCGTAGCGGCCCCGATATGGGGGGTCAACGAAATTTTTGGGTGCATCAAGATTCTGATTTCCGGGGACGGCTCCGATTCAAAGACATCCAGTCCGGCGAACGATACTTTTCCATTTTCCAAGGCATCCACAAGGGCCACTTCGTCCAGAACTCCCCCTCTTGCCGCATTCACAATACCAACACCGTCTTTCATGCTTTCAAATTCCTTCTCTCCAATGGCATATCCTTTTTGGGCAGGGAGGTGAAGGGAAATAAAGTCGGCCTTATTCAATACCTCATCCTTCGGCACCGATGCCAGGTTAAAATGCATGGTTTGACCATCAAAAAATGTTAATTGAAGCGTATTTTTCGCAATCAAGGGGTCGCAATACATAACCTTCATTCCCAGACCGAGGGCTATGCGTGCCGTGGCCTGTCCGATACGGCCAAAGCCGATCAGACCTAAGGTCTTGCCCTTTAGTTCAATGCCATGGGCATACGATTTTTTGAGCTGCTTGAATTTACTGTCGCCCTCGAGCGGCATGGTCCGATTGGCATCGTAAAGAAACCGGACCCCTCCGAACAAATGGGCGAACACCAATTCAGCGACCGATTCCGAGGAGGCGGCCGGGGTATTGATCACATGTATACCTTTTTGCTTGGCATAGGCCACATCAATGTTATCCATGCCCACACCACCGCGGCCGATGAGCTTTAAGGAGGGACAAGCATCGATCAGTTCTTTTCTGACTTGGGTAGCACTGCGCACCAAGAGTCCGGCTATCTGATGTTCGTTGATATAATTGACCAGCTGCTCTTGGGCGACCTGAACGTCTATGACTTCAAAACCAGCGGCGGCCAAAGCGGTTTTACCGGAGGTTGAAATGCCATCGTTTGCTAAAATTTTCATTCTTTTTTAGGTTGATTCTTACCTTGAGCGAAACTTCCAATAGATTTTTTTGACCCCTAGGAGCAGGAACCCGTTACAATCCATAAAATCCTAGGCCTTCCGTTCCAGTTCGCTCATCACGTCTACCAGGACACCGACACTTTCCAAGGGAAGCGCATTGTACATTGACGCCCTGTAACCCCCAACGGAACGATGTCCGTTAAGGCCTACCACTCCGGCTTCTTTCCACATGGCATCGAAAGTATCTTTCAATTTATCTTCGGCCAGATTAAAAGTCGCATTCATGTTCGATCGATCTTCAATATTGGCATAACCTTCAAATAATGGGTTAAGGTCTATTTCCGAATAAAGCAATTTCGCCTTTTTTTCGTTGACCGTTTCGATCGCAGCGATACCCCCTAAGTTTTTCAACCACTCCAAGGTCAGCATCGAAACATAAACCGCAAACACCGATGGGGTATTGAACATACTTTCCTTAGCAATTTGAACCCTATAGTCCAATATGGAAGGAATGGCCCTACTGACCTTACCCAGGATTGATTCCTTGACGACAACCAAGGTTGCGCCGGCAGGGCCCATATTTTTTTGGGCACCCGCATAGATCAAATCGAATCCCGAAAAATCGAGCTGTCTTGAAAAAATATCCGAGCTCATGTCGCAGACAACGGGGGCATCGGTTTTGGGAAATTTTTTTATCTGTGTTCCGAATATGGTATTGTTGGAAGTCAGGTGCAGATAATCCAAGCCCGAGGGCACGGCATAGCCTTTGGGGATGTACCTGAAATTTTCATCTTTTGATGACCCTACTTCCAAAATCTCTCCAAAAAGCTTCGCTTCTTTGATCGCATTGTTGCTCCAAGTTCCCGTATTGAGGTAACCTGCTTTGGTTTCCAGCAAGTTATATGCGGTCATCACGAACTGCAGGCTGGCACCTCCCTGCAGGAAGAGTGCCTTATAACCCTGACCTTCCAAACCCAAAAGTTCCAGCGCAAGGGCCTGTGCCTTTTCCATCACAGCCACAAAGTCTTTGCTGCGATGGGAAATTTCGATTAGGGAAAGGCCAGAGCCGTTGAAATCCATTACGGCTTCAGAAGCCTTCAATAGCACTTCCTGTGGCAGAATACATGGACCTGCACTAAAATTATGCTTCTTCATTTTACAATTTTGGTTAAGGATTCAAAGGTCTTAAATTTAGAGGGATTTATGGCTAAGGTATCACATTAAATCCACTATATTTTCAACAGGAAATCAACAACATCGATACCATCGGCATAATCGGTGAGCGAAGGAAACTGTGATTGTCCGAAGGGCACTTCCCCCATTTTAAAACCATCGCTGACGATACATTGGAGATTTTCCCTGTCATTGGAAAGTTGAACGTCGAGGTCACTGAGATCATCATATTTTTCATAGAACAAGGATGCGATTGGTGAGGCGTTGCTTCGATCTTCCTTGAGCATCAAAAAGCCATTGTCCAATATCTTAAATTCCGACATTAGGTACACCGCTTTGTTGTAGTCATAGTTGTTCTGATATTTTATTTGGTCAATGATGGTTCGGTAGGGATAAATGGCCTTAAAAAAAGCGTCAAAATCATAATTATGCGGCACCAACAATTTGGAAACACTCCTACATCCAAGGCCATAATATCTGAAAACATCCTCTCCCAAGGCCAATAATCGATCCGGGGTTTCTTTTCCGGAGAGAACCGCTATGGAGGTCCGGTTTTTTCGGATAATATTGGGCCCTTTTCCAAAATAATGTTCAAAATAACGGGCCGTATTATTGCTTCCGGTTGCGATTACCGCATCAAACCCCTTCAACTGCCCTTCGACGATCAAGATCCTATCCTTGAAGGAGGGCTCGATGTTGGTTAGATAATCACTGATGAATTGGAAGAGGGCACGATCATTGGAAGAAAGTTTTACCATCGCAACATTTCCGGTTGACATGACGCACAGGAAATCATGGAAGCCCACAAGTGGTATATTGCCAGCCATTATAATAGCTACCTTTAAGGGTTGGCGTTTCGGAATTTCATAATTGGCAAGCCATGCTCCCAAGTACTTTTCGTTCAATAAACGGCTCCAGTGCTGAAGTGCAAATAGCACGTTTTCCTCAGTGAACCATCCATTTTGCTGCCCGGCCAAAATAATGGAGGCATCCAGGCGTTCTGTCCATGGGTCTCCTCTGGATTCCCCTTTACAGTAACGGTCAAGAAAGGTCCCAAGTTTAACAAAAGCTTTAAATGTTTTGTAATGCGCGTTCATATATTTGTGCAAAATGCGTTTAGGGGCTACCTTTGCGCAAAAATAAGGATACTTTAACGATTTTGGTTATTGTATGAAATACGTGCACGGTTCGACAACAGTGCGGTATTCACCCTAACGTTGAAAAAGATGGCAATAATTATAACAGACGAGTGCATCAATTGTGGGGCCTGCGAGCCCGAATGTCCAAATACGGCAATTTATGAAGGTGCGGATGAATGGCGATACGGCGACGGCACGTCGCTCAAAGGCAATGTCGTGCTCCCCAACGGGAAGGCGATAAATGCCGATGAAGTCCAAGAACCTATCAGTGATGAAATTTATTATATATCCCCGGATAAATGTACGGAGTGTATGGGATTCCATGAAGAGCCACAATGTGCGGCCGTATGTCCGGTAGACTGTTGTGTACCCGACCACGACCATGTGGAATCGGAGGAAACGCTTTTGGCCAAACAAAAGTTCATGCATCCGGAAGGATAACAAATGCCCACTTCATCAAAGCTGGCGCAAAAGGGCTTGGTTAACAACTACTTCTTTAATTGATGGCGCTTAACAAGTTTTTAAGGGAATAAGGATCAGCTGCCCTCTTCCTTATAAGAAGCTGTAGGTTCCATTAAGCCTGAAGGCATTATACCCATAAAAAAAGCTGCCCCAAGTAGGGCAGCTTTTGCTTTGGCAATGTTTTAAGTTTAAAATTTATAGTTCACCGACAAGTTGAACATGGCACCCAATTGGCTGAAATGGTAGCCGTCATAGGTCATTTGTGAATAGCGTTGGTTAAAAGTGATCAGATTCGATTCGTTCTGAATCGGAGTCACCCCGAAAGCATTGGTGGAAGTATCATTGATGATTGCTTGTCCCGCAGCATTTTCGGCCACAAACTTCCATTCGGGAAGTACGTTCAAGATGTTGTTAAGATTCAAGGCAATGGTGAGCTTTTCGGTAGCACTGTAATTGACACCCAGGTCGGTTACGATCTTTGGGGTAAATTCGGTGCGCAGGTCATTGCTCATTCCTTGCTGCTTAAAGGTGGTCTTTCCGAAATACGTGTTGTTCAAGGAAAATCCGAACTTATCGATGTCATAATTGGCACCCAATATCCATTTTGTTACGGGTCTAGAGGTAAAGAACAATGCCTCTTGTGTAGGGGTCACCACCGATTGTCCGGTGCCCTGTAAGAAGGCGGGATCTTTCACGGCACCATTCCTTTCGTTCTGAATGGTATAGTTACCGGCCAAATTGAAATCCAAAGTACCCGCACCTAAAACGATGCCTCTGTAATTCGCTACGACATCAATTCCCGAAGTTCGGGTATCGAGGGCATTTGCGAAGAAACTAAGGTCGGATAGGCCTTCGAAAGCCCCCCCGGCAGGTGGTGCCACTTCTGATCCCAAAACGATCCGATCTTTCACCGCGATATTGTAGTAATCAACGGTTACATTGAAAAAGCTGTTGATCCTTGATCCGATGCCTACGGTGAAGTTGGTCGATTTTTCGGCATCCAACTGGTCAAGACCCAACAAACGGGCCTGTGGCGATACATTGTTAACCAAGCCGCCAACCTGTATGCCCTGTCCTGGAACAAAGCTGTATTGTGCTTTTTGGGTATAGATCTGATGCAAGGTCGGAGCCCTAAAACCAGTAGATATCGATCCTCTTAAGGTCACCTTATCCTCTGCGAACTTATAGCGCGAACTGAACTTATAGACAAAGGCATTTCCGAAATCCGAATAATTTTCTTGTCGTACCGTACCGCTGAGTAGGAAATCTTCGGTCACGTCAAAATCCAAGCTGAAATAGCCTCCTAGGTTATAACGACTGAACTTACCTGAGTTTTGTGGCTGGTTGCCCGCGAACGAATCCGCACCACCGCCGTCATAGGAAGCCAAACCACCTTCGATCACTTCAAAGGTCTCTGTCCTGAACTCGGCACCAAAACCGATGCTTACCTGATCGGACAATATTCTTGAGATATCGATGTTCCCCACATTATGGTTGAATTTGGTTCCTCCTGGATCGAAACTGATGGGGCTGTTTTCGCGATATAAACTTGACCCTTCAGTCAGTTCACCCGGATCTACCGTCCCGTTGCCGTTGGCATCCAACCAAGTGGAAGGGGAGTAAACGAAGTTTCTGTTATGGGAGTTGTTCACCTTATAGGTTTGTGTGTTCCCACCGGTCGTAAAACTGGCGTCCACGTTCCAATCATTTAAATTGGCTTTGAAACCAATCGTACCATTATAATCACTAAGATCACCTTCAAAAGTAGGCACATAACCATCATAGTTATTGGGTGCGCCGGGTGCGGGGAAAAAATCTGACAAATATGGGAAATCCTCAATGGTCCTCCAATATGGGGTCCTGTAATTGGCGAAACTGTTCACCTTTTTATAGACATAGGCGGCATTACCATAAAGTTGGGTGTTGTCACTTAAGTCAACGCCCATGTTCACCGAAAACTTGGCTGCAGCGGTCTCTGGTGAGCCATTGATATTACCGGCATCTGGTTTACGGGCCAAGAAGGCTCTAACGTCGGCGATATCGGCGCCAAAATCAGCTGCCTCACCGGCCGCAGATACAGTTCCAGGGCGGTTGGCCAAATTCACCTTTGAAAGGTCAACGGTATAGTTTACAAACCCTTTATCATCACCTATGCTCGAACCGTTGTTGATGGCAATGCCATACATTTCGCCGTCTCCTTCCGAGGTAATACCGGAGCGAAGTGTTGCGGAACCTTGAGAGGCATTGTCTTTTAGAATAATGTTCATTACCCCTGCGATGGCATCAGATCCGTATTGTGCTGAAGCCCCATCCCTTAATATTTCGACCCTTTTAATGGCGTCGGTGGGGATGGCCGAAATATCGGCTCCCGTCTCACCACGACCTGGGGAAGTTTGGGTGTACAGCAAGGCACTGAGGTTCTTTCTTTTGCCATTGATCAATATCAATGTTCGGCTGGGTCCCATATTTCTGATTTCATAGGGATCCAACAATGAGGTCGCATCGTTTACCGGGGTCTGCACCGTGTTAAAGGATGGGATACGGTATTGCAATGCCTTGTCGAAGGTTGCCTGACCGGTTGAAACCAGTTCTTCTGCGGGCAGTACATCGATCGGCAATGGAGTATCGGTATTGCTGCGTGCGGCCGTACGACTACCGGTTACGATAAATTCTTCCAGCTGCATGCCTTCCGAGAGGGCGACATCGATAATGGCCTGTTCGCCTGCTTTTATTTCTTGGGTTCCAAAACCGATATAGCTGTATATCAAGGTGGCGCCAACCCCAACGGTTATTTCATAATTTCCGTCAAAATCGGTGGTCGTACCATTGGTGGTACCTTTTTCCACGATATTCACCCCGGCAAGTGGCGCACCATCTTGATCGGTAACGGTACCCCTTACCGTATTTTGTAAAATCGTGCTGGATGGATGAACCATTTCCGATAAAAGGGTAGGGGAAGCTTCTATCTTGCCAAAACCTATAATGAACAAGGCGGTCAACAAGAACTTCAAAAGAGTAATTTTTCTCATAATAGTGTGTTTAAGTTAGAAATAATGCGAAATAACATCTATTGTGGTAAGGATTTGAGAATCTTAACCAGATTTCAGAATTGTCAATGAAACGAACAAAAGAAATTGCCCTTTATCGCAAACATTTTCAAAAGTCCAAAAATTCTTGTCATTTTATTTTTGGAGCGATGCTATTCAACTTTTGTATAAGCGTATGCTTGATTCTTGAATTGTAAATCGTTGATAAAGAGTTTTATCAAAATAGGAGTTCAAAACGTTTTCCTTAGAACAAGGGGAATGCATTTACCGGGCTAGGAGGGAAAGGCAATTACATGGACTCCTAATCATGCTTTGCCTTGGTGAAGCCATCAGTAAGCAATCCAAGTGATTCCATGGATGAAATCAACCAAATATAAACCAAAATTCTTAAATGTTAATAATTCATTAAAATTTCATGTGCGCCTGGCTGCGTTCCTCCGAAATTAAATTTGGACCTAGAGTTAAAAAAAATACCGTAAGCAAGATCATTTCCCTTCAATTACGATCGTAAGAACTATCTTTGCACCCTCAAATTAAGAATACATGAAAGCAGGTATCGTTGGATTGCCAAATGTTGGAAAATCCACTCTTTTTAATTGTCTTTCCAATGCCAAGGCCCAAAGCGCCAATTTTCCCTTTTGTACCATAGAACCTAACATCGGGGTGGTAAACGTCCCGGATACCAGGTTGCAAAAGCTCGAAAGCTTGGTCAATCCGGAAAGGGTAGTGCCTGCCACCGTTGAAATTGTCGATATCGCCGGCCTGGTCAAGGGCGCGAGCAAAGGAGAGGGCCTGGGCAACCAGTTCTTGGGCAATATTCGAGAAACGGATGCCATTTTGCACGTTTTGCGCTGCTTCGAAAATGAGAACATCGTTCATGTCGATGGTACGGTGAACCCGATTCGTGACAAGGAGACGATTGATATGGAGCTGCAGTTGAAAGACTTGGAAACGGTAGAAAAGAAACTCGAAAAAGTAAAACGCGCTGCAAAAACAGGTAATAAGGAGGCGCAAAAAGAGGAAGCGGTATTACAAAAATTGAAGGACGGTTTGGAAGCAGGAATCTCGATACGTGCGATCGAAGTGGAAAAGGAAGATCGAAATGAATTTGTGAAACCCTTGCAGTTTATTACAGACAAACCAGTAATGTACGTATGCAATGTTGATGAGGGAGCTGCAGCGACCGGCAATGCCTTTGTAGAACAAGTTAAATCTGCGATTGCGGGAGAAAATGCCGAGCTTATCGTATTGGCAGTGGCCACCGAAGCCGATATTACCGAATTGGAAACCTTTGAAGAACGCCAAATGTTCTTGGAAGATATCGGATTGTCGGAACCCGGTTCTGCCAAATTGATCCGAGGCGCCTACAAACTTTTAAATCTTGAAACTTATTTTACGGCCGGGGTCAAGGAGGTGCGCGCATGGACAATACCTGTTGGTGCCACGGCGCCCCAGGCTGCCGGGGTTATCCATACCGATTTTGAGAAGGGCTTTATCAGGGCAGAAGTCATCTCCTATGCCGATTTTACAGCGTATGGCAGTGAATTGAAGGTAAAGGAGGCAGGCAAAATGCGCGTAGAGGGCAAGGAATATATTGTGAAAGATGGGGACGTAATGCATTTCAGGTTCAATGTGTAACATTATGTTAGGCGTTCAACATCAAATAAATTCCAATTGATATTGAGTTGGGGAAGTTTTTGGCCATTCCATGGATTTTTCCGACCTTTTACATGGATGCTATCAACAATCGTGGTTTTCCATTGTTAATTACTTTAACCCTAAGGGGTTTCATCTTTTTGCAAGTCGTGTTATCTTAGCGACACTTTCGAACAAACCCCAAAGCATGTCTGAAAACGCCCAATATACCGAAGATAACATTCGTTCGCTCGATTGGAAAGAGCATATACGGATGAGGCCCGGTATGTATATCGGGAAGTTGGGTGACGGTTCATCTGCCGATGATGGCATCTACATTCTACTGAAAGAAACCATTGACAATTGTATCGATGAGTTTGTGATGGGGGCCGGTAAGACCATTGAAATCAGCATCAAGGATAATGTGGTAAAGGTCCGTGATTATGGGCGCGGCATACCCTTGGGCAAGGTGGTCGATGTCGTCTCCAAAATGAATACCGGCGGCAAATACGATTCCCGTGCCTTCAAAAAATCAGTTGGGCTCAACGGTGTCGGTACCAAGGCCGTAAATGCCCTCTCCTCCTTTTTTAAGGTAGAATCGGTAAGGGACAATCTAATCAAATCGGCCGAATTCACACAAGGGAACCTGGTTACCCAAGAAGGCCCCGACCGATAGTACCAAGCGACGGGGCACCAAGATATTGTTCACCCCTGATGAAACCATCTTCAAAAAATACAAATACCGAAATGAGTATGTGGAACGCATGCTCAAAAATTATGTATACCTCAATCCGGGACTCACCATTTTGTTCAATGGGGAGAAATTTTTTTCCGAGAACGGGTTGAAAGACCTATTGGAGGACAACAACAATGTAGAGGATTTGACTGTACCCTATGATCCATCTAAAGGGGAAGATATCGAAATGGCGATTACCCATAGCAAAACCCAATACAGCGAAGAATACCATTCATTTGTAAACGGACAGAACACCACGCAAGGAGGAACCCATCAAACGGCCTTTAGGGAGGCCTTGGTAAAGACCATCCGGGATTTTTACGGCAAGAACTATGACCCTTCCGATGTAAGAAAGTCGATTATTTCCGCCATATCCATAAAAGTGATGGAACCGGTTTTCGAGAGTCAGACCAAAACCAAATTGGGGTCTACCGATATGGGCGGCGATCTACCCACCGTACGAACCTATATCAACGATTTCGTAGGTACCCACTTAATAATTATCTTCATAGGAATCCGGAAACCGCCGAAAAGTCTGCAAAGGAAAATCATGCAGGCAGAACGGGAGCGAAAGGAACTTTCCGGGATTAGAAAACTCGCCAAAGACGGGCGAAAAAAGCCAGTCTGCATAATAAAAAGCTTAAGGGATTGCAGGGTACATTTAACCGATTGAAAAATGAGCGGCGGCTTGGAAAGCACCTTTTCATCACCGAAGGCGATTCTGCCTCAGGGTCGATTACCAAATCGCGGGACGTAAACACACAAGCCGTATTTCAGTTTAAGGGGGAAGCCATTGAACTCATATGGCATGTCCAAGAAAATCGTTTATGAAAACGAAGAATTCAACCTGTTGCAGGCGGCATTGAACATTGAGGAATCCATGGAGGATTTAAGGTACAACAAAATTGTAATCGCAACGGATGCCGATGTTGACGGCATGCACATTCGGTTATTGCTGATTACTTTTTTTCTTCAATTCTTCCCGGAACTGATCAAAGAAAACCACCTATATATACTTACAGACCCCCTTGTTCAGGGTTCGCAATAAGAAGGAAACCATTTATTGTTATAGCGAGGAGGAAAGAAGAAGGCCATTGAAAAACTTATCGGGCAAGCCCGAAATCACCAGATTCAAAGGATTGGGCGAAATCTCCCCTGACGAATTTCAACATTTTATTGGCGGATGATATCCGCTTAGAACCCGTCATGCTGGATAAGGCAATGTCAATAGAAAATCTTCTGGAATTTTATATGGGCAAAAACACGCCTGACCGACAAGAATTTATAATCAATAACCTTAAAGTAGAAGTTGACTTAGTTGAAGAAGACCAACAATAAACCAAGTAAATACGAATTCTCTGAATGGAGGAAAATGAAGAACTGAACGAAGCCCATCAAGAAAATACAGATGAAACACAGGAAGCGCTGACAAGGGTTTCCGGAATGTACAAAGACTGGTTTTTAGATTATGCTTCCTATGTTATTTTAGAACGGGCCGTACCCGCTATTGAAGACGGTTTTAAACCGGTTCAAAGGCGCATTATGCATTCGTTGAAGGAATTGGACGATGGTCGCTACAATAAGGTGGCCAATGTGGTGGGGCACACCATGCAGTACCATCCCCATGGGGATGCCAGCATAGGCGATGCCATGGTGCAAATAGGTCAGAAAGACCTGTTGATCGATACGCAAGGGAACTGGGGAAACATTTTGACAGGTGACGGAGCGGCCGCATCGAGATATATTGAGGCCCGATTGTCAAAATTTGCCCTTGAGGTCGTATTCAGTCCGAAGATCACCGAATGGCAGCTATCTTATGACGGCCGAAAAAAGGAACCCGTTAACCTTCCCGTTAAATTCCCGTTGCTATTGGCGCAGGGTGCCGAAGGAATCGCAGTGGGGCTCTCCACCAAAATATTGCCGCATAACTTCATTGAATTGATCGATGCGTCGATAAAACACCTTAAAGGGCAGCGGTTCAAGATATATCCCGACTTTCCTACCGCGGGCATCATCGATGTGGCCAATTATAACGACGGGCTTCGAGGTGGAAAGATACGGACGCGAGCGAGAATTTCACAGTTAGACAAAAATACCTTGGTCATCAATGAGATACCCTATGGGACCAATACCTCTTCCTTGATCGATTCCATTCTCAAAGCCAATGATAAAGGGAAAATCAAAATCAAAAAAATAGATGATAATACGGCAGCCGAGGTAGAAATATTGGTGCACTTGCCTTCCGGCATATCGCCCGATAAAACCATAGATGCCCTTTATGCATTTACGGCCTGTGAAAGTAGTATTTCGCCTTTAGGATGCATCATCGAAGACAACAAACCGCTATTTATCGGGGTTACCGAAATGTTGGAACGCTCTACCGACAATACCGTGGAGTTATTAAAGGCGGAATTGGAAATACAGCTGGGTGAATTGGAAGAACAATGGCATTATTCTTCCCTTGAGCGCATTTTTATAGAGAATAGGATTTATCGGGATATTGAAGAAGAGGAGACTTGGGAAGGCGTTATTGCGGCCATAGATAAGGGATCTGATGCCCTTTACGACCAAAACTTAAGAAGAGAGGTTACCGAAGATGATATCGTGAGGCTTACCGAAATTAGGATCAAAAGAATTTCAAAATTTGATTTGGACAAGGCCCAACAATTTCTCGATAGCTTGAAGAAAAGATTGCTGAGGTAAAACACCATTTGGCCCATCTGATCGATTTTGCCATCAACTATTTCAAGTCCCTTAAAGGAAAAATACGGGAAGGGCAGGGAACGCAAATCAGAAATAAGGACTTTCGACGATATTGAGGCCACCAAGGTGGTTATTCGAAATACGAAATTATATGTCAACCGGGAGGAAGGTTTTGTGGGGACTTCGATGAAACGCGATGAATACATTACCGACTGCAGTGATATAGACGATATTATCGTGTTTACCCGTGATGGAAATATGATGGTGACCAAAGTGGATTCGAAAACCTTTATCGGAAAAAATATCATACACGTAGCGGTTTTCAAGAAAAAGGATAGCCGCACCATTTATAATATGATCTACAAAGCCGGGAAAGGTGGACCATCTTATATCAAACGGTTTAACGTAACCTCGACCACCAGGGATAAAATTTACCCGCTGACCGGTGGCAAACCCAATTCTGATGTATTGTATTTTTCCGCAAACCCGAACGGGGAGGCAGAGGTGATAACGGTACTTTTAAGACAATCGGGAAGTATAAAAAAATTAAAATGGGACCTTGATTTTGCAGATGTTTTGATCAAAGGTCGCGCCTCAAAAGGTAATTTGGTGACCAAATACTCCGTAAAACGGATTGAACTAAAGGAAAAAGGGGTTTCGACCCTAAAGCCAAGAAAGATTTGGTTCGACGATGTGGTGCGACGCCTCAATGTCGATGGGCGCGGAGAACTGTTGGGAGAATTTCGAGGCGATGACCGATTGTTGGTAGTCACCCAAAAAGGTGCTGCAAAAACCGTGGTCGCCAACCATGTCGACCCACTTTGATGAGGACATGATCATTCTTGAAAAATGGAATCCCAACAAACCCTTATCTGCAATTTACTATGACGGGGACAAAGAGCGTTACTATGTCAAAAGGTTTGTGATAGAGAACGAAAACAAGGAAGAGACCTTTATTTCGGAACATCCAAAATCGTTCCTGGAGTTGGTGCTGACCGATTGGCGACCCGTGGTTGAAATAGAGTTCGCGAAGCCTAGAGGGAAAGATGTAAAACCAAATCAAATTATTGATATAGAATCCTTTATATCAATTAAAGGAATAAAAGCTTTAGGTAATCAATTGACTTCAGAAAAAATAAAAAATGTAAATATACTCGAGTCGCTCCCCTATGAAGAACCTGCGCTACATGAACCGGCGGAGATTGAAGTGGTCGATGAGGAGAATGTGGAAGCGAACGAAGACAAGGGTCCAAACCGGGAAAGGCAGTCAAAACAAGGCAAAAGATTCGGATGGGGATGATGAAGATGGCGATGGACAAATTAAACTGTTCTAAAGCCGTGGATTTTTCACCCGAAATGCGAAGATTTGGAAGAGGACAGCCGCCGATATCGCCCTTCGGTCGTGGGCACCTGAAGTATCCGTGGCATGGGACAATTTGAAGTTCAGGTATCCAATGAGGGAACAGCAGAAGGGTTTGTGATCGATCAAGAAATGGCGCTTCAAACGTCGCCTTATAATATTTTTTAAAGTTGGAAGTAAATCGGGCAGACATTTAAGAAATAATTCTTATTGTTGCCACTATAATTGCCAAATCTTAGCCAAAACCGGTGCGAAAAGGTTAAAGAACTAATGTTTGGCAACATTAATCGCTATCTTAGCAAAAACACTATTTTTTTAATGGATTTTACCAACCCCCTGGTATACGGCGTACCTTGTTTTATTGCCTTTATTCTTCTAGAACTTACTTATAGCAAGACCCATGGAGATGACCATCTCTATGAATGGAAAGATTTGTTTGCCAGCGGATTCATGGGTGTTGGTTCTGCCATTATTGCGCCTTTGATCAAGCTTATTTCGGCGATTGTCATCTTTGAATTCACCTATGACCTGTTCAATCCTATGGTGGATGGGGTTCGCACGAATATCATGG
This sequence comes from uncultured Flavobacteriaceae bacterium, assembly GCA_963760375.1. Lineage (GTDB taxonomy): Bacteria > Bacteroidota > Bacteroidia > Flavobacteriales > Flavobacteriaceae > Pelagihabitans. The sequence continues at coordinate 1,497,113 of CAVXCS010000005.1, read as the reverse complement.
GATTTGAATCTTTCGGCTATGCTTGGTATGTTTGGCTGCTATGCCAATTGGCAGATGATTTCACCTATTATTGGTTTCATCGTGCCAATCATGAAGTGCGAATTTTGTGGGCAGCCCACATCGTTCATCATTCCTCCGACAACTTCAATCTGGGTACGGCGGTTCGTAACGGCTGGTTTACCATCCTTTATAAACCCCTGTTCTATATGTGGATGCCCGCACTGGGATTCCCGCCCGAGATGGTAGTCGTTTGCCTGGGAATAGAAGCGCTCTGGCAGTTTCAATTGCACTCGGTGTACATTCCAAAAATGGGATTCATCGAAAAAATATTCAACACCCACACCATGCACCAAGTACATCATGCCCAAAATGTGGAGTATCTGGACAAGAACCATGGCGGATTTTTGAACATATTCGATAAGCTATTTGGTACTTGGAAAGAACTTGACGATGACATCGATGTGAAATACGGTGTTATTCATGCACCAAACTCACATAATCCCATTGTTATCCTCACCCATGAGTTCAAGGATATTTGGAAGGACGTTAAAAAATCCAAGAAGTTGTCCCATGCGTTGATGTATATTTTCGGACCCCCAGGATGGAGCCATGATGGCAGTACGATGACCGTAAAACAACAACAGCGACTGTTCAAGAAGCAAAAAATGGAACATCCTGAAATAGCGTTCAGCAGGCCCAACTAGTCCGTCACACCTTCCTTCCCTGAAACAATCTTCTTTTCCTGTAAGTATTTTGCTGAATCTCTCGTTGGGCTTAAAATTCCAACAAACGGCATTTGGCGCCCATCATGCCTGATCCTCATTGGTCAATGTTTTTTCTTTCTTTCTCATTTTGATATTGAGAAATTCTACCAATAAGGAGAAAGCAATGGCAAAATAAAGATATCCTTTGGGGATGACGCCTATTTCCTGTCCGAACACCTTGGTATGGCTCAAATGCGCCGCTTCGGCTATCAACATGAACCCGATCAAGATCAAAAACGAAAGCGCCAATAATTGCATGGATGGGTGCTTGTTGATGAAAACCCTGATCGGATTGGCGAAGAGCATCATGATCACAATGGAAATCACCACGGCAATAATCATCAATATCAAAGCATCCATTGGTTTTTCTCCTATTCCGTTGGTCATCCCCACGGCGGTCAATATCGAATCGATCGAAAAAATAAAGTCGATAACAACAATTTGAACGATGGCCTTGGAGAAACTGGTTATGTTCTTCGCGTTGATAGCATCTTCATCGTGGTCGGGCAATTCCACCTTTTCATGGATCTCGGAGGTGCTTTTGTACAATAGGAACAGACCACCGAAAAAAAGGATCAGGGCCTGGCCGCTTATCCCTACTGTGAGCCATGAAGTTTTGATGTAGTAAAACGGAATCTTGAGGCCTATAAGAAAGGAAACTGCGAACAACAGAATAATGCGTTGTACCATGGCCAAAACCAGTCCCAAATTGGTGGCTCTCCTTTGGTCTTTTGGCGGCAATTTATTTGCTGCGATGGAAATAAAAACGATATTATCTATTCCCAGGATAATCTCCAAAAAAGTCAGGGTCAACAAAGCGACCCAAGCATCGACGCTGGAAAAGATATCCCACATAATTTAGTTCGTTTTAAAGGCCGTACCTCTCGATTTTTTACTGCTTCCTACCAGGCCATACTCAAAGGTATAGGAATTATCGGTAGTTGACAAAATCTTGATCTGCACCGATTTTTCTTCCGCTTTGTTCTTCGGATTCAATTTTTTGACGATATACTCACAATCGTTGATCCACCGAACCGAGGCGGAATCGGCTTTTCCGTTGAAATAGTCAATTTCCAAACCGTCCTTGCGCAAAAAGGTGGTCGTCATTTCCACGCCATCAACGGAAGATGTAAACGAATAGCTGCCGTTTTTAAATTGTTCGCAGTTGCGTTCGGGACGATAGCAGGCCGCCAGAAGGCTGATGGCCATTACGGATAATAGGATTTGATTGCGCATGCCCGCAAAATTAAGAATTTGGGGTTCAATTCCCACTATAGGACTTAAAACTTCCATCGGAATAAAAAACCACGATTTTTTCAATGGTTTTCTCTTTAGTGGTTTTTTCCATTGAAATTTTATTTTTGACTTGAGATTCATTCGATGGGGTGGAGGCAGTGTTTTTAAGATCGGTAGGAAAGCTACCTTTTCCATTGAGCAACCAATAAAGATTAACTTCAGGAAAGGTCTGTACGACCTTCATCACGAAATCCAAACTAGGCTTGTTTCTGCCCGATAACAAATGCGAAATTCCCGAACGCTGCACTTCGATCTTATCGGCAAAAGCCGCAGCGGAGAGTCCATAATATTCTAAAAGCAGTTCCAATCTCCCAACAAATTCCTCTGTGTTTACCATGATGTATTCTTTGCACGTATGCTGTAAAAAAATAACCTTAAAATCGCCTTGAAACCCTTAAAATATAATAAAAAATATTATCTTTTACTTTAAATAAAATAGCATAAAAAACTGATTAACAGAAGTATAAACCACTAATAATTATTCATTTTAAAAAAGTTTACAAATGTATATTCCATCGCCTATTCAAGGCCCTTTAATAGTTACAAAAGTAACTATTTGTGTTTACATATGTAATTTATATTGATGTTATTTTTGTCTGGACCGATGAAATGCAATGCAGGTAAATCGACAAGAGTATATCAAGAATAAAGCGCTATCCGTTCAAGGTCGTTATGTGACCCTTGACCACATCTTACCATTTTTGAGTTCGATGACAGTGCATTTAAATCTGGAACAAGTGGGTATCTCCGTCCTTGGTCTTCCCATCCAATCATTGACCATCGGCAGTGGAAAGCTAAAGATTTTGATGTGGTCTCAAATGCATGGTAACGAAAGCACCACCACCAAGGCCATATTGGATCTGCTGAATTACCTGTCGACAGATGGTTTGTTGGCCAGGACGATTCTTGAAAAATGTCAGCTCCGGATTATCCCGATTCTAAATCCGGATGGGGCAAAAGCATACACTAGGTTAAATGCCAACTCGGTTGATCTAAACCGTGACGCACAAACATTGACCCAGCCCGAAAGCAAAGCCCTGCAGACGGTCTATAAGTTGTTCAAGCCCGATTTCTGTTTTAACCTTCACGATCAAAGAACAATATTCAATGTTGCCGACACGGCACGGCCGGCCACTGTTTCTTTTCTTGCCCCAACTTTTGATGTCGATAGAACGGTTTCAGGAAATCGATTGTTGGCGATGCGGTTGATCGTGGCGATGAACAAGGCATTGCAGTTGATGATTCCTGGACAAGTAGGTCGATATGATGACAGCTTCAATGCCAATTGCATAGGGGATACCCTCCAAATGATGGGAATTCCTACTGTATTGGTGGAAGCCGGCCATTTTGGGGAGGACTATCAACGGGAATATACCCGCGAGTTGATCTTTTGGTCCTTGCTAAGTGCCTTGGAAACTCTTGCAAGAGATAAATTGGATGATTTTGTGGCAGACGACTACTTTTTGATTCCTGAAAACAACAAACTATTTTTCGATATCTTGATCAAAAATGCACATCACGCGAGTCCCAAATACAGGAAGGGCTCAAATTTGGGTATCCTTTTTCAAGAAAAGTTGGTGGGCAACACCATTGAATTCATCTCCAATATTGAGGTACTGGGCAATGGTGGTATTCATTATGGACATAAAACCTTTGACTGTGCTGACCCGATGGCCTTGAAAATGTTAAAAAGTCAGTCTTTTTGGTCAGAAATCGTAATCTAATGTCTGTAATATTTTGGAAAAAATCTACGTTTCATTACATTTTCGTTAAAAGATATTAAGATTTACTGAATATAATTTCTTAATTTCTTATTTTTGGCAAAAATATCGTTAAAATGGGAAAAGTAAAATTGGATGAGATAGACCATCAAATTCTGGACATGTTAATTGACAATACCAGAACTCCTTTCACGGATATCGCTAAGAAATTGTTGATTTCGGCAGGGACCGTGCATGTGCGCGTGAAAAAGATGGAAGAAGCCGGTATTGTAAAAGGTTCTTCATTGACGCTGGACTACGTAAAATTGGGGTATGCCTTCATTGCCTATGTGGGTATTTTCTTGGAAAAAACACACCAAACCAAATTTGTATTGGAACGACTCGAACAGATACCCAATGTTACTGTTGCACATATTACCACGGGTAAATTCAATATTTTCTGTAAGATTCGGGCCAAAGATACCAACCATGCCAAAAATATCATATTTCAAATCGACGACATCGACGGTATCAGCAGAACGGAGACCATGATTTCGCTGGAGGAGAGCATCAATGACAAGAAACGGTTGATGCATATGATTTTTAACGAATTATAGGGCAGCTTGCTATTTCTTTAAACTTTCATGAATTTCAAATTTATTCAATTTCAGCTTTATGCGATCCATAGCATTGACGAGTACCGATTATAATCCGTATTATCAGACTTATATAGATAAGCTTGGAGACGTCGACTTGTTGGTAATGATGCAAAATCAATTGGGTAATTTTCCTGAATTCATCCATAGCATTCCGGATGAAAAATGGACTTATGCCTATGGGTTGGATAAATGGACCATAGCAGAGGTGCTTTTACATGTGTTGGATACAGAACGCATTTTTCAATATAGGGCCTTGCGATTTGGGCGTAACGATAGTACTCCCATACCTGGATTCGACCAAGATAAATATGTTCCGGAATCGAATGCGAATGGAAGAAGTAAAGAAAGTATTGTTGAAGAATATAGCAGTATTCGAAAATCAAGTATTGCCCTGTTTACTTCATTTGATGAAGTCATTTTGAAGAGATGGGGCACGGCCAACGGTTTTAAGATGAGTGTTGCCGCCTTGGGATTTGTGATGCTTGGGCATCAAAAGCACCATAGGGACGTGATCAGGGAGCGGTACCTTTAATCACTCATAGTCCATTTCCTCATCCATGTCGTTTTCCGAAAGATCGACATCCATATCGAACGAATCTACCTCCTCTAGAACGGGTTCAGGTTTGTCTTCCAGTTCCTTTTCCATGTTATCTTCGAAATTGGAAATGAAGTTTGCCAAGCTTTTGCTTATTTTGACCAAATAAACCGTATCGGCCGTTTTTATTTCAACCGCTTCCACATATTCACCACTGGCATTTTTAAAGCAAATGATATCCTCATCACCATAACCATCCGGATAGGTTTCTATCAACAATACGGCCAGTTCATGGTCGAGTTTTTTGTAATCTACAAGTCTGCGTATCATAAGTAGGTTATTTAAGCCCTTTGGTTAAAAGGGGATGTTGCTGTTTCCGTTTGATAGCCTAGGTCAACGGCACAACTACGATTTTTAAAGGTGGCAACCTATAGCTGATTCTAAACTATGGTTTATTTTCTTTGGAGGTACCAAAGAGTTGTCAAAGTGCAATTTTAGTATATGTAGGTATTATTCCGAGTAGTAAGCGAACGCCCGATGTAGTAATTTGTTTTCAATTTGGACGTCAATAACGGGATTTCCGATATTTCGCAACAAGACAAAATTGATTTGCCCGAAGGCGTTTTTTTTATCGAATTTAAGAAGATCGAGAATCTGTTCGATTTCATGTTCGGAGAAAGCTATTTTTGGATAGCGCCTAAGAAAAGTTTGCTTGATAACTTCAAGGTCTTGTTGTGGCAACCCTTGCAATTCGTTTGAGAGCCAGGATTCCAATATCATGCCTACCGCGATTGCCTCACCGTGCAATAGCAATTTATCCTCATGAGCCAAATAATATGATTCGATGGCATGTCCAAGGGTATGACCGAAATTTAGGATTTTCCTAAGACCTTGTTCGGTCGGGTCTTCAAGTACCACTTTGTTTTTGATGGAAATCGATTCATAAATCAGCGGGTCAATTTGTTCAAAATCCTTTACTTCCCTGAGTTCATTCCAGTAGTTCCTGTCTTGAATTAAACCATGTTTGAGCATTTCGGCAAAACCGCTCTGCATTTGTCGATCGTCGAGGGTTTTGAGAAAATCGCTCACTACCAATACCATGATCGGATGATTGATGACGCCAATTTGGTTTTTCAATGTACCTAGGTCGACCCCGGTTTTGCCACCGATCGAGGCATCGACCATCGATAGGAGGGTGGTAGGTACATTGATAAAGTCAATACCCCTTTTAAAGGTCGAGGCAATAAAGCCGCCCATGTCGGTAATGACGCCACCGCCCAAATTGATCAACAGGCTTTTTCGATCGGCGTCCAATTCCGAAAGCGCTTCCCAAACATGGGTACAGATGGTAATATTTTTATTGATTTCCCCCGATTCAATTTCAATAATCTCGACTTCCACATCGCCGTTGAGCTGAGACATAAACTTGGGTAGGCAACAATTGTGGCTATTTTCATCAACCAAAATGAATATTTTGGAATATCGACTTTTGCCAAGGTGTTTATTTATAGCTTTATACGCGGTATCATTGAAATGAACCGTATATGATGGGGTGGGTATTGATTGCATGGTAAAACCGAATATTGTTCAAAGGCACAAAATAAAGGTAATTTTTAATGAATGGAATGTTTTTGCAGTGTTTATCTTTGACCCTTCTAATAAATACATTCAATGGACCACATATTTGAGGATACCGCCACCGCATTTGCGCTGAAAACGGACTCGGAACTTGAAAGGGCCTATTTCCTTTTTAAGATGATAGCCAATGAGCCCTTGGTGCGCATTGGCACTGCCATGACCAACTTTGCCATCAAAGCCCATCTTCCCGTAGACGGGTTGATAAGGGCCACCGTATTCGATCATTTCTGTGGCGGCGTCAATGAGGTCGATTGCATGGGGGTGGTGGATAAAATGTGGACCAAAAACGTGTCATCAGTTCTCGACTATTCGGTAGAAGGGAAGGAAGAAGAAGATCCCCTGGACAGCACTTTAAAGAAGGTGCTCGAACTTCTTGATTTTGTGAAGGCAAGAGAAGCCATACCATTTGCGGTATTTAAGCCTACTGGTTTTGGACGATTTGCATTATTCAAGAAAATAGGCGCTGGCAAAGTACTTCATGTGGATGAAAAAAAAGAGTGGGATAGGGTAGTGGCCCGATTTGACAAGACCTGTAAAAAAGCCTTCGATTTAGGGGTTTCTTTGCTTATAGACGCGGAAGAAAGCTGGATGCAGGATGCCGCCGATACCTTGGTGGAGCAGATGATGCGCAAATACAATATGGAAAAGGCCATCGTATTCAATACGGTTCAGATGTACCGATGGGATCGGATGGATTATTTAAAAAAACTGTATCAGAAAGCCGAGCAGGAAGGTTTTAAGATAGGGATCAAGGTGGTGCGGGGCGCTTACATGGAAAAAGAAAACGAAAGGGCAGCGGAGAAAGGATATCGAACCCCTATCTGCGCCAACAAGGCGGAAACCGATGATAATTTCAATACTGCCGTAGCCTTCATGGTCCAACATATCAAGACTATCTCATTGTTCGTAGGCACCCACAACGAGGATAGTACCTACCGCATGCTGCAATTGATGCGGGATAATAAAATCAGTAACAGTGATCCAAGAATATGGTTTGGACAACTTTATGGCATGAGCGACCATATTTCCTATAATTTGGCTGCCCATGGTTATAATGTGGCCAAATATTTACCATTTGGACCTGTACGCGATGTAATGCCCTACTTGATCAGAAGGGCGGAGGAGAACACTTCAGTGGCCGGACAGACCAGTAGGGAATTGGCCCTATTAAAAAGAGAAAGGAAACGGCGCAAAATTTAGACGCTGGAAGTTTCGGATTTAATACACTATGCTTTCCACTATGGCCTCGTTTTCACAATTCCGAACTTCCAGTACGGCGTTCTTTTCTTTTACAATTCCCCTGATGTAATAGGTTTTGCAAGGTACCGAACTGGTATTGCTTTTAGCAAAATCGACATCTCCATCCAACAAAAGGTTGTCGATCGCTATGGAATCAAGATCTTTGTTTTGCAGTCTTGTTCGTATTTCCTCGGAATAAGATAGGGGCTTGGAACGTATGTCTTTTAAGGTCCTACAATTTGGAAAATAACAGAAATAAACGCCCGTTTCTTCAGATTTTTTTTTAAAAAAGATGGCAAGAAAAAAAACGCCAACGGAAAAGCCGATAAGGTAAAAACCCAATCGTTTTAAAAATGCCATATCAAAAAATAAGAAAGTTAATATCGCTGTATTGCAGGTCGAACCATTCTCCAACCGATTTGTTTGTAAGAATCCCGTGGTACATATAGAGTCCGTTACGGAGGCCTTTATCGAATCGAAGCGAATTTTCCAGTCCACCTTCCTCTCCCAATTTGAGTAAATATGGGGTAAAGATATTGCTGATGGATACCGATGCGGTTTTGGGATAGCGTGAAGGTATATTGGGCACGCCGTAATGAATTACGCCATATTTTTCTACTGTGGGCTTGTTATGGTTGGTCACCTCACTAGTTTCGAAGCAACCCCCCATATCGATGCTAACATCTATGATTACGGCCCCTTTTTTCATATGTTCCACCATGGTGGCGGAAACAACCACTGGCGACCGATCTCTTCCCCTTATGGCACCAATGGCCACATCACATCTTTTGAGGGATTTTAAGAGATTTTTTGGCTGAATGGTGGAGGTATAGACCGTTTGTCTAAGCCGGGCTTGGATATTGCGCAGTTTGGTAAGGGAATTATCGAATATTTTCACGTTGGCCCCCAGGCCAATGGCCGATCTTGCCGCGAATTCCCCAACGGTTCCTGCCCCAATAATGACCACCTCTACGGGAGGAACCCCACTAATGTTTCCGAACATGAGTCCATTACCCTTATTTGTTGCCGCCATGATTTCTGAGGCGATCAGCACAGATGCGATTCCCGCAATTTCGCTGAGGGAACGAATTGCAGGAAATTTGCCATCTTCATCTTTGATATATTCAAATGCAATGGCCGTAATCCGTTTTTTGGCCAAGTGTTCAAAGTATTGTTTGTTTTGGGTCTTGATTTGAAGCGCCGAGATGATGGTTGTCTGGGGATTCAACATTTCGATTTCGGCCAGTGTGGGCGGTTCAACCTTTAGTATAAGGGGGCAACCGAATATTTTTTTGGTATCCCTGCTCACCTCAGCCCCTGCATTGGTATAATCGGTATCGGAAAAATGGGCGCCTACCCCCGCACCTGCTTCGATCAATACCCGGTGGCCATGTGCCGTGATGGCGTTCACTGCATCGGGGGTCAAGCAAATCCGTTTTTCCTGATATTGATTTTCCTTGGGAATCCCGATAAACAACTCGCGCTTCTGTCTAAGGATTTCCAAAGTTTCTTCTTGGGGGAGCAACTGCTGTTTACTAAAGGGTGAGCTGGGTTGATTCATACGGAGTACTACTTACCGAAAAGGGCTACGTTTCAAGTAAAATTACGATAATTTATTGAATTGCGGCATTAAGTCAAATCCGGTTGTAAAGTACAACAAGGCCTCTAAAATCGCAGGTGCAAAAGGCTTCTGAGGCTTTCCATAAAGCGTTTGAAATAATTCTCGATATTTTGGGTGGATAGTCCGTATTCGAGCCTTTCGGAAAGTGTTTTGTATTCGTAGGTGTTACTCTTGTTGCTTTTGGTGCTTTCCATTTTATTTTCCCTTTCTACCGACAACCTGTTTTCCTGTTTCTTTTTGATCGCCTCCAATTCCGCCTCCATGGCTTCCAAGTCTATGCCATGGACATATTTGTCGTAAAGCTTGATTCGGATAAAGTATACAAACGGAATTACGACCATACAAACCGGTAAAAGCCACCATATATTTTCTGTATCCACATAATCATCCTGATCGAATAAAATGCTTCAAATAATTGAAACGCAAACATCGCGATAGGAATCAATAAAATGTGATACCACCAGTCTCTGGAGGTAAAAAACCATATTATCAATAAGATAAAGAGGAATTATTTTAACTGAAAGAAACCAGATGTAAGTGGAAACATCTTCAAACCATTACTGTCAATTTCCAATCCAAACAAAGAAATAGTCGCATTCGGAATCTTTTTTGGCAAATAGTCATAGATTTTGTATAAGAAAGGTGTAACAGCAATAAAAAAAACTACAAATGAATCAAAAACCATTCTTTTCTTTATACCTCTTTTTCTTATCATTATTAATCATCAACCTACTACAGTATTCTGTAGTGCTAACGATTAAAATGAAAAAAAAGTATAAAAAAAGGACAACTGTTGATTGTCCCTAAAAGTAAAAATGTGTGCTTACTAATTAGTTTCTCTTTGGTTCGGTCCTAACTTTACTCTTTTCAACCCCTGGAACATGTGATTTATTATGATCGGGAATCGCATAGGAAGACATAGATGCGGCTAAAACAAACGTTACGGCCATAACTGAGATTAAAATTTTTTTCATTTTCTATAGGTTTAAGTTAGAAATCGGACAAATATTCTAGGTAAATGTAAGAAAATTGCAGGGAAGAAAATGCATTTTATCGTTAAAACTTTACATTTTATCGTGAAAAGTGAACATTTCATCGAATATTGTACCGTTCATCGATTGTCGCATAATCTACCGAAGTACCATGAAAATAGCTCCATTTTTACGATATGTATTTGGTAGTGAAGTGATTAGGGATAAGTTCAGGTTGAATAGAAATTTAGCCCAAACGAAGACTCCTTGTATGCTCGTCCTTAAGCTCTAAAAATAAATGGCTTGCCTTTTCTGGGATGAGGGAAGGGATTTTTTCGGGCCATTCGATGAAAATCCATACATCCTGGTTCAGATAATCGTCTAAACCAAGGTCTAACGCCTCCGATTCCGCTTCAAGACGATAGAAATCGAAATGGAATGCCAAAAGTTCGTTGTTGGCCCCATGATATTCGTTGACAATGCCGAAAGTCGGACTGCTAACGGCATCCGTACTGCCTAATTCTTGTACCAAACCTTTGATCAAGGTGGTTTTGCCCACACCCATCGGACCGCTGAGACAGATTATTTTTGAGCGGGACGAATTAATGACAAACTTGGCGATTTCCCGTATTTGCGTTTCTTTATAAACCTTCTTTTGCATCTCGAAATTTTACCGTGTGATAACCAATGCACAAAAATCCAAAAATCGATTATTCATCTCTATTCGGTATCCAGATAATATTCAAAAATTGTTGAGATGTCTTTAGGTGCATTCACATCCAATTTATTGTCCTTAACAAACTTTTCAATTTCTTTTTCGCGCTTAGGGAATAATTTGTAAAAGTCTTTCCTTTTGCGCGGCACCTCAAGTAAATCTGGTGTTTTTGACCTAAAATTGCTGATGAAATATACGTTGTTGACCTTTAAAAAATTATCAGGTTTGTCGCCCCCATAAGCCTGTTGGTCCTTAACGCCCCGAACCAGTTTTACCCTTTCTTTCAGGTAAAGGGCAAACATTTCATCCTCATGGATCCTCTCGAAAAAACTCATTTCAATTTGACCTGCATCATTGCGATACGATAGGGTTTGATAAACCCTATTACTACCGTCCAAAACATCGATAAGATAAGTCGTTCTTTTGTCCAAAATCATCATTTGTCCATTGCCAAGGTTAATCTCAATGGCATTGTCAAACGCATTGAAGCGAACGAACTTTGTTTCTACCGCCCCATTTATTCTTGCTGCGACAAATGTTTCTTGTAAGTAAGGGGTACCTTCAATCTTATCGTAAATGGGATTGGTCAAGCTTTCCAAATAAGCAGAAGTATCCATTATATCGCCGCTGACGTTCTGTGTTTGGGCACAAAGCATCGTGACAAAAAGAAGGTGATAAATCAGCACTATTTTTTTCATGATTACAATGGCTTTCAGTGTTTCAGATCAAAAGTTCATTTAGGCTGCAAAACGATAAAGGGGATGATCATCTCCTCCAGGGAAACACCACCATGCTGATAACTGTTACGGTAATAGCTGACATAGTGATTGTAATTATTCGGATAGGCAAAAAACAGGTCGTTTTTGGCAAAAATAAAGGAACTGCTCATATTGATGCTTGGTAAATGAATCTTTCTAGGGTCCTTTGCTTCATAAACATCCTTTTCATCATAAGTGAGGCTGCGCCCTGTCTTATATCTAAGATTCAAACTGGTTTCCTTGTCACCAATAACTTTTGAAGGCTGTTTGACATTAATGGTGCCATGGTCAGTTGTAATGATCAATTTCATGTCCAAGACTTGGGCCTGTTGTATGATTTCGAGTAGCGGGGAATTCCGAAACCAGCTTTTGGTCAAAGAACGGTAGGCTTTATCATTGCCAGCCAGCTCTTTGATTACCTCCATTTCTGTTTTTGAATGGGAAAGCATATCCACAAAATTATATACGATGACAGTAAGGTCATTGGCTTTTTGCGATTTGAAGTTTTGCGATAACTGTTTACCCTGCTTCAAGTTGTTGATCTTATGGTATTCCCACTTTATGTCAAGACCTAATCGTTTAATCTGCGACTCAAGAAATTTGTCTTCAAATAAGTTTTTACCCCCTTCATCGTTATCGTTTTTCCACCAATCCGGGTACTTTTTTTGCATGTCCAAAGGGGTCAATCCTGAAAATATAGCATTCCTGGCATATTGCGTGGCAGTTGGAAGGATGCTGTAATACGATTCTTCTTTGATTTTTTTATATGAGGATGCCATGGAGTCTTCAAAAGCCAGCCATTGATCATACCTTAAATTATCTATTATCACCAAAAGAACTGCAGCCTCCTTTAGTTCTGGAACAACCTTTTCTTTAAACAGGGTGTGCGACATAATGGGACCTTCCGGATCTTCAAACCATTCGGCATAATTTCGATCGATGAACTTTCCAAACTGATTGTTGGCCTCTATCTTTTGTGATTCCAGAATTTCGAACATCCCGGCGTCCTCTATTTCTTCCAATTGCATCTCCCAGTAAACGAGCCTTCGGTAAAGATTTGCCCATTCTTGATGGGTTCTCACCATAGAAAGGTCCATTGCTATTTTTCTGAATTCCTGCTGATAGTTGCTCGTCGTTTTTTCAGAAACCAACCTGGAGTGGTCCAGGTTTTTCTTGAGGGAAAGCAAAATTTGGTTCGGGTTGACCGGTTTTATCAAATAATCGGCAATTTTTGATCCTATGGCCTCCTCCATAATGAATTCTTCCTCACTCTTGGTAATCATCACAACGGGTAACGAAGCATCCATTTGTTTGATTTCACTCAAGGTTTCCAATCCCGAAATACCGGGCATATTCTCGTCCAAAAAAACGATATCGACCTTACTATTTACGAGTTCTTCCAAGGCCTCTTGTCCACTTCGGCATTGAATGACCTCATAATTTTTACCTTCGAGGAACAGTATATGCGGTTTCAAAAGATCGATTTCATCATCGACCCACAAAATTGTTATCTTGTTCATGTTCACGATTATTTTATGAAAATCGGAAGCGTTATTCAACGCTTTTTCATTTAGGGACAAAGCATTCAATACTTCCCTTAGGGTCTCATTGCAATTGCATAACTTTGCCCGCGGTTACCGAATAGGAGTTAAACATTTAAGCCATTTAAATTGATGCCGTCAAGTAAACTCAAAATCTTCAATGATCCAATTTACGGATTTATTGGTATTCCCAATACGCTCATTTTTGATCTGATTGCCGACCCATACTTTCAACGGCTAAGGCGGATTTCCCAAATGGGACTTTCTTATTTGGTATATCCTGGGGCACATCACACGCGGTTTCATCATGCATTGGGCAGCATGCATTTGATGCAGCAAGCGATACAACTGCTTCGCCTTAAAGGAATTGCCATTGATGTCGATGAAGAACAAGGTCTTTTGGCGGCCATACTATTGCACGATATCGGTCATGGTCCCTTTTCCCATGCCATGGAAAATAGCATCGTTGAAAACATCGATCACGAACAGATTTCACTGCTGTTCATGAAAGCGTTAAATGCTAAGTTTAACGGAAGTTTAACTACGGCCATAGCGATTTTTACTGGAAACCATCCGAAACCCTTTTTGAACCAATTGGTCTCCAGCCAACTCGACATGGACCGAATGGATTATCTGAAGCGAGATAGTTTTTATACCGGGGTGGCCGAGGGAAACATCAATGCTGAAAGATTGATTACCATGTTGAACGTTGTGGATGGGAATCTGGTGGTAGAGGAGAAGGGTATTTATTCCGTCGAAAAATTTTTGATGGCCCGGAGATTTATGTATTGGCAAGTCTATCTGCATAAAACAGGTTTGGTGGCAGAACAGTTGTTGATCCGTACCTTAAGAAGGGCCAAGGAATTATTTCATTTGGGTCAAGACCTTTCTTGCAGTGAAACGTTATACTTTTTTCTAAGTCATCAAATTACCAAAACCAATTTCGATGGAGAAGTGCTACATCGTTTCTCGCTTTTGGATGATATTGACATTATTGCAGCCTTAAAAAAATGGCAACACCATGAAGATTTTGTCTTGTCAAAGCTTAGCGCCATGTTGCTCAATCGACAGCTCTTGGATATCAAACTAAAAAGTAAGCCGCCTGAAGCCGCGAGATTAACAAAATACTTTGAACAGTTCAAGAAAAAACATCAACTCACAAATGAGGAGACAGCCTATTTCGTGTTCTCCGATAAAATTGAAAACAAAGCCTATGACCAAGAACGCCAGAACATATTTATCCTTAAGGGCAATGGTAAATTGGTGGATGTGGCAAAGGCCTCCGACCATTTGAATTTAAAGGCACTATCCAAAACAGTGACCAAATATTATATGTGTTACCCCAAAGATGCGGTATAACAATTTTTCTTACTTTTGTTCCCATGATTTTTACGGCGGGCCAAATTGCGGGGATTTTGGAAGGCGAACTGGAAGGAAACCCAGATATTGCCGTTCATAAGTTGGCCAAAATCGAGGAAGGTGTTCATGGCTCCTTGACCTTTCTTGCAAATCCGAAATATACTTCCCATATCTATACCACCAAAGCTTCGATCACCATCGTGAACAAAGACTTCGTTCCAGAACAATTACTGGAAACGACATTGATCAAGGTCGATGATGCATATAAATCGTTTTCAAAATTATTGGCCTATTACGACCAAGTCAAAAGCAACAAGCTAGGTATCGAAGAACCGGTTTATAGGTCTGAATCGGCATCTTTTGGAGAAGGACTTTATTTAGGCGCATTTTCCTATTTGGGCAGTAATGTGAGGCTTGGTGACCATGTGAAAATCTATCCTAATGTTTACATTGGCGATAATGTGGTGATGGGTAACAACGTAGTGGTCTTCGCGGGAGCAAAGATTTATTCCGAAACCGTAATTGGCAATAATTGTGTGATTCATAGCGGCGCGGTAGTGGGCGCTGATGGCTTTGGTTTTGTGCCTGGAAAAGATGGGGAATTCAGCAAAATACCCCAAACAGGCAATGTGGTTTTGGAAGATAATGTCGATATCGGGGCCGGAACCACCATCGATCGCGCTACCTTGGGATCTACGATTTTAAGGAAAGGGGTAAAACTCGATAACCAAATTCAGATAGCGCATAACGTAGAAATTGGCGAACATACCGTAATTGCAGCCCAAACCGGGGTTGCGGGATCTACCAAAATCGGGAAGCATTGTATGATTGGAGGGCAGGTGGGTATCGTAGGCCACATCACGATCGGCGACCGTGTAAAGATTCAGGCACAGTCGGGGATTGGCAGAAATGTGAAGGATGATGAGGTTTTACAGGGGTCGCCAGCGCTCAGTTATGGCGATTTTAATAAATCTTACGTCCATTTTAAAAATCTTTCCAAAATTACGAAACGAATAAACGAACTGGAAAAAAAAGTTGGACAGTGAGTACCCAAACAAAGAAACAAAAGACAATAGGCAAAGAGGTCATCCTGAAAGGGGTAGGCCTGCATACGGGCGAAGATGTTACCATGAAATTCGTTCCCGCACCTGAGAACCATGGTTATGTATTCAAGCGCGTAGATTTGGAAGGCGAGCCTACCATTGAAGCGGATGCCAATTACGTTGTAAATACGCAACGCGGTACGAACTTGGAGAAAATGGGGGTGAAAATACAGACCTCCGAACATGTATTGGCTGCGCTCGTAGGCATGGACATCGACAATATCCTTATAGAATTGAATGCCCCCGAACCTCCAATAATGGATGGGTCTTCCAAATATTTTGTCGAAGCCTTGGAAATTGCCGGATCGGTGGAGCAGGAAGCGGATAGAGATGAATATGTCGTGAAGGAGGTAATCAATTACAGGGACGAGGTCAGTGGCAGCGAAATCACCATAATCCCGTCCGATGAGTACCAAATTACTACAATGGTCGATTTTGGCACCAAGGTGTTGGGCACGCAAAACGCAACCTTGGACCATATGTGTGATTTTAAGTCCGAAATTGCGAATGCCCGAACCTTCAGTTTTCTTCATGAACTCGAAATGTTATTGGAAAACGGATTGATAAAGGGTGGAGATTTGAACAACGCCATCGTTTATGTCGATAAGGAGATTTCGGAGAACACCATGAAAAAGTTGGAAAAGGCGTTTGGCAAGGAAAAACTTTCGGTGAAGCCAAATGGCATCTTGGACAACCTTACACTGCACCATCCCAATGAGGCGGCGAGGCATAAGCTATTGGATGTCATCGGTGATCTGGCCTTGGCCGGAACCCGGATTCGCGGTAAGGTTATTGCCAATAAACCGGGGCATTATGTCAACACACAATTCGCAAAAAAGCTATCCAAAATCATTAAATTGGAGAAAAGAAACAATGTTCCCAAATACGATTTAAGCCAACCTCCTTTGATGGACATCCATCAAATCATGGCGATGTTGCCGCACAGACCTCCCTTTCTTCTGATCGATAGGATATTGGAATTGTCGGATTCTCACGTTGTCGGCATGAAAAACGTGACCATGAACGAACCTTTCTTTGTAGGCCACTTTCCAGGCGCACCCGTGATGCCCGGCGTGCTCCAAGTGGAAGCCATGGCGCAGACAGGGGGTATTTTGGTCTTGAGTACGGTTCCCGATCCAGAAAATTACCTCACCTTATTTATGAAAATCGATAATGTGAAGTTCAAACAAAAAGTACTGCCTGGAGACACGCTTATTTTCCACTGCAGTCTCATTTCCCCAATTCGTAGGGGAATATGTCACATGCAAGCTTATGCCTATGCCAATGACCGTTTGGTATGCGAGGCCGAAATGATGGCTCAAATAGTCAAAAAAAACTAGCATGAACCAACCGCTTGCCTACATTCATCCTGGCGCAAAAATTGCAAAAAATGTAGTGGTCGAACCATTTACCACGATACACAATAATGTTACCATAGGTGATGGTACCTGGATCGGTTCGAACGTGACCATCATGGAAGGGGCCAGAATTGGCAAGAACTGCAATATTTTTCCAGGCGCGGTTATTTCCGCCCCGCCGCAAGATTTGAAATATGATGGGGAAGAAACGACGGTGAGCATCGGAAACAATACGACGATCAGGGAATGCGCCACCATCCATAAGGGCACTTCCGACAGAAACAAGACCGTGATCGGCAAAAATTGTTTGATCATGGCCTACTGCCATGTGGCCCACGACTGTGTGGTGGGCGACAATTGTATTTTCTCGAACAATTCTACCCTAGCGGGCCACGTCACCATTGGGGACAATGTTATTTTGGCCGGTTTGGTGGCTGTGCACCAGTTCGTGTCGATCGGGCAACATGCCTTTGTTACCGGGGGTTCATTGGTTCGAAAGGATGTGCCGCCCTATGTAAAAGCGGCGAGAGAGCCCTTATCCTATGTCGGTATCAATTCGGTTGGTTTGCGAAGACGGGGTTTTGCGTCAGAAAAGATCCGTGAGATACAGAACATTTATAGGATCCTTTATCAAAAAAATTATAACAATTCACAAGCAGTTCAAATCATAGAAGCCGAAATGGAAGCAACGCCGGAACGGGATGAAATCCTTCAATTTATAAGGGATTCGCAACGAGGCATCATGAAAGGCTATTTCAGTACAACCTAAATTTATTTATGGCATCAACATCAGATATTAGAAAAGGATTATGCATCCGTTACAATAACGACATCTATAAAATCATCGAGTTTTTGCATGTCAAGCCCGGAAAAGGTCCGGCTTTTGTTCGCACCAAACTCAAGAGTGTGACCAATGGAAAGGTTCTGGACAATACGTTTTCCGCAGGCCATAAAATTGAGGACGTAAGGGTGGAGACCCGATCCTATCAATTTTTGTATGCCGATGGAGAGACCTACCATTTTATGAACACCGATGATTACAACCAAATTACCCTTCAGAAAAGCACCTTGGATGCCCCTGATCTTTTGAAGGAAGGCGAGGTGGTCACCATCTTGTTCAATACAGAGGATAGCATGCCCTTATCGGTAGATATGCCAGCAAGTGTGGTGCTGGAGATTACCTATGCAGAACCTGGGGTAAAGGGAAATACGGCCACCAACGCCACCAAGCCAGCCAAGGTGGAGACCGGGGCCAATGTCAACGTTCCTCTTTTTATCAATGAGGGAGACAAAATAAAGATCGATACCGCAACGGGAAATTATATGGAAAGGGTCAAAGAATAGCCACGAAAGAAGTCAGATGCCGATCTTTCCCATAGGGTAATCTTAATGGCTGAAATCATAATCAAAATATAAAACATTGAAGTTCCCAAGTCCATATCCCCTAAAGCAAATTGCAGCCATACTCGATATCGAATATGTAGGAAAGGATGACTTTGAGGTTCAAGGAATGAATGAAATTCATGTCGTAACCCATGGCGATATCGTATTCGTGGATCATCCTAAGTACTACGATAAGGCCTTAAACTCGGTGGCCTCCGTTGTTTTGATCAATAAGAAAGTCGATTGTCCCGACGGCAAGGCGCTTTTGATATCCGAAGATCCTTTTCGTGATTTCAACAAGCTCACCGAATTTTTTAAACCATTTACCAAAGCAAATGGGCTGATCGCGAAATCCGCCAAGATTGGAAATAACACAATAGTGCAACCAAATACCTTTATCGGCAACAATGTGGTCATAGGAAATGACTGCTTGATCCATGCCAATGTTTCCATTTACGACAATTGTGTGATCGGTAATCACGTGGTCATTCATTCCGGCTCGGTTTTGGGATCTGATGCTTTTTACTACAAAAACCGGCCAGAGGGTTTCGATAAGCTAAAATCAGGGGGTCGGGTAATTCTGGAGGATTATGTTGAAATAGGGGCTTTATGTACCATAGATAAAGGCGTTACCGGAGATACAACGATAAAAAAGGGAACCAAATTGGACAATCAGGTCCATGTAGGCCACGATACGGTCATCGGTGAAAAATGTTTGATCGCTTCACAGACCGGCATCGCCGGTTGTGTGGTGATCGAGGACGAAGTGACCTTATGGGGACAAGTTGGCACCACCAGCGGTATCACCATTGGAAAAAAAGCCGTAATCATGGGACAGACTGGAGTAACAAAATCGGTGGCCGGAGGCAAAAGCTATTTCGGCACCCCCATTGAAGAATCTAGGGAGAAATTGAAACAAATGGCGTATGCCAAGATGATTCCGGATATATTGAAGCGATTGGAGGAATAATCGGCACCATTGCTTTAAAAATCATCGATAAACCCATATTTTTGCTTCATTGAGAAAAATACCCGACCCTGAAAAGAAATACGTAAACCAGAAAACCCAATAGAAATGAGTGTCCTAGTCAATAAAAACTCCAAAATCATAGTACAAGGCTTTACAGGCAGTGAAGGTACATTCCATGCCGAACAAATGATAGAATACGGAACCAATGTGGTTGGGGGTGTTACCCCTGGCAAAGGAGGGCAGGAACACTTGGGCAAACCTGTTTTTAATACGGTGGAGGAAGCAGTCAAAAAAGTTGGGGCAGATACCACGATTATTTTTGTGCCACCTGCTTTTGCTGCCGATGCCATTATGGAGGCTGCCAGTGCCGGAATCAAAGTGATCATCACGATTACCGAAGGGATTCCGGTAGCTGATATGGTGATGGTCGCCAATTACATAAAAAATATGGATTGCCGCTTGATAGGACCGAATTGCCCGGGAGTCATTACGCCAGGGGAGGCCAAGGTAGGTATCATGCCAGGCTTTGTCTTTAAAAAGGGAAATGTGGGAATCGTTTCAAAATCAGGTACCTTGACCTATGAAGCTGCCGATCAGGTGGTTCGCCAAGGTTTGGGCATCACTACGGCGATCGGAATAGGGGGGGATCCCATCATAGGCACGACCACCAAACAGGCGGTTGAACTTCTGATCAACGACCCGGAAACCAAATGCGTAGTAATGATCGGGGAAATCGGTGGTCAATTGGAAGCCGATGCCGCAAATTGGTATAAGGCCAGTGGCAGCAAAAAACCCATTGTAGGTTTTATTGCCGGGGAAACCGCTCCTGCGGGACGCACCATGGGCCATGCCGGAGCCATTGTGGGTGGGAGTGACGATACGGCCCAGGCGAAAAAAAGAATTATGAGGGAATGTGGGATACATGTGGTCGATTCCCCCGCCGAGATCGGTAAAAAGGTGGCAGAGGTGATGGCTTAATCGCCCCATTTTGTTAAAAATTATCAAAATAAGCCTTGCATTTTATCCATCGTCCTTACTTTTAGTTCGATGGATTTTTGTTTATTCCAAAAAAAAGGACCCACAGCTGTTTGGGTTCCTTACCTAGGGCAACCTTTAAATAAATCACCGAACCAATAAAAAATATCATGAAACTACTTGAAGGAAAAAATGTGATCATTACAGGTGCCAGTCGAGGCATAGGTATGGGCATTGCTCAGGTTTTTGCTGAAAATGGGGCCAATGTTGCCTTTACCTTTAGCTCTAGCGAAGCCCCGGCTCTGGAATTGGAAAAGAAATTGCAATCGATTGGGGTGAAGGCCAAAGCCTATAAAAGCAATGCGGCCAGTTTCGAGCAATCCGAGGAACTCATAACGAAAGTTTTGGAAGATTTTGGGGGAATCGACGTGTTGGTCAATAATGCGGGCATCACTAAAGACAACCTGTTGATGCGCATGGGGGAAGAAGATTTTGACAGTGTCATCGAAACCAACCTGAAGTCGGTTTTTAACATGACAAAGGCCGTTCAGCGCACCATGCTCAAACAACGAAAAGGGTCCATTATCAACATGAGTAGCGTGGTCGGTGTAAAAGGGAATGCCGGCCAAACCAACTACGCCGCTTCAAAGGCAGGTATGATCGGCTTCACCAAATCGGTCGCATTGGAATTGGGATCTAGGAATATTCGTTGCAATGCGATTGCGCCAGGTTTTATTGAAACCGAAATGACAGATAAATTGGATGAAAAAGTAGTACAGGGATGGCGCGATGGCATTCCACTCAAAAGGGGCGGTACTCCTGAAGATGTGGCCAATGCCTGTTTGTTTTTGGCCTCGGATCTGTCGGCCTATATTACCGGACAAGTATTGAACGTTGATGGGGGAATGCTTACCTGAACATTTCCTTTGTAATACCTGGCAATATTGAAGGTGACCATACAAAATTTGTATTCAGGCCCCTAATAAATGGCTTCCTAGACCCAAAAACACCCTTGGATGCCCATGCTTATGCAACAAACCATACCATTCATTATATTGGCCACTATGCTGGCCTTGGGACTTGTCCTTTTTCAATACCGATATAGACGTAAGGCAATTGGAAAAATAGGCATCTTGCTTTCTTCACTTCGTTTTTTAAGTTGGTTTGGCCTTTTACTTTTATTGATCAATCCCCTTTTTAAAAGGAATAAATACGTTCTGGAAAAGTCGAATCTTTGGGTTCTTGTCGACAATTCGTCTTCCGTCAAAGAGGCCGATGTGCAAAATACCCTTGAGGTCTTGAACCAGGCCAAAGCGCTGTCTGAGCGGTTCAATGTGCAGTTTTACGGTTTTGGGGATGATTTGAATTCCAATGACAGTCTCAGTTTCGATGAAAACAACACTAACATAACGAAAGCGCTAAAATCGGTCCAAGCCATCGCCGGTAAGTCCCCTGGAGCCATCGTCCTGATTTCTGATGGCAATCAAACCTTGGGCGAGGACTACGAGTATTACGCCAATAGCCTCAACAGACCGGTATATTCCATTGTTGTGGGAGACACCACCAGATATGAGGACCTTCGCATCTCACAAGTCATTGCCAATCGCTATGCCTTTTTAAACAATAAATTCCCGCTGGAGGTATATGTAAATTATGAAGGTAACGGTTCCATAACCACCACTCTCAACATCGCTTTTGATGGTAAATCGGTTTATCGGGAAAAGATCAATTTTACGAAAACGGCGAATAGCAAAACCATCAATACCCTCGTAGATGCCAGGTCGGTGGGATTGAAGAATATTTCAGTATCGGTAGAAAATATTGAAAATGAAAGGAATACGGTCAATAATCGAAGACAACTTGCCATAGAGGTCATTGATGAAAAAACCAACGTTGCCATTATTTCAGAAATCCTGCATCCCGATTTGGGGACGATAAAAAAGAGCATTGAAAGCAATGAACAACGATCGGTATCTGTTTTGAAACCCACCGTAAATCCGAATACTTTGGAAGAAACAGATCTTTTCGTGCTGTATCAGCCAACGACTTCCTTTCGACCGATTTACCAATATTTAAAACAAAGAAAAGGAAATATTTTCACGATTACGGGTCCGCAGACCGATTGGAACTTTTTGAATATGATTCAGAACAGTTTTACTTATAAAAGTTATTTCCAGTCAGAAGAGGTCACTCCCCAGATCAACCGTGGATTTACTTTATTCAATATCGCTGAGGTTTCAATAGAAGACTATCCGCCCTTGGAAAACGATTTGGGAGAAGCCATAATTAACAAGTCCCATGAAACTTTGATCACCCAGCGCATCAAGGGGATAGACATGGGAGAGCCGATGTTGGTGTTGATGTCTTCAAGCCCTGAGCGCGAGGCTGTATTGTTCGGCGAGAACATTTGGAAATGGCGCATGCAATCGTATCGCAACTCCCAAAGTTTTGACAACTTCGATGAATTCATGGGCAAATTGGTGCTCTATCTAACCACCAACAAGTCCAAAAATAGGTTTTCAGTAGACTACCGACCGGTTTATGAGGGAAGCAATCAGGCGAAACTTACCGCGGTTTATTTCGATGCGGCCTATATTTTCGATTCCAATGCGACTATTATCCTTCAATTAAAACAAAATAAAACGGGAGCCCCATTGGAAATACCCATGCTGCTTAAAAACGGCTATTATGAAGCCGATTTAACGGGTCTGTCTCCTGGTGAATATGCATTTACGGCCTTTGTGGATAACGAAGACCTTAAGGAATCGGGTCGCTTTGTTATCCTGGACTTTGATTTGGAGCAACAATTGTTATCGAGCGATTACCGAAAATTGCAACGATTCTCGGCGAGTACCGAAGGTCAATCCTATGCTCCTTCGGAAACGGCTCGGATGATAAGTGATTTGCTCAATACCGATCAGTTTGTTCCGACACAGAAAAGCGAACAAAATGTTGTACCTTTAATCGATTTTCGATACTTATTGGGGATTATCGTAACCACACTTTCTTTAGAGTGGTTTATCAGGAAATACAACGGATTAACTTAAAAAAAAATAGAATAAATGGACAAATTACCAAAAATTGCCCTACCGGCAATCTTCATTATCATCGCCTTGATTATCCTAATAACCAAATCGGCCGTAACCATAGGCTCCGGGGAGGCAGGCGTGCTTTACCAGACCTTCGGGGATGGAGTGGTCACCGATGAACCCGCATTGGGAGAGGGATTTCACATCGTGGCGCCCTGGAACAAAGTATTTACTTATAACGTAAGGCAACAGGAACTTTTCGAAAGGGAAATGTCGGTCTTATCCTCCAACGGCTTGGAAATTAAACTGGATGCTTCCGTGCTCTATCAGCCTCAGGCCCAAACCGTTGGCTTGTTGCACCAAACCAGAGGGGAACAATATTTGAACAGCGTTATCATTCCGGCCATACGTTCTGCCACCCGAAGCGTTGTAGGTCGATATACCCCAGAACAGTTATATTCGACAAAGCGCGACGCCATTCAAAATGAGATTTTCGAAGAAACCAAGAAGATTCTCGAACCGCAGTATATTCAGCTCAACGACGTTTTGGTGCGCGATGTAACATTACCCCCTACAATAAAGGAAGCCATTGAACGCAAACTGAAGCAGGAACAAGAGTCGCTGGAATATGAGTTCCGATTGGTTACCGCCGATAAGGAAGCACAGAAAGTACGTATTGAAGCCCAAGGAAAAGCGGATGCCAACCGCATATTGAGTGCCTCCCTGAACGATCAAATTTTAAGGGACAAAGGGATAGAAGCAACTATGAAATTAGCCGAGTCTCCCAATTCGAAAGTAGTAATCATAGGTAGTGGCGATACCGGTATGCCAATAATTCTGGGAAATAATTAATAATTTTTACATCGGACTTTTTTTGAAAGCCAAAATGTTTTAATTTTACGGCTCAATGAGAAACAAAACTACACATCATCATTTTTACCACTGCGCTCAAGCGAGGTAAAAGTGTATTGTCGTAGTACAACATATTTTACAACCCGTTTGAGAAATCAAACGGGTTTTGTTTTTAAGGATGATTCAGATCAAATCCACTTTAAAAGAGATTATGACCGTAAGGAACAAAAAAGTTATAAATGATGAAAATTAGAATTGCCATACAAAAAGCGGGCAGGCTCAATGAGGAATCGCTCGATATACTGAAAGACTGTGGCATCTCCATCGATAATGGCAAAGATCAGCTGAAAGCTTCTTCGCGAAACTTTCCGTTGGAGGTGTTTTATCTCCGAAACGGAGATATCCCCCAATATTTGCGGGACGGGGTTGTTGATATTGCGATCATAGGTGAAAATGTGCTGGTGGAAAAAGGAGAGGACATCACAGTGGCAGTAAAGCTTGGATTCTCCAAATGCAAGGTTTCCCTAGCGGTTCCCAAATCGATCAGATACCAATCGATACAGGATTTACAGGGGAAACGTATCGCCACTTCATATCCCAATACGGTTCAACAATATTTAAAAGCAAAAGGTGTATCGGCCGAATTGCACATCATCAATGGTTCGGTGGAGATCGCCCCAAATATTGGCCTTGCCGATGCAATTTGCGACATTGTTTCTAGTGGCAGCACCCTTTTCAAAAACAACCTCAAAGAGGTAGAGGTAATGCTCACCAGTGAGGCTGTTTTGGCGGTCTCCCCAAAAATTTCTGACGAAAGAAGACAGATCCTTTCAAAATTGCAGTTCAGGATAAAGTCGGTCTTGCAGGCAAGACAGTCTAAATACATATTGCTCAACGCTCCCAACGATAAATTGGATGGGATTTTGAAATTGCTGCCCGGTATGAGAAGTCCAACGGTGTTGCCTTTGGCGGAAGAAGGATGGAGCTCGGTGCACACTGTACTCAATAAAGACAAATTTTGGGAAGTGATCGATGAGCTGAAGGAAGCTGGGGCCGAAGGTATCCTGGTATGTCCAATCGAAAAAATGGTCCTGTAATGAAAAAGATTTTCAACCCCCCAAGAAAAGACTGGTTCAAGTTACTGAAGAGGCCTACCCAAACCCTTGACGAATTGGAGGCTACGGTAGAGGCCATATTTGGGGAAGTACAACGAACCGGCGATAAGGCCATTCAAAAGTATACCGAAAAATTCGACGGTGTTCGATTGGATGATTTTAGGGTGCCCGGTTCTGCCTTCGAAGATGCGGACAAAATGGTGCCCGAGCCATTACAAAAGGCCATACGCTTGGCGAAAAACAATATCGAGGCCTTTCATACGGCCCAAAAGACAGTTCGGATCGAATTGGACACCATGGAAGGGGTACGCTGCTGGCAGGAAAAAAGACCAATCCAGAAAGTCGGCCTGTATATTCCCGGGGGTACCGCGCCTTTGTTCTCAACGATTTTAATGTTGGCCATTCCGGCCAAAATTGCCGGTTGCCAGGAAATCGTGCTTTGTACGCCCCCAGATCGAGAGGGCAACATTGATCCAGCCATCCTTTTTACCGCAGCTTTATGTGGCGTGACCCAAATTTTTAAGCTGGGCGGCATTCAGGCCATCGCCGGGATGACATTCGGATCGGCAACGATTCCAAAAGTTTATAAAATATTTGGCCCTGGCAACCAATACGTCACCGTGGCCAAACAAATCGCAACCAAATACGGGGTGGCCATTGACATGCCGGCAGGACCCAGTGAACTATTGGTAGTGGCCGACGATACCGCCAATGCGGCCTATGTGGCCTCTGACCTGTTGAGCCAGGCAGAACACGGTGCAGACAGCCAGGTTATCTTGGTTTCCACCTCAAAACAACTCATCGATAAGGTGGAGCGGGAAATCGACGCGCAGATCAAGTTGCTGCCAAGAAAGTTGATTGCCCAAAAAGCCATGGACAACAGTAAACTGATCTATTTGGAAAACGATGTCGATGCCATAGATTTGATCAATGAGTATGGGCCGGAACACTATATCATCTGTGTAGGAAACGAGGATCTTTACCTAAAAGGCGTACAAAATGCCGGATCGGTCTTCCTCGGAAACTATACTCCCGAAAGCGCAGGGGATTATGCTTCCGGCACCAATCATACCCTGCCTACCAATGGCTATGCAAAACAATATAGCGGGGTAAATTTGGACAGTTTTATGAAAAGCATGACATTCCAGAAAATCACGGAAGGCGGATTGCTTAAAATAGGACCGGCCATTGAGATCATGGCGGCGGCAGAGGGCCTGCAGGCCCATAAAAATGCCGTAACCTTACGACTTAAAGACATTGCGGAATGAAAGGCTTCAACATTGACAAGATCGTACGTGAAAACGTTATGGGTTTAAAACCCTATTCTTCGGCACGCGACGAATATGTGGCCAACGGAACGGAGATGGTGTTTTTAGACGCCAACGAAAACCCTTTTGACAATGGTGTGAACCGTTATCCCGACCCGCAACAGCGTAATTTGAAATCGGTCTTGGCCTTGCGACTTGGCATCGATACCGACCAGATACTCTTGGGCAATGGTAGCGATGAAGTTTTGGATCTCTTGTTCCGTGCCTTTTGCGAACCCAAGATGGATAACGTGATTACTTTGCCCCCGACCTATGGAATGTACCAGGTTTTGGCGGGAATCAATAATATCGAGAACCGAGAGGTAGTTTTAAGCCGGGATTTCCAGCCCGATGTGGATCAAATTTTAAAAAGGATCGATGGCCATACCAAAATAATATTCCTCTGTTCCCCCAACAATCCAACGGCCAACAGTTTTGATGCCGTCAAAATCGAAGCGTTGTTGAACAATTTCAATGGGTTGGTAGTCATTGATGAGGCCTATGTCGATTTTGCCCCCAATGAAAGTTGGATATTGCGACTGGCCGATTTTCCAAATCTGGTCGTAGCCCAGACCTTATCCAAAGCCTATGGGCTGGCAGGGATTCGTTTGGGAATTTGTACGGCTTCCCCAGAGATCATCAAAGTGCTCAACAAGATCAAACCCCCATACAATGTCAACGAACTCACCCAACAACGCGCTTTAGATCGGATTGCCAAAACGGAATTGGTCAAAGCTGAAGTAGCCGAATTATTGCAACAACGTACCCTTTTGGAATCTGTATTGGGGCAATTGCGCTTTGTGGAACATGTCTACCCGTCAGATTCCAATTTCATCCTGGTCAAGGTAGACGATGCCGAAAAACGTTATCGACAATTGTTGCAAAAGGGTATCGTGGTAAGAAATCGGTCATCACAGCCCCTTTGCTCGAATTCCCTTCGTTTTACGGTAGGCACGCCGGAAGAAAATCTAAAATTGAAAGCAGTTTTAAAATCCATAGACAATGAATAGCACCAACAACAAAAAACGCGTTTTGTTCATCGATCGCGATGGTACCATGGTCAGGGAACCCCAGGACGAGCAGGTAGATGCCTTTGATAAAATAGATTTTTATCCGAAGGTACTCACGTTCTTGGGGAAAATTGCCAAGGAACTCGATTTTGAATTGGTAATGGTGACCAATCAGGACGGATTGGGAACGGCCTCGCACCCAGAGGCTGCTTTCTGGCCCGTACATAATTTTATACTTAAGGTATTTGAAAACGAAGGGGTAGTTTTCGATAATGTTCTGATCGATAGAACCTTTCCACATGAAAATGCCGCAACCCGTAAACCTGGAACCGCACTGTTGACCGAATATTTTTCAACGGAATACGATTTGGCAAATTCATTCGTGATCGGCGATCGGTTGACCGATATGGAGCTGGCCAAAAATCTTGGTTCCAAGGGCATTTTTATTAACGACAATACCAATTTGGGCACCAAGGAAATTACGGTCAAACGTGAAGCACTCGATGCTTATATCGGGCTTGAAAGCAATGATTGGGAAAGCATCTACACCTTTTTAAAATTGAAGGGCAGGTCGGCCCAAATTCACCGTAAAACCAACGAAACCGATATCCTGATCGAATTGAACCTGGATGGCACCGGGAAAAGCAAAATTGAAACGGGCCTGGCTTTCTTTGACCATATGTTGGACCAATTGGCCCGTCATGGACAAATGGACCTGAAGATCAAGGTAAACGGAGACTTGGAGGTTGATGAACACCATACCATAGAAGATACCGCAATTGCGCTTGGGGAGGTAGTTCGGCAGGCATTGGGCGATAAAATGGGCATTGAACGTTATGGATTCTGTTTGCCGATGGACGATTGTCTGGCCCAGGTGGCCATCGACTTTGGCGGGCGCAATTGGCTGGTTTGGGATGCGGAATTCAAACGGGAGATGATTGGGCAAATGCCCACTGAGATGTTTTACCATTTCTTTAAATCGTTTACCGATGGGGCCAAGGCCAATTTGAACATTAAAGCGGAAGGCACCAATGAACACCATAAAATAGAGGCAATATTCAAGGCCTTTGCAAAATCGATCAAAATGGCGGTAAAGCGCGATGTGGAAAAAATGGTCTTGCCGTCAACTAAAGGAATATTATGAATATCGTGATCATAAATTATGGAGCGGGAAATATCCAAAGCATCAAGTTTGCCATAGAACGACTTGGCTATAGCGCAATTTTAAGCGACAGTGAAGAAGAAATTGGGGCGGCCGACAAAGTGATCTTTCCAGGGGTTGGCGAGGCGGGAACCGCCATGGCAAAACTAGTGATGAGTGGTTTGGACAAGCAGATCCCAAAGCTTCGGCAGCCCGTATTGGGCATTTGTTTGGGGATGCAACTCATGTGCCATTCCTCGGAAGAGGGCGATACCAAGGGATTGGGAATCTTTGATGTGGATGTGGTGAAATTTTCGAACCAAGTTAAGGTTCCACAAATAGGATGGAACCAGATTGAAAATCTAAAAACGCCGTTGTTCAATGGCATAGCCGAAAAAGAACATATCTATTTGGTGCACAGTTTTTATGCGCCGATATGCAAGGACACCATCGCTGAATCGGAATATGGTTTGCGGTACAGTGCAGCATTGGGAAAGGATAATTTTTATGGAACCCAGTTCCATCCGGAGAAGAGCAGTACCGTCGGTTCCCGAATACTTCGTAATTTTTTGGAAATGTGATGGGAGAAGCATTTCGAATTGCGACGGAGCGATCTGAAATGGATATCCAGTTGGTCCATGAATATCTATCGAACCAGGCTTATCGGGCAAAAAATTATTGCGATATGTTATAGAAATTTTTGAATTGCAGCATGTCAATGGCATCGGATTGCGCACGAACGGCGCCCATGGATTTAACGGAGCATTTGGATATATTCGGATTAAGCAACCCAAAACTTGGAGGATAAGAAACAAAAAACAGCATGAGAATCATACCGGCCATCGATATCATTGAAGGAAAATGTGTCCGCTTGTCAAAAGGGGATTATGCCACCAAAAAAATATATAATGAAAATCCGCTGGAAGTGGCCAAGGCTTTTGAGGCCCACGGCATCAAGTACCTGCACCTGGTCGATTTGGACGGTGCAAAGTCGCAGCATATCGTAAATCATAAAATTCTGGCACAGATCGCATCCAAGACGGAACTATCCATCGATTTTGGCGGGGGCCTTAAAACCCAACAAGACCTGCGCATTGCTTTTGAAAACGGTGCAAGTCAAATCACCGGTGGCAGTATCGCCGTGAAGGATGAACGGTTGTTCACGGAGTGGATCGGAATTTACGGTTCCCAGAAAATAATCCTTGGAGCGGATGCATTGGACGAAAAAGTGGCGGTCTCCGGATGGCAGGAGGAATCACAAGAAGCACTATTGCCATTTATCAAAAAATACCTGGGCCTTGGCATAAAGTATGTCATCTGTACAGATATCGGCAAGGACGGCATGCTTCAAGGCCCTTCCTTCGATTTATATGAAAAGATCGTCAAGCAAACAATGCCGTACAAAACGAGTGCATCCCAAAAGGGCAGATCGGAAGAAAAGGCCATATCGCTACATCTTATTGCCAGCGGTGGCATCGCCACTTTTGAAGATCTGCCGCGTTTGGCGGCCATAGGCTGCGAGGGGGCCATTATTGGGAAGGCCATTTATGAGAATAAAATCAGTATGAAAGAGTTGCAACAATTTATCGAAGCGCATGAAAGTTAAGGGTGATTTGGTCGTCCAAGAATTTATCGAACAATCGATTTTTAGGATGGATGAAAGCATGCGTATGGTCAATATGAGCTTGGCCGAATTGGGTCTGGAGGAACTTTGGAAAAAACCCAACGCCGCTTCGAACAGCATAGGCAATCTATTGATGCACCTTAACGGGAACATCACCCAATATGCCATTTCCTCCTTGGGGGAAACCAAGGATGTCCGACAGCGCGATTTGGAATTTTCAACCAGTAACCAGCTCGACGGGAAAGTATTGATCTCAAATTTGGAGCAAACCGTGCAGACGGCAAAAGCAATAATGGCGAACGCCACGATTGAACAGTTGTT
This sequence comes from uncultured Flavobacteriaceae bacterium, assembly GCA_963760375.1. Taxonomy (GTDB): domain Bacteria; phylum Bacteroidota; class Bacteroidia; order Flavobacteriales; family Flavobacteriaceae; genus Pelagihabitans. The sequence continues at coordinate 1,466,129 of CAVXCS010000005.1, read as the reverse complement.
GAAAAAAAGAAAGGTCCAAGGGTTCGATCTCACCGGAATAGGTATTATTATCCATGTGGTGGAGCATCTTTCGTACCATACGGGACAAATCGCTTATTGGGTGAAACAGTTGAAAAACAAAGACCTGAAATTTTATGGAGGCATCGACCTCACAGTTAAAAACCAAGATTAATATGCTCACAAAACGAATCATTCCATGCCTTGATATCAAAAACGGCCGCACTGTGAAAGGTGTGAATTTTTTGGAGCTGCGCGATGCGGGCGACCCGGTAGAGCTTGCACAACGGTATGCATCGGACGGGGCCGACGAATTGGTGTTCCTCGACATTTCGGCAACAGAGGAAAAACGAAAAACATTGGCCGATCTGGTATATCATGTGGCCGAAAAGGTAAATATTCCATTTACCGTAGGTGGAGGGATTTCCTCGGTGGGCGATGTGGATATTTTACTCCACAACGGCGCCGATAAAGTCTCGATCAATTCATCCGCGGTAAAAAATCCCGAGTTGATCAATGAATTGGTCGCCAAATTCGGTTCACAGTGCATTGTAGTGGCCATCGATGCAAAATTGATCAATGGCAAATGGAAAGTGCATTTGGTAGGAGGGAAGGTGCCCACAGAGCTCGATTTGTTCGAATGGGCCAAGGAAGTTGAGTCGAGAGGGGCCGGAGAAATTCTTTTTACTTCAATGGATCATGATGGCACCAAGGAAGGCTTTGCGAACGAGGCCCTGGCAAAACTATCGACCGAATTGAACATCCCTATCATTGCCTCAGGCGGGGCGGGCAACAGCCGGCATTTTGTGGAGACCTTTATCAATGGAAAGGCCGATGCAGCCCTGGCAGCAAGTGTCTTTCATTTCAGGGAAATCGAAATCAATGAACTAAAAAAGGAACTGCGGTTGCATGGCATACCGGTACGACTATAATGGCTATTGTTATTTGGCCAAGATGAATCACTGGATACCAGCCATAACCACAAGTAAGGACTCAAAAGGAAACAAAAATGAAACTAGACTTCGAAAAGAACCAAGATGGGCTTTTACCGGCCATCATCCAAGATGCGTCAACCAAAAATGTGTTGATGTTGGGTTATATGAACCGGGAAGCACTTGCCAAAACGTTAGAAACCAAAAAGGTGACCTTTTATAGTCGATCCAAGGGCAGATTATGGACCAAAGGGGAGGAGAGCGGTCATTTTTTGAACCTTGTGGATATTAAACCGGACTGCGATCAAGATACCTTGCTGATTACGGCCCTTCCCGACGGACCTACCTGCCATAAGGGAAGTGATACCTGTTGGGGGGTTACGAACATGCAGGAATATGGTTTTTTGACCACCTTGGAGCAAACCATTGCCGACCGAAAGCAGAGGGCTGAAAATGGCCCGGGCAAAGGTAAAAAATCGAGCTACGTGACCTCGCTTTTTGAAGAGGGGCTAAACAAAATCGCACAAAAAGTTGGAGAAGAGGCGGTAGAGGTCATCATTGAAGCCAAGGATCAAAATGACGACTTGTTCCTCAACGAAAGTGCCGATTTATTGTTCCATTATTTGATCTTGCTACAGGCAAAAGGTTTTGGATTGGGCGACGTGGCAATGCTGTTGAAAAGCAGGGAAAAAAAATAGGGTCTTTAGGTGTGGGTTTGTTGGACCAACGCCCCGGGTATGCCAAACAGTTAAGATTTCATTAAAACACGCCTTTTGAAATCGAAATATGTTAATTTTATACCATGGCTATGAATACAAGAAAAGGTTTTCGGTTCTCCCCTTACGAGGCGCCGGAAATGACCCCGTTTGATAAGCTTTTCGATATTTTTCAGGAATTGATCACCCATACCTCCGGCGATGTGGAAGAGGCTTTGGATTGGCTCCGTGAACTGGATGAGGAGTACCAATTGACCGATGAAGACTATACCATCGATGACTTCATAGAAGATTTAAAGGCAAAAGGCTTTATTCGGGAGGAATTCGAAGATGGAGGCGGCGCCAAGGAAGGTGAAGAAGGAGAAGAAGGAGATGGAGGCGGTACCTTGTCGATTACAGCCAAGATGGAGCGCATCATTCGGCAAAGGGCGCTCGATCAGATTTTTGGAAAACTCAAGCGCAGCGGGAGCGGAAACCATAAAACCGGAAAATCCGGCCAAGGCGATGAGCACACCGGTGATCTAAGGGAATATAGGTATGGGGATGGATTGGAACATATATCCATGACCGAAAGCCTGAAAAACGCACAGATAAACCACGGTATAGGTAATTTTTCTTTGAGCGAAGAAGACCTCGTGGTAGAAGATACCCAGTACAAGGCCCAGATGAGTACCGTACTCATGATCGATATCAGCCATAGCATGATCTTATATGGTGAAGACCGCATCACCCCCGCTAAAAAAGTAGCCATGGCATTGGCCGAACTGATCACGACCAGATATCCCAAGGATACTTTGGAAATCTTGGTTTTTGGCAATGATGCTTGGCCAATTCCGATAAAAGACCTGCCCTATCTTAAAGTAGGTCCCTATCACACCAATACTGTCGCCGGCCTTCAGCTCGCGATGGATATGTTGAGAAGAAAACGGAATACGAACAAGCAAATATTTATGATCACCGATGGAAAACCCAGTTGTTTAAGACTTCCGGATGGAAATTACTATAAGAACAGCGTAGGGCTCGATGATTATATCGTGGAAAAATGTTACAATATGGCAAGGCAGGCCAGGAAGTTGCATATTCCGATCACCACCTTTATGATCGCACAGGATCCCTACCTCATGCAATTTATTCGACATTTTACGGAGGCAAACAAAGGGAAGGCCTTTTTTACAGGTCTAAAAGGATTGGGGGAAATGATATTTGAAGATTATGAAGCCAATCGGAAAAAACGATTGAAGGGATAAAAAAAATAGCGAAGAAAAGATAAATAGTATTGCACCCGATCATGGTATGGAAAATGACCACAAAACCATGATGGAGGCTAGAACCAAATAAAAGAAGAAAATTGGAATATCAAAAAATAAAGACGCTTGGCGAACTTAAAAAAGCCGGTTACAAAAGTAAGACCATCAAAGATGAACTTCGAGACAACCTGAGGGAAAAAATACAAAAAGGATCGGAAACCTTTATTGGGGTTTGGGGCTATGAAAGTTCCGTGATCCCTGAACTGGAACGGGCCATTCTTTCAAGGCACAATATCAACTTATTGGGTTTGCGGGGACAGGCAAAAACGCGTTTGGCAAGGTTGATGGTGAACTTGTTGGATGAATGGATCCCGGTGGTGGCGGGATCCGAAATCAATGATGATCCTTTAAAGCCCATTTCCAGATATTCGCTCGATCTTATCAAGGAAAAAGGGGATGCCACACCCATAAATTGGCTGCATCGCAATGAACGGTTTTATGAAAAATTGGCCACCCCTGATGTCACCGTTGCCGATTTGATCGGCGATGTAGACCCCATAAAGGCTGCCAATCTGAAGCTTTCCTATGCCGATGACCGTGTGATCCATTTCGGAATGATACCACGCGCCAATCGCTGTATTTTTGTGATCAACGAACTCCCTGACCTACAGGCACGGATACAGGTTTCTTTGTTCAATATCCTGGAAGAGGGCGATATACAGATCCGTGGCTTTAAACTCCGATTGCCATTGGATATTCAATTTGTATTTACGGCAAATCCGGAAGACTATACCAATAGGGGCAGCATCGTTACCCCTTTGAAGGATCGGATAGGTTCACAGATACTGACGCATTATCCGGATGACATTGAAACCGCCCGTAAGATTACCGCCCAGGAATCCCGATTGGATGAACGCCAAATAGCCTCGGTATATGTACCCGATTTGGCCAAAGATCTTTTGGAACAGATCAGTTTTGAAGCCAGAAAAAGTGAGTATGTCGATGCAAAGAGCGGGGTGAGTGCCCGAACCAGTATCACTGCGTTTGAGAATTTACTGAGCACCGCAGAACGCAGGTCGCTCATGTCGGGCGCGACCAATACCATGGTACGGTTAAGTGACTTTTTGGGCGTAATTCCGTCGATCACCGGGAAAATTGAATTGGTTTACGAAGGCGAACAAGAAGGTGCCGATACCGTTGCGGCCATGTTGATAGATGAGGCTGTAAAATCTATTTTCCCCTTGTATTTTCCCAAGATCAACAAATTGGAAAAGAAAGACGAGGAAACCCCGTATGACGAACTGTTGCATTGGTTTTTTCAAGGAGAGGGCTTTGAGCTGTTGGATGATTTCACCGACGAGGAATATAAAAGAACTTTGGACGGTGTTCCGGGATTACGGCATTTGATCAAGAAATATCAACCTGATTTTCCAAAAGAGGATACTTATTTCTTGAAGGAAATTCTGCTATGGGGCTTGGTAGCCCATAAAAAACTGAGCAAACACAGGTTTACCGAAGGGTATCAATTCAAAGACCTATATGGTAGTTTTATTAGTGGCCTTTAACATAAAAAGCCTGACCGAAGCGGTCAGGCTTTTTTATGATTCTTTTTTTGAATTTATTCTTCCCAAGAATCAATTTGGTTGATTTCATCAAAATTATAACTGCCGACCAGATTTTTTCGGTACTGAAAGGTCATTAAAGTAAGAAGTATCAACAATAGGTAGAGACCAAAGATGAATATGCCCATGGGCACAAAAGTATCGGGTATAACGTGGTTTTCAAAATCTTCCATTCCCAGTAATATGAACAAGGTATCGATGAGCTTGAATACGTAGACCAGGAATATAACATAAAGTCCATATTCCAAATTCCGCATGGGCAGGTCAGCGACCTCCCGCTCATTGATCTTGAAATTCAGCACGTACAAGAAACCAAAATGGACAATGGACAAAATGGGAATGATATAATTCTCAAATTTGAAAAAATAAAACTTATTGGTATAAAGTCCGTAAAAGCTTAAAACAAAGAGGACGGTCAAAATACCTATGGATAAGTAAAGACCGCGTTTCCACGGCAAAATCTGTAATATTACATTCATATAAACCTTACTTTTAAGGATTGGTGCACTCCCCGAAATATATAAAACGGGAGGGGTTATTATTTATTGGTAAAATTCGATAAAAGACGGAGAATGTTGGGTATGCACCAAAAAGCATTGTGAAAACCCTACGAAAGACAATTAAGAAAGCAAATGAACATTCCAGAACAGATAACCATAGGAAAATGAGCGGGCTTTTGAAGATTACCAAGTGCTTATTGTAACCAATTCCCGCATTATGATCATGAAAATTCAAGTGCCCAGCACCAAAATAGGGTTCATCGGCCATATTTATATTCATTAGATTGGTTAAATCGTATTGAAGTTACAAAAAAACAAAAAAGATTCCTTAGGAAATCCCGTTCGCACTAAAATAAATTCATGCAATCCAAGGTCCACCATTACTTGATAAGGCTTCAGTTCTTGGGATTCCGCTATAGTGGCTGGCAAAAACAGCCCGGTCAGAAAACCATCGAAGGCATGCTGGTCAAAACCCTGAAATTTATACTTCCCGACCAAGGGGTAAAGGTGCTTGGAACAGGTAGGACAGATGCCAAGGTCTCCGCATTGGACTATGCCTTTGAACTCTTCATAAAGGGCCGGCCCCTTGCCGATCTACCTTCATTCATGCACTCTTTTAATGCGAACCTTCCTGCAGATATCAGAGTGACCGGACTGGAAGAAATTGAAGGTGAATTCAATATCATCCAAAGTATCAAGGTGAAGGAATATATTTATCTCTTTTCGTTCGGCACCAAGAACCACCCCTATGCAGCTCCGTTCATGGCCAATATAATGGAACCACTGGATATTGAATCGATGAAAAAGGCCGCCTTGCTTTTTAAGGGAACCCATAACTTTTCCGCCTATACCGCACGGCCAAGGGATAATGCCACATTTGTGCGCGAGGTACTTGAATGTATTGTTCAGGATAACCAATTGATTATCGGCCAGTTTTTTTCCGGAAAAAAGCTATTTGCTTAAAATCAAGGCCGTTGGATTTTTACGTTATCAGGTACGCATGATCATGGGCGGTTTGATATCCTTGGGCAAGGGAGAGATTAAATTTGAGGACATTGAGGAATCCCTCAGGGAAAATACTAACTTTCAGGTGACCTATGTCGCGCCCGGTTCCGGTTTACATCTGAACACTTTGGAATTCGACCGATACCAATAGCGACTTTTATTATTTTTGGTCCAAGAAGTAAGATAAATATGGGTAAACGAAAAAATAAACTCCAATTGGATAAAAAGAAAATATCCAGGGCTTCCCGAAAAATGGGCAAGGCGCCGGGCACTATAAATTATTTGGGCCAGCGGGAGAAAACAAATAGCACGATCAAGGTCATGGACTATGATGAGTCGGGGATACAGGAATTTGCACTGACCGATATTCAGGAAGCCAAGCGATTTAAAGATGAAGATCCAACCTCGTGGATCGATGTGGTAGGAATCAACGATGAGGTATTTATCGAACAACTGGGAAAATCCTTTAGTCTTAATCCCTTGTTGCTCGAAGATGCCGTAAATCCGCATCAAAGACCGAAAATCGACGATTATGGAGATTATATTTTTGGGGTCTTCAAGATGTTATACCTTGATAAGGATAACAATTTGGTCATAGAACATGTGGCGTTGGTGCTCTTTGACAAGTGTGTACTCCTGTTCCAAGAACTGAACGAGGACGTTTTTGGAAGCGTGCGTGACCGGCTCAGGGGGAAGACCGGACGCATACGCACCAGAAAAGCAGATTATTTGTTTTTTGCCTTGCTCGATGCCATCATCGACAATTATTTTCTGGTCCTTGAGAACCTCAACAACAAGATTGAAGCGTTGGAAGAAGAAGTCTACAACAATCCTTCTTCCCAGGTAGCCCAAGACATTCAACAACTAAAGAAGGAGGTGTTGAAAATACGGCGATGTGTTTCCCCGGTTCGTGAATTGGTGGTTCGGTTGATCGATACCGAAAACCCTTTGATATCAAAAGACACCAAACTTTTTTTACGGGATGTGCTCGACCACTGTGTCGAAATCAACGAAAGTTTGCAGGTATATCGCGAAATGAGCATGAGCCTCATGGAAATGTATATGAGCAACATGAGCAACAAGATGAACGAGGTAATGAAAGTATTGACCATCATGGCCTCTATATTTATACCCCTGACTTTTATAGTGGGGGTGTATGGGATGAATTTTCAGAACATGCCCGAACTGCAGTCCCGGTATGGATACTTCGTAGTCTGGGGAATTATGATCGTGCTCTTCCTTGGCATGCTCATTTACTTTAAAAGGAAAAAGTGGCTCTAAACAGGTTATGCGATTCTTCGGGGAAGTAGATTTTGTATCTTGTGATAAACGATAATGGATGTCTGACTGGGCCTATATTGTTCTACTGATTCTCGGGGTGTATATCACCATCAGTGTCCTGTTGTATTTTTTACAGGATTATTTGATGTTCAAGCCGGAAAAGCTGCCCAAAGACTTCCAGTTTTTCTATGAAAATCAGGAAACGGAGGAGTACAACGTAGTAACCCGTGATGGCGCCACTATCAATGGGTTAAGATTTAAAGTGAGTCAGCCCAAAGGCATCGTATTCTATCTCAAGGGAAATTCAAAAAGTATCAAAGGCTGGGGCAAGTATGCAGTTGATTTCACGCGTCATGGTTATGAAGTGTTGATGGTCGATTATCGGGGGTTTGGCAAAAGCACTGGCAGGCGCACCCAAAAGGCCATAAAAAGGGATATGCAGTTGGTCTATGACAAAATCAAGGAAAAAGTAGAGGAGAAATACATTATTCTGTACGGTAGGTCATTGGGTTCTGGTTTTGCGACCAAACTGGCCTCCATGAACGACCCGAAAATGCTGATTTTGGATGCGCCCTATTACAGTCTGAGCAAAGTGGCCAAAAAATATATCCCCTTTATGCCGCTATCACTTCTCATCAAATTTCCAATGCCCACCTATAAATGGATGAAGTACGTGAATTGTCCGGTTCATATCCTGCACGGAACCGATGATAAGTTGATTCCCTATCGCACCAGTGTCAAACTTTCGAAGATCAAACCCAAATCCACCCGGTTGTACACCATCATCGGCGGGGGACATAAAAACCTGAACACTTTTGAATCCTATCATAAAATGCTGGGAGAGATCATCGCCTCAAAACCGGAAAAAATGAATTTGAAGGGATCCAGCATATCTATTTCGCATCGAAAAAACGACATTGATGAAAAGGCTTAAAATAACCAGTATCGTGCTTTTGGCCCTCTATGCGATACTACTGTTATTGGCCTATGGCTTTCAGGAAAGAATGATCTTTCTTCCAGAGGTCCTGCCATCACATCACAAATATGATTTTCGTCAACCTTACGAGGAGTTTTTCATCACGGCCGAAGACGGGGCCAAGCTGAACGTGGTTTATTTTCAACAGGAACCTGCGAAAGGGGTGATAATCTATTTTCATGGAAATTCGGGAAATATCTCGAACCTGGGCCATGTGGCCAATTTGGTGTATGGAAAAGGATATGATCTATTGCTGTTCGATTATCGGACCTACGGTAAAAGCACCGGAAAAATCAGTGAAGAAGCTTTAAAGGGCGACGCTCAATTATTGTATGATTTCGCACTTAGGAAGTACCAGGAAGAAAATATAATTATTTATGGACGCTCCCTGGGAACGGGAATCGCCAGTGGATTGGCGGCGGCGAACCATCCCCAAAAACTGATCCTGGAGTCGCCCTTTTATAGCGGCGTCGAAATTGGGAAGTATCGCTTTCCTTTCCTGCCTGTGCAATGGCTGTCACGTTACAAATTTCCGACGAACGAATATGTACAGAAGATAAATTGCCCTATTTTTATATTTCATGGGACCGAGGATCCGGTCATCCCCTTTGCACAGGGGCAGCGATTATACGATGCCGTTCCGGGGAAAAACAAAAAAATATTTGCCATTGAAGGCGGTGATCACAAATACTTATATGGTTTTGATTCCTTTGCCCAAGGAATTGGTCAGGTGTTGGACTAGGACCATTTTTTGCCCAGATTCAGATAGTTCGCAATGTATTGAAAGATAGCTGTTATGAAGAACAACGCTAGAGCCATTGACATCAACTGCGATGTGGGGGAAGGTTTGGACAACGAGGCACAATTATTTCCCTTTATATCTTCATGCAGTATCGCTTGCGGTGGCCACGCGGGGGATCCTAAAACCATGTTTGAAGTAGCACGATTGGCCATAAAAAACAAGGTTAAGATTGGGGCGCATCCATCCTATCCGGATTGGGAAAATTTTGGCAGGAAATCGATAAAATTGTCGGAACCGAAATTAATTCGCTCGATTGCTGAGCAAATCGAAAATCTCATATCGATTTTAACATCAAGTCAGCAAAAACTCTATCATATCAAACCACACGGTGCCTTGTACAATGACATCGCCAAAGACAGAGATCTTGCAACGACCTTTCTCAGGGCCGTGAATGACTATAGGGAAGACGTTTGGCTTTATGTCCCACCTGGTTCGGCCATTGGTGAGGAAGCCCTAAAAAATCGATTCAGCATCAAATATGAAGCGTTCGCCGACCGAAACTACAACGTCGATCTTTCATTGGTGTCAAGGGAACATGGCGATGCGGTCATCACGGATCCTGAATCTGTTTTGGAACACCTGCTTTCGATGGTGCTGCACCATCAAGTAAAATCGACCGAAGGGTCGAAGATCGATATCAAGGCAGATACTTATTGCATACACGGCGACAACCCTCAAGTTTTACAAATATTGATGTATCTTTCGAAAAGCTTGCCGAACCATAATATCCAAATCGAAAAGTGAAAAAGCTCCCGATTCAAATGAAACCATTTGGTGTCCATTCCCTATTAGTGGAATGGCCCAATGAGGTATTACATTCCATTTTAGAGGACATTCTTCAATTTCAGGAATATTTGAAGCAAAAATTGGATCAAAACCAATGGGAATTTGTACCCGCCTATAATTCGCTGACATTGATCCAACGCGATAGGCAAATCGAATTCGAATTGTTAAAGGGGCAATTGCTGCAATGGTATGAAGAAAAAGAGGCGGTTAAACCAAGGCAAAAATACCTATGGCGCCTTCCCGTTTGCTACGATCTGGATTTTGGGATCGATTTGCCCGAGATCGCGGAACGCTTGCAGCTGCCGATTCCTAAAATAATTGCCTTGCATGCCGGTAATATATATACAGTTTTCGGTATTGGCTTTTTGCCGGGATTCATGTATTTGGGCGGGTTGGCTGAAGTTTTGGAGGTACCCAGAAGGGCCACCCCTCGACTCAAGGTGGTCAAAGGAGCGGTTGGTATGGCGGGAAAACAAACCGGCATCTATCCACAAGAGTCCCCAGGCGGCTGGAATATCATCGGAAATTGCAGTATTCCCATTTTTGATGCAACCCACAACCCGCCTTCCTTTGTTACCGTGGGCGATCAGATCCAATTCTATCCTATCTCAAGGGCGGAGTACGACCTGCATAAGATAGAAGGGGAAGTGGGTATTTATAAAATCGAAAAAATTAAATTGGATGCTAAAGGTTCTTAAATCCGGTTTTTTTACATCGGTACAGGATTCAGGTCGATTTGGGTATAGGGACAAGGGGGTTCCCATTGCCGGGGCCATGGATGGGCATACGGTTAGAAATCTGAACATGTTGCTCGAGAACGATGGGAATGCGGCCGTGATCGAAATCACCATGACGGGCCCGACCCTGTTTTTTGAAGAAGATTCCTTTATCGCTTTGGGCGGTGCCGAAATGTCGGCAACCCTCAATAATGAACCCATACAAAACCATAAGATATATCGGGTCGAAGCCGGGGATATTCTTTCCTACGGCAAATTGGAAAGGGGCTTTCGTGCTTATTTGGCCATCAAGGACGGTTTTAGGGGCAAATCAATTTTAGGCAGCCAATCGATGTTCCTGCCCATAACCGAAAGCAACCACCTCGATGACAAATCCTTCGTGCCTTATCAGGTCAATAAGATATTCGAACCAAGAATCACCGAGTATAAGTTAGACGACCTATTGGACGAAAAAGTTTTGGAAGCCCATCCTGGCCCGGAATTCAAGATACTCCACGACAAACAGTTGGAAGGTCTTTTTTTTAAAGATTTCACGATTGCCAAAGAAAACAACCGAATGGCTTACCAACTCAATGAACCGATAGGCGAACACCTTTATTCCATGCTTACTTCGGCTACCTTGCCCGGAACAGTACAGCTCACACCGGCCGGCAAGTTGATCATCTTGATGAAAGACGGCCAAACCACCGGCGGGTATCCGAGAATACTTCAAATTACCGATAAGGCCATATCCATCCTGGCACAGAAGAAATATGGGGATGTCGTTTCTTTAAAGTTGCTTTGAAACTGAAATTATAGCTTGTGCGCGGCGCTGTGACAATGCCCGATATCCAATGCTTTTCGATGCTTCCATGGTGTTCCCCGATGAAATCTTTCCAAATTTATTCGTTCCAGCACCCCTAACAACAGGGACAACAGCGAATTGGATATGATAAAAAAAAGAATCTAACCAATTCATTATCAGGTATATGAATAATATTTTGAGGCATTGGATTTAGATGACATAAGTAGGGAATCTTCCCCGCACTCGCCAAACTATTATCTTTGATAGGAGAATACCTGTGAAATCATGAAAAACCATATTTAATGGAGCTTAACAAATACAGCAAGATCATTACCCAAAACGAGACCCAACCCGCTTCCCAAGCGATGTTGTATGCCATCGGGCTGACCGAGGAAGATATGCGGAAGCCCCTTATCGGCATCGGAAGTACGGGATATGAGGGAAATCCTTGTAACATGCACTTGAATGATTTGGCACAACAGGTAAAACAAGGGATCAATTCTACCGGATTGGTGGGTCTGGTCTTCAATACCATAGGCGTAAGTGACGGGATTTCAATGGGCACCCCTGGGATGCGCTATTCGCTTCCTTCACGGGACATCATTGCCGATTCAATGGAAACGGTGGTTCAGGCGATGAACTACGACGGTTTGGTTACGGTAGTGGGATGCGATAAAAATATGCCCGGCGCTTTGATGGCCATGATACGTTTGAATCGTCCTTCCGTAATGGTGTACGGCGGTACCATTGCGTCTGGATGTTACAAAGATAAAAAATTGGATGTGGTTTCTGCCTTTGAAGCCTGGGGTGAAAAAGTGGCCGGGACCATGAGTGAGACCGACTTTAAAGGCGTGATCAAAAATGCGTGCCCAGGTGCCGGTGCCTGTGGGGGCATGTATACGGCCAATACAATGGCCTCTGCCATCGAGGCACTTGGAATGGCCCTGCCCTATAACTCCTCCAATCCGGCAACGGGAAAAGAAAAAAAAGAGGATAGCCAAAACTCGGGGAAAGCCTTGCGACACCTTTTGGAAAACGACATCAAACCGAGCGACATCATCACCAGAAAATCGTTTGAAAATGCGGTTCGCCTGCTGACGCTCTTGGGAGGTTCGACCAATGCGGTACTTCATTTTTTGGCCATTGCCAAGGCCGCCGAGATCAAATTTGACCTGGACGATTTTCAGAAGATCAGCGACAATACGCCCTTCTTGGCCGACTTAAAACCGAGTGGTAAATATCTGATGGAAGATCTGCATCGCGTTGGTGGAACCCCGGCCGTTTTGAAATTTATGCTCGATAACGGGATGCTTCACGGTGAATGTTTAACCGTCACCGGAAAAACTTGGGCCGAGAACTTAAAGGATTTACCCGGTCTGAAACAAGGTCAACAGGTGATCAAACCGTTGAGCGATCCCATAAAAGCCACAGGACATTTAAGAATCCTTTACGGAAACCTGGCAGAAGAAGGTGCCGTGGCCAAGATAACCGGAAAGGAAGGTTATCATTTTTCAGGTCCTGCCAAGGTTTTTGAAGGGGAGTTTAAAGCCAATGAGGGCATAGGCGCGGGGCAGGTAAAAAAAGGCGACGTAGTGGTCATACGATATGAAGGTCCGAAAGGCGGACCTGGAATGCCGGAAATGTTGAAGCCGACCTCGGCCATTATGGGTGCAGGCCTTGGGAAAGATGTAGCTTTGATTACCGATGGAAGATTTTCCGGAGGTACCCATGGTTTTGTGGTCGGCCACGTCTCCCCGGAGGCACAGGAAGGCGGCACCATTGGTTTGTTGAAAGATGGGGACATCATTACCATTGATGCGGTAAAAAATACCATCTCGGTCGATCTTTCAGCCACTGAAATCGAAAAACGAAGGGCAGCCTGGATTCAACCGCCATTAAAGGTGAGAAAAGGAAGCCTTTATAAATATGCCAAAACGGTATCCTCGGCCTCACAAGGTTGTGTTACCGACGAGTTCTAAAATAATATTAAAAAACACCGTTGCGCTTTTGTCCGTCTGGGCAAATGTTGCATCGGCAAGAGGAGCAAAAATTATGGAAACATTGAAAGAAAGAAAAAAAGCCAATGCCAAAAAGACCAAAATGACCATTAGCGGCGCTGAAGCGGTCATCCATTGTTTATTGGCGGAGGGCGTTGATTTGTTGTATGGTTATCCCGGCGGGGCGATCATGCCCGTTTATGATGAATTGTATAAGTTCCAAGATAAGCTCACACATATTCTTACACGTCATGAACAGGGTGCTACCCACGCGGCCCAAGGTTATGCCCGGGTCACCGGTAAGGTAGGCGTGGCTATGGCCACTTCCGGGCCAGGAGCCACAAACTTGGTGACCGGTTTGGCAGATGCCCAAATCGATTCAACACCGATCGTATGTATCACTGGACAGGTACCCCGACATCTATTGGGTTCCGATGCTTTTCAGGAAACCGATATCATTGGAATCTCGACCCCGGTTACCAAATGGAACTACCAGATCACCAAAGCCTCGGAAATCCCAAAAATAATGGCCAAGGCATTCTATATCGCACGCTCCGGACGTCCCGGACCCGTATTGATCGATATTACCAAAAATGCCCAGTTCGATTCCCTGGAATTCTCCTATGAGCCCTGTAATGGCGTAAGAAGCTATAATCCCAATCCGAAACCTGAACTAAAGGCCATAGAGGCTGCCGCTGACCTGATCAACAATGCCAAACGCCCTTATATCGTTTTTGGACAGGGAGTGATTTTAGGCCAAGCTGAAAACGAACTCAAAGCATTGGTGGAAAAAGCGGGCATTCCTGCCGCTTGGACAATTTTGGGCCTTTCCGCAATGGACACAGACCACCCTTTGAATGTAGGAATGGTGGGAATGCACGGAAATTATGGCCCCAATGTGCTTACCAATGAATGCGATTTGTTGATCGCTATCGGGATGCGATTCGACGATAGGGTCACCGGAAGCCTCGATACCTATGCCAAACAGGCAAAGGTGATTCATTTCGAGATCGATCCCGCGGAAATCAACAAAAATGTCAATGCCGACATAGCCGTTTTAGGGGATTCCAAAGAAACTTTAGGCCTGCTACTGCCGTTCATCAAGCAGAACAAACATGAAGCCTGGCATAATAAATTCAAGGAAAAATATAAAATCGAATTCGATGCGGTCATCAAAAACGATATCCATCCCACAAAAAAAGGGCTGACCATGGGGGAAGTGATCGAAGAGATCAATTTGGCATCGAAAAACAAGGCCATCATCGTCAGCGATGTTGGGCAACACCAAATGATCGCCTGTCGCTATGCGAAGTTCAACCAATCCAAAAGCAATGTCACCTCAGGTGGCCTGGGAACGATGGGGTTTGCATTGCCTGCGGCCATAGGCGCGAAGATGGGTGCGATGGAAAGGGAAGTGGTTGCCATCATTGGTGATGGCGGCTATCAGATGACCATACAGGAATTGGGGGTCATCTTTCAACACAATGTGCCGGTCAAAATCGTTGTTTTGAACAACGATCACTTAGGGATGGTACGCCAGTGGCAAGAGCTCTTTTTTGAAAGTAGATACGCTTCCACGGTAATGGTGAATCCAGACTTTGTGAAGATTGCGGAGGGTTATCATATTCAAGCCAAACGCGTAACCGAACGTAAAGACCTGAAAGCTACAGTACAGGAAATGATGGCCTCTAAAAAACCTTATTTTCTTGAGGTGAAGGTAGAACAAGAAGACAATGTGTTTCCAATGATCCCATCCGGGGCTTCGGTTTCTGACATCCGATTGAAGTAATTTACGCGAACGGACAAAAATACAACCAAATTGCGATGGCATGAACGAGCGTGATATTAAGGATTTACCAACAATGCATCGAGAGATTGAAAGCAAGTCTTTGGAAATTGACTTTTCCATGCCCTCGGATCTATACGTTGGTACCTTATTGAAGACTTTGGTCAGTTCCAAACCCGGGGCCAATATTTTGGAATTGGGGATGGGAATCGGTTCTATTTGATTTTTGCCGATGCCTGGCCAGGAAAATATAGTCAAATCGATGAGATATTGGATTTGGTATCTGTAGGCGGTTTTTATATAGTGGATGACATGATGGCCCAGTCGAACTGGCCTGAAGGGCATCAAATTCACGTAGATCGATTGATCGCATATCTGGAAAAAAGGGAAGATTTTAATATGACGAAATTGAACTGGTCGACAGGCTTGATCATTGCGGTAAAAAGATTTTAAGAAGTGCGGAACAAGAAATAATGAACCACGAAAATATACTTGTGGAAGGCTTTAATTAATTGGGAAGGGTATTACAATCGTATAAATGGAACTTATGGAAAAACAATGGTTCACCATATCGGTGTATTCAGAAAATAATGTGGGGCTGTTGAACAGGATATCAGGGATATTCCTAAAAAGACATATCAATATCGAGAGCCTCAACGTCTCAAAATCGGAGATCGAAGAGGTTTCCAAGTTTACCATTGTGGTATTTACCACAGATACCTGGGTTCACAATATCGTGGGGCAGATAGAAAAGCAGATCGAAGTGATCAAAGCCTTTTATCACACCGATGACGAGACCATTTATCAAGAATCAGCACTTTTTAAGATTGCCTCTGGCTTATTGTTCGACGAACGACAAATACAGAATATCATCAAAGAAAACAATTCCCAGATCGTGACTGTTTCCAGGGACTTTTTTGTTTTGGCCAAAAGCGGAAGGCGGCATGAGATCGATGAGATGTACGAGCAGTTGAAACCGTTTGGTATCATGCAGTTCGTGCGTTCGGGACGCATTGCGGTTTCCAAGGAAGAAATGCAGATTTCGGCACTCCTGAATGAATTTAAAGAATAACCAATACATCAATAATCAAATCAATAGAACGCAATGACAAATTATTTCAATACACTATCGTTAAGGGACCAATTGCAACAGCTGGGAAAATGCAGGTTCATGCAATCCCACGAATTTTCTGATGGTGTGAAAGCTTTAAAAGGGAAAAAAATAGTAATCGTAGGCTGTGGGGCACAAGGTCTGAACCAAGGTTTGAACATGAGGGATTCAGGTTTGGATATTTCCTATACTTTAAGAGAGGCCGCGATCAAGGAAAAGCGTGCTTCCTATGTGAATGCCACTGAAAACGGTTTCAAGGTAGCTACTTATGAAACCCTTATCCCTTCGGCCGACTTGGTCATCAACCTTACCCCTGACAAACAGCATACAACTGTGATCAAGGCCATTATGCCGTTGATGAAAAAAGGGGCAACCTTGTCATACTCGCACGGGTTCAATATCGTTGAGGAAGGCATACAGATTCGGAAGGATATCACGGTGATCATGGTTGCGCCCAAATGCCCGGGTTCTGAAGTCCGTGAAGAATATAAAAGGGGTTTTGGTGTTCCCACGCTGATTGCGGTGCATCCGAACAATGATGCCCAGGGCAAAGGTCTGGAACAGGCCAAGGCCTATGCCGTGGCTACAGGAGGTAATAGGGCAGGTGTTTTGGAATCTTCCTTTGTCGCAGAGGTAAAATCCGATCTCATGGGCGAACAGACCATTTTGTGCGGCTTGCTCCAGACCGGTTCTATTTTGTGTTTCGATAAAATGATAGAGAAGGGGATCGAACCCGGTTTCGCATCCAAACTGATCCAATATGGATGGGAAACCGTTACCGAAGGCTTAAAATATGGCGGCATAACCAATATGATGGACCGTTTGTCCAATCCGGCCAAAATCAAGGCATTT
The DNA here is from genome assembly GCA_963760375.1 of uncultured Flavobacteriaceae bacterium. Lineage (GTDB taxonomy): Bacteria > Bacteroidota > Bacteroidia > Flavobacteriales > Flavobacteriaceae > Pelagihabitans. Next base: position 1,448,998 of record CAVXCS010000005.1, on the reverse strand, counting down.
GAACTGTCGGAGGAATTAAAACAGATCATGCGGCCGCTCTTTCACAAGCATATGGACGATATCATGAGTGGTCATTTTTCTCAGACCATGATGGAAGACTGGGCCAATGATGACAAAAACCTATTGACCTGGAGGGCCCAGACCGGGGAAACCGCTTTTGAAAAAACACCCGCTGGAAAGCAAAACATTTCCGAACAGCAATATTACGATCACGGGGTACTGATGGTCGCTTTTGTACGGGCAGGGGTGGAGCTGGCCTATGAATCCATGACCGAATCGGGCATTATAGGGGAATCGGCCTATTACGAGTCCTTGCACGAAACGCCCTTGATCGCGAATACCATAGCGAGAAAGAAGTTGTTCGAGATGAACCGTGTTATTTCCGACACTGCCGAATATGGCTGTTATCTCTTTGATCATGCCTGTAAACCCTTATTGGGCGATTTTATGAAGAAAATCGATACCGACGTGATCGGAAAACATTTTGGGGAAGGCAAGGGCAATGGCGTGGATAATGCAAAATTGATTGCCGTGAACAAAAAATTACGCGAACATCCTGTAGAAATTGTTGGGGCAAGGCTACGTGCTTCCATGACTGCAATGAAACCTATCGTATAGCGACGAAAATACCGGAACCGTTCGGAAATTCATAAGGTGATTCCGAAGAAATACATCAAAATCCATGAGTATTAAACAGATCAAAATTCCAGCAGAATTTCAAGTTAAAGCACCAATACACCAAAAGGCCTATTTGGTAAATGGGGAACTCAAAGAATGGAACGGAAAATCAACGGAAGTCTTTTCCAGTATTTCCTCAACCGCCGATTATGCCCCTACTTTGTTGGGAAGCACTCCCGATATGGGCGAAACGGAAGCCTTGGATGCCCTGGAAGCGGCATTGGTCGCCTATGACCAAGGCAAAGGCGTATGGCCGACCATGCATGTGAAGGACCGTATCGAATGTATGGAAAAGTTCGTGGTGCAAATGAAGACGAAAAGAGATGAAATCGTGACCTTGCTCATGTGGGAAATCGGCAAATCGCTTCCCGATTCCCAAAAGGAATTCGATCGTACCGTGGCCTATATTTATGATACCATCGAAGATTATAAGCAGTTAGATCGTAATTCGGCCAAATTTCAAAAACATGAAGGGGTTTATGCGCACATCAAACGCGGTCCGCTTGGGGTGGTGCTTTGTTTGGGGCCCTACAATTATCCTTTGAACGAAACGTTTGCGCTGCTGATCCCGGCCATCATCATGGGAAATACGGCCATTTTTAAACCGGCTAAACATGGTGTCTTGCTGATTACGCCCTTATTGGAAGCTTTTCGAAATTCTTTCCCCAAAGGGGTGATCAATATTTTGTTTGGAAGGGGGAGGGCAGTGGCGGCACCCATTATGAAAACCGGTAAGGTCGATGTTTTGGCGTTGATCGGCAACAGCAAATCTGCCAATGCCCTGCAGAACCAGCACCCAAAAAGCAACCGGCTCCGGTTGGTATTGGGATTGGAAGCAAAAAACCCGGCCATTATCCTTCCGGATGCCGATCTATCGCTTACGATCGATGAAGTGATATCAGGTACGCTGTCCTTTAATGGCCAACGGTGTACCGCCCTAAAGGTGGTTTACGTACATGAAGATATCAAGGATAAATTCCTTTCGCAATTTACCGCCGCGGTCGATGCGCTTAAATTTGGAAATCCGTGGGAGGCGGACGTAAAACTGACCCCCTTACCCGAACCCGATAAGCCGGCCTATATTCAGGAATTGATCGACGATGCCCTTGCCAAAGGGGCTAAAATAATCAACAAAAAAGGAGGTCAGCATTTCGATAACTACATCTGGCCGGCAGTTTTGTATCCGGTGACCAAGGATATGAGGGTCTACCAAGAAGAACAATTCGGACCTGTAATCCCCGTTTTGTCCTTCAACGACATCGAACAACCATTGGATGATATGGCTGAAAGCAACTATGGGCAACAAGTGAGCCTCTTCGGGACCGATGTATACACCTTGGCCCCTTTGATCGATACCTTGGTAAACCTGGTCTGTAGGGTCAACTTGAACAGTTCATGTCAACGCGGACCCGATGTTTACCCGTTTACGGGCAGAAAAGACTCCGCGCAGGCCACTTTAAGCGTACATGACGCCTTAAGATCGTTTTCCATTCGAACCTTTGTCGCATTTAAAGACAACAACCTGAACAATGAAGCGATTCGCCGTTTGTTGGAAACGAAGCTGTCGAATTTTGTGAGTACCGATTATATCTTATAGGCTTGATCTACCGACCTTTGTTGCTTATTGTGCTAAATTGTCATCAAATAAGGCGGTCTTTGGCAATGCGGGGTAATATTGCATAGAAATATGATAATCCCGTATAGCAATCCCATCAATATGTGCGATAATTTTGTACCGAAAATCTTAATGGAGACTTTTCTTTACGCCTGAATGTAGGGCTGGGAAATACCCTCTAAAGGTAAATTTAACGGTATGAAATTAAAAAATGCAAACAATAAAGCCCTTTTGGCTTTGGCCATCGGAGGTTTTGGAATAGGACTCACAGAATTCGTGATCATGGGGATTCTTCCAGATGTGGCTGCCGGACTGCATATTTCCATTCCCCAGGCCGGGCACTTTATTGCGGCCTATGCGCTCGGCGTGGTCCTTGGGGCGCCTTTGCTCACCAAATGGGGGGATCGAATGGATTCCAACAAAATGCTTTTGATCCTGATGCTGTGGTTCACGGTATTCAATACCCTTTCGGGTTTCGCGAACAGTTACGGTGGGCTATTGGCATTCCGTTTCTTATCGGGTCTGCCGCACGGCGCATTTTTTGGGATAGGGGCCGTGGTCGCCGGGCGTTTGGCCAAAGAGGGCAAAGCCGCACAAGCCATGGCCGTGATGTTCTCCGGCCTTACCGTGGCCAATGTGATTGGGGTGCCGGTGGGCACCTATATCGGCCATCATTTCGACTGGAGCTTTTCATTCTTCATGGTCGGACTGGTAGGGCTGATGGCCATGTTGGGCATATTCGCCTGGATGCCCAAAATGGCACAACTACCGCCTAGCTTTCATGTTTCGGAACAGAAAGGCCTTAAAAACAAGGAGCTTTGGGCCTTGATATTGCTTACGACCATAGGTACCGGCGGATTTTTTGCTTGGTACAGCTATATTGCGCCTTTGATGACCGAAGTGGCCGGCTGGGGTCAAGATATGGTAGGCTATGCCATGATCCTTGCGGGTTTGGGCATGGTGGTCGGCAACTTTTTAGGGGCAAAGATGGCGGAGTGGTTCGCGCCGCTCAGGGCAGTGGCCATTAGCCTTTCGATTATGGTGGTGCTGTTATTGCTCAATACGATGTTCGCCTTTCATCCCTATGCGGTATTGGCACTCACTTTTTTGATCGGAACCGCATCTTTTACCGTGGCCACCCCCATTCAAATGGCGATCATCAATACCTCCAAAGGTTCGGAGATGCTGGGTTCTTCCATGAACCAGAGCGCCTTCAATATGGGGAACGCCACCGGGGCCTATTTGGCCGGGTTGCCGATCGCCTTTGGATATGGATTTGTTTATTCCAGTTTGGTCGGGGCCGTATTGGCCGCAACAGGTGTGGCCATTGCCGTTTCCATTCTGGTATACAGAAATCAGAGAGGACGAAGCCACCGTCGAAAAATGGCCTTCAATTCCTGATCGGACGGCCCGCAGCGTTTTGGAAGGTCATTGACATCGATCCGCCGGCTACACATAGGTTGGATCAGATATGCTTTGCCAACCAATCCCCGACCTCAGAGGTTTTATAGGATTTGCCCCCGTCTGCCAGATCTTCGGTCACCATTCCTTCATCCAAGGATTTATTGACCACTTTACGGATCGCTTCCGCTTCGGCCGTGAGATCGAAGTCTTCAAAGAGCATGGCCGCGGACAGTACCGTGGCCAAGGGGTTTGCAATATTTTTCCCCGCCGCCTGCGGATAAGAACCGTGAATGGGTTCATAGAGCGATACCTTGCTGCCCACCGAAGAGGAAGGCATCAAGCCCATGGAGCCCGATATTACCGAGGCCTCATCGGTCAAAATATCGCCAAATAGATTTTCTGTGATGATCACGTCATAGGCTTTGGGCCATTGTACCAAACGCATGGCCGTGGCATCCACGAATTCATAGGATACGGTCACTTCCGGATAGTCCTTTTCCATGGCCTGCACCGTCTCCCGCCATAAACGCGAGGATTCGAGTACGTTGGCCTTGTCAACACAACAGAGCTTTTTTGATCGTCCCATGGCCATTTCGAAACCTTTTTTGGCCAACCGCTGAATTTCGGACCGGGTATAGATCATGGTATCATAGGCCGTATTGCCATTGTCTTTTCTTCCCCTTTCGCCAAAATAGACCCCTCCCGTCAATTCCCTTAGAATGATCAGATCGGTACCTTCTATTCGCTCCCGCTTCAAGGGGGATTTGTCGATTAATGAGGGAAAGGTAAAGGTGGGCCTTACATTGGCGAAGAGACCCAATTTTTGACGCATCTTCAACAAGCCTTGTTCAGGGCGCACCTTTGCCGACGGGTCGTTATCGAATCTGGGGTGCCCAATGGCACCGAACAATACCGCATCGGCATTGGCACAGATTTCATGGGTTTCATCGGGATAGGGATCTCCGACCGCATCGATTGCCGCTGCGCCGGTAAGCGCTGGTTTCCAGATGATTTGGTGGTTGAACTTTTTGGCGACCGCATTGCAGACTTTTACTGCTTGGTCAATGACTTCAGGACCTATGCCGTCCCCTGCTAAAAGCGCTATGTTTAATTTCATGCTGATGTTTTGATGCTGATGATTGGTTTTTTATCGGTATCTAAAATGGCTGTTCCCGGCCGTATGTAATCAAATGATATTTAACATTTTCTCAGTGGCCTTGATCGCGGAAACGGTTTGATCCGAATCGAGACCGCGCGATATGAATTCTTTTCCGTTGTTTTCCCAGGTGATGATGGTTTCGCACAAAGCATCCGAATTGCTCCCTGGCGGTATCCTGACGGCATAATCGACCAATGTGGGGAGCGGCATTTTTTTGGCATGGTAAACCTTGCGCAGCGCATTCATAAAGGCGTCGTATTGCCCATCGCCTTGGGCATGGGCTTCAAGCAATTCCCCATTTATTTCCAATGCAACGGTCGTAGAGGGGCTCAACCCCATGGCATGGGTTAGCACATACGATTTGATGACCACCTTTTTTTGGAGGATATCGTTATCCAGGACATCAGAAATGATATAGGGCAGATCTTCCTTGGTGACCCGTTCTTTTTTGTCGCCCAGTTCAATGATTCGCTGCGTGACCTTTTTTAATTCCTCATCATTTAAGGTAAGCCCAAGATCCTGAAGGTTTTTTTGGATGTTCGCCTTGCCCGAAGTTTTTCCAAGGGCATACTTGCGCTTCCTGCCAAACCGTTCAGGTAACAGATCATTGAAATAAAGGTTTTTCTTGCTGTCCCCATCGGCGTGGATCCCTGCTGTTTGGGTAAAGACATTATCCCCGACGATGGGCTTATTGGCGGGAATACCAAAACCTGTGAAAGCGGAAACCAATTTACTGACTTTGTAAAGGGATGATTCATTGATCGAAATCTGGACTTCCGGAAGGAAATCCTTGATGACCGCGACCGCACTGGCCAATGGGGCATTTCCGGCCCTTTCGCCCATCCCGTTCACGGTAAGGTGTAGGCCGTGACATCCCGCTTTTACGGCTTCCATGACATTGGCCACACTCAAATCATAATCGTTGTGTCCGTGAAAATCGAAATGTACCCCCGGATACTTCTTGATAATTTCCGATAAATAAGACGCAGTCTCCGTATGGGTCAATATCCCAAGGGTATCGGGCAACAAAATTCGTTTTAGGGGTAGGGTAACGAGAAAATCGAGAAATTGAAAGACATAGGCTTTGGAGTTCCGCATGCCGTTGCTCCAGTCCTCCAAATAAACATTGGTTTCGATACCGTGTTTTTTCGCAAGTTTAACAACTTCCGCAATTTCTTTAAAATGTTGTTCGGGCGTTTTTTTAAGTTGGTGGGTCAGGTGGTTCAAGGAGCCTTTGGTCAAGAGGTTTTGGACTTTTGCGCCAGCTTTCAGCATCCAATCGATGGAGACGCCGCCGTCAACAAAGGTCAATACCTCTATACGGTTCAAGCAGCCTTCATTTTTTGCCCATTCGGTGATTTGTTGCACCGCTTTCAATTCTCCTTCGGAAACCCTGGCAGAGGCCACTTCGATACGATCGACCTTCAATTCTTCAAGCAGTAGTTTGGCCAAGGTCAGTTTTTCGGAAACGGAAAAGGACACCCCGGACGTTTGTTCCCCGTCCCTCAAGGTGGTATCCATTATTTCCAACTTTCTTTTTTTCATTTTATTGGCTCCCAAGATTCTTGGGTTTTTGATATATCAAGGCCTTCCTTTTCATTAAAGGGGTCGATGCTGGGCAAACTCCCTTATATTTTCTTTGATGTTCAACAAATAATCGATATCATCGAAACCATTCAGCATGTTCGCTTTTTTATACACATTGATATCAAAACTTTCCTGTTCCCCCGTCGCCAAAATTGTGATGGCCTGTTTTGGAAGGTTGACCTCCAATTGCGTCTTGGCATCTGCCTCGATGGCCCTGAAGATCTTTTCCAAAAATTCGGGACTCACCTGTACCGGTAAAACCCCGATATTGAGACAATTATTTCTAAAGATATCCGCAAAAAAGCTCGATACGACACATCTGAAACCATAATCGTATACGGCCCATGCCGCATGCTCCCTTGAAGAGCCGGAACCAAAATTTTTGCCGCCCACCAATATCTTTCCACCATAAATGGGGTTGTTCAAAATAAAATTCTCCTTTGGGGTATTGTCTTGGTTATAGCGCCAATCCCGAAAAAGGTTGTCTCCAAACCCCTTTCTTTCGGTTGCCTTAAGAAATCGGGCCGGGATGATTTGGTCAGTGTCCACATTCTCGATCGGAAGGGGTACAGCCGAACTGGTGAGTACGTTGAATTTATCGTATGCCATTTTTTTGGGTATAAATCAATAATTAAGCGGTTTCCTGCATCATCAGGGTACGTGGATCGGTCACTTTTCCGGTTACCGCAGCTGCGGCTGCTACTAGCGGACTTGCCAGAAGGGTCCTCGAACCTGGCCCTTGCCTACCTTCAAAATTTCGGTTGCTGGTACTCACTGCATATTTGCCTGCCGGTATTTTATCATCGTTCATGGCAAGACATGCCGAACAGCCGGGTTCCCTGAGCTCGAAGCCAGCTTCGTTCAATATTTTAAGAATGCCCTCGGCCTTGATGGCCGCTTCCACTTTGTGGGATCCTGGCACCAGCCAAGCGGTTACGTTGGCCGCTTTTTTTCTGCCCTTCACGATGGAGGCGAAGGCCCTAAAGTCTTCTATTCGGCCATTGGTACAACTTCCAAGGAATACAAAATCGATTTTTTTGCCCATCATATTGTCGCCCTCTTGAAAGTCCATATACTCAAGCGATTTTTTATAGGTAGCTACCCCACCCTCGAGGGTTTCTGCCCTAGGGATGCCCTTTGAAATTCCCATCCCCATTCCGGGATTTGTCCCATAGGTAATCATCGGTTCGATGTTACTGGCGTCGAAGGTGATTTCTTTGTCGAATGTCGCACCTTCATCGGTCGGCAAGGTTTTCCAATAGGCCATCGCCCTATCCCAAGCCTCGCCTTTTGGGGTAAATTCACGGCCCTTCACATAGTCAATTGTTTTTTGATCGGGGGCGATCATGCCACCTCGAGCACCCATTTCAATGCTCAAATTGCACACGGTCATTCGGCCTTCCATGCTCATATTACGAAAAACCTCGCCGGCATATTCTACAAAATAGCCCGTCGCACCGGAAGTGGTGAGTTGAGAAATGATATATAGTGCCACATCTTTTGGAGTGACCCCCCAACCGAGGGTTCCTTCCACATTGATGCGCATGCTTTTGGGTTTGGTCTGCATGATGCATTGGGTGGCCAAGACCATCTCAACCTCGGAAGTGCCGATACCAAAGGCAATGGCTCCAAATGCCCCGTGGGTTGACGTATGGGAGTCTCCGCATACAATGGTCGCACCGGGCTGCGTGATACCATATTCAGGGCCCACGACATGCACGATTCCATTTTTTTCATGCCCCAATCCCCAATAGGAAATACCGTATTTTTTGGAATTCTCCTCCAGGGCCTTCAGTTGATTGGCAGATAGGGGATCGGCCACCGGTAAATGTTGGTTGATGGTCGGGGTATTATGATCCGCAGTCGCAAAAGTCTTTTCGGGATACATTACCGAAATGCCCCTGGTCTTTATGCCCAAAAAGGCAACCGGACTCGTTACTTCGTGTACCATATGACGATCGATGAACAATACGTCGGGACCGTTTTCGATATGATGAACCACATGGGAATCCCATACCTTGTCAAACAATGTTTTTTTCACTCCCATAATCAAAATGTTCTAAGCTTACAAAGCTACCAAAAGTAGTGGTTTTTCGAAAGTATCTGATGTGAAAATTACGATGTTCAAAAGGCGATTGGTTCAATGGAACCCATAAATGGGGAAAGAACTATTGGGTCCCGTTTTAACTGATATAGTTCCAAATATTGCTTTGTTTGAGCAATTGGGTATAGGTATGGCGCAATACCAGATTATCGATATGCTCTAGGCCAGGGTCTTCATTAAGGATCTTGAAGGCATAATGGCGAGCCGTTTTGAGGATGTCGTTGTCTTTCACCAGATCGGCGATTCTCAAGTTTAACACACCGCTCTGCTGGGTGCCCATTAAATCCCCCGGCCCTCGAAGACGCAGGTCAACCTCGGCGATCTCAAAACCATCATTGGTACGAACCATGGTTTCCAATCTCGTTTTGGCCTCGGACGACAGTTTATGCCCGGTCATCAAGATGCAGAAACTTTGATCGGCACCGCGTCCCACACGTCCGCGCAATTGGTGCAATTGTGAGAGGCCGAACCTTTCGGCACTTTCAATGATCATCACCGAAGCATTGGGAACGTTGACCCCGACTTCTATGACGGTTGTAGCGACCATTATATGGGTTTCCCCTTTCACAAAACGATCCATTTCGTAAGCTTTATCCGCCGGCTTCATTTGGCCGTGCACAATAGAAATCTGATAATCGGGCAGGGGAAAGTCGCGTACGATGCTCTCGTAACCGTCCATCAAATCCTTATAATCTAGGGCTTCTGATTCCTGAATCAGGGGATAGACCACATAAACCTGGCGGCCTTTCTTTATTTCTTCCCTGAGGAACTGAAAAACCTTTAATCGGTTATTGTCATAACGATGCACGGTTTTAACGGGTTTTCGCCCCGGTGGCAGTTCGTCTATCACCGAAATATCAAGATCTCCGTACAAGCTCATGGCCAATGTTCTGGGAATGGGTGTTGCCGTCATCACCAAAATATGGGGGGGTATCTCATTCTTATGCCATAGTTTTGATCGTTGGGCGACGCCGAACCTATGTTGTTCATCTACAATGGCCAGGCCCAAATTATGGAAGAGTACCTTGTCTTCCAATAGGGCATGGGTGCCGATGAGGATGTGCAATTCACCATTCTCCAAACCTTCGTGAATGGGCTTTCGCTTCGATTTTTTAACCGACCCGGTCAATAGGGCACATTTTACATGGCTGCCCTCAAGCAAAGTATGGATGCCCTCATAATGTTGGTTGGCCAATATTTCCGTAGGGGCCATCAAGCAGGCCTGAAACCCGTTGTCAATGGCCAGAAGCATGATCATCACGGCAACTATGGTCTTGCCCGAACCTACATCGCCCTGGAGCAAGCGGTTCATTTGGGCATTGCTGCCCACATCGGCCCTGATCTCTTTGATGACCCTTTTTTGGGCATCGGTAAGTTCAAAAGGGAGATGGTTTGCATAAAAATCGTTGAACAGCTTGCCGACCTTATCAAAATTATACCCTTTGATCTTGAGTTTCCGCTGAATTTTTTTGGAGATCAATTGTATCTGTATGTAAAACAATTCCTCGAATTTTAACCGGAACTGGGCCTTGGCCAACAATTCCTGGTTTTTTGGAAAATGGATGTTAAAAAGCGCTTCGTTCTTGGGCAACAATTTCAATTCATGGAGCAATTGGGGAGAGAGCGATTCTGCAAAACGACCTTGGATTTCCAAAAACAACTGCTGGATCAATTTGCTGATCACCCTGTTGGTGATGCCTTTATTTCCCAGTTTTTCGGTGGAAGGATAAATGGGCTGCATCACAATCCGGAGCCCCTGCTCATAATCGGTAAGCAGTTCCATTTCGGGATGTGGCATGGAAAATGAACCATTGAACCAATTGCAGCGCCCGAAAATCACATAGGGGGTGTTCAGTTTGAGCTGTTCCCGGATCCACTTCTGCCCGCGAAACCATACCAACTCCATTTCTCCGGTGTCGTCCGAGAAAGTCGCTACCAGTCGTTTCCCCTTTTTCTGTTCTACGGTCTTCATATGGATGATCTTCCCTATGAGCTGCACATCGGCACCGCTCCGCTGTAATTCTGCAATCTTGTAAAACTGGGTCTTGTCGATATAGCGGTTGGGAAAAAGATAAAGCAGATCTTCATAGGTGCTTATGCCCAATTCAGATTGCAAACTAGCAGCGCGATTCGGGCCTACCCCCTTTAGATACACGATGGGCGTCTTGAGCAGATTGGCGTTCATTCGACTAATTTAGGGGTAAAGCCATACAACTGCAACAAAGTAAATTGGTAAATTTGGGCCATGCTTCCCAGAAAATTGCCTATGAAATACATTTGCGGTATCGTCTTGATTCTTTGTCATCTCACCGTTTATGGCCAGCACCAAGATAAGGTCGACTTCACCCGTGCCACCATAAACATTGGCATCGATCCTTTGGAAAGAAGCATTGAAGGCAGTGTCACTTACGATCTTACTATCTTGAAAGATGTCGATTCGATTTTTTTGGACGCCAAGGATATGGTTTTTGAATCGGTGCGCCTCAAAAATAAAAAAGTGGCTTTTACCAATACAGGAAAAACAATATCGATACGCCATCCCTTTAAAGTGGGTAAAGCGTATGTGCTCGCCCTAGCGTATCAAGCCCATCCAAAACAAACCGTTTATTTTGTCAATTGGTCACAAGAAACGCCATCGATCCAGGCATCAAAAGGCCAAATAATAAACGGAAACCCTGCCGGTTCCGGACAGGTTTGGACCCAGGGCCAAGGGAAATATACCAGCCATTGGTTGCCGAGTTTCGACGATATGAACGAGAAGGTCGAGTTCGACATGTCCATAGCGTTCAACCCAAATTATGAGGTCGTCGCAAACGGAAAATTATTGGGGACCTCCAATATTCCGGATGGCGGCAAGCTCTGGCGGTTCGACATGCAGCATCCGATGAGCAGTTATCTGCTGGCCTTTGCCATAGGGGTCTATGAAAAGCAAACCTTGGCATCGGCCTCCGGTATCCCCATTGAAAATTATTATTATCCCACAGATCGGCATTTGGTAGAGCCCACCTATCGTTATTCAAAAGAAATATTTAACTTTTTGGAAAGAGAAATCGGCGTGGCCTATCCTTGGCAAAACTATAAACAACTGCCCGTTAAGGATTTTCTGTATTCCGGAATGGAAAATACGGGTACCACCCTCTTTTCCGATAGCTATGTGATCGATTCCATAGCGTTCATCGACAAAAACTATGTCAATGTCAATGCCCATGAATTGGCACATCAATGGTTTGGGGACCTGGTTACCGAAGTAGATGCCAACCATCATTGGCTTCACGAAGGATTTGCCACCTATTATGCCTATTTGGCTGAAAAAGATCTTTTTGGGAAAGAGTATTATTATTGGAAGCTTTATGAATCGTTCATTGCCCTTCAAAATATGGTGGAGGCAGGAAAGGGGCAAAGCCTTCTCGATCCCAAGGCCAGTAGTTTGACCTTTTATGAAAAAGGGGCATGGGCACTGCATATGTTAAGGGAACAAACAGGGGATAAGGCCTTTAAGGCGGGTATCCGGTCATTTTTGGAGCAATACCGATTTAGAAATGCCACGGTTTCCGATTTTTTGACGGTTATGGAAGAAGTCAGTGCGAAAGACCTTAAAGGCTTCAAACGTGAGTGGCTGGAGAACACGGAAATGCCCATCGAAGCGATACGCGCGAATTTAATGGCCAATTCACCCGGATTGACCTCCCTCTTTCAGTTACAGGAAGCATTGCAAACGGCCCCCGTTCAAAATTTTGATGTAGCAGATTATTGGGATATCGACCGCTCGGTCAATCTTAGGGAATATATCCTGATACATTATGATTCCATCTTAAATCCTGAAATCATCGAATCGGCTTTCAAATCAAACGAAATTCCCCTGCGACGGGCATTGGCAGTCCATGGAAACGCTATAAAACTTCCCAAACCTGAATTTGAATCCCTTTTGAACGATGATAGCTACGTGACCATAGAAAATGCCCTTTTCCAATTGTGGGCAGCTTACCCCGAACAAAGGGTACAATATTTGGACAAAACCAAAAATATCGTCGGCCTGCCCAACAAGAACGTTCGTCAATTGTGGCTGACTTTGGCCGTTCTGACCAATGGCTATGATGGCCCCAGCACCAAAATTTATTTTGATGAACTCTGTGGCTATACCGACCCCCGGTATTCCTTTGAGGTACGCCAGATCGCATTTCAATTTTTGAAGGAAGCCTTCGGATTTACAGATGTTACCCTACTGAATTTATTGGTGGCAACCTCACATTATTCATGGCAATTCAGGGATTTTGCAAGACGATTGTTGGATGAATTGTTGCAAGATGAAGTCTATAAACAGCGCATTGTTACACTTTCCGGTAAACTAAAGCCCGAAGAAAAACGTTATCTTCAAACCAAATTAAACCAACCATGAGGGCATTGGTCATATCCGGAGGCGGAAGCAAGGGCGCTTTTGCAGGTGGGGTAGCAGAGTACCTGATGCAGGAACTGGGTCATCAATACGACCTGTTTTTGGGCACCTCTACCGGCAGTTTGTTGATTTCCCACCTCGCCCTTAAAAAAATCTCAAAAATCAAAGAGATCTATACTTCGGTAAACCAAGACAGTATTTTCAGCAATTGCCCTTTTATCATCCAGAAGAAGCACGGGGTTGATAGCATTGCGATCAACCATTGGAACGTTTTCAAAAATTTTTATCGCGGCAGTAAAACCTTTGGGGAGAGCCACAACCTGCTCAAATTGATCAGGCAGACGCTGACAGAGGAAGAGTTCACTATTCTAAAAAATGGGCCAAAAGAAATCGTGGTCACGGTCTCCAATCTTTCCCTAAATCAGGTAGAATACAAAAGCATCAACGATTGGAGCTACGATGAGTTTTGTGAATGGATATGGATTTCCTGTAATTATACCCCATTTATGAGTTTGGTGCGAAAGGAAGGTTGTGAGTATGCGGATGGCGGTCTCGGAAACATGGTGCCCATAGAGGAAGCCATAAAGCTGGGAGCGACGGAAATCGATGCGGTGATACTTCAAACTGAAACCACCATGTTCAACAGAATGCCTTCAAAAAATGCATTCTCCTTGCTCACTACCATGTTCAGCTTTATGCTCGATCGCATTGAAACCCAGAACATAAGAATCGGAAAGTTTGCTGCCGTTCACAATAATGCGATCATCAACTTTTATTACACCCCTGCCATATTAACAACAAATTCCCTGATTTTTGACAAGGAAAAAATGACGGCCTGGTGGGAGAGCGGTTTTCAATTCGCGAAATACAAAAACGTGGAACTGAGTCAGCTCATCTCAGAATCGGAATAGGACCGATCCATTTCCTGGAACCCTTCTTGGGTAGCGGTTGCTTTGACACTCAGAAAACCCTTGGAAAACAATAAAAACTACCAAAGATCCCCTATTTCCTTCTTCACGAAAGAAAGCGCCGTTGCCGATGGTGAGGTCTTGTCCATGGTTTCGGTCAAGATATCCTGTCGCAATTTATCCGCAGAATCGGTTTCGCTCATGGCCGCTTTGCGGATCATCTGAATCGTGGCACTTTTTGCCGCTTTGATGATATTCCAACATTCATCGGTCATATAGATCTGTTGGGAAAGGTTATGATCGAATTCGGTTTCTATGCTCTTGATCAATAGTTGCTCATACGCATTCTTTTCGGCCGATTTTGGGGATACGCGGACGACCAAACTCGGAATGGCGATCCGTTCCAAGAACAATGCCATCCGTTCGTAGGCCTGTAAACGTATGGGCAGGGTATTTTTTTGGGTGTCTTTGTGCAGCAAAAAACGCCTACGGCCTTCTTCGTTGTTCGTATGCAATCTAAAAAAGTAAAAGGCGACTGCCCCGGTAACCACTGCTGGCAATAAATAGGCAAATAATTGAAAAATTCCTTCTCCGGTCATTTTTTGGTTGATTTATGCTGGTCCGATTGGTGTCGGAAATTGGTTATAGGGTTAAGAACGAAAGAATGCGCCAAAAATTATAAGGAACCCGGGCTCGTCGATCATTTCTTGCTGCCGTTCTTCATGTTTTCCCGGGTCATCAAATAAAACGCCTCAAAACTGGGATGTATTTTTAGATTTACCCCTTCCTTAAAATTCCCGTCCTTTCCCACAGCCGTTATCCGTTTTGGGTCGATCGCATATTTGCTTTGAATTACGCCGGCCACGGAGGAAGCTTGTTGTGTGGCCAAGCCCAGATTTCCCGTCATACTCAAGCCTTCCACGGTGAGAGACATGCTTGGATTGGCTGTAAGGATGCCCGCAATTTTTCCTAGCCAATCTTCCGATTGGTGGGTAACCACTGATTTTGTTTCATTGCCAAAGAGGGTTTCAAGGCTTTCAGAAATGACCAGTGCCCCGTTGCTCACGGCAATTTTGACATTTTCCCCCAAAGTCTGTTTGGCATTGGTGAGTACCACCAGTGCCGTTGAATCGTTGCTCGCGATCGCATCCTTTATCGATTTTAACTGCCGTTCCCGATCTTCCAAACTGGCCAGGGTCTTGTTGATGTTATCCGAATTTTTGCTGGAAACCATCGCAAAACTGTTCAGGTTCTTGAGCAAGGTGGCATTCGCGTCCTGCAACTCCAATACCTGGGTTTCAAGAGATTCGGCTTTTGCCAAACTAATTTTTTCATTCTTTTGGGCTTCGGACACCTGCGCCTTGGTATTTTGAAGCTCGGTCTGCAACGAGGCTATTTGCGCCAAGAGATCGCTCTTTTTCTGTGCATTCATTCCGGTGGTGAGCAAAAGGAAAGAACCGATGGTTAGCGCGATGCGATATATGGGGAATTCAGTTTTCATGTCGTTCTATTTCATAAGTTTTATGGACTGCAAAAATAGTGCTTTCCCTGCATTTGTGGAAATTCATTTTCATGGTAGGCTTACCCACTTAGACCATGCCCATTTGTGCAGTTGTACGACCTATTCATCCACCACATCGAATTGCCCCTGGAGCCATGAAAACCAATGCGTTTCAGGCGAACTTTGAAAGAAGGTCACTGTGCTTTCGATACAAAATGAACCTTTTTTATTTCGCCAAATAATCAAGACTCATCTCAGTCAACGTCTTCACCCCTAGCAGCAGGCCACTGTCATCGATCAAGAAGTCCGGGGTATGGTGAGGGTATGATTCCGTAGTGCCCGGTGCCATTCCACCCAAGAAGAAATAAAATCCGGGGACTTTCTCCTGAAAGAACGAAAAATCTTCAGCTCCGGTAATCGCTTTTTGGGTCTGTACGTTTGCAGCGCCAGCTACCCGCTCCATGGTTGGAAGCATTTGCGTTACCAAATCGGGATCGTTATATGTGATGGCCGTTCCATTATTGATGGTGATGGTCGCCTCTCCCCTAAACGCCTTGGCGATGGCAGGTACCATTTCCATCATACGTTGGTTGATGAATTTTTGCATGTCGTAATCGAGCGTTCGAATCGTTCCTATCATTTCAGCACTTTCCGGAATGATGTTGAACCTCACGCCCGAAGTGATCTTACCCACCGTAATAACGGCAGGTTCGTCTATCAACTTTGTTTCGCGGCTAATGATCGTTTGCAGACCGTCGATGATCTTGGCGCTGATCAAAATGGGATCTACCCCGCCCCAGGGCTGTGAACCATGGGTCTGTTTTCCCATCACATTGATGACAAATCTTTGGGAGGATGCCATGGTGCCGCCCGATTTATATCGGATGACCCCAACAGGGGTTTGTGAGTTGATGTGCAATCCGAAAATGGCATCCACCTTTGGATTTTCGAGCACCCCTTCCTTGATCATCAAGGCAGCGCCGCCTTCCTCCCCTTCAGGGGCGCCTTCCTCCGAAGGCTGAAATATGAACTTTACGGTTCCTTTGATCTTATCCTTGTTTTTCGATAATACTTCCGCAACACCCATCAAAATGGCCGTATGGGTATCGTGGCCACAGGCATGCATCACCCCGACGGTTTCCCCGGCAAATTCAGTGGTCACCGCAGATCTAAAGGGCAAATCGTTTCTCTCGGTTACTGGAAGTGCATCGATATCCGCTCTCAAGGCGATCACCTTTCCCGGCTTGTTGCCTTTTAAAATGCCCACAACACCGGTATAGGCCACCCCCGTCTGTACTTCGATGCCCAATGATTTCAAATGATTGGCAATCTTTTCCGCAGTTTTGAACTCCCGATTGCCGAGCTCGGGGTTTTGGTGGATGTCACGTCGCCATTCAATGACCTTATCGGCCACGGCATTATAATCTTTATCCAATTTTGGAGCCTGTGCGGTTGAAGAAAAGGCCACCAATAAAAATGCTGTAATGAAATATTGTTTCATCTTTTGGAATATTAAAATTTGATCAGTTTATAATTTTCGTTCTGTAATTGGATCAGGGCCGTCATGGCCGAAAGCGAAAGCTGTATCCCGGGTATAAGATCTTCTTTTGGGATACCCCTGGCATTTGAGGATTGCCCGCAAAAAATGACTTGCCCGCCCGCGTCCAATAAGGCTTGGATCAAGCCCCTGTTGGGGTTGTCGGTGCCGTAGTGCCTTCTGTAAGCATCATTGTCCATGACATCCTTGGAGGCTTTGTTGTGCAAGACCAGTGCTATTTTTAAGTTTTCCAAAGGGACCCCGCTCTTCGCGTGCATGTTTAAAAATCGTGCGGCCGTTTCAATGCTACGATTGATTTCTTCATGGGATTCTGGAGAATCCATGATATCGAAAACCGCTTTGAATGCTTCTGATTCCTTTGTTTTATAATCGGCATTATCCACTTGGTACACTTCTCCATAACCAGTGATTACCGGACCTTTTGATTTTTTTTGGGCGGAAATGCCGATGCTTACCAGGAGACTCAGAACTAGGGTGGTACCCTTCATGAATTTTTTTTTGAGCGCTAAATATAGGAAGACACCATAAAAATCAGCACGAAACCGTCAAATTTTATGAACAATATTGAATCCCTACCCCTTAGCAAGGTTATTTTTTATTTAAGCCCATCGCTTTTTTCGAAAAAGTGGAGGGGTTGATTTTAGGTTCAGGCAATTATTGGCTAACTTCACAGATTGAAAAAAGAAAAGGCTTGAGCAATTTTATCGATGATCTGAACGACGCCCAAAAGGCCCCGGTTTTGCATAAGGATGGCCCCTTAATGGTGATTGCCGGTGCGGGTTCGGGTAAAACCCGGGTGCTTACCTACCGCATTGCCCATTTGATGGCCCAGGGGGTGGATGCCTTTAATATTCTGGCGCTTACTTTCACCAATAAGGCGGCGCGGGAAATGAAAAAGCGTATCGCCCATATCGTCGGAAGTTCTGAGGCGAAAAACCTATGGATGGGCACCTTTCATTCGGTTTTCGCAAAGTTGCTGCGTTTCGATGGCAACAAACTGGGCTTCCCCAGTAATTTTACGATTTACGACACCCAGGATTCCCAGAGACTTATTTCTTCGATCATTAAGGAAATGGGTCTTGATAAGGATATTTACAAATACAAACAGGTTCAGAACCGAATCTCCTCCTACAAAAATAGCTTGATCACCGTAAAGGCCTATTTCAACAATCCGGAATTGGTGGAGGCCGATGCCATGACCAAACGGCCCCGTATGGGCGAGATTTACCAGAACTACGTGGATCGATGTTTTAAGGCAGGTGCGATGGACTTTGACGATCTGTTGTTGCGGACCAATGAATTGCTGACCCGATTTCCGGAGGTGCTGATGAAGTACCAGGATCGGTTTCGCTATATCCTCGTCGACGAGTACCAAGACACCAACCATTCGCAATACCTCATCGTGAAGGCCTTGGCCGATAGGTATCAGAACATATGCGTGGTAGGGGATGACGCACAGAGTATCTACTCCTTTCGCGGAGCCAATATCACGAATATCCTCAACTTCCAGCGCGATTACGACGATGTGGCAGTGTATCGGTTGGAACAGAACTACAGGTCTACCAAAAATATCGTCAATGCGGCCAATTCCGTGATTGCCAAGAACAAGAACCAACTCGAAAAGGTCGTATGGACTGCCAACGATGAAGGGGCGATGATCAAGATCCATCGCAGTCCGACCGACGCCGAGGAAGGTCGCTATGTGGCGGGTTCCATTTGGGATAACCGAATGCAAAATCAAATGCCCAATGGCAATTTTGCCGTTTTGTACCGAACCAACTCACAATCGAGATCGATTGAAGATGCCCTTCGAAAAAGGGATATTCCCTATCGGATCTATGGCGGACTTTCCTTTTATCAGCGAAAGGAGATCAAGGATGTTTTGTGCTACTTGAGATTGGTCGTGAACCCCAAGGACGAAGAAGCGCTGGTTAGGATCATTAATTTTCCGGCAAGGGGCATCGGACAGACCACCATCGATAAATTGGTAGTGGCCGCCAACCATTACAGCCGTTCAATTTTTGAGGTCATTGAAAATATTGATAAGATCGATCTGAAGATCAATTCGGGCACCAAATCGAAGCTGCGGGATTTCGTTACCATGATCAAGAGTTTTCAGATCATGAACCAAGGTGCGGATGCTTTTGTCCTTGCCGAGCATGTGGCCAAGAAAACTGGCATCTTGCTCGAATTTAAAAAGGATGGGACCCCCGAAGGCATTGCCAAAATGGAAAACATCGAAGAATTGCTCAATGGGATAAAGGACTTTGTGGAAGGTCAAAAGGAATTGGCCGATGCCACGGGGGCGCTCAGCGAGTTTTTGGAAGATGTGGCCCTTGCGACCGATCTCGATAAAGATACCGGTGACGATGATCGGGTCGCTTTGATGACCATCCATTTGGCCAAGGGCTTGGAATTTCCCTATGTCTATATCGTGGGGATGGAAGAGGATCTGTTTCCGTCGGCGATGAGCATGAATACAAGAAGCGAGTTGGAAGAAGAACGCAGGCTATTCTACGTGGCGCTCACCCGAGCGGAAAAGCAGGCCTATCTTACCTATACCCAAAACCGCTACCGATGGGGAAAATTGATCGATGCGGAACCGAGCCGGTTTTTGGAAGAAATAGACGCCCAATTTGTGGAGAACCTAACGCCATTGGATGCAGGTTATCGGTACAGGCCCTTGATCGATTCAGATATCTTTGGGGAAGTGGACAAAAGCAAGCTCCGGCAATCGAAGCCCAGTAACGGCACACCGCCTACCACGATCAGGCCCAATGAGAACCAATTGCGGAAATTGCGAAAACTGAAGCCCGAACTTTCAAGGCCTTTGGGCAACGCGAATTCCATTGATCCGAACCTTCAAGAAGGAACAATGGTGAACCATACCCGATTTGGTAGGGGGAAAGTACTGAAGGTAGAGGGCATGGGCAATGATAAAAAGGCAGAAATTCAATTCGCCAAGGGCGACATCAAGAAATTGCTTTTAAGATTCGCAAAACTGGAAATACTGGACAACGAATCCCGACAGACAAAATAGTATCAAAACAAATTAACAACCGTTATATGATGAAAAAGATTAAAGATTTATGCCTCAGGTTTTTGGCCATCCCTTTTACAATCCTATGTCTCGCATGCAGCAGTTCGGGCAGCGATGCCCTTGCGCAGGACGACACCCCTCCAGTGGCTGAAAATGAAGTTTTGCCCGATGTATTCGCGCCAGATTATTGGGATACCGCCGAATTGGTCTGGAAAGACGATTTTGACGGAGACGCCTTGTCAACCGAAAATTGGTCTTTTGAAACCGGGGCGAACGGTTGGGGCAATAACGAATGGCAAGACTATGTGGCCAACGACAATGTGGAAGTGAGCAACGGCACCTTGAAGATCACAGCCAAAAAAGTGGGAAGCGGCCAAAAGACCGGTGATTATACTTCAGCCAGGCTGAACAGCAAAAACTCCTTTATGTTTGGCAGGATGGAAATAAGGGCAAAGATCCCCGATGATAAGGGAAAAGGTATATGGCCCGCGCTTTGGATGCTGGGAAATGATATACAATCGGTAGGTTGGCCCGCCTGTGGGGAAATCGATATCATGGAATATGTGAGTTATGACCCCAATAACGTTCACTTCTCAATACACAGTACGGCCAATAACCATGTGATTGGTACCCAGGTCACTTCTGGCCCCGTGGAGCTGATGACCATTGAGGAAGAATTTCACAATTACGGGATATTGTGGACCAATAAGTACTTGAAATTTTATATCGATGACATCGATAATGTACAGCTTACCTTTTTTAGACCTGTGACTTCCAGCGTGGAAAATTGGCCTTTTTCCAAACCCTTCTATTTTCTGATGAATATCGCCGTGGGAGGCAATTGGGGCGGACTGGAAGGTGTGGATGATTCCATTTTTCCTGCGACCATGGAAGTCGACTATGTTCATGTGTACCAGGTTAAATAAAAATTTAAAACAAAAGGGGATGGTCCAACAAAGCAGGTTGTGCAACGCGTTGCGATCAAAGTTTCCGTACGATATAAATCCTTTTTCAAGGTTTACGAAATGGCCAGTTTTATAAAGATTTACGAGGAAAATCCAAATCCCAAGGAAATTGCCAGGATTGTCGAGGTCTTGCGCAAGGGCGGGCTGGTGATCTATCCAACCGATACCGTATATGGTTTGGGGTGCGACATTACCAATACCAAGGCGTTGGAGAAGATTGCGCGGATTAAGGGCATTAAACTCGACAAGGCCAATTGGTCGTTTATCTGTGCCGATCTGAGCAATCTTTCGGATTATGTAAGGCAGATCGATACCGCTACCTTTAAAATTCTCAAAAGGGCCCTTCCGGGACCATATACCTTTATCTTGCCGGGCAATAACAACCTCCCCAAAGAGTTCAAAAAGAAAAAAACCGTGGGGATCAGGATTCCCGACAACAGTATAGCCCATGCGCTGGTGGAAGCCCTGGGCAATCCAATCATTTCAACCTCCATTCACGATGAAGATGAGCTTTTGGAATATACCACCGACCCAGAACTGATTTATGAGAAATGGGAAAAGCTGGTCGATGTGGTCATCGATGGGGGGTATGGGGGCAATGTGGCCTCCACCATTATCGATCTTTCGGAAGGCGAACCAACGGTATTGAGGGAAGGGAAAGGGAGTTTGGATGTATTGTCGTGAACAGTTTATGATCCGAATTCACCGGGTAGGTATATGGTAACCCATCATTCCAACGATGACAAAAAAAAAGTGCGCCGATAGGCGCACTTTTATTATAAGCGATTCTAACTTTTATTTGTTGATCGCAGGGTCTTTCATGCCTTCTTCGATCATGCTATAAAACTGATCCAGTTTTGGTAGCACTACGATACGGGTTCTTCTGTTCTTCGATTTATCGGTGGGCGATACGGGAATGTATTCGGCACGTCCTGCAGCGGTCATACGCTTTGGGTCCACTTTGTAATCGTTTTGAAGGATACGAACAACGGCAGTTGCTCTTTTTACACTTAGGTCCCAATTGTCCAACAATACTCCACTTCGGTAGGGAACATCGTCGGTATGGCCTTCGACCATGAACTCGAAATCGGGTTTGTTGTTGACCACTTGGGCCACTTTGCCCAAAACTTCCTTGGCCCTGTTGGTAATGTTGTAGCTTCCGCTGCTGAACAACAGTTTATCGGAGATGGAAACAAATACCACACCTTTTTCCACACTGATTTCGATATCTTCGTCATCCAAATTGCCAAGTACGCCTTTCAAACTTTGTACTAAAGAAAGGTTAACGGAATCCCTGCGGGTAATGGCATCTTGCAGTTTTCTGATGGTCAGGTCCTTTTCTTGAAGGCTTTCCAACGATTTTTCAAGGTTCTCGGCACCCTTTGTAGTAAGAGTGGTGAGGTTGCCCATATTGTTGATTAAATCCTGGTTATTGGCCTTTAGGAAAGCGTTCTGGTCTTCCAAAGTCTGCATTCTTGAAGTAGCGGTCGCTTTTTCTTCAAGACAGGTGTTCAACTTTACTGTAGCTGAATTCAATAGGTCTTGTGTTTCTTTGGCTTTGGCTTCCAAATCGGAATACTTCTTCTGTGATACACAAGAGGAAAGTAGTAACGCGATTCCAAAAAAGCCTAATACGATTTTTCTCATAGTTCTTTAAGGATTAAATTTAAGGATTGTTATTTGTTCAAAATTGGTTAAATCAAGCGGCAAAATTATGTAATAAGTACTCGGTGCCGCAGCTAAATTAGTTAATCTTTTACTAATTTGTTAAAATCATTTACCCTATGTACGAAGTGTGACCACACAATGGATTTAACCAAGGCATATTTTTTAACATAATTGGTTTTTTCACGTTTGCGGTACATCTTCCCAAACTGCCTATAAAAACTCAGGTGCGCCCGCAAAATCGCGGCGCAGTGGTTGAATTTGAATTGGGCAACGAATCGAAGCGCGGCCAGTCCGTCGAGCATGAGCCGGATGAAAATAATCACGAAAGCCTTGGGCCTTGGTACATTTTTGGTGATGGTGAACAGGGAATTCCTGAAATTGAGATAGGTCTTTTTTGGGTTCATGTTACTTAGCGTGGAACCTCCGAGATGGTAAACGGTCGAGTGCCCGTTGTAAAATACCTTATATCCATGGTTCTGTGCACGCCAACACAGGTCTACCTCCTCTTGGTGGGCAAAATAGTCCTCATCGAAGCCTCCCAATGTGTCGAAAACCGATTTTCTGATGAACATACAGGCACCGGTTGCCCAAAATATTTCCCTCGTATCGTTGTACTGGCCCTTATCTTCCTCCAAGGCCTGGAAAATACGTCCCCGGCAAAATGGGTAACCCAACTGGTCGACGAACCCTCCAGCGGCTCCCGCATATTCAAAATGGTCCTGTTTTAAAAGGTCCAATATTTTGGGCTGTGCGATGGCCACATTGGGCCTTTGGGTGAATAGCTCCAATATCGGCCGCAGCCAATTTTCGGTGACCTCGACATCGGAATTCAGCAAACAATATAAATCGGCCTGTACTTGTTTCAATGCTTCATTGTAGCCTTTGGCAAACCCCCCGTTGCTGGCATTCTGAATGATTTTTACCATGGGGAAATTCCGCTTTACAAAAGCGACCGAGCCATCGGTCGAATCATTATCGGCCAAATAAATATCTGCCTGGGCCGAATATTGAACCACGGAAGGAAGATATTGCTCAAGCAGTATTTCCCCGTTCCAGTTGAGTATGACGATGGCGACTTTCAAAACGATGGCAAATTAACGGCGAAATTCAGGAACATCTTTTATAAAATCATATTTTTCTTGTTCATAGTCCATTCGACAATAATAATGGTCTATTCCGTTGGTCACCATGAGCAGTTGCGCATTGAGTTTCATGTTATAACGGGCGATTTGGTCAAAGACCTGCTGATCGATGTTTACGGAAGGCGACTTGCATTCCACTAAAAGATCGATTTGGCCGTTGGAATTATAGATGACCACATCATATCGTTTTTTGATGGCGTTGACAGTCAATTGTTTCTCCACATTGATCAGGCTTTTGGGATACTTTTTATCTTCCATCAGATAATGCAGAACGTGCTGTCTTACCCATTCTTCGGGCTGTAACACCACAAACTTTTTGCGGATGACATCAAAAATATGGATTTTATTTTCGCTACTTTTGAGCCGAAAGCCATAGTTGGGAAAATTGAGCGCTTGCATGGCGCAAATTTGATGATTTTTTTTGGGATGGATGATGTAAAACAAATCGTAGAGGACATACGCAAGGGAAAAATCAGTCCCATTTACTTCCTTCATGGGGAAGAAGCCTACTATATCGACCGGATCGCGGAATTCATCGAACGGAACGTACTTCAGGAAAGTGAAAGGAGTTTCAACCAAATGACCCTCTATGGCAAGGACGTGGGGATCGAAGACATCGTAGGCAATGCCAAAAGATACCCCATGATGGCCGAACGACAGGTAGTTATCGTAAAAGAAGCCCAACATTTATCAAGGACCATCGAAAACCTATTACCCTATGCCCAACATCCCCAGCCTACGACAGTGCTGGTCATTTGTTACAAGTACAAAAAGCTCGATAAAAGAAAGAAACTCTATAAGGCCATCCAAAAAACGGGATTATTGTTCGAGAGCAAAAAACTCTACGAAAATCAAGTCGCCGATTGGATCCGAAAAACCCTTGCAGCCAAAGGGTATCGCATAGCCCCGGAAGCCGCAGCGCTTTTGGTCGAATGCCTGGGCACCGATTTAAGCAGGATCCACAGCGAGCTGGAAAAGTTAAAGTTGGTGCTGCCCGCCAATACCGAAATCAACCCCGATCTCATTGAGGAACATATCGGCATCAGCAAAGAATTCAACAACTTCGAATTAAAAAAAGCCATAGGGGAACGCAATGTGTTCAAGGCGACCCGGATCATCAATTATTTCGCCCAAAACCCTAAAGACAATCCTTTTTTGCTCACCGTAAGTCTGTTACATTCTTTTTTTACCCAATTGCTCCAATACCATGGGCTGCAGGACCACTCTACAAAAAACGTGGCCACGGTTTTGAGGGTCAACCCCTTTTTCGTTTCGGAGTATCAGATCGCGGCAAAAAATTATCCAATGAAAAAGGTAAGCCAAACCATTTCCTATCTGCGGGAAATGGACTTAAAGGGAAAAGGGGTAGGGGCCAATTCGCTTTCCCAGACCGATCTTTTGAAGGAACTGCTGGTCAAGATCATTTGATCATTTTCGATCCAAACTGTATTTGCCCGGGCCTAAAAGAATGATTGCCACAAAACAAGTGAGAAACAAGAATGCCTTTTCCTTGGCGGCGAAGGGGTCCGAGGCGTGTACGATAAAGCCCGCGACGACCATGGTCAAAGCCGTAGGCACGGCAAACCAGCGGGTCCTGTAACCCAATATCACAAAAATCGGACAGACCAATTCCCCTATCGTGGCTAGGAACAGGGACGGTACGGGTCCGATGCCCAATGGATCTCCGAATTCGATGGGCAGTCCGCCAATGAGTTTTTGAAATTTTGGGATGCCATGGGTCAGCATCATCACAGAGGGGGCGATTCGCAAAACCGCAAGACCCAAATTTTTGGTAAGGTCGTTTGCCATAGCAGTTCAAATTGACATGAGGTAGACAAAGCTATTCATTTTTCATGAATATTTGTAATAATTCGGCTACGTTCTCCATCAAAATATCGCAGTCGGAAGCCTTAAATGATAAAGGCGGCTTGATCTTGAGCACACTGTCGAAGGGGCCGTCGGTACCGATCAAGATATACCGGTCCCGAAGTCCGTTTTTGAGGTAAGCGGCCAAACGGGTGTCGGCATTCCCAAGTGCGTCGACCAATTCTATCCCTAAAAAAAGGCCATGGCCCCTAACATCGGCAATGTGTGGGTACTGCTCCTGCAATTGCTGCCATCTGGTTTTTAAGTATTCGCCCGTACTTTTGGCATGGGCCTGTAGTTTCTCTTCCAGGATGACTTCCAGTACGGCAAGGCCAATGGCGCAGGAAACCGGATTTCCCCCGAACGAACTGAAGAACTCCGGTCCGTTTTCGAAACTTTTGGCAATTTCAGAGGTGGTCACTACCGCGCCTATCGGATGGCCGTTGCCCATGGGCTTTCCAAGAATCACCATATCGGGGACGACTTCGTGCATTTCGTAGCCCCAAAAGCAATCGCCCAATCGGCCAAAACCCACCTGTACCTCGTCGCTGATGCAGATCCCGCCCTGTTTTCGGATTTCGGGATACACTTTTTGTAGGTACCCTTGGGCCAAGGGCACCTGGCCGCCACAACCCACTATAGGTTCGGCAATAAAAGCGGCGATCGTACCATTGTGATCGTGGATCTTGGAAATCGCAGCATCGGCAAAATGGGTCCCTGCGGTGCCGTCGTCCGCATACCCCGAATGATGTGCCTTGGGCAAGGGGGTCTGCAGGATGTAGTCTTTTTTGCCGGGGCCTCCCTTATGGCTGTACTTGTAATGGCTCACATCGATGCCCATTCTGGTGTTGCCGTGGTAGCCATGTTCCAAGACCATCATTTGTTCTTTTTGCGTATGGACCAGGGCCAGACGGACCGCCAGATCGGTGGCCGCGCTGCCAGAATTCACGAAGAACACCTTATTGAGGTTTGGCGGGAATTTCGAAAGCAATAATTCACTGTAATTCAGCAGTACATCATACAGATAGCGCGTATTGGTATTGAGCCGGGCCATGGCCTGCTGGCCGGCACGTACTACCTTCGGGTGGCAATGCCCGGCCAGCATAATGTTGTTGTAGGCATCCAGAAAGGTATTGCCCTGCTGATCGAACATGTATTGGAAGGCGGCACGATCCATGGCGATGGGATGGCTATAGCTCAGGGAAAGGGCCTCGCTCAAAAAACGCTGCCTTTTCATCAGTTGGTCTCCTATTGATTTTTTGGGTATTGGTGCAAATCCGGCCGCCGTCCGAAATGCGTCCTTGGCCTTGATGGGATTGATGCCGACCCATTTTTTCAAGAGCTTCCAGGCCGGTTTTTCGCTAATGGTGATATAGTCGGAGTCGGGCTTTAGGGTCTTGGCATGGGCCGAATTGCAGACACTGGTGCACAAACGGGCCGCGACCAGGTAATACAACAGATCGAGCTCGATTTCCAGCAAGGGCAATATGCCATGGTAACCGTTGATCACTTCTTGGGCCACGGCCAAGGGGTCTTCCTTTTCCATCATCACATAGGTGATGGCGACGGCCACTTCATTGATGAGCCATGAATGGCACATATCGCCGAAATCGATGATGCCTGAGACCTGTCCGTCTTGTGTGAGCACGTTCCAATCGTTGGCATCGTTGTGGATGATGCCTTTTCTGAGGCTATATCGATAGGGGGCCAGTTGTTCCTCGAATTGCAGGAAAAAATAATCGACCAGACTGCGGTCGCCGGCATCGGGAATGTATTTCAGAAGAGCATGGTTCTGTTGGAAGTGCTGGAGGTCCCATTGAAATTCCTTGGCAGCGATGGCGGGATCGAAGGTTTCAAAGATGACCTTGTCCATTTGGGCCAAAAACGCGCCGAAGGAACGCAGCAGGGCAGGGGTATGGCCCACTTCGCCCAGAAAATCGCCCTCGACATAGGTGAGCAGGCGGTAGATATGGCCTTCGGCGATGACGAGCGCTTCTTGCCCCGAAGAAAGAACGCTTTTCGGAAATTCCAGGGAATCTAGGGCGGCGAGCTGCTCGAGCAGGCGGTTTTCGGCTTGCAGCAGGGCAAAAGTGGCTTCGGAATAGGGATATTTTTTCAGCACAAAGTTGCGCTCTTCGCTGGATACCTTAAAATTGGTGCTGATATAGCCCTCCAAAGCGGCAATGGTACAATGGGATAGATCAAAGTATTCCTTAAGAATGGCTTCCATGTGTGTTGTTAGGGCCATGATGGTTTTGGCTGCCTAAACTTACTATAATCTTGGCAAGGCGGGAAAGAAAAAGTGGGTATTTCGCCTTGGGAAAGGCATAAAAAAAGACATTGGTCGATTTTAACAGATGGACATAGCGCTTAAATACCACGAAAGGGAACGATCCATTATAATATTTTCACCGCGCACATTAAAGAACTGCGCTTATGACTAGTAATCTTGGAATATTTCTGTAACCTCGTCATTACTTCGCACTTGAACCGAAATGTTGACCTTTAAATCGAAGTCCGTTTTATAATAATACGTTCTTCTGCTTCTATCATAGCGTATCGAGGCTTCAAAGTCCTTTAGGTGTTCAATTAGGTTATAGATCGATCTTTCGCTCAGATGCATTCGACTGGCGAGTTCACCGGGAGATCCGGTTCTTTCATTTAAAATAAGTCGATGTAGTTTTTGTAGTCGTTCTAAATTTTTGATTGAATTCATAAGTTCTAATTTTAATCCGGTTAAATCCCCAATACAAGAAACTGCAATAGTGATTTTTATAATCCATATTCAATAATATAGAAAATATTCTATATAAACAAATTTTAACCCTAAAATTTTATACAATGACATAATCTATCGGTTTTATTGGAGTGATGCTGTTTTGTAGTACCGTAATTAATCGTATATTTGTGTCAGAACAAAAAAAATATAGATTATATTCTCCTTATGTTCAAGACAATAGATCGATTAATGCAGTTCATCAAGTATTCAGGTCTTAGTGCGAGGCAATTTGATTTATCAATAGGTGCTGGGAATGGCTATACCTTGAGGATGCAGAAGAATAATGCATCCATTGGCAGCGATGTTATCGAAAACATTATCAAAACCTATCCTGAACTCAATTTGGTTTGGTTGATTACCGGTGAAGGTAATATGCTAAAGACAGAAAAAAAGGAGCCAATCATGAATTTCGAGGATCTTCCCCGTTCCAGGCAAAAGGAAATCGAAAACATTATTGAAGAGAAGATCAGGGAAAGGCAGGAAATCGAATTGAAACGTCTATTAAAAGAGGTTACCAAGGAGATTGAAGGCAAGCAAGGATAAAAACAGCTAATGGATTCAATCCTTGATCTGCTCTGACAGCTGTTTTCTTAAATTCAAAAGCTGTCCAATATTCGCTGATGCCATTTTCTTACTGTCCCCGTTGTTTTTCAAACGCTCAAACTCCGACTTGCTTTTTCGATACAGCTCACTTTGTAAATCAGGATGATTGAGAAGCTCGTTGATTTCATGCGTCACACCATCATAGAGGTCCATGATCTTGGATTGGTATTTGATAAGTTTCGACAAAAAAACCAAGACAAGAACTAGGACTAATGACAAATGGTAAAGCAGAAGCATATTCGGTTTCATCAATATGGCGATAGTTTGACAATAGCAGCATACAATTGATAACTGAACATAATGATTGGACTAAAAAGTGCATAGCGCCACCATGCACTAGAGGTTACAAACCAAATAATCAAGGGGAGTATAGAGCAAAATTTGAGAGCGCAAAACCAAATAAAATAACCAACATCAATAAATCCATTATTAGTTAAAGTTATATTGCCAAATGTCAAAATTTGAACCCCATCTGGCACTATTTTAAATGAATATGCAACTATTGGTAAAAGTAAAAGCAAAAAAACTATGGCATAATCTGGAATTCGACGTGCTGTTTCCGGACTTTTCAAATTATAATTAAGGGTTTTTTCGAAAATTAATTTTAGATGATAAAGATTCTGCAATAAAGATAATTGAGGCCTACCTAATTTATTTTCATTTACCTTATTGATTTGATTTTTTAGATTAGAATAAATCATTTTCAATCTATTGAAATCATACCTAGTTACAGATGTCGAATAATTTATTTTTCCTCTAGCATTTACACCTTTTTTATTAATAAGGATTGCGATATTATAAATAACAAATAAACAGAGCGAAGTTATCATTATTGCAATGATGAAATCAGTATTACCATAAACTCCGTCAAAATATAGATGAATTTTCGCCAATTGATATAGAAACAATCCAACCGGAATCAAAATGAACTTTCGCCACCAGAAACGATTGGTGAAAAACCAGACAGATGCTAAAAGTAAGTTAATTAACGGAACAAGCACACTATATACATAAAGCGCCGAAGTTCCGCGATTATGGTTTAATGTAAAACCAAATAATGTCAAGTAATCTTGGTTGTCCGCAAATAATGTATGCAAGTATAGACAAAACGGTATGACTACAATAGCGCTTGCAAGTAAGACTTCCCGGATAAATTTTTTCTCCCAGTAAGCATTCATTATTGAGAATCTTTGCGATTGATTGTTAAGATAGGGTACAAAGAACCATCTATAAAAAACAAAATACAGAAAATAGTCTATATAAAAAAATAAATTCCATGCAACGGCCCATTTTCTGGTCATCGGCTTTATTTTGAAACGCTGACATAAAACTGTTTAATCGGACATGATCTTATTGGAATGATGTCCAACTTAGGGTTTCAGATAATTTTCAACCATAAATTAAAATAGGCCCCTTTCGTGGTATTTATTCAAAAACCAAACGGAAAACCATGTGCTTCCAAACCTAAAATTCCTTATTTTTAAGCCGACCCAAATGCTAACCTAAAAATATGAAATATGAAATACAAATTAGGGTGTATCATTGCATTGCTCTTCATCATCATCGGTTGCGACCAGCCCAAAGAGATGAGTTCGATCAATCCTGAAAATTGGGCCAAACGCAAAATCGATATCAGCGCCAAGGATTCCCTGGAGCACGGCAAGACCTACCTATCGGTATATTCGCAGATCTATAGCCTCTCCGAGCACCGAACCCACAACCTTACCGCCATGGTGAGCTTGCGCAACACAAGCGACCTGGATACCATTTTCCTCTTTAAAGCCGAATACTTCGATACGCACGGCAAATCGGTCCGCACCTATTTCAACAGCCCCATATTTCTGGCCCCCATGGAAACCACCGAGATCATCATCGACGAGATCGATGTTACAGGGGGTACCGGGTCAAATTTTTTATTCGAATGGGCCATTCCCAGAAACTGCCCCGAACCCCTGTTCGAAGGGGTGATGAACTCCACCATGGGCCAACAGGGTCTCTCGTTCACCACCCTTGGCAGAAGGATCCAATAGGGCATGAAAGAGATACTGACGACCATTTTTTTCCTCATTGCGGTAATCGACCCTCTTGGATCGGTACCCGTTTACCTGGAGGCCACCAAGGAATTCGATACCTTGCACAAGCGCAAGATCGCCGTGCGGGCATCGCTCATCGCTTTTCTGATTCTCTTGTTTTTTATCGTCATCGGGCAGCTGATTCTGGAAGGAATGGCTGTCTCGCTCGATGCCTTTCAAATTTCCGGCGGGGTAATCCTCTTTCTTTTTGCCCTGACCATGATTTTTGGCGATGGCAAGCCCGAACGGGAAAAAAGTCAAATTACCGATTACAAACACGTGACCATTTTCCCGGTGGCCATCCCCTCGATCGCCTCCCCGGGCGCGATCATGGCCGTGGTGCTCATGACCGATAACCATATCTATACCATCCAACAGCAAACCCTCACCACGGTATTGGTACTGCTGGTGATCGTGCTGACCTGTTTTATCCTCTTGGCAGCAAATGTTGTACAGAAAAGGATTGGCAACTACGGCATCACGGTGATCAGTAAGATCATGGGGCTTATTTTGGCCTCCTATGCGGTTCAGAGTATCTTGAGCGGCATTGGCAACTATTTCGGTAATATTTGATTCTTCCGGTAATTCGGGCAGAAGAATAAGGCAAGATTGTTTTCCCTGTCAGCATTTCCCTTTTTTAATCCGAATGCGTATCTTGGAAGGGTGGTTCATGCCGACCGTGGAAGCCAAAATTAAAGACTACGAAACAAGAAAACCTTTACTTGATGTTCAAAAAAGCGCTTCTTCTGCTCCTCATTTGTTTCTCGGCCACGCTATGGGCCCAGAACAATGAGCCCAACGCGCAACAGACACGGGATATCGAGGGCCTTATCGCCGCCTATGCCCAGGCCCGGGAAAGCAGGGATACGGTATTGCTCAAAAACATCCTAACCGACGACATCGATCAGCTGGTATCCTCCGGCCAATGGCGCCGTGGCATGGCCGAGGCGGTAGAGGGCATGTTGCAGAGTTCGGCAAGCAACCCCGGCGGCCGTACCCTCACCGTCGAAAAAATACGCTTGCTCAGCAAGGGCAGCGCGATCGTCGATGCCCGCTACGAGATCGCCAATGCCGATGGCAGCATCCGCAAGATGTGGAGCAGCTTTATCGTTGTCGATTCGCAGGGGCAATGGAAAATTACGGCCATCCGCAATATGTTGCCCAGCGGGCAGCAATAGCCATAAACCCCTTCCACAATTTTTTTTTAACTTAGAAAACCGAAACACTTGGCAAGGTTCCAGGACAATGTCCGGGGCCCAAACAATATGCAACGGTAACCTAACTAAAAAATCAACAAGATGAAAGTAGGCGCGTTTTCTATCAGTCTGAGCGTAAAGGACTTAAAAAAGTCCATGGCATTTTATGAAACCTTGGGGTTCAAAATATTCGCAGGGGATTTTGATAAAAAGTACCTGATCATGAAAAATGAGGATGCCTTGGTCGGGCTCTTTGAAGGCATGTTCGAGGGCAATATTCTGACCTTTAACCCGGGTTGGGACCAGAATGCCAACAAGTTAAAAGAATTCGACGATGTGCGAACCATCCAGAAGGCGTTGAAGTCAAAAGGCATCGTATTGACCACGGAAACCGACGAAACCACCACGGGGCCGGCGAGCATCGTCCTCACTGACCCTGACGGCAACACCATTTTGATCGACCAGCACGTCTGATCGACAACCTTGGCCATAGATCCGCGTTGCTTTTCGCTTTGGAAAAGGCCATTCACATTTCAAAACATACAAAATCATGGAATTCCGAATCACGACCCGAATCCCTGCCACGGCCGAAAACATATACAAAACTTGGCTCAATAGTGCAGGGCACAGCAAGATGACAGGGGGCGAAGCTTCGATAACGGATCAAATCGGGGCCAATTTCACGGCATGGGACGGCTATATCGAGGGGAAGAACATTGCACTTGAACCCTATAAACGAATACTCCAGCGCTGGCGCACTTCGCAGTTCGGGGAAGACGAAGAGGATTCCCTTTTGGAAATCCTCTTGCAGGAAGTGGACGGACAAACCGAGTTGACCTTGATCCACGCCCATGTTCCGGAAAGCGGGACTCACTACATTCAAGGATGGGACAACCATTATTTTCAGCCGATGAGGGCCTATTTTTCCAATTGATAAGTAAAAAGATATCGATAAAGTTTAAAGGAGATGTGCTGTCTGTATTTCTTAATTATAAAACTTCAAACAACCTAACCAAAAGACCATCCAATGAAACCCATTGCCAACACCGCTTTAGTGCTTACTTCGCTGTTCCTATTGGCATCCTGTGCCAATAAATCCGACAAAACTTCGGTTGCCGAGGCCAAGCCCAGCCCTGAACAGCTTCAAAACCTGGTCGGCGCCTCCTGTGCCACCTGCCATGCTGATAATGGCACCAGCAGGGCGCCAAGCCTGATCCATTTAGGGGCCATGAGCCCCAAGAGCATCGTCGCTTCCTTAAAAACCGGAAAAATGCAGGCCCAAGGGGCGCTGTTGACCGAGGCCGAACAAATAGGCATTGCCGAAATGCTTACCGGAAGGCCCTATGTGAGCGAAAAAACGGCCATTGCCTATTGTGAAGATACGGGCCGACCTTTACAGAACGTAAAATACCTCGGATGGGGCGGCAACAAGGAGGGGACCGGTTTTATCGCGCCCGCTTTGGCCAAATTGACCAAGGCCCAGCTGCCCGATCTGAAATTAAAATGGGCCTTTGGGTTCGACGGGGGTACGGTTACCAGAACCAAGCCAACAATCATAGGGGACTATATGGTTTTTGGCAGCCAATTTGGGGAGGTCTATTGCCTCAACAAAGCCACGGGATGTGCCAAATGGATGTTCGAGGCCGATGCCAACATTCGTGGCGGGATCGCGGTGAGCGAGGATGTGGGGAACGGTATCCAGCTCTACTTTGCCGATTTTTCGGGCAACACCTATGCCGTGAATGCCGATGATGGTAGCCTCTTATGGCGCAGCAACCTCAAAAACGATCCCAACAATGCCGTGACCGGAACCCCGGCCTATTTCGATGGGCTGGTCTATGTGCCCCTGACCTCCATGGAAGTCGTCACAGCGGGGCAGGATTCTTTTGAATGTTGCCGGGCTTCGGGCCAGGTGGTGGCCGTGGATGCGGCGACCGGCAAGGAAGTATGGCGGCATCGGGTGGTGGCGGAAACCGCTACCGAGCAGGGCGTGAACGCGGCGGGGGCAAAACGGTACGGCCCTTCGGGAGCGCCGGTTTGGAGCAGCCCCACTGTAGATGCCAAGCGCGGCTTGCTCTATATCGGTACAGGGGAAAACAATTCCAATCCGCCTACGAACACCTCTGACGCTTTACAGGCGCTAGACTTAAAAACGGGAGCCTTGAAATGGAATTATCAAGCAACGAGCAAGGACGCCTATATCTCGGCCTGCACTGATGGCAATGCCGCCAATTGCCCCGAACCGGCCGGTCCGGATGTCGATTTTGGCATGGCGCCGATCCTCATCACCAGGGCCGATGGGCGGGAGGTCTTGGTCGTGGGCCAAAAATCGGGTGTGGTGCACTGTCTCGACCCGGATACGGGAATACCGATCTGGCAGAAACGAATCGGCAGGGGCGGGGCCTTAGGGGGCATCCACTGGGGCATGGCCACCGATGGTCGCTTGGCCTATGCGGCCAATTCCGATTGGTTGCCTTTTGGCGGCGATTCCACGGTTACCGCCAACCCCGGGCTCTTTGCCCTTGACCTGATGAAAGGGGATGTGGTTTGGAAATCGACTTCCGACCCCAAGAATTGCGAAGGGAAGGAGGGCTGCTACAATTCGAATTCAGCGGCACCGACCCTGATTCCCGGCGTGGTATTTGCCGGGGGCCTCGACGGCCATGCCAGGGCCTATGATGCCGAAAACGGGGAGGTGCTATGGGATTTTGATACGTTGACAACCTATGAAACGGTCAACGGGGTGCCCGGCCAGGGGGGCTCCATCGACGGTCCCGCGCCGGTGGTGGCCGATGGCATGGTCTATTTCAACAGCGGTTATGCCCTCTTCGGCCAAATGCCGGGGAATGTGCTCCTGGCCTTTTCGGCAGAGTAGGAATGAACGTATGATTTGGTTTTTTTTCCGTTTAGCCCTATGTTTATGTTTCAAAACAAGGTGCAACCTAAAAATACTTGCAATGAAAAAAACGATAATAATAAGCTTGGCCTTCTTGATGAGCGGTTTGATGTTGACCATTGCCCATGCCCAGTCGGGAGCCGATGGTGCTAGCCATAGTCCCACAGGGCGCGATTTTCCTACAACGGAATGTAAAACGGTTTGGGTGTTAACTTGGATTCCCAATGGCGTGGGTTTTAGCGTACCGGTGCCCATTCCGACAAAAGTTTGTACAACAACCTGATATTTTGGTCAAACTTTTTTGTTGACACGGGGACGATCTTCATTTGAACACCTTTTGGAGGTCCAGATTTGGGTATTGCCGAAACAGGCCTTTCTTCACTTTGTGCTGGCAATAATAGTGCTGCAGTACCAAATTTGAACGGCTCGTGCGCTGAACGCAGTCTTAGGCTAGCTTTTCTGGCCAAGGTATCGTTACGTTTTATTAAGTTATTTTCAAACGGTTCTCCATCAATTCTTCCTTGAACTGGATACGGAAGGCTAAGTTTATGACAACGGCATTTCTGCGGTATAAATATTGGATTGGCAATCACGCAGGGACTTCTTTGAGAAGTTGGTTAAAAAACCGGTCCGGGTTACATTTTTGATAAATCGGTTTAATATTCTTCCCCCTTTACATCTTTTAGGCGCTTTTCCCTCGTAATTTAGTTGAATCTTAATCAGGAACACCATGCGATTTCATACTAGAAAATGGGTAAGACCAGAAGATTTGAATGCCAATGGCACCCTTTTTGGGGGCCGGGTACTGGCTTGGGTCGATGAGGAGGCCGCCATTTACAGCATCATTCAGCTCGAGAACAAAAAAGTGGTCACCAAATACATGTCGGAAGTCAACTTCATGAGTACGGCCCAACAGGGCGATATCGTTGAAATCGGTATCGATGTGGTTAAATTCGGCAAGTCGTCCTTGACCCTGAAATGTGAGGTACGCAATAAAATGACCCACGAGACGATAGTTACGGTCGATCATATCATCATGGTCAATCTGGGAGACGATGGTAAACCAAAGCCACACGGGAAGTCGAAAATAGAGTTTGTTAAGGATCGGTTGGCGGCCGCCGAAAGCTAGGCCTGCTGCAATTTTTTCGCCACGGCCTGTACTTCGTCCAATACCCTGAGCAGGTTGCCGCCCCATAATTTGACGATTTCCGCTTCGGTATAACCCCTTTTCACAAGTTCCAAGGTTACATTGAAGGTTTCGGAGGCATCGTTCCAGCCCTCAATACCGCCGCCGCCGTCAAAATCGGAGCTTATCCCCACATGATCGATGCCCATCACCTCCACCATATAGTCGATATGGTCCACAAAATCGGCCACGTTCACGGCTGGCGGGGCATCCGGTATGCCCGCTACCAATTGCTCGGCCAAGGCACGGACCCTTGGGATATTTTCTATAAAGGCTTCCTGTTGGGCTTCGGTGAGCGTAGAAAAATCCTTCATTTCATACCAGTCCACCCCAATCGAATCGGCCACTTTTTTATAAAAATCCTTCATATAGGCTGCCCTGGCATCATTTTTCTTGGTATCAAGATAGGCGCCAAAGGCCACGGTTTGAACTACCCCGCCATTTTCCTTCATCAAAAGAAGTTGGTCGTCATCCAAATTCCGACTATGATCGCAAAGGGCGCGGGCCGATGAGTGGGAAGCGATGATGGGTGCCTTGGTGAGGGCGATCATCTGTTCCATCGCTTCTTTGGATGGGTGAGACACATCGATCATTATCCCCAATCTATTCATCTCTATTACAGCGGCTTTACCTGTTTCACTTAAACCATTATGTAGCCATTTGTTATTGGCTTCCCCCGTATTCGAATCACTGAATTGGCTATGGCCATTGTGGGCCAACGACATGTAGCGGGCCCCCATCTCATGATATTTTTCGATATCGCCAAGATCCTCACCAATGGGGTAGGCGTTTTCGACCCCGATCATGGCCACTTTTTTGCCCTTTGCAACAATGTTGCGCACATCCGCCGATGTTAGGGCCAGTTCTATTTGGTCGGGGGCGATTTCCTCGCACAGCCGGTGAATGGCCTCGAATTTCGATAGGGCATTTTCCTTCGCTTTTGCGTAGGCCACCGCATTGAGGGAGTCTTGTCCTGTATACACGATGAACCAGGCCACATCCAGGCCGCCATCTTTCATTTTGGGCAGGTTCACCTGCGTCCCCAAACGCTGGGTATAATTGATGCTATCGCTAAAGTTTTTCACGTTGATGTCGTCGTGGGTATCGATCGTGATTACCGATTCATGGATTCTACTGGCGCGTTCTTCCAGGGTTGCCTCAGGTTTTTTTTCGCTTTTTGCACAGGAAAATATCAATAAAGGCAACAGGAATAGACTGAAATGTTTCATAGGGGCCAAAATATTAGACCTACAAATAAAGCAATTTGACAACAATCTCAGGGCATCCGGTAACATTTTATTGTGCACCCGGTATATATTAAGGAGTTTTAGGCTGATTTAAACATAGAAACTGAAGTTTTGAACCTCAAAAAAAGTGAGAAAAAATGTAGGAATTGATTCCTGCCCATGGTAACCCAAATCGATCCCCCATTGAAACCCAACAATATTTTTGCCCAACTTGCCCATATTCAGAATTTACTCCAGGCATTTTCTTTTGAGACCCTGGAAGCGAACGATGCCGTTCAATTAAAAAATGCTTTCGATTCCTTCAAGTCTATTTTGGAAGAGAAGATCAATGGTCAACTAGCACTCGCACAGCCCAGTGATAATCTTTCAACACTACCCCACAATCCCCAGTTGGCCAATCGGCCCAGGGTGGAGCCTAAAACCGGCGAAGGCCTGTTCATCGCCCAGGTAAGTCATGAAATCCGTACCCCGTTGAACGGTATTATCGGTTTTACCGACCTGTTGAAGGAGGAGGATCTTAGTCCAACCCAGCGCGAAAAAGTCAATGCCATCGAATCTGCTTCCTATACGCTGATGGAAATCATCAACGAACTCATGGAATATTCAAAACTATCGGCCGGACTTGAACCCTTCGAATCGGTTCATTTTAGTTTCTATGCGCTGATACGCGATATCGTTTACCTCTGCAAGACCTTGATCGTGAACAAAAATGTGCATCTCGAGGTAGATATGGATCCCGCCATTCCTGAAGTAGTAGTGGGCGATCCCTCTAAATTATCCCAGGTATTGCTGAACCTTATAGGAAATGCCGTCAAATTCGTGGAAGAAGGGGAAATCACTTTAAAAATCGTGCTCGGTAAAAATCATCACCCTAAAATGAACATAGAATTTATTTTGGCCGACAATGGCATCGGGATAGACGAAGCACAGTTACCGTTCATTTTCGATGCCTTCAGACAGGTCAACCACCACAATGCAGATCGTTACGGAGGTACCGGACTGGGGCTTTCCATTGTAAAGCAAATCATCCAAAAACAAGGGGGCGACATCAAAGTATCGAGCAACTTGGGCGAGGGTACCACATTCAAATTCTATTTGCCATTTGAAGCAGGCGAAAAGAGCAAGTTGTCGAAGAAAGCCAACAACATCAACCATCTTAAGGAGGGCGCAAAATTTGTCAAAGGGATGGGCATTCTGGTCTTTGAGGACAATTTGCTGAACCAGCGCCTTATTGAACAAAGGCTTAAGATATGGGGCTGTAAGACCTTTGTCACGGACAACTGCCAATACGGACTGAACATCTTGAACCGGCATCATATCGATGTGGTACTGATGGATCTGCGGATGCCGGGTATGAGTGGTTTTGAAATCGCCCAGCGCATCAGGCATGTTCAAAACGAGACAATCTGCAAGGTGCCCATCATCGCCCTTACCGCAGACTTTAGCATACGCGATAAGGAAAAATCGGAACTGAACGGCATCAACGACTATATTTTGAAGCCCTACAGTCCGGACGAGTTGTTGCTGAAATTGGTCAAAAATAAGAAGCAGGGCAACCTTGATCAAGAGGAAGCCGGTATAAAACTCATCACTGTTGAAGAGGTGGCGACAGTGGCAGCGGAATTTTCTTTGGACGCGGTTTTGGAAGACTGTATGGGCGAGATCGAACTGGTGGAAGAACTGGTACTGCTCTTCAAACAAAATGTAAGCGAATTCATGACGGTCGCTTCGGGACATCTTCAAAAAGGAGACTTCAAGGCCCTTGAATTTGCCCTTCACAAGATAAAATCGGGACTGGCGATGATGCAAACCGACAATTTGCACAACATCGTGGTACTGATGCACAAGAACAGCAAGGAAGGCCAAGATTTGACCTATCTGAACAATCTATACCAAGAATTTTTGGAAGCCTATCCCCAAGTGGAACAAATGATAGACGGGGCCCTGTTAAAATTAAGAAAACCATAAGCAGATGGAAAGACAGAAAACGATCTTATTCGCAGATGATGACGAATTGCTGGCGGCCTTACTCACCTTTCGGTTGCAAAAAGGAGGTTATACGGTGATCTGGTGCCGTGATGGTAGGGAAGTTAAGGCGCAGTTGGCCAAGTCCATGCCCGATATGATTATTAGCGATATCATGATGCCCTATTTCTCGGGCATCGAACTGCTCGATTATGTGCGAAAGGAACTCGGTTCGGCAACACCGGTCATTATCATATCCTCGGCGGGCAATGAGGAAAATGTGATGAGCGCTTTTGAATTGGGTGCCAATGACTTCATTTCAAAGCCGGTGAGTCCGGCTGAGCTCTTGATAAGGGTATCCAGGGAATTGAACAAAACCAAAGTTGGCTATTAAATATTCATATCATCCCATATCAGCGATCACCGCCCCGAAGCTTCATACCGACTTGCTTTGGGACTTGATCATGCTCTTTGTTTTGCTTTCCGCAATATATTTTGTGGCCATCTTTATCTTCAAATACTTTATTTCCAAAACGTCGAAAAGAACCGACCAGGTAAGAAAACAGCTGATGCCTATGGTGAGTGCCTTCCTCTTTCACGAGAAGAACGCGGCAACTTCCGAACAAATCGATTACGCCCATCTGAAAATGGAAATGCGTTCGCTTTTGAAAAGCGAGTTTCACCAAAAAGTCCTGACCGGTATTTTGTTGGAACTCAGAATGGACCTATCGGGCGGCTCACTGTCAAAGTTATTGGTGCTGTACAAAGATCTTGAGCTGCATCTTGTCGCTTATAAAAAACTCCGCAGCTGGCGATGGGAAATAGTTTCCCACGGGATACTGGAGCTTACAAAAATGGAGGTTGCCGAGTCCTACGGCTTCCTGACGAAATTTATCAATGACAAACGTCCGACCATAAGAAAGCAGGCCGAAATTGCGGTGGTGACGCTAAAGCCGGAAGGGCTCGACTATTTTTTGGACACTACCCGCTACAAGATTTCCGAATGGCAACAACTAAAGTTGCTCGAAGTGATCCGAACCCGGGAAGATTATCTACCACCAAGTTTCAAGGCGTGGCTTACCTCCAAAAATAAATATGTGGTCTTGTTCGCCCTGCGATTGATCAAACATTTTCATCAAAACGACGCCACTGCCTCCATTATTGAACTGGTAAAACATCGCAACAACCAAATTAAATTGGAGGCCATAGATTGTATCAGGACATTTCACATGACCCTAGCCTTGGATACTTTAAAAACTGTTTTTTGGCGCTGTACGGCCGTTGTGAAGATCGCCATCCTTCATGCAATTGGCAGTTTGGGCACCGATAAAGAATTGGAATTCTTGAACCTTATTGAAAAAAAGGAGGCCAATTTTACGGTAAGGAGCAAAGCCTTGAGCGCCATTAATTTGATCAGCCCCGAAAGCATTCTCCCGACCGATGGTATTGTTGATACGAGCAAATATGTGATTCCGGAAGACCTTGCTCCAAAAGACATCAAGGAAATGCCCGACGAAAGGTTGTTCGAGGAGGAATTTATCGATACTGTGGAAACCGACCCCGGAACGATTGAATTACCTGGTGGCATCAAAGAAGAAGCCGAAATAATATCTGAAATTGAAATTGACTTGGGGCCAAAAACCGAAGTGCCCAACCTCAACGAGATTGAAGTCTGCCTTAACGAAGAAATCATTTCCGGAGCCGTTGCCGCTCAGGAGGGCAAAAAGATATGCCCTGATGAAGCCCAAAAGATCGATTTCGCCATCGATTTCCTACCCTATGTGGTAGGCGATGGGCAGGAAACATCTGTACCGGCCATATCGATTGCCGAACTACCTGTTGTATTTGAGGAAATCGAAAGTGAACCACCGTTGACGCAGGCCGAAGAACCAAAAAAGCCATTGCGGTTCGGCCTTAAGGAGGAAGAACTCAACTTTGTGCCTTTGGTCGTGGCGGATAGCCATGTCGATGATATTGTATCGACTACCGACGAATCGGAGCATATCGGCGTTGGGGCAGATGGGCTCCTGGATATTGTGGTAGACTCGGAACCTATCAAAGCAGAAGTGTTGGATGACGCTCCAAGCCGGGAAGAGTCCTATTTGTCGTTGGAGGTCGACTATGAATTAATACCCGTGTTGCCGGAAGAAACGAACATCCCCATGGCAATAACGGAATTAGAGGTTCTGTATGAAATAATATTGCCGGCGCCCTTCGATGCCATGAACGATCTTGATATCGATACCGGAATTTTGCCCAAAGATGATTCCATCGCCGATCTGCAATTGCCCGAATGGCTTCTGAAACAATTGGGAAGTGACCACCCCATTGACCAAGACCCGGAACCAGAACCAGAACATTTAGAGGAATATGAAGCGCCATCCGAACCCATTAAAACGGTGGCCGATTTCCAAAAATTATTGATGCCCATTCCAGTTAGAAAAACATATGACAAGGAGGTGGAAGTACAAATGCACCTGCTGGAAGATATCGAACTTTTCGGGGATAGCAGGGAAATCGAACTGTTGAAGGAATTGCAGGCAAACGCGGAACACACCATTGTAAAAGAGCGTATCGCAGGCCTGCTGGTTCGTTTTTCTGAGCCTATGGCAGATGATATGCCTGTCAATCCCGAATTGTTTAAGCTGGACAATTTCTTGCCGAAGTTCAGTGTTTTTTCCGAGTTGTTCCGTCACTCCGATACCGAATCGAAATTGATTCTCCTTAAAGAGATAGCCACTGTGGGCGACGAAAAGGAAGTCGCTTTCCTAAAAGAATTGTCGGACGATCCAGAACCCCAGATCCGTGAACTTGCGGCAAAGGCACTGTTGACATTGGAAGCCCTATTGGCAGCCAAACCCGATACGGCGGACGTGATGACCGATATGGGTAGCAATGGTCCTGAATCGGTTTTAGCCGATAATGAATTCGACCCCCTGATCAATGAAATGGAGGTCTGTTTTAAAAAATCCCTGAATATTTTCGATATCGACTTCGAAATGGCATTGGCCGAGGAACCGGTAGAGGAAGATCTTGAACAAATCGGACAGCAAGAAGAGCAGGAGGAATCGTTTTGGAAGGTCATCATGGATTTTGCCCAAAAACTAATCGAGAAAACCTATGGATAGCGGCGTATTCGACATCATTCTGGAGTACATCAACATCGTTTTCTACGGGTTTACGATCTGTCTGTTCCTCATTTTCAGCACCATGGCCTATTTGGCGACACGTAGCTCGATCCATTATCGGCACAAGAACAGCTTCGGGGACATCTCAAAGATCATGGCTTCGCCTTTGGCACCCAGCATCACCATTATTGCACCGGCCTATAACGAGGAGCTTACCATAGTACAGAATGTAAGATCCCTATTGTCGTTGCAGTATGTGAACTACGAAGTGATGATCGTCAACGATGGGAGCAAGGACAATACGTTGCAGCGGCTGATCGAGGTATACGATTTAGTGAAGATCGAACGTGATATCGATCCCGATTGGAAATCAAAACCTATACGCGGCATTTATAAATCAAGGCATCGCCCTTTTTCCAAACTTACCGTTATCGATAAGGAAAACGGGGGTAAATCGGACGCGCTCAATACCGGAATGCAACTTTCGGAAAATAAATATATCGGATGTATCGATGTTGATTGTCTGCTGCTGCCCGATGCCCTGCTGCATGTGGTGAAGTCGTTTTTTCAACGGTCCAAAAAAAGGGTTATCGCTGTAGGCGGGGTCATACGCGTAGCGAATTCCTGCAGGATATCGGGCGGGCAATTGGAAGAAATTCGCCTGCCCAAGAATTGGCTGGCCAAGTTTCAACTCTTGGAATATACCCGATCTTTTATTTTGGGCAGGATGGCCTGGGGCAAAATCGACAGCTTGTTGATCATTTCGGGCGCCTTTGGTTTTTTTGACCGGGAGATTGCCTTGGCGGTAGGGGGCTATGATACCGACACGGTGGGGGAGGACATGGAAATCGTTTTTAAGATGCGGCGTTATATGCATGACAGAAAAGAGGCCTATACCATTGAATTTATTCCCGATCCGCTTTGTTGGACCGAGGTCCCCGAAAGCATCAAGATATTGGTAAACCAAAGAGATCGATGGGCAAGGGGGAATGTGGAAACGCTTTACAAGCACCGCGATATGTTCTTCAATTCTAAATTCGGAAGGTTGGGCCTTCTCAGCTATCCTTATTGGTTTTTCTATGAATGGATGGCCCCGATACTTGAATTCACCGGTTTGATCTCAATCTTCTTGTTTTATTATCTGGGCATACTCAATATCGACTTTTTTTTAGCACTATCGGTAATGGTGTATGCTTTCGCCATGATGTTTTCATTCTATGCGATCTTGTGGGAAGTCTATTCTTACAAACAGTACAATAAAACAAAGGATATTTTGACCTTGATGCTCTTTGCACTGATAGAACCCTTTGTATTTCACCCCATAGTCTCATTTTCGGCCCTACGCGGCAACTATAAGAAGCTTTTCGGGCTTGAAGCTGGTTGGGGCGCCATAACACGTAAAGGATTTACCAAAGTTTAAGCGAATGAATACGAGCCAATTAGATAGGTACACCCTGAAGCAATACACCAGATTGATGATCTCTTTCTTTGGCTGTTTGGCTGTGCTCACTGTTTTTCAATATACTGCACTTTATTTCAAAGGGGTGGTCGATACCATATTGGGTTCAAGTATTCTCATTGCCATGGTGCACCAAATCGGGTTCACTGCCTTAGTGGGCATCATACTTACCTTCCCCTTCAATTTTTGGGAGAATTTCAGGCCGAGGTACGGTTTTGTGTTTAGCATAGGGATATTGATGCTACTCTTGATCATAGAAACCTTGTTAATAGCCTATTTCATCACAACCCTGGTTCCCTTGGGGTCCGATTTATTGGGGTATAGTCTCAGTGATATCAAGATCACCCTTTCCAATTCGGGCGGTCAATCACTTTACGTTGTTTTGGCGGTGGCGGTCACTGCCGGCCTTTTCATCGGGTTTTATAAAATCACCTCCAAATTCTATCATCGGATCAGTAAAATGTATCCGTTTACCATCATCCTGTTCAGTCTTTTTGTAGCGACTTTGTTCAGTGAAGGGAAGCCGATCAACCAGAATAAGACGCAATATCTGGCAATCAACCTGTATCAAAGTACCACTGAAGACAACTCCTATGTGGCCGATGAGGAATTCCCATTGATCAAAAGACCTGAAATGCCGGATGTTTTGGGGTCATATTTTAACTTGAAGCAAGAAAAGCCCAACATCGTTTTCATCATGGTGGAAGGGCTGGGCCGAGATTTTGTCGGAGAAGGGGCCGAATATGGTGGGTTTACCCCTTTCCTTGATTCATTGACCACCAAATCGCTCTATTGGGAGAATTGCTTGAGCACCACGGGAAGAACC
Source organism: uncultured Flavobacteriaceae bacterium (assembly GCA_963760375.1). Classification (GTDB taxonomy): domain Bacteria; phylum Bacteroidota; class Bacteroidia; order Flavobacteriales; family Flavobacteriaceae; genus Pelagihabitans. The sequence continues at coordinate 1,404,053 of CAVXCS010000005.1, read as the reverse complement.
TTTGGTATACTTCCGGGAATGTACGGTTCCCTGCCTTTCGGAAAAAGCGGTTTTATGGAATTGGACGAATATCCGAATAAGCTGACCCTCTTCGGTATCCTAAAGAACAACGGATACCGCACCTCTTTTTATCAGGGCACCAATAGTACTTTCGATAATGTAGATCGTTTTTTACGAAGTGAGGATCTCGATTTTGTGTTGGACAAATCTGGATTCGGCAGCAATTTTAAATTACAGGCCGAGGATGCGGCCGGATTCTCTTGGGGTTATCCGGATAAGGAGTTGTTCAAAAAGAGCATGAGTCTGCCCCGCGATGAAAACCAGCCAAGAATGGAAGTTTATATGACCATTAGCACCCATGAACCTTTTGAGCCCCCCAGTCCGGAGTACTACAAGAAAAGGGTAGTGGAATTTGTTGAAAAGGGCAACTATTCCTCGAAGATGAGGCGGGTCATTGAAAAGAACGATGGGGTGTTCGGCAGTCTTTTGTATACCGACGATGCCTTAAAATGGGTTTTTGAAGCTTATAAAAGGCAGCCCAATTATGAAAACACCATCTTCGTGGTTACCGGTGATCATAGGCTTATTCCCATACCTCAGCGCAATGCATTGAGCCGTTTCCATGTGCCGTTGATCATTTATAGCCCATTGTTGAAGACGACTAGGAAGATGAGCTCGGTTTCCTCGCACTTCGATGTCGCGCCGACGCTTCTGGCCATGCTCGATAAGGCCTATAAATTGAAAATGCCAAAAAAAGTCGCATGGATGGGAGGGTCATTGGATACCCAGGAAGCCTTCAGGTCTATTAAGGATATTCCATTGATGCGCAATAAGAACGAATTGAAAGAATACATCAGCGGCACCAAGCTATATACTGATGGCAATGTGATGGAATTCGATGAAAATATGGATCTCGGTGCTTCGTTTGGGGGCAGTTCGAAATTGGAAAGTAAATTGGACAATTTTAAGGCCATGAACCAATATGTGACCACCAACAACAAGATCATTCCCGACAGTCTTGCCATTTTCACCGAGGAGAAGACGACCTTCAAGGGTACCGAAATCGTATGGATCAACAGTGTGTACAACGGTCAAAACATCGATAAGGCCTATTTCAAGGCAAGGGACTTTGCCTTCGATAAAGACTATGAGAAGGCATTGTTGCTCTGTCGTTACATCCTTTCGGAAAAACCTGGCCATATCGACACCAAAATACTGATGGGCAGGATCAATGCTTGGGAGGGGGCCCGCGAGCAATCGATCGAGATCCTGCGCGATTGTATAAAAATGAACCCCAACTATATCGATTCCTATTCGGCACTTTTCGATGTTTATTTTTGGGAAGGAAAAGATCAAGAGGCGATGGACCTGATCAAGACCGTACAGCAGAACAGTTCCGATGTCAATGAAATCACCGATAAAATCGAGAGGGCCAAAAAGGAATACGGCAAACGAAAGAATACGGCCTCCATCCAAGAAATAAAAAACATTGAAACCGTGACCGATGCGGTCGCCACCGACCATTGATGCAAAAAATACGTTACCATATCATCATATTGTTCGGGATGTTCCTGACAGCGGCATCCGCCCAAGATCTGAATGATGATCTTGACACCGCCAGTGCTTTTACAGCGGCAGAAGACCTTGCCTTTAATGGAGATATCGTCGCGGCCCGTGGTATTCTGGAATCCATCGATACGGATCGATCGGCGAACGCGCAATCCAGAGCGCTTTTGGCGCGGATCTATAGTTGGGAAGGCCGATATGACAAAGCCAGGGAACGTTTCAACAACATCACCTCAAATGACCGTGGGAACGCAGATTCTTGGATTGCCTCCATCAAGAACGAGCTCTATGCCAACAACGATGCCACCGCACTCGGCTTGTCGAATAAGGCGCTCTTTTACTTGAAAGAAAATGACGAGGTGACAAGGCTAAGGGCCCTTGCCCTAAAAAACATCGAGAACCATACCTATCCCGAATGGGACACAGAGGACGCGATCAAAGGTCCCAAGGCTCCCAAGAAATCCGAAATCCAGACTGAAGGGAAGGCCATTCTGGCCAAAAATGCCATGGATCCAACAGGGGCGGTCGTTGAGGGCGATTCAAATAAGGAGGATTCTGAAAAAACCATCTCACGCAACCGCGTGGCCATCGCCAACTCCTTTTCGATTTTCGATGCGGTCTATGACCCAATGGTATTTTCCAGCATTTCATATCGAAGGCAGACCAAATTGGGCAGTATCATTCCACGGATCAATTATAGCAACCGCTTGAACAAGAACGGTATTCAATATGACCTCGATCTTTACCCCAAATTTTCTAAACGCCTCTATGCCTACCTCAATTATGGGTATTCCAGAGCTTCCATTTACCCACAACAGAAAGTAGGGGGGGACCTTTATGCCAATTTGCCGGGAGCCATAGAAATCTCTGCGGGCATGCGCTATATCAACTTTGAGACCAGGAACATCACGGTCGTGACCAATTCTTTGGGTTACTATCGCGGCAATTATTATTTCTCGCTCCGGTCTTATATCACCCCGCAAGCGAACAATTTGACACGTGTTTCGGGGAACCTGTTGGTTCGGAAATATCTCAAGGATGCGGAAAGTTTTATCGGGGTGAACGCTGGCCTGGGCTATTCCCCCGAGCTCAGACAACTAAGGGACGGGGACGAACTTCTATCTGAAACCTTGCTCTATATAGAATCGCAGCGATTGAGCCTCGAATATCAGTTCTCTGCCAAAAACACGCCCAATATTTATAGGGCCAATCTTGGGGTAACCCGGCAGGAACTGGTGTTCGATACTGGCAATTTCTTCTGGTCGATCTCGGCCGGAATTACCTATCAGGTTAAATTTTGAGGGTTTCAAAGGGCCTGGTAGTCAAAAAATCAAAGGATTTAACAACATATTAACCGCCTAGATTGATAGGTTTCACAACAAAAAGCGTCCGATACACCACAATTAATTGTTGGCATTTAACGTTATAGTTATGTTTACAGCATATTACTTGAAGCCCAATTCAATTAATAAGGAAACCAAATCTGAAATATTAACCTAACCTATCAAGCCACATGCTCTACGACACCTATGGAGAAGAATATTTGAATTTTCTCCAAGATTTAAATGAAATTTTAAGTTTAAACGAATTGGTAGAGCTCGACTATATGTAGTCTGGCCCTGCATCCCAAATTCACAAAACCTACTGTTATGGCAAGTCAAAACCCCGATAATGCGGCGTACATGAATTTCATCGAAAGTTTAAATGAAATTCTTACCGATTTTGAAATCAATAAATTGAATTACTCTTAAGTGTTTATTATAGTGATTGTTCAAAGGAAAAAGGGCTGTCGATACGACAGCCCTTTTTTTTGGTCTTTATTCTAACCCAAGTAGGTCTTGAGCATTTTGCTTCTGGTATTGTGGCGTAATTTTCTTATCGCTTTTTCACGTATTTGACGCACGCGTTCCCTGGTAAGGTCGAATGTCAATCCAATTTCCGCCAGCGTCATCGACTGTTGGTCCCCTATCCCATAATACAGTTTCACCACATCGGCCTCTCTGGGCGACAAGGTCTCCAAGGCCCGGTTGATTTCGGTGTTCAGCGATTGCTGCATCAATACATTATCGGGTTTGGGCGATTCCCCTGACCGTACAACATCGTACAAATTGGAATCTTCGCCTTCCCTAAGAGGGGCATCCATAGAAATATGGCGCCCAGCATTCTTCAAGGACTGCCGAACCTCGTTCACGGTCATTTCCAGTTCTTGGGCAATTTCTTCGGCCGAAGGGGGCCGTTCATGGGCTTGTTCCAAATACGAAAAGGCCTTTTTGATTTTATTGATCGACCCAATCTTGTTCAATGGCAATCGCACCACCCGTGATTGCTCTGCCAATGCCTGCAATATGGATTGTCGGATCCACCATACCGCATATGAAATAAATTTAAAGCCCCTGGTTTCATCGAATCTTTTCGCGGCCTTTACGAGGCCAACGTTGCCTTCGTTGATCAAATCCGGCAAAGTAAGACCTTGATTTTGGTACTGCTTGGCCACCGACACTACGAAGCGAAGGTTGGCAGTCGTTAATTTTTCCAAAGCCGCTTGATCTCCATCCCTTATTTTCTGAGCCAATTCAACTTCCTCACTTGCCGTGATCAGGCCTATTTTGCTGATATCTTGCAGGTACTTGTCCAATGATTTCGATTCACGATTGGTGACCTGCTTGATAATCTTTAGTTGCCTCATATATTTTGTGTATTTTTTTTAAGGTTACAATAAGACATCATGATACATTTTTATTGCCTCTTATCCAAAGGAATTAAGGTATTATTATACATATTTTATGAGTTGGTTGGCAATTATGCGCGAGATTCGATAGATATTGGTAAAAAGACTTGGGTAGACCCTATTTTTTAGGTAATATTCAGTAGCATTTAATGACCGTTTTGAATAAAATATTCCGATGATCGGTCGATAAAGGTTGGAATTCCACCGCGGACATGTCAATTATTGTAAGAAAACTGAGTGATGACCTCTGTTTTTTGTCAAGATAATATACCAAGTGTTTCATGAGCAAAAGACATTTAAAAAAATACTTAAGCGAGCTAAAAAAACCTGAATTGGAACATCAATTGATGGACTTGTACCTGCGTTTTCCTGCAGTCAAGGCTTATTACGACTTTGTATTCAATCCGAAAGAGGACAAGTTGATGCAGGAAGCCAAAACCAGGATATCCAACGAGTACTTTCCCTTGAAAAGGAAAAGACCGAAGGCCAGGCGTTCCGTGGCCCAGAAATTTATCAAGCATTTTAAAATTTTAGGGGTAGATCCGCATTTGATTGCCGATGTCATGCTCTATAATCTCGAAACAGCCCAAGCATTTGCCATTGATAGAAATCTGCCCGATTCCTTCTTTAAAAGCATGTCGAATTCGTTTACAGAGGCGGTTCATTACGTTTCGGTGAATGGTTTATTGGTCGATTTTAAGGAAAGGATAGTGGAAATATTCGGGAAGGTACAGGATCGGGAATGGCCCAATAGGGAAGATTTTGCAAGGGCACTGGATATTATTGATTGACTTTGAACGCTACAACATAGATAGATATTACAACAACTCAAAAACCTTTGGTATTATGGCCATTGTGATCATTAGGCAAGACGATAAAATAGAGACCTGGATGACCGCCCTGAAAGCGGCCGCGCCAGAGATTCCCGTTTACCACTATTTAAAGGACCCTCCAAAAGATGAAATTGATATGGCTTTGGTATGGAAGCATCCCAAAGGTGTCTTGGACCAATATCCGAACCTTAAATGTATATCCTCTTCGGGCGCAGGGGTCGATTTTATCTTTGAAGACCCTACCGCTCCAAAAAAATTGCCGATCACCCGCGTAGTCGATCCCATGCTGGCCAGCGATATGTCCGAACATGTCATAGCCTTGATATTTGCCTATTTAAAAAACTTGAACCAATATAAGCTAGATCAGGTCAATAGGGTTTGGAACCCGTTGAACTACCGTCGCATTGGTGATCTTACCATAGGGATATTGGGGTTGGGCGAATTGGGCAAACCTTTGGCCCTAGATTTACGCCAACTGGGCTTTAAGGTACAGGGCTGGTCACAAACCAAAAAGGCGATCGATGGCGTAAAAAGTTTCACCGGAGCCAAGGAACGCCCAAGCTTTTTGGAAAGCACACAGATTCTGGTATGTCTGCTGCCTTTGACGGAGGAGACCTCGGGCATTTTGAACCGTAGCCTTTTCCTGCAACTGCCGCAGGGCGCCTATGTGATCAACGTGGCCAGGGGTGGACATTTGGTCGACAATGATCTTCTAGACCAACTAAAATCAGGCCAAATTGCCGGGGCCGCGCTCGATGTCTACCACCAAGAACCACTCCCCATCGATCATCCGTTTTGGGCACATCCCAAGATTCACATGAGTCCGCATTGTGCCAGTGTATCGGATACCGCATCGGTAGTACCACAGATTATAGAGAATCATATCAGGTTGCTGGCCGGGAGGCCCTTGTTGCATCAGGTTTCTAGAAACCGTGGGTATTGATGGGCTCCCAATTCTCCATTTGAATTTTGGATTTCCGTCCATATTTTTTCGGTAAGGATAAAATTGTTCTAATTTTGCAAAATTGTGGCGTTTGCATTTGCTACCCACACAATAATCAAATTTTAATCCGCCCGCCTACTTGGAACTGCAGAAAGACAAGGTTAAAAAAACACTCTACGATTATCAGAATGAAGATCTGAACACTATTTTCAAGTATCTTGAAGATGACAATTCAGACAATTTGCTCTATCAGTTGCCCACAGGTGGTGGTAAAACCGTAGTGTTCTCAGAAATCGCACGGCGATATATACAACAGAAGAAAAAAAAGGTGGTCGTGCTCACCCACCGGATCGAATTGAGCATGCAAACCTCTAAAATGCTGACCGGTTTTGGGGTAAAGAACAAAATCATCAATAGTGGTGTCAAGGAACTTCAAGACCAGGATGAGTACATGTGCTTTGTCGCCATGGTCGAAACCCTGAACAATAGGTTACAGGAAGAAAAGGTTGAAATTAAGAACATTGGTCTGGTCATTATCGATGAGGCCCATTACAATTCCTTTAGAAAGCTCTTCAAGTATTTTGAAGCCTCCACCATTTTAGGGGTTACGGCCACCCCTTTGAGCTCGAATATCAAGCTCCCCATGAAAGACAATTACCAGAAGTTGATCATAGGGGAATCGATTACTTCCTTGATAGAACAGAAATTTTTGGCAAAGGCCAATATGTTCAATTACGATGTGAGCCTACAGAGCCTAAAACTGGGAATCAGTGGTGACTATACGGTTAAATCTTCCGACGAGCTATACGGTAACCAGAGCATGTTGGGTAAATTGATGAATGCCTACAACGAAATCGCAAGTGGCACAAAAACATTGATTTTCAACAACGGGATCAATACCTCCAAGTATGTTTATGAGACCTTTAAAAAAGCAGGTCTCAATATTCGCCATCTCGACAACAAGAATACCGCTTCGGAGCGCAGGGAGATCCTGGATTGGTTTTCCGAAACACCCAATGCCATTTTAACATCGGTGAGCATCTTAACCACCGGTTTTGATGAGCCGACCGTGGAGACCATCATCTTGAACCGTGCCACCCGATCGCTGACCCTTTATTTTCAAATGATAGGCCGTGGTTCGCGGATCCTTCCCCACAAGGATGAATTCACCGTAATCGATTTAGGGAACAATATAGCCCGTTTCGGCATGTGGGATGCTCCGGTAGACTGGCAGGAAATTTTCCACTTTCCTGATTTTTATCTTGAAAATATCAAAAACGACGAAGACATAGAGCGGGAATTCGTTTATGAAATGCCTGCAGATTTGAAGGCCAAGTTCGGTAAATCGGATGAAATCGATTTTGATGTCAAGGAAGAGTACAAGAAAATATTTGCCCAGGGCCTTAGATCGAAAGTGGTATTGGAACGCAGTATCGAGCAACACGCCAAGATGTGCGTTGAAAATGCCAAGGATGTTTTTGATGCCAGAATCCTTGCGAAGCAGTTGAAAGAGGAAATCGCCTATCGGGTGCGCCAATACTCCTATTGCATCATGAATAACACGAAGAACTATAAGGAGTGGCTCGAGGAAGATTATGAACGTCGTTTACGTTCTAGCATTTCAAAGCGATTTGCGGCAAAATTATAGACTAGCCGATCGTATTGGCCAGCCCCTTACAAACATCGGTGCCCATACCTCATAGTTGGCCGTTTCCGCAAAAAGACCAAAGTTTAAATCATGTCCGCGAAACTCCTAGTCATCGGATTTACATGGCCTGAACCTGAAGCAACGGCGGCGGGTAAAAGGATGTTGCAGCTCCTTCTTTTTTTTAAGGAGTATGGCTATGACATCCATTTCGTAAGCACTTCGCAAAAGGGACAGTTCAGCGCCGATTTGGAACTTTGGAACATCCACACCGCTTCGATTGCCCTTAACGATTCCAGTTTCGATGAATATGTGACGCTTTTGAGACCAGATGTGGTGCTGTTCGATCGATTCTTGACCGAGGAACAGTTTGGATGGCGGATCACAGAGTGCGTACCACATGCCCTCAAAATATTGGATACGGAAGACCTGCACTCACTGCGGCTCGCCAGGGAAAAGGCACACAGTAACGCCAGAAAGTTTAGCAATGACATGTGGTTACGGGAAGATATCACCAAAAGGGAAATCGCCAGTATCTATCGCAGCGACCTCTCATTGGTCATATCCCCTTATGAAATGCAGTTGTTGCGAACGGTAGTCAACATCGATGCAGCGCTCATGATGTTGCTTCCTTTCATGATAGCGGAAATTCCGGAAGAATTGAAAAAAGGGGCATTGTTCGAAGACAGGCAGCACTTTATGTTTGTAGGCAATGGTAAACACGCCCCCAATATCGATGCGATAGTATGGCTGAAAGACGAAATTTGGCCCTTGATCCGAAAGGGGCTGCCTTTGGCCGAATTACATATTCATGGGGCCTATTTGCCGGAAAAAGTGAACCAAATGCATTCTGAATCGGATGGATTTTTGATCAAAGGATATCTTAAGGATCTCGGCAGTGCCATGGGAAGTACCAGGGTGAATTTGGCACCTTTGCGTTTTGGAGCGGGCTTGAAAGGGAAGTTGACCGATGCGATGCGGTTCGGTATTCCTAGCATTACTACGCCCATCGGGGCAGAAGGCATGCACGGAAATTTCCCTTGGAACGGAATCATCGCCGAATCCGCCAAAGATTTTGCCAAAGCCGCCATTGCGCTGTACGACAGCCCAAGCACATGGATAGAAGCGCGAAAGAATGGCTATAAGATTATCGAGAACATTTATTCCGAGGAAGATTTAAAACCAAAATTTGCCAAAAAAATTGAGGATTTGAAGGGCAGTTTGGAGCGGCATCGCACACAAAATTTTGTAGGGGCCATGTTAACCCACCATACCATGGCCAGCACCAAATACCTTTCTAAATGGATCGAAGAAAAATCCAAGTCTGCTTCAAAAGGCGAACTTTGATTACCTTAAGGAAGACGAACCGTCAGTTGCCTCTGAAATAGTATCTTTATCTTTAAAATAATAAACCAATTAGGATGAAAAAAGCGGAATGGACGACCGTAAGGGAATTTGAGGATATCACGTACAAAAAAAGTGATGGCGTTGCCCGTATCGCCTTTAACAGGCCCAACGTGCGCAATGCCTTTAGGCCCAAAACCACTTCTGAGCTATACCAGGCCTTTTATGATGCGCAGGAAGATACTTCCATCGGGGTCGTTTTACTCTCGGGCGAAGGGCCTTCCACAAAAGACGGGGTCTATTCTTTTTGTAGTGGAGGGGATCAAAAGGCGAGGGGCAAACAAGGATACGTGGGCGAAGATGGGATGCACCGGCTCAATATCCTCGAAGTACAGCGTCTGATACGCTTCATGCCCAAAGTGGTCATTGCGGTCGTGCCCGGCTGGGCGGTAGGTGGCGGTCACAGCTTACATGTAGTTTGCGACCTGACCCTGGCCAGCGAGGAACATGCCATTTTTAAGCAGACCGATGCGGATGTCACCAGCTTTGATGGGGGTTACGGATCGGCCTATCTGGCCAAGATGGTCGGTCAAAAAAAAGCTAGGGAAATCTTCTTCCTGGGCAGAAACTACAACGCACGGGAGGCCTTTGAAATGGGCATGGTGAATGCTGTGGTTCCCCACGAAAAGTTGGAAGAAACGGCCTATGAATGGGCTCAGGAAATCCTCGGAAAATCACCAACATCGATAAAAATGCTGAAATTCGCCATGAACCTTACCGATGACGGCATGGTGGGCCAACAGGTATTTGCGGGAGAAGCCACCCGTCTTGCTTATATGACCGAGGAAGCCAAGGAAGGCCGCAATGCTTTTCTGGAAAAAAGAAAACCCGATTTTGGCAAGAACCGATGGATACCGTAGGCCTTGTTATGCGCTGACCTCAAACTTAGGTCTGGCCAATCGATTGCTCAGGAATTTGACAAAGGGATGTGAACTAAAAAGAGCCCTGCCGTTGGTGGCAGGACTCTTTTACGAGAACACTATATGAAAATGAAAAAATTAACTCCTTCACTAATAATAACGTAAACTTAGCCCTTAGATTGGGTACCATTAAATTAATGTTGTGAGATGTGTTCAATCTGTGGTCTAACGATCATTTTATGGCATGATCCCTATTTTAATGTGACAAAACAGATTGCCTTATGCAACTAGCCGACTTGATACAAGACTGTTATTTGGAGATGCCCTTCTTGGAAAACCTAGGAAAACCTTGGCACATCATTGCAGATTTGGAATCGATCATCGCTGCACAGATCGCTACATTGAGCAAAGATGAATTTCATTTTCAAGATCATATCGCCGTCCACAAAACGGCCCTGGTGGAAGACGGGGCAGTGCTAAAACCCCATGTGATCATCGGAAAAAATTGCACCGTGAAAGCAGGGGCTTATTTGCGCAATGGGGTATACCTAAGCCATAACGTGGCCATCGGTGCCAATTGTGAAATAAAACAGAGCATCATTTTCAGTGAATCACGTACCGCACATCTCAATTATGTGGGCAATTCCATCATTGGTTCCGATGTGAATCTGGAGGCAGGGGCGGTTATTGCGAACCATTTCAATGAATACCGTGATCGAACCATCAAGTTGAACTACCAGGATATGATTATAGATACCCAAAGCCTTAAGTTCGGCGCAATTATCGGGGATCGATCTCGGATAGGTGCCAATGCGGTGCTCAATCCGGGTACGGTACTTGCCCAAAATACCATTGTGGGTCGATTGGTGCATATCGATCAGATGCGTGACCAAAAAGAACTTTAATGAATTGCGGCAATCACTTCCCGTAAAAAACCGTTCACATCAAAATCGGGCTCTTCGGCAAGTCCGGTCCGCACCACGACCAATTCTTCAGAAGGGATGATGAAAACATACTGCCCTTGATAACCATTGGCAGAGTATAGATCTCTTGGCACATCGGGGTACTTTCCTAGGGCATTGAGCCAAAAATGGGCACCATAGGTTCCTTGTGAATGGGGGGTGGGCCGACTCACATATGCCGGCCATTGGGGGTCGAAAAGCTGTTCGCCGTTCCAAAGCCCACGATTCAGGTAGAGCGATCCGAATTTTGCCCAATCACGTGTGCTTGCCCAACCGTAGGAAGAACCTACAAAATTACCAGAGGCATCGGTTTCGATCATCATGGAGGTCATCCCAATTTTATCGATCAGGGCTTGGTAGGGAAAATTCAAATAGGACTGTTGGTCGCCCAATTGTTTTCTCAGCAGTCCGGAGAGCAGGTTTGTGGTTCCCGAAGAATAGTTCCAAATTTCGGTGGGCGGGGCAATCGACTCTTTTTGTTCTTGGGCCAGGGTCATGTCGTCGGATAGGAACAACATTTTGGTCACATCTGAAATCGCTGTATAATCTTCATCCCAAGCAAGTCCGCTTTGCATGCGCAGCAGGTGGTCTATCGTAATGTTCTTGCGTTCGTCGTTTTGCCATGCTTCAACGGCGGCCGGCGAATAAAGATCGATCTTTCCTTGATGTTCAAGAATCCCGTATAGGGTCGCCAGCACGCTTTTGGTCATGCTCCAGCCCAAGACAGGGGTATTTTCGGTAAATCCCTCGCTATATCGCTCCGCGATGATTTGGTTTTTATAGGCAACCAATACGGTCCGTGTTTTTTGTATTTCAGGCTTCGAAAAAGCCAAATCCATGGCCCTGTTCAATTGCGCATAATCTATATTGGTGAACAGCGTGTCTTTCTTTCCTCCGTTCCCATAAGGAAATAATAATTCCAGAAGTTTTGTATCTCTTTCCGGTTTCAGCGCGTTGTTGCCTAAATCCCCCTCTTTGTTGATCAGGTGGCAGCCAAGTCCCTCCAAACATTCGGTCTTGCGCTCCATGAGTCCAAATACACTTGCGCTGGCTCCGTGGTCATGTGGGTGTACTTCGGCCCATTCGATCAAGGGCACATTGTTGTCATTTTCTGTGATCGACAGGGGGGTGCGATGTGCAATAAATACCGTGGAGGCCATGTTTTTTGAAGCATAACCGGAAATAATGGTAAGTTTTGGATAGTTGAGAGCCACCAGGATGCCGACCAAGATCAGCAAAATAAATACGATGCGTTTAAACCATTTCATAAGGGAATAGATTTAGCAACCAAAGATACTTATTACCTTCTTTAGATGGCGAAAAAGGGCATGGGTCAAAAAAGATTTTCTATGATGGGAAACGACACGACCTATGTGCCATTGCCTGGATCATAATTTTTCCCACATTTTATCCGGGCCGAGCTTAAAACTGCCCAGATGATCGAAGTGGCATTCCTCTGGTGAAATCAAGGAGAGGAAACTGCTCTGGTCCTTGGCCCTATAAAGATGGTAGACTTTACCGGTAATAGGCTCAAAATTATATTTGGCACCGTATACCAAATTATTGTACTCGAACTGATCCATCATCTCACGATATTGCTGTTCAATATCTTCATACCTGGCCTTAAATTGGTTATTGGCGGTGATAATATTGGTGTTTTTCCAGGTGGTAATGTCGGGAGGGACTATTTTTGGGGCAGCAACCCCGCTCGCATAGGGCAGCAAGGCGCCATGGTAGGTCTGCGTCTCCTCATCGAAAACGACCGAATCCGGTTTTTTTTCTTTCTTCATAGATCCGTAAAATTACGAAAAGCTGGGAATTTCTTTTGGAGACGAAATTCGTTATATCTATCTTCCATTGAAATTAATGATAATAGGCACTTTATGGGGCAAAACAGGCGGTTCTTGATCTTAAAATATTTCACTCGCATGTTGGTACTTATGCTATTGATTTGCTCCTGTGGTGGTAAAAAAGAGGATAAGCAGCTTGTTTTATACAACACCTATTGCGCAAGTTGCCATCTCGCCCCTTCGATAAACGATTTGCCAAAATCGATTTGGGAAAAGGCCATATTGCCTGAAATGGGCGCCAGGATGGGAATCCGCGAAAATGGTTTCGATCCTTATAAAGGTATGAGTTTTACCGAACAGGCGGCCATGTTGCAAACGGGAATTTATCCATCAAAACCGCTTATCGCTAACGAAGATTGGCAACTGCTAAAGCAATATATTTTGAACCTGGCACCCGATTCCCTGGCAGGAATCAAATATGATAAAGCACCGGAAGCATTGACCCAGTTTGTGCCCGAACCCATTACCCTGGATACCAAGGAAGGGGCTTTCTTTACCTATTTATATTTTGACGGGGAGTCCAAACAATTGCAGCTGGGGGATGTTTATGGCAATATCGTATCCTATGATAACAGAAATGATACCGTGCTTCGCTTGGCCCGTTTTCGTTCGCCCATCGTCGATTTTGATAAGGGAACAGGTGCTAATTACGCAACCATGATCGGTTCGTTGGCCCCGACCGCGCTGAACAATGGGGCGGTATTCAAACTATCGGATGACAAAGCCGGGCCGGTTGCCGATGGCTTGCATAGACCTTCCAATACCCTTGTGGTCGATTTGAACAAGGATGGGGTGGATGAGATCGTCGTCAGCGAGTTTGGAGACCTTACCGGACAGCTCTCCCTTTTTGTTGAAAATAATGATGGATCTTATACGAAACAGCTGCTTTTAAACCAACCTGGGACCATAAGGGTGCTGGCCAGGGATATGGACAAGGATGGCCTGCCCGATTTGATCGTGTCCACTTCCCAAGGTGATGAAGGTATAGCGATATTGTACCAACAAGAGGGCCTGAAATTCAGGGTCGACAAAGTATTGCGCTTTAGTCCTGTTTACGGTACCAGCTGGTTTGAACTGATCGACTACGATGGCGATGGGGATGATGATATAGTTACCGTCAATGGCGATAATGCCGATGAATCATATGTTCTTAAACCATATCACGGGATGCGGATCTACCTTAATGATGGCAACGACCATTTTGAGGAGAAGTATTTTTATCCGTTTTATGGCGCCACACGGGTTCTGGCCGATGATTTTGATCAAGATGGGGATGTCGATTTTGCCGTTTTATCCACTTTTCCCGATTTTTCAGCACGTCCGCTACGGTCATTTGTATATTTGGAGAATATCGATTCAAGTGCTTTTGAATTTAAGCCCTATGGGTTCGAGCAATCGAATTGGGCGCCCTGGTTCTTGATGGAGGCATGCGATTACGACCAGGATGGCGATGATGACATCGTGCTGAGTGCCTTCAGCATTGGTTTCACGGCAGTGCCTGAAGACCTCGAGGTCTTTTGGAAAGAGAAAAATCTGGACCTTATGGTCCTGGAAAATAAATTAAAGTCGAATGTTCAATGATGCCATCCCTTAAAACAAATTTGTTCTGTTTTTTACTCTTGATCACATCGGCTTGCATGAATGAGGAAGATAAAAATTATGTTTGGAAGACGGTTATGGTCAATGTTTCGGCCTATAATTCCTTGGAGTCGCAAACCGACAGTGTGCCCAACGTAGCGGCTTGGGGAGATACTTTAAAGCCGGGCATGAAAAGCATTGCTGTCTCCAGGGATCTGTTGGAAATGGGGTTGGATTACAATACACATGTCATTATCGAAGGGTTGGAAGGCATTCATTTGGTCAAAGACAAGATGCACTCCAAATGGAAACAGAAAATCGATATTTATATGGGGGAGGATGTGACAAAAGCCAGGGAATGGGGTCGGAAAAAACTCAAAATCCGGTACCGCGTAAAAAGAGATAGCCTCGAAAACAATTGAAAATGAGGAAAACTCAGATTATGTTGCCTTTGTTAAGTATACTGATGGCTTGCTCGGTGTCCAAAGGAATCATAGACAAGCCCATTGTCTTTGACGAAGAAAGAAGGCAGCTTACCCAAGACTACATGGCCGATCGCTACGGATTGCAGCAGGAATCGGCGACCATAGTTCCCAAGATGATCGTCCTGCACTGGACGGTCATTCCGACGTTACAGGAAGCTTTTGAAGCTTTCGATAATGCTACTTTGCCTGATTGGAGACCAGAAATCGCAACAGTGAGCGGCTTGAACGTGTCGTCGCAGTTTATGGTCGATCGAGATGGTAAAATATACAGGTTGCTTCCAGAAACCACCATGGCAAGACATACCATCGGATTGAACCATTGTGCGATAGGCATCGAAAATGTTGGCGGAACCGATTCACTTCCCTTGACCAGGGCGCAATTGAGATCGAATATAAAATTGGTCAAATATCTGGCCAATAAATATGATATCGAATACCTGATCGGCCACTATGAATACACCGATTTTGAGGGCCACTCCCTTTGGATGGAAAAAGACAGTGCATACCGCACAAAGAAAGATGACCCCGGAAAGACCTTCATGAAATCGGTTCGTCGCGCGACCCAAAAATTTAATTTTAAACCAGTTCCTTCAAAACCCTTGGCAAATGACCTCTAAGATATTCATTCCCTTGTTATTTTTTACCTTCATGTGCATAGGTCAGGAGACCGAATTTACCGCCGCACTCTATGAAACCTATGACACCTACAGGGAAACCACTTTGAACAAAAGGCGCATCAAATATGAAGCCCTTCAGCCCTTGATCGAAGAATACCGGAACAATTCAAAATTCAGTGTGAAAAAGGTAGGGCAGTCTATCGAAGGCCGCGATCTTAATTTGATCAGCATTGGCAACGGGGCCATCAATGTGTTTTTATGGTCTCAAATGCATGGGGATGAACCGACGGCCACACAGGCGATTTTCGATATTTTCAATTTTTTGGAAGCGGAGGAATTTTTAATGGAGAAAGATACGATCTTGAGCAAGCTCACCCTTCATTTTTTACCCATGCTGAATCCCGATGGGGCGGCAGTCTATCAGAGAAGAAATCGATTGGGCATCGACATCAATAGGGATGCCCTGGCACTGCAATCTCCGGAAGGCCGGACCCTCAAAAAAGTACGGGACAGCCTGAACGCCGATTTCGGGTTCAATCTGCACGACCAAAGTACCTATTACAACGCGGAACGAACCGAGAAACCGGCCACCATCTCCTATTTGGCACCCGCTTACAACTACGAGAAGGAAATCAATGAAGTGAGGGCGAATGCAATGAAGGTCATCGTGTTCATGAACAACATCATCCAAAAATATGCGCCGGGCCAAGTAGGCCGTTATAACGACGACTTTGAACCCCGGGCTTTTGGCGACAATATCCAAAAATGGGGCACCAGTGCCATTTTGATCGAATCGGGCGGTTATGCCAATGATGCCGAAAAACAGGAAATCCGCAAGTTGAACTATGTTTCCATTCTCTCGGCGATCTATGCCATCGCGAATGAAAACCACAAAGAGATTCCACTGGAGGACTATGAAAAAATACCCGAGAACGACCGTAAGCTCTTCGATTTAAAAATCCGGAATGCCACCTATAATCTGCTGGGGAAGGATTATTTATTGGATTTGGGCATCAACAGGCTCGAAGTGGACAAAGAGGGGAGCAACGATTTTTGGTACAGCAGCCGAATCATCGACCAGGGCGACCTTTCAACTTATTATGGTTATGAGGATTTGGAGGCAAGCGGACTTACGATAAGGAAGGGGGACGTATATCCGGAAACCTTCATGAACATCGATGCCTTAAAAAAACTTGATATCATTAATATGCTGAAATCGGGCTATACCTATCTTAGGATTGCCGATATCCCCAGGGCTTTTAAGTCTTCCAATGTCCCGATCAATATGATCGGAGTCGACTACAAGTTGCCTAAATTTGATGTGGAAGTTGGTAAGAACCCGACCTTTCTGCTTGAAAAAGATGGAACACCACGGTATGCGGTCATCAATGGCTTTTTGATTGACCTTATTACGGGCTCCGGTGATTTCAAGAATGCGATGATCTACCGGAAATAGACCGTTACCAAAAGATTGAAACGGTTTTAAAGTTTATGGCGCAACTTCGATTTCAGGGCTTTCTCGGGATCAATATCCGAATTGGATCGTTAGGTTTGGACCGTAGATGAGCAATACCACCAGCATTACCGATAACATTACCACGATTGAGGAAAAAAGGAGGAGGGTGGCGGCCTTATACCATTTGGTCATTTCGCTCAAGGCACTTTTCTGAAGGATTTCGTTGATCACATCCATGATTTCTTTTTTTTAATTATACAGAATAATAGTTTTTAGGATGTAGGTGGTTCACTTTCATTGGGTTGTTACCCTTAAAACAATTCAATGGCCAGAAACCCTACTTTTGTTTTCAAGTAAAAACAATGGTATTGGGTGCGTTATCAGTGACATCTACAATTTGAAGTAGTGTTAATCAGCAACTTACAATAAAAAAAGCTCCCGAACTGGGAGCTTCTGCGATTATAAAAGAAATTATGATTTCGTGTTATTCACAACCTCCGGTAAAACCTTTGGCGTTGAATTTGGTTTGTACCGCGCCCTGCCGGCTCCCGGTCTTAACTTGGATCGCGAGGTTGTTCTCACCACTGCCATCACGTTTCGGACTGCAATATTCAAAAAGATAAAAGCTATTGGCCCGTTCCGAAATTTTTGTTGAAATATCGTTGAATGTGGCTTCCAACTCTTCCTTGTTCCCGGCAAATACACTGGAAGTCTTGCCCAAATCGGTGAGTACTTCGGTATCGATTTCAGCGCCGAGGCCAATGGTAAAAAAGGAAATATTGGCATCTGCGGCATCCACTTTTTTCTGGGCTTCCGCTTTGGTGAACCTAGAGGCCTGATCCGTTCCATCGGTAAAGATGATCACTGATGCGGCGCCGATCTTTCCTCCAGCCGTGCTTGCGACCAAAACACCCTGGGCGATATCGGTCGCTTTGATGACGGCACCATATAGATCTGTTGATGGATCGTTACTGATGTCGTTGGTAATACCGTCGATGGCCATGATCAGATCTTCCTTGGAGGCGGTCAATGGATTGAGCAGGTGTAGCTTGTTTTCACCATCGAACCAATAAATCGCCATTTTGAATGACTCTTGGGTGGTGGTCGGCATCACATTGTTCACAAAACTTGTCGTTGCCGTTTTCAATTCGTCGAGGCTGCTGCTCAAGACACTATTGCTCAAGTCGAGCACCAAAAAGGCATTGTTGCTAAAAATCTGTGAATTGGGAGAGATTCTGGCCTGTGATTCAGAGGTTGAGATGGTGTTGAAGCAAGCATCGTTTCTGCCCTGTTCGTAAATCGTAAATTGATTCGCTGTAAGCCCCGAGACCGGATTGCCATCTTTATCGGAGACTTTGAATAGAATGGAGACCTTGCCAGGGAGGGTGGTAAATTGTTCTTGAATGGACAGTATCAGATCGTTTTCGCCCAGGTTGAGGCAATCATCGACCGGTTGACCCTTTCCCAATTCGCCCGTATTCAGGTTGAAATCAACATCGTTATCGGCATTTCCACAGGAAATTACATTGACAAGGATAAAGGCAAATAATGCTATTCTACAGTATTTTTTCATTTTCAAAGATTAAATAGGTTCAACCATGAGAACGGGCAATTAGGATTAAAATTATAGTCGGTATAAAATTTATTGTTAAACAATGTTAAATGATTTTTGTAGCTTTCAAATGAAATTTAAAAACTGTAAAATGAATCCTTTTCACAATATCGTTCATGTACTGGTTTTGCTGATTTTTTATAACGGTGCCATGGCCCAGACCGTGGCAGAACGGCTGGGATATCCGGCCGATGCAAAGCTATTGATCATTCATGCCGATGATTTGGGCTTGGCGCATTCCCAGAATAGCGCGAGCATCGAGGCCCTGGAAAACAGTCCGGTGAATTCGGCCAGTATTATGGTTCCTTGTCCATGGTTTCCTGAAATCGCTGCCTATGCCAGGGAAAATCCCACTGCCGATCTGGGGCTCCACCTCACCCTCACCAGCGAATGGAAGTTTTTTAAATGGGGCCCGGTAAGTTCTAAGGATTCGGTGTTGAGTTTGGTCGATAAAAACGGGTTTTTTTATCCTTCCGTACCCGACGTGGTGATGAAAGCGAAACCCGAAGAGGCCGAATGGGAAATGCGCAACCAAATCAAAATGGCCTATGCACAGGGAATTGACGTAACACATTTGGATGCCCATATGGGCGCGGCCGTCAGCAAGCTCGATTTGGCCATTGCGTATTTAAAATTAGGTAAAGAATTTGGACTTCCGGTATTGATGGACGGCAGAATTTATGCCATGGACGACCCGCAGGTAAAATCAATGCTTGATCCCAAAACGGTGGTTCTGGATGCCATTCATACCATTGAACCCGAGGCATATAAGGAGGGCTCCGGTAAATATTACACGAATTTGTTCCAAAATTTAAAGCCTGGGCTCAATGCGTTGTTGATCCATCTTGCCTATGACGATTCTGAAATGAAGGGAGTCGCGGTCGATCATCCCGAATGGGGCGCAGCCTGGCGTCAAGCTGATTTTGATTTCTTCACCAGTGCCGCTTGCGGGCAATTGCTGAAAGAAAACAACATAATTATGGTGACTTGGCGTGAACTCCGCGATAAGGTGGTCCGTTCAAAATAAAGGGTAGCCTTAAATGCTTGTCCAATGAAAGGGATTCGACAAAGCAATGGCTGCATAACTTGTGATTTGGGGCAAGTTGAGGCTATATGTAGAATAATTTTAATCCAAGAACGAATAAAATGAAAAGTATTGCAATTTTCTGCTTGTTGCTGACCTTTAAAATGGGGGCCCAGGATTGGGTGCCCTTATATAACGGTACCGACCTTCAGGGTTGGGAACAGCTTGGTGAGGTAGACTACGAGATCGAGGATGGCGTCCTGTATTTAAAAGGAGGGCAAGGCCTTTTGTGGTGCAAAACAAGGGAATTGGGTAATGTTACCTTGCGCGTTGTCTATTCGGGCGCCAAGAAAAATAATCCAGGAATCCTTCTCCGTATTCCCCAAGCGCCTACAGAAGCCTGGATGGCCAGTAGCAGGACTTATGAAATAAAACTCGACGATAAAAACGTCAAAAGAAATTCCAAAAACATTAAAAATAAATCCAGGGGAAAGGGAAAAAAGGATGATGCGTCGGAATGGGATGTTCTCGAAATCACTTTAAATGGGTATCAGACCATCATAAAGTTGAACGAGAATCTCGTAGCCGATTATACCGATGGCGATCCGGTGCGTTCAAAGCAAGCCAAAAGGGATGGTGGAGTAGGCAGTATGCCCGAATCTGGTTTTTTGGCCATTCAGCACCTTAGCAAAGAGGATGAGATTGGCATTAAGGAAATAAGCTACCTAGACCTTTCCCGATAGCGATTGACTTTTGAGCAACGATAGCGGTCGATTAAAAAATAACGTTCATTATTTTTTATCGGATCAACCCCTCATCATTATATGAAAATGGGCAACATTCACCACTGAATCCAAAAAATTGGTAGTACAACCCTTCAAGCAAATAACAACCTACAACGGTTATCGATCAACAGGATCCTGCTTATCTATCTTATGGACTCTAGGACTAGTGTTTTTGGTCAATATGTCGCTTTATTGCCAAAAAAAGAACGAATCGTTTCGGTTGCATATCAAAAAAACCAATTACCCGATAACAATCGATGGCGTTGGTGACGACCAAGCATGGCAAGACACCGAAGTGGCGAAGGATTTTTATATGGTACTGCCGATGGATACCGATAAGGCCAATGAAAAGACCGAGATTCGGATGACCTATGATGAAAAGAACCTTTACCTCCTGGCTACCTTTTATCACAGCAAAAAAGGCCCATATTTCGTAGAGTCGCTCCGCCGGGATTTTTCATTTGGGAAAAACGATAATTTTTTGTTGTTCATAGATCCCTTCAACAACCAGACAAGCGGTTTTTCGTTTGGTTCCAATGCCTTTGGCGCCCAATGGGACGGCACCATGTTCAATGGTGGGAATGTAGACCTCAATTGGGACAGCAAATGGATTTCGGAAGTGACCCGTGATGATGAAAAATGGGTCTTTGAAATGGCCCTCCCCTTTAAATCGATACGCTACGAGAGTGGGGTGACCGAATGGGGCATCAACTTCAGCCGATTGGATTTGAAGTCTACGGAAAAATCGAGCTGGACCCCGATACCCAGACAGTTTCCTACGGCTTCCTTGGCCTATACCGGTACGTTGGTGTGGGATGCTCCTCCACCGGCACCGGGCGTTAATTTTTCGGTGATTCCCTATCTTTTGGGATCGGTTTCCCAAGATCAGGAAAGCAATGCCGATGTCAAATATGAGACCAAAGTTGGGGGAGATGTAAAATTCAGCCTTACTTCTTCCCTGAACCTGGACCTTACCGTGAACCCCGATTTTTCACAAGTGGAGGTAGACCGTCAGGTAACGAACCTCGACAGGTTTGAACTTTTTTTTCCCGAAAGAAGACAGTTTTTCCTTGAAAACGCAGACCTTTTCGCCAATTTTGGCTACGCCACCATAAGGCCCTTCTTTTCCCGTCGTATAGGGCTAGGCGTTCCTATTCAGGGGGGTGCCCGGGTCAGTGGGAATCTGAACAAAAAATGGCGCATGGGCCTTATGGACATGCAGACCTCCAGCATAGACGATACCGGCTTGCCAGGCCAAAATTTTGGAGTGCTTTCGCTGCAACGCAAAGTCTTCAGTCGATCTAATATCAACTTGATGTTCGTGAACAAGGAATCGACCAACTACCCCTTGGAAAACGATTCGCTGCGATCGCTCTACCCCAAGTTCAACCGAAACATCGGTATGGAATACAACCTGGCCTCTCCCAATAACCTATGGACGGGCAAGGCCTTTTTTTTAAAATCGTTAGCGCCTAGTCAGGTGGGCAACGGGGTTACCCAAGGTGCACATCTTGAATATTTCAGCCGCAGATGGAACTGGCGGGTACAGGAAGAATGGGTAAGCGAAGATTACACCGCTGAAGTAGGTTTTGTACCCCGACGGGGCTATGTGAGCCTCTCGGGTTATTTTGGTCATCTGATGTTTCCCAAAAGCGGTAAGATTTTAAGCCATGGGCCCAAATTAAGGTCTACTTATTTTTTCAATGAAAGCTTTGACACGACCGATTACCTCAACCTGTTCGAATATGGCTTCGATTTTATAGACCGAAGCAACCTGAAACTTTTTATAGGGGATGAATTCGTACGTTTGCTTTCCGATTTCGACCCCACGCGGTTGGGCATTGCCGATTTACCGACCGGTACCGAGAACCGATGGCAAGCCTTTGCATGGGAATATACCTCAAAACCACAGAGCTTGTTTACTTATACTTTTAACGGCCGGATCGGGGGCTATTATGAAAACGGTACCCGCACCAGCCTTACGACCGAAATCGGGTATCGATTCCAACCCTATGTTAGCCTTATCACCAACCTTAACTACAATCATATCGAGCTGCCGTCGCCGTGGAATACCAATCAATTTTGGCTGATAGGGGCAGGGGCCGATATTACCTTTACCAATAAAATATTCTTCGCCAACCTATTTCAATATAACGAACAGACCAAAAACCTCAACGTAAATTCCCGCTTTCAATGGCGCTACAGTCCAGCTTCGGACCTGTTTCTGGTCTATACCAACAACTATTTCATCGCCCCGTTGGAAGGACGAAATTGGGGACTTACCTTAAAACTGACTTATTGGTTCAACAAATAAATTTACTTAATAATGAATATCTTATATAGCATTATTTGAAGTAATACTTTATATAAAAACAAAATCTAAATGAAGATAATCGAGTGCGCCGATTATGAGGAGTTGAGTTATTTGGCAGCAACACAGATCGAAACGTCACTAATGCATAAACCCAAACAATGGCTTGCCATGGCTTCGGGCAATTCGCCGATTGGGGTATATGCGAACTTGGTAGAAACCTACTCAAGAAATTCAGATCTTTTTGGCCAAATGGGCGTTGTAAAGCTCGATGAATGGTGTGGAATCGCGTCGGATGCCGCGTTTTCATGTGAATCATTTCTTCATGAGCATATTTTAAAACCTATGCAGATCGAAGCTGATCGATATATTTCGTTGAACGGCAATGCATCGGATCTAGAACTGGAGACCGCACGTGTACGGCAGCAGTTATCTCGAATGGGAGGAATCGATGGCTGTTTATTGGGTTTGGGCAAAAATGGCCATCTTGGCTTCAATGAGCCCGGGGAAATCTTGAAAGCCCATGCCCATGTGGCCAGCTTGAGCAGTACCTCGCAGCAACACGCCATGATCAAAGGGGCAAACAAAAGGCCCACGAAGGGACTTACCTTAGGGATGGCCGACATCATGGGCAGCGAGCTGGTCATTCTTTTGGTTACGGGCAGTGGCAAGGCGGAATGTTTGGAAACCTTGGAAGCGGGCCATATCACTACCCAATGCCCCGCTTCATTGTTGCATCTGCACCAAAATGTTTTTTGTTTTATCGATCGAAGTTCGCTTTAAGGTTTTAAAGGATCATTCATAAACCAAAAAAATTGTTAAAGTGTCCACAGGTCGCTGCAAATTTTACTAATTTAAGGAAAAGTTTTTCTTAAATAAAATCACCAGTTATGCCAACATATCAAATAACCATCAATGGGGAATCAAAGTCGGTGGAAGCCGCATCAGATAGCCCGGTATTATGGGTTTTAAGGGACCAACTAGACCTTGTTGGCACCAAATTCGGCTGTGGAATCGCACAATGCGGGGCCTGTACGATTCATTTGGACGGGAATGCCGTTCGCAGTTGCTCGCTGACCATGGCGCAAGTGGAGGGCAAAACGATTACAACGATCGAGGGACTTTCCAAAGATGGTTCCCATCCCGTTCAACAGGCCTGGAAAGAAATCGACGTGCCCCAATGCGGCTATTGCCAATCCGGTCAAATGATGACCGCTTCGGCTTTTTTGGAGAAAAACCCCAATCCGACCGAAGAAGAAATCAAAAATGCCATGAATGGCAACATTTGCCGATGTGCATCATACATCAGAATTTATAAGGCCGTTGAAATGGCCGCCGAAAAAATGGCCTAATTTTCTAAAAACAACAAAATGTCAACAACAACAACAACGTCCTCAGCTTTTAGTCGTAGGGGCTTTCTAAAAACATCATCTCTTGCCGGTGGTGGGCTACTGATCGGATTCAACCTTTTCTACGCCTGCAAGCAGGAAGTGGTGAAGGTATCGATGGATTTATCAAAACTCGATTTCAAGGATTTCAACGCTTTTATTAAAATCGCAAAGAACGGTGTGGTCACCATCTTCTCGCCGAATCCGGAAATAGGGCAGGGGGTTAAAACCGCCATGCCCATGATCATCGCAGAGGAACTGGACGTGGCATGGGACATGGTACATGTTGAACAAGGTATTCTGGACACCGAAAATTATACAAGGCAAATTGCTGGCGGAAGTCAGTCGATCCGTTTTGGATGGGATGCCTTGAGAGAGACCGGGGCCAAAGCCAAACAGATGTTGGTGAACGCCGCTGCGGCGCGATGGGGGGTCGACCCTTCCGAGTGTTCCGTCAATGAAGGAGTGATCAAAAATGCCAAAGGGGAAACCTTGGGCTATGGCGATTTGGTGGAGGAAGCTGCTGGCTTGCCGGTTCCCGAAAAAGTGGCTTTGAAAGCACCCAAAGATTATAAGATCATAGGCGTAGGCAAGGGCAATGTTGATATCGATGAAATCATCACCGGCAAACCCCTCTTCGGACTTGATTACAAGGTAGACGGAATGGTCTACGCCAGTGTACTTCGACCGCCTGCTTTCGGTCAGGTATTGGAATCGTTTGATGACACGGAGGCCAGGGCAATGCCCGGTGTGATCGATGTCATCACCATTGGAGAAAAAACAAGGGACCTTCTCGATAAAGAGGAGGTGAACTGGACGGTAAAATTGAGTCCAAGCGATAAGGTGGTGGTCATTGCCAAAACGACCTGGGATGCCATCAAGGGCAAAAAGGCCATCAAAGCAAAATGGACCAACAGCAACCCGCTGGAAAGTACGGCCGGTCATGATGAAATGCTTCTTGGTTTATTGAACGGCAAAGAATTCACCACGCTACGCAAAGATGGTGATATCAACAAGGCATTTGCGGAGGCCGATGCTGTTTTGGAGCGAACCTATGAGTCACCGTTCTTGCCCCACAATTGTATGGAGCCCATGAATTTCTTCGCCAATGTCACCGACGACAAGATTCATTTGGTCGGTCCGGTACAGACCCCTGAGGATGCGGCGAACACGGTTGCCCAATTGTTGGGCCGTGATGTTGGGGATGTACATTTGGAAATGACCCGGATGGGAGGCGGTTTTGGTCGGCGATTGTACGGCGATTTTGTGTACGAGGTAGCTGAAATTGCGGATGCGGTCAAAAAACCGGTAAAAATGATTTCTACCCGTGAAGATGATATGACCATTGGGGTCTATCGCCCTGCCATCAAATATAGGATAAAGGCGGGTTTCAAAAACGGAAAGGTGACCGGCTATCAGTTGAAAGAAGCCGCCGTGAACGGGAACATGTATGGTTTGATTCCCAACTTCTTTCCTGCCGGGGCCATTGAAAACTACCAAGTAGATGTGGCTACCATCAACAGCGACATCAGCACCGGGGCTTGGCGGGCACCTTATACGAACTTTCTGGCCTATGCGGAACAGAGTTTCTTCGATGAGTTGGCGGAAATGATGGAAGTGGATAGGATACAACTTCGTTTGGACCTTTTGGAAAAAGTAAAAGGGACCACGGATGAAAGAATCGAGTATTCCCCGGAACGTTTACAAGGGGTGATCAGGGAGGCCGTGGCAAAATCGGGTTGGGGCAAGCAACCGGAAGGGGTTTACCAAGGGTTTGCGGCCTATTATTGCCATAATTCGCACGTAGCGGAAGTAGCTGATGTACAGATTGAGGATGGGATGCCGGTAGTTAAAAAAGTGACCTGTGTGGTCGATTGTGGCATCGTGGTCAATCCTTCTGGCGCTGTTAACCAGATCGAAGGGGGCGTCATCGATGGTATCGGACATGCCATGTACGGCAACTTTGGTTTTGATGCGGGCGTGCCGACGGCAAACAACTATGACAGGTACCGCTTGATCCGAATGAAGGAAATACCCAAAGTGGAATCCTATTTGATCAGCAATGAATTGTCGCCTACCGGTTTGGGCGAACCCGCCTTGCCGCCGGCAGGAGGCGCAGTGGCCAACGCGCTAAAGGCAGCGACAGGGAAAAGGATCTATAGGCAACCGTTTATGGAGAATCCTGAATTTTGGAGAACCAACAAGCCGATTCTTGGATAGATGAAGATACGGTCTTAAAGTTGGCCCCGATAACGATATTGGATGAAAGGGTAGGCTTCACCTGCGCGAAAAACAGTTTTGTTGTCAGGGAGCACCAAAAACCCATCGGTATTGACCAAATTGGCAAAATCTCCCGAACCATTCCCCACAATCGGACGTGCATAAAGGGCTCCTTTAGGGTCGCTCTCTATTTTGGCCTCTAAAAAATAAGTCAATTTTGGTGAAAAGGTAACCTCGCGCCCCAAAATGGCATAGGTCGTTTCCAAGCGAATTCCCAAGGAAGCTTGAAGCCAGCTTTGAACATATACATATAAACAGATGAAGGAGGAAACCGGATTACCTGGCAGGGCGAATAAAGACTTTGTGTCATGGGTGCCGAACCAAAATGGCTTCCCTGGACGTTGTGACACCTTGTGAAAATGCTTTTTTACACCCACCGTTTCCAGCACTTCCGGTAGATAATCGTATTTACCCTTGGATACACCACCACTGAATATCAATAGTTCGAATTTTTCCAATAGCTGTGGAATCGACTGCAACATGGTTGCACGATCATCGGGCAAATGGGCCAGCTCGGCTTGGATTCCCCATTCCCTTAGGGTATTCTGTATGCCATAGCTGTTCGAACGCCTAATTTGATGGGGCATTGGTATTTTATCAACGTCGACCAATTCATCGCCCGTCGAGACCACTACGGTTTTCGGCATTTGACTTACCTTGAGGTAGGATTTACCGATGGTGGCCGCAATATTGATTTCGGCACTGGAAATTCGGCAACCTTTTTTTACAATGCAACTGCCTTTTGGAAGGTCTATTCCCCTTTTGTGAATGTTTTGCCCTTTGGTGACGGCAGCTATGGAAAGGGTTGCAATTCCATTTTCAATGGATAAGTCTTCATAGCGAATGACAGTATCGGTTTCTTTTGGCAATACTGCACCGGTCATCACTTCCAAACAATTCAGTTTGTTTTTCATGTGGCACTGGGGCGCTCCTGCTGCTGCCGTGGCTTCGAGGGCAAATGCACGCTTTCCTTCTTGAAAAGAGGAGAAGGCAATGGCAATACCATCCATGGTAACCCTGTCAAATGGTGGGAAATCGCGGTCGGCGACCAAATCTTCCGCAAGATAACGACCCGTGCACTGTTCGAGGGCCTTGCTTTCAATTCTCAGATCAACCTTGTGCCCTTGTATCACGGCAAGCGCCGATTCATATGTTATCATTGATTGATCCATCTCAACCTCCGATAACACTCATGCTTTCCAAGGGTATGGATTTATTTGCCCGCAAATCTTCGGCAATGAAACCATCTTTCGGCTTTAGCCTGATGAGTTCTTGAAATTTCTGGCCCAATTCGGTATCGGAAGCTCCTGAACGCATGAAATCCCTGATGTTGAAGACGCCGCCGTCATAGAGACAGGTCTTGATTTCGCCTTTGGAAGATATTCTCAAGCGGTTGCAGGTATTGCAAAACGTTCTGGAAAATGCGGGAATGATACCAATATTGCCCAAATAACCGGGGATTTGGTACAAAGTAGCCGTATCGCCATGTTTGTTGGGCATGGAGGCCATTTTTGAGTAATGGGCAATCAGGTCATTATAAATATCGGTGGCCCGATAAAGGGCGTTGTTTTCCTTATAGCCCCCATTAAAAGGCATTTCCTCAATAAAGCGTACCTCGACCGGATGTTTTTTTGTCAGTTCTGCAAGGGGAACGATGTCCTGAATGTTGATACCCTTCATCACAACCGCATTGAGCTTGACCTTAAACCCCTGATCCATTAAGCTGTAAAAGGTATCGATTACTTCATGGAAGTCATCCCTGCGGGTAATTTGATGAAAACGGGCTTTGTCCATTGAATCGATACTAAGGTTGATCCTTGTAATGCCCAATTCCTTTAATTTTGGAATATGACGCTTCAGTAAGGTGCCGTTGGATGTAATATGTATCGATTCATAGTCCGACAAGGCGGCGGTATGTTCCAAAAGCTTCATGAAGTCGGTCCGTAAAAAAGGTTCTCCTCCGGTAAATCTTACCTTTCGAAATCCCAACCCGCCCAAAACCTTCAGCAAACGTGTAATTTCCTCATAACTGAGCAATTGCGCTTTGGGTTCATAGGGAATTCCTTCTTTTGGCATACAGTAGAAACACCGCAGGTTGCAACGGTCTGTGATGGCAATGCGCACATAATCTATTTCCCTGTTGAACGAATCGGTCACCCTTTATGGCATTAAATGGTTATCTTAGAATAAGAAATGGCCTATATTTAGGACCACGGAAATATAGTCAAAATTAAACGATCCTTCAAAAAATTAAGTCTTGATCATTTGTTAATATGACCTTCGAACTCAAACAAATAATAAACGCTTTCACAGTTGCCGAAAAAAAAGGAATTAAAACCGTGATGGCCACTGTGGTGGCCTTGGAAGGATCCTCCTATAGAAGACCCGGGGTGCGCATGTTGATTAGGGAAGACGGCAAAATGATCGGCGCCGTCAGCGGCGGCTGCGTGGAAAAGGAAGTTTTCCGGCAAGCGCTGGGCGTATTTGCCGATAATACCCCAAGGATGATGACCTATGATGGACGATATAGACTGGGATGTGAGGGCATTTTGTACATCCTGATCGAACCCTTTAGGCCCCCAGCAGCTTTTATGGATGCTTTTTCAGAATCGATTCGGCTTAGGAATAATATCAATGTCAAGGCGTATTATGTAAAGGACGAGGGTAAAAATGAATATCTCGGTTCAGTGTTCGGGTTTGGAAAAGACGTTTTTTCGTTGGGGAAATCTGCGTTGGAAAGGGAATCGATGGCATTGTTCGAACAGCTGATGCAGCCGTGCTTCAAATTGATGATCATTGGTGCCGAGCATGATGCGGTCCAATTGTGCTCCTTTGCAGCTTTGACAGGATGGGAAGTGGATGTCGTGGCAGCGGCCGCCGAACAAAAGACCATCAAGGATTTTCCTGGTGCCAGGCAATTTTCTGCTGTGGAACCCGAATTTTTGGAAATAGCCACCATAGATTCACATACCGCGGTAATCTTGATGACCCATAGTTACGTTCGCGACCTCAAGTATTTATTGGCGATAATAGATTCTCGGCCGGCCTATTTAGGGCTTTTGGGGCCCGCCAAAAGAAGGGAAAAATTATTGGGCGAGTTGATGGAAAGACATCCTGAACTGCCCGATGACTTTTTCGACGGCATCCATGGTCCTGCCGGGCTGAGCATAGGGGCGGAAACCGCCCAAGAAATTGCGATTTCGATTTTGGCCGAAATCTTATCGGTGATAAGGAAAGAGAAACCCATATCGCTCAAAAACAAAAAAGGAGGTATCCATAGCTAATGGAAGGAGACCGAAGCATTGCCATTTTGATATTGGCCGCCGGCGCATCCAAACGCATGGGGAGTATTAAGCAGCTCCTGCCTTGGGCCGACACCTCTCTTTTGGGCCATGCGGTGAATGTGGCAAAATCATCAAAGGCCAAGGAGACCATCGTGGTGCTGGGCGCCAATGCCAATGCCATCGCTACACAATTTATTGCTGGGGAAGTTCAGATCATCAAAAACGTAAATTGGGCCTCAGGGATGGGCAGTTCCATCGCTACCGGTATCGAATATATCATGGGCAGCGGAAAAAAGTATGATGCCGTATTGATCACCTTGGCCGACCAGCCTCTTATCGACACCCCCTTTCTTGACCTAATGATCGAAACGGCAGCGAAGGTAAATGAAAGCATAGTGGCAACGGCCTATGGAAAAATGCCGGGCGTACCCGCTTTGTTTGGACGTCAATATTTCGAAACATTGATGGCTTTGGAATCGGAACGGGGAGCCAAAGAGGTGCTCGATCGGTTTAAAAGTGATATTTTTATGCTCGACCCCGGCAACAAAACCCTGGATATAGATACCAAGGAAGATTATGAGGCCTTTAAAAAAAAGTAAAGTATTACATAAGGTGTTTAATTGTAAATAAATGAAATACAATAAATTATATTTAAAAATCTTTTTCTTTTTAACAGTGCCTTCCATGGTGATGTCCCAAGACATGGGTTTTGAAGAATACAATCCGACCTCGACTTTGATGGTACCGGGCAACGAGGTGGTTCGGGCTAAATTTCCATTTATCGATGTGCATAGCCATCAACGCGATATGTCGCCTGAAAGATTGAAGGAATTGATCCAGGATATGGACGGGCTCAACGAGGCGGTAATGGTCAATCTCAGTGGCGGATCGGGGGCCAACCTTCAAAAAATGATAGAGAGCATCAACGAAAATTATCCAAATCGATTTGCGGTGTTCGCCAATGTTGATTTCGATGGGGTGGGCAAGCCTGATTGGGCCACCAATGCCGTGTCGCAATTGGAAAAGGATGTAAAAAACGGTGCCAAGGGATTGAAGGTGTATAAAAGTCTTGGACTGAGAAACCTGGATTCGGAGGGAAAAAGGCTGGCGATCGATGACACAAGATTGGACCCTGTCTGGGACAAATGCGGCGAATTGGGCATTCCGGTACTGATCCATGCCGCAGATCCCAAATCGTTTTGGGACCCGATGGACAGTGACAATGAGCGCTGGCTCGAACTCAAGACGCATCCCAGAAGAAAACGATCGGATACCGACCCGGCGCCATGGCAACAAATTATCGACGAACAGCACCGCATGTTCAAAAAGCACTCCGGGACCAAGTTTATCAATGCGCATATGGGCTGGTATGCGAATGATTTGGAGAAATTGGGACAACTATTGGACGATATGCCCAATATGTCGGTGGGCATTGCAGCGGTCATTGCCGAATTGGGACGACAACCTAAAAATGCCAGGGCATTTTTCATAAAATACCAAGACCGGATCCTATTTGGCAAGGACAGTTGGCAGCCTTCTGAATTCCCGACTTATTTCAGGGTCTTGGAAAGCAATGATGAATATTTTCCTTACTATAAAAAATACCACGCTTTTTGGGCAATGTATGGAATGGGTCTCCCCGATGAAGTGTTACAAAAAGTGTATTACCAAAATGCCTTGCGATTGATTCCCGGTTTGGACCAAAACCTTTTTCCCAAAGGGTGATTTCCATGGAATACGAATTATTGAAGGTGCCAATTATCGATATAGACGAGAATGGCTCGTTGCGCCAAAGGTTCTCGAAGGGCTTTATTTCAAAATGGGCGCCTAATAATCCTCTTCCCCGGTTCGATCTTGACCAATTCCATAATCCTGAAAAATGCCACAGGAATCGGCCTTTTTGACCAAAGAGGGCATTTCATTCTTCATTTTTTTTGACCAAGCTTCAATTTCTGGAGATAAATAGCCCATTTCTTTAGCAATAATTTTTGCAGGGAACTACGGCCTTAAGGGTAGTCTTTTAAGGAGGTCCCAATACATTTCGAAGTTAAAGTTAGCACGACGGCCCCAATTATTTTAATATTTTACTGATTATTTTGTGATTTTTTATAGGTTAAGGTTACCAATATGATATAAGAAAACCCCATCAATGGCAAAGGAAGAGGCATTTGTGAAAATGATCAAACAAAACGAGGGGGTTATATTTAAAATAACGACCATTTATACCGACAACGCCGACGATCAAAAAGACCTTTACCAGGACATTGTGTACCAACTTTGGAAATCCTTCGACAGTTTTCGGGAAGAGGCAAAAATAAGTACCTGGATGTATCGCGTGGCAATGAACACTGCACTGACCCGGATACGGAAAAAGAAAAGGCAGGGAAATCAGATTTCCATTGATAGAGTAGTGCTGCAGCAGACAGAACAATCCGATTTGGGGTTCGAAGAACGGTTAAAACAGGTTTATGCTTCCATCCACCAATTGAACGAGCTGGAAAAGGGATTGATATTATTACTGCTCGAAGGAAAAAACTATGGAGAAATCGCTGAAATCACCGGACTTACAATTAGCAATGTAGGTACGCGTATCTCCCGCATAAAGCAAAACTTAAAATCCAAAGTCACTAAAACGAATAGATAATGGAACTCGAAGATATTCAGTCCACATGGGCACAGATGAGCGATCAACTCGAAAAACAGAAAAAACTAACCAATGAAATCATTATGAAAATGGCACAGCAGGACTATAAGAACCGATTCGACAAAATTTTGGGATATGAAACCATAGGGGCATTGATTACCTATGCTGCGGTGGCGATGATCCTGTTCAATTTTAAGGAATTGGATACCGTGCCCTTGCAAATCTGCGGTATCCTGACCCTGATCATCATGGCTGTCTTGCCTTTCTATTCGTTGAAATACCTTAGGGACTTGAGAAATACCGACCTGGCCAAAAATAACTATAAGGAAACCATTACTGTTTTCGCCAGGCGCAAAAAACGCTATAACAGGCTATTGAAACTTAGTGTTTATTTGGGATTTATCCTGATGATCATCATTCTGCCCGTTGTCAGCAAACTGTTCAATGGGGATGATGTTTTTGCCGCCCCTGTCAAAACTTTCTGGTTGTGGTTTCTACCGCTCGCTTTTGTATTCTACTATCTTTTTACCAAACATACCGTATCATACTATACGGCCAACATCCAAAAAGCCGAGCAGGTATTGAAAGAAACGGCAGAATAGGATAGTGGGGTCAAAGCACGACCAACTGTTTCTCGATATAATCCTGCACCAGAAACCAGTTCATCTTCAAGACCAGGGCGGCCGAAGGCACATTGTCGTCCTCAATGGCCGAAATAATGGCCTCATGTTGGTTATCGGAATTGAAATAAAAAGATTCATCAGACATAAAGGCCTTTTCGTACAAAAAGACCCGTGTTCTTAAATCGTTCAAGATTTGCTGGGCTACCGTGTTTTTGTAATTTTTGGTCAACTGCTGATGGAAGTTCATGTAAGCATTGATCCGGTCGAGCGGCTCTTCTGCGGTTTGGATCAATTGTTGTTGGACCCTTAGTTTCGAGATGGTTTCTTTGTTAAAAGTGGATTCTTCCAAGGCCAGTACCTCGAGTTGCGCCACAATCTCGTAAAGGTTCTTGGCCTCCTCATGGCTCAATTCCTTTATAAAAAACCCACGGTTTGGAATGGCTTCAATTACCTGTGATTGTTGCAGCTGGGTGAGGGCTTCCCGTATCGGGGTAACGCTGACGTTCAATTGCCGTGCGAGCGCAGCAAGATTTACCGATTGGCCAGCATTTAATTTGCCTTCACGCATCTGCTGTAGCAGATATTCCCTGACCTGGTCCCTGAAAATGGTCTTGGTGATCATAATTCAAAAATAGTATATCGTATACGATTATAACTGTTTTCTTTTTAAAATATTGTACGGTTATTTCAGCAGGTTCAAGCCTTTGTAGAACGAAATCCAACCTGAATCGGCCGACCGTGTTGCTAGTTTTACTATCTTTTGATGCTATTGCTAAAGAAAATGAAATTACCAAAGTTGCTTTTTGGATTTTTCTGGCTTTTGACCTTAATCGTTTCCGGACAAGTACCGGGATGCACCCAATTGATGGCACCTGCCAACGGTGCTACCAATGTCGCCGAAGCCATCGTTTTAGAGTGGGACCCGGCAATGGGGGCAACCGAGTATTATATCAATGTTGGGACCAGTCCGGGGGGAACCGATATTTTGGACAATGAATATGTGGGGATCGATACTTTTTTTGACCCGCCCGACGACCTGCCCTCTTTACAGACCATTTATGTTTCAATTGTACCATCGAATGCCGGTGAACGGAACGAATCATGTACTGAAACCAGCTTCACCACCAGGGGAAACGTTCCCCCCAGATGTACTGATATTATCAATCCCTTCAACGGTGACGCCTTGGTCTCGACCACCGCAAATATTACCTGGATAAGGGATTTCACTGCTACGGGCTATTTGATGACGGTTTATGAAAAAGATCCAAATGGCATCCTCATCTGGGACAGGGTCGATGTCGGCAACGGCACCAACGCCAAGCCGCCTGATTTTAAACCGCGCACCCGCTATTATATCACCATAATACCCTACAATGAGTTCGGGCCGGCCGTGGGTTGCGAAGCCATTACCTTTACCACGGGCGATGCACCTCCCTTGCCCAATTGCCCCCAATTGTCAAGTCCTGCGAACGGTGCAGGCCAAGTGCCGATCGATACCGAATTGGAATGGTCGGCGGTGCGGGATGTTGAAGGATATTTGGTTACCATCGGCACGGAACCCCGAGGAAACGATATCTTGGACCGTTTAGATACGGGCACCGATACCCGTCTGGTTTTGCAGAATACACTGCCTTTGGGAACAAGGATCTATGTTTTGATCACGGCTTATTATAATGGCAAAGAGACGCAAGACTGTACCATCTCTTCGTTCATAACCGAAGGGCCTTCAACCGAGATCCTTGAGGGCTTGATCCCAAGCTATTTTACGCCCAATAGTGATGGCTATAATGATTCATGGATCGTTGATTCCGCAGATGACATTATCGTGGAAGAAATCATGGTATTCGACAGGTACGGTACCATGCTGCAACAACTTCGACCGGGACAAGGCTGGAACGGCACTTATCAGGGGAGGGCGCTACCATCGGGATCTTATTGGTACACGGTTCAGCTGGCCGGTTTCCCCGCCATCAAAGGATATTTTTTATTGAAACGATAGCAAGAAATGGCAGGGTAGCGGTTAATCTACCATTTCGGTCAAAGAACTGGAGCAAAAAACCGATCCACCTTTCCAAATCGATCAAAATCCTTGCCGTTCATCTAAAAACCGCCTCCAAAGCCCTCAAAATGGATCTTGAAAATAATAAAAGCAACCAAACTTCGTTTATGGAGCATAACCTTAAATCTTAATGATAATGCAAAAATTTTTGAATGCTGGAAAACCATGGGTCGCGACCCTTTCAATAGCAATATTGGTCTTTGGTTGTAGCAAAGACAGTGAAAACGATCAAAACCAAGAAGCAGAACTTACCCAGACCGAAGTAAAAACGGTGCTGGAGACCACTGATGTGCTGAGTGTGGCAGACGGGGTGTTGACCGATCTTTTTCAGAACGGGCAATCGGGAAAATCAGCAAAAGCGGTAGATTGCTATGTGGCCGAATATTCGGAAACCGGATTCTCCGTTACCTTTGACGATTGCAGTGTTGATGGCAGTGAAAACCTTAATGGCTCCATCACAGCGGAATATGTGACCGGCGAAATGTCTTCATCGATTTCCGTTACTTTCACCGAGCTCAGTATCGGTGGATATGTGCTTTCGGGAACCAGAACCTATACCTTCGCTAACGAACAGAGCGAAACCGTGGAATATAACGTGACAAGCGATATGAGCGTGACCTTGCCCGATGCCTCGGTGGTCAGTGAAACCGGAACAAAAACCATCGGTCTTGTGTTCGACGAATCGCTGGAAAGTATTACCCTGACCATTGCTGGTCAATGGGTGGTCAAAGTGGGCGGCAATACCTATTCGGTAAGCGTATCCGATTTGTTGGAAACCAACTTAGGTTGCGAATACATCGCCAAGGGCGTCATGCTACTCGCGAAAAACGGCCTACAGGTCTCCGTTGATTTTGGAGATGGTACCTGCGACGATACCGCAGTGCTTGGCTATCCCGATGGTACGGAAGACGATATTTCTCTGAACGACTGACAATAAGCTTTAGCAATATCAAAAAACCCTGTCTTTTCCCGACAGGGTTTTTTTATGCCATTTAATAAGGGCAGGAAATGATGGTTTTTTGTACTTTACAGGCACTAAAAGCAAACCATCCGAAATGAAAAAGTTGTATGCCTTCAACCTTGTTTTGTCATTATTCTTGCTGTTTACGGTGGGCACATTGTTGGCCCAGCAAAAAGTTTGGCAAGAACTGGATTCGATTGCCATTGTAGAACAGAAAGTGATGATGCCGATGCGCGACGGGATTCGCTTGGCCACCGACATCTATAGGCCGAAAACCGACCAAAAGGCAC
This sequence comes from uncultured Flavobacteriaceae bacterium, assembly GCA_963760375.1. Classification (GTDB taxonomy): domain Bacteria; phylum Bacteroidota; class Bacteroidia; order Flavobacteriales; family Flavobacteriaceae; genus Pelagihabitans. The sequence goes on along the minus strand of CAVXCS010000005.1, from coordinate 1,367,865 downwards.
CCATTATTTTTTCCAGGACCCCATACAACTTCAACACTTGGGTAGATGGTGAACAACAAAACCGCACCGCTGAGACCGCCTTGGAAATGGTAAAACGCGGCTATGCCTATGTGGTACAGAACGAGAGGGGACGTTACTTTTCGGAAGGGGAATGGGATATTTTGGGAACACCATTGACCGATGGGTACGATGCCTTCAGTTGGATGGCCGATCAGCCCTGGTCGAACGGAAAGATAGGTACCTTGGGCTGTTCCTCGACCGCGGAATGGCAAATGGCCGTGGCCGCCCTCGACCATCCGTCGCATGCAGCGATGGTTCCCCAAAGTTTCGGGGCAGGCGTTGGAAGGGTAGGAAATTATTATGAACAGGGAAACTGGTATAGGGGAGGGGCGGAGCAATTGTTGTTTTTTGCTTGGTTATATGGTGTGGAACATGATAAATTCAAACCGCGGATTCCCGAAGGGGCCACCCAGCAAGATTTGATCCGTATTTCCCGATTCTATGATTTGGCACCCGAAAACCCGGAAGTGGACATGAAAGAGGCATTATCGCACCTTCCCCTCAAGGATATTTTACAGCAGATCCATGGCAAACGTGAAATATTCGACAAAATGGTGGTAAGGAAACCCGATGACCCTGCCTGGTTCGAAGGCGGGTTATACCATGACGACAAGGAGATCGGTGTGCCGGCATTTTGGTTCGCCTCTTGGTACGACGTTTCTGTGGGCCCGAATATTGCCCTGTTCAATCATGTGCGAAATAATAGCAAGGATCCCGAAATCAGGGACAACCAGTATATGGTCATCGCTCCGGTTTTGCACTGTGCCTATAAAAGGGCCACGGAAAACACCATTGTAGGAGAAAGAAATGTTGGCGATGCACGACTGAACTATGACGAACAAATCTATTCCTGGTTCGATTTATTGCTGAAAGATTCCCAAAACGACTTCAAATCAAAAACACCGCGGGTACAATACTATACCATGGGCAGCAATAAATGGCAGGCAGCGGAAGAATGGCCTCCCAAAACGGCCAAAATGACCACGTTTTACCTTCACGGACAGGGCAATGCCAACAGCCTTTATGGAGACGGGGCCTTGGTAACCTCGAAACCGGGAAGTTCAAATAAGCCAGACCGATTTACCTATGATCCGATGAATCCGGTCACTTCCTATGGTGGTAATGTATGCTGCACCGGAAATGCAGTACAGGGAGGGGCCTTTGACCAACAGGCCATGGAAACCCGGAATGATATATTGGTGTATACCTCGGAACCATTGGCAGAAGGGGTTGAAGTAAGCGGATTCATCGAAACCAAGCTCTTCGTTTCATCAGATGCGAAGGATACCGATTTCACGATAAAGTTGATCGATGTATATCCGGACGGTACCGCATACAATCTCGATGAAACCATACAAAGGGCCCGGTATCGGGAAGGATATGATCATGAAGTGTTTATGCAGAAAGGAAAGGTGTACGAATTGAATTTAAGTCCCATGGTTACCAGCAATTATTTTGATAAAGGACATCGGATCAGGATTGAGATCAGCAGTAGTAATTTTCCCCGGTTCGCCCGAAACTTAAATACCGGTGGTGCCAATTTTGATGAAAGCAAAGGGGTAATTGCCCACAATGAAATTTATCATAACAGCAAATACCCATCGCATATCATATTGCCGATGATCGAAAAATAATTGGCACAAAGGTTGCTGTAATATTAAAAAAGATATCATGAAATTTTGTACCGTGTTGTTGTTGCTCGTTTTTGCCCCCTCAATGCTTTTGGCGCAAGGGAAAAAGGAAAGGGACAGCCTTGCTTTTGAACAAACCAAGAAGCTGGTCGAATCTAAAAATTTCATTTTCGAGGCAAACCGTGCGCTCCCTATTTCCGGGTCGAGCGTTAGCCTGATCACCAATGACAATTTTCTGCGTATCACTGAAAATGAAGTCCATGCATATCTTCCCTATTTCGGGGAAGGTCGGGTGAGTACCACTTATGGTGGCGAGGGTGCCATCGCATTTAAAGGTGCCCCCATGGATTATAAGGTGCGTTACAATGACAGAAAATACAAGATCATCATTCAATTCGATGCGATGGGCAAATCGGAAAAACATGGGGTGATCCTCGACATCAACGCGCATGGTTTTACGGATGTGATCGTAAAATCGATGAACCGTACCACCATTTCCTATTACGGAAAAATGAAGGCCTATGAAGGTGGTCGATTCTGACCATTTCGCCCGATCGGTAAAATAAAAAAGGGATGCACCTTACAGGCATCCCTTTTTCTTTGGTGATTATGGCTGTCAGTGCATATAATGCCTCGAGCCGGCCCAACGAATTCTTTTACTTTCCTTAAAATTGGAGAAAAATGTAAACTTTCTTGATTCTGTTGGCAATTGATTGATGAATGGTTTCATGACGTTTTGTTTTTATTGATGAAAAATGATGTTTTAAAAATCGTGATTAGCGATTGTAATTCCTGAACTGTGCCCATTGGACCCTTTTACTGTCCCTGAAGGAAGAAAAATAGTTGAAGGATTTTGACTCAGTCACCGTTTGATTGATGGATGCTTTCATTGAACTTGGTTTTAATTGTTATTGATGAATTGTTTTCTGTTTTTCAGGGTTTGGTCATATAACCTGTCGGTGTTCCAACCAAATCCGATCCTGAAATATATTTTGGGACGCTGTAAATGTGGATGTAGAATTTGCATGATTTTATTGTTTTTTGATTGACTTATATCTAACAGACGAGGAATGGATATTTTTGTTACAGTACTATGTATAAAAAGGTACTATATTATGAATTCTTTAACTTTTGCTCCATCAGGAACCTAAGTGTAACAGGATATTCTTAATATTGGGCTCAATTGAAGTAAGACTGATTTTCCATGTCAAAACCGCACAATACCACCCTGATCGTCCTAGCATTTTTCGCGATTTATTTTATTTGGGGCTCTACCTATCTCATGAACAAAATTGCAGTGACCGAACTGCCGCCGTTCATGTTGGCTTCGATCCGCTTTCTGTGCGCAAGTATTTTGATTTTTATCTTATGCAAGATATTGGGCATCGGCATTTCCATAACCAAAAATCAAATTCGCAATACCATCATTGCGGGATTTTTGTTTTTGACCTTTGGAAATGGGGTAGTGGTATGGGCCCTGAAATATGTCGATAGTGGTTTTGCCGCTTTGGAAACCTCCGCACAGCCCCTAGTGGTCTTGCTATTGATGCGCGCACTCCAGGGCAAGAAGATCAAGTCCATGTCGATGATCGGGGTACTTCTCGGAATTCTCGGGATTTACCTATTGGTGGGCCAAAAACAGATATTGGCACAAGAGAATTCCCTGATCGGGATGGCCATGATCTTCATGTGCATGATCAGCTGGGGCTATGGCAGTATCTTTGTTGGTAAGGCCGATCTGCCTTCCAACTTCTTTGTCAATACAGGCTATCAGATGTTTTTTGGTGGGGTAATGCTCCTATTGGCAAGTTTGGCTTTTGGCGAACAATGGAGTTCGCCCATGGTATGGAGTACCCCGGTACAATATTCGATGCTTTTGTTGATCATATTTGGCAGCATCGTCGCCTTCACTTCGTTTAACTACCTGCTAAAAGTGATTTCTCCGGAAAAAGTGGCGACTTCTACCTATGTAAATCCGATTATTGCGATGTTGTTGGGCTGGTACTTTCTGAATGAACAGATCACTTTACAATCCATCGTGGCCGCAATCGTGCTGCTTACTGGCGTTTATTTCATCAACACCAAAAAAAAATTGGTCCTGTTTGCACGCTTTACACGATAACATCTGTGCAAAAAGTCAATGGGTCATGGAATGGGAGGGAACCCTCAATCTTTATTGACTTCATCGATCAATTGGCCATAATTCTCAAAAGTAGTGTAAAGCCTTCCCCCCAGATTTACGATCGGTCGCACAATGGAATCAAGAGGGGTCGAAAATGCACTGCCCAATTGGTCCTTGATTTCAGGATGTTCACTTAATCTAAAGGCTTTGTACTGATAATAGCTTTGTTCCAAAGGCTGAACAATGCTATCGCATCCCACACAGCCCTCGGTGATGTAAATGGTAATGGACTTTTTGGGTGGTATTTTCACGCGCTCGGCGGGAACTTTTAAGGCACGGTGCGATAGGCTATCGTTCACCACTAGATCGTGTTGATAGGTTGGCTTCTTCCCCCTCATGAGAATAATGGTCTTTAGCTGCACTTTTGAGGCGGCCGGAACCCTGATAAGGCGAGGCCTGCCTTGACTTTGGCGAAAATTGGTGCCCGTAATGCTGAATGTCACGTCGTAGTCCTTTTCATTTTCGTTCACCGCATAGAAAGCCAGGCGATTCGGGAGATCCTCTGTGACGATCTTTATCGGCCTTTGCTGAGCGCCAACTTGTAGGAACATGAATATCAGTAGCAAGGTCGTTTTCTGGATCATAATGGTGTAGTGCATTTGGGCTGAAGATAACAATTTGCGGCTCTGTTTACCATTAAAAAACGTCGGAAATGCCCTAAAAGAGGCTAAAAGACCCCATTAATGATTATTTGGCAGCAATGATGGCCCACTTCACAGGTGATTTAGCAAAACCTATAGTTTGACAAAGAAATTTTCTGTACATTGTTCTCAATAATCAAAAGATAAGGCAATATGAACTACTTTATTATAGCGCTTCAGATAATCGTCTCGATCAGTATATTAAATGTTTGGTTGGTCCAAAACAAGAAAAGTACTCCCTGGCGCGGTGGTAATGCCAAGACCATCATAGAGGAATTTCAGGCATACGGACTCCCGGTTTGGATGTGCTATTTGGTGGGCACGCTGAAGGTAGCATTGGCTTTATTGCTATTGTCCGCAATATGGTATCCCATGCTCCGACAGCCTGCGGCCTTGGGCTTGGCGGCCCTTTTGTTGGGGTCTGTCGCCATGCATCTCAAAATAAAGGATCCCTTAAAGAAGTCATTCCCGGCGCTGTTATTTCTGACCATGTGCCTTGTCATCGCTTTCCATGACAAATTCTTACCCATTTAGGCTTTAATGGTCAGCATCAAATAGGCCCAAAACAGTCCGCCACTCAATACCGCATAGAGCAAGGACGGAAGCGAGGCCCAAAACCCATCCCTGATCTTCATCCTTAGCCCGAATCCCATGATCATTAATAGGAAAAGCCCGAGGGAGGCCAAGCTACCCAAAACTGGGGAGAAGAGCCAGCCCGATAAAAGTCCAATCCCACCCAAAATCTGCAGGTAGCCCACCAGAACGCGCTTGCCGGCCAGGCCATATCTGGTAAATTCAGACCGCATATGTTTTGATTTCAAACAGCTGAACCCAAAGTAGGCAAAGGAAAATCCGCATAAAAGGGTCGATACATCTAGTAAGTTCACAAGTTGGTTTTTACCTTAAGCCTATTGATTTTCAAAGATAGTCTATTGTGATCATTGAAAATTGGCTGTATCTTAGGTCAATGCGATTAGGTAAGATATTCATTTTGTTTTTGAGTTTTTTAATCTACAATCCATTAATTTCACAATATACCACATCGGATTGGAAAGACAGGGATCAATGGATGAAGGTGCCCGACCTTATGGAAATGGCCGAAGTGGTTGATGGCGACCGTGTGGCCGACGTGGGATGCCATGAAGGCTATCTTACCTTCCATTTGACGAAAAAAGTGGGCCCCAATGGCAAAGTATATGCCGTTGACGTGCTCCAATCCCGATTGGACAGGCTCAATCAGCGATTAATAGAAAAAAATGTTGGCAATGTCACCGTGGTTTTGGGCGATGGGGATGACCCCAAACTTCCGCTAGGTCAACTGGATGCAGTCTTCCTGATAGATACCTACCATGAAATTGAAGATTACGAAAGGGTCTTGTCCCTTATCAAAAAGTCGCTGAAACCAGGGGGGCGCCTACTCATTTTGGAAAAATTAAAGGATTTTGCCAAAGGGAAGGACAGGGAAGCACAGGCGGCATCCCATACCTTGTCAGCGGAATTCGTAAAAGGGGAACTGCGGCAAAGCGGCTTTGAGGTGGTCAAGGAAAACCTCGATTTCGGGACTTGGAACCATGAACTTGGAAAACAGATGTGGGTGCTGGTAGGAGTACCTAAAAACTCCGGATATCGATGAGGGTCAAAACGGTCAAAAAATTGCTTTTTTGATGAATTATGGTCACTATTCCGGCAGAATACAAAAAAAGCACCTTGAAAATTAAGACGGAAGTCTTATCTTCGTAAACGATTAAAGCTATATCCTTGGTGCTTTACTGCGATCGCTCTGGCTAAATATTACGTAAACCCGGTTTACATTTTTCTTTTCCATTCATTCGTACAGTAGGTTTCAATGCTGCTTTAACATCACTTAAAAGCATTAAAAAAACGAATGGCAAAATCACAACAGACTTATAACAAAACCGAAAAGGAAAAGCAAAGACGCAAGAAACGGGAAGAAAAGGAAAAGAAAAAAATCGCACGAAAGGCTGAAGCCAAGGCAAGTGGTGGTGGAATTCAATTCGCCTATGTCGACCATGATGGCAATTTAACCGATACCCCGCCGGATCCCAGCAAAAAAATAAAGGTCGATGCTGAAAGTATCGTGTTGGGCATCCCCAAAAAGGAAGAAGGCGATGTAGAGCCTTTCGATCCCATTCGCAATGGCAAAGTATCGTTCTTTGACCACTCCAAGGGTTTCGGGTTCATCATCGACAGCGAAAACAACGAAAAATACTTCACCCATGTGAGTGGCTTGATCGATAGCATAGAAGAAAACGACAAGGTGAGCTTCGAACTGGAAAAGGGAAATCGCGGTATGAACGCCGTTAAGGTGAAGAGAATATAATCCAGGACAGGAAGTTTTCGACACCAGGTCCAAACATTAATTCCTGTTCCGCACATTATCGCCAGTTTTTCAATATGATGTCAGGCATCCCAAATCTTCATCAATCGATTCCTCCGGTTGAACATCTTCCATCCCTTGTTATTTAGTTTGGGTCGTCTCCGATTTTTGGCAATAAAATGATATCTTCGAGGGGAACCTTCAATTCATCGAACATGAACACGCCTTACGTCAGTTTACTGTGCATTTTTGCTGCCTTTATCGCATTGGTTGGATGCAATCAACAAGCGGAAACGATCAACCTATTCAACGGAAAAAACCTGGATGGTTGGCATGTGGATGTACCTGAGATGGACAGTATTCCAGGAACCATCAATCCATTTATCATTAGGGATGGCATGCTGGTAAGTTTGGGAACGCCCCAGGGCCATTTGATTACGGATGCCCAATACCAAGACTATCGACTTGAAATTGAATACAGGTTTGCCGGGGAACCCGGTAACTGTGGTGTATTGGTACATGCCTCTACCCCGAGGGCACTTTATAAAATGTTTCCTAAATCGATCGAAGTACAGATGATGCACGAAAACGCAGGCGATTTTTGGTGCATCGTACAGAATATCACCACCGATAACATGGAGAAAAGAAGGGGGCCAAAAGCCGACTGGGGCATTACGGAAGGCAAGGAAAGGCGCATCAAAAACTTGACCGATGGCTCTGAAAAACCCTTGGGACAATGGAATCGCATGGTTGTGGAATGCCTCAAAAATCAAATAAAGGTTTGGGTCAATGGAGACCTGGTGAATTATGGGTATGAGGCAACGGCCCTAAGTGGGCAGATAGCCGTTCAGGCGGAAGGTTCGGAAGTTGAGTTTCGCAAGCTTTTGTTGACGCCGATTACTTCACTGAGTGCTGATGGTAAGTAATTGAAGCTGTTTTTCCGTTGCCCTAAGAGGGCCAATATTTCCTTATTTTCTCCCCTAAAAAAGCAACGCTACGTTCTAACTGATCCATACCGTCAACACCGTCCTCTATGCTGATCCAGCCATCAAAACCTACACGTTTGAGCTCGGCGAATATCGCATCATAATCGTTCAGACCTTTACCGATTTCCCCATGTTTCAGTCGTTTGGCATAACCCAGGGCTCCGCTTTCTTCCTTCCGCAAATCTTCAATAGTGCCTTCGATAAGATAACGGTCGCTGGCATGCATGGTCACCACGCGTGATGAGACCTTGTAAAGCAGTTCCAATGGGTCTTCCCCTGCCAAAAAAGTATTGCTGGGATCGTAATTTACACCGAAATTGGGATGCTGGATACGGCTGACCAAAGCGCAGAACACATCCATTTTTTGGGCGAATTCGGGGTATTCCCAAAAATCGTCCTTATAATGGTTTTCCAAAATCAGGGTAATTCCCAACTCTTGGGCATAAGGCAAACAGGCTTCAATACCTTCCACGGCAAAATCAAGTCCTTGGTCCAAAGTCAGTCCGGGGCGCCTTTGGCCAGACAGCACCCTGCAATAGGTCCCGCCCAAGACATGCGTCATATGTATCCATTGCTTTTGTTTCTCGATTTCCCTGCGTCGAAAGGCAGCATCAGGGTGGGTAAAATCTGGCGAACAGCACATCATGGGAATCGTTTTGCCCCTATCTTCCACCTGCTGGCGAAAAAGGTCCCAGTTCGATCTATCGCGCATTTCCAAAAATCCTGCATACCATTCAAGTCCGTCTACCGGCAGTTTTCCTGCCAGTTCGATCCATTCGGAAACCTTCATGCTGCCATCTTTGCAGAGGGCCTGCATAAAAGCTTTTGGAAATACCGCTAGTCTTGGCATAATTTTAATTTGCGAGGTTACTTTTTAGGTGGGTTACGTCCGATCATCGGGTACTGTTCCAATTCCAACACTTGGCCGCTGAGGGGGCCACAAGCATCGGAAAGAAGGTAAACGGCGGCTTCGGCAATTTCTTCGGGAGCGAACAGGCGATGGGCTGGGGAAAATAAGGGAGGCAAGGTTTTGAACCAATCGTCATCCATCCCTTGTTGTCGCTGGTTGATTTTTTCATTTTCCGTCAATACCCAGCCTGGATTGATCTGGTTCACCCTTACGCCGTAATCCCGGAAAAGACTGTCGCCAAGATTTCGGCTCATGGTCATCAAGGCCCCTTTTGATATGCTGTAGGGCAAAAGATTGGGTTCCCCGCTCCATGAATTGATCGAGCCGATGTTCACCACACATCCCTTGGTTTTCGTTAAATGGGGTAGGGCGGCCTGGATGATGGCAAAGGGAGCGAGGGTATTGACCGCCAACATCCGTTCAAAAAATGCCATTGTCGTATTGATAATGTTCGAAGAGGCAACGATGGCGGCATTGTTTACCACGGCATCCAATTTGCCGAAAGTGTCAAGGGCAGTGGCCATCAATATTTGCGGTGCTTTCGCATCCGTTATATCCATGGTGACATGAACCGCATTTTTGACGCCCAATTGTGCCACCACTTTCTCCTCCAAATCTTCTTGAAGGCCGTTGGCCACTACTTTGGCTCCTTCGTTCACACAAGCTTGGGCGATGGCATTTCCAATCCCGGTATAGGCACCCGTCACCAAAATAACCTTATTCTTTAATCGCATGGCTGATCAATTGGGTTTAAGTACACTTTTGACGACTTTTCCGGAGTGCATTTGTTCGAAGGCCTCATGCCAGTCTTCAAGGGCCCAAACACCTCCAATAATGGGTTTTACATCCAGTTTTCCACTGCCCATTAAATGCAGCACCTTTTCCCAAATGGGCCAATTATGGCTAAAACTGCCCTGCAAGGTAACGTTCTTCTGCACTAGGGGGTCCAAGGAAAAATTCAATGGCGTAGGGCCCCAACCTACCTTGGTAATATGGCCTTTTGGCCTAACCCATTGCAGTGCATTTTTTAAGGTTTGGCTCACCCCGGCGGCATCGATCACACAGTCGGCCCCGAGTCCATCCTGCGCAATGGCCCATGCCGTTGCATCGCCAATGATGGCCTCACAGCCATATTGCTTGGCGATCTGTAAGCGCTTCTTGTCGGCTTCCAGGCCGACGATGGCCACATCGGCCCCGCATAAGCGGGCCATGGCCGCACACAAAATACCGATGGTGCCGGGCCCGATCACCAATACCCGGTCTCCCGGTTTTATTCGTGAATTCATGACCACCGCATTGTAGGCCACGGAACAAGGTTCGGTCAAGCAGGCCTGTTCAAAAGGCAGGTTTTCCGGCACCCGATGCAAACAGCGGGCCGGTACCCGAACAAAACGGGTCATTGCCCCATTCACACCATAACCAAAGCCTTTTCTCGAAGGGTCCAGATTATAAAGTCCTTGTCTTGACAGCGGACTATTGATATCGATCACGGCGGCGGTCTCGCTCACCGCCCGGTCGCCTTCCTTCCATCCGTTCACCCCCTTACCGAGTGCAACGATATTGCCGCCGAATTCATGTCCCAACACCACGGGGTAGTTTACAGGCCAACTATGGTCGGCAGTCCATTGATGTAGGTCGCTTCCGCAAACCCCGACATTGGCGACTTCCAATAAAACATCATCTGCCCCGATCAGGGGTTGGGCCACTTCCCTTATTTCGACACTTCCTTTTTCCGGGGCAAAATTTACAACGGCAATCGAATCCATAATTGATTTGTTTAATTGGACTATTTAGCTGTTTTTCATCGGTACATCGCCGTAGGCATGAATTTTTTTACAAATGAGCCGCAAGGAACTCTCCAGATCTCCCTCGGCCGTTTTAAAGGCATCGGCATCAATGGTCAGCGGCGCTCCCAGTACCACAAGTGGTGCACCGAACTCCGGGCATCGTATGGCCTGTTCCAAGGTGAGTCCGCCCACGGCCTGCACAGGAACCTTTACCGCGTCAACGATTTCCTTGAGTTGGTCCAATGGGCTGGGCATGGGCAAACCCCTTGCCGCGATCCCACGCCTTTCGTCGTAGCCGATATGGTGTACGATAAAATCGCAGCCCAAAGCTTCAAGCCATTTCGCTCCCTCCACCATATCGGGGCAACCCAAATTGTCGCCCATCACCTTAACGCCATAATCTTTCCCCGCCTGCACGACGACCTTGATGGTTTCTTCATGTGCCCTGGCCATCACCACCACATGGGTGGCCCCTGCCTTGGCCATCATTTCCGCTTCCAAATAGCCACCGTCCATGGTTTTAAGATCGGCGACGATCGGTACATCTGGGAAGGCTTCCCTCAACTTTCTTACGCCATGCAGCCCCTCGGCCAAGATCAAAGGCGTCCCCGCCTCCAACCAATCCACGCCGGCCCGAAGGGCCATAGCGGCGGTCTCCAGGGCCTCATCGATATTGGTGAGGTCGAGTGATATTTGTACAATGGGCTTCATAGGGTGATATTATCGGTCTTAAAACATTTGGGGCCATCATCCATTTCCTTTGTAAACACGGCGGCCAAAGATCGTGAACAGGGTCGGTACTGCTTTTTTATAGTTGCTTCAATTCAATGTTTCTGTATTCAACCTGCATCGGTGGCCCTACGTGCACCTGAAGTCCGAGCAAGCCGCTCGATTTCGCATTGATCGTATCATTGTCGATCACTTCGCTCATCAAAATGCCATTGATATAATGCTGCAAGCGATTACCTTTCACCACCAACCGGCATTGGTTCCAGTCTTCACTATTGATCTTGGCCTTGAGGGAATCGATATTTCCCAACGACCCGATTACTTCCCGGGTTTGCCATGCATTGTTTTTGATATTGGCCACGAGCGAGCCCGGTGCTTCCGGATCTGCTTGTGCATTTATAATGGCTCGCTCCCCGCGATAGGCCAGTGTAGTGCGTTTTCGTTCCTCGTAATTTTGACCGGTATAGGTGTTTCTTCCATCGATATCGGCCTGGTAACCACGAAGTGCGTAGGGAATGCTGTCAACCAGCTCACTTCGGTAATTGACCCCGCTATTGCCTTTTTCCGCAATGCGGAACTCCAGTTTTAATTCGAAATCTGAAGGTTTTCCGTCTTGCCAAATAATAAAAGTGTTGGTTTTAAGCAGGGTACTCGGGGTGACTTCGCCCACTAGATTCCCATCTTCCACCCGCCAGTATTGCGGATCTCCCAGCCAGCCTTCCAGGGTTTTTCCATCGAAGATGGGCACGAAACCCTCCTCTGGGGCTTCCATAGCCGTTTTGTCCTCGATGTCTTCGTTCTTGAGACGTTTGCAGGAAACGATACTTAGAAAAATCAAAATGAACAACCATAGGGGGCCCATGGAGAAGATTTTGCGCTTGAATTCTAATGCCATACATAATGAATTGACCTCATTGGGCTGTTCTTTACGAAAGATACCAAATTTTTGCTGTTTCTGGAATCGGCGACGGAATTATGATTGAAATGCCCTCACCGCTTTCATCTGTGAAGTAGAGACCCTTGGGAATAGACGCCCGGACCTTCATGATATTCCCTGTAAAAAACCCAATTTTTATAAGGTTTTTATGTAATGGTCCCTATGATATAATTTTTATCTTTAGACTCCCCGAATTTTCCCCGCCTACATCTTACCGTGAGGTTGCCTTTCATTTTTTAAAGCGAAAATCGTTGGTTTAAAATGAAGGCAATCTTGCGGTTTTTGTATTCAACTTGATCAACACCGTTATTTTATTTAATGTCACTTGACAACAACAACTATTTTGACCTGCACTGCCATTCGGCCCTGAAGCCTTTCGGGAAGAGCCACAATCGGGTTCCCATTGGCCAGAACAGCAAGTACCGTAACCGTACCAATAGCATTTGGCGTTATGACCCCCCGACCTTACTTGACAAACTGATCAACTACCTCTTGCATCTGACCAAGTTTTCGCAAGCCAACTTCAGCAGTATGGCGAAAGGAGGCGTCAGGGTAGTCTGTGCTTCGTTGTACCCCATTGAAAGGGGATTTTTCGACAACACCATTAAAAATGAATTCCTACGCGATATGGCTTCCAATTTTGCCACAGGGGTAGGGAAGAAGCGGGTAGATGCCGTTCAACAAATGACCGATTATTTCAAAGATCTTGAACTGGAATATGATTATTACCGACAACTCGACCGGAAGGTGATCAGGCTGCCGGAAGGAGCGTTCACCTACCAATTGGTACGGGACCACAGCGAAATCGAAGCCTTGCACAAAAACCAAAACGGTAAAACCACCACCATAGCGGTCGTATTGTCGATAGAGGGAATGCACGTGCTGAATTCAAATATTCTGCAAGCCCCGGTTGAAGATGCATTTCTGGCGCGGGTACAACAAATAAAACAGTGGCATACACCTCCCTTTTTTGTGACCCTCGCCCATCATTTCTGGAACCATCTATGTGGCCATGCAGAAAGTTTTACCGCCTTGGTCAAGAAAAAGGTCGACCAAAGTGAAGGCCTCAATACCGGGCTCACCCCTTTGGGGAAAAAAGTGATCCATGCACTTTACGATAGGTCGAATGGCCGACGTATCCTGATCGACCTAAAACATATGAGCGTGTTGGCCAGACAAGAATTTTATGGCCTATTGGAGGCCGACCCAAGGTATTCGCAAATACCCATCATCGTCAGCCATGGTGCCGCCAACGGATTGTTGTCCCCAACACAACGGCAACATGGGGGGTCGGCGGTCGCAAACAAATTAAATCCGGTCGATATCAACTTTTTTGATGATGAGCTGGTTCGGATCGCAAAACGAAAGGGCATCATAGGGTTGCAACTCGATGAAAGAAGGATCGTAAACAAAAAGACCCTGAAAGCCACCAAAAGGTCCACCAAACGCGCCAAGATCATGCACTACCGATCGGAATTGTTGTGGTTCCAGATCCAACATATCCTTGAAGTCTTGGATGGCCAAGATTTGTTCGCATGGGACTGCATGGCCTTGGGCACCGATTTTGACGGCATCATTGATGCGCTAAATGGCTTTTGGACGGCCGAAGAGTTGCCGTTTTTGGCTGATTTTCTGGAACGGCATGCCTATAATTATATGAAAAGTGCCCAGTTCAAAGTCGCGGCGAACAAGATCGATGCGGATGAGATCGTGGATAGAGTGATGTCTTCCAACGGGCGCAATTTTTTGAGGCAACACTTCATATAAACAAAATAACTTCATTCGAGTTGACCTCGAAAGAACCGACATTTGGTCGACGGTTCTTTCCATTTTTTCTTCGCAAGCCCTAGGGATTTCGGTTTTTGTCGTTTCCAATACTCCTTAATTTGGGAAAAAATCGCTAACTTTAATAAAAACCAGCGACTATGCCGTTATATATGGATCGACACGACATTCCAGATGACATTACAGCAAAACATGTGGCGTTGATGCATCAGGAAGACCTTAAAGTACAGCATCTTTATGGTTGTAAGGGGATGACCTATTGGTGCGACAGTGAAAGGCATACCGCCTTTTGCCTGATAGAGGCTCCAAACAAGGAAGCACTGCAACAGATGCACAATCATGCCCATGGGGATTTCCCTCATGAAATCATCGAAGTGGATGTGCGTTTGGTGGAATCGTTCTTGGGCCGTATCGAAGATCCCATCAAAGCCCAGAATGAAGAACTGAATATTATCGACGATCCCGCCTTCAGGGTCATCATGGTATTGGAAGCCGGCGATCCCATTCACAGCACCAATGCGGAACAAATGGATATTTTTTTCCAGAAATTCCATAGGAGTGTTATCCAAAACGGTGCGTCACTTCGAAGGCAGCATCGCCAAACACAACAACAATATGTATTTGGTTTCCTTTAAAACGGTTACCAATGCCATTTTATGTGCCCTGAAGATCAGATACAATTTTAAATACATCACCCCAAAATTGGATCGCACCCATAGGAAGCTGGGCATCGGGGTCTGCGCCGGTGTTCCCGTAACCGGTCAAGAAGGCATTTTTTCGGAAACCATTGAACGGGCCACCGAAATGTGCGAAGTGGTACACGACCCTATCGTGATCACCGAGGCCGTTAAAAACCTATATGAAAACGAGAACCATCAAGCTAAGATCGACCACAAGCTGATTCGGACATTAAAACCGAAGGAAGAAAAATTTCTCGCCCAATTGATGGCATTCTCCAAAAAAACATGGAACAAAGAGAACTTTCGATTAAAAGCGCTCAGTGCCGAATTGGGTTATAGCAAAGCACAGCTCTATCGAAAAATCAAAAAACTCACCGGGAAATCCCCGAACACCTTTCTACGGGAATACCGTTTGAACAAAGCCTTGGACCTGTTACATCAACATTTTGGCAATGTTTCCGAAGTGGCCTATGAAACCGGTTTCAACAGTGCAGCGTACTTTTCGAAATGCTTTTTGGAAACCTACGGCATTCTTCCTTCAAAATATGTCCAATTGAATCTTAATTGATTTCTAACTTTCGTTTAGGGCTAAAATGATCCAATTTTATAATTATTTGATTTAAACGTAGTAGTCGTTGGTTTTTTCTATAGCTAGCTTTGGGTACAACCAAAACATAGCATAAAATGGCAAACACACTATTTGAAAGATTGGGCGGCTCGACCGGTATAGCCGCAATCGTCGACGATACCGTTGATGCGCATATGAAAAATACCGCAGTAAACGCCAGGTTCCTGCCCTATTTGGAACAACCCAAGCGCTTGGCGATGATCAAACAGCATACCATCGCGTTTTTTGGCATGGGCAGAGTGGGTCCCCAAATTTATAATGGGAAAGACAGGTCACGGCACATAATGTAATGAATATTAGTCAGTTGCAAGTAATTGTAACCCACAATAAACAGATTGATATTTTCAATGATTAACTTAATTTATATCCTTAAAAACCACCACTATGAAAACCACTAAAATTAAACCGTACAGAAAAAACATGATTACCCTCGCCTTTGTTTTATTAACAATCGGCTTGAATGCGCAGAGTAATGACCTTTCTGAAGAAGAAACTTCTTTTGCTACAACCATTGATAATAAAGATTTGAATTGGTTACCTGCCCCAGATTTCTTTCCAGGTTGTTTCTTTACAATTCTTCACGGTGATATATCTAAACCTAATTTGGATTTTTTCTTTAAAATAGAACCTAATACCGAAGTTGTGAATCATACACATAATTCACCCGAACGAATGATTTTAATTTCAGGAGATTTGGAGGTCGAATACGAAGGGGAAAATCCCGTGGTATTAAGAGCTGGCTCATATGCTTATGGCCCTGCAGGAAAGCCACATAAAGCAAAATGTCTAGATAATGGCCCTTGTGTTTTATTTGTCGCTATGGTGGACCCTTTTGATGCAGTGCCGACTATAAAAGAAGATTAAGGTAGTTTGCAAAATCCGTACAATAAAAAAAGCAACTAATTGCGACAATGTATAACCGCAATTAGGCGGTTTCGACTACGTCCGAATCTACCCAAGCCAAAAGGCTAGGCAGGTCGAAACTGCTAAGGCCAGTTCTAAAACGAAAAACACCAATCCATTGGTCTTTGAAAGGGATGATCATTTCCCAATAGTTACGCTTTCAAACTTAAACACCAAAAATCAAGATGAAGACAGTTAAAGACTTGAATCCAGAAATAATTGAACAATTTTCCCAGAAGCTCAGGGGAGCACTGGTAATGCCAAAAGACGCGGGTTATCATGAAACGCGAAAGGTCTACAATGCCATGATCGATAAGCGACCGGGCATGTTCGTCATGTGCGTTGACGTGGCCGATGTGATGGCCGCGGTAAATTTTGGCCGCGAGAACGAACTGTTGGTCGCCGTACGTGGTGGCGGGCATAATGGGGGCGGACTAGGGCTCTGTGATGGAGGTATGGTCATCGATCTTTCGGGACTCAAATTTGTGAGGGTCGATCAGGATAATAAAACCGTAAGGGTAGGGGGGGGCAACGTTTGGGGAGAAGTGGACCATGCGACCCATCCCTTCGGTCTTGCGGTCCCTGCCGGTATTATTTCCACTACTGGGGTCGGTGGACTGACCCTGGGCGGCGGTGTAGGCTATTTATCACGTAAATACGGCCTTACCATAGACAACCTCTTGGAGGCCGACATGGTACTGGCCGATGGGTCGTTTGTTACCGTTAATGCCAAACAAAATACCGATCTGTTCTGGGCCATTCGCGGTGGGGGCGGCAATTTTGGGATTGTCACCTCTTTCAAGTTTCAGGCCCATCCCGTAAAAACGGTTTTTGGCGGCCCTACCATATGGCCCATTGAAAAGACCCAGGAAATGATGGCTTGGTACCAGGATTTCATCAAGAATGCCCCGGAAGATCTCAACGGATTCTTTGCTACGATGATCATTCCCGGGCCACCCTTTCCAGAGTTTTTGCACAATAAGCAGTTTTGTGGTGTCGTATGGTGCTATACCGGTGATATGGCCAAGGCCAAAGCCACTTTTGCACCCATATTGGCCAAAAAACCCATTTTTGAACATGTGGGGGAAATGCCGTATCCTTCCATTCAAACCCTTTTCGACGGCTTGTTTCCACCCGGGCTCCAGTGGTACTGGCGAGGCGACTTTTTTAATGAACTGAACGAGAAGATCAGTGCCCAACATTTGAAATTCGGATCGAAGATCCCGACCCCTTTATCACAAATGCACATTTATCCCATCACGGGGGCGGCTGCAAGGGTAGGGCTGGAAGAGACCCCATGGGCGTATCGCGATGCCCAATATTCGGGGGTGATCGTGGGCGTGGATCCAGATCCCAAGAATGCGGATAAAATTACCCGCTGGTGCAAAGACTATTGGGAGGGGTTGCATCCCTATTCCGCGGGAGGGGCCTATTCGAACTTCATGATGAACGATGAAGGACAGGAACGCGTGAAGGCCAGTTATGGGCGAAATTATGCGCGATTGGCCAAAATTAAAGGACGATTCGATCCACATAACCTGTTCAAGGTCAACCAGAATATCAGACCAGTATAAGTACCTGGGTTGCATAGGTCCCAAAAATCAAGTGAAGTTCTTGGTTCTTGGGACTTTTTTTATGGAACGCCACAACGTATATCCTAGCGGTCAGCCCATGCTTGTTTAGGTTCGATAAAAAAGTGGGGCACTTCGGACATTAATGTGATGCCTTGGGACATTTGATCCGTTGTTTATGCAAATCTCCATTATATTACATTGACCAAGCCTTTGGCATAGACCAAATGCAAAATATTTGTAAGAAAGGTGTTTTAAAAAATACGATTTGGGCAAGGCATCCACAAAATGGCCCTATAATTAAATCTAATTCGATATATTAGCTTATGGTCTAAAAGCTTTTTTTTCCAATGCTTGAAATTTTATTAAGAATACTAACCAAGACCAAACATATGATCATGAAACCAACAAAAATACTTTTTGTTTTATTCGCACTGGCATCACTTTCTTGGGGCCATATGACCTATGGCCAAAAAATGGTCATATTAAGCGTCAACAGCAGCACAGGCGCCATATCTTTTTCCGCGCCCGGCAGTGAAGTCGAAAATCCAAATGGCACGGAAGATTTTACCATCCTAATCGATGTCAATGATGAAGTAGAATGGGAGGGGGTTTCCACCACCGGCGAAATAGTGAATATCGATAATATCGATATTGATGCTGACGATAATAAACCCGATAAGGATAAGATTTTTAAAAAATCCAAAACCAACAATGGGAAGAAAAAAGTAAAAGCAAAAGTAAAAAACAAAAAAAAGGAGAATGCCAAGGGCAAAACCTATAAATATAAGATCAGCTATAGCTTGGGTGCCAGTGATCCGATTATAATCGACCCAATCATTAAGGTCAAGAAGTAAGGGATGGGCATAAATCTTTTTAACATTGGAAAGTACAAGCATTTAAAGCGCTGCCCAACCACATGAAAAATAGATCAAAACAGCAAAAACGTTTTTTAAGCCATATTGTCCTAGTGTTCATATTTTCTTGTGGTATGGCGGCAGGGCAGGCGACCCACAAGATCACCCTGCATGTGGATACGGGCGCACTGTATAACAACCAAAATGCGGCAGCCACCAGTTATTTTACCGCCGGCCCGGAGACAGAGGTGTTGGACAACAGCGCTGCCGAAAACTTCACTATTCTGGTCGATGTGGGCGACAATATCGTTTGGAACGGGGTGTCGACCTCCGGTTCGGTTGCGGTAAAAATCAAAAAAATAAAGTACAAACGAGGCGCCAGGATATTTAGCAGCGATGAGGTCGATGGGGAAGCAAACGTGGAAGCCATCATCATTCGGGGCAGCACCGCTAATGGCTATGTCTACACCCTCCAATTTCAGGTTGGGGAAAGCAACAGGGTTTATAGCATCGATCCGATCATTAAGACAAAACAATAAATGGACCTAAATATTTTCTAGCGCTTGGGCATGGCGAACCTGTTGAACATATTAAAAATGGTACTGACCATAAGAGCCTGTTTCACCCTGGGCTTTTTTTTTGTAATGGCTTTGCATTGTAACGCCCAGGACCAAGCTCAAGCCGACAGCCTGGAAGCCATTTATAACTCCGGCAACTTCGAAGAACATGACCGATTGCATCTGTTGAATAGTCTGGCTGTCCAAGAACCCAATCCAGACAAAGCCTTGCAATACAGTGAACTTCTCTTATCGGAAGCGACCAAACTGGATTCCACTGATTTGATCATTGCGGCACTTTTACAAAAAGGCAACTCGTTAAGGCTCAAGGGCGATTTGAGCCAATCATTGGTGCAGTATTTCAAAGGGATGGAAATTGCTGAGAAGTCTGGGCAAAAAGATGATCTAGGGCGTTTTTATATCAGTATCGCAGGCGCTTATTCCATGATGGAAAATCATGACAACACCATTTCATATTATAAAAAAGCCATCGACATTTTTAAGGCGGGCAAAGACCGACAGGATACCCTAAATTATGCCTATGCGATGGAAAACCTGGGCGATGAATACAATCTCTATGCAACAAAGCCCGATTCGGCCCTACTCTTGTTTCGTGAATCCGGGGCGATTTTCAAAAAGCTGAACGATAAGACGGGCCTGGCCTATAATATGGGCAATGTGGGCCTGGCCTACGCCCAACTTGGGGAGACCGACCGTGCAGAAAACAATATTACCCAGGCCATCACCATGCTCGAGGACCTGGGCGACTATTACCCGATTGCGGTCTACCTCACCTATATGTCCGACATTTATGCCGATAAAGGCGATTGGGATGCCGCCTTTGGTTATGCACAGCGAAGTTTGCGGCTTGCAAAACAATACGGACTCAAGGAACAGATTAGCGATGCTTATCTAAAACTATCGGAACTATACGAAAAAACGGGGTATAGCGGCGCGGCGCTTAAATACTATAAAAATTACATCGCTTTTAGGGACAGTGTGAAAAACATCACGGCCGTACAGGAAATCGCCAACCTGCAAAGGGCACAAATGCAGTCAGAAGTGGATCTGGCCAACCAACAGAAACGCACCCAAACCATCGTGTCGATATCTACGGCCGTGGCCCTGTTCCTGATCTTTCTGCTCGCGGCCGGACTCTATCGCCGCAATCGCTTTATAAGGCGCACCAAGGAGGTCATACAACAGGAAAAAGACCGCTCAGAAAGCTTGTTGCTCAATATCCTGCCCGAGGACACTGCCAATGAATTGAAGACCCATGGGAAAGTGACCGCCAAAAAGTTTGAAGCGGTGACCGTGATGTTCACCGACTTCAAGCGCTTTACAAGCTATGCCGAAAATCTGTCCCCTGAACAATTGGTGGAAAGCATCGGCTTTTATTTTTCGAAGTTCGATGAGATCATGGAAAAGCACGGCCTGGAAAAAATCAAGACCATTGGGGATGCCTATATGTGCGCCGGCGGCTTACCCTTTCCTTCAAAAGGCCATGCCGTGAAAATGGTGAGAGCCGCCTTTGAGATCCTCGACTTTGTGGAGGACGCCAAAGCCAATGGTCTATCCGAACACCATCGCTTCGAGATCCGTATCGGCATCAATACCGGGCCCGTGGTGGCAGGGGTTGTGGGCAGTAAAAAGTTCTCCTATGATATCTGGGGCGATACGGTGAACGTGGCTTCCCGAATGGAATCGAACTCGGTGGCGGGCAAGATCAATATTTCCGAAACGACCTTTGAACGCATCAAAGATGAATTCGATTGCGAATACCGGGGTGAAATCGAGGCCAAGAACCGGGGCATGATCAAGATGTACTTTGTGACAGCTTCTAAAAACAAACCGAAATTGGCAAAATTCCATCAGACACAAACACCAAGCTAGTTGGGTTTTATTTCCTTTAATCTATTCAAAAATTCACATTTGAAACAGTGGACGTTATAGGTTTAATCACATTTAAAATTGCTGGCTATCAAGAAGATAGCTTGCTATCGACCTGAAAAATATGCGTTATAAATATTTTAAATGTCAGAAATTCTTCCTACCTTTTAGTGTTATTTCCGAAAATAGCCAATCCAAACTTCGCCCTAATAAATATTAGGTCTGAACACTTTGTTCAACAAATTGGACCTAGATATTTTGGATTGTGAACCATGGAAACGTATCAGGCCGTCCATCCCCACTGAAGGCGTAGAATACAAACAACCTAAAAAATGAATATGATGGGAAAAGCAGTAAAAATCACATTGACTGTTGAGGCATACAGTCTATTTAAAAATGGCAAGCCGAACGATATCATGAATGGTGGCGTTTTGACACTGTCGGACACCAATAACGGATGTGCCCCCGGGGGTAGGATTGAAAATTTTCAGTCAGATGTTTATATCGGACAGGAAGTCATATGGGATGCCACTTGTAAGTATCCAAAAGACGACGACCACGAATATTTGGTCAAAATAGAGCGCATCTCAAGAAAGCTCGATTTTTTCGAGGAAGGCTTTACGGCCACGGACGGGATCGCAAGGAAAAGGCTGAGCAGCAATGCTCGTTTGGATGGTCAAATCTATGAATACGCCATCAATTTTAGCGTGCGCGATCCGAAAGGGGAATGCAAATACTTTGAGATCGATCCAAAAATGAAAGCTAATACCTAAACCGTTGGGAATTCATGACTATGTCGTTAAGTTTTGCTTGATATTGTGTTTAATGCCCTTCCCGGGAAGCGGTATTTCTGCACAGGACCAGCGTATTGCCGATAGTCTGGGGATTATTTACAGGGAGGAAAGGCGCACTGGCTATGAAAAGCTTGAATTACTGAGGAATCTGTCATTCAACGAATTGAATGATCCGGCCCTCTCGCTTCGCTATGCGGAGGAACTGATCGGCCTGGCACAAGCCGATGACAACATTTTGTACCTTCACCGCGGATATCTTCAGAAAGGAAACACCCTTTTAAGGCTCGGGGAATTGGAAAAAGCACTGGATGCTTTTTTTAGGAGTAGCGAAGCGGCATTGAACGCAGGTTACCTGGCGGGAGAGGGCAGCGGTTATATGGCCGTGGCCGATGTCTATTCCCTGGAGGGCAATGAAGGCAATGCGGAACTTTATTATGACAAGGCCATTCAATTATTGCGAAAAACTGAGGACACTGTGGCGCTGGCCACTGCCTTATTGAATACCGCCGATTTTTATCTCCACAACCAGCAATACGATAAGGCCCTGAGGTATTTTGAAGAAGCAGGCGCTTTTTTCAAGGAATTGAACCATCAGAATGGGCTTGCCTACTATTTGGGGGGAGTCGGGATGGTCTTGGCAGCGCAAGGCAAAAATGAAGCGGCCAAAACGAAGTTGAACGAGGCCATCAAAATGCTTGAGGAATTAAAGGATTACTATCCCATCGCAGTTTACCTTAACACGCTTTCCCATATATATTCGACCAGCAATGACTTGGATCAGGCACAGCTTGCGGCCCAAAAAAGTTTAAAACTGGCCAAAACCTATGGCCTGAAAGACCAGATCAGCGATGCCAATTTGCAGCTTTCCCAACTCTTTGAAAAAAAAGGAAATACCAAGGAAGCCTATAAATATTATAAAGACTATATCACCTATAGGGACAGTGTCAACAACTTAGCGACTGTTCGCGAAATGGCCAATCTTCGCACAAATCATGAGCTTGCCCAAAAACAGATTCAGGTCGACCTTCTTGAAAAAGAATCCGAATTACAGTTGATCAAGGAAAAAAGCCAAAACAATTTCATCCTAGCCGCCGTGATCGCTTTTATCTGCGTGATGATCATGGCCCTTGGTCTGTTGCACCGCTATATTTTTATTAGAAAGACCAAACGGATCATAGAAGCGGAAAAGAATCGTTCCGATAAGTTGTTGATTAATATTCTGCCCGAGGAAACCGCTAATGAACTAAAACGGAAGGGTAGCGTTCGGGCCAAAAAACATGATTCGGTTACGGTGTTATTTACTGATTTCAAAGGGTTTACACGATATGCTGAAAATCTTACCCCGGAAGATTTGGTAAAGAGCGTCGACTTGTACTTTACCAAGTTTGATGAAATCTTCGAAAAGAACGGCATGGAAAAAATCAAGACGATCGGGGATTCCTATATGTGTTCCGGGGGCCTGCATTCCCATATTGGGGACCATGCCATAAAAATGGTACAAGCTGCCCTTGAAGTAGTTCAATTTGTTGAAGACATCAAAAATAGTTCCGACACCGAGCTTAACTTCGACATTCGCATCGGGATCAATACGGGACCTATAGTCGCCGGTGTGGTCGGGAACAAAAAATTCGCATATGACATCTGGGGCGATACCGTGAATGTTGCCTCTCATATGGAATCGAATTCGATACCCGGAAAAATAAACATTGCCCAAAATACCTATGATCTCGTCAAAGAGGTCTATGATTGTGAATATAGGGGAGAAATTAAAGTGAAGAACAGAGGCTCTTTGAAGATGTATTTCGTGAATGGCATAAAAGACCATGCATTGATCAAGGCCCATAAAGATAATACCGTATCCGAATCTTTGAAAGTTTCTTGATCGGGGAAGGGGCGTTCGGGCGCCCTCAACGAAAATTCGGTATTCGTATTTCAATACATTTTGATTCCGATCAAAACAAAAACGGGTCCGATTGATCCTATTTTCATGATATTTTGGATGCTATGATAAAATGCAATTGATATGAAGTTTCCCGTTTTTTTGATGATTGTCAACCTTATAGGTTCATCATTTTTGGCTAGTGGACAGGATACCTACACCACAAAGCGACAACAAATGGTGAAAAGCCAGATTCAGGATAGGGGCATTAGTGACTTTGCCACCCTCACGGCGATGTTGAACGTCCCCCGACATGAGTTCGTGCCAGAATCCATCAAAGACTACGCTTATGCAGACCAGGCCCTTTCCATTGGGCATGGCCAGACCATTTCCCAACCCTATATTGTCGCTTTCATGACCCAAGCCTTAAAATTGAACTCAAAAGACCGGGTACTCGAAATCGGCACGGGCTCCGGTTACCAGGCCGCGGTTTTGGGCAAGATCGTCGATTCGGTCTATACGATAGAGATTGTTGATGCCTTGGCCCAAGAGGCGAAAGTGAAATTGAAGGGTATGGGTTATGCCAATGTAACGGTCCGCTCTGGCGATGGATATCACGGTTGGCCGGAAAAGGCGCCCTTTGACGCGATCATGGTCACGGCTGGCGCAGAAAGTCTGCCCCAACCCTTGGTAGACCAGCTAGAGGAAGGCGGCCGGATGGTCATTCCCATTGGTCCCGCCAAATCGGTGCGACAATTGCTTTTGATTCGCAAAAAGAAAGGGAAAGTGATTACCAAAGAACTGATGGCGGTACGCTTTGTTCCATTCACCAGAAACCCGGACAACAAGGGCCATTAAATTCTGCTATTTAGGGCACTTTCCCCCGCACAGGCGGTAAAATCGCGTTTTCCAAATTTTCCAACGGAAGTACCTTTCCCGGAATGAGACCTTCAAGGCGCATGGCTCCGATGCGCATACGAACCAAGCGAAGGGTTGGATAACCAACGGCCGCGGTCATTTTGCGCAGCTGCCGGAATTTCCCCTCGGTAAGGGTGACGCTGACCCAAGAGCTTGGCCGATGCCGTTCCAGCCTTATTTTTGTATCTGCTTCGGGAAGGGAAGGTGGGCCATTCAATCGGTGCACGGAACAGGCCTTGGTCAAGTATTTCTTGCCCGAAAAACCGATTTCCACCCCATTTTGCAAAGTCGATATGGCCTCATCGGTGATTTCCCCATCGAGCTGGGCAAAATATTCCTTTTCCACACCCGAGCGGTTGACCTTATCCGCCATTTTCCCGTCGGTGGTGAGTAATAAAAGTCCTTCGGAATTGGCGTCAAGACGGCCAATGGGCATGGTTCCAGCTGGAAAATCGAACAATTCGCTTAAAAATTGCTTATTTCGTACTTCCTTGGGGTCGTTGGAGGTCAACTGGCTCAACATGCCATAGGGTTTGTATGTGCTGAAATAATGGTGTGCTTGATGCATCGGGGATGCTTTTGAGGGTTATAGGGCCAACGCCCATTAGATGGTAAAGGTAAGCCCTACCATAAGGTTTGAAGAATAGTCATTATCGGTATTGGGTGAAAAACTGCTGTAAAAATAATTGAAAAGCGCGGAAAGGCTCACCACTTTTGTAATTGGCAATTCGGCCTTGAGTTGTTGCAAGATGCGATGGTTGCCAATTTCCCGATACAAGGGCTGAAAATATACGGTGCCCGTAAGATCTAGGTTGGCCTGTTTCCAGTTATGGGTCAATGAGAGGTAACTGCTGTTCCTGTGGTTGTAAAACTGTTGGCCCGTGGCATCGATCTTCTCGATTTCATACATATATGCATTGCCGAAATAGGCCGATGTTGTTTCCGTGGCAATGAATTTGAGCCTGAGGCCCGCACCGATCAGATTTCTGCTGGTAATGGTCAGCAATGCGTTGTTCTGATTTTGCACGAAGGCCTCCAAACGGAAGAGCTGCGATAGTTTTTGGTTGTAGCGCAAGTGAAAAAACCAAGAGTTCTGGAAATCCTGATCTTTGCTGCGTACCAAGTTGTAATTTCCGATGAAAAAATAGATCTTTTTTAGATCCTTCGACTTGTATTGGGAGGTAACGTTCGATCCGATTTGAAAGAGATAATCCCCGTTGTTGTTCGAATAATTGAACAGGAGGTCACTTTTAAGGCCAAAACGAACCGAATCGAGCTGCATGCGCTTCGATTCGATATTGACCAATTGTGCCCGAATCGGTACTTGAATCGCGAGGAACAGCAAAAAGGATAACGATTTTACGGAATACTGCATTTAGGCCAAGCTTGGGTTCCCCGCAAAACTATCCATTTATTTTGAAACTGGACCTCGAATTTTTCTTTTGGAGTTTGGGGCCAATGCCCAAGGAAACCAAAAATGGGAGGGCCATGGCCATTCTGGGCAAGATTCCCGTTTAAAGGTTGTGTTTGGCTTTCTGCAAGGCTTTTTGTACGATGTTGATGTCGTTGAAGCCCCTAAAACCACTGAATCCAACCGACAGCTGGGTGTCCGCGTCGATCTGTAGGGGTTGTCCGCCTACCCATCCGATCAGGTCGGGCAGTTCGATCGGCGAGTCCTCTGGATCCATTTCGCCCCCAAAAACGATTTTTTCATAATCTCCGGTCTTATGCCCTGTAATCCAAACCTGACTTGCTTTCTGCCAGGCAATCCGATAAAAATTCCGCTGTCTCAACCGATCCGCGCCATATACTTTCCCATAGATCTTGCCATCTTCCGTAATGATGCAAATAGCGACATTGCCATCCGAGATGTTCCAATCTTCCGGGCTATTGCGGTATGAGGCAATTTCAGGTTTTAACGCCTCAAAAAGGGCATTGATAAGCTTCTCAAGAGTAGGAGCATCCATTTTCCAATAAATGTATCATTAATATCAGGTTCACGGTCGTAGTGAAAGTAATGAAATTAAAGCTTCAAAGAGAATATTTAATAAAATATAACTTTATTTTTAGACAAGCCAAAATATATTATTATACTTTTGTAAATAAATTGTAGGACATGCACTCTCAGGCGGAAGAAAACTATTTGAAGGCCATCTATATCCTCCAGGATAACGAACAACGGGAGGTGAGTACCAATGCTTTGGCGGATAAAATGCAGACCAATGCCTCTTCGGTGACTGAAATGTTCAGGAAACTGGCAGGAAAAGACTTTGTTCTTTACAAGAAATATAGGGGCGTACAGCTTACACCGAAAGGAAAGGCCAAGGCCATCTCAGTGGTTAGAAAACATCGGCTTTGGGAAACTTTTTTGGTTGAAAAGCTACAGTTTAGTTGGGAGGAAGTTCATGATATTGCGGAACAATTGGAGCATATACAATCTGAAGTCCTGACAGAGCGTCTCGAGCATTTTCTGGGTTATCCGAAATACGACCCTCATGGTGATCCCATCCCCGGAAGCGATGGTGTGCTGATGAAAGTAAATGGAAAGAGCCTTGCCGAACTTAAAATTGAAGAGGAAGGGGTCTTGGTCAATGTGAAGGATTCATCGGAAGAATTTTTGAAATATTTGAACAAAAGAAACCTGGGCCTTGGCGATCGCATCAAGGTGATTTCCATCGAGCCCTTTGACAAGAGTATCAAAATCGACAACAATGCACAGGAACATGTTATTTCCGAACAAATTGCGAAAAATTTATATCTAAAATAATTATGGATTCCTATAGTCCCATCAATTCACTGCTGGTTTTTTTCGCGCTTATGGTCTTGGCCTTCTTTGTTTTTAGGCCCGGGAAAGGTTGGTTGTGGTTGGTTCTCAATAGCACCAAAACGAATGATAAAATTGTGGTGGAGGATATCCTCAAATTGTTGTACCACAATGAAAATGCCGATAAGCACTTGAACACCAACGATATTGTACGTACCATAAAAAACAATGAACGGCTTGTCATCGAAAACATCAACAAAATGGCCTTGCACGACCTTATCACGGTGGAGGGCGATGTGGTTAAACTTACGAAATCAGGCAGTGACTATGCTTTGCGCATCGTTCGGGCACACCGCCTTTGGGAGAAGTATTTGGCCGAAAAAACAGGATTCAAGGAAGCCGAATGGCATGCACTTGCCGAACAGAAAGAACATGAACTCACCGCAGCCGATACCGAGCAACTGGCATCGCGATTGGGCAATCCCCAATTCGATCCGCACGGGGATCCCATTCCCACCCAAACCGGTAAAATCGCCAAAATAAAGGGCACCCCCATCTCTGAACTGGAGGTGAATACCATCGGGAGGATCATTCATATCAAAGACAAACCGGATATTATTTACAAACAGATATTGGCCGAAAACATCCATATCGGCTCTTTGGTCCGCGTGGTGGAAAAAACGCCAGAAAGGATCGTGTTCCACGCCGAAGGGGAAGCTTTCGTCTTGGCACCCATTGTGGCTGGAAATATTACCGTGACCGTGCTCGAAAAAGATATCGCTTATGAAGATGATCTGGCACGGCTATCGAACCTAAAGGAAGGGGAGACGGCCAAGATTATTGGAATATCAAAGGAAATCAGGGGCGATAGCCGAAGAAGGCTATTGGATCTTGGTTTCGTGAAGGGTGCCGATGTTCGGATCGACCTGATCAATCCTTTGGGAGAACCCAAGGCTTTCCTGATCAAAGGAACCAGCATCGCCTTACGAAATCACCAGGCCTCTAAAATATTGATAAAAAAAGACTGATTATGGACGCGAAACCAAAAACCGCTTGTGATACCTGTGCGCATTTCAATGCCGATGGCCTGAAAAAATTGGGGGTGAACACCACTAATTTTGACTTTGTGGTGGCCTTGGCCGGGAATCCGAATACGGGGAAGAGTACCGTTTTTAACGCCATTACCGGATTACGGCAACATACGGGCAATTGGCCCGGTAAGACCGTGACCCGCGCCGAAGGGGCTTTTGAATATAACAAACAGAAATTCAAGATGGTCGACCTTCCCGGCACCTATTCGCTGCTATCCACCTCTGAAGACGAGGAGGTGGCGCGGAATTTCATTTTGTTCGGAAAACCTTCGGTCACGGTGATCGTGGTCGATGCCAGTCGACTGGAGAGAAACCTTAATCTGGTGTTGCAAATTCTGGAAATCACCGATAGAGCGGTGCTTTGTCTCAATTTGATGGATGAGGCCGATCGCAATGGCGTCGAAATTGATACCCGCAGCCTGGCCCGTGAATTGGGCATTCCCGTTGTGCCTACCAGTGCAAGATTCAATAAGGGGATCCCCGAACTGATCCAAACCATCAGTGACCTGGCCAATGGCAAGGTGGTCTGCAAACCACATCGCATCAAAAACATTCCCAAAAAAATAGAAAAGGCGGTGGAAAAATTGAGCACCGAAATCAAAAAGGAATATCCGAATATTCCCAATAGCCGTTGGTTGGCCTTTCGACTGTTGGAAGGAGATCGGCATATCATGGAGGTTTTGAGAACGGGGGTATTTGTATAAAACAAAAGATGAAAACTAATAATATAGAAGATATCATTGCCATGTCGAATGACCTGCGCTGGCAGATCGGGGATGATTTTCATGACAATCTTGCTGAGGGCATTTATGCCGATGCGGCCGAAATCGTAAATATCACGGTAAAGACGAAGGACTCGGAGCGCAAATTAAGGCTCGATGCCAGAATCGACAGGATATTGACCAGCAGGCTGTGGGGGTTTCCCCTGATGTTCCTGATCTTGGCGGTAGTGTTATGGATAACCATTATAGGCGCCAACTACCCCTCCGCTATGTTGTCGGGTTTGTTGCTGGATACCGTACACCCTGCCTTAAAGGGATTCGCATCGGCCATAGGAATGCCCTGGTGGCTGGATGGTTTTTTGATCGACGGAGTGTATTTGGCCGTCGCCTGGGTGGTGGCCGTAATGTTGCCCCCAATGGCGATTTTCTTTCCCCTGTTTACGTTGCTGGAAGACTTTGGCTATTTGCCCAGGGTGGCCTTCAATCTGGACCATTTGTTCAAATTATCCGGGGCCCATGGCAAACAGGCCCTGACCATGAGCATGGGATTTGGCTGTAATGCGGCCGGGGTCGTGGCCACTAGGATCATCGATAGTCCAAGGGAACGATTGATCGCGATCATCACGAATAATTTTTCCCTTTGTAACGGGCGTTGGCCGACTCAAATTTTGATCGCCACCATTTTCATCGGGGCCGTGGTATCGCCTTCCATGGCAGGAATCGCCTCCCTATCGGCGGTAATCGGCATCGCGGTATTGGGTATCTTTTTTATGTTTTTGGTCTCTTGGGCCCTATCAAAAACGGTTTTAAAAGGGGAGGTTTCGACCTTCAACCTCGAATTGCCGCCCTACAGGCCTCCCCGGTTCTGGAAAACGCTCTATACCTCATTGATCGACAGGACCATTATCGTGCTCTGGCGTGCCATTGTATTTGCGGCACCCGCAGGAGCCGTGATCTGGCTGATCTCCAACATTTACTTTGGAGATGAGAGCATGGCCGCTTGGTTGATCCATTCCCTTGACGGTTTTGGATTCCTATTGGGATTGAACGGCGTGATCTTGGTAGCTTATATCGTTGCCATACCGGCCAACGAAATTGTGATACCGACCATCCTGATGCTTACCGTATTGGTCAGCGGCATCCCAGGAGGCGAAGGGGCAGGGGTGATGTTCGAACTCGATTCGGTCAATGCCACTGGGGATGTTTTGAGGGCGGGCGGCTGGACGTTACTCACCGCCGTCAACTTAATGTTGTTCAGTCTATTGCATAACCCCTGCAGTACCACGATATATACGATTTACAAAGAAACCAAAAGCGTAAAATGGACTACCGTGGCAACCGTGCTCCCCATTATCATGGGCTTTGTGGTCACCTTCTTGGTCGCTCAAATATGGCGGTTATAGGCGTAGTTTTTCTATAGAATGATAAGCAAGCGATGAAACGATTTCTGATAGCATCAATGGTTATGGGGATATTACTGGTTCAAGGATGTGGCACCGTTTCCAAAAATACCCTTGTCGAAACGAAAGCATTGGATGATCTGGTTGCCTCAAAAATGTTTGAAATCGAGTCAGATTGGGCCTTTCCCCTGGCCACGACCAGTCTGAACAGTATTGCGAATGCCGGACTGCTACCGCCCGGCAGTAGCGCGAACCGCATCAGTTTGATCGGCAATCCGAATTATCTGAAGATTCGAGGTGACAGTATCTCCGCTTATTTGCCTTATTTTGGAGAACAGCAAATGGGTGCAGGCTATACCAGCGAAGGTGGCGCCGTTCAATTCAATGGCGTTCCCATATCCTATGAATCGGTTAAGGATCAAAAAAGGCAGCGTTACGAAATCAATTTTAGAATTCGAAACAAGACCGAAACCTATACGGTGAACCTTTTATTGTACGCTAAAAAGGTGTCCGTTATCAATGTGATCAGCACCAATCGATTTTCCATTCGATACGAGGGTAGGGTAGCGCCCCTATCCAAAATAAAGTAACATGAGGCGCGCCATTTGAGCGAAATACAACCAGTTTGACCCTTGTTTACAACGGTTTCGCTCTTCAAACAATTTAGTTAAAGCCAATTTTCTTGAGGGCAGCATGACTGATTTTGATGGCCTCCAAAGGTTTCAAATTGTCAAAGGTACGGTCTTGCTCTACCAGATAATATTTCATGCCCGATAACTTCTTCTGGGCCAAAATCCTTGCAAAATCTATGGTCCCTGTGCCAACGGGCGCAAATCTGCCTTGGGTGTCCATATCCTTCACATGCCACATTTTAAAGCGACCGGGATACTTTTCGAAATAGGCGACCGGGTCGGCACCTGCTTTGGTCATCCAAAACAGGTCCATCTGGAAGTTGACTTCCGAAGGATCCGTATTTTCCAGTAAATAATCTAGGGTAACGATACCATCGGCGTCCTTTTTGAGCTCGAAATCGTGATTATGGTACAATAATTTTAAACCCGCTTTCTTGCATTTCGCGCCGAGCGTATTTAAAATGTTGGCCAGATTGGCAGCACCACCGGTCATGCCCATGGTTTGGCTGGCGTTATCGAATTTAAAAAGGCCCATAGGCGGTACGGGGATTACAAAATATTGGAATCCGGCCGCCTTTACATCCGCGATCATCGCATCCGCATTCTCCAAGGTCACCGAGCCTTGATGCGTACTGATAGGATGTAAGCCAAAATCTTTCAATTGTTTTTTGAAGGCCGACGGGGTCATTCCGTAAAACTTCCCGTCCTGATAGCCAGCGGCTTCTATGTTCTTGTAACCGGCATCGGCGACCGCCTGTAGGGTCGCTTTTGCATTGGTTTCCATATCGTCCCTTACGGTATAAAGGGCCAAGCCCCCAAATTGTTCTTGGGCACTCAATAGTGTGGTGCCGATCAAGAAAATTGAGAGCACGAATTTCAAAGTGGGCTTGATAAAAAAGTGGGTCATGATGTTTAAATTTATTGTTTTAGGTCGCCTTAAATGTAGTTAAAACAAAGCAATTAAATGCTTAAAATAACATGTAATGCCGCGCGTACTATTGATTAAAAACTACCTTTGCCGCCATTAAAGATGTATCATGACTTGATGCAGTTTTATCCAAGGCCGTATCACAAATGTGTAGAGCATCTTAATTAAATTTGGCTTTATCATGAAAAAGCTGTTGCCATTATTGCTGTTGGTCTTGACAATGCTCTGCTGGGCAGCCAATTTCCATATCACCAAGGTAACGCTCGCCTTTTACAGTCCTATGGCCGTTGCCGCATGGCGTTTTTTCTTTGGGGTGGTGGGCCTGGTCGTCATCCTGTATTTCCAATTTGGTAAGAACGCATTCCATTTCAACCTATCGGCAAAGTCATGGTGGTACGTTTTCCTCACCTCATTCTTTGGGATTTTCCTCACCATCTACTTTTTTAATTTTGGGCTGAAGACTACAAGTGCCATCAACGGCTCTTTGATCATTGCGACAAGTCCGGCCATCACAGCGGTATTCTCCTTTTTGTTCCAAAGAAAAAAATTGAATTTGGTACAATGGTTGGCCATCGCAATTAGTTTTTTTGGGGTGGCCCTGATCTTGGTAAAAGGCGATTTGGGCAAGCTCGCGGTATTGCAGTTCGAAGTCGGCGATGTGTATATCCTGTTCATGGCCCTCGTATTCTCGCTTTCCCAGGTCATCGTAAGCAAGTATTTGATCCAGGTCGATGCCACCCAATTAACGACTTTGAGTTCGATCATGGCATTGGTTCTTTTTGCGTTCTTCTCCATGCCCGAACTTCTCACCGTAGCCCTTCCCGGATCGGTTTCATTTTGGGCCAGCGTATTGTTTATGGGATTCTTGGGCACTTCCTTCGCCTATACCGCTTTTTATTATTGCGTGGTGAAGGTAGGGGCCACTACCTCGACCCTGTACATGAACTTGATCCCGTTCTTTACCGTGGTCCTGGCCTTTCCTTTTGGCGAAAAACTGCATGCGGAACAAATTGTGGGCGGACTTATTATCGTTGTGGGGCTGTTGCTGTTCAATATGGCAAAAAATCAAAAGGGACCTTTGAAGCTCAAGCGTCTCTTTAGACGATAAATCCCGTTCGAAAAGATAGAAATCACCTCTTAGCTTGCCTGTACAAGCTTTGAATTTCACCATAAAAACACCGATATTAAAATGTCACCTCCCATATTCTTTAACCAGAATCACAAAAAAATTCAGACCTTTATACCAGGGAACCCTGATCATCAGTGGGAGCTATGATTAGAAAAAGGGCAATGCCGTCCTCGAAAAAGAAGAGGCCAAGCTGTTCGCTTTTAGGAACTATTTATTTCCGACACAGATGGGGTGGAACGACTTTCCGAAGGACTTGAAGGGGCAGATTGGGACCAGGCGATGTTTAATGTCCCCGGCCCCAAAGGCTAAGCCGATTATCCTATGATGACCGAAAAAGCTACTGTTTAACAATTAATTTAATATATCAGAAAATGAAATTTACAAGAAACGCAAAGGCCCAGTGGAAGGGCAGTGGAAAAGAGGGCAAAGGCACCTTGACCACGCACAGCAAGGTGTTGGAAAATACCCAATATTCATTTCATACCCGCTTTGAAAACGGGAATGGTACCAATCCTGAAGAATTGGTCGGAGCTGCCCATGCGGGCTGTTTCGCCATGCAGTTGAGCTTTATGTTGGGTGAGGCCGGCTTTACGCCCACCACCTTGGATGTCGACGCCAAAGTAACCTTTGAGGATGGCAGTGTCACCTTGATCACGCTCAACTTGGTTGGGAATGTTCCAAAAATCGATGGCCCCCAATTTCAACAAATTGCCCAAAAGGCCAAGGAAGTCTGTCCGATTTCAAAATTGCTGAAAGCCAAGATCGATCTGAACGTAAGTTTGGCCTGAGTACTTAAAAATAGCTCTCGCAAAGCGATGAACGCCGTGGTATGAACCACGGCGTTTTTTTATGGTTATCCACAACCATTCGCAGCAACCTGGTGAGGTTGCCTTTTCCAGTGGCCCAGATCGATCCCTCCTTGATTCCGAGTAGTTAACAATGTTACGGATTGATAAGGTTCTCGACCAAAGCTGTGGCCCATAAGTGACGAATTGGAACACGCAATTTAAATCCTGGGATATCTATAAAGACGGGCACTTTCATTCTCCAAAAGGAGGTGCTGCGACCGATCTTTATCGTGAAAAGAGCCAAAATTCGAATGTTATTGGTTTCGAATTCGCTAAATCGCTTTATCTTTATAGAGCGTTGTATCTTGAACTTAAGATTCCATTTCATGAAATCATATCCCAGCATATTCAATGACGTTATCGGTCCGGTCATGCGGGGGCCTTCGAGCTCCCATTGTGCGGCTTCCTTGCGTATCGGCCGAATATGCCGAGACCTCATGGATGGCGACCTCAAAGAAGTATACATTGAATTCGACCCCAATGGTTCTTTGGCCACTACCCATAAAGGTCAGGGCTCAGATATGGGCCTCTTCGGTGGATTTCTAGGGTGGGAAGCCGATGAAGAACGCCTTCCCGATTATCTGAGAGCCATCGAAGAGGCGGGCATTCAAATAAAGATCGATATCCATTCGATAGGGGCGAGCCACCCCAATACCTATAAAATCACTTTAAAAAACCAGAAGGAAAAAAGAACCGTTACCGCGATATCGACGGGGGGCGGCATGATCGAAATCATCGAAATTGACGGCGCTGCGGTTTCCATGGCGGGCGATTTTTATCAAACCTTGGTCTATGGGTCCCCGACGGAAAAACTTGCCCATTTTATCGAACAATCCTTTCCCTGTGATGAAATTGCGATTCGCCAGGGCAGCGTATCGTTCATCGAGATCAAATCGAACCAATTCCTACCCGATGCCTTGCTGGCGGAACTTTTGAAAATGGGTGAAGTATTGTTCATTAAATCATTGCATCCCGTACTGCCCGTAATGTCACGAAAAGACCTCTCGGTTCCCTTTATCACCTGCGATGAAATGCTCGCCTTCAATGAGGGAAAAAACCTTGAATTGTGGGAACTGGCGGTGGCCTATGAAAGCCAGCGCGGTCAAATTTCAAAGGAAGACGTTTTCGAAAAGATGCGCGACATCCTGAAGATCATGGAGCATGCGATTGACCTTGGATTAAAAGGGACCAAATACGCCGACCGAATCTTGGGCCCGCAGTCGCTTGGATTTCAGGAACGGATGAAGGACAATAAATTGGTCGAAGGCGATATTCTGAACAAGGTGATACTCTACACCTCCGCCATGATGGAGGTCAAAAGTTCGATGGGCGTGGTGGTCGCGGCACCTACAGCGGGATCTTGCGGGGCTTTGCCCGGTGCGATCATCGGAATCGGAAGATCGCTCGGTCTTTCCAAGGATGAAATGGTCAAAGCGCTATTAGCGGCAGGAATCATTGGTGTGTTCATCGCGGCACATGCTACTTTTGCCGCAGAAGTGGGGGGCTGTATGGCCGAATGTGGATCGGGATCGGGCATGGCGGCAGCCGGTATCGTGGGTTTGAAAAAAGGTACTTTAAATCAGTCCCTGTCGGCGGCCTCTATGGCTTTGCAATCGAGTTTGGGCATGATCTGTGATATGATTGCCGATCGTGTCGAGGCTCCGTGCTTGAACAGAAATGTCATGGCGGCCACAAATGCCATTTCCTGCGCCAATATGGCCCTCTCAGATTATGACCATTTGATTCCACTGGATGAAGTGATCGAGACCATGAAGCGGGTAGGGGATGCCCTTCCCAATACCCATCGATGTACGGGCTTGGGCGGCTTGGCCATCACCAAGACCGCAAAGAAAATTGAAGCCAGATTGGCGAAAGGTGAAACAGCCAAACAGAAGCCCTTTTTTAAGGTATGTTAGCGCATTGTCCCGGAATCAATATATTTCCCCTGGAGACATCGATCATGGCCCGCCTAGAAACCTCTTTTAATAAACGGACATGATCACTGCAGTATGGATTTCGTTAGCCGGACTATCCCTTTGGTTCGCCGTTGTTTTGACTCGGGATTTCCTTGCCCATCGAAAGACACTGGAAAACACTAGTTGGCTCAAAACATCTATAATTGGCTTTGTGGTCAACTTTTTTGATGTATTGGGGATAGGGGCATTTGCGCCACAAACCGCCCTTCTGAAGTTCACGAAACAAACCACGGACAAACAGATACCCGGCACTATGAACGTGGCGAACACCCTGCCCGTATTGTTGCAGGCATTGATTTTCATTACCATTATCGAAGTAGAACCCATCACCTTGATTTCGATGTTCATCGCCGCAGCCTTGGGGGCCGTGCTTGGTGCAGGTGTGGTGGCTAAGTTGTCGGAAAAAAAGATTCGTTTGGTCATGGGTATTGCTTTATTGGTCACCGCTTTTTTTATGTTGGCAACCAATATGGAATGGATTCAAGGTGGCGGGGAAGCAATCGGACTCGGTTCTGGAAAATTGGCCATTGCCGTGATTGCCAATTTTGTATTGGGCGCTTTGATGACCGCCGGCATTGGCCTATATGCGCCCTGCATGGCCTTGGTGTTTGCCCTTGGCATGTCGCCCAAAGTAGCCTTTCCGATCATGATGGGTTCCTGTGCCTTTCTGATGCCACCTGCATCGGTGCGATTTATTCGGGAAGGAGCCTATAATCGAAAAGCAGCCTTGGCCATGGCGATTCCCGGCGTGGTGGCGGTAGGTATCGCCGCTTTTGTCGTGAAGTCGTTGGATTTGGTAATGCTGCGATGGGTGGTGATTGGGGTCATCCTCTATACTTCAGGGGTAATGTTGCATGCCGCCCTTAGCAAGAAATGAAAGGAATCAACCAGGACTGTTGACATGCTTGTCAAACATCCCAAACCTACAATACCGTTAGGATCAATCCAATTTTTGGTAAAGGGCCAGAAGATCGGTGCCATTACTTTTTCTTAAAGTCCGCCTCCATCAGCACCCAGAAATTGGGGTCCAGCAGTAACTTATGGGGTTCAAAATCGACCGGGATACGAAAGGTATTTGATTGTTCCTCGACCTGTACCGTTCTGATCAAAGGGCTGCTGTCATTTGGCCCATAAATGCCAATTTCCAAAGGCATCTTGAACAAACTGCTATCTGCCTGTACTTGATCCAAGAGGATGCTGATTTCCTTTTTGTTGGAATTGTACTCCCAGGTGCCCTGCAATTTAAGGGTGCCTGGTCTATAGAGCCATTGTTGGAAAAATGATTTTAGATCCATTCCGGAAACGGCTTCCATTTGCTTGCGAAAATCGTCGGTCGTCGCATTTGAATCTTTGTAAGCAGCATAATAAGCCCGAATGCCTTTCCAGAAAAGATCGTCACCGACCATCCCTCGTAACATATGCAAGATCCAGCTGCCCTTTTGATAGGTCTGTATACTCGTCACTTGTGCCATATCGCTTAGATTGTCATGAACGATACGGTATTCCGGGTTTTTCAGAGAAAATTCGTCCACCGTTTTTTTACTGGAGGCGAGGCCTGTGATAAACGCATCTCGTCCATAGGCATGTTCGATGAAAAGCAGTGTGAAATAGGTCGCGAAACCCTCACTGAGCCAAACGTCGTCCCAATCGTACTCGGTGACCGAGTTGCCGAACCACTGATGGGCGATTTCGTGAATGACCACGTTACGCCATCGCTCATTTCTGTCGCCCACCACCGAATTTTCACTGTACAGGATCGCGGAAGCGGCTTCCATTCCACCGCTTACACTGTTCGACTGTATGTTGGCCAGCTTTTCATAGGAGTATGGACCAATATGCTCGCTGTAAAATTCCAAAACCTTTTTGGTGGGTATGGCAAAATCATAAAATCCGGCGTCCCTGTCTTGGGGATACACCCAGGTTTCTATTGATTTACCATCAAATTCATCCACATACTGTACCGCAAAAGGGGCTACGCCCAAAACATACAGCCAAGTGGCAATGGGAACCGACTCTTTCCAATGGGTAAGGCGATGGCCATTGGCCAAATCCGATTCTTCGATTTTCAATCCGTTCGAAACCACTTGATAATGCGAGGGCGCGGTCACGATAAACTCACAAGTTGCCTTGTCATAAGGGTGGTCGATGGTGGCCAGCCAATTCCTACCTTTATCGGGCCAGTTATCGCTGAAAAAAGTCCGATCGCCATATTTGTTCTTGGCTATCTTAAGTCCGGAGGCCGGCACGCCTTTATAGGTCACCGAATAGCTGCTTTGCTGATCCAATACTGAAGGTGAAGGCAGGGTAATCATCAAGACATCGTTTTCATGGGTAAATGACAAGGATTTGCCTTCGGAAATCACTTGATCCACGACCATGCCCTTGTTCCCTAAGGTAGTTGATGCATTGACCAGATCAAGCCTTAGTGTTTCCACCCCCGCAGCGCGATATTGAATATCGATGGTTTCTTCGCATGTAATCGCATCGGTCGTATCCGATAACGCGATCCGAAAGGTATAGTTGATCGCATCGATATTGGGATTTTTGGGATAGCGGTCGGTTGCCGGAAATTCCGCTAGAAGCCATAAGGGCAGCACAAAGAATATCGAAAAAAGCCAAAATTTAATGTGGTGCGTTCTCATCAAATGTCTGATCATCAGTTCTTAGTTTTTAAAAGGTAGTTCGGTGGGCGGATGAAATTCGGTTACTCCTTTTTCTTTGATGGTCTTTTCCACTTCCTCAATGGTCGATGGTACAAAGGCACTCATATTTTCCACTCCATCCGGGGTCACCAAGGCCACATCCTCTATTCTGATGTACAGTCTTTCTTCTGGGATCCAGATCATGGGGTCGATGGTGAACACCATTCCAGCCCTCAAGGGAACGCCATGCACGCTTCCCACATCATGAACCGCCATGCCTACAGGATGCTGAAAATGGCCCCTGAATTTAACCCCTTCCTGTACCGCTTTTAAATGGTCCGGATTGGCAAATGTTTTTCCTACCAGGTAATTCTTCATTTCCTCGGCGGCCTTATCGAGTACTTCGGTCGCCGTCACGCCCGGTTTGATGTATCTAAAAAGGGCATCACGATACGCTACTATGAACAAGTATAATTGCGTTTGGGCACTATCGAACTTGCCGTTGACCGGCCATATCCGTGTGACATCACTGGTGTAGTAGCGATAATCGGGCGCATAGTCCATCAGCACCAGGTCGCCCGAGTTCAGCACATCGGTTTTATGGAAATAATGTCCCATATAGGCATTGGTGCCCCCGCCGATGATCGACGCGTACCCATCACCACGGGCACCATTGAGGTGAAAGACATATTTTGCTGCCGCATCCAATTGATATTCATAGAGGCCGGGACGGGTCGATCTCATGGCCTCCATGATGCCCAAGCCCGCAATTTGTGTGGCCTTCCTTATTAATGCGATCTCTTCAGGGCTTTTTATGAGGCGCATGGCATCCAAGATGGGGGAAAGATCGTGGATTTCGAATTGGGGAAACTGTTCATTTATTTTCTGAACGAACAAGGCCTCTCTTGTGGCTTGTCCATCCCAAGGGTCTGCGGCCGTACGTGCCTGTCCGTATAACAGTTCATCCCGACTGTCGTTCCCTGTTTCGGCCGGACTCAAAGGGGTATACAATAGGGGAGCGGGAGGTCTGATCAGCCCCGTTCGCAGCAGATCGGTCGACAGGAATTCGATTCCCTTTACCCGATCTACCCCGGTGAGCGATTTCACGAGGACATCGTCTTCTGCCGAAAGCACCTTGCCTTGCCCTTGTTCCCGTTCCGTATCCCTATGCGGAAGGTATAGGGTGGTCTGCTTGTTTCTTCCATTCAGCAGCAAATAGGCATGATCGGTCTCGAGCCCGGTCAGGTAGTAGAATGAATTCGATTGTCGGAAAACACTGAATCCCGCACGCCCACTTGAACCCTGAACCAAGGCAATGGCGCTGGTGCCGATGGCTTCCATAATGCCCGTTCTTCTTTCAGATAGGTTTCCTACGGAGAAATCGGTCTGGTAGTGATGTTTGTCTTGGGCAATTCCAGGACGAAGGGAACACCATACCAAGGTGATCAATATGAGGTGGATGGTATTTTTCATAGGGTCGGTTCAGTTGTTTCAGAGGATATTGTTGTGTACATCTCAAGAAGATCGATCAGAGCGAATATAATGAAAAAATAATCCGGACCATATGGTTCAATATCACCGAACAGTCGCCCTTGTATATTGGAAAAAGGTTTTTTGTAACATTTTTCAAAAATGATTGTCTAACCATTGGTTAGCTTTTGTTTAGAGCCATGCCTTAAAGAAATCCTAGATGAGACATTTATACTTGATCGTGGCGCTCTTGTTGCTTTGGCAACTACCTGCACAGCAAAAGATCGCCAGTGCACAATGGCAGGAAGACCTGCGTTTCCTGCAGAATACGAGTACATAAAGATCATGCCTTTCTTTTTAAAAAGACCACAGCAACCGCTTTTGACGAGGCGGTCGAAACTTTTTACAAGGCCATTCCCGAAATGCAGGATCATGAAATATCCGTGGGTTTTGCCAAGATTATCGCGATGTTCCAATACGGGCATACCAGGATCCGTTTTTCGGAAGGGCCAGTTCCTTTTCATCAGCTACCGATCCTTACCTACCAATATAAAGATGGGACCTTTATTCATGCGGCACATAAAGATTACTCGTCCTTGGTAGGGGCCAAAATCCTTGAGGTGGAGGGCATGCCCATCGACCAGGTTTTGAAGGCCATCTATCCGGTTGTACCTGCCGAAAACGAGCAATTCTTTAAGGCCTATGGCGGTGTTTATATGGTCGATCCCCGAAGTGCTGCATGCACAGGGCATCACCAAGACTTTAAAAGAGAACATCAGCTTTACCCTGGAAAAGAACGGAACTGTTTTTAATACTACGGTGGCTTCCGGCGAACCCCTGCACGATCACCTTCAATATGGGGAGCTTAAACCGGATACCGATTGGGTAGGGGCAAGGGACCGCTCAAAGAGCCCGCTGTATCTTAAAAACCTGGATAAGATCTATTATTTTGAATACCTGCCCACCGAAAAGGCCGTTTATGTTCGGCACAGCCAGATTCAGGATGACCCAAGTGAGAATATCCCCACATTTTATAAGACGACTGTTCGAATTTATCGACAAGAACGAGGTGGAGAAATTAGTCCTCGACGTGCGCCTGAATGGCGGCGGCAACAATTATAAGAATAAGCCCATAGTAACAGGGATCATAGAGCATCAAAAGATCAATCAATCCGGAAAATTCTTTGTGATCATAGGCGGCGTACGTTTTCGGCCTGCCAGAATTTGGTGAACGAACTGGATAATTATACCAATGCCATTTTTGTAGGAGAGCCCACTGGGAAAATATCAATTTCTATGGCGACAACCGTCGTGTAGAACTACCCAATTCCAAGCTGCCTGTTTACCTTTCCTTCGCCTGGTGGCAGGATAAGCCACAATGGGAAAATGCAGATTATACCGTACCGCATTTGGCGGTGGAGACGACCTTCGAGACTATAGTGACAACGAGGACCCGGTGCTGGATACGGCCCTGAATTTTTCCGTCGATAATTTTATCATAGATCCCATGGGTTACCTGACCCAGCTCTTTATGGATGAAAAGTATGAGCTCGTCGGCTACGGAAGCCCAGCGCTTGGTTAAAGGATCCCGCTTACAAGTTTTTTAATTTTGAAGCTGAATTCAACAAGGCCGCGTATAATTTACTGGCCAACGACAATGAGGGGGCCCTTTTTGTATTCGAAATGAACGCCAAACTTTTTCCCGAATCCGCCAATGTATGGGACAGCTTGGCGGAATGCCATTGGAAGACGGGCAACCTTGAAAAGGCAAAGGCATTTTACGACAAGGCCATCCTGCTTGATCCCGATGGCCCAACGGGCGCCAACGCCAAAGCCATGTTGAAGGAGATGGAGCGGGGACACTAGGTCTGTTCGATATGTTGACAAATGGGATTTATTGGTCTTGCTGTCGGCATTTATGAATATCACCCTTGCCGGGCCCTTCCTTTTTTGCTAGTTTTAGAAATCTAAAACCAACCCGATGAAAATATTACTCTCCGCTTTTTTAAGTCTTTTCCTGACCACTGGCATTTGGTCACAGGATCGGCTCACAGGGGAAACCTTTACCACCCGTTCCGAGGTGATTGCCAGGAACGGTATGGCTGCCACGAGCCAACCCTTGGCGACTCAGGTTGCCCTCGATATACTTAAAAAAGGTGGAACCGCAATGGATGCCGCCATTGCTGCGAATGCCGTGTTGGGCCTCGTAGAACCGGCCAGTTGCGGAATTGGGGGCGATATCTTCGCCATTGTTTGGGATGCCAAGGAAAAAAGACTCTACGGATTTAATGGCAGTGGTCGGGCCCCAAAAGCGTTGGACATTGACTACTTCTTGGAAAAGGAGATGCAATATGTACCCTTTTACGGGCCACTCCCTGTAACTGTGCCTGGTTGTGTCGACGGTTGGTACGCCCTCCATAAAAAGTTCGGTAAACTACCTATGCCAACCCTCCTGCAGCCGGCCATTCAATACGGGAGGGAGGGTTTCCCCGTTTCGGAAGTCATCGCCTATGAGATGGCCTCCAGCTATGAAGGGTTAAAAGACCAACCGGGCTTCTCGGAAACCTATCTCCCAAAAGGCCGACCTCCAGTAAAAGGGGAAGTTTTCAAAAATCCAGATCTGGCCAATACTTATGAAAAAATCGCCAAAGGGGGTCGTGACGCCTATTACAAAGGGGATATTGCAAAAACCATCGATGTCTATATGAAAAAACATGGGGGTTTTTTGTCTTATGAAGATCTTGCTGTCCATACTTCCAATTGGATCGAGCCCGTATCGATCAACTACCGTGGCTATGACGTTTGGGAACTCCCTCCCAACGGGCAGGGCACTGCTGCACTTCAAATGCTCAATATCCTGGAGGGTTTCGATATTGCTGCCATGGGTTTTGGAAATACCGACTACCTCCATGTATTGACGGAAGCCAAAAAATTGGCCTATGAAGATAGGGCCAGGTTCTATGCAGATCCGGCCTTCAATAAAATTCCATTGACTCAGCTTTTATCCAAGGAATATGCGGAAGAGCGACGCAACCTGATCGATATTGATCGGTCTGCCAGGTCCTATCCGGCCGGGGATCTGGAAATTGAGTCTGGGAACACTACTTATTTGACTGTAGCGGATAAAGAGGGGAACATGGTATCCCTCATTCAAAGTATCTATTCCGAATTTGCCTCCGGGATGGTGCCCGATGGCTTGGGCTTTGTTTTACAAAATCGCGGGCAAATGTTCAATGTGCAGGATAAAACCCATGCCAATGCCCTTGAACCCGGCAAACGCCCGTTCCATACGATTATCCCGGCCTTCATCACCAAAGATGGCAAACCATGGCTCAGTTTCGGGCTTATGGGCGGAGCGGTGCAACCCCAGGGCCATGCCCAGGTCGTGGTGAACCTGGTAGACTTCGGAATGAATTTGCAGGAAGCAGGGGATGCCCCCCGTATGCGCCATGTCGGCAGTTCCCAACCGACAGGTTCGATAATGACCGATGGCGGGACCCTAAACCTTGAAAGCGGCTTCGATTATGAAACCATCCGTGAATTGCGCAAAAAAGGTCATCGGATTTCCTTTGGCGTTGGCATTTACGGGGGATACCAGGCC
Organism: uncultured Flavobacteriaceae bacterium; assembly: GCA_963760375.1. Taxonomy (GTDB): domain Bacteria; phylum Bacteroidota; class Bacteroidia; order Flavobacteriales; family Flavobacteriaceae; genus Pelagihabitans. Next base: position 1,323,999 of record CAVXCS010000005.1, on the reverse strand, counting down.
ATCGGAGTCGATGTTGAAAACAAGGTCTATACCGGAGCCTCCGAATCGAGAAAAGACGGGCAAGCGGCAGGCTATTGATTTTGTTCGGCAAGAACTATGGAAACCGGCTATTGGCGTTTATTTGACCTATAGCAAGGTGTGGCACAAATTGGATTCACCGCTCATGCAACCGACCATCATTTAGAAATACAATAACAGAAACCAACCTATGAAAAATACCATCTACCCGCTTTTGGCTTGTTTGTGCTTTGCCTCGCTTTGCCATGGCCAAAAGAAAACACAAGTGCCTGTGATCGATGAAAACCTTTACCAATCCATGGCATACAGGAATATCGGTCCTTTTAGGGGGGGGAGATCCACTACGGTAACCGGCATCCCCGATGATATTTTCACTTACTATATGGGCGCTACGGGTGGCGGCGTTTGGAAAACCGCCGACGGCGGAAACACTTGGCAGAATATCTCGGATGGTTTTTTCAATACCACGGGAATCGGCGATATCACCGTAGCCCCTTCCGACACGAATATCATTTACGTCGGCACTGGGGAATCGCCTGTTCGCGGGGTCAAGACTTCCCATGGGGATGGTGTCTATAAATCAATCGATGCGGGCAAAACATGGCGGCATATGGGCCTTGCCGCTACGCGTCATATCAGTGACATATATGTGCACCCTAAAAACCCCAATAAGGTCTATGTTGCCGCCCAGGGCAATCCATGGGGACCAAATGAGGAACGGGGCATATATCTTTCCGAAGATGGCGGGGAACATTGGGAGAAGATTTTATATGTAAACGAAGATTCCGGGATCGTTGATATGACGTTCGACCCCAACAATCCCAACTTTATGATGGTCACTTCCTGGGATTTCCGGAGAAAACCCTGGGTGGTGAAAAGCGGGGGACCGGGAAGCAGGGTCCATAAGACCACCGATGGCGGCAAGACCTGGAAAGTAATCACCAAAGGCCTGCCCGAACTGAAAGGGAAGATGGGGATTTCCATATCCCCCAAGAACCCCAATATCGTGTACATGGCCATAGAAGCCTTGGGCAAGGAAGGAGGAGTATACCGTTCCGACGATGCGGGAGAAAGTTTCAAACAAACGAGCAATGATGCCACCACCTATGCCCGTGCCTGGTACTATATGCACATTATCGCGGATCCCAATGACGAAGACCAAGTATGGGTCATGAACAGCTTCGCCATGAAATCGATCGATGGCGGGAAGACGTTTACGGGAAATCCGGGCAGCCATGTAGACCATCACGATCTTTGGATCAATCCCAACAACAGCGACATCATGATCAACGCCAATGATGGCGGGGGGTCGGTTACCTATAACGGTGGGAAAACCTGGTCGACCTTGATGAACCAGCCTACCGGGCAGTTCTACAGGGCGATAACCGATAACCAGTACCCATATCGAATTTATTCGGGCCAACAGGACAATAGCACCATCGCCATCGACAGTCGTGTGGTCGATGACGGCATCGGGCAGATGCACTGGGACATCATGCGGGCGGGGGAGTCTTCCACCGTGGCTTTGGACCCCGATAATCCCAGATATGTATATTCCACCTACTTCGCGAGTAATTTCGTGGAATGGGACCGTGATATCGATAACACCCGTATGGTGAGGCCCTATCCGGAACGCATCAGTGGCGAACAGCCCAAGAATTTGAAATACCGCGCCAATTGGAACGGCCCCGTAATCGTATCGCCCCACAACCCCAATATAATCTATTACGGCTCACAATATATGATGAAATCGACCGATAGGGGGGTAAGCTGGGAGGTCATAAGCGACGACCTCACCCGAAACGACAAAGAACACCAAGGGAAGGGGGGAATGCCGATTTCCAATGAGCAGATTACCGCCGAGAGCTACAACAACCTCTTCAATATCGAGGAGTCGCCTATCGAAGAGGGTATCATTTGGGTGGGATCAGACGATGGCCTGGTGCACCTGACCAAGGATGGCGGCAAAACGTGGACCAATGTCACCCCGAAAGGCCTTGCAGAAAGCATCATCAATGTGGTGGAACCTTCGCCACACGATCCGGCCACGGCCTATATTGCGGTAGCCGGTTATAAAATGAACGACTTTAGCCCGCATATCTATAAGACAAATGATTTTGGGGTCTCGTGGGCGCAAATAGTCAATGGCCTCCCGGGCGATACCTTTGCCAGGACCGTAAGGGAAGATCCCGACCGGAAAGGACTGCTCTACGCCGGTACCGAGTCCGGGGTGTTCGTATCCTTTAATGATGGGATGCAGTGGCAACCCTTGCAGAACAACCTGCCGGAAGTGCCCATTACCGATTTGCGGGTAAAACGACAAGATTTGGTCGTGGCCACGCAGGGCAGGGCCCTTTGGATCTTGGACGACCTCACGCTCCTGCACCAGATTTCCGACAAGGTGGCCAAGGCAGCCTACTTTCTGTACAGGCCCAAAGATGTATATACCCATCTTTCGGTGGCGTATAGTATAGATGATGGACAAGGCAAGAACCCGCCTCCGGGCGCACAGCTACACTACGTATTGAACAAGGAAGTCGGGGAAAACATCCCCATGTCCATGGAAATTTTGGATCCGGTCGGCAAGGTCATCCATTTGGAAGCGACGAACCGCCCATTGGTGGGCTGTGATACCTTGGCAAAACCACAATTGGCAAAAAGCCTTGGCGCGCATCGCTACCAATGGAACATGAAAGTGGGCCGGTTCGATTGTTTGACCGAATTGGCCACGACCAATCGGGACCTGAGCGCCTATGATGCGCCACCCGGCAAGTATCAAGCGCGATTGACCATCGGGGATTTTACACAAACCCAGGAATTCGAGATTAAGATCGATCCCCGCTTGGAAAAAAGCATCGACCGCGTCGCCGAAGCCTATGTGGAGCGCGATCGACTCTCGTCATCGATCTATGAGGGGGCCACCGAAATGGCAAAAGGGGTTCGCGATCTTCGCAAAATTCAACAGCAACTGGATTTTATCCTGGAGGTCTCTTCCGCCAAGGAAGTGCTCGAAAAGGGCCGGGACCTTCGCAATACAACTGATAAATGGATCGAACAGATCTTACAGAAAGAGATGCGCACCTACCAGAGCAATTACCAGTTCGAGGCGCGGCTATTGATCAAGTTCAAGGATTTCCTGAACGAGATCAGTGGGGGCAATTTACCCGTATCGCAAGGGATGAGGGACGTTACCCAGGATTATCTTCAGCAATGGAAACTGTTGGACGCCGATTTGCAGACCATTAAAAACGAAGACGTGACCAGGTTCAACGCTATTTTAAAACAGGCAGGCCTACCGGAACTGTATTGGCCGTAAAAGCGTGCTGGATCGTAAATAATAAGCTGTTTTATGGGAACATCGCATTCCCGATAATCAAAAAAAAGTTGGCACTGCAACGATATCATGACTTAGTTGCCATGTTGAACTACCGCTTCATTGGCTAAACAAAGTGCGGAACAACGTCTGCAAGGAACGGCGCAGTAGGATATTACTGCCTGCTACAAGGCCTGTTTTATTCCCGTATTTTTTTGAGTAACCCCTTGAAAAACAATATTTAAGCCGTTTGCTCGTTGTAATTTGACAAAAACCTATCTATCAAAACATCCATCATGAAAAATTCAAATGGCTGGTTCAGCCTTTTCTTAACGCTCTTTATCGCCGTTAACCTAAGTGCCCAGGACCGCTTTCAAAAAGGGACCCTTCACCTTAAAAAGGGAAAAACCCAAGAAGCCTATATCGAGATCGACTTTGAGTACCCCCAGCGATTTCAGCAGGGCATCACCTATATGACCCCAAAAGACTATGAAAAATTTACCCAAACAGGGAAGTTCAAAGGTAAAATGAAGCAAAAAATGGAACCGAAGCATTTTACAGGCTTTACCTTGAACGATGGCAGGGTCTTTAAGACCGTATGGTATTCCGACCTTACCGGTAAGGCCATTAAAATGATTCCGAAACGCATGACCTTGGAAGAAGTGGCCCATGGGCGTATCCTGATGTACAAAATGTACAGTAGGACCACGGGCAAGATCAATCAAGAATTGGCCGATATGGTATTTGAGGATAGGGATAAGTTGATCGCCTATATCCAAGATAACTTTCAATTGCTGATCCAAAAAGAGAGCGACAACCCCAAAAACGTGATGCACATTAACCTGCTCAACTTCATCGGTGACAATGAAAGGGTAAAGGAAAACTACGACAACAACCATTACGGACTTCGGAACCAATTCACGGAAAGGCAAAAAATGGGAAAATATGTAAACCAGGAGTATGAAGCGGCATTTTTAAGGATGGTCGAAGACTATAACAATGATGCGGGAACCGCAGAAGTAGCGCGGTCTAAATAAAGCTTTTCAAACAATGATACATGGGATTTCGTCCAATTGGGACGGAATCCCATTTTTTGTTCGTCTTTGGATGTTTTTAGGTCCCGAACAATAAGCTTTTCAACTTTTTTAGCTCATAAAGTAGGGGCGGGCCAAAGAAATCGTGCTTTTCCATAAGGACCATACATAAAAGTAAATAGGGTATGACCGAGTAGCTATTTTGCCATGCTTAAGGTTGAAAATTTTCGGGATTTAAAAAGATAAGTATCCGTAATATTTTCAGGATGAATTTGTACATTTAATCTTCTTGCCTAAAGGCGTTGGCCGGTAATCCATACATTGGATTTGAACCAAAAAAATTGTATAAATTTAAAAATGAAGGTAAAATGGAGGTAAAAAATATTAAAGCTTTTGGCACGGAATCGTCCGTTGCTGCGCTGAAACCGATGGATATCAAACGAAGGGAAGTCACTTTAAAGGATGTTGAAATTGATATCTTATATTGTGGCGTATGCCATTCCGATTTGCATACTGCTCGCAACGACTGGGGATTTAGTGTGTACCCGGTAGTTCCCGGTCACGAAATTGTGGGCAAGGTGATCCAAGTAGGGGAAGGGGTAGCCAAGTTTAAAAAAGGGGATGTGGTTGCCGTGGGCTGTTTGGTAGATTCGTGCAGGGCATGCAACAATTGCAAAAATGACTTGGAACAATACTGTCCACAATGGGTAGGCACTTATGGTGGCCATGATAAGCATTTGAACCTGCCCACCTTTGGCGGCTATTCCGAGAGCATAGTGGTAGACGAACATTTTGTTTTGAAAATCCCCAAGAATCTTGACCTTGCCGGAATTGCACCGGTATTGTGCGCAGGTATTACCACCTGGTCACCTTTGCGGCATTGGAATGTTGGGAAAGGCAGCAAAGTGGCCGTAGTCGGACTTGGCGGCCTGGGCCATATGGCCATAAAATTGGCCGATGCCATGGGCGCACATGTCACCTTATTCTCAAGATCTCCAAATAAAACACAGGATGCGCTGGATCTGGGCGCCGATCGGGTCGTGATATCAACCGATGAGGCGCAAATGACAGGCGTCCAAAATCATTTTGATGTTATTATAGACACGGTACCGTATGCACATGATATCAATCCTTATATCGGTACTTTGAACACCAATGGCACCTTGGTTTTGGTAGGCTATCTGGGCCCATTGGATCCTATGTTGCATTCCGTGCCCATGATCATGGGGCGTAAATCGGTCGCGGGATCCTTGATCGGCGGGATAGCGGAAACACAGGAACTTTTGGATTTCTGTGGAAAGCACAATATCACTTCCGAAATTGAGATCATTAAAATACAGGATATCAATCAGGCCTATGAGCGCATGTTGAAGAGCGATGTACATTATCGATTCGTCATCGATATGAAATCACTTAAAGACTAAATCCACGTAGATTGTTAAAAGTAAAAACCGGCATGCCCATGGGCATGCCGGTTTTTTTATGGAGAACTAGCTGCAACATGTGGGGAGCAAAAGGAGGTTCTCGGTCCTTGGGTCGAATTTTCCGACCAACATGGGCATGTGCCATAGGACCCGTTGAGTTCGGAGCTGTAGGCCAGGGGATGGGCGTGCTATTCTTCCTCCATTTTGGTAAACTCATAGGTAAAGTCGCTCAAGTTGAGTTGAATATGGTATTTCCCTGCCGGAACCGCGATATTATCGCCATCGGGGGTGGCATTGCCGGAAGGAAATTGGTCATCCCCATAATTTCCGCCCCAATTGCGCAGCCAGCTGTCGTTGCAGCGAAACTTGACGGTACCCTCCTTCAAATACAACTCTGCTTCCCAGATACCATTTTTGGCATCGGTACGGCGCATGGGGGTAGATCGGCCACCCACATCGTCATAGCCTTGCAGAGCGGTTCCGATGATACCGACATTTTCGTAAATGACCCTTACCTCGGGATAGTACCTTTTGATGAGCTCAAGAACTGAATTTCCAGAGTTAAATTTGGCTTGCGCCCCCCGTTTATAAAGTATTTTCTGACTTCGATATGTTTTTATTTCGGTTTGGTACCTGTTTGATTTTAAGTCCTGTTGCAGTTTCTCCAATATTTCTTCAGGGTAATACAACGAATCGTTGGTTACCCATCCCTGGTTCAGATCCTCCCTGTTCATTTCGGGATAGGGGATGCCTTCGGAAATCAAAAAGATGGAAAACATATCATTGTTGATGTCATAATCATTGATGGGAGAACTTCTATTTAAATTAAGGTAACCGGTGATTTGTTTGACCAACTCGTTCTGTTCCAAACTTTGATAATCGGAATGCAGATCGTTCATATAAAACAGGGCATCGGATTGGTACGATTTAAAATTATCAAATCCGATGTTGTACAGCACATAGGGTAAGTCCTCTTTGGGAATGGAATCCGGAGTTTTCAGGATAAAGTCCATATTTTCAATTTGGTTCGCCATATATTCCATTTGGTTCTTGTACTTGTCCACATCGTAAATGATGGCATTGTACAGCTGTTCCAAAATTACCTTGAACTCATTATGTTGTTTGCGTTCTTCGTTCCAGTTCTGCAATTGAAGGGCCATGAAAATACCGATCATGATCAGGGCTACTTCCCCGAACGCATAACGAAAATATTTTTGGAATTGGTTTTCGTTGGCCAGCTGTTTCCGGATTTTTCTATAAAAGTTGATCATATGTGTCGGTTCGTTAGCATGCAATAACCTTATAAAACTAGTTAAAATGGTTCGATATGCAATTTTACCTCACAGCGAAACCCTCCATTGCATAAACACACGGGGAATAACTAATATTCTGCCCAGATATCGACAAGCAAGGTGAGGAGCTGGCCAGATCTTATTCAAGATGCAGATCCCAATTGGGAGAACGGGGGAATTGTCGTAAATTCATATCCAATTTTTATAAGAAATGGCATGAAAGAGATAAGGATAGTTGTTATTATGATGTTGGCCTTGAACATGGCCTGCAATTCAAGCACAAAGAAGGGCTCGGAAGAAAAAACCCATTCGACCAAGGAGGTTCCCAAGGTCGTGACGGCCGATATCGAGGCCGGGATCAAGGCCAATATCGCCAAGAAAGTGGAAGAGGGCGGCGGGTATTTCAACATGAGCGCAGACGGCAAAGATCTTCGCTTGCAATTGGTACGCGTCCATACCGAATACCTATCCAATTTAGGGCCCCAACGCCATTTTGCCTGTGTTGATCTGGCCGATGTGAGCGGGGATGTTTACGATGTCGATTTTTTTCTGGAAGGAGATCCCGGGAACATGTCGGTCACGGAAACCACCTTGCACAAGCTCAATGGCAAACCTTTCTATACTTGGAAACAAAGAAAGGACAAGACCTGGTATCGGGTGCCGGTACAAAACGCCTCAAACAATTTGCTTGGGGTCATTGAAGGGGAGGACCGATTCGAATTTCGTTATGAGGTGACGTTGCCGGAGATGCAGGAAGCGGCTAAAATGTGGCTACCCGTGCCACAGAGCGATCGTTTTCAAACCGTCGTAATGACCTCGCTCAGGGCTCCTGTTGATTATCGAATACTGGAGGAAAAGGCAAATGGCAATTCCGTTTTATTTATGGAACTCAGTCCCGAAGAAAGTGGAAAGACCGTTGAAATCGTATACGATGTTGAACGGCTTGAGAAAATGCCTTATGAGGAAAAAGCCTCTCCTACAAGATATCTGGAGGCCAGTTTGTTGATGCCGGTAGGGGACCGGTTTAAAATGCTTGCGGATTCCATTATCGGCAACAAGCGCAATGATGGCACCATAATGCAGGCCAGGGCCTTATATGATTATGTCATCGACAATATGAAATATATGAAGTTCGGGAATTACGGAAATGGTGACGCCGTTTATGCCTGTGACGTGAAAACCGGCAACTGCACGGAGTTCCATTCCTTGTTCATCTCTTTGGCACGGTCGGCGGGCATCCCTGCACGGTTCGCCGTGGGCGCCTCGATCCCGTCGGATCGGGATGAAGGCGGCATCGATGGCTATCACTGCTGGGCAGAATTTTACGCCGAGGGCAAATGGTGGCCCGTTGATATCAGCGAGGCCAACAAATACACGGCTTTGGCAACCTATTATTTCGGCCGCCATCCGGCAAATCGCATTGAATTCAGCCGTGGACGTGATCTTGGCATAGAACCGGGCCCCCAATCGGGACCGATCAATTTCCTCGCCTATCCGGTGATGGAAGAAGGGAATAGGCCAGTGTTCGCCAAAACGTTCTTTTCGTTCCGACGAAAACCCGGGCACAAAAACGATGAAAACTTGGTATCGTTACCCTGATACGGAATCCTTCGGATGTTCCTCACCTTCGGGATGTTCGTTACCTTCGGGGTGTTCTTCAGCCTCAGGATGCTCTTCTCCGGCCTCCCCGGCTTCAGTGGGATGTTCTTCCCCTTCCGGATGTTCCCCGGCCTGTTCGGTGCCTTCTTTCTCTTTTTTGTCCCTACAAGCGCTCAAGGATCCTGCGGCAACAAAGGCGAACAGGAGCATGATCAGGGTAAAATATTTCAGTTCTTTGAGTCGGTTCATGGTATTATGGCTTTAAGGATTAAAATTATATCATTAGGGTAATCGTTATTTCAGATGATTAAATATAACAATATTTGAATGAACCCGGTAGTCGTTGCCCAATTTTATCGTAAAGGATAATCATTGGAATTGGCGCAAAAAATAATGCCGACTTTTAAAAGTCGGCATGAATTCAAAATATATTTTAAAGATATGTTTGCAGCACTTTGTTATGCGATTTTTTTCGCAGCATCCGGATTGCTTTTTCCCTGATTTGCCGAACACGTTCCCTGGTGATGTCAAAGAGTTCGCCAATTTCGCCCAGGCTCTTTGGGGATCGTTCGCCAATACCATAATAGAGCCGAAGGATTTCACTTTCTCTTCTGGGCAGTGTTTTTAAAACTTGTTCGATATCGGTACTAAGTGACTCTTTGATCATTTGGGCATCGGGACTTGCCGATCCTTTCGATTGTATTACGTTGTATAGATTGGAAGATTCCCCTTCTTCAAAAGGGGCGTCCATGGATAAATGTTTTCCTGAATTTTTGATAGCGAGTTTAACCTGTGCCGCACTCATATCGAGCTCCCTGGCAATTTCCACTGCACTTGGGGGCCGCTGAAAAGTCTGTTCCAAAGAGGAGTATACCTTCTTAATCTTGCTGATTTCCCCGATCTTGTTCAAGGGCAGCCGTACCATGCGCGCTTGTTCAGACATCGCTTGCAACATCGATTGTCGGATCCACCATACGGCATAGGAGATAAATTTGAAACCTCTGGTTTCGTCAAAACGTTTGGCCGCTTTCACCAATCCTATATTTCCTTCGTTGATCAGATCCGAAAGCCGTAAACCGCTTCCTTGATATTGTTTTGCGGCGGATACCACAAAGCGTAAATTCGCATTGATTAATTTATTTAGGGCAATTTGATCACCTTCACGTATTCTTCTGGCCAGTTCAACTTCCTCCTCAGCGGTAATCAAATCAATTTTTGATATTTCTTGAAAGTACTTTTCTAAGGATTTGGTGTCTCTGTTTGTAATTTGTTTCGTGATCTTTAGTTGCCTCATATATTTGTTTTATTTATAATTGCTTACCTACAATCTACTCTTTTTTTGCAGAAATCCTAATAAAATCGCAATTTCTTTGATCTTAATTCAAAAAAAATTAATTTTATGGCCATAAAATGCCTAAAACCATTTCATGAGCATCATTTACATCAATAGTGGATTGTTGTTTATGAGAATCTTATTCAGCAGTACGACGGAAATGCCCTCCATAGCCTGCAAAGCGTGTGAGGGGGGATAGATGGGTGTGGGTAATGGATATATAAAAAATTCGTATTACAATGCTTTAGGCCAAAATACTCTCATGGCCGGAATCTTTAATAAATAAGCAGGAGCTTGACGTCTTGCTGGACATTTCCTCAACAAATTCGAATTTCAGGTTTTCTTCCATACCGAAAATATTCAAATCTGCAGCAGGCGTTTTAAGAACGATATCCCTGAAATCACCTACATGCACTTCCGTAATGGTCTGCGTTAATCGGGCCAGGGTTATAAGGGACTTCATGAATTCTTCAGCCAATTCTTTTTCAGCCGGATCGCTGACTACCGTAATCAGTCGAATGCTGGCGCCCCAGTTCATTTTTAGTTTATAGGCCACTAAAATGGAAAGATCTAAATTACCGATATCCCAGCCCAAATTCCAATTGCCCTTTCGATCACTTACCCATACATTGATGGTGCTGCGCTCGCCCAAGCGCGCTGTGGGATGCGATAAATACAGCAGCACACCAATTTCCAAGCGAATGGATTCACGCATGATGGGCCTGAGCTCTGCTTCATAATCGTCGTGTTGCTGCAGATTCAAAAAGATAATGTTGGGCCTAAAAAAAGCGCCTTGTAAGGCTTGACTTCCATAGTTGATTCCTTTCGTAAATTCTTCCGTATATATAACGGTGGAAGACGAAAAAACACCTTTATTTCTGAAAGAGGCCGAAATAGCTTCCAGTTGCTGTGCCAGGGAACTGGATTCTGAAAAGGGTTCAATCCCCAATAATTTTATAGACCCTTTGGGACTTGCGATATCCCTTAAAAAGAGAAATGTTCCTTTTAGCCCATTGACGTCACGTACAGGTACCATTATATTGGCCTTCCAAGCCCGTTGTTGCATTTTTTTCATTCCCCAAGTGTTCTTTGCGGCCCATTCCGCAAAAGATACGAACAGCCCCGACCGCATATCTTCAAAAGGGGTTTCCAAATTTTGACGTGATAGATACCAATACACCATTAAGACAATGGCTATGGAAAGAAGGCTAATGGTGGGGTTGATGATGAACATGGCAAAAATTGAGGATATCAATCCAAACCAAGGCACCCACTTATTGATTTTAAATAGGGGACGATAACTGATCAATCCAAGATTTTGCTCGATAATGACTACGATGTTTATCATCGCATAGGTAATCAGAAAGAATAAGGTCACCAGCGGCGCGATCGCATTTATGTTTCGTAACAACATGGTCAAGAAGATCAGCACCCCCGTGACCAACATCGCATTTCGTGGCTGTCCGGTGGCACTTTGCCATGCCAGAAACTTTGAAAATGGCAATACCTTATGTTCGCCCATGGCGAATAAAATTCGCGACGAGCCAACGATGGAAGCAAGAGCCGAGGAAAATGTAGCTCCCAAAATTCCTGCAATAACCAGCGGCCCGAAATACGCCTTATCTACCATGACATAATAGTTGTTGAGAAGTTCCGTTTCCGTTGCGCTGCGAGCGATCCAGAAAGCCAGGAGCATATAAATGATAAAACTAACCCCGATCGCCCACAGGGTACCTAGCGGAATACTTTTTTTTGGGTCCTCCAATTCGCCCGACATATTGGCACCGGCCATTATACCGGTGGCCGCAGGAAAAAAAACGGCAAAAACAATCCAAAAGTCGCTGCCTTTGAATCCATTTTCGACGGAACCCTTGAAAGAGCCCCAACCAATCGCCTCAGCCGTTGGGACAATCATTGAACCTTCGTAAGCGGCAACAATTATGGAAATCAATGAAAATACGATGATACCCATAATAATGAACTGGGTCTTAATGGCAAGATTGGCACTGATATAGGCAATCCCAAAGAGTACTACAAAAACGATGATGTCCACTAAAAACGGACTATGGCCTGGAAAAATACCGAGCCATCCTTCCCTAAACCCGAAGATATACATGGTAACGGCCAACCCTTGGGAAATATACCTAGGAATGCCCAAGCTGCCCCCGACTTCCAATCCAAGCGCCTGTGATACTATGGCGTAAGCACCCCCGGCACCTATGCGAATGTTGGTCGTTATCGCCGACATGGAAAGTGCCGTACAGAGGGTAATCAAGAAGGAAATAATGATGATGATCCAGGCGCCAAGAAGTCCTGCGTTACCAACGACCCAGCCTAAGCGCAGATACATGATTACCCCCAGAATAGTCAATAGGGTTGGCGTGAAGACGCCTCCAAAAGTACCAAATCTCTTCATGTTTTTATTGGCTTCCATAAGGCTACTGGTCTAAGTTGCACTATCTACATACAATAATAATGAAATAGCTATTCCAATTCTTATAATAAAGATTAAATCGTTAACGACAAGGATATTCAATCGGAGCGCAGGGACGAATCACCGTAATACTTGCTTGCCAACTCCTTTCCGAAAATATGAATTGGGACGAGATGCTGCAGCATCTGAAAGATGCCCTCGCAAAGCGCCTACCATGCATTATGGCTTTCGAATATCAACAGCGCTTTGAGCAAACGGATTGGACCTAAAATCCAGCGTAATCATCGAGTAAGATGGCTGTCGCCATAACTGAATGATGTCAAATATTTTTTATTACTGATTAAAATTAGGGTAATGGTCCGTAATTTGTTTTTACATAATTACTCATGTCGTAATTATTTTAAATTAAGGAATTCGTGAATCTCCTAAAGTCGATTTGTTGACGATTTGAGCCTAAAGACGGTGATATCTAATACTATATAAAATAGCCCTTGCGGGCTATACACAAATTACTAAACGAATTGTTCCATAGTTTTTCCTGGCAAGCAAAAAAAGAGCAATAGCCGTAATTTGTTTTTACATAATACCATCCGATATGGTTCTGAAGAAGCCATATCTTGTATTATGCAAAATAGCCCTTGCGGGCTATACACAAATTACTAAACGAATTGTTCCATAATTTATATTATGTAAAATAGAATATTTTGGAACCTGCCGACCATGGTCTTTCTCCCCTAGGAATCTTACTGTGTGAAGCCCACATTTAAGTACTACCCTGCCGAAGCCGTCTTTCCTTGTACCAGATGTTCAGCAAAAGTCCGCCTATGATCATCGCCATGCCCACAAAACTCCAGACCGAATAATTTTCCCCCAAAAAAACGACCCCAATGATCACCGCGAACAGTACTTCGATATATTTTAGGGGCGCGACCAAATTGGTTTCCCCGATCTGGAAAGCCTTGGTCATGAACAACTGCCCGAAATAGCCGAAGACCCCCAAACTGGCCAATAACGCCCAATCCCAGCCCGTGGGCGTTTTCCAATGGAATATGGCCATGACGCCCCCCATGACCGCTGCTACGCACATAAAATAGTTGACGATGACCACGGGATGTTCCCTTAGGCCGATCTTGCGGATGGCGATATATACCAGGCCACTGAAAACGGCCGATAAGAGCACCAATACGAGCCCTATGGCCGGGATACTGCTGTCGAAACCCTTGAGCACCACCACCCCTAAAAATGCCACGATAAAAAAGAGCCATTGTACGGGCCTGATGTTTTCCCTGAGCAACACAATGGCGAAAATGGCCGCAAAAATCGGCGCTATATACCGCATTGCAACGGCCGGACCCAAAGGGATATAATGGATGGCCATAAAGAACAAAAGCATGGAAGTGGCCCCTATTACTCCTCTCAAAACCAGTAGTTTACGGTGCGTCCCCAGTACAGGGATGCCCCTGCTCCACAAATAACCGAAAGTAAAGAAGAGCGATCCCGCGGCCCTGAAGAAAACCACCTCGTATGCACTATATGCGGTCAGGTACTTTAAAAGTCCGTTCATTCCAGTGAAGGCCAAGGTACTTATCAGCATAAAAAAAAGGGCCTTTCGCGTATCCATGAACAGGGTTTGGTGTGTCGCCTTAAAGGTACGACAAGTCTTTCTGGGCTTTGATCCGCTTGCTCAGCGCCCTTTTTTGGTTTCAATTTGCTGCCGATGGCAGGTCGAACCTTATTTAGAAACGCTCCGCCGACACATAGGAGGTCTTTATGGTCGTGGTATCGTTTGCAAAATCGGTCCATGCAAAATAGACCCGATCACCCACCAGTTCCATTTGGGGGAAACCCGTGTTACGGGAGGCCGCCAAGGGGGTGATGGTGAGCGGTTCAGATTTTTTACCGTTCCGTTCGACCTTTACCGCTTTGATCTCGGCCGTTTCGCCCAGGGTTTCCATCCAACTGACCAACGCGGTAGATCCGTCGGTCATGAGAACATCTACCCTACCCATGGGCCGTATATCGGATATGGTGATCGGAGCGTCAAATTGGGCGCCCCCATTTCCCGAAAAGGCGATTTTTACCATGGGTTTCTCCCCTGCCGCCGTAAACCAGGCCACGACCAGGGCATTTCCCCGTGCGGCCGCCTTGGGGCCGTTCACCGGACAGCCCTTGATCTTCCAACCATCTGCGTGTATTGATGTGGGTGCCGTCCAGATCCCGTTGACCTGCCGAACGATTGCAATGTCGCGCACTTCCTCTTCAGAACGGTCCCTGTATACCACGACCGGTCCGTTTTGGGTCATCGCCGCAGAAGTTTGGCAGCAGTCGCAGGTAGCCGAATCCACCTCGGTCTCCCTACTGACGACACCCGAGGCCGAAACTTCGGCAGTTCTCAGGGTCATGGCCCCGCGCGATCCGTCTTCTCGCTCCAAGGTGTTTCGCCCATCGAGCCAGGTGACGAAAAAAGAGCCGTCGGCCATGGGAAGTCCCGAAACAAAACCATGTTCCGTGGGCGTGCCATCGGTATTTAGCGGGATATTCGTGGCCCATTGTGTCTTGTCTCCCTCAAATAAACTGAGCTTCACGTCGTAGGCATAGGTGTCGGAAGCGGATTTTTTGAGCACATGCGTCATGAGATTGCCCTTGTTCCCAAGGATCATGGGAAAATCGGCCCAGTTCACGAACCAGTCGCTGCCCTTCAAAATGTCATTGGGAGGTAGCCATTGACCGTCCTTCAATTCGCTATACCGCAGTTTTGCCAAGCTATCCCCTTCCTCTTCCACCCAAGACAAAAGGGTCCGCTCACCATTTGAATACAAATAGGGCAAGGCACTGCCCGCCCCTGCCGCTAAAGCCACTTCTTTTACCAAAGCCTTTTCTATTTTGGGGGATTCCGAACAAGAAGTTATATAAAATGATAAAATACATATTATCAAATACTTATAAATCTTCATATGTTTATTTACTTTAATACTCATCATGCTCTTTTGGATTTGAAATTTGATATTCCCATCAACGTACCTTCTTCAGCATTTCGATCGTTTCCGGGGCGTCCCAATCGACACCGCCCAATATTTTTTCGACCTGCTCCCCTGCTTCGTTATAAATAAAGGTCACCGGCAGGGCATCGATCTGTTGTTCGGCGAGCGATCCGTTGAATTTTAAATAGTTGAAATCGAAGCCTCGGGCCTGTTTGAATTTCTTGATCGTCTCGACCGACTGGTCCGAGGCCAATAAAACGACATAGTTCTCTTTTTCCAAAAGGGCCTGTGACCGCAACAAAGAGGGCATCTCTTCGATACAGGGCCTACACCAGGTCGCCCAATAATTGAGCAGTACTTTTTTGCCCTTATAATCGGCCAAGGCCACCGGATGGCCCTCCAGATCTTCGAAAAGGCCAGGGCGCGGGATCTTTTTTTCAGGCTCAGATACCTTAACACTGTCCGTCGCATGTTCCTTAGCGGTCTCCTTGCAGCCCAAAAACATCGCAAACAGCAACACCCATAAAACTATATTTACTTTCATAAACGCCCTTGTCAGATGGCAAAGTTGCGAAAAAAATAATTATGCCATGATGGAAGTTTTGGGCCGCTTAAGGGGTCATTTTAAGAAACAAACAAAGTCTGGTTGTTTTAAGGAATGCCCAAACTATTTTTGTACTTTTCATGGACTTATTCGTTTGTCATGAAGAATCTTGTCCGTGCCATTATCGCAGGTATCGGTGCCAAAAAAATCGGGGGCGGCCGATGTGGTTGCGTCGGCACCATAGTGGTGTTCCTGATCCTATATTGGCTCCTGGGCTATGTTTTTGATGTTTTTTGATAGTCCGGGACGTTCAAGATCGATCTAGTCGGTCACGAACTCCTGCAGTTGTCTGTTGTTGAAGTCGGGCGAGGCATCGGCCAAAAACTTCAGGAGAGGCACATGGCCCGAACCGATCAACAAGAACACCCGGTCTTTCCCCGGATCATTGATGTCGAGCAGATTGGCAAAGATCCTGATATTCCTATCGTACCACCAAATGGCCCCGTCGGCCCCGAAATAGTCCTCCTTTTCGTTCATTTTAAAATCCCCTATCAAATAATGCCCATGGCCTTGGCTCAACCGTACCGCACTGTTTTGGTACAAAAAGTAATCGAGTAGCGACACCTTGGTCTTTAATTGATCATCATCGGCATAAAGCGCCATATAGGAATCGTTCAGGGCTTCTTCCCTGGCCATTGCCCGTGGCCCCATCCGCTCCGAAAAATAGGCATGTTTCTCCTGATATTCCGTTTCGGTAAGATTGCTGTCGAACCCCCTTGCGGACGCATCGACCGCGTACACTTTTGGATGTCCGAGGCGTTTTGCCATCTGAAAGCCGATCTGATAGATCTCATTGGCCTTCAGTTCAAAGCGACCGGCAAGGAATTCGTAATAGAGCGAGTCGATGCGCGCTTGTGAGGTACGTTTGGCCTCGATGGCGATTTTGGTGGGATTATAGCGTTCGATGGCCGAAAGCAACGCTTCCAATTCCAGCTGTTTTTCGGCAGATAGGATATCGATATCGTATTGGGGCTTGTAACTGTCGAGTCCGGCATCCTGGAAATGAAAACTGCCCAAGATGAACAGTTCCGATCGGGGCAGTTCTTTAAAGTGATTTTCGGTATCCAAGGGAGTGTTTTGAGCGAGGCAAGCGCCCGCAGGGCCCAATATCAGAAGGCCCAGGAAAGTACTTTTGTTCATTGTAGTTGTTTTTCGTTGCTGTAAGGATGCGGATTTGTCCGCTTTGTTACAGGGCGATAGGTACCCATCAAACGGTCCCATAGCCTAAAATATAGGCCATAATTCCCTTTTCCACTGCTATGATGTAGGTCATGGTCCTTGGCGGTATTTTGGATCGAAGTCCACCACATGCCCGGCAACTGATAGCCCAAATGGATGCTGATGTTATAGAGCGTCATCAAGGTGATGAAGCACATTAGGGCCCAAGGGTGATATGGGATGCCAAAAATGATGATGGGAATGATGCCCAGAGACACCGCTGATTCCAATGGATGGAAGGCAAAGGCCGCCCAAGGGGTCGGTGCATGAAAGCGGTGGTGGGTACGGTGCATCCATTTGAACCATCTGGGATGGTGCATCAATCGGTGCGTCCAATAAAAATAAGTATCGTGCAAAACGACCATAATGCCTACGCTGATCACGAAATAGGGCAGGCCAAAATCCGCTATGGCTTCGTACCTTTGTGTAGTTCCGGTCGCGATCCAGTACAGGAAAAGCCATACCGCCCCTCCATAGATCGCAAAAGTGAGCAAAGAGTAGCCTATTTCGGCCCTCAATTGCTTTAACTTGGGCCATTTTCGTTGAATTTTATAACTCTTGAACCTATTCTTCCAGACGGTATAACAAATCAGGTAAAACAAACCCGCGATAGCCATGTAACGCGCAATAAAGAACAGCGTGGCGTATGCCATACCCTCGACCGTGGACCACTCTTTAAAAAACATGGGATACAGGTTTGTTTAAAAAACTGGGACATCCAGAAGCGCGCATGTTTTCGAGCCTTTCCTCAAAACCGTCTGCCAATAGGTTGCCATTTTGGGTATGGCAAAACGGACAAGCGTTCATCTCCCCATCGGTATCGACGTACAATCCTTTGACCCCGGCACTAAAACAGCCCTGCCGGCGCTGATAGTAACCATGATAGGTGACAATGGGATATTCGGCATAGGCCTTTTCAAAATTCAGTTTTAGATAAAAATCTTCCAAAATGGCGATCTGTTCGGGCAATAAATGTACCTCTTGGGAGGCATAATGGCCCACGGCCTTGGGCTCCAGTAATTGTACAAAGGAAACCCGGAGTTTTTTGGCCAATTCCATATAGGCCATCAGGTTTTCCATGCTGATGAAATCGCGGGTCGCACAAAGGCTGAGCGCCGTAACCAGATTATTTTCAACAGCATTGCAAACGGCGGTCTCGACCCATTGGTATGCTTCCTTGAACCCCCTGAACGTATTGTGCTTCTCCGGTACATGATGGTCCAAACTGATGATCACCCCCGTAAGTCCCGCTTTTTTTAGCAATCGGGCGTTATCCATGTTCAGGGGATAACCGGAGGTGGCCACCCAAAATTCGGTGCCGGGCCTTGCATTTTCGAGCACCTGTACCAAACGATCCACTTTCAAGAGCGGCTCGCCCCCGGAAAATTGGATCTGGCTTACCCCCTGCCCCTGCAATTGGGCCACCATGAGGTTTAAGGACTCGGTGGAGAGGATATCCTTTCGGTTCAATTGGTCCCACTCGTAACAGTGCTCGCATTGTAGGGCACACTTTTTTGTGATTGCCATGAATACCGTATTGAACCGATTCACCTTAATCCGCACCGGTTTGAAGTCGTTGAGCTGGGAAGCGATGAAGGTTCGGTACACCTGGCTGTTCCATCCTGGAGTGTATAGGCCCATATAATATTTGTCGGCCACAATGGCCATTTTCTGGAGGCGATGGTCGCCCAAAAATCGCCTTCGTAACTGCACCAAATGGCGCAAGGCCCGCCACCAATCGACTGGGTCGCCATAACATTGCACCGCTACTCTTAAAAGGGTGGTCTTGAGCACGAAATGCCGCAGTCGCATCCTGATCCCTGATATCATTTGGGGCACGACTTGTTTCACGGAAGTTGTTCCGTCACGCTTTGCCGGCCCGGCCTTTAAAATTGCTTTGGTCTCGATTGTATCGATCATAATGAAGCGTTTTCAGGTCGGTCAATGGCCATAATTTCTTTATAGGCATTTTCGGAATAACGGGTGAAGGTGTTCTTGTTCCTGAACTTTTTTAGCCTTTCAAAATCGGGGATGCCCTCATAATTCCTGATATAATTATAATAGCCCTTGTTCACTAAAAAAGTGGCGCGCAATTTTTCAGGGTTCATTTGTGGCGAAACGAACCGTACTTCAACCTGATCGCCGACCTCGGGTTGCACAAAGTATTGGCCATCTCCCGACGCCAAGAGCGAAGCGACATCCCGATCGTTTTGGTCAAAGGCCGAAATCGGTTTTAACTTGGTGATTTCATATGGGCGGTCCTCACTAAAATCGATGGCCGCATAATCGAGGTCCCAAAACATAAATCCGGCTTCCAATCGCACTTCAACGCTGTCTCCAGATATGTCGCCCAGGTCGATGGGCACTGCAATATCCCGGGTTGCCATGGGTCCGACGGTATTTATACGATCGATCGTTTCCCAGCCCTTATCGGTCTTTATAGATACGGATAGGGGAATGTGCTGATCTATGGCCCATTGCTGCCCCTGAGCGGCGGATACCTGCTGTTGGTCTTTTTGGAATTGGTTGTAATACGCGCCGAACTGCGCATTGAACCTGCCAAAGACATAATCCAACCAAAGTGAATTCTTCGCAGTTAATAGTAATTTGGCCTTTTGAGAGCCCTTCGGCCTTTTAAATTTCAGCTCGAGTTTTCTCGTACTCGTGGTATTATTGAGGTCATCATTGAAATTATGGAAAATATTGTCTTTCATTCCAATTTGCTGCCCGACCTCCCGATGGTTTTCATCAATGGCCGACACTGGCGGGTGCAAGTTGGAAAAAAACTGTGGCCGACCGTTTTTATCCAGTACCACCAATTCTCCGGCTTCATGTTCAATGATCCATAACTGAAGCATATCGGTATATTGCACTTCTCTAAGTTCATTGGTCACTTTCAATATCAGTTGACCGGCTTCGGTCTGGATATCCGGTAGTTGCAAATAATCCAATCGTTGCAGGTTGGCCGTGATAATCCCCGGGTAGAGTTCCCCTTGAAAAACGTAAGCTGTGCCATCTTTGACGTAGACGAACGGACAAGAACTTTTTAGGGCAACGATGATGAGCATCGTGGCGAAAAAGGCACCAATGGTACCGGCGGCAATATTTAATACGGTACGCCCCGTATTTTTATCATTTACGGATATGGCAGTGATATTCTCGAAGGGTATGGTCAAGGATTCGCCCGCCATTGGTGATTTGGCCATCGTAACCGTAAAATAGAGCTCGTTCAAAGGTTGCTTTTCGTCCTTTTTATACCGATGTGTTTTTTTGGATTCCCGTATTTTTTCATAGCTGTGTTCCGTCCATAGGGCCTGTACCGTTCCCGACATGGTGCGTTCGTCATCGTTCACCACCAAATTCTCCAAATGCCATGTCTTGTTGATGATGGCATAATTACGCGCTGCATTGAACGTTTGAATCTGCTGAGCCAATTGATCTTTGTCAATTTGAATATCCTTCACTTTATAGTAGGAACAGCTTGTGGACAAGTTCAAGACGGCCAACACCAACAAATAGGATATCGTACGGTTGGTGCCATTGTTTTTTTTGAAGTGCAAAAAGAGGTCGAAAGCACCTATTCCGATGTTTTTCATACGATTGTGGATTAAGGGTTGGAGGGGAATCTCCAATCTAAGTTGGGGAATTATTTTTGAATTGTGGCCCCAATCCAAAATAAAATAATCTTAATGGCTTGTGAATTAGGTGAAGTATATACCTTTCTCCATGTTTAAAGGCATCACTATGAAATATGGCTTGGTCTTTGTCTTGTGTTTACGCCTTGTCGGTTCTTGTGGGCAGGACTATCTCGATCTGGGAAAATTCCATTACGCCACCACGCCCAACGCTAATTTTGAAGAAGTGCCGGGTTCAACAAGAATCAAAGAATGGGCCCTGGAATTGAACCTGCCGGTGGTTCTTGGCGAGAAATCGACCTTGCTTACCGGTTTTTTTGGGAATGGCACCCAACTGATTTTAGACCTCCAACTACCCGAAACCACTGCTTTATATGTACTTGGATTGAACTTAGGGCTCCATCAACGATATGGCGAAGTTTGGAGCGCCACCTATATGATCGTCCCGAAGATCGCGACCGATTTCCATCAGGATTTAAAAGCGGGGCACAATTGGGGATGCTGACCTTGGTAACAAAAATCAAATCGGCCCGTTTAAAACATTCGCTGGGCCTTTTTGTGAACAATGAGGCATATGGCCCCCTGATCGTAACGCTCTTGGGTCTTTATTATAGCGGCCAGGACGACCGCTTTGAAGCAAACCTCTTATTGCCGATACGGGTAGATCTTAATTATCAGTTAAGCGAAACTTCGTGGACCGAAATGAATTTTGACGGCATAGAAACTTTCTATATAATTAAAAATGAGACTAATAATCATTATTATATAAACAAAAATTTCAATTAGATTCATTCCTATCTCAAGTACCAAATCACCCCTGCCCTGCTGCTGGATTTTAAATTGGACTATGCTTTCTTTCGTTCGTATCGGGTTTTCGACAAGCGCGACAAAGTTGATATTTCAGTGGCTTCAATATATATTCGGCAACGACCGTAACCAACTCAACGCCAATTTCAACGACAGTGCCATCTTCAAAATCGATCTGCATTATAGGTTATATTTTAGCCCGAAACAAACCTTCTTATCCATTTCGGGCTAAAATCCAATCCGTGATCCTTTAATCCCTGATCAGCCCTTGGCTTTCGATCCAGGGGGCGCCCACGGTCTTTAGTTGAGTCTCCAATGCCGGCAAGTCTTGCAAGAAGCCATTGAGCTTGGTTTTGATCACTTTTAATTGCGATTTGGCCACGTTCAAGGCTGCCTTATGGTTCGGGGTGGGACCGTAAGTGCTGCTGCTCAGGGCGACATTGCCGATGAATTCGCCGTTCCCGGGATTCGGTTCGGTGCGTTCCCCTATTTCGCCTTTGGCGGGATTCCCGTTGAGCTCCGAATCGATTGCCAATATGGTTTCCCTGGCCTGATACAATTTAGCCATCAATTCCGGCGAGGGGGAATTTGCTTTTTCCAAGGCCCTTTGCATGGCTTCCACCTTCAATTTATTCTCCTTCATTACGGCCTGTGTGGCGCTCATATCTTGTTGGAAAGCTTCAAAATCGCTCCTAAAAGCAGCGATTTCCTCATAAGAAGCCCCTTTTAGGGCCCCTTCCGTCAAGGGAAGTATCTGGAAAGATTGGGCCGGGGCCAATTCCGTTAAGGTGCCATCGACCAATTTGGACAATGAAACGCTGTATGTTCCCGGGGTTGCCATAATTTTTAAGTTGAAATCCTCATCTTCGCTCGTCATCGATGAGGGGGGCTGTAACTTTTCCCCGCTACGATCGGAAACATCCAATGACCAACTGACCCGATTGAAGCCTTTTTTATTACTTCCTTTAACCACCTTGATCACTTGTCCTTGTTGATCCCTTACCGTCAGCAGTATTGTTGGTTGCTGTTGTGTTTTTTCGGCTTCCAAAGCATCCCAGCCGGGAAAAGGAACGCTGGTCTTCCCCTTCTCCGCGAGCTTACGAAGGCTTGCCAAGGATGCGACAGAATCTTTCAGATAATAGGTAAAAGTGGCTCCGAAAGGGGCGTTCTCACCCGCATACTCCGCATTCCCCTGCCCATATTCCGGCTCTTTGGGAACGTACCAGTAGGCCGGCTTTGTATTGAACAGGGTAGCTTCCTTCTCGCGCATGGCAGGGGTGAGATCCCTGATGGGGGAAATATCGTCCATGATATAAAAACCCCTGCCGAAAGAGGCCGCGACCAAATCGTTTTCCCTACGCTGAATGGTAATATCGCGAACCGAAATGGTAGGCATCCCGCCTTTCAATTGGGTCCATGACCCACCACTGTTCGAACTAAAATAAACCCCGTTCTCGGTAGCGGCGAACAACAGTTCTTTTTTGATATGATCTTGCACCAATCGCCATGTCAATAGCTTTTGGGGCAAATTGCCGTTCATCATACTCCATGTCCTCCCCTTATCGGTGCTCTTGATGAGATAGGGACGGTAATCACCATATTTGTGGTTATCGAGTGCCGCATAAACGGTGCTCGCATCGAAAAGGTCGGCCCGAACATCGTTGACAAAAGCGGTTGCCGGGATACCCTTGACGCTTCCCAGTTCCACTTTGCGCCAATTTGCACCCCCGTCCTCGGAAATCTGCAGGATCCCATCATCGGTCCCTGCATACAAAAGACCCTCCAGAACGGGCGATTCGGCCAGCGAAGTGATGGTGTTGTAGTTGCTCATGGCATTCACGTCCCAAGCATTGTCCCAGCTTTGTTGGCTGCCCATGATGGGAAGGCCCAGCCGCTCCTGGTTGCGGGTCAGGTCTTTTGAAATGGGTTGCCAGGCATCTCCCCTATTTTCGGATTTCCAAACCCTTTGGGAGGCAAAATAAAGACGGGTAGGCTTATGTGGACTTACCAAAATCGGTGCATCCCAATTAAAGCGTTCAGCGGGTTCCCCCAAAGCGGCCTGGGGTTGTATAAATACGGTTTCCCCGGTGGTTTGATCGATGCGCCACAACCATCCTTGTTGGAACTCCCCATAGGTAATGTTGGGATTGCCAGGCTCTGTGGCCGATTGATGGCCGTCGGCGCCTAAGGTGGTCCACCAATCCGAATTGAGAATGCCGCCCGCACTGCGGGTTCTTGATGGCCCGCCATGAGATCCGTTGTCCTGGGTTCCCCCGTAGATATGATAAAACGGTTCCGCATCATCGACCGCGACTTTGTAATATTGGGCCAATGGCAGGTTCGAGATAAACCGCCAATTTTCCGTACCGTCAAAGCTTTCATAAAGGCCTCCGTCGGTACCGAAAAGCACATAGTTGGGATCGGAGGTCTTGAAGGCCATGGCATGGCTATCGACATGCTTCTTCTTTTCGTTCATAGCCCTAAACGTCTTTCCGTGGTCATCGGAAATTTGGACTACGTTGTTCATCAGGTACAATTTCCCATCTACATGGGGCGAAGCGTAAAGTTCCTGATAGTAATGAGGTCCGGTACCCCCTGAAACGGTATTGGATTGCTTGGTCCAGGATGCGCCCCCATTGGCAGACCTAAAAATACCCCCCTTAAGGCGATCAAGCTCTATTGCCGCGTACACGGTATCCGGATTAAAGGGGTTGATGGCAAGACCGATCTTTCCCAAATTCGAGTTGGGGATGCCCTCGCTCAATTTCACCCAAGTCTCTCCCCCATCGGTACTTTTATGGATTCCGGATCCGGGACCTCCTCCTAGATAGGCCGCCACGGTTCTATGGCGTTGCCAGGTGGCCGCATACAGTACTTCAGGGTTCCTTGGATCGATCAAAAGATCGGTGGCACCGGTCCATTGGTCATCCCCCAAAGTGCGTTTCCAGTTATTCCCGCCATCGATCGACTTATAAACGCCGCGTTCCCCACCCTTGCTCCATAGAGGCCCTTGTGCGGCGACCCAGATGACATCGGGATTGCTTGGATGGACCAAAATTTTAGAAATATGTTCGGATTGTTTCAGGCCTTTGTTCACCCATGTTGCACCATCATCATGGCTAACGTATATTCCATCTCCAAAACCCACGTGCCTACCGCCCACATTTTCACCGGTACCGATCCAAATGGTATGTGGATTGCCTTCATCGATGGTGACAGCGCCGATGGAATATGATGCCTCCTTATCGAATACCGGCGTCCAGGTGGTCCCTGCATTGGTGGTTTTCCAAACGCCGCCCGAACCAACAGCAACGATCCAAACATTTTCATTTTCCGGATGTATGGCGATATCGGCGATACGACCAGAGGTGAAAGCAGGACCCACGCTTCGAAATTTGAGGCCGTCAAAAACCTCGTTATCGACGCTTTGCGCATCAAGGTTGGCGGCAATGCCGAGTAAAAAAAAGCATATAAATGTTCTGGGAGTAAAGTATTTCATAAAAGCCTGAATATTTTGGTTACAAGGGAACAATATAACCAAAATACCATGAAGTAAAAGGCTTACATTCTATTAAATTATCAACTCGGAAGTAGGGAAAAAATCAACAATGCCTTGCCCCTTCGATATAGTCATCGATTCCCTGTTGCAGTTGATTGAACTGAATGAACTGCTGCTTGATCCGCCCGACATAGTCTTCCATATTTCGTTTGTGCTCTTTAACGCCCGCAATGATTTCGGCATTGTCGCGCCGGAGCTTTTCCAATGCATTCTTTAAAGATTCCATACGTTCAAACAAGCTATAGGTGGTGGGTTCACAAATATAGGAATTCAATTTTCGCTTTAGTTGCGAAAGGTCGTTCTGATGGCGTTCCAATTTGAGGGTGAGGGTATTTTTTTCTGCCTCCCGGTGTTCGGGCCCGACGGTTTCCAGTGAATTGATCATAAAATAGGATTTAGGGTTCAACAAAAGTCATTGTAGGTTCCTAAAAGTTAAGCAATTAATTCGTGCAATGGTAATGGCCAATACCCTATTTGGCAGAGTTTAACGTTTTGTTGATAGTTAATTAAGAATTACAGGGAAAGAATTATTTGGTAAACCCATTCGTTCGGCTTATTTTTCATAAGAATTAATCATATCCTAACCTATGAACATCAACTTCGAGTATGACGGCGTCAAAGCAAGCAACCGTTTGGAAATTTTGGCGGCCAAGAAAATCGAAAAACTATTTGACAAGTTTGATTTTATCGTCAGGGCAGATGTTTTCTTCAAAACAGAAAACACATCGGAACCCGATACGGGTATGATCTGTAACATCAGATTGAGTGCCCCTGGGCCGAGGTTGTTCGCAGAGGCCAGCAATGATTCATTTGAAGCCTCCATCGCAGAATCGGTTGACGATCTTCAAAGGCAACTTCAAAAACGCAAGTCCAAAATGAAATCGAGATAATTGAGGGCGCGGGACGCGCTTCTCGATAGCGAAAACCCCAATCCCACAATTCATAAGGGTTAAATCGGCCTATTCTATGTCTTCGAACTTTGTATCGGCCAGGAGTGCCTTTGAAAAACGTGCGGTATGCCCATTTTTATAAAGATCTTTCAAAAGGGCCCTTCTTTTGCGTTCGCTGATGTTCATGGTATCGATGATTGCCCGATATCTTAGTATTTGTTGTTTCCGATCTTCGACGGTCAACAGGTAATCGGGTTCGAACTTGAAAATCATTGGTCCTTGTTCCTCGTCTACCGCCGTTACCTCGTTCGATTGAACCCCTGTTTCAACCGCCTGTGAAAAAATGGCTTCCCCTTGGCATAGTGAAATGCCTACAAATAGTACCATTGCAAGTTTGCTTTTCATTAGCTACGACAAATTTATCAGGACCGAATGTAAAGAAAATTCGTTTTTCTTGGCCCCCATCATGATGTACTTATCATACTTTTTATGCTTTATCGACAAACGGTCTTAAAATACCGATAAAAGGTCCATTGATGCTGAAAACATATGTATTGGGCAGCCTGTTTTATCAATTGGTACTCCAAAAAAATCGATCAACGATGGCAACTGGACGGTGATTTACGGATTTGGAATGAAACTTTTACACGCTTTCGCCTCTTTCCATAAATGATGATTATATTCGCAACTTCATTAGTCATTTATGCTGGTTTGGATTCTTTTTATTGCTTTGGTCCTTGTCTTCTTGGCCCTCGATCTAGGTGTTTTCCATAAACATGAACATATCGTGAGGAGTAAAGAGGCCAGCATGTGGACCGCGATTTGGGTCACAGTGGCCTTAAGTTTCAGCGGTGTTATTTATTGGCTCTTTTCCAGTGGTCTGGTCGATAATCCTAACCAATTGACGCCAAACAATGCCGTAATCAAGTACATCACCGGATATTTGATCGAACTCTCCCTAAGCATCGATAACATCTTTGTGATTGCCGTTATTTTTTCGACATACAAAATTCCACCTATATACCAGCACCGGGTATTGTTTTGGGGCATTATCGGAGCCATTTTTTTTCGGGGATTGACCATATTGTTCGGGGTGGCACTCATCAACCAATTCGATTGGATTATCTACGTATTTGGAGGATTCCTGCTCTTTACCGCCTTTAAAATGTTAAAAGGGGAAAGCGAGGATTACGACCCCTCTAAATCATTTGTCTTCCGACAGGTCCAAAAGATATACCCCATCACCGGTAAAATCGAAAGCAATCATTTTTTTGTAAAGCAAAACGGCGTAAGGGCGGCAACGCCCTTGTTCATTGCCTTGATCATCATAGAGATTACTGACATCCTGTTTGCGCTCGACAGCATCCCGGCCATTTTGGCGATCACTTCGGACCCATTTATTGTATTCAGTTCGAATATCTTGGCCATTCTAGGGCTTCGATCGATGTATTTTCTATTGTCCCGTATGTTGCAAAAATTCAGGTTTATCAACTATAGTCTGGTGGTGATTTTGGCCTTTGTAGGACTTAAAATGATATTCTCCAATAAAATAGAGCTTCCGGAAATACTTTCGTTGGCCGTAATTTCATTGTCGCTGATCGTGGGAATCGTAGCCTCCCGGCTGATACCGGAGCCTAAGAAAGATTAGTTATTTCCTAAAGGTATCATTTTGGTCCGTCGCCTTTTTTAGGGCCTCGCCCAAGAAGCCCGCCTTGATCAACAACACCACTCCGGAAATCAAAACACATAACGATAAGGTTCCGAAGATGGTCCATTGCCATAACGGTGCCCCATTATGTTTTAAAAACCCACTCTCCACGACGCAGCAGCTGCCAAAACCCAAAAGAGCGGCTCCCAGTCCGCCCTGCCACAGCCACTTGTTTCGTAAAGCCTTTCGATTCATCGATCGCCCAATTTAGCCGCTATGATGCCCAAGGCATCCTTTACGGTCGACATTTTATCCATATCCTCATTTTCCATGGTAATCGCGAAGGCATCCTCCACATCGAGAACGATATCCACCAGGTTGGCGGAATTGATGTTCAGTTCATTGATGAAATGGCTCTCCATCGAAATTTCCTCCACCGAGACGTCCTCCGGAAGGTAAATCTTTATAATTTTCTTGAGCTGGTCATAGCGCTCTTCCTGATTCATGGCCATAGATATTTCCCGCTTTTAGGTCGATCGATCTTCTGACGATGCCATTTCGGCAAGGTACAGGGCGTCCCGATCAATCGATTAATTTTCTAAATATAACACATGCGTTGACATCACCAAAACCGAAACTTGCCTTGGCCAAAATACGGGGTTGGTGATCGATGGTTTTTTGCGGGATTTTATGGGCTGCCACCAAGTTCAAAATCGCCGGATGTATGTCCTCACAATTGAGGTTGCCAAATACTTGGCCATTTTTGATCTGTAAAAGTGCGGCTACACATTCGATGCTCCCGGCAGCTGCCAGACAATGGCCCATAATCCCCTTAAACGAGTTCACAAAGGGAAAATCGTTGCCCTTTACACCGAGCGCGGTGATCCAATTCTCGATTTCCACCACGTCCTTGACGGTGGCCGTCAGATGGCCATTGATCGTATCGACTTCGTTCGCTTGAATTCCTGAGGCCTTTAAAGCGCCTTGAATACAACGGACCACCGATTCGTTATTGGGGGCGGTCATGCTGCCCTCTCCCCGCTGTCCGCCACTATTGACCAACCCCCCGAGTACTTCTGCATAGATCTCGGCACCCCTTGCCTCCGCGCTTTCAAGGGATTCCAAGACCAAGGCCCCTGCCCCACTCCCGGGCACAAAGCCGGCGGCAGAAGCGCTCATGGGCCTGCTGGCCGCGGAGGGCGTATCGTTATAATTATTGGGCAGAATGCGTAGGCTGTCGAAACCTGCCCAAATATAGGGCCCACTATCGCTACAACTGCCGGTGAGCATACGTTCTGCCGCACCTGTTTTGATCCGTTCATAGGCCATCAGGATTCCCTCGGTGCCGGTACTGCAGGCAGCGGAATTGGTGGTGACCTGATTGCCGCAACCCAAGATACCGCCAAGATAGGCGCTGATACCACTCGCCATGATCTGCATCACCACGCTGCTCCCCAACCGCCTTACGTTCCCCTTGTCGATTTCATAGATCGCCTCGCGAAATTTATCGGCTCCAAGGATTCCCGTGCCAAAAATAATGCCGCTGTCCCAATGTGGCGTTTCTTTGGGTGCCATTGTCAATCCGGCATCTTTCCATGCATCGACCCCGGCAAGAACCCCATAGACCAGACCACTGGCATTGAGTCCCCGCAACTGTAAGGGGGAAAAATAACGCTCCAGAATTTCCTGACTTACGACGGGTTCACCAGCAATCTGGCAGGAAAATCCCAATTCCAGTAGTTTTTCATGAAATCGGATGCCGCTGATACCCTGTTGCAAGCTTGTTGCAAAAGGGCCCAGGCCCACCCCATTGGGCGCACAAACGCCCAAGCCCGTAACTACCACCCGCCTATCCATGGGCAGTTGACTTCAACATTCCCGAGATTGCCCCCTTGCAAACGAGCTGGGATCGTTCATTATACATCGTTACTTGGCATTTTAACTTGTTGAACCTAAAATACTCTTTTACCGATCGAACCATGACCTTTTCGCCAGGATATACCGGCAACAAAAAATCCATTTGCGTACTGCTCAGACCGATCTGCAACTGGTTTGGCCTTTCATTATCTATCCCCAAAAGGAAAATCCCCAAACAAACCAATCCGATTTGGGCACAACATTCGGTCAATATCACCCCGGGCGTGACAGGATTATCTTTAAAATGGCCCTGATAAAAGTCAAGTTCGCGATCAAAGGTAAAACTGCCCACCGCACCTTCCCCGGTCACCTCCACTATTTCGTCAACGAACAGGAAAGGTCTTTGATAGGGCAAGAGGGCAAGGATATTTTCTTTTGTCAAAATTCGGTTTTAGAAAGTTAATTAAATAGATCATCATCGATGCTGCTGAGATATGACCTACTGAAGGCTTTCCCCTCCATCGACTTTGATCACGCTTCCACTGATCCATCGGGCATCATCGGTCGTGAGCAGGTATGCCGCATTGGCGATATCCTCCGGGGTGGTCAATCTTCCCTGCGGATTCCGCGATTGGGCATTCTTTTTCAATAAGGCATGTCCGGGTATCATTTGAAATGATCTCGTATCGGTAATCCCTGCCTGGATACAGTTGGCCTTGATGCCCATTGGGGCAAATTCCAAAGCGATATTCCTGGTGATGGCCTCTAAGGCGGCCTTGGCCGCGGAGACAGCCGCATAATGCCTCCAAGCGCGACTGTTCCCTTCGCTGGTAAAGGAAATAATCCTGGTATCGGCATCAAATAGGTTTGATTCACTTAAAGCTTTAGTCCAATCATAAAGACTTATTGCCATAGCTTCCAAGGTTATATGAAAATCAGAATTGGTTAGGCTATTTTCCTTGATC
The DNA here is from genome assembly GCA_963760375.1 of uncultured Flavobacteriaceae bacterium. Lineage (GTDB taxonomy): Bacteria > Bacteroidota > Bacteroidia > Flavobacteriales > Flavobacteriaceae > Pelagihabitans. Next base: position 1,293,388 of record CAVXCS010000005.1, on the reverse strand, counting down.
GAATGCATTGGCTTAAGATTCCCCTTGGCAATACTGTGCACCATCACTTTTATGCTGCCAGCGCTACCCAAAAACGCCCTTATTGCCAACAAGATTTCTGATCGTTTGTCAATATTCAAGGCATCCTTATTCAATGCCAAAAGTCTCGAACCACTTGAAGTAATGGTTTCAAATTCTTTATTAACAGCTTGCATGTCAGCATTTCTATCCCTATGCAATATGATAATATCAAAACCTTCACGTGCGAGTTTCTTTGCAGTTGCCAGCCCCAGACCACTACTGCCGCCCAGCACCAGTGCAATAGGTGATTTTTTGCTTATTTTATCGGATTTCATTTCGGTTTTCATCGATTTTAAGACTTTAACCAAACCATAATAACGTTGGCACGAATGCCAATTACCATTCCAAAAGAATGCGCTGGGCAGAAAATCCGGGGCCGAAACTGAGCATCAGTCCTTTATCCCCTGTTCGGATTTGCTTTTCCATAAACCTTTCGAGCACGTAGAGTACCGTGGCACTGCTCATATTGCCATATAATCTTAGGATCTCCCTTGTGTCGTCGATGTTTTTGCCCAAATCCCCAAAAAGTTCTTCCACGGTCTGCACAATTTTTTTACCTCCTGGGTGAAATACCAAATGGTTTATCTCGGCGATGGTCGTGCCATGTCGTGCCAAAAACGGATGTACAATATCGGGAAAATGTTCGGAAATGGTTTGGGGCACGGCAGGATCCAAGATCATTTTGAGTCCGAAATTAGTGAGGTCGAATCCCATTAAGTGGGTCGAGTCCTTAAAATGGTACATCTCTCCCGCCATAATTTTCGGCCCTTTGGCCCCTTCTTCCGAAGAAAGCAATACGCAGGCCGCCCCATCGCCGAAAATGGCCGCACTCACCATATTGGCCATGGAATAGTCGTTGAGCTGAAAAGTGGCCGTAGGGCTTTCTACCGCAACGATCGCTGCCCTTTTACCAGGATTCGACCTTAGAAAGTTCTGGGCATAGATCAAAGCTGAGATTCCTGCGGCACAGCCCATTTCGGTTACCGGAAGCCTTACCACGTCTTGCCGCAATCCCATTTCGTTGATCAAATAAGCGTCCAAGGATGGGATCATGATACCGGTACAGCTTACCGTAATCAAATAATCCAACGTATCGGCTTCCCATTGGAGCTCTTTCAACGCCTTCCCGAGCACCCGGTTTCCCAATTGTTTTATTTCCCTGACATAGATATTGTTCTTTTCTTCGAACGAAGTGGCCGTAAACACCTCCATGGGATCCATGATGCTATAGCGTTTGTCTACAGCGGCCCCTTCAAAGATTTTGATGACCTTTCTTCTAAACCGTTTTTCCCGATCCTGTAGCCAAAGATCAACAAAGGGCAGTATTTCCTTTGTTTCCCTACAATATTGGGGCAATTCCTTGGCCACTTTTGAGATGTGTATTTGATTCATAAGGTTCGGGGGCTTTGTGCTTGCATGATCCAAAGATATCGAAAGGCCCATTTCCAACCGATGCTATGGTGAAAATCAGACAATTGCTCAGAAAACCGAACGAAATCTTTCTTTTTGAAACCTTTGCGTATGGAGATCAAGCCATCGATTCTGGCGGTTTCCGTCTTTAAAAATACCAAGGAGAATAATTCAAACAAATAAAACGCCATTCGGCTTCTGTGCAGGTCATTGATCACGACACCGATATGGGCAAGTTGGGTAAATTGTTTCAATAAAACGGTTAATTGGGAATCGGTAAAGTGATGAATCATAAGGGTTGTGGTCAAAATATCACAGTTGAGGTGAAATTTTTCCAGTTGGAGCACATCCTGTTGCAGAAATCTGATTTCAGGATAGTCGACCAGTGCTTTTTTGGCCAGATACAGCGCATCCACATTAAGATCGATGCCTATCAAATCGACGGGTATTTTTTGACTTCTACAATAATTGGCAATTTCCTTGAGCATGGCACCATCGGCACAGCCCACGTCAATGATGGTGTATTTTTGCTGTGGATGTGCCTCCATCAATCGGGCAACAGCATTTATGGTAATCCGGTTACCCCCCAATATCCTGTTAACACGGCTGATATCGTTTAAAACGGATTCCAAAGTAGCCCCGTCCCCCTGGAAATCATCCATTATTTCCCGTTCGGTACTTCTGCTGGCCAATTTCCCTAACATAAAATTGGTTTTCCGTGGGTCTGTCCCACGATTTTTTGAAGCAACCAGGTCGATTGGGCAACCGTCGCCATGGCGATCTGCGAGAGCGTTGGATGGAGGAGCAATTTTTGCAGCCTCCTGCCCATCAACATTCTATGGTTGAAATGATGGTGCCATTGTGTTCGGTAGTCATTTTCCATCCGCGCCCTCGTATCATGCGGAGCCCTCAAATAAAGGGATGCATTTTCGGCAGCCAATTTGGCGCTGTGGATGGCCATGGCCATACCATTGCCGCACAAGGGATGGATCAAGCCGGCTGCATCCCCGCACATAAGTATATGGTTTTCGATGCAGGCCTTTGGTTCAAAAGAAATTTGGGCTATTGCCAACGGGCTCTCAAAAACCATACTGGCCTCCTCTAGAAATTGAGACAAGAAAGGGTTTTTTGCGACTATATTTTTATTAAAGTTTTTAATATCTTTATACTTTTTAAAGTATTTATAATTAGCTAGATAGCAAAAATTAATATCTCCATTTTCTGTTTTTGAAAGACCTCCATAGCCCCCTTCAAAATTATGCAAGGCCACCAGGTTATCGGGGAATTCATCGAGCCGGTAATGAGCCTTTACCCCTATCCAAGGAGAATTTTGGGAGATGAACTTGCGGTCCATGTTTTTGTCGAGTACACTCCGCTTCCCGTGGGCACCTATGACCACTTTGGATCGTGATTTGTCGTCTTCCGTGGCCTGCACTTCAAAACGATCGTTTTCAAAGGCCACGGCCGTCACATTTTTGAATTCAAAGTGAACGCCCAATGCTTTGGCCCTTTGGTATAGGAGATTGTCGAAGGCGTAACGACTGATACCTTTACCTCCCAATGGCAAGGGCACTTCGATCGATCGCCCTTTAAGGCTGCTCAGCAGAAGGGTGTTGATTTCGACGGCCGCCGCATCTGCCAGAAAAATACCAAGTTCATGCAGATAGGGAACGATCTCGTTGGAAACATACTCTCCGCATACCTTGTGGTTCGGGTAATGCGCCTTCTCGAAAACGCAAACCGAATGGCCTTCCATAGCCATATGAAGCGAAGCGGTGAGGCCTGCGAGGCCTCCACCGACGATAATGACATCATAGCAATTCATTCGCCAGTGAAGATACTACTTAAAACAAAAAAATCCCGACTATTAGGTCGGGATTTTGGTAACATCCTTTTTACTCTCCCCCTGTTTTTTGCTGGGCCTCCTGTCTGAGTTGCTCATCGGCCACAATCGCCAGTTCCACACGGCGGTTCTTGGCCTTGCCTTCGGTAGTAGTGTTGTCAGCCCTGGGCTGTGTTTCACCATACCATTTGGTGGTCAACCTGCCCGGACTGATGCCTTGGGCGACCAGGTAGTTGGTGACCGACTCTGCGCGCTGTTGGGACAATTTCATGTTGTAATCTTCAGGTCCAGCGCTGTCGGTATGGCCTTCGACCAAAATATAGGTTTTGGGATATTCTTTTAAAATCCCGGCCATTTTATCCAAAGTGGTGGCAGAAGTGCCTTTAACATTGGACTTATTGGTATCGAAATATACCCCTGCTTCCTCATTGAAGACGACATTGATACCTTCCCCTACCCTGGTCACCTCGGCGCCGGGTATTTCTTCTTCGATACGTTCTGCCTGACGGTCCATTCGACTCCCGATATATCCGCCGGCCGCTCCACCGACCACGGCACCGATAATGGCACCCAAAGCCGTATTGCCCCTGCCAACGTTGTTGCCGATCACGCCGCCGATCGCCGCTCCGCCAGTTGCGCCAATTACTGCGCCTTTTTGTGCCTTATTGGCATTTTGAACAGTTTTACAACCTATGATCATGGAAAGTACCATGATAAAATAAACCGATTTGGTCAATATATTCTTCATCTGATTATTATTTTTTTGTGAATTGATACACAATGGTAACCCTGTCGGCCCCCACTGTTACGTTTGATTTAAGGGTCATTTGGTTTTCGGTCAATGAACTGATGTTCAATCGATAACCAAGTCCACCAGAAATGTCCTTGTTTTTTTCGTCGATGAACTTAAATTGAAGTTGATTGGGGCTGCCATCGATGACCGACCAGCGAATATAGCGGTCCCCACCTTGACATAAGGTAGAGGGAGCAAGGGTATAACGGCCCGTACTGTTGTTGTCCCTGAAATACCAATCACTGCCCTCAAAGCAGATGTCCTTGGCATCGTCAAAAATAACGGATTGGAAACTGCCGGATCCATTTTCGTAAGAGACATCATCGAGTGTCCAGGTGCCACTGAGCAGATTGCGCTGCCCCCTTGCATCTTTGGATACCGTACATGACTGAATTCCCATTGCCATTGCAATGAGCAAAATAAGCGGTTTGTTCATATTTGTTGCATTTTAGTTTTGTTATATACGTTCCTAACCAAGTTCCCGAATACATCGGAACGTTAACTTGTTGTTAATAAGCTGCAATCCCTGAACAAAACCTTGCGCCTTCTTATTTGAAGTCAAATAGGCAACGGCATTAATAGTCCAGCAATTCCTGCAAGGCCTTATTGAACCTGTTTTTTGGCAAATATTGGTTTTCCAGGGTTTTGGCGAAGGGGATGGGCGTTTCCAAACTGGCTACCCGTTTGATGGGCGCATCGAGATATTGGAAGCAATGCTCGACCACCAAGGCCGAGATATCGCTGGCGATTCCGCCGAAAAGGCTATCTTCCTGTAAAATAATCAATTTGCCCGTTTTTTTGACCGAGGCATAAATCGATTCCATGTCCAATGGCATCAAGGTTCTCAAATCGATCAAATCGGCCTTGATTTCGGGATGTGCCTTTAAACTGTCCAATGCCCAATGTATCCCGGCGCCATAACTGACGATCGTTACCATTTCGCCTTCGGCCAGAAGGGCCGCTACGCCAAAAGGCAGGGTATAATAGCCTACCGGTACCTCTTGATAAACGCTACGGTATAGCGCCTTGTGCTCAAAAAACAATACCGGGTTGGGATCGTTAATCGCCGTGGCCAACAGGCCCTTGGCGTCGTAGGGAAAGGCTGGGTAAACCACTTTAAGTCCGGGTGTTTTGGTAAACCAGGCCTCGTTGGTCTGGGAATGGAAAGGTCCGGCTTCGACCCCACCGCCGCATGGCATGCGAATCACAACATCTGCTTTTTCGTTCCATCGATAATGCGATTTGGCCAGGTAATTGACCACGGGATTGAACCCGGTACTTACAAAATCTGCGAACTGCATTTCCACAACGGCCTTCATCCCGTTGATCGACAGCCCCATGGCGGCTGAAATTACCGCAGATTCACATATGGGCGTATTGCGCACCCTTTCCTGTCCGAACTCCTGCAAAAAACCTTCGGTGATCTTAAATACGCCCCCATAATCTGCGATGTCCTGCCCCATGACCACCAATTTTGGATGCTTTTCCATCGATTGCCTCAACCCTTGGGATATCGCATCGACCAAGCGTACGTTTTTAGTTATGCCATAGAATGTAATATCTTTATATTCAAAGTTTTCATACACATCAATTAATTCTTTACTTTCGGTACTTTGTATTGGATTTTCTTCAAAAGCCAGTTGTAGATTAACGTCGATTTCCTTGATAAAGCTACTTTTTAAGGCTGAAATTTTGGTCGCATCGAGAATCCCTTTTTCGAGCAAAAACGACTCGTAATTGGCAATCGGGTCTTTTTTGGCCCAAAGGTCAATCAATTCTTGGGGGACATATTTGGTGCCACTCGCCTCTTCGTGGCCTCTCATCCGAAAGGTCTTGAACTCCAGCAATACCGGGCGGGGCTTCTTTCGGATACTCTTACAGAGTTTGTCCATTGTCGAATATACCTCAAGAATATTGTTGCCATCGATCAGATGGGATTCCATACCATAACCGATGCCCTTATCGACCAGATTTTCACAATGATATTGTTCATTGGTCGGTGTGGATAGGCCGTATCCATTATTTTCGATGCAGAATAGGACCGGCAGGTCCCAGACCGAAGCCAGGTTCAGTGCCTCGTGAAAATCGCCCTCGCTGGTACCCCCTTCGCCGGTAAAAACGGCCGTGACCTTATTGTTTTTCTGAATGGCGTCGGCCATGGCAATGCCCACCGCTACCCCGAGTTGCGGCCCCAGGTGCGAGATCATGCCTATAATCTTGAATTCTTGGGTTCCAAAATGGAAACTTCTGTCCCTGCCTTTGGTAAATCCCCCTGCCTTGCCCTGCCATTGGGCAAACAATCGGTGCAAGGGAATGTCCCTGCTGGTAAAGACCCCCAGGTTTCTATGCATGGGCAGTACATATTCCTCCTCGTCCAAGGCGGCCATGACGCCCACTGAAATTGCCTCCTGGCCAATGCCGCTGAACCATTTGGAGATTTTGCCCTGTCGGAGCAATATCAGCATTTTTTCCTCGATCAACCTGGGCTTGAGCATTTTGGCATAAAGCGATAGCAGCGTTTCCTTATCGATACCTTCATTCTGATAGTGCATATTCGATCGAAGTTTTTGATGTAAAATCGCCGTAAATGTAACAAAAATGCAATCGAAAATTGGTATCCATAACACTATGTGGTGGCTTCCCAATTTATTAACTTTGTTTAAATTTCAAAATGCGACCCATGAGCGGAATACCTAGTGTTGACCTGAAGGATTTTTTATCGGAAGACGTAACGCGTAAACAAAAATTCATCGATGAGATCGGTAGTGCTTTTGGCGATATCGGATTCGTGGCCCTTAGCGGACACTTTCTCTCCGAAAACCTTGTGGCAAGTCTCTATGATGAAGTGAAAAGGTTTTTCGAACTGCCCCAGGACATCAAGGACACCTATGAAATTCCGGGCATTGGGGGGCAAAGAGGCTACACTTCTTTTGGCAAGGAACACGCCAAGGGCAGAAAAGAAGGCGACCTCAAGGAATTCTGGCATTTCGGCCAATACGTGGAAAACGACCCAACTCTGGAAGCCGAATACCCGCCCAACGTCGTTGTAAAAGAATTGCCCAATTTCAACAAGGTCGGAAAAGAAACCTACAGGATGTTGGAAAAAACGGCAAAACATGTGCTCAGGGCCTTAGCGCTGCATCTTGGTCTGTCTGAAACCTATTTTGACGGCTTTATTAAAAATGGGAATTCCATTTTGAGGCCCATCCATTATCCGCCGATCACTACCGAACCCAAAAATGCGGAGCGTGCGGCCGCCCATGGCGACATTAACCTGATCACCCTCTTGATGGGCGCCCATGGAAAAGGACTGCAGGTGCAAACCCTCAAGGGGGAATGGGTCGATGCCATTGCCAGGCCCGATCAGTTGATGATCAACGTTGGCGATATGCTGTCAAGGCTTACCAACAATAAGCTGAAATCGACCATCCACAAGGTGGTAAACCCGCCGCGCGAATTATGGGGCACATCGCGATATTCCATACCTTTTTTTATGCATCCCATTAGCGGGATGCCGTTAAATTGCCTGGAAGCCTGCATCGACCATCATCATCCCAAACAATTTGAGGATATCACGGCCGGGGAATTCCTGAACGAACGCTTGGTGGAGTTGGGTTTGGTTAAGAAATGACGCTATGGAAAGAACGGTCAACAGTATCAGGTTATTTTTACTAAGTGTTGCCCTATCGCTTTCTTGCCTATCTCCTTCCAGGGCCTATGCCCAGGAGAAGGGGGCATTGATGGGTATCTCGATTACCAATGTCTACGACGCTTTTGGAAAAGAAAGGAAGGGCTTGCAACAAGATTTCGGTTTTTCATGCATTGTCGACTACAATGGGACTATCGTCTTGTTCGATTCAGGTACGGATGCCAAAGTGTTTGAGCAAAATGTAAAATCCCTTAAGATCAATTTGAAAAAAGTCGATATTGCCATTGTCTCCCATGGGCATTATGACCATATCGGGGGTTTCGATTATCTGCTGGACCTGAATCCGAACGTAAAAATTTATCTTCCGAACGATTTTTTCTCCCTTGGGGCGCCGATTAGATTCCCTTTCCGGGAAACTGAACCTGAAGTTGCGGGCACTTTGCCTAAAGAGCAACGCTATTTTCAAGGTGAAAAAGTGATAGAGGGCATGGTAACGGTGCCAACCGGTAGGTTCTGGAAATCGAATGTAGAATTTTTGACCGTGGCAAAGGAAGTGGCCCCCGGGCTCACCATAGTGCCCACGACCTCGAAGTTGATGGGAACTTATATCAAATATCCGCCTTTTGGCGAGGATCATCCCCAATTTATAGGGATGCCCGAACTGTCGGCATCTTTTGCGACCGCGAAAGGAGCCATTTTAATTTCCGGATGCTCCCATAGTACCATCGAAACCATCATCCAGGAAAGCCAGAAGGTCAATGCAGACCTCTATATGGTCATTGGGGGATTTCATCTCATTCCCTATAGCAGGGAATACATAGAATCATTGGCAAGACGCATGCGCGATGACTACCACATAGAAAATGTGGCCCCCGCACACTGTACCGGGCAATTGGGCTTTTCTATTTTCAAGCAGGTTTTTGGCGCCAATGATAGGTTTTTTGGCCTAGGGGAAACCCTTTCGCTATAGTAGGATCAATCGATATGTCCTTCCGGGATAGGCTCCGAAGGATCAGCAACTATTGAGGTATGTCTTCATGTGGAATTCAACCTTTTTTAAAAATCAGAACATTATGGATCTGCAAGACCAATTAAAAAACCTGTTTCCGGACCACGTGCCGGAAATCCCGGAAACTAAATCGAAGAAAACGAATCTCTATCTGCAGGAAGACCCCATTATCTGTAAGTATGAGAAACGAAAAGGGAAACCCATCACCATTTTGGAGGGATATAATGGCACCGATCAAGATATCAAACAAATGGCCAAACTGTTGAAAACAAAATTAAATGTCGGTGGCAGCGCTAAAGAAGGCAAAATTATCATTCAGGGGAATTTTCGCGATAAGATCATGGAATTATTGAAAAATGAAGGGTTCAAGGTGAAGCGTGTCGGGGGTTAAAAAAAATCGTTCATCGGTTTTTCCATTTGATATCATTTAATTGTTATCTTTCTACCCACTTTCTGTTAATTTTATTTTGTTTTTTTTGAATTAATCTTATTTTTAACTGCCAAAAAATCATTATTTCCCCAAATGAGTTCACTTCTGCACATAACGAACGGTGATAATTTTACCAATAGGCTGCAAACTCTCAACCTAAAAGGGGACATCATTACCTGGCGGGAGATGTTGTGTGAAGGCAAAACGCTGACCAATGTGGGCAGCGAGACTTTTTGGAAAACCAGATTCGAATTTTTGCATAAGAACTACAAGGTTTCCAAATCCTGGTTCATCGAAAAAACACTTAAGGAATATCGTTCCCTTTGCAACCATAAACAACAAGACGAGATCGTGCTCTGGTTTGAGTATGATCTTTTTTGTCAAGTCAATATGCTGGCCGTGCTCAGTTGGTTGAAAACCCATCGAAAATATGCGCAGATTTACTTGGTATGCAGCGGGAAGGAAGATGAAACCGATCATTTATATGGATTGACCGAACTTGATGATCAACAACTACTTAGCCTTTATGAAAATAAGGTCGAACTCGCGCAGGACGATATTGAATTTGCCGATTATGTCTGGCAGCTTTATTGCAGTGACAATCCCATCAGATTGGAAAACCTGACCGATTTCGAACAATACCAATTCAGCTACCTGTCCGAAGTGCTCCATGCCCATTTACGGCGTTTCCCGACCATTAAAAACGGTTTGAACGAAATGGAGAACAATATTCTGCAACAAGCGATGCAAAGCAAGCCGGAGAATAAAAAAGTATTCATGGACACGCTGCTCCATAACCAGGGCGTGCTTGGTTTTGGTGATACACAGTACGAAAGGGCCATTACCAGGCTAAAACCATTGTTTTCTAACTTCGATCCGGTGAAGTTGTCTAAAAAGGGCAAAGAAATCCTGGAGGGACGAACCAGCTATTATTCCTGTATACGCGACAATGATGTTTATCTTGGGGGTGCATTAAAATATAATTTCCTCTTCAATTCAGAGAACAATAAGATCCTGAAACTTTAATATGACGCTGGGTCGCTCCGAACTTGTCCTGAATCCCGACGGTAGCGTCTATCACCTGAATCTCTTACCGGAAGACATTGCCAAAACGATCATCACGGTCGGAGATCCCGAGCGGGTAAAACAGGTTTCCCAATATTTTGACCGCATAGAAGTTCAAAAATCGAAGCGCGAATTCAAAACCTGTACCGGGACCTTCAAGGGCAGAAGAATTACGGTAATCTCTACCGGAATCGGAACCGACAATATCGACATTGTGCTCAACGAACTGGATGCCTTGGCGAATATCGACCTAGTGACCAGAACCGTCAAGAAAGATTTGAGCCGTTTGGATATCATAAGGGTCGGCACTTCCGGGGCCATTCAACCAGATATACCGGTAGACTCTTTTTTATTGAGTGAACAGGCCATAGGCTTCGATGGATTGTTGCACTATTATAAGGCTGGCCCCATGGCGTATGGAGAAACCATCGCCGCCTTGGTAAATCATACAGGATGGGCCACCGAAAAACCCCTGCCCTACATGGAAGCATCCGATGCAGAATTGGCCAAAACGTTTAAATCCAATCGTATACGATTTGGCTGTACTTTAACAAATACGGGCTTTTACGGACCACAGGGAAGGGTGCTTAGATTGCCGCTTGCAGATATCGAACTTCAAGACCGATTGGTATCGTTCAAACATCAGGGAATACGGCTCACCAACCTTGAAATGGAGACATCTGCCATATACGCACTTTCGAAAATGATGGGACACAGGGCGGTTTCCATGAACTGTATATTGGCCAATCGAATCACGGGGGATTTTAGTCAAAACCCAAAAAAGGCCATGGATTCATTGATCCAATATACCTTGGATAGATTAAGTCCAGCTTCATAACTTTACGGGTAACTTATTGTAAATGAAAAAAATAAAGATAACCGGAGTCCCGGAACATTTTAATTTTCCATGGCGCATGGCCATTGATGAAGGGGCCTTCAGTCAAAGGGGCATCGACCTTTTATGGACAGATGTACCCGAAGGTACCGGCAAAATGTGTCAAATGCTCCGGAATGGGGAAACCGATATCTCGGTCATCCTTACCGAGGGGGTTATCAAAAGCATTGTTGAGGGAAGTCCTGTCAAAATTGTCCAAGAGTTCATCGCAAGTCCGTTGAAGTGGGGCATACACGTGGGGGCGCTATCTTCCCACAAAACGCTGTCGGACCTGGAAAATGCGACTGCGGCCATCAGCAGGCTGGGTAGTGGCAGCCATCTAATGGCTTTTGTGAATGCCCGCAATCAAGGCTGGAACCCTGAATCGCTCCGATTCGAAATCGTACATCACCTTGAGGGCGCCATAAAAGCGCTGACCTCAGGAGGGGCAGATTATTTTATGTGGGAACATTTTATGACCAAACCCTTGGTAGACAAAGGAATATTCAGGCGCTTGGGCGACTGCCCTACCCCTTGGCCAAGTTTTGTGATCGCTGCCCGGGCCGACTTCATTGCCGATAATCGGGGCGCCCTGAAACACATACTGGATGTCATCAATGGGTATACCTCTGAGTTCAAATCGATTCCGAGTATTGACAGAACCTTGGCCAACCACTATGGCCTTGGGTTGAACGATGTGCGTGAATGGTTGTCAATGACGCAATGGAGTCAATCTAATATAAATTCACAAACAATTGAAAAAGTATTGGATACCTTGCTTGACTTAAAGTTAATATCCAATAAAATCAACTCAACTGAAATCGTGAATGTTTAATAGTAATTCAAGGCTTCGCTGCTTGACACTTTCTTGAAAATCATTATTTTTAAGGAGGTGCCCATAATTTGAAAAGGGGTGACAACCCAACTTCGCAAATCACATTATTTGTCGTTTTTAATATTGCTATTTGCTCTTCCTACCCTGCTTTGTGCCCAGGATCCCTATCTACAAATGGCAAATCGAAAAATTATGAGGGAAGCCATGGCCATCACGCGCGAATATCAGCCAAGATTGGTAATGTCGGTAGACCAGGCCTTACAGTTCCGCGAAAAAGTGGCAGAGTTTCTCATTCATAGGGTTTGGGTAATCCAGAACAATGACCTTACGCCTGAACAAAAATACCTGCTCCTAAAGCGCATTTCAAGTAGGGAAACCTCGGAAATGGCCGATGTATTGGAATCCTATCGGTGGGACGAATATCGACCTATCAAAAACCAAATCCAACCCATTGCGGAGCCGAGTTCGCGTCGGGATGCCATTGATGATGGCACTACCAATCAATAGGCCGTTTACCCTGTGACCTCAATATTGCATTGGTCCTGCTGAAATGTTTGTTGCCAAACCACAATCCCCTGTTCGCGCTCAAGGGGGAAGGATGGCCAGAGGTTAGGATATGGTGCCTTTGCCCATCTATAAGCGTGGCCTTCTTTTTGGCATAGCCGCCCCAAAGCAAAAATACAAGCCCCTCTTTTTCCTGCGACAGCTTCCCGATCACCGCATCGGTAAAGGTTTCCCAACCCTTGTTCTGGTGGCTTCCCGCTTGATGGGCACGAACGGTAAGCGTTGCATTGAGCAACAATACGCCCTGATCGGCCCATCGTTCCAAATTGCCGCTTTTGGGATACGGTTTGCCCAGATCCTGCTGCAATTCCTTGAAAATATTGTTCAAAGAAGGGGGATGCGGAATGCCATCCCGAACCGAAAAGCATAGTCCGTTCGCTTGATTTGGGCCATGATAGGGATCTTGACCAATGATTACCACTTTTGTATTTTCGAAGGTACTATGGTCGAAAGCGGCAAATATTTCCTTCCCCTTTGGATAACATTCGTATTGGGCGTATTCCTTTTTTACAAATTGGGTCAAGTCGGAAAAATAGGGCAAGTCATATTGCGGGAGCAAGTGCGGTTTCCAACTTTCGTGAATGTTCAGAGGCATGGCGACTATCGATGTGGAATCATTGAATACCCAAAAATAGGGAATTCATTCAAAGTGGCTCAGCGCCAAGTAGAAATCAAAAAAAACGATTTGGTGAAGCAGCACTTTGGGCGCTAGGGGACTTCAAAAAGGGCTTGCCCGCCCACGACGAGTTGCTCCGGCCCGTTATTTTGGGCCGTGCGTTGTTGCAATAATTGGAGATAAGCACGGGAATTTTTGCTCTGGAATTGTTCATTGGCCTTGGCGGCCCATTCCACGGCCTTTTGGAGCGCCCCATCGCGCTCTTGGGCCACGGCCATATTATGGCAGGCCCTGCTGCTGATTTTGGGTTCTGGGTTTATGGCCTCCTCTCGCCACAAACTTATGGCCCCTTGCCAATCATCGCTGGCAATCAAATTCTTGGCGGCGACCAATTTATCGGATCCCCGGACATAAAAGTATCTCGGTATGCTGGTTTCCACGGGCTGCAAACGGAGTCCATATTGACTTCCTGCCGATCTGCTTTGTACCAGTATGGTGTCTTTCCGATCTACGGCCTGCAGCGCCATCAAGGCATCGGTTCCCTTGCCCTTCGTAATGAACTGGTCGTTGAAAACCATTTCGTCGAGCAACTGTCGGCTGCTGGGGTCATATATCCTCCAACCGTTTTCTATCAGGGTTTCCATAGTGATTTCCTGCGCTGGAACTTTTACTTTGACGCGCACCATATTGGGCTGCATCATGGTCGATTTTTTGATCGATACCTTGGTTTCGGTATCATAATAGGAAAGCGAAAAAATGACGTCGACGTCGTACAATTGACAAAGGGCCTCCACCGAAGTCCATGCAATGCTTTCTGGGTCGGCTCCAAAATCCTTGAGGTCGTCGGGAATGGAATCCAGCATTTTTATAGATCCGAAACGGTCGTCCTTGACCAATTCGTCGAATAGCCCGGCAATTGCCGCTTCGGTGCCCTTTTTGGCCAACCATTGATTTTCGGCATCCACCAATTGATCGATCCTGGTTTGGATTTTTATCGCTTCGGAAGGAACACTGCTGTTGATGATGCCTATTTTTTTGATATTGTTCGCGAGGAGTACAGGAGGCGGTTCCATCACCCTGACCATTGTACCTTGGGTCGCACAGCCCAAAAACAGAAATACAAAGACGATTAAGGCCATAAATTTGACCGGAAATTGGGTTTTTCTGATATTTTGGGTTTGCTTCAAAAGCATCAAACACGGTATTTTTTGTTCTCTATTAACCTCGATTCACCCGTAAATATTGCCCAAATGGTCAATAAAGTGCTGTTTTTATTGTTGATTGACCCCTTCAATTTTGAATATCATGGCATTTTGATCCATGATTTGGGCCAATGATTTCCCAATCCGACCCTAATCCCTACCTTTGTACACGATTTCATAAACGATTGTGGAAGTCCCGACGAAAACCCTTCAAGATCTAGAATATCCAACGGTGCTGGTGCAATTGGCATCGCGCTGCAACACCGAATTGGGAAAAGAAGCCGCAATGTCGTTGGTACCCCTACCCGACCGTGAGTCGATCTTGACCGCATTGGGCCAAACTGCCGAATATCTGTCGTCACTGATCAGCGAAAACCGGATTCCCAACCACGGATTTGAACCCATCAACAAGGAACTGCAATTGCTGCGGATTGAGAACACCACGCTCGAAGTTCCCGGTTTTAAGCGAATCGGAAGTCTTTGCATGACGACGGGCGACCATAAAAAGTTTTTCAAAAAATTCAAAGAATATTATCCCCTGTTGTTTTCGGCTTCCGAAGCCATTGCAGAAAATACATCGATACCCATGGAGATCAATGGGGTCATCGACCGTTTTGGGGAAATCATGGATAAGGCCTCGGACGAACTGTTCGGAATCAGAAGACAGATGAACCAGGTTCGCGGTAAAATTGGACAGAGTTTTGCCGCTGCGCTCAATCTTTATCACGGTTCGGATTATTTGGACGATATACGCGAATCGGTAGTCGAAAACCGTCGGGTTTTGGCGGTAAAAGCCATGTACCGTAAAAAAGTGAAGGGAACGGTAATGGGCACTTCCAAGACGGGTAGCATTGTGTACGTGGAGCCGGAAGCCGCACTAAAATACAGCCGGGAACTCAATAACCTTGAATACGATGAAAAGGAGGAAATTCAACGCATACTCAATGCACTGACAAACCAGATCCGTCCGTACGCCCACCTGCTCGCTGAATATCAGCAGTTCCTTACCTTGATCGATTTGACGGCCGCCAAGGCAAAATATGCCGATGACATGCAGGCCATCATGCCTGAAATAAATGGAGCAAATCGACTTTATCTGCGTGACGCCTTCCACCCATTATTGTTTTTGTCCAACCGTTTGCGAAATGAAAAAACCTTTCCCCAGACCATAGAATTGCATCCCGAAAACCGGATCATCGTCATTTCAGGTCCCAATGCCGGCGGAAAGAGCATTACCTTGAAGACCATTGGACTGTTGCAGCTCATGCTGCAAAGCGGACTGCTGATCCCAGTGCATGAACGCAGCTCGGTTTGCCTGTTCGATCTCGTATTGACCGACATCGGCGACAACCAGTCGATCGAAAACCATTTGAGCACCTATAGTTATCGGCTCAAGAACATGAACCACTTCCTGAAAAAGTGTGACCGGAATACCCTTTTCCTGATCGACGAATTCGGCACGGGCAGCGATCCGGAACTGGGCGGGGCTTTGGCCGAGGCTTTTTTGGAGGTATTTTATGAACGTGGGGCTTACGGGGTGATCACCACCCATTACGCCAACCTCAAGGCGCTTGCCGATGAGTTGCCCCATGCCACGAACGCCAACATGTTGTTCGATGGAAAAACCTTGGAACCGACCTTTCAATTGGTATTGGGCGAAGCCGGTAGTTCGTTCACCTTCGAGGTCGCGCAAAAGAACGGTATCCCCTTTAACCTGATCAACAAGGCTAAGAAGAAGATAGCGCGCGGAAAAGTGCGTTTTGATGCCACCATAGCCAAATTGCAAAAAGAACGCAGCAAAATGGCTAAAACAGGCTCTAGATTGCAGGAAGAAGAGATCAAGGCAAGGGAAGAAGCCGCCCGATTGGAAAAACTCAATGCCAAGATCAAAACCAAATTGGAAAACTACCAGGAATTGTACGACCACGATCAACGAATGATCCAATTGGGCAATCGGGTGAACACGGCTGCGGATAAATATTTTCGGGACAAGAAAAAACGGGTTTTGGTATCGGAACTGCTGCGCATCGTGGAGACGGAGAACAGCAAACGAAAGAAGAAAACGGCCCATGAGGCCAAAGCGGAAAAAGAAAAGAAGGCGCAAGTGACCCAAGAAGTGCAACAAGAAGTGAATGTGATCCGTCAAAAGAAAAAGATTTCCAGGAAAAAGGAGGAAGTCAAGGAGCAAAATAAACCGAGGCCCGTATTTAAACTGGGAGACCGGGTGAGGCTTTTCGACGGCAAGGCCGTGGGCAGCATCGACAAACTGGAAAAGAACAAGGCGGTGGTCAATTATGGCGTATTTACCACGAATGTCAGCGTGGATCAATTGGAGTTGGTGGAGAAGGGAAAGTAAGCGGTGGGCAGTATGCAGTATGCAGAGGGCAGTAATCAGTAGGCAGTAATCAGTAGGAAGTGGGCAGTGGGCAGTAAGCTAAAATTGAAATGATATGACGAATAATTGTCCGATAACATTTCAAAACCCAAATGCCGTTTGAAAAGGAAGTTCGGGCCCGACAAAAAACCTAATTGTGGCGTTTCTTAAATACCCTAAAAAAATAGGTAGGCCATTCTACAGATACTATCTTTGAACCGTGGAAAACGACAAAAAAATCATCCTTTTCGACGGCGTGTGCAACCTTTGCAACGGTGCCGTTCAATTTATCATCAAGCGGGATAAAAATGAAATATTCCAATTTTCGCCTTTGCAGGGTGCCATGGGAAAAAAGTTGATATCGGAACGAAATATTGATGTCGGGAAAATCGATTCCATCATTTTGATAGAACCGGGAAAAGCCTTTTACATCAAGTCGGATGCCGTTCTGAAGATAGGGATGGAACTTCAGAATTATGGCACAATATCATATGTATTGAATTTGATTCCCAGTACTTTACGAAATATCGTATACGATTTTGTAGCTAGGAACCGCTACAAATGGTATGGTAAAAAAGAGGTGTGCATGGTGCCTGCCCCAGCGCTGAAGAACAAATTTTTGGAGTGATTTCTTTGGATTGGGAATCAACATGAAGAACTACTTTTTGTTGTTATTTGTCCTGATTCGCTTTTTTTGATTCCCCACCGAAGCCAAACTAAATCTTCAATGTTTGTAGTTGTCGTCCCAATTTTTGACCTTGGGCTCGCCCAATTTTCCAATGGATTTGGCAACCACCATCGATACCATGGCATCACCGGTTATGTTTACTACCGTTCTGGCCATATCCAAGGGGCGGTCGACGGCAAAGATGAGGGCGAGTCCTATGGCCAGTTTATCGGAGGGAATCCCTATCGTTTCAAGCACGATGACCAACATGACCATCCCCGCACCGGGAACCGCAGCCGTGCCTATCGAAGCCAAGAGCGCCGTAAGCACAATGATCAACTGGTCGGTAAATTCCAAATGATGCCCTAGCGCCTGGGAAATAAATACGGCCGCCACGCCTTGGTACAAACTGGTGCCATCCATATTGACCGTTGCGCCCACCGGCAAAACGAAACTTGAAACTTCTTTATCAACGCCAAGGTGCTCTTCCACCCTTTCCATGGTGACTGGCAATGTGGCTGCGCTGGAACTTGTGGAAAATGCAAGCAATTGCGCGGGCGCGAGTTGTTTCATGAACCAAAATGGATTCTTTTTGGTAACGGTTGCAACCATCACCCCATAGAACACTATCATCAATAGAAGCCCGAACACGACCACTCCCGAATATTTCAGCAATGCCAGGAGTAAGTTGGCGTCCCCAGTGGATACCACCACATTTGCCAAAAGGGCAAAAACCGCAACAGGTGCGGTGAGCATGATCAAATCAACCATTTTTAAAACGACGTCGTTGAGGGCATCAAAGAATTTTTTAAGGGGGTCGGCACGCTGCTCCCCTATCAAAAGCATTGATATGCCCATAAATATGGTGAAGAAGATCACTTGGAGCATCAGTCCGTTATCTCCCATCGCTGCCACCGCATTGTCCGGAACCATATCTTCAATAAATTGCAAAGGCCCCGATTCTTTCTGTATGGCGGCCTGCTGCCAGTTTCGATTGCACCGCCTGGTCATTGGCATAGGTATTGGTAAGTTCCGCAATGGTTTCTTGGGGAATTCCCTTACCGGGACCGATGGCGTTTGCGAGCACAAGTCCGATCGAAATGGCTACAATTGTGGTGCCTACAAAAAGGGCAAGAGTACGAATTCCTATCAGTTTGAACTTTCCAATGTCTTTCAGATCCGAAATTCCTTTAATCAGGGATGCTAAGATCAATGGAATGGCTATCAATTTTAAAAGCTTGATGAAGATGGTGCCAAAAGGCTTGATCCAATCAACAACGAAACCCTTGCCAAAGGAAAATTGGGTCATCAGGTATCCAAAAATCAGGCCCAATAACATGCCTATCAGGATCTGCCAATGCAATTCGATGCGCTTCATGGTGGTGGGATGGGGATAAAATTAAAATTAGGAAGTACGGTTTTGACAAGATCTATCACAGATCGGCCAAAATCACTTTGGGTTGGTTTTCAGAGAAGATGAATTTTATTGATTCCACGGGCCAAGATAAATTAAAAACCGATTCAACCTTATTTTAAATGGTCGTCCCAATTTTTAACTTTCGGTTCTCCAAGTTTTCCAAATGATTTTGCCACGATCATGGAAACTGTGGCATCACCCGAGACGTTGACCACGGTACGGCACATGTCCAATGGCCTATCGACGGCAAATATGAGCGCCAATCCGGCTTCCGGAATGCCCGCTTGTGCCAAAACGATCACCAGCATCACCATGCCCGCGCCCGGTACCGCGGCACTGCCGATCGAGGCCAAAGTGGCCGTTACAATGATTCCGAGCTGCGCGCTTAAACTCAGATCCATTCCGAATGCCTGGGCGATAAAGACCGCGGCCACCGCTTGATATAAGCTGGTTCCATCCATGTTGATGGTCGCCCCTATGGGCAAAACGAAACTGGCCACTTCCTCATCCACCCCCATATGCTCCTCTACCCTTTCCATGGTAACCGGAAGTGTTGCGGCACTGGAACTGGTCGAAAAGGCCAACAGTTGGGCAGGGGCCATTCCATTGATAAAAAAGGACGGCGTTTTTTTCGTGTACAGGTAAACGATCAGCAGGTATACGCAAACCATCAAAATCAGTCCGAGGACCACACAGAGTGCATACCAAGCAAGCGCCCTAAATAGGTCCAAACTTGGCGATTCTACCACCAATGCGGCCAAAAGGGCAAATACGCCGTAAGGGGCGGCCAGCATAATAATATCGATCAGTTTGAGTATCACTTCATTGAATCCATCAAAAAAGGCCTTCACGGGCGCAGCTTGTTTTTCGGGTATCAGGATAAGCCCAACACCAAAAAATATCGCAAAGAAAATAACCTGCAGCATTTTGCCATTATCACTGGCTGCACTAAAGATGTTGCTTGGCACCAAATCTTCCAATGCCTGCAAGGGTCCTGATTCCCTTTGCTTTTCGGCTTCGGCGATCTGGTTGTTGACATCCCCTCTATAATTTGAAACCAATTCATTGCGCGTTTCCTCGGAAATGGAATTCCCGGGTTTAATGGTGTTGACGATGAGCAATCCTATCGTCACCGCAATTATTGTGGTGGTGATGTAGATGGCGATGGTCCTTCCGCCCATCTTCGATAATTTTGAAATATCCTTTAAATCGGAAACGCCCTTGATCAAGGAAGCCAAAATAAGCGGTACCGCGATAAGTTTTAAGGAATTGATAAAAATGTTCCCGAAGGGTTTCACCCAATCCGACACGATTTTCGGACCCCAATCGAACTGCACCATTAAAAAAGCGAACGCAACGCCCGCAAACATGCCTATCAAGATTTGCCAATGCAGTTCAAGTTTCTTCATCTAATGGAGGTTTAGACGTGAAAGATAGCATTTTGCCGGGAAAAGGGCTAGAATGCCGCGCTATAATTTAATCGTCCGGTTGATCAGGACATAATCTGCCAAAACCAAGGCGGCCATGGCTTCAACGATGGGAACTGCCCTAGGGACCACACATGGGTCATGACGTCCCTTCCCCTGAGCCTGCACGGCATTGCCGGCCTTATCAATCGTCTCGTAAGCCTGTATAATAGTGGCTACGGGTTTGAAGGCCACGTTGAAGTAAATATCCATTCCATTGCTGATGCCCCCTTGAATACCGCCGCTGTGGTTGGTTTTGGTACTACCGTCGGCATTATACGGATCGTTATGTTGGCTGCCCCTCATCTTTACCCCTTCAAATCCGCTGCCATATTCAAACCCTTTCACCGCATTGATCGAAAGCATCGCCTTGCCCAATTCGGCATGTAATTTGTCAAAAACAGGTTCCCCCAGTCCAACCGGTACATTCCGGATGACACAGGTAATTATGCCGCCTATGGTGTCGCCTTCCTTGCGCACTTGTTTGATATGGTCTTCCATTTGTTTTGCCATGGCAGGATCCGGGCAGCGTACCGGATTCGATTCCACAAGAGAAAAATCGAGCGATCGGTAATCTTTGTCCATCTTGAGGTCGCCCACTTGGGAAACATATGCGTTGATGTCGATGCCCTTTAAAAATTGCTTGGCAATGGCGCCCGCCACCACCCTGCTCGCGGTCTCCCTGGCAGAACTTCGACCGCCTCCCCTATAATCGCGGAAACCATATTTCTGATCATAGACATAATCGGCATGGGAGGGCCTGTACGAATCCTTGATGTGCGAATAATCCTGAGATTTCTGATTGGTATTCCGAATGGCAAAACCGATTGGGGTACCCGTGGTCTTGCCTTCAAAGACACCCGAAAGAAATTCAACCTCATCGGCCTCTTTGCGTTGGGTAACGATCGCCGATTGACCAGGTTTCCTGCGATTCAATTCGGTTTGTATGGCAGCGGTGTCCAAAAGCAAACCAGAAGGACACCCTTCCAATACCCCGCCGATCGCTTCCCCGTGCGATTCTCCAAAAGTCATCAATTTAAAAAGCGTGCCAAAGGTGTTTCCTGCCATGGATTTGATTATAAGTGAATCATGTGATCGAACACATGGTAACGATATCGTTGGAAGCAACAAAATAATCGCTTTTCCCAAGATGGGCCAAAGGTAAATTTTAATTCACATCCTACCAAAATCCAAAATCAAGACTGGGATTGGATTGCGCATTTGACCGGCCTGGAATATTCCTTTATGCGTTGGAAATTATTTGGATGCGGGCAAGATAAACTGACGCCATTCTTTACCGATAAGGCCCTAAAGGCAATGGATATGCACGATTTTATCGCTTCCCGAGGCAAGAAGGAAAAGTAATCCAAGAATTCATGCGGTTGACCGTGTGGCGCATATCCTTAAGCAAATCGAGACGCCATTAAAAATGTCATCTTTGAAATTTGCTTGCCAAAACCAATAGGCTATGGTCATAGCATCGCTTCCTTGAAGATGCTGATCGGATGTTGTGCCTTTCGACCCGTACCATCCATAATTTGATGCCTGCAGCTTGTTCCGTTGGCTGCAACCAAGGTTTCTTCCGAGGTCTTTCGAATCGATGGGAAAAGTTTTAATTCCCCGATGGCCATGCTCAAACCATAATGTTCTTTTTCGTAGCCGAAAGAACCCGCCATACCGCAACATCCCGAACTGATGATGGAAACGGTATAATTTTCCGGAAGATTCAACATATCAAAAGTAACCTTCTGGTTCGAAAGCGCTTTTTGGTGACAATGGTTGTGGATTTTCACCTGTTTGGACTTCTTTGTGAATTTTGATGGCCCGATTTCCCCTTTTTGAATTTCCCGGGCGAGAAATTCCTCAATGAGGAATGCATTTCGGGCTATGGCCTCCGTGGTCTCCGAATCGCTTGAAAGTCTTTTGTACTCGTCCCTGAACGTCAGGATGGCGGAAGGCTCAAGTCCCAGCACAGGGGTGTTGTGATGGGCAAATTTCTTCAGTTTCCCTATATTCTCCGCTGCGATCTTTTGGGCTTGTTTCAAAAAGCCTTTGGAGAGGAACGCGCGACCACTCTCCGCATAAAACAGTTCTACCTCATATCCCAATCGACATAGGACCGTGATGGCATCTTTCCCTAAATCGACATCAAGGTATTTGGTAAACTCATCGATATATAAAATCACTTTCCTTTTGCTCACCTCATGTTCGGAGCGACATTTTCCGAGATGGGCGTCAAAATCAAAATTGAACACTTTCGGCAGACTTCTTCTTGGGTCGATTCCAGCCGATTTCTTCAATATTCCGCCAAGGAAGGTAGAAGCATAGACCCAATTGGTCAGCCCTGCCACTTTGCTGCCCAAGCGGCTCAATTGGGTGTTGTGGGCGAAAAGTTTGCTCCGCAGCGGATACCCATTGGCCTCCTGATATTGGTAGAGAAATTCTGTTTTCAAGGTGGCTATATCGACATTGCTGGGACATTCGCTCGCACAGGCCTTACAGCTCAAACAAAGATCGAAAACCTCCTTGAGCTCTGGCCTGTCGAATGGATTTTTTTGATCGGAATCGGTGAGGAACTCGCGCAAAGCGTTCGCCCTTCCCCTGGTGGTATCGCGCTCATTTTTCGTGGCATGGTAGCTAGGGCACATTGCCCCGGCCATTTGATGGGTTTTGCGGCAGTCACCGCTACCATTGCATTTTTCACTTGCCTTTAAGATGCCCTCGCTATCGGAAAAATCCATTAATGTCTTTACGGCCGGTTCTTTCCGGTCAATCTCATAACGCAGGGAAGCATCCATGGGATAGGCGTCGACTATTTTTCCCGGGTTGAAGATATTGCCGGGATCGAAATACGATTTAATGCGCTTGAGCAGTTCATAATTTTGCGCCCCGATCATCAAGGGAATGAATTCGGCACGCACGATCCCATCGCCATGTTCCCCGCTGAACGAGCCTTTGTATTTTTTGGTAAGCTTGGCAACATCGGTCGTGATGGTCCTGAAAAGGGCAACGTCCTGTGATTTTTTCAAATTGAGTATGGGCCTTAAATGTAGCTCCCCGGCCCCCGCATGCGCATAGTAAACGGCATCTTGTCCGTAGCCCTTCATAATGGCTGTAAATTCCCCGATAAAGGCTTTCAAATCAGGTAAGGCCACCGCAGTGTCCTCAATACAGGCCACCGCTTTTCTGTCACCAACGATATTGCCGAGCAGGCCAAGGCCCGCCTTGCGCAGCTCCAAGGCCTTGTTGATGTCCTCTCCCCTCAATACGGGACTTGCATAGCTCATGCCCGATTTTTTGATTCCTTGTTGCAACCCGGCCAGTCGTAGTTCCAATTCGCGTTCGGTATCGGCCTTCACTTCCAACATGAGCAGGGCTGCAGGATCTCCCACGACAAAGAATCGGTTTTGCAGTTGTTCCCTATTGTTCTTTGTACAATCGAGAATTACCTTGTCCATCATTTCACAGGTGTGGAGTCCGTGTTCCATCACAGGAGCTACATCCGACAAGCAGTTCTCCAAGGACTTATAATGGGTGACCACCATGGCGGAATGAACGGGTGGCAAGGGATCGAGCTGCAAGGTGATTTCAGTGGTAAAGGCCAAGGTACCTTCGCTCCCGCTCAATAATTTACAAAGGTTCAATTCGGCTTCCTGGGCTCCAAAAATACTGTTCTTCAGCAGTTCATCCACGGCATAACCCGTATTGCGCCTGTGAATTTCCTGCTTTGGAAATTCCTTTACAATTTCATTTCTTATCTCCTTGTTTGACAGTTCTTTATAAATGTTTTTATAAATAGATGCTTCAAGTGTATTCTCAGTCAATTTGGTTTCCAGTTCCTGTTTGGAGATGGCTTTAAAAGTGACTTTACTGCCATCGGAAAGCACTGTTTTCAAGGCGATGACCTTATCCCTGGTCACTCCATATTTTATGGAGGTGGTGCCGGAAGAATTGTTTCCCACCATACCCCCCATCATACATCGATTGGCCGTTGAGGTGTTCGGTCCGAAAAATAGGCCATGGGGTTGCAGGTATTGGTTCAGTTCATCACGAATGACCCCAGGTTCTAAGGTGACCTGCCTTTTTTCCAGATCCAGGTCCAAAATCTTTGTAAAATGTTTGGATACGTCCACGATAATGCCCTTCCCTACGCACTGCCCTGCCAAGGAGGTACCTGCGGTCCTGGGAACAAGACCGATTCCATTTTTTGTGGCAAATGCGATCAAGGTTTGGATATCCGTAATCGTTTTGGGATATACCACTGCCATGGGTACCATGCGATAGACGGAAGCATCCGTGGCATAGAGTGCCGTCGATAAAGAGTCATCAAGAAGTTCGCCCTCGAGCTTCTTTCTTAATTCATTCAGCATTATATTTTCCAAGTTAAAAACAATTTTTGCCGTAAAATTAAGTTATTAATGGCTGTGGTAACTAAACAAACATTACCTTTTTAAATCAGAACCAAAAATTTGAACAATTATGAAAATGTTAAAAACATTATCCTTCATTTTATTTTTGACCGCTGGCGTGGCCAATGCACAGGAAATCTCTGAGCATGCCCTTGGGCTAAGGCTTGGTGATAGTGATGGTTTCGGCGCTGAAATCTCATACCAAAAATCGGTTGGTCGCACCAACCGTGTAGAAATCGATTTCGGCTGGCGCGACAGTCGCGCATACGACGCTTTTAAACTCACTGGTATTTACCAGTGGGTTAGACCCATTGATGGCGGCCTTCAATGGTACTATGGTGTTGGTGGTGGCTTGGGGAGCGTCGATTTTACACCGACCAGCAGAAACAATGAACCATTTGAGCCGGATGGCGGCCTCTTTATTTTTGCTGCAGGGGATATCGGTATCGAATATCTTTTTGATTTTCCCCTTTTATTGTCCTTGGATTTTAGGCCTGAACTTGGCCTATTGGGGTATGGGGATTTTTCAGATAATTTCGATTTTGATATCGCACTCGGTATCCGTTATCGCTTTTAAATTTCCCTTGTTTTAAAAATAGTACGGCCCTTGCTTCTTAAAAGCAGGGGCTTTTTTTATTTCACCCATATCATTACCTTTGGCCCCAAATAAAAATAAACGGATGAAAAGATTTTTTTGGGCTTTGGGCATCACTATGGCCATTGTGTCTTGCGGAAAAAAAACCGACGGATTCACCATCACGGGGACCTTGAACGGTGAATTGGAAAACGGAACCCAGGTGTTCTTGAAAAAAACCGATGGGAACAACCAACCGGTAGACGTGGACACGACCACCGTACAGGAGGGTAGGTTTGTATTTACTGGAAAAGCCGACCTTCCCGAACTGCAATATATCTTTGTGGACCAACTCCCCGGATATACCGCGGTAGTGGTCGAGAATGGTGAGATTGAGCTCACCGCCAACAAGGACAGCTTGGGATTGGCCACCATCAAAGGCACCGAACAGAATGATATCTTTGCCGATTATATTGTCAAATCCCAGGATATTTCCAAAAGGGCCCTATCCATACAACAAGACATGCAACGTGCGAATACGGAACGCAACGAGGCTAGCATAGCGGCGCTTCGGGAAGAAATGAACGAACTCCAGGATGAATACAAGAATTTCGAATTGGAATATATCAAAAACAATCCGAACGGACTCATATCTGCCCTACTGATCGATAGGGCCTTGGCATCGCGTGTGGTACCCGCTGCCAAAATAAGGGAACTGTACGACGGCCTCACCGAAAAAATAAAGGAAACCAAAGCGGGAAAAGAAGTTTTGGAACGTTTGATTGAATTCGAGAAAAAGGAAGAGGAGGGTAAAAGTACCGAAGTGGGCGCGGTCGCCCCGAACTTTTCGGCGCCCGACCCCAATGGCAAGCCATTGGCGCTGAACGATGTCAAGGGAAAGGTGACCTTGGTCGATTTTTGGGCAGCTTGGTGCAGGCCTTGCCGTGCCGAAAATCCGAACTTGGTAAAGGTTTATGAAAAATACCACGATAAGGGTTTGAGCATTATCGGGGTGTCGTTGGACAGGAAAGCTGAGGATTGGAAAAAAGCCATAGCAGATGACGGCCTGACATGGAACCATGTTTCCAATATCGCTTATTTCGATGATGCCATCGCCAAACTTTACAGCGTGGATGCCATCCCGGCAGCTTTTCTTCTCGATGAAAACGGGGTCATCGTTGCCAAAAATTTAAGGGGATCTGAGCTCGAAAACAAGGTCGCTGAGCTATTGCAATAGAAGCACAAAACCCAATCCATAAAAAAACCCGAGGGCTGCCCTCGGGTTTTTTTTATTATAAGATTTACGCTTCTTTATGGGAAAACGTTTTGCACATCTACAAAGTTTCCTTTGATCTGTACACTGGGATCTTTGATATCGACCTCCCCAAAAATGTTGACCACTGCCGTTCCCAAGAATTGCAGGGTGGCCCCTTCTTCAAGAACAAGGTCTCCGTAAATATTGAGATTTCCCTCAACCATGAAGGTGGCGTTTTTTTCAACAATGATGTCCCTTCGTCTTTTGTTGTTCCCGACCGCAAAGGTTCCATTCATTTGAAACAGGGCATCTTCCCTTATTTTGGTGTCCTCGCGAACGGTCCATGATCCACAGAGCAAGAGCGTGCCTTCTACTTCAACGCTTTTCAGGTTCTTGGATCCCGAATAGGCCAAATTCTCATCGTCATCAACTTGGAGATCGCTATCTCCATTATATTCCAATAGTGATACGCATTGATTGGCCAGGGATTCCGAAGGACGATTCAATTTCAAGATTTGCAATCCCTCTTTACCGGATGCGGCAAAAACATAGTCATCCTTAGATTCCACGAAATTGGTCGATCCATCCAACTGAACAACCCCCATCAAGTCGGAGCCGTCTATTTTTTTCTCGCTCAGGCAAAGACCGGCACCACCATTGGCCATCACGATCACCCCTTCATTGAAAGCCACTGCATTGGTCACTTTCTCGCCTAGGATCAAACTGTCAGGATTCACCAATATGGGGATGTATTCCAATAAATTGCCTGATTGGGCATTATAGATTCCAGCACCCTTGGCGCCTTCGGCTACAATAATCCTATCCTCCGTAAACGCAACGGTTTTCTTGGACTGTGCCCCAAAATTGGTGCTGATCGGTATTTCTCTTTCAATTTTGAGTTTATCGCTTAATACCGTAACTCCTTGGGTTCCGTCCAATACTGCTATTTCCTGATCGAAAACTGCCACGGACCGAAGGTCTGGAAAGGATACTTCATCTTCGAACTCAAGCGTGTTCTTGTCATATTCGGTCAATGTCCCGTCCATACCGCTGGTCACATAAACAGATTTATCCCCTATCACAAGATCGGTAGCCACAAAGCCAGGCTGATAGCCATATACCATTTCAGATCCCAAATCGATGATACCATTGATCGCCGGGATTTTAACGATAAAGGAATTTGAAGTGGCGGCTACATATTGCTTCACATCGAGACCTCCCACGGCATATACGAATCCGTTTTCATATTTTATCGAATTGATATCCGCATTGGGATAATAAAGACGGGAAGTGACGATGGGAATGTTTGGATTGCTGACATTGATGATGTCTATTGCGCCGGCAAAATCGACCCCGACGGTGTTATAGGCCACATACACAAAATCACCTTCCAGATAAACATGCGAAGCGGTTAAATACGATCCGCCTACATAAGAAGGCGGATATACCTGTGCCACCAAGGTAATGGGATAATCCCCAGCAGAATCGTCAGGAACCGATTTGGATGATTTTCCGCTGAGTTGGTTGTTTTGCATGACATCGATGACGCCCGCATTGTCATATACAATACTATTCAGCTTAACGGCTTCGCTGTTCTCTAGATAAAGCTCTTGTTCCGAAGTCTGGTATACCGTAGTCTCGTCGCTGCACGAAGAAATAAAGGCAAGCGTTAGCAGTGCCAATAGGGAAACTTTTCTCATAATAAGTAGGTCAATAAGATTAGATTTGGGTTCTAACCTAACGCAAATGTAGCCTGATTGTTATAGGTGCCGTAATTTTTTCGATAAATGGCACCCAAACCCATATAAAAGCAAATAACCATGGCTAACCATAAGAAAATAGCCCCCTAAATCTTACCCAATTTTTCAAGGATAAAGAGAATAATGATGGGCACGGCCAACAACAAGACCATGGTGGTATCGGTTATGATCAGTTTCGGCATGAACAACAAGGTGGTCGCATAGCCCCCAATGGCCCCTCCAAAGTGTGCGGTATGGCCTATATTGCCGAGTCTGCTTTTCATGCCATAAATGGAATACAGTAAATACCCGATCCCAAAGACGTAGGCAGGCAACGGGATGGGAATGAACATGATCCCCAATTGCATATCGGGTTGCAGGAGGATGGCCGCATAGAGTATCCCGGTGACTGCCCCACTGGCCCCTACGGCACTATATTGGGGTTCATCTTTATGAAAAAAAAGCGCCAACAAACTACCTGCGATCAGACTGATGAAATAAATGATCAAAAATTTGCCCGCGCCCAACCATGAAATAACGACATTGGCAAAAAAATAGAGTGTGAACATGTTAAAAAAGAGATGGGTCAGGTCTACATGAAGAAAACCAGAGGTAACCATCCGCTCTTTTTGTCCGGCCTGAATGGCGCCGATCCCGAACTTGTACCTTTCGAAAAAAGTGCCGTCGTTGAATCCTTTTAAGGAAACGAGCGTATTGGCCACGATAATGGCAATTGTGGCGATATGCAAATTGTACATTTCGGAGTTTTAAGTTTCGGGGCAAATATAGCTATATTTGCGAATAGATTTTTTCATGCAACTACTGGTATTTATCCTGGTCTACCCCCTTCTTTGGCTGATTTCCATTCTTCCGTACCGGCTGTTTTATTGGTTTTCCGATGGCGTATATTTTGTGGTGTATCGAATCGTGGGATATCGTAAAAAAGTGGTTCGTGATAACCTTGAACTGGTATTCCCGGAGAAGTCGGCACAAGAGCTCAAAACCATTGAAATCGCCTTTTACAAACACTTTTGCGACATGTTCCTCGAGATGGTCAAGACCATGAGCCTCAGCAAAGATGAGGTAAAGCGACGGTATGCCGTTTTGAACATCGAGTTGTTACAGCAAATCGAAAAGGACAAAAGCATCCTTATCGTGTGTTCCCATTACGCCAATTGGGAATGGAACGTGAGCATCAATAACTATGTTCGCTCAAAAGGTTATGCGGTTTATCAAAAAATAGCGAACAAATATTTCGATGCATGGGTCAAAAGAGTGAGGGCGCGTTGGAATACGACCTTGATTACCCAGCAGGAAACCGCACGTACCGTGGTGAGTAATTTGAAAAAAGATGTGACCGGGATATTCGGTATGGTCAGCGACCAATCGCCACAGCCCCATCGGGCACAATATTGGACGGAATTTATGGGAATCAAGGTTCCCGTGATCAACGGTGCGGAGGTCATGGCCAGAAAAATGGACCTGGCGGTAGTCTTTTTAAAGGTGTCCAAAGTAAAAAGGGGCTATTATCAGGCAGAATTCATACCGATTACCGTTGCAGGAAGTGGAACCGAACCACATGAAATCACAGATCGTTTTCTTCGGCTGGCCGAACAACAAATCTATGAAAGGCCCGAATACTATCTGTGGACCCATAAACGTTGGAAGCATCTTGATAAAGTCCCACCTGAGTCAAAGTAACGGTTGCCATCGCTCCCTTTTACTACCTTTTACAGGTAAAATTTTGTACATTTCTACACTGTGTCCAACCCAAAACATGAGATTTGGAAATACTCCATACCCTATACGATGAATTGATCAATTTTCTGGGCATATCCCATGCTTGGGAACTTTTGAAATCAGGTGATTACAGTGTTTTTCGTACCTACGACGGTATCGCTGCCTTGATATACCCGCTCATACCCCTATTGGTGTTGCTGGAACTTTGTCTTGGCCTTATTTATAAGAAGCCTCAAACCAAGGTATATAAGGTCACTTTTCTGATTTATGTGTTCAATCGATTTGTAGGGCGTTTCATTTCGATCGCGATGGTCACCCTTTGCATCGGGTGGTTCCAACCCTATGCCCTGCTGAAGACCGGGCCAACATGGTATTGGTTCCTTTATGGCTACATCGCTTGGGAACTGGGACATTTTATCTATCACTACCTAGGCCATAAGGTGCGGCTTTTTTGGTGCCTTCATGCGACCCATCACACGCCCGAAAACATGAATCTTTCGGTGACCTATGCCCATTTCTTTTTGGAAGCCCCCTATGCCGACACCATTCGTACTACGGCCTGTATTCTTTTGGGGGTTGAACCTACGATGCTGTTTTTGATCATGTTCATCGACGGTACGTATGGCGCTTTTATCCATGTAGGTGAAAATCTTATCAAAGATGCACGGTTTGGCTGGTTCAATAAATTGTTACTTACCCCTTCGCACCATAGGGTGCATCACGCCAGGAATCCATTGTATATGGATACCAATTTTTGTAATCTATTGAATATTTGGGACCGGATTTTTGGCACCTACCAGGAGGAAAAAATAGAGATAACCCCCGAATATGGTATCACAAGGAAAATCGATAGCGGCAACTTCGTTGACGTTTATTTCGGGGAAATCATCGCATTGGCCAAGGATTTCTGGCAAGCCCCAGGATTTCGGAACAAAATAGCCTATTTGGTCATGCCGCCAGGGTGGAGCCATACCGGCGACCATAAAACGGCAAAAAAAGCAAGGATTGACTATTTAAAAACCCAGAAAGCTTAAATTCCGGCAATTGCCTTGATTTCTGCAATAATTTTATCGCCCAATGCATCGGCCAGGTCTTGACTTTTGGCTTCGGTATAAATACGGATGATGGGTTCGGTATTCGATTTTCTAAGATGCACCCAACTCTCGGGGAAGTCGATTTTAACACCATCGATCAACGAAATCCGTTCGTTTTCATACTTCTTGCCCATTCCGGCCAAGATGCCATCGACATCCAGACCCGGGGTGAGTTCGATTTTCTTTTTACCCATAAAATAGGATGGGTAACCGGCGCGCAATTCCGAGACCGTGCCCCCGCGTTCGGCCATTAGCATTAGGAAAAGGGCGGTACCGACCAACGCGTCCCTGCCATAATGACTTTCAGGATAAATAATGCCCCCATTGCCTTCCCCTCCGATAATGGCCTTGTTGGCCTTCATCTTGGTGACAACATTGACCTCCCCAACCGCCGCAGCCTCATATCGGCCCCCGTGTTTCTCGGTAATATCGCGTAGGGCCCTTGAAGAGGAAAGATTGGATACGGTATTCCCTTTGGTTTTGCCCAAAACATAATCAGCGCAGGCAACCAGGGTATACTCCTCCCCAAACATCTCACCCTTTTCACTAATAAAGGCCAACCGATCCACATCGGGATCGACCACGATTCCAAAATCGGCTTTTTCCTCCACCACCAATTTGCAGATATCGCCCAAATGTTCCTTTAAAGGTTCCGGATTGTGTGGAAAATGACCAGTGGGGTCACAATATAGCTTGATGACCTCTACCCCTAAGGCTTCCAACAATTTGGGAATGGCGATGCCGCCCGTTGAGTTCACCCCATCGACCACCACTTTGAATTTGGCCTTTCGGATCACCTCGGCATCGACAAGGGAGAGATTCAGGACTTCATCGATATGGATATCGAAATAAGCATCATTTCTGGTGACCGTGCCCAAGGCATCCACCCCGATAAAATCAAAATGTTCGGCCTCGGCAATCGCAAGAATTTTTGCCCCTTGCCCGGCATCCAAAAACTCACCCTTTTCGTTGAGCAATTTCAGCGCATTCCATTGCTTGGGATTGTGGCTGGCCGTTAGAATGATGCCTCCGTCGGCTTTTTCCAAGGGTACGGCAATCTCTACCGTAGGGGTGGTTGAAAGATCCAGGTCAATGACATCGATCCCAAGACCCACTAAGGTGGACACCACGAGGTTTTGAATCATTTCGCCCGAAAGACGCGCATCCCGGCCAATGACCACCAAGAGTTTCTCTTTGTTTCTATATTCCTTTAACCAAGTGCCATAAGCTGCGGCAAACTTAACGGCATCGATGGGGGTAAGATTATCCCCCGGCTGGCCTCCTATGGTACCTCGAATTCCTGAAATTGATTTGATAAGTGTCATATGCTTTTGGAAAGTTTTTGCAAATATAGGGGTATGGGGTTAATCGTGACCGCCTTAATTCGTAAATTCGGGCTATGAATTTTTTGGCACATATTTATCTTTCTTTTAATGATGATGAGGTTACTTTGGGCAATTTTATTGCAGACAGCATCCGTGGCAATAAGTTCGAGCATTTGCCGGAAAGGGTGCAAAAAGGCATTCTGCTGCACAGGGAAATCGATACGTTTACCGATGCGCACGCCATACCCAAAAAGAGCAGCAAGAAGTTGCACCGGAATTACGGCCATTATAGCCGGGTGATCGTGGATATTTATTACGACCACTTTCTGGCCAAAAACTGGATTCAGTATTCCGAAGTGCCCCTTGAGGATTTTGTGAATCGTTTTTATGATCTGTTGGAGGGAAGTTACCCCATGCTGCCCGATGGGATCAAAAGGATGATGCCCTATATGATTTCCGATAATTGGATCTATAATTATTCGAAATTGGATGGTATTGCAAAGGTGTTGAACGGTATGAACCGCAGAACGGCCAACAAATCGAGAATGAACTTTGCCATTTTAGATCTCCAGGAGCATTATGATATTTTTGAGGAAGAATTCTTTGATTTTTTTGAAGAATTGATGGTTTTTTCTAAACAAAAATATCTGTCTTTATGATATTTTAATGATCTTACCCGTCGATACCCTTAAAGCTGTATTCGGTTAACCCTATTAAAACCCTTGGTTCAGGACCACTAATTCTAATTTTATGAAACAATTACTTCGACTGTCCCCGCTCTTACTCTTGTTCCTGTTCGCAGCATGTAGGCAACAGCCGGCGAGTCCGACCGGTTTGGTGGCCGACAAGGCCATGGTGGTCTCGGCACGTCATGAAGCTTCTCAAGTCGGGCTCGAAATTCTTCAAAAGGGCGGCAATGCCTTCGATGCGATGGTGGCGACCGAACTTGCCCTGGTGGTTACCTATCCTTTTGCTGGAAATTTGGGGGGCGGTGGTTTCATGGTATACCGCCGGGCCAATGGTGATGTGGGCGGCCTGGACTATCGAGAAAAGGCGCCATTGGCGGCACATCAAGACATGTATCTCGATTCCCTGGGCAATGTGATTCCAAATATGAGCACACATGGGGCTACTGCCGTTGCAGTTCCCGGTACCGTGGCCGGGATGATTGAAGTGCATGATAAATTTGGGTCCTTGCCTCTGAAAGAAATACTGGAACCGGTCATTGCCCTGGCCGAAAAAGGAGTTTTGGTCACCCCGAAGCAAGCGAAGCGTTTCGAGGATTACAAGGCGGAGATTTTAGCGGTGAATGGCGGCAGTACCACCTTTCCCATCTATGCCAAGGAGGGAGATACATTGAGATACCCCGCATTGGCAGGTACGTTGCGAAAAATAGCCAATGAAGGACGTGATGGATTCTATAAAGGGGAAACCGCAAGAATCCTGAGCGACTTTATCCAGGAAAAGGGAGGATATGTGACTGCCGAAGATTTGGCCGAATACGATGCGGTTTGGCGGCAGCCGATCATTTTCGACTACAAAGACCTTAGAATCATCTCCATGAGTCCCCCGAGCAGTGGCGGTGTAACGATAAACCAAATATTTAAAATGATCGAGCCTTATGGGATAGGCGATTTAGGTCATAATTCCACCAAAGCGGTCCAATTGTTTACAGAAGCTGCCCGCAGGGCCTATGCCGATCGTAATTACTTCCTGGGCGATCCCGATTTTGTGCCGATTCCTTTGGATGTATTGCTCAGCGACCGTTATTTAGAGGAACGCATGCAAAATTTTTCATTTGACAAGGCCACCAAATCTTCCGATGTCGAACATGGAAAGGTCGAAATCATGGAAAGCATGGAGACGACGCATTATTCCATTGTTGATGCCCAGGGCAATGCGGTTTCGGTGACCACCACCTTGAACGGGGCTTATGGTTCCAAACTGTATTGTGATGAACTCGGATTTTTCCTGAACAACGAAATGGATGATTTCAGTGCCAAACCGGGGGTTCCCAATATGTTCGGTCTTATAGGTGCGGAAGCCAACAGCATCATGCCCGAAAAGCGCATGCTCAGCAGTATGACGCCCACCATTGTTGAAAAAGAAAACGAATTATATATGGTGGTCGGGACCCCGGGCGGGTCTACCATCATTACCGCAGTGGCGCAGACCATCCTGAACGTCTTCGAATTTAATATGAGCATGCAGGAAGCCGTCAATGCCCCCAGGTTCCATCACCAATGGTTGCCCGACATGATCATATTTGAGCCTGAAGGCTTTTCGGAAGACTTGAAAACCGAATTGAAAAATAAAGGGTATTTCATCAACGAGGAAAGAACGCCCATCATAGGTAAAGTCGATGCCATCCGGGTGTTGAAGAATGGTCGTTTGGAAGGCGGGGCCGACAAACGGGGCGATGATGCTGCAGCAGGGTATTGAAAATGCCAAATCAGAAGGCTTCTCCCCCATTGTACCAAATAATATCAAATTGATTTTCAATCGAAGCGCATGAAAAAAATGTTAAGACGGGTTTTGAAAATCATTCTTGGGCTGTTCCTGTTCACGCTCCTTGGTTTGATAGCGATCTACATCATGTACGACCAACCCCTGCCCAAAGGAACACCGGGCGGGGAAGCCGATGCCTTTGCATACCGTATGTTGGATCGTCTCAACGAGAATGCCTATCGGCAAACGGCCTTTTTAAAATGGAGCTTCAGAAGCGGGAAGCATCGTTACCTATGGACTAAAAAGGAAGGGAAAGTTAGGGTGGAATGGGATGATTTCAACGTTTTGCTCTACCTCGATCAACCCCGGAACAGTGTGGTTTTCAAGGATGATTTTGAATTGGGCCCTGAGGCCAAATCAAAAGTCGTACAGGAGGCAACGGCCATGTTCAACAACGATTCGTTCTGGTTGGTCGCACCATACAAGGTATTCGACCGGGGCACTACCCGCGAATTGGTGGCCTTGGAAGACGGATCGGACGCACTATTGGTCACCTATTCGTCAGGAGGCACTACCCCTGGGGATTCCTATTTGTGGATACTGGACGACGACGGCTTGCCCGTTAGCTACAAGATGTGGGTAAAGATCATTCCCATCGGGGGTTTGGAAGCCACCTGGTCGAATTGGCAAAGAATGGAAAGTGGCATCATGCTCCCAACAAGCCATCAAGTGGGACCCTTGACTTTGGAAATGGGAGAAGTGAGGGCTTTTAATAATGGGGCCGCCAACAACTGAATTGTGTGTGGTACACCATCAAGAACGAACCATTGAACAGATATGAAACTATCGCTACTACAAAAATCGGAGATCACCCCTGAGATAAAACAAAGGATGCGCCTGCTTTTTGGTCAATTAAACGATGAAATCAAAACGCTTGACTTGGAAGAGGTGCTAGATGGATCGGACCCTACCTTGGTGATATGTGCCAAAGAAAAGGGCGAAATAGTAGGTATGGCATCCATGGCTTTTTACAAGGTGCCTTCGGGATATAAGGGCTGGATCGAAGATGTCGTGGTTCACACCGACCACAGGGGCAAAGGGATCGGCAAGAAAATGATGCAGGCCCTGATTGAGGAAGGTAAGCAAAGGTCATTGGATGAAATGCTTCTTTTTACGGGCCACCACAGACTTCCTGCAATACAATTGTATACCGGCTTGGGCTTTCAAAAGAAGGACAGCGGCCTTTACCGGCTTCCACTGAAATAATAATTGGGATTCCTAGGCATTCGCCTGTTTAAACTGTCGTTTCAGGTCCTCCATTGACTCCTGTAATTGACGTAACAAACCCTTTTCGGTGGTGGCATCCACGCCAAAGGTAATTTTGCTGTTGACCTCCCATAATTCTTGAATTTGAAAGGGCTTTATTTCGTATGGGGGATAATTTTCGTTCAGCGATACCAAGGTGATGTTGTTCGAATTGGGTTTTTTTTCGATCTTCTTCACCAATACCGCATCTTCCAAAACCACAACGTACATCTTATTGGCATTGACGTCGTCTATATGTTCCAATGCCTTGGCCAACACCCAATCTCCCGGTTTTAAATTGGGATGCATGCTATCGCCCTCTACCTGAAAACCCCTATAAGTAGCGTTTCTGAACTCAGGGATGGGGAAGTCGAAGGCCGGGAGTTGTTGGTACCATGAGGTGTCCTGTATGTTTTGGGGGTATCCTGCGGCCGCCTTGGCATTCACCAGTACCATATTGTCCCTGTCCGATGAGTCAACGGTGACTACTTTTGGAATCACGCTGGTTTTAGAGGTCTGTAAATACTTCTCTTCACTTTCCCCAAAAAGCCAAAGTGGATTGATCTTAAACTGCCTCAGCAATTCGGTCACTACTTTGCCTGAAAGTTTGGTTCGCCCACGCTCAATATCGGCCGTGGTATTGGAAATACCCAGGAGGTTCGCGAACTCGGCCTGGGTAAAGCCCAGGTCCCTCCTTATGTCTATAAAGCGTTTCAGTGTGTTTTCATTTTCCATGGATTCTTGCACTTTAGTCTGTGGACAAGCCTTTATTCAGGTGTTCAAAAAATAATTAGAATGGGCATTTGACCAAGCAATTGATCGACTTGCGCCTTTCAAATATACAAAATATGGAATATATCCAATAATATTTATGGAATATTTCCATAATTAGGAATTATTCCATATATTTGGATATATTACAAATACGATGTTATGACCTATGAGAAAATCAATACCAAATTGAACCTATTGGCCAAAGCGGGAACCGAGGACCATTTTTTTATGGTGTCCAGAAAACGGAAGAACCCAAAATCCAAACCGGAGCCCAGATCTGCAAGGACAATAGGTTCCGATATGCAGGGAAAAAATGCGATTCAATTAAGCTTATTCTAATTTCCTATGGAAAATGCAAAAATTTATATCTACGATGGTAGCTTCAATGGTTTCTTAACCGCAATTTTTATTGCCTTTGAGCGCAATGAAGCCGTGTCGGACTTTCGTCCTGACACTGGATGCCAAAGCACCCTTTTCCTTGAAACCGAAACGATCACGACCCATTTGGAATATGCAAAAAGGGTATGGAACGGAATTCAAGCCAAGAGCTCGGTTGCGGTAAAACAGGTCTATTTCTCCTTCTTGAGCGAACATCCGGGGATAGAGCAATTGCTCTATCGTTTTATCCAAAATTTATTCCATGGCCGTTCAGGGGATAATACAATGCCATTCGATCCTGTCGAGCCAAAAATTGGCCAATTGGCCAGCCAGGTGGCCAAGGAAAAAGGAAAACTGGAGGCCTTTCTTACATTCGAGCCTTCTGTCGATAATATCCTATATACCATTATCGATCCCCATTTTAATGTTCTTCCCTTATTATCAAAACATTTTCGTTTGAGGCTAACAGGGCAAGAATGGCTCATATATGATTATAAACGGAAATATGGGTTGCATTCGAATGGGAAAGCTGCCGAATTCATCAAACTGGAATTATGGAGGATGCAGGGGACCCATGATTTTATGGAAGATAATGTCCCACGGACTTTACTTTACCAAGTGCAGGATTGGAAAATGGCTTTAAGAAGTTTGCCTTTGACAGATGGAATCGTTCCGCAAACCCAGCCCTATCAAGAGAACACGGCCAAAAGTGATTTTTACGGCGTGCGAAAGGCGATTTAATGGATTCGCAGGCTATCGAAATCGACTTTACCTAGCGCAATCGTGACGTTTTTCCCTCTATTTTTCATTTTCCAAACCCATTCCTTTATTTGGTCTTTTCACCCACAAACTGATCGCTCTGGTTTTTGAACAAGATGTTGAAGGTGGTTAGACTGCCATAAATTCTGGTGATATATTGTTGTAAATCTACCTTCTCCTGGTCATCAAGGTTTTCGCTGGCATTGATTTTTTGCTCCATTACCCGCACCCGGTCACGAACCATGACAATTTTATGGAAAAAGGTGTCGATGGGAACTTCTTTTTCGGTAAGACCCACATCGCCAGGTTTCAAAACAAGGGATCCCCCCTTCCATTTATCGGCAATCGGTGAGATCGAACTCGTATCGCTCCAACGCCTGAGAATGGATATCAATGATTGTTCCACCTCTGAAAAACTGATCGTGTCTACCTCGTCTTCGACCCTTTCGATCAACTCATAATCCGCATCGAGTTCAATGGTCTCCAGCCCACTTTCCATAAAAGTGACCCAATAGTGTTTGGAGGTGACATTCGTAACCACACCCTTTCCAAACTTTGAATGATCTATTCTTGATCCAATTCCCAACAGTTGCATAAATTCAATTTTTTTTCTCGGTAAATGTAAAGCGTACCGCGCAATTAACAAAGATAATAGTCTGTGCCATTTACTTTTTAGGCACCAAAATCGTACCTTCGCAACTTTGCGATGAAAAATGATAAATTACGAGGAAAACATAGAGGTTAAGGGTGCTAGGGTGCACAACCTAAAGAACATCGATGTTTCGATTCCCAGGGAAAAATTGGTGGTCATCACCGGTCTTTCCGGTAGCGGAAAATCTTCTTTGGCTTTCGATACCATTTATGCCGAGGGCCAGCGTAGGTACATAGAAACCTTTTCTGCCTATGCGCGACAGTTTTTGGGCGGCCTAGAGCGACCCGATGTGGATAAAATAGATGGCCTTTCCCCAGTAATCGCCATAGAACAGAAGACCACTTCAAAATCACCGCGCTCAACCGTGGGTACCATCACCGAAATCTATGATTTTTTACGTTTGCTCTATGCGCGTGCAGGGGATGCCTACAGTTATAACACCGGAGAAAAAATGGTCAGTTATAGCGATGCACAGATCAAGGAATTGATCCTCTCCGCATACCGGGATAAAAAAATAAACATCCTTGCCCCCATCGTGAAATCACGGAAAGGGCATTATCGTGAACTATTCGAACAGATTGCCAAACAGGGATTCGTAAAAGTTCGCGTCGACGGGGAGGTGGTCGACATCGTTAAGGGCATGAAGGTAGATCGTTACAAGACCCATGATATTGAAATCGTCATCGACAGGCTAAAAATTTCCATGCAGGATGATCTGGACAAGCGATTGACGGAAACCATCAATACCGCAATGTATAGTGGCGATAACGTAATGATGGTCTTGGAAGAAGGCCAGAAAGTGCCCAGGTATTTTAGCCGAGATCTGATGTGCCCAACAACAGGCATCTCTTACCCGACCCCCGAACCCAATACCTTTTCCTTCAATTCACCCAAAGGCATGTGTCCACAATGCAACGGACTGGGCCATGTGCACGAGGTGAACCCCAACAAGATCTTTCCCAACAAAAAGCTCTCCATCACCGGCGGCGGCATTGCACCCTTGGGCGAATACAAAAAGTCGTGGGCCTTCAAACAGATCGAGACCATAGCCCAACGATATAACTTTGAACTCACCGATGCCATTGAAAAAATTCCGACAGAGGCCATGGAAGTGTTGCTCAACGGTGGACAGGAAAGTTTCGAGATAGATTCGAAAACACTTGGGGTGAAGCGCACCTATAAAATTGATTATGAGGGAATCTCGAATTTTATCAAGAGCCAGTTTGAGGAAACCGATTCTACTTCCATTAAACGCTGGGCCAAAGAATACATGGATAAGATCAAGTGCCCCTCATGTGGAGGCACCAGGCTCAGGAAGGAATCGCTTAATTTTAAGGTTGATGAGAAAAATATTGCCGAGCTCGCCCATATGGACATCTCGGAATTGGCGCTATTCTTTGCTGGTTTGGAGTCGAGGCTGGAAGGGAACCAATTAAAGATAGCGGAAGAAATCATCAAGGAAATCAGAACCAGAATTCAGTTTTTGCTCGATGTCGGTTTGGACTATTTATCCCTTGACCGGGGTTCGAAGACACTTTCTGGCGGAGAGGCACAGCGCATCCGTTTGGCGACCCAAATCGGTTCCCAACTTGTTGGGGTGCTCTATATTTTGGATGAGCCCAGTATAGGCCTCCATCAAAGGGATAATGACCGCTTGATCCGCTCGCTCGAATCTTTACGCGATATAGGCAATTCGGTAATCGTTGTCGAACACGATAGGGAGATGATCGAAAGAGCCGACCACGTCATCGATATCGGTCCCAAGGCGGGTCGACATGGAGGGGAAATCATTTCGGAAGGCAAACCCGGCGACCTGAAGTTTCAGCATACCTTGACCGCACAATATATCAATGGGGAACGCCAGATCAGCGTGCCAAAAAAGCGCAGAAAGGGCAATGGAAAAAAAATAACCCTCACCGATTGCACTGGTAACAATTTGAAAAATGTTTCCGTCACGTTCCCATTGGGCCAGATGATCGGGGTTACCGGCGTATCCGGGAGCGGCAAATCGACTTTGATCAACGAAACCTTGTACCCCATCATGAATGCCCATTATTTCAATGGGGTCAAAAAGCCCATGCCCTATGGAAAAATAACGGGTTTGGAGCATGTAGACAAGGTGATTGACATCAATCAGTCGCCCATCGGTCGAACGCCCCGTTCAAACCCGGCGACCTATACCGGTGTTTTCAGCGAAATCAGGACCTTGTTCACGAAGACGCCGGAAGCGGCGATCAGGGGATACAAACCAGGTAGGTTCAGTTTCAATGTGAAGGGCGGACGTTGTGAGACCTGCCAAGGCGGAGGGCTCAGGGTGATAGAAATGAATTTTTTGCCAGATGTTTACGTCGAATGCGAGACCTGTTATGGCAAACGTTTCAATAGGGAAACCTTGGAAATCAGGTATAAGGGAAAATCGATTTCCGATGTCCTGGATATGACCATCAACGAAGCGGTTTCATTTTTCGAAATGATCCCGAAAATCCACAGAAAGCTGAAAACGATACAAGACGTAGGGCTGGGCTACATTTCCTTGGGGCAACAATCGACCACGCTTTCCGGGGGCGAGGCGCAGCGCATCAAATTGGCGACGGAACTTTCAAAACGCGATACCGGCAATACCTTTTATATCTTGGACGAACCGACTACCGGACTCCATTTCGAGGATATCAGGGTATTGATGGAGGTGCTGAACAAGCTGGTCGACAAGGGAAACACCATATTGGTGATAGAGCACAACATGGACGTGATCAAAATGTGCGACCATCTCATCGACATAGGCTACGAAGGCGGACGTGGCGGGGGCATGGTGGTCGCCAAAGGATCCCCGGAAGCGGTGGCCCGGGATGAAAAAAGCTATACGGCAAAGTTTTTGAAAAAAGAATTGCAGGAAAAAGTATTGAGCAGCTAACGAAATGAAATCAGCCGCGGCTTAGAAACCTAACTATTTATGAGAAAAGAACAGCACCATAAGGGATGGAATGAGATGAAGACCAATGATTCCTGGGCCATTTTTAAGATTATGGGGGAATTTGTCAATGGTTTTGAAAGGATGAGCTCCATTGGCCCTTGCGTTTCAATTTTTGGATCGGCAAGGACCAAAGATGACAATCCCTACTATGAGTTGGCGGTTGAAATATCAAAAAGCATCGCCGAGGCCGGTTACGGAATCATCACTGGAGGTGGTCCCGGAATCATGGAGGCAGGTAACCGTGGGGCCCATTTGGCCGGTGGCACCTCAGTGGGACTGAACATCGACCTGCCTTTCGAGCAACACGACAACCCATATATCGACAAAGACAAGAGCTTGGACTTCGACTACTTTTTTGTGCGAAAAGTGATGTTCGTAAAGTATTCCCAGGGCTTTGTGGTGATGCCGGGCGGTTTTGGCACTTTGGATGAACTCTTTGAGGCGATTACCTTGATACAAACCCATAAAATCGAAAAATTTCCCATTATTCTGGTCGGCAGCACTTTTTGGAGCGGATTGTTCGACTGGATCAAGTCTACCATGCTACAATTTGGCAATATTAGTCCGGAAGATTTAAACCTGATCAATATTGTCGACACCAAGGAAGAGGTTGTCGAAATCATTGATGCTTTCTATAAAGGACACATCCTAAGTCCAAACTTTTAAATCGACCCTTGA
The DNA here is from genome assembly GCA_963760375.1 of uncultured Flavobacteriaceae bacterium. Lineage (GTDB taxonomy): Bacteria > Bacteroidota > Bacteroidia > Flavobacteriales > Flavobacteriaceae > Pelagihabitans. Next base: position 1,251,013 of record CAVXCS010000005.1, on the reverse strand, counting down.
AAAAAGTCATTCCCTTAGCGCATCTGTCCTTGATTATGGCCGTTTTATTCAAAGCGGGCTGGGCCTTTTCCCAACACACGAACATCCTCAACGCAACGCTTAAAGGAGATACCAAGGAAATTAACATCAACCAGGAGTTTACCTATCTAAATTCGAGTGGGGAAACCTTGGAGGTCTTGTTTTTCAATGATTGGGCCCACGCCTATTCCGATAAAAATACGGGATTGGCAAAACGGTTTGCGGATGAATTCAAGCGCAGCCTTCATCTGGCCAAAGATTATGAGCGGGGCATCACGAACATCATTAGTGCCGTTGATGGCAACTATCGGGCATTGAAGTTGGATCGTACACAGGAAAAGGATATTATCAAAATAACGCTCAACGAGCCCTTGCCCCCAAAAGCAGTGGTGAAACTTTCATTCACCTACACGGTAAAATTGCCCTCGAATAAATTTACCTCCTACGGATATGGCGGAAGGAACAACTACTACTTGAAGGATTGGTATCTCACTCCCGCCGTGTTCGATGGGGAATGGCACCTTTATTCCAACAAGAATCTGGAGGACCTATTCACCGACATCACCAACACGACCATTAATTTCAGCTATCCGGAAAACCTTTTTATCACCTCCAATTTCGGGATATTGGGAAATACGAAATTTACATCGGGGCAACAGGCACAGCTGGTGGGCGTACAGCGCAAGAGTTGTGAAATTATATTGGGGCCCCTGAAGCGGTTCACGACCCACGTCACCCCTGGTCTCACCATCGCCACCGATATCGAGGCTTCCAAGTATGATGAGATTTCCCAGGGCGTGTCCATTCTCAAGATATCCGAATTCATCAGAAAAAACCTGGGCGACTACCCGCACCCCCAATTGTTGGTGAGCGAAATCGATTATGACAAGAATCCGCTTTATGGCCTTAATCAACTGCCATCGTTCATCAGGCCCTATGAGGAACAATTTCAGTTTGAAATGAAATTCCTCAAAACGGCGTTGCGGAAAATGTTGGAGGAGACCATCTATATTGACCCGCGAAAAGACCAATGGCTCACAGATGCCATTGCCAACTATTTGTTGATCGAATACGTTGAACAAAACTATCCCAATCAAAAGCTATTGGGAAAACTATCGACACTTTGGGGCGTAAGAAGCTTCAATTTGGCCAAAATGGACTTTAACGAGCAGTACCCATTTCTATACATGCTTACCGCCAGAAGAAACTTAGACCAACCCCTTACCACATCCAACGATTCCCTCATCAAATTCAATCAAAAAATAGCCAATAAGTATAAGGCGGGATTGGGGCTTGCGTATATGGCAAATTACATCGGCAAGGAAAAAGTAGATCAAAGCATCAAAACCTTTTATGAATATTACCAACAGAACAATGTAAAGACCCTCGACTTTGAATCGATTTTAAAAAGGGCTACCGATATCGATATCAATTGGTTTTTTCAGGATTATGTTTCAACCGACCGAAAAATCGATTTTAAAATTACCAATGTTGAGAAAATGCATGATTCGTTAAGGGTAAGCTTAAAAAACAAGCAGGGCACCAATGTGCCCATTTCCTTATTCGGGCTCAGGAACGATTCTGTGGTTTCCAAATATTGGATAACCGATATCGATAGTACCAAGACCATTACCATCCCAAGAAATGGTGAAGAAAGACTGGTTTTGAATTATGACCAAAAAATACCGGAGTTCAACCAAAGAGACAATTGGAAATCGTTGAAAGGATTCTTCTCGAGTAATAAAAAATTGAAATTCACCTTTTTCAAGGATGCGGAAAACCCTTATTACAACCAGATTTTCTATGTTCCCGTGGTGAACTTCAATATCTATGACGGATGGGCACCTGGCATGAGGTTATATAACAAAACCCTTTTGGAAAGACCCTTTGTTTATGACGTGGCCCCCTCCTACTCCTTTAGGGAACAATCGTTCGTGGGTTACGGGAAATTTATTTATAGACAATATCTGAACAAAAGCGGCCTATATGTGGCAAATTATGGAATGCGGGGATCAACTTCCCATTTTGACGTGAATTCGAGATATTCAACCCTAACGCCTTCCATGAGTTTTGGTTGGCGCCCCGAAAACCTGCTCTCCAACAAAAGGCAGGCCCTTTCCTTCCGCTACTTGAATATTTTTAGGAATCTCGACGAGAGTTTGCGTGCCGAAGGGAGTGCCCCCGATAGTCCCGATTACAGTGTATTCAATGCGAGGTACATCGATGTCGACAACCATATCATAGATTATAGATCCTGGTTCATCGATTTTCAACAATCGAGCAAGTTCACCAAATTGGTCTTCGAGTTCGAGTACCGCAAACTTTTTGAAAGCAATCGACAGTTCAACCTTAGGTTTTTTGCGGGTAAATTCCTGAGGAACAAAACCAATGACGACTTTTTCAGTTTCGCCCTCGACAGGCCCACGGATTATCTTTTTGACTATGACTACCTAGGAAGATCTGAAGATACCGGGATTTACAGCCAACAGATCATTATCGCCGAAGGGGGCTTCAAATCAATTCTGGATGAGCGCTTTCGCTTTTCGAACGATTGGATCGCCACGGTAAATACCAGTTTCAATTTATGGCGGTGGATCGAGCTTTATGGCGATGCGGGGTTTGTAAAAAATCGTGGGTTTGACGGAAAGTTCGTTTATGACTCCGGGATCCGCCTCAATTTGGTCACCGATTATTTTGAATTGTACTTTCCGGTATATTCCAATAATGGCTGGGAAGTAGACCAGCCCAATTATGGAGAAAAAATAAGGTTTATTATTACCGTCAGCCCCAAAACACTCACTGGGTTGTTTACGCGAAAGTGGTTTTAAAAATAACATATTCCTAAAAAAAAGTGATTTTAGGGGGGTATGGTTGAAGATTATATAATTATCTATAGTTATTATTACATTATTTTGAAGTAAAATGGCTGCCCGTCGGTTGCAAAAACAGTTTTGATTTGATATTTTTGTGCAAATCAATAGGCCTTAATGAACATTTCTTCCAAGACCAGTAGCGATATTTCTTTTCAGGATTTTAAGTTACAGATCTTACATGACTATGAAATAGCCGTGCTGAGCCGGACATGTAGCCTGATCGGTAGAAAGGAAGTGCTTACGGGAAAAGCGAAATTCGGCATCTTTGGTGATGGTAAGGAATTGCCGCAATTGGCAATGGCCCGAGCTTTTCAGGACGGGGATTTCAGAAGCGGATATTACAGGGATCAAACCTTTATGATGGCCCTGGACTTATTGAAACCGAAAGATTTCTTCCACGCGCTTTACGCAACCACCGATATCGAAAAAGAGCCCATGAGCGCAGGCAAGCAGATGGGTGCCCATTTTCTCACCTACAGCTTGAACGAAGATGGCAGCTGGAAAGACCTCACCAAACAAAAGAACAGCAGCGCCGACATTTCCTGTACTGCAGGACAAATGCCGCGATTGTTGGGCCTAGCCCAGGCTTCGAAATTGTATCGCAATCTTAAGGAACTCAAAGCCGACAAATTCTCCGTCAATGGCAACGAAGTGGCCTGGGGCACTATCGGCAATGCCAGTACCAGTGAAGGCATGTTCTTGGAAACCATCAACGCCGGTGGCGTCCTTCAAGTACCCATGGTCATCAGTATCTGGGATGATGGTTACGGGATTTCGGTTCCGGCAAAATACCATACCACCAAAGAAGATATTTCCGAGGTTTTGAGCGGCTTTCAGCGTGATGAAGATAGTCCGGGCTATGAAATGATCAAGGTAAAAGGTTGGGACTATACCGCCCTGATGCATGTATATTCCAATGCGGCCGACATTGCCCGTGAAGAACATGTGCCCGTAATCATTCATGTCACCGAACTCACGCAGCCCCAAGGGCATTCTTCCTCCGGATCGCATGAACGATACAAAAACTCAAAACGACTGGAATGGGAGGCCGAAAACGATTGCAACAAACGGTTCAGGGAATGGATCATCGATTCAGGAATCGCAACCGATGAGGAACTGCAAGCCATCGAGAAGCGAATAAAAAATGAGGTAAGGATGGCCAAAAAAGAGGCTTGGTCAGAATATTTGGCCGAACACCTTCCCCTCAAGAAAACACTGGTGTCCTATATAGAACAGGCGGCCCTGAAAAGTGAGAACCGTGCGTTTCTGACCAAAATAAAAAACGATCTTATTGCCATTGATGAGCCCTTGAAGAAAGACTTGGCCATCGCAGCCAGAAAATCGTTGCGTTATCTTATCGGCAGTCGGACCGAAGAAAAAATGGCAATCAAAAACTGGATCGATCATTTTTTGCTTCAAACCCAGCCCAAATTCAGCAATAACCTTTATAGCGAATTGCCCAACAGGGCCACGAACATCGCTGCCATAGCCCCGGCATACGACTCCAATCCCGAGCAGGTAGATGGTCGAATCATTCTAAGGGACAACTTTGATCGACTGTTCCAAAAATATCCGGAAACAGTAATCTTTGGGGAAGATAGCGGCGCCATAGGGGACGTGAACCAAGGTTTGGAAGGCCTCCAGAAAAAATATGGGGAACTTCGGGTGACCGACACGGGAATAAGGGAAGCCACCATTATCGGACAAGGCATCGGCATGGCCCTAAGAGGCCTAAGGCCCATCGCCGAAATCCAATACTTGGATTATATCTTTTATGCGTTGCCCACCCTCACCGACGATCTAGCCTGTTTGCGTTACCGCACTTCCGGTAAACAAAAGGCCCCATTGATCGTTCGCACAAGGGGACACCGTTTGGAAGGCATTTGGCATTCCGGTTCACATATGGGCGGATTGATACACTTACTCAGGGGCATGTATATCCTCTCCCCCAGAAACATGACCCAGGCCGCAGGTTTTTACAATACCCTCATGAAAAGTGACGAACCTGCATTGGTCGTCGAAAGCTTGAACGGATATCGGCTAAAAGAGCCCTTGCCCAATAACTTGGGCACTTTTTGCACCCCGATCGGGGTGGTCGAGACCTTAAAGGAGGGCAGTGACATCACTCTGGTTTCCTACGGGTCTACCTTAAGAATCGTCTCGCAGGTCGCGGAAGAACTGCGGGAAGTGGGCATTGATGCGGAGGTGATCGACGCACAGACCCTTTTGCCCTTCGACATCCGTCAAGATACCGTCAAAAGCGTTATGAAGACCAATAGATTGCTGGTTATCGATGAAGATGTTCCCGGAGGCTGCGCTGCCTATCTGCTGAATGAAATCGTAGAAAAACAAGGCGGTTATGCCTATTTGGACAGCGCCCCCCAAACCTTGACGTCCAAAGCGCACAGACCGGCCTACGGCAGTGATGGGGATTATTTTTCAAAGCCCAATGCCGAAGACATATTTGAGAAGGTCTACAAAATCATGCACGAGGCCTACCCCGAGGAATACCCCAAATTGCGATAAACCGGCAGCAAGTCGATTGCGTTGACATCTGCATTGAAAACGCCTTAAAGCCAAACCCAATACTACATTTTATTGTCTTCACGGTCACTCTCTTTTTGGTGAAGTGAATCCGGTATACAGCCTTTGATATTGATTCCAACAATCTGATCGATCATTGACTATTGGAACTACTACATCGGTCCAATGGCGAGCCCCATTTCCAAAATTTCACAAGTCCAGTTACTGCCCAGCACATTTCCATTTTACTCCGATTTATTAAAAGTTGCCCGTCTCAAGCACTTCATTGTAAACGCGATTCCATAGTTCAAGCATACCATCGCAAAGCTATGCATGACTAATGCAGTGGCCCAGTTTATCTTGGCAAAACAAAATCAGATAGGTGCGCAATATTTGATGATGAACATGGCGGAAACCGAAAAGCCCACATAACAGAGTAGGTCATAACAAGTAATAACTAATTTATGAAAACCATTATATGTTGTCTGTCAATTTTTGTCAGTGTTTTGAGCTATGGGAATATTCCTGGCCCAGGAACATCTCATATGGAAATCAAACCTTCCTTTTTGGAAAAAGTAAAGGATTCCGAAGTCGTTTCAAATTCAAATCTGCTCTTGCTTTCCTCAGCGGTTTGTACCATTAGTGCTTCCGGGAGTGTTGGTTCAGCCGAATTTGGAACTTTTGTGGCCACCATTACTGTGAAAGGACGTTGTGATGCAAGTCTCGCAAAAAAAATGCGTCAGGCCATTGCTGCCTTGAGAGATGAATTTAAATAATGAATAACCTTAACAATATAGATTATGAAAAAAGTAGTATTTACCCTATTAATTGCAATGGTTGGATTTTCGATGACAGCCAATACCGGGTTGAAATCTAGCATCGACCTTGCACAAAATGGCAGTATGGAAGATCAGGTTGCCCAATTGGCCATTGAAATTCGATCCGATACGGCAACCCAGTACTTTGAGTTCAATTTTACCTCCGAAACGGAGCTGCTCAATTTCAATGAAGATTCAATAGCGGACATGATCAACATCGTCGATGCCAACGAGGCATTCTGCGAAGTATCGATTACGGTGAAGGTCAGGCTTGGCATAGATTCCAACTTTGTGGAGGCTTCTGCAACCGTGAGTGGAATTCCTTGTGGTGAAATCGTAAAAGCGATAAAAAAATTGAGGGCCCAACTCATGGAAGGAATAAAATAGAGATTCCAGTTTAACATAGCGGTAAAACCATGAAAAATGGTTTTACCGCTATTAAATTAATTCATATGATGAAATCAACATTGATCGTTTTGGCCTCCCTTTTTCTAGGAAACTATGTTTATCCTCAAAACGAGGTTTTGAAGGTGGAGTATGATTTTTTTCTAAGCCTGGGAGATCTTGCACAATATAGATCCACCCTGTTGCTATCCAAAGATAAATCGCTGTTCTTATGGGGAAAGCCCATAGGGGAACCCAAGGTAGATACCGAATATGAAATAACGATCGACCTGCATGCAATGGATAGCATTGGAAGTTATACCTATACTGATAAGGTTTTGGACAGCATGTATTCAAGGGCCCCCTTCCTTGACAAACAAGCTTATTTGGTCAAAGAAAAAATCACCCCGATTGCTTGGGAAATTACGGATACCCTTAAAAAAATTGACCCCTATAACTGTCAGCAGGCCAAAGCCTTGTTCAGGGGGCGGGCATATACCGTGTGGTTCACCTATGATATTCCCATAAGTTCCGGCCCATGGAAGTTGCAAGGATTGCCCGGTTTGATCATCAATGCCAAGGACGACAGTGGTGAAGTACAATTTTTATTGCGTTCCATCACCAAGTCCGACTTGGAAATAAACCCCGATTTAAAGACGACCAAAGCCATTTCATTGTCGGAATATGTAGAGATACAGAGGTCATTTTCCGATAAATTTTACAAAAAAGCGAAATCAAGGCTACCCAGGGAAATCGATATACAAATCACTGCCCAAAAGTCTTTGGAAATTTTTGATTCAAAAGATTGATTATTGCCGAACCCAAGGATAATTGCTGCGTTGAATTTCCCGATGGGTTCCCACAAATAAAAAATGTTGGAAAAAAAACTCCTTCTTTCTTGCCTTTTTTCAATCCTTGTCGCTTTGTCCGGGAAAGCGCAAACCACTATAGAAGGAACTGTAAAAGATTCCTTGAACAACCCCATTCAAGCGGCCAATATATTTGTACAAAAAGAAAAAAATACCGGGGTTCTTTCCTTTGCCTACACCGATGGAGCAGGATATTACCGCTTATTTCTCGAAAAGGCGGGCGCTTACATTTTGAACGTCAGCAGTTTGTCTTTTCGAAAGGAACAAATTATCCTCCAGATCGATAGCCTCGAGACCCAAACCAAAATTGTGAAAGATTTTATTTTAGCCCCCGAACCCTTTACTTTGAGTGAGGTGGTGGTCAACGCGGAGGTACCCATCCTAGTCAAAAAAGATACCATTACGCTCAACGTAGCCAGCTTTACCGATGGAAGGGAAGAGGTTGTCGAAGATGTACTGAAGAAATTGCCCGGAATAGAAGTGGCCAATGACGGGTCTATACAGGTACAGGGTCGAAATATTGAAAAAGTAATGGTCGAAGGGGATGATCTTTTCGAGAAAGGCTACAAACTCCTCACAAAAAACCTAAATGCAGGGGTGATGGATAAAGTTGAAATCCTGGAACACTATTCCGACAACGCCCTCTTAAAAAATATCGAGGACAGCAACGAAGTGGCACTGAACATCATTTTAAAGGAAGATAAAAAGTCTACCCTGTTCGGAAATGCCACCATAGGATATGGCACCGAACAATTTTATGAAAATAGATTGAACCTTATTTCATTTAAGGACAAAACGAAGTATTATTTTTTTGGCAATCTCAACAACAATGGCAGTGATGCCATCGGAGATATCTATCAAATCTTGTATCCTGATCTATTAAATGATGTGAACTATATCGGAGATGGCGAAAGTGCCCAAAACATGGTGGCCATTGGAGAAAGTAGCCCCGCATTGAAAGAAAACAGACATCTCTTCAACAATGCAGAATTGGCCTCTTTGAACGGAATATATAATCCGAACAAAGATTTAAAAATCAAAGGCCTGTTCTTTATGACGACTGATGAGAACACGCTTTTTCAAAACAGTTTGGATACCTTCATATTACCGCCCGACAGTTTTGTCAATTCTGAAAACTATGCCTCAAGAAAAAATAGTCTGGCTGGCTCCGGGAAGTGGGACGCCCTCTACAATATTGGCAAGAATGCCCAAATAGAATATGTTGGGCGCCATAATTTTGGGCGTTTCCACAACAATGCCATCCTTTTGTTCAATGAGGAATCAATTCTTGAAAACTTAAAAAACCGCACAAAATATACGGATCAAAGACTTACCTATACCAATAAGATTACGGATGGAAAAGCCTTTCAAATAACGGGCAGATACATTTTTGATGCAAAGCCACAAGATTATACGGTCAATACCTTCCTCTATGAAGATTTGTTCCCGGAACTGAATGGCATTGATCTGGCAACACAAAACAGCCGTCACCAAGTGCGATTTTTTGGCTTGGAGGGATCATATTTTCTCAATACGCAAAAAAACAACTTAACCCTAAGGGCGGGTATTGCCCAAAAAAGAAATCGATTGACCGGTGATCTGATTTTTTCGGATAGCTTGAACAATAGGTATGATGCGGGCAACGGCTTCAAGAATCGCCTGACATACGATTTAACGGATCTTTATCTGAAGGCCCAATACAAGTATTCCTTAAAAAGCGTGTCATTCAGATCAGGACTGGAATTGCACAAATATCAGGTCAGTGTCAACAATGAGAACACCACCGATAAAACAAACCCGATAAACGCAATCCCCAGTCTGGGGCTGTCATGGCAAATCAATAAAAAAAATAGGATTTTGTCCTCTTATAAGTACAGCACGGTAAATCTTCCTTTCGAACAACTGTATCAGGGTTATCTCTTAAGCAACTATAGGAATTTCAAAAGGGGTTTTGGCGCTTTTGAACAGTTCCGTGGCAGTATCTTTTTAACGAACTACGTAATGGGTAATTGGAGTGATTCATTTTTGGTCCATAGCTCTTTCTTATATAACAAAGACTACGATTACATTTCAAGCAATAATATTGTTCAGTCCAACTATGTACTGTACAGCCCGATAAAATTGAAAGACAGGGAATTCTACTCCTTTGATCTGAGCACCGACAAATTCATCGAAAAGATTTCCTCAAACTTTAAAATCAACCTCTCCTATTCAAGCAACGCGTTGCAGAACATCGTCAATACTTCGAGTCTTCGCCCCGTGAGCTCAAAAACATATAGTTACGGAGGGGAATTACGCTCCGCTTTCAATGGTTTTATCGATTTTCATATCGGTACCACCTGGTCTGAATCGGTGGTAACGGTGTCCCAGAAAAACCGAAATACCAACAATTATTCATTTTTTGATCTCGACTTTAGCCTTTCAGAAAAAATAAGTGTTGAAATTGAAAATGAGCGGTATTTCTTCGGAGACTTAGCCGGAGATAATTCAACCTTTTTCTCGGATCTGAATGCGCGATACGACATTCTTAAAAACAAACTTAAGCTCAAACTTGTCTGTAGCAATTTGTTCAACAACGATACTTTTTCAACACTGAACATTAGCGATACGGGCAGTTATAGAGCATCTTACAGACTATTGCCAAGGTATTTTCTATTGAGCTTGGATTATCGGTTTTGACTTTGGTAAGTAAATAACCCGACTTGCCGATGTATTTCAAACCATGTCAAAATGGGAAGGCCTAACTTCCGAACCTACATTTTTTTATGCTTTGTATTTTCAAGGCCCATTTCGGGCTGGTCGGGCACCTTGAATTGGAAAATATCGTTTCTTGCATAATGACCGATGACATCAAAATCAAGTTTGCTTAGATCGATCTCCTCCAGATCAAGTTCCGCGATCAATGCACCTGCCTTATCAAATAAGGGTCCCGCTATGATTTTGCCCAAAGGTGAAACGATGACACTTCCGCCCCGGCACATCGTTTCGGGTTCATCCTGCACCAAAGACCTGTAAGGTTCGGGAACCATCGACTTGGTAAAATACTGATTACAGCCCAGTACAAAACACCTGCCTTCCAGAGCGATGTGTTGCATGGTAGCCGTCCAAGCTTCCCTGGCATCGGCCGTGGGCGCAATATAAATTTCGACCCCTTTTTGGTACATGGCCATGCGTGCCAAGGGCATATAGTTTTCCCAGCAGATGAGTCCGCCCAGTTTGCCGATCTTAGTTTGAAAGGTCACCAACGAGGCCCCGTCCGCTTCCCCCCAAACGATCCTTTCGGTTCCCGTGGGCTTTATTTTTCGATGTACCCCCATCAGCCCATCGCTGGGGGAAATATAGATCATGGAACAGTATAAACTCCCATTTATGTGCTGCTTTTCGGTAATCCCGATGACCAAATAGACCTTTTCGGAATGGGCCAGCTTTTCAAGTCTTTTCAAATCATCACTTTCCAGGTCAATGCTATTGCGTCGGTATTCGGCATAAAGCTTCCTTCCCGTATCGGTCCTACTGCCGATTTTTGCCCCAAAAGAAAATCCCCTGGGGTATCCGGGAATGAACGATTCCGGAAAAACGATCAAATCACAGCCTTGTGCAGCATATTTTTTGGTGAGTTGTTCCAATTTTTCGATGGTCTTCTCTTTGTCGAAGAAAACCGGACTGTCCTGAACCACGCATACTTTAACTTTCATTCGATGGATTTTTAAATGGGATATTGGTATTAAATTGCTTCCCCAATGATGAATTAGGCCTTATTATTTATTTGATTTACTCTGGGGCAACCGGTCCTAGTTTTCGTGGCACTATTCACTCCGTCAAGAAACCACGGATATCCAACATCAACTTAAGATAATCGGGTTCGTGGATGTACATCATATGCCCGGCTTCAAAATAAACGGTCTTTACCCGTTCCGTGGCAATCCCATTTCTGGAAAAGGTATATTCGGTATCGAAAAAGGGACAGATCAAGTCGTAATATCCTGCGGCGACCATCACCTTCATTTGGGTATTTCTCCGCATGGTCTCCCCGAGCTGACGTGCCACGTTGACCGCTGAAGGTTCCCAGTATTTACCGTCGGGCACCGGGCGCCATCGCCATTTCCCGCCCAATTCCTCATTGGAGGTGATATAGGGCCTGTCGATCTTCACCCCCAATTTGGAAGCATAGTAATAATTCAAGGCCGCCGTAAAGGCTGCGCTTATTTGATAATCGGAGGCATCGCCCAAATGGGGCGCTTCAGACACCTTATCGATTTCATCTCCCATAAAACGTCCATCCAACCGCCCTACGGCCAGCCCTTGATCGGCCAACAGCTGTTTTTGGAACCGGGGCACCAAAATCCGCAGATCCGACTGTAAAATATAGGCTTCAGACAAGCCCGTGAAGTAAGACAATTTTTCGGCAAGCTGTTCTTTTTCTTGCCGTTTCAGCAAACTTCCACGATATAAGGCAGGTGCGTATACATCATAGGTAAATTGTCGGCATTCTTCCACAAAGGCTTCCAGTGATTTTCCTTGGCCCGCCTTCTTGTGGTACCATGCCGTGGCGGCCATACTCGGCAAATAGGTAAGAAAGGAGGTGATATTATCGTTCTCCGAGGTGGATCCCGCATAGTCGAGTGCCTGTGATATTAGGATGAGCCCGTTCAAGGCCATGTTCTGGCCTCCTTCTTCCAGTGTATGGGCCACTGCTGCGGCCCTTGTGGTCCCGAAACTTTCTCCGGCAATATATTTCGGCGACATCCAGCGATTGTTATCGGTGATCCATTGTCGCATGAACTGTGCTATGGAAGAAGCGTCCTCCACAAGGCCCCAATAGTTCTCCACCTTCCCTTTGCCGATGACCCTGCTGTACCCGGTTCCAACGGGATCGATAAAGACCAGGTCGGTCAAATCGAATATGCCGTGGGTATTGGGTGCCGTTTTATAGGGTGCCGCCCCATCGTCTTTTTTCGCCTCGGAATCGACCTTTACCAGTTCCGGACCGAGCAGGCCCATGTGCAACCAGACCGAAGCTGATCCCGGGCCACCGTTAAAAACAAAAGTAACGGGACGCTTTGTCAGATCGGTCAAACCCTCTTGGGTATAGGCAACCGTCCAGATGGAAGCTTCAGGCTCATCGGATTTGCCCTTTAAATAGGTTTCGGAGGCCGTGGCTTTATAGCGAATTATTTTACCGCCATTGCCGATCTGATGGTTGGTCACGAATGACTGAGGTTCGGGTATCGGTTTTGGTTCTTCCTTGTTCTCCTGGGCAGGGGTGGTGGCGGAGCCTAACAATAGCATTGCAAAAAGTACCTTTTTTATCATATGTATCTTTAGAATTGATGAGCTGTTTGTGATCTGAAATTGTTTATTTGTCAAGGACAACCTATTGCGTTACCGATTGAAGGGCTCAATCCAATGTTTCGTTCAACCATTTAAAAAATTCGTTTTGCCATATGATGGCGTTTTGGGCACTCAAAATCCAGTGGTTCTCATCGGGAAAATAGAGCAGCTTGCTCTTGAGGCCCTTTAACTGGGCTGCCTGAAAGGCCTCCAACCCCTGCCCTATCGGAACGCGATAATCTTTGCCGCCCTGAATGATCAAAATGGGCGTGTCCCACTGGTTGACCTGGTTGATGGGATTGAAATTGGTATATGCCTTCGGTGTCGGTTGTTGCCAGTAAGGGCCGCCCAAATCCTTGTTCACAAAAAACAATTCTTCTGTGGTGCCGTACATACTTATGGTATTGAAAATACCATCATGGGCCACAAACGATTTGAACCGATGGTCGTGCACCCCTGCCAAATAAAATACCGAGTAGCCCCCATAGCTCGCGCCCACGCAACCCAAACGATTTTTATCCACGAAAGGCTCTTGTGCCACGGCATCGATAGCGACCAGATAATCCTTTATGTTTTGTCCGCCCCAATCGCCACTGATCTGTTCGTTCCATGCTACCCCATGGCCTGGCATCCCCCGTCTGTTGGGTGCCACTACTATATAACCCTGGGCCGCCATCAGTTGAAAATTCCATCGATAGGAATAAAATTGGGTCAAGGCCGATTGAGGGCCGCCCTGGCAATACAGCAAGGTGGGATACTTTTTCGAAGGATCGAAATCCGGGGGATAAATAACCCAACTGAGCAATTCCTTCCCATCGGTGGTAGGCACCATTCTTTTTTCAACTTTTCCCATCTTGAGGCTCGCATACACTTCGTCGTTGGCATGGGTCAACTGCACCATGTCCCCATTTTTAAGGTCTACAGTATAGATTTCGGCAGCATGGTTCATATCGGTCCGGGTAACGGCCATGGTATTGCCCGATTGGCCCACCATACTGGTTACGTCCCACTGGCCATCGGTGATTTGACGGATATCGGCCAATCCCTTCTTGGGCAGTGTCAGTTCAAACAGCTGGATGGTGCCCGAAATGGGGGCAATAAAGTAGATTTTTTTTCCATCGTTGCTCCAACTAAACGCATTTACAGTGCCGTCCCAGTGTTCGGTGAGGTTGGTTTGCTTATCACCTTTAAGCATTACTATATCGTTCTTGTCCGACTCGTAGCCCGGCTCGTCCATTTGCAGCCAGGCCAAGGTGCCCTCTTTGGAAAAAGAAGGCTGTGTATCGTAACCCTTATTTTCTTCCGTTAAATTGACCGTGACCTTTGTTTCCAAGTCATAGGCGTATAGGTCTGTATTGGTGCTTGTGGCGTATTCGTTCCCGACTTGCTTCAACGCAACGTACACGACCTGGGTGCCTTCGGTGTTCCATACATAATCTTCCGAACCGCCGAAAGGCATTAACGGACAATGATAGGGTTCTCCTTCCATTAGGTCGATGGGTTTGGCTGAATCTACATTAAGGTCTTTCAGGAAGATATGGTTGTAGGAACCGTCTTCCCAAGTATCCCAATGGCGATAGTTCAGGCTTTCATAGATGTACACCTCCGATTTGACGAGTTTTGGGTAATGGTCTTTGCCGGTAACGGGCCTCACCTTGACCGATTCGGTAATGATCTTATACCTGTCGGAAGGACCTATCTTCGGGTCATTGTAAAGCGTCGCCAAATCGCTTAATTCTGAAGCCGCTCCCCCTTTCAAAGGAATTTGGTAGGTTTTTGCCGAGCTCGAATTGGCATCAAGATCGTACGTCCGACTGGAATAGATTACCGCTTGGCCGTCAGTTGAAAGTCCAACTCCCGAAATGCGGTTCAACTGCCAGAGTTTTTCGGCGGTCATGGTCTGCGCGCCCAAGAAAAAGGGCAATGTGGTTAAAAAGAGAAAGAGCAGTTGTTTTTTCATCGGGTATGGGTCGTTGATTCATATTTCCTTTCAAGGTAAAAAATATTCATGGCATTTCTGCATGATGTTTCGTTTACTCCTTGGTTTGAATAAACCTGTCTTTTGGAGGCGTTGGAAATATCCGTCAAAATAGCATCAAAAAGCTTATTGATAATGGAATGTTGTCGACAGGTTATCAATCCCAAAAATGATTATTTCCTTGTTTTCTTCATCTCTTCGTCAATAAGATCGATCAACCATTGGGCTTGTTCAATAATACCATTGCCGAATCCAAATATTCTGCGGGCCAACGTGATTTCAAGATTAACGAGGCGGTAATATTCCTCTGACTTTATACTTTTTAATAGTAGTTGTTGATCAAATAGCTCAATACGCTCAGGGTTGTTTCTATCAAAGGGTGCCCGGGAATTGATAAATGTGATATAACCGGTTTGATCATCGGCCGTACTTTCGTAGGTGCGGTTTATGAGCCAATAATAATCCAACACCGCTTGGCGGAGCGAGTCGTTTTGAATTTTTCTGAAATTTCCGGTATTCACCAGTTCATCATAGGTGGTTTTTTTAAAGGCCCAAACAATATTCCCAAAAACACTGCCGTACCCCAGTTCGTTTAAAAATGATAGCGTGTCCCCAATGACATAATTTCCTTGATAATAGGCCTTTCCTTTGTTCAGGGCACTTAATTTGGCATCATAACGATCATTGACATAGCGTTTTATCCATTTAATGTCTGCCTCCAAATCTTCCCGTAGGTTTAGGAGATAAGATTGCTCAATGATTCGATCTCTTTTGGCCTCGTTCCAATTGTTGATATTGAGGGCGATCAAGATGCCGATGACTACCAGCAAAATTTCACCAAGGGCATAGGCAGCGTAGCGGGTTACCTTATTTTCATTGAGCAAGCGCTGCCTCATTTTTCGAAAAAACCCGATCATAATTCAAATTTGATTGAAATTCCCTTACAACCGCCCAAGTACTGAAATTTTTATGAGCGGGTCTATTACAATACTTGGTTTGTGTTTTCAATATTATGCCATGTTCACATCGAACAGGTGGCCGATATAAGCGGTAACGCCCATTGCCACGGTACCCCAAAAAGTGATCCTGATCACCGCTTTGGTGATATTGGACCCTCCAGCCTTGGCCGCCACCGTGCCCAAAATGATCAAAAACAGCATGGCAAGGGCATACTGCAAATAGATCATTTTTGGTACAGGTATCAGTATAGCAGCGACTACAGGTAAGATACCGCCAAAAATAAATGCGGCACCAGATGCCACTGCGGCAGTCAGCGGTTTCGCGCGGGTCATTTCATTGATGCCCAATTCATCCCTGAGGTGTGCTTCCAGCGCATTGTGCGCGGTCAACTGTACGGCAACCTCTAATGCCAATTTTTGTTCCAGGCCCCTTTTTTCATAAATCATGGCAAGTTCCTGCAATTCAGCCTCAGGCGTCTCGGCCAATTCAGCAATTTCCCTGTTACGATCGGCATTTTCAATATCGGTCTGGGAACTTACCGAAACATATTCTCCTGCTGCCATGGATAAGGCACCGGCCACCAGACCGGCCACGCCCGCAAGAACGATTGGTTCCCGAACATCCGAGGCTGCCGCTACCCCTATAATGATACTCGCCGTGGATAAGATGCCATCATTGGCCCCTAAAATGGCGGCCCTGAGCCAGCCACTGCGCATTAAATAATGTTTCTCACCTTTGATTTCCATGGGAACGAAAAATTCAACGACCGTTTAACTAATTACCTGAGGTCGTGGTATTTGATTCTTTTTTTATTAAAGTGGGATAGCTGATTCCCAATTGTTCCAAATAGCTGTCGTATTTCTTTTCGTCATAATAAAATGGTTTCAACCGCGGGGCGTAGGTATCCATGATCTCTTTATTGAGATAGATTGCCGGTGAATCACTGTCCGAGACCATTGGAATATACTTTTGCTTGGAGGCTTGTTCCGTTTTAAAATAGTCCCAAGCTTGCTGCACCAGTTCAGGTTTCAAAAACAAGTCTAACAGGGTCATGGCTTCAACCTTGGCCCCTGCAACAACACCTTTATGAGCTATTGGCGTGGCCATCGCTATGGAATTGGACCAATGATGCCCTTGAAGTCCGGGAATGTTAGAAGGATAACGCAATGTAATGGTAGGAACCTTCCAAGAAATATCTCCAATATCGTCCGATCCTCCGCTGATGGGTTCCAGCACTGGAAGTCCAATTGAATCTAATTTAACTGCCAAGCCCGTGGTGTCTTTGGGAGATTTTACTTCCCTTTGCACCGCTTTTGCGAGCATTTGATCCTCCTCGCTCCACTGGGGCAAACCTACCGCTACAATATTGCCATACATGGTTTCTGCCATGGTCTTATTGAAATGCATTGGCCATGCACTGCCCAATACCCTCTTGGTCAAACTGGTCCTGGTCATCAAGGCCGCACCATTGGCGATCTCATTTGCCCTTTCGTACACTTCCATAATTTTAGGATAGGTTATTTCCCTGAAGTAATACCAAATGGAAGCTTTGGAGGGCACCACATTGGGTTGGTCACCGCCATTGGTGATTACCGAATGTGATCTGCCCAATGGGTGCAGGTGTTCCCGACTGTATTGCCACCCTATGTTCATCAATTCCACTGCATCGGAA
This sequence comes from uncultured Flavobacteriaceae bacterium, assembly GCA_963760375.1. GTDB lineage: Bacteria > Bacteroidota > Bacteroidia > Flavobacteriales > Flavobacteriaceae > Pelagihabitans. The sequence goes on along the minus strand of CAVXCS010000005.1, from coordinate 1,233,587 downwards.
GCACTGCGACCCCGCCACGGTGCCATGGCGGAATGGGCTGATTCCCCATCAAAAGTATATTCGACCGAAATCAAACCGGTACCCCATGAGGGGCCGTAGGAAACACTCAAATTATCGGAAACATGGGTGAAAATGCAAAGGTCAACATCGTCAAAATAACCATCCCTCGTATAATAGGCCTTTGTGCCCAATTGTTCTTCTGCAACGCCAGGCCAAATAATCAATGTTCCTTGAATCTTTTCCTTTTCCATGATTTCCTTTACGGAAAGTGCCGAGATGACGTTCAGGGGTATCCCCGAATTATGGCCTTCTCCATGGCCAGGGGCTCCCTCCACAATGGGATCATGGTAAGCGACGCCCGGTTTTTGTGACGCCTTAGGGATACAATCGATATCACTGCCCAAGGCAATGACAGGTTTGCCGGAACCCCATTTTGCCCACCAAGCCGTAGGGACACCGGCAATGCCATATTCTATTTCAAACCCATTCTTTTTTAGGATCTCAGTAACATACTTAGAGGTTTCCACTTCTTGGAAGCCCAACTCGGAAAAACTGAAAATTTTATCGACCATTACCTGGGCCATTTTGGCCCGCGACTGTACTTTTTCCTGTACTTGCTGCTTCAGCTTATTTAATACAACCAAGGAATCTTCGGCGGTTTGGGCGTATGACCCAATATTAAAAGAAAGAAGGCAAAGTATTGCTATGTACCGTTTTTTCATAAAGGGGTTATTTATTGGTTTTCAGCCTTCAATGTACGAAACAAGGCGAACTATTTGAAGAAACAACACACTATTTTGCCATTATTTGATGTTCCTAAAAATTGCCATGTTCAAAAGCGTCAATATCCTATTTTTTCGCACAAATTATTGCTTAAATAGAATAAACCAAAAATTGATTTGATACGCTGAGCGCAGGAAAAGCACCAAGAGGTTAGATGTAAAGATGATATCCTTTGTATGATAAATGCTTTATCCAAATGTTCATAAACCCGTTAAAAACTCCCGGCGTTCATAAAATTGCCCTGCCTCCTATTCCCTATCTTTATAAAAACCAATCTTATGAGCGATCGATCCCAAAATCTCTTGGCCATCCGTCCCATTATCCCTTCCGCAAAACTTACCGAAAATATGAGCCGTGATGAGCACTTTCAAAATGCGACCCTGCGACCGATCATCAAATTGCAGAACGACCTTTTGTTGGCTGCCTTTGCGAACTACATCGTAAAACACAAAAACAGTTTTCACGAGCTTATACTTCAAAAACGAATCGATTTTATTGAAAACGCCATCCAGAAAGACATCAAGTTTCGAAATGCGCTCAAAGGAATCGTTATCGGGCAGTTCACCGTGGAAGAATACCAAACCTATATTGCCAACTCCTCCGCGCTCAATAAGCGCATGATGAACATGGTCATCAAAAGGTTGCAAGATCAAATACAGCTCTTTGAAGCTCCTGCAGTGGCATTGCATTAGCATCGCCTTGGGTAGTTCGAGGCCCACTTTGATGCCCAAGTATTTATTGTTCTCCCCTTTCACGCATCAATTAACTGCATAATGGACCGCTTTTCACCGATTTTCTCCGATGAAAGGTTGCCCTAAAATAGCAATCCGACCATTTATACCAATTTTCTTACCATACATACATTTTAATTGGTGAACAGAAACCCATATCCTATTTTTGGTTCAAGCTTGTTTTTAAGGACATTATATTCGTTTTATGGCAACCTTTCTCGACCTCGTTTTGATTCTCAACCTCTGCTTTGCCGGAGTAATAATAATGGTGATCGGCTATGGTCTTTATGCCTCAAAGGTGAAATCTATTTTAGGGGGTTATCGCAACCTTCGTTCCCAGAATTGATCTGGATGAATCAAACTTTCCTTTTTTTTTCACTGTCTTCCATGTTAACCGCAATCCTTCGATATGGCCGGTTCCACTTTTTGTAATACCTTTTGGGTATTATTAAATCAATCTCCATGAAATTATTGTACGTATTAGTAGGCGCACTTTGCTTACTGGGCATTGGCTATTATTTTGGGATTTCAACAACTGAACCCGATTTGGATGATGCATCAATTGCAACGTCGATATTCCAAAGGGCAAAGGCCAAACACCTCGATGGCAAGTGGGGCACTATGGACATCTATACCGACTTTGAAACACGTACCCATGGCACCGAGCGCATGTTCACCGCACTGACCGAGGTAATGCCGGGGGAAGCCCTACATCCTGCGCATCGACATTATGAGGAAGAATTTTTATTGGTCACAAAGGGCAATGGCGTTTGGAGTCTCAATGGCGAATCGATAGTAGCAAATACCGGAGATCTTCTTTATGTAAAGCCATGGGAAATGCATGGACTTACCAATACCGGGAAGGATACCTTGAATTTTTTTGTGATCAGATGGAACAGCAAGGGACAGGAAAAAGTCCCTGAACCGGAAGGAGATCATGGCGAATAGCTCAAGGCATACCTTGCTTTAAAACTATTTGGCCCAGTATTTTAGTGGATAAGACAATATTTAATTATTGTTGATATCCGATTCAGGTACGATTGGATCTATTTTTACCCTCCCTTTGGGCAATCGATAGGAGACCGCAAAATTGATCACATAGTCGGCAAAAGCAGCATCTCCATTTCTGGGTTCTCCCGTAGCCAGTTGGGTTTGAAGATCGGTGACGCTTTGGGGCCGATCCCTGCGAACCGCAAATGGTATATTGAGGTTCAACGAGAGGTTGTCGTACATGAAGGCGATGCCTGGATCTACCGATAGAACATTCCCCGGCCTTCTAAATCCATTGCTTCCGCCGATAAGGTCTTCCACAGGCACACAATCGAACCGTGCCCCTAGAGAGGTTGAAATCCGACTGGAGGCACTATAGCTCAAGCCCATCCTAACGGAATACTGATCGGGTACCGACATAATAGCCTCGTTCTGTAGAATCGGGCTCAAGGTCTCACGAAAGGTTCGGATACCGTTCGTCTCTCTTGGGTTAAACAGGTAAAAACCACTGCCATAGCCGAAGATATCGGTCGCAATTTTTTGGTATATCTGAAAATCCAAGGTCACCCCAAAGCCCCCGTCACCAGGTTGTATCGATTGGTCGACCGGTCGAACCTGCGGTTCTCCATTGGGGCCAACATTGTAAAAAATATCCGTTGCATTGTAATTGCCGGTAGGTAGTTTTAACCCGAATCCCAGGGCGATATTGCCATTGGGATGAAGGTCGGGCTGTAGCAACCAAAACCCCACCCCCAAACGAATGTCGGCCAGTCCTCGGGAAAAGGTGGTGTTGCGTTCCAAACGTCCATGCTCATAAAGCGAAGAACGGGTATTGATCACGGTAGGCAAGGTGGCACTTGCATACCATCGGTCGCTTATGCCGTAGGTAAGAAAAAAATCCCAAGCATGCGAGTGGTTGATGACCTCTGTATTGTTGGCAACCCGATCGGGTTCCTCTTCGGTGCCCCTGAAGTGACGAAACGACTTGAAATATCTATAGTTCATGCCCAGTTGAACGTCACCTTGCCGTAACAGGTTGCTTTCCAAACTGGAACCGACACAGGACGAAAAATGGCGAATGGCCACACAACCCTGTGCATATATTCGACCTGCAGCAATTAAAAGGATCAAGATAATGGAAGGGAATAGTTTTGCGTTCATTTTTTGGTATCAAGGTTGGTTTCTATAACAACAACGGGCCAACCCTTGGCGGTTGGCCCTGTTGTTGCCTTGCAACATCCGGTATTTCATTACATAAATCAAAAATAACTTAACTCACGGCTAAAGTACAGGCTTTGGGTACATCTAGAAACTAAGCGATTTCAAAAAAGATTAAGGAAAGGTTAATTGGATAAACAAAACCCTAAAATCACCTATCATTAAATAATTTTTAGTTCATTAGGGCCATGTTATTCAAAAAGAGAACCATCTATATCCTCATTCTGGTCATTTCCGTATTCGGACTGTTCGTGATACAATACCAGTATCTCAGATTGGGTCTGAATTTGGCCAAGGTTCAATTTGCCAAAAAAATTGAGTTGGTGAACAAAGACCTGAAGAAAGAACTTGAGGGCGTGAATAAGCTAACGTTTATGATGGGTTCAGCCATGACCAACGATTCCACGAACTTTACCGTCGATATCGATAGCGTTCGGGAAGCTTCAAATTTCTTCTTGAAAGACTTCATCAAATATAAATTAGCGCTGAGCGGTATCGATGCCGATTTTTCTTATGCCCTATTCTCAAAGGATTCGGTCACTTATTTAAGTGCTCCTTCGAATATAGTCAGCGAAAACGGAAGCTTGATCTATCCGGTCGAACTTGAAGGGTATCTGTCCGATTTGGTGCAGCGTGACTTGATTTTGGAATTGCGATTCATGGATATGAATTCCTATTTCCTTTCCAAACTAAATGGGCTCACGATTCCAAGTCTCATATTTTTTGTGGCCATAATACTTGTAGTCGTCTGGATTCTTCGTTCTTTTTACTGGCAGCGTAATTTGATCACCACTACAAATGAATTCATCAATAACCTTACCCATGAATTAAAGACCCCTGTTTTTTCGATCGGCTTGGCTACTAAAATTTTGGAAGAACATGTAACTACCCAGGACAAACCTGTCGTAGATTTGATCCGTCAAGAAACGGAAAGGTTGAAAAATCATATCGATAAGGTCTTGGATATCGGCAATTTGGAACAGGGAAAAAGAGTATTCGTATTGACCAGAACCGATTTTAGGCCAATTTTGACGCGTATTTGCAAAGAGTTCGAAGTTTTGTCATCCATAGAAAATGTTGATTTTTCCAGCGAGTTGGAAACTGGGGAATTCTATATCAACACAGCTGCAGACCATTTGGAAAATGCAATCAACAATATATTGGACAATGCCAAGAAGTATTCTGAAACCCCGATCATTAAATTGAGTGCCAAAACGGAGGGGAAAAAATTAAAGATCATAATCAGTGACAACGGTATAGGTATCGACAAGAAAAATCTGCCCAAGGTATTCAATAAATATTATAGGGTAACCAATGGCAATCTGTATAAAACAAAAGGATATGGACTGGGCTTGAGCTATGCGAAACGGGTGGTGGAAGGCCATCACGGGAAAATAACAATTGAAAGTATTTTGGATCAAGGCACCACGGTAACCCTCTCCGTTCCTTTAAGCGATCATGGAAAAGAAATATAAAATCATACTGGTTGAAGATGACAATGCCTTGGGCTATCTGCTCAAGGAATATCTAGGTATGAAAGGCCTGGATATGAGTTGGGCCAAAAATGGAAAAGAAGCATTGCGATTAATGGAGGAAAATGCCTTCGATCTGGCTATTTTAGACATAATGATGCCCGACATGGACGGCTTTGAATTGGCATCCCAGCTGCAAAAATCCAAAAATGACCTGCCTTTTCTTTTTTTAAGTGCACGTTCGATGAAAATAGATGTTTTAAAGGGGTTTTCGCTCGGCGCGGTCGACTACCTCAAAAAACCCATAGACGAAGAAGAATTGGTGGTGCGGATCAACGCTTTGTTGTTGCGTTTGGCCGAACCGGGTCGGAACAAGGAAAAAGCAAAAACTTATTCCATAGGAAAATACACGTTTGACAGTACCCTTCAGCAATTGGATTGCCATGGGCACTCCGTCCAATTGACGGCCCGGGAAAACGACCTATTGGTTTATTTGGCACAACGAAAGAACCAACTGTGCAGCCATAAGGATATCCTGATCAATATCTGGGGGAAAAACGACTATTTTAACCGTAAAAGTCTCAACGTTTTTATCTCGCATCTGCGGAAACATCTTGAAAAAGATGAATCGATAAAAATAGATAATATCCACGGACGTGGCTTTATATTGAGAATTGAATGATGCGATAACAAAACTCCTGTAAACTGCATTTATTCTTTCAATGAAGTGATGACCTTACATGGAATAAAGCTATTTTCGCTTCGTTGTTTTTCAATTTTTGACCAAACATTTCCACCACTTCTAAAAAATGCGTCAATGACCCTATTTACAACCAATACCCTTAAGCCTATCATACTCCTCATGGTAATGCTCCAATATGGGCTTGTATTTTCACAGACCTATGCCAAAAATGGCATGGTGGTTTCCGATAATTCATTAGCCTCCGAGGTAGGTATAAATATCTTGAAAAAGGGAGGCAACGCCATCGATGCCAGTATTGCGACCGCCTTTGCTTTGTCGGTGACCTATCCAGCGGCCGGGAATATCGGCGGAGGCGGGTTTATCGTTTATATGGATGCGGCAGGTAACGCGACCACCATCGATTTTCGCGAGAAAGCGCCTTTGGCCGCCAATGAGAATATGTTCCAGGACAAGAATGGTGCACTTAGCGCCGATGCCGATCATAAAGGTCTTAAATCGGTGGGAGTGCCGGGCACAGTTGCTGGATTGTATCTGGCGCATCAAAAATATGGGAAACTTCCCTGGACTGCCCTACTCCAACCGGCAATTGACCTGGCCAAAGAAGGTTTTCCCTTTCCTTGGGGCATCTATCACGATGTAGAATGGCTCAATAATAATGATCGATCGTCCGACTTCATGAAGGCTTACTTTTTAAATTCGGATGGCAAATCTTTACAACCTGGGGAAATCTGGAAACAACCGGCCCTCGGTGCCACGCTGGAATTGATAAGAGACCGGGGCAAAGATGGTTTTTATAAAGGGGCGGTCGCCCAAGAAATTGCCCGGTATATGAAAGAGAATGGCGGCATCATCACCGAAACGGACCTGGAAAAATATGAGGCCGTCGAACGGATACCCGTCACCGGCACTTATAAAGACTATACCATTTATGGCATGCCGCCACCCAGCTCTGGAGGCATCACTTTGATCGCCATGATGAACCTGATGGAACTGGCAGACCTGAAGACCATTGAATTCAATTCTACCGCCTATGTGCATCTGGTGACTGAGGTCATGCGGCGGGGCTTTGCCGACCGTGCCGCCTATCTGGGAGATCCGGACTTTAATCAAGATATGCCATTGACCAAGCTTTTGTCAAAAGATCATGCCAAATTGCGGTACGACCAAATCGATCCATTTAAGGCATCCGTCAGCGATTCCACACTCTTAGGGCAGGCATATGAAGGCAGCCATACCACACATTTATCGGTAATGGACAAGGAGGGGAATGCGGTATCGCTTACCTATACATTGGAGGAATCTTATGGTGTTGGCATGGGTTCATCAAAACTGGGATTCATTTTTAACAATGAAATGGGCGACTTCAATCCCGTTGCCGGAGTAACAACGAGCACCGGGCAGATCGGTACAAAACCAAACCTGATTGCCCCTGAAAAGCGAATGCTTTCGAGTATGACGCCAACGATCGTTTCCAAAGACGGCAAGCCTTATCTGGTCATAGGAAGTCCAGGTGGCAGAACGATAATCAATACGGTATTCCAAACCGTGCTCAATGTATTGGGCTATGATATGCCTATCGACAAGGCGATTGAAGCGATGAAGATCCATCATCAATGGTTGCCCGACACGATTTATTATGAAAAAGACCTATTGTCACCCGATACCAGGGATGCGTTAAAATCTATGGGACATAAGGTTCAAGAAGTGAATCGATTGGGCCTCTTAATGGGCATCACTTATGATGCCGTAAATCAGGTATTCGTAGGCGCTTCTGATACTGCAAGCCCTGAAGGTAAGGCCGTGGGATATTGATTTCGGTAAAATTTTAAATTAAAGACTCCCCATTTAAGTTGGTGGTCAATACATTGCTCATCAAATCGAAATAGGGCCTAATGGTTTTAAACGCCAGATTCACCTGATCAGGGAAATTTTCGGTCAAAACCTCTTTGTCGCTAAAATTCTTCACAAAAATGAACTGCTTCCGTTTGATCAAATCGATATTGGGATGGGTTTTGTCAAAACCCTTAGGGGCCGTCTTGACGCCATCACCGACCAAATCGCCCCATGTGGCCTTGAACTCTTTGTCGGCCATGATCTGTCTCAGTTCCTCGGCTTCTTGCTCCCATTCTTTTCTGATTCGCAAGAGGTCTTCCTTGGAAGGATCCCAGAAACCGGCCGCTATAAAACTTCCGCCCGGTTGTACGTGCATATAGTAGCCCCCTCTTCGTTCTGCGCCTGCCCGGGTCATGGAGCTGGATAAATTGATTTTATATGGCGTCTTGTCGTTTGAGAAACGCACGTCCCTATAAATTCTAAAAAACTTCAACCGTTCGATCTCGTCGTGCACCTTCATTTTTTCAGCAATGGCGGAAAAGACTTTTTTGGCCTGTTCTTCCACTTGCTTAAACTGTTTTTTATGTTGGGTAAACCATTCACGGTTGTTGTTCATTTCCAAATCCCTAAGAAAATCGAAAACGGTTTTGGTAATGATGGCCTCAGACATGCGACAAAGATTTGAATACCCGTAAAAAGGAATATTTTAAGCTAAAGTTAACCATTTGCAATAAAGTACTCTTGCATTTATTTCTAAATTTGACTTTGTTAAAACAGCCAATGAACAAACAAGACATCATCAACAAGATCATCGAGCACAAAAAACAGCCCAACCTGAGGTATGAATTGAAGGAAAAGGTTGAGTTATTTACCGATCGGCTCTTTTACACCTTATTTGATAGCGATACCCCCGTGGCCTGGAATCTCGACTTACTTGAAGAACAATTTGATGAATTGGTGAACCTTGCCTGCTGGGAACCCGATAAGCCCTGTTCAAAAGTGTGGGAAAACTATGTGGTGAAATTACCACAGGTCCTTGAAAGCCTGAACCTCGATGCCGATGCCATTGTCAGCTGTGATCCCGCTTCACTTTCCGTGGAGGAAGTATATATGGCATACCCTGGTTTTTATGCCATTGCCATTTACCGACTGGCCCATGAGCTCTATATCAAAGGTTTTCCATTGGTGCCCAGGTTGATGACCGAATATGCCCACAGGCAAACGGGCGTCGATATCAATCCAGGGGCAAAGATCGGCAAGTCTTTTTTCATCGATCATGCCACCGGTGTGGTCATCGGGGAGACGGCCGTCATCAAAGATAACGTGAAAATATACCAGGGCGTCACCTTGGGGGCTTTGTATGTGGCAAAGAACCTTAAGAATACCAAAAGACACCCGACCATCGAAAACAATGTCACCATTTATGCCAATGCTACCATACTGGGTGGCGATACGATTATAGGAGAAAATAGCGTGATCGGAGGCAACGCTTGGATTACCGCATCGGTCCCTGCCAATTCTACCGTTTTCCACACACCGGAAATCAAAATTAAAACCCAGCCCAATGTCGTTTAAGTTATTGGACCTCATTGGCAACACCCCTTTGGTTGAGTCGCGCGTCTTGAACCAAAATCGGAATGTAAAGCTTTATTTTAAGTTGGAAGGGCATAATCCGGGGGGTAGCGTAAAAGATCGCGCCGCTTTGAACATGATCAGAAGCGGACTCGAACGTGGCGATTTTGACAAAAACTCGAAATTGATCGAGGCAACAAGTGGCAACACGGGTATTGCCCTTGCGATGATCGCAGGCATTTACGGATTGAGTATTGAACTGGTGATGCCTGAAAACAGTACCAAGGAAAGGGTTCAGACCATGAAGGCCTATGGCGCTAAAGTAACCTTGACCCCATCTGATGTGGGCATTGAGGGCGCTCGTGATTATGCGGAGGGAAAAGTGAGGAACGAAGGGTTCATCATGATCAACCAATTTGCCAATGATGACAATTGGAAGGCCCATCTACAAACCACAGGGCCGGAAATCTGGAGGGATACCGATGGGAAAGTAACCCATTTTGTGTCCTCCATGGGCACTACGGGCACCATTATGGGCACCTCCACCTTTTTGAAGGGGCAGCATGGGCAAATACAAATTATTGGGGTACAGCCCACCGATGGCTCAAGTATCCCTGGAATCAGAAAATGGCCCATCGAATACCTCCCAAAAATTTTCGATGCCAGCAAGGTCGATCGAGTTTTGGAAGTAAGCCAACAAGAGTCACAGGACATGGCCAAACGCCTTGCCAAGGAAGAAGGTATTTTTGCAGGTATGAGTAGCGGTGGGGCCACCGTAGCGGCCCTGCGAGTGGTCGAAAGCCTTGAGAGCGGCGTAGTGGTTTCCATTATCTGTGACCGTGGCGATCGTTATCTTTCTTCCAATCTTTTTGAATAAGACTGAATGGACCATGCTTTGGTCTATTTAAAAATCAAGAAAGTCACCAAACCGATAGGATGGTTTTGACCCCCAATAGCAGGGTCAAGAGTATGATGAAGAGGCCCAATACATTTTGGGTGATGCTGTTTTTGTAGGCACCCATGACCGCGGTACGGTTTACGACCCATAAAAGAAATACAGCAATGACCGGCAAGAGCAAACCATTGGCTACCTGGGCAAATTTGATGATTTCAATGGGTTTGATACCAAAAGACATCGATAATACGCCCAGGAAGAGGATTCCCATCCATACCGATTTAAATTTCAAGTCCTTCAGTCCAGCTTTCCAACCAAAACAGCTGTTGGCCACATAGGCCGCCGCTAATGGTGCCGTAATGGCAGACGTTACCCCCGCCGCGAACAATCCTATGCCCATAAAATATTGGGCGGCTTGTCCATAAAGCGGTTCAAGTCCTTTTGCCAGGTCCATCACGTTTTGAACTCCTTGGGCGGGAATGGCCGCTGCCGCTATAATAATGGCCATCGAAACCAACCCTCCCAACAAGATTGATATGATCGTATCGAATTTTGCCGATTTCAAATCCTCCTTCGATTTCCATTTTTCACGCACCAGGGAGGCATGAAGAAAAAGGTTGTAGGGCACGACAGTGGTTCCGATCAAGGCAATGACGGTTAGAATACTGCCTTGGGGCAAACTGGGAACCAGCATGCCCTTGAGCATACTCCCCAGATCAGGTCGGGTAATGCAGGCCGTGATCAAAAAAGAAAGGCTCATCAACAAGACCAGGCCCATAAAAACTTTTTCCAAAACTTTATAGTTCCCCAAAAAAAGGAGCAAAAAGGCAAGTCCCCCTATAATAAAAGGATACCAAAAACTAAATTCGCTGCCAAATATGGCTTCCAGACCCAAAGTGGCCCCACCTATATTGCCACCCTCATAGGCGGTGTTGCCGATTACGATCGCTGCCAGGATAATGCCGACCAACAATTTGCGAAGCATGGGTGAACGCAATTCATTTTTAATAACATCCGCCAAGCCATTCTGGGTCACCACGCCCAAGCGAGCAGCCATTTCCTGCAAGACTAGCGTGGCCACAATGCTGAAAATCATGGCCCACAATAGGGCATAACCGAATCCAACCCCGGCCAAAGTGCAGGCGGTGACCGTTCCCGGTCCGATAAAGGCGGCAGCTACCAGTACACCTGGCCCCATCTTTTTAAACATAGCGAAAGCAGTTTTTCGAACGAAAGTAAATATATGGGGTTAAGGTCAGAACTTCGGAAAATATCCCGAAAAGTTGTGTTGCCTGATATAGCATAAAAGTGCATTTCATCTAAAAAAATGTCGTTCGTCTAAAATCTGGGTGTCGTACGTCGAGGCTTTATAATAATCCAAGAATTGTTGGGTTATAATTATCCCAAATCGAACCAATTTAAAAATCCCCCACCCGATTTATTCGGGAATTAAAAATGCACTTAATCAATGACCTGCTTAGAATGTAACAAAGAACTCAGTTATCTCGATCACAGAAATTCCATGGAGACTTTTGGCGTAGAACTCTGTGCCCAACATCAAGGACGTATGGAAAAACTGATTGAAGAAAACCAGACCCCATTGGAAGCGATACAATTGTATTACGGACTTAGGGCCGAGGGCATCAAAGCGATGCTGGAATGGTGGGACGGTAAAAAATCGGTAGATATCGCCATATCAAGGGTGAAACTGAACATTGAAATAGATTCTGAATACCACATGATGACCCATGAACAGGCGATGAACGATCTGGAAGAGGCCATGCATTCGTACAAGAACGGATTTACCACGATTCGGATTCCGCATATTCTGATTCGGCACTACCTCAAAGAAACCGTGCACAACATCATCGGTATAATGGAAGGACTCCGTGCCAATTTAAAAGCCATCATTTAATGTAAAACCCAAGACCATGTCAATCGCAAAAAAGATTTTAACGACGCCTTTAAGGATCGCACTGTCAATACTCATGTTGGGAATTTTAGCCAAAATACTCCAATGGGACTTTGCTCCGGCCGTAATCATTTTTGCCTTTTCGGCCATCGCCATATTATATACCCTTCGTTTTTGGAAAAAGAATCCCAAAGTTTTTGTTGACTACGTGAAATTGGTATTGGTCACTTTTTGGACCATGAACGGTATTTTCAGGATTCTTGATTTTCCTTATACGCTTTTCTTTCAGGTCGTTACGGGCATTTCCTTCATCACTTGGTTTATTATGGAAGGAACCGCTTATTTTATGGATATCGACCGTAGGACCAAGAACAGTGCTACCCAAATCTGGTGGAATATCGCCATGGTGTTGGGTACTTTGGCCATCATCATGGGCAGTCTATTGAAAATACTCCAATGGGAATTTGCCACCCCGCTGCTGATATCGGGCTTCTTCATTGTCACCCTCTATATTCTGAAAGATGTCTTTGTCGATGCCAAAATTGAGGAAAAAGACAGGGGAAGCGGTGAATTTCAGTTGTAAGCTATCCCGTTAGAGGACGCTCTTAGCCAATTTTTCAAAGCTGCTATCCGGCTTGCTTTTTCATCGGTTTTCCTACTTCAGGCTGAAACTGATTTTCACATAAAAAAAAATTTTAGCGGCTCCAGCCTAAATTTGCCATTTTTCGATCATATATTATTTGTATCTTTTTTTCATAATTGGTAGTTATGAAAAATATAGATCGACGACAATGGCTCAGAACCATTGGATTATCCGGTGGATTTGCCTTAATGGGCGGTCTGGATACCATGGCATTGGGCATCCCAACACGTTTAATGGCCGACGGCACCATTGCCAAGCTCAATTCCAACGAAAATCCATATGGCCCCTCTGAGCGGGTCAGAAAAGCCATCACCAGTTCTTTTGATACGGCCTGCCGCTATCCATTTCAAGCTCTGGAGGGCTTGGTAGACATGATCGCTGAAAAAGAGGGCGTCACAAGAGACCATGTGGTAGTGACCGGGGGGTCAACAGAAGGACTTCATGCGACAGGCCTTGTATATGGCATAGGTGGGGGCGAAATCATCGCCGCCGACCCTACCTTCCAAGCCATGTTGACCTATGCGGAGGGTTTTGGTGCCTATGTTCATCGGGTACCGGTAAACAAGAGCTACGGCCATGATCTGGAGGCCATGGCGCAAAGGATCACCAGTAAAACCAGGCTTATTTTCATCTGCAACCCCAACAATCCGACCGGAACTTTGTTGGATAAGAACATGCTGCGCGATTTTTGTTCTTCCTTGGATGAAAAAGCCGTTATATTTAGCGATGAGGCCTACTACGACTTCATCACCGAACCCGATTATCCGTCGATGGTAGAATTGGTAAAGCAGGGCCAAAATGTGATCGTATCCAAAACGTTTTCAAAAGTCTATGGCCTGGCGGGTTTAAGGCTGGGGTATCTGATCGCAAGACCCGATATCGCGGAGCGCCTCAACGATGCTGTCATGGCGAATACCAATATGTTGGCCATTGCCGCTGCCAAGGAAGCCCTGAAAGACGATGAATTTTATAAGTTCAGTTTGGGTAAGAACGAGGCGGCCAAAAAACAAATTTATGCCACCCTTGATGAATTGGGACTGGAGCACATCAAATCACACACCAATTTCGTATTCTTCAAATCGGGTAGGAATATCAATGCGCTCATGGCCCAGATGCAGAAAGAAAATGTAATCATTGGCAGGCCGTTCCCACCGTTCTACGAATGGGCGCGGATCAGCACCGGAACCACCCAGGAGATGGAAATGTTCGACAGGGCATTAAAGAAGGTCATGGCTTGACCCATGGGTTCCGTTTGTCGATGAAGGGCCATTTTATAGGGTTATGCGAACGCTGCTGCCATTGTCATTGATAGATTAAAAAAACCCTTAAACGATTATTCTCCAGCAAATCGAATATTCTGCCCTTTGCTCGGGTCAAAAATAGTTTCTGCCCAAGATTTCGGTTTTAATAGTATAAACCGTGTCTTATGAACAAAAAAAATACTTTCACTTTAATGCTCTATAGCTTCTGTACTTTTTGTATTCTTTGGTCGCTGTATATTCTGATCTACAAAGTATAGGGAACTTGTTGGTACAAGGTCAAGATCTTCCGGCCGAAATGGTCTGAAGCGCTATGCCCCGATCCCTTTGAACTACAAAACCATTTTTGCAAATGACTCATGGAGTGAATGCAAAGACAGTGGGTGACACCTGGCACCCCAACTACTTCCATAATGACAACCCCGGTCAAATCCGGAATAAGGCCCGGTAAATAAGCGCAGGCCTTCGGACAGAAAATGGCATCATTCGTACTTGTTCTAGCGTTTATCTCATGATCAATTGCTTCTTTTAGCATGGGCATCTGATGTTTCTTGTTACTTAGCGTCCATAGTTTTATTGGACAAAGTGCCTTTACAAGGTTGAAAACAATCAAACAAAAAGATCATGAAAAAAGTAATGGTGCAATTCTCCTTCCCAAATCTGGATAAAAAAATGAACGATGGCATCATCAAAGACCTTGAATCGGCCGGTAAGGGGCATATTCCTGAAAGGCTATACCACGTTGCCGCTCCGAATGGTTCGAAATGGCATGTGACCGACGTTTGGACCTCTGAGGAAGCCTTTCACCGATTTGGGGAAACCATGATCCCCATACTCATCAAGAACGGGGGTACTCCGGCACAACCACTTATTTTGCCTGTTCACAATATTATAATGGGATGATTTTCTGAATTAGCAATTCACTGACGGACGGACGGACGGTTTTCAAATTGGTTCGTCCGTTTTTTTTTATACGCTATTCCTTACTATATACCGCTTAATCGACCAATGACCACAATATTTGAGAGGCTTGTGCGTTAGCTATTTGATGGTTCGACAACACCTGATCATCGATAAAATATGCCCGTTCGTCGAATTGAAATGGATAAACGGTCAAAGGAAGCGTAACCTCTTTTTTGGTGAATTATGAAAACAAAACCTTCAGGGAACTTGAAATCAACCTATAGGAAAGGGATTTTAGATCTCTTCATCCTGTTCGCTTGCACCAGCTTTGCCGGTTATGCCAATACAACCACAGCGGTAAAATCAGATTTCACATTATGTGCCAATGCCTCCGATTTCAGGTTTCACCTCTGGCAAAAAGATGATCTGGCCGCCTTGACCGATCAAAAATTCCTTCCGGACCGTACGGCCCTGGAAATCACCTATCCCAGTGAAGGTACGGTATGGACGATCCCCGAAACGGTGGAACTGAAATGGCATACCAAGAATATTCCCGTAGATAGGGCCATAAGATTTTATCTGGTAAAAGATGATATGGTCGTTCAAGAGTTGGGAAGGTTTGAAAACAACAATTTTGTGGATGGGGTGTCATTGGATAAATCATTGCCTGCCGGTGATAACTATCGGGTGATGGGCATCGAGATGTTTCCAGCGGATAAAGATCATATCGCAAAATACGCCACGGGCTTTTTTACCATAAATAAATCCCCTCGAAAAAAGAATGTACAACCTGAGGTGGTCAAAGAAGTGGTCGTTGCCGAAGTAGAGGAAAAGGCGGTAGTTGCCCCAGTCGAGGAAACACCGATCAGAAATACTTTCGAAGGCCGTAAGATTACCTATATCAAGGAAATGAACGTGAACAATGCCGATATCAGCATCAGTTTATGGGACCATGGGCGTAAAGATGGGGATGTGGTTTCGATCTACCTCAATGGCGTAGCCGTCGTTTCGAACTACGCCCTTACCTATCAGAAGGAAAAATTCGACATTCAACTCGACCCTTCCAAACCCAACGATCTGTTCCTTTATGCCCACAATCTTGGAAAATATCCCCCCAACACGGTTTCAATCGAAATCAAGGATAAGACCGATTCGGAAAACATCGTTCTAAATTCGGACCTTAAAAGCTGTGAGGCAGTTTTGATCAATGTAAAAGATTGATCATTTCCGGACAAGACCAGTAGCTTTTTAATCCAAAATGACACCTTAGGCGGTAGGCAATACCGTGGCGGCCAGTTTTGGTTTTTTGTCTTATCGCTATCCCATAACAATAATTCTCAGTACCTTAGGGAGTGGCTCACACAACCACCGCTACCGATGGATGGATTCTTTAGTCATAATCGAACATTGATCCTGATACCCTGCATTGTTTTACTATTGGGCTGGCAAAATGTGCCCGGGCAAACCACTCCCCTTTTCGATTCCGACGAGGTGTTGCCTCTGGTGTTGCGTGGAGAACTCAGAAACGCTTTTAGGGACCGCAGAGACAATTCGGCCTACTATAAGGCCAGTATCAGTTATCCGGAAGGCCCTGATTCGCTTATGATACCGCTTAAAATCAGGACAAGGGGCCATTTTCGAAAGCAATCCTCAAACTGTGACTATCCACCCTTATGGCTGAAATTTTCGAAGGCGGACCAATTGGAAGGCACCTTATTTCAGAACCAGGAGAAACTGAAATTGGTGACCCCTTGCCAAGATGATGCCCATGTAATCCATGAGTACCTGGTGTACCGGCTCTACAACCTGTTAACACCAAAAAGCTTTAGCGCCCGATTGGTAAAAGTGACCTATCTGGATACGGTTCGAAACAAAACCTCCGATGTCAATTATGGCATTTTGTTGGAGGATGAAAAGGAAATGGCAAAAAGAAATGCCTCAAAACCGATCAAAACGAAGAAACTTCCCAAACTTGGCATTCCGCAGGAAGATTATCTGAAAATGGCCGTCTTTCAATACATGATCGGCAATACCGATTGGTCGGTCGAATACCTACAAAATATCAAACTGATCACCGAAGACGCCAAAAGCCTGCCCGTGGCCGTACCTTACGATTTTGATCATGCCGGTATCGTCAGGGCGCCTTATGCGCATCCTGCGCCACAATTGCGCATGCAATCTACCTTGGAGCGCAGGTACAGGGGGTATTGCCTACAGGACATGCAAAAATTTGAATCGATATTTGAAATCTTCCAGTCTCTCAAGGCTGATATCTATGGCCTTTATGCCGACAACCCATTATTGAATGAAAAATACAAAAAAGAAACCTTATCCTTTCTGGATGACTTCTTTGAAACCATCAATGATCCCGAAAGGGCCAGAAAGGCATTTACCTACCCCTGTGACCCCTCCGGAACTGGAAATGTGGTGATCCGTGGAATGCAAAATAGGGACTGAAATGGATGGCCAATCAGGTTTCGATTTAAATTTTTGATCAAAATGGACGGTTCTTCGGACAGAAAGGCCGCACTTTCGTCCGTTTGGATTGCAAAAATTCCACGGGAATGCTTAATTTAATGCAATCCAACAAAACATTTACAAACCTTAAATAGGAGATTTTTTGATGGCGACCCATCGGAAATCAAATAATTTTAGGACTCATATAATCATGCCGCTGGATATGAAAAAATTGGCGCTACCTTCTTTCTGCATCCCATTCCTCTTATTGCTGCTCCATGCCGTAGTGCATGCGCAAAGTGAAACAGTCGTTACCGCGTCCTCTTTTCCGGAAATACGGATGACCCTTGCCGATCGTCAATTTACCAAAATACAAAACGAAAAGGGCAACAAGATGACCCTCAAGGAGGTGAATTTAGATTTTAACGGACGACCGGCACGTGTAAAGGAAGTGCATTTACGGGGAAAAAATACGCTCAATTTTATACGAAAATCGTTTTCAATCGATCTTGACGAGCCGTTAAAAACAACGATCGACGGGCAGGCCATAGATCTTAAGAAATTCGACTTGCTTAATTTGGCCATGGACAAGAACCTTTGGCACAACCGATGGTCATTCTTGATGCTTTCAAGACTGGGCATATTCCCGCCCGTAAATTCATATTGTACCGTATGGATAAACGACCAACCACAGGGTATTTATTTGCTCGTTGAGAAACCGCAGGCCGCGATGGGCAAGTTTAAGAGTCCATATATGATCAGGCGGGGCGAAGGCCATGCCATCGACCATGAGTATAGGGAGACTTCCGATAAAGAGGCGCTCAAGGCCTATAAGAAACAGTATTATGACCTCTATGGTTTGGGCAAGTTGAAAGGCAAGATACTTTATGACCATCTTACAGATAAATTGAACCTCGAATCCTATTTTAAATGGCTGGCGTTCAATTATTTTGTGAAAAACGGGGATTATGCAGATGAACTGTTTTTGTATATCGACCCAAATACAAACTTGTTCGAGGTCATGGCCTGGGATTATGACGATCTTTTGATGGACTACCCCCATGAAGGGAGAACGGCGAGGTACCAAAGTTTAAAAGACCGGATGATCTTTTCATTGGAAGATCAGCTCGATAAAACGATCGCTGCCGACGACTACGTTTATGAACATTACAAACGAATATTAAAAAAGCTATTGGAAAGTATAGACAATACGCTGTTGGAGACTTCCGCACAGCAGGTATTGAACGAATTGAAAGAAGTCGGTGCCCATCCAAAACACGCCGAAGTCACCCGCTATTTGGATAAAATGTCCTTTACCATCGAAGATGCCGATTATGATTTAGATCGTACCGTACAGTTCCTAAAGCTACGTAGAACGGTTCTGTTGGACGAATTGTAATTTTATGGACAAGGAGGGGAATTGAAAATAAGCCGCTTTCATAAGTCCCCTAAAAAAGACCACAAACAATCAAAGTGGGATTCCAAAATCCGATGCCTTTTTAGCCAAAATATTTATGTTTCTTGCCCTGCATTTCTTCATAACTTTTTAAATATTCGAGTCAGATCTTCATCACTAAATACTATCTTGAAAACATTATTATAATATCAATAATCACCATCATATGAAAGGCATATTATCTACCATGTTCACTTTTTTGCTCGTCACAAATCTTCTGGCCCAGGATCAGCCTTGGAAAGGAAAATTCGAGCCCATCGATAACATGATCACCCCCCCAAGTACCTATAGGACCGCCAGTGGGGCGCCGGGTCGGGATTATTGGCAGCAAAGGGCCAACTATGAAATCAAGGCCGAAATCGATGAAGCGAACAATGTTTTGAGCGGGGAAGAGACCATTACCTACTTCAATAATTCCCCGGATGATCTGAGTTATCTGTGGGTTCAGCTCGACCAAAACGTCAACAGAAAAGATGGAGAGGATTTTGGCGATGCCCTGGGCGGCATTAAGGATTCGATCAGTACACTACAAATGCAATACCTTACCAGGGCCATCGAATTTCCCGCGGGCTATACCATCAAGTATGTGAAAGACGCCTCTGGAAAAGACATGAACACCATGGTGAACCATACCATGATGAAAGTAAGGCTTAGCGAACCCTTGGTTTCTGGAAGCTCCATACGCTTTTCAATTGGTTGGTCCTACCCCATTACCGACCGCTCCAACTTCCTTTTATCAAGGGAAGGCTATGAATACTTCCCGGAAGATGGCAATACCGTTTATCTTATAGCCCATTGGTTTCCGAGATTGGCCGTCTATAATGATACGGAGGGTTGGCAAAACAAACAATTTCAACGATTGGGAGAATTTGCTTTGGAATTTGGGGATTATAATGTGGAGATCAAAGTGCCCGCAGACCATATCGTGGCCGCTACGGGTACGCTCGAAAACAGTGAAGCGGTGCTCAGCTCGGAACAAAGAAAAAGAATGGATCTCGCCCGCACCTCATATAATGCTCCTGTAATGATCATTACCCCTGAGGAAGCCAAAGCAAAGGAAAGCCAAAAGGCAAGCAAATTGAAAACCTGGAAGTTCAGTGCCAAAAATGTACGGGATTTTGCCTTTGCCTCTTCCCGAAAATTCATTTGGGATGCCCAGGCCGTCAAATTCTCGGATCATACCACCATGGCCATGTCGTTTTACCCCAAGGAAGGCTTACCGGTATGGCGCGAAGAATCGACGAAGGCAATAATCGCTGCCTTGCAGGTGTATTCCGAGGCTACCTTCGAATACCCTTACCCCGTCGCCATTTCGGTGAACACCTCCAATATTGGTATGGAATTCCCAATGATCAGCTTTAATGGGGGTCGCCCTATAGACGGAAAAATGAGCAGCCTAGCCAAAGGGGGCATGATCCGAGTGATCGTACATGAAGTGGGCCACAACTGGTTCCCCATGATCGTGAGCTCCGACGAAAGGCAATGGATGTGGATGGATGAAGGCTTGAACACCTATTTGGATCAAAAAACGATGGCAGAAAGGTACCCGGAGCACCATAGCATTACCCCAAAAGACATTGTGCCCTACATGAGCGGGGATAAAAGCATTATGCGCCCCATTATGGTAACTTCCGACAATGAGCTGTTGCAGCAAATGGGTGCGAATTTCTATAACAAGCCCACCGTAGGCTTGCAGATATTGAGAAATTCGGTAATCGGGCCCGCCCTGTTCGATGAAGCCTTTAAGGAATATGCCAACCGATGGAAATACAAACATCCCAATCCGGCAGACCTTTTCCGAACGTTGGAGGATGCCACGGCCACCGATCTCGACTGGTTTTTCAGGGGCTGGTTCTTTACCACCGATCAGGTAGATATGGAACTGTCGCAGGTGAAATGGTTCAAGGTATTGGAAAAGGACATCAATATCGAAAACCAGAACAAAAAAGTAAGTTTAAAGATACCCGGTGATAACTCCAACGGGGAAGCCAGCGATTTTTCCGCAGGGCCCGAGGACATTACCATGGTCACCACGGCCGATCAACAGTTCGGTGAATTTCTTTCCAGGCTCGACGAGCCCGAACTCCGCAAACAACTTTCAGAAAAAAACATCTACGAACTCACCATTAAAAATGTGGGCGGTCTGGTAATGCCGGTCAGTATTTCATGGACCTATAAGGATGGCAGCACGGAAATAGATCGGCTTCCCGCAGAGGTGTGGCGCCTCAACGAGCAAGTGATCAAAAAGACCTTTGTAAAGGAGAAGGAAGTGGTACAGGTGACCCTGGATCCCAATTTCGAGTTTGCCGATATCGATGCGGAAAACAATTCGTTTCCCAGGAGTGATGCCCCTACGGAATTCGATCAAATAAAATCGGAAAACTAATGGCTGGAAAAGACCCTTTCCACACCATAATCAATAAAGATATCGGTTGCCAATGATCCACCTTTTTAAATTATCGAAGCGATATCAAGCCTTGGCATGGTCAAAGGTCTGGTAGACCTTTGGCTGAGATACCTCCACCAGAGGCGGACACGCGCTTGTGGCCATCACCAAAATACAAAAAGAAACCATGATTAAGTTTTTTCGAAGAATTAGATTAGACCTTATGGAGAAAAACAAAACAGGCAAGTACTTCAAATATGCCCTGGGGGAAATTGTATTGGTGGTCATCGGAATTCTCATTGCGCTCCAGATCAACAATTGGAACGAAGGCAGGAAAGAACTGGGCAAGGGTTTCGAAATCATGAAGGAAATCAGGGAAAACCTGGAATTTAACAATGAAGAATTCAACAAGGAAATCGAAGAAGAAAAATCCGTAATCCATTCAATCGATATCGTACTTCAAAATTTGAAATTGAACCAAGGAAATCATGACAGCCTCGGTTTTCATTTTTTAAATGTGGCCTATTGGCCCACTTTCGTGAAGAAATCATCAGGCTATGAAAATTTGAAGAGCCATGGTGTTGAAATCATCAGATCTGTGGCGCTGAGAAAGGCCATTATCGATCTGTATGAAAGCAAGTATGAACAGGTTGCCGAATTGGTGCGAACATCGGAGAACAATGCGGCCACAACCATGTGGCCGATGTTTACCGCATTGTTTGAGACCCATCGTTCCGTGCCCAATCAGCCATTTGAAAGCCTGAAACTATCCCCGTTCGATTATGATCATGTAGTCCATTCCCAAAGTTATATTGGATTTTTAAGCTGGTGGCGCCATTCAAGGGTGGTTGGTGTTGAACAGCGGATGAATGCCATCGAACAAAATAACTTGGTTTTAAAAATGATTTCGGAAGAACTAAACCAATAATTGAAAATAGCAATGCTCAAAAGCCAATGATCAACTTCTTCAGAAAAATCCGCAAACAACTCGCCGATGAAAACAAGCCCATGAAATATATGAGGTATGCCATTGGGGAGATTATTCTTGTCGTGATTGGGATTTTGATCGCCTTGCAGATCAACAATTGGAATGAAAACCGGAACGATCGAAGGAAGGAATCGATTTTATTAAACCAATTAAAACAGGAGTTCAAGGCCAATTTGGCACAGTTAAATGACAAGATCGAACTGCGAAACCAAATCGTGCATTCCTCCAAAATACTGCTCCAATATTTCGATGATCCCAATACAGCAATAGCTTCCGACTCAGTGGTGTACCATTTGCAAAGAACTGTTTTTGTACCTACGTTCAATTCAAATTCAACCGACTTTTTTTCCGCCAGGGATATCGGACTCCTACAAAATGATTCTTTAAGGGCCCTTTTGGCCGATTGGCCCGGCCAGGTCGATCAACTTGTCGAAGAAGAGCTGCTATGGTTGAGGTACAGGGAAGACCAATATTTACCGTTTTTAACATCGCATTTTCAGGTACGCAATATATACAATGGGGTTCAGGTAGATCTCTCGATGATGCAAATGGTTTTTTTGGATAAAAAAGAAACTTTTAAGGATAGAATCGGTAATTCGAGAGAAAAAGTTGATTTTACAGAACTCATGAGCAGCAACGATTTTGAAGACCATTTGGGGTATGCCATAATGGCTAATAACATCAGTAACGTACAATCTTATACGCTTGCCGACAATATTGAAAAAATACTGGAGCAAATTCGTTGATAGAGGACCCTATCGGCTAGAAGGAGGCTGTCGCCCGCACTGTCGGGACCGTTTGTTTTGTTGTTTTTGGACCAATTAAAATCGGCTTGGTTTTATTCAGTAAATTAGGGGTTGAACAACCAACCATTACCTTCTCCATGATCAAATTCTTTCGAAACCTCCGACAACAGCTTATTGCCGATCAAAAATTCAGCAAATATCTTTTGTATGCCGTCGGTGAGATCATCTTGGTGGTCATCGGTATTCTCATCGCCCTGCAGATCAACAATTGGAACGAAGGCCGAAAAGCGGCCCAACAGGAAAGCTTATACCTCAATAGGCTGCTATCGGAAAACAAAGAAGACCTTATTACCTTTTCTTCCAGTATAGCCGACCTTGAAAAAGGAATGCAGACCGTTGTGAAGCTGTCGGAGGCATTAAAAAATGAATCCTTGTCCGATAGGGAATTGATACAACGTGCCAACGATTATTTTAAATACGGTAGCATATACCCCATATTCACCTCGTCAACCTCCACTTTCGACGATCTATCGAGTACCGGAAACCTTCAATTGATCAGGAATACCGGCTTACGCGAAAGTATCGTCAATCATTATGCCCGTCACAAGCAAACAGCGGAAAGGATCCAAATTGCAATTGATTGGGCGCTTCCTTTAGATTCGCCGTTTACCTTTGAAAATGACATCATGAAATTTGAACCCTCCACCGCATTCCTCTATCCCGAAACTTCCGAGAAAATACTGTGCAATGAGCTAAGGGACAACAAGCTGGTCTACATCAGCAATGCGGCGGTTCACTATTGGATCAACAAAGATTGTATCCAACAGCTCAAAGGATTGATGAAAGCAACATCAGACTTGATATCCCAACTTGAAAGATGAACCTTAAACATTAAAAGAAAAGCACAAAAAGACCTGCCAACCAATAATAAAACTGTTCCCAAACATCCGACAAAATCTCTTGAACGAAGGCAAAACAGGAACATATATGAAATATGCCATCGGGGAGATCATCTTGGTGGATATCGAAATATTGATCATTGAACATTAAAATAAATGTATTAGTTATGAAACTTGATCTTCCCTTTGTACGCGCGCAATTCCCCGCTTTTTCGGAACCTTCCCTAAAGGGCTGGGCCTTTTTTGAAAATGCCGGGGGCTCTTATCCCTGCAAGCAGTTTGTCGATCGGCTCACCGAATTTTATATGAAAAACAAGGTGCAGCCCTACTATCCGTATCCCGCTTCCATGCGGGCCGGGGAAATGATGGATGCTTCCTACCATCGCATGGCCGAATACCTGAACGTGGAGGCGTCCGAAATCCATTTCGGTCCGTCGACCACCCAAAATGTATATGTATTGGCGAATGCCATGCGCCCCATGTGGCAAGAGGGGGACGAGATCATCGTTTCCTGTCAGGACCATGAGGCCAATGCCGGTGCCTGGAGGCGCTTGGCAGAACGCGGCATGAAGGTGGTGGAATGGCACGTAGACAAAGAAACGGGATTGTTGGGCCTGGACATCTTGAAAGGCTTGTTTTCGAAGCGGACAAAGATGGTGGCCTTTCCCCATTGCTCCAATGTGATCGGCCATATGAACCCCGTGACCGAAATCAGTCGAATGGCGCATGCCCATGGGGCGCTCAGTGTCGTGGACGGGGTGGCCGCTGCCCCGCATGGTTTCCCTGATCTAAAAACGCTGGGGGCCGATATTTATCTCTTTTCATTGTACAAGACCTATGGCCCCCACTTGGGGCTGATGTATGTCAATAAAGGGTTGATTTCAAAAATGCAAAACCAATCGCACTTCTTTAAGGAGGGCATTACCAAAAACATGATTACTCCGGCCGGCCCGGACCATGCCCAGATCGGGGCCGTGAGCGGCATATTGGATTATTTTGATGCGGTGTATGACCACCATTTTAAGGAGCATGCCTTGCCAGCCCAAAGAAACAGGGCCATCAACGGCTTGTTTCATGCGCATGAACAAATCTTGCTGCAGCGGTTAATGGATTTTTTGGGCTCTCGTGACGATTTAAAAATCATTGGGCCAAGGGGCTCCGAAGGCAGGGCCCCCACGGTTTCCATCCTGCCCCTGAACAAAAAATTGGAAGCGGTTTACACTACGCTAACGCAACATCGACTGATGTTGGGGTTGGGCAATTTTTATGCGGTGCGCCCGCTGATGGACATGAATGTCGCATTGCAGCCAGGGGTAATCAGAATTTCCTTTTTGCATTATAACACCTTGGATGAAATCGATCAACTGATCCATGGCTTAAAAGCTGCCCTATAGGGGTTCGCTGTCCGGATTATTCTGTAACTTAGGAAATATAGCAACCAACCATTACCGTTTCAATGATTCATTTTTTTCGAAAAATCCGTCAGCAGCTCATTACACAAAATAAGGTTTCTAAATACCTGCTTTACGCTGTCGGTGAAATCGTTTTGGTGGTTATTGGGATATTGATCGCTTTGCAGATCAACAATTGGAATGAAAGTAAGAAGTCTATTCTTAAAACAGAGTTGTTATTAGCCCAATTACAGAAAGAATTGGCACTTAATATTATCAAATCAAATAAAGTAATCGAATGGTACAGAAATGCCAATTCCGATCTTTATAATCTGATTACAAAAAGAGTTACGTACGATGATTACAAATCAAATAAATATTTATCCCAACTACTGCAAGGGGTTGAGATATCCCAATTGGAAGAGCAAGCCTTCAACAATCTAATTGATAATAAAGGTGAATTTTACAAGGAACAAGATTCGATAATTTCAAAATTGATTTCGTTATACAAGAATGATAAAAAAACAGTTGATTATCTTGAAGAAATAGCTTTATCGGATGTAACTGCCTTCATCCAAGAATTGGCAGACACAAAAGTTTGGTACGGCGATTATGTTGTATTAGAGGAAATCACTGATGAAATAATCGAGTATTTTCTAAACGATCCCTTTTATTATAACAAACTGGTCAATTATGAAAGGATCAGTTTAGGGGAATACCTTGTCAATACAATTCTATTTCGAAATAAAGCCCTGCAGATTTATAATGAATTATCCGATTATTTGCATCTGCCAAAAGATAGCGTGCTGGTTAAAGACTTATCCAAATATGAATACTATTCCGGCTCTTATATTGATGAGAACAATAGTGCCAGAACCTTTCAAATAGCAAAGAACAAGGAATATTTCGTATTAAAGGAAATAAGAATGGGTGATTCAGCTGTAATTCGTAGATTAAACTTATATCCAGATTCCAAAACCACATGCATTGTAGGAACCCATTTTGGGGAATTGATTTTTGATACTAAAGATCAAGTTACCGCTTTTATTTTAGCCAGGGGAACCACACGACTTGTATTAAAAAAGACCCAATAATATTTTATACTGGAAGAATCAAAAGTTATTTAGCTCGATAAAATCGCAGGTTCAATAATTATCTTGGAACATAACAGATATTTTTACCAATAGAGGAGACTCAAATAAAAAACCATCAGCATTCATTATATTAAACCAAATCCGATGACCGATTTCTTTAGAAAAATATGTCAAATCCTCCCCTACCAGGAGGGTAATAGCAATATATTATGATCAACTTCTTTAGAAAAATCCGTCAGCAGCTCATTACACAAAATAAGGTTTCTAAATACCTGCTTTACGCCGTCGGGTAAATCGTTTTGGTGGTCATTGGAATATTGATCGCCTTGCAGATCAACAATTGGAACGAGGCGCAAAAAGGATTGGCGACCGAGAAACAACGGTATCAAAATTTGATCATCGATCTAAAAAATGATCTGGTTCATATCGATCAAATGATAACCGATCTTAAAACGAAACAGGATGTACATTACGAATTTTATGAGATTTCCCAAAACGGTAAAATCCGGGATAGTTCTATAATTCTGTCCGGAATTAACCGTGCCCTAGCGCTACACCTTGTTACCGGCAAGAATCAACTGACGGAATTGGAATATATAAAAAACCTTCAGATGAGAAAAAAAATCAACCATTATATCATTCTTGAAAATGCCGCCCAGGATGATTCTTATCGGCTTGAAAACCTTATTAAAACCAGTGTCCGCAAGTATTTCCATGAATTAAATGTTGTTATGATCAAGAGCGTCTTTGTGCCCAGCAGATATGAAAATACGACTATCCGACCTTCTTTTGATCATGAAATTTTATCGGCTCATTTTGATGACGCAGATTTTAAAGGGATGATCATCAACCTGAGAATGCTAACGGTAAATGCATTGAATACCCTGAAAACATTGAAAGAAGAAAATGAAGCGTTGCAAAGTATTTTAAATAACAAGCTATGATCAAGTTCTTCAGAAAGATACGTCAGCAGCTCCTAGTCCAAAATAAGGTTTCCAGATATCTTCTCTATGCCCTAGGCGAGATCGTATTAGTGGTTTTAGGAATCCTGATAGCGCTATCAATCAATAATTGGAATGAGGAAAGAAAGAATTTTAGTAAAGGAAATAAATTATTTGAACAGCATCAAATCGAGCATACAATTGTCACAAAACGAGTTGAACAGGGTCATCAATGATGCACAACATATATCCTCTTCCGCCGACACGCTCTTTCTGCTTCTCGCCCATAAGAACTATGATCAACTAAATGGAGTTTTTTTGGATTCGTTGCTTTTTTCTGCCGGTGATTATAGTTTAATGTCCCTGAACGATGGCGGCGTCCAGGAAATACTGAATACCGGCTCCTTAAATCTCATTCATGGATGAGCGGATTCGAATAAATTGGCGTCCTGGGACGAAAGAATGCACCAGATCAGAAAGTTTGAGGGAGAAACCGAATACCTGGCCCGCAACTATTTGGGATACTTAAAGCATTTTGTCGATTTCAGGAAGGTGGTTTCAGATTCCTTGGGTGATGTATCTATTCCTGAAAAAAAGCTAGGAGTTTTTGAACGATCCGTTGCTTGCCAATTATCTCGGAGAAATATCTGCCGTTCATAGACGGCATGCACCAAAGATATGAACAAGAGAAGAACGACTTGGATTCCTTAAATAGGATCATTGACGAATACCTGATGCGATAATCAACTTTCTTCCCTAAAATGTGCTGGTGTACATACCAAAAACGAAAATGAAGCGTTATCGTAATCACTAAAAACTATTAATAATCAAAACCAATTTCAGATGAAAAAATTTTTTGTTCTTTTTGCCCTTATTTCGGCCTCAGGTATGTACACCTATGGCCAGGATCTAAAATTCGGCGTTAAGGCCGGCGCCAACTTTTCCAACTTGAAAGTTACGTTCGATTCGGATGGGGCTTCACCCGACGGGGCGACCAGTATATTTGTTGGTGGTCTTGTAGATTTAAAGATTTCGGAGAAATTACACCTGCAGCCCGAACTGCTTTATTCCATTGAAGGGGCAAAGGATGCCGACATCAGTTATGTGAACATTCCCGTGATGTTAAAATACTATATCATTGAAGGATTGAACGTGCAGGCAGGACCGCAAATAGGGGTTTTGGTTGACGCCGAAGGAGGTACCGACGGACTTAAATCGAGCAATTTTGTGCTCAACCTTGGTGCGGCCTATGAATTGATCGGCGGTTTCTTCGTGGATGCACGTTATAACATCGGTTTATCCGACATTGCCGACCTTGGTGGTCAGGATTCTGAGTTCTTTGGTGATTATTCATTGAAGACCAAAGGATTTCAACTCGGTGTTGGTTATCGATTCTAAGAATCCATATTTTTTGATGGTGGAAAGGGGGCCTGAGGCCCCCTTTTTTATGGACCAACGACTATTTATTTTGTCCCAAAAAGATGTTTTTTTTTACCGAAAGAAATGAAACAATTACCGGGGTAAGCTTGGTGTTCGGCCCTTAAGCATGGAATCTCTTTATGCCAAAATCCAATTTATAAAGATAGCTGTTCAGTATATACCGGATTTCACTCGAACCCAACCACAAATACATCGCTTTCACTATCGATTATAGTGGACTTTTAATACTAAAGGAACAAACCGATCAAAAGTCGCTTGCAATCATTCTTTGCGTTATAAAGAATGGCCGACCATTCCAATCAGACGGTCAACTTCTTCGGAAAAATTCGCAGGACACCAGCAGATGATCAACAACTTTTAAGTGGTTTATTATTTCTGGAGGGAGACCAATGTTCCGCTCTTGCTTAAAATTATTGAGAATACCAAAAGTGCCATCATATCCCTACTTTGAAAAGTCTTCATTTGAGGTGATCGTGAACCAGGGAACTTACCGCACAAGGCTGGCTTAAAGATGTGGGATGGTTTCAGGAATGTTTCTAGAGGCAATATGGATCGTGGTCGGCTCATATACCCTTTGAATGATCTTGTATAGGTCGGGCACCACTGTTTTTGCCAGTCTGGAATTACTGTTCAAGAGCACACATATACCGATATCGGCTTCCGGGTATACCGCAATTTCATTTCTGTAATTGTTAATGCTTCCCCCGTGGTGCCAAATGGTTTGTTCCTGATCGGTGCCCTCATCAACGTATTTATGTATCCTCCATCCGAATCCGTAATGGGAAGAAACGTGCCCTGGCCATCGCTGATAATATTTGCTATGCCCTTTAATTTCGATTAATGGCCTGAAGGCTTTTTCCAGGGATGACCTACTCATGATCTCTGGGTTGTGCCCGAGAATAAAACGCATCCATTTTCCCATATCCATAGAACTGGCGCTGATACCCCCTGCCGCAATGGCGTTAAAATAATGATCGTTAAGTTTTTTGGACCTCCAGCCGTTTTTCCATTTTGAATGGGGAAGGGCCACATTTTCGGCATGTTCAAGGGATTCATAATCCGTGGTGGTAGCGCACATCTCTAGGGGTTTAAAAAACCTGTCTTCCAGAGATTTGGTGATTTCCATGCCTGTTGCGTTGTATATCATATCGGCGGAAAGGGCAAACAGCGCATTCTGATAACTGTATATGGCTCCTGGATTGCCGATTGGCCGTACTTCTTTAAAGCGTTCAGCAATTTCGGAGAGGGGTAAGCCGGCTTCGATCAGGTTGGTAAAGCTATGGTAGGGCGCCCCAGCCGTATGTGACAACAAATTGGCCAATGTGATCTTGTCGGTATTATCGCTGTCTCCCAACTGAAATCCAGGGATTTGGTCCCTTACTTTATCATCCCAATGTAATTTGCCTTCGTTTACGATGTTAACGGCCAAGATACCGGTAAAACCTTTTGACAGGGATCCAAGCCTGAATATGGTTTGACCATCGACCGCCTGATCGGTATCAATGTTTCTTTTGCCGAATCCTTCGGAAATCACGATCGAATCCCCTTTCACGATGCTCACCCCCGCGCCTACTATGTCTCCAGAGGCAATGGCCTTATCAAAATACGCCTTTACGGCAGCATTCAATTCTTGTTGCCGCCATTGATAAAGCAATCCTTCTTTAGGGTCTACCCGCACTTTTTTTGATCGGTCGATTGACATTGTCTTTTCCGACCCAAAAATGGATATGGGCTTACTGACACTAATGGTCAGGCTTGTAAGTGCAATAAGTACTATTGATGTTCCTGCGAAGATTTTAAGTCGCTGCATACGAAACGTACTATTTTGTTTAGGGTACTATAACCCCCTATGGGTAAATAACCCATTTTTGGCTCGAATATTATGTATTTCGGCTGGAATCGTAGTATTTTCTCCCCTTTTCTGCGTTTCAGTCGCCCCAACCATCCCTTTTACTCAAATTCCAATATTCAATTGAGTAGCAACCGGAATATAAAAAGTGTAACTTGTTTTTTTAATTGATATCGAGGTATATGAAAATTGTTTGGATTGTCATTCGGGTCATTTTTGCCCTATTTATGATTTACGCCGGAGTACAACACCTCGTTAAACCAGATTTTTACATTCCATTTGTGCCTTCTTTTTTACCCTTCACCACAGCCATCATTTATGCCTCGGGCATATTGGAAATACTACTGGGCATCATACTGATCATTCCGAAATACGCAAAGCAAGGTGCCTTGGGGATATTGGTGCTCATGCTTCTCTTTTTGCCAATACATGTGTGGGATGTGTTTTCGGCGACTCCCGCTATTGGCAGCCATAAGGCTGCTTTGATCAGGCTTCCAGTGCAAATTCTGTTCATCGCCTTAGCCTGGAAAATAAAGAATACCGCAGCCAACTAGCACACCATAAACAACAGGCTTTGCACATTCTTTATACGCGATTTTGGCCTTCATTACAACTTCGGCTGCCTACTTCGGTCATGGCATATACTGTGGAGGTCTGCCATTTCAATAGCATAGGGCTGATTTAAAGCCTTTTATATTAATTCAGTACCTTAGGTAGAATAATTAACAACGACTTCAATAATCAAATTCTTTAGAGGACAGAGCGTTAAGAAAATGTCTGGTAGACATTTTTAAAGAATGGATCAAATGGCGTGTTAACATTAATACTAAACCAATGATTAATTTTTTTAGGCGAATAAGAAAACAACTCGCAGACGACAACAAGCCCTTAAGGTATATAAGGTATGCCGTTGGTGAGATTGTCCTTGTTATAATTGGTATTTTGATTGCACTGCAAATAAATAATTGGAGCGAGATAGAAAAGTCCAAGTCAGAAAGTAATAGGCTACTTATAGTTCTCAAACTAGACCTTGAAAAGGATATACAAAATTTTAAATCATTACAAACAGAATACAATGATTGGCTGCTACAAATAGAAAATATTTTGGATAATGTTTTGGGTGGTAATACTAAAAAAATTACTGAAGTCGATCAATTGATGGCAGGAAGACTTTCAATGAACTATTTAAGTATAAATAAAGTGACCTACTTGGATATGTTTAACTCTGGAAGAAAATTAGAGTTTGATAATCTAGAAATTGTTCGAGATATAAAAGATTATTACCAATACGCTGACAATCAATTAATAAAACTAAATTCTGACAACGAGGAATTTTATCGTTTACTAATGTCGTATTACGGTGTACGAGGGATTAATACTTTAAATAGGGTAATTGAAAAACGAAATTTAGAATATATAGATTGGTCTTGGCTAACCAACCCGCGTTCAATAGAATACATCAATTTGGAAACAGCAATGCTTCTCTATCAATTAGTAGTCGAAGTGAACTTGAGTGTAATTCAAGCATTGGAAAAAAAATCAAACTTGCTAGTTGATAGAATTGAAAAGGAATTAGAAGGAAAATAACGAAAGGCTAAAAGGTCAGTTACCACCTATCCTATGTTAAAAAAAGACCGCCCAATACTACATCCGTTACCCTCTAAAGTGTGGAGGTCATTAATTTTCAACTTAAACATTTAGGATAAAGCTCTACAAGGTAATTCTGTATCTTGGGAAGATACAACCAACCATCACTTCGTATGATCAACTTCTTCCGAAAAATACGCAAACAACTAGCAAATGATTATACCTTGAAATACCTCCGCTAGCGCGAGCGTCTTGCTCGTAACATTTCTACCACCGCACGCGCTGCCGTGACCCGTTGCCGTATCGCTACGCTCCCCTGGCTAGGGATAGGTGCCGCTCCCGACCAGGGCGACATCTGTTGCTCTCTACAATGTAGATCTTATCAAGTCTTATTACTACCTATCTAAATACTATTTCAAATTCATTCATTATCTTAGTATACATGAGCAGGATATCATCAATAACTATATCCACTTGTTATAAATTAAATCAAGTATCATTTAAAAAACTAGAATTATGAAAATCAACAAAGATGACATACCAATTATCATGCAAACCCCTGATTCCATTATGCGCAACATAACCGGTTATGGTGGAATGACAATTGCTTTTAATGAAATCCCCAAAGGAACCGATTTTTCACCTTTGCTTCAGGGACTAAAGAACAATAGTTGCCATTGCCCACATTGGGGCTACGTTGTTGAAGGCGCAATACGCATTATATATGATGATAAATCTGAAGAAGTTGTCAAAACGGGTGATGTTTTTTACTGGCCTGCAGGACATACTGCCATTGTTGAAGAAGATTTGAAATTACTTGACTTTAGTCCAGATAAAGAATTCGGTGAAGTGATGGAACATATAGGTAAAAAAATGGCTGAATTTGGAGAATGAATTCAATTCAGTAAGAGCTAGGAAATAATTAAACATAATTTATTTCGAGGCTGTCCCCCCCCCCCGCTAGCGCGAGCGTCACGCTCGTGCCATTACCACCTCAATCAGTCCCCCGCTAGCGCGAGCGTCACGCTCGTAACATTTCTACCACCGCACGCGCCGCGGTGACCCGTTGCCGTATCGCCACGCTCCCCTCCCCTTTTCTATCCTCCGAAAGCTTTTCAAAAGGTACGGGGGTCAATTCAAAAGGAATGTCAAGGCAATCGATTCAAGGCACGGAAATCCTAGTCATGCATCGTAATAACTTAAAGGAAATAATTAAAGAATGGCGATCTGCATTTCCTTGGTTTTGTCCTTATCATCTTGATTTTTTCCAAAATTATTTTTAAATTAAAGTTCTAAAAACTTAGGACAAATGAAAAGGATATTGTTCACCATGTTATTGTTTCTATTTATCGTAGGATGCGACAAAGAACAGGACACGACGGAGAATACTTTGACCATGGTCAGTAGCAAGGGCAAATCCGGAAAGGTTGATGTATGCCACAAAGGAAAGATCATCAATGTGAATGGCAATGCGCTTCGAGCCCATCGTAAACACGGAGATGCCGTGGATATGGATGGGGATGGCCTCTTTGATATCGACAATGTTTGCAATGCTACCGATTGCGACGATACCGATGCCACCGATTGCCCTGATGAACCCGGAACAGCTGAGCTGTTGATTGGAACCTGGACCACCTTGTCATTGAATATTGACACTTCAGTGGGTGACCTTTCGGTAATCGAATATCTCATTGATGTGGTCGGACTAACACAAACGGACGCCGAAACTCAATATGGACTCATTGAAGCCGCATTGGCAGCTGAAGTTACGGGTTCACTAACCATAAATGCAGATAATACCTATGCTTCAAACTTCGGAGGTGGTTCCGATAGCGGCACATGGAACTTAAGTGCGGACGGAAGAATCTTGACCCTTTTCGAAGGTCCGGATTTAATTATTATTACCATCAATGCCATTACGTCAGATACATTGAATGCCACACTTGGGGACGATATTTTCATAGATGTGGATAATGACCCTACAACACCGGACGTTCTGGTCACGGCAGAGGTCAACCTTATCCTCAATAAATAGTAAAAAGATCACTGGGCAACGTTCATGCATCCCTCAGGAATTTGTGTTATACCATACTTTTGACTTCATACTTTTGATTGCCCCTACCACCAGGCCATCTGTTGCTCTCTACAATGTGGAGGTCTTTTTTATTATCCTTATTCATTTAGTCTTAAGCTGTTAAAGATTATTCATTAACTTGGAGAAGTAATCACCGTGCAATATCTCCTTTAATGCAGGTTCAATTAGTAAACCTCCAGCAGCTCTTTACAACGTCAGGTATAATAACTATTATGTTGCATACACTAAAAATAAACAATGGAAGTCATAAACAAGATTTTGGAATTTGAGTTGATTAGCGTCGGACAATATAATTTAAGAATTATTTCATTGCTGGGTGTTCTCCTAATTGCTCTTATGACAAAGGTGATTTTATTGCTAATTAAAAAATCATTGTTTCGTAAAAGCAAAATAAAAGGATTCGATGAGGGCAATTCCTATGCGCTATATCAAATTATAAAATATGTAATATGGGTAGTTGCCTTTGGTTTTATGTTGGAAACGATAGGAGTTAAGGTTACGATATTAATTGCAGGTTCTGCAGCCTTGCTCGTTGGTATTGGATTAGGTCTGCAACAAACATTTAACGATGTTCTTTCGGGAATAATCTTGCTTTCCGAGAGGACAATAAAAATTGAAGATATTCTTGAAATAGACGGAGAGATCGTGAAAATGCAGGAAATTGGTTTACGTACTTCAAAAGGACTGACCACGGATGACATTTCTATTATTATTCCCAACTCGCTAATAACAACAAACAAAGTGATAAACTGGAGTCATCAAACCAAGAAAACCCGTTTTAGAATAGATGTCGGGGTTTCATATGGCAGTGATGTGGAGCTTGTAATTAAAATTCTTGAAGAAAGTGCATTCGAACATCCTGACAATACCAAAAAGGAATTAACAGAAGCAAGACTGGTGAATTTTGGAAATTCATCATTAGATTTTCAAATCCTATTTTATAGTAAGAACATTTTTAGCTCCAATAGAGTTAAAAGCGATATTCGAAGAACCATTAATCGAAAATTTATTCAAAATAATATTACCATTCCTTTTCCTCAAATAGATGTGCATTTAAAAGCCAATAAGGAATAAGGAAATAAAAAATGCCACATAATACAGGGAATAGCGTTTTCCCAATCTCCTTTCCCCCCGATAGCGCGAGTGCCACGCTCTTGCCATTACTACCTCAATCAGTCATATAATCGCGAGCTCTAAATCATAACCAGGTGTATTCCCCCCGCTAGCGCGAGCGTCACGCTCGTGACCAAAAAGCTAGTTACTGGGTTTGATCTTTCAAAGATCCATCATACCTAAGTGTAAGCCTTTATTATCAATTTTGAGTACAGTTTCATCATCAGCATAGTTTCTTGCGCTGCTGTATTTCCAATCAACAGGATTGGTTACAAAACCTTGTACAACAGGATTGTTGTGGATATACTCGATTTTTTGTTTGATCACTTTTGCGCTCCATAATTCTATGGGTTTATTATGTTGTTGCCAAAATTGTCTTTTTTTAACATTACTATTCCAACATCCTGCCCGCTCCATCATCCAAAGCATCCATTCTTTTCTACTTTCCCGTGGGTTTTTTTCTATAGCCTTTAATAGTTGTCTGGCAGTAAATCCTTTAAAGTCCCTTAACAGACCAGATGGATCCTCGTTAGCAGAGCGAAAAATTAAATGGACATGATTTGGCATAAAACAGTATGCAAATACCTCCATGCCTTTTTCTTTTCGACAGTGTTGGATACTCTCTGCCAATATTGAAAAATATATTTGTCTAGTAAATACATCTATCCAAAAGACCGTCGCGAAGCTAATGAAATAGGTAGCAGCCGGGTTTTTGAATTTATATTTTCTGCTCACAATATATTATGTTAAAATGACTTTCGCTCTGGATGTTCTTAGCACGAGCTTGATGCTCGCGCTAGACTAAGGAAAGGGTCTCGACCCCGCTCGACCTGACAGTCTTTTTATCCAAATCCTCGGCATTTATACAATAATTCAACCTCATAATTGTAAAAAATGGTAATATGCATGGTCCAAAACGGTCATATCGAGCGGAGTCGAGATACGTTTTTGATGCTGCAAGGCAGCCCATTGGCTTTAGCCGAGCCATCCCTCTCGATCCAAACTTCGATATTGAATGGCCTCTGCGATATGGGGGCTTTTGATGGCTTCCGTATGTTCCAGATCGGCAATGGTGCGCGCCACTTTTAAAATTCGGTCATAGGCCCGGGCAGAGAGGTTCAAGCGTTCCATGGCATTTTTTAAAAGACTTTTTGAAGGCTCATCGAGGCGACAGTAGTTCCTGATCTGTTTGCTGTTCATCTGGGCGTTGTAGTGCACATTTTCAAGGCCATCGAAGCGTTGGGTCTGGATTTCACGGGCCGCGGTGACCCGTTGCCGAATTGCCACGCTCCCCTCCCCTTTTCGATCCTCTGACAATTTCTCGAATGGCACAGGGGTCACTTCGATGTGGATGTCGATCCTATCCAAGAGCGGGCCCGATATCTTGCCCAGATAGCGCTGCATTTCCATCGGGGAAGAAGTCATCGGGGCATCGGGGTCATTGAAGAAGCCACTTGGACTCGGGTTCATACTGGCCACGAGCATAAAACTGCTGGGATAGGTCACCGTGAACCTGGCCCTGCTTATCGTGACCTCCCTGTCTTCCAAAGGCTGGCGCATCACTTCCAGTACGCCCCTTTTGAATTCGGGCAGTTCATCCAAGAACAAGACGCCGTTATGCGAGAGCGAAATCTCCCCAGGCTGGGGATAGCTGCCGCCCCCGACCAGGGCGACATCGCTGATCGTGTGGTGCGGACTCCGAAAGGGACGTTGGCTCATCAGCCCCATATTCTTGATCTTCCCGACCACACTGTGTATTTTGGTGGTTTCGAGCGCTTCCTGCAAGGTCATTGGGGGCAGTATCGAAGGCAATCGCTTTGCCAACATGGTCTTTCCCGCCCCGGGCGGACCGATCAGGATGATGTTATGTCCCCCGGCAGCAGCAATCTCCATACAGCGTTTGGTGCTTTCCTGCCCTTTGACATCGGAAAAATCAAACTCCGGAACATCGAGGTTTTTGTAGAACTCCGCCTCAATGTCGACCATGGTTGGTTCCAAAGCTTCGCCCTTGTCGAAAAAAGAGGTCACTTCCGAGAGCCGCTCCACGCCGTACACCGTGAGACCGGCTACTATGGCAGCTTCCTTGGCGTTATCTTTGGGAAGGATAAATCCTTTAAACCCTTCTTGTGCCGCCTTGATCGCAATGGGCAAGGCCCCTTTTATGGGCTGTAGGCCGCCATCCAACGACAGTTCTCCCATAATGATGTATTCCTCCAAATGTTCCGCTTTAATCTGCCCAGAGGCAAGGTCGGGAAACGCGTAAAGTCATCCAACACCACTACCTCTGGAAGGCCACCATCAAAAGGGTCCAGCGTATCGATAGAAAGGATTGAATCGGGCTTTACCGAATAATAACCGTTTTCGATCTGGTTGTGCACACTGCGTTGCAAAATCTTCTTTTTGTCTTCGGGGCGGATTAGGGCGTTAGCGAACCGAAGTTCATCATAATCCAAAGAGGACCGAACTTTAAACCTTGTTTCATAGATACTGTCGGTATCGGTGGAAACTTGGGCCAAAATCATGGGCGCTTCATATGCTTTGTTCACATAGGTATAGAACATGCCTTGATCATCGGTAATGGCCGATTTTAACTGAAAGTCCTTTCCCGGAATGGAAATCACGACCGTTTCCCCTGCCACCGGCCTGTTTTGCCCATCGGTCACCGCTCCAAAAAAAAGTTCTCCACGCTGTTCGGGCAAGTAAATACTGTCGTTGACCCCTTGCGATATGGTTTTTTTCGCATCAAGGTACTTAGATGTGAATTCCCGCGCTTTCATGGCCCTTTGGGGTGACAGGTCTTCCTT
Source organism: uncultured Flavobacteriaceae bacterium (assembly GCA_963760375.1). Lineage (GTDB taxonomy): Bacteria > Bacteroidota > Bacteroidia > Flavobacteriales > Flavobacteriaceae > Pelagihabitans. Next base: position 1,195,427 of record CAVXCS010000005.1, on the reverse strand, counting down.
TTTACGAACGCTTATCGAATATTTTCCGTAACCCAAAGGACCCCTGAAATTTTTTGGGGTCAATAGAACCAAATCCCTTTTGCCGTAGGTTGTTTTATCGGTGATCAATTGGATAGATCGATCTTCTGTAAGGGCAGTCGTGGTATCGGATTCTGAGGGTTGCGGTTGGGATAACATGGTTTCTTGGGCAACCCTATACGGATTGACGACCAAGATATCGTCTTGAAACAATTGGTTGGTGCCCGCATTTTTCATCCATTGGGTATAGGCGATCAGTTTATAGATGCCGGAAGGTACCGTCACGGGAACAAAAAAATCGCCCTGTCCCCTGCCCCCTTCCAAACGCACCTTTTGGCGGAGAACAACCTGAAGATCTTCCCCGACCAATTCCACATAGGCCATACTACTGATATTATCGAGTTTGTTCGTGGCCGCGTTCAAAACATAAATGCTATAGTACAGGTATTCCCCAGGAAACAACAATGCAGAACTGCCGTGCACATATATTTTTTCCAATGGGAGCTTTTTTAATGCCCCCAATTCTTCTTGGCTTTTGACAACGTATTGCGAAAAAAGCATGCCATGGCTTGTCAAAAACAAACTTAAGAGTAACAAGGTTCTGTTTATCTTCATCTTCCTATTTAATCGGTCCAAAAATCAGGTGCCGTTGACGCGCCCAATACAGTACAATCCCCACATGCGCGGTAGTTTACCAAATACGGTCCAGGGCAAGATCCCATCCCCTCCGTATTCAGGTCAAAATATGATATCAGGTTGATGTTGACCGATTCGACTATCGAAAGCGGACAGAGTCCGCCCAACATACCGGTAAAACAATAGGACGTATGCTCCAAAGGTGGGGACCAAGGAATGCACGGGATTGCAAATTCCGGAATGGGCTCATTCGGAAAAAGGTCGGCATAGTTAAAGAACATCCTTTTTTCAACTACCGCGGCGACTTCAAAAAAGCCGAGTACATTTTTGTTCTCCCCACTTTCAACGCGAACATTGCCCTCCAGAATACCCGGTTGTACTGATGAAAATATACTTTCATTGGAAGAAAAATTGTTCAAGGTCTTATAGAAATTGTAAGCGTTTTGGGATTGAACGTATTGTTTTACCAAGATACTGTAGCGATGTGAAATAATATAATTCTCCCTATCCAGGAATCTTATGGGAAAGCGGGTAATCGTGTTCTCCTGCAAGTCGAGGGTCGTGGTCTGTATGATCGCACTGGAAGACTGTTTGCCGTAGCATACCTTTCCCTCTTCCTGATCCCTTGAAAAAATCTCCAGATCATAGGTGATGGTGGGCAAGGCACAGGGATCGTAATTTGTCAGTTTAAAATCTTGTGGCTGCCAAGATGGAGCGATGATCTTATACGATTCGTCGAAAGTGTACCGATAATACTTTGATTCCTGATCGTTGCCCCTGGCATCGAGATAGATGGTAACGCCTTCATCCCCAAGGCTATTGAACTCCCTTACCGCATATACAGCGTCGATTTCGGCAACACTGCCATAGCTTTCTTCCGTGGAAACATAACTGGTGCCATCCGCCGTCACCACTGTCATGCGATACCCCACACCAAGTTGGGCGGCAAAGGCGGTTTCCGATAGGTAGGCTCCAGGTGAAGATTCCGTGAAACGATATACGTTGCCTGAGGCATCTCTGACCAAAACCGTGGCATTTCGTTCAAAAACGATGTTGGGTACCCTAGGCCTCAAGGGATACACTGGGTCATAGATACTGTCTTCGACATTGACCACCGCAAAATCAGCTGGACGGCTCAACAATATTTTTTGTTGCTTCAATTCATTGGTCAGGGTGGCCTCAACGATGAGCGCGCCCTCAGCATCGAGTTGTACCGACTTCACATCATAGGGCTCTATGCAAGAGACCAACAATAAAACCACGAGGTATGTAAAAACAGCTTTCATTTTTTTTACGCTTACGATAGATTGGATAAGCCGACCATGCCGATTTTCATCCTTGAAATCAAAATTTAAAATTATATGTTATTGAGGGAATGGGAATCGCAAAAATGGAACTTTGCAATGCCTTCACCTCCCCATCTTCGGTCACAAAAAATACGGAATAGGGATTGTTCCTGCCCAATACGTTGTATACCGAAATGGTCCAGAAACTATGGGCAAATTTTTTGATCTTATGGTTTCCTTCTATATTGATGCCCACATCCAAGCGATAAAAATCAGGTATCCTGAACGCGTTCCTGTCGCTGAAATAAACATATTCCGCATTGTTGAACTGATAAGTGCCTATGGGAAAGGTCACGGGCCTTCCGGACTGATATACAAAATTGGCGGATACACTGTAACGCCGGGTGAATTTGTAGTTCGCTATGAGGCTCAGATCATGGGGCTTATCAAAGTTCGACGGGAAATATTTTCCATTATTGATCCTTTCTTCGCTGAATTCACTGTCGAACTTGATGAGTGAACGCGAATAGGTATATCCCAACCAGCCATTTAACCTGCCCCTGTTTTTTCGTAACAGGAATTCGACCCCATACGATTTTCCCTCTCCTTGAAGCACCTCGGTCTCTAGGGTCTCATTTAACAATATTTGGGCGCCGGTTTTGAAATCGAGCACATTGTTGGCACTTTTGTAATAGCCTTCCAAACTGATTTCGTATTCGTTTTGCTTGAGGTTTTGATAGATGCCCAGGGAAAACTGATTTCCCCTTTGAGGTTTGATATTGGTGTCGGAAAGTTTCCAAGTGTCGATGGGCGATACCGTTAGTGTTGTTGGAAAGGGTATGTATGAATTGATAGCCATTGTTGAAACTGGCCTTTAGGGAAAGGTCGGGCCGTAAGAAAATACCTGGCTGATGCCCTGACTTCAGGTCCGCCGTAGGTCTTTATGACGGCATTGCTGCCATATTCCTTCGTATCGATCAGGTTTTCCGCGTTTCTTGGCAATCCCTCCGCATAAATACGTTGTTCCGAAGGGCCCAGGGCCGCAAAGAAGGAATACCGTAGGCCTATGTCGAAAACCAAACGGTCATTGACCTTCAGTTCATCCGAAAGAAACAGGGCCGACTCCAAAGCCGATTCTTTTGCGATGGACCGTTCCAGAACGATACTGTTTGGACCTTCTGGCGAAATTTCACCCGGATTCACCCTATAATATTTGGCAGAAACCCCATAGGCAAAGGTATGATGTTCATTATATAGCTTTATTAGCTTTAATTTCAGTTCGGTTTCATCAATTTGATACCCCAGTGCAAAATCGTTGTTCGAGCGGCCATCGTAGTCGATGTTGAAACGATATTGGCTATTGGCTAGAAGGATGGTGCCGGTATTCTTTTCGTTGATCTTCCGGTCCCAATGAAGTGAAAAACCCTGATTGCTATACTTGTACAGGGAATCGGATGTGATACTGAAGGCATCCCTGCTATAATATGCGGTGGCGCCAAGGTCATTGTCCGTGTTCAATTGATGGTCGTACTTGATGATGCCATCATAAAAAGAGGCATTACTGTTTTTTAAGGATTCCTCATCAAGGGAGCGCAGAATCCAGTCGGTATAAGCGCCCCTCCCGCCCAAGATCAGGGAAGACTTATCTTTTTCGATGGGTATTTCGAGTGCTACGTTGGCCGTGACGGGTCCGATTGAGGCTTCTCCTGCAAATTTTTCCACATTGCCTTTTTTGGACTCAATATCAAAAACGGAAGAGAGTCTACCCCCGTATTCAGCTGGTATGTTGCCCTTGTAAATAGCCACCCCCTTTGTTGTAAATGGATTGATCGCCGGGAAAATCCCAAAAAAATGGGTGGGATTGTAAATCACGGCATCATCCAGCAAAATCAGGTTTTGATCGGTCTTGCCCCCGCGCACGTTAAACCCCGTGGCCCCTTCCCCTGCGGTCGTGATGCCCGGTAAGGTGGTGGCCACCCTGAGCACATCACGCTCCCCGAGAACCAATGGAATGTTTTTGGAGGCTTCCGAGTCGATTTGAGTGGTGCCCGTGTTGGCCTGTTCAACATTCTTGGCGGCATCGGCCTGAACCACCACTTCTTCCAATTGTTCCAAACTTTCCGAAAGATCAAAATCGAGAATACCGTTGTTATAGATGACCACTTCACGTTCGGATGACTGTATTCCCATTGAACTTGTGCGCAACCTATTGGATCCAGCGGCCAAGTTGATTGCATAGTAACCCTTAGCATCGGTTACGGTTCCCATGCCCTTCCCCAGCACCAATATCGATAGTTCTGGGATGGGCTCTCCGGTATTGCGGTTTCTTGCATATCCTTCCAGCCGATAGTTCAATGAAGTGTTGTTGGGATCGGCCTTGCCGATCATCACGGTTTCCATGACCGTTGCTATCGGAGCTGATTTTCGGGATTGTAAAACACCGGGTTGATCGCCGAATTTTGGGTAGACGTGGTATCTGAAACAACCAAACTATCCCTATGGCCAAAAAAATCTACAGGGAGTTCATCATAGATGCTGGTATGCTGGGTCAGGATCACTTTATTCCCGTCGAGCAAATAGAAGTTGAGTTGTGTATCCTTTAAAAGTTCGGTTAAAATGGCCGATACGGTTGCATCGGTAAAATTGCCCGTAACCTTTTCATCGCCCAACCAATCCGTAATATAGTAAAATCTTACGTCCGCTTTTTCCTCGATCAGCTCTAAATACTGCTGCCAAGGTCGCTTGATCAAAAGCGATTGAAATTTCATGAGGATGGTCTTGGGCCCGCAAGGAGGGCAGGTACAAAAAGAGAAGGCAACAAAGAATTTTAATCCTGCCCCATTCGCTTAACCTTGGTCCCAAAAATTGCTTTATAAAATCGTTGTTCAAAGATGATCCATTCGGAGTACTGATTCCCTATAGAGCAATTTAAACAAAAAAAACGGATCATCAGTATCTGTGCTGGATGGCTTGAGCGGACAATTGGAAACATTTATGGATATATCCTATGGATCCAATTCTACATAAGTAGCCTGGCCCAACCCTTACCTATTGTCCATCCGGTTTAAAAGTCAGTACCGATTCGGCGGTTTCCTCGATCTCTTTTCGGTCCAACATCATCTTCCGGAACTTGCCTTGTACATACATCTCGGCCTGATCTTCATAGTGCTTGCTGAACGGATTGCCAGATTGCCCCGTGGGCAGATATGCTCATACTGTTCTCCACGTCGGAAAAGTCAATGATACGTCTGGTTGAAGGACCGGAACCTACCTTATATTCGAGGCTGCCATCATATCCGAAGTTCATATTGTTGATGACTTCCCTGGTGCCTTCGACGGGAAACGGACCTACATTGAAAAATGACCGCAGCGCCTTTACCTGCCCGATGGGATGACCATGTTCCAGGGTGTGGACCTTGTTCCAGGTCCAATTTTCCGGATCGGGCCCGAATGCCGCTTCCAAGTCGGTCAAGGTTTGTTGGAAAGCCAACATTACGATGTCTTGTTCGGTCTCTTTTTTCTCCGAGGTATTCACATCATCCCACCATACCGACCCTGGCGTATGGGCCATTGGGGCGATCAACCGCTTCAGAAAGTGGGTGTTCATGAACTGGCCGAACAGTGCTTCTCCCAATTCATCTTTAAATGTATTTTCAAGATAATGGTAGACCCAGCCCGAAAAAATCGTGGCTTCCACGCTGTTCAGTGGATAGTCGCCTTGCCATGTGGTCAACCGGTCGAGCAGCTTCGCCTCTTCATCGGTAAGTTGTTTCACATCCATGGACTTGGCCAGATCCTTGGCCACGGATGGATTGACCGACGAGGTAACATCATTGATCATTTTACCGACGGCCTCACGGTCCCAATCGTTTTTGGCATCCAACAGACTTACGATACGTTTCGCGCGGTCTTCGGGCAAATAATACCCCGGATAAAGCATGCCTGCAATGGAATCGGGCTGGTTGTTCGCTGAATACACGTAATTCCAGGGTGGATTGATCGCCTGTGGGTTCTGGGAAAAATCGAGATAATCCTTGTTTGGGGATAGTCCGGAATTTGCGTTTTGCACGAACTTGGTATTTACGCTATCGGGGATTTGATATAGGGTAGCGGTCGCCCACCAGGCCACATTGCCTTTTGCATCCCCGTACATGATGTTCAGACCGGGCCCATGGATTTTCGGCAATGCATTTTGGAATGCTTCGAGGTCTTCTGCGTGCGACAGGTCGTAGAGCGCTTCCATGACCATATTTTCATGATGGGTATAGATCCACCACATGGAAATGGGCCTAGAGCCAGTGATCTGATCGGCTATGCCGTTCAATACCGGGCCGTTTTTTGTTTTCCTGAAGGTGAAGGTGATATCCTCGGCATCCTTTACTTTGATCGTTTTGGTCACATATTGGTAGGGGACCCAGGTGTCGTTCCAACGATATAGGGTGCTGTCGGCGGGATGGGGCTCTTCATAGTAAAAATCAACATCGTCGTTCTCGAACATGGTCATGCCATAGGCCAATTTTGTGTTATGGCCCAACAGGGCAAACGGAACCCCGCCCAAATGATAGCCATACTTTTCATAGGTGGGGGTGTTCAAATGCGCTTCGTACCAAACAGAGGGTTGTGAAAACCCTATATGGGGGTCGTTCGCGAAGATGACCTTTCCGTTTTTGGTTTTTTCAGGGGCGATGACCCAACTATTGCTGCCTTCAAACAGGGGAATGGATAGGTCCTTGAGTGTTTGCATCACCGAGGCGGTCATGGTATTGGCCACGGTGTCGATGGCCGTTGGGTTATAATTTTTGATCCATACGGTATTGGGATCCACATTGATTTCCAAATCCACCAAATAATCGGGACCCAATTTGTCGTAGATTTCTGTGAGCAAAGGATCGGTTTTATGGCCCATGGCAAAATTAAAGGCCATATATCCCATGATATTATAGATGTCTTTCAGTTCGAAGGCTTGCTTTTCAATACCGGTCAAATAAAATTCCACCGGGGTCGATCCGTCTTCTATAAATTGATTGATGCCTTCCAGATATGCACTTGATAATTGTACCGAAGGCCTATTGGGGTCAAGGGCGTCGACGATGGCCATTGAAGCATCATCAATGCCCAAGGCAATGAAAAATCGATCGTTTTGTGTTGCCACTTCGCCAAAGACTTCGGACAATCGGCCAGGGGCAATGCGACGCAAAAGTTCCATCTGCCAAAGTCGGTCTTGGGCATGGACATATCCCAAGGCACGAAAAGCATCCGCTTCGTTCTGGGCATAGATATGGGGAACCCCATAGGTGTCAAAGTACACTTTGACTTCTCCTGTACTGTTACGCAGTACTTTTTCCCCAGCATAATCGGGTTTATGGGTATAAACGAATATGCCCGATATCAGTGCCAAAATTACCAACAGGGCAAGTAGGGACCAGCCAACGATTTTTAAAAATCTCATAGTAGAAGGTTATTGACGAAAGATAGGATTTTTAAACAATTCTTGGCAATGACCGAGAACCTAAAAATGAACCCCTAGGTAATTTAACGAATGAAGTCAAGGTTTTTGGCCATTGCCACATGGTTCTGCAGTCCTTTTGAAAGCCATTCCCTATAAGTTTCGGCATCTGTACTCTGAATGGAAGCATTCAATATGTCAAGCTCTGGGGAAAGCAATACATAATAAGGCTGCGAAGCAGCACCAAAATTGAGGGTTTGAAAAGTGCCCCATTTCTGTCCTATGGTCTTGATCCGTTTTACGCGGCCAGAGTCGAAACGATAATCGAACTGTTGTTCTTCAGGAAGTTCGGCACTATCATCAACATAGAGGGAAATCAGTACAAAATCATCCTTCAACAAGGGATATACTCCGGCATCGCTCCACACATTTTCTTCCATTTTCCGACAATTGGCACAGGCCCAACCGGTAAAGTCGAGCAAAATGGGCTTGCCTACCTTTTTTGCATGGGCCACGCCCTCATCAAAATCCTTATAACAATCGATGCCCAGCGGACATTCGCTCCCTTGTTCGAAGAGGCTGTAGAAATCAGGAGGTGGGAGGCCGCTCAACAATTTCAGATCGATCACTTTGGCCACCCCCAAAATCAAATAGAGGGCAAAACCCAGGGTAACCAAGCCAAAAGCCTTCCTGGTTTTCGACAGGGTTTGTTTGGGCCCATCATGTGGAAATCGGAATAGGCCGAACAAGTAAATGGCCATCAAAAGGAACAGGAGAATCCACACCACTAAAAAAACCTCTCGTTTGAGTAGTCCCCAATGCCCCACCAAGTCGGCATTGGACAGAAATTTCAACGCCAAGGCCAACTCCAAAAATCCGAGTACCACTTTTACCGTGGTCATCCACCCGCCCGATTTTGGAAGGGAATTCAGCCATGCCGGAAACAAGGCGAAAAGTGCAAAGGGAAGGGCCAATGCCACCCCGAAGCCGGTCATCCCGGCCGAAAGGTTGGTCGCCACATCTCCTTCGGCCAGGGCGGTGCTCCCCAGCAAGCCCCCTAAAATGGGCCCCGTACAGGAGAAGGAAACAATCGCCAGGGTCACTGCCATAAAAAAGATGCCCACTGCCCCACCGATGCTACTGGAGGCAGAATCCATCTTATTGGCCCATGAACTGGGCAAGGTGAGTTCATAATATCCAAAAAAGGAAAACGCAAAAAACACGAATATCAGGAAGAACGCGATATTGAGCCAAACATTGGTCGCTATGGTGTTCAATATCTGGGAATCAATCGAATCGAACAGGTGAAACGGCAGGCTCAGCAAGGCATAGATCAGCACAATGAAAAATCCATACAACAAGGCATTGAAGATGCCTTTTGACTTCTTTCGGGACTGTTTCGTAAAAAACGAGACCGTTAACGGGATCATCGGGAACACACAGGGGGTGAGCAGGGCGATCAGGCCCCCTAAAAACCCCAAGATGAAGATGCTCCACAGCCCACTGCCCGAACCCACTGCATTGTCATTGCCATCATTGAGCAATTCCTTGTTTTTCAAATCGAGTTTCAGCTTGTCCCCCAAGGAAATACTGCGCGCATCCACCGTTTTTTCCTCCAGTACCACGGCACTTCCGTCAAGAGAAAAGACAAAGTCAATATCTGCTGGGATACATACTTCCTTGCAGACCTGGTAAAAAAGGTTCACTTCTATTTGGCGAACATCCGTTTTCAGCAATCTTACTTTTTGCGTAAAGACAAGGTTTTGCTTAAAAAAGGTCTCATCGACCTCAAAGATATCGCTGTATTCCGTTACTGTTTCACTTTCCTCGGTCTTGCCAACCAATTCATAATCCTCCCCTACCTTCCTATAGGTAAATTCACTGGGCAAGGAACCCCCTTCGGCCGTAAATTGGGAATACACATGCCAGCCTTCAAAAATGGTGCCTTTCATGATGAGATCGTATTCCGTATCGGATATTTTGTCGATTTCATGGGACCAAAGCACCGGATTGTCATCATCCTGAGAAAAAACATACAAGATGTTGAATAACAATAATATATATAATATTATCTGTTTCATTGGTTCAATGTAAATTTTACGATGCTATCTGTGTTTTCGGTTACCTTGAACCGTTCATCGGCCCGTTTGCCGATGACCCAGACCACCTCATCATCGGAACAAAGCAGCCATTGACGGTTTTTGGAAATGGCATCGTATTTCTCGTCTTTGAAAAACTTCGAAAGTTTCTTGCTGCCCTTCATGCCGAACGGGTGAAAATAGTCTCCTTTTTTCCATTTCCTAACGGTCAGAGGATACTTTAACGTTTTTTTGTCGGCATATAGTACATTTTTATCCAGATCGCCCATGGCCTTTACCTCTTGTATGGTAAGAGCAACGGGATGCCGTATTACGGTCTGTCGCCCATTCAATGGTATAGGTGTTGGAATCCCGGTCCTGCAATTGTTCCAGCATCAGTGAATCCCTTGACCTGATCAAACGGTGCGTTTTGGAATATACCGCTTTCCCGCTTATGGCGTCGATCAAGTGCGCAATGTCTTTCCAGGCCGTAAATCCATAATCGGAGAACAGATGGTACAAATAACCATTTAGGGGGTGTAGTTGCCCAAGGTCGGCAATTCTGATCTCGATGAACCCCTCTTTTTGGTGGAAGATTTCTTTTTTAAGCCAGGTAATATGGTTTTTAAGCATGGCCGCGGTTTCCGATAGATGCGATTGTGTAAGGTGGAAGTTCTCCGGAAAGGTCGGGTGCAGTTCCTTTAAATGGGGCACGATATGATGCCTGATCTTGTTCCTGAGGTATTTCGTTTCGGCGTTCGTGCGGTCTTCCCGCCATTCCAATTTTTCCTGTTTGGCATAGGCCAGGATCGTTTCTTTCGAAAACATCAACAAAGGTCTGGAAATCGATTTGGTCTTTTCAGGAATTCCGGTCAGGCCCTCAATACCGGTGCCTCTCGAAAGATTGATGAGAAAAGTCTCGAGATTGTCATCGCCGTGATGGGCCGTGACCAGGGTATTATATCCTTTTTCCTTCATGAGTTCGGCGAACCAGGCATAGCGCAGTTCTCTGGCCGCCACCTGCAATGACAATTTATTTTGGTTGATATAGCCAAGGGTGTCGAAATGGATCACATAAAAGTTTTTCTTCAAGGCCTTGGCCAAGCGGCCCACAAAATGTTCATCTTCCAGGCTGTCATTACCACGTAATTGAAAGTTACAATGGGCAATGGAGAAATCAAGTTTTAAAGTTTGGCAGAGATGCGCCAGCACCACACTATCGACCCCTCCACTGCAGGCGAGAAGAAAGGGAGATTTTTGGAGCTCCTGAAAATGGTTTTCGATATGTTCGGCGAATTGGGCTAACACAGGGCAAAGTTAGGAAGAATTGCAATTAAGGCATGGAGATCCTAAAATAAACCAGGGAGGAGGGCCATTTCCCAAACTTGCGCAGGTCAATTGACTTCTGGATGGAATAACCGACCCAAAATCGAGGCCATTACCTTTGAGGTAGGTTTTCAAGAAACAATTTCAACGCCTTCTCATGCTCCAATGCCAGCCCGGTATCCAGTATGCCCTTAGATTCCTCGAAGTTATCACCAAAGGAAGGTAAGGAAAAAGTAATGACAATCTCAGCCCCGAAACGGGTCAACATATTCTTGACCACCTCCAAACTGCCTATGGCACCCCTTTTGCCCTTGGAAGTAGCCATGAGCATGATCTTTTTGTCTTGCAGGAACTTTCGTTCCAACCGCGATAACCAATCGATCAAATTTTTAAAAAAGGCAGAGGGATTGCTGTTATGTTCGTTTACCGAAATGATCAAGCCATCTGATTTCAGGATATCGTCCCTTAATTCGATCAAGGAGTTTGTATAACCATTTTCCCTCTCATGATCTTCGCTGTACATGGGAAAAGGCAAATGGTGCATGTTGATCGATTGCACTTCATGCCCGTCGATGAGCGAAGTGGTGTATTTAACGAGTTTATAGTTGATAGAGGTGGAAGAATTACTTCCCGCAAATGCCAATATTGCCGCCATATGGGATTTTTTGGGTTTAGCCGTCGAATTTACCATAAAATATACAGACCTGTCTTTATTTTATATAATTTTGCACCGCGAAACATCCAAACACCTTGTTTTGTAAGTATATAGGGTTTAAAGACCAGTTGGTTGAATTGATTTAACATTGAAATCCGGATCGACTTTAAACCTCGAAATGGGAGTACATAAATAACTGTGGAAAACAACAAAGCACGATTATATTTTATAGATGCCATGCGTGCTTGGGCCATCTTAATGATGCTCCAAGGCCATTTTATTGATGGATTGCTCGATAACGCCTTCAGGGACGATCAAAATATGGCTTTTTCGGTCTGGAAGTATTTTAGAGGCATTACCGCCCCCGTTTTCTTTACCGTTTCGGGATTTATTTTTACTTTTTTATTGATACGGGGCGAAAATAACGGCTTGGATAATCCACGCGTCAAAAAAGGCATCAAACGTGGATTGGAACTGCTATTTATAGGGTATCTGTTGCGCCTCAATCTATTTGGGTTATTGAGCGGGGAAATTTACGATTCTTTCTTCCTGGTAGACGTGCTGCATTGTATCGGGCTCTCCATCCTAGGCATCATCGGGCTTTACCTACTCACCCAAAAAAGCAGGAAGTTTGTGTTGCCGATTACTTTTGTCGGCATCACGGTACTGTTGTTCCTCTTTGAGCCCTTATACAAACAGGCGAGCTTAAGTTACTTGCCCCAGGCGATTGCCAATTATATCACCAAAGCCAACGGTTCTGTGTTCACCATTTTGCCTTGGTTTGGTTACGCTTCCTTTGGGGCGTTCCTGTCCATCGTATTTACCAAATTCAAATCTGCCAAATATCTATATCCCGTTGCGATAAGTCTTTCAGCCATAGCAGGCCTGACCTTGATGTTCTATTCATCCGAGTGGTTTTTGGCCCTTGCGAACCATACGGGCATCGAATTGTTCGGAAATGTGTTCTCGAATAATTATTTGTTCATGCGATTAGGGGATGTCTTGGTGGTATTTGCAATTTTCATGTCGATCAGAGGCCTGTTAAAAAATGCTACCTTGCTTAAGATCGGGCAAAGTACCCTATCGATTTATATCATTCATTTTATGATTCTTTATGGGAGCTTGACCGGCTTGGGACTGTACCGTTTTTTAGACCACTCCCTGCACCCTGTCATTGCGATTCCCGGTGCGTTGGCCTTTATGGTGATCTGTGCTTATTCGGCCTTGAAATACGAAACCCACAAAGAGTACTTGAAGTCTGTTTTGAATACTCGACTAAAAACGACTTTGGTGACTATGGAACTTATGACGGTTTCCCTTATCGATAACGCGAGGGTCCTTATATTTAAGATGTTGCGTTCTTTTGGCCTGGTGAAGGGTTAATCGTATTGCTTTTCGTTATCTTCCCCAACGATAAAAATTGGTAATAAATGAGCAAAAAAACCTATTCCCCCATTAACACTACATTGGAAAAAGACAAACGGTATGCCTGGTGCACCTGTAGTCATAGTGAAACACAGCCCTTCTGCGACGGGACGCACCGTGCCTATGAAAAACCTGGATCGTTAGGCTTCGTTGCGAAAACGAATAATGAGGTCTGGCTTTGCACCTGTAAACAAACGGGCAATCCGCCTTATTGTGACGGGACGCACAACACCCTCTGAAAAAGAAATCCCATCAATTTGATGGGATTTTTAGTTGTATTATCCTTTGGATTAAATGTGCAGCGCCCTATTTCCCGTGGCCGCCAGTGCGGCTTCCTTAACCGCTTCAGCATAGGTGGGATGGGAGTGGCTCATTCGGGCAATGTCTTCTGCCGAGGCCCTAAATTCCATCGCTGTGACCGCTTCCGCGATCAAATCGGCACAACGGGCTCCGATCATATGAACCCCCAAAACTTCATCGGTCTTCTTATCGGCCAAAATTTTAACGAAACCATCCAGGTCCATACTGGCCCTTGAACGCCCCAATGCCCTCATGGGGAACTGCCCTACTTTGTAATCGACCCCTTCTTTTTTCAATTCCTCTTCGGTTTTGCCCACCGCGGCCACTTCGGGCCAGGTATATACGACACCGGGAATGAGGTTATAATCGATATGGGGTTTTTGTCCGGCCAAAATTTCGGCCACTACCGATCCTTCTTCTTCCGCTTTGTGGGCCAGCATGGCACCGCGTACAACGTCGCCGATCGCGTAAATGTTGGGCACATTGGTCTGCAAATGATCATTGACCGCTATAGTTCCTTTCGGGTCTATTTTTACGCCGGCCGCTTCAACGTTCAAACCATCGGTATAAGGCCTTCTTCCTACGGAGACCAAACAATAATCCCCTTTAAAAACGACTTCCTCACCTTTTTGGTTATCAGCCTTTACAGTGACTTCGTTCCCTTTGCGTGCCACAGATTTCACTTTATGCGACAGGTTGAATGCCACTTTCTGTTTCTTCATCACCTTCATCAACTCCTTGGACAAGGCGGCATCCATTCCTGGAATGATACGATCCATGAATTCCACTACGGTAACCTCTGAGCCCAACCGCTTGTATACCTGCCCCAGCTCCAGCCCGATAACCCCGCCGCCGATCACGATCAGATGCTTGGGGATTTCTTTTAGTTTCAGGGCTTCCGTTGAAGTAATGATCCTTTCCTTATCGATTTTGATAAAAGGCAAGCTTGCCGGTTTTGAACCGGTTGCGATGATAATGTTCTTGGCTTCTATGGTTTCGGTCTTCCCATCATTTTTTTTGATGTTGACATGGTTGGCATCCTTAAAGCTACCCATTCCCTCGAAAACGTCAATTTTATTTTTATCCATCAAAAACTTCACCCCTGCGCAGGTCTGGTCTACCACGGCTTGTTTTCTGGAAATCATCTGTGCCAAGTTTACCTTGATTTCTCCAGGAATATCGATGCCGTGCTCCTTAAAATGGGTTATGGCATCTTCATAATGGTGTGAAGAATCGAGAAGCGCCTTCGAAGGAATGCAGCCTACATTAAGGCAGGTGCCCCCTAAAGTGCTGTATTTTTCAATGATTGCGGTCTTCATACCCAACTGTGCGCAACGGATTGCCGCTACATAGCCGCCAGGGCCAGAGCCAATGATGGCCACGTCGTATTGTGTCATAAAAAAGAATTTTTAGCCAAAGACTGTTGGTTGTTGGGCATTGCCCCAGCCTTTTAAAAAGCAAAAATACGAATGTTTTACGTTAGGGCAAGGCCCCAATCCGGCAGAAAAAGTAAAGCGCACACTTTCGTACATTTAGAAAAATCCCGCACCGCACCCAAATATAAAAAGCACATGAACCGTCATCCATCTTAGTTGAGGTGTATTGCCGTACTGTGTTTCACCTCATTGATTACGAACGAACTCTGCGTACTGCCGATATGTTTTATTGCCGTGAGCTTGGTCACCATAAAGTCGCGATAGGCCTCCATATCACTGACATGTATTTTTAATAGGTAATCATAATCCCCACTGATATGATAACATTCGGCCACTTCCTCAAGCTTAAGGACTTCTTGTTCAAACTGTAGCACAAAATCTTTGATGTGTTGGATCAATTTTACATGACAAAAGGCCACAAACGATTTGTTGATCTTTTTTTTGTCGATCAGGGCCACGTATTTCTGAATGGTGCCGGTCTTCTCAAGTCTTTTGATGCGTTCATACACCGCGGTGGTCGACAGGCCTAAACTGTTGGCGTACTGTTTGGTGGTTTTCTTGGCGTCCTCTTGCAATAGGAAAAGCAATTTCAGGTCTGTTTCATCGAGTTTTTGCATGCCTTTTTTTCTATTTTGGGATAAAAACAGTACAAATTTAGTATTATAATCTATTATTTATACATATGATAGTTTTATTTTCTATTTTTTAGTATATAGATTGATATTTTATCTAATTATTGATAATTTTATCTTCAAAATATTTTCATATTATGGCGTATAAGGCATCAAATCATTTACAAGATCTGCAGTATTTTGGGGAATATGGCGGGGTGAATCCCTCCATTTCAGATTCATCGACCTATACCTTCCTATCGGCCAAAACCATGTTCGATACCTTTGAGGGCAATACCGAGGGATGCTATCTGTACAGCAGACATTCTTCCCCTTCCAATCTTTACCTCGGAGAGGCTTTGGCCGCGCTCGAAGGGACAGAAACCGCCAATGTTTATGGCAGTGGCATGGGTGCCATTACTTCCGTGATCATGCAATGCTGCGGTGCCGGAGACCACGTGGTAAGCAGCCGCACCATTTATGGGGGTACTTATGCATTTATGAAAAACTTTCTGGCCAAATTCAACATTGCCACCTCATTTGTCGATACTACCAAAATAGAGGCCGTTGAAGGTGCCATTACCCCGAATACCAAGATGATCTATTGTGAGAGCGTCAGTAATCCTTTATTGGAGGTCGCCGATATCAGGGCGCTTTCCAAGCTTGCCAAGAAATATGGGATTCCCTTGGTGGTCGACAATACCTTTTCGCCCCTCACCATTGCCCCGGCCCGGTTGGGAGCCGATATCGTAATTCACAGCCTCACTAAATTTATCAATGGAACCAGCGATTGTGTGGCGGGAGCGGTCTGCGGTGACAAACCTTTCTGCCTGTCCCTGAAAGATGTCAACTCAGGTTCGGGCATGCTTTTGGGCAGCACCCTCGATAGCCTTCGCGCGGCATCGATCCTCAAGAACATGCGCACCCTTCACCTCAGAATGAAGACACACAGTGCCAACGCGCTCCATCTGGCCAAAAAATTTGAGAAAGATGGCCTTAGGGTAGTATATCCGGGATTGGAAACACATCCTGGACATGGCGTCATGAAAAGCCAGATGAATCCTGAATTTGGTTTTGGCGGATTGATGACCCTTGATGTGGGCACCTTGTACAATGCGAATGCCCTAATGGAAATGATGCAGACCAGAAAGTTGGGCTATTTGGCCGTAAGCCTCGGGTTTTATAAAACACTTTTCAGTGCCCCTGGCACTTCCACTTCTTCAGAAATCCCCTTGGAAGATCAAAAAAATATGGGCCTGAGCGATGGTCTGATCAGGTTTTCGGTGGGTCTGGACAACGATATTGAACGTACTTATGAAACCATGAAAGATTGCATGCAACAATTGGGAATCCTAAAAAAATCGAAAGTGCACCCCTGATTTGAAACTGGTTTGGGTAATTTGCAGAACCGTGATAAAATTGTAATATTACGAAGCTTCTAATCCAACCCAATGCAAAGCCAAGACATTCGCCCCTCAGAACCCCAGGATGAAAATATAGTTGAAAATGTAGAACTCAATATCTATGAGGCCTTATTACCTGTGGTTATATTGGTGGGTATGTTGGCCTATAATGTTTTTGTTTTTGGCGATGACGCGCTAAGTGGATCGAACCAATTCATCCTCTTGATGGGCGGTGCTGTCGCCGCTATAGTCGGAGCATTCAACAAGGTCAGCTATGCCCAATTGCTGACGGAAGTGGCTGAAAACGTGAAATCTACGACCGGAGCCCTCCTTATCCTGCTTATGGTGGGGGCCCTTTCGGGTACATGGCTCATCAGTGGCATCATCCCTTCAATGATCTATTATGGCCTGCAAATTTTAAATCCGACCATTTTTTTGGTGGCAACGGTAATCATTTGTTCCATTATATCGATCGCCACGGGCAGTTCTTGGACCACCTCGGCCACCGTGGGCATCGCGTTGATCGGTATCGGAAGTGCTCTGGGAATATCCTTGGGCATGACAGCTGGGGCCGTTTTGTCAGGCGCCTATTTCGGTGACAAACTTTCCCCGATGAGCGATACGACCAATTTGGCCCCTGCCATGGCGGGAGGGGATTTGTTCGGTCATATCAAATATATGACCATAACCACCATCCCCACCTATACCGTTAGCCTCATCTTCTTTATCATCCTGGGCCTAACAATCGATACCACGGGTACTGTGGATACCCAATCACTGTTAGACTCGATGGATGCCACTTTCAACATCAATGGCTGGCTGTTTATCGTACCAGTGATGGTCATTCTCTTGATTCTCAAAAAAACACCGCCCTTATTGGCACTTTTGATAGGTACACTTCTGGGCGGGGTATTTGCACTTATTTTTCAACCGGGGATCGTGGCTACGCTGGGAGGCGCTGAAACCTTGACTTTCGAGTCGGGTTACAAGGGCGTCATGAACGCGATCACGGTGAACACCTCAATTGCTACCGACAATCCCTCCCTCAACGATCTTTTTTCCTCCAAAGGGATGTCGGGCATGTTGGGCACGATTTGGCTCATCATCTGTGCCATGACCTTCGGGGGCATCATGGATGGTATCGGCGCACTCTCGCGCATCACCAAATCGTTGCTTAGTTTGGCCAAAACCACTTTTGGACTCTTTGCCAGTACCGTGGCCAGTTGTTTGGCCCTGAACGTGACGGCCTCAGACCAGTACCTCGCCATAGTGGTGCCCGGTAAGATGTTTGCAAAAGCCTTTAAAGATCGTGGGCTGGCCCCGGAAAATCTGAGTAGGACCTTGGAAGACTCGGGCACGGTCACCTCCGTGCTTATCCCATGGAATACTTGCGGTGCCTATCACAGTGGTGTTTTGGGCGTTGGGGTGGACCAATATTTTTTCTTCGCGATATTCAATTGGTTGAGCCCCATCACCACACTCGTTGTCGCTGCATTTCAAATTAAGATAAAGCAATTGGTCCAGGGCGTTCAAAAGGCATGACATTTATGGCAATGCCTGTAGTGGGATGCGGTTTCGCCAAATCCCTTCATTATTGCTTTTGAATATTCCATAAGATGCAAAAGCGATTGATCTTGCTATTTTTTTCGATACCATCGCCATAGTCGATTCCGGAGCTGACTATTAAACAGGATTCGTTGCGAAACACCCGTTATTTTTTTTTAATTTCACCGCCGGTTCATTTTAAGACCATGGCGACAAAGCACATACCCAACAAGTATCCTAAATCGCAATGGTCCATTTGACCCCTCTAAATGTAAGGTCCTTGCCGATGCCTAAAGAAAATTTTTTTGAGAATCGTGTCAAAAGTGTGGGCTTTGCGCTGCGCGGTGCATTGCTCTTAATTCGAACCGAGGCCAGTATACAGGTTCAGCTATTCGTGGCAATATTCGTCACGGTGGCCGGTTTTTATTTTGATATTTCAAGTACGGAATGGATTCTTCAAATCTTGGCAATTGCCATGGTTCTCGGCATCGAAGGCTTGAATACCGCAATAGAAAAAATTTCTGACTTTGTACAACCGGAATACGATTCCAAAATCGGTTTTATCAAAGATATCTCCGCAGGAGCGGTAATGTTGGTGTCCTTTGCCTCCATGATCATTGGTTTGATCATTTATCTCCCTAAGATTTTTTGAGGCCTTCATGCCTAAATTCGTATTTTTGACCCCAGAACTGACGATTGAATGGCAAAGAAGTTGAAAAAGTCGAAACCCGTAAACCCCAAAAAGAAATCGGCTTTTGCGATATCCAAACAAAATAAAATCATATTGGGAAGCTTGTTGATGCTTTTCAGTGTGGCCTTATTTTTCTCTTTCATTTCCTTTTATTTTACCTGGCAGGACGATCAAAGTCTATTGAGCGAATTCGCCGATAGAAATGAGGAAGCCATGAACCTCCTCAATAAATTTGGTGCGGCAGTAAGCCATTTTGCCATGTACCGTGGTTTTGGGCTCGCTTCACTTATCGTTACGGCATTGTTGTTCATGACCGGACTGTATATGTTCTTAAGCCTGAGCAAAAAGGGATTGCTCAAAAAATGGATATGGGGGCTTTTGTTCATGATATGGATTTCTATCGCCCTTGGATTTTTTGCTGCCAATAGACCCTTATTGGGCGGATTGGTCGGTTTTGAAATGAACGACTTCCTTCAAGACTATACCGGAAAGTTTGGCGTTTTTCTATTGCTCCTTTTCGGCCTGATCTTTATTCTGGTGCGTTTGTTCAAGGTAAGTCCGGATGAATTAATGACTTATTTGAACCAGAAAAGATCATCCCTTGCCACTGAATTGAAGGGAACGACCGGTGAAACCTCGATCGATGATGTTTTGGTAAAGGAAAAGGACGATCCCATCGTAATTGACACTTATACACACAAGAAAGATATCCCATCGCTGCACAAGGATGTGGAGGATAATTTTGAAGTCACAAAACCGGTACAGGAAGCACAAAATGAAGATTTGGCCATGGAGGTCGAGGCTCCAGTGGTAGAACAGGAAGAAAAAGACAACATTGCCGACAAATTGGTGTCCGACTTTGGTGAATTCGACCCCACATTGGAATTGAGCAGTTATAAATTCCCCCCCATCGACCTGCTCGACCCACATGGTGCTACCGGGGGTATTACCATCAATCAGGAAGAACTCGAAGAAAACAAGAACAAGATCGTCGAGACCCTACGGAACTATAAAATTGGAATAGCACAGATCAAGGCCACCATCGGACCTACGGTGACCCTCTATGAAATCGTACCGGATGCGGGAATCCGCATTTCAAAAATAAAGAACCTGGAAGACGACATCGCCCTTTCCCTTGCAGCCTTGGGTATTCGTATCATTGCGCCTATCCCCGGAAAAGGAACCATCGGTATCGAGGTGCCCAACAAAAATGCTACCATCGTCTCGATGCGATCGGTGATCGCCTCCAGCAAATTCCAAAAAGCCGAAATGCAATTGCCCATCGCCTTTGGCAAAACCATCAGCAACGAAACCTTTGTAGTGGATCTTGCAAAAATGCCCCACCTATTGATGGCCGGCGCCACGGGGCAAGGAAAATCCGTAGGCTTGAATGCCGTGTTGACTTCCCTACTGTACAAAAAACATCCTGCAGAGGTAAAATTTGTACTGGTCGACCCCAAAAAGGTAGAATTGACCCTGTTCAACAAGATCGAAAGGCACTATTTGGCGAAACTGCCCGATACGGAAGATGCCATTATTACCGATAACAATAAGGTAATCAATACCTTGAATTCATTATGCATTGAAATGGACAATCGCTATGAGCTACTCAAATTGGCCATGGTAAGGAATATCAAGGAATACAACGTAAAGTTCAAGGCGAGGAAATTAAACCCCCACGATGGCCATAAATTTTTACCTTACATCGTATTGGTCATCGATGAGTTTGCCGATTTGATCATGACCGCCGGTAAGGAAGTGGAAACGCCCATCGCCCGTTTGGCACAATTGGCAAGGGCCATCGGCATCCATCTGATCATTGCCACACAACGACCCTCGGTAAACGTGATCACGGGCATTATCAAAGCCAACTTTCCGGCACGTATCGCTTTTCGGGTTACTTCCAAGATAGATTCGAGGACCATTTTGGATACCCAAGGGGCCGACCAATTGATCGGCCGAGGCGATATGTTGTTTACGCAGGGCAACGATGTCACGAGGATTCAATGTGCCTTTGTCGACACCCCCGAAGTGGCCAAAATAACCGAATTTATAGGGTCACAGCGTGGATATCCGGAGGCTTACGAACTTCCCGAATATCTCGGCGAAGAGTCTGGCACAAGTATTGATTATGATATTTCCGATAGGGATGCCATGTTCCGGGAGGCTGCGGAGGTCATCGTGACCGCACAACAGGGTTCGGCCTCATTGATACAAAGAAAGCTCAAGTTGGGCTATAACCGCGCAGGCCGGATCATCGATCAGTTGGAAGCGGCCGGAATCGTCGGGCCCTTTGAAGGCAGTAAGGCAAGGCAGGTCCTCATCACCGATTTAAGCACACTGGATCAACTATTGAAAAATGAACAAAACTAAGCACACCATGAAGCATATTTTACTACTATTGGCCATTTTGGCCGTTTCGTTAACACAGGCACAAGATGCCAACAAGGCGAAGGCTTTACTCGATGAGGTCTATAACAAAGTAAAGGGCTATGAAAATATTTATGTTGACTTCAAATACGTATTGAACAATAAGGAAGCCGATGTCAATACCGAAACCAGGGGCGATGTCACCCTGCAAGGCGACAAGTACCTTTTCAACTATCTAGGTTCACAGCAATTGTTCGATGGAAAGAAAGTCTACACCATAGTTCCTGAAAACGAGGAAGTGACCATTGAGAACAAGGCAGAGGATGAAAACACCATCACGCCTTCAAAAATGCTCACCTTTTACAAGCAGGGCCATAACTACCAATGGGATATCCTACAGAACGTTCAGGGTCGAAAAATACAATATGTAAAACTCGTCCCCATAGATACCAATACCGAGATCAAATCGATTTTATTGGGCATCGATGTGGAGACCAAACACATTTACAAACTTGTTGAAACAGGGAAAAACGGCACCGTAACGACCATTACTGTTAATTCTTTTAAAACAGATCAAAATTTATCGAAAACCTTATTTAATTTTGATGAGGGCAAGTACAAAGACGAAGGGTACTACATCATAAGAAACTAAGCCGTTGCGAATTCTAGACCAATATATTCTAACTCGGTTTCTCTTCAATTTTTTCAGTTCGTTTGTGATTTTGATGTTCATCTTCATTTTCCAAACCATTTGGCTCTTTATCGATGACTTGGCCGGCAAGGGCCTTGATATTGTTATCATCGGCAAGTTTCTGTTTTATTTAATGCCCAATCTTACCGAAAAGGTTTTGCCTCTAACGGTTTTGCTGTCTTCCATCCTCACTTTCGGAACTTTCGCAGAGAACTATGAATTTGCCGCCATGAAGGCTTCGGGCATCTCACTGCAAAGGTCCATGCTCAGTTTGATCATCTTTGTCTCCTTGTTGGGCGGGGTGACCTTTTATTTTGCCAATAGCGTGATTCCCGCCTCGGAGCAGAAAATATATAACATGCGTCGAAACATTGCCAAGGTAAAACCGGCGGCCGCGATCGAAGAAGGGGTTTTTAGCGACTTCGAGGGAATGAGCATCAAGGTGGATGAAAAATTCGGTGAAAAAGATCGTTTTTTACGAAATGTCATTATCCATCAAAAGACCCCGAGCAATGTGAACAATACCGTCATCAAGGCCGAAACCGGGGAGCTGGTGAGCAGTACAAATTCCGATGTCATTCAATTGGTGTTGACCAACGGCCATTATTATCAGGATGTGATTACCAAAAAAGCAGGGGAAATGCGCAAATTTCCCTTTGCGAAATCGAACTTCGAGGTCTACAGAATCAACATAGAAATCCCTGAAAACGATCAAGATCTTGAACAGGAAATGGATATCAGCACCGATAAGATGAAAAACGTGGCCCGTTTGACAAAGGATATCGATTCGATCAAAAAAGACAATATCAGGATCGTGGGCGCTTTTTCGAAAAATATCATCAACCGCATGGGCGGATTTATCCCATTGATAGAAAAAGACAGTACCAAGCCCCCGGTTCGACTTACGGGCGGAATCATAGACAGCACAAATACACTCGAAGCGGAAACGGTGGAGGGCCTCCGAAAAACTGGCAGTCAGGCCAAAGCCTTCGACAATGTGATCGATCTTTATCAAGATCGTCAGCAAGGGCAAATCATGAATACCGCCAAAAATTCAATTTCGAACGTCCTCTCCTCTATCCAGGCCAAAAAAGATGAGCTTAAAAAAAGGTACAAAATATACAATATGCATATTCTTTCGCTGCACAAGAAATACGCCCTGGCCCTTTCCTGTATCATTTTGTTTTTTGTGGGGGCACCGCTCGGGGCCATCATTCGAAAAGGAGGCCTAGGCTTGCCGATGGTCATCGCCATCATCCTTTTCCTGGTCTATTATTTTGTGGGGGTTTTTGCGGGGAATTATGCCAAAGAGAACAACATCCATCCCATACTCGGGGCATGGGTTTCTACGTTGATTATGTTACCTTTGGGCATATATTTGACCAAAAGGGCCACTGCCGACAAGGGCTTAATGACTTTTGGGTCGTTATTCGACAGCTTGAAATCGAGATTTGGTAAAAAAGACAAAAAGGCAATCACATGATTACAAAATTGGAGAATCATATACAGTTGAATACCATTGAAGAAGCAATAGCCGATATCGGCAAGGGGAAGGTAATCATTGTGGTTGACGATGAAAACCGCGAAAATGAAGGCGACTTCATTGCTGCCGCGGAGAAGGTGACCCCGGAGATGATCAATTTTATGGCGCAGTACGGCCGTGGCCTGATCTGTGCCCCGTTGACTGAAGATCGTTGCCACGACCTTGATCTGGATATGATGGTGCAGAACAATACCGTACTCCACCAGACCCAGTTCACCGTTTCGGTCGATTTGATCGGGCATGGCTGTACCACTGGCATATCTGTTCATGACAGGGCCAAGACCATCCTGGCCTTAACCGACGACCAAACGAAACCCCACGATTTGGGAAGGCCCGGACATATCTTCCCGTTACGGGCAAAAAATGGCGGGGTTTTGCGAAGGACCGGGCATACCGAAGCCGCCATAGATCTTGCCCGATTGGCCGGACTGAAGCCCGCGGGCATTCTGGTTGAAATACTTAATGAAGACGGTACCATGGCACGCTTGCCACAGTTGATGAAAGTGGCCAAAAAGTTTGATCTTAAAGTAATCTCAATTGAAGATTTGGTGGCCTATCGCATGGAGCATGACAGCCTCATCGAAAAAAAGGACGACTTCAACATCACTACCCGTTTTGGGGAATTCCGGCTTCGTGCCTATAAACAGACCACAAATGAACAAATTCACATAGCGCTTACCAAGGGAAGCTGGCGAACCGATGAGCCGGTGTTGACCAGGATCAACGCCACCCTGGTGAACAATGACATATTGGGGACCCTGACCGACAATCCCGACAAAAAGCTGGAAGACATGTTCAAGGCCATCAATGATGCCGAAAAAGGAGCATTTGTTTTCATCAACCAAGAATTCAGTGCACTTAATTTGCTGAACAGGCTTTCGGAATTAAAGGAATTACAGAAGAAAGGAATTTTTCGCGCACCTAAAATAGACATGGATACCAAGGATTTTGGCGTGGGCGCACAAATCCTGCACGACCTGAATATCTCCAAGATCATCCTTCTGACCAATACGGCGCAGACCAAACGCGTGGGCATGGTCGGGTATGGACTTGAAATCGTAGGCCATGTAGGCTATTGATGATTTAAAATAGGCCGTAAGGCCTCCACCATGCTTCTGGCGCGATTTTCAACCTCTTCGTCAGACCAGCCCAATTTGACCAAACAAGATATGTTTCGGCCCACCCAATGATCCGAAATGGCAAAACTGCCCTCTTGGTAGTCTGGGAGTTGCCGTTCCACTTCTTCCGGTAATTTCCCCAAAGACTTTCGGTGCAGGAGATGCTCCCATTTGCGATAGTAGTGCCAATTGTTGTCGTACCAATAAAAACAGCCATCGACGCCATGAACGCTTAGCGCTTTATGGGCTTTTTTGGCCAAATCTTGATCGGGCAGGAAAAAATTCAGGAACGCATAGCTCTCGACGCCGCCCAACGGAACCCTTCTGAAAGTAATGCCGGGAAGCCCTTCCAGGGCATCCCGCAATATGGTATAATTCTTTTTTTGGAGGAAAAGGAAGTCGTCCAATCTGGAAATCTGTGCAAGTCCGACTGCCGCATTCAACTCGGAAATCCTATAATTGTACCCTAAAAACGGATGGGTTTCTGCTCCCCTATCCTTTCCGACATGGTCGTGCCCATGATCGGAATAATGATCGGCATTTTTATAATAGTTTTCATTGTTGGTGATCATGGCGCCCCCTTCCCCACAGGTTATGGTTTTTACGTAGTCGAAGGAGAAGCAGCCCAAATCACCTATACTTCCCAACGGCCTGCCTTCATAAGTACCCCCAATGGCTTGGCAGGCATCCTCGAGCAATAAAAGGCCATGCTTTCCACAAATCTCTTTCAGGGCCCCCAAATCGGCCATCGATCCGCACATATGTACCGGCATTACCACTTTGGTACGCGGGGTAATGGCCCGTTCAACCGCTTCTGGATTTAAGGTCAAGGTATCGTCCACGTCCACCAAAACAGGAATGGCCCCAATGGCTAGAATCGACTCAAAACTGGCCACAAAAGTGAAGGTGGGCATGATCACTTCATCCCCTGCTCCGATGCCAGCACTTGCCAATGCCACGGTGAGTGCAGCGGTGCCACTACTGACCACCTGCGCATACTTTACCTGCATCCTTTCGGCGAGGGCATTTTCCAAGGAAACGGCCTTCCATTGGCCATTGCGCATTCCCTCAAAACCATATCGCATCAGCACTCCGGAATCGAGCACTTCCTGCACCTGCATCCTTTCTTGATCACCAAATAGCTCGAATCCCGGCATAATGAATTGATTTATAATAAAAATGAAAAATACTTTTTATTCCATTGCGATTTCCCAGAGTTTCCAGCGCACTAAAAAAAATCGATCACGCTATGATCGATATCTTTTCGCACTTTTTTAAAGGAAGCGAACAAATCGTCCTGGGCGCGATAACCGATGGGCAGAACGAGAACGGAGGTCAAGTCAAGCTTAGGCAAACCCAACAACTCATCGTAGCCACTGGGCACAAAACCTTCCATGGGGCAAGAATCGATCTGTTCCAAGGCACAGACCGTCAGTAAATTGCCCATGGCCAGATAGGCCTGGTTGGTGGCCCAATTTCGAATTTCGGTCACCTCCTTATTGGTAAAATCCGCTACCAATGCCCGTTTGAACGGATTCAATATTTCCTCGCTGGTCCCCCGGATCTGCTTGACCTGTTCGAAATATTTGTGGATATATTCGTCATCAATGTTCTTTTCGATACAAATGACCAGTACATGCGAAGCCTGGGCACACTGTTTTTGACCATAGGAATGGATCACCAGCTGCTCCTGCAATTTCTTATTTTGCAGTACCATCATTTTCATGGGCTGTAATCCATAGGAAGTAGCGGTAAGATTAAAAGCCCGCTTCAACTTATCGATCTTTTCAGCGGGCAGTATTCGGTTCGAATCGAATTTTTTAACCGCATAACGCCATTCCAATCGCTCTATAATATCCATATCCAATTTTTTTAAGTAAAAAACCAAAGTCGTATGGCCAACAGCACCACTACCACCACCATAAAGGTTTTGATAAATCCATCGCCTTTGTCGACCGACACCCTGCTGGCTACCCATGCCCCCGTTCCATTGCCAATGGCCAAGATCAATCCCACTTTCCAATTCACCTTATCGTTCAGCACAAAAACCGCCAGCGCCGCAACGGTATAAATAAACACCACGACCACTTTGGTCGCGTTGGCCCTGATCAGGGTCATTCGGTTCACATAGTGCAAAAATAAGATTATAATGATTCCCAAACCAGCGTTGATGAATCCGCCGTAGATCCCAAAAAAGAAAAAGCCAATAATACCGATCCACAGATGTTTCCCGCTAATTCTTTCCTGTATTTCCTCGAGTTTCATTTTGGGCTTGAAAAGAATGAGCAAAACCACGACGATCATGATGATGGCCAGGATGCGGTTAAACGTTTCCCCTTCAAGATCCACAGCAATATAGGCACCCAACACAGCACCGAAAATGGCCGAGATGCCCAAATATATATTGAAAGGAAAGGTAGAGACCCCCTTGCTTTTAAAACCGGCGGTTCCCAAAGCATTTTGTATGACCACGGCGACCCGGTTGGTACCGTTGGCCACATTGGGTGGAAGCCCCAAAAAAATGAGTACGGGAAGCGTGATCAAAGATCCCCCACCGGCGACGGTATTGATAAAACCTACTATAAATCCTACCCCGATGAGCAGCACATAATGGTACCATGCTTCCATGTGGTAAAAATAGGTTCAAAAAAACAATTGAACACCCTGTGATATGCCTTTAGATGATTTAGTAACCAATTTCCCGGTATCACCTCCCATTCCAGAAGAAAAATGAATTGTGATAGATCGGAGGTTCCAACGCGAATCGGTCGTTCAACCGATGGTTACAATGGGTTAATCGAAGAATTCCTTCCATTCGTCTACACTTCTTTTCCATCGAACCAAGCGGCATGTTGATTTTCATCCTTAAATTAGAAGTTTGTAAAAGGCCTTAATACAAAAACCATGAATATCCTATTTATTGAAGACGACAATATTGAAACCATGAAACTGCAAAGAACGGTTACTAAACTTCAGTTAAAGCATCAAATCACCGAAGCGAAAAATGGGGAGGAGGCCCTAAATATCCTGGAATCGAATGCCCAACTTCCCGATATTATCCTTTTGGACCTAAATATGCCCCGAATGAGTGGCATAGAATTTTTAAAAATCCTTAAGGCGGATGCCGTATTGCGGTATCTTCCAACCATCATTTTGACGACCTCCCAAAACAGGGCAGATCTTTTGGAATGCTATAAAATTGGGATTGCGGGATATGTCATCAAACCTTTAAAATATGAAGACTACGAATCAAAACTTCATAAAGTGTTGGATTATTGGAACATCAATGAACTGGTAAAAGCCTAACAAAAAATGGCGTTTCACAACATAAATTAGACAAAAAGTCTTCCTTTTCCTACTTTTATTCCCAAACCTAGACATAATGAAGGGTATTATTTTTACTGAATTTCTGGAATTGGTTGAATCCCAATTTGGATTGGAGACATTGGATAATATCATCGAAAATTCAGACTTACCCTCTGAAGGCATCTACACTTCAGTGGGTACCTATGATTTTAATGAAATGGTGTCCTTGATCAACCATTTGAGTAAAGAAGTCAATATCCCTGCCAATGACCTTATCTATACGTTTGGCCTATTTCTGTTTGACAGTCTTGGCAAGGCCCATCCGGAAGTGATTGCAAGTTATAATGCCCCCTTGGGACTTTTATATTCCATCGAGGATCATATTCATGTGCATGTAAGGAAACTATATCCGGACGCAGAATTACCCAGCTTCAAAATTTTGGCCAAGACCGACAACTCACTCTCCATGATTTATTCGTCTTCAAGAGGTCTGTATCGTTTGGCCCACGGTCTTATGGAAAAGACTTTTAGACATTTTAATGGCAGTGCAACGATTACCTATGAACTGCTCAAAGATGATGGCACTGAAGTTAGATTTGACATTGTCCAGAATGGATAGTAAGGAAGTTGCAATTTTAAAAAGAAGCCTGGAACGCCAAAAAAAGGCAAGGTTTCAGGCAGAAAAAATCCTGGAACAAAAATCCAAGGAACTTTATGATACCACCTATCACCTAAAAGAGGCAAATAACAAGTTAGAAAACCTGCTCTTCGAAAAAACCTCGGAGTTGGAAGGTGTCTTTATCAATATTATCGATCCCTATGTGGTCATGGACCTTCATTACAATGTGATCAACATGAACGTATCGGCGAAGGAGTTTTTGGGCTATGACCATGCAAAGGAAGCAATCAACCTAGCTGCTCTGGTGCACGCCGACTATGTGCAGTATACCAAAGAGTCCTTTAAGTCTTTGTTGGAAGTTGGCACGTTAAAAAATTATAGCGCCAAAATAATTACCAAATACAATACCGAAAAATGGGTCCAAATCAATGCAAGTCTGATCTATGATTCAAATAGGAAGCCTATTGCAGCACAGGGAATCATTAGGGACATAAGCCAAGAAACCGAAATTAAAAATCTGCTGGCGGAACAAAAGAAGCGATTGGACATCATTGTGGAAAACTCACCTTTGGGAATCGTCCTAACCATAAAAGACAAAATCATAAAGGTGAATAAGGCATTTGAGCGGCTTTTGGGCTATTCCGAAACTGAACTCAAAAGCCTCGGTGTCAACAATATTTCAAGTTTGGAGCATCTGGAAGAATCCAAAATGTTTATGGAAAAAATGAATGCTGGAAAACTTGACCATTTTTCAATGATCAAAAAATATTGGCATAAAGATGGGACTTCCCTATTTGCAAAAACCACAGTGAGTGCCGTTAAAGACGAAAAAGGCAATGTCGAATATGAAGTTGCCCTGGTAGAGGATATCACCAAGCAAAGGGAAGCTGAGGAGCGACTGAAGGCTTCAGAAAACAGATTGGCTACCTTAATTTTAAACCTGCAAACCGGTGTGCTTTTGGAAGACGAAGATCGCAAGATTGCCCTGACCAATCAAATGTTCTGTGATTTATTCAAAATCCCAACGTCACCGGAAGCGCTTCATGGGATGGATTGTAGCAATGCGGCAGAACAAAATATGGCCCATTTCAAAAATCCCAAAGCATTTGTTGCCAGGATCGATGAATTGTTGAAAGATAAAAAAGTGGTATTGTCGGATGAATTGGAAATGATCGATGGTTGCATCCTGGAGCGCGATTATATCCCCATTTTTAACAATGGCATTTACAAAGGGCATTTATGGACCTACAACGACGTCACCCTTCGCAAGAAATATAAATTGAATCTTGAGATTCAAAAAGAGAAGTACAGTAGCATCATTGCCAATATGAACCTTGGTCTGTTGGAAGTGGATCAAAATGACATTATTCAAATGGCCAACCAAAGCTTTTCCAAGATGAGCGGTTTTTCGGAGCAGGAACTTATCGGGCAGAAGGCCAGAGAATTTTTAAAAGTTGCTGAATTGGAGCTTTTGCAAGAAAAGGACAATAAACGGTTGAAGGGCGAATCGGACTCCTATGAAATACAGATCAAACATAAGGATGGAAGTACTCGGCACTGGTTGATCAGTGGAGCCCCAAGGTATAGCGAAGCGGGAGTAATCATCGGCTCTATTGGTATACATTTGGACATCACGGAACAGATGCAACTTCAACTTCAAAAGGAAAAACTGCTCAGAGAACTGGAGACCAGCAATCAAGGCCTCCAAGAATATGCACACGTCGTTTCCCATGATCTCAAGTCTCCCCTAAGGGCCGTAAGTGCTTTGGCCTCTTGGTTACAGGAAGATTATATTGATATCCTTGACGATAACGGCCTTTTCAATTTGCAACAAATGCAAGAAAAAATAGAAGGCATGGATCGATTGATCGATGGTATTCTCAAATATTCCAGCATCACCGACAGTACCTTGGAACATACCATGGTGAATCTTAACGGGGTGGTCAACGAAATAAGGGAAATTATCTTCATCCCCGACAATGTCGACATTGTGATTATGAACCCCTTGCCCACCCTCATAGCAGATAAAACAAAAATGCACCAATTGTTCCAAAATTTGATAAGCAACGCCGTGGTCAATATAGAAAGGTCAAATGGCTTGGTGCAAATAAGTTCGCAGGAAGGTAATACCCATTGGCATTTCAGCATCAAAGATAACGGAGTCGGTATACCCAAAGAATATCACGAAAAAATCTTTCAAATATTTCAGTCGATAGGGCGCGGTGAACGTTCGACCGGCATAGGTCTCTCGATCGTAAAGAAAATCATAGACCTCTATGAAGGCAAAATTTGGCTGGAGAGTGAAGTCGACGAGGGTACCATATTTCATTTTACTTTAAAAAAATAACATGGAAGAACTACCTAACCTGAACTATATCAAAGAACTCGCGGGCGATGACAAAGATTTTGAACAAAAGTTCATAGCCATTATAAAAGAAGAGTTTCCAGTGGAAATGGAAACCTACCTAAATCATATTTCAATGGAAGAACCCCGGGCGGCCGCAGAAATTGTTCATAAGTTAAAACACAAATTCAATATTTTGAGTTTAGAACAGGCCTATGGCTTTGCCGTTGTTTTCGAAGAGGAACTTCAGCTGGGCAACATGAAAATGGATCGTGATTTTAAAACCATTTTAAAAAAAATAGAAACCTACCTTAAAACAATTTGATCATGAACTGCATCATTATAGACGACGAAGCTGCCGCTCGGGCCATTGTGGCCCAGCTCTGTTCCCAATTGCCTGAAATGGACGTAATCGATGAATTTTCCAATGCCATAGAGGCCATTAAATTCTTGAACCAGCATACCGTCGATTTAGTTTTTCTTGACATCCATATGCCCGGATTTAGTGGTTTCGATTTTGTACAGACCCTCAAAAACCCACCAAAAATTGTATTGATCACATCCGATACCAATTTTGCCATAGCCGCCTATGAATATGAAGCCATCGTCGATTATTTGGTAAAGCCATTGACCTTTGAACGGTTCGAGAAATCGATCCAGAAGGTAAAAAATTCACTTGCGCATCGAGTCATCGGTGAAAATAAGGAAGTTGCTACTTCCCCTGTGGGCCAAGAGCTTTACATCAATATAGACCGACGTTTGATCAAACTGAATTATAATGAAATTCAATTGATCGAAGCAAAGGGCGATTATATCGATGTGAAGACCGAAACCAAAACCTATCGGGTACACAATACCTTAAAAAAGATCAAGGAAAAACTGCCTGAACAGCTCTTTCTGCAAATTCACCGTTCCTTTATCATCAATTTTACGAAAATCATCGATATTGAAGATAACAGCGTGCTGATCGAAAAAAACGTTATTCCCATCAGTAGGTCGAATCGGCCCGAATTAATGCGCAGGCTTAATTTGCTGTAAATTGGGTTTTGGGTTTGACTTGGAAACCTGATCATAGAAGATCGGCTTCTTGGTCAAGGACCAGCTGAGCTTCAATCCCAATTCTGTGAACTCAAAGCCCGCTGCGGTCGCAGAAGCGATATTGCTGTACCTTCCATAGATATCCCCGCTCAGCCGCTTGCCAAATTGGTGCTGTATCGCCGCTTCTGCCCTAAATATAGGTGTTCGCCCATCTTCTGCTACTTGCTGCAATCCCGTGGCCATACTTGCCCTGTAGGAGGTGCCTTCCCAAATGTTTCCACGAATGTCTGAAAAGAGCTCGAATCACCTCATATTTTTCGGGACTGAAATAAATAGTGGGCACTTGGTCTTTAAATGAGAGATACTGATAATTGACCCCGATCTTTAAAACGGGCTTTCTCAGCATCGTATAATACAAAGAAGAGAAGAGCAGGCTTCGGGTATTGGTATCGGATTGGGTTGTGTACATGAGCTGCGTATACCATCCCAAATTAAAATTGGTGCCCAGATTGTAGTTGAGTCCATAGTGGTTCATCACGATTTCCCTCTCGATTAAATCGGCATTAAAATTCTGTACTTCCCTTTGATATCCGAATTCCAGATCCTGAAGTTTATAGGGTTGGGCCATGAATTTTACCTCCAATACGGGCTGGGTATAGGATTCCTGCATAAAACGCGCATTGTTCAATCCTGCCACGGCCTTCAAATTCGTTTTGGGAAACAGCTTGTACCGTATTCCGGCCAAAATTAAATGGGAGTTTGCCCTATTGCCGGTTACTGTATTTTCCGTGGTACGATAGCCATAGGTTGCCGTAGTGACAAATTTTGTCGAGAAGGGTACGATGGAACTTGTGGTGCTCGATAATGCAATGTTATTGCCGTTATCAAAGGTGTAGGCACCCTGTTGGGCCACACTTGGGGTATGCATTTGGTTCAGCTTCTCCAAGAGGCCGATGGCATCTTTTTGGTTTTCAAAAAGATCCAAGGTCTGAAAAGTTGCCTCATAAGCCGGCAAGATATGGTCGGCCGCAAAAAGCGCATTGGCCTTTCCCAGGTTGCCATCAAAAGAATCACTGTCCCTATCTAAGATCATGTTATAGTTGAAAATACTTTTTTTGGCATCCCCGGTATACATCGACAAGGTAGCTTCAAGGGCGATAAGCCACGGACGACTTGAATATTGCTTTTGCAGATTACCGATCATGTTTCGGGCAGACTTGAACTTTCGGTTCCAAATGAGTGCTTGTCCATAGCGCTCCAGTGTAACGTTCGGTGAGTGCATCATCTCCAAATCGATTCGCCTTAAAATTGGCAAGTTCGGCAACCCGAAGCGCTTCGCGTTCATTTTCCCCAATATGTTCCGCCAAGGCGATACCGACCAAGGCGGCAATCGAGTCTTTCGGTGTTATGGCAAACCGTTCATAGGCCACTTTGGCGCTATCCACTTGTTTGGTGATCAAAAACAGATTGGCCATATTCAGCAAGGCATCCCGGTCTTCCGGAAAATCCTTAAATATCTCCAGGAGCAGTTGTTTGCCCTGATCGTATTGCTGTGCATTCACGAACTGGTTGGCATAGCCCAATTTGATATATTTTGAAGAAATCATGGCGCTTTCATTGGATGGTTCCATTGCCCGTGCTTTCATAACCCACATTAAAGCTTTATCATATTCCATTAAACTACTTAAGGTATTCGCATACCCGAGGGCGGCTCCGAAACTATCAGGGTAATTCAGTACCAATTCGGCATACAAAGGTTTGGCAACTTCGTACTGTTTATCCCATAAAAACGATTCGTTGTAATTGATCTGAATTTCAAAATCCCCAGGGTACTTTTTCATCAAACTTGCAAAAAGTGCGTTGGCTTCCATGGGCCGACCGTTTAACCCTACCGCCCTTCCATAGCAAATCTGTGCAGTCTTGTCATCGGGGTAGGATTTTAAATAGGTTCCAAAAAAGGCCTCTGCATTTTCGAAAGAACCCGACTCCAACATTTTAAAACCGGATTGCAGGGATTCCTGGGCGGTCATTGGGAACGCGATCATGGAAAGTAGGTAAAAAAGATAAAATCGTTTCATCGGTCAAGTAAGATTATTACTACAAATACATAACGAAAGCTTGATGTATTTATTAGTGGGTTTTTGGTTCAGTAAAGATACCATGGGGTTTCCCAATCCGGAAGTACGATTCATGCCACTCGTCTACAGCAATCGGCCGTCTGCCTAAACCGTCTATTTTAAAACGTCGTTTCGGCGGATATTTGTTGCATCAATTGCATGGCGTTCGACCAAAATACAACCAGAATGCTTTACCGATGACTGAAGAACTGAATACCGTTTTCCCCATAAACCATATTGAAACCGCTTAAATCCATTATTATGAATGTGCTTAAAATCTCAATGAAGAAAATTGCCCCTGAACAATTGTTCATGCTCAGTGTATTCTTGGTCAATGGGGGCAATTACCTATATAACCTTGTATTAGGACGTTTGTTAGGGCCCGAAGCGTTTGCGGAAGCAGCGCTTTTGATAACCCTATTGTTGGTCTTATCATTTATGGGCATGACTTTCCAGTTGGCAACCGCAAAATTTGCGGTGCTCTTTTCAGGTGGCCAATGGGAAGCTTTTTTAAGCAAGGTTTACCGTAAAGCGAGCCTGTTTGGAGTTTTGACAGGGGTCTTGTTGCTTATTTTTTCAAATGACCTGCAATCGATTTTCCAAACCCAAACGCCATGGATGTTCAGGGTATTCGGTATTGGTATTCCATTCTATTTTTTGATGTCGGTCAACCGTGGTAAATATCAGGGACAAGATGATTTTGCAAAACTGTCGATTACCTATCAGACCGAAATGTGGAGTCGATTGCTCATTACCGTGGGGCTTCTTTTGATCGTACCCTTGGAACCGGCTTTATTGGTCGCGTTGGGCATTGCATTTTCCTTTTTATTCGGGTTGATTCCCTCTACCGGAAATGCGATTTCCCTTTTCAAATCAAAAACGCTGTCAACTGAAAATAAAAAACGTGTTTCCCATTTTATGTTGTTGACCGCATGTTATGAATTTACGCAGATTATCATCAACAATAGCGATGTACTATTGGTGAAACACTACTTCGACCCTACCCATGCCGGTTTGTATGCGTCATTGGCCCTGATCGGCCGCGTGGTCTATTTTGTGGCCTGGATGTTCGTAATGCTTTTGCTTCCCAGCGTTGTTCGGAAACAAAAAGAAGGGGAGCCCACTGCACCTATCCTTTTTAAATATGTGGGCTATATTTCGTGCTTGGCCGCAGGGATTATATTGGCCTGCTATCTGTTTCCGGAGCCGATCATAACTTTGATGTTCGGTGAAGCCTATGTCTCCATGGCCCATTTGTTATGGCAATACGCCTTGGCCACTTCGCTTTTTGCCATCTCAAATATCTTCGCCTATTACTATCTGGCCTTAGACAAATATGTGCCCGTGATATTATCCGGACTTTTGGGCATGTCCCAAATTGTTTTGGTCGTCTTTTTCCATACCAGCCTGGCCATGGTGGTACAAGTACAAATCTTGGCCATGATGGCCCTATTGGTTGCGCAACTCATCTATTTTGCACATCAAAAAATGGCCGCTTGAGCGAAAGATTGGTTCAACTGAAGACTGCTGCCATTCGTCTACACCTTGTTGCCATCTACCTTTTATCAGTACATAAAAATATGGTTTCGACCGATATTTGTATCAGAATTAAACCCCATATCAATTAAATCTTAAAATTATGCGATTAGCAATTGTAACGGCCTATCCGCCAAGTAAAGTAACCTTGACCGAGTACGGATACCATTTGGTAAAACATTTTAGACTTCAAGAAAAGGTGAAGGAAATCATTTTGATCACCGATAAGACCGAAGGCAGCAAAGACCTAGACTTTGAGGGGAACGGCTGCGAGATAACGGTAAGGGAATGCTGGCGATTCAACAGCTACAAAAACCTGTTTGAAATAAATAAGGTGATTTCTGAAACCAAGCCCGACGCAGTATTGTTCAACCTGCAATTTTTAAAATTCGGGGATAAAAAAGTACCCGCGGCCTTGGGGTTAATGCTGCCTTTTATATGTAGGCTTAGAGGAATCCCTACCATCTCCTTATTGCACAATATATTGGAGCAGGTTGATCTGGAAAATGCGGGCATCACGCAAAACAAGCTTCTTCAAAAAGCTTATAACCTTATCGGCACCACATTGACCCGATTTGTGCTGGCCTCAGATATTGTGGCGGTAACCATTAGCAAGTACGTAGCCATTTTAGAGCAAAAGTATAAGTCAAGAAACATTGCCTTAATACCGCATGGGTCGTTCGAGACACCGCCCGAACCTGAATATAGACTTCCCAAAGGACCAAAACAGGTTTTGGCATTTGGTAAATTCGGTACCTACAAGAAAGTTGAAATACTGATCGAGGCGGTTGAAATGATACGTCAACGGAGCAAGGAAAACATCGAAATCGTCATTGCCGGGACCGATAGCCCAAACACTCCCGGTTATCTAACCGAAATGAAGAATAAATATAGTCACGTAAGTCAATTGCGCTTCACGGGTTATGTAGCCGAAGCGGATGTGCCTACCATCTTTGGGAACAGTGCCGTGGTGGTGTTTCCCTATACCTCCACCACAGGAAGCTCAGGGGTGTTGCATCAGGCGGGTTCCTATGGAAAAGCGGTGGCTTTGCCCGATTTGGGCGACTTGAGTATCCTGGTCAAGGAAGAAGGATATAAAGGGGAATTTTTTAATCCGAAAAGTATCGAATCATTGGCAGATGCCATTCAGAATATATTGGCCCATGATGCCTATCGCATCCATTTGGGCATGACCAATTACAAAGCCGCCTGTTCCCTGCCCATGTCTGCCATCACCAAGATGTACGTAGAGTACTTCGAGGCGATTCGAATCGCAAAATCCAAAGGATTTAAATTGGAATTGCCAAAAGAAGCAACGGGTCAGGAACATTTGGTATAAGAATTCATAGGTTGTTTTGGTAGTAAGGGGGAACCGCTGATCAGCGGTTCCCCCTTGTCGTTATCATGGCTATGTGTAAAAGGAACCATCAATATTGTTCATTTAGGAATTGAAACGCCGCCTTGGGCTTGCCATCCGTATCGATCAACCCAAAATATTTTTGGGGTTGTTTTCGCCATGGTAATTGTCCCACCACGGCGGAAGGCACATCTTGGAAATCGTATAACGTCCAAAAAAGAAAAGGAATGTTCTCTTCCTTCAATATGGCCTGTATTGCCTTGAAATAAGCCGCTTGGTTTTCTTCAGAGCCTCTGAAGGCGTTCCATATGCCACCATAGGACGAAATACCATATTCCTGCAAAAGCAGCGGCTTATCGGGAATGGCTTTTTTTAGAGAGGCATAAGAGGCGGTAAATTCCGATAAGTCTTTATAAAAGTGAAAGGAAACGAAATCGACCTGGTCTTTCAATTCAATAGCGGCTTCAGGGCTCGACCAACCAACGGTTATACCATGCTTTTTATCCCATTGGGTGATGTTAATTGCCATTTCTTCCAGCCAGGCCAGCACCTTACCTTTTCCCCTGGTTTCGAAATCCAGATCGGGTTCATTTTTGATATCCCATGCCAAAAGTGCTTTATGGTCTTTTAAAGCGGTCACGATATGCTCTGCATGTCGTTGGGTCAATGTCCAATCCCTTATATCGTAATCCCCGTAAAAATCAAAAAGGGTTACAATGACCTTTAACCCGTTTTCAAAAGCCAAATCAAGTGTCATGTGCAACCGTTCCAAATGTTCGGCATCAACTTGTGCTTTTCCGAATGCTTCGTAGGGAACAAAAATACGAACGGTATTCAGTCCCATTTGTCGAATGACCGCAAAATCGTTCCCAACAGTCTTGTCATTGAATGAATCGCCGAACATATTCCATGGAGTATCCTGGGGATAATAATTAAGTCCTTTGATACGGTCTATCGAAACGCTTGTGGAAGGGCTTGGCCGTTGCGTTTGGTCGGAGGCAATGATTTTTGAAGGAATCGCGACCAAATGCCTGATCCGCCAGAACCCATCTTCCAATAACATCATTACCTGGAAACTGGTGGTGTCCCTTCCCCTATAGACCAGGCCGTCATTCGAATATACTTCTTCGTACCGCGTTACATTTTCATCGGTAAATACCACCAACTGTCCATCCGCGCTGTAAAATTCCAATTTGGGGCGATGCTCCAAGGTCGTCGTCTTGACCGTCGTTCTCAATTTTTTATTATAATCGAGCATTGCCTGGAGCTTTTCCCTCGCATTCTCTGTATAGTAATCTGAAATACCATAGTTGTCGTTCGTTTCAAAAGCAGTATTGCGAACATGCCAGGCACCCAAATAATCTTTTTGGATTTCTTCAAGGGTCTGTTTTTCCATCGGCCGGCCTTCATTTTCAAGACTTTCCCATATCACTTTTGGGAGATACGCTTCTTCGATATCCATTTGCAGATGCAGCATCGAAAAACGATCGGCCCCCGTATTGAGATAGGCCCAAGTAGAAGCAATGCCGAAGAGGATCAACCCGTTCAATCCAAGAAAGGAAAGAAGCAAAAGGGCACGGTACATGTTTTTGTTTCGAATGATGCTCATTTCAAATTTACATCTATTGATTTGGTAATTCCCGCTGCCTCGATCTTGAGTTGGTATTTCCCCGCTTCAAAAAAATCGGGCGGTAGGGTAAAATGGCCAAATCCCCTGTTAATGTTGGTCATCATGGTCTCAATGAATTGTCCGCTCGCATTATAAACTTCCAGTTGAACGGGAAGGCCATCAGGAATCATTTGATCCATAAAACTTTTGACGGGGCCTACCGAAAGGTATCTTGTATTTTGGTCCCATTTGATATCAAAATCGGTAACGGCCGCTTCAAAAGTGATTGCCAGTTCATTGCTCTTTGCCGCACCGGCAATATAGGCCGTAACCTTCCAATTTTCCCGATGCGTCGGATGTAACAGTTTGGCCTCTGCAATCCCGTTCAGGCTAATACCCGTCGTTAGCAGCAACATGCCCATAGCATCCCTGACCCTGAAGTTGACCAAGGTGCCATCGCTCAAAATGTTGCCATAAAGATCTTTTAAGGTGGAAGTCTTAAAAACGATGGTTTGGTTTCCATCGGCAAAAGGATGGTTTCTGGAAAAGGCGATGGTAAAGTCAGTGGCTTTGGTCGGATAGACCATGGCTGTAAACTCTTGTGATGTTGCTCCTGCCATGCTGGAACTGACCAGAATACGCCCCGACTCTTTCGGTCGCCGATATTTTTGACCAGGCGATCAAATTTTTTATTTCAACGCTATCAAGCGCCAGCCCATTTTCAAATTGGTGCTTCACCAGCAGTTTCGTGCCCTTGGTTAGCGGATTGTCATGAACATCGGTAGGGACTGTAACATACATCGAAAAATCGATATTCCCGGCCGTAATGCTCCTTGGACCTAAATACGATTCGATTTCTGATTTTTGTCGGGTATTGGGATAGATCTGTAATTGGCCGGAGAGAGATACCCTTTGTTGCGATATCAGCTGCCATTGGCAAATCCCCGCAATTTCGCGATAGTTTTTTGGGATTTCAAATTCAAAAACTGAGTCCAAAACCTTGGGCTCGACCACAGAGGTGGAGAAAGCATTTGTCAGCAACAGCCGGGCCTCAATTTTCGGGTTTGATTTAAAGCGAAGCCTAATCGCATCGCCGGCATAATAATCGGTAGGGAGGTTCAAGGGAGAGAAAGATACGTTAATAAGCTTTGTCCCATCATCCGGGAGCTTGCATCCATGAAGACCAATAATGAAAAATAGTAAGTAATAAAAGTGCCTCACTTTATTTTGGGTTTCCGATATAATTATTCATTTCGAACTTAATGTAATCAAATCCATGACCTTCAAAACTTTGTAGGTCTTGTTTGGATAGCTGTAAATCCCTATTTGGAAAGCTATTTTTTCCAATCCCTTCGTTGGGCAAGCCGTTGATAAAACAGTTTTCCATATTGGCGCTGACCACTTCAAGTCCGGATAATGCCAAAGCAGTATATTCAAATTGCTGTTTCCTTTGTATCCTTACCCCTTCGGTCAAAAATTGATGGTCGACCCATAACAATTCCTTATCGATACTGTAATAGGAAACAAGCAACTGGGGAATGGTCACTTCCTGGATGCCCGAATTAAATAGTTCGCCTTTTATCCCGTTCTCGGTAATCTGTAAAGATTGTAACGCTACCGATTTATTTAGGTCGGTCCCTGCCACATTTCCGGCACATTGCAAATTGAATTTGGTAGGTTGTTCTCCTAAATCGATCGGAGTAAAATGATCCGGATCGAAGGTAGGCCCGATCGCATCATCTGTAGCGGCCCATGCAATTCCTTCAAAATCGACCCTAAAGGTGGTCGTCTCTTTGGGCATTAATTTATGTTTGATGTGATATTTGGCATTGTAACTGGCGAGTTCTCTGTCGGAATCATTAAAAAGGGTGGCCTTTATAACCACATCCGCCGGCACATTATCAATGTTCTGTAATTCCCCAACGACACTATAACGCCCATTGATTCTTACCAACTTGGCAGATAAGGATTTCAAGGACGGGCTGTTTTAGCACATCTTCATGATAGGTCTGTTGGGTGGTGATCCGGCGCCTGCCATGGTTAAAGTACCCGATATTGTTGCTGGAGTACAACTGATCGGGAGGTAGATCATGATCTATTTCCTGCGCTTGTATGTACCATTTGCCATTTTCCTGCAATACCGTATGGTAAAAATCTTTACGAACCACCTCCAAAGGGGTAATCCAACGGGTAGCCACTTTTACCCTGGCACTCTTTGGAGCTTGGTCTAAAATGGTTACCCCGATCGAATCCAGTTTTGCATAAGAACTTAAAATACCGTCGGTTACCGAAACTTCCAGCATATACTGTGATATCGTTACCCCGCTACCCGGATTCAAATAGGAATAGGCCTTCTCAAATTCCTTAAAATCAAGCGCATCGTAATAAGCCTTTACTACATTTTCAGGGGCAATTTGTGCCGTGCTATGTAAATAATAGAGGTAGGTGCCATAAGAAGTAATGAGCATCAGCACCACCGCCCATAATTGATTGATCAGGGCCAAGTTTTTAGAAAAACCATCGTAGGGAAAGGTATAGTGCATATATTCGGGATCGGGGGAAGGTTTTGAACCCAGCATTCTGAACCAAGCGTACTGTATATTAAAACAGAATGCCAAAATCACCGTGAACAATGGGATGATGCCCCACATTATTTTCAAATAGGTTGGGACATCTTCTTGGGGCAAGATCGAAGAAAGTGGCGGTACATTCAATTTTTCCCATACCATGATACCGTTTTCCAACAGTTGCAGCCTTTGCCATCCACAGAAATACAAAATAGGATCGTAGAACTTATCATTGGAAAAGATGTACTTGAGGTTATATTTTTCAGGAATTGTCAAAAACTGCTGTAGAGAACCTATACCTTCCACCCCCCTAAATTTTGAATTTTCCAATCGTTCTATGGCCCTTGTGGTTAGTTCCGGCAGTCTTCTTGCGGAATGGTAATTGCCATCGACGGTCATCGCCTTGGTCTGGGCCGACAACCAGGCCATTTGGTCTCCAAAACCCAGGGGCAAGTAGCGCCAATGGTCGTGTTGGTCTTGGTTCAGGAAGTTGACAATGGGCAACATCTTGATTTTTTGGGGCTGTGATGGCCTGAAATAGCCCAAGCTCATCGTAAAGATGACCATGAATAAAATTCCACCTGCCATGATACCGCCCAAAATCCTAGGATAAAATGTGCCAAATCGATTTGGAGGTAGGACTTAAGGTCCCCTTCCACCAAACGATATGCGAATTCCCCGAATATGGGCAGGGCCATGATGGTTGCCCAAAGTGTAAAACGGTCCAGGGTGAGAATGTTGAACGCCGTTTCCCCCAACAGTTTTAAAGGAATGGGTGTTGTTCCGCCAGTGCCCAAAATGGTCAGTATCGTAAACGACAATCCAAAAAATAGGTAGCGTTTGCTATAAAAGCGATAGTAAATATAGGGCCATATAAAGAGCAAGATGCCCCAAGGGATCACGAAAAAGACCAAACCTGAAGCGCCAACCTCCAAAAAATTATCCCTTGACCCATGCGGGATCGGTATCTGCGTAATCGGGTTTTGTTTAGAATTGATCCAATAGGGAAGAATACAACAAACAATCAAAACCAATGAAGAAAAACCAAATATCGCAATGCGCCTAAAAAGATTTTTAAAAACGCCGAAAAAGACCTTAAAAGTAATTGCTTCTGTGTGCTTCACCTTGTCTTTGGAAGCATCCATGATGACCATACCGATAAGTGGAAAGCAAAAAAATACCATCCCAAAGATAGGTGTGACATGATGTGAGGTGACCGTAACCGCTATCAAGGAAAGA
Organism: uncultured Flavobacteriaceae bacterium; assembly: GCA_963760375.1. Taxonomy (GTDB): domain Bacteria; phylum Bacteroidota; class Bacteroidia; order Flavobacteriales; family Flavobacteriaceae; genus Pelagihabitans. The sequence goes on along the minus strand of CAVXCS010000005.1, from coordinate 1,153,117 downwards.
CTGGTGGCCAGGTGTCGCAATTTTCCGGTTTTCAACCATCTATAGATCTCGGGTAAGGCATGTAAAAGGAGCGACAAAGCAATAATACTGGGCAATTGGCCAAAGATATGGAGTGTTTCAATGAAGGTCGACGACACGACCGCAAGCAGCGCAGTATATCCGGCTACCCTTTTATGTCCGGTCATAAGCAGGGCAAACCGATAGGCACCGGTGATAAATAATATGATGCCCAATAAGGCCACTGTGAACATTCCCGAATTTGAGGCCGCCCAAATAGGATAAAAGGGCAATGCACTGGTGTACCAACGGAGGATAGGAATGTACCGTAAAGCCGGTATACCAACGATAATCCCAAGGCTCGAACCAACTATTGGCGTAATGGTCTGCGAAGAACAAATGAATCAATGCGTCATAACTGGTTTCCAGGGTAAAAAATATACTGGAACCATGAAAAGCAATGCCGCCGATCAAGGCCAAAATCAGTAAAAGGTTGGTTCTGTTCATCATACCAATTCTGTAGGAAAATATAACATTATAAAGATAGATATATTGTGATGGGGTAGCGCTATCGCCCGTCGAAGGCAAAAAACCGTTCGACCATAGTAAAGCGCCATTGGCCTTAGCCCTCTTTAATTGGAGGTCGATGCACACTACATTTGCTCCAGAAATCATATCAAACCAAAACGATTTCGAACATCATATAAAGCAACCCTTAAACCTTACCTATGAAAATCTTAGCCATTGACGATCAGCAATTGATATTGTTATCAGTAGAAAAAAAGTTATCCGAAATGGGATACCAAGTAAAAACTGCCAACTGCGGGCAAGTGGGGATGAACCTGTTCGATTCCTTCGAACCCGACTTGGTCATTGTCGACATCAATATGCCCGATATGTCGGGACTTGAAGTAGTGAAACATATCCGTATCGGCAAAAATTCCAAAACGCCTATCTTCGTGATGTCCGGGAATACCAATGAAAAGATCATTGTGAACGGTTTCAATTTGGGTATTGACGACTACATGAAAAAACCGGTGAGTTTGGACGAGATGGTGGCGCGAATCAGACGAATTCTTGGTGACAATAACAAACAAACCCTTATAGAGAATAATGATGCACAAATGCTCCATAAATATTGTGTTGGCGTTGTAATTCCCTGTTATAATGAAGCGGAACGGCTTTCGAGCACAATATTCCAGGAATTCTCCCGAAATAATTTGGGTTATCACCTTTGTTTTGTCAACGATGGTAGTACCGATAACACTTTGGAAGTGCTTGAAAAACTCAGAAAAGGCAATGAGGACACCATCAGTATCTATGATTGTGCAAAAAACGGCGGGAAGGCGGAAGCGGTTCGCCAAGGCATTCTACATTTATCAAAGGATTCCCAATTGGATTATATCGGCTATTTGGATGCCGATCTTTCGACCGATTTCAGGGACTTTGACGATTTGGTTCAGACCATTGGCCATTCAAACTTCAAAATTGTGAGCGGATCCCGGATCAATCGAATGGGTGCCAACATCACCAAGGAATCGGCAAGAAAAATCATAAGCAAAACCATTAACCTGATCATTCAAAAGATATTGGGAATGCCCTTTAAGGATACCCAATGTGGCGCTAAAATTATGGATAGGGAAATTGCGGCCACCATGTTCAACAAAAAGTTTATCACCCGTTGGCTCTTCGATGTTGAAATATTTATGAGGATGAAAAAGCACTTTGGAAAAAACACGGTGCAACAGTTGATCTGTGAACAACCCTTAAAAAGATGGATCCATGCCGATGGCTCCAAATTATCAATGAAAGATTCGGCGAAGATCGTAGGCCAGTTGGCAAGGATTGCGGTACATTACGGTAGGTAGGGCCAGCCTGTGATTGCTGTAAGGATTGGATGTTCCTTTAGGATTTCTGAAGATAGCCTAAGGGGACCATCCTTTCCAAGGTTCCCGATCATAAGCCTAATACTGCCGACATCCCGCTGATATGTAAAGAAAATGGGGCGATAAATTCAAAGTGGTCTACTGCTTTTCCGGGGCAGTTTGGCTATCGGCGGTCACCCCTGGGGGCAAGGTGATCAAGTGTGAAATTCCTAAAATGGATCTCAGCCCCTTCCGATTCCAGACATAGATAGCCCTTTTTGATGGTCGATTTGCTGATGCCGTTCACGAACTTCCCGTTCACCGCCAGCTTGATCGTGCCATCGATACAAACCACCTTATAGGAATTCCATTCCCCTTTGCCCAAAGCCCTATTTTCGATGGATTTGCTCCTAGTACCCCTTGGGTTGTCCGGGACGGTCACTACGCCCCCAACCCCAAAGAGCTCTCCGTGTACATAGGCTATGGGCGGTTTCACCCCATCTTTGCTATTTTGGTTGACCCAATCCAATTCCAGCATTTGTACCTCTACGCCTCCCGGCAATCGGCTCTCTTCGTCCGGTTCCGCATCGCTCCAAACGAATATCCCCGAATTGCCCCCGGCTTCCATATGGCGCCATTCCACCGATAAGATAAAATTTTCGTACTGCTTCTCGGAACGCATGACACCGATAGGCCGCCCTTTACAGATAAGTTGATCATTCTCGGTAACCCAAGTATCGGGATCGGTATTGACATTGATCCAAGAAATCGATTGTCCCTCACTTTCAGGCTGACCCATCATTTTATCGAAATCCATTTCCCTGCCAAAAACGATGGGTTGTTCCTGACCAGTGATCACAGACATGGCGCACAATGAAAAAACCAAAAGCAACTTCCCAATGCTATCCATAAAGTGTTGTTGTATCTTACATCAGTTTGGTAATTCCGGGGATGGCGATCGGCGGCATCTTCCAAACCAGATCCCAGTCATAATCCGCTTCTTTGGGTGCCAAAGATTCATTTGAACCGAACGCTTCGCCATAGCTGATGGTCTGCCCGGTATAGCCCACCATTCGGCCCCAAATGGCGAGCATGGTACTGTTGGCCATTTTCTCGCCATCGTTCATGGGCACTCCGTCCCGTATCGATTTGAAAAGCACATCGTGCTCCGTTTGGAACATATCGTTGCGTTCGCCTTCGAACGACCACTTGTTCTTCCCTTTGATGTCATATTGACGGCCGATCTGCACGGTTGCGGTACCCTCCGAACCAAATACCTCTACACTGTTTTGGTGTGATGTGTTTTCCTGCTGTCGTGTAAAATGATAGCCTTTGGCACCATTTGGGTAGGTGTACTCCACCGTAAAATGATCAAAAATATTGCCGTACTTTTTATCAATACGGGCCTGTCTCCCGCCCTGTCCCGTGGCCTGAACCGGCATCACATCGCCCATGGCCCACGACATCATGTCCAAGCTATGTACCGCTTGTTCGACTATAAAATCGCCCGACAGCCAATTGTAATAGTACCAGTTGCGCATTTCATAGTTCATCTGTGTCCATTCGGGCTTACGGTCAAAATACCAAGCTCCCCCACCATGCCGAAAGGTGGTGATGGCCCTGATATCGCCAATAGCGCCGTCCAACACACGTCCAAACATAGCTTGATTGGCATTATCGTGCCTAAAACAAAAGCCGGAGACCAGCGAGAGGTTCTTCTCCTTGGCCGTTTTGGCAGCTTCCAAAACCTGTCTTACCCCCGGGGAATCGACGGCGACCGGTTTTTCACAGAAAACATGTTTCCCCGCGTTGACCGCTGCGGTAAGGTGATCGGGCCTAAAAGCCGGGGGGGTCGCCAATAACACCACATCGACATCCGATGCGATGACCTTCTGGTAGGCGTCGAACCCGATAAACCTATTTTTGGGATCCACCTTGATCTTTTCCGGGAGTATCTTGAGCAATTCGGTTCGTGCCCCTTCCAAACGATCCCCAAAAACGTCTCCCATTGCGGTGAGTACCACATTTGGGTCTGCGTTCAAGGCCTGGGCAGCAGCACCCGTGCCACGTCCGCCACAACCGATCAAGCCCACCTTCAACACTGAATCAATGGATGGCTTGGACAATTGAAAAGCGCTGGCGGGGTATGCCAAAGAGGTCCCCAGCAAAGCGATGCCCGACTTTTTTAAAAACGATCTTCTAGTAGTGTCTTTTTTTAATCCCATTTTTTGATTTTTCAATGATAATTTACCTTCTTGCCAAAGGCCCCATGTTTTAACAACCCCTATAACAACCCGAAGGCAGGGTAATTGCAAATCATTTCTCCAACAAAGAGCGGTTCATTTTTGCAATAAATCAATTTTGATCGAAAGACTGGTCTTTTCAACTTAAAACCAACTTGTGATTCAATGCTGGAAAGAGTTATTGCCTTTTTTGGCGTTTCTCCAAAATCTCGTTCAATTTGTCTTTGTTTACGCCAAAAATCCCGTCCTTTTCAATATCATCGAGGAACACCTCTATGTATTTTTGGTTCAATGCATCGCTATCGCCATACTTTATTCGAATTTTCTCCAATTCTTCATGCAACCGTTTCCTGACTTCCGCATATTCTGGATCATCATAGACATTGTTCAGTTCTTTGGGGTCTTTGAGCCGATCGATCAGTTCCCATTGATCCGTATCAAAATAATAATGGATCAATTTGTACGCTTTGGTAATAATGGCATAATGCCGGTTCACCATATGTTCTGCAGGGTATTCATAATAATGATAATAAACCGCTTCCCTGGTCCAATCCTCCATTTGCCCCGTTAATATAGGCACAAGGCTCTCTCCCTGCATATCGTCCGGTTCTGGAACTCCGGCCACCTCCAAAAATGTTTGTGCAAAATCGAGATTCTGGACCATTTCATCCGATCTGGTCCCTGCTTTAACCTTTCCGGGCCATGCAACGAGCAAGGGGGTCTTGAACGATTCATCGTAGACAAAACGTTTATCGAACCAACCGTGTTCGCCCAGATAAAATCCCTGATCTGAAGTATACACGATGATGGTGTTTTCCATCAGTCCGTTGTCCTCCAGATAGTCCAACAACCGTCCCACATTTTCATCGACGGCCTTTATGGTGCCCAGGTAATCCTGCATGTAGCGTTGATAGCGCCATTTCATTTTATCCGCCTCGGTCATACTGGGATAGGCTGTTTTGAATGTATCGTTCACTCGGGCATATGCCATCCTAAAATTAGCAAGCTGTGAGGAATCCAATCGATTGATCCCAAATTCATACCTCAATTTATCGACGCCGATTTCGGGCAGGCCCAATTCATCCATCACTTCAGGAAAAATTTTAGAATCGCCAGACCAGCTCATATGTTTCAAGATGCTCATTTCCGCTTCTTTGGCTGCTGCCCTTCCCGAATAATCATCAAATAGCGTTTCGGGCTCGGGAAAGGATTTATTGGTGTATTCTTCCATGTGGCGTTCGGCCATCAACCAAGATCTATGGGGCGCTTTGTGCAGATACATCAGCATGAAAGGTTGTTCCGGTTTACGCTCGTGCTGCAGCCACTCCAAGGTCATATCCGTAATAATATCGGTTACATAGCCCTTTACGGTTATTTCTCCCTCATTTTTAGTGATGAATTCGGGATTGTAATACGATCCTTGACCGGGTAGAATTTTGAATTGATCAAATCCCTTGGGGCTGTTCCCAAAATGCAGCTTCCCGAACATTGCCGTCTGATATCCCGAATTTTGCAGGATTTGTGGAAAGGTTACGTTGGTGGTATCAAATGGAAAATGGTTATCGATTTTCCCATTGATATGCGAATGTTTGCCTGTTAAAATGGTGGCCCTCGACGGGGCACAAATGGAATTGGTTACGCTCGCATTGGTGAAAAGCATCCCCATCTTGGCAATGCGGTCGATATTGGGTGTCTCGATCAAACGGTTGTCATAGGCCGATATGGCCTGATAGGCATGGTCATCGGCCATGATAAAAATAATATTGGGTCGCTTGGTTTCTGACTTTTCAGACTTTTGGCAGCCGATGAGAACAATGCTTAGGAGAAGCGGCAAGAGGGTCGAAAAAAAACATTTCATCAGGGTTCGGTGTTGATCGGTTTGGAAGTCAGAAATTACGAATTTTAATTTGTCCGCTCTATTGAATTCCAAATTTTTGGTAAAGGATTTCCTAAGCCATCATGGAAACCAGCCCAAGATATCATGTACCCACATTCCTTCAATTTGGTAAAAAGGCCCACTTGAAATATAGTTTTGGCAACCTGATACTTTGCGACGGCAGCATTGCCATTTATGTTAAAGGCCCTTTCAAGCCTCTTCTTCGGCAAGCATGATAAATGATTTTTCCCTATGAAAAATAATAATCAGGAAGAGTACGCCGATCACGATCAAAAACGCAATTTCGAGCCTTGACAACAATAGGTTCATGTTCAACAATTTCTTTGAGAGGAAGGTCATTTGTCGGCTTTCCGAAAGCTGTACTTCGGAAAGTCGATCAAGATGAACCCCGATTTCCTTCAACAGGGCGGCCATTTCTTTTTTGGACTCCTCTTCATGTGCTTCTGGACCGACAACAAGGCCCTTTTCCAAGGCCTGCAGTTCAAAGTAGTTTTCCTTCAAAAAATCCAAATGTACCGATTCCTCCCTGGTGAGTTCCGTCTTTTCAAAATCGGATAGCAATTGCAGAATATTCTTATTGGCTGGCAAATCGATTTCCGCCTGCGCCGTTTGCGCTAAATCCATCTCTTTCCCATGAAACAGGTTATTGAGCCGATAAATATATTCTTGGACGACCACTCGATCTTCAAAAACCGAGTTGACGGTATGTTCCACGGTTGAGAAATTTCTTCGGTTCAACCGATTCGATGCCAGCACCAAAAGAAATGCTATCGCCAGGATAAATCCGGCATGAACGCGCTGTTTAAGGGATAATTTCTTCAACATCTATTATATCTTTATGGTTGAATAACCGATTGATGTGCGTTTAGAAAATCCGCCCAGACTATGATCTGACCGATTTGGGCCAACCATAACATTGTTGGACTGGGCGGATCAACCTTAACTAACTACAGTGCGCGTAGTTCGCCTGTTTCCAGGGCATCCTTCAAATCTGCGGATACAATGGTGTGGCTACCGAAAAACCTACTGCCGTCGGCCCTTTTGATCTTTATCTGCAACGAGCCATCCTTTTTTTCCTTGACGGAGGTTACTACCACTTTGCTTCCCTCCACCCTTTTATAATTGGCAATTCCGCCTCTTTTAATGATGAAATTGGGTCTGGGAAAATCAATGTGCTTGAACACCGGGGCAAGGGGACGGCCTATTTCGAGCATATCGCCGACCTCTACCTCTTGTGGTGTTGCATTTCTGTTGTACTGGGCACTGACGCTTACACTGGCAAAAGTGAAAAGCATCGCAAAAAATAATTGTTTCATAACTGTATATTTAGGGTTCATAATAAAAACTCTTTTTAAAAATCAATTCCTGAATACCAACCCGGTGAGCGTTGTTGCGGCTTTTCCACCCTGGCAATTTTCAATGACCTCAAATGCATGGGCATTCCAAATTGAATGGTATCGTCAACCGCAAGTCCTATGATGTTCGCCCCCAGGGTACCGATTACCGATATTTTATTTTCCTTGATGTTTTCCTCGGACGGCAGCACCAGTTGGAGCATTTGATTTCTTCCTACCCTGGAAGCCAGCATCACCTTTGAATTCAATCGTACGATATCCTCGGGCATGTCTGCCTCGTCCTCGATCAATGCATCATCAATAAGTTCCCTCAAACGTTCCAAGGCGTCCTTGTGCGCATAATCTTCATAATATTTATGGAAATTCAATATTCTTCTTAGGGTTACGTATTCCCTCTTTTCAATGATCAGGCTTCCATATTTCATCGTTATGCATTTAAATCCTCTTTGGAGGGGATCATCAAACCCCGACCATTGCATGTTTCCATAAAAGGCAAAAGATGTGCCATTGACAATGCCAAACATGCACTTAAACCAGTATGTAATTGTATATCAGATATATAGGAGGGTTCTGATGGCTTGAATCAGCAATCATAAGCGGGGAATTTCTCCCCGATTGGGTCAAATTGTACCGGAGATCATTTCAGTTTTCCGCGTAGGGTCTTGCGGTCGATGCCCAAGATCTCGGCGGCCTTCGTCTTATTGCCTTCGGTGAAAATGAGCACTTTTTTGATATACTCCTTCTCCATGTCCAGCAGTGTCAGGAAGCCTTTTTTGGGAAAGTCGATTTGATACTTCAGTTCATTGGGAAGATGCTGCAATTCGATGATCCCATCGCACATGATGACTGCGCGCTGTACTACATTCTCAAGTTCACGGATATTGCCCGGCCAGGAATACCTTTGCAATACCCCAAGGGAATCTGACGTAATTTTGATCAAGCGATCTTTGTATTCCACGCCATATTTCTGAAGAAACTTCTCCACCAAAAGTGGAATGTCGGTAGGTCGTTCCCGCAAGGGCGGGACGTTGATGGTAACCACGGTCAGACGGTAATAAAGATCTTCCCGAAAGGTCTTTCTCGCGATGAGTTCTTCCAAATCACTATTCGTGGCCGTGATTACGCGCACATCGAGTTTTTCGGGTTTTTGGGAACCTACCTTCGTTACTTCTTTTTCCTGTAAAACCCTTAGTAACCTAGCTTGTACTGCCAGCGGGGCATTGCCGATCTCGTCCAAAAAAATGGTGCCGTTGTTGGCCGCTTGAAAAAAACCGTTGCGGTTTTCATTCGCCCCGGTAAAGGCCCCCTTGGCATAGCCGAAGAGTTCGGCTTCCAGAAGATTCTCGGGTATGGCACCACAGTTCACCGCTATGAAAGGAGCTCGGGCATATTTGCCAGAATAATGGATGGCACGGGCCACGAGTTCCTTGCCCGTTCCACTTTCACCACGCACCAGTATGGTCGCCCGGTTGTTTTTGACCCGTTCGATGACCTCAGTCACCTTATTAAAACCATCAGATTGCCCGATCATATCGGCATAGCCATTCGTCTTGGTGGTATTTGTCGAAGGAGGCACCGCTTTTTTGGACAGGCCGGTTGCCAAGGATTTTTTGACGGCTTCCGCCAGTTCCATTTTGGTGAACGGTTTTGTGAGATAGTCGGTCGCCCCTGATTTGATGACCTTTAGGGCATCTTCGATGGAAGGAAACCCCGTCACCACCAGTTTGGGCATATCGGGAAAGTGCTCGGCGGTATATTCTACCAATTTTATACCGCTTATTTCAGGCATATTGATATCGGTAATCAGCAAATCGATCTGGGTATCTTTTAGTATGAAAAGGGCTTCCTTTACCGATACGGCCTTGTAGGTGTGATAGTCCATTGACTTTAAATGTCTTTGGAGCAGTTCCAATATCTGGATATCATCGTCGACCAATAGTATGTTTTCCTTCCTGAGCACCGCCTCTATTTTTTTTGGAATTCTATTGTAAAGATAGTGCCCGTCGGTTGATTTGGCCGAAAGGCTATCTTTCCCTTATGGCTCTGTACGATACCGTGCACCACGCTGAGTCCGAGGCCAGAACCTTCACCTATGGGTTTAGTGGTATAAAAAGGGTCGAAAATATGTTGTGCATTTTCTTCGGGAATACCAGCGCCTTCATCCGCTATTTTTAGAACAACGGTATCTTTTTCATCCAATACGTTTACAGTGATGACACTTCCGGGCGGGGAGAAATAAACCGCATTGACCACCAGGTTGAACACCACCTGTGTCAACTGTATCTTATCAATACGCAGCAATATGGATCTATTCGAAGGCACTAATTCGCAAGTGACCTCTTTTTGACGAAACGTGGTACGCATCAGTCCGATAGCGTCTTCAATGATGGGAATGATATCTACCGTTTCCTTTTCCTGGGGCATCTCACAGGCAAAGAACATGAGTTTCTTGACGACTTCCCTTGAAAAAATGGAATTCGCTATGATTTTGTCCAAATCATTGGTAGCCTGTGCATCGACCTGGACCCGCTCCTTTAAAAGTTCCGCAAAACCCAGAATATTGGCAAGGGGCGTATTGAGTTCATGGGCAATTCCGGCCGTAATCTCACCTAGGATGCGCAATCGATCCGATTGTTCCACCTGCCGCCTTATGCGCGCTTCGTTTTCTTTGATCTCATTGCGTTCCAACAAATTGCCGACCTTCAAACAAATGTTGTCCAACAATTGTTGTTCCTCCTCCAAAAAGTCATGCATGCCGTATTTGGGAGCGGGATAACCCACCTTGATGTTCCCTTGGGGTTTGTTGAAAATGGTAATGGGCGATTCGAGAAAAACATAGTCGTCCCCTTTTTCAACGGTTTTGATATCATATACCGAAGTTTTCAAGGCAACGTAGGTTTCCTTATCGAATTGCCAAGCCCGCTCAAGGCATTTCACGATGCCCTTCAGCGCGGTGCCCATATCATCGTAATCGCAGTTGACGATCAGGGAGGTCACTTCGTACAAACAAGTCAGTTCCTTGATGCGTTCTTTAAGTTTTTGTTCGGCGGTGTGCAAGCTTTTCCGTTTTTTTTACCAAAATACTGATTTATGTGCGTTTAAAGATATTTTTAACCCTATTGTTCTTTAGGTAAAATGAAATCGGAATTGCGTTCATTTTGATTTTAACAACCCCCATTAATTTATCCAACTGATTTTATCATGCCATTGCTCAAGAACGGTGGAGAAAGCGGTATATGGCCAAAGGAGAAAACGCACGAATTTGAAGAAATATTTATAAGAATAAAAAATGTAAATCATGTCGGTTTTAATCGTAATATCACCAGTTGGATTCTACATCGTGGAATCTTTAAATCTAAAAACAAACAAGATGAAAAAATCAATTCTGTGCTTCATGGTAATGGTAATGTCATTAGGCACTTTTGCCTCCCCCCTTATGGCAGCGGAAGGTACTCCTGCCACTGAATCCTCGGTTCCTGCAGAAATGCCCGCGGAAGTCAGGATCATGCTGGACCGCTTACATGAAATCAAAGATATGGACAAGTCCGCATTGACCCGTATGGAGAAGAAAGAGTTGCGTATGGAAACACGGGCCATAAAATCGGCGATGCGTGCTTCGGGCAACGGAATCTACCTGTCAGTGGGTGCCTTGTTGGTCATCATCATCATTATTTTGTTGGTGTAAACAAAATTTAAAACAACCGGAACGCCCTTGCTCAAGAAAGCCGGGAATTCCTGCAAAAGCACAACACCCCAAGTGTTGTGCTTTTTTTGCTGCATAGGCCAAAGCAGGCTTTGCGACCCATCTATTGGAAAACGGAACCGACATTGGGCACATTCCCTTTATTTGGGCCATGGTTCCATCAAAACAACCGGGATTTATACCCATGTAGCGAACATTTCGTTTTTCAACATCAAAGATCTATTATCTTAGTTCATATAAAGGATATATAGTTAATAGCCATATCAAATTGTTGGTGTTCATTTAGAGCAAAGAGACTGTGTGCTTTTCCACTTTTGCAAGGTCAACTGATTTATTTAATCAAAGTATAAACAAAAGGGAGCAATCATGGCTAATATTCAATTGTAAATATATTTTTTTTATAAATTTTTAAAAGGTTTTAATATGATAATATTAGGCATTCACGCGGGGCACGATTCAAGTGCTGCCATCATCAAGGATGGACAAATAATTGCCGACGTTCAAGAAGAACGATTTTCAAGAGTTAAACATTCAGCAAACATTCCTATTAAATCGATTGAGTTTTGCTTGAAAAGAGCGGGAATAATTGATATCAATGATATTGATGCAATTAGTTTGTCTTCGTCGAACACTCGAAAAGGCTTAATGGCTTTATTTGGGGTTAAAAATAAGGAGGGTGCAAAGATAAAATTTGCCAAAAGTGTGGCAAAAACATTTTTTAATATGAGCATTTCAAGTGATCAAATAAAACTACCGATTTATTTTCCAGATTATTCTTCTTACAACAATAATAAGGTAATAAATAATGATCATCATCTTGTACATGCTGCAAGTGCATACTTTACTCAAGCTGATAATGATAAACAATTAATTTTTACTATTGATGGGCATGGAGATGAAAAATGTACTTCGATTTGGTTAGCTGAAAAAAATAGTATTACGTTATTGAAAAAATACTATAAAGAAGCATCAATTGGGTGGGCATATAGTGTTGTGACAGAGGGTCTGCATTGGATACATGGTGACGGAGAAGGTAAAACTATGGGATTGGCTCCTTATGGAGATTTCAACAAATGTAAAGGAATATTAGATAAGTATTTTCCATTATTTGCTAAAGATATTTTGACAAAACCCTCAGATTTGGGGGATGTATACGATTGGTCAGAGAGTGGGTCAACCCAATTTCATTTTGACGAAGCAAAAGAGGTGGAAAAATTGATTGAAAAATATGGGAAAGAGAATGTGGCTGCTGAAGCGCAACGTAAACTTGAAGATGTTGTAATGAATCTTGTTGAAGGATGGGTTAAAAAGACCGGCATTAAGAAAGTTTGTTTTGCAGGGGGTGTCATGCTAAATGTCAAACTCAATCAACGGATTTGGAACAATAGAAAAGAAATCGGAATAGAAAAACAATATATATTTCCAAATCCTGGGGATTCAGGATTAGCGATAGGCGCAGCTTTGTTGGAATATTACCGTCATAATGTGTTTGAAGGATCAGAACTGGAAAACTTATATCTAGGACCAGATTATACAAATGACGAAATTGAAAAGATCTTAGATATCAGAAAATTGAAATATGAATTTGTTGACAATCCATCAAAAGTTGCTGCAAAGTTACTGGCTGAAAATAAAATTGTTGCATGGTTTCAAGGAAGAATGGAAAGTGGTCCGAGAGCATTGGGAAACAGATCGATTTTAATGAGCCCCTTGCATCCAGATAATAAGGATACCATAAATTATTGGGTAAAATTTAGAGAAGGTTTTAGACCATTTTGTCCTTCATTGACATATGAAAGTAAAGATTTATATTTAAAAGATAATAGGGATGAGTTTTTTATGATTACCTCATTTGATGTGACAGATGAGAAAAGAGACAAAATCCCGGCTGTTGTGCATGTTGATGGCACTCTTAGGCCTCAATTGGTACAAAAGAAAGATAACGAAAGATATTGGGATTTAATAAATGAGTTTGGCAAATTAACAGGCGAGTCGATTATTTTAAATACTTCCTTTAATGTTATGGGGGAGCCGATTATAAACAACCCAAAAGAAGCAATTAAATGTTTTTTTGATTCTGGGATTGATTGCATTTTCTTAGGAAATTATTATTTGGATAAGGAGAAACTATAAATTTTTTTGGTGTTTTTGATTTGTCTTTGGTTGATTTTTAAAAGAAGTTGGCAAAACCTAAATTTGAACTATACGGGGTTTGATTTAGATAACAAACAACGAACCCCGAACAATGCATAAAATGCTCATGTCTCCCATTCGGTCGCCACGCCATTTGTGCTCACATTGAAGCCAATTTGAACATTTGATCATCGGTCAAAACAGACGAAACACCCCTATCAATAAGATAATGCACATCCGATAGCATATGGCGGACTCACTCCTTTCATGATGCCGGATTCCGCACAATAAGCAATTCCTACCCAAAGCCCCTGTGCAAATCTACGCACGCTCGATAGTAGCTCAAGTTTGGGCAACTCACTTTCCTCAAGGACCTGTTTAGGAAATTCCTCTTGCATCACCCGAACCGTAGACTTAAGTGGTAAAAGATTGAAAGATGATTTAATGATTAAAGACTTCTTATGCCAAAGCAGGCTTTGCGACCCATCTATTGGAAAACGGAACCGACATAGGGCATATTCCGTTGCTTTTGGGCCATTGTGCCACCAAATCGACCGGGTTTTATATTCAAGTGGCAAACAGATCGATTATGAACATCAAAGATTTGTTATCTTGGTCTACCCAAAGGATATATAGTAAATAGCTATAACCAATTGTTCTGTGCAATACAAACAGTCCCAAATGAAGACTAAATGTTTAGACATCAGGGTAAAAGCAGAACGTTAAAACACAATCTGCGAATTGCAACTATTCTATCCTTTGTTGCCGGAGTTGTAAATGTCACGGGGTTTTTAGCATTTAAACAATTAACCACAAATGTTACTGGTCATTTTGCACTATTTATTAATGATGTAGCTAATTTTGAATTTTGGAAAGGCACAATTTATTTCCTTTACATTTTTTCATTTCTTTTTGGTTCATTTATATCAAGTTTTTTAATTGAAAAGTTTAAAGAAAATAAAAAACTCAACGTTTTCGTTCTGCCGACATTAATCGAAAGTTTGATTTTAATAGCAATTGGACTCTTAGGTGTGAGAATCGAAATGGCATTTCCTGACTTAATTGTTTGTTTACTACTTTTTGCAATGGGACTTCAAAACTCCTTTGTAACCAAAATTTCCAATGCTGTAGTAAGGACAACACACTTAACCGGACTTTTCACCGATTTAGGAATTGATATTTCACAAATGTTCTTTCCAAAGTTACATCCACGCAGAGAAAAACTGAAAGCTAACATCAAACTGCGGATTTATATTATTTTATTCTTTTTTGCAGGTGGATTAATTGGTGGATTTCTTTATTCCAAAATAGATTTGAAATTAAACACTTTGATTTTTGGTGCTTTGATTTTACTTATAAGTTTATTTTATGATGATATGAGATATAGAATAATAAAAACCCAAAGAAAGCATAATCAAAGAAAAAAAATGGCACACAACAATGACAATAAGTAATTGCTTTGTCTCCCACACGAGAACGAAAAGTCAAGTACCAACCCATCGTAAACATACGAGCCGAGACCGTTTTAGGCTTAATTTAAAAACAACCTGATGAAAGAAACAAAACTAATTTTATTGACCGTGGCACTTTTGATGTTTGGTCAAAGAAATATGGGGCAAGCGCCATCGAAACAGGTTATGGTTTATGTGGCCATACAAGATTCCATGGTGGCCCTTAAAAATGTCACGGTAATTGATGGCACCGGGGTTCCAGTAAAATACAATCAAGATATTTTATTAAGAAATAACAAGATTTCTGCTATCGGAAATACAGGGAAAATAACCATTCCGGAAAATACAAAAATCATTGACGGTACCGGAAAAACGGTTATTCCAGGATTGATAATGCTACACGAACACTTATTCTACGGAAAGCCCTTCGACGGACATTACCAAGGAAGGCACATGACCAATACCTTTCCACAAATGTATTTGGCAGGCGGGGTTACAACGATGAGGACTGCAGGCAGTCTCGAAGCAAATGCGGATTTAAACGTAAAGAACTTAATCGACCAAGGAAAAATGGTTGGACCAACCATGGATGTTTCAACACCTCATGTGGAACGTCTTGGCTTTATTCCACAACTGCAATCCCTTTATGGAGATGAAAGTATTGAAAACTGGTTGAACTATTGGTTTGATAAAGGCATTACTTCTGTTAAAGTGTACAACAATATCACAAAAGCAGATTTAAATCAAATTATCAAAATAGCGCACGCAAGAAACATAAAAGTGACGGGGCATTTGTGTTCCATAACCTATCATGAAGCGGCCGAATTGGGTATCGATAATTTGGAGCATAGCTTTATGGCTTCGACAGATTTTGTAGCCGACAAGGCAGAAAATAAGTGTGTTTATGGTGAACCTTCTCTTGCGGAACTGGCTGACGATGACCCAAAATTGTTGGCGTTGATGCAATTTCTCATCAAAAAAGAGGTAACCCTGACCTATACACCTACTGTTTTTGAACCCTTTACCGATAGAGAGGTTGTGATTGGTGGCGGAAGTGTCGCACTTGCGCCCTATTTATTGGAACAAATGCAAACCTCTTATAATCAGCAGATCAAAACAAAAGGTGATTCTTTGAGATTGATAAGTTTTAAAAAAGAAATGAAAAGGGTCATAAAATTTCATTCATTGGGAGGAAAAATAACAGTAGGGACAGATCCTACAGGATCTGGAAAAACACTGGCGGGTTATGCCAACCAAAGATTAATTGAGTTACTTCTCGAAACAGGTTTCAGTATTGAGGAAGCCATACGAATAGCCACACTAAACGGCGCGGAATATTTGGGAATCGAAATCAAGACGGGGTCTATTACAGTTGGTAAAGATGCTGACTTGGTATTGCTCAATGGAGACCTATCGAAAGATGTATCAAGCATTAGAAACATGGAATTGGTTTTCAAAAAAGGAGTTGGGTTTGATTCAAAAAAAATATTTGATGCTGTTAAAGGAAAAGTCGGATTATATTAATAAAAGATGCCTCACAAGGACTAAAACCCATTGTTTGGCTTATTTACCAAACTTTAAATGTTTTGGTAGAGCTAACCGACAAGATACCTGTCTCGATTTGAATAACATCAAACATCAATAACGGAATCTTGGCCAAAGCGTGTCGTGTTTTTTTGTTTTTCGCCGCTGTTGCCAAAGCAAGCCGATCGGGGATTCACTGCGTGCATCCCAACAGGGGATCCCGGGCAAGCATGGAAACATACAACACGCCAAAACGTGTCGTGTTTTTTTGTTTTTCGCCGCTGTTGCCAAAGCAAGCCGATCGGGGATTCACTGCGCGCATCCCAACAGGGGATCCCGGGCAAGCATGGAAACCGACAACACGCCAAAACGTGTCGTGTTTTTTTGTTTTTCGCCGCTGTTGCCAAAGCAAGCCGATCGGGGATTCACTGCGTGCATCCCAACAGGGGATCCCGGGCAAGCATGGAAACCATAACAAGCTGGCGCTTGCTGATTTTTTGTTTCCTTCCGCCTCCTCGAAGTGAACTTCGGAGGCTCCAGAAAACAAAAAACCCATAACGTTCGTTATGGGTTTCCTTTTGCGGAGAAAGAGGGATTCGAACCCCCGGAGGTGTGACCCTCAACAGTTTTCAAGACTGCCGCATTCGACCGCTCTGCCATTTCTCCAATGCGGGTGCAAATATAGAAAGCTTTTTCTATTAGCTAAAACGATTTGAAAGAATTATTCTTATAAACGTAATTTTAAATTGCGTTCCTCCACCATGAAATTGTCTTCGAAAAAAGGCATTTTTACTACATTGCAGCTATGAAATTGCCTTTGGTCAGTATCCTCATCCCCTATAAAAACACGGAGGAGTATCTTCGCGAATGCATACTTTCGGTACTTGTCCAAAGTTATCCACATTGGGAAGTCCTGGCGGTCAATGACCATTCTTCCGACCATAGTCAGGAAATCATCGATCAATTTGCCCAAAATGATCCGCGAATAAAAAGTCTCGATAATAAGGGAAATGGCATCATCGATGCCTTGAAGTCGGCCTATGCAGCCTCCCAAGGTGAACTGATCACACGGATGGATTCCGATGATATCATGAGTCCCCAAAAATTGGCGGTGATGGTCAATGCGTTGCGTTCCAAGGGCAGTGGGCATATCGCCATAGGAAAGGTCAAGTACTTCTCGCATCGCGGTATCAGCAATGGATATGAACGCTATGAACATTGGTTGAACGCGCTCACCGCCAAGGGGAGCAATTTCGAGGAGATCTATAAGGAATGTGTCATCCCCTCCCCTTGCTGGATGGTGCACAGAGTTGATCTCGATGCGTGTGGGGCATTTGAACCCGACCGATACCCTGAAGATTATGATCTGACGTTCCGATTTTACGAAAAGAAGCTGAAATGCATTCCTTGTGACCAAGTTCTGCACCATTGGCGCGATTATGATTCCCGTACCTCCAGGACCAGTGAACACTATGCCCAAAACTATTTTTTGGGCATCAAGCTCTTCTATTTTCTAAAATTGGATCGCGAAACCGAACGCCCTTTGGTGCTCTGGGGCGCGGGCAATAAGGGAAAGGATATTGCACGACAGTTGGTAAAACAAAAAATCGCATTTCATTGGATCTGCGATAACCCCAAAAAAATCGGAAAATCGATATATGGCCAAGAGATGCTCCATTTCGATCGATATGCAGGTTTTGAAAATGCCCAGAGCATCATCACGGTTGCCAATGAAGCGGCCCAAACACAGATCCGGGATTATTTTTTTGGCTTGGAGAAAAAGGAAGGTTTGGATTATTTTTTTTTCTGTTAGTGGTTTGGGCTCCCCAATACGGCTGTACAAAAAATGCACCTTGACCTCCATATTCCTTATTTCACAATTGGATTTTGCCCAGGTCGGGAACCGTTCCAAGATCATTTTTAGCTATATTTGCCTAATCAAATCAGGAAATGCAGTTTAAATATCCAGAACTCCTTTGGGCCCTACTCCTACTGCTGATTCCAATTTTAGTCCATCTTTTCCAACTTCGTCGCTATAAGAAGACCCCGTTTACCAACGTCAAATTTCTTAAAAAGGTAGCATCGCAATCGAGGCGCAGCAATACCCTGAAAAAATGGTTGTTGCTCCTCACCAGAATGGCCTTGATCACTGCCCTGGTCTTTGCCTTTGCACAACCCTTTTTTGCAGAAAAATCAGCCCTGAAACAAAAGGAACTGGTCATTTATCTCGATGATTCGTTCAGCATGCAAGCCAAGGCGGACGGAAACACTTTGCTGGAAAATGCGGTGCAAGGACTGATCCGGTCGGCTTCCAATGTTGAGGTCTTCTCCTTATTTACCAATGATAAGGTTTATGAAAACACAGACATGACCGACATCAAGAACGATCTGTTGGGACTTGGCCATACCATCAAGCCATTGAACTTAAAGGAAATTACGCTCAAGGGCAAATCATACTTCAGTGAGTCTACCGATAATGAAAAGCACTTCATCATCATTTCCGATTTTCAGGGCAACTTGGGATTGACACCATTGGATTCTACCGTTCAAGTACAATATCATTTGGTACAACAGCGGCCCGATGAGAACCGGAATATTTCCATCGATAGTCTGTTCGTAAGTGACGAAACCTCGGATAACATAGAAATTTCGGCCATGCTATCGAGCCATGGCCAGAGTGAAAATACGCCGGTTTCGCTTTATGATGGGGAAAGATTGATCGCAAAGACCGCTGCCATTTTTGATGCAGATGGCAAGGCCCTGGTTAAGTTTACATTGCCCCTTAATGACGCAATCGATGGAAAGCTTGAGATTTTGGACAATGATCTGGTTTATGACAACCACTTTTATTTCAATCTCAATAAAAGGGATAAAATAAAGGTGCTTTCGATTGGAGATGCCAATGATGACTTCCTTCGTCGCATCTTTACCGAAGATGAATTTCAATTTTCATCGGCGGCGCTCAAAAACTTGAATTATGCGGATATCCCCAATCAAAATTTGATTGTCCTCAATGAGTTGGTCAATATTCCCAACCCAATGACAACCAGTTTAAAATCATTTACCGAAAATGGAGGGAATTTGGTAGTGATCCCTTCCAAAGACCTGGATTATAATTCCTTTAATATGCTCATGGCCAACTATTTTGCGACCGCAGTGCAAGAAAAAGTACGGTCGGAGCAAAACATTACCGGCATTTCATTTTCCCATCCCCTTTATCGCAATGTATTCGAAGGAAAAGTGGTCAACTTTCAATTTCCAAAATTGAAAGAATACTTTAGGATTAAAACCAAGGCCCCCGTTCTATTATCCATTCAAGACAACGCTCCCTTTTTAACCGGCATTGATGGAATATTCCTGTTTACGGCACCGTTGAACGAAGAAAACACCAATTTCAAAAATTCTCCGCTAATTGTACCTACCTTTTATCAAATGGGACTCAACAGTCTTAAAATGCAACAATTATATTCGGTTTTGGGCCGACCCGAAAAGCTCGATATTCCCGTAGTTCTTGCTAAGGACCACATCCTTAAATTGACCAAAGGCGCTTACGAATTCATACCACAGCAGCAATCCTTGGCCAATAAGGTAACCCTGAGTTTCGACCAAGGGTTGGGTGATGACGGCATATACGGCATCATGGAAGATGACTTGGAATTGGAAAAAATAAGCTTCAATTATGACCGAAAGGAAAGCAGGTTGGATTACCTCAACCTGGAGCAACTTAAAAATGCCAGCAGAAACACTTCGGTCGATGCGCTTTTTGAGAACATGGAAAAAGACAATCGCATAACCGAGCTTTGGAAATGGTTTGTTATTTTAGCATTGCTTTTGCTTGCGGTTGAAATGATCATCCAAAAAATATTTAAATAATCCACTCCCTTATGACTTCGGTGCACGTAAAGAAAGTGGGTAAAATGCCGAAGAAAATCGAAAACGATATCCGTAAACAAGGAAAATGAACATACTGCTCAAATCGGCTAGAATTATCGATGGGTCCAATAAGGAGCTCCATTTAAAAAAGCGCGACATCTTTATCAAAAACGGTATCATAGAAAAAATCGCCCAAAAATTGGAACCCTCGCAAAATACCCGGGTGGTCGATCTTAAAAACCTTTATGTTTCGATTGGCTGGTTCGACAGCGGTGTTTGCTTCGGCGAACCTGGGTACGAGGAGCGGGAAACGATAGCAAATGGGTTATATACGGCCGGAAAAAGCGGATTTACCGATATTGTACTCAATCCGAATTCATATCCTGTACCCGATAGCAGCTCCGATATTATTTTTCTGATCAATGCCTCAAAATCGCAAGGGACCAACTTGCATCCCTTGGGTACCTTAACAGTAAAAGCCGAAGGGGAAAGATTGGCCGAACTCTTCGATATGAAGAATGCAGGTGCTGTGGGTTTTTATGATTTTCAACGCCCTTTGCAGAATTCCAACCTGTTCAAAATAGCGCTCCAGTACGGTCAGAATTTCGACGGACTGATTTATTCCTTTCCCATGGACCTGCAAATTGCGGGGAAAGGTATAGTGAACGAAGGGCCTACGGCCACTACGCTTGGCTTAAAAGGGATTCCTTCGCTGGCAGAAGAGCTCCAGATTGCACGCGATCTCAATATTTTGGAATATACTGGCGGTTCCTTGCATATCCCTACCATTTCAACCGCAGGCTCTGTAAAATTGATCGCGGAAGCCAAGAAAAAAGGTTTGGATGTCAGTTGCAGCGTGTCGGTACACCACTTATGGTTCACCGAAAAAGAACTGGAAGATTTCGATACCCATTTCAAGGTAATGCCCCCCTTAAGGAACAACACCGATGTCAAAGCACTGATCAAGGGTCTTAAGGACGGGATCGTCGATTTTGTGACCACTAACCATACCCCTATGGATATCGAACAAAAACGTATCGAATTCGACAATGCGGCTTACGGCACCATAGGGCTTGAAAGCGCTTTTGGCATCCTGAACCAAATATTCGGGGCAGAGATGGCTATAACCTTATTGACCAGAGGCAGGGAACGATATGGGTTGGTTACCCCAAAAATTAAGGAAGGGGAACCCGCATGTCTGAGTTTGTTCGAGACCGAATCGGAATATGTTCTGCAAAAGGAGAACCTCATCAGTACCTCAAAAAATTCCGCTTTTCTGGGAAATACAATGAAGGGCACCGTTTATGGAACGGTTTGCAACAACATGTTGATTATTTGATTAAATTAGGGGGACAAATAAATAGCCAACCTAAAAATCAATTAAAAGTGGATCAACAAACAAAAGAAGCCGGAAAAACAATGGCCATAGTGTGCTACATCACTTGGATAGGCCTGCTGATTGCCTTTATCATGAACAATGATAAAAAAAATGAATTTACCGCGTTCCATATCGGACAGTCGTTGAGGGTTGCCATTTTGGGCATCGCAAACTACGTTTTGGGAATGTTTCTCCCTTCGGGTGTGGGAATGGTCACAACGGTGATTTCCATTCTGGTCTTGGTATTATGGATCATGGGCATTGTGAATGCGATCAATCTCAAGGAACAACCGTTGCCCGTTATAGGTACTATTGGGGGTTGATGTTTTTTGAAAACAAGATGAAGGAGGTCTGCAACAGACCTCTTTTTTTTGTGCATTATTTTTTGTTGCCCTAAATTTAGCCCTATGGAAGAAGTAAAAAGCGGAAGAACAACGGCGGTGGTCGCCTATCTCACCATGGTCGGGGCTTTGATCGCACTGAGCATGAACATGGAAAGCAAAAATGCCTTTGCACGATTCCATATCAGACAGGCCTTCGGTTTACATCTATTCTTTTTGGCCTTCGCACTTTTTTTGAG
Organism: uncultured Flavobacteriaceae bacterium; assembly: GCA_963760375.1. Taxonomy (GTDB): domain Bacteria; phylum Bacteroidota; class Bacteroidia; order Flavobacteriales; family Flavobacteriaceae; genus Pelagihabitans. Next base: position 1,131,118 of record CAVXCS010000005.1, on the reverse strand, counting down.
CCAATGGTTCAATGTCTATGCCTGGTACGGACTCTATATCTGTTATCTGGTGCTCTGGGGCTATGGCTTTATCGGTGCGATTAGCGGAAAATTGAATAATGTTCCCGTGCTGGGTCCCTTTTTTCAAAAATGGTTCACCTTCATACCATAAAATGACCACTGCCCCACTCTCCTTGGTACACCTTATCAAACCCTCCGAACTCACATCGGGAAAAGCACCCGTAATTTTCATGCTCCATGGTTATGGCAGCAATGAGGAAGATCTGTTTTCATTCGCTCCTGAATTGCCCGGGCACTACGCCATTATTTCAATTCGTGCCCCCTTTTCCCTAGATCCTTTTGGTTACGCTTGGTATGCCATTCATTTTGATGCGGATCAGGGCAAGTGGAGCGATGACCAGCAAGCCATAGCCTCCCGTGAAAAAATCCTGTACTTTATTGAGGAGGCCTGTTCCGCTTATGGATTGGATGATAAAGACGTAACGCTGCTCGGTTTCAGCCAAGGAACCATATTAAGTTATGCACTAGCCCTATCCTATCCCGAAAAAATAAAACGATTGATCGGTTTGAGTGGTTATATCAACGAAAAGATACTTTTGGAAGGGTATCGTGCCAAGAACCACGATAATCTTCTCATTTATGCTTCGCATGGGCAGGTAGACCAGGTGATTCCGTCGGAATGGGCGCAGCGTATTCCGAAGTTCCTTGAAGGTTTGAACATACCCTATGTGTATGAAGAATTCCCCGTCGGCCATGGTGTTTCACCCCGCAACTTCGAAAGTTTCAAAAAATGGCTTCTTAAAAACGCTTAATTGCTACGGGTATACAAAAGGTGGTCCATCGTGGTAAAATCGACCCCCAGATCTTCTTTGAGTTCATACTTGATCAACAATTCGCCCCAATACTTGCCGTCCGAAAAATCAGCGATGATCCATTTGTGGTTCAGCAGCTTTATTTTATTGATTTTGAAATCGTTCTCCATGCCCTCATAGGGGATCAGCGGGTTGTCCCCTTTGCGCTCGTTCGTTTCGAGAAGCTTGTCGGCGACATAGCGAGATGGGTCTTTCAGGTTCAGATGTTCATAATAAGCCATGGCATCATCATTGTTCTCCAAGGAAAAATATTGCATGTCCAAAGCCTTGAGCTGTGTTTTCTGCACTGAATCTTTGAGCCGTTCCACTTCAGCTTGCAGATTTTTTATGGAATCGTCTTTTGCCGTTGCCATTTTACCGCTGCTCACAAAAAGGTAAAGACAGATCAGTGCGGAGAAGATAAAGAGGTAGAGATAAATTTTACTTTTCACGGAATCAGGATTGGGTTAATTTTACATATTTTGCTTCAACCATATTTCCCCGTTTAAAGATCTATGATCAAATTGTCAAAGGCCAAATGTACGTTTTTCGGTAGTTTTTTTTCCACCTCATCATGAAAACCCAACAAATGGCTGATATGGGTGAAATAGGCCGTTTGGGGTTTTACCTTGTCCACAAAGGCGAGCGCTTCCTCCAGATTGAAGTGGGAATGGTGGGGTTCCTCCCTAAGGGCATTGACCACCAAGACCTTTGTATCGACCATCTTTTCGATTTCCTTTTCCGGGACAGTCTTTACATCGGTCAGGTAGGTAAAATCGTTCATCCGAAAACCGAGTATTGGAAGCCGGTTGTGAAGCACTTCTATGGGTACCACGAGTACCTCGTCAATTTTAAAAGGAGTGTCTTTGTCGAGGGTATGTACGGCAACCGCAGGTGCGCCCGGGTATCTATTCTCATCGGCAAAGATATAGTCGAAACGTTTTTTAAGGGAAGCTACCACCCTTTCCTGTGCATATATCGGGATATCGCCCTGTCTAAAGAAAAAAGGACGTATGTCATCGATTCCTGCCGTATGATCTGCGTGCTCGTGGGTAAAGAGGATACCATCGATTTTTGACACTTTATGCCGTAACATCTGCTGTCGAAAATCAGGACCGCAGTCGATCACGATATTATGATCGTTCCACGAAACCATTACCGAAACGCGCAGTCTTTTGTCCTTTGGATTTTTGCTCAAGCATACCGGGTGCTGGCTGCCGATTACCGGTATGCCCTGTGAGGTTCCTGTTCCTAAAAATGTGATTTTCAAAACAATTGGTATGAAGTTCAAATTTATAACATAATTGGTTAAAAGATGGCCTGAACTTCTTAACTTTGTTCAAAGCAAAATACATAAAATGGCCTCAGTTCTAGATCGGGACTCCGCATTCGAAAATATTCCCTCCCTTAAGGCTAAAACCTTACGGATCAATCTTAATCCGGATATCTATGGGACTTTTTCCGAAATAGGCGCCGGACAGGAAACCGCCCGGCATTTTTTTAGGTCCGGCGGAGCTTCCGGAACCATAGCCAAGGCCATGAGCGCTTACGATAAAGATTTTAGCGATGCCATCTACGGGGTAGAGGATGATGGGCGTTATGTTACGGAATCGCGCTTGAAGAAAATGCTGGAGCATGAGATGGGTCTGATGAAAGAACGGATCAGCCGTAAAAAACACCCTGAAAGACTGTTCTTCTCCTATGCCAATACAGTGGCTACCATCGATTTTTCGAAACGGTACAAAGGCCACGGCTGGCTCGGAATACGATACCAATTAGATCCGGAACAGGAAGAACTGGATGAAATTATACTGCACATCCGATTTAAACAAAATGAAGCCAGGCTCCAACAAGAAACCTTAGGGACCGTTGGAGTGAACCTTATCTACGGTGCCTTTTATAAATACGACAAGCCAAGGAAATTATTAAAATATCTATACGACCATATCGATAAGGATACCATAGAAATCGACATGGTCAACTTTTCAGGCCCCAATTTTAAGGACGTCGATAATCGTTTGATGAGCCTGCAGCTGATCCGTAACGATATGACCGACGCGGTGATGTTCGGTCCAGACGGAAATAACCTGTTGCCGGCGGCAGAGCTATATAAGAAGAACATTCTGGCCCTCAGGGGAAGTTTTAGGCCGGTGACCAAGGTAAATACCGATATGTATCATAAATCCTTTGATATTTTTAGCAGGGATCCATCGGTCGACCCCGACCATACGATCATTATTTTTGAAATAACCTTGAGCAACCTCAGGGCTTCCGGAGAAATCGATGAACAAGATTTCATGGATCGTGCCGAACTTTTATGTTCCCTAGGGCAGACCGTAATGATTTCTAAATTTCAGGAGTATTACAAGTTGGTGGAATATTTCAACAATTATACCAAAGCGAAGATTGGGCTCACCATGGGTGTCAATAACCTGGTCGATATCTTCGACGAAAAATATTACCGCCATCTGAGCGGTGGCATCTTGGAAGCATTTGGCAAACTGTTCTTCAAAGACCTGCAGGTTTATCTATATCCGATGAAAAATGCGGAGACTGGCCAAATCATGACCAGCAATAATGTGAAGGTACATCCAAGGATGAAAGAACTGTACAAGTTCTTCAAATACAATGGCAAGGTCATGGACATTATAGACTATGACCCTGAAATCATGGATATCTTCTCGAGAGACGTTCTCAAGAAAATCATGAACGGGGAAAGCGGATGGGAGGAAATGCTCCCTGAAGGCATTGCCGAAATCATCAAGGAAAAACACCTGTTTACCCGAAAGCATGATAAGGTGGAAAAAGAGAAAGTAGCATCAAAGGGTTATCCCGCCCCCAAAACAAAACACTCTTAATCTAGCAATTGGGCAGCATGGTCCTTGGTATTGACCTTGTCTATCACCCTTGAAACCTTGCTCTCGCCATCAATGACAAAGGTCGTTCGATGGATGCCATCATAGTCCCTTCCCATAAATTTTTTAGGTCCCCAAACGCCAAAAGCATTGATGACGGTATGGTCCTCATCTGCCAACAGCGGAAAGGGAAATTCAAATTTGTCCCTGAACGAGGCCTGTTTCTTTTGGGAATCGGCACTGACGCCCAATAAATGAAAGCCCTGGGCCTGAAGGTCGGCATAATTATCACGTAGATTGCAGGCCTCGGCGGTACAACCCGGAGTATTCGCAGCGGGATAAAAGAATACGATCAGCTTTTTTCCCTTATAATCGGCGAGTGAAACCGAATTGCCATCTTGATCCTTGGAGACGAACTGGGGCACTTTATCCCCTACCTTGAGCGTTTTCATAGCTTATTTTTTTAATTTTATGTTTATTATTTTTTTTTCAAAATTAAACAATAATGACCAAATCGGAAAGTGTTGCCTTTACAATTGATACCCTTCAAAAACTTTATCCCGTCATCCCAAGGCCATTGGAGCACAAAGACCCCTACACCCTTCTGATAGCCGTGCTGCTTTCGGCCCAAAGCACCGATGTAAAGGTAAATCAAATCACGCCGTTACTTTTTGAAAAGGCAGACAATCCTTTCGACATGGTAAAATTGACAATTGAACAAATACGGGAAATTATTAAGCCTGTCGGACTTTCTCCGATGAAATCAAAAGGCATACACGGCCTTTCACAAATATTGATCGACAAATATGGTGGGGACGTACCCACCAAGTTGGAGTATCTGGAGGAACTCCCCAGCGTTGGCCATAAAACGGCGAGTGTTGTAGTCTCCCAAGCCTTCGGGATACCGGCTTTTCCGGTCGATACCCATATCCATAGGCTCATGTATCGATGGGGTTTCTCCAACGGAAAAAATGTGGTTCAAACCGAAAAGGATGCCAAAAGACTCTTTCCAAAAGCATTATGGAACGACTTACATCTGCAAATCATCTGGTACGGAAGGGAATACAGTCCTGCCCGAGGCTGGGATCTAGAAAAGGATGTGATTACAAGTACTATAGGAAGAAAGAAGGTGATCCAGGAGTATTACAAAAAAAAAGCCCGTAAGTAACGGGCCGAATCTTTTGTAATTTCAATTCAAATTGTTCTCAAACTTGAACTTGCCATATTCCACCACATGAAGTGATTTGGAATAATCTACCAACAACCTAATGGTCTCGGGGCAAGCTTTATGAAGTTTACAATCTTTTTGGAGAATAGCGTAAATTTTTTCCATATTGTTGATCGTATAGTTATATATAGAATAACGACGCCAACATATAAATATTGTTTTACGCTAAATAAGATATTTTAATTGGTGAGTACGATATTGTGTCTTTCTATGATTTTACGAAGGTTGATCAGGGCATAGCGCATCCTTCCCAAGGCGGTATTGATGCTGACACCCGTATTTTCTGAAATTTCCTTAAAGCTCATATCTTTGTAGATGCGCATCAGCAGCACCTCTTTCTGGTCATCCGGAAGTTCCTCGATCAATAATCTCAAATCGGTATCGATCTGGTCTTTGATGATTTGTTTTTCGGCATTGAGCTTATCGTCACCGATTACAGAGAAGATATTGAAGTCATCGCTGCCTTCGAACATTGGCATTCTTTTGTTTCGCCTAAAATGATCGATGATCAGGTTGTGCGCAATGCGCATCACCCATGGCAAAAACTTACCCTCTTCACTGTAGTTGCCTTTTTTAAGGGTTTTGATCACCTTAATAAAGGTATCTTGGAAGATATCTTCGGTCACATCCCTATCCATCACCTTGGAATAGATAAAACTGGAGATTCGTTGGTTGTGTCGGTTGATCAATATTTCCAACGCTTTTTCATCACCACTGATGTAGTTGTTCACTAATACTGAGTCTTCAACTTGAAATTCCATACAATCTTGGTTTAGGTTACGTTTAGGGGCTTTCTTAATATGAAAGCTTTTTAAATCCCGATTTCTTTTTTTAGGTTGATGGCGTATGTAAAACCATGGTTCCTTTGTTAATGATGAGATAAAACTATATAATACCCATTGTCTGAAAAAAACATTGTTGTCAAAGCAGCCGTTTTTGATGTGAAATGCCGTTTTATAGGTTTGGCACGCTTCTTCTGCGCAATTTTTATCAGTTGCCCACGTTGACGATGGACAATCGCGACCTTTTCCAATAAAGGTCATTCGAATGCAGGATGAAATTGATGCTTCTGGTTGATTTGAAATGAATAAAATACCGCATCTGTTATTGTACCCAACAGACCGCGGGAATTCGTTGCATAAAAAAACCCCTTGGTTTCCCAAGGGGTTCTTTTCCATATTTTAAAAGGCTAATTGAGATTTCCCTCGAATTTGATGCCCCTTGCTTTGGTGATCTTCAAGGATTTTGAATAATCCACCAAAAATTTTACCGTTTCCGGCTTAGCCTTTACAAGTCTGCATTTCTTTTGATTCTTTGAGTAAATGTTTTCCATATCATTTCGCTTTTATAAATAGGAGAACGGGAACGAAATAAATATAGTAAAACTGTTCGACCTTCGGCCGATTAAATCGTTAAAACAATGTTATGCTTCTCGATGATCTTTCTAATATTGATCAGGGCATAACGCATCCGGCCCAGTGCGGTATTGATGCTGACCCCGGTAATTTCCGATATTTCCTTAAAGCTCATATCCTTATAAATTCGCATATAGAGTACATCGCGTTGATCTTTCGGTAATTCTTCGATCAACAAATTGAGATCGGAATCTATTTGATCTTTGATCAGTTGTCGTTCAATGTCCAGCTTGTCATCCCCGACAACGGAGAAGATGTTGAAATTGTCATTGCCTTCAAAAATAGGCATGCGACTATGTTTTCTGTAATGATCGATAATCAGGTTATGTGCAATACGCATTACCCATGGCAAAAATTTACCTTCTTCGCTATAAGTACCTCTTTTGAGGGTCCTGATTACCTTAATAAAGGTATCCTGAAAAATATCTTCGGTAATGGTACGGTCGTTGACCTTGGAATAAATAAAACTGCTGATTCGTTGATTGTGCTTGTTGATGAGGATTTCGATAGCTCTTTCGTCTCCGTTGATGTAGTTTGAGATCAGTAGGGAATCTTCGATAAGTACTTCCATAACAATTACTTTTTTTTGGTTAAAAATACCTGCCTAATTGGGGTTATAGGCTTACGGCTAATTTCTTAATTCTAAAAAAGTAATTGTTTATCTATACGCTTTTAACGTTTAATTAAGTTCAAATATAGAGAATTTTAAACGTAATAAGCAAATTTGAAAGTTAAGAACTCAAAATTCAAAGGTGGGCCAACAAGTTCTGGTTATAAATACGTGCATATCGTATCTTTGCGATTCTTATGAAAGAAATGACTGCGATACTGGAAGTAAACCCGAAGGAAAACATCATTATCAAAGGGGCAAAACTGCACAATCTCAAGAATATTGATGTGGTCATTCCCAGAAACAAGCTGGTTGTGATTACCGGGCTTTCGGGTTCGGGCAAATCCAGTTTGGCTTTCGATACCTTATACGCCGAAGGGCAGCGACGTTATGTCGAAAGTCTTTCGTCCTATGCCAGACAATTCCTGGGAAAGCTCGACAAACCCAAGGTAGACTATATAAAAGGGATTGCGCCGGCCATAGCCATAGAACAAAAGGTAAATTCTACGAACCCAAGATCCACGGTAGGTACCACCACGGAAATTTATGATTACCTAAAACTTCTTTATGCGAGAATAGGAAAGACCCTATCCCCAATTTCAGGGAATGAGGTTAAAAAGCACACGGTGACCGATGTCATCAATCATGTAAAGAACTATTCTGAGGGCACCAAACTCCTGCTCCTCTCCCCTATCAAGGTCGATGTGAAAAGGGATACGCTCAAATCACTACAGTTATTGTCGAAACAAGGTTATGCACGTATCCTATACAAGGGCGAAGTAATCCGTATCGATGCGGCACCACAGGATATTGGGCGCGAATTTTACCTGGTTATCGATAGGATCATTGTACAAAACGATGAAGACTTCTTCAACAGATTGGCCAATGCGGTGGATACCGCTTTTTTTGAGGGGAAGGGACAATGCATCCTAGAAACCTTGGAAACAAAGAAACAAACTTTCTTCAGCAGCAATTTCGAGTTGGACGGGATGTCATTTTTAGAACCCAATGTGCACCTGTTCAGTTTCAACAACCCTTATGGTGCCTGCCCCAAATGCGAAGGATATGGAGATGTGATAGGTATTGACGAAGCGCTGGTGGTACCGAATACCGCGCTCTCGGTCTATGAAAATGCCATTTTTCCCTGGCGGGGCGAAAGCATGGGCTGGTACCGCGACCAGTTGGTCAATAGTGCCTATCTTTTCGACTTTCCCATACATAAACCATGGTTCCAGCTTACCGAGGCGCAGCAAAGGCTCGTTTGGAACGGCAATGACCACTTTATTGGACTGGACAAGTTTTTTGCCATGCTGGAGGAAAAGAGCTATAAGATACAGAACAGGGTGATGTTGTCCCGATATAGGGGAAAGACCAAATGCAATGCCTGTAAAGGAAAAAGACTCAGGCCGGAAACCGACTATGTGAAAGTGAACGGTAAATCGATATCCGATTTAGTAGAATTGCCCATGGAAAAGCTGATTCTGTTTTTTGAGGATTTAAAGCTCAGTGCGCACGACCTTCAAATAGCGGCCCGTCTGCTGACCGAAATCAATATGCGATTGGGATTTTTGAACCAGGTAGGATTGGGCTATCTCACTTTAAACCGTAAATCGAACTCTCTCTCGGGGGGCGAGAGCCAGCGCATCAATCTGGCCACTTCCCTGGGCAGTAGTTTGGTGGGAAGTATGTATATTTTGGATGAGCCCAGTATCGGTCTCCACCCCAAAGACACCGAAAATCTTATTACGGTTCTGAAAGCGTTGCGAAATCTGGGCAATACGGTCATCGTCGTGGAGCACGATGAAGACATCATGAGGGCCGCCGATAAGATCATCGATATCGGACCGGAAGCCGGAACCCATGGAGGACAAGTCATGGCGAATGGTACTTTTGATGAAATATTGATGACTTCTTCCCTCACCGCCGGTTACTTGAACGGTACCTTGGCCATTGAAGTACCAGGGAAACGAAGAACTTCCAAAAATTTTATCACGATCAAGGGCGCCAGGGAAAACAACCTCAAGAATATCGACGTGACCTTCCCTTTGAACATGTTAACCGTGGTCACCGGCGTTTCGGGCAGCGGTAAGAGTACCCTGGTCAAAAAACTCCTCTACCCGATCATTCAGAAGGAAGTTGGGGGATATGGCGAAAAAACGGGTCAATTTACTTCGATTGAGGGCAAGTATCAATCGGTCAAGCATGTGGAGTTCGTAGACCAAAACCCCATAGGCAGATCTTCCCGTTCCAATCCCGTGACCTATATCAAAGCATACGACGATATCCGGAACCTTTATGCCCAACAAAAACTCAGCAAGATAAGAGGCTATCAAGCAAAGCACTTTTCCTTTAATGTTGATGGTGGCCGTTGTGAAAAATGCAAAGGCGAAGGCGAAATCACCGTGGAAATGCAATTTATGGCCGATGTACATTTAGAATGTGATACCTGTGGCGGCAAGCGATTTAAAAAGGAAGTCCTGGAAGTGAAATTCGAAGACGCTTCGATTGACGATCTTCTCAACATGACCATCGATGATGCCATCGCTTTCTTTGAAAAACACCTGCAGCAAAAAATTATGAACAAACTGAAACCTTTGCAGGATGTAGGCTTGGGTTACGTTACCCTGGGCCAATCCTCTTCCACCCTTTCGGGTGGAGAGGCACAGCGTATCAAGCTCGCTTCCTTCCTTGTAAAGGGCAGCACAAAAGACAAGGCACTCTTCATCTTTGACGAACCCACAACCGGCCTGCATTTCCATGATATCAAAAAATTGTTGAAGTCGTTCGATGCCCTTATCGAAAATGGCCATTCGGTGGTTGTGATCGAACACAATATCGATCTCATCAAATGTGCAGACCATATCATCGACCTTGGACCTGAAGGCGGGGAACGTGGTGGCCAACTTCTGGCCCATGGGACCCCTGAGGAACTGATCACCAGTCAAGATTCCTTTACCGCCCATTATCTCAGGGAAAAATTGATTTGATCTTTAATGGGCGCATTTCAGCTGGTGCCTGCCTTCCGATTTTACTTCAAATTCTTATTTAAAACACCTTGGGAATATATAAATCAATCGGCCCAATATTCTAACGTCTTCATTCTTGTTTGATTTAATATACTGATAATCAATATATTATTATTAGTATTTAATCTTTGGCACGCTGTTTGGTATATGGTAAGGGAATGCAAATAGTTGCCTTCGTTAATTTAAAACCTTATATCATGAAAAACTTAGTACTCATCTTTACGGCGCTTTTTTTAGGTACCTCTGGTATCATGGCCACAGGTATTAATGAAGATAAGGTTGCAATCGGCAATGCTTATAGATACAACAACTCCTTTATTTTTGTCGAAGACGGCATTACGTTTGCCGTATTTCCTGATGGGGAGTTCGATTTTTATATAGATAACAACATAAGAAACTACAATGGGGTTTCGGTTACCTTCAATTCCGGTTACGATTATAGTCCATTTGCGCAATATGATGACTATGGTGCAGTGATCCAGGTAGAGAATATCCCCGTTTACTATGACTTTTACGGGCGTGTAACGCAAATTGGCAATGTTGACATCAGCTATAACCGTGGACGGGTTTTCCGACTGGGCGGCATGTATGTCTATTACAACAACAGGGGATTTTACAATTACCATACCGGCTATATCAACGTGTACAACCGTTATTATACCTATGCCCCTTTCCACGCTTATTTTGCAAGACCGGCCCTTGGATTTTGCCTGGTGTACAACAGCCCGTATAGAAGGTACTATTCCCCCATCCGATATACCTACTATGCCCCTTATCGTTACAACCAAAGGCGCGCTTATGCCACCATCGGTCGTGAGCATAGATATAACAGCGTAAGAAATGAAAGGGCCACCATATATCGAAATGATAAAAGGGTAGCTGCGCGGGAAGACCTGGGACGAAGAACTTCCGGAATACGGTCAAACAGCACCGTGGCCAGAAGCGAGGGCAAGCAAATGCGAACCAGCGGAACTTCCGCCCGTAATGAGGTAGCAAGGACCAATCGGGTCTCCAAGAACAACGCCTCCGGGCGAAGTGTGAGCCGATCCAGTACTAAAACCGCAGGTCCATCAAGCGTTGACCGATCAAAGCAGATAGAGCGCAGGGCGATTACCAGGAGTTCAGGGAACAGGTCTGTTTCAAACAATTCTGGCAAAGCCCAGGCCAGCAGAACCAATAGCGTGGCTCAAAGGTCTGCAAGCACTGCCCCAAAAAGTAGCTCGGTGAACAGGAGCACTTCAAGCATAAAGTCGCCGGCACGCAGTGCAGCGCCCAACAGAAGCCGAAGTACGGTTTCCAGGAGCAGGAGCACCAATACGACCAAAAAAGCGGTACAGGCACCTGCTAGGAGTTCAAGAAGTACGGGGACCGCAAACGCAAGAACTAGAAGTTCTAAAAATAATTAAGATAGTTTTTAGGTTGGTTAGTTGTTTACCCCGCGGTGGATTTATCCATTGCGGGGTTTTTTTGATCATGCTCGGCCTTGGTCAATTTTACCTTGATCGACTTACTTATAGGGGTGTTACTGCCATCTGCATAATGGTCGAAGGGCACCAGCACATTGGTTTCGGGAAAATAAGCCGCCAGGTTTCCACAGGGGATTTCATAGGGTACGATTCGGAAACGTTGCGCACGGCGTTCCACCCCATCATATGCACTGATGATATCCACAGCTTCCAGTTTTTTTAGATTTTGTCGTTTCATATCGGCAGGGTTCATAAACAATACCCTTCTTTCATTGTAGACCCCTCTGTATCGGTCATCCAAACCATATACCGTGGTATTGAACTGATCGTGTGAGCGCACCGTCATGAGCAAAAATTCATCCTCGCCCATAGAATGGTCGGGCAAGGCATTGAGGGTAAGTTGTGCCTTTCCATTGGGCAACATGCTGAAATCAAGTTCCCTGACATTATTGGGGAGATAGTAGCCGATACCTTTAGAACGATTGTTGGTATCCGAAAAACCTTTGGCCACTTTATCGATGCTTTCTCTAATGAGTTCATAGTTTTCTCCCATGGCCAACCAGTTTACGGGATGATTGCCCTTAAAGTAGGTGTGGGCCATTTCCGCAATAATTTCCGGTTCACTTTTTATCTGCGTAGAAGCCGGTTTTAATAGCCCTTTTGATTGCCTTACCCTGCCCATGCTATCTTCCATGGTGAGGTAACGGGACTTTTCCCCCTTTAGATCTTTTTCGGATCGCCCAAAGGTGGGTAGGATTAAAGCGGTTTTTCCCGTCACCAAATGGGTGCGGTTCAATTTGGTACTGATCTGTACGGTTAAAGCACATCTTTGCAGGGCCTCGGCCGTATAATAGGTATCGGAAGCTGCCATCAAAAAGTTTCCGCCAAGGGCCATAAATATCTTGGCTTTGCCCTCGTACATGGCCTTCATGGCACCAACGGTATCGAACCCTTCTTTATCGGGTGGCTTAAACCCCATGTGGGTGGCTATTCTTTGGTTCAGTTCCTCATCGACAAAATGCTGAATGCCAACACTCCTATCCCCTTGCACATTGCTGTGGCCACGAACCGGACAGGTGCCGGTACCGGGTTTCCCAATGGCGCCCTTCAGCAACAAAAGGTTGATATATTCCCTGATGGTCGCCACGCCGTTCTTATGTTGCGTAAGTCCCATTGCCCAGCACACCACGATTTTCGATTTGGTGGCCAACAGGGCCACGGCATCCACAATTTGCCCAACGGAAATTCCACATTGGTCGAGCAATTCGGCTTCATCGTAACGATCTAGATCGCGAAACAAGTGATCATAACCGTCGACATATGTTTTGAGAAAATCATGGTCGAATGCTCCCCCTTTGGTTTGGTCCCAGAGGGCCAATTTCTTAATGATCAGTTTGATAAGTGGAATATCCTGGTTGATTCGGACTGCCAAATGGATATCGGCCATATCGGTTCCAGATCCCAGCAAGCCTCTTATTTTCTGGGGATTCTTGAAATTGACCAGGCCGGCTTCGCCCAAAGGGTTGATACTGATGATTTTTCCTCCATTTTCCTTACACTTTTCCAACGCAGACAACATTCGTGGATGATTGGTCCCCGGATTTTGTCCGGCGATGATCACCACCTCGGCCTCGTACAGATCTTCCAACTTGGCCGAACCTTTTCCAATGCCCAATGTTTCCTTCAATGCCAATCCGCTTGATTCATGGCACATATTCGAACAATCGGGCATATTATTGGTGCCAAAGGCCCTGGCGAACAAGCCATATAAAAACGCGGCTTCATTGCTCGATCGGCCGGAAGTATAGAATATGGCCTCGTTTGGCGATTCCAGGCTACCGAGTTCCTTTGCGATGAGCTCATAGGCCTTTTGCCAGTTGATCGGTTCATAGTGAATACTCCCGGGCCTCAGCACCAAAGGTTCTGTTAGGCGACCAAGCTTGTTGAGATGGTAATCGGAAAGTTCGGATAGGGCCTCAACCGAGTATTGTTCAAAGAACGCCCCACCGATGTGGCTTGTCGTGGCTTCATCTGCCAAGGCTTTTGCGCCGTTTTCGCAATATTCGGCAATGCTCGAAGGGTTTTCGGGATTGGGCCAGGCACAACTGGGACAATCAAAGCCATCTTCTTGGTTCATCTCCAACAAGGCCCTCATGGAACGCATAATGCCCATCTCCTTGAAACCATGCCTTAATGCCTCCTTTACCCCTAAAACGCCTGCCGCATGCTGCATGGGCAGTCCCAAACGAATTTTCGAAAAAGCTGTAGGGCCAAGGATGGAGACCTTTCTTCTGAAATCTTCTTGATCTTGTGCCATGGGTTCTGTTTTTTTCGGGTGGGCATTGAAAAAGCAACATTTTATCTAAAAATAATATTTTAAACCTTTACGGGTGAACTTAATTTTTTCGTACTTCGCAAAAAAATTATTTAAATGACACTTTTTGTGGATATGGACGAGGTTATTGCCGATACCTATCGGGCCCATATCGAAAAATACAATAGGGAATTCAAGGAGTCACTTACCGTAGAAGCCTGTATGGGCAAAGAGGTTTGGCAAAGTGTACCGGAAGCCCACCAGGATAGCGTGCACCTGCACGCCCGCACGGAAGGTTTCTTCCTCAATTTGGAGCCCATCGCCGATAGCCAGGAAGTGCTCAAGGCACTCTCTCGGAAATATGAGATCTTTATCGCCTCCGCGGCCATGCAATTTCCCAATTCACTCTGGGAAAAATCCATATGGTTAGATGAGCATTTTCCATTTATCCATTGGAAGAATAGGATTTTATGTGGGGACAAACACATTTTGAAAGGCGACCTGCTCATCGACGATCGAACTTACAATCTTGATTCATTTAACGGAAAGACCCTCTTGTTCACATCGCCCCACAACATCAATAGCAACGGCCATGAACGGGCCAACAGCTGGCTTGAAATCGGCGAAAAATTGTTATAGGCAAGCGCTTCAGATCAGACCACAAGGAATCTATCAGCACCATTCGATTGGGAACATCAGCCCTTTCGATTAAAAAATTTGGAAAGTACCCCGATCACATCTTCAGATATCTTGAACCTGAACAGTACCCCCAAGTATAGTGCGGTCATCAAAAGACTTTTGATCGCAATATTGACCAGGGGGTGAAATGGAAATTGCAAATAGTAAAACAAGGATACTGTTAACAAAAGCAACGCCAGAACCCTAAACGTATCGAGGGTGAAGGGATACATATTATATTTCCATCGTACGAATACGAGTTTGATGGTGTTATAAATAAAAAAGGCGGCAAAACTGGCGTAGGCGGCCCCATCCAGCCCATATTTAGGAATAAGCCAAAGGTTGAAAAAGACCGTAAGAATGGCCAAGAGAACGCCCATGAGCAGTACGGAAACATAATAGTCCGAATTATATAAAATGGCATTATTGTTTCCCATCATGGCATCATAAAGTTTGGCCAAACCGATCCAAAACACGATAACGATACCATCCCTATAGCTCGTTGGCAAAAGTTGATAGATATCCTCCAGATTGAGTAGCAGCAAAATAAACAATAGGCCAGAAATGATGAACAAAGTCAGGGAGCTTTTGTGGTAAAGGGATTTCAAGGAAGAAAGATCATTTTTGTTCAGCAATTCAGCGGTAAGGGGATAGGTAATCTGATGCATCGATCTTGTC
The DNA here is from genome assembly GCA_963760375.1 of uncultured Flavobacteriaceae bacterium. Taxonomy (GTDB): domain Bacteria; phylum Bacteroidota; class Bacteroidia; order Flavobacteriales; family Flavobacteriaceae; genus Pelagihabitans. Next base: position 1,115,997 of record CAVXCS010000005.1, on the reverse strand, counting down.
GGAACCGCAATGGCCATCGCCATAAAACTCGCGACACTGTAATAGGCCACGTTTTCAATTTTGATGAATTGGTTCAGCATTACCTTATCGACCTCCAATAGCACAATAGCGGTTGAGCCCCCCAAAATGATCAAGGCGCTGTATTTGATGATATAAGTTGTATTCTGGGGCCAGTCGAAAGAAATTTTGGGCATGCGCAAACGGAAGGCATACATTTTCATGATCACGGTCCGCGCCAAATAAAAACCGACCAAGGCTTTTAAAAAGAAGGATATCGTGATGACATCCCAATACAACAGCAACAGCAAGAGGGTTTGTCCTGCCCTGCAAAAGATTTCCTTCATGAAATTTCCGAAGACCGATTTCAAACGGATTCTTGCCCAGGCATAAAAAACCTCAAAATAGGCCATGGCCATGCCGATCAAGAAAATATACCACACATAGCCTTTTACCATCGGATTTTCCTTGGAGAGGAAGTTTCCTATGGTTTCATTGGCCAAATAGGTCAAAAGCCCAATGGGAAAGATCAACACCAACGGCAAAAACAACATCAGGGTCAAAAATCCATCTTTTGAACGCTCCTTTTCAAAAGCGCTATAAAACTTTACAAGGGCATTGGGCACTCCAAAAGCCAGTAATGGCATTAGTACGGCCGATGCCGACAAGATCACATTAATCAGGCCATAATAGGCGTCGGACATGAAATTGGTATACAAAAACATCACGTTCACGGCACCGATCCCAAATCCCAAATAGGTGATGATCGTATTGTTCAATGACTGTTTTAGAATGATACCCATTATAAATACTTGGCCAGTTTTTCGGTCAGCGCCCGACGGCTATAGTCTTGGATGCCAACTCCGGTTACCTTTAGGCTGTTGCTCCGATATTTTTCGAACCAATCCCAAATTACACTTTTTAATGCATCTTCCGCGGTATGGTCAAATACCTTACCCGTTTTCGTCTGTTCGATGATTTCCCCGGCTTCCCAATGCGGAGGACCGATTCCCAATATCGGTCTATTCGAGGCGAGGTATTCGAACAATTTCCCCGGAATGATGCCCTGGGTCACTTCAGAATCGATTTCGAGCAACAGCAAGACCTGCGATCGCCGCTGTTTTTGGACAGCCTCCTGGTGGGTGAGATAGCCCAGCGTTTTGGTATAAGGTGCCAATCCATTTCTGTCGAGGTCGTCCAATATTTCTGGGCTGACCACCCCGACCAGATCAATTTGTACACTGTTTTTAAAATCTTCAGATGCCCTTACCATTTCTGATAGCACCTTCCAAAGGTTTTTGGGATTTCGGCCGGAAAGCAGCGATCCGATATGGGAAAGGGTGAACTTTTCGTCCAATGTTGGCGCAGGTTGGTCGAGCGCTAGGTCAAATCCGTTGGTAATGACACTAATGGGCCTTTCGGTTATTTTTTGAAACTCGAGCTTGGTATGATTGCTGGTCGCGATGATATGGTCGGCAGTATGCAGTACAGTGCGTTCCAACATTTGATGCTTTTTACGGGCATAAGCCGTTAATTTCAATTTGTTGTGGTAGCCAATACTTGTCCATGGGTCCCTAAAATCGGCAACCCATTTAACCTGATGCCGTTGCTTTAAACCATATCCTATCAAGTGAACACTATGCGGGGGGCCGGTCGTAACAATGGTTGCAATATTTTCTTGTTCCAATATTTTGCCCAGATACTTGATCGAGGGCCTGACCCAATATTTTCTCGCATCCGGAATAAAAAAATTGCCCCTGATCCATAGCAGCGTTTTCTCAAGGAAGGTTTGGTTCTTTGTGTCGATAACCCCGGAACTAATACGTCTCGTTTTTTTGGATGAAACCAACGATGCCAGCGCATAAGGTTCAAAAATGGGACGTTTAAGGAGGGTGATGCCTTTGGGGATTTCCGACAAAAGTGTGGTGTCGCGGATGGGATAATGGGGGTTTTCGGGCACATACACGATGGGGTCGATATCAAAATCGCGAAGGTATTTTACGAACTTTAACCATCGCTGTACCCCGGGGCCTCCGGCCGGTGGCCAATAGTAGCTGATGATCAGCACCTTCTTCATCAAGATGTTGTTTTACCCGCTTTACGGGATCGCCAAAATGAGAAAAATAGCCCTCCCAAAACAACAAGGGCGAGAATGGCGGAACTCGCCAAAGAAATTTGGCTTCCTTCCGTAACCACGGTGGGTTGAAATTTAAATTCGATCAGATGTTGACCGGCAGGTACCCTAAGGGCACGCAAGGCGTAATTGGCCTTAAAAATGGGTGAAAGCTTGCCATCGATATACGCATTCCAACCCTTCGGATAGTACATCTCGGAAAATACCACCATCCCTGCTTGGCTATTGTTGGCACGGTAGGTAAGTTCGTTGGGTTCATATTTGGTCAATTCTATCGAGGCGGTTGAATCTACCTGAAAATTGAATTGATCGATTTCCGGAAATTGCTCGGTGTTGACCACAGCTACTTTTTTGGTGTCGATCGTGTCCAAAGCGGAGATTTCCCGGTCGGCACTGTTGACGGGCATCACATCATGGATGAACCACGCATTTCCGTTCGCATCTGGATTCAATGCGGGATAAGTCTTCCCTTCTTCATCGGTTTGCAGGACATATTTAACATTGAGCATGTTCAATACGCCCATATTCGCTTTATAGATATGAAATTCGAACAAGTCCTGCAACGCTGCCGGTTTGGCGGCGTGATAACCCCCGATCGACTGGTGATAATAGGAGGTGCGGGCGCCGTTGAGTCCTTCTTCGGGATCGTAGACCCTGAATACCCCTTCATCGCTATCGATCTGCTTATCGGCTGCCGTTTCGGGAAATGGCTCGGACATGGTGCGTTTGGTCACAAAATCTTCCTTGTTCACATACCGTAAATCGACCCCCACCAAATCGGAAATGATCAAAATTCCAAGGACCACCGCCAGTACATTTTGGCCGATTTTGGATTTCAGATAGAACCATATGGTAAGTGCGGCCAGGAAAACATAGATCATTGAACGCAATAGATCGCTATTGTACACCGCCTTGCGATCTAGTCGGATCATTTCCGGCAATTGTTCCATCCCGGTCAACTTAAATCGCTCGTCGGAAGGGGCGGTAAAATCGAACATGCCCTTCAATAAAAAAAGTGCGATTACCCATCCCAATATCCCCAAAAATGCGATTTTCAACGCCTTGAGTTTTGACTTGCTTTCGATCGTTGTATCAAAAAGTGCTGCTAGTCCCAAAATGCCCAGCACAGGTGCACAGAGCTCCAAGATTACCTGAATGGAGGAAACCGCCCTGAATTTGTCATAAAGGGGAAAGTGGTCGATCATGAAATCGGTCAGCAGTCCGAAATTCTTGCCCCAAGAAAGCATCAATGACATGACTACCCCGGCCAATAGCCACCATTTGGTTTGGCCTTTCACCAAAATCAGGCCCATCAAAAATAGAAAAAAGACAATGGCTCCGATATACGCTGGAGCAGCCACTCCGGGTTGATCGCCCCAATAGAGCGGTAGGGATCCGAAATATTGCAGCGCGGTATTCTTGGGAACATCCTTATCGACCACATAGGCGAAGGTGGTTGAATTTTCCCCTAGGTCTTCCGCATTGCTGCCCCCAAAAAGTCGGGGGACGAACAGATTCATCGATTCTGCGATCCCATAACTGTATTGGGTTATATATTCTTTGTCGAGCCCTCCCAACTTGTCCTTTTTATTGCCCAGGGCGTCTACGGTCAGCTCCGACTTGCCCCTTGTACTCCAATCGGCATACTCTTTTGTGGCCATCAAGCTTGCTGCGTTCGCAGAAATGCCAAGTGCAACGGCAAATACCAAAATTCCGACGGAGATACCAAAGTGCTTCAGTTCCCTTTTCTTTATGGCATCGACCAACTGGGCCAGACCCAACAAAAGCACCAAAAGCATAAAATAGTAGGTCATTTGATAGTGGTTCGCCCCTACCTCAAGGGCCATGGCGACCGCGGTGAGCACAAAGCCCCACAGGTATTTTTTCCTAAAGACCAGTACAATGCCACCAAGTAGCATCGGCAAGTAACCAATGGCATGTGCCTTGGCATTATGCCCCACCCCCAAGATAATGATCAAATAGGTGGAAAACCCAAAGGCCAGAGCCCCGAGCACGGCCAGCCGGAAATCGACCTTTAGGCAGCTGAGCAAAATATAAAAACCCAGAAGGTATATGAACAGGTAATCCGCAGGCCTGGGCAAGAATCTTATCAGCCTGTCCAATTTTTTTACATAATCATTTGGATAATAAGCCCCCAACTGATAAGTGGGCATACCCCCAAAGGCGCTATTGGTCCAATAGGGTTCTTGCCCGGTTTTCTTTCGAAAATCGTTTTGTTCTTTTGCCATGCCCGTGTACTGGGCGATGTCTGACTGAAAAATGACCTTTCCCTGAAGCACCGGATGGAAGTAAGACACGGCGACGATGACGAAGAAAACGGTAACAAAAAAATGTACAAAGAATGCTTTTAAACCACTTTTCATTGATTTTTGCAGGGGTTGGTTCGTTGGTTATCCGCTAAATTAATCAATCGACTTCCTCAAAGTCGATATATTCTCCAACATTTTTGTCAGGATTGCTTTTTTGTCCTTTTTTCTTACTGAAGATGGTACGCTGGTCTGTTTCGTTGGAAGTACTTCCATCATTTGAAAACTCACCGAATTGTTCCCTAAATCGTGCCTCGGTTTTCTTAAGCGCATAGCCAAAAAGCTTGGGCGCAAAGATCCTAAACAATATTTTAAACAGGTAATAAATCAATAAAATGATCAGTACCGCTTTTAATAAACCCATATTTTTTACACTTTAATATATCAAAAGTACAATTATCACGTTTTAAACGAGAGGCAAAAGTCTTAAAAATATAATAAAAGGCAAGGGCAAGCTGGTCAAATCAAAGGTCAAAAAGGACCATATACGGTTTCGAAATTCAAATACCGATTGCAGTGCAAAACGATGGTACGCTTCGAAATTGGCACAAAAAAAACCTAATCCTTGCTCGAACAGCACTTTAAAACGGTGCAATCCTAAGTAGAAACCAGTATGAAGTACTTTAAATCTTTGATCGTTGCAATGTTGCCCGTTTTGGGGCTGGCCCAATATACCGATGTCATCAACTCCAATCGCCCCGGACTTTCTGTGAGTGCTTACGCTGTTGGGAAAAATGTCGTTCAATTGGAAGCCGGGCTTTTTTATGAACAAAGCGATCATTCGACACTCAATACCCAAAGCGATATCTGGGGTACCGATCTTTCATTGCGATATGGGCTGTTGTTCGAAGAACTCGAATTGAACTGGGAAGGAAGTTTTCAAAATCAGAACATCACATTCGGGAATACCGCCAGTTCCGCAAGCCTTACCGATTTTTCCAGAAATAGGATCGGGCTCAAATATTTAATTTACGACCGGTTCAAAGATCCAGAACGGGACAAACCCAATCTGTATAGTTGGAAAGCCAATTATGGCTTTAAGTTTAAAAACCTGATTCCTTCCGTCTCGGTCTATGGAGGTGCCACCTTTAACTTGGGCGACAATCCATTTTATGTGGGCGATCCCACGATATCGTACCGTGCGATGGTAGCTACCCAAAGCAAACTTACCCCTCGCTTTGTGCTGATATCGAATATTGCCTATGACCGAATTTCCAGTGATTTCCCTGAATTGAGTTACCTGGTTTCCCTGTCGCATGCATTTCGCGACCCGAAATGGAGCGTTTTCGTGGAAAATCAGGGCATCAAGAGCGACCGATATTCAGATGTCCTCCTGCGTGGCGGGGTGGCCCACTTGATAGCCGATAATCTTCAGGCAGACATCAATATGGGGGCTAGTTTCAAAAATACCCCTTCACGTGTATTCGTTACGCTGGGGGCCTCGTATCGCATTGATTTTCATCAAGACAAGCCGATAGCCATAGATGAACAGAATGGTGGGGAGAATGGCGGACCCATTCAAAAGAACAGCATGAAAAAGAAAAAGAAAAACCGCAAAGGACGCAATAAAGGAAAGGGTGCCGAGGACATCGATTTGGGCCCTACTAAAAAACAGTTGCGAAAATTGAAAAAAGACGGCAGTTGAGCGTTAAAAATCATTGATGTTGTGCCTAAAATATTGCTTTTTAGATTTAAGCTGGGTCGGCTACAGCTTCTTCAAAATTAGGCCCACTTATTTCTTCCTCTAGTCAATAATCGCTAATATTGATCCTGAAATACCCAATTCATGGTCACGATCAAAGAAGCCCTCACCAAACCGGAAATCAAGCAATTTGTAACCTTTCCCTTTTCACTTTACAAAGGTTCCCCTTACTGGGTTCCCCCTATCATCTCCGATGAGATGGAGGCTTTTGACAAAACCAAGAATCCCGCGTTCAAAAATGCAGATGCCCGTTTTTTTCTTGCCTATAAAAATGGTGCTCTGGTAGGTCGGGTGGCCGCGATCATCAATTGGTTGGAAGTCGACCAACAACACATCAAGAAAATGCGCTTCGGATGGTTCGATTTTGTAGACGATACCGAAGTCTCCGAAGCCCTTATCCAAAAAGTTGCAGAAATTGGAACACAGCAGAACCTTGAATTTATGGAAGGCCCCGTAGGCTTTTCCAATTTGGATAAAGTTGGGGTGCTCACCGAAGGATTCGACCATATTGGGAGCATGATCACATGGTACAACCATGCCTACTATGTGGGCCACTACGAACGTTTGGGTTTTGTGAAGGAAAAAGGGTATTTGGAAAATAAGTTTCCAAGTAAAAATGCCGATCCGGCCCTCTTTACCAAATTGAACGAACTTATCAAACGTCGTTATGGCCTCAGGGAAGTGAATTTCACGAAAACCAAGGAACTCATGCCCATGGCCGATAAGATGTTCGACCTGTTCAATGAAACCTATTCGAGTCTTTCCTCATTTGTGCCGATCACAGAAGTTCAAAAGGCTTATTTTAAAAAAAAATACCTCAGTTTCATCAATCCCGAATATATTAAATTTATCCTTGACAAGGAAGATCAGCTGATTGCTTTTGCCATTGTAATGCCCTCGTATTCAAAAGCTTTGCAAAAAGCGAACGGTAAATTGTTTCCTTTTGGAATCTACCATCTACTCATGGCCCGAAAAAACAACAAAGACGTCTATTTCTATCTTATCGGCATCCATCCCGAATACCAAAACAAGGGGGTAACCGCAATCATTTTCAATGAATATTATAAGACTTTCTCAAAAAAGAAGATCGAAATGTGTTATCGGACGCCCGAACTGGAAGATAATGTGGCGATACGACAGATGTGGAAACATTTTGATCCGGTGGTCTACAAACGCAGGGCGACCTTCAGAAAAGCGTTGGTATAAAACTTGTTGATGCCCTGGAAAGGTATTGCTACTCTCCCATTGCAGCCGCAACAGCTGCCGAAAGTCTTTTGTAAGTTCCGTTCTCAAGCCGTTCCCGTATCGCTGAAAATGCTTCCAGGGTTTCTTGAATGTCTTCCATGGTATGGGTCGCAGTGGGAATCATCCGCAACAAAATAAGGCCTTTGGGAATCACAGGGTAAACCACAATGGAACAGAAAATACCATAATTTTCCCTTAAATCCTTCACCAAGGCCATTGCTTCGGGTATGCTACCGTTCAAATATACGGGGGTAACACAGGTATTGGTATTGCCTATATTGAAGCCCCTTGCCTTGAGCCCGTTTTGAAGAGCATTGACATTCTCCCATAATTTGGCCTTCATTTCGGGCTGGGTACGCATCATGTCCAATCGTTTCAATGCGCCTTTGACGTAAATCATGGGCAATGACTTGGCGAACATCTGTGACCGTAGATTGTATTTCAAATAGTTGATGATTTCCTGGTCTGCGGCCAAAAAGGCACCGATTCCCGCCATTGATTTGGCGAAAGTGGCAAAATATACATCGATATCATCCTGAATGCCCTGCTCCTCACCTGCCCCGGCTCCTGTTTTTCCCAAAGTTCCAAAACCATGGGCATCATCGACCAGCAATCTGAAGTTATATTTTTTCTTTAAGGCGACGATCTCCCTTAATTTGCCCTGTTCCCCCCTCATGCCAAAAACACCTTCCGAAATAACCAAGATACCTCCCCCGGTCTGTTCGGCCATTTTTGTGGCCCTATCCAGGTTTTTTTCCAAACTTTCTATGTCGTTGTGCTTGAAGGTAAAACGTTTCCCCATATGCAAGCGCACCCCATCTATGATACAGGCGTGTGAATCAACATCATAAACAATGATATCGTCTTTTGAAACCAAGGCGTCGATGGCCGACATGATCCCTTGATATCCAAAATTCAGAAGATACGCTGCTTCCTTGTTCACAAAAGCGGCCAATTCCTTTTCCAATTGTTCGTGAAAATCGGTATGTCCGCTCATCATACGGGCACCCATAGGGTATGCCGCACCATGCTCGGCCGCCGCATCCGCATCGACCTTTCTTATTTCGGGCAAACTGGCCAAGCCCAAATAATCATTGATACTCCAAGTGATAACATCCTTGCCCTGAAATTTCATTCTATTGGAAATGGGGCCCTCCAGTTTCGGGAAAACAAAATAGCCTTCGGCTTGTGATGCCCATTTTCCCAAAGGGCCTTTATTTTCTATAATCCTATCGAACAAATCTCTCATTTGGACAGTTTTGGTTTGTGCAAAAGTATTGATTTTTGCATAATTTTTACAATATTTTAAGATTAAAGAAAAAAGCAACGGCTGAAATTGCCATTGCTTTAATATATTTCGAAAGGGATAGTATCTTACCTAATAACCTGTATTTGTGGGATCTCCTCCACTTTTTGGTTGTTCAAAAAGCCTTGGGCTTCCATCCACTGGTCGCTATATATCTTGCTCATATAACGTGAACCATGGTCAGGGAATATGGCCACGATATTGCTCGATTTGTCAAATTTGTTTTCAGCATCCAACTGCTTCACGGCCTGCATGACCGCGCCGCAGGTATAGCCAGCAAAAATGCCTTCTGTCAGTGAAATTTCCCTGGCGGTATGGGCACTTTCTTCATCGGATACCTTGATGAATTCATCGATGACCTCAAAATCGGTGGCCCCGGGAATCAAGTTTTTACCCAAACCTTCAATGCGGTAAGGATATATTTCATTGGAATCGAATTCCCCTGTTTCGTGAAACTTTTTCAATACGCTACCAAAGGCGTCCACTCCTATAATCCTAATATCGGGGTTCTGTTCCTTTAGATATTTTGCAGTGCCGGAAATGGTTCCCCCAGTTCCGCTGCAGGCCACCAAATGGGTGATTTGTCCATTGGTTTGCTTCCAAATTTCCGGACCGGTAGATCGGTAATGGGCATCCATGTTCAATTCATTGAAGTATTGATTGATATAAATACTTCCTTTGGTTTCCTCATGGAGCCGCTTCGCGACCTGATAATATGATCTGGGGTCATCCGCACTCACGTGCGCCGGACATACATATACCTTTGCTCCCATAGCCCGCAACATATCGATCTTGTCGGGGCTCGATTTCGAACTTACCGCCAAAATACAGTCATAGCCCTTGATGATACTGACCATGGCAATGCTGAATCCGGTGTTACCGGAGGTCGTTTCGATAATGGTGTCCCCTGGTGAAAGGATGCCTTTTCGTTCCGCTTCTTCTATGATGTGTAATGCAATTCTGTCTTTGGAGGAGTGACCGGGATTAAAAGCTTCCAATTTTGCGAAAAAGTTGCCTTTAAGTCCTTCGACAATTCTGTTCAATTTAACCAACGGTGTTTGGCCAATAAGCGCAAGAATATTGTCGTAAGCCTGTACTTTATGCTGCATAAAAGTAGTTTACGTTAATTTTGTAAGCACAAAATTTACTTCGCAAAATTACCATTTTTTTTTAATTATCCCGTTTTTCCCTCCAAATCTAGCAAAAATGCATATTCCCGGGCCACCTCCTTCAATGCCTCGAACCGCCCGGAAGCCCCGCCATGACCTGCTTCCATGTTGATTTCAAACAGCAGTAAATTTTGGTCGGTTTTCATTTCCCTAAGCTTGGCCACCCATTTGGCAGGTTCGAAATACTGTACTTGGGAGTCGTGCAAGCCGGTCGTAACCAAAAGGTTCGGATAGGCTTGTCGGCCTACATTGTCATAAGGCGAATAGGTTTTAAGGTAATCGTAAAATTGCCTATCGTTTGGGTTGCCCCATTCATCATATTCGCCGGTGGTCAGCGGTATGGAATCGTCCAACATGGTCGTGATGACGTCTACGAAAGGAACCTGGGCCACTATCCCGTTATACCGGGAAGGCGCCTGATTCAAAATGGCGCCCATCAAGAGCCCGCCGGCCGACCCTCCCATGGCATACAAATGCCGAGCGCTGGTTATCCCTTCCGAAATCAGGAATTTTGAACAGTCGACAAAGTCGTTGAAGGTATTTTGTTTGTGCAGTAATTTTCCGTTTTCATACCAAGGCCTGCCCAAATATTGACCGCCGCGCACATGAGTCAATGCGAATACGAAGCCCCTATCCAAAAGACTTAGTCGAACCGTTGAAAAATATGGGTCTATCGTGGCGCCATAGGATCCATAGGCATATTGCAATAACGGGGTGTTTTCATTCAATTCGAAATCCTTTCGGTATACGACCGAAATGGGAATTCTTGCACCGTCCCGAGCGGTGGCCCATAACCTCTGTTCGCGATAGTTTTCCTTTTTGAAATGCCCCCCCAAAACCTCTTGCTCTTTTTTTAGCTGTTTCTCCTTGGTACGCATATTGAAGTCTATCGTGGAGCTGGGCGTGGTCATTGAATTATATCCATACCTTAGGATTTCGGTGTCAAAATCCGGATTGGTGCCCACATAGGCGGTATAAGTTTCACTCTCGAATGGCAGATAATAACTGTCTTTACCGTCCCATCGAACGATCTTCAATCGGTTCAAGCCATTTTCCCTCTCGGAGAGCACATAGTAATCTTTAAAGATGTCGATGTCCTCCAGCAACACCTGCTCGCGATGCGGAACAAACTCTTGCCAAGTCTCGGCATGGGTAGCATCGTCCTTGGCCCTCATCAATTTAAAATTTGTGGCGCCATCCTTGTTGGTGAGCACATAAAAATGATCGTCATAGTGGGCTATGGAATATTCCAGTCCCCTATCACGAGGCGAAAATATTTTGAAATTGCCGTTGGGATCATCAGCCCTTAAAAATTGATATTCAGAAGTTAAGGTACTGTAAGAACTTATGATGATGAACTTTTTCGATTTGGTCCTGTAAACATAGGTGCCAAAAGTTTCGTCCTTTTCATGATAGACCAATTCATCTTGATCTGAAGTTGTACCCAAAACATGTTTAAAGATCTTGTCCGACCTCAAGGTCACGGGATTCTTCTGTGTGTAAAAGAGGGTTTTGTTATCCTCGGCCCAAACGGCCCCACCAGAGGTATTTTCTATTTTTTCCCTGTAGATTTCGCCCGTTTTCAGGTTCTTTATTTGAAGGGTATACTGTCTTCTGGAAACGGTATCGATGGCGAATGCGGCCATTTCGTTGTTCGGACTCACGGCAATGCCCCCCAGATTGAAGAAATCGTACCCTTGTGCCATTGCATTGCAATTGAACATTATTTCTTCTTGAGCGTCCAAGGATTCTCTTTTTCTGGAATAGACCGGATATTGCTGCCCCGTCTCAAATCGGGTCATGTACCAAAAGCCATTTTGCTTGTAAGGCACCGACTCATCGTCTTCCTTGATACGCCCTTTCATCTCCATAAAAAGTTTATCCTGGAAATCCTTGGTATGCGAAGTCATTTGATGGTAATACGCATTTTCTTCCTCGAGATAGGCGATTACCGCCGGGTTCTCCCGATCGTTCATCCAATAATAATTATCGATGCGCACATCGCCGTGTTTCTCCAATCTGTGGGGCAGCTTTTTGGCCAACGGGGCTTTGGGTTTGGTCATCTCTATTTCTGATTATTGACAAGCAGCCGCAAAAGTAAGACATCCCAATAGAAGTACTTATCTTTTTTCGGTAAGCGTTTGAAATGATGGTTCGATAACAATTTACTAAGTTTGCCATTGAACTTTAAAACGATAAAAATGTTCAATGATATGATGGGAATGATGGGTAAGCTCAAAGAAACCCAGGAAAAGATAGCCACCACCAAAAAAAGATTGGATACGGTGCACTTGATCGAAAAATCTTCCGATGGATTGTTGCAAATTAAGATCACGGCCAACAGGGAGCTGAAGGAAATCAACATTGATGACCGATTGTTGAACGATAAGGACCAATTGGAAGACTATCTGATATTATGCTTGAACAAAGCCATTGTCGAAGCGACCAAGGTAAACGAAACAGAACTGGCCGCGGTGGCCAAAGAAGGACTTCCAAACATACCCGGTATGGATGCCTTCTTGAAGTAGTGTATTCCGTTCTCTGCATTGGGCCCCAATGGCGGGCCAAATACAAACCAATAAAAAGGGCTTTCCTCACGGAAAGCCCTTTTTTGGTTGGTTAATTAATCGTAAATCTTCACTAATATTTTATTGAATCGTGTGGCACAAATCAATAAAACAACAAGCTAATATAATCAAGAAGTTTAAATTAGTTTTATGATAACCTCAAAAAAAATAATTTTTTCTATGTTTTTATAAAAAAATGGGATGAAATGTGCCGCACCATTGGGTTATATCGTAAAAAGTTAACACTTTTTAAAACAAAAAGTACTTTGCGGTACCTATCTTTAAAGAAAAGATTTGGTTATGATTGAAATCAGGAAAGACGATGACGACCGCTATCGCTTTAACTTAAAAAATGCCTCAGGTAGAACCATCCTTAGCAGCGTGGCGTTCCAAAACAAAGATGAAGCGGCCAAAACAGCTGCCGAATTATTGCCGTTGGTCAACAAAAATAACGGGTTCGAGCGCAAAACGAATTATGATGGCAAATTTCTGTTCAACATTAAAAATACCAAAGGAAAGATTATTGGGCAAAGCACCCTTTTCGCTTCTGAGGCCGGTATGGAAAATGGGATCGAAACGGTTAAAAACCGAATAGTCTCAATATCCAGTACCATCAAAAATTTATAATTCCCTTAATATTTTCAAAAACGCCTCATGTTGCATGTCCGTGTAATCGAGATGGGTAACGATGCGCAACTTCCCTTGGCCCATACCGATGATATGCACTTCATTCTGAAGTAATTTCTCCAAAAAGACCTGGGCTGTCATTCGGTCTTCGTCCAGTTCAAAAATGATGATGTTCGTTTCAATGGGCTCTACCTTTAAGATGAAGGACAACCCCTGCAGTACTTCGCCGATTTCCCTGGCCTTTTGATGGTCTTCCTCCAATCTGTTGAACTGATGGTCCAATGCATAAATTCCGGCCGCGGCCAGATATCCTGCCTGCCGCATCCCCCCGCCCAGTACCTTTCTGATCCTCAGTGCACGATCGATCAGGGCTTTGCTGCCTACCAATACGGACCCCACTGGGCAACCCAAGCCTTTACTAAGACAAACGCTGATGCTATCGAACATGGCGCCATAGGTTTTTGGAGACTCTTTTTTGGCTACCAAGGCATTCCATAATCGGGCCCCATCAAGATGATATGCCAACCCATGTTTTTTGCAAACGGTACGAATCCGTTCCAATTCCGCGAAATCCCAACAGGCTCCCCCTCCTTTGTTGGTGGTATTCTCAATGCAAACCAAGCTGGTCAGCGGACTGTGGTAAAAATCGGGCGGATTGATGGCGGCTTCAACCTGGGGTGCCGTCATCATTCCGCGAGACCCATCGACCAGTTTACAGGAAACCCCACTGTTGAAACTTACCCCGCCCCCTTCATAGTTGTACACATGGGCATACTTGTCGCAGATAAGTTGATCTCCTGGCTGGGTATGCAGTTTAATGGCCGTTTGGTTGGTCATGGTGCCCGAAGGAAAAAACAGGGCCGACTCCATCCCGAATAATGCCGCGACCTTTTCTTCCAAGGCATTCACGCTTGGATCTGCCTTAAAAACATCATCTCCTACCTTGGCAGACAGCATCGCTTCGAGCATACCCTTGGTAGGCTGGGTGACCGTATCGCTAATCAGGTTTATTCTCAATGTTCTATGTGTTTAAAATGAAAGTCATCAAGACCGAAAGCACCAAAATAATCATTTAATCCCCACAATCCATACCTATTGGCGAACCATCGGGGATGGTGGCTACGGGGAGGACCTTAAATTGATCGGGATGTCTGTAAAAATTATCGATTCGCCGCATCATTTCCATCGCATAAGTATCGTCGAGCGAAGTGAGATAAGAAGCGCTTAGCGACCTTATCCTTTTATTGGCAATGGCATTGACCTGTGGGTGAACCTTGTCATTCGCTGCCAAGTTCATCAAATGGAAAAGTACCCGAAAATTGATGTTCTGCTGTACCTCTCTCAAATAAGAGTCTTTGTGCTTTTTCTCAATGGTGCCTGAAATTACCGCCCCCAAAACTTCGTCCAAACCTATATTGTCGTTATCCATGGCTTTTTGCTGGATAAGCCTGGAGGCACGTTCAGGATGCAGCAAGAGCTCCAAGGTCATGTCTGAAGCCGTTTCCGGTGCCGCAAGGGCGTCGAACGAAACTCCTGTTCTTCCCTTAAGGGATTCCCTAGTACGATTATATCCTATGGCACGGGGAGGGAACAAGCTTAACTTTTCTTTCGGTATGGCGATCTCCGAGGCGTCCAAGGTCTTTACAATACTGGCCAAAGCCTGTTGTTGTGCTTTTTTATCCACGGTTTTGACGGTGAGCTGGCCATCGCCCTTAACCGAATAGTTGTAATCCAAGCCTCCGATAACCTTTGATACGGCTTCGGTTTGATATCGATGGAAGAAATAGAGCGGTGCAAAAACATCTTCCAAGACTGCATTGGCCTCATTTTTTCGGATGTTGTCGATCGAAAAATTATGGATGGCCACTTCACGGATTTTTAAAACGTCCTCCAATTCAGCGCTCACGTTCTTCCCGTTGTCCCATAAGTGTGCCAAAACATGGGCGCCACCCATGGGCCTGGCATCCTGATCGGAAATATATCGAAGTCCGGCCTGGTTAGCCCCTTCCAATATTTTGTTAAGGACCTGTTTTTGATCGCTCCCTTCCGGAAAATCGGCGTATGAATAAGCCACGGTTACCTTATCCCATGCCCCTATTCCGGTCGCATAGGCATCGGAAAAATCGATTTTACCATCGACCAAATGAAATTGTGGATGGGGATAATCCATCACCGAAGCCCTATTGTTGGTGCTTGCCGCATAATTATGGGCAAAACCCAACGTATGTCCTATTTCATGTGCGGAAAGTTGGCGAATCCTTGCCAAGGACATGGAAAGCATGGCCTCATAGTTATCGTCGCGATCGGCGAACGGCCTGTCCATAAGTGCCTGGGCGATCAAAAAATCTTGTCGAATTCGCAAACTTCCCAGACTCACGTGCCCCTTCATGATTTCTCCTGTTCTCGGATCGGTGATACTGCTCCCATAACTCCAGCCCCGTGTCGATCGATGTACCCATTGGATCACATTGTAACGCACATCGAGAGGATCTACATCATCGGGCAACATCTTGAGTTGGAAGGCATCTTTGTAGCCCAAGGCTTCAAATGCCTGGTTCCACCACTGGCCTCCTTCCAAGAGCGCAGATCGAACAGGCTCGGGCGTTCCATTGTCCAGATAATATATGATAGGTTCGACCGCCTCGCTTACCGCAGCGGCTGGGTCTTTTTTTACCAATCGGTGACGGGTGACGAACTGTTTTAAAATGGGTTCTTCCACCGGAGTGGCATAGTCGTAATAGGAAAAGGGGTAGGATCCGCTTCTTGGATCGAACTCCCGCTGTTGATACCCATCATCGGGAAGTTCAATGAAGGAATGGTGCTGTGCCACGGTGACCAAATCTGGATTTGGGGTTACTGAACGGATATAACCACCTTTGGCCTCGCCCTTGAAAGTCAGCGTTAGGTCGAACTCTATATTTTTGGGAAAGGCCTTGGTGCGTTCCATCGCCATGGCACTTCTATCCTTGTCCAAGCTATAGGTGCCCTGTTCGGCCGCTTTCAATCGTTGAATTACCCCATGGGCATCCTGCATTAAAAAATCGGTGAGGTCAATCACAAATTTACCATTGTTTTCGTCCTCGATCTTAAAGCCGAACAACACCGATTTGGCAAAGGCCTGTTCCACGGATTTTTTTTCCTGTTCGTTATCGGTCAACGCCCTATATTTGAGATTGGGCTGTACCAGAAGCAATTTATTTCCAGCTCTTTTAAAATACACAACCTGCTCATTTCCAAGCTGTCCCCTATCCAATCCTAAATCATTGCTTCCAATGCCGCTGCTTAAGGCGTACACATAGAGAAATTCCTTTTCCAGCTCCGGTACCTCCATAAATATTTTGTCGGTCTTGGCATCATAATAGAAATTAAAAAGGCCTTCGAATTTCCGGTAGTCCTTGCTTTTCTCCGCAAACTGGCTATGGCCCATTTGTACGATGAACAAGGCAAGAAATAGTAATTTTACTGTTTTCATTTAAATTTTATTAGGTGCTAAATTTAGACAAAAATGCACAATATGAAATTTCTATTCGATAATCTGGAAGGAAAATGAAATTGTCAAGAATCGTTTGAAATTATTAAGGGTTTTGTAAATTATACGCTTCTTTTTTGTGGAATTTCCATTATAAATATCCCTGAAATCGTTTATCTTTTCGCTAAATGAAAGTGGCATGGAAAAATTGGAAAACCAGATATTTTCTTCCTATCAAAGGAACCCTTCCTTGTATGATGAAATTTTTGACGAAAAAGGAGATGTAAAGGCAGTCTACCGCAAACTTTTTGAATTATACGGTGCGCACTCCATAAAGGATTATGTGAAATTGAACGAAAAGGCAAAATCGTCCTTCTTTAATCAAGGTATCACCTTCCAGGTTTACGGTGGAAAGGAAAGTCAGGAAAAAATTTTTCCGTTCGACCTTTTTCCGAGAATCATCGATACCGATGAGTGGGACATTATTGAGCGCGGGGCCATACAGCGCAGCAAAGCGCTCAATCTTTTTCTCTGGGATATCTACCACGAAAAAAAAATCATCCGTGAGGGAATCGTGCCCATGGAACTGATCAGTTCGTCGGCCAATTATTTGCACCAAATGATCGGGGTCGATCCGCCCGGTGGCATTTATAATCATATTTCGGGCACCGATGTCATCAAACACAATGATGGGAAATACTATGTGCTGGAAGACAATATCAGATGTCCTTCCGGAGTGAGTTATGTGATCTGTAATCGAACTGCCCTAAAAAGAGCATTGTTCGGCGTCTTCAACCACTATCAAACGTATACGGTCACGAATTACGCCGAAAACCTGCTAGACCTGTTGGAAAGCGTAAAACCAAAAGGTGTGGATGTGCCCAACTGCGTGGTGATCACCCCTGGAATGTTCAATTCTGCTTTTTACGAACATTCTTACCTGGCCAAAACCATGGGGGTGGAATTGGTGGAGGGCCGCGATCTTTTTGTGGAAAACGATTTCGTTTATATGAAAACCATAAAGGGTGCGGAAAAAGTGGATGTGATCTACCGGCGTATCGATGACCTTTTTATCGATCCTTTGGAATTCAAGCCCGATTCAAGTTTGGGCGTACCCGGTTTGTTCGCCGCCTACAAGAAAGGAAATGTGACCTTGGCCAATGCACCCGGCACCGGGGTTGCGGATGACAAGGCGGTTTATACCTATATGCCACAGATCATCAAATACTATTTGAACGAAGAGCCCATACTCAACAACGTGCATACTTACCACTGCAGTAGGCCCGATGAGCTGAAATATGTATTGGAGCATGTACATGAATTGGTCATCAAACCCGTTGATGAAGCCGGCGGTTATGGCATCTCCATTGGAAACAGACTAACCAAACAGGAAATTGAGACTGTGAAGGCACAGATAAAGGAGCATCCCAGAAAATACGTTGCACAGCCTATCATGTCACTTTCGGTCCATCCCACTTATATCGAGGATAGTGAGTCTTTCGAACAGCGGCATGTTGATTTAAGGACTTTTACCGTGTTGGGAAAAGACCGGGAGTTCGTGCTCAAAGGTGGACTCACCCGGGTAGCGCTTAAAAAAGGTAACCTAATCGTAAACTCGTCCCAAGGGGGCGGCTCAAAAGACACCTGGGTGTTAAAAAAATAACCGAACTATGCTTGCAAGAGTAGCCAACAACCTATTTTGGATGGGCCGTTATATCGAACGCTCAGAACATACCGCACGATACTTGAACGTGAATTATTTTTCATCCTTGGATGCGCCGAATGAACTATCGCAATCCAGGCAATTCGTCTTACAGTCGATGCTCTTTATGGTCGGTGACCCTGTTAAAGATGAGTCGAAAGTGCTTGACGAAGAGTCGGTATTGTATCAGATTGGACTCGATCCCCATTTTCCCTTTTCGATCATCAACAATGTGAAATATGCCAGGGAAAATGCGAACAGTGCCCGCGACCTGATTTCTACCGAACTTTATGAATCGATCAATAAATTTTACCATTATGTGCTAAATTATCCTGCTGAAGTCTTCGTAAAAAATGGTTTGCACGATTTTACGGTGAATGTTACCGAAATGTCGTCCATCTTAAGGGGAAAAATCAGGGGCACTTTGTTACATGATGAAATATATGCCATCATCATGATGGGCGTTAATATGGAAAGGGCCACCCAATTGATCAGGATCATCAATGCCAAGTATAATGATGCCCTAAAAGCCCAGGGGAGTTATGGGGATAAGTTTGGCAACAGTTTTGAATGGACCACCTTGCTGAAATGTGCCGAATCCTATGACATGATGCGCAGGTATTACAAAAAGAAGCCCACCAGTATCTCGACCTTGGAGTTTTTGATTCTCAATCCCAATTGTCCCAGATCGATCATGAACAGTTTAAATCAAGTTTATGACCATATCCAGGTTTTGGATCCCAGCAAACGTTACAATAGAAATTCAACCTCATTTTTGGTAGGCAAGGTGAGGGCAGAATACCAGTATAAATTCATCGAAGAAATAGAAGGTGACATCCAAGCCTTCATTGAAAATATCCTGAGCAGTTTATCCGAGATCAGCCAAAAAATGGAAAAGGAATTTTTTGACTATTAGAATAAAGGCAATAGCATATCTTCGCACATTATGTCTTTAGCATATTCTATCATCTACACTGCCGAGAACAGTTATGAACATTGGGTTCATAAGGCCGATTGGCAATTCTTGATCATCCCGGAAACCAATGCCTCCCAGGAATTTATCAGTATTGAATTCACCAATTCGATCAATGCCGTCAATCATTTTTCCATCAATGGGTACGGTTTTCCGACCATAAGGATACACCCTAAACAACAATTCAAGGAAATATCATTCAAAGCCGCCTTCACATTGCTCAAAAAGGAGGTGAATCCCTTCGATTTTGAACCTCCTAAAGATCCCAAGGAAGCTTACAATAAAATTGGAAAACTTGATTTTAAGGTTGATTTTGAATCATTTTTGACCCCAACGCCCTATACCTTGATTCCTCAAAAACACCATGACATCTACCTTTTTGATGTCACAAAATCAATTTTTGAAAACCTTCAGGAGTTGAAACATTGGACCTATTTAAAGATTTATTTTAAAACGGGAGTGACCGATGTGAACACCACCGTTGATGAGATTATAGACAAGCGTCATGGGGTCTGTCAGGATTTCGCACATCTGTTTTGTGCCATCGCCCGGCTGAACGGGATTCCCTCCAGGTATGTTTCGGGCTATCTTCATCAAGGCAATGGCTATTTCGGGGATTCCCAAATGCATGCTTGGGTAGAATCCTATGTTCCTTTTGTGGGCTGGGTAGGCTTTGACCCGACCAATGATATCCTGGTCGGCACCAATCACATCAAGGTGAGCCACGGTAAAGACTACAAGGATTGCTCCCCGCTACGCGGCATAGTACGCTCCAAGGGCACCAACGAGACCCGGCATACGGTTCAGGTCTTGAGCCAGCAACAGCAATAATCTTTTCCCAAAGCATCCCCAAAACTACAAAAGAATGCTATTTTTACGCAAAATAGAATATACGATATGGTGACGATAGATCGATCGAAAGGACTTATTGAGCGTCTTGGTGCGTTAAGGAGGTATCTTTGACATAGATGCTAAGTTGATCGAAATAGAAAACGAACAGGAAAAAACCTTAGATCCAGGCTTCTGGGACAATCCACAGGAGGCTCAGGAGCATATGCGTTTTATCCAATCGAAAAAAAAGTGGGTAGACCAATACGAGGAAGCAAAAACTTTGGTGGGCGACCTTGAGGTTTTAATGGAATTCAGCAAAGAAGGCGAAATTTCCGATGAGGAGGTTATGGCACAATATGAACGTGCTGAAACGGCCATTGAAAATCTCGAATTCCAAAACATGCTTTCCGAGGAAGGTGACGAACTCTCGGCCGTGATACAGATAACCGCCGGTGCCGGAGGCACGGAAAGCTGTGATTGGGCCTCCATGCTGATGCGTATGTATCTGATGTGGAGCGAAAAAAATCGTTTTTCGGTCAAAGAATTGAACTATCAAGAAGGTGATGTGGCCGGAATAAAGACCGTGACCCTTGAAATCGATGGCGACTATGCCTTTGGTTGGTTGAAGGGCGAAAACGGGGTACATCGTTTGGTTCGCATTTCTCCCTTCGACAGCAATGCGAAAAGGCATACTTCTTTCGCATCGGTTTATGTTTATCCATTGGTGGATGACAGTATAGAAATTGACATTAACCCAGCAGATATTGAGATTACCACGGCGAGATCAAGTGGGGCTGGCGGTCAAAATGTCAACAAAGTGGAAACCAAGGTACAATTATACCACAAACCTACCGGTATCCAAATTTCATGTTCCGATTCAAGAAGCCAGCACGACAATCGGGCGACGGCCCTTAAAATGCTAAAATCGCAATTATATGAAATCGAACTCCGCAAGAAAATGGAAGCCCGTAAGGAAATAGAATCTTCGAAAATGAAGATCGAATGGGGGTCTCAGATCCGCAATTACACCATGCAACCTTATAAGTTGATAAAAGACGTGCGAACCGGGGAAGAAACCAGTAACGTGGAAGCCGTTATGGACGGGGACATCAATAGCTTTCTAAAAGCCTATTTGATGATGACGGGCCAAAAATCAGACGAAAACGAATAGTTCAAAACCTGAAATCGACGAAGCAAGACTGTTTATTAATTGCAAGCAGATATCACAAACATAAACCGCTAGCATTGTTTTAACGATAACCAAATCGGATTGGGCCACGTCCCATATCACCCTTTATCAATGATCAAGATATTCCATAATCCACGTTGTCAGAAATCAAGGAACGCTTTGAGCATGGTATCACAGTCGGGAGAAGCATTTCAAGTGGTCGATTATCAAAAAGAGATACCCACCAAAGCAGAATTGCTTCAAATTATAGAACGATTGGGCATTGCCCCGGAAGCCCTTGTCCGTAAAAATGAGGCCCTTTGGAAAGAAAAGTACCGTGACCGGAAATTTTCGGGCGATGAGATCATCGACCTTCTGCTCGAAAATCCAAAATTGATCGAGCGTCCCATTTTGGTCAAGGGAAATAGGGCAATTATTGGACGGGCTGAAGATAAAGTTCGAGAATTTATGAAAACTTTATGAGTTGATCAATACGATTTCGGATCGCAAAGACGCCGTCCATAACCCCCATTAACAGTGATTTTTTTAAATTTTTAACGCATTCCAAATATATTTTGTTTAGCGTTTATTTGATTTTAACAAACAATTAACCGAGCGCGTTTAAACCTTAGTCTAATTTTGAAGTCTTACACCATGAAAACAATTTTTGATTTGAATTACAACCCATTTTTCACCCTTCTGTTCATCCTCTTGTTAGCTGCGCCAGTTGCCAGTGCCCAATACGGTTATGGCAATCGTGGATATGGTTCCGGCAGTGGTTATGGATATGGTTACGGCCGACAGCGCAGTGCCATACCACAAACACAGGAAACCCAACAGGCGCCCGAACCCAAGACGGCAGAGGAACTGGTAGACGGTGAGATGCCCGCCATCACGGAAGCCTTGGAATTGAATGATTTTGAATCTGCCGTATTGAGTTCCGTATTGAAAAAATATGTTCAACAGCGCATTGAGATGCAGATATTGAAATTGAGCCCTGACAAAATGCGGGAGGGTATGGAAAAAATTACGTTGATGCAGGATGAGGAACTGAAAGCCGGACTTCCCCTGGAGAAATATGAAGCTTTTGTGGAATTACAAAAGAATGGCCTGCAAAAAACCCAAAAGGAAAAGAAAAAACGAAAAAAGAAGAAATCAAAATCATAACATGAAAAAACTGTTCCCGCTTGCCCTACTCCTCTTTACCCTAACAAGTTTCGCTCAAGGTCCACAAGCGCAATCACCGATAAAAATTACGGGAACAGTATTGGACAATGAAACGGGAGTTCCCTTGGAATATGCCACTTTGGTATTGCAAAGTGTAGCAAACCCTGATAAAATCACTGGTGGTATCTCGGACGCCAATGGAAAGTTGGAAGTGGAAGCCGCCCCTGGCAACTATAATGTAAGCATAGAATACATTTCCTATAAATCTGTCAAATTCAGCAATCGTGACTTCACAAGCTCAACAGACTTGGGCACCATCAAACTAAGCTTGGACGTGGCCCAATTGGAAGGGGTGGAAGTGGTCGGAGAAAGGACCACTGTGGAAGTTCGTTTGGATAAAAAAGTTTACAACGTAGGAAAGGACCTCACCAACAGTGGGGCCAACATCAGTGATGCCCTCAACAACATCCCTTCGGTTTCCGTCGACGTCGATGGGGTCATCAGCCTGCGCGGAAATGATAACGTAAGAATACTGATCAATGGAAGGCCCTCGGCCTTGGCCGGATTTGGTTCAACAGATGCCTTGAGACAGTTACCTGCCGATGCCATTGAAAAGGTGGAAGTCATCACCAGTCCCTCTGCCCGCTACGACGCGGAAGGAACTGCTGGAATCCTGAACATTGTCCTTAGACAGGAAAAAACATTGGGCTTCAATGGCTCGATCAATACCAGTGTGGGATTTCCCATTGCCAGTCAGATCACTTCAAACGTTAACCTGCGAACCGATAAGTTCAATATCTTCAATACCTTGGGGTATACCTTTCGTGAACCACCTGGAAACGGGTTTTTCGATAACAGATATTTTGCCGGGGCCTTTGATCGAATTATCGAAGAAAGGGATATTCAGCGAAGGGACAAAGCCTTTAACGTAAACCTCGGAATGGAATACTTTCTTACCGAGAAATCTTCCGTTACTGGTAGTCTTTTCGGTCGCTTCTCCGATGAACAGGACGTAACGGCCAATACCAGTGAGCGTTACGTTTTAGGGGAGGTAGACAGCAGGACATTCCGCAGGGAACAAGAAAATGAAGACGATAGAAATTATCAGGTGTCCCTGAATTATAACACAAACTTTAATGATGAAGGACATAAATTGACCGCCGATTTTCAATATTCCTATGGGAAGGAAGATGTTCCTACCACCATCGTGGAGAACAATACCTTTCCTGACAACAGACTGCTGGCGAGTGAACGGGTTTTTGAAAATGAAGTGCAGAATGAATATTTGATACAGGCCGATTACGTTTTGCCCATTGGGGATTCGCAATTTGAAGCCGGGTTCAGGGGCGATTATGAAGAAACCATCACCGATTTTAAATTGGACACATTGAATCAAATCACCGGCCAATTTGAAATCAATCAAAATTTGACCAATACCTTTGCTTACGATGAAAACGTCACGGCCGTTTATACCCAATATGGAAATAAGTTCGGGGATTTTTCTTTTTTACTGGGGCTCAGATTGGAAAACACACAGCTGAAGGGCGCGGTCAGCTCTGAATTTGATGCTGCAGCCTTGCAAGAATTGTTGGGAGAGGATGTTGCTCTTAATTTTGATAAAAATTATTTGGGGCTCTTTCCGACCCTGAACCTTATTTTTGAATTGAACGAAAAGGAAAATATTTCCTTGGGGTATAATAGAAGGATAAACAGGCCCAGGGGCTTCTTCATCAATCCATTTCCTTCCAGATCCAGTAGGACCAACGTTTTTCAGGGCAATCCGAATCTAAATCCAGCCTTTGCCAACGCCTTTGACCTGGGGTATCTCAAAAGATGGGACAAGTTAACGCTCACCACTTCCGTATACTTTCAGAAAGAGACCGATTCCTTTGAAAGGGTGCAGGAAGAAACGGGGGAAGTTACCGCCGATGGAATCCGAATCATCCGGTCGATCCCAATCAATTTATCCGACAATGAGCGGATAGGGGCCGAGGCCGCAGTGCTCTATAATCCTGAAAAATGGTTACGTCTCAATATGAGTTTCAACTTTTTCCAGTTCAACTCTTCAGGCTTTTTCAATGGGGTCGATTTTGGGGCCAAAAACGTAAGCTGGTTTTCGCGATTCAGTTCCAAGGTTTCCCTGCCCGGCAAGGTAGATTGGCAAACGAATGCATTTTATAGGGGTCCATCGCAAAACGCGCAAACCGAAAACAAGGGTATTTTTTCATTGGATCTGGCCTTCAGCAAGGACGTTCTGGGCGATAATGCCACCGTATCGTTGGGCGTAAGGGATTTATTGAATTCGAGAAGAAGGCAATCGTTTACCACCACCCCGTTTTTTACCTCCGACAATGAATTCCAATGGAGGGAAAGGCAGTTCACTGCCTCATTCATATATCGATTCAACCAGAAAAAGAAGTCGGATAGGAACAACCAACGAAACGGCGGTGATGATGATGGGGAATTTGAGGGCGGAGGATCGTAGAAGGCCTTAAAAACAAAAGGAGCCAAATGGCTCCTTTTTTTATGCGTTTCGCGCGGCACGCTTGGCCGCACGTTTTTGTTTGTACATTTCCATCAAATTACCGAATAACCAATAAGGCACGACAAAGGTCAATAAAAATATCATGAGCCAAAAACCTATGGTCAAGATGGTCAAAAAGGCAAGAAATCCCAAATACTGATCGAATTCAAACATTTTTTATAATTTGATTCCACAAATATACTTTGAAAATGGTGAATCAGACAAATCTATTCCCAAAAAAAACCGTTGAAACCAATTTTCAAATGGGGCGGTTCATAAATAATCCTTCAATCCCTTACCTTTGTTAACCTATAAAAATGAACGATCATGAACTTCAGAATTGAAAAAGACACCATGGGAACCGTTGAGGTCCCAGCCGATAAATATTGGGGCGCCCAAACAGAGCGTTCCAGAAACAACTTTAAGATCGGTCCATCGGCATCAATGCCCTTGGATATTATCTACGGCTTCGCCTATCTCAAAAAAGCGGCAGCCTATACCAATTGTGAATTGGGCGTGCTCACAAAAGAAAAAAGGGATTTGATCGCCAAGGTATGTGACGAAATACTGGCAGGAAAATTCGATGACCAATTTCCTTTGGTCATATGGCAAACCGGTTCGGGCACACAGAGCAATATGAACGTTAACGAAGTGATTGCCAACCGAGCCCACGAAATTGCCGGAAAAAAGATAGGAGAAGGCGAAAAAACGATACAGCCCAACGATGATGTGAACAAATCACAATCTTCGAACGATACCTTTCCCACGGGAATGCATATCGCAGCCTATAAAAAGATAGTGGATACCACGATTCCCGGGGTGACCCAATTGAGGAATACCCTTCACAAAAAATCGCAGGAATTCGCCAAAGTGGTCAAAATAGGGCGTACCCACCTGATGGATGCCACTCCCCTAACCCTGGGGCAAGAATTTTCTGGCTATGTGGCCCAGCTAGACCACGGACTAAAGGCCTTGAACAATACACTTGACCATTTGAGCGAAATGGCTTTGGGGGGCACTGCTGTGGGGACCGGACTCAATACCCCCAAAGGATACGACGTACTGGTGGCAAAATATATGGCATCGTTCACGGGACTGCCTTTAAAGACCGCCAAGAACAAATTCGAGGCACTTGCTTCCCACGATGCCATAGTGGAAAGCCACGGAGCACTAAAACAATTGGCCGTATCGCTCAACAAAATCGCCAATGATATCCGCATGATGGCTTCCGGTCCGCGTTCGGGCATCGGTGAAATCATTATCCCTGCCAATGAGCCAGGCAGCTCCATTATGCCGGGAAAGGTCAATCCCACCCAGTGTGAGGCCTTGACCATGGTATGCGCACAGGTCATGGGCAATGATGTGGCCGTCACGATCGGTGGTACCCAGGGCCACTACGAATTAAATGTATTCAAGCCGATGATGGCTGCCAATATATTGCAATCGGCACAACTGCTGGGCGATGCCTGCGTGAGTTTTGACATCAATTGTGCGGTGGGCATCGAACCCAATTATGGGGTCATCAAACAACTGCTCAACAACTCCCTGATGTTGGTCACCGCATTAAATACCAAAATCGGGTATTACAAGGCTGCGGAGATTGCCAATACGGCCCATAAAAATGGAACCACCTTAAAAGAGGAAGCCATCAATCTGGGCTATGTGACCGCGGAAGACTATGATGATTGGGTAAAGCCCGAGGAAATGGTAGGCTCCTTGCTTTGATTTGATATTGGAAAGAGATATAAATAAAAAAGGGGCCATCGAAAACGATGGCCCCTTTTAAGTTTAATGGACAGTGTTTATTTCAAGGTGAACTTAGAAGTACCCAATAACTTTAATTTGTCATCGTATACATTCACCATATAATTTCCTTTTTGAAACTCTCCAGCGGGTTTGTTGATATAATCACAAACATCCAAAGAACGGTTTTCATAATAGAAGTTAGTGCCTTTACTGTAGGTTACCGAAGCACCTGAATCGGTTGATTTAGAATAGCTCTCTCCCAATACATTTCCTTGGGGATCTAGCACTTCCATATAAAATTCCCTGTCACCAGCCTGGGCGATAACGTTATCGGCCACGGTAAAACAAATCTTGAATTTATCGGTTGCTTTTGCCCTTTGGGTTGAAACCATTTTACCTGAACCTCTTTCCCTAACCGCATCTACGGTAAACCTGGAAAGGTTCAAGGCAGATCCCTTTTCAACCACATCGGCCAATTGGGTGTTCTGTACCACCAAAGAATCATTAAAAACGGTTTGCTTTGTCAACTCGGTGAAAGTACTGTCACGTTGCATGGTGATCATCGTATTCGACCTGGTCAATGAATCGACCCTTTTTAGCAATTGCTCTCTTTCTTGAGTCAAGACCGCAACTTGTCTCCTGTATCTTGAAAGTGTTGAAATATCAGCTTTCATTGTTTTTACAGAATCGATGTATTTTGCGATGTTATCGCGAGCCGTTACCAATTCTTCGTTGGTGGCATTGCTCTCCAAAATAGCCTTGTCATATTCAGACTTCAAGCTATTGAGGTCTTCCATCACCAACTCCTTCTCTTGGGTAAGGGCCATGGTGGTCTTCTTTTTGTCTTGGTAAAGGCTTACGGTGTAAATGATGGTTCCCAATAGTACCACCCCTAGCAAACCGGCCAAAACTTTTAATCCGTTGTTGTTCTTTGTTTCAGTCATAGTGTAATAAATTAATTGCTTTTTAAATAATGTGATTGTTTGTATCCCTCTATATACGGTGAGGTTCTCCTTTTAGATTTTTTTGATTAAAATAATTCACTAGGGCAATCCTTGGAAATACAAAAATCTTAACTTTAATCGCCTTTAACATTTCCATTGCCCGATTATGTCGCTAAAAATTGTTCCATTCGTACCGCAGCATGCAGCGCGCTTTAGGGACCTCAACCTTGAGTGGGTTCAACGCTATTTTTATGTGGAACCCATGGACAAAACCCTGCTCGAAAATTGTAAGGCAGCTATCCTCGATAAGGGCGGTTATATCTTTATGGCACAGCTTGAAGATGACATCGTGGGCTGTTTTTCTTTTATCAAAATAAGAGAGGAGGAATATGAATTGGGGAAAATGGCCGTGGAGCCACAATTTCAAGACCACAAAATTGGTCAGACCTTGATGCAATTTGCCATCGATTTCGCCCATAAGAACAATTGGAAAAAAATCAGCCTATATTCCAATACCAAATTGAACAGTGCCATTTATATATATCGTAAATATGGATTTAAGGAAGTGCCCCTTGAAAAGAATTTGCCCTATGCAAGAAGTAATATTAAAATGGAATTGGTTTTGACATCATAAATTATGAATAGAACCTTAACTTTGATCAAAAAAATATGAAAAATCTAAAAATTGCCCTTGTTGCCTGTTCTTGCCTTGTCATGGCTTGTAAAGATTCCGATAAAAAGAAGGAAGGGTTACCTATGGATGAAGCCCAAGTTTCAGCATCAATAGTGCCGCCAGCTTCCGAAGCATCCTCGACCCCTGTAAAAATTATCCCCATAGAACATGCTTCGGCCGTACTTGAATGGGGCAGGGTAACCGTATATATCGATCCCGTTGGCGGTGCAGCCGCCTTTGCCGGACAAAAACAGCCCGATCTCATATTGATAACCGATATTCACGGCGACCATTTTAGTCTTGAAACCCTTCAGGAACTGAATACCGCGAAGGCAAAAATAATGATGCCGCAAGCAGTGGCCGACCTGATGCCGGCAACATTTGCCCCTGAAATAGATGTACTCAACAATGGGGATAGCAAAGAACGGTTCGGAATTACCGTAGAAGCCATACCCATGTACAATTTAAGGGAGGAAGCCAAGGACTTCCATAGCAAGGGCCGGGGAAATGGTTATGTTCTGAGCATGAACGGGGAACGGATATATTTTTCAGGAGATACGGAGGACATTCCCGAAATGCGGACCCTTAAGAATATAGATAAAGCCTTTATCTGCATGAACCTACCCTATACCATGACCGAGGAAAGTGCCGCCGCTGCCGTTTTGGAATTCAAACCGAAGCAAGTATACCCATATCATTATCGTGGACGACCCGATGTAAGTGATGTCTCGAAATTCATGGCCTTGGTCAACGCGGGTGATGCCAAAATCGAGGTGGTGCAATTGGATTGGTATCCCAAAGAAAATTATTGAATGGAACGATGTACGGCCCTCGCCAACTCAGGTGCCCTTTAAACTGGTTAAATAGAAAAAAACTCCCGTCGATTACGGGAGTTTTTTTTGGGGCGTTCCTCAACGGATCAATTTTTTGTATTTAAGCCGTTTGGGAATCATGTCGCCTCCCAATCGCTTCTTTTTGTTCTCTTCATAATCGGAAAAAGATCCCTCGAAAAAGTAAACCTGTGAATCGCCCTCAAAGGAGAGGATGTGGGTGCAGATCCTATCCAAGAACCAGCGATCGTGGGATATGACCACGGCACATCCCGCAAAATTTTCCAATCCTTCTTCCAAGGCACGAAGCGTGTTTACATCAAGATCGTTGGTGGGCTCATCGAGCAAGAGCACGTTGCCCTCTTCCTTCAAGGTCATCGCCAAATGCAACCGATTGCGTTCTCCACCTGAAAGCATGTTCACTTTTTTATTTTGTTCACTGCCTGAAAAATTGAACCTGCTCAAGTAGGCCCTGGAATTCACCTGCCGCCCGCCCATCATGATCAACTCTTGTTCCGCGCTAAAATTTTGCCAGATGGTCTTTTCAGGATCGATGTTCGAATGGCTCTGATCAACATAGGCTATTTTTACGGTCTCTCCAATTTCAAAAGTGCCGCTATCGGGCTGCTCCTCCCCCATGATCATTCTAAAAATGGTCGTTTTTCCTGCACCATTGGGCCCTATGACCCCAACGATTCCTGCCTGTGGCAATTTAAAGTTCAGATTTTCATACAACAACTTATCGCCATAGGCTTTACTAACTCCTTTGGCTTCGATCACATTCGTTCCCAACCTAGGGCCGTTAGGAATATAGATCTCCAGTTTTTCATCCAATTGTTTTTGGTCTTGGCTCAATAGTTTATCATAATTGTTCAAACGCGCTTTTTGCTTCGTTTGCCTTCCCTTGGCCCCTTGTCGGACCCATTCGAGCTCCCTTTCCAAGGTTTTTTGACGTTTGGAAGCCACCTTGCTTTCCTGTGCCAGGCGCTTCGCCTTTTGATCGAGCCAACTTGAATAATTGCCTTTCCAGGGGATGCCCTCCCCGCGGTCCAATTCCAAGATCCATCCCGCGACATTGTCCAAGAAATAACGGTCGTGGGTCACCGCGATCACCGTCCCCTGATAGCTGGCCAGGTGATGTTCCAACCAATGTACCGATTCGGCATCCAAATGGTTGGTGGGCTCATCCAATAATAAAATCTGGGGCTGTTGCAGCAAAAGGCGGCATAAGGCCACGCGCCTGCGTTCTCCTCCCGATAATATCCCTATTTTTTTATCCGGTTCCGGGGTGCGCAAGGCATCCATGGCTATTTCCAATTTGGTATCCAATTCCCAGGCATTGGAGGCATCGATCTTATCTTGGAGTTCTGCCTGTTTGTCCATCAACTTCTGCATCTTATCGGGATTCTCATAAACCTCCGGCAAGCCGAACATATCATTGATCTTGTTATATTCATCCAGGATGGCCACGGTTTCGGCCACGCCTTCTTTGACCACTTCCAGTACCGTTTTATTTTCATCCAATTGCGGTTCCTGTTCAAGATAGCCCACATGGTAGCCGGGCGAAAAAACCACATCGCCCTGATAATTCTTGTCGACCCCGGCAATAATTCTCAGAAGGGTTGATTTTCCCGAGCCATTGAGGCCCAGAATTCCAATTTTTGCCCCATAGAAAAAGCTGAGGTAAATGTTTTTTAAGACGGGCGTATTGGCGTTTTTGTAGGTCTTGGTGACCCCCGTCATTGAAAAAATAACTTTCTTATCGTCGGACATAAATTATGTTGCTGGATTTCGATTGATTAAAGCCTATGATATCCTCTGAAATAGGTTGACTTTAAGGGAGATGTAGCCTATACCCTTCCCTTCAAGGCATTGAACACCCATGATATGGCAAAAAATCCAATACCTACTGCTGCAAAGCCCCAACCGGCGACATCGTCATATCGAAAGGCACCAAGTGCAATTAGCCCACAGCCCACTAAAATCATAATAAAGGTGGCCCAGGCAAGTACGGTATTTTTGTTCATTCCCATTTTTGAATCGATTTAGTTGCGGTTGGTCGTAATTCCAAATATCGTAAATTTTCCAAGAAATGTTGGCTACTGGCCAAAACTTTATTGTTCGAATGGGAAAACGATGCCCGCTTGGTTGCGCACCCTGTCCATCAGTTGTATCAGGTCGATACTCTGTTGATGGCCCCAGAGGGCACTTTGAAGTTTGCCATTCTGCAGACATGCGTGTACTTCGGCAATTTCATGGGCGTATCCCTTACCGGTCGTGGGCAATTCGTATCGCTCCTGCGTATCGGAGCCTTTGAAGGTCAGGCCATGGGCTTCATGCCATCTCGGGTCTAGGTAAATAGAGCCTTTACTTCCTGAAATTTCGGCTTTCATCTCAGAAGCGCTGTTCAGTCCGCTATACAGTATGGCCTGAGCCCCGGGATAATTGAATATCATGGAAGTCTGCACCTCGGCGCCGGTCCGATAGAAATTGGATACCGCTCGAATCTCTTTCGGCATGCCTAAAATAAGGTAGGCGAGAAAAATGGGATAGATTCCGATATCCAAAACAGAACCCCCGGCCAAATCAGGGTTCAGCAGCCTGCCCTCCTCATCGCGGTCGAGCGCATAAAAAGCAAAATCGGCATGGAGGTAGGCAACGGATCCGATTTTACCGTCATCGACCAGTTCCTTTGCTTTTTGAATGGCGGGATTGAACCTGCTCCACATCGCCTCCATCAAAAAAACCTTGTTTTTTTCGGCCGCTTCAATCATTTTTTTTACCTGGAACATGTTGATGCCCATGGGTTTCTCGCAAAGTACATGCTTGCCGTGCTCCATCGCCTTCACGGCCCATTCGAAATGGCCCGTATGCGGGGTGGCGATATAAATCACATCCACTTGATCCGATCTTAGCATCTCACCATAGCTGCCAAACGCATGTTCCGCACCATATAAGTCTGCAAATGCTTTGGCACGTTCTTGGTTTCTGGAGGCCACGGCCACCAACTTCCCACCTTCGACCAAACTCAGATCCTTGGCAAAACTATGTGCAATCTTTCCGGGAGCGAGAATACCCCAGCGTACAAATTCCTTCATTCCAAGTTTCAATTTTCCCAAATGTAATCAATTTTACTACTTATCTTTATGCACAATACTGAAACCAAGCCCAAGATGGATATCAACTTCAATAAAAATGAAGACTACAATAAAATGCAGCTTTCCGATCTTCGAAACCGATATGGAAAGGTAAAACTCGGCGGTGGAAAATCGCGATTGGAAAAACAGAGGGCCGAGGGAAAAATGACCGCTAGGGAACGCATCGAATACCTTTTGGATGATGAGCGTGACGCCATTGAAATAGGGGCCTTTGCCGGGGACGGAATGTATGAGGCCCAAGGCGGCTGTCCCTCGGGCGGTGTCGTAGTGAAAATAGGTTATGTCAAGGATAAACTGTGTATCGTTGTGGCGAACGACGCTACCGTGAAAGCCGGGGCCTGGTTTCCGATTACCGCTAAAAAGAATCTTAGGGCCCAGGAAATTTCGATGGAAAACAACCTGCCGATAATTTATCTTGTCGACAGCGCCGGAGTATACCTGCCCATGCAGGATGAAATATTTCCCGATAAGGAGCATTTTGGTCGAATATTCAGAAACAACGCCATCATGAGCAGCAGGGGAATTACACAGATAGCCGCTGTGATGGGCAGCTGTGTTGCCGGTGGCGCCTATTTGCCCATCATGAGCGATGAGGCCTTGATCGTCGATAAGACCGGTAGTATTTTCCTGGCCGGCAGTTATCTTGTGAAGGCCGCCATCGGCGAGCAGATCGACAATGAAACCCTAGGCGGCGCTGCAACCCATTGCGAAATCAGTGGCGTAACCGATTACAAGGCCAAGGACGATAAAGATGCGCTGGACAAGATCAAAAATATTGTCGACAAAATCGGGGATTTTGACAAGGCAGGTTTCAACCGG
This sequence comes from uncultured Flavobacteriaceae bacterium, assembly GCA_963760375.1. Lineage (GTDB taxonomy): Bacteria > Bacteroidota > Bacteroidia > Flavobacteriales > Flavobacteriaceae > Pelagihabitans. Next base: position 1,082,919 of record CAVXCS010000005.1, on the reverse strand, counting down.
ATCGAGGCCCAAAAACCCAAGCAAGCTCCAGAGGACATTTTCGGCATCCTTCCAGCCTCGCGAACCGACCAATATGATATGTTGGAAATCATTGAAAGATTGGTCGATCATTCCGATTTTGAACAATATAAGGAAGGCTATGGCAAGACGATTCTTACCGGATATGCAAGGATCGATGGATGGGCCGTGGGCATCGTGGCCAACCAGCGGAAGGTGGTGAAGAACGCGAAGGGCGAAATGCAGTTCGGTGGGGTCATTTATTCCGATTCTGCGGACAAAGCCACCCGTTTCATTGCCAACTGCAATCAAAAAAAGATCCCTTTGGTTTTTCTGCAAGATGTCACCGGCTTTATGGTGGGCAGTAAAAGTGAGCATGGAGGCATTATTAAGGACGGTGCAAAAATGGTCAATGCCGTCAGCAATTCAGTGGTTCCCAAATTCACCGTAGTAATCGGAAACAGCTATGGGGCGGGTAATTATGCGATGTGTGGAAAAGCCTACGACCCTAGGTTGATCGTGGCCTGGCCAAGCGCCGAACTGGCAGTGATGAGCGGTAATTCAGCGGCTAAAGTGTTGTTACAGATCGAAAAAGCCTCGCTTAAAAAGAAGGGCGAGACCATTACCGATCAAAATGAAAAAGCGCTGTTCGATAAGATCAAGCAACGTTATGATCACCAAATTTCCCCATATTACGCCGCGGCGCGACTTTGGACCGACGCCGTGATCGACCCACTGGAAACGCGCAAATGGATTTCGATGGGCATTGAAGCGGCAAACCATGCCCCGATCGAAAAGGCCTTTAATATGGGCGTGCTACAGGTTTGAGTAAAAAAATGCCTGTTACGGATTAAGCACTGAAAAAAGCTCCCTGTTCACATTCAGTTCGGAAAAATCGAAAACCTTGACTACCCTTCGTTGTGAGGGCGTCCCAAAGTCATAATACACCGTGGCCTTGAAAGACGTGGGTTCAAAACTTTTGTTCCCCAAGTACTTCAAATTGATGCGCCAACGACCTGGAAGACTTCTATCGATCAAAAATTGCTCACTGGAATACCCTCTGGTTTTCTCCTCCAAGATACGGGCTTCTTTATCCTGCATGGTATGGCTCCATATCAAATATTGGTTCTCCGGGTTCACGAACTGCAAATCGAACTCCGCTTCGCTGTTGTTCCATTCGATCAGTATCCTGATACCGGCGTAATCGCTGGGCTCCGCTTGCGAAGCGGCACCGCCTAGCGATGAGGCCTTCACCGTCATCAAGTTGTTGTATTCCGTCCTGATGATATCATCAATTCCATCGAGTGCACCTTTGACGGTATCCAGTCTCCTGGAGGTTTGATACCTGGCGTACAATCCCAAGGCCTTGGTATAATTTGCGGTGAGGGTATACATATTTGCCAAATCTCTATAAGACTGTGCATACCTTGGTCTCATTTTAAAAATATCGATATAAAGTGCCAAGGCGTCTTCCAATCGGTCGGTTTCTTCCAAGGTATAGGCCAATGCCTTCAAAGCGACAGGATTATCGGCATATTGGTTCCTCATCTCCTCCAAAATGGCCCGGTCTTTCCCGGTCGAACTCCACTGTTGCCTGAAAAGGTCGGCCGATTCGAGATAAAAATAAGGAGAACTTCCATAAATCATTTTTTGTTCCCCGTAGATGGCCTCGGCTTCCCCTGAAGTCTTGGCCGCCTGCATATCCTGGATATATTTTGGCGGCTCCCGTTTGGCGTACTTTTGAACGGTGCTTTCATCGAAAACGTTATTGCGCAACTTGGCCTGATCATAAGCCTTGTTCGACCCCGGTTCACGCATGATATTAGATCCTTTGGTATTGATGACGATCACACCGCCCGCCGCAATGTTGCCGTACCTTGTAACGGCAGCCAGACCCGGTAGCACGGCGACCCTGTCGATGTTGTCGATTATAAGGAAATCGGGGGTAGAGGTGAACACGTTGCCATCTACCTCGAATATGGCCGGTTTGGGATTGTTTGCCGAACCGCTGCCCCTTATAAAAAGTCCTCTCCCTGAAGGACCTCCACCGGTTTGGGAACTTCCGTAGTCAACGATACGTGTCCCCGGAAGCTTTGTTTGGAGGGCAGAGAGGATATCGATTGCGGCCGGGTTCAATTCCTTACCATCAATAATATTGACGGCATAACCTGCATTTTCGGTGTCAAGATACCCAAAACTGGTACGGATGATGTTCTTGTTGTTGCCATAATCGATGAACATTTGCTGCTGGTTTTGTTGTATCTTTTGTTCAACGACCACTTCATCCAACGCTTCGATTTTTGGCTCCATTTGGATGTTCAGTACCTTGGTGACGTCTTCCACGACAATTTCAACCGTCTGCATACCAACATAGCTAAAAACCAAAACGTCGCGCGGCCTGGCCTGAATGGTGTATTTTCCTTTGACATCGGTTTGTACGCCCTCAGAGGTGCCCTTGATACTGATATTCACTCTGGGCAAGGGTTGGCCATAATCAGTTACGATGCCACTGATGTTATTTTCCAACGATTGGGAGGTTGCTTCGATCGATATAGAGAGCAAAACAAAGAGAAACAAGAACTTTTTCATTTTAATTCAACGATTAAGGGATTGGTTCAATAAACGTCTAGGGGAACGATATGCGAGGGGGGGCGCTTCGTTCACCTGCTTCAAAACCACATACTGAATGAACCCTCAGTGGCATTCGGACGTAAAATTTGTGTCTGAACAGGCTATAACTTATAGGCGCTTTTTAGGAAATACCAAAATAAAACATCATCGCCCCGACAAAGGCAACAAAGATAAAATTTCAACCAGAAAAGGCAAGCCACAAGAGCAAGTATATGCCTTTTTTTTAATCTAGTTGCCCACCAAAGCGCTGCTGATGCTCAAGGGGAAAAGGGCTTGGTTCACCTGCTTCGTCTGCAGACGGTAGAGCCTGATCTCCTTGCGTTGTGATGTCGTTCCGTAATTATGGTAAATCGTAGCTTTGAGATAGGTGGGCGTTAAACTTTTGTTGCCCAGATACCTGATGTTCACCTTCCAAGTTCCCGGGAGGGAATTATCCAAAAAATACTCCCCTATTGAAAAACCCTGTTCTTTCTCCAAAGTGAGCAATTCAGCATTTTGCTCCATGGTATGTTTCCAAGTATATTGTTGGTCTTTTGGGTTCACGAACTGTAGTTCGAACTCGGCGTCCCCATTATCCCATTCAAAGACCAAACGGGTGCCCTTGAACTCCTCTGCGGAAAAATATATCTTTTTGCCTGATTTCGCGACAAGGGCATTTCCACCCAATCGCAACAGGTTGTTGAATTCTCTATCCATCAAGGGTGAAAAGTATGCCTCGTCGGCATTGAGAAAACCTTCATCCAACAGGTAATAATAACGGGCAAAAAGGTTGGCAGCCCTTTTGGAATCGCCTATATCGCGATAACTATTGGCCAGATCGAGATAGGATTGAACATAATTGGGCCTCAAAGTGAAGATATCTTTAAAGGTTTTATGTGCCAGTTCGTATTGGCCCTGCTCTTGATAGGCATAAGCCAATGCCTTGAGCGCTGGCGCATTGTTATACATTTTTTCCATATTCGCATCGATCAACACGTCCGAGAAACCGCTTTGCGACCATCGATCCGAAAAATACCTATAGGCGTCAACATAAAAACCGGGGTTGCCGCTGTATTGAAGCGCGCGCTCCATATACACTTTTTTGGCCTCTTCGAAAGTGTTGCTGGCCTGCAATTCCTGAAGATAGGTAGGCAAATCTTTTGACAGCTCCGCCTGGGTCAAAACCCTTCCCGTGACCATATTATTTCGAAGTCTGGCCTTATCCTTCAACGCCCCGGAGACAATCGAATTGCTGGCTGCCTTTGTGTTGATCACCACCACCCCCCCGGAAGCGATACCACCATAGGCCGTTCTAGCTGACAAGCCCGGTAAAATCGCCAATCTTTGAATATTGTTGGGCAATATCCAAAGTGGTGGGTCATTCAATATTTGGCCGTCAACGTCGAAAACTGCCGGTTGACCACTTGAAATTGAACCGATACCGCGAAAAATAACAGATCCGCCACTTTGGCAATTCCCGCTCACCAGGATTCCCGCAAATTGGCCCCTAAGCAGGTCTATGATGCAAAGTCCAACTGCATTGATTTGGTTTTCGGCCATGATCTTCACCCTGTATGCAGAAGTTTCGCTGTTGATGAAGCCATAGGCCGTTTTGATGATATTGGGGTTCGAATCATATTCTTGTTGCAGTTCGAGTTGGGATTTTCTTCGGCTTTTGGTCACCACCACCTCATCCAACTCCTCCACATCCGGAAACATCGTAATATTTAAAATGCGCGTGACATCTTCCACCAATATTTCGATATCGCGCATACCTGGGGAAGAATAAACAATGATATCTCCAACGTTTGCCTCGATCGAATATTTGCCCTGTGAATCCGTGCCCACCAAGGGTGAAGTAGCACCTTTCAGGCTAATTTGGGCGATTGTGATCGGGTTTTGCCCGTCGGATATCGAACCGGAAATGATTTTGCTCCTTTCTTGGGCGAAAATGGCACCCACAACAAGAAAGCATAAAAGGGTTATCTTTTTCATAGCACTTATTTTTTTACTAAAAATTACAAAATAAGTGGAGATCAGAAACCCTTTTAGACAAAAATTAACAGTAATTGCAGGCTATCGACCATGTTTGTTGGCAGCTACTTTACTAGTATCCCTGTTGATTTTTGTTCCTTGGGATTAGCAGTAGTTCGGTCTGTCTTCCATTTACATAGCGGAAACCCCCTTCACCATAATACCCGGCTTCCTCGAGCATGATACGTATGTCCCTTTTCCATTCGGGAATCGTGATGGTGGTATTCAATTCAATGGCATAGACCGTGTTCTGATTCAAGGGATAATGCTCCCCATCGTCTGTCATCACGCCCCCTTGCGCATCCCACATCCCGATGGTCGTCCCCGCAGAATGGCCATAAAACCCCAACGGGTGTGTATAAATGGACGGCCTTAAGCCCGCCTCCTTCGCGTCCTGGAGCGATTTGGCCAAAATTTCATTACCGGTTTTCCCGCCAACCATGTTATTGGTCAGGAAATCCTGTACCCGATTCCCGTCCTTTAGTCCGTTTTTTAAGAAAATCGGTGCTTCCGTTTCCTTTGGTTTCAGCACATAGGCCAACTCTTGGCAATCGGTATTCAATCTTAGGTAAGTAATTCCAAAATCGCAGTGCAACAGATCCCCTGGCAAAATGACCATATCTTCCGGCCGACTAGAAAAGGAATAAAGATGGTCCCCTAATTCCTCACTGCTCCTTTGGATATCCACAGTCGGATGAAACCAGGTTTCAAGCCCTAAATCGGTCACTTTTTGTCGCATCCACCACTCAACTTGTGAAGTGGTCGTAATGCCCGGGGTGATCACGTTTTCTGAAAAGGCCTCCGCGATGATGTCATGTGTAATGTCTACCAATTGGTCGTAGACCACCATTTCCCTGGCGGACCTGGTCTCTATCCAGCGTACGGCCAATTGTTCTGCCGAAACAACCTTGCTATGGTGTTTTTTAGGAAGTTTCTTCATGAATTCATCGTAGTCTGTTTTGTCAAGGCCGTCGGCAATATTATGATCTTTGGAAAAGTTGAGTCCGATTTTTTTGGGGTTGCGTTCCTCGATCAATTGTACCAATCGGTTCCACTGATCCGGTTCTTTTTCCTTGTCCCATGCCGATTTGATATTATCCCCTACATCGTAACGCGCCACGGCCAACTTTTCGATACTGTTTTGGGATTTGTTTCTATAAAAGAGCAGAATGGTCCTTCTACGGGCGTTCAGCCAGGTAGCCGGCAACATGGTGCGCAAAACGGGATCTTCGTTGTATTCCCTTGAGATTACGATCCACATATCAATTTCGGTTTTGTCCATCAATGACGGCAATAGTTGATCGAAACGATCTTTCAGTATGTCATCAATTACTTTGGCACGTTCCTTTTCCGGGATGATTTGTTGGGTATAGACCGTCGATGAAAGCAAAAGGAGCGCAATAATAATTACATTTTTCATTATCGTGTTTTGGGGTTCTAAAATAGAAATTAATATAGATTAAAAAAGTATTTTGGTTTAAGAAAGAGAGCGAATTAGGTTCGCAATGGTTTTCTCCCGCTGTACCTTGCCATTGCCCGTCTCCTCGAACTTGGCCAGATGATAGACTTCTTTTGGCATTTCGTATTTTTCGATATTTGGCGTTTTGGCCAAGTTTTGAAGCGATATCCCGGCCTGGTCTTCGCTTTCCAAAACCAAGACCAGCCTTTGGCCCAATCGATCATCTGGCACACCTGCGATCAAAAACCTACAATCGATGCCGGGTGATAGTTTGTATTCGATCTGTTCCGGATTGAGCTTGATGCCGCCCGAATTGATGATATGATCGTACCGGCCCAACCACACGAAGGCTTTCTCAGAAATAAGATTTACCATGTCATTGGTAACTAAGGGATTGTCCAGTAAGCCTGGGGCTTCGATGACCAAACAACCACGTGGATCTTGTGAAAAAGTTATGTTGGGCAATGCATGGAAGCATGCCATTTCGCTTTTCGATGATTCGTTCGACCCCGATAAATGGGCAGGTTCGTGAGACCCTAAAATATGGTTCACCCTTTTCACCGCCACATGGCTGACGGTTTCAGTCATCCCATAGGTCTCATAAATACCGGTAGTCCTATCTTGAACTTGTTGTTTCAATGTTGCAGAAAGGGGTGCCCCGCCAATAATTAGCGTTTTGATCCCTTCCAAATCGTTTAAGGAAGAACGCAATTGTAGGGGCACCATGGCGCAAAAATCATATTTTTTCCGAATCCCGGTCAAAGGACTCGAGGAAGGTTCCACACAATCGATTTGAAGACCGATGACCATGGCCCTGACCAACATCATCTTTCCCGCGATATAGCCTACGGGAAGGCACATCAAAGCAGTATCACCCGGCTGAAGTCTAAAGAATTCGGCCGTGGCCAAAGCAGATTTTACCATTTTTTCCTTCTGCATCAAAAACGTCCTGGGTTCGCCGGTAGAGCCTGAGGTACGCATCGCAATTTGTTCCTTATTGTTTAACCAGTCCATCAAAAAATCACCGATCTGCTGTTCATAGGGAAGGCCTTCTTTCACCAGACTATAGGCTACTTCCGATAGTTCTTCCTTGGTGTACGAATGGCCATTTAATTTGAACTTGGGATGTATTTCATGAAAGGTCATTGGTGTCATTGTTTAGGTTGGGGTTGTCCATTTCAATTGAAGCAACGGTTGCCGGTGGGGTCAAACCACCCATGAGTCGACTCTTCCAATCGCTCCACCCATATTTCTTTGCAAAGATGTACAAGAGTATGGGATATACGATCAAAACGGGGGCCAGCACATCCCATCCCAAGACCGGGTCAGAAATGTCCTTATAGATCGAATGGGTTTGGAAGGCCGACCAATCGGAGGTCAACAATAACGCCCCGGTAAGATTATTGGCGGCATGAAAGCCAAGGGCCAGCTCCAAACCTTCGTCCATGAGGGTCAGTATCCCCAAAAATAAGCCGGTTCCGATATAATATATCATAATGCCATACCCCAATTTATCCACTTCCGGATTGGCCAGGTGCAACAACCCGAAGATCACCGAAGTGATCAGTAGGGGTACCCATCTGTTTTTTGCCAATAATCCGATGCCCTGCATCGAATAGCCCCTTAAAAAATATTCCTCGAAACTGGTTTGAAAGGGTATCAAGGTCACCGCAATGACCGCGAGGATCAGAAAAGGAATCAATTCAAAGTTGCGTTCATAATCTTCAGGGGAAAGGAACACATCGATCAGGGTAAGCGCAACGGAGACGAAGGCCCATAACCCAAACGAATACCCTATGCGCCTCCAATCGATTTTTTTTCTGGAGGTGGTCAAGGAAACGATCCCTTGCCCATGGAGTAATTTTGCGGTTAAAAAAGTCGTGATCAGGGCAATGGCAAAGGCAAGCAACATCAGGAACAAGAAAGTGTTCGACCCCAAAAGATCTGACATTTCAGTGATATCCGTTGGAAGGTCGGCCAAATGTTCCACTTTGGAAATTATGGCTATCATCAGGGGAATCATGCCCACCAGCTGCCATCCCATAAAAATCAAAAACCAGCCTAAAATATACCGCCAAAAATCGTGTTTAATCGTATAGCCTTCCTCTATGTACATAATTCCTGTATCAAATTAGATTTCCAAATTTTAGCGCTTCTATAATAAAGTTTTCCGTTTTCCACAGTGAGTGGGCATTCAAAATTATTGGTGTACAGGGCCCCGGTACCCAGGCCTTGAGGCAACGAATTGCGCAGACCAAATGTAAATTGCGCAATGGCGTTCAGGCCAATATTGCTTTCAAGGGCGCTGGTTATCCACCAGCCAATGCGATGTTTTTTTGCAAGCGTGATCCATTCCATACATCCCTTAAAGCCGCCCACCAGACTTGGTTTTAAGATGATAAATTGCGGTTGAACGGTTAGTAGTAATTTTTCCTTATCCGTTACAGTATTGATTCCGATCAATTCTTCGTCAAGGGCAATGGGCAATGGCGTAGTGACTGCACAGTTTGGCCATTTGCATGATCTGGCCTTGTTTTATGGGCTGTTCTATGGAATGCAGATTTAGTTTAGACAACAACTTCAATTTGCCCAAAGCCTCTTTGGGTTCAAATGCGCCATTGGCATCGACCCGAAGTTGCACTTCATCTGCCCCATGTTTTTGACGGATGGCTTTTAATATCGACAATTCGGTTTCAAAATCGACAGCGCCGATCTTCATTTTGATGCAATTGAAACCGTTGGCCAATTTCTCGCGGATCTGTGCAAGCATAAATTCCTTCTCGCCCATCCATATGAGACCATTGATGGTAATGGGCGCTTCACTTCGGGTGAAATCGGAAGGGAATATCTCGAAGGGATCAGGAGACCGCAGTGATAAGAAGGCCTGCTCGACCCCGAACTGAATACTTGGGTACGCCATCAGCTTTTGCCACAACAATGCCTCTCCTAGTTGGATGTGCTCACAGGTCCACTGTAGTCGGTCTTCATAATCGGCCACATCATCAATTGACAATCCCCGTAAAAGGCCACATTCCCCAATCCCATATTTTCCCTCGGCTTCCAAGATGATAAACCAGGATTCCTTATGGGTAAGGACGCCACGGGAGGTTCCGCTCGGCCGCTTAAAATCTAAAATATACTTTTTGAATCTGGCTTTCATCTAAACCTACAAATTTAGCTATATTTTAGGTGTTTAAAGCAAGTGATGGCACAGTTAGAAAATAAAACGGTCTGGATTACCGGCGCTTCCTCCGGAATTGGTGAAGCCCTTGCCTATTTGTTGGGGCAAAAAAATTGCAATCTCATTCTCTCGTCGAGGAAGGCGGAGGCATTGCAGGCCGTAAAAGACCGAAGCAAGGTTCCGGGGAAGGTATATATCTTGCCCCTAGACCTGGCGGCATTCGATACATTGGAACAAAAAGCGGAGGAGGCCATTTCGGCTTTTGGGTCAATCGACCTTTTGATCAACAATGCTGGAATCAGCCAGCGTTCATTGATCCTCGATACCGATTTTTCGGTATATCAAAAACTGATCGACATCGACTATCTTGGCACGGTTGCCCTTACCAAAGCCCTCCTGCCCCATTTCATCGGAAGGAAAAAAGGGCATTTTGTGACGGTCAGCAGTTTGATGGGCAAGTTCGGATTCTCCCTACCGCTCCGGCTATTGTGGTGCAAAACACGCCCTTCATGGTTTTTTTGATGTATTGCGCATGGAACATGGGAAAGATGGACTTCTTGTGACCATGATCTGCCCTGGTTTTGTACAGACCGATGTCGCCAAAAATGCATTGACCGCGGATGGCAGCCGGCAGGAGAAAGATGATGTTGCGACACAAAATGGAATTCCAGTGGCTGTTTTTGCCAAAAAAATGCTCAGGGCCATAGAAAAAGAAAAATATGAGGCTTATATCGCGGGCCGTGAATTGATCGGAATTTATCTAAAACGGTTTTTTCCCCGGCTTCTTCACAAGCTAGTATTGCGAAGCCAGGTGAGGTAAGTTGGCGCTATTTGAAATTGAACCAAAAACGCACGCCCTCCGTGGTTTTGTCAACGTTCAACTTGGTCTGTAACTGGTTGGCCAAACGGTTCATCAGGCGAATTCCCATGGAAGAATTGGCGCGTTCCTCGGTATCTTCCGGAAGCCCTACACCGTTATCGGTATATTCGAAGAATCCTTCCTGATTTCCGATTTTCCGAATATGGATATATATTTTGCCATTTTCATCGTCGGTGGGGAAGGCATATTTAAACGAGTTCGACACCAATTCGTTGAGAATCAAACCAAAGGGAATCGCGCGATCGATGTCGAGCTCCACATCTTCGGCGTCGATGGTAATGTTTATATTGTGCCCGCCTTTTTTGTAGACCGACTGTACGCTATTGATCAGACTTTCGATATAGCCTTGCATTTCGATGACCGAAAGGTCTTCGTTTTGATACAGTTTTTGGTGGATCAAGGCCATCGCTTTCACCCTACTTTTGCCTTCCTCCAGCGCTTCTATGGCGGCCTTGCTTCTCGTGTTTTTGGTCTGAAGGCTCAACAGGCTCGACACCATTTGTAAATTGTTCTTCACCCTGTGGTGTATTTCTTTCAAAAGCGAATCTTTCTCTACCAAAGAATTTTCAATGATGTATTTTTGCTCCGCGATCAGCCTTTGGTTCTTGATACTTCTAAGGTAGGCGTAAACCATTGCAGCGAATCCAAGCAATGTAAATACCAAGGATATAAAAACCAAATTGTTGCGCTCATCCTTGGCGATCATTTCATTTTGTGATGCTTCAAGGGCCTGCCGCTGCTCCTGTACAATGGTGCGTGTATTTTCCTGATCTTCCCCTACAACGACCCGCAATTGTTGCAGTTTTAGAGACGAATCGCCCGACGCCAACGAATCCACGATGCGTTGGTTTTTTTTGAGATAGAAAACCGCATTGGCATAGTCCTGTGTTTTGTCGTAATAGGCAGCGAAGAGACTGTTCCTTTTTATGACATTTTCAATCTTAACGGGATTCAGGTTGTCGCTCAAATAATCGGTAGCCTTTTGAAAATCGTTCAGTTGAAGGTAACAATCCGCAATTTCCAGGCTGTTCTCCACTAGATCCGAAGAAACCTTGCCCTTACTGTATTCCTTGATGGTTTCGATACTTCTTTCCAGATAGGGAAGCGCTTCTTTATATTGCTTCAATTGGGTATAACACTTTCCTATATTTCCCTCGATGATGCCTTTAAGCAGTTGTGCCTCCGAAAGCCTATTGTCGGTCTTGGCTTTGGTGACATCGTTGAGATATACATTCAAAAACCCCTCCGCCTTTTTGTAAGTACTTAGGGCCGTTGGGGTAGACTTATCCAATCTCAGGAAGTTACCGACATTGTTGTAGAATATGGCCTGGCCATAAAAATCCCCGTCATCCACATTCTTTTTCTCATCGATATAATAATCGTCCATCGCTTTGCGATAAAATCCCAAGGCAGAATAGATATCATAATAAGAAACGTTTTTGGTGATGCCCAGTTTTCGTTTTTCTTTTCTGATCTCTATTTGTTCGGCATAGAATTTCAACTTGGCATAGCTGTTGTCCATGAGGTCCAACAGTATGGATTTTGTCTTTAAGCTGAGTTTTTCCTTCGTTTGATAGAGTTCTTTTGATATGGCCAAGCTTTTGTCATAATCGCCCAGATCATGGTATACCTGTGACTGCATCAGCATATAATTCAGAATATCGAGCGAGTCTTTTTGTTTATTGGCCTCAACCAGATAAAGATTTACCTTATCCAACCAATCATAGGCTGAGTTTTCCCTATAGCGGTTATGGGTACCGAAGAAAAAATCGAGACGTTTTTCGGAATTGGATTCTTGTTGAAAGGTCCTAAAAACACTTTCCGTTGAAGTACCCGATTCCTGTGATCTGGTCGAAACAGCGGTTACGACCAAAAGACAGAACGAAAATTGTCTTGAAAAGTAATTTTTTCATATCGCGTTGTCATCGCTGCGACAATACGGTCACAACCATGCGAATTAACCAAAAGCCATTATCGGCCTTTTCGGGCCGTATGGTTTAAATGTTTCAAAAATATCGTATTCGCCCCTAATCATTTTATAATTGTTGTGTAACGACCCATTTCTGTGGTGAAAAGTGCTTATTTGAAGAAAGTGCGATTTTGAACGAACAAAAAGTGCATTTTATCGATCAGGTCTTATTGGTTAGTCACTACGGAAGTTTTGATAATTCGTCTAAAAAACAACTATCGAGGAATTGGAGGGCTTGGTCATCGATAAAAATTAAAACGCCATTTGCGCTTCAAAAATACCCTTATCGATGTTTATCGGATTCGTTTAAAAGCGCGCCGAAGCAACACTGCCGTTTTGCAAACGAATCACAATATCAAGAGTTCATGGCCGAAATAATGAATTCCTTGAATTCCTTTGAAATAGGAATCAACGTATTGTTGATCAAAATATCCTTGGAATTGATCGCGTCGATGTGGTCTACGTTAACAATATAGGATTTATGTGCCCGGTAAAATTTATTCTTGGGCAGCTTTTCCAAGTAATCCTTCAAGGGAGATCTTACCAGGAATTTTTTGTCGACCGTATTGACTTCCAGATACACGTTGTCTGCTTTGATAAATTGGATATCCCCAAATTGGATCCGATAATACAGATGTTGTTTTTTTACAAAGATGGAATCCTTTAATACTGAGTTGGATACTGCTATATCTTCTTCGTCCATGGCATCGCCACCGGACGTTTTTGCATTAGGCTAAAGTTTGAAAGTGCTATTTCAATGGAAGTGTACAGATCTTGTTGTTCAAACGGCTTCACCAAATATCCATTGGGTTTCACCGTTTTTGCATTCTCCACAGTGGCCCGGTCTGAATTTGAGGTCACAAAAATAAATGGGATGTTATAATTTTCCCGAATATGCTTGCCCAAATCGATACCTGTCTTATCCGAAGCAAGGATAATATCGATAAGCACCAGGTCTACTTCCTGTGTCTTCAACACCTCTTCGGCCTGTTCGTAGACAATCACGTTGTCTACGATCTCATATCCGATTTCCTCCAGCATTGATTGCATGTCGTCGGCAATGATCACGTTATCTTCTACGATAAGTATTCTAATGGGTTGTTCCAAAGTAAATATGGTTTTGGTGAATCGTACTCAAAATTACGAAAATTTATAATAACTCATCAACATCAAAATAGCCAACAAAAAAGTACTCAAGGCCAATTTCTTTAACTCAGGGTCGAAAACTTCGGGCCGATCGATGTTTACTACCCTTTTGATATGCAAGAAAATCGGAATAAAAGCAAGCAAGGGTAGATATTGGTACATGTGGTTTGCCGTTAACAACAAAAAAATAAGGATGGCAAAAAAGGCAGAAACCAAAAGCGCATAATGATATCGTTTCGCAGGTCCCGGCCCGATCAAGACCACTATGGTATTTTTAGCGGCTTTTTTATCCGTGGCATAATCGCGCATATTGTTCAGGTTGAGCACGGCAGTACTCAAGGCACCAATGGCAATTGCAGGCAAAAGGGCGGGCAGGGTCAAAAATTTTGTGTACAGGAACATACTTCCCAAAACGGCCAATAAACCAAAAAAAAGAAATACAAAGAGGTCGCCCAAACCTTTATAGCCATAGGCCGATTTTCCGACCGTGTATTTAATGGAGGCCCAAATACTGATGATTCCAAGCAAAAAAAACAACAGCAGTAAACCGATGTTCTTAAATCCGAAGGCGACATATACCAAGGTCACGATCAATATCAGATTGATCATAATGCTTATCACGATGCCAGACTTCAGCTCAGTTCGCGATAGCTGTCCACTTTGCAACATCCGAGCGGGGCCTACCCTATCCGCGTTGTCGGTACCTTTTACCCCATCGCCATAATCGTTGGCAAAATTGGAGGTTACTTGAAAGCCAATAGTGGTGAAAAGGGCCAAAAATAGAATAAGGATATCGTTTTTGCCATATAGATTGGCAATTGCCGTGCCGGTGATGATCCCGGATACGGAAAGGGGAAGGGTTCTTAACCTAGCCGCTGAAAGCCAAGCCTTGGTTTTTGACACTAAAAAGGATCTTCGATTTGAATGCGCTTGCCGTCTTTGTAGGATGCCACAAAAGCATCTTTAAACCCAATATCGACCAATTGTTTTCTAAATCGCTGGGCCTCCTGCAGGGTTTCAAAATTTCCAAGGGAATAAGAGTAAAAAGGGTTGGTTTTAACGAACATCGTATTCGTTAACGCTTCCGAAGCAAGGGTCATGTTATTGTCGACAAATGATTTCACTTGTACCGAATATATCTTTTCTTTTTGTAGGAATTCCTTGGCCAAGTAAAACTCTTTGACCAAGCTCAGCTCCTCATTTTGCTGCTTCAGATTGTCGATACGCGATTTTATGGCGTCCAAACTGTCAATGGAGACCAACAGGTTGCTGGGTTGTTCATATTTATTGGAACTGCTCAATCCTGCCGTAAATGAGGTTATTGCCAAGGTGCCGATGAGAAATAGACCTGTTACCCCTGCCAAGACGTTACGCTGTATTTTACTGCGCTTCAATTCCTTGTTCTTGAATTTTATCTGATCTAAAAGTCGTTCATTGATGATCTGGGCCTTATCGATGTCTTTGTGCAATTCCAGCAAATCGCTTTCTTCTATAAATGGCATGTGCAGTGCGTTTTAGGGGAAGGTTATCTCGCTAAAGTTAACCAAAAACTTGGTAATGTTAATTAAAATAAGTCCAATTGTTGCAAAAATAGGTTTTTTCGTGGTTTAACTGCGATAAAACACTGTTAAAAATAAGCATAGACTTGATATTCATCGGTTTAGCTATGTTTCTGAAAGCAGGTATATGCCATCATTTTTAATGTCGATCTTCCTGGCCTTATAGAGGGTCCCTATCCCTTTTTTGAACGTTTTCTTACTCATTTCCAATTGCTTGGTGATCTCTTTTGGGTCTGATTTATCGTGCAATGGCAAAAATCCACCATGATGTTTTAAGGTTTGATAGATCTTATCGGCCGCAGGCTCCAAAACATTCTGGCCGAGAGGTTCTAGACTGATGTCGATTTTGTTATCTGGCCGAATGGTTTTTACGTAACCCTTCAATCTGTTCCCTACCGCAATCCTTTTAAAGATTTCATTTGAATACACCAATCCCCGATGCTTGTCATTGATGATGACCTCCCAACCCAAATCGGTTAATCGTGTCACCATAAGGTCTACCTCTTCCCAGGGCTTTACCGTGAGGTTATCGTTGCTCAGAAAACGGTCGATCTTGTTCGATCCCACCAGACGGAAGGATTGCTCATCCATATAGCAATGGATCACATACCATTGCCCTTCCTTCATTTTATCGCGTTGTTCCCTGAAAGGCACAAAAAGATGTTTCTCCAGGCCCCAATCCAGAAATGCCCCGATTTGATTCACCTCGATCACCTTCAGAAATCCAAAAGTATTCCTTCTCACAAAAGGTGTTAAGGAAGTTGCCACGGGTCTTTCTTCATGGTCTAAATAACAGAAGACGTTCAGCTTGCCGCCTATCTCAAATGTTTTGGGCACATACTTGTTGGGCAACAATATCTCCGCCCCTGTATCACTCGACAAAAAAAGCCCCACGCTGGTGTCCCTAACGATTTCAAGGGTATTATAATTTCCAAGTTCGATCATTTGACAAATGTAATTCTAAAATAAAAGGAAAGACAACAATTGACCATACTAGTTCATTTGGTCGTTTTCATGGGATGAACGCCAAATTGGCTACCTCCCGATCCGAAAAACCTATTGGTCATAAAAAAGGCCATTCAAATTCTGAATGGCCTTTTATTTTATTAAGTGTTAACCCTTATTATTTATAAATGGCAGCTTTTTTGAAGTGCTTGCATAGCATGTAGTAAACCACTGCCCTGTGTTTGTTTCTATTTGAAGAACCATATTTTTCCAACACGGTTTTAACTGCGGACATCAATTCAGGACCCTCTTTTAGTCCCAATTTCTTGATGAGATAATTTTTCTTTACGGTCTCCAATTCTTTGTCATCAGAGCCGGATACTTTGGAAGAATCTGCATTGTAAATGGCGGGGCCCAAGCCAACCGCAACTTTGGTAAGCAATGCCATATCAGCGGCCTCTCCAAATTTAGCTTTGATGTCTTCAGCATACTGCTTGATCAAATCGTCTCTCTTACTCATAATTTATAAGGTCTTAAGGGTTAATGTTTACTGCAAACGAAGATATAAAATCAAAATAAGCAAGCAAAATTTTATTGTTCATTAATCTAGGTGTTTTAATTTCAAGGAGTTGTGGTTTCGGGGAAGGTGAATAAAAATGGTCCAAAGTTCTTTCCAATTCCTTTGCCTCAGATACGACTTGATACCCCAGGCCGTGCATTTGGCACAATTGCGATGCGTCCAACCCGTGCGTTGTTTCGAAGAATGTCTCGAATCTTTCAGTATCCTCTTTTCCCGGTAAAATCCTGAAAATACCCCCGCCCCCATTGTTGACCAAGATGATGCGGAAGTCGGGGCGTATGTACTTGTTCCATAGGGCATTGCCATCGTAAAAAAAACTTAAATCTCCGGTTATCAACAGGGTAGGTTCCTTGCAATAATATGCGGCCCCTATTGCCGTGGAGGTACTGCCATCGATGCCACTTGTACCCCTATTCGAAAACACCCTTAAGGAAGGATGCAACTTAAAAAGTTGTGCGTAGCGCACGGTCGAACTATTGGCCAGCTGCAATTGTCGGTTTTCAGGGATGCCTTTCAGGACGTGGTGAAATGCCAGCAGGTCGGAAAAAGGAATTTGTTTCAAATAAGCGTCCCGCTTCGATTCCCCTTCAATTTTAATGCTGTTCCAGAACTGGAAATAATCGCCTTTTCCCGGAGCGGTAAACTGGAAAATACCTTCAAAAAATGCATTGGCACTGCATTTAAAATGATGGGTTAAACAGAAATAAGTGTCGAAAGCCCGCAAGGGATCGATGTGCCAATGGTGTTTCGGCCCATATTGACGCAAAAAGGCCTTTATTTTTTTGGAGACGACCATCCCTCCAAAGGTGACCAAAACATCGGGTCGCAGTTTTTCAAATAGCTCGTCTTTTAATTCCGATTTTTCTATAGGAGCAATGATGCTATCGATGCTTGGAAAAAAATCGGGATGGTAAAGATTTGAAGTCGTCTCTGTAAACACCAATACCGTCGGGTCATTGGCAAGCTTTTCCATTAGGGCCCGATCGGTGGTATTGGGCGGGTTGACCCCAACCAGCACCATTTTTTTGGGGGCGGAATTCCATATCTCGGCAAAGGCACCAAAATCCGTTGAACCATCGATTTTTTCACTTTCCAATGGCGTGACCTTGGGTTCAATTTCAGTATCACTTTTTAAACCATAGAGCGGCTCTTCGAAAGGCACGTTGATATGTACCGGTAATGCTAAGGTCGATAGTACGTGAAAAGCAGCGTTCAACTCAGCTTCATTGTGGTGCTGCACCTCTTTTTGTGCATCGGCAAGGCGCTTATTTTCCAGCCATTTGGGCCTGTATTGCTTTATCCTATCCAACGCATGTACCAGATCTTGTTTCAAATTGGCCGAATAACCAATGTGACGATCAAAAACATGATCCTGACGTATGGTCTGTCCGTCGCCCACATCGATCTTATATTCAGGCCGATCCGCCGAAATCACCACCAATGGGATTTGACTGTAATAGGCTTCGGCAATGGCTGGATAATAGTTCAATAATGCGCTGCCCGAGGTACACAATAGTGCCACCGGCTCACGCAAGAATTGGGCCATGCCCATTCCAAAGAACGCGGCGCAGCGCTCATCCACGATACTCATACAATTGAAATAGGGATCTTCTGAAAAACCGATGATCAAAGGGGCATTTCGAGATCCGGGGGATATGACCACATTTTTAATCCCCCTTGCCTTGCAATGCAGAACGACGGTTTGCGCAGAGGGAATACTGGAGTGCTTCATCGCTGCAAAAATACGACGCAAAGTGCTGCCAACCCAATCTTGGGCAAAAAACTATGCTTCGGACAGCACTTTGAGCATGGTAAGGCTTTTGTTGACCGTTTCCTCCCATTCCATTTCCGGATTCGAATCTTTGGTAATTCCGCCACCGACATAAATGATGGCCTCATTCAAGGTCAATTGCATACAGCGCAGGTTCACATAGAGCGCGGTCATCGGCTTGAGCGATCGGTAGGCCCTGTTTTCAATATTTTTCCCCTTGGGTGCCCTATTTTTTTCCTGCAGCATGTTCAGTTCCCCCAAATAGCCCGTATAGTAGGTACGGTCATAGGCTTCGTTCTGAAGGATGAACTTTTTGGCTTCCTCCATGGGCAGGCCACATACCGCAGGTGTTGGATGCATTGCCTGAATCAATTCCTTCAGGTCTTTGTTGAGATGGCCGGTGATTTTGGTTCTCAAATGCCATAAATTCCCTGCAAGAACCGATTCCAAACCAAAGATTTTCAAATCCGTCACTTTATCAACCAATACGTTTTTGATATATTCGGTGACCATGGCCTGCTCTTCTAGTTCCTTCCTGCCCCATTCCGGTTTTTCCCGCCCTACGGCGATTTGGGTCCCTGCCAATGACATCGTGGTGAACCTGTCATTTTGCAACTGTAGTAATATCTCGGGCGTAGCGCCCAACCACATGCCGATTTTTGGATGATACCATAAGTAACAAAAGGCCGAGGCATACCGCTCGATCAAGGTCAGAAAGAGTCGGAGCGGTGGGGTCGAGTTGGACAATTTGAGCGATCTGGAAAGCACCAATTTATCGATCAGCCCACCATCTATGGCAGATTTTGCCTTGTTGACCAATGCGATATGGGCTGCCCGATAGCTGTCCTGTTCATAATGTTTGGTTTTCGACATCGGGATTGCCCGAGGTTTTGAAGGTTGAACTAGGCTTATTTTTTCGTCCACGGGCATCAAAACAGCGGGACTCTCTCCCATCAAAAGGAGCGAACACAAAACCGCTTTCGGAATAATCGGCCACGAAATTCAGCGCGTCGGTGTGCTGTAAAATAGCTTCCACTTTATCCTCGTTGGGCTTTCGATACAGTACAAAAGGAAGTTGTTTGGCCAATTGGACTTCCAATTTTTCCAGTAAATGCTTCCAATATTTTATTTTTTCGGTAAAGAGATGGTAGTGAGTTTGCAGACCGAAACGAGGTTGTTTTCAGAATCGGTTATCTTGATATCCCATAATTGGGTGGTGCGGCCTCTATGTAAAATGATCGCCTTTGCAAAAACCTCCCCCTCTTTTACGCTGCGCAACATGGTTGGCGGCAATTTCTATGCCCCTTATCTTTTGGTGTGCCGCATCCAAAAAAATATAGGAGGCCATGCTGCCGACACTCTCTGCCAAGGCTACCATGGCCCCGCCATGAAGTACCCCATCGGGCTGGTGTACCTTCGCAGTCACCGGCATCTTGCCCACCAAATAATTTTCGCCCACCTCCACATACTCAATCGACAAGGTCTCCATCAATGTGTTTTGGGAAGAATTGTTGCAGACCGCTAGAATTTTTTCCTGAATTTCATTCATGTATTCATTTTTTTGTAAAATTAGGCATTCCCTAAAAAACTAAAGCACTTATCTTTGGATGGGCCGATTGATCTGAATTTATGAAATCGAAGGGTATTGCCAAACCTTCCTTCGAAATCATCATTGATAAAAGGGGCGCCATTCGACCATGGAAAACTCGGAACATCAGGTAAGCTACCGGACTGTCAATACGTATTCTACCTTGAATGACCTTACCCCGGCAACCGAAAATGTTTGGGTGGTCTTTCACGGCATTGGTTATCTGAGCCGTTACTTCATCAGGTATTTTGACAGCCTGCCGGCAGCTACAAATTATATTATTGCGCCACAGGCTCCTTCCAAATATTACCTGAACAACGACTATAGAAATGTAGGTGCCAGTTGGCTTACCAAAGAAAACACGGTTGTAGAGACCAAGAACGATCTGGCGTACCTCGAAGCCGTTATGGAGCAAGAACATATCCCAGATCGCTGCAGGTTGATCGTTTTGGGCTTCTCGCAGGGGGTTTCCATCGCCATGCGATGGGTGGCACAACGCAAGTTGCAGTGCCATCACTTGGTGCTATATGCAGGCGGTATTCCCAAAGAGCTCCAAGCTTCAGATTTTGCTTTTCTGATGGAAGCCAAGGTAAAAATCACCTCCGTTGTTGGCGATTCCGATGAATTTTTGACCCGGGAACGGCGCGATGCGGAAATGGAAAAACTGAAGCGACTGTTCCACGGGAAGGCAAAATCGGTCGTTTTTAAAGGCGGCCATACATTGAACAAAGAACTTTTATCCGCATTGATCTGATGGAACTTGAAGTGATTTTGGAGAACGACCATGTGAGGTTATCTCCCCTAAACTTGGATAATTACGAAAACCTACTGGCGATAGCCGCACAGGACCGATTGGTACAATACTCCCCTTCCGATATTGCAACGCCCGCTGGGCTAAAAGCCTATGTTGAAACGGCGTTGGATCACCAAAGGGAGAAAACCGCGCTTCCGTTCATCGTTTATGACAAACGCAGTCGTTGCTATGCCGGTGCAACCAGATATATGAACATTGGATGGCACAATAAGGTGCTTGAAATTGGATCTACATGGATTGGAAAGGAGTTTCAGGGCACAGGACTCAACACCCAGATGAAATTATTGATGATCGACCACGCTTTTGATACCATGGGTTTTGAAAAAGTGGAATTCCGGATCGATGAGCGAAACCTTCGCTCCCGCGAGGGCCGTTGAAAAATTGGGAGCCGTACTGGAAGGTATATTGAGGCGAAATGTCTATTTGTTGGATGGTTTCAAGCGAAATACCTGCTGCTATGGTATCTTAAAGGAAGAATGGAAAGGGAAAACATCCGCTAACTAAAATCGCCCTAATGCTACAAATTGCACAAATAAGTCTGTTGGTCAAAGATTATGATGAAGCAATCGCTTTTTATACGAAGAAATTGGGTTTTGAGCTTTTGGAAGATACCTTGTTGAATGGAACAAAGCGTTGGGTGGTCGTGAGGCCCAAGGACAGCGATGGGGCAGCGTTGCTTTTGGCCAAGGCGGACAGCGATAGGCAATTGGAGACTATAGGCAATCAAACGGGGGGGCGGGTTTTTCTTTTCCTTCACTCCAATGCTTTTGAAAAAGATTACCAACACATGCTTGATCATGGGGTTGAATTCTTGGAAAACCCGAGGGAAGAAACCTATGGTACCGTAGTGGTATTTAAGGATTTATATGGTAATCTATGGGATCTCATCGGGGCGAAAACCCGTGATGACCAACAATAACCTATTAGAAGCGGTCAAGGATCAGTGTTCGGCCGCTACCTTATCATTTTCGTAGTAAATGATTTTTCTTGAGGTATATGCATTTTCAGGCTTGATGATTTGCTTCACCCAGTTACCGGTTCTTTCGTTATCGAATTGGTAAACGAATTCTTTTACCACGGTTTGTTTGCCTTTTACTGTTTCGCTCTTCGTTAGATCGCCTTCCGTCATTGTAAGTGTATGTTGTGCTCGAAACGGCGCTGAATTGGGCGGTATTCCCATCAAAACCGAACTGGGTTTCTTCCAGCAGTTTTCCTCTGGAATCAAAAACTTCTTCGATGGCTTTATTGGGTGCTCCGTTGAGATATTCTTTGGTCAAAATCACCTTTTCCGGTGATTTGTTCTTGGAGATCCGCTCCGAGCTGCGGATCGCCTTTTGCAATACCCCGTTCAACAGATAATCTACGGTATTTTCATTTTTTAAGCTGCTGTATTCCAAGAGGGTTTCATCGTTACCATTATTATTGGCCCTAATGATCTTTACCAATTTGTTATCGCCATCATAATGGTATTGGTACTGGTCTAGAAACACCTTGTCATAGGAAACTATTTTTTCGGTAACCACTTTGTTCTCGGTGGTATCCATAGTATAGAAATTGGCGATACTGGTAGATCGATCGAACGCTTTATCCCTATAATTCTCCAATCTTTTTTCGGCCAGCTCCGCTTCTTTATAGAAGTAATAGGTAATATCATAATCAGCGTCGTTGTACCGGGTCACCGATTTGGTAAGACGGCCTTCCCTATCGAAGTCATATTCCTCCTTGCCATAATCTGTGGTGATAAAGCATGACTTCACCTCTCCTTTCAGGTCAAAATCCGCAGTCGTAAAAATTTTGATTTCCTGCGCTTCGCAGATGAAAGGGGCTATCAAAAAAAGGCAAAAAAGTAAAAAGGGGTGTTTTGACATCATGGTACAAAATTACCTTTTATTCAACCAATCAGAAAACAAATCCGCTGTCAAAAACGAAAAGGGACAGCTGAAACTGTCCCTTTTCGATGAAATACCATCAATATATTGCTTTGCGTTACTTCACTTCCTCAAAATCAACGTCTTCAACGTTATCGCCTTCCTTCGCACCTTCCGAAGCCGTGTCTTGGCCATTTGAAGCCGCATCTGCCTGCTGGCCTTCTCCTTGTGCCTTGTACATTTCCTCGGACGCCACTTTCCAGGCTTCGTTGATTTTATCCAAGGCAGGTGTGATCTGGGCCACATCCTTGCTTTCATAGGCCTTTTTCAAATCCTCCAAGGCAGCTTCTATCGGTTTTTTCTTGTCATCGGACAATTTCTCACCAAATTCCTTCAACTGCTTTTCGGTCTGGAAAATCATGCTATCGGCTTCATTCAGCTTGTCTGCCGTTTCCTTCGCTTTTTTATCGGCCTCGGCATTGGCTTCCGCCTCCGCTTTCATCTTTTTGATTTCTTCTTCGGTCAAACCTGAAGAGGCCTCGATCCTGATGTCCTGCGATTTATTGGTGGCCTTATCGGTTGCGGAAACCTTTATGATCCCGTTCGCATCGATATCGAAGGTCACCTCAATTTGGGGTACGCCCCTTTGCGCAGGTGGAAGTCCATCTAAATGGAATCTTCCTATGGTTTTATTGTCTGCCGCCATGGGACGCTCTCCTTGCAAAACATGGATTTCAACTGAAGGTTGATTGTCGGCGGCCGTAGAGAAAATCTGTGACTTTTTCGTAGGGATCGTGGTATTTGCATCGATCAATTTGGTCATTACACGTCCCATGGTCTCGATACCCAATGATAACGGGGTAACATCCAATAAGAGCACATCCTTGACATCTCCCGTAAGTACCCCACCCTGAATGGCAGCACCAACGGCCACGACTTCATCGGGGTTTACCCCTTTGGAAGGTTTCTTTCCGAAAAATTTCTCAACGGCTTCTTGTACCGCAGGTATCCTTGTGGAACCACCCACCAAAATAATTTCATCGATATCGCTTTTCGATAGGCCAGCCGCCTTTAAGGCTGTTTGGCAAGGCTCGATCGTTCGTTTTACCAGATCTTCGATCAATTGCTCAAATTTGGCCCGGGTAAGGGTACGCACCAAGTGCTTTGGCCCTGACGCCGTAGCGGTTACATAGGGCAAATTGATTTCGGTCTGTGCAGAGGAAGACAATTCGATTTTGGCTTTTTCAGCGGCTTCGCGCAAACGTTGCAATGCCATTGCGTCATCGCGCAAATCGATGCCTTCGTCTTTTTTAAACTCGGCAGCCAACCAATCGATGATTTTTTGATCAACATCGTCACCTCCCAAGTGGGTATCTCCATCGGTGGCCAAAACTTCGAAAACGCCATCTCCCAATTCGAGAATGGAGACGTCATGTGTACCACCTCCGAAGTCGAACACAACAATTTTTTGATCGATACTCTTTTTATCAAGGCCATAGGCCAAGGAAGCTGCAGTAGGTTCGTTGATGATACGCTCCACGACCAAACCTGCGATTTCACCGGCTTCTTTGGTGGCCTGACGTTGGGCATCGTTAAAATAAGCGGGGACGGTAATCACCGCCCTAGTTACGGTCTGGCCCAAGTAATCTTCTGCGGTCTTCTTCATTTTCTGAAGGATCATGGCAGAAAGTTCCTGCGGGGTGTACAGACGGCCATCAATATCTACCCTGGGGGTATCATTGTCGCCTTTGACCACTTTATAAGGAACCCTATCGGCTTCCTTTTTGGATTCTGAATATTTGTTCCCCATAAATCGCTTGATGGAGTATATTGTTTTTGTGGGATTGGTCACCGCCTGCCTTTTGGCCGGGTCACCCACTTTGATTTCTCCACCTTCCACAAATGCGATGACAGAGGGTGTTGTTCTTTTTCCTTCGGCATTGGGGATAACGACTGGCTCGTTACCTTCCATCACTGAAACACAGGAATTGGTCGTTCCTAAATCTATACCTATAATTTTGCTCATGCTATGAATTTTATGTTAGTGCCTATATTTTGCTGTCGCCTTGTGAATGACAAACAACATGCCAAGAGACAAAAACTGACAGGATGTCATTTTCAGTAGCTGCCGGGTGTGCGCTGTAGGCATTGAATTTGCCGATTTTTAAGGGGATATCATAAAAATTCAAGGCGTGGTCAGAAAATCATCCCTCCTCCCTAAAAGATATAAAATCAACCACTGCAATATCTTCGTACCTTAGGGAACTAAATGGGAATACAATAAAAAAGCATGGAGTGCATCAGTATTTTCGACATGTTAAAGATCGGTGTAGGACCCTCAAGTTCGCACACTTTGGGTCCGTGGCGGGCTGCCGAGCGATGGATTTCAGAATTAAAGGCCTCCAAAACTTTTGGCGAGGTTCAGCATATAAAAGTACATATGTACGGTTCGCTTTCCCTCACAGGTAAGGGCCATGCGACAGATTTGGCCGTGATGTTGGGGCTATCGGGAGCCGACCCTGAATATATTCCCATAGGCGAGTTGCACACCACTGTGCAAACGATTCTGGAAACACAGCTTATTCACTTCAATCAGGAAAGGGAACTATCATTCAATCCTGCTTCGGATATCATTTTTCACAAAAAATTTCTTCCGTTCCATGCCAATGGTATAACGTTCGAGGCCGTATTAACCTCGGGGGAATCAAAATCAAAAACCTATTATTCGATCGGTGGCGGTTTTGTGGTGGTGGAAGAACGTAAAAATGCCAAACGGAACATACAGAGTTTCAAGACTTTTCCATTTCCGATCGAGAAAGGGACCGAACTGCTTGCATATTGCCTGCAGGAGCAGAAAAGCATATCCGAAATCGTACTTGAAAATGAACGCTCTTTGCGGGATGACCTGGAAATAGACACCCGTATCCACCGTATTTGGGAAACCATGTTGGAGTGTATGTACATCGGTTGCCATACCCAGGGGAAATTGCCGGGCGGACTCAACGTCAATCGGCGTGCCTATGAAATGAACCGAAGTCTTTTGGACGGCATCCAAAGCTACGGCAATCCGAAAGAATGGTTGGAAACCATACGGGGGACGGAAGTGAAATTCAGGCAAATATTGAAATGGGTAAGTTGTTTCGCGCTTGCGGTCAACGAAGTCAACGCTTCCCTCGGTCGGGTGGTAACCGCACCGACCAATGGCAGTGCTGGCGTAATTCCAGCCGTACTGATGTATTACATGGTGATAGAAAACCATGATGCGGGATTTGAGCATATCAAAAGATTTCTTTTGGTGGCCGGGGAAATTGGAAGCATCTTCAAAAAAGGCGCCACCATTTCTGCCGCGATGGGGGGCTGTCAAGCCGAAATCGGGGTCTCTTCCGCCATGGCCGCTGCCGCATTGACGGAGCTTTCAGGGGGTAGTCCGGAGCAAGTACTCATGGCCGCCGAAATAGCCATGGAACATCACTTGGGCCTTACTTGCGACCCCATAGGTGGCTTGGTACAAATTCCATGCATTGAACGCAACAGCATGGGGGCCATCAAAGCGATCAATGCGACCGAACTGGCATTGGGTTCAGACCCAAAAGATGCAATCGTACCCTTGGACAAAGTGGTGCAGACCATGTGGGAAACCGCCAAGGACATGAACTCGAAATACAAAGAAACTTCCGAAGGCGGACTGGCAGTCGGGGTATATCTGACCGATTGCTGATACCACCTCAATGTCGTAACGGCAATGAAATTAACGGTCATCCAAATTATTTTGGTGCTAATCGCCCAATTATTATTAAATTTAAAGAATTCAAAATCCAACTCAAACCCTTTTATATCATGAGCAAACCAAAAGCGACAAAAACAATCCGGTCCCGAAGGGACTTTCTTAAAAAGGGAGCCATTGCATCCACCATTTTTATCGTACCGAGACATGTACTGGGCGGGGCGGGATATTTGGCACCCAGCGATCGCCTGAACTTAGCGGCCATAGGTGCCGGAGGCAAAGGTGCCAGTGACATCCTGAACGCATCGGTCAAAGGCCGGGAACAAGTGGTGGCCCTTTGCGATGTCGATTTTTCGGGAAGCGCGAAACGTTCGGTGGAAAACTTTCCAAAAGCAAAATTATACAGCGATTTCCGTGAGATGCTCGACAAGGAAAAGGATATCGATGCCGTAACCATCTCCACTCCGGATCACGTACATGGCCCAGCGGCAGTGCGTGCCATGGAAAGGGGCATACACGTCTACGTACAAAAACCGATGACCCACAACATTCGGGAAGCCCGCATGCTGACCGAAATGGCAAGAAGCAAAAAGATTGTCACCCAAATGGGCAATCAAGGTGGTTCGAATGCCCTTTTGGACATGGTTCAAAAATGGGTAGATTCCGGAGTATTGGGCAATATTTCCAAAGTGCAGGTATGGACAAACAGGCCTGTATGGCCGCAGGGTTATGCCATGCCCGAACCCGATGAAAGTCTAAAACCGAAAGACCTGGATTGGGATCTTTGGCTGGGGCCCGCTCCCGCCAGGGCTTATACTCCCAAGCTGCATCCCTTTAATTGGCGGGGCTGGTGGGATTATGGTACAGGTGCATTGGGCGACGTAGGTTGCCACTTGATCGATATCCCGTTTAGAACGCTCGGACTAAAATATCCTACCGATGCCGAATGCAGTGTGGGTTCGGTATATACGCAGATGTGGAATGCCGATTACCATCCCGAAGGCTGCCCTCCTTCTTCGTTTATAACCCTGCATTTCGGAGCTACTGAAAAAAGTAAATCCCCTATTGAAATGACCTGGAGCGATGGCGGTATCCGTCCTTCGCATCCCGATATTATTCCCGCCGATAGCGATATCGGTGGAAGGGACAGTGCCAATGGCGTATTGATCATCGGTGAGAAAGGCATTATCTCCACCAATATCAATGACAGCTCTCCCCTGATGCCTAAATTATACCTCAACGACGGTACCACCGATTTCGGTCCGGAGACCGAAGATGACATAGAGCCTGAATATGGCCATCAGCGCAAATGGGTCGACGCCTGCAAGGCCGGTTTTGGCAGTGCGGAGCACCTGGCCCTTACTTCATCCTTTGATTATGCCGGGCCCATGACGGAAACCGTACTCATGGGTAATTTGGCCATACGCAGTTATATGTTGCAAAGGGAAAACAGCCAGGGAAAAATGGAGTTTTTTGCCCGCAAAAAATTACTGTGGGATGGCGAGAATACGCGCATCACCAACCTGGAAGAAGCGAACCAATTCGTGACCCGTACCTACCGGGAAGGCTGGAAAATTTAAAAGATTCCGCCCATCAAACCACAAGGCCCTCCCAACCTATGTGCAATAGGATGGGGATGGCCTTTTCCCTTTTAGGAAAATCTTTAAAAAATCGAAGTCGAAATGGGTCGAAGAAAGCATCCGTTTACCGGTCAATCATCAACACCATCGCCTGCAACTTAGTCGAAAACAGGCTAATCGGCTAACCTAGGGGTAATCACTATATTCCTGAATTCAATGGGGCCATGATCGCCCTGGATCAAAAAGGGTCCAGGCTTTCCTTCCTGGCTATCCAATGCCCCTCCCGTTAACCCGGGGATAATTTGGTCGATAATGATCGCTGCGAGCAGCAAAAATGAGATTGAACCTAAAATTTTAAACGTTGTGTTTTTCCTGATGCTCCGAAGAAATTAAAATGGTTTGAGATAAATTCAGTGCCGATCTTGGGTCATTGGCAACCTTCCATACGACGGGTATCGATAAGATAAATGATCTTCCACTGTTCTCGGTCTTTCACCAATTGGAAGGAATTGACCCCACAATGGTGAAAGCCGCCATTGAGCGAAAATACATAGGGCGTCCAAGCGTTGGCCATGGGGCCGTCGACCTGTATGGAAAAACTTTGGATCACCTCCTGGAACTGGGTGGTTTTGGGGATGCCCACAATCGATTTCAAAAAATCGGAAAATGCTTCCGTGCTTACCTTGATTTTCCCCAAGGAATCGGTCCCGATCGTTTGCAAAATGATATTTTGATCTACGGTTTCCTTGATCATCACGGAATCTTGCCTGTGAAAACCCTCAAAGAAGCCCATGATGGTTTTTTTGATGGCTTCTTGCTCCGAATCCTGCGCCGACAAAGGGAATAAACAAAAAACGAACAAAACGGTAAAAACGATTTTCATGGTCCTGGATTTGCTCAAATGTAAAATAAATATGGAAGCAATAAGGTAAATTCAATTTTCGCGATCCATGCGCCTATGGAAATTGGTGTTTTTATCATTTGAATTCACAGATCCACGTACAAATGTGAAAGCCAAAAACAATTTCCTTACTTTTATCACACTTAAAAAAGCGCAAATGTCAACTGCCAAAAAAGAATATAAGAGAGTCACCGTGAAGTCGTTGGTGGAAATGAAAAAAAACAAGGAAAAAATTTCCATGCTGACGGCCTACGACTATTCCATGGCAAAAATTGTTGACTCCGCTAATGTGGATGTCATTCTTGTAGGGGATTCGGCCAGCAACGTCATGGCGGGACATGAAACGACCTTGCCCATTACCTTGGACCAAATGATCTATCATGCCGCATCGGTAATAAGGGCTGTTGACAGGGCCTTGGTCGTTGTCGATATTCCGTTTGGCAGTTACCAGAGCGACCCCAAGGAGGCATTGCGTTCGGCCATCAGAATCATGAAGGAAAGCGGGGCACATGCAGTAAAACTGGAGGGTGGTCTCGAGATAAAGGAATCGGTAAAACGAATCCTAAATGCCGGTATACCGGTGATGGGACATTTGGGATTGACACCACAGTCGATCTATAAATTCGGAACCTATACGGTGCGTGCCAAAGAGGAAACCGAGGCCGAGAAACTGATGGAAGATGCCAGTTTACTTGAAAAATTGGGATGTTTCGCCGTTGTGCTGGAAAAAATTCCGGCATCCCTTACCAAAAAGGTTTCAGAAAGCATTTCGATTCCCACGATCGGCATAGGGGCCGGAAAATATGCAGACGGGCAGGTATTGGTCATCCATGATCTCCTTGGGATGACCCATGAGTTCAATCCCCGTTTTTTGCGCAGATATATGAATTTGTACGAAGATATGGGCAATGCCATTTCGAGATATGTTACCGATGTGAAAAGTCAGGATTTCCCCAGTGATGAAGAACAGTATTGAACCGGCTAGAATTTGAATAAAAAGTTGGTTCAAGCGTTATTTTAATAATCACCGATCTTAGCTGGACGATAAAGGGGGCAATTGGCATACCCTATTTTGTCGATCAATTGGGGCAACAACTGGTTATACCCTAATATTCAGAATAAAAAAATGGCTTACCATTGGAGTCAAAAATAATTTCGAATCACAAAAATCTTTTGGTGCTCTATGAGGACAACCACCTCATCGCCGTGAATAAGCGACCGGGCGATATCGTTCAGGGCGATAAAACGGGCGATGATCCCTTGAGCGAGGTCGTGAAGGCCTATCTCAAAAAAAAGTACGATAAACCGGGCAATGTTTATTTGGGTGTGGCCCACCGATTGGACAGGCCTACCTCGGGGGTCGTGGTTTTTGCAAGGACCTCGAAGGCATTGCCAAGGCTGAATCAATTATTCGCCGCAAAAGAGGCCCATAAAACCTATTGGGCCGTGGTTAAGAACAGACCCGAGAAAGAGCGTGATAGGCTCATCCACTGGCTAAAACGCAATCCGAAGCAGAATAAATCATATGCATATGCGCATGAAATACCCGAATCCAAAAAGGCCATCTTGGAATATAGGGTAATCAAAAAACTGGACCGTTATTATTTTTTGGAAATCGATTTGTTTACGGGAAGGCACCACCAAATAAGGGCTCAACTTGCAGCAATAGGTTGCCCGATCAAAGGGGACCTTAAATATGGTTATGATCGCAGCAACAAGGACGGGAGCATCCATTTACATGCCAGA
This sequence comes from uncultured Flavobacteriaceae bacterium, assembly GCA_963760375.1. GTDB lineage: Bacteria > Bacteroidota > Bacteroidia > Flavobacteriales > Flavobacteriaceae > Pelagihabitans. Next base: position 1,052,567 of record CAVXCS010000005.1, on the reverse strand, counting down.
AACCTCTCTTTTGTGCATCCCGTAAAAAAAGAGCCCATGGAGTTTATCGCCGCCCCGCCGCAAGATCCGATCTGGGATGCCTGTTCCGTTATTGGATCATAGCTTAATCGCGCTTGGGCAACGGTTTTGGAAGTCGATGAAGGCCCGGGCTCATTTTCGATAGGCATTGATGCTTTCGATGACCACGGAAATCAAGATCAACGCCCCGCCAAACAAGGTCGACCACGAAGGGATTTCGGAGAGGAAGAGAACGCCAATCAAGATGCCATATACAGGTTGTATCCCGCTAATGATGCTGATGGCCGTAATGGAGAAGTGCTTGAAGGTATTGATGAACATGGTATGTCCCAAGGCCGTGGTTATCAGGGCCACCCCTACCAACCCTTTCCATTGGAACCGCATCGGACCCAAATCATAGAGAAAGTAGACGGGCAACAACACAATGCAGACCACGACCATCTGATAGCCCATCAGGAGCGACCCTTGGTATCGGTCTACTTTTATTTTTAAAATGAGGTTCCGAAGCGCATAACAAACAGCCGAGAATACGCCGAAACCTATGGCCAAATTGTAAGAATGGCCCAAATCGGACTTTGGGGCCAAAAACCATATGCCCGTGAGCACCAGAAGGGCCAGGACCAAATGCATGCGCTGAAACTTTGTCTTTAAAAACAACGGCTCCAAAAAAGCGGTGATGACGGGATAGGTGAATAAGGAAAGCATTCCAATGGCAACATTGGAGAGTTGCAAAGCCTTGAAATAGGCCAACCAATGGAAGCACATCAAGAGTCCGGCCAGGGCAATGGGAAGTATATCTTTTTTCTGTAAGGAGAAATTTATTTTACGCCATCTACAATATGCCAGAAGCAATAAGAGGGCCAAGATCGCCCTCACCGCAATGGTCAGTGGAATCGGTAAGGTGATAAACTTTCCAAATGGCCCGGAAGTGCCCAAGAACAGCATGGCCACATTGAGTTCCACTAAATTTCTTACCGTAAAAGCTGGTCTGCTGTCCAAGGATTATCGGGTATGTGCCATGGCTTTTTCCCTGATGATTTGGGCCACGGGCTTATGCTCTAAATGACTTTCCAACCAAGAGATGATATCAAGATACAGGAAAGCCCGCTTTTCATAAGGATGGTCTTCATATTTCTTAAGCTGCGTATGCAATTTCTGAAATTCATTTTGCAGTTCATGGGGGTAAATGTTGCCCAAATTCCTTAAAAATTTGATCATTTCCTTTTGAACGGCATGCAGGTCGTTCATCTTCAACAAGAATTTGTAGGTGCTTCTCAACTGAACTTCAAGATGGTAGTCCATCCCTGCTTCGTAATGCGCGACCAAGCTCAAAACCCTTGCGAAACAGAGAAGATCTTCCCGCATTTTCAGGTTCTTGTTGTTGATGATTTTTTTCAAATAAACAATGCATGTCTTATTGTCTCCCGTTCCAAAATACAGACAGGCAATCTTGTAGTAGAGCACCATGATATGATGGGCGTCGATCCGCTCTTTGTGCTTATTGATACCATATTCAATAATCTTTACCAGGTAAAGCCCTTTGTGGAAGGTGCCTTCCAAGAAGTGCAGGTTTAATTTGTTCGCATTGAGGTACAGGAAGGTCAGCGATGCGATATTGTCGTTTTTTGGAAAATCGGCACTGCCCACCACCTTTTCCAGGTTTTCCAGTGTTTGCCTGAATTGTGAGCTGTATTTCACGTAGAACAGCGATTCGAGCAAATAATGGTTTCCCTTCAGAAAGAAAACGGGGTTCAAATAAATCTGTTCTTTATGTTCGTAGAAAAGATCCACCCATTTGCTGGCATATCGAAATGAGGAGAGAAAATCCTGAATTAAAAAACTGTACCATAAATGCGCCTTGTACAACCATAGCTTTTCTCGGAATCCCAGGTCCTGCAGGTTGTATTTTGGCAAATGGCTTTCAAAATAATCCTTAACTTTTTTGTAATCCTCATCGCTCTGCACATATCCTACTTTTAACATGATACCATACAATTGCAATGACAGGTTGGAGAGTTTGCTGGTCATCACGTTCATCGCCGATAATTCTTTGGCCTGAACAGCCAGTTCATCGGCCCGGTCAGGGATACTACGGGTAATGAACTGGGTTTCGATGATCTTTTCCAATTCCACTATTTCATAGGCGATGTTCTTCTCTTCATTCTCGATGGCGGTGGCCTTTGCCTTATCCAATATTTTCAAGCTCTGTTTATACAATCCTTTTTGATAGAGGATGGTGGCAAAATCGAGTTGTTCGCGAATTTGAAGCCTAATGGTCTGGTTGACCGGGTTTAGTCTTAAACTGACCAATATCTGTTTGTAGAGATGTGCCTTTAGGTTCGATAATTGGGCCTTTTTTACAATACCACTTTCCATGATGGCTTTTTCATCATATTTTTTCACCTTGTCCATCATGTTGAAAAGCGCCAAAAACTTGGCATCGGTGTTGACGCCCAACCGGCCCACATAGAGCTTGAACTGTCTCTTTTCAGACTTGGAGAGCGATTTTACCAGTACAAACAGGGCGTCTTTGTGGGTATTTGTCATCGTAATAAAAAGCGTTTAACCATTTGTAAATCAATTCATTGAAATACCATGTAAGTAATTTAACGTTGTAAATGTTTTTTTGTAATTTCGAGCGTTGTGGCCTCTTAGACCTAAATTCGTAGAGGGTACCTAAAACTACATAAATATAATGAGCAAAGATAAGGTAGATATTTTTGATACTACGCTGAGGGATGGTGAGCAAGTACCGGGCTGCAAATTGGATACCGAACAGAAATTGATCATTGCAGAAAGACTGGATTATCTGGGCGTCGATATTATAGAGGCAGGATTCCCCATTTCCAGCCCTGGGGATTTCAACTCTGTGGACCAAATTTCAAAATTGATCAAAAACGCAACCGTTTGTGGATTGACCCGAGCGGTAAAAAAAGATATAGAGGTAGCGGCGGAAGCCTTAAAACATGCTAAAAGGCCAAGAATACATACCGGTATAGGCACTTCCGATTCCCATATCAAACACAAATTCAATTCCAATAGGGAAACCATAATCGAAAGGGCCGTAGCGGCGGTAGCTTATGCCAAAACTTTTGTGGAGGACGTGGAATTCTACGCTGAAGATGCAGGGCGTACCGAGAACGATTTTCTGGCACGGGTTTGTGAAGCGGTCATCAAGGCCGGGGCCACCGTACTGAACATTCCGGATACCACGGGCTATTGCCTGCCCGAAGAATACGGTGCCAAAATGAAATATTTGAAAGAAAACGTGACCGGTATCCATAAAGCCAAATTGTCCTGTCATTGCCACAATGATTTGGGGCTCGCCACGGCAAATTCGATCGCCGGGGTGATCAATGGGGCGCGACAGATCGAATGCACCATAAACGGAATAGGCGAACGTGCCGGAAATACGGCCTTGGAAGAGGTGGTCATGATCTTGCGGCAACATCCCGATTTGGGCCTTGACACCAATATAAACAGCAAATTGTTATACGACACCAGTCAAATGGTTTCCCAAAATATGGGGATGATGGTACAGCCCAATAAGGCCATCGTGGGCGCCAATGCATTTGCCCACAGCTCTGGCATCCATCAAGATGGGGTCATCAAAAACCGGGAAACCTATGAAATTATCGATCCCGCAGATGTCGGGGTCAACGAATCCTCAATTGTCCTGACTGCTCGAAGTGGAAGGGCAGCGCTTGCCTACAGGGCGAAATTGGTTGGATACGAATTGACGAAATTGCAGCTCGATGAGGTCTACCAGGAATTCCTCAAGTTTGCCGATCGTAAAAAAGAGATTTTGGACAGTGATATACATCTTATCATTGAGGCCACCGGACTGAATATCGAAAGCGTTTCCTAATGCAGCTGCAAATCGCCCTTTTAGGTGGGGATGGCATTGGGCCAGAAGTAGTGGCGCAGGCCATTAAGTGTTTAAAGGCTGTCGAAGACACCTTTAATCACCGTTTTATATACAAAAAAGCCCTGTTCGGTGGGGCGGCCATGCAAAAATTCGGGGTTCCCCTGCCCGAACAGACGCTACAGCTCTGTAAAGATTCAGATGCGGTGCTCTCCGGTACCATTGGGCTGGCCAAATATAACAAGGACCCGAACGCCAAAATTAGACCGGAACAGGGATTGCTCCAATTAAGGAAGGAACTTGACTTATTTGCCAATATTCGGCCGGTAAAAATGTTCACCGAGCTCATTGGCCATTCCCCGCTTAGAAAAGATATCGTTACGGGAACCGATTTTGTGATTTTCCGGGAACTTACCGGGGGAATCTATTTTGGCGAGAAAAAATTGAGCGCTGACGGCACGGTGGCTTCCGATCTATGTGAATATTCCGAATACGAAATCAGCCGTATTGCCCATTTGGCCTTTAAGGCAGCAAAAAAAAGAAGAAATAAGCTCACCTTGGTCGATAAGGCCAATGTGCTCGAAACTTCGCGACTATGGCGAAGGGTGGTCACCTCCATTGCGCAGAGTTATCCCGAAGTGTCGCTGGAGTGCCTTTATATCGACAATGCAGCCGTGCAATTGCTGTTGCGGCCATCGAATTTCGATGTGATTCTGGCAGATAATATGTTTGGCGATATGCTGTCAGATCAAGGTAGTGTTCTCATAGGTTCTCAAGGCCTGTTGCCTTCCGCTGCGATCGGGGCACAACACAGTATGTTCGAACCGGTACATGGTTCCTTTCTACAGGCCGTGGGCAGAAATAAAGCCAATCCAGTGGCATCCATTTTCAGTGCCGTAATGTTATTGGATCATTTTGGCCTTAAGGAAGAATCGAATGCCGTTTACGGGGCCATTCGTAAATCGTTCAAGAAAAAAATCGTGACCCCGGATATTTTGGGCAGTAGCAGATATGGCACCGATTATGTAGGCGATTTTATCGCAAGCCAGATCACCGACTCCGATGAAGACCAGAATATCAATGAATATAATATAGGATTGGGAAAATCGACGATCATCTAACCGTTCCCGGCTATTCCGATAACAACTGCTTCACCTCATCATCGAATTCTTGCTTGAACACTTCATATTTTTCCCCGGTTGCAGGACCGTTGAATCCAGTATGTATTTTTCTGACCTGACCTTTCTTATCCAGAAAAATGGTTGTGGGATATGACAGCACATGGTTCAGCATGGGTAATTTTTCCTGGGCCTCTTCTTTATCGGAAGACCCATATTGGGCCAACAATATGGGATAGGTTACCCCAATTCGGTTTGCCAGCCTTGCAATGCTGCTAAATGCGCCAGCCTCGGTTTTGGCATACTCAAAAGCAAGGGCCACGATGGCCAATTCCTCATTGCCGTTTCGTTTCATGTAGTCGACCAAAAATTTGGTTTCGTCCAGACAATTTGGGCACCAGGTACCCATTAATTGTACCACCATTACTTTGCCCTGAAACCGGGAGTCATCGTTGGAAACCAAATTTCCATCGGCATCCGGAAACTTGAAGCTGAAGCTATCGAAGCCTTCTTTCAAAAAAGTCAGGGAATCCGGACTCGGCAATTCGTAATCCATATTGCGGTTCCCCGCAAAAGTTTCTTTGGAATGGTTGCCCGAATAAAAATTGCCCTTCATGACACCCTCGTCAATTTTTGCCGTAAAGAGAAAAGCGTGCGCGCCATCAAAAGTGGAAAGTTTGAGCGAATCGCCATCTACTATGCCATCGAGATACCTATAATCTCCGGTGGTAGTCTGAAAAGTGCCGGTCACCTTGTTACCATTTTGGTTAAAAACCCCTTTGGCCAAATAAGCATCATCGGTACCTGCTTCAAACACGGTCTCCCAGATACCGGATACATTGGCCTTAGGCTCTTTCTTCGAATCAAATCGATCGGTTTGGCCATAAATGGCCTTAAAAGGGACCACCCGTTCCTGGCTTTCCTTAATAAACTTGCCTTCAATATGGTCCTGCGTAAATGTTCCGGCGATATAGCCTTCAAAAACAGGTGTTTTAATGATGATCGAGTCGCCTTTGAACGTGACCTCATCGACCGATATCAACTCTTCGGCATTGATTATTTCAAGGCCGTACTCCTTTGGCCCCGATTGAACTAACCTGAAGTTGAAAGGGAGAACCTGCCCATCCATAACCGCCAATTCGCCACGCCAGTTACCTGCCAAGGGGGCTTCCGGTTTGATGCCCTCACAAGCCGTAAAAACATAAAATAACAAAAGTACAGCCCCTAATTTGTGCATTGAAATGGTATTAAATGAATTTCGAAATAACGATTAAAATCCCACACAAAAAAATTAAAGTAAATCGGAAGTAAAGCTGTTGACGTTCTAAGCGCATTGTTTTATCTTTACGGGCTTTAAAACCGACCAATGAACATTTCATATAACTGGTTAAAACAGTTTCTGCACATCGATTGGCCTGCCAAGAAGACCGCGGAACTTTTGACCGATCTTGGCCTGGAAGTAGAGGGCATTACTGCCTATGAATCGGTGCCAGGAGGCCTTAAAGGAGTGGTCGTCGGCCAGGTAGTAGACTGCAAAAAACATCCGAACGCGGATAAGCTGAAATTGACCCTTGTAGATATAGGTCAAGACGAACCGCTACAGATCGTCTGTGGAGCGCCGAACGTTGCCACTGGTCAGAAAGTACCCGTGGCCACTATCGGGACGACCCTCTATCCCAACTTAGGCGAGCCCCTCATTATTAAAAAAGGAAAGATCAGGGGTGAAGAAAGCCATGGCATGATATGTGCCGAAGACGAACTTGGTTTGGGCAACGACCATAGTGGCATTATGGTGCTTCCCGATTCCCTTAAAGTAGGCATGCCATGCGCTTCCGTTTTCGAGATTGAAAACGATGAAGTCTTTGAGATAGGCCTTACGCCAAACCGGGCCGATGCCATGAGCCATTACGGGGTGGCCCGCGACTTACGGGCTGGATTGAAACAAAGGGAAATCTTCAAGGAACTGATCACCCCATCGGTGAGCAAATTCAGTGTCGATAACCGCTCCCTGCGCATGGAAGTCGAAGTTGAAAACAAGGCTTTGGCACCTCGCTATTGCGGGGTGACCCTTAAAAACCTGATCGTTCAGCCCTCGCCCGATTGGCTTAAAAACAGGTTAAGGGCCATTGGAATTAGCCCGAAGAACAATCTGGTGGATGCCACGAACTACGTACTGCATGAATTGGGACAACCCTTACATGCATTCGATGCCGATCGAATATTTGGCAAGAAAATAGTGGTTAAAACAGTGCCGGCCGGCACAAAGTTCATGACTTTGGATGGTGAAGAAAGGGTAATGCACGAAGAAGACCTAATGATCTGTGATGGCGAAAAGCCCATGTGCATTGCCGGAGTTTTTGGCGGCATCAACACAGGAGTCACTGAAGACACCACATCGATTTTCTTGGAAAGCGCCTACTTCGATCCCATATCCATTCGAAAAACGGCAAAACGGCACGGACTCAGTACGGATGCCTCTTTTCGTTTTGAACGCGGCATAGATATCGATAACGTGGAATACGCCCTGAAGCGGGCGGCCTTATTGATCAAAGAGATCGCCGGAGGGAATATTTCTTCGGATGTGGTCGACCTTTATCCCAATAAACAAAATGGCCATCAGGTATTTTTATCATTTTCAAAGATCAACAAGCTGGTAGGTCAAGAAATACCGCCAGATACCATTAAATCCATTTTGGCTTCACTGGAAATTCAGGTAAAGAATGTGACCGAAAGTGGTATGGGCCTGACCATTCCCTCTTACCGGGTCGATGTGCAGCGGGAGGTGGACGTCATTGAAGAGATATTGCGCGTTTATGGCTATAACAATATCGTATTTCAAGAGAAACTACATGCTTCGATCGCCCCGATCTCAAATCTGGAAGACCATCGTTTACAGTCTATCATTGGGTCCCAATTGGCGTCTGCCGGTTTCTTTGAAATTCTCACCAACAGCCTCACTTCTCCTAAATATTTGACAGGGGCCAGCGGTATCAAGACTAATGAGTCCATTGGCATCCTGAACCCCTTGAGCGAAGAATTGTCGGTGCTTCGGCAATCGATGCTATTCAATGGCCTCGAGGCCGTATCTTTCAACACCAACCGAAGAAACCATAACCTGAAACTGTTCGAATTTGGTAAAACCTATCACCAGTTGAATTCACTGCGTGAGGAGCACAAACATCTAAGTCTGATCGTTACCGGAAATAGAACTGAGGACAGTTGGGCCATTGCAAACAGAAAGTCTGATTTCTTCTATTTGAAATCGATTGTTGAAAATGTCCTGCTCCGGCTTGGTATTGAGGTTGCCGATTCGGGGGTGGCGGAAAATAATATTTTTACCGAAGGGGTGGTTTTACGGGCCCAGAAGCGGAATTTGGTTGAATTTGGGACCATCCAAAAAACAATTTTAAGAATGTTCGACCTTAAACACGAGGTCTTGTTCGCAGACTTCAATTGGGATAACATAAAGGACCTTGCAGGGAAAAAGGATATCGTTTATAAAGAAATACCCAAATACCCCGAAGTTAAAAGAGACTTTGCACTTTTGTTGGACAACACGGTTACCTATAAGCAAGTCTATGAACTCGCACAGCAAACCGAACGAAAGTATTTAAAGGATATGAGTCTATTCGATGTTTACACCGGAAGCAGTCTCCAGCAGGGAAAAAAATCATATGCGATCAGCTTCACCCTCAGGGACGAAAAGAACACGCTAACCGACAAGCAAATCGATAAAATCATGAAGAACCTCCAACAGCGTTACGAAGAAGTGTTGAAGGCCGAACTGCGTTAAAGCTTAAATCTTTTCCGGCAGGATCACAGAATCGATTTCATGGATAACCCCATTGCATTGATTGGCATCCGCTCTTGTAATGATGGCCGAGTTGCCATTACTGTCTGTCAAAACGATATCTATTCCCATCATGGTCGCTACAATCTCATCGCCTTGTACCGTGGTAAAACTGGCCTTCCCCTCTCCCCTGCACATCGCCCTTAATATTGTGGCTGCGGAAAGACTTCCTGCAACGATGTGGTAGGTCAGCAAAGACTGTAGTTCTTTCTTGCTTTCAGGCTTCATAAGATCGGCCACCATTTCCTTGGATAGCTTGCCAAAAGCCCTATCAGAAGGTGCGAAGACCGTAAACGGACCGTCATCGTTCAATATCATATCAAGACCTGCAGCCTTGAAGGCCGTAATCAAGGTGCTATAATGTCCGTTGCTTTCGGTATAGTCCGTAATTGATTTTTGCGGGTTGGAGAACTTGGTTTGGGCAAATGAAGTTTGGCCGATGAATACGGAAGATAATATCAAAATAAGCAGGCACAGGGGGGGCTTTGTGCGATTCATGGAAAATGGATTGTGGGGTTAATGCAACTGAAACCATCGATGAACCGATGATTTCATCGACAATATACAATATCTGCCGTTTTTCGGTGTTAAAGGGCAGATGAGTTCATAGAATTTAACATATTTTTAACATTTGTCGGTCTTTCAAAAAATCGACGACATTTTCATTTTAAGTAACTTTGGCATAATTGCTAAAGAAAAGAAAATGTTATTGAAAAAAACAAACATCGAGGAGAAACTTGAGCGTTCGAGATTCAAGGACGGCCTGTCCGAATCGATTCTCGAAACGGTCAAGAAAATCCTTAAAGAAGATGCCGATAACCGTGATCGCATCGAAAAAAACCTCAGTGGACCTGGTTCAACGGTCACCAATGCCTTCAACTTTGATCTGTTGGAAAGCAACAAAATCTATCACTTGAGCCAGATCAAGACGATTTGTATCGATTACAGATTGAGATTCTTGGATTCGAAATACTTTAAGGGGAAGATTCCACAAGAGGCTATTTCCAAAATCAAAAACCTCGAAAAGGATCATGATCTGGAAGTCAAAGGATTCAAAATCGTCGCACCATCCAAGTTGTTCAAACTGGAGGACAAGGACGACCCTTTATTGTTCGCCCCAATCGGGAACGATTACTTCTATCTGGTGCACAAATGGGGTAATGATTTTCATCCTTTGAGAAAGCTATTGGTATGGCCGTTCAAGAATATCGTGAACTTGGCACTGCTGGTCATGGTTATCAGTTATCTGCTCACCGCCCTGATACCTGAGGGCCTGTTTTCAAAAGGAGGATCTGCCACAGAATTTTGGATCGTTTTTTTCTTTATGTTCAAAAGCGTGGCCGCGGTGGTCATCTTTTATGGATTTGCATTGGGAAAAAATTTCAATCCCGCCATCTGGAACAGCAAATATTTTAACGTTTAGGATCTTTAATGCAAAAGGGAGCGTCCCGATGTATCGGGACGCTCCTTTAATTTTTTGAGGCATCAATTGACATGGATATCGTAGGGTATGCCTTCCAGTGTCAAATGGTCTATCAATGCAGGTTCGGGTATGGGCTTGATTCGCAGTAGCCCTCCTTTTCCGGAACCATCCGATTTTGAATAGCCCACCAGCAAATAGCCGTTTTTCTCATCGAAACCTACCATTGTGGTGGTTTCTATCTTAAATTCTACCGTACGTTGCACCTCGGTCAAAAAGTTTTCATAGGCGTACAAGACGGTCAGGTTTTGTCCGAAATCATAAACCGCTGGAACCAAGGGGTATATACTGTTTGTTCCTGGGGGCATTTCATAGTATAACTTACCCTGATCGTCAAAATTATTTAAACTTGAGACCGCAAAATTGGGTTCTTTGCCAGTTTGATAGTTCACATATTGTACTGTAAGGGTTTCGCTGTTCAATAGGGTATGGAGTTCTTCATAGGCGACTATCAAATTGCCAGCCTTGTTTTTAAAGATGCCCAGGGCATTATATCCAAGGTTCACCTCGATCAGGAACCCGTTGGTAGCGGCCTCGAACACCATCAGCGCATTTTCATCGGTGACCTCCTCGTCCAGGACCAGCACAAATAAACGGTTATTGGCAAAGGTGAGCCCGACCGGTTTTTTTAGCAGCGGAATATCAATGGGTGCCGCTTCGGTGTTCCTGGCGATCACCCGCACAAAATAAGTCGTCAATAAAGGTGAGACTTCAAGGGCATAGGCAACGTAGTAGGAAGCGTTTGACGCCGCGACCGCATTTACTTGCAGGCTGCAGATACCCAAATCTGAAAAGATCGTCTTTTCGGCAAAGGTATCGGATTCGTAATCGTAGTTGATCAGCGTACCACTGCAATCCCCCGTTCTTTGGTACAGGGTGATTTCATTTCCATCCTTAAAGTCGAATTGTGGAAGCGCCGTCGTTTCAAAGTTGTTCCCAGAAGTAATGACAGCCATCGATTCTTTGTTTGCCTCGAGGGTCAAACCAATCAGTGTCCCTTCTTGATCGAGCAGCAATTGGTAGGCTGCGTCGGCTCCGGGATCTTTAATGATGTTGTCGTCCGTTGCCCCATCGGATTTACTACAAGAAACTACAACGAGGCATACCCATAACAGGCAACATAGTTTGTAGGCTTTCATGATGTAAAAATTTGGGTGTCGGATGTATCACACCGGAACGGCGTACATTTTTTCGCGCAATTCCTTTATGGAACCATCAGACATATAATCATCAAACGTCAAATGTCGATCAATGTTGCCTTTAGGCGTCAATTCTATGATCCTATCCGCCACTGTTTGGGCAAATTCATGATCATGGGTAGTAAAAAGAACGGTTCCTTTAAAATTCTTCAAAGAATTATTGAATGCCGTGATACTTTCAAGATCTAAATGGTTCGTGGGCTCGTCGAGCATCAACACATTGGCACGAAGCATCATCATACGGCTTAGCATGCACCTTACTTTTTCCCCACCTGAAAGTACGGTACATTTTTTCAGCGCCTCTTCACCACTGAACAACATTTTTCCCAAAAACCCCCTGATGTAAACCTCTTCCCGCTCTTCTTCGGTCTTGGCCCATTGTCGTAACCAATCGACCAGATTGATGTTTTGGGTAAAGAACGATGCATTGTCGGCCGGCAAATAGGATTGGGAGGTGGTTATGCCCCATTGATAGTCCCCGCTTTGGGCCTTCAGGTTCCCGTTGATAATTTCATATAGGGCCGAGGTGGCTCTTGAATCCTTGGAAATGATTGCGATTTTATCGCCCTTGGCTAGGTTGAAGTCGACGTTTTGGAACAATACTTCCCCGTCATCCGATGAAGCGCTGAGTCCGCTTACGTTCAAAATTTGGTCTCCCGCTTCCCGATCTCTATCAAAAATGATAGCAGGATACCTTCGGCTCGATGGCTTAATATCTTCTATTTTGAGCTTTGACAACATTTTTTTACGGCTTGTGGCCTGCTTGCTCTTTGCCACGTTCGCACTGAACCTCATGATGAATTCCTGCAATTCCTTGGCTTTTTCCTCTGATTTTTTGTTCTGTTGGGCCCGCTGCCTCGCGGCCAATTGGCTGCTTTCGTACCAAAAAGTGTAGTTGCCGCTATAGAGGTTCATCTTCCCGAAGTCGATATCCGCAATGTGGGTACAGACCGCATCCAAAAAATGCCGGTCATGGGAAACAACGATAACGGTATTGTCATAATTGGCCAAGAAATTCTCCAACCAGCCAATGGTCTCGTAATCCAGGTCATTGGTAGGTTCGTCCATGATCAAAACATCGGGATTGCCGAACAAGGCTTGGGCCAAAAGTACCCTTACCTTTAGTTTGGCATCCATATCGCCCATCAAGTTATAGTGCATTTCCTCTGCAATACCTAAATTTGACAAGAGTGCTGCCGCATCGCTATCGGCGTTCCACCCGTTCATTTCCTCGAACTTCACCTGTAGTTCTCCGATCCTGTCGGCATTGGCATCGGAATAGTCGGCGTAAAGGGCATCGATTTCCTGCTTGATGGTGAACAAAGGCTTGTTGCCCATCACCACGGTTTCAAGAACGGTCGTCATATCATGGGCATTGTGGTTCTGCTCAAGAATGGACATGCGTTTTCCAGGCTCAAGGTGCACGTGTCCCGATGTGGGATCTTGTTGACCGGAGATGATTTTCAGGAAGGTTGATTTACCAGCGCCGTTGGCTCCAATGACACCATAACAATTGCCTTGGGTAAAAGATACATTTACCTCGTCGAACAAAACCCTTTTTCCGAACTGTACCGACAAGTTGGATACCGACAACATATTTCTCTATTTTAAAATTCGTGCAAAAATACGGAAAATTAGTTCCATAGACCAATAATCTTATATTCTGCACAGGCTGACGAAAGATTAACGAAGTCGACCAACTTTTAACTTGCCATTAACAGCGAGGGGTATCATGCTTCCTTAATTTTGTAGGCTATCTGGCTGATTTCATTTTATGAATAGATATTTACTTTTCTTCTTCCTTGTTTGGTTAGTGGGGTGCAGCAAGGCGGACAAAAACCCCAAAAATATTTTCTTTGCCGGAGAAATCGTAAACCCGACAAGTTCCCATATCGTGCTTTTCAATGGCGATAAGGTAATCGATTCTGCGCGGCTCGATGATCAAAACAGATTTTCATTCACATTGGATTCATTACAGCAAGGGCTTTACCATTTTAGCCATGCCCCCGAGTTTCAATACGTCTATCTGGAACAGGGCGATAGCCTGATGGTCCGATTGAACACGGCAGATTTTGATGAATCCCTTGTTTTTTCGGGTAAAGGGGAAGAAATAAATAATTTTCTTTTGGAGCTCTTTCTTGCCAATGAAGAAGAAGCACCTTTTATAGATTCCTATTTTGTTTTGGAAGCCAAACAATTTGTGCAAAAAATAGACTCTTTAAAACAAGCCAAGCACGATATGCTTGCCGAGCTTTATGCCGACGGTTCGGTTACGGCAAAAGAGCGTTCCATCGCCAATGCCAGCATTGACTATAACTACAATACCTTCAAGGAAATATATCCTTTCAAGCACAAAAGGCTATCCCATAATGGGAAGATGGAAGCGTTGCCGGCAGATTTTTACGATTACCGAAAGGCCATTGATTTTGGAAATCAAAATTTCACCTATTTAAGACCGTACTACACTTTCATGCTGAACCACATACAGAATCTGTCCTATATGGATTGTTCGATGGATTGCACCAATGAGGGCATGGGCATAAAAAACCAACTGCATTTCAATAAGCACAAGATGCGCTTGATCGATAGCCTGATCGTAGAAAAAGAATTGAAGGACAACCTGTTCAGGTACGTTGCATTTGACTACTTATTGCATGTGCACGATTCCGAGGAAAATATCAATGCTTTCATCAACTCCTTCCATGAACTATCAAAAAACAACAGGCATATCGATGAAATCGAAAATCTGTTCAACGGTATAGAGAACATACAGCCAAGCAAATCGATTCCCGACATTTATGTTTCCAGAGTGGATGGGGATACCATTTCGCTGCGCGATATTTCGAAAAACGGAAAAACGGTTTTCTACTTCTGGTCAGGTAATGAGAAAATGCATTTTGATAAAATCTCGGAAAGGGTTGCCTCTTTGTCGGCTGCCAAACCGGATTATAAATTCGTAGGCATCAACATCCGGACCTCTGAAGGCATGTGGAAACAAATGTTGGAAATGTCGGAACTCGATAAGGAAAACCAATTTAGGGCAGTTAATTTCGAATCCTTAACGAATGCCCTGATCATCAATAAGCTCAACAAATGCGTGATTACCGATAAGGGCCAGATCGTTGATGCGTTTTCGGATATCTATAGTGCATTTTGAGATACGCCAAGCAGCATCGCTCCTAAGCATGATTCCTTTTTCCTGTAAAATCCAATACCCCTTAATTTCCCTTTTTGTAATCTTCCAAGAATTTTGCCAAGCCGCTGTCGGTCAAAGGATGTTTTAACAGTCCTTCAATGGCCGATAATGGTCCGGTCATCACATCGGCGCCCAATTTCGCGCAGTCGATGATGTGCATGGTATGCCTTATGGAAGCTGCCAAAATCTGGGTTTCAAAGGCATAATTGTCATAAATCAATCGTATCTCGGCAATCAGGTTCAGTCCGTCCGTTGAAATATCGTCCAATCTGCCGATGAACGGTGAAACATAGGTAGCTCCGGCCTTTGCGGCCAATAAAGCCTGTCCCGGAGAGAAAACCAAGGTGCAATTGGTGCGGATGCCCTTATCGGTGAAATATTTCAACGCCTTCACGCCATCCTTGATCATTGGGACCTTCACCACGATCTGTTCGTGCAGTTCTGCCAATTCTTCCCCTTCCTTTACCATGGCTTTGAATTCCGTAGCAATGACTTCTGCGGAAACATCGCCTTCCACAATATTGCAGATGTCGACATAGTGTTTTAAAATATTGTTACGGCCCGTAATACCTTCTTTCGCCATCAATGATGGATTGGTCGTAACTCCATCTAAGACGCCCAAAGCTTGGGCTTCGCGTATTTGATCTAAGTTGGCGGTATCAATAAAAAATTTCATCTCTTTCCTTTGTTTAGTGTTATTGGTAATCGGTTGGCCACGAAGGGATTTCCTTCTCGCAAAACTACAATTTATAATGGTTTAACAAGATTTTCTCGAATACTTTCTGCGGTAATATTTTCTTTAAAACGATCGACAGTTTTTGACTGAATGCCCCGACCCTATAATGTATTTTGGGGTTCTTTTCGTTGATGATCATCAAAACCCTCTTGGCAACCCCGATCGGGTCTTCCCCTTGTTCGACGCTTTCATCGATACCGATCAAGGCTTTCCGATATTGTTCGGCATATGGGGAGTGTTCCGCCCTTTCAACATGAAATCGCCCTGCGGCAATGTTGGTGGCAAACGCTCCAGGCGCTAAATTCGTAATCGCTATCCCAAAGTCTTTGGTCTCCATCCGAAGCGCCTCGGTAATGACCTCCAATGCCGCTTTTGTGGCACTGTAAACGCCCCTGAACGGCAAGCCCATGTAAGCGGCTATCGAAGTGATGTTTATGATCAAACCCCCACCCTGCTCGCGCATCTGGGGCAAAACCGCTTTGATCACCTGTAATGGCCCATGAAAATTGGTGGCGAAAGCGTTCATGATTTCTTCCTCAGGGGTTTCTTCCAAAGGACCGGTAATCCCTACCCCGGCATTGTTGATCAAGACATCGAGCCGGCCTTCCTGCCCAATCAAGGTCGCAACGGCTTGCTTTATTCCTTCAGGAGACCTTACGTCCATCTCCAATAAGGGAAAAGCTTCAAAATCTGGATATTTGGCCAGACTTCTGGTGGTCCCATAGACCTTGAACCCCTCTGACTTCAAATAGGTGCCAATGGTTTTGCCTATACCTGAAGATCCCCCTGTAATAAGAACCACTTTGGTTTCCATAAGGTTACAAATTAAAAAATAAATCGCTTTTTTGGTGTAGGAATATAAGGGAATATGTTCACTTCAGGGCATAAAAAAATGGCAAGCTACCTACATCGCACCGCTACGACCATATACCCTTGCTGCGTTCCCGCCCTGGGGGATTCTACAGGAGCTGGTCGTGTAGGACTTGCCACAGGCAAAGATACAACCTTTTTTAATTCTGGAAAGTTCGTTTTACATTCTAAATTTTATGGATTAACTTGCCCATTTTATAGGGAATGGATGACCAAAACTTGGAATCAAAGTGGTTTTTGGTGATTTCATTTTGGATTGTAAAATAGTTACGAACATGAATTTGATGAAACTTTTTATCTTGAATTCGCTCGTCATCATGGCGATGTCTTGTGGCGACTCGGCAGGAAAAAAGAATAAGCTTTTCGAGATCCAACTCAGTGGCACTGAATTCAAAAAAGGGGAAACCATACCGGTTACCATCAGAAATAAGGAGAATCGGAGTATTGAAGCCGTGGTATATTCCATAGGAGGTCAAAATCTGCCCTTAAGCAATGGCAATATTGTTTTGGACATCGACCATTTGGGAAACAAAACCCTGATGGCCAAGATCGAATACGATGGAACAACCACCGAAGTCTCAAAAAACCTTCGCATATTGGCGCCGTCGTCCCCGGAAATCTATACCTATGAAATTGTCAATGAATTTCCACACGACATCAAGGCCTATACCCAAGGATTGGAATTCCATGACGGCGTGCTGTACGAGAGCACGGGGCAAAAGGGGAAATCCTCGCTGCGCAAGCTCGATTTCAACACCGGCAAGGTGCTACAGCAAATTAATTTAGAACCGGCCTATTTCGGGGAAGGCCTCACCATTTTAAACGGTAAGATTTATCAACTGACCTGGCAAAATGGGACCGGGTTCATCTACAATCTTGCAGACCTTCAAAAAATAGATAATTTTAAATACGGCAACAGCAAGGAAGGCTGGGGTTTGGCAAATGACGGTCGATATTTATATAAGAGCGACGGTACCGAGAAAATATGGCTGCTCGACCCGGAGACCTTGGTCGAAAAGGAATTCATAGAGACGGTCACCGATAAGTCGATATTCAATAAAGCCAACGAACTTGAATATGTAGACGGGAAGCTCTATGCCAACGTATATCAAAAAGAAAGCATGATGATCATCGACGCCAAGAGCGGGGCCATCGAAGGGGTTATCAATTTTGGCGGCTTAAAGGAAAAGGTGACCCAGCATGAACTGCTCGACGTTCTGAACGGGGTGGCCTACCATCCCGACCGAAAGACTTTTTTTGTGACCGGAAAAAATTGGGATAAAATGTTCGAGGTCAACATAATGAAAAAGGAATAATGCCCGATTTTGAACAAACCATAGTGGTCAAGGAGGAAGACCTTGACGATTTGAACCACGTGAACAACGTGCGCTATTTGCAGTGGATTCAGGACATTGCCAAAGCACACTGGCAAAGTCTGGCACCGGAGGCGTTAAGGCGATCGGTGGCTTGGGTCGTGATGCACCACGACATCACCTATAAAAATGCTGCCAAACTAAATGATGAACTCCGATTGCTTACCTATATCGAGAAAAATCGCGGGGCGATATCGGTGCGGGTCGTGGAAATCTATGATCTCAAAACGGAAGCGCTTTTGGTGCGATCGAGCACCAAATGGTGCTTGTTAAATGTCGAAACCTTTAAACCGATCCGGATACCGGATGCCATTATGACTATTTTTAAAAGAAATTAGACCGCGATTTTGCGGTAAATTCATTCAAGCCTATCCAATCAACAACCTACAAAAGCAAATGCGGCGTCGATATACCCTCATTTTAAGCCTATTGGTCATCATCTTATGGAGTTCGTGCCGTAAGGATTTTGAATACACCCCCAGTAGCGGGAACCTTAGCTTTTCGAAGGACACCGTTTTCTTGGATACCATTTTTACGAATATCGGCAGCAGCACCTATGCCTTGACCGTTTATAACAAGACGGGCTTCGATATGGAGATTCCGTCCGTCCGCCTTGGACAGGGCCAACAGAGCAACTATAGGTTGAACGTCGATGGCATCCCCGGTAAGGAATTTCAAGGCATCCCGCTACGTGCGAGGGACAGTCTATTTATATTCATCGAAACCACCGTTGATATCGACCAGGTAAACGGCCCTACTTTTTTGTATACCGATGCCATACAGTTCGATAGCGGTTTCAACCTACAGGAAGTTGCCCTGGTCACTTTGGTAAAAGATGCCATATTCCTATATCCTCCGTCCGATTCAAACGGACAAAAAGAAACCCTCAACCTTGGCATTGATGGCAACGGGGATGAAATTAGGGTCGAGGGCTTTACTTTGGGGAACGATCAGCTCAATTTCACCAGTGAGAAACCCTATGTGATCTATGGTTATGCCTCGGTTCCGGAAAATGCCACTTTAACAATGGAGGCGGGCACCAGGGTATACTTCCACCAAAATTCGGGCCTTTGGGTGCGGCCCACCGCCAGCCTTCATATCAATGGGGAGCTCAGTACCGATAGCCTGTTGTTGGAAAAAGAAGTGGTTTTTGAAGGGGATCGCTTGGAACCCCTATTCGATAATATCGCCGGGCAATGGGGCACGATTTGGATGGCAAAGGGCAGTACGGACAACCGCATCGACCATCTCACCCTTAAAAATGCCACGGTCGGTGTATTGGTGGAAGGCGATGGAACCCTCGCTGCGCCTACCCTATCGATCAGGAATACCCAAGTTTATAATTCGGCCAGCGTAAACCTGTGGGCCAAATCAGCCTGGATCGAAGCGGAAAATGTGGTACTGGGCAGCGCCGGAAATACTTCCCTCTATTGCAATTTAGGTGGTAAATATGCTTTTGTGCATGCCACGCTCGCCAACTTCTGGAGCCGTGGATTAAGGGGCGGTGCCGCCCTTCAAATCGATAATGAGACGCGCTTCCCTTCCGGGGAGGTGGTGTCTGCCGATTTGACGGAAGCCCGGTTCGTGAATTCGATCATCGATGGCAACGGTATGTTGGAACTGCAATTGATCAGCAACCAAACCAATACCTTTAATTTTTCTTTTACCAACTGTTTGATCAAAATCGACGAACAGGCCACGGCCATTTCAGGGAATGCCCTGTACGACTTTGAGGATCCCTCACGGTATGCGCAGGTATTGTTGAACGCATCGGCCCGGTTCATCGACACGGGGGAAAACGTTTTCCGCCTGGGAGCTGATTCCCCTGCCATCGGCACGGCACAGGAAGCCGCCGCCCTCTTGGTGCCGTTCGATATTTTGGGCATTGACCGTACCCTAGTGCCCGATATGGGTGCGTACCAATATATCCCCGTAGATTGATTCAAATGTAACTTCCCATCATGTGCCAAGCGTCTGATTTCACCGGACCATCAAGGCACCCAATCCCGGCATATTTTTCAACACTTACAAGAATAATTGTTTATAATTTTATTTTTGCGGGAAAATACGCTCAAAATTCCTTATTTTCAATCCATTACAGAAAAAAACCATAGTTTTTCTATGGGAAATCTGTAATCCCGTTTCATAAACTCTTGCTAATTTGCACTTTAAAAGAATACTTTGATGGAGTATACTTATCTCATCATAGATTCCGACGCTACCTCCAATTTGCAATTGCGGCATTTTTTGGAGGATTATGGTGATTTTGAGTGCGTGCAACATTCAAGGGACAGTGATGAGGGTTTGAATGCCATCCTCAAATATTCCCCCGATCTGGTCTTCATCAACCTCAACGAGCAGGCCTATGAATACTTTCACATGGTTTCGGATCTCCATCAATATGTAAAGGATATTCCCTTGATCATCGGTATCTCCCAAAGCAAGGAATATGCCTACCGGGCCATCAAAAGCAATTTTTTTGATTATTGGCTGCTCCCTTATAATGAATTCGACATTCGAAAATCGCTTTTAAAACTCAAAAAACTGGCACCAAAAGAAGTCGAACCCCACACGATCTGTTTACAATCGTATCGAGACTACCAATATGTCAATACCAATGACATCCTCTACCTGCAGGCCGACAACAACGCTACCGAATTCGTAATGGCCGATGGTTCGGTGATCAACACCTACAAAACTTTGAAGTCTTTTGAACAACAATTGCCCAAAAATTTCGTTAGGATTCATCAGAGCTATATTCTGAACACCAACTACGTGGCCCGTATCAATTATGGGAAGGCCATCTGCAACCTAAAAGGCCGTAAGCAGCCCCTGCCCTTCTCCAAATCGTACAAAGGCAATGTAGACCAGCTCAAAAAAATGCTTTCAAAAAACAGCATTTCAGCACAGAATTGATCAAATTCTAACAAAATCCTGCCATCTACCCTGTAAACCCCTTTATATACCCTGAACATTTTAAAGGACTATGACCCCTTTCTTCGGTTGAGTAGTTTAGTACCACAACTATAAATAAACTCAAAATACTCAAATTATGAAAAAAGCAATCTTAGTTTTGGCAGTGATAGCGATGAACATGGGCATGTATTCTTGCACCAACGATTCTGGTTCAGAAGATCAGGCGCTTTATGAAAACTTGAATACGAATTCAGGCGATGGGGATCATGTAAATACAACAAAAGGTAGTGGTGGGAATTAAAATCCTAAAATTATATCCAAGCCTTAAATCTAATGTTTAAGGCTTTTTTTTTATCTTGTAGTGAATGGCCTCATAAACCACCAAGATTGAAAATATTGACCAAATTATTTTTTTTTATTGGGGCAATGCTTGCCCTTTGGGCTTGTAAAAAAGACTATCAAACTTATGTTTCTTCCAGCAAACAATCAGAATCTGATAGCATTTCAGTATGGATTAAAGCTTCCCGCGACAAATCCTTGCCCTTAAAAGCAAGGAAGGACCTTCTTCAAAAGGCGGAAGTCATTGCCAACTTAATGCCGAATGACTCGAACAAGCTCCGGCATATGGGCCGCATCCAATGGACCTATTTGGACCTAAACGATTCCCTTGCCTTTCGAAGAAACAATTCCATTACACAAAAACTTGCAATTGAATTAAAAGATTCCATTCGCTTAGCTAATTGTTATTGGGATTTGGGACATTTCCTTAAAACCCATCCACTAGCAATCTTAAAGATAGTGCGTATTATTATTTTGCAAATGCACAAGAAATATTTAAAACTCTCAAGACCAGTCAATTGATGCCGCATATATGTTATATCAAATGGCAACCATGCAAAACGAAATAAAGGATTATACCGGTGCCGAAATCAGTATCGTAAATGCCATTGAAATTTTTAAGACCTCTAAATGAATATGAACAGCTTTACAATTGCTATAATTTATTGGCTATCATCTCAAAAGACCTGAAGGACTACTCAAGGGCCCTGGAATATTATGGAATAGCGAATAGTTATCTTCAAACGGTAAAGAAAAAGAGAACAAACCAACAGACACTCGAAAATAATATTGGAACATGTATCAGGAGATGCAAAACCATCCTACGGCAATCACCTATTTTGAAAAAGTACTGGAAAATGACAGTGTTTTTTACAAAAATCCCGAATTATACGCCAAGGCCCTGAACAACCTGGCCCATAACCAGATGAAAGCGGGAAACCTGGAGGGGGTCGAGCAAAAATTTCTACGGGCCCTCCACATACGCGACAGTATCAAAGACGGCTGCCGGTATGGCCGCCAGCCACTATAATCTGGCGGAATACTACCTGCTGAAGAAAGACTCCCTCAAGGCCCTTGAGGAAGCGAAAGAGGCAAGATCTTATGCCGAAAACAGTGTCAGCAACGACCGCCTCCTGAAATCCCTGGGGCTTCTTGGCAAGGGCAGACCCCAAACATGCCGTTGATTATTCCCAGGCCTATATTCGGCTCAGCGACAGTCTGCAGCTATTGGAACGACGCGAACGCGACAAATTTGCCAGGATCCGTTTCGAGACCAACGAAACCATAGCCCAGAACAAATTATTGGCCCAACAGAAACGCCTGTGGACGGGCATTGCCCTAACCCTCCTGCTCTTGGCGTTGGCCGCTTACATCATCATCGTGCAGCGTATCAAAAACCAAAAACTTCGCTTTCAAAGGGCACAACAGGCCAGCAACGAGAAGATATTCAACCTGTTGTTGTCTGAAGGCCAAAAATTGGAAGAGGGCAAGAAATTGGAGCAGAAACGCATTTCAGAAGAACTGCACGACGGCGTTCAGGGCCGGTTGCAGGGGGTACGCATGATCTTATTGGGCCTCAACAAGCGAACCACCCCGGAAGCCATTTCCGAGCGGGCCGAGGCCATCAAGGAATTGATGGACATTCAGGAAGAAGTGCGCAGTATTTCACATGAATTGAGCAATGCCGCTTACCAAAATTTACCTAACTTTATCAATAGCATTCAGGAGCTTTTGAAGGGATTGGAAGTTTCGGCCCACTTGAAACATAGTTTTGAATACGACCGAAAAACCGATTGGGACGCACTGCGGGGCGATTTGAAAATTAATTTATACCGGGTATTGCAAGAAAGCCTCCAAAATTGCGTTAAACATGCAAAAGCCCAACACATATCCCTAGCGTTCATGGTTGAGGGAGGAAATTCATTACAGGTAACCCTTAGGGATGATGGCAAAGGATTTGATGTGAAAAAAGGCAAAACCGGAATTGGATTGAGGAATATTTCCGCCAGGGTAAGTAAAATGGAAGGGGTCTTGGACATCGATAGCAAACCCGGGAAAGGCACCACGATAACCATCACCCTGCCGATACGCAAATTCGACGAGGAAACCGGCATCAATATTGAACGAAATTTACTTGGGGTTTAAAATTATAAGCTATGGACGGAATAGTAAAAATTTTGGCGGTCGATGACCATCGGATGACCGCACTGGGCTATAAGTATATTCTGGAGGATGCCAACTTTGACGGTTTCAAGGTCAAGGTAGATGTGGCCAATGGCTATGAAGAAGGTCAGAAAAAAATTGAATATTCCCTTCGATCTTTGAACTACGACATTATCTTGTTGGATATCCAACTGTTTCCCATGGAGGCCAAAGACCCCAGAACGGGGGAAGATCTGGGCAAATTGGCCCGTAAACTTGTTCCCGATTCCAAAGTGGTTTTCATGTCCTCGTTTAGCGATAGCTACCGCATCAACAGTATTTGCCAGGCGGTAAACCCCGATGGCTATATGGTAAAATCGGAAATCGATGAACCCTCGCTGGTCGATATGGTCAAAACGGTCATGACCAAGCCGCCTTACTACACCCATTTGGCATTGGTCGCAGCCCGAAAAAACATTGCTCAGACCTTCAAGGTCGACGAATATGACCGCGCCATCCTTTACGAATTGTCCAAAGGCACCAAAACCAAGGATATGACCCATGTAATTCCCTTGTCTTCGGCAACCATCGACAATCGAAAAAGGGCCCTCAAAAGCAATTTCGGCATCCAAGATAAGAATGATCTTGCCCTGATCGACGAGGCCAGAAATCGCGGTTTTATCTGAATCTAACCTACAATTCTACCAATTCTGGAAAAAAACCTAATTTTTCTAAGGATTTTCTCTAACATACCCTCGCAATTAACCTCTAATTTTAACGTTGGATAACTGTTGAATTGCTATTTGTATGCCATCGAATTTAGACCATTTCAAAAACCAACCGAAAAGTGTCATCGTGGGAGAAGACGATGTCGTTGGGTTATTGGCCTATAAACGTGCGCTCGAAAAACTATTTTTTTCGGAAGTTTTGATACGGAACAATGCCCTGGAAGGGCAGTCGGTACAGCTTTTGATTGAATTGGTCTGCCATTTCGACCTCTTGGAAGGGGTTACCCATTTGAAGCAAGGTTTGTGGGGCCAAGCTGATGGCAAAAATGCAAACAATAAGAACGGTTCAAATTTCGGCAAGCTTTTCGGACAACTTCAATCGAAGAACAATTTCCATATCGAGATTGAGGAATGTTCCATCATTTTCAACAATTGCAATGTTGTGATCCATAAAATATACGACCAAAGCATACCCGAACAATTCGACGATATTCTGTCCAACTTGTCCCTTCACTACAACAAACTGTTCAAAAATATTGGAGAACTACCCTATGAAATTTTTATCCCGGTTTTGGAGGAAACGCGGGATACCGCCGCTTGTGAACATATAGGTAACCTCGAATACCAATTGAGCAAGGCGGTTCGAAACAATGATTATAACAAATATTGGGGACTCTATTTTTACTCCGAGCAAGATGCCCTGATTTATGATTTGAACCAGTCTTCTATGATATCGGGCCTGCTTTACATGTTGAACCTTTAGATTTTTTTCAAAGTTTAGCCATTGAACAATGGCAGTCCTTTCATCATCAGGTTTACTTTCTTTTTGACCCCATTCAGGATGTTTTCATTATCCCGATGCATCAAAACTTCATCAATAAAACCAACAATTGTAGCCATATCGGCCTCTTTTAGGCCCCTGGTGGTGATCGCAGCGGTTCCGAATCGAATCCCTGAAGTCACGA
The DNA here is from genome assembly GCA_963760375.1 of uncultured Flavobacteriaceae bacterium. Classification (GTDB taxonomy): domain Bacteria; phylum Bacteroidota; class Bacteroidia; order Flavobacteriales; family Flavobacteriaceae; genus Pelagihabitans. Next base: position 1,027,772 of record CAVXCS010000005.1, on the reverse strand, counting down.
ACGGCGACTTATCATCAAACGGAACCATGTTCTTGTTGGCAGTGATATCGGCCTTGACCAATACACTTTCGGCATCTTTTCCCGTGATGTCCTTATTCCTCAAATCGATGAGCATCATGTGGTTGTCGGTTCCACCTGAAATGATGTGATATCCTTTGGCCACAAAAGCTGCAGCCATGGCAGCGGCATTCTTCTTCACCTGTAACATATAGTGCAGAAAATCATCGGTTAGCGCCTCTCCAAAAGCGATGGCCTTGGCCGCAATGATATGCTCCAGAGGGCCGCCCTGGTTTCCTGGAAATACCGCCAAATCCAAAAGGGCAGACATTTTTCTCAGGCTACCGTTTTTTAGTTTTATGCCAAAAGGGTTGTCAAAATCGGCCCCCATCATAATAAGTCCGCCCCTAGGGCCCCTCAAAGTTTTATGGGTGGTCGTGGTAACGATATGGCAATGGGGAATGGGATCGTTCAAAATGCCCTTGGCGATAAGGCCCGCAGGATGGGCGATATCTGCCAATAGCAGCGCCCCGACACTGTCGGCAATGGTCCGGAATCGTTTAAAGTCCATATCCCTCGAGTAGGCAGAAGCCCCGGCGATGATCATTTTTGGTTTCTCCCGAAGGGCAATTTCTTGGATATTATCGTAATTGAGTACTCCGGTCTCTTCTTCCACCCCGTAAAAAACCGGATTGTAAAGGCGGCCGGAGAAGTTGACCGGCGAACCATGGGTCAGGTGCCCTCCATGTGATAAGTCAAATCCCAATATGGTATCCCCTGGCTGAAGGCATGCATGGTAAACGGAGGCGTTCGCCTGAGACCCGGAATGGGGCTGCACATTGGCATACGCCGCACCGAAAAGCTCCTTGGCCCTGTCAATGGCGATCTGCTCCACTTGATCCACGATTTCGCAACCTCCATAATAGCGCTTTCCGGGGTAACCTTCCGCATATTTATTGGTGAGGACCGAACCGGCGGCTTCCATCACTTGCGGACTGGTAAAGTTTTCTGAAGCGATGAGCTCGATACCGGATGTTTGACGTTCTTTTTCTGCGGTGATGAGGTCGAAAATCTGATTGTCGCGGACCATAGGCTTGGTTTCTGTTAAATGAGTGGCAAAAATACGAATTGAAGGTTGTTAATTGGTATAAAATAATATATTTGGTAATGAATTTATCAAATACAAATTAACAATTCCCATATGCCCAATTCCACCAATGACCCGCAAAAAAAAACATGGTTGCCCGTAAAGGTCGATTCTGATTTTCCAATACAGAACATCCCGTTCGGCGTTTTCTTGACCCGTGATGATATCATCACCATCGGAACAAGGATAGGAGACCATGCCATTGATCTGGGTGCGCTGCACCAGCTTGGCTATTTTGAGGGGATCCCGTTGACCGATGATATCTTCTTGCAGGATACCCTTAACGATTTTATCTCCGACGGAAAGAAGACTTGGCGTTTGGTGCGCAATCGTATCAGCGAGATATTCGATGCCAAGAACGGTGTTTTGAGGGATCGCGAGGATCATAAAAAAATCGTGCTTTTCTCCATGGAGGAGATAGAAATGCAGCTACCGGTTCAAATCGGTGATTATACCGACTTCTATTCGAGCAAGGAACACGCGACCAATGTAGGTACCATGTTCCGGGACCCCGAAAAGGCGCTGATGCCAAATTGGTTGCATATCCCGGTGGGGTATCATGGAAGGAGTTCCACGATAGTGATCAGCGGCACCCCGGTAAGAAGGCCCATGGGCCAAACCTTGCCCCCCGGTGAAGAAACACCGATCTTCGGACCTTCCAAACGTGTCGACTTTGAATTGGAAATGGCATTTATCACTACCGACGCCAATGCGCTGGGCGAGCCCGTGCCGGTGGATGAGGCGGAGGACTACATTTTTGGAATGGTACTTTTTAACGATTGGAGTGCCAGGGACATCCAAAAATGGGAATATGTGCCATTGGGACCGTTTTTGGCCAAAAACTTTGCCTCCAGTATCTCCCCTTGGATCGTTACGATGGATGCACTGGCCCCCTACCGAGTACAAAGCACGCCACAAAATCCGAAGCCCCTTCCCTATCTACAGCAAAGGGAAAAACATACCTATGACATTCATTTGGAAGTAGAAATTGCGCCGGAAAATTCCAAGCCCACCGTGGTGTCAAAATCCAATTTCAAGTACATGTACTGGACCATGGCGCAACAACTGGCACACCATACCGTGAACGGCTGCAAGATCAACAGTGGCGATATGTTGGGCAGTGGTACCATTTCCGGGCCCACCCCTGATTCGTACGGCTCCATGTTGGAACTGGCCTGGCAAGGCACAAAACCTGTAGAACTGAACGGTGGCGAAAAACGCACTTTCATCGAAGACAATGATACGGTGACCATGAGGGGTCATTGCGAAAAAGATGGGATGCGCATTGGTTTTGGTGAAGTAAAAGGAAAACTTCTTCCTGCTTTTCAGCCCAAAAAAAAACCCTGATAAAAGGGTTTTTTGGCTTCTAAATACGATAGTTGAACGTTTTGCGTTATGTAAAAAAACAATTTTGGCACGGCTGTTGAAATTGTATTGGCATAACAGTAAAACCATCGTCATGAAGAAACTGCTACATTTTGTAATAATTGCATTGCTATTGATCGCCTGCGGAGGCGTTAAAAAGACCCAAGAAGCCCTAAATACAGGAAATTATGGCAATGCGATCAACAAATCGATCGTAAACCTGGTCGATAACAAAACCAAGAAAAGCAACCAGCCCTACGTGTTGCTGTTGGAAGAGGCGTACAAAAAAAATACGGAGCGTGAACTTCAGAACATCGCTTTTTTGGAAAAGGACGGCAATCCGGCAAATTATGAAACCATTTTCCGGACCTACAATAATCTTAAGAGCATCCAGGACAGGATTCAGCCATTGCTGCCTTTGCCCATCTACGATGAGAACAGGGATGCCCATTTCTCATTCAAAAAGTACGACGAAAAACTTTTGGCATCGAAAGGCAAGCTTTCCGACTATTTATATGACAATGCTTCCAATTTATTGGACAATGCTTCGAACAAGCAAGATTTTCGACAAGCCTTCGATGATTTCAAATATTTACTGGAAATCAACCCAGGGTACGGCGATGCCAAACAAAAAATGGAAACCGCCTATGAAAAAGGCCTTGATTATGTAAAAGTGGCCATGGTTAACCATACCGAACAAATTGTGCCCGCCAGGCTCGAGGAGGAACTGCTCAATTTCAATACCTATGGTTTGGACGAATTATGGACCCGTTATCATACCAATCCGCTGCCGAATGTCAACTACGACTATGCCATGCAAGTCGCTTTGAGACAAATCAATATTTCCCCCGAACAGGTGAGCGAAAAACAGATCATCCAAGAAAAGCAGGTGAAAGATGGTTACCAATATGCCATTGATAGCAATGGTAACGTGGTCAGGGATAGCCTAGGAAACGATATCAAAATAGATAAGTTTACCACGGTTCGCTGTAATTTTTACCAGTTTACCCAGTTCAAAACCGCACAGGTCACGGGGGTGGTCAGCTTCACGGACTTGGACACTAAACAGGAGATCAGTTCCTATCCCTTGTCGAGCGAATTCGTTTTTGAGCATGTATATGCCAATTACAATGGAGACAAGAGAGCCCTTGAAAACGACTTGGTCGCCATGCTCAACTTGGCCGCCGTTCCCTTTCCGAGCAATGAGCAGATGGTATACGACGCTGGGGAAGATCTGAAGTCGAGGTTAAAGAATATTTTGGTGAGCCAAAGGTTCAATTGATAAAAAGGGCCATAAGCCTTTCGGTTTATGGCCCTTTTGCTTTTATAAATACCGCTCCAGTTCCATTGCCGTAATAGCGCCATGTGAAGCGTGGCCAACCACCACCCCATTTCGAATGACCAATAACTGTGGCGATTGGTGCATCACCCCAAATTTATGGGCCACTGCGTTCGACACTGACCGATAGGCATGAAGATCCAGGTAATAAAGGTCTAGCTGACCTTCTTCCAAATCATAGCTGCTTCCAAACATATTCATCACCATTCTGCTGATACCACAACTGGTGGAGTGTTTGAAAATAACCTGCGTTCTTTTGCTCGAAGCCCTTATAATTTCATCCAATTGGTCCAAGGATTCCAGCGGAATCCACGGAACCGATTTGGCCTCCTTTTTTTCCGTTTCGTTTTTTCTTCCGAACAAGCTATCGAATACCCCCATTTTGTAATTTTATGCAGTAGGTCGACTTTTTGATCTTAGCTTACCGACTGCCGAAATGTCTTGTTGTTTTTACATTTTAGCGCCATTTTGTCGGTCTTCCACTCTTGGTAAGATTGTTGACCATGTTGATTTGAAATTGAACGCTAACGCAAAAATACACCAAATGAATTTAAACAACTTTACCATAAAATCACAGGAAGCCGTACAGCAGGCGCAGCAGTTGGCCCAAGCTTTGGGCCATCAACAAATCGAGAATGAGCATCTCTTTAAGGCTATCCTGGAGGTCGACGACAACGTCGTGCCTTTCATTTTAAAGAAACTCAACGTCAACCTACCCTTGCTCACCCAAGTCTTGGAAGCTGAAATTGCGCGCTTTCCCAAAGTTTCGGGCGGGGAACTTATATTTTCAAGAGAAGCGGGAAAAACCTTGAACGAAGCCAGCATCGTGGCGAAAGCCATGTCTGATGAGTATGTGTCGATTGAACACCTATTGTTGGCCGTTTTAAAATCAAAAAGCAAAATCGCCCAAATATTGAAAGATCAAGGGGTAACGGAGAAAGATCTGAAAGCGGCCATTGCGGAACTCCGAAAAGGGGGCAAAGTTACCTCCCAAAGCGCAGAGGAAAGCTATAATGCCTTAGACAAATATGCAAAAAACCTGAACGAATTGGCCGATAGCGGCAAACTCGATCCCGTAATCGGGAGGGATGAGGAAATCCGCCGGATATTGCAGATCCTTACCCGCAGAACCAAGAACAACCCAATGCTGGTCGGCGAACCCGGAGTGGGCAAAACGGCAATCGCAGAAGGCTTGGCACACCGGATCGTACAAGGCGATGTGCCCGAAAATTTGAAAGACAAGGTCATCTACTCCCTCGATATGGGCGCATTGATCGCCGGTGCCAAATACAAAGGGGAATTCGAAGAAAGATTGAAAGCGGTGATCAAGGAAGTCATTTCATCCGATGGCTCAATAGTGCTTTTCATCGATGAAATACATACTTTGGTCGGTGCAGGAGGTGGTCAGGGAGCCATGGATGCCGCAAATATCTTAAAGCCAGCCTTGGCAAGGGGCGAACTGCGGGCCATCGGGGCGACTACTTTGGACGAGTACCAAAAGTATTTCGAAAAAGACAAGGCCTTGGAGCGTCGTTTCCAAAAAGTAATGGTCGATGAACCCGATACCGAAAGTGCCATTTCCATCTTAAGGGGCATCAAGGACAAATATGAAGCACATCATAAAGTACGCATCAAGGATGAGGCTGTGATTGCCGCAGTGGAATTATCACAGCGTTATATCACCAATCGGTTTTTACCAGATAAGGCCATCGATTTGATTGACGAAGCAGCATCCAAACTGCGTATGGAAATCAATTCCAAACCTGAGGAGCTCGATGTTTTGGACCGTAAAATAATGCAGCTCGAAATTGAAATTGAGGCTATTAAACGGGAAGACGATCACGCCAAGTTAAAAATGCTCAATGTTGACCTCGCCAATTTAAAGGAGGAGCGGAACCAGGTTTTTGCCCAATGGGACAGCGAAAAATCGGTAGTCGACAATATCCAAAAAACAAAACTGGATATCGAAAATTTCAAATTGGAAGCGGAACGTGCCGAGCGAAACGGTGATTATGGGAAAGTAGCGGAACTTCGTTATGGAAAGATAAAAGAATCCCAGGAGAAGTTGGACGCCCTTCAAAAAGACCTGCAGGAACAGCAAAAGACGGGCATTCTGATCAAAGAAGAAGTCACCTACGAGGATGTAGCGGAGGTAGTCGCCAAGTGGACGGGGATTCCGGTCACCAAATTGATCCAAAGCGAAAGGGAAAAACTGCTGCGATTGGAATCGGTATTACACCAGAGGGTCGTGGGACAAGAAGAAGCCATACAGGCCGTTTCAGATGCCATCAGACGCAGCAGGGCGGGATTGCAAGACCCCAAGCGACCCATTGGATCGTTCCTGTTCCTCGGGACCACGGGAGTAGGTAAGACCGAGTTGGCCAAAACACTCGCTTCCTATCTCTTCGATGACGAAAATGCCATCACCCGGATCGATATGAGCGAATATCAGGAAAGGCATTCGGTGAGCCGTTTGGTCGGTGCCCCTCCGGGGTATGTCGGTTACGATGAAGGCGGACAGCTCACGGAGGCCATAAGGAGAAGGCCCTATTCGGTGATTTTGCTCGATGAAATCGAAAAAGCGCATCCCGATACGTTTAACATCCTCCTACAGGTACTCGATGAAGGCAGACTTACCGATAACAAAGGCAGGGTGGCCGATTTCAAGAATTCGATCATCATCATGACCAGTAATATGGGCAGCCATATCATTCAGGAAAAGTTCGAGGCCGTAAAGGATATCTATAGTGCCAGCGAAGCTGCGCGCGTTGAAGTGATGGAGTTGTTGCGCAAAACCATCCGTCCGGAATTCTTGAACCGGATCGACGATATCATCATGTTCACGCCCTTGAGCAAAAAGGATATGACCAAAATTGTAAAACTTCAGTTGGGACAGTTGAAGAAAATGTTGGACAAACAACATATTACCATCGACGCGACCGACGAAGCGGTTACCCTTTTGGCGAACAAGGGTTATGACCCGCAATACGGGGCCAGGCCCATCAAAAGGGTCATTCAGCGCGATGTGCTGAACAAGTTGTCAAAAGAATTGCTCAGTGGCCAAATCAAAGCGGACAGTATCGTATTGATCGACGCTTTCGATGATGAATTGGTCTTCAGGAATCAATCCGAATTGGTCGAATGAACCCTTATCGATCAGATAACGAACCTATAGATCAAAAAGGCGGCCCGGTAGGCCGCCTTTTTTATTGATCATATATACCACACAGTATATAATTTTTTTATATTAGCGTTAAAACCAACCACCATGTCGACCAAAGCCGAAAGAACCACTGCATATATAATTGAAACCGTAGCGCCCGTCTTCAATAAGCACGGTTATGTTGGCACGAGCATGAGCGATCTTACCGAAGCCACCGGATTGACCAAAGGGGCATTATATGGTAATTTTGAAAATAAGGAGGCTTTGGCTTTGGCTGCTTTTGAGTTTAACAGCAAGCGCTTATTGGGGGCAATTGACCATCAATTGAACCATTCGGGCTCGGCAATGGACCGTATTTTTAAACTGACCCATTTTTACCGTACCTACAATGAATTCAACGAAGAGATGGGAGGCTGTCCCGTTCTCAACGTGGGCGTTGATGCCAGGCACAACAACCATAAGCTCAGCGCCGCGGTCTGTGAAACCATCAAGGAAATAGAAGGAAAAATAGCGCTCGTTCTGGAAAATGGGGTCAACAACAATGAGTTGAGGCTTCCAGTGACGCCATTGCAGTTCGCCAAACAATTTTTCACCATGATCCAAGGCGCCGTGGCGATGAATACCATCACCGATGACCGAAAATATCTATTGAACACGATTGCCTACCTCGAGCAATTGGTCAGAAGGGAATTCCAAAAATTTTAGGGAAGATCATTGCACGATTATTGGCCTACGACCCTAAAAATCCAGGTTTTGTCCGGATACCGCCCATTGAGCTTGCCATCTCTCGCCTTTCTGGCTTCTTCCATGGTATCGTACCGTCCTAAATAAACATAGTTATAATTGTTGAGCTTTCTGCGGAACGATTTGGGACCTAACCCCTTGTCGGTCATATTTTTCATGAAGGCTTCATAGTATTTCTGAGTGCCAAATACGTTGGCGATCAAGTAAAAACCGGGCTGGAGCCCTTCCTCGGTGGCAACCTCCTCATATTTTTCGTTGGCCTGGGCTTTGACCTTTTCAGGTTGCTGGGCCAATTTCGCCTGTTCCGCCTGTTCTTTTTCCAATGCCGCGGCCGCTACCTGGGCCTTGCTGATGGAATCGAGCTTGCGTTGTTGCTCCATCTGTTGTGCCAATGCCAAGGCCTCCTCGGCTTGTTTGATGGAATCCCTTCTTTTTTGGGCGTTCAATTTTTCCGCTTCGGCGAGGGCTTCCTGTTTTTTGGTCGTAGCCAAAGCCTCACGCTTTTTATTCTCATCTTTTAGTGCGGCCTCTGCGAGCGCCTTGTCTTTCTTAGCACGGTCCAAGGAATCTTTGCGCTGCTGTTTCAGGTTCTCGGCAATGGCCAGGGCTTCTTCTTTTTGTATTTTGGCCTTCGCTTCATCCGCCTTCTTGATTCGGTCTTTTTCCAATTTTTCAACCGCCTCTGCCTCCTTTTCGGTGATCTTTTCCGCCTCTACGATAAGTTCTTCTTTTTGTTCCAAGGGTTCTTCCGGCACTTCCTCTTCGAATTGCGGGCCGATATGGTAGGCGAGCATGATTTCAAAAGTGGAGGATTTCCCTTCCAACGCACTATCGGTACCGAATTCGATCAATGCCCCAAGGGATAATTTTTGGATGAACCTGCCCCCTGCTCCCACCGAAATACCATAAAAACTATTGTAGCCGGCCTGACCCCAAAACTTGTCGGTAGAATATAAAGTGCTCAACCCGATCTGGTTGTCTTGGTCCGGAATCGATTTCCAATAGAGCGCGGGCCTGAATACGGAAGCCGGATCGGCTCCCAATTGAAAGTCGTACGATCCGGACATGGAATAAATACGTTCCTGGGACGTAGACTGTCTTTCTTTGGTCGTAAAATTATAATCGAACAAATTCTCGGAAGCAAGTCCGATGCCCAGCCTATCCCACATCAAAAACAAACCAGGGGCCGCTTGCAGGATAAAATCATCCGTGATACTAAATTGGGGAAGCGGACCGGGAAGATTCACAAAAAACCGGTCATCGGCCAATTGTTGCTTAAAACCAAAAAGGTTCAATCCCATGCCCAAACTTATTGTCGGACTGAATTCATATACATAGGCATAATTCAGAACACCGCCCGTATTGTTAAAAACCCCTGTGTTGTGCTGAAAAAATGAGGCCCCCACAGCGGAATTTCTATTCAATTTCCTGGTATAATTCAAAAAAAAGGTTGTGGGATCGGCATCGATCTGTTGCCATTGCCAACGTGTCCATATTGAAATTGATTGCGGATTGTTTCTGGTAATCGACAAGGCGGGGTTAAAAATACTGGAATTGTACTCCGTCAGGTTATGCTGCCGCAAGTCTACGGGAAGCCTGACCTCTTGCGACCAAGCCGCACTGCCTACTAATAAAATAAGAAGTATCTTACCAAATCTTGTCATACGCAAAAAAACAAAAAACAATAGGTTTAACATACTATTTTCGTCTTAATTTTGTTAATTAGTATGAAATGTTTTCAATTACCGAACAAACATTCAGTTAGGGGGATTTGCGTCACGAGTAAAGTCGTTAAATGTACAAAAATCCAATGGATTGAAAATCAATAACCATAACCAATGAAACTGATCAAAATAATCTGCCCTTTTCTTTTCCTTGTTTTATTCGTGAATTGCAAGAACGACCAAAAAATCGGGGAAATTTCAACAACCGCGAGCGTGTCCACTTTTTATTTCATTCGACATGCTGAAAAGGATAGGAGCGATCCTGGGAACATTGATCCGGAACTCGATCAAACGGGACTGGGAAGGGCAATGCATTGGGCAGAAATTTTAAAGGATGTTCCGCTTCAGGCGATTTACAGTACCGACTTTGCGAGAACTTCGATGACGGCCGCTCCAACATCGGTCAAATTGAATGTTGATGTGCAGTACTATGACCCCCAAACCATTGATGTGGCTCGGTTCAAACAAGACAATTTGGGCAAAAGTGTCCTGGTGGTGGGCCATAGCAATACCACGCCCGACTTTGTGAATAAAATAATCGGGGAAGAGAAATATCCTGCCATGGATGATACCGACAATGGAAGTCTTTTCATTGTTCAAATCGTTAATGGGGTTCCGACCTCCCAAAGGTTACATTTCAGTTGCAATTGTCCTAAACGAAAGTAATCCTTCGCCACTTGGCCGGACGATTCATAAATTGAGCCCAACAATAGCGGCGGCGCCAATGTGACCATAATTGTTCCCCAATAAGATAATTGTTGCTATTTTTGCGGGCCATGCATCAACCGAACATCAATATAAAAAACAAAAGGGCGCGATTCGAATTTGAGCTCCTCGACCAATTTAAAGCGGGCATCGTCTTGTCGGGCACTGAAATTAAATCAATTCGCCTAGGCAAGGCTTCCATAGCCGAAAGCTTTTGTGAATTCAACGATAAGGGCGAGCTGTTCGTGATCAATATGCAGATCGATGAATATTCGCACGGGTCGCACTATAACCATAAGCCCAAAGCCGAACGAAAACTGTTGCTGAACAAACGGGAACTCCGAAAACTTGAGAAGGAAGTCAAAACATCGGGACTCACCATTGTGCCCTTGAATGTATTTTTGGATGAACGTGGCAGGGCGAAAATGAACATCGCCTTGGCAAAGGGAAAAAAACTTTACGACAAGCGCGAAACCATGAAAGACCGGGACAACAAAAGGGAACTCGACCGGGTCAAAAAACAGTTCAACAATTAACGGGAACGGTCATCAATTTTTGTCTTCCAACAAGGGTACAAAACGAAAAGAACCATACTCCTTTTTCTCAAATTCCTTTTCAGATTTTCTTTCGAACAAGGTCATTATCTGGTCATCCACGCCTACGGGAATAACCAACTTCCCTCCTATTTTCAATTGAGCCATCAATGGTTTAGGCACTTCCGGGGCGCCGGCCGTAACCAGGATCGCATCGAAGGGCGCTTCTTCCGGCAACCCCTTGTAGCCGTCGCCAAAAATTATTTTTTTGGGCCTGTACCCCATTTTTTCAAAGAAAATTTTGGTTTTTTTAAAGAGTTCGGACTGCCGCTCGATGGTATACACCTTAACTTTGTAATGCAACAGCATGGCGGTTTGATATCCGCTTCCCGTTCCAATTTCAAGGACTTTCTGGTTCGGCTTTAACTGTAATAGACTGGTTTGAAAAGCCACGGTATACGGCTGTGAAATGGTTTGATCCGCTCCAATGGGAAAGGCTTTGTCTTGATAGGCATGGCCCTCGAAGCCGCTATCGATGAACAAGTGCCTGGGAATGGCCTTTATGGCCTCCAAGACTTTTTGATCGGTTATTCCCTTCTCGAAAAGGATCTCGGCCAATTGGTTTCGCATGCCGCGATGCCTCAGGGTATCTTTCATCTGGCCCATGAACCTGTATTTAATATAAGACCGAATTTCGGGACTGAAGCGGTATGATGAATGGCATCGTATGAAAAAACACTCATTTCAAAGGTTTGGTTTTGTGGCTAAAGTTAGGGAAGTAAATCAATAATTGGAAGTGGTTTTTCGGTTTCACATCCAAGAAATCAATGGCCGTCATCTTACGGGTCGGCAGCACCACAATAGCTGCATTCGCAAAAGAAACAGAAACAAGCGTGGCGAAACCGATAAACTCCCAAAGTATCCTTATTTTTGGGCAAAGCAAAAATTATGTTGAAAGTTGGCGTACTTGGGGCGGGACATTTGGGAAAAATACATTTACGCCTGCTCAATGAGTCGATGAAATACGATCTGATCGGTTTTTATGATGCCGATGCCATCAATGGAAAAAAAGTAGCTGCCGAATTCGGGTATACCTACTTCGAGAACATCAACAAGCTCATCGATTCGGTGGATGTGGTCGACATCGTTACCCCCACCCTGTCGCACTATGACTGCGCCAAAAAAGCCATGGAAAAAGGCAAGCATGTTTTTATCGAAAAACCCATCACCAATACCTTGGAAGAAGCCGAGGAACTCATCGCCCTGAGCCATAAGAACAACGTAAAGGGGCAGGTAGGCCATGTAGAGCGGTTCAATCCCGCATTTATGGCGGTCAAGGAAAAAATCCACGACCCGATGTTCATAGAAACCCACCGATTGGCCGAGTTCAATCCGAGGGGCACGGATGTGCCCGTGGTACTGGATCTGATGATCCATGACATCGACGCGATCCTGAGCGTGGTGCAATCCAAGGTGAAAAGGATCAATGCCAGTGGGGTCTCCGTCATCAGCAACTCCCCGGATATAGCGAACGCTAGAATAGAGTTTGAAAATGGGTGCGTTGCCAACCTTACGGCCAGCAGGATATCCTTAAAAAGCATGCGGAAATCGCGTTTCTTTCAAAAAGACGCCTATATTTCGGTTGACTTTTTGGAAAAAAAAGTAGAAGTGGTGAAGATGAAGGATGCGCCTCAAAAACCCGGGGATTTCGACATGATATTGCAAAATGCCGAAGGGGTCAAAAAACAGATTTATTTTGAAAACCCGGACATCATCCAAAATAATGCGATCATGGACGAGCTTGAATCCTTTGCTGATGCCATCAATAATGACAAGGTTCCCGTGGTAACCCTTGAACAGGGGACCAATGCCCTTAAAGTAGCCCTACAAGTAATAGAATCGTTTGAAAATGACTGACACTAAAAAAATTGCGGTGATCGGTGCGGGCACCATGGGCAATGGCATTGCCCATGTCTTTGCACAACAAGGCCATCCAGTGAATCTTATCGATATTTCGGAAGCCAGCCTTAAAAATGCCCTGTCGACCATATCCAAAAACCTCGATAGGATGTTGGAGAAACAGCAGATTGCCCCTAAGGTCAAATTGGACACGCTAAAGAACATTACATTGCTTACCCGACTATCCGACGGCGTGGAAGGAATAGACCTTGTGGTGGAGGCGGCCTCGGAAAATATCGACATTAAAAAAGGGATTTTCGAGCAATTGGACAAGTTTTGCGGGGCCAAGACCATATTGGCAACCAATACCTCCTCCATCTCCATTACCGCGCTCGCAGCGGCCACCAATAGGCCCGATCGGGTTATCGGCATGCATTTCATGAATCCGGTGCCCCTCATGCCCCTTGTCGAGATTATTAGGGGGTACAGTACATCGGATGGGACTGCCCGTGCGGTAATCGCCCTGGCAAAAGCCATAGGAAAATCCCCAACGGAAGTAAACGATTATCCTGGTTTTGTCGCGAACCGTATTTTGATGCCGATGATCAATGAGGCCATTGAAACCCTATACCATTCCGTAGCCGGGGTGAAAGAAATAGATACGGTGATGAAGCTGGGCATGGCCCATCCGATGGGTCCGTTGCAATTGGCCGACTTTATAGGCCTGGATGTTTGTCTCTCGATACTGAACGTGATGTACGAAGGCTTCAAGAATCCAAAATATGCCGCCTGTCCCTTATTGGTCAACATGGTAAGCGCGGGCAAATTGGGCGTAAAATCGGGGGAGGGTTTCTACGATTATTCCGAATCGAAAAAAGCCGTTAAAGTGGCTCCGAGATTCGAAGCTTCCGGCGGCGAACCATCATAAATCCGGCTTCTGTCAAAGGTATATTCTACGGTTTGGCGAAGTACCATCAAGCACATGATTTGGCACAGATAAAACCATTTAAAGCAATACGACCCACCAAGGACAAAGCGGCCTTGGTCGTTTCCCGTTCCTATCAATCGTACTCACGAAGGGAATTGAATTCGGTATTGTCCTTTAATCCTTTTTCTTTTTTGCATATCATCAATCCAGGCTATAAATTTTCCAAGAAGGTAAAAGGAATAGAACGGTTTCAGTTGGTACACAACAGGTATTTGGAATTTCTTGAAAACAATACTTTTCTGAAGGATGCCCAAAACTGTTTTTACCAATATCAATTGGAGGCCGATGACTTTAGTTGCTGTGGTTTGTTTTGTGCCATCAGTGTGGACGAATACAGGAACGACGTGATTAAAAAACATGAAGATACCATTGAAAAACGCGAATCGCTTTTTGCGGATTATCTGGAAACGGTGAAATTCAACGCAGAACCTGTTTTGATGACTTATGCCAAAAATTTGGATGTTTCGGAAATATTAAGAAAGGTAAGAACGAATGTGCCCGAATACTTTTTTACCACCACCGACAGGGTCACCCACCGTTTATGGGTGATATCGGCCCAAGAAACCGTAACGAAACTCCAAGAGGCTTTTGAGCAAATACCACATCTCTATATCGCTGATGGGCACCATAGAAGCGCCTCTTCCAGCCTGCTGGCCGCGAACATGCAGAAAAACAACCCAAACCATTCCGGAAAAGAACCGTATAACTTTTTCATGAGCTACCTCATTCCGGAATCGGAAATCAATATCTTCGAGTATAATCGCTTGGTAAAAGATCTGAACGGATTATCTAAAGCAGAATTTTTGGTGAGATTGGACACCTACTACCGCATTGAAAATCAAGGGAAATTATCGTATGTTCCCCAGCAAAAACACCATTTCAGCATGTATCTAGAGGGCGAATTCTATGCCCTGTACCTCAGAAAAAATGGCTATCTGTTCACCGATGTCCTGAGCCGGTTGGATACCCAAATACTGCTAAAAACCATCCTGGAACCCATCTTGGGAATCCGCGATTTGCGCAACGATAAAAGAATACAATATGGGTATGGGAAGCACAATGCCATTCAGATGAAAAAAAATATCGACCAGGGGAAATTCAAAGTGGGATTCGGGATGGTCCCCATCAACATCGATGAGATCAAAGCCATTGCGGATGCCGGACAAATCATGCCCCCAAAATCGACCTATATAGAGCCCAAACTCAGAAGTGGAATGACCATTTATGAATTATGAAGAACAATACGCCCCATTTGTTTTGGTTAATCGAATCCAAGACCGAATCCATAACCGCATGAAACCGATATGATGTCTATCAAAGAAAATTTGGAAAAAATAAAAGCCGAGCTGCCCGAATCGGTCACCCTGGTCGCCGTTTCAAAAACAAAACCGGTCAGTGAGCTGATGCAGGCCTATAATGCCGGCCAGCGGATTTTTGGGGAGAACAAAATACAGGAGATGACACAAAAATGGCAATCGATGCCCCAAGATGTTCAGTGGCACATGATAGGCCATGTGCAGCGCAACAAAGTGAAATACATGGCGGAATACGTTTCCCTGATCCATGGTGTCGACAGCTTGAAGCTCTTGACGGAAATAGACAAGCAGGCAAAAAAACACTCCAGGGTGATCAACTGTCTTTTGCAGATACACATCGCCGAGGAAGAAACCAAATTCGGCTTCGATGAAAAAGAGCTCTTCGAAATGGTCCATACATCGGAATTTGAGCTGCTGAAAAACATAAAGGTCCTGGGAGTGATGGGGATGGCCACTTTTACCGAAGATAAAAAGCAGATAAGGAAGGAATTCAAGAAATTAAAGGCCATTTTTGATGCCTTGAAAGCCCAATTGCCCGACCTTCAAGAACTTTCAATGGGTATGAGCGGAGATTTCACGATTGCCCTGGAAGAAGGAAGCACCATGATACGCATCGGAAGTAGTATCTTTGGGGAACGCAATTCGCATTAACAAAAAGGAGGAGAACATAGATGTACGCCATACTCGATATCGAAACCACAGGGGGCAAATACAATGAAGAGGGCATCACTGAAATCGCCATCCACAAATTCAACGGCCATCAGGTGGTCGATCAGTTTATCAGTCTGATCAATCCTGAAAAGGACATACAGCCCTTTGTGGTCAACCTTACCGGAATCAACAACAACATGCTCCGTACCGCGCCAAAATTCCACGAGGTGGCCAAACGCATCGTAGAAATAACCCAGGATACGGTATTGGTCGCCCATAATGCGCAATTCGACTATCGCATCTTAAGGACGGAATTCAGGAGACTGGGCTACAATTTTGAGCGCAAGACCTTGTGCACGGTAGATTTGGCAAAAACCTTGATTCCAGATGCGGAATCACATAGCCTGGGCAAATTGGTAAGGGCCCTCGGCATTCCGGTAAGCGATCGGCACAGGGCGAACGGTGACGCCATAGCTACATTAAAATTGTTTAAACTTTTACTTTCAAAAGACACCGATAAAACAATCATAAAGAACATTATACGAACAGAAACTACAGGTGAGTTGTCGCAAAGGCAGTTGGATATCGTAGAGGCATTGCCGTCGGAAACGGGTCTCTATTATTTGCACAACAAAGACGGGGATATCATATTTTTGGGAAAGAGCAGCAACATCAAAAAAAGGGTGAACCAACATTTTATCAAAGAAGGGGATCGTGCCAGGCGCTTGCAGAAAGACACCAAAAAAGTCAGTTTTGAAAGAACCGGGAGCGAACTGGTCGCTCAGCTCAAAGAACGGGAAGAATTGTTACGGCACCGGCCCATTTTCAATCAGCCCCTACCAAAAAATGATTTTTCCCATGCCTTGTACCAATCGAGCAACGAACTTGGCTATATCACCTTCGCCATCGGGCAATTGGAACAATCCAAATCAGATCTGTTGCGCTTCGGCAGTATGGCCGCTGCTGAAAATTTTGTGAGGCATATCAATGAAGAATTCCAATTATGCCTCAAGTTGACGGGGCTTTCACAATCAAAACATGCTTGTTCATGGCATGCCGAGGGGCTCTGTCTTGGCGGCTGCATCAACAAAGAGCCCGTTCAAACCTATAATGAAAGGGCCCACAAAGCATTGGCACGCTACAGCTTGAACAAAAGAAATATGGTCATCATCGACAAAGGCCGAGAAATCGGTGAACATTCGGCGATACTCATAAAAAACGGAATTTTTCAGGGGCTTGGTTTTTACAACCTTAACCATCAAATCAATAATATTCATATCTTGGAATCGATCATCACCCCAATGAAAGGGGGTCATTATCCAAGGGAAGTCATTGAACTTTATATCAGAAAGAAAAAACATTTAAAAATTTTAGAGTTGCATTAAAGCATTGAAAGAAGATTTATCAAATAAAGGGTGGAGGTACAAACTCCATGAAATCATCTACGGGACCCATACCCCCGCCGGAAAGCTGTTCGATATCATTCTACTGATAATGATCCTGTACAGCATCATCATCGTCATGCTCGAAAGCGTTCCCCGAATAGACCAGAAATATCACGAATTCCTGGATATTTCGGAATGGGTGGTGACCATCCTGTTCACGATAGAATACATCCTGCGGGTCGTTTGTATCAAACGCCCCATTAAATATGTTACCAGTTTCTTCGGGGTCATCGATTTGTTGTCGACGATACCCAAATATTTATCCTTTTTTATCGGAGGGTCACAGTTTATGACCGCCTTCAGGGCCTTGCGGTTGCTCAGGGTGTTTCGGATCCTTAAATTGGTCCGCTTCGTCGGCGAGTCGAACAACTTGGTCCGTGCTCTAAAAGCGAGCAGGACCAAGATCTTTGTTTTCGTTTTTTTCGTGCTGATCGTTTCCGTTTTGTTGGGGACCATTATGTACATGGTCGAAGGACCCGAACATGGGTTCAACAGCATTCCGCATAGTGTCTACTGGACCATAGTTACCTTGACCACGGTTGGATACGGAGATATTTCCCCGGAAACGGCATTGGGGCAATTCATCGCCACCTTTATCATGATCATAGGTTATGGAATCATTGCCGTACCTACGGGCATCGTATCCGCAGAATACACGGCCAGAAAGCAAGAGGAAAAAGATGTTGATGATGGCCGTTCTTGCCAGAACTGCGGTGCGGAAATAGTCCGTAGCGATGCAGACTATTGCAGAAAATGCGGGGAAAGGCTTAGTGAGGACTAATGGCGAAAAAAGTACTCATCGCGATCGTTGGTCCAACCGGTATCGGAAAAACGCGCCTTGGGGTTGCATTGGCCAAAAGACATCACACCCAGGTGATTTCTGCGGATTCCCGACAATTTTACAAAGAGATGTCGATCGGTACCGCCGTACCTTCTAAAGCGGAACTCGAAGCGGTACCACACCATTTCATTCAGCACAAAAGCATCTTGGAGGACTATTCCGTCGGGGATTTTGAAAGGGATGCCATTCTTTTGCTCGAAAAATGCTTTGAGCATAACGAGGTGGTCGTCATGGTTGGCGGCAGCGGTTTATATGTGGACGCGGTGATCAACGGACTCGATACTTTTCCCGATATAGATCCCAAAGTGCGCCTAAGACTCAATGAAGCGTTGCAGAAACAGGGTCTGGCCCACCTGCAGGAACAGTTGCGGAAATTAGACCCGGAATATGCCGAAAAGGTCGACCTGCAAAATCCGCATAGGGTCATAAGGGCTTTGGAAGTATGCCTTGGGACAGGTGGTCGCTATTCGTCTTTTTTGGGCAAGAAGAAACCTCCGCGCCCTTTCGAGACGATGATCGTTGGGTTGACCGCAGATCGCAAAACGATATATGAACGCATCGACGATCGCGTCGATCAAATGCTGGGCCAAGGACTTTTGGGGGAGGCAAGGCCATTGTTTCCTTTGCGTGAAAAAAACGCCTTGCAAACTGTTGGTTATAAGGAAATTTTTCTGTTTTTGGAGGGGGTATATGACCTGGATTTCGCTGTTTCCGAAATCAAAAAAAATAGTCGAAGGTTTGCCAAAAGGCAACTGACATGGTTTAAAAAACGAGAAGGAGTCATCTGGCTGGATGCCATGGACCCGGTGGAGAAGAATGTTGAAACGGTTTCGGAAAAGCTACTTAAAATATTTAAGAATGGATAGTACATATCTTTTTTTCGTGATGGGGGTCTCGGGTTGCGGAAAATCGACCATAGGCAAATTATTGGCTGAAACTTTGCAGTATCCATTTTTTGATGGGGATGATTACCATCTTGAGGCCAACGTAAAAAAAATGGCCGCGGGCCATCCTTTGACCGACCAAGATCGAATGGGTTGGTTGGCCACTTTAAACCAATTGGCCAAAAAGCATCGTAAAACAGGAGCGGTCATCACCTGTTCCGCATTAAAGGAATCGTACAGGGTAATTCTCGCCCAGCAGCTGTCCGAGCAGGTGTACTTTGTTTACCTTACCGGAAGTTTTGAATTGATCATGGACAGGTTGCAGCAACGAAAAGGGCATTTTATGCCTCCCACCCTGTTAAAATCGCAATTTGATACACTTGAACCTCCCGTCGGTGCCATAAAGGTTTCCATAGATAATCCTCCTGAGGAAGTAGTCTCAGAAATTTTGGCCAAGGTAAGGGGGCGTTGATTCAAAAAAAAACATCCGCGCGAACGGATGTTTCATTTTGTTTGAACGGGAAGCCTTCTATTCTGCTTTGACGACCAGTCTAAATCCTTCCCCGTGAATATTCAATATTTCTACAGTATCATCACGCTTCAGGTATTTTCTGAGTTTGGCAATATATACATCCATGCTCCTGGAGGTAAAATAATTGTCATCTCTCCAAATTTTGGTCAATGCCAATTCCCTAGGCATTAAATCGTTTTCATAAAGGGCCAATAGGCGTAACAATTCGTTTTCCTTAGGGGAAAGTTTGATGGATTCTTCATCTTTATACTTTAGGAACCTCAGTTTGGAGTTAAGATGAAATCCACCTATTTGAAATTCAAATTTCTTACTGTCAACCAATGTGTTGGATGACTTTCTCTGAAGTATTGCTTTCAATTTCATCAAGAGCACCTCAGAATCGAAAGGCTTGTTCAAATAGTCATCGGCCCCTGCCTTGTAACCTTTAAGGACATCTTCCTTCATGGTTTTTGCCGTGAGGAACACGATGGGCACGTTTTCGTTTTTCTCCCGAATTTCCTTTGCAAGCGTAAAGCCGTCCTTATAGGGCATCATCACGTCGAGGATGCAGATATCAAAGGTGTCTTTCTTGAACTTTTCGAATCCTTCCATCCCGTTTTTGGCCAAAGTGACGTCAAAATCGTTCATCGATAAATAGTCTTTAAGCACAATGCCGAAATTGGGATCGTCTTCCACTAAAAGTATTTTCTTGTTTACTGTTTCCATAATTTTTTAAATTAAAGGCATTTTTATATAGAAAGTGCTGCCTTTTCCTTTTTCACTTTCTGCATAGACCTCCCCTTGGTGGTCCTCTACGATCTTCTTAACATAAGCAAGACCAAGGCCGTGGCCTTTTACGTTATGAATATCGCCTGTTGGTTCTCTATAGAATTGCTCAAAAACCTTTTTCAGCACCGTTTTGCTCATCCCGGCACCCTGATCTTCTATTTTTATGACGATAAAATTTTTGGCCACTTCGGTGTACACATCGATTTTAGGGGCTTCTGGTGAATACTTTATCGCATTGTCGAGTATGTTGACAATGACATTGGTAAAATGCATCTCGTTCGCCAATACCTCGCTGCGTTCCGCATTGAAATGCGTATTGATATAACCTTGCCTATCCTTAACGATGAGTTCCACATGATCGATGGCATCTTGTACGATTTCATGTAAGTTGACCCTGTCCTTACTGATATCGAGTTGGTTTTTTTCCAGTTTCGAAATGCGGAGCACATTTTCAACTTGGGCGTGCATCCTTTTATTTTCGTCCCTGATCATTTGCAAATAACGCATCACTTTTTCCTTGTCATCAATGATCTTGGGATTTCGAATGGCCTCGACCGCTAAATTGATCGTAGCGATCGGCGTTTTGAATTCATGGGTCATATTATTGATAAAGTCAGACTTGATTTCTGATATCTGCTTCTGCTTGATCAGTTGATAGATGGCGCTGGAGTATGAAGCTACGATCACCAAGGTAAAAACCAGGGATAATATCGCCATGCCCAAAATTGATTGGATCAAAAAACGTTTCTTCGTGGGGAAGGTCAACAGCAAAGAAAAGTCGGTATCCCCATCACTGTCCTCAAAAATCGGCGCTTTGTAAAGCGTGCTGTTGGCGAATTTAAATTTTGGGGATTTGATTTTGGTGGGCAGGCCCTTGCTGTAGATGCCATATTCGTAAGGAATATCCCAGTTGCGTTCGCTCAACTCGCGATTCAGCAGTAGTTCGATTTCCTGTTTTGAAACCCTTTGGTGTATGGGCACTTTTTTTGCATACTCACTGAATACATCCTCAAAGGCCGCCTTATCAATACTTGATAGGGTTCCGATTTTCTCCAATTTTTGAATCGGGTTCAATCGATAATTTTTGCCATCGATATCATAATCTTCCTTAAAGATCGTTTTCGTGCGCTTGCTGGTAAAATTTTTGATGGTAGTGGTGTCTTCCCCATTACCGTTGTCAAAGAACGTGGATGCAATATTATAGTCCTCCTCTAAAATACCATGCGAATAATAGAGTATTTCATTGGAGTTGATGTCCCTATCAATAAAAAAGATGTTTCTTAGACTGGAAGATTTAGGTTCTCCTATACTGTCTTTTAAGTTAAGATAGCGATCAAAGTAATCTCTGGTCTCCCGCTGTGCGATCTTATCGGTAACCCTGGCCAAGACCTGTGAGACAGCATTGGCAAATTGTTCTTCCTTATCCTCTACAGACTTTTTGATCCAAAAACCCTGGACAAAAATGATCCCGATCAGGGATAAACTCATAAGAACAACCAAAAGAACAAATAACTTCTTGTTCATCTTTTGAGCTAAATTAAAGATTTAACATTTAGTTTATTCCACGTTTAACCAAACCTTAACAAATATGTTAAAATTTTATTCCGCTGCGGAATTGTCTAGGAGGGCGAGATGTATCTCTTGGACTTTTTTCAAAGTATTTGAACGAGCCTTATTGTCGATCACAAAATCCGATAAGGGTATTTTACGCTCATCAGACCATTGATTGTCGATCCGCATCATTATTTGGTTTTTCGACAGCTTATCTCTTTTCATAACACGCTTTAAACGTGTGCTTTGCGGAGCAACAACCAAGATGATGGCATCATAAAAGACCTCTTTCCCGTTTTCAAAAATGATGGCCGCTTCCTGTATGACGTAAGGCGCATCCTGATTTTTCATCCAGCTCAAAAAGTGGTTCCGAACGGCAGGATGGACAATGGCATTCAACTTTTTCAACAAATCCTTGTTTTGAAAGACTTGGTCTGAAATGAAGCTTTTGTTTAACTTATGGTCTTTGTAGGCCGTTCTTCCAAATATTTCAATGATTCCATTTTTTACCTCTTCCGATGACTCCATTATTTTTTTGGCTTCGTCATCGGATTTATAAACAGGGACTCCCAGATTGCTAAACATGTCAGCTACCGTCGATTTTCCACTTCCTATTCCCCCTGTGAGTCCTATTATCTTCATTCCCGCTTCAATATAAAGTCCACTTCATTTTCGATAATTTCTGCAGTATAAACCGTTAATGGCCTTTTGCCGATAAAAAGTCCAAGTTTTTTTTGCGCTGGAGCGCCCAAGGTACCGTAGTCGGCAAAAACTTGAAAATCGGCAGCCGTGATTCCTTTCAGGTCTTCCAGCTTGGCCTTGATCAATACCTTGGCCACTTCCGGAAAGGTTTGTATTACAGTGCCAAGGGGCAGGTTCAATACCTGAATGGGCACGTTGATGACCTTTTCAGAGAACTTCGCCACCTTGCCTTTTATTTGTACCGTTTTCGTCGAATATTTGGTGTTCGTCAAGGTATCGGGTTTGAGCAGGTTGATCATCAACGCAAAATCTTCCTGCAGGTCGTTGAGCTCGAGCGTTTCGGTGGCCACGGAAACCAAGGTATCTATTTCATTTTTGGGCCCGCTGACCGAAATATGGTCAGGGACGATCTGTAATGGCCCATCGAGCAGATGGTTTTGTGAAAAATTCAAATGGATGGCCGAACGCACGGGCACATTTTTGACCATGACCTTATAGAACTTGAAAAAAAGCGTGTCTCCATCGGTTTCCAGTAACTTGACCCCTTTCGGCAGCTGTTGTTCCAACTGTCGTTTGGCTTCTGCAGGGCCGATATAGAACAAGGTCGCATTTTTCTTTACATCGGTCAGGTCCATCTTAAACTTTTTGTCCCCAAGATTGAAGGCCAACAATTGGAACCCCACAGCCTCTACTTTCACTTCCATTGTATTTTTGGACGCTTTGGCCATCATTAAGCTATCCGGCGGATTTAGATAATCCAATTCCAAAACAATGGAATTTGGGTAAGAATAAGACAGTTTGCTCACAAACCAGGCCAATCCCGAACAGAGCAAAAACAAAAAGAACAATTGCACCTTTCGTTTTTTGAGGACATTTTTGACTTTTGGTATCAACCCGATTTTGCTGTTTTAAAAAATAACTTCGGAAAAATTTCCTGAGGTTCCTTCTGGTTAAAGTTAAGTAAGATGGTCGACAATAAAAAGCCATATCCATATCCCGTGAACTGTATCGCTACGGCCAAAACAGCGAGTAGGGCGATAGTGATATCCTTCGTTTTGAGCAGCGCACCGATCAAGATAGCCATAAAGTAGATCGCATAGAGCAGGATGGGCCATATCACGCCAAAAAAGACCAATATTGATGCAACCACAAAACCCAAACAAAAAAATGTGGGAAACCAATAGGTGGGTTTGGCCGTTCCACGGTGCCATTTATTGAGAATCGGGCGAACCATGCCGAACTTGTTCACTTGTACATAAAACTTTCTCCAATCGATGCGTCTTTTATGGTACACAAAAGCTTCGGGGATCAACTTGGTGTCGAAACCGTTTTTCCAGATACGAAAGGTGAGGTCGGGATCTTCACCCGGATGAATATTACCGTATCCCCCCACCTTTTCATATGCCACCTTGGAGATTCCCATGTTGAAGCTCCTCGGCTGAAACTTTCCTATGGCCTTTTTATGCCCGCGGATACCTCCCGTGGTCAGCACTGAGGTCATTGCATAGTTGATCGCCTTTTGAACCTTGGAAAAGGAAGGATGCGCTGCATCGGGTCCGCCAAAACAATGCACAAAATTTTGTCGTAACGACCGGTCAACCGATTCCAAATACTGTTTGGGCAAGATGCAGTCAGAATCCAAAACGAGAAAATAATTGCCCTTGGCCCTGTTCATCCCATAGTTTCTGGAATCACCGGGACCTGTGTTTTTCTTTTCCAGATAGGTGATGAAGCGTTTTTCCTTGAACCTATCGACCACACCCTTTGCGCTTATGGAAGAACCATCTTCCACGATGACCACCTCGAAGGGTTTGGCATAGCTTTGTAGCACAAGACTTTCAAGCAGTTCCTCGATTTCGTCGGGCCTGTTATAAACCGGGATGATAAAAGAAAAATAAGGTTCCACCAGCTATCAAATATAAAAGCCATTCCCAGCAGGAAATGGCTTTAGAATACATTAACACACACTATTTTGAAAATTGCTCGATCACTTCCTGACTTACCCCTGTGTTCGAAAAGCCCCCATCGTGAAATAAATTTTGCATCGTTACTTTTCGGGTGAGATCGGAGAACAGGGTTACGGTATAATTGGCACAGTCATCTGCTGTCGCATTGCCTAGGGGCGACATTTTTTCGGCAAAGGAAATGAAGCCATCGAAGCCCTTCACGCCCTGTCCGGCAGTGGTTGGGGTCGGGGATTGGGATATCGTGTTCACCCTTACTTTTTTCTCCTTACCAAAGAAATAGCCAAAACTACGGGCTACCGATTCCAAATAGGCTTTGTTGTCGGCCATGTCATTATAATCGGGGAAAACGCGTTGCGCCGCCATGTAGGTAAGCCCAACGATACTGCCCCATTCTTTCATGGCATCGGCTTTGTACAAACTCTGCATCACTTTATGGAACGAAAGGGCCGAAACATCCCAGCCTTTGGTGGTGAAATCATATTTCTCATCGGTATAGGACCTTCCTTTTCGAACATTGATCGACATACCGATGGAATGGAGTACAAAATCGAGTTTGCCCCCAAGGATCTCCATTGATTTGGCAACCAAATTATCAAGATCTTCCTCCAAGGTGGCGTCGGCAGGAACGATTTGGGAGCCCGTTTTTTTGGCCAGTTCGTCGATTTGTCCCATCCGCATCGCGATGGGCGCGTTGGTCAACACAAAGGTGCCGCCTTCTTCATGTACCCTTTCGGCGGTTTTCCATGCTATGGATTTGTTATCCAATGCCCCAAAAATGATTCCTCGTTTTCCCTTCAATAAGTTATAGGCCATCTTGCAAATATGTTTTATCGGTTATAGGCCAAAGATATTAAAAATTAGCTGCGCTGCAGGTCATATGGCGCTTTAGATCAACAGTGGATTATACTTGGGCTTTTCAAACCGTAATTCGAACGATATATAGGGAAGGGCTGCGGTGACCGAAGGTTTGCCCGGCACAATCCCTCGCGACGGGAAACACTGGCTTGGATAGCCCGGAAAATGCTTCTACGAGCCTAAAACAACTAGTTGAGCAATTGCCGTGCATGTGCCATGGCGGAATCGGAAAGTGATTTTCCGCCCAGCATTTCTGCCAGCTCCACTACCCTCTCATCAGCAGACAGTTTTTTCATCTGTGTAAGGGTCGTATCGCCGACCTCTTCCTTGAATACTTTATAGTGATGGTCGCCTTTGGAAGCCACCTGCGGGAGATGGGTTATCGAAAACACCTGCATGCGATGGCTCATCAGTTGCATGATATCGCCCATTTTGTTCGAAATTTCACCCGAAACCCCAGAATCGATCTCATCGAACATCATGGTGGGAAGGTTTTCGTAGGTGGCCAAAATTGATTTTATGGTAAGCATGATCCGTGAAAGTTCCCCTCCGGAAGCCACCTTTTTAAGTTCGCCGAAATGGGTACCCTTGTTGGCCGAGAACAAAAACTGCAAATCGTCCTTGCCGTTGAACCTGAAATCCTGGGCTTCTTGCAGTTCTATTTTGAAGGAAGCACTTGGCATGCCCAAGTCACTAAGGTTCAATATCATGCGGTCTTTTAAAACGGGAATGGCCTTTTCCCTTTTTGCCCTTATTTGTAGTGCTATTTTTTCCAATTCGCCTTTTTGCCGTACCAAGCTATCTTCCAAAACCCTGATATTGGCGTCCATATTTTCGGTAAGCACCACTTTCTCGGAAAGTTCGTCTTTGATGGCCATCAATCCCGGCACATCGCTCACGGCATGTTTACGTTGAAGGTCGTACAGCAATTGGAGTTTGGCATTCACTTCCTCAAGCTGTTCAGGATCGGCCTCGGCCATGGCATGAAAGGACTGCAGTTCTTCCGCGATGTCCGAGGATTCTATGAATACAGAGCGTATGCGCTCGTTGAGCGATGCGTACTGGCTCCCATATTGTGACAGCTTGTTCGATATCAGCTTCAGATCGGTCAACACATTGATCACCCCTAACTGATCATCGTTCAACAATTGGTGCCCTTTGGAAAGCAGTTCCAAAATGGTCTCGATATTATTGAGCTGCGCGTGTTGTGCTTCCAGCTCTTCCTGCATGCCTGGCTTCAGGAAAGCATTTTCCAATTCCTGCAACAAGAAGCTATTGTAATCGTATTCCTTATTGGCATGCTGTTGAAGATCTAGCAAGCGCTTCAGTTCCTTGGCCGTATTTTGATACAAGGTCAGTTTCTCGGCATACTGGGCCAAGAATGAACCATTCTCGGCCAGTGCATCAATGACCTTGAGCTGAAATTCATTTTCCGTGAGCCTTAAGGTCTGGTGCTGGGAATGCACATCGATCAAGCGATCGCCCAATTCGGTGAGGACATCCAGGGTAACGGGAGAATCATTGATAAAGGCCCTTGACTTTCCGCTGGGTTGTATCTCCCTTCTAATGATGGTCCTGGGTTCGTATTCCAAATCGTTCTCTGAAAAGAACTCCTCCAACCCATAATTTCCCAGTTCAAACTCGGCCTCTATGACACATTTCTGGTCTTTGTTGCGCAATGCGCCAAGATCGGCACGTTTCCCCAAAACCAATGATAGGCCGCCCAAAAGTATCGACTTTCCGGCCCCGGTCTCCCCGGTGATCACGGTAAAACCATCGGTGAAAACAACGCTCAATTGATCGATAAGGGCATAATTTCTGATGGTAAGCTTAACCAGCATTCAAAGTGGATTTTGAATGGTAAAGATAACCTATAAGCTGGAAAAAAGAGAAGTCAATATTTAATTTCGTTCCAAGTGCCCGAATACAAGGGAGCGATGCGATTCAAGGTTTCCTTCAACTGAACAACATCCATTTTGGGGCCGTCTGAAAAGATATTTTGGATCTCATCCGATTTGGCATCGAAGAAAGTCTGGATCAAAAAGGCGTTGGGTCGGCGTTTGATCATGGTCTCGAACAATTTCATGGTACCGGCGATGACCTGTTTGCCCGTGCTGTTGTTATCCCCCAGCACATCCATCCCTTTGCGGTGGTAATTGTACATCGCAACGCGATATTCCCGATAGGTGTTGGACATAAGGTTATCGACCAGTTCAAATCGACTTCGGTCGGTCGATTGGCTCCAACCCGCCGCATTGCTCCCTTGGGCCTGGGTGACAATTTTTTGGGCAACCCTATAATAATCGTTGCCGCCTTCCAAGGAAAAAGTATCGGCATCCAACCCTAAAATGATGTAAACGTAGTATGAAATAACACTCACCAAATTGGACTCATATACATTTTCATTGAAGACCAGTGGCTGAAACTCGATATATTCGAAGTCAAAATCATTGTCCTTGTAATTGAATATCGGGGTTTCGTAAGAGGTATTATAAACGGGACGGGAAGATTGGATTTGAAGGGTACCTTTAAACCTGTTGGAATCGAAATTGGTGATGGTGATGAACATTTGGGCATTGATCTTTTCATTTTCCTTAAAGGCCCTATTGGTCCATTTGTTCTTATTCACAAAATCGTTCAGGGAGCGCTCCAACGTCTTGAAGATTTGTTGGTTGGTCTGTGATACCTGATCCGAATTTAGCGTGATGGTACAGTTGAGTTCCTGGGCCTGGAATAGTTGACAGGTCAGCAAGAATAAAAAAGGAATTAAGATTTTACGCATGAAGCCTGCTTATCATTTCTGTCCAAATATCCATGGCCACTTCGGCCTTGGTTTTTAAATCAAACGTTTTTATCGACAAATTCTTATCTATAAATTGAATTTTATTGGTAGGGGTGCCAAAGCCCGCACCAACATCATTTAAGGAATTGAGGACGATGGCGTCCAGGTTTTTCAAACGCAGTTTCCTTTTCGCATTTTCCACTTCGTTTTCGGTCTCCAAGGCGAATCCGACCAAGAATTGGTTCACTTTGGCATTTCCGAGGGCAAGTAGGATGTCTTTGTTTTTCACCAATTCCAACGACAGCTCGGTTTCGTTTTTCTTGATTTTTTGCTTGGCCAAGGTCTTGGGTCTATAATCGGCAACTGCGGCGGCACAAATCGCAATATCCACGGCCTTATAATGTTTGAGCGTCTCTTGGTACATTTCCTCGGCGGAAACAACTTTGATCAAATTGATGGTCTTGTTCCTGGGTACCAAATTCGAAGGGCCCGAAATCAAAATCACTTCGGCTCCCATGTCGGCGGCGGTATCTGCGAGCTCATAGCCCATCAAGCCCGTGGAATGGTTGCCGATGAAGCGAACTGGGTCGATGGCCTCGTAGGTGGGGCCCGCAGTAATGAGCACCCTTTGGCCACTAAGGGGCAATCCTTGGGCAAGGAATTCAACGATCGTGGAAACAATGGTTTCCGGCTCTGCCATCCTGCCTTCCCCTTGCAGGCCACTGGCCAGTTCGCCCGAGGCAGCCGGTATCAAAATATTTCCGAACGATTTCAATTTTTCCAAAGAGGCCTTGGTGGTCGGATGCTGGTACATATCAAGATCCATGGCGGGGGCAAAGAAAACCGGGCATTTTGCGGAAAGGTAGGTCGCCAATAACAGGTTGTCACTATTGCCGTTCGCCATTTTCGACATGGTATTGGCAGTCGCGGGGGCGATTACCATGACATCGGCCCAAAGTCCTAGATCGACGTGGTTGTTCCAATCGGTCAAATGGCCTTCCGACTTTACAAAGGAGGTCAGTACGGGATTCTTGCTCAGGGTGGCAAGGGTTAATGGGGAAACAAAATCGCCGGCGCTCTGGGTTAAAATTACTTTAACCTGTGCCCCGGCTTTAATGAGTAAACGTACAAGGAATGTGGTCTTATAGGCGGCAATACCTCCAGTGATGCCTAAGAGGATGTTTTTACCGGCCAGCATTACCCTAAGCGTCTTTGTCTGTATTCCTGTAGTATATTTTGTTGTTCAACCACTCCTCTACTGCCAGTGCATGAGGTTTTGGCAATTTTTCATAGAATTTCGAAACTTCGATCTGCTCTTTATTTTCGAATACTTCCTCCAAACTGTCACTGTAGGTTGCGAATTCTTCCAATTTCTCCAACAATTCCTTTTTTATTTCAGAATTGATTTGGACCGCCCTTTTGGCTGTGATCGAAATCGCTTCATAAATATTATCGGTTTCCTTATCAAATTTGTTCTTGTTGATGGTCACCGTGGAGACGGGGGCCTTTGAACTTTTTAGATCACTCATAGTTTTGGTATCAAATTTGTTTATTTGGCATCCACGGGATACCCTTCCAATTCTTTGTTGATTTTTTCCAATAGGTCATCTGCCTTAGCGGCAAATTTGGTATCCGGAAATTGTTTCTTTAAAACGGCGTATGCTGCTTTTGCTTCCTGGAAACGCTTGGTTTTTAAACTTTCGAAACTGTTCATGGCAAACTCCGTTGCGGTTTCGAATTTATAATAGAGCGCTTCTTCCCTAAAAACTGAACCTGGAAAATCGGAAATAAAATTATCGAACGCGGCCAAGGCCGGGGTCAGGAATGAAAAGTCGAACTTGCCGAGTTTGTTGAACTGCCTTGCAATTTCATAAGCCTTGCGTTCTTTTTTGGTGGTGAGTTCCTTCGCCATTGCATTCGCCTCATCGAAATATTCCGATTCGGGATAAGCGTTGATAAAAATCTGCAATTTGGCCAGGGCCTTGTCGGTGTCGGTCTGGTCGAGGGAGTAA
Organism: uncultured Flavobacteriaceae bacterium; assembly: GCA_963760375.1. Classification (GTDB taxonomy): domain Bacteria; phylum Bacteroidota; class Bacteroidia; order Flavobacteriales; family Flavobacteriaceae; genus Pelagihabitans. The sequence continues at coordinate 997,862 of CAVXCS010000005.1, read as the reverse complement.
ACGGGACTCAGTTCATAAAAGCTCTTCGCCCCCAAAAATGATGCTTGTGCAATTTTATCGCTCTTGGGATATGACTTCACGAATCTTTCGAATTGATAGCCAGACATGTTGAAGTCTCCCCTTTGGTAGTACGAATCTGCAAGAAAGAACATGACCCGCTCGCCCTGGGGTTTTCCGACATACTTCGGGGCTATTTGCTCCAAGAGCCGATTCGCCCGTTTCATATCGCCCGCTTCGTAATACTTTTCAGCTAGCTCGTACTTCGCTTTGATATCTTCGTTTTTGAGTACTTTTTGGTACTGGCTGCACGAAGCCATAAAAAAAATCAACAGCAAACTGATATACCTTCCCATTTTAAAAAACATTTTGCAAAATTAGGGATAATCGGTGGATATAAAAAACAATTTTAAAGCAGCTAAAGTAAAACGTTGGTCGCCGTTTTTGGTATGTTTTGGCGCAGATTTAACAGGGCAAGGGCAAAGTGTCGCCCAAACTGTGCGCGATTTAAGCGGTTACCCCTTCCATACTGTCAATAAAAGCAGCGATCTTGTTTTTTAGCTGGGGAGTGGCTTCCACCAAGGGCAGTCGCACCCATGCTTTCCCATAACCTACGGTCTCCAACATCGCTTTTATACCTGCCGGATTGCCCTCACGGAAAATCAAATCCATTCCCTCCAACATCGCCTTATGGAGTTTTAATGCATCATCCGAGCGGCCCGCGAGACCCAACGCGATCATTCTTGAAAAAACCTTCGGCAGGCCTTGCCCGATGACCGAAATGACGCCCGCACCTCCGGCTAGAACCGTAGGCAAGGCAGTGACATCATCTCCGGAAATGACCAGGAATCCATTGGGTTTATTTTGTACCAGTCGTGTGATCTGATCTAAATCGCCGCATGCCTCCTTGATGGCTATGATGTTGTCGCAATCAACGGCCAATCTCAAAGTGGTTTCGGGCAACATGTTGCTTCCCGTTCTGCTGGGCACATTGTAAACGATCAAGGGTTTTGGTGATACTATGGCAATTGCCTTGAAATGCTGGTAAATACCCTCCTGTGTGGGTTTATTGTAATAAGGGGAAACCGACAATACCGCAACGAACTTCGAAAGGTCCCATTCCAAAAGTTCCTCAACGACAGCGGCCGTATTGTTTCCGCCCACCCCCAAGACCATTGGTAACCGGCCTGAATTTGCAGCAATGACGGTATTGACGACCAAAAGCTTTTCCGACTTGTTCAAGGTGACCGATTCCCCCGTGGTTCCCAAAACCACCAAATAATCCACCCCACCGGCGATACAGTACTCCACAATGCCCTCCAAGGCCGATACATCTATCGACCTGTCTTCCTTAAAAGGGGTCACCAAAGCGACGCCGGTTCCAATCAACTCTTTCATCTTGATCACCTTAAATTTCATCCAAAACGCCCAAATACTTTTTAAGTTCCTTTTTAAAAATTGAAAAATCCTTTAAAGGAATATCTAAAATTAGGTCGTTGAAATAGCTGTCAATCTCTCGAAAACCAACTCTAAAACGGGCTTTGGCCTTTAGACTCATCAGTTTCATCAATAGATTGTCTTCTTTAAAATAGTTTACCAATAGGTCATAATCCCGGCTCAAAAATTCCAAGGCGTAACTGTTTTCGATCGCTCCGTGCCAACCTAAATCCTTATCGGAAAACACAGGCGTGGAATAGGGTGAGTTCTTATCATAATAACTTTTATACCCTATGATCTTGATGGCATTGGGCCTTAAAGAAAATTCCTCTTGCAATTGATAGAACAGGTCGGTATTCTCAAAATGATCGATGTCAACGATACAACCTATTGATGAAATACCATGACTCCTTTCTATCGGCTCCAGTGGCTTCTTCAAGGCTTCCCTCAAAAATTTGGCCCCTGATTTTTGCTTGAGCTTATCTTTTATTCCCTTAAACATGTATTTTTACTTTTGATAACCTACCCTATCGCATGCTACGCTAGTTCAGTAAAGGCGGTTACTACAAATGTAAAGAATATGATCCCATAATGGGAGGCTAAGTTATAAAGGAAAATGAATTTAAAAATACAACATTTTGTTATATTTATAACTATTGGGAGTGTATTATCCTGCCAAAGGCAGCCACCGAAGCTTTCCGAAATTTCAGGGAAGCAACTGCCCATTGCCAGTACCTTATTGATCGATGATAGCGTCGATACCTTCATCGCACCCTATAGAAACAGGCTGAACGCCGTACTCGACAGCACTTTGGCCATAGCGGCCCGCCCCATCACCAAAACCGATGGCGACTATAACAGCAGTTTGGGCAATTTAATGGCCGATATCATATTCACCGAGGCCAATCCCATTTTTGAAATGCGCACCGGACATCCTATTGATTTCGTCTTACTGAATTTTGGTGGTATCAGGGCCCCGATAGCACCGGGCAGGGTGACGGCACGAACGGCTTATGAAGTCATGCCATTTGAGAACAGCATCGTCGTGGTCAAATTAAATGGGAAAACGGTCTTGAAACTGGTGGAATATCTGATCGAATCCAAAAAAGCACACCCCATTTCGGGAATTCAGATCGTTTTGGATGACAACAACCACCCTGTCAAGATCAGCATCCAAGGTAAGCCATTCGACGAACGGAACGACTATTTCGTGGCCACATCAGACTACCTCTTGGGGGGAGGCGACAGTATGTTTTTCTTTAAAGAGGCCATGGAACATATCAATTTAGACTACTATATACGAAATGCGATGATCGACCATTTTAAAAAAGTGGACACCCTTTCCCCGGTGGTTGATGACCGATTTTATAAAATAAATTGAGATGAGGCGGAGAACTTTCATAAACAAAGCAGCGACCTCAGCGGCATTCGTGGGCCTAGGAGGCCTATCCACCAACGCTTGTACTGCAAAAAATAGAAAACACCTGACCATTCTCCACACCAATGACGTGCATAGCCATATCGACGCTTTTCCCATCGACCATCAGGAATATCCCAATATGGGCGGCTTGGCCAAAAGGGCCAGCTTGGTGAACAGCATCCGTCAAGAAAATCCGAATACCCTTCTGTTCGATGCGGGCGATATTTTTCAAGGCACGCCCTATTTCAATTTTTATGGAGGCGAATTGGAATTTAAATTAATGTCGATGCTCCAATACGACGCTGCTACCATAGGCAACCATGACTTTGACAATGGCATCGAAGGACTTTTGGCACAAATGCCATATGCCAAGTTTGAACTCTTGAGTGCTAATTACGATTTTGGCAACACCCTTATGGACGGTTATGTAAAACCCTATAAAATTTACTGGGTGGATGGACTTAAAATAGGGGTATATGGTCTTGGTATCGCCCTAGACGGGCTGGTACTGCCAAAATTGTTCAAAGAAACGAAGTACTTGGATCCCTATGAAATAGCGGCAGACTGTGAATATGAGCTAAAAGTGAGGCAAGCATGCGATTTGGTGATCTGTCTTTCCCATATGGGTTATTCTTATGCCGATGAACAAAGACCCGATGATCTTGGATTGGCCTCGAGAACAAAAAATACCCAGTTGATCATAGGGGGACATACCCATACTTTCTTGGAGAAACCCACCATTGTCGCAAATGGCAATGGCGATGATATTCTTGTGAATCAAGTGGGATGTTATGGCATTTACCTGGGTAGAATAGATTTTTATTTTGAAGATGCAGATCGCATCAGCACCGAAGGAACCCGAATTTTGATATCTTAAATCGACGCTCATGAATGCATTGGTTTTGCGCAGAACCGACTCAAAAAATCCGGATTTTATCGCGATGGTCGCACTTCTGGATGCCGATTTGGCCGAAAGGGATGGGGAGGACAATGAATTTTATGCCCAATTTAACCGTATCGACGCCTTAAAGCACACCATTGTAGGCTATCGTCAAGGCATCGCGGTGGCTTGCGGAGCCATTAAGCCTTTTGACAATGCCTCAATGGAAGTAAAACGCATGTATGTTGTGCCCGCATTCAGGGGCAAGGGCATTGCCACCAGAATATTAAGGGAACTTGAACAATGGGCAAAGGAATTGGATTTTGAAAAATGCGTTCTTGAAACCGGAAAAAGACAACCGGAGGCCATCGCGCTGTATCGAAAAAATGGTTACAAGGTCATTCCCAATTACGGACAATATCAGGGTGTCGAGAATAGTGTCTGTTTCCAAAAAAACGTATCTTTCAATCCTAAACCAATATAAAAAATGAAAAATCTGAGTTTGATCGTACTGCTATTGGCTACCTCGTTGGCCATATATGCCCAGGATACGCCGAGAGAATACTACCAATTGAAGACCTACTCATTTGCCAACGAAGAGCAAGTGCAAATGACGGATGACTATTTGGCGAATGCCTTTCTACCGGCATTGAAACGATTGGGGATAAATACAGTCGGGGTTTTTAAACCCAGGGAAATGGATTCTTTGACGCCTAAGATAACCTATGTCTTGATCCCTTTCAATACGCTATCACAGTTCGAAGGGTTGGATGCGGCCCTTGAAAATGATCAACTCTACAAAACCGCTGGCAAGGATTATATTGAGGCTGCTTATGACAAGCCCCCATATCAAAGAATTGAATCGGCCATTTTGAAGGCATTTGTGGATATGCCCAAAATGCAGGCTTCCCCGTTATCGGGACCCAGGAAGGACAGGATTTACGAAATGCGGAGTTATGAGTCGGCTACGGAGGCCCTCTATAGGAACAAGGTAGACATGTTCAATGCAGGTGGTGAGGTGACCCTTTTCGATAAATTGGGCTTCAATGCCGTTTTTTATGCGGAAGTCCTATCCGGTAGTCAAATGCCGAATCTGATGTACATGACCACTTTCACAGACCAGGAAAGCCGGGATGAACATTGGAAATCCTTTGTTGACGCTCCGGAATGGAATGTCTTAAAGGAGATGCCAAAATACCAGAACAACGTATCGAGAAACGATACCAGGTTTCTTTATCCCACCGAATATTCCGATTATTGATAAAACCGCTCGAAGAGATACGGTTTCCTTCGTAAATGGTGCTGTTTCATCCATATCCGTGTTTCATGACATGTTGTGGATGAGGCGTGCGGAGCCTTGTTCCGCACAAAATCTTTTGGTCGTTCCAAGATCAATGGATTATTATTTGGATTATATTGGCCAGACCAACCTCCGCAATCATTAAATGGATATCAAGCCAACCGTACAGCGATTGTATTCCCTTGATGCCTTAAGGGGATTCGATATGTTCTGGATCATTGGCGGGGAGGAAATCTTTCATCGGATGGCAGCGATTACCCAATCCCCATTTTGGCAAGCTATTTCCGGACAATTACAGCATCCCTATTGGCATGGTTTTGCGGCATACGATCTTATCTTTCCCTTGTTTTTATTTTTGGCAGGGGTTGCCACCCCATATTCCATCGGGCGTAAGTTGGAACAGGGCACCGATCGCCGTAGTTTGTTGTTACGGGTGATCAGACGAGGGCTCATGTTGGTTCTTTTGGGGGTGATCTACAATAATGGCCTTGAATTGCATGCCTTCGAAGAGATTAGATTTGGCAGTGTTCTGGGACGCATCGGACTGGCATACATGTTCGCCAATATTTTGTACCTATATTCGAACCAAAGGTCTCAGGTGATCTGGTTCATAGCGCTTCTTTTGGCCTACTGGTTCCTTTTGGCGTTTGGCTCTGCCCCTGGGTTCGCAGCGGGGGATATGAGCATGGAAGGCAATATGGTCTCTTATCTCGACCGGATGATCATGCCGGGTAAGCTCTACCTCGGCATACATGATCCCGAAGGTTTCGTAAGTACCATACCGGCCATTTCCACGGCGCTTCTGGGAATCTATATCGGCAATATGCTGAGAAATACGCTTTCTGAAAACAAGATTAAAACAGTCTTGTTCATGGCCGTTATGGGAACTGGATTATTGATCCTTGCCCAATTGTGGAACCTCTATTTCCCGATCAACAAAAACCTATGGACCAGTTCCTTTGTTTTACAATGCGGCGGTTTCAGTGTGCTGCTGATGGCCCTATTCTATTTTATCATCGATGTTTTGGGCTATCGTCAATGGGCTTTTTTCTTTAAGGTCATCGGGATGAACTCCATTTTGATCTATATGTCGGGTCAATTCATCGATTGGGAATACACCACCAACGGGTTTTTCAAGTGGTTCGGACAGCTCATCGGAAATCCATGGAACGCGGTGGCCATGGCTATGCTGGTGGTCGGGGTCAAGTGGGCATTTCTTTACTTTCTATATCGGAAGAAGGTATTCTTAAGGGTATGAGCCCTATTTCAAAAAGTAAGAGTTGATGATTTCTTTTCGTTCCGCTTCCAGACCATGGCTTGGAAATTGGCGTTTCGCCCTTTGGTACCAATACCCTGCATTAAACGCATCTCCCTCCTTGCGGTGCAGATAGGCGTGGATCCAACTTCCCTCCAAGGTATCCAGATCCTGGGCAATGTTATGGGCCGCCTCCCAATGGCCCTTGGCATCGAACCACATTGCCTTTAAACCCTCAGGCCAGGTTGCAGGGGGTCGGGAATGCTTTAATCCCTCTTCAAACACCGATTCATTGCTTTCGTCGAACATAAAGTCCATTGCTTTTCTGGATGATTCCTATGGATATTGGCCCAGCTCTTTCAAGATTGATGAAAAAGCCATAATCGTTGACTTGGAGCCCATACGAAAACTCAAGGCCTTAAATGATATGCCTTCGGCTGCACAAAGGCCCTTATTCCCTGAGAGGACAAGGTTACGCCAAGGCCGGAGTTCTTCCTGCCCGACCAGGGGACATTCGGACTTACCCTATCGCAACAGTTCCAATATACCGTACCGGTGTTCATTTGATCCAATACCTGCAATGCCCTTTTCTTATCTTGGGAAAAGACGGCGGCCGTTAATCCATAGGGCGAATCAAGCATCAGATCCACCGCTTCCCGATCGTTTTTGACCTTTTGAATGCCGATGATCGGGCCGAATGATTCCTCCATCATTACTTGCATACCGTGGTGGCAATTGGCCAGGACGGTTGGCTCAAAATAATTGCCATTCCGCTGTAATTTCTTTCCTCCTGCCAATAAGATTGCACCCTTTTGCAGGGCATCGGCCACCTGAGTTTCAAGTACCTGAAGCTGTTGTGGCCGCGTCAGCGGGCCTATAAAGGTATCCACCTTCAAAGGGTCTCCAATTGGGTATGATCTTACTTCCGAAGTAAAGGCTGCTACAAAATCATCATAGATTGCCTCTGCAACATATATTCTTTCCACGGCACAGCAACTTTGTCCGTTATTATAAAATGCCCCCTCTGCCGCATTGATGGCCGCCTGTTTCACATCCAGTACGTCTTCCATCACATACAATGGATCCTTACCCCCCAATTCCAACTGGACGGGGACCAATTTGTGGGCCACTGTTTTGGCAATATGCTGTCCGGTACCATAAGACCCGGTGAAGAAATACCCATCGAACTCCTCCTCCAATAGCATTTGGCCCTCAGTGCCCGATCCTATGATACATTGAAAAACATTTTTGGGCACCCCAGCGCGATGGAGGAAGATTTCAAATTGTTGGCCCGTCAAGGTGGCAAACTCGGAAGGCTTGTAGGCTACTGCATTTCCTGCCGCCAAAGCATATAAAAAGACATTGTATCCCACATTGTAGGGAAAATTCCATGCCGATATATTTGCGATGACCCCGAGGGGCTCATACTTGATCAGTTCATGGGTTTGACCTGAATCGACCATGATTTCCTGTGATAACCATTGCTTGGCATGCTGACTTAAATGAGCGATCCTGTTTTGGGCGCCTTTGACTTCGTTCAAGGCCTGCTGTATCGGTTTTCCCGTTTCAGAGGTCAATATCAGGGCCAGTTCTTGGCGATTTTCCTGAATCAATTCCCCAAAACGTACCAGACATGACAAACGATGGTCGAGCGTTTGCTTTGCCCATTCTTTTTGACCCTTTTTCAACAATGCCACTTTTTGGTTGATTTCGGCTTTGCTATCGGGTTTTAAAGAGATTATGACTTCGTCGGTGGCTGGGTTCTTGATTTCCATTTTATGATTTGACATGTTCCAAAAAAGCTTCCAATAAAATATCCGCATCGATCAGCGCGTTGCCCAGGGTGGGCGAAAATTCGGGATGCCATTGCACCGCCATTACTTTGCCCTCCGGCTCTTTATCATAACCGAATGCCTCAATGGTTCCGTCCGGCGCCCAGGCCAACACTTCCAAATCCTTCCCTAAATCCTTGATAGACTGGTGATGTACGGTGTTCACGCAAGGATCGACCGCCTCGCTATACAATCGATCCAAAAACTTACCTTCGGCAAAACGTACGCCATGTTTTAAGGTATCATAGCGTTCTGCCGATCGATGGTCGATGGCTTTCGGATTTTGTGTTGATGTGTCTTGATACAGCGTGCCGCCAAAGTATACGTTCATCAATTGAAGGCCCCTACAGATGCCCAAAACCGGTTTGGAATGATGGATCGCAAAGTCCAAAATCCGCAGTTCATACGCATCCCTATAAGCATCGCCCTTCCAGCGGCCAATAGGTTTCTCGCCATAGGTCTCGGGGGCCAGGTCGTTGCCGCCCTGAAATACGAAGGCATCCATTTGGGCAAGGATCTCCAAAAGATTTTCCTGGGCAACATCGGGGATCAACACCGGCAGTATGCCCTTTTTTGCCACATATCTGCCCATATCATTTTCCAGATAACTTAGCGATTTTCGCGAAAAAACGGGTCGCTGGGGATCGGGATACATAAAACATGCAGAAATTCCTAACTTTATCATACCTTCTGGCTACAGGGCTTTTTCATAAATCGATTTAAAATCTTGCCTTTGTACCGGCTTCGGGTTCGAGGGGTGGCAAAAATCGGCCTCGGCCAAAGTGGCTAGATCATCGAGGTGCGCGGCCTTAACCCCTATACCGCCAAGTTTGGTAGGCAGGCCCAAACGTTGGTTCAATTCAAATAAGTGGTCGATCAAGGCGTTCCCCTTATTGCTGCCCAAACCAAAAGCCCCGGCCATATCGTTAAAACGACTTTCGAAACCTTCGTAATTGAATTCCATCCCGTAGGGCAAATTCACCGCATTGGCCAACCCGTGGTGCGTATCCAGCAAACTCGAAAGCGGATGCGCCAAACTATGTACGATACCAAGTCCCTTTTGGAAAGCAACTGCTCCCATAAGGGATGCCAAAAGCATTTTTGACCGTGATGCCACATCGGGTTTGTGGGTTGCGGTTTCCAGGGAATCTGCAATCAATTTAATGCCCTCCAATGCAATGCCGTCGCACATGGGATGAAACCCTTTTGCCAAATAGGCCTCCATATTGTGCGTTAAAGCGTCCATACCCGTTGCAGCGGTAATAAAAGTCGGCAACTCCATGGTCAATAACGGATCGGCAAAAACTATTTTGGCCAGCAGTTTCGGACTGAAAAGTATTCTTTTCTTTTTGGAAACGTCCTCGGAGATAATGGCGCTCCTGCCAACTTCGCTACCTGTACCTGCTGTTGTGGGTACGGCAATGAAATGGGGAACCGGTTCAGTTACATATTGATCGCCTCCGATAAGGTCGTCATAATCGAATAGATCCCTTTTATGGTTGACCCTGAGCGCAATGGCCCTGGAGACATCAAGGGCAACCCCTCCCCCGATACCAACAATACTGTCTCTTTGTGTTTGGTGATAGGTGTCGCCCCCGTGCAGCACATCGGATTCCACCGGATTCTTGTGCATGTCTTTATAGACTTCGACTTTGAGTCCGTTTTTTTCAAGAGCGTTCACGATCTCCCTGAAAAAAGGCAAATCGGCGACCGTGGCGTCGGTGACCAACAATGGTCTTTTTAACCCTTGGCCCTTTAAATAGGGTGCAAGTTCTTGTATTACCCCTGCTCCAAAGCGAATTGTGGTTGGAAAATTATACTGGTAGATTTTATGGATGTCGAGCATGACCTTCTTTATATGATTTCAAAATATCTTTTGGTTTCCCAGTCGGTCACTTCTGCAGAAAACCGCTTCCACTCCCATTCCCTCGTTTTTGCAAAATGGTCAACAAAGGCAGAACCAAAAAGTTCCTGGGCAATCTCCGATGATTTCATCTTATTCGATGCGGCCAGTAAATTGGAAGGGAGTATCCCATTTTTTAAATCTTTATAACCATTTCCCGTTGTTGGTGGGACCTCCAGTTTCAATTTATGTTTTATGCCGTACAGACCACTGGCCAGGCAGGCGGTCATGGCCAAATAAGGGTTGACATCAGACCCAACCACCCTGTGTTCGATGCGTGTCGATTTTTTTCCGGTGGTCAAAATACGAAGGGCGGTGGTGCGGTTATCATGGCCCCAAGTGAGGGTAGTTGGAGCCCAAGCTCCTTCTACCAAGCGTTTGTAGCTGTTTATCGTTGGCGCCATCAAAGGCAAGATATCCGGCAAGCAATACAATTGGCCCGCTAGATAGCTTTTCATTAAATCGCTCATCCCATCCTTGGAATTGGCATCGTAGAACAAATTTGCTTTTTTGCCATCATCCCATAGACTTTGGTGGATATGCCCGCTGCATCCCGGAAGTTTGCTGGTCTGCTTGGCCATAAAGCTGGCGATAATACCGTGCTTCCCGGCTATTTCTTTTACCGCGGCCTTGAACAAGGACGCCCTGTCTGCCGATTCGAGTATGTCGCTGAACTGGATGGCGGCCTCTGTGACCCCCGGGCCGGTTTCAGTATGTAGCCCTTCCAAAGGCACCCCATATCCTTCCATAAGATCAAAGAGATCCTGGAAAAAATCACTGTTCTCCGACATCCTCAATAGCGAATACCCAAACATTCCAGGGGTAAGAGGTTGTAGGTTCTGAAAATCCTTCTCGTGTATCGTGCTCGCCGTTTCCCTAAAATTGAACCATTCGAATTCCTGGGAAAACATTGGGGCAAAGCCCAAGGCCTTTGCCTCTTCGATCGTTTGCTTCAAGAGGCTGCGCGGGCATATTTCGATCGGTGGGCTATCCCCCCCACTAAAGTCTGCCAGAAAGAACGGCGTATCTTCTTCCCAAGGTATATTTCTGAAGGTGTTCAGGTCAACGGTGGCCTCCAAATCGCCATAGCCCGTGTGCCAGCCCGTCAGCGAAATATCGTTGTCGTATGCGCCATCGGCCATGTCCCAACCGAAGACCACGGAGCAAAATCCAAATCCGTTTTCGATGGCCGAAATAAATTTGTCGCGGTGCATGTATTTGCCCCTCAGTATCCCATCCACATCAACAATGGCTACTTTAACCTTTGAGCTTTTCCCTTCCTTTAGTCTGGTAATGATCGCATTTTTATCCATACTGTTAAGGTATTACATTTTTTTGTTTAAGAATATCAAAAAGTAGAGATACGAAATCCCCACAATGCCGAAGAAAATCAAGGCAAGACCTTGATTGTAGTAGGTCATGGCGATAAAGGCAATCGAAGCAATGACCAGGGCCGTTGCCGGAAACAACGGGAACAGGGGCACCTTAAAGGGGCGTGCCATACCGGGCTCCTTTTTTCGAAGGGCAAAAAAGGCCAACATCGATACGATGTAAAGTGCCAAAGCCCCAAAACAGGCGATGGTGATAATTTCACCTGTCTTTCCCGTAAATAAGGTGATAATACCCACGATCATATTGGCAATAAGGGCATTGGTAGGCGTTCTGAACCGCGATTGAACGTTGCCCAGGTAAAGCGGGGCATAGCCTTTACGTCCAAATTCGAAGGTTGCCCTTCCCCCGGCGAGGATGATGCCATGAAAGGAGGCGATCAAACCCAAAAGGCCAATTCCTACGAGCAACTTATAGAGTATATGGTCGCTGTTGACCACGTAAGAAAGTGCGAGCGGGAGGGGAGAATCGGAGGCCAGGGTACTGCCTTCGGGGTAAACGACGGCCTCCCACCCTGCCACCCCGACTGCCGATGTAAAGGTGAGCAGACACAAGATCACAAGGGTCAAGATGGCCGATCCGAAGCCGATAAGGATGCTACGTTGGGGATTGATGGCTTCTTCGGCCACGTTCGCTACCCCTTCTATGGCCAAAAAGAACCAGATGGCAAAAGGGATTGCGGCAAAAATACCGGAGAAACCATGGGGCAGCGGATTGGTTTGCAAATTGGCCAGTTCGAATTCGGGCAGGGTAACCCCGGCAAAAATCAACAATTCCACCACCGCCAAAATGGTGATCACCAGTTCAAAAGTAGCGGCCAATTTCACGCCCAAAATATTAATTCCGGTAAAGATCAAATACGCCCCAATGGCAAAGAACATCAAGTCGATGGATGGGTACACCAAATGCAAATAGGCCCCGATTGCCGCGGCTATGGCAGGAGGGGCAAAGACGAATTCAATGTTTTGGGCAATGCCGGCCACAAAACCGAGATGTTTGCCCAGACCCCTGTTGGCATATTCGAATGCACCTCCTGCCCTCGGTATGGCGCAAGCCATTTCGGTATAGCTGAAGGTAAAGGTCACGTACATGATGATAATGAAGAAGGTGGCGATGGCCAGGCCATAGGTACCCCCTTCGGCGAGCCCCAAATTCCACCCGAAATACATTCCGGAGATGACATAACCGACCCCGAGACCCCAAAGCATCAAGGGGCTTAGTGCCTTTTTTAGTGCTACGCCCATAATTTTGTTTTAAACTTAAAGATTTGATCACTCCCCATCATTGCTGAAGCTTACTTAAAAAATCCTGCTCCGTAATGATGGGTACCCCCAACGATTCAGCTTTGGCACGTTTGCTCGGCCCCATATTGTCGCCTGCCACCAAAAAATTGGTTTTGGAGGAAATGCTGGAGCCGACTTTGCCCCCATTGTCTTCGATGCGCTTTTTGAGCTCGTCCCTAGACACGGTTTCAAAAACGCCTGAAACCACGATGGTCTGCCCTTTCAATATATCGGTCTGGTTTTCCATTTGTGCCTCAGAAAGCGAAAATTGAAGGCCATGAATTTTTAGACGATCGATAATTTCAACATTGGTCGGGTTCTGGAAAAATTCGACCACACTATGTGCGATCCGCTCCCCAATTTCATATGTGGCCATCAAATCTTCGACCGAGGCTGCCCTCAGGGCATCGATGTTTTTGTAGGTCTTGGCCAATTTTTTGGCCACCGTTTCTCCAACAAATCGAATCCCCAAAGCGAACAAAACCCTTTCAAATGGAACATTTATGGAGGCTGCTATACCATTGATCAGATTATCGGCCGATTTTTCGGCCATCCTTTCCAAAGGCAATACCTCTTCTTTCGTTAATTCGTAGAGATCGGCATAGTTTTCTATCAAGCCTTCTTTGTAGAGCAATTCAACCGTTTCACTCCCGAGGCCCTCAATGTCCATTGCCTTGCGTGAAATAAAATGTTGTATTCTGCCGGTAATCTGCGGAGGGCATCCATAGAAATTGGTACAGTAGTGTTTGGCGTCCCCCTCATTGCGGACCAAGAGGGAATGGCATTCCGGACATTCGGAAATATACTCGGTAGGCGTGGAACCTATCGGCCTTTTGCCCATATCGACCCCGATGATCTTCGGGATGATCTCCCCTCCTTTTTCCACAAATACAGTATCCCCTTCCCGAACGTCCAATTTTGCTATTTGATCTGCATTATGCAATGAAGCCCTTTTAACGATGGTACCCGCCAACAATACCGGTTCCAGATTGGCAACGGGGGTGATGGCACCGGTTCGCCCTACCTGATAGGAGATTTCGTTCAATACTGTGGAAACCTGTTCGGCCTTGAATTTATAGGCCAAAGCCCAACGTGGGGATTTGGCGGTAAAGCCCAATTCCTCCTGTTGCCTTAACTCGTTCACCTTCACGACCACCCCATCGGTATCGTATGGAAGTTCGTGTCGGTGCCGCTCCCAATACGCCACGAATTCCAGCACCTCGGCCGTTGATTGGCATCGCTTGGCCCATTTGGGAATCTTGAAGCCCCATTCCCTGGCCTTTTCCAGCATTTGAAATTGGGAAGTGATCCCCAAATGCTCTCCAGCCAGACCATAGGGAAGACAATCCAGAGGGCGTTGAGCGACCAATGCGCTATCCTGCAATTTGAGACTGCCGGCCGCCGTGTTTCTTGGGTTCATGTACGGGTCTTCCCCGTTTTCGATACGTTCGGCATTCATCTTCGCAAAACCATCGAAGGGCAGGACAATCTCGCCACGGATCTCAAATTTTTCAGGATATGTGCCCTTTAATTGCAATGGGACTGTTTTTATGGTCTTTACATTTGCGGTTACATTGTCGCCCTGAACCCCATCGCCCCGCGTCAGGGCACGCACCAATATTCCTTTTTGGTAGGTAAGGCTTATCGAGGCTCCGTCGTATTTCAACTCGCAGGTGTAAGCAACGGGCACATCCCCAAGGATACGCTGAATACGTTTTTCCCAATCGATCAAGTCTTCCTTGGAATAGGAATTGTCTAACGAGTACATCGGATAATCATGGGTCTCGGTCTCGAAGATCTTGGTGACTTCCCCTCCAACCCTTAGGGTGGGCGAAGTAGTGTCGTACAGTTCGGGGTGTTTCGCCTCCAATGCCTGCAGTTCTTTGAGCATCATGTCAAATTCATAATCCGAAATGGTAGGTTGATCGAGCACATAATAGTTGTAATTGTGCTGTTGCAAATCTTTACGAAGGTTTTCAATTCGATCCTTCTCGTTCATTGGAAATTGTATTTTATTTGATCCACTGAGGCAGCGGCTCGATTCATGACCATCCACTTTGGAGATCGGCCCTATATTTAGCTTAGCCGGGCCTTCAACAGACGATCGTTCCCGAAAATGTCTTTTCGCAGTTCAATATCCGTAAAATTCCGATCATCCAAAAGCGCTTTGGTCTCCTTCGCCAAATATTGATTGATTTCCAGATAAAGACAACCGCCTTGCTGAAGGTGGCGTTTCGAGAAATCAACAATGGCGCTGTAAAAAACCAAAGGGTTTTCATCAGGGACGAACAATGCCATACCGGGTTCATGATCCTTTACATTCGAGCCCATATATTGTTTTTCAGATTCCCTAACATAGGGGGGATTGGAGACGATCAGGTCGAATTTCCGCGCTAGCTGAGGCTGCTGTAAAATATCGGCCTGTTGAAATTCAATGGACACTTCATTGTTTTTTGCATTTTGTTTTGCTATCTCAAGTGCTTTTTCAGAAATATCGATGGCGCAAACCTCCGCAGCGGGAAACATCTTGGCAAGGACGATCGCGATACAACCTGTTCCGGTTCCAATATCCAAGACATTGAGTGGGCCACCTTGCGGCGGGGTTGCATTCAAATCGGTTAAGATCAATCGCAGCAGATCTTCGGTTTCCGGCCTGGGAATCAGAACCGCTTCGTTCACGATGAAATCCAATTCCATAAAATGGGCCTTGCCGATGATATACTGCACGGGTTTTTGCAACTTTAGGTCGCTCAAGGCAGCGAACATGGGCTTTTCTTCTTCCTTTGAAAGGGTGAGCAGGGGTTGCAGGGCAAGCACAAAACGTTCCAACCCGAGAAAATGCATGATCAGCATATAAAAAAAACTGTCGACCTCCTCCATCGGATAGATTCCATCCAATTCTTTGTGGAAAATGGTCTTGATATCGCTTAACCGCATGGCATTGATCTTAAATTTTGATTGCAATTCGAAAAAGTGCGCAACGGATTATCGGGGCCTTGAAAACAATCACTACAGATCTCTTATCATCCAGACCGGACAGGAATAATGTCCGGTATTACCCATCGGCCGGTCTAAATAGGTGAAGCCGTTGCTAACATACAAACGCTGTGCGGCTTCCATATAGGGCATGGTTTCCAGATAACATTTTTCAAAGCCGAAATATTTTGCCCTTTCAAGGCATACCTCGATCATTCGGCTCCCCAAGCCCCTTCCCCTGGCTTCATCCAAAAAATACATTTTCTGGAGTTCACATACATTTCCCTGATAGTTCTCCAATTGGGCCACGCCCGCACAGCCCAAAATCACCCCGTTTTCCTCTACCACGAAATAAGTGGCCTTAGGTACATTATAATTTTCGAACATGTGATCGAGTGCTTTGTCGGCATAGGCCGTACCCACTTTTGGAACCCCAAGATCTTCCAAAACTTTTCTGATGACCCTCGCTACCTGAAGGTTGTCTTCGGGTTGGATTTCCCTAATCTCCGCCCTATCCATTGAACATAGAAAATATCATGATTAATATTCTATTTTTGTCGCGTGAAGATACGTGAATTGCCCATAATCGTAAAATCGCAAATACACTGAAAGTGAAGTCATGCCTATAAGGAACCCTCCGCATAGAACTTTGAACGAACAAGACGCAGCTTTTATGTTGCGCTGTTTGGAAATCGCTAAAAATGGGTTGGGCACCACAGCGCCCAATCCGATGGTAGGTTGCGTGATCGTGCACAATGGCTGCATTATTGGCGAAGGTTTTACCAGTGCATATGGTGGTCCGCACGCCGAAGTCAATGCCATCAATTCGGTGCAGGACAAAACGCTCTTAAGGGAGGCTTCCTTGTACGTTACCCTTGAACCCTGTTCCCATTATGGAAAAACGCCGCCATGTGCCGATTTGATTATACATCATAAAATCCCAGAAGTGGTCATCGCCCTCCAAGATCCCCACCAAAAAGTAGCTGGGAAAGGCATCCAGAAACTAATCGATTCGGGCTGCAAGGTCGCAATCGGTATCCTGGAAAAGGAATGTAGGGAACACCATAAGAGGTTTTTAACCTTTCACGAGAAGCGGAGACCCTATATCATCTTGAAATGGGCCCAAACGCTTGATGGCTTCATTGCTCCCGCAAAAGGAAAAAGGGCAAACGACCCGAAACCTTTTTGGATTACAAATACCCTCTCAAGACAACGCGTACATCAATGGAGAAGCGAAGAACAGGCTATCTTGGTCGGAACCAACACCGTGTTGGAAGATAATCCCAAACTAGATGTACGACATTGGAAGGGCAAGAACCCCATCCGCATTGTCATCGATAAAGCGCTGCGCATCAAGGGTCATTATCATGTACTTGATGGCAGTGTCCCTACCCTTGTGATCACGCAGCAAGCCAACGCCGCCGCATATCAAAAGGGCATCGATTATGTTGTATTGGATTGGTCCGAAAATATAGCTGCCGCGCTCTGTGCAGCCCTCTATGAACGTCAAATAAACAGTGTTCTGGTGGAAGGCGGGACGCAGACACTGCATCATTTCATTGAGGCGGGCCTATGGGATGAGGCCAGGGTGTTCATTGGCGCCCAGACCTTCAAGCAGGGGTTGGAAGCCCCAAGGTTTTCGGGCAGACCAAGTGCTACTCAAAAAATTGGACAAGACACCTTAAACTATTTTAGAAATGATTAAAAACATCATCTTCGATTTTGGCGATATTTTCATCAATCTGGATAAGGGGGTCATTGTTCGCGAAATGGAGCGCTATGGAGGAGAGCCGATCTTGGGTCCAGACCTCCATGCGCTCAATGCGCAGTATGAAATTGGCGCGATCAGCTCTGAAAACTTTTTGATGGAATTGGTTTCGGCCTATCCAAATGCAACCAAAACCGAAATCGCCCAAATCTGGAATTCCATGTTATTGGATTTTCCCGACCACAGGCTCGAATTCATCGAAAAATTGGCGCAAGAGGGCAAGTACCGGCTATTTTTGCTCAGCAACACCAATGCGCTTCATATTCCGCATGTACAAGTTATCATGGGGGCGAACAAATTCGATCGGTTCAAAAACAGTTTCGAAAAGTTCTATTTGTCCCATGAAATTCACCTTCGGAAACCCAACACGGAAATTTTTCGTTTTGTGCTTGAGGAAAACGGATTGAAGGCCGAAGAGACCTTTTTTGTGGACGATACCAAGGAAAATACCGAAGCCGCCCAAAAACTGGGCATCCGGAGTTGGCACCTTCAGGTAGGTCGTGAAGATATCGTTGAACTAAAATCAAGACTCTAGGATGTTCCCACTAAGCATGTGTGTGCTTTTCTCAAGCGCCTTGTTCGTCATATTCAAGCTTTTTTCCAGATACAAGATCCAGACCCTTTACGCGATCATCACCAATTATTTTACAGCCAGTTTTTTCGCCACTTTTTTTTATGATGGCACCATCAACTATTCAGCTCTGCCTGCAAAACCATGGTTTTTAGGCACCTTGGCATTGGGCGTGCTGTTTATAGTCGTCTTCAACATTACGGCCAAAACCTCACAGAACCTAGGCGTTTCCGTGGCTTCGGTTGCAGCTAAAATGTCGTTGGTCATTCCGGTAATGATGGGCGTTCTCCTTTATGGGGAAACATTGGGCACCTTGAAGATCATCGGGATCATACTGGCATTGGCCGCGGTTTACTTCGCATCGATCAAGAACAGGACCATAACCGTAAAAGTGGAAACCTTGATATTGCCCCTCTTGCTTTTTATGGGTTCGGGCATGGTGGATGCCAGTATCAAATTCTTGCAGACCTCTGATATGGCGACCTCCGATTTCCCTTTGTTCTCCTCTGTGGTATTTGGGGCGGCGGGCACAACCGGAATCGTTTTCATCCTGATCAGAAGCGCCAGGCATCCGTTAAAACTAAATCTAAAAAATCTAGTTGCCGGCATTGTTCTTGGTTCTTTCAATTATTTTACCATTCATTTTCTACTGATGGCCCTGGAAAACAAAGCGCTGAACAGCGCCTCGATTTTTACGCTTATCAATGTGGGTACGGTGTTGTTTTCAACATTGATGGGCATCCTTCTGTTCAAGGAGCAATTGAGCATGAAAAATTGGGCCGGTCTTGGTTTGGCGGTCATAAGCATCGTTTTGGTAGCTTTGTTCTGATGGAGCAACCGGTATATAGCTTTAAAACGATCGAGCAAGGTTCCGAAGCGGTATTGTACAAGGAGAAGAGAAGCAAATTTTTTGGCCATGCTTTTCCTTTGACGATGGAAGATCAGGTGAAATCCCACCTCGAACAACTTCGAAAAAATTACCCAAAGGCGAACCATATCTGCTATGCATGGCGCATGGGCGTCAATGGGGAGCACTATCGCACATATGATGACGGGGAACCGAGAAATACTGCCGGCGCCCCCATTTTGGGGCAACTGAACGCTTTTTCGCTCACCAACGTATTGGTGGCGGTTGTTCGCATCTTCGGAGGCACAAAATTGGGGAAGGGTGGCCTGATAACGGCCTACCGCAGCACGGCAAAAATGGCGATAGAGACTTCCAAAATAATTGTTGGTGAGCTTGAGGACCGGTACCAAGTGATGATCGACTATGGGGGCTTCGATCAGCTGATGCAACTTGTTAAACAGCAAGATTGGAATGTAATTTCCCAGAAAATGGGCAGTACGTGCGAGTTGATCATTGGGGTCCGAAAACAGGATGCTTCCCAGCTCGGAACACTGCTGTCAGGAATGGCCGCGGCCCGGCTCAAAAGGTTAACATGATGTTTTAACCATTAGGGTAGAAAATAGGCCGCTTGGCCTCGGCTACATTTTAATTTTTTCGAGCAAAAATTTTGGGCAGCGGATCGGGCGATTGATTTTCATATCGATAAACACCAAAACGGTGTTCGCCTCGACCAAAATTTGCCTTGCTTCATTATAAATTTTATAGTCGAACTCTATCCTAACCGATGGTGTCTTTTTCAGCTTGGTATCGACGAACAACAGGTCATCATAAGTGGCAGATTTTTTGAAATCCATGCGGAGGGAAATTACGGGAAGCATAATGCCATTTTCTTCCATACTTTTGTAGGAAATTCCTAGCGACCTTAACCACTCTACCCTTCCCATCTCCAAGTATTGCGCATAATTCCCGTGATAGACCACGCCCATTTGATCGGTCTCGGAATAGCGAACCCGAAAAGAAATTTCATTAAAATCCATATTCTTTGGTCTAAAAGATTTATATTTAAAGAAGTACAAATCAACGACCGAACATGGTGAAAAAAAATCGGAAATTCAATGGTAATTCATTTTTTTTTTAGCTTTTTTGTTCACATATTTGTCCCACTTTGAAAAGCAGGTCCGCTCCGTCCTGATTTCGTCCTACAGACTGTTAAATTACTAACCAACAAAATAAGAGAACTTTAGAATGAGTGTTACTGCTAATTCCGTATGGAACAATTGTTTGGCTTTTATCCGAGATAATATCCAACCGCAGGCATTCAAAACATGGTTTGAGCCTATCAGGCCCGTTAAGTTGTCTGAAAATGCATTGAGCATACAAGTGCCCAGCAAATTCTTTTATGAGTGGCTCGAAGAGCACTACGTAAAGTTGTTGAAAGTAGCGCTCACCAAGGAATTGGGGGAAACCGCAAAATTGGTGTACATCATTAAAATGGAGAACACCTATGGCAATAGGGAGCCCTTTACGGAAAAAATTCCCAGTTCCAACAGGGGAAATATGACACCTCAGGAAATGGATGTGCCCATCAAGTCAAAAAATCCGGAACTAAAGAACCCTTTCGTGATTCCGGGTATCAGGAATATCAAAATAGAATCCCAACTCAATCCCAATTATAATTTCGACAATTTTTTGGAAGGGGATTCAAACCGTTTGGCGCGATCTGCCGGGATGGCCGTGGCCAACAAGCCTGGAGGCACCTCGTTCAATCCTTTACTGATCTTTGGTGGCGTTGGTTTGGGCAAAACCCATTTGGCCCATGCTATCGGGGTAGAGATAAAAGATAAATATCCGGAGCGAACGGTGCTCTATATTTCTGCGGAAAAGTTTACCCAACAATATATAGAATCAGTAAAGAAGAACACCCGAAACGATTTCATCCATTTTTACCAACTCATCGATGTATTGATCATTGATGACGTACAGTTCCTTTCGGGCAAGTCGGGTACCCAAGATGTTTTTTTCCACATCTTCAACCATTTGCACCAAAACGGAAAACAGGTCATCCTGACCTCCGATAAAGCGCCGGTAGACATGCAGGACATAGAGCAACGGCTTTTGTCACGTTTCAAATGGGGCCTTTCGGCCGAACTGCAGGCGCCTGACTATGAAACCCGGGTATCGATATTGAAAAACAAATTATACCGTGATGGGGTTGAAATGCCCGATGAAATTGTCGATTACGTCGCAAAGCATATCAAGACCAACATCAGGGAACTCGAAGGCGCCATCATTTCATTGATAGCACAATCCTCGTTCAACAAAAAGGAAGTGACCCTGGAACTTGCCCAAATGGTGGTCGAGAAATTTGTGAAGAATACCAAACGTGAGGTTTCCATCGATTATATTCAGAAAGTGGTTTCCGATTATTTCGAAATGGATGTCGCAACTTTGCAATCCAAAACCCGTAAACGGCACATTGTACAAGCAAGGCAATTGGCCATGTTCTTCGCCAAAAAATTTACCAAGGCTTCTCTGGCCAGCATTGGTTCACAAATAGGGAAAAGGGATCACGCCACCGTACTTCATGCGTGCAAGACCGTAGATAACCTGGCTGAAACCGATAAACAATTCAAAAAATACATAGACGACCTGTCCAAGAAATTCTCGTAAATAGTTATGGTTACGAAAATTTTAATGGTATGTCTCGGTAATATTTGCCGTTCCCCGATTGCCGAAGGCGTTTTACGCGCTAAGGTTGACCCGGCTTTGGTGCAGGTAGATTCAGCAGGTACGGGCAATTATCATATCGGAAAAAGGCCCGATGAAAGAAGTGTTGCCGTAGCTTCCAAATATGGAATCGACATCAGCCAACAACGTTGCAGAATGATCGTTCCCGACGATTTGGATATATTTGACCATATCTATGTCATGGACAGAAGTAACTACCAAAAAATCCTTACGCTGAGCCAAAATCCAGCCCATAAAGCCAAAATAAAGCTGTTGATGGCGGAAGTGCCAAATCAACCAAGCGAAGTGCCAGATCCTTATTATGGAGGGGCCGATGGTTTTGAGCGGGTTTTTTGGATGATCGATCGGGCTTGCGAAGCGATTGCCCATAAATTTGCGATAAAATCAAAATAAATGGCAAAAGAAACCGGTAAAAAGGGCAAATTATACATGATTCCGACCACATTGGGTGAAACAGAACCCTTGGAAGTCTTGCCCATATCGATCAAACGGGCCATTGAAAATATCGATCACTACATCGTTGAGAATGAAAAATCGGCCAGGCACTTCATTAAAAAAATAAGTCCACGAAAATCCCAGCCCGATCTTTCTTTGGAGACGCTCAATAAATATACCGAGCTTGAGACCATTCCCAATTTGTTGCATCCCTGTTTGGAAGGGCACGATATTGGCATTTTATCGGAAGCTGGCTGCCCAGGTATTGCAGATCCGGGTGCGGAGGTGGTGAAAATGGCGCATCAGCTGGGAATACAGGTGGTGCCTCTGGTAGGGCCCTCTTCCATCGTATTGGCACTGATGGCCAGCGGCATGAATGGTCAAAATTTCGCCTTTAACGGCTATTTGCCCATTGAATCCTCCGATCGCAAGAAAAAGATAAAACAGCTGGAACGAATTGCCAAAGAGGAAAACCAAAGCCAGCTCTTTATCGAAACCCCCTATAGAAATGATAAATTATTGGCAGAGCTGATCAAGACCCTCGGCATGACAACCCTTCTTTGTGTGGCCTGTGACATTACGCTGTCAACCGAATTCATCGCGACCAAACCCATTGCCGAATGGAAACATTTCACGGTAGATCTGCATAAAAGGCCCACGATATTTATCATTTCGGCTTAGATGCCATAACATTTTGGATGCCAATCCAAAAAAATGAACCCCGGCATAAGTGCCAGGGTCCATTCCATTTCCATATTTGATTCCCGTCCTAAACGGGAACAAAGTCTTGCCCCAAATACCGCATTTGATATACAGGCCTTAAATCTTCGGGTTTTTTTTGGGTGCGACATGCGAAAGGTCATATCCTGAAAATTTCCTGATATACAAGGAAACCGCCGAACCATAAGCATCGGTGGTATCTATTTGACCCCATGAACGCAGGTACTTCTTTACGTTGCCCGGACCCGCCAAATGTGCTGCGGCCAACATGCCCGACTCGGTTATTTCCACCCCGGCAATGTGCTTGCCGACGAATCGCTGGATATCCTTGCGCAAGATCCATTTGTTTCGCGACATATTGGTGTAAAATACCTTCTCTTGAAGCTCGGGATCGTTCAGGAACCGGGTCGTATTGTACACGCCCATCAGCTGCAGGGTGCCGATACCGAACTGGTATTTCCCCAGATAGCCCAAAGTATTCATTATGAAGTAATTGCCCTGTGATTCTTTGAAAGCCAATGCTTCCTTAAAACCGACATAGGAAGTTCCCAGAAAAGGAGGAGCTTTCAGGTTTGAAGTTAAAATCGCTAATTGTTGGGGGAATAAACATTCTGTTGGCTGGGTGACCCTAAGACTTTCCGGAACACTGACATTTGGCGCTCTGAAGCCAAAAGCCGTAAAAATCAACAAAATTACAAGTGAACAAAAAAAGAAGACACATCTTCCCATATCTTTTGTTTTCTTAAGACTTACGGCCAAAAAAGGGCCTGCTTAAATTTCACTGGTCAAAGATATGTCCGACTTGGGTCAGGAATCCACAAGGATTCGTTAAAAATATACATTTTTAGTTAACATGTGCCAAAGTTGGGACCAATTGCCTATCTATTGATGCCTTGCGAATTTATCCATTGGATGTACTGTACCTTATTTCGGTTGTGCTGCGCCAAGTTCTTTGCGAATTTATGGTAACCGAAGTTCTCCACATTGGCGACCATGTATAAATAATCATGTTTTTCGGGATTCAAAACCGCTTCGATCGCTGAAATATCAGGCATGGTGATGGGCCCTGGTGGCAATCCGGCGTATTTGTAGGTATTATACCTTGAATCCAGTTCGAGGTCTTTGTACAAGACCCTTTTGATGACCGTATCGAAATTATGGGTGTGTTGCTTCAAGGCGAAGATCACGGTGGGATCGGCCTGTAAGGGTATATTCTGTCTCAATCTGTTCAAATATAGCCCGGCCACCCTTGGGCGTTCATCTACCTTGGCCGTCTCCTTGTGCACTATCGATGCCAAGGTAACGGCTTGTGAAGGGGTCAAGCCTTGGGCTTTGGCTTTGGATATCCTGTCTTCCGTCCAGTATCTTTTGTATTCCTGGAGCATCCGGTCCCTGAACTTTTCGGCAGAGGTGTTCCAAAAAAATTCATAACTGTTCGGAAGGTATGGTATGAGTTCATTGGCCTCATCGAGCCCATTTGCACTTAAAAAATCGGGATCTTTCATCGCTTTGAGCAACGACAGGCTATCGGCTTCGATCTGAACCGCAATTCGGCCCGCCAAATTTTCCAATCGCTCCTGATTGTTAAAGGAAACATTGACGGGGATATTGTTGCTTCGCAATGCATTGATGATCTCGTTGTTGTTCATTCCCTTTTTTAGGGCATATTTCCCTGCTTTTACGTTCGTCGTATAGCCCTTTCGCAACGCAAGTTGCTGAAAGGTGGCCATATCTTTGAGATATGATTCGACCAACAGGGAAACCTGTCCGAATTCGGCGTCGGATGGAATATAAATGAACTCTTCATCCGCCGTGAAGTTGGTATTGGGCGAAAAGATGGCATGGTATACCTTATAGGTAAAGAAGCCACCGGCCAAGAGGCCCAGAATTACAATGGCAAACAATATTTTTTTAAGGTACATGGCTAAGCGTGTATTTTTTGGAACAATATTTCATCTTTATAGGCTCCATTATGGAAAATCCAATCTTTTTTGAGGCCCACTTCCTGAAAACCCATTTTTTTAAAGAGGTGCACGCTCGCTTGATTGTCTGCGCCCACATTTGCAAATATTTGACGAAGGTCCAATGAGGAAAAAGCGTAATCCATTAGTAGGGCTATCGCTTCAGATCCAACCCCTTTGTTCCGCTCATTGGTTTCCATCACAACGATCCCGATGCCCGCACGATGGTTTTTTGGATCAAAATCAAATAGATCGATCAGTCCAACCATTGCGCCATCATGCTTACAAATAGCCAGTCTCAGCTGCTTCACATCGTATATATCCCTATGTGCATTGTCTAAATATTGCCTCAGCACGTGCTTGGAATAGGGTGTAATGGTACCGCTGACCTCCCAGATGTGCGGATCGTTTTCCAATAGGTACAGGAATTCCAAATCATCCGGTTCCAAAGCCCGTAGGTAAATATGCTTTCCTTTTAACCTTTCCATTCGATTTCCCCTTTAAAGACCATTTCGGCCGGACCGATCAGGTGCACATTATGGTACCCTTTCGAATTTTCATTAAAATGCACTTGAAGTTCCCCTCCCACGGCGTGCAATGCAATTTTATTTGATTTTGTGTTGTTCATATGGTGCATGGCCAGGGCCACCGCGGTTACCCCGGTACCACAGGAAAGGGTTTCATCTTCCACCCCCCGTTCATAGGTCCTTACCTTGTATGAATCCGTGCCGACAGCTTCGACAAAATTAATGTTACAGCCTTTTTTTCCATAAAGTCCATAACGCAGTTTGGCGCCTTCCACGCGCACATCCATGTCTGCCAGGTTGGCCACCAATTGCACATGGTGGGGAGATCCCGTATCCAAATACAGATAGTTGGGCTTCTGTTTGATTTCCGTAACATCCTGCATCTTCAGGCTCACCCTTCCCGTGGCATCAAGGCTCGCTTCATGAAATCCATCAACAGCTCGGAAAACGGTGCTTTCGCCAATGATGCCCAAATGCTTGGCAAACGCTACCAAACACCTACCGCCATTGCCGCACATACTGCCGGGGCGGCCATCTGAGTTGTGATAGACCATGCTGAAATCCACCTCGGGATCAGTTTCCAACAAAATCAAACCATCAGCCCCAATTCCAAAATGTCTATCACAAAGAAATGCGACAAATGCCACATCCTGCTTAGGAAAGTGATCATCGCGATTATCGATCATGATAAAATCGTTACCGGTACCGTGGTATTTAAAAAAATGCAGCAACATAGGCAGAAATGAAGTACAAAGATAGGATTTAATTTAAGGAAACATTGGCCGTTAAAAAGTCGTTAAACTCAAGAATCGGGCACGGAAATCGATTAATTTTACTGTTGTATCTTAAAATCAAATTCGACTATGAGAAAAATTGGCAGCTTATTTCTGGTCTCCATTTTTGCCGGCGCGGTAACTTTGGGGGCTTATAAATTCTTTTTTGAAAATACCCAATATGCGCTATTGGCGGCTGATAACGGGGCAACTGTTTTTAATACCAGTCTTACCCCAACCTCTGCCAAAGGTGCGGGAATCAATGAAGTTGATTTTACCGTGGCCGCAGAAAATACCGTCAACGCGGTAGTCCACGTAAAAAATGTGACCGCTAATTCCGGTCCCAGAAGTTTGAGTGACTTTTTCTTCGGCTCACAATCCGAATCGAGGCCCCAGATAGGCGTGGGGTCGGGCGTCATTATTTCATCTGACGGTTATATCGTTACAAACAACCATGTGGTCGCCAATGCCAGCCAGTTGCAGGTGACCCTCAATAATAACAAGAGCTATGAAGCGGAACTGGTGGGCACCGACCCCAATACCGATATCGCATTGCTTAAAATAAAAGTTGACGAAAAATTGCCTTATCTGGCATTTGGCGATTCTGACAATACCAAAATCGGGGAATGGGTGTTGGCCGTAGGCAACCCGTTTAACCTAACCTCTACGGTTACCGCTGGCATCATCAGTGCCAAGGCCCGAGATCTGGGAAGAAACCAATCGTTCATCCAAACCGATGCGGCAGTGAACCCCGGCAACAGCGGAGGAGCCCTTGTGAATACGAACGGTGATCTGGTGGGCATCAATACCGCGATTTCATCCCAAACGGGATCATATGTCGGTTATTCATTTGCGGTACCGAGTAATATTGCCAAAAAAGTAGTGAACGACATCTTGGAATACGGAAACGTGTTAAAGGGAATTTTGGGTATCAGTACCCCACAGACCAATACCCCGTACGCCATAGAAAATGGTATCGATGAAATTGAAGGGGTATACATCAGTGAAATTCAGGAAGAATCGGGTGCGGAGGTTGCCAAATTGCAGGTGGGCGATGTCATTAAAATGATCGATAATGTAAAGATTAAACGCTTTCCGGATCTTACAGGGTATCTATCGGCCAAAAGACCAGGTGATGTGGTAAACGTAACCGTGGCCCGTAACGGGGACGAGCTCACCATGCCCGTAAAATTGACCGAGTTGCAGACGATCGACTTACCCGTTATGGGATTGACCGTAAAAAACCTTACCGAAAATGACCGAAAAATGTTCAAGACCAAAAAAGGGGTGAAAATTGTAGGCGTCCCAGAAACCTATAGGGGCTATGGTCTTGAAAACAAAATTTTGATCTCCGTGGATGATGAAGATATCGATGACATTCAGGATGCCAAGGTACTCTTCGGTAAAATATCAAGATATGGCAAAACCAGCATTACCATGCTGAATGAAAAAGGGGAACGCGAAAGGTTGATCTTTCAATAAGGCCCTCCAACATTGAACAGGAACGCTCCAAATGGGGCGTTTTTTTTGTTTGTTCCCCAAAGAATCAATCATTTCTGTAATTTTACAACCAGCCCCCAGCCACAAAAGCATAGAAAATGTCACAGATAAGCACCTACGAAAAAGAATTGGCCTTCCAGGCAGACCGCAGAAAGGCGACCACCGAATTTATCAAAATCACCAGCGATTTATGGTACGACAAATCCATTGAGGTGGTATTGTTCAAGAATCAAGTCATCGATAAGAACGTAAGCGATATCATTAACCTCCATGAATATGCAGGCGCGTTCGTGCAAAAACCAATTTCAATTTTTGACTCTGTTGAAATACTTAGGGCGATCAACGATATGCCACTTCCCCCTTCAAAATTGGATATCGGCAAGTTGACCTATGAATACCATTCCGATGATAACGGTTATGACGAGGTCAAGGGTTTTGTAATAGACAAGCTCAAAGGGGCCAATAAAAGCAAAATCCTGGAGCCTAAGGATGTGGTGCTCTTCGGATTTGGGAGAATAGGCCGATTGGTGGCCCGCGAACTCATGGCCAAAACAGGTAAAGGAAACCAATTGCGATTACGGGCCATCGTTACTCGGGGGCCCATTACAGAGGACATCCTCGAAAAACGAGCAAGTTTGCTGCGTACCGACTCCATCCATGGCAAGTTCATGGGTACTGTGAATGTGGATCTAGACAACACGGCGTTGATCATCAACGGAACCACAGTTTATGTAATGAGCGCAACGGCCCCAGAAGAACCGGACTATTCTAAATTTGGAATTTCCGAAGCCTTGGTCATCGACAATACCGGCGCTTTCCGAGATCAGCGCCAACTCTCGCGACACCTAAAGGCTAAAGGAGTTTCAAAGGTTTTGCTCACCGCGCCCGGAAAGGGGATGCCGAACATCGTTCACGGGGTTAACCACAAAGAACATGATCCCGATACAACGCACCTCTTTTCAGCCGCTTCCTGTACTACCAATGCAATCAGCCCTATATTAAAAGTCATCGATGACTCGCTGGGTATTGAAAAGGGTCATTTGGAAACGATACATGCCTACACCAACGACCAAAACCTCATGGACAATATGCATGGCAAGCATAGAAGAGGAAGGGCGGCCGCCTTGAACATGGTCATCACCGAAACCGGTGCCGGCCAGGCTGTTGCTGAAGCTTTGCCAGGTTTAAGGGGCAAATTGACATCAAATGCGATTCGCGTTCCGGTTCCCAATGGCTCTTTGGCCATCCTCAACCTTCAAGTGAACAACAAAACCTCCATCGACGGGGTAAACACCATTTTAAAGAAATATGCTTTGGAGGGAGATCTTGTCGAGCAAATCAAGTATTCCTTGAGCAAGGAAATCGTCTCCTCCGATATAGTGGGTACCTCTGCCCCATCCATATATGACAGTACGGCCACCATTGTGTCCAGTAATGGGAAGAATATCATTCTATACATTTGGTACGACAACGAATATGGCTATTCACACCAAGTGATTCGATTGGCCAAATACATCGCAAAAGTTCGTCGGTTCACCTACTATTAGTCCAACCAAGTTTCGTTTTGGATGGAGTCCACAACCCTATATAAACCATTTTTCGATTGGACACACAAGCAATAAATTGAAAGGAAACTTGCCTTTCAACGGCTATTGACCCATTTTTTTTCGTAATTGGTTATAATGGCTTACTTTAGTCCACTCTAAATCCTATTAAATTAATTAAAACTTAGCACCACTCAAAAATGAAAGGTTTAAGAATATTATGTATTTTGACCACCTTGTTGACCCTTAACCTACAATTTGCACAAGAGGCTGCAGCACCGGAAGAAAGCTTATCGCTGGATAATGGGCCGATCAGCAGTCAGTTCGATTATGTCGTTACTAAATCAGGAAATTATAGGGCCGATGGCGTTCGCTACGAAGTGGTGAAAGAAAGCAATCTTTACAAACTACGGAAGAACGTGTTGGATTCGCTTACCGCCGTAAACAAGATCACCAGTGAATTACGGGCCACCATAGCGGGTCATGAAACCACCATCGTTTCCCTTAACAAAAAATTGGAGGAGACCACCGGCAGTTTGACGGCAGTCAGCGAAGAAAAGGACAATATGTCTTTTTTGGGCATCCAAGTGGCGAAAGCCACCTATAATTTTATCCTGTGGACCGTGATTACCGGCTTGCTCATGATGTTGTTGTTTTTTATCTACAAGTTTAGAAATAGCAATATCCTGACCCAGGAGGCCAGGACGAGTTTATCTGAACTGGAATTGGAATATGAAGACCATCGCAGAAGGGCCTTGGAAAGGGAACAAAAGATAAGCAGGCAATTACAGGATGAAATCAACAAGTACAAAAAACCCAAATAAAAACTCCGCAAGGAGTTTTTTCTTTTCCCATGGTCGATATCATTAGAGCAAACCTGAACCACCTTCCCTTGATATTGCCGCTTTTCGATGCGTACCGGGTGTTCTATAAACAGCCGTCGAACCTCGAGGAGGCTAAAGAATTCTTAAGCAAAAGGCTTCAGCACAACGAGTCTGTGATTTTTTTGGCCATGCAGGGAAGCACTGCTATTGGATTTACACAGTTGTACCCAATGTTCTCGTCGGTATCGATGGCTCCCGTTTATCTCCTTAACGATTTGTTCGTCATAGACTCCCTAAGGGGCAAAGGTGTTGGGGAATCCCTGCTGAACCATGCCAAGGACTTCTGTAAATCGGCCGGTTTTAAGGGCCTTGCATTGGAAACCGCCATTGATAATCCCGCACAAAAGCTATATGAAAAATTGGGTTGGCAAAAGGATGTGCATTGTTTTCATTATTTTTGGACGGCACAATAGCAACCTAATCAAACTCCCTAATGCGTATCGACATTATAACCGTACTGCCAGAACTTTTAAGGAGTCCGTTTGAAGCCTCGATTTTGAAGCGGGCCATTGACAAGGGCTTGGTAGAGGTACATTTGCACAATTTGAGGGACTATACCAACAATAGTTACAACCAGGTAGATGATTATCAGTTTGGTGGTGGGGCGGGAATGGTGCTGATGATCGAGCCCATCGATAAATGCATCGATAAACTCAAAGCGGAGCGCCATTATGACGAGTTGATCTACATGACCCCTGATGGCGAAACACTGAACCAGAAAATGGCCAACCACTTATCGCTTAAGGAAAACCTGATCATTCTATGCGGGCATTACAAAGGGGTAGACCAAAGGGTGCGGGATTGGCTGATCACCAAGGAGATCTCGATTGGTGATTATGTGCTGTCAGGCGGTGAACTGGGGGCGGCTGTGCTCTGCGATACGATCATACGACTTGTTCCGGGAGTGCTCGGCAATGAAACTTCGGCCCTTACCGATAGCTTCCAAGACAATTTGTTGGCTCCCCCGGTGTACACCCGACCCTCGGAATATAAGGGTATGCGGGTGCCCGAAATATTGCTGAGCGGCCATACGGCCAAAATTGAGGAATGGAGGGAGGAGGAGGCACTAAAGCATACCAGGGAACGAAGGCCCGATCTTTTGCAATAGCCCAACATCGCCAAGGCAAAATTTTGTGAAAATCGCTTGTCGGTTCTAATATATAGACTATTTTTGCAACCTGTTAAATCAACCTCTGACGAGAATCGTGAATGTTGATATTGACCAACACAGTAAATCATAACCATGGAATCATTAATAAATTTTGTAGAGAACGAGTTTGTCGCCAAAAAGGAATTTCCGAATTTTTCTTCAGGGGATACGATAACCGTTTATTACGAGATCAAGGAAGGCGAAAAAACACGGACCCAGTTTTTTAAGGGAGTGGTGATCCAAAGAAGGGGATCGGGTTCAACGGAAACCTTCACTATCCGCAAAATGTCCGGAACTGTTGGTGTTGAGCGTATTTTTCCAATCAATATGCCCGCGTTGCAGAAGATTGAGGTCAACAAAAAAGGGAAGGTACGTAGAGCACGTATTTTCTACTTCAGAGGCCTTACCGGCAAAAAGGCAAGGATCAAGGAAGTTCGATCGTAGTGCCCACAAAAAAAACGATGCTAAAACGTCCCTTTCTCAAGGGACGTTTTTTATTAACAATTGTTCATATAGCGCGTTGATAACGTGTTGATTTTAAATTTGTTAAAAAATTGTGTTTTAAAGGATGATTCCCTTATCTTTAGATGTGATTAAAAAACGGTTCCATCAAGAATCATCTTTAATCGCTATAAAGTTCACGTTATTTATACTGTCGTTTCAGTTTTTACCAAAAAAAGTGGCAACACGATTTAGGGAAAGAACGAGCAAAGTGCTTCGGGATCAAACCCATAAGCTAGGCTTTGTGAAATCATGCGGCCCAATTGAAATTTCGGTTTCACGAACGGCTCAAATGTTTTAGGGCGATGGGAAGAAGTACATACTTGAACCTTGATTTCAGGATTGGGGTCAAAAGTATTTCAAACGTGGAGATAGTGGTGTAAATGCAATCAATGGTTGCGGTTTTACTTTAGGGTGAAACAAACAGTTTACCAGCTATTTCAAAAAAGCCATATCAATGTATCCGTACAATGATATGGCTTTTGTTTTTGTAACCATTCCCTTGCTTTACTAAGCCGTGATACGATGGTTTTATTCCGTTAATTTCATCTCTGGTAAAGTTTGGTCTCCTCCCCCTTTTTTGTGCCATAAATTGTATATTTGCCCCTCATCGAACAAAACAACCAACGTTAATGCCCAAGATTTACTATACCCTTACGGATGAAGCGCCAGCGCTGGCCACCCAATCTTTTTTGCCCATCGTGAAGGCATTTACCAAAACGGCCGGAATCGATATTGAAACCAAGGACATCTCCTTGACCGCTCGAATAATCGCTGCTTTTTCTGATTATATTGAACCAGGTCAAAGGCTGGCTGATGATTTGTCGATTTTAGGGGAAATGGCCAAAGATCCGGATGCCAACATCATAAAACTTCCTAACATCAGCGCCTCGATACCGCAATTGAAGGAAGCATTAAAAGAACTGCGGTCAAAGGGTTACCATCTTCCCGATTACCCGGATCAGCCGAAGGATGAAAAAGAAAAAGAAATAAAATCACGTTACGATAAAATTAAGGGAAGTGCCGTAAATCCGGTCTTACGGGAAGGCAACTCAGACCGTCGTGCCCCAAGGGCGGTAAAGAATTATGCCAAAAAGAATCCCCACTCCATGGGCGCATGGAGCCCAGATTCAAGAACCCATGTTGCCACTATGGCATCCGGTGATTTCAAAGCGAACGAAAAATCGTTGACCGTCCCCAATGCCACCGCTGTGAAAATCGCCTTGTTTACCAAGGACGGCAACGAAGTGGTGCTCAAAGGAAAAATTGACCTTTTGCCAGGAGAGATCATCGACGCATCCGTATTGAGCAAGAAAGCCTTGGTCTCTTTTTTGAAGGAGCAGGTCGCCGACGCCAAAGCAAAGGGCGTCCTTTTTTCGATCCATCTCAAGGCCACCATGATGAAGGTATCGGATCCCATCATTTTCGGTCATGCGGTGAAGGCCTACTTCGCCGATGTTTTTGATAAATATGGAAGCATTCTCGATGGGGCAGGCATCAATGCAAATGATGGACTGGAGAACCTATTGACCAAAATCAAGGAACTTCCTCCCCAAGAACAACAAAAAATAGAAGCGGCGATACAACAAGATCTTAAGACCGGTCCGTCTCTTGCCATGGTAAATTCTGAAAAAGGGATCACCAACCTTCATGTGCCAAGCGATGTAATCATCGATGCCTCCGTGCCCGCCATGATTCGGACATCAGGCAAAATGTGGGACAGTACAGGAAAATTGCAGGATACCAAAGTGGTAATCCCCGATAGCAGCTATGCAGGCATATACACCGCTACCATTGATTTCTGCAAAAAACATGGGGCTTTGGATCCCAGGACCATCGGTTCGGTGGCCAATGTGGGGCTCATGGCGCAGAAAGCCGAAGAATACGGTTCCCACGACAAAACATTTGAGATCCAAAAAAACGGAACCGTCAAGGTCATCGACCTCAACTCGGGAGCGACCCTTATTGCCCATGAAGTTGAAACGGGAGACATTTGGAGGATGTGCCAAGTAAAAGATGCCCCGATCCAAGATTGGATCAAATTAGCGGTTTCCCGCGCCAGGGCCACCAATGACCCAACCGTTTTTTGGCTTGACAAAGATCGAGCCCATGACCGGGAATTGATGAAAAAAGTAAACCATTACCTGCCTGCCCTTGACACCGAAGGATTGGATATTCGAATCCTTTCGCCGCTCGAGGCAACCGAATTCACCCTGGAGCAGATCACACGCGGTAAAAACACCATTTCAGTTTCAGGTAACGTGCTCAGGGATTACCTAACCGACCTGTTTCCCATCTTGGAAGTTGGAACCAGCGCAAAAATGTTGTCGATCGTCCCCCTGATGAACGGTGGCGGACTTTTTGAGACCGGGGCCGGTGGCTCAGCACCCAAACATGTGGAACAATTTCTCGAAGAGGGCCATCTGCGGTGGGATTCATTGGGCGAATTTTTGGCACTTGGGGTTTCACTCGAATTTTATGGTGAAAAATACGGTAACCTTAAAGCACGTATTTTGGGAGATGCCCTCGATAGCGCAACCGAAAAGTTCTTGGACAATAACAAATCACCTTCACGAAAGGTGAAGGAATTGGATACCCGGGGAAGCCACTTCTATCTGGCGCTGTATTGGGCCGAAGCCTTGGCCGCACAGAATAAGGACCAAAAATTGAAATCCATTTTTGAGAAAGTCGCTGGAGCGATGAAAGCGAGTGAAAATAAAGTTATTGACGAGCTCGAAAACGCCCAAGGAAAGGAACAACATATCGGCGGTTATTACCAACCCGATATCGCCCTCATAAGCAAGGCTATGAGGCCAAGCCAGACCTTCAACCATATCTTGGCGCAGATCGAAAGCTAGTTCATTAGGACATTCGATAACAGACCCCCGAGTAACCTCGGGGGTTTTACTTTCCCAAAAAACTGTTAAGCTTTTTCATGTGCGGTCTAACCCCATTACTTTTATGAAAAAATTGCTTTTGATGTTCCCTCGCACGAAAATCACTGTGGTTCTGGCCTCTTTTTGTTTTGTATTTTCTTTCGCGCAACAAAAATTTACCATAAGCGGCACCGTCACCGAAGCTTCGAGCAACGAAACACTCATAGGGGTCACCATTGCGGTTCCCGAGTTGAGAACGGGCGTGACCACCAATGAATACGGTTTTTATTCCATAACCCTCCCCGAAGGCAACTATCGATTGCAGGTGAGCTATTTGGGTTTTCAGACCATCTCGCAGGACTTCGAACTGAACACCAACCGGCAGTTCAACTTTCAGATGATCGAAGAAGCGGAACAGTTGGACGAAGTGGTCGTAACCGATGATGTGGAGAAAATGGATGTCAGGACACCCCAAATGAGCGTCAATGCCCTTTCGGTCGAAACCATTAAAAAAATTCCGGTCATTCTGGGAGAAGCCGATGTCATCAAATCGATTCTGTTGCTTCCAGGGGTAACCAATGCAGGGGAAGGGGCTTCCGGATTCAATGTTAGGGGTGGTTCTGTAGACCAAAACCTTATTTTATTGGATGAAGCCACCATTTTCAATTCCTCCCACCTATTCGGCTTTTTCTCGGTTTTTAATCCGGACGCCATTAAGGACATTAAATTGTATAAAGGGGGCATTCCCGCACGATATGGCGGAAGGGTTTCCTCGGTCCTCGATATTTTTCAAAAAGAGGGCAATAGTAAAGCATTCAAGGTTAACGGCGGACTCGGTGCCGTGGCCAGCCGTTTACTGGTGGAAGGCCCGATCATCAAGGAAAAGGCGGCCTTTTTGATAGGGGGTCGTGCCTCCTATGCCCATTTGTTCCTCCCCTTGTTCAATCAAGACAACACGGCCTATTTTTACGACCTGAATACCAAGATCAATTTTAATCTCGACAGCCGTAACAGCATATACCTTTCGGGCTATTTCGGACGTGATGTTTTTGGTATCAGTAGCACCTTTGAAAATACCTATGGAAATGCCGTTGGAAATTTCAGATGGAACCACTTATTTTCCAACAAGCTGTTTTCTAACCTTTCCCTAATTTATTCGGACTATTATTATGGGTTGAAATTAGACTTCGTCGGCTTCAATTGGAATTCCGGCATCAGAAATTTCAATTTGAAGTATGACCTGAAACATTACGTCACCGATAAACTGCAGGTGAATTACGGAGTGAACAACATATACTACCAATTCAATCCTGGCAAAATAGAGCCCAGCAATAGTAATTCAGGTATCATAGAAGATCAATTGGTGAGAAAATATGCCAATGAACTGGCCGCCTACATCGATGTCAAACATGATCTGAGCAACAACTTGAGCCTTGGTTACGGACTCAGATGGAGCAATTTCATAAGACTGGGTCAAGATGAGATCAATACGTACGAAAATAATGAAGCCGTATTCTTTGATCCTGCCCTTGCGATCTATCGCGAAGCAGTCCCCATCGCCACGGTGAATGCAAAGAATAGAACTTTGGCCACCTTCAACAATCTCGAGCCAAGGGTATCTCTATCCTATACGCTGAGTACGGAGAGTTCCTTGAAGGCCAGTTACACCCGATTGGCACAGTACCTTCATTTACTTTCCAATACCAGCTCCCCAACCCCGTTGGATGTTTGGACCCCAAGTGGGCCTTTTACAAAGCCGCAATTGTTAGATCAATATGCGCTTGGGTATTTCAAAAACCTCCGAGGTGGGGATTACACATTGGAAACAGAAGTTTTTTACAAGGATATCCAAAATAGAATCGATTATATCGATGGCGCAAATCTCATCGCCAATGACGCCATTGAACAGGTTATTTTAAACGGTGAGGCAAGGGCCTATGGCCTCGAATTGCTGCTTCGTAAAAATGAAGGGCGGTTCCAGGGTTGGCTGGCTTATACCTTGTCAAAATCGGAGCAGCGTACCCCCGGCAGAAACGCCCAGGAAACCGGGATCAATTTTGGTGAATGGTACAATACGCCATATGATAAACCACAGGATATATCATTTTATGGGAGTTACGAGCTCAATGAAAAATGGAGCTTCAATTCGAACTTTGTGTTCCAGACCGGGCAACCGACCAACTATCCCATCGGGCAGTTCGAATTTCAGGGCCTGAGCATTCCTTATTACGGTTTGCGCAACAAGGAAAGGTTGCCCGCTTACCATCGTCTCGATGTAGCGGCAACGCTTACCCCAAGGAAGAACTCCGGCAGAAAAAAGCAGGCAGAATGGGTTTTCAGCATCTATAACCTGTACAGCAGAAAGAATGCCGCTTCCATCAATTTTAGAAGAAATCAGGATACGGGAGCCAATGAGGCCATACGCACTTCCATTTTTGGAATCGTGCCGGCGGTGACCTATAATTTTAAATTTTAACGGCATGAAAAAGCAAATGCTACTGATCATCGTTTTTGGATTGTTGCTTGGGTGTGAAGATGTCATTGAAGTGACCTTGCCAACGGATCGTTCGAGATTGGTCCTTGATGCCTTACAGCGCATCACCGATACATCGCAACCCACTACCGTTTTTCAAATGAGGGCCACATTGAGCAGCTCGTTCTTCGGGCAAATTGAGCCCGCTATATTGGAAGAAGCTACCATCACCAATGAAACCACAAGTTCTTCGGCGATCTTACAGGAAAGTGAACCTGGGTCGGGAATCTATGAGGTGGCACTGGATACCCCTTTTCTTTTGGAAGGAGCACTAACCCTATCGATCGTCTATAACGGTCAGCGCTATTCGGCCACTACCCAGTATGTGCCGACCGTTCCCATTGATTCCCTGATCCAAGGAGAGGGCGGCCTGTTCGGGGGAGATGAAACGGAAGTCATTGTCTCATTCACGGATGCCCCGAATAGGGATGACTTTTATCTGTTCGATTTCGATTTCAACGAATATTTGGTCACCGAGGATGAATTTTACCCAGGCCAACGATTTGAGTTCTCCTACTTTTACGATGACGGTTTGGAAACCGGAAGGGAAATTGAAATCGACATTGTCGGTGTTGACAAGCCCTTTTATGACTATATGAACCAAGTGATCGTGCAGGCCGATGGCGGTGCGCAAGGGCCCTTTCAAACTCCCGCCGCAACCGTGAAGGGCAATTTTGTCAATAACGACGATGCGCTGAACTTTGCGCTCGGGTATTTCGCCGTATGCCAAAGCTATTCCCGGAGATTGGTCATCGAGTAATGAATAACTCTTGAATGACCACCCAGGGAATGGGGCGCGCTATTCGCCCATTCGGGCCAGAAAATCCCCGACCTTCTCCCGAATCAATTGCGCCGCATTGGCCATGCTATAGGAAGCGGCCATCTTCTTATCCTGAATCTCGATCACCTGGCTTAGGCCCATGGTTTTCCATTGCTGCTCTTGCAGTTCCAGTTTTCCGCAGACCGCTACTACCGGAACACCGCATCTTTTTCCCAATGCGGTGACGCCTTTGATCAGTTTGCCGTTCAAGGTCTGTTGGTCGAACTTACCTTCACCCGTAATGATGAAATCGTAGGGATGGGCCATCATCTGTGCTTCTGCCTTGGCCAGATCTAACATAAAATCGGTGCCTGAAACAAAGTTACCATCCAAGAATGCCTTTAATCCATAAGCCGCACCTCCGGCTGCCCCGGAGCCCGGAACCTCGGCAACATCTTTGCGAAGCTGCTGCAAAACCAGCCCTGCCAAATGCCTTAAACCCTTGTCCAACAAATCGATTTCAGCATCGCTGGCACCTTTTTGCCTGGCATATACATGGGCAGCCCCATTGCTCCCGAACAAAGGATTATCAACGTCATTGACGGCATAAAATTGAACTTCTTTCCATTGGGGGGGCACCCCTGCCCCATCGATCGTTGCGATCTGATTCAGATGCCTTCCAATTGGGGACAACCGATGGCCTTCCTTGTCCAAGAACCTATAACCCATGGCACTGGCGATACCAATGGCCGCGTCATTTGTCGCGCTTCCCCCCAAACCTAGATATATTTTTCTGGCGCCCCTCGATAGTGCATCTTTTACCTGTAATCCTGTTCCATAAGTGGATGTGTCCATTACCTTTCGATCGGTCGGTCCCAGCAGTTCCAGGCCCGAGGCGGAAGCCAATTCCACGTAGGCGTTCTTAGCGGTTGCATCGAACAGATAGCGGGCTTGTATTTCATTTCCGAGAGGGTCCACGGTATCGACGAGGACCACTTCACAAGATAGCTGTTTGGCTATCGCATTCAAAAAACCGTCCCCTCCGTCAGAAGCCAAGATGGAATGGATCTCGGCCTGGGGAAAAACATCTTTGATGCCCCGTTCCAGTGCTTGCATGACTTCCTCAGCGGTCAAGGAGCCTTTGAACTTATCTGGGACCAATAAAAAGCGCTTGGGTTTGGACATGGAAATCAAAAATTTAGATGAAAGAAATATAGCGCTTAATCGCTACTTTTGAAAATAAAACTCCCAGACCGATATGAATACCAATAAAGAGATGCTTTTGAAGGGGGTTAAATTGTTGGGCTATACCATCGCACTGATGTTCACTGCCCCTCTAACGTTATATCAAGCCTTCAAGAACCAAGAACATCCTCTTTACATTCCGGTTTTGGTGGTAGGTTTGGTATTGGCCATTGGTGCCGTGGTAATGGGCTTCAAAAGCATCAAGACCATCGTTGACGCCTTTTTCGGCAAGAAGTGACTCCTAAAGAAGTTTAAATGGCCATAGTACGAATGAATTGCTCGCCACCCGGTGTTCGTTTGGGCCAATCATTAATTCCTATCGCCCTTGGCTCCCCATTTATCGGTCAGGGTGGCGTAATCGAAATCGAGGACCGATTCCTGACGTTGCAGCCGATCGGCGGCGAATGCCCTTTGCAAAATATCCTCGATGAGATAATCTTCGTGAACACTTTCGGGATGAAATTCTTCTTTGATGCTTATTTTGAACATTTTGGCGGTGGTATTGTACCAAAAGGCACGCCAGCCAGTGCGAAGTTCCTTCACCAGGTCGAAAGCGGTGGTGCCGGTTTGCCGATGGATAAGCTTCACCAAGATTTGGCCTTCGGTTCGCGTTAATTTTTTCAGTTCCTCCGAAAACTCTTCCTCGATAAACTTCTGCACTTTTTTGGTATAACGCCTTTGATGCCTCGGCTTTTCTATTTTGGAAATGCTATCGTTGAGTTCAACCAAACGCTCCGCAGCCAATTTGGCATAGGGATATACCTTGATGGTCTTCCGTCTCAGAATATAGTAACGTAGCTTCGAATTGTAGTCGGAGAATTTTAAACTTCCAAATACGAAGACCTCTTTGAGGGCAATCGAACTTTGAAATATCGAATCGCCTTCGATGATGATCATCGATTCGGCCAAAGAGTCGATCGGCTCTTCTTCGACCTGGGACCATAGCAGATTATTGAGCAATAGGACCCATTCCAAAAAACAATAGTTTTTTCATCATCTTCAACAGAGCAAAAAGCACTCCAAAATTAACGATAAATACGCATGCTTATTATTAAAGATTAGTGAATATTACTAAGTTTGCATTCATAAAATATTGACCATGCCCGATAAGAAGATACTTACCAAAAAATCGCTTGCTTTTTTAGAAAAATATTTGAACAATGCCGCTCCTACGGGTTATGAATGGGAGGGGCAGAAGCTCTGGATGGACTACCTCAAGCCCTACGTAGACACCTTTATAACCGATACATACGGCACGGCCGTTGGCGTTATCAATCCCACGGCGAAGTTCAAAGTGGTCATCGAAGGGCATTCCGACGAGATTTCTTGGTATGTGAACTATATCACCGATGACGGACTGATCTATGTGATCCGCAATGGGGGGAGCGACCACCAGATCGCCCCTTCCAAGTGGGTGAACATTCATACCAAAAACGGCATTGTAAAAGGAATTTTTGGGTGGCCTGCCATACATACTAGGGAAACTGCCAAGGAGGAACCCCCGAAATTAGACAACATCTTCATCGATATCGGGGCAAAGGACAAGGCCGAAGTGGCAAAAATGGGAGTTCATGTTGGCTGCGTGATCACGTATCCCGATGAATTCCAAGTCTTGAACAAAAACAAATTTGTGTGCCGGGCCATCGATAATCGGGTAGGCGGTTTTATGGTGGCCGAAGTTGGCCGGTTACTTCATGAGAACAAGAAAAAATTACCCTTCGGATTATACATTACCAATTCGGTGCAAGAGGAAATCGGCCTCCGTGGCGCAGAAATGATTACCCAGACGATAAAACCGAATGTGGCCATCGTAACCGATGTATGCCATGATACCACTACCCCGATGATCGAGAAGAAAAAACAGGGCCTTACCGAAATTGGGTCCGGACCTGTGATATCCTATGCACCGGCAGTGCAGAACAAATTGAGGGAACGGATATTGGAAGTGGCCGAAAAGAAAAAAATCCCATTTCAGCGGATGGCTTCCTCACGGCATACGGGCACCGATACGGATGCCTTTGCCTATAGCAATGGCGGTGTCGCCTCAGCCTTGATCTCGTTGCCCCTTCGTTATATGCATACCACGGTGGAAACCGTGCACCAGGATGATGTTGAAAACGTAATCCGTTTGATCTATGAAACTTTGCTTTCCCTAAAAAGTGGGGAGACATTCAGCTATTTTGAAACAGCAACCCCAAAAAAATGATTCAGCCCTTTGGTAGGCTCCCGAAAAGACGCCCTCTCACCTGACGGATAGATTTGGTAAATGTTGTATTCGGCAGAAAGGACTTTTGATCACAAAATCGATGTAATGGATGAACTGGTAGACATTTTGGATGACAAAGGAAATTCTACCGGTGAAACCGCCATGAAGTCTGTGGCACATCGAAAGGGCTTGTTCCACCCCACCGTGCATGTTTGGTTCTATAACCAACGCGGACAATTACTGCTCCAACAAAGGGGGAAAGACAAAGAATCCCATCCGCTGCTTTGGGATGTTTCCGTGGCCGGGCATGTAGGTGCTGGTGAAAACCTTGAAGATTCCGCCCTTCGGGAAGTTTTTGAGGAAATAGGCCTTACCATCGAAAAAAAGGACCTGGAAAAGTTAGGGGTCTTTAAATCGGTTCAAAAAATAGGCGATGCACTGACAGATTGTGAATTCCACCACACTTATTTAAGTGAACTGCGTGTAGCACTGCAACAGCTCAAAAAACAGGACAGTGAGGTCGCCGATCTTGCTTTGGTTCCACTAACCAGATTTGCCGAAGAAACCTGGGGCATGGCAAACCCAAAAAAATATGTGCCCCACGGCGCGAGCTATTACCAGGCCATCGTAAAAGCCGTAAAAAGCAGATTAAAATAATTTAAGAAATTCTTCCGGCCTGTCCAAACTGTAGGATGTTTGACCTCCTTCCTCCATGTCTTTTACCACAAAGGATCCCTGGGCCAACTCTTCTTCGCCGATCAGGATAACATAAGGCACCTTTCTATTATGGGCGTATTTCATCTGCTTTTGCATCTTGGCATCAGTGGGGTACAAATCGGCCTTTTTACCGGCATTTCTAAGGACACCCACCAGTTTAAGGGCCGCTATCGCTTCTTTTTGGCCAAAATTCACACATAGAACGTCGAGTGAACGATCAATGGATTCAGGAAAAAGTCCAAGTTCTTCCAAGACCAGATAAATACGATCTAGTCCGAAGGAAATCCCTACCCCGCTAACATCTTGCAGGCCGAATATTCCAGTGAGATCATCGTAACGACCTCCCCCGCCTATTGAACCCATTTGAACGCCCTCCGGGGACGCCACTTCAAAAATCGTCCCTGTATAATAATTGAGTCCTCTGGCCAAGGTCACATCGATGTTGAGTCGGCTCGATTTCAATCCCAAGGCCTCCACCGTGGCGCGTATGAATTCCATTTCCAAGATGCCCTTGGTACCCTCAACCGATTCTTTTAGAAATAGTTTCAAGGTTTCCAACTGCTCTTGATTGCTTCCTTGTAGCGAAAACAACGGACTTGCCTTCGCAATGGCAGATTCTGAAATGCCCTTGCCCAACATCTCGGCTTTGACGCCATCGACACCTATTTTATCGAGCTTGTCGAGTGCGACCGTAAAATCGACCAATAGATTCTTTGCACCAATGACTTCGGATATCCCTGAAAGCACCTTTCGGTTATTGAGTTTGATCTGGACCCCAGAAAGGCCCAGTTCTGTAAAAACCGCATCATAAAGCTGAATAAATTCCACTTCCTGTAACAGGGAATTCGCCCCGACCACATCGGCATCGCACTGATAAAATTCACGAAAACGGCCCTTTTGCGGCCTATCGGCGCGCCAAACGGGCTGTATTTGATACCGTTTGAAAGGAAAGTCGATATCGTTTCGGTGCATGACCACATAGCGCGCAAAAGGTACGGTGAGGTCGTACCTAAGCGCCTTTTCCGAAATCTTGCCCGCAATTGATAAGGCGTCTTTGGAGCGATAGGTCTGTTCATCGACGGCGCCCAAAAAATCACCCGAATTCAAAATCCTGAATATCAAACGGTCCCCTTCTTCCCCATACTTGCCCAATAGGGTTTCTGAATTTTCGAAAGAGGGGGTTTCAATGGGCAGAAATCCAAAGCGCTCAAAGTGTTTTTTGATCACCTCGATGATGTAATTTCGTTTGATGACCTCCGTGGGCGAAAAATCGCGGGTACCTTTAGGCAAACTTGGTTTTTGAGCCATTTATCTAGAGTGTAAAGCTGTTTTCAAGTCGGCGGGTTCATAGCACGCCGATGCTGATGGACTTCCTGAATTATTGAACAAATATCGGCTTATCCAATCACTTTATCAAACCATGAATACAATTCCCCTTTGGTGATGACCGCGCCTTGTTCGATAAGGGCAAACTTATCGACATTTGGATCGGCAGTATAGGCCTTCGAAGCGGTAAGGTATTCCACAAAATCGGATTGCCAATTTTTCTTGAACCAATCGAATCCGATTTTGGTGGTCAGGTCTATATTGGGATTTGACACTTTGACCGATATCAGTTTCATCTGCTTTTTGGTGCAATGGAATAGATGCATTTGCTGGGCGGAGAGATTTTCAAGATAAACGACCTTGGCCAGCACGCCTTCCCAAATCAAATCGCTGAATACGTCCAGTTCCTGTTCGGCTACCTTGGGCCGTTTACTTTTGATATGCTGCCATTCTTCGGCAGTAATCGATTGGGTCGCCAAAAAATTAATGAATTCCTGTTGCAGTTCGTTCAACTGCTCTTTTGTAAGCCTACGATACTTCATTGCATTGTAAATAATAAGGCCGAACAATTGGTGCGGCCATAACGTTCAACAGCTTTGATATTCGAAGTTGTGGTCTGTGCATTTCTGATCCAGGTGGCCAACAAGAATGACATCACAAAAAGTATATTATTTTTCATTTGGCAGCAAGTTATATAGGATTTCTAAGCGTAAAAAGGACTTCAGGATAAATAAAAAAAAGAGCTATGCACGCATAGCTCTTTTTGATTTTTGTTTGTGATGAAGCGGCTATATTATTTTTCTGCCACTACCTCAAAAGTCATGTCTACCACTACCGCTCTGTGTAGTCTGACCTGCGCATTGTAAGGCCCGGTGCGCTTAACGGCTCCGCCTTGAATGCTGATGAATTTTTTATCCACTTCGTGTCCCGCAGCCAGCAATGCTTCTGCCAGGTCACCATTGGTCACTGAACCGAACAATTTATCACCTGCACCCGTTTTGGCTGCAATCTTGATTTCCAATTCTTTGATCGCATTGGCCATTTTGGTGGCGGCATCCACAATCTTCTTTTCTTTATGGGCACGTTGCTTCAAATTTTCGGCCAAAACTTTTTTTGCCGAAGGGGTTGCCATGGCAGCCATACCGCGAGGTATCAAAAAGTTTCTACCGTAACCGTTCTTCACATTGACCACATCGTCTTTAAAACCTAAATGCTCTACGTCTTGTTTTAATATAAGTTCCATGATGTTTTTTAGTTTATTTTAATAAATCACCAACATAGGGCATTAAAGCCAAATGGCGCGCCCTCTTTACGGCCTGTGCCACTTTTCTTTGATATTTCAATGAAGTTCCGGTAAGTCTTCTCGGAAGTAATTTTCCTTGTTCGTTCACCAACTTGATCAAAAAGTCGGCATCCTTGTAATCGATGTACTTGATACCCGATTTTTTGAAGCGGCAGTATTTCTTTTTGGTGTTGGTTTCGATATTGAGCGGGGTCAAATACCTGATTTCCCCGTCTTTCTTTCCTTTTGCTTGTTGTTCTATTGTTGACATACCTTATGCTTTAGCTTTATCTCTGGTTCTTCTTTTTTCCGCCCATGCTATGGCGTGCTTGTCCAATTTCACGGTAAGAAAGCGCATGATGCGCTCATCCCTTCGGAACTCTTGCTCAT
This sequence comes from uncultured Flavobacteriaceae bacterium, assembly GCA_963760375.1. GTDB lineage: Bacteria > Bacteroidota > Bacteroidia > Flavobacteriales > Flavobacteriaceae > Pelagihabitans. Next base: position 952,926 of record CAVXCS010000005.1, on the reverse strand, counting down.
ACGGAGCAATGACCTCGCCCGGACCGGCAAACTCGAACAAGTGGTAAAAACCACTTTTTTTGTGCTGAATAGGGTATGCCAATTTCTTTAGGCCCCAATTTTCTTTGGAGACCATTTTGGCTCCATTCTTAATTAAGAAATCCTCGAATTTCTTAACTGTTTCCTCTATCTGAACATCAGATAGAACGGGATTCAAGATGAAAACAGTTTCGTAATGGTTCATATTTATATTTTAATTTTAGGAGTGCAAAAATAGGAATAATTGCGACTATTCACAAGAAAACATAAAATTCTTCGTTATAGCTTCATATAATCATAAAATCGAACTTAACCTAAACCCAAACTTATGTTCATTGCCAACTACACAGAAAACCACTCATTGTTTACATCTTTTGTTGCAGTTAAGTGTGTTTTTTCGGTAATTTGACGATGATTTAACCCCACAAATCAACCCATTTATGAAATTAAGAAGTATAATCGTAGACGATTCGTCAATGCAACGAATGGCAGTCGCGAAGCTGGTGAACAACCACCCAAATCTAGCTATGGTGGCGGAGTACAGCAATGCGATCGAAGCCAAAAATGGCATCAAAAACAATGAAATCGACCTTATTTTTCTAGATGTTGAAATGCCCATAATCAGCGGTTTCGACCTTCTTGAATCCCTAGAAAACAGTCCACAGGTCATCCTGATTACCGGTAAGCCCGATTACGCCCTTAAAGCCTTTGATTATGATGTGACCGATTATTTGCACAAACCCATTACCATGGCCCGTTTTGATGCATCGGTAAAACGTGCGGTGGCCAAATATGAGCAAATGCACCAGGTAAACGAAGATGAGGAGCATATCTTCGTGAAAAGCAACCTGAAGAAACGCAAGGTGATCCTGAGTGAAATCAAATGGATAGAAGCCCTTGGAGATTACATAAAACTGGTCACCGACGAAGCCAACATTGTCATTTTATCAACAATGAAATCTTTCGAAAATCAGTTGCCTGAAGACAAATTTTTGAGAATCCATAAATCTTATATTGTCAACTTGGAAAAAATCGAAAAATTCAACAGTAAAAATGTTGAAGTTGGTGGCCGATCGATACCCTTGAGCAGAAATAAGAAGACAGAATTGGCAGAAGCGCTGAGCAACGTCTAAGAATTTACACCATACATCTCAAAAAAACCGTGGTCCTTGCAGACCGCGGTTTTTGTTTTCCGGCCATACCATTCGGCTGCCCTAAAAATTCAAAAACTTACCAAAGGAAAAAAGGGGCTTGAACCTGGGCCTATACGTGATCGACATTATAAATCACCCTTACCGAGCGGTACTGCGATATGGCGTTAAAGGATTTTTCGATTCTTTTGATGCCTTTCTTCGTTTTGGCCAACGATTGATCATGGGTGATCTTGACGATGACATTCTTTAAATATTGATTTCGGATACGGGCCACCGGTGGGTATTCCGGACCTAAAACCCAGCCGCCCAATAGGATTCGAAGCGCTTGGGCGAACCACTCGGAAGCTTCATTCAGCCTGTTGAATTCTTTATGCTTAAAGGTAATCTTTATGATCCTGTTGGAAGGCGGGTAATGGTACTGTTCCCTTTCATAGGACTGCTCTTTGTACATCCCGTCATAGTCATGATTGGTCACCTGCTGTAAAATCTGGTGGTACGGGTTATAGGTTTGAATGATCACCTTTCCCCTTTTCTTGGTGCGGCCCGCTCTTCCGGCCACTTGGGTCAGTAGTTGGAAGCATCGCTCATGGGCCCTGTAGTCCGGAAAATTGAGCAACGAGTCGGCATTCATGATGCCCACCAGGCCCACATTGCGGAAATCCAGGCCCTTGGTAAGCATTTGCGTTCCGACCAAGATATCCGTTTCCTGTTGTTCAAAGGCGTTTATGATTTTTTCATATCCATGTTTTCCGCGGGTGGTATCCAGATCCATACGGCCCACCTTTGCATCGGGGAAGAGGGTTTCGAGTTCTTTTTCCACCTGTTCCGTACCAAAGCCCTTGGTATCGAGCGTAGCGCTTCCGCAGGCCTGACAGCTTTCGGGCAAGGCCATATGATGGCCGCAATAATGGCACCGCAATTGTTTTCTGGCCTGATGGTAAGTTAGGCTCACATCGCAATTGGGGCATTGTGGGGCATATCCGCATGTGGTACACTCCAATATCGGTGCATATCCTCTTCGGTTTTGGAATAAAATGACCTGCTCGCCCAACTGCAAGGCATCGGATATCTCGTCGCGTAGGCGTTCGGAGAAGTGCCCGTTCATCCTGCGTTTTCTTGATTGTTCCTTGATGTCTACCAACTCCATCTCAGGCATCAATACATTTCCGTAACGGTTCTCGATCTGGGCATAACCATATTTTCCCCTTTGAGCGTTATAGTAACTTTCGATACTTGGCGTGGCCGAACCCAAGAGTACCTTGGCGCCATGCATATTACCCAACACTATGGCGGCATCACGTGCATGGTACCGCGGGGCCGGGTCGAACTGTTTGAACGAACCCTCATGTTCCTCGTCCACAATGATCAGGCCCAGATCTGAAAATGGCAAAAACAGGGCCGATCGGGCCCCGATGATCAACTGGGCCTTGCTTTTCTTACTGAGTACATTGTTCCAAACCTCTACCCTTTCCTGAACGCTATATTTGGAGTGGTACACCGAAATCCTATCGCCGAAATACGCCTGTAATCTGGTAATCAATTGGGTCGTCAAGGCAATTTCCGGCAGCAGATAAAGTGCCTGTTTGCCCGAATCGAGGCAGGCTTCCAAAAGTTTTACATAGACCTCCGTTTTTCCCGACGAGGTAACGCCATGGAGCAAAGTGACTTTTTCCTTTTCAAAATGGGCTTCGATATGTTGCAATGCGGCCTGTTGGGACAGGTTCAATTCCTTCAAACGATCTGGTTCTCCATCCCCATCATAGTTCACACGATCGACCTGCAGGTGATATTCCTCCAAGATGCCCTTATCGATCAAGGATTTGATCACCGCTGTGGAAACCCCGCTTAATTTTTCGAGGGCCGATATTTTAATCGGTTTTGTGGTGACCGCTTTTAGTTGGAACAAGGAAAGTACAACCTGGCTCTGTTTTGGGGCCCTTGACAAAGATTGCAACAGGGATTCCAATTGGGTCTCGTTTGCGAATGCCTTGCCCATTTGAACGTAACGTACCAATTTAGGCCTGTACGCCTCGTGGATTTCTTCCTGTAACAGGATGACATTTTTGTTCAAGAGGCGGTTCAAAACCGGTAGAACATTTTTCCGTTCGATGATGGCACCCACTTCCTGCACCTTCAAAATCGGCTGGTGAAGCAAGGCCTCGTAAATCAAGAATTCATCATCCTTGAGCGTGTCCTCGTCGATTTCGGCATGTTCATTTTTTAAGATCAAGGTTTCACTTTCCAATAAAAATGCGCCGGGCAACGCACTTCGAAACACCTCCCCTATGGTGCACATATAGTAATCCGCGATCCATTTCCAGTGCTTTAACTGAATATCGTTCACTATGGGCACTTCATCGAGGAGCTGGTGTATTTCCTTTGCTTCATACACCTCCGGAGGGGTAGTGTGAATTTTAGCCACAAGAGCGGTGTAGATCTTTGATTTTCCAAAAGGTACTGCAACCCGCATGCCTGGCAACAAGTGGGCCGCTTCGGATGGGGATACCGTGTAGGTAAATAACTTTTCTAAAGGAATGGGAAGTATGACATCGATAAAATGTTGCATGCTGGTCTACCTTCTATCCATCAACGCGTAGCCAAGTTTGTGTCCTGTAGATGAAGGCGAGATAACCCCTAACCTTGAGTTCATCAATATTGTCGGGGTTGAGCCATATCTTACAGCGAAAGGTCATCGCCTGTTCAGGATCAAAAAGGGTATCGCCCTTATAAATGCCATCCGTTGTTTCACGTGCCGCATGAATGATGGTCATTCCCAAAATGGGCTTGTTCTTTTGCTCCCCATCGCATTTGGTGCATAAGGAATCTTCCTTGCCAAATTCAAGTATTTTTTGGATATGGCCGTACATCAGGCCATCCTTTTCGAAAATATTGATTATAGCTTTAGGGTTTCCCGTGCGGTCGTCTATGGTCTTCCATTTTCCGAAAATGCTTTGGGAATGGCCCATAAAACTCCAAAATGCCACCATGAAAAATAATACCCTAAACATCGTTCGCATCTTTTTTATAGTTTTTTCTGAGCCAGTTCAACGAGGCGTTCAACTCAAAACCCAGTAGCAAGATATTCGAATTTAACCATATATATACCATTAATATCAATAATCCGCCCAATGCCCCATACAATTCGTTATATCGGGCAAATTTCTCAACATAGACCCCGAAAAGATAGGAAGTCAATAGAAAAAGCAAAGTGGTCATCAACGCCCCGGCCGAAAAGAATCTGGCCTGTTTTCCTTCCCTGGTACCAAAATAGTACAGGGTGGCCGTGGTGAAGTAGGAAAGCAAGATGAAGAAGAGGAATTTAGCGAGCTGAACCCCAATAATATCTTCTTTCCCCAAAACATAGCCGCCTGTTCTGGCCGCGAATTGATTTAGGTATCCCAATACATAAAATTCGAAATAAATAAAGGCCACAAAACCGACTATGAGAAAAATCGAGAGAATCAGGCCTACAAAAAGGGCAAACAGATATTGTTTGAAAATATTTCTGTTGAGGTTCACATGATAGGAGTTTTCGAATCCCCCAAATATGGCATTGACCCCATTGGCCATCAAAAAAATCGATAACAAGAAGGCGGAAGACAACAATCCGCCGCGCTTCTGGTCTTTAATCTGTTGATAGATCTCACCAAAATAATCCCCAGTGGCAGATGGAAAAAATGACTCCAGAAAGGATTGAAATTGAAAATCAAAATTGGCATTTTCCAAACTGATATAGGAAACCAAAAACGGCACCAAGGTAACCAGAAATATCATCAGGGGGAAAAGCGCCAGAAAAAGACTGAAAGCGATGGCACTGGCCCTGGTAGACAAGGCCCCCTCAACAATTCCAAGGATATACATTTCCATCAGGTCGTATATCGACAAGCCCTCGAAGCCGGGCAAGCGAATATTCTTCAACAGTTTTACCAACCAATTGATGATCGGTATTTTCTCCAGTTTTTTTTCAATTTCAACCGACATCTAGACCGCTTTTAAACTAAGGTCCATGTTATGTACCGAATGGGTCAATGCCCCTGACGAAACATAATCGACGCCACAATCGGCATAGTTCCTCAATGTTTTTTCATTGATGTTCCCGGAAGATTCTGTTTGGCAAAAATCCCCAATCAGGTTTACCGCCTCCCGGGTCTGCTCAAAATTGAAGTTGTCGAGCAAAATACGGTAAACAGATTCCGATTCTAATATTTCCTTTACTTCATCCATGTTTCTGGCTTCCACGATGATCTTTAAATTCAGGCCATTGGCCTTTAAGTATTGGCGCGTCATGGCAATCGCTTTGGTAATGCCTCCTGCAAAATCGATGTGGTTGTCCTTCAACATGACCATATCGAACAGTCCAAACCTATGGTTCTCCCCTCCCCCGATGGTTACGGCCCATTTTTCGAGTGCCCGAATGCCTGGAGTGGTCTTTCTGGTATCCAATATCTTTGTATTCGTGCCCTCCAGAAGTTTAACAAAGGAGGCCGTTTTGGTGGCTATCGCACTCATGCGCTGCATGGCATTCAGTACCAGTCTTTCCGCCTTTAAAATGCTCAGTGACTTGCCTTCCACGAAAAATGCGATATCCCCATAATCGACCGCCGAACCATCGCCCATTAAGGTATCGACCTTTAAATCAGGGTCGACATAATCAAAAACCTGTTGTGCAAAGGAGATACCGGCGATTACCCCTCGGTCTTTGACCAACAATTTGGCTTTCCCTTGGGCGGTGGCGGGGATACAGGCCAAACTGCTATGATCGCCATCCCCAACATCTTCCCTGATGGCATTTTTAATGATCAGCGCTATTTCGTGTCGAAACTGTTCTTCGGAAATCATACTTGTTTTTTGATGCTGGCTAAATTACTAAAATGTTTGTGGTTTGGGTTATGGCCCAGGTCATCGTTTCCGTAAATCGCTTTCCTTTGTCAAGAATAATTCAACATAAGATCGGCTCCAAGGATAAAACGTGATTTAAGGCTTGAAATTGCTGCTTGCCAGTGCAATTGCATTTTCACGATCCAATAATCAAAATTACCTTTGTAACATGACCATTAAACTGATAGCCATAGGCAAAACCGATAGTCGGCATTTGCAAATCTTGATCGCGGAGTACGAAAGCAGATTAAAACATTATGTCAATTTTGAATTGGAGGTAGTCCCAGATCTCAAAAATGCCAAAAACCTGACAGAAAATCAGCAGAAGGAAAAAGAGGGCGAAACGATTTTGAAAAAACTAGGTACTGCGGAAGTTTTGCTGCTGTTGGATGAAAGGGGAAAGCATTACACTTCGGTCGATTTTGCGGATTTCTTACAAAAGAAAATGAATTCGGGCATCAAACAGTTGGTTTTGGCCGTCGGAGGACCTTACGGCTTCAGCGAAGCGGTTTACCAGCGTGCTCAGGGATCGATCAGCCTTTCAAAGATGACATTTTCACACCAAATGATACGGCTGTTCGCGGTGGAGCAAATATATAGGGCTTTCACCATTTTAAGAAATGAGCCCTACCACCACCAATGAACCTTCTGGTCAAGTCGACTTAATAAAGCACCCTGAATTTGATCGTATTTTCAACCCTTTTTAGCGCCTTGATCACTTCCTTGTTATATTCCTTGTCCAGATCGGTGATCACATACCCCACTTCGTTGTCGGTAGAAAGGTATTGTCCGGTGATGTTCATTTCATACTTCGCGAGTACCTCGTTGATCTTTGCCATGATACCCGGTACATTTTTATGGATGTGAAGGAACCGATGGGCATTTGATTGTTTCGGCAACCGTATGTTGGGGAAGTTCACCGCATCGACCGTATCACCGGCATTGATATAATCCATTATTTTTTTAGGCACAAAATCGGCAATATTGCGTTGGGCCTCTTCGGTACTACCGCCTACATGGGGGGTGAGAATCACGTTGGAAAGTCCTTGTAACGGCGTTTCAAATTGTCCGTTTCCACTGGGTTCCTCCGGATAAACATCTACTGCCGCTCCTGCCAATCTTCCGCTTTTCAAGGCATTCGCCAGCGCATTCACGTCTACCACAAAACCTCTGGACAGGTTGATCAGCATGGCGCCATGCTTCATTTGGTTGATTTCGCGTTCCCCGATGAAGTTCCTGTTCGCCTTGTTGTCATCGATATGTAAGGTCACCACATCCGAAACCGAGAGCAAATCTTCCAGCGTATTGCATTTGATCGCATTGCCCAGGGCAAGTTGGTCGTTGATATCGTAATAATAAACCCGCATGCCAATGGCTTCTGCGAGCACTGAAAGTTGCTTGCCAATATTTCCATAGCCCACAATACCCAAGTTTTTGCCCCTAACCTCACGTGAACCGGAGGCGGTCTTTTGCCATTGGCCGTTGTGGATCTCCGTACTCCTCGGAAAGACACTGCGCATCAGCATAATGATTTCACCAACCGCCAGTTCAACGACAGAGCGTGTATTGCTATAGGGCGCATTGAAGACCACCACCCCTTTTTTCCTGCAATACTCCAGGTCGATCTGGGTAGTACCGATGCAAAATGCACCAACTACCAAAAGCTTGTTGCCGGCATCGAGCACTTTTTGGGTGACCTGTGTTTTGGAACGTATTCCTAGCACATGGACTCCCTTTATTTTTTCGATCAGCTCGTCCTCCGATAGGCTATTTTTAACCAATTCTACGGAAAAGCCGTCATCCGACAGGTTTTCGAAGGCCGCGGGATGCACGTTTTCAAGCAATAAAATCTTGATCCGGTTCTTGGGGTAGGAAATATTTCGGGGCAGATCGTTCACAAAAAGGAACTCATCCATATTGGGGGTCACATGGTCGGCGTTGTTGGTGGCCTTTTCACGGTGCACATTCTCGGTATAGGCGAAGAACTTATGGGCAATGCCGGCTTCCCGCATCACATAATCGCTATAACCATCGCCGATGACCTGAACTTCCCCTTCCAGGTTCAAACGCTTCAAACACTCAATTTTTCCATTATGCGAGGCCAGGACATTCTCGGTATCAAAGCCAATGATATTGTCGGCTTCATCAAATTCAAAGGTATTTGCAAAAACCCTTTCGGAAGGAATATTGTATTCTTTCACAATGGGATCGATGAACTCCTTGAATCCACAGGAAATTACATAGATATCATCTGAAAACTTTTCAAAAAACTCTTTGTTCGATTCGATCGATTTGGATATTTTTTGGCGCAATTCGGTCACCAAACCCGCCAAATCGGATTTGTTCGCCTTTAAGAGTTTGATCCGCCTTTCCAAAGATTCCGTAAAAGAAATGTCCCCATCGATACCCAGATTGGTGATTTTCTGAATTTCACTGACAATTTCATCGCGGTTCGATTTGCCCTGCAGCGTCATTTCGGCCAAAACGTCAAGTGCTTCGACCCTAGTTAGGGTGCTGTCAAAATCGAAAACGTACTTCCTGCCCACCTCTGTCATCCTTTAAAAAAAATTAAGTCGTAAAAATAAAGATTAATTCCGACCGATTTTTGGAATGTTATTAAAATTTGTTCAGACAGCCTCCTGAGGATCAATTTATAAGGTTTTTGCCTTGGATAGTGAAAAAAATGACAATACGCCATAATCCGATCAGGCATCCGCCAAGCCAAATCAAGCCCAAATCGGGTTATAGTTTGGTATACAGCAGGCCTGTTCCTATCGCTATTCCAAAACTTAACAAAGTTCCGATGAGGATGTATTCGGTGAGTTTGCGATTGTTGCTTTCCTTGAGGTCATTAAAACGAAATACCGATTTTGCGGTAATCAGCAAACCTATGGCCTCCCATCTCCCCAAAACCAAAAAGGTAAGTACAAAAAGACGTTCAATAATGCCGATATATTTACCTGCATTGGAAAGTGATTCATGATCCAATTCGATCTGACGCGACATGCGTTCCAACAGCTTCTCCATAATTACTGCCGAGGGAAAAGTGACAAAAACCGATGCCGTAACCAAGGCCCAGTCGATTTGTCCCAAGAGTTCCCGGGAATGGCCCAAAAGGTCGCCATAATAACTGCAGCCGTAAAGCACTGCAAGGTGGAGCAGTTGATCGATAAAAAAGGGAATACTGCGATTTTCGAACCAAGGGGTGGCATAGATTTTGGCCAAATCGATCAGATAATGGGATAACGTAATGAGCAGCACCAATTTCCAGTAATCGATATCCCAAAGCAACACCATCGCAACCACAAAATGCAGCAATACATGAAAATACAGGTATTTTGAGGCAATCCTTTTTTCCTCCTTATCCCGCACCCATGATTTGGGTTGCAGGAGGAAATCCCCGATCATATGGGCCAGCAGCAGCTTTAAAAACAATATCATTCGGCAGAATCTTTTAAGGTTAGCGCATAATACTCGATCAGTGCAAATACCAAGTCTAAACGTGCACGTTTCTGGCGCTGGCTTACCGCCGATTGCCGAATACCCAATTTTTGGGCCATCTCTTGTTGCGGCGCATGAGGAGCATCCATGGCCAAGGCAACCATTTCCGCTGAAACGGTACTCCAATCATCCATAAAACCCAAGGCCAGCTTCAACATGAGGTTCAGGGTACGGTCGTAGGTATCGTTCCCTGAGGCAATACATAGATTTACCTTGTCCTGTTTCAGCGTTTCAAAGGTACGGCCCGAACGCTGGTAGGCGGTTCCGTTCGATTCGCTGACACTTGCGCCTTCATAGTTTATTTCACCGATGCCGATACCCATGCGAACATCGAGGCCCTTGACCGATTTTATGACGGCCTTCAAGTGGATGGCCACTTCCAAAGCCATCGCCGGCGATACTTTGAGCTGAAATTCATCGCCCCTATAGATTTCCCAATCGGTAGGGCTCTTTCCAAGTCTGGCAAGGTATTGTTTCAAAAAGGCCAGCCACTGAGTGGTATGGGCGTCTTCCGAATTGATAATATCTCCGGTAATGATGGCTACGTTCATTTTATAAGTAAAAATGCTAATATATTAAATTATAAGCTAATATGCTAATATTTTGATGTATAAGTTATTGGGCTAATAGTAGAAGGTGCAAGATTCCCTAAAGCCTTAGAACCATCGACGCACATTCACGCAATATTGTTGATAGGCTTTTCCGAACAACTTCGCCAGTGCCTTCTCTTCGGCGCTGATCTGAAATCGGTTCATATAACCCACGAATCCCGCGGCAACCAAAGTATTGAAGGCATTCCCCAAATATAGGCCCCAGGCCAACAGAACCATCAACAATGCCAAATACATGGGGTTCCGGGAATATCTATAAATGCCATTGGTCACCAACGAAGAAGTCTTGTTTGGGCGGGCAGCATCTGCGGTGGTTTTCATCCTGAAAAATTGAATCAAAGCAAGAAGGCCGATGACCATTGCCATCCCCACCAACGCTTTCATAAGGTAGCCTCGGCCAAAAAAATCGAAATGGCCGATGGGTAGAAATTCCGCGAGCAGGTACATCAAAATCCCAAAACAAACAAAAACCAAGGCGGGTGGTATTTTCAATTCCATGTTCTAAAATTAGTATTTTTGATCATATGCAATTGGTTTTTGCCACCCACAATCAAAATAAAGTCAACGAAGTAAAAAAATTACTTCCGGCCCATATCCATTTGGTTTCTCTCAAGGAGCTGGGCTGTACCGAAGAAATTCCAGAAACGGCATCCACGCTGGAAGGGAATGCCAAACTGAAGGCCGACTACATCACCGAAAAGTACGGGCTTCCGTGTTTTGCTGATGATACCGGACTTCTTGTCGATGCCCTTAAGGGTGCTCCAGGTGTCTACTCCGCCCGTTATGCAGGTGAACAAAATAACGCGGAAGACAACATGAACAAACTGCTTGCGAACCTGGCCAACATCAGCGACCGCAGGGCGAGATTTAAAACCGTTATTGCGCTGAACCTGAACGGTGTTACCCAATTTTTCACTGGGACGGTGGAGGGCAACATCACCCATCAAATCAAAGGGGCGCTGGGTTTTGGCTACGACCCCATTTTTATGCCAGAGGGTTATCATGTTACCTTCGCGGAACTGCCAACAGAAACCAAAAACCGTATCAGCCATCGGGGCAAAGCCATGGAACAGTTACTAGGTTATCTAGACAATGTCCGTCTCGATAAATAGTTGTACCTTTGCCGCTAATTTTAACGCCGCCGGTATGGCAGGTGTTGCGCTGAGTCCAATGGGTTATATACGATAATCGCTCTATGCAACACACATATTTGCGATTAAGTATAACTTATTATGACAAAATTTGAAGCACTGGGACTGCAGAAGTCCCTATTGGATGCTGTGGCCGATATGGGGTTCGAAACCCCATCCGAGGTACAGGAAAAAGCGATTCCCATTCTTTTATCGGGTGAAGTGGATTTAGTGGCCTTGGCCCAAACAGGCACCGGTAAAACGGCTGCATTCGGTTTTCCACTGATCCAAAAAATAGATGGCAACAGCAGAACTACCCAAGGATTGATCCTATCCCCCACACGTGAACTCTGTTTACAGATCACCAACGAGATCCAACTCTACGCGAAGTACGAGAAAAGTATCAATGTGGTGGCCATCTATGGCGGGGCCAGCATCACCGAACAAGCAAGACAAATCAAAAGAGGGGCCCAAATTGTGGTGGCAACCCCAGGACGGATGAAGGATATGATAGGACGCGGATTGGTCGATATATCCAAAATCGACTATTGCATCCTCGATGAAGCCGATGAGATGTTGAACATGGGCTTTTATGAGGACATAAAAGATATCCTATCGAACACACCGAAGGAAAAGTCGACCTGGTTGTTTTCCGCGACCATGCCGGCCGAGGTATCGGTCATCGCCAAAAAGTTCATGCGCAGTCCGCAAGAAATTACCGTGGGCACCAAGAATTCGGGAGCGACCACCGTACAGCACGAATACTATGTCGTAGGTGGCAGGGACCGTTATCCGGCCTTAAAAAGACTGGCCGACGCACATCCCGATATTTTTTCGGTGGTATTCTGCAGGACCAAAAGGGATACACAAAAAGTTGCTGAAAACCTGATTGAAGATGGCTATAACGCTGGCGCCCTTCATGGCGACTTAAGCCAAAACCAGCGCGATATGGTGATGAATTCCTTTCGCAAAAAACAAATCCAGCTCCTGGTCGCCACCGATGTGGCCGCAAGGGGGATCGATGTCGACGACATCACCCATGTGATCAATTACCAATTGCCGGATGAAATCGAAACCTATACCCACCGCAGTGGGCGTACGGGCCGAGCAGGTAAATCGGGCATCTCCATGGTGATCATCACCCGAAGTGAAATGCGCAAAATACAGGCCATGGAGAAAAAGGTACAGCAAAAATTCATCGCCAAAAACATCCCTACAGGTCCAGAAATCTGTGAAATACAACTCTATCATTTGGCCAATAAAATAAAGGAAACCAAAATAGACAAGTCCGTTGAAAACTATCTTCCTGCAATAAATGATGTACTTCATGGCATCGACAGGGATGAACTGATCAAAAAAATCGTATCCGTAGAATTCACCCGTTTTTCGAACTACTACAACAAAACCAAGGATTTGAACAGTGGCGATTCAAGAGATCGTGGCGAAAGGAGCGAACGGGGAGATCGCGGTCGTGATCGTGATGATTCCTTCACCCAGTCGAACAATGGCTCGGTACGTTATTTCATCAATGTTGGAGAAAAGGATGGCTATGACTGGATGTCCCTTAAGGATTTTATACGTGATACAGCCGCCCTTGGTAGGGAAGATATTTTTAAGGTAGACGTAAAGGATAGTTTTTCCTTCTTCAATTCGGAAGCCGAAGTAACCGACCAGATATTGACCACCTTTACCGAATTTAAGGTCGATGGCCGTTTTGTGAACGTGGAGGTTTCCAAAAGCCCAGGTGGTGGAGGTGGATCACGACGCAGTGGCGGAGGCAAGGACAAGGGCCGAAAAAGGGATAAAGTCAAAGATCGTGGCGGCAAGCGCTCCCAAGGTTTTTCAAAAAGTGGCTCAAAAGATTCGGGCAAGAAAAGAAGCAAGCGCAGAAGCGATTTCTTTTAAACCTTGGCCCAGTTAACACTGTTAATTCTAGTTTAAAAAATACGCTCCGGCGTATTTTTTGGTTATGTTTGACCTTCTTATTTCGTAGATTCCTCGAATGACAAAATACTTTCATTGTGTTTTCTTACTGATTTCCTTTATGGCCTTTGCACAAGACCCTGTAGATGGGGTGGAAACTAAAGAAGTGTCCGCAACGGTCATCAATGCACAAACCGATGAACCTCTGGAAAGTGTGCACGTGATCAATCTCAACGAAGTTGTAGGCACCATCACAAATGCCGAAGGCCGTTTTACAATCCGGGCAGCGGTGAACGACACGCTTTATCTGTCTTACCTAGGTTTCAAAACCCAAAAAATAAGGGTTACCAATGATATGTTCCGCTTTGAGGGTACCAAAATCAGCCTAACGGAACTGGCCTATGCCCTGGAGGAAGTTATCGTGACGCCTTACCAACTCACCGGATACCTTGAAATCGATGTAAAGAACCTGCCCATCAATACCGCCTATCAATATAGCATTTCCGGCCTCTCCGTGGGTTATGAGGCAGGAAACAAAAACCCGAGTGCAGTGACCAAGGTCTTAGGTGCCATCTTAAATCCAGCAGACCTCTTGCGAAATCTATTTGGGAAAAAACCAAATCAGATGCGAAAGCTGAGGCAAATGAAAGAAGATGATGAGATACGCAATCTATTGGCCAGTAAATTCGACAGGGAAGTGCTTATGGAATTGCTACAGGTCGAGAAGCTCGATATTGAAGATATTCTAAACAACTGCAGTTACTCCAAATCTTTTATAACCACGGCGAACGACCTTCAAATATTGGATGCCATTAGCAGTTGTTATGAGGAGTTCAAGGTATTGAACCGCAAAAAATAAATTTTCTAGTTCCCCTTTCATTTTATAGCTTTAGCGCATAATATGAACACTCAATGCCGTGTTCTCCCCAAGATTGCTTAAAGCCATATTCATGACCAAGACTTTTGTAAGCCTATTTGCCGTGTCTCTTTTGTTTTCCTGTAAGGTTGAAAACAAGAAACCCGAACCAGCCACAGAGACCTTAAATGATACTATCGCCGCAGCACCTATTAAAAAGGCACCCTTTTTCTGGGAAGGAGCAAATGTCTATTTTCTACTTACCGATCGATTTTTCAACGGCAATCCCGAGAACGATCTAAACTATGACAGGGTTGAACCCACAGGTCAACTCAGGGGCTTTATGGGCGGTGATGTTCAAGGCATTACACAAAAAATAAATGAAGGCTATTTTACAGATCTGGGAATCAATGCCATTTGGTTTACCCCGGTTGTGGAACAAATTCATGGTGCTACAGACGAGGGTACGGGAAACAGTTATGGATATCATGGCTACTGGACCAAGGATTGGACGGCTTTAGACCCGAATTTCGGCACCAAGAAAGATTTGGAAGTTTTGGTGAAAACCGCACATGATAAGGGCATCAGGGTCATTTTGGACGTAGTGCTCAACCATACCGGTCCGGTAACCAACATAGATCCGGTATGGCCTGAAGATTGGGTAAGAACAGGCCCTGTCTGTGAGTTTACCACCTATGAGAATACCACCGCCTGTACTTTGGTCAAAAACCTACCGGATATTCTGACCGAAGCCGACAATGCCGTTGAACTGCCCGACGCCTTGCTGGCGAAGTGGAAAGAGGAAGGCAGGTTGAGCAACGAACTGGATGAATTGCAACTCTTTTTTGAAAGGACCGGCTATCCTAGGGCGCCACGATTTTATATCATCAAATGGTTGGCCGATTATGTGAACGATCTGGGCGTGGACGGCTTTCGGGTCGATACCGTAAAACACGCGGATGAAAAAGCATGGAGTTCCCTTTACGAAGAGGCTTCACGTGCCTTCGAAACATGGAAAAAGAGGAATCCCAACGCCGTATTGGACGATAATGACTTTTTTATGGTGGGGGAAGTGTACAATTATGGTATTTCCGGAGGTCGAGAATTTGACTTTGGAGATCGAAAGGTTGATTATTTTTCAAATGGCTTTTCCAGTTTGATCAATTTCGAATTGAAAAAGGACGCACAATTGCCCTACGATGATATCTTCAACAAATACAGCACCCTATTGAACACAAAATTGAAGGACAAGAGTGTGCTGAACTACTTGAGCTCCCACGATGATGGCCAGCCTTATGACAAGGAAAGGAAAAAGGCCATCAGGGCTGCCAACGTACTTTTGCTCACCCCAGGCGCTTCACAAATTTATTACGGGGACGAAACCTCCAGAAGTCTTGATATTCTGGGTACGGAAGGGGATGCCACCCTGAGGTCATTCATGAACTGGGCCGATCTGGACAGTTTGCCCCAAACCAAAAAAATATATCAACATTGGAAAAAACTCGGTCAGTTCAGAAACCATCATCCGGCCGTCGGTGCCGGCAAACACCAACGTCTTGCCACCAAACCCTACGTTTTTAGCAGGTCTTTTGTTAAAGACGAATTTAGGGACAAAGTAGTTGTGGGCCTAGAACTGCCCATAGGCAAGAAATCGCTTTGGGTGAAAGGTTTTTTCGGGGACGGTACCAAATTGTTCGACACCTACTCCGGTACCGAAGTGGAAGTGAAAAATGGAAAGGTGCTGTTAGACAATGAATTTGATATTGCCCTGCTGGAGTTGGCAGAATAAATTATTTCTGCGAATGCAGGCCCAGTCTGTTCCCTTCCGAGTCTTTGATCAGTCCCATAAAACCGTGACCTCCCCCTATTTCCTTTTTGGGTTGGATGATACTGCCACCGGCGGCTTCTACCCTACCCAGTTCATTGGCCACATCGGCACAGGAAAAGTATAAAAGGGCACCGGCCTTATCACTTGGCTCATACATTTCGTGTTGAACCAATGAACCTGTAGCTCCCATCTTATCGGGTGCCATAGGGAACCAGCCCATTTTGAAACCTTCCAGATCATGGATTGATATCGCAATAGCGAACACCTTCTCGTAAAATTTTTTGGCCCGTTGCATGTCCGTAACCGGAATCTCGAACCAACCTACCATATTATGATCCATAATATATCTTTTTAAGTGACTACGATTAAATCGCGTGTGGAATCAGGGATGCTCCAATTTGGACTTCAAATTTCGCATCCCCTCCTCAAAATCCTTACCTACCATTTTATCCATGCTCACAAAAAGGGAGACCAGGCTCATTGGAAATTTATTCTTTCCCGAGAAACCCCAAACTACCTTGCTCTTTCCGTTACCCGCATCTTCCACCTGCAGATAACAGTCTGAAGTAGATTTCCATGGTTTTAGAAAACGCAGTTCAGATTCGATCCGCTTCCCATGGATGATTTTCTTGATTTCCTGTTCCCCCTCGCCCACGTCTTTGTTTCCTTTCCAATGACTCAACGCACCCACTTCGCCGTCTACCCCGCTGAATTTTTTCTCCATATTGGGGTCTTTTTTGGCCCAAGGTGACCAATCATCCATTTTCTTCAACGATCTTAAATAATCGAAAACCTCTGAACGGGGCCTTGCAATCTCCACTTGGCGTGATACGTCATACGATTTTGGGGCGATCATTGCCAAAACTGCGATGACAACGATGACTGCAGCCAACACGATAATAAGAGTATACATTTGTCTGTCAATTGGTTAGTGCTTTTCTAAAGATAGTGAATTATTTATTTCAGTCCGTGATAACGCGCCAAAACATCATCGATGCTTCGCACCGATTTTTTAGTCCATTCCAGTCTTTTTTCCAATATTTCGGATTCACTGAGGCGCCAGTTGAGTTTTGTATTTCGCAATTGCGTTGTCAACTGTTGCAAAATGATCGCCGCAGAGACAGAGATGTTCAGACTATTGGTAAATCCGAACATGGGAATGGTGATCAAACCTTCGGCCTGTTGCAAGATCTCTTCGCTCAATCCTTCTTTTTCGGTACCAAAGAACAGGGCAGTTTTGCTTTCCAACTTAAAATCGTTTAGGTTGGTGGCATCAGGGTCAGGAGTGGTGGCCACAATACGGTAACCATTTTCTTTTAAGGTCTCCAAGCATATGTTGGAACTGTTATAACGCATGACGTCGACCCATTGCTGCGCTCCCATCGCAATATTTTTGTCCAACCTCCTGCCAAACCGGCCTTCGATAACGTGGGCGTCTTGAATGCCAAAAACCTCACAGCTTCGAACTACCGCACTGGTGTTGTGCATTTGGAAGACATCTTCCATGGCTACGGTGATATACTTGGTCCGTTCTTCCAAAACCTTCAAGATACGGGCCTTACGTTCAGGGGTAATAAAACCTTCCAAATAGGCCAAAAGATCCAAGTCTACCATGGCCCTAAAGTAATAAAAAGTCTATTTTTAGGTATCAAAAGAAACGATAATGAAAAAAATGGTGGTCTTGACAGGGGCAGGGGTCAGTGCGGAAAGCGGACTCAATACCTTCAGGGATTCCGATGGCCTTTGGGAAGGCCATGATGTCATGGAAGTTGCCTCGCCCATCGGATTTGCCAAAAATCCTGCATTGGTGCTCGACTTCTACAACCAAAGGAGGAAACAGTTGAAGAAAGTGTTGCCCAATGCGGCCCATGTGGCCTTGGCCGACTTGGAACAACATTTTGAAGTACACGTGGTCACACAAAATGTAGATGACCTCCACGAACGGGCGGGCAGTACCAAGGTAGTGCACTTGCACGGTGAACTCTTAAAGGTTCGCAGTACGGGCAATGACCGGGACATTAGAGATTGGCACGATGATATTCGCTTGGGTGATGTATGTGCGTTGGGCTATCAACTTAGGCCACACATCGTCTGGTTCGGGGAAATGGTGCCGTTATTGGAGGAGGCGGCCCAGCTGGTGCAACAGGCGGACATCATGATCATCATCGGCACTTCCATGCAGGTATATCCGGCGGCCAGCTTGGTCCATTTTGGCCGTAAAAACGTACCGATCTATTTTATCGATCCAAAGCCGAATATTGCGCCCACCGATTTTGAACATTTGACCATCATCCCCGAAACTGCGGTGGTGGGGGTGCCTCCATTGGCGGAACGATTGATTGCAAGGTTGGGTACAAACTTATAAAAATGTAGCCGCAAAGTTTTTGGGGGCCATGATCCGTTACCATTTTATTTTAAATCAGCGATTTGTTACCTTGTACTCCAACCCTATCAATTGTTTTGGAACCTGCTGAAATCAATCAACTTTTAAGCGAAGTTGACGCTTCCCCACATAAGCGTGCTTACCTGGCAGCCATGGTCATGAATGATTCCGAACTTTTAGGATGCATATTCACAAAAGCTTTTGAGATGAACGATCCATTGTCGAGCCGGGCCTGTAGGGTATTGGAAATCATCGCAAAAGAACGCCTAGATTGCCTCTTGCCTTATTTGGATGACTTTGTATCAAAATTGGGACAGTTCCGTCTAGATTCCTCTATTCGGCCCATGGCCAAAATCTGCGAAAAATTGACCGAGTCGTACTTTTCCAAAAGCGTGAATGAAACCCAAAAAGTCGTGACGGAATTGCATTTGGAACAAATAACCGCTGCCTGTTTTGATTGGTTGATATCGCCACAGAAGGTCGCCGTTCAAGTGTATGCAATGAGCTCTTTGTGGTGGATCGGGCACAAGGTCCACTGGATACATCCCGAGCTCAAATTGATCTTGGAACAGGGCTATCCGATAGGAAGCGCTGCCTTCAAGGCCAGGGCAAGGCATATCTTGTCAAATTTGGGCAACAAAGGTGAATAGGCCTGGTGAAAAATTACTTTACTCACATTCCCTGGCATAGGAATCCGGTGCCATTCGCAGATAATAAGTATCTTTGAATCTTACAAAATATCCAAGCGAACCTGGCATGTCTATAAACTATTTGAACGCTATTTCCCCCATTGATGGGCGTTATAGAAACAAAACCGAAAAACTGGCCCATTATTTTTCCGAAGAAGCGCTGATCAAGTACAGGGTGCGCGTGGAAATCGAATATTTTATTGCCCTCTGTGAACTTCCACTACCGCAGTTGGCTTCCTTTGATACCAAAAGATTCGGCGAACTTAAAGCCATCTTCCTCAACTTTGATCATGATGATGCCTTAGCGATCAAAAAAATTGAAAAAACCACCAATCATGACGTGAAGGCTGTGGAGTACTTCATCAAGCAGCGATTCGATGCCCTGGGCCTGGAACAATTTAAGGAGTTCATCCATTTCGGATTAACTTCCCAGGATATCAACAATACCGCCATTCCCCTTTCTTTGAAAGAAGCGATGGAAGCAGTATACCAACCATTATATTCGCAATTGTTGGCAAAGATTTCCGGCTTGGCAGACGAATGGAAGGCGATACCGATGTTGGCAAGAACACACGGCCAGCCCGCCACCCCTACCCGCTTGGGGAAAGAAGTGGCCGTTTTCGCTTCCCGTTTGAAAGAACAGCACCATTATCTGGAGCATATTCCCCACGCCGCAAAATTCGGTGGCGCAACCGGCAATTACAATGCCCATCATATTGCTTACCCCATGATAGACTGGAAGGCTTTCGGTCGAAAATTCGTAGAGTCAAAGTTGGGATTGCACCAATCGTTTCCCACCACCCAAATCGAGCATTATGATCATATGGCCGCTTTGTTCGATGCCCTTAAACGCATCAACAATATTGTTCTCGATTTAGATCGAGACTTTTGGACCTATGTTTCCATGGATTATTTTAAGCAAAGGATCAAAAAGGGGGAAGTGGGATCGTCCGCTATGCCCCATAAAGTGAATCCCATCGATTTTGAAAATTCTGAAGGCAATTTGGGTCTTGCCAATGCCCTGTTCGAACATCTGTCCGCAAAACTGCCCATTTCAAGGCTTCAACGCGATTTAACCGATAGTACCGTGTTGCGAAATATCGGTGTTCCGTTTGCGCACACCCTTATCGCATTTCAATCTACCTTGAAAGGATTGGACAAATTGCTGCTCAACAAAGAAAAGCTTGAGCAAGATCTTGAGCATAATTGGGCCGTGGTAGCGGAGGCCATACAAACCATTTTAAGAAGGGAAGGTTATCCGAATCCGTATGAAGCGTTGAAAGGGCTGACCCGAACCAATGCGGTCATGAACCATCGATCAATTTCCGATTTTATCGAATCTTTGACGGTTTCCAAGGCCATCAAATCGGAACTCAAAGCGATAACGCCCCAAAATTATACCGGCATTTAAAGTGTAATCAGAAAGAAAGCCCCATTCCGAAGATATTCGGGATGGGGCTTTTTAATTTCGGGAGGCCGGTGGCTTATTCCTTTATAAAATCCCCTATGGCACCAAGTCCCTCACCTTTATAATCCGATTTTTCAATGGCTCCAAGGAATTGCACCAAATGGGCGGGGTTCATGTCCTTGCCCAAAACCCTTACGAGCATAAATCCCTTGTCGTCGCTATCGCCAAAAATCACTACCTCATCTATGGCATCCTCATCGCCGAGGTATTTGATGGAAGCTTTGCCGTAAGAGGTATTGATTTTCATCAATTCGGTGAATTTTTCGTTTTTAAGAATGGCCTTAACCTTGTTTTTTTCGGCCGTAAATTCAACCGTATTGCCTTCATTGCGTTTAAATGCCAGCACATTGAGTTTTTTTAGGGATGCCATTGCTTCCCTTTCTTCAGTGGTTAAATCGGCCTGATCCATGTTCAGCAGGCTTACCGGAAGATCAATGGACAGAAAATTAGGGTTCTCCGCATTGTCGACATAGTATTCCTGCAGACTTTGTGTGGAAGAACAGGCCATTAACATCGTTAAAACGGTCAGGGCCAAAAATGATTTTTTAATTTGCATGTGCTTGTTTTTACAGTATTCCATTCGACGGCAATACAACTCAAAATATTATTTTCCGTCTTTTTTGCCCACTTTGTTCAATTCGTTGGGAAGGTTCATTTTTTTGGTGAGCGCGCCGATCTTGTCCAAATCAAGGTCGCCGTTCAGCGAGACCAAAACCGTCTCAAATTGTCTTCCATGTTCTCCAGTCTCCTTGTTTTTAATGCCAGAAACGAACATCAGGAGTTCGGTGATATGGTTTTCATCCCTGCCATTTTTTACATAAAACTTCACATTGGTACCTTCGTCCTTAACCCGCATAAGTTCTTCCATGGAACCAGACTTCAAATATTTCTGAACGGTGCTGCCCATCTCAGTGCCAATGTTCTTGTCCTCGGTAAGAAATACCCTAATGCCTTTCAGTCCTTTTGCGATTTCCATAAAATCCTTTGATTCCGGGTCATTCTCATCGATACCTAGGGCACCTACCAGGTCGATCATGCCTTTGTTGATAATTACGGCGCTCACCTGTTCCATGTTCTCGTACTTATCGAAGATCGATTGTGAGAATACCACTAGTGGCGCGATTGCAATAACGATACTAAAGATTACTTTTTTCATGATTTTCGTTTTTGATTGATTGATAATTATTGATGAATATATTTTCGTTGATCCTGATTTTCAAGGAATCCTAATTACGGTTTGTATTCGCATAGAAAACCGTCTATGTCTGAAATACCGATTAGTTCTTCTTGCCCGCTTTGTTCAATTCTTCGGGAAGGTTCATCTTTTTGGTCAGGGAACCGATCTTGTTCAAGTCGATGTCTCCCGTCAGGGATAGGAGCACGGTTTCAAATTTTCGTCCATTTACCTCCACATTCACATTTTTCATGCCGGTAACGAACATGAGCAACTCACTTACATGATCCTGGTCCTTTCCGCTCTTGATATAGAATTTTACGTTGGCATCCTTGTCTTTTACCCGCATCAATTCTTCCAATTTGGCAGATTTTAGATAAGATTCCACAGTGGCCTTCATATCGGCCGAAATTTTGGCGTCCTCTGTGCTGAAGACTTTCAAACCATTAAGGCTCTTCGCGATGCTCATAAATTCTTCCGCCTCTGGATCATCGACCTCCACGTCTATTTTAGATAAGAGGTTGAACATACTTTTATTGACCACTACTGCGCTCACGTTATCTAGATCTTCGAACCGATCGAAGACCGATTGTGAGAATCCAAGCGCAGGCAAAACCGTCAATAAGGCTATAATTGCTATCTTTTTCATGGCTTTCATAATTAATTTTCGTTATAAATTTTTTGTTTTGTTTTTTCAAATTGTTTTAGATAGGCCACCTTTTCTGCACCCTTATTGAAGTTTTGTGCAAAAAGGTCGAGGGCCTTCTTGGTCTCATAATAAGCAAATTCGGCTTCCTTTCTATCTTGGTACTCCTTGCCAAAATAGACCCCGAACATCAATACGGCCACCGCTGCAACGGAAATCCATTTATAG
The DNA here is from genome assembly GCA_963760375.1 of uncultured Flavobacteriaceae bacterium. Taxonomy (GTDB): domain Bacteria; phylum Bacteroidota; class Bacteroidia; order Flavobacteriales; family Flavobacteriaceae; genus Pelagihabitans. The sequence goes on along the minus strand of CAVXCS010000005.1, from coordinate 930,439 downwards.
ATGACTTGCCTATGCCATATTGGTCGGGGTACGGGTACCTGTTTTGTGAATTCTTCTTCTTTGGCTTGTACAAAATATTGGAACATGGACGCATACTGCTTCAGATGCGGAGCCACCGTATCTTGGGCAAAATATGCTTTTAAGTGCGCTTCCTCGGCGACCGTGGTGGTGGCTTCAAAATACTTTTCCAATAACTTTTCGATCTTAACCAATTCCATAATTGTGTTTTTGTGCTAATTTTTCCCTTACTGCTTTTCTTGCCCTCGATAAGGCAACCCTGACCGCTGTGGGCTGCATGTCGAGCATTTCCGAAATCTCTTCAAATTCATATTCCTCCACATCCCGCAATTGCAATACCAGTTTTTGTTGTTCCGGTAACTCTTCCATTATTTTTTGGACCCAATCGACACTATCCCTTGCCTCCAGTTGTTTTTGCAAGGACGTATTTTCGTCCTGGTAATTACTGTGGACCAATTTGAGGTTGCCCGCCTGCTTCGACTTTAAGCGATCTAAACAAAAATTCTTGGTCATCGTCATCGCAAAGGCCTCCACGTTATTGTAGGACATGAAATCCTTATTTTTTGTCCACAATTTCAAAATTACCTCTTGGGTGGCGTCTTCCGCCTCTTCCTTGGAGACCAACAAACGTTTTGCCAACCTAAAAAGCTTGTCCTTAAAGGGCATCACCACATCTAAAAATTCTAGTTGGTCCATGCTAGGTCGTTCGATAATTGGATGCTCATTTCCGGTTGTTCAACAATAGGAAGACGAAGTATAACGATTATTGTTACAAATAATTTTTTTATACCTATTATGTATTTAAATTCGTGCGCTTGATCTTCCCTCGATTCGGCTAGTTTTACCCTTAATTTAAATGGACATTAACTTCGATAATCATTGAATTTATGAAAAAATATGTAGTCTCTATGCTCGCTATGGGCATTATTCTTTTCGGATGTAGCAAGAATGACAATAACGGCGACACCATGCCCAACCCGGATCCAGATCCGGATCCCACACCATTTGTTTGCAACGCAACAACGCTTCGTGCAGAATGGTCATTGGATGGCGGAGTTACCTATGAGGCAGCTGCGGACAATCAATCCGTAACCGTGGATGCCCGAACCGGAAATGATATCGTAATTGGGATGAAACCGGACGGGGTAGCTTTTACCGTTACTTATGATGGCATTGAGGTGTACAGTGGTTCTACGGCATACCTGCTTGGGGTGGCAAACCTAACAGACAGTGGGGATTATGTAATAAGGATAAACCAGGAATGCGCCACAACCTTGACCCTCAATGTGGAAAATGGCCCTTGTGAAGACGGTTCCTTGCGATCAGAATGGTCTCTTGACAACGGAGCGAACTATGAAGAAGGGAATAGTGCGGAATCTTTCACTTTGGAGGCCCAAACGGGTGACGAAGTGCGCCTAAGCGTTCAGCCCAATGGCGTACAATTCAGTGTTACCTACGAAGGCGCAGAGGTCTATAATGGTATAGGAGATTTTATCCTCGGCGTGGCAGACCCTTCAGACAATGGTGATTATATACTCAATTTTGGTGACGATTGTTCCACAACCATTACGCTCAATGTCACTCCTGTGACCTGTGATGCCAGTACCATCAAGGCCGAATGGTCGTTTGATAATGGCCAAACCTATATAGAAGCGCCCGATGACCAACCCGTAACGGTGGATGCCTTTACCGGTGACGAAGTACGTCTCAGCATGCAACCGAACGGGATAAAATTCACCATCACCTATGAGGGTGTTGAGGTTCATAATGCTTCGGGTGATTTCATTCTTGGAGTCGTAGACCCATCAGATAGTGGGGATTATATCATCAATTCCTATCAGGGTTGTACCACGACCATCACCATGAACGTGACCGACCCTCTTTGTGACGGCACCACCTTACGTGCCGAATGGTCGCTGGACAACGGTCTGAGCTATATCGAAGCACCTGATAACCTACCCGTAACAGTGGATGCCTTTACCGGCGACGAAGTACGTCTAAGTATTCGACCCAATGGGGAGCCCTTTACGGTTACCTATGATGGTGTAGAGGTGTACAGTGGCACATTGGATTATATCCTTGGAGAAGTGGACTTGACAAACAGCGGTGATTATACCATTAGTACCCATCCTACTTGTTCCACTACCATCACGCTCAACGTCACCAATATAACCTGCGACGACACTACCTTGCGCGCAGAGTGGTCATTGGATGGCGGAACAAGCTTTCAGGAAGCACCTGATAATCTATCCGTAACCGTAGATGCGCTTATCGGGGATGATGTCCTTTTAAGCATGGTACCCAATGGGATACGATTTACAGTAACCTTCGAAGGGGTAGAGTTATATAATGGTACCGGGGACTATGCCCTTGGTGTGGTAGATGCCACAGACAGTGGGGAATATATTATTACTTCCAAACAGGGTTGTTCCACCAGCGTTATACTGGATGTAAATTGAGAAAGGTTTAGCGATACAATCCCTTGGACCCAAATACCGATCATTAGCAACACAAGTTGTGGTAAGATCACATTGGCTTAGGAGGAATGGAACCAATTGCAGGTGCACATACACCTGCAATTTTTTTTTGCACATTAGCGAAATCAATATTTTAAAGTTGTATTTCAACAACATCCCAAAGACCCCTGTTGGGCATTATTGCTGTATCTGGGTGTTCTTCTATCACGAAATTTCAGCCCACAGCAATTACAAGGCCTTTTAACTTCATTCAATATGTACCCAAATTGGGTTTTGGTATGGAATTATGGTTTAATTATTGTTAAATCATTGCTGTAATATTTGTAGCAATGGGTGGAAGTACGTCGAAAATCGTCACAAAATATTCATTATTCCTATTTATGTTGGTAAATTAGTCAACCATTTACCAATGAATGTTCGTATATAATTTGCTTGTTTCTATGAAATCCCGTGCTTCCCTTTCATTTTGGAACAGTTATTGACGTAAGAGCTTCGAAAATTGCCCAAAAAAAATAAAAAATTGCAAGTACCTGTCGTTGATTGACGCTTTAAGTTTTTGAAACACAGTTTTTGATCAGTAAAAAAGAAAAAGAAAAATGAAAAAGTTATTGTTACCGTTCCTCACCTTGGGACTATTGTTGACCAATTGCAGTAAGAATGATGAAATAAACGTACCTCCTGCCCCGATTTCTGAAGAACCGCAGGAGACGGTTGACATTGTCGTTCAGGATTTTATGTGGCAGACCATGAATGCTTTCTATTTATGGCAGGCAGAAGTTGCCGATTTGGCCGATGATCGTTTTGGTTCACAAGATGACTATGAGGCCTTTCTGGCGGAAACACCAGACCCCGAAACATTTTTTTATGACCAATTGCTCATTCCCGATGACCGCTTTAGCGTAGCCGTGGAAAATTACAAAGAGCTGGTAAATTCGTTGGCAGGAATCTTCACCAGCAATGGTTTGGAATTCGGTCTGGTTCGGTTCTCGGGAAGTGATGACATTTTTGGCTATGTGCGCTATGTGATAGCGGGTTCGGATGCTTCCACAAAGCCTATAGCGAGGGGCGATATATTCACCGGAGTCGACGGGCAGACCTTGAATATCAACAATTACGTAGACTTATTGTTCGGCAGCAATGCTTCCTATACTTTGAACATGGCCGATATAGTTGACAATACCATCACCCCAAATGGGGTAGAAATTTCGCTTACAAAACAGGAAAACCTAGTTGAAGACCCTGTATTGGTATCAAAAGTACTTGATGTAGGCGGGCAAAATGTTGGCTATTTAATGTACAATCAATTTACGGGGGAATCAAGTGACCAGTTGAACCAGGTGTTCGGCGACTTTAAGGCCGCCAATATAACCGATTTGGTTTTGGACCTGAGGTATAACCCTGGCGGCAGTGGATCAACGGTACAGGTTTTGGCAAGTTTGATTTATGATACCAATACCTCGAATCTGTTGTGGAAAGACCGGTATAATGCAAAAATTGAATCCGCATTTGGCCCCGGAGAATTGGATAATAATTTCGTGAATTCTACGGGCAATGCGTTCGGCAATATGAACGCGCCTTTGAACAATTTAAACCTAAGCAGGGTATTTGTGATTGCCACAAGCGGATCGGCCTCCGCAAGCGAGTTGGTCATGGTTGGCTTGGAACCATATATCAATGTGATACATATAGGTGAAACCACCGTTGGAAAAAATCAGGGGTCCAATACCTTCGTGGATGACCCGGCAAACAACAACTTTTATCAGCCCGACCGTGAGGATCAAATCAATCCAGATAATCAGTGGGCCGTTCAGCCTATTATCATTACCGTTGAAAATTCAGCGGGTTTTTCGGATTACTCAAACGGATTGATCCCTGATATCGAATTGGAGGAAGACCTTACCAACTTGGGTATTCTTGGAGACCCCAATGAACCGCTTTTGGCAAGGGCTATCCAAGAAATTTCGGGCGTAAGTGCCAAAGTTAGCTTCGATGTCAACTATCCGATACATTTAATGACCAGTTCAAAAATGTTCAAACCGGTTAAGGACAACTTGGTCATGAACAAGATACCAACCACCAAAACCAATATCAAAAATTAAACATGTAGAACAAATAGATTGTAATCATCATGCATATGTCCCCAAAACAATTCCCAATGAAAAAAATGCTAGGTATTATGTTATTCGTCTTGGTGCTTTCTTGCTCCAAGGACAATGACCTGAATATCCCGAAAACCGTTTCTCCCGACCCCTCCGCGGGTGCCGATGTTCAAGACTTCATGTGGAAGTCGATGAACTACTGGTACTTCTGGCAGGCCGACGTGCCTGATTTAGCGGACGATAGATTTCCTGTGAGCGCGGAAGGCACCAAACTGTATACCGAATTTTTAACCTCGGAGGAGGATCCCGGCGCTTTTTTTGACAACAAACTACTTTTTGGCGAGGACCGTTTCAGCTATTATCGCAGCGACTATAAAATATTGACCCAATCGCTTTCCGGGATTTCAAAAAGTAACGGTATGGAATTCGGGCTGGTGCGTTTTTCCGGGACTGATGATCTTTTTGGTTACGTACGTTATATCGTACCTGGATCCAATGCGGCCACCAAAACAATCAAACGGGGCGATCTGTTTACCGGTGTGGATGATGTAACCTTGAACCTCAATAACTATATCGACCTGCTTTTTGGTGACAATGACAGCTATACACTCAATATGGCCACCATTCAAAACAGCACTGTGACTCCGAATGGGGAGGAAATCGCCTTGACCAAAACGGCCAACTTAAGCGAGAATCCGATTTTTCTGGATAAAATCTTTGAAATCAATGGACAAAAAATCGGGTATTTGATCTATAATGGATTTGTCACGGAATATGACGAGCAACTGAACGATGTGTTCGGCCGTTTTAAAGCTGGAGGTATTACGGAATTGGTCATTGACCTTCGCTATAATCCAGGGGGGTTTGTTAGTTCGGCGATTATATTGTCCAGCTTGGTCTATGGCACCAATACCAATGATCTTTTTCTTAAGTACAGATATAGCCCCAAAATCCAACCCCTTTATAACGACAACCAACTGAATCGTTTCTTTACCAATAAAACTGGTGCAGGGACCGATCTCAATTCCCTTAATTTGACTAAAGTCTATTTTCTAGCTACCAATAGTTCAGCTTCGGCGAGTGAATTGGTAATCAACTGCCTTTCACCTTATATGGAGGTAGTCCAGATAGGTGAAAGCACTCGGGGAAAAAATGAGTTTTCGATCACTATGGTCGATGATCCTGATAGTAACCTTGGACCATGGGTCTACAGTCCTGCACGGGAGGCCAAGATCAATCCTAAAAACAAATGGGGCCTACAGCCTTTGGTAGGAAGAAGTGAAAATGCCGATGGTTTCTCCGACTACACTGCGGGTTTGCCTCCCGATATTGAATTGGAGGAAGATTTGGAGAATTTGGGCATTTTGGGTGACCAGAACGAACCCCTTTTGGCAAGAGCCATCCAAGAAATCACTGGCGTTTCCGCCAAATACGACTTTACCGTGGCCATGCCCGCTAAAATCATGACAAGTTCCAAAATGTTCACCGCCATAAAAGATAACATGGTCGAGGACAATCCTTTAAATATCAAATAGGAACAATCAAATACAGCTAAAAAATACCACCGCCCAAAATCGGTGGTTTTTTAATTGTCCACACATATCATTTTCGGTGCAGCCTTAATCTTCTGATTGCCCTTCAAATAAACTGGTGGTTGGAAATTCAAACATCTGCCTAGGTTGTTTCAATAAACATTTCAGCATTAATTTATGGTAAAGATGAAATAATGCTACTTTTGGAAGGCAATTAAATATGACACTTGAAAAAAATAGTACTCTTTGTTTTGATGGTTTCACTTTTGGCATGTCAGAGGAAGCCAAAGACCGTATTTTCCGCAGAGAAAACTCAGATTACCCATGAAGTAAAACATGCCAAAGGTTTTGAACTTGAGCACTTGGATTCGGGAATAACGCTCCTGAAAATTACTTCCCCATGGTCCGATGCCGGTTCGGCACTAACCTATGCTTTGATCCCCAAGGATAAAATAGAGCGTTTGTCACCCTTTGCCGAACAATACGATGCCATTGTCCCGGTCCCGGTAAATCAGATCGTGGTCACTTCTACTACACATATCCCAGCCTTGGAAGCGCTGGGGGTTGCCAATCGATTGGTGGGCTTTCCGGATACGAAATACGTTTCTTCCGAACAAACAAGAAAACGGATCGATGCCCATTTGGTGAAAGAGCTGGGCAACAATGAAGCCATCAATACCGAAATGGTCTTGGCATTAAACGCGGAATTGTTCGTGGGCTTCGGTATCGATGGGCGAAATAAGGCCTATGAAACCATAGAACGATCTGGTATTCCAGTGGTATACAATGGCGACTGGACCGAAGAAACCCCGTTGGGAAAGGCGGAATGGATCAAGTTTTTCGCCGCTTTCTTTCAAAAAGAAACGTTGGCAGACAGTATTTTTCGCGAAATCGAATGTTCCTATACAGCGGTAAAGGCATTGGCAGCAAAGGCCAAATCCAGGCCTACGGTGATGAGCGGTGCCCTTTACAAAGATATTTGGTACTTACCGGGAGGGAACAGTTGGGCCTCGGTGTTTTTACAAGATGCGAACAGCGACTACCTATGGGCAGACACTCAAGATCATGGAAGTTTGGCATTGAGTTGGGAATCTGTTCTGGAAAAAGCCCAACAGTCCGATTTTTGGATATCACCTGCCCAATACACAACATATGTTGATCTTGCAGCGGGAAGTACACATTACAAGCAGTTCGGGCCTTACCAAAACAAAAAGGTCTACACCTTTGCCAAAACATTGGGTCCAACTGGAGGGATGATCTACTATGAACTTGCACCGCAACGCCCCGATTTGGTATTAAAAGACTTGATAGCCATTTTTCATCCGGAGCTGTTGCCCGACCACGAACTATTTTTTTTTAAACCCTTGGACTAATTGGGGTCTTTTCACACATATCGATTCTCGTTTATTTTAGTGCTGGTCGCTTTGATTCTTGCGCTGGTCCTGAACATTAGCCTAGGATCGGTGACCATTCCTTTTGGGGATACTTTAAAAGCGATTTTTGGCGGTACTTTGGAAAACCGTTCATGGGAATATATCATTTGGAACTATCGGATTCCAAAGGCCTTAACGGCCGTTATGGTAGGCAGCGGGCTGGCCTTGAGCGGGTTGCTGATGCAAACTTTTTTCAGGAATCCTTTAGCGGGCCCTTTTGTCTTGGGTATTAGTTCCGGCGCCAGTTTGGGCGCTGCCATATTGGTTATGGGAAGTTCCGTATTTTCGGGACTATGGGCCCTGGGTTTGGTGAACGACATCTCCCTCGCCTTGGCATCAAGTATCGGTAGTTTTCTGGTATTGATGGCGGTGATGGTCGTTGCTTCAAAAGTTAAGGACACCATGGCCCTTTTGATCATAGGTTTGATGTTCGGCAGCATCACTGCTGCGATCGTCAGCGTCCTGTCTTATTTTTCAGATGCCGAGAGGTTGCGGCAATATATCTTTTGGTCTTTCGGGAGCCTCGGGAATCTTTCATGGTCTCAGCTCTCGCTGCTCTTTGGTATTTTAACCACGGGCAGTGTCATGGGCATTCTGTCGATTAAGGCCTTGAACGCCCTGTTGCTAGGGGAAAATTATGCCAAAAGCTTGGGGGTCGACCTGAAAACGGCGAAATATATCATTATCATCGCCACCGGTATCTTGGCAGGGGGCATCACCGCATTCGCAGGACCCATAGCATTTGTAGGATTGGCGGTACCGCATTTGACCCGGCAAATATTCAACACCACCGACCACAGTATCCTCTTGCCTGCCGTTTTGGTATATGGGGCCATTCTGATGCTACTTTGTGACACCGTGGCCCAATTACCCAATTCGGCAAATGTTTTACCGATTAATGCCATCACAAGTATTTTAGGGGCACCTGTGGTCATATGGCTGTTGGTCAGAAAACGTAAAATGGTATTTTAGTGAATAAAAAGGAAATCAGCGAGATGAACAGGCCTAAGCAAGAACATGCTATCCTAAGGGCGCGGTCCCTGGCTATCGGTTATCAAGGCCATGCGGTTGCCAAAGGCATCGATTTTGATCTGCATCCCGGGGAATTGATGGCCATTGTGGGCATTAACGGAATCGGAAAATCCACCCTTTTGCGAACCTTGGGCAGTGTACAATCAAAAATTTCGGGAAGTATCGAAATCAACGGAACACCCTTGGAACAATTTTCGCCAAAAGACTTGGCACTTGAGATCAGTGTCGTTCTAACGGAACCCGTAGCCTCCAAAAACTTGACCGTTTTTGAGCTGGTCGCCTTGGGCAGACAACCCTATACCAATTGGTTGGGCACTTTGACCAAGGAGGATCATCAAAAAATAAACCATGCCCTTTTGCTATTGGAATTGATACCCCTTAAAAACAATAAGTGCTATGAACTTAGTGATGGCCAACTGCAACGTGTAATGATCGCGAGGGCGTTCGCGCAGGATACTTCCCTTATCTTATTGGATGAACCCACAACACACCTTGACCTGTACCACAAGGTGAAAATTTTGAAGCTGTTAAAGTCGATTTCAAAACAGACCCACAAAACCATCGTTTTTACGAGCCACGAAATCGAATTGGCCATTCAGCTTTGTGATAGCATGTTGCTTCTGAATGGGGACGAGAACCCCTTCGGGCCACCGTGTACCTTGATAGAACAAAAGGCCTTCGATCAATTGTTTCCCTCGGATACGGTTACATTTGACGCGAAGACGGGCTCTTTCCGTATCGAAAAGTAAAAACAGTACGACTTACAATTTTAATGTCAAACCCGTATCTTTACTTCTAGTATTTTAGACAAGGATGAACGAATATTTGATTTTTTTAGGACTGGGATTAATTTCCCTGGCTGTGGGTTATCTTTTGGGCAATTATATACAAGGGCTGAAGACCAAATCTGGATTGAGCAATCTTGAAGCGGAAGAAAAACAGCTTCATTACCGGGTTTCCGAACTTGAACAGCGGCTGTTCGCCATGGAGGACCAAAAAAATCAACTACAGGCCGAAAAGGAACGCATGGGCAACCAAATCGTGCGCTACGAGGCCGATATGGAAAATTTACAGCTGAAAAATGAGGAACAGAAGGAAGAAGTAGAAAAAATACAGGAGAAGTTCACCAAAGAGTTCGAAAACCTGGCCAATAAGATCTTAGATGAAAAAAGTACCAAGTTTACGGAACAGAACCAGTTGAACATCAGAAACATACTGAATCCCTTGCAAGAAAAAATTCTTCTGTTCGAAAAGAAAGTGGAAGAAAGTCAAAAAGAGAACATAAGCATTCATTCTGCCTTGAAGGAACAACTATTGAACCTGCAGAGCCAAAACCTGAAAATAACCCAAGAGGCCGAAAACCTAACCAAAGCCCTGAAGGGCGATAGCAAGATGCAGGGCAATTGGGGGGAACTGGTGTTGGAGCGTGTGCTGGAAAAATCGGGCCTGGAAAAAGATCGGGAATACAGCGTGCAACAGAGCTTTACCCTTGCCGATGGCACCCGGGTGCTTCCCGATGTGATCATTCACCTGCCCGATGGCAAAAAAATGGTCGTCGATTCAAAAGTCTCGCTTACCGATTATGAACGGTTTGTGAATTCGGACGATGAAGTTTTGAAGGACAGATTTTTGAAAGACCATGTCAATTCGCTGAACAAACATGTTGACCAACTTTCCGCAAAAAAGTATGAAGACCTCTATGAAATGGAGAGCCCGGATTTTGTGCTGATGTTCATCCCGATCGAACCTGCCTTTGCCATAGCGCTCAACAGCGACAGTTCCCTTTACAACAAGGCCTTTGAAAAAAATATTGTTATTGTGACCCCGTCGACATTGTTGGCGACACTACGCACCATCGATAGTATGTGGAACAATGAAAAACAACAGCGCAACGCCATTGAAATCGCCCGGCAGGCAGGAGCCCTTTATGATAAATTTGAAGGCTTTGTTGGCGATCTCACCAAAGTGGGCAAAAAAATGGACGAGGCGAAATCTGAATATAAAGGCGCCATGAACAAATTGGTGGAAGGCCGTGGCAATATCATCAACAGTATAGAAAAATTAAAAAAGATGGGCGCCAAAACAAAAAAATCGCTCCCCGAATCCGTTCTGAAGCGTGCCACGGAAGACGATTTCGAAGAAGAACCCAAACTGGAACTATAAGATGAAAAAAATATTGATTTTGGGATTGGCCATTATAGTGGCGCTTTTCTTTGCGGTCTATGCCTTTATCTACTATGTGCCCTATAGCGATGGCATCCGTTCGGGAGAATTGATCAAAATCAGCCATAAAGGGGTGCTCATCAAAACATGGGAAGGGGAAATCAGCCAGGGGATATCCGGGGCACAGATCTTCACTTTTTCGGTTTTGGACAAGGATCGGGAGGTCATCGAACAATTGAAGGAGTATCAGGGCCGGTACGTAAAACTGCACTACATCGAACGCTATGCCACCTTTTCCTGGTTGGGCGACACCAAGTATTTCATCACCAAAGTGGAGCAGGAAAAATCACCCCATTTCAACAATTGATCATGAAAACCTTTAAAACGGCCCGGGAGTCCCGTATTTCGATCACGGAATTGATGCTGCCCGCCCACTCCAATTTTGGGGGCAAGGTCCATGGGGGTCATATTCTCAATCTGATGGACCAAATCGCCTTTGCCTGCGCTTCCAAACATTCAAGGCGTTACTGTGTCACCGCCTCGGTGAACCGTGTCGATTTCCTAAATCCCATTGAAGTAGGCGAATTGGTGACCTTGAAAGCTTCCGTAAACTATACGGGCACGACCTCCATGGTGGTTGGCGTTCGGGTGGAATCCGAAAATATCACAACGGGCAAAAAAAAACATTGCAATTCTTCATACTTCACCATGGTCGCCAAAAATGAAGAGGGAAACGGCACGGCAGTGCCTGGCCTATTGGTTGAGGACACACAGGGAATCCGAAGATTTTTGAGAAGTAAATTTAGGAAGGAGGCCTCGAACCAGCGCGACAGCCGATTCGATGAATCCAATTTTGATGCCATGGCCCACCTCAAGTTTTTGGAAGACGAGAATATCAAAGTAGCCCTTAAGTGATGTCTTTTGCGGCATCGCCGTCCAAGAACCAAAGTAAATTTTCTGAAATGGGGGCCACCAAACTTGCGGGCAATTGTTCATAACCGGATTCCCGCTGCAAAATTTGTCGCACTCTCCCCGATTTATTCTCGCCCGTGACCAAAAAGGCGACCGTTTTCGCATTGTTGATGACACCTCCGGTAATCGTGATCCGCCGTTGTCCCGAATCGGGATGTGTTGCCACCTCACAACGATTTTTGGAATCCCAAAGGGCTATTTCATAAGGAAATATCGAGGCCGTATGGCCGTCGTCGCCCAATCCCAGAATGACCAGATCAAATTGGGGAAGCCCATTTGCAATGGGCAAAGTGTTTTCCAACACACGGGCGTAACGCAACGCTTCCTTTGAAGGCTCATCTTCGCCATGAATTCTATGGATATTGGCCTCCGGCATGTCTATTTTGGAAAATAGGTGGGTTTGGGTCATATGGAAGTTGCTCTCCAGATCGGAAGGTTGCACGCATCGTTCATCGCCCCAATAAAATTGCACCTTTCCCCAATCTACAAGATGGCCATGGTTTTGGGCCAATTCATCAAAAACGATTTTTGGGGTGCTGCCCCCCGACAGGGCGATATGCACTGTCTGGTTCGAATCGATCAAAGTTGCCAAATATTCGGCAAATTCCTTGGCTACCCCTGTCTTATCTTTTGAGATTTTCAATGTCATGGTCCGTTCAATAAAAAGCTTGGAAAATGGGTTTATAACCTGTTATCTAAAATCAACTTATTACGCAGAAGCCGGGATCATCGGCCAAGTTTTCACCTGGGTTGCGCCAGATGGAATTGCCCTCGAGCAGGTCATCAGCATTCGCGGGACCCCAAACTCCGGCCGAGTAACCATAAATCTTGACGTCTTTGCCCTTTTTCCAGTAATCCAAAATGGGATCGACGAATGCCCAAGCGGCTTCAACTTCATCGGCGCGGGCATACAGGGTGGCATCGCCTTGCATCGCATCCAAGAGCAAGCGTTCGTAAGCCTGCATCACATGGGTCTCGGTTAGGCTTGAATAGTAAAAATCAAGGTTGGCGCGTTCCACTATGAAGCCTTGGCCCGGTACTTTCACTCCGAACTTGATCAAGATACCTTCATCCGGCTGTATACGGATGATCAATTTATTGTCCTTGCTATCCATCCCCGAATTCTTAAAAATCTGATGATGGGGCGATTTAAAATGGATCACCACTTCGGTGACCTTCGTAGGCATCCGTTTTGCGGTTCGCACGTAAAAAGGAACATCGGCCCAGCGCCAATTATCGACAAAAAATTTAATGGCCGCAAAGGTTTCGGTGGTCGATTCAGGATCTACCCCTTCTTCTTCCCTATAGCCCAGCACTTTTTTACCATCGATGTTTGATGATACATATTGCGCCCTTATGGTGTTCTCGCGCAGGGTTTTATGATCCTTCATGATGCGCAGCGATTTCAGCGCTTTGAGCTTTTCGTTCCTAATTTCATCCGCATTCGCGCTCAATGGAGGCTCCATAACCACCAAGGCAACGATCTGGAGCAGATGGCTTTGGAACATATCTCGTAAGGCTCCTGATTTATCGTAGTAGCCGCCTCTTTTTTCCACCCCACCGCTTTCCGCGTTGGTGATTTCCACATGATGAATGTAGTTCCGGTTCCAAAGGGGTTCGAATATGCTGTTCGCAAACCTGGTGACCAGCAAATTCTGTACGGTCTCCTTGCCCAAATAATGGTCGATGCGGTAGATTTGTGATTCGCGAAAATAACGATGTAAACCGTCGTTAAGGGCTTTGGCACTTTCCAGACTATACCCGAAGGGTTTTTCAACGATCAGGCGCTTCCACCCCTTGGTTTCATCTGCCAGCCCCTGATCAGCGATATTCTTTGCAATGGCTTCGTAAAGACTGGGCGGGGTTGATAGGTAAAAAATATAATTCCGATCCGTTTGATAGCGTTTGTCAAGTTCCCCGATCCGCTGGGCCAGCTTGCCATACTCGGTATCATAGTCCTTCCCCAAGTCTGCATAAAATATCTTTTCGGAAAATGCCTTGACCTGGCTTTTGGTTTGGTCCAGATCCCCTTCTTTTAAAAAACCACTTTCAAGGACCACTTTTTTCCGAAAGGCCTCATCGCTCAGGTTCGATCTGCTCGCCCCAAGTACTACAAAATTTTCAGGGAGATGGCCTTCCTTGAATAAATTGGATAGGGCGGGAATCAGTTTTCGAGCGGTTAAATCACCAGATGCCCCGAAGATAATGAGCATTTGATTTGCTGTTTTGGCCATATTGCTTTCATTACTTAATTAGGTGCCATGAATATATTAAAGCTATTTGAGTTAATCGATCGATAACCGAGAAAACTCGGTAATTTGATTTATTTTTGATTCTTTCGGTAACTTGAACGTAACATATGGAGCAGAAATACGATTTTGGATTGATAGGTTTGGGCGTCATGGGGCGCAATTTTATTTTGAACGTGGCCGACCACGGATTTACTGCTTTTGGGCACGATACAGATTCCGAAAAAGTGAACGCCCTAAAGGAAGAAGGGGGCAATTTGACCAAGGTAGATGCCAGTACGAGCATCAAAACCTTTGTGCATTCCCTGAAACAGCCCAGAAAAATAATGCTGCTCGTACCCGCTGGAAAAATTGTGGACACGGTGATAGAAAGCCTGTTGCCGCAAATAGATCGGGGAGATATGATCATCGATGGCGGCAATTCGTTTTTTACCGATACCGATCGCAGGGAAGCTTATTTGGAAACCCGTGGAGTTTATTTCTTCGGTGCAGGGGTCTCAGGAGGTGCGGAAGGGGCCAGAAAAGGACCCAGCATCATGCCCGGTGGGTCCAAAAGTGCCTACAAAGCAGTACAACCCATTTTCGAGGCGGTGGCGGCCAAATACCAAGGGGAACCCTGTGTGGCCTATTTGGGGCCCAAGTCGGCGGGAAATTACGTTAAAATGGTGCACAACGGCATCGAATACGGCTTGATGCAGTTGACCTCGGAAATTTATGACCTCCTCCAAAAAGGGGGCCATTTCGACAACGACCAACTGCACGAATTGTACAAGAAATGGAACAAAGGCCGTTTGCAATCATTTTTAATCGAGATCAGTTCGGAAATATTTTTGCAAAAAGATGATCATGGCGCAGGCCGGTTGCTCGACAAAATATTGGACAAGGCGAAACAAAAAGGTACTGGAAAATGGACCTCACAGAATGCCATGGATCTCGGAATACCCATACCCACCGTAGATATTGCCGTGAGCATGAGGGAGATTTCCGCCCTGAAGGAAGAGCGTATCAAGGCAGATGCTTTGTACGATCGACCTAAAATTGAAATGTTGCCCAAGGAGGAACTTGAAAAATTGACCGAATCGGCATTATATTTTGCCTTTATCATTACTTATGCCCAGGGCATGCACCAGTTGGCGGAGGCCTCCAAAGACTATGGCTACCAGCTCAACATGGCGGTAATCGCCAAGATCTGGCGGGCAGGATGCATTATCAGGGCAGGCCTGTTGGCCGATATTGCCTTGGCTTTTGAAGCCGACCCGACCATTCCTAATTTATTGCTGTCCCCGGCTTTCGTTGAAAAAGTACGAGGTACCGTAGCCGCTGCCCGGACCTTGGTGGCCTATGGGGCCAAGAACGGGATACCATTGCCCGGTCTTTCGGCTTCCCTTACTTATTTTGATGCCTACACCGCATCGCGTTTGCCTTTGAACCTTATCCAGGCCCAACGCGACTATTTTGGCTCACACACCTATGAGAGGCTTGATAAAGAAGGTATTTTCCATACCGAGTGGTAGTTTTTCGCCACGGTATCAAGAAGGTGAATAAACTGAAAATGCAGTTGTTGGATGGAGGAATCCTTCAAGGGATTTTCCAATAAGCAAAAGTCAGCATTCAATGCCGTTTTGGCGCATCCGCCAATAACCGGTTATATCCGAAAATTATTCCGATTTAATGCCTTTATTTGCTCAAATACATCTTCCTGCGACCATAGAGGTTATAGAATTCGTCGTCCTTTAGACTATCTATGAAAAGGATACTCTCGCCGGTACTCTTCATTTCAGGACCCAGATTTTTGTTGACATTGGGGAACTTATTGAAGGAAAACACCGGTTGTTTGATCGCATAGCCCTCCAACTGAGGGTTAAAGTTGAAATCCCTTACCTTTTTCTCCCCGAGCATCACCTTGGTCGCATAATTCACATAAGGTTCTTTATATGCTTTGGAAATGAAGGGAACGGTACGGGAAGCCCTAGGGTTGGCTTCGATAATATATACGATGTCGTCCTTGATGGCAAATTGTATGTTGATCAACCCTACCGTGTTGAGTGCAAGGGCAATTTTATGCGTGTGGTCTTTGATCTGTTGCATCACGAATTCGCCCAAGTTAAAGGGCGGCAAAGTGGCATTCGAATCTCCTGAATGGATACCACAGGGTTCTATATGCTCCATGATGCCGATTATGTATACCTCTTCCCCATCACAGATGGCATCGGCCTCTGCTTCAATGGCTCCATCCAAATAATGATCGAGCAATAATTTATTGTTCGGTATTTTTCGAAGAAGGTCTACCACATGGGCCTCCAATTCTTCCTTATTGATGACGATTTTCATCCCTTGTCCACCCAACACATAGGAAGGCCTTACAAGCAATGGGAAACCCAGTTCATCGGACAGGGCAAGGGCCTCATCGGCCGTTTCTGCCACCCCGAATTCGGGATATGGAATGTTATTGTCTTTCAAAAGGTTCGAAAAGCTGCCCCGATCTTCTGCCAAATCAAGCGATTTGAAGCTGGTTCCGATAATCTTGATGCCATACTTGTCGAGCTTCTCGGCCAGTTTCAAGGCCGTTTGTCCGCCCAACTGTACGATGACCCCTTCCGGTTTTTCATGTCGGATGATATCATAAATATGCTCCCAGAATACAGGTTCGAAATACAGTTTGTCGGCCGTATCGAAATCCGTCGAGACTGTCTCCGGGTTACAGTTGATCATGATCGTTTCATAGCCACATTCAGCGGCTGCCAATACCCCATGTACGCAACAATAGTCAAATTCGATACCTTGGCCGATACGGTTGGGCCCGGAACCGAGGACCACAATTTTCTTTCGGTCGCTGACCACACTGTCGTTTTCCACATACCGTTGGCCATCCGCGGTTTCGATCTCGGCCTCGAAGGTAGAATAATAATAAGGCGTCATCGCCTTAAATTCGGCGGCGCAAGTATCGACCAGTTTATATACCCTATTGACATTCAGCTCCACTCTCTTGTTGTAGACCTCACTTTCGTAACAATCCAACATATGTGCGATCTGCCGATCGGCAAAACCTTTTTGTTTGGCTTCCAGCAATAATTCCCTGGATAGGCTGGCAATGGTATACTTTGAAATTTCCTTTTCCAGCTGGTACAATTCCTCATATTGTTTCAGAAACCACATATCTATCTTGGTGATTTCATGTATCCTGCTCAAAGGAATGCCTATTTGTATGGCATCATAGATCACAAAAACCCTGTCCCAGCTTGGAATGGTAAGTTTACTGATGATCTGCTCATAATCCCGGTATCCTTTACCGTCTGCTCCCAATCCATTTCTTTTGATTTCGAGCGATTGTGTCGCCTTGTGCAATGCTTCTTGAAAAGAACGTCCGATGCCCATGACCTCCCCTACCGATTTCATTTGCAGGCCGAGCGTACGATCAGATCCTTCGAATTTATCGAAATTCCACCGTGGAATTTTAACGATCACATAATCGAGGGTGGGCTCAAAAAAGGCCGAGGTCGATTTGGTGATCTGGTTTTCCAGTTCATCCAAGTTGTAGCCGATCGCCAATTTGGCGGCAATCTTTGCAATGGGATAACCCGTAGCCTTGGAAGCTAGGGCCGATGACCTGGAAACCCTAGGATTGATTTCGATCGCGATGATATCTTCCTTCTCATCAGGACTCACGGCGAACTGAACGTTGCAGCCACCCGCAAAATCCCCGATACTACGCATCATCTTGATGGCCATATCGCGCATTCTTTGATAAGTCCGGTCTGAGAGTGTCATTGCCGGGGCCACGGTAATGGAATCGCCCGTATGGATTCCCATGGGATCCATGTTTTCAATGGCACAGATGATGACCACATTGTCGTTATGATCTCGAAGCAGTTCCAGTTCGAATTCCTTCCAACCCATCATCGCCTTATCGATCATCACCTCGTGGATAGGGGAAATTTCAAGACCCCGACTTAGGAGTTCATCAAAATCCTCAGCTTTGTAAACGATTGACGCGCCTGCGCCCCCTAGGGTAAATGAGGCCCGAATCACCAATGGAAAGCCATATTCCTGAGCGATTTCCTTTCCTTTCAAAAAAGAGGTGGCCGTGGTTTGAGGCGCCATGCCGATGCCGATCTTCAGCATCAATTCACGGAATTTCTCACGGTCTTCGGTAATGTTGATCGCATCGATGTCTACCCCGATGAGCTCAACGTTAAAATCGTCCCATATTCCTTTTTCACCCGCTTCGATACAAAGGTTCAAGGCGGTTTGGCCACCCATGGTCGGTAAGACCGCATCGATCTGTGGATGCTCCTTAAGCACTTCGATAATCGATTTGGTCGTGAGTGGTTTCAGATAAATATGATCGGCCATGGAGGGGTCGGTCATGATGGTCGCCGGGTTGCTGTTGATCAGGATGGTCTCAATACCGTCTTCGCGCAACGAGCGCAGGGCTTGCGAACCGGAGTAATCAAATTCACAGGCCTGTCCTATCACGATGGGTCCCGAACCGATGATCAAAATCGACTTTAAATCTTCTCTTTTTGGCATTTACACTCTTTTTTAATAATTATGGGACAAAAAAAAGGTGCTACTTTCGGAAAAGTAACACCTCAATATTTTAAAAAATTCGTCATTATTTTTTGTGTCTCGGGTCAGAGGATACGGTTAGTTTTTTTCTTCCCTTGGCCCTTCTTCTAGCCAAAACCTTTCTGCCGTTCGCCGTTGCCATGCGTTCCCTAAAACCATGTTTGTTTCTTCTCTTCCTTTTGGAGGGCTGATATGTTCTTTTTGTACCGGGCATTTTTTAGACCTTTTTGTTGTTTCGACTCTATTGCAGACTAACCCGCAAAACTGGGCGCAAATATACAAAGAGTTTTCGCTTTGGCAAATCCAATTTAAAAAATGTTTCCAATTGTTTTTCTTACTTTTGCAACGTTTAAAAAAATAGAGCTGTCATTGCGATGAAATCTACCTTGTACATCACATTTTTCCTCTGTTTTGGCCTTATGGGATTTGGCCAAACCACCTTATCCTATCACTTGGAAAAGGGCGATGTGTTTACCATTTTGCAGAAGGCGCACCAAGTGATCACCCAAAGCATGGAAGGCACGGAACACGAAATTACGAATGATATTGAAGGTATTTTAGAGTTTAAGGTTCTGGGTCAAAAGGAGGGTAATTATGAAATCGCACTCACCTTTAAGGACCTCAACATGAAGATGACCTCCAGTTTGCAGGGTGAAATGATGAATGTGCGGGCCAAAGAAGTTGAGGAAGACGATATGCAGTCCCGTATATTCAATAGCCTGCTCAACAGCCCCGTTCAGATTACGCTGGCAAAAACAGGTGACATCCTTTCGGTCATGGGCGGCGACAGCTTGGTCGCTAAAATGGCCAAGGCCTCAGGGCTTACCGATGAATACTCACTGAACCTGATGAAAAAGTCGCTCGGTGAGGAATTCGGATCGGAAGCCATGGCGAACAGCTATGAACAAATGACTTTTATTTATCCGAATAAAACCATTAAGGTCGGTGATATTTGGGAAAATAACTATAGCGGCAAACTAAGGGCGAAAAACAAATGGGTCTTGAACGGCCTCGATGAACGCCAAGCCGAGATCGGTGGAACGGCCCAAGTAGATATGGATGTGACTGAACCAGGAACCACGATGAAGCTGGAGGGTTCCCAAGTCACCGAAATCACCACAGACCGCAAGTCGGGATTCATCGAAATGATGAAGGTAGAGGGTCGATTGGATGGCACTGGGACGGTGGTTCAACTGGGAGCGCAAAAGATACCGACCGCGATCAGAACAAGTATTACCTATCAATTAATAAAATAATACCATGTTTAATAAAAACATCAAATTGGTCATTGCGGGCTTGATCATCGCCTATGCGGTTTACCAGTTCATTGAAGGCAATATTGGCAACGGCATTTCCTTGATCTTGTTATCGCTGATTTTCGTATTCCTCTATTTCAGAAATGAAATGATTTTACTGGCTTTTCTTAGAATGCGAAAACAGGATTTGATCGGCACCCAAAAATGGTTGGATAGAATCAATAACCCGGCCGCCGCACTGACACAAAAGCAACAGGGCTACTTCAATTACCTCCATGGCATCATCCATTCACAAAAAAACCTTACCGAAGCCGAAAAGTATTTCAAAAAGGCGCTGAAGTTCGGATTGACGATGGATTATGACGTGGCCATGGCCAAATTAAGCCTTGCGGGCATTGCCATGCAAAAACGTCGAAAGCGGGAGGCCACTACCCTATTGCAGGAAGCCAAAAAATTGGACAAGAACAATATGCTTACCGAGCAGATCAAGATGATGCAACAACAGATGAAAAAAATCTGAGGTGCCATTGTACTACTTCCCTAATTGATAGTACCCCTTGTTTGGAATTTCCAAGGTATATACCTTTTTGGATTGATTGGCCAAATGTGGCTCTCGAAGCCAAGGATTGTGCCTTTTCAATATCTTGTAATTGATTTCGTATTTATTCGCAAAATCGGCAAAACTCAGCACGGGTTCAGAGACCTCGACCTTAAAGGTAGGCACGGCCGAATACATATCCTTTGGATCAAGGTGGAAGCCATATTTCTCCGGATCGTTCAAGATCTCCTTGATGGCCATAATTCGAAAGACATAACGCCCGGTCTCCTCGCCCAAAAGCAAGTCATAATAGTTTTCGGCCTTCTGAATGCCCATGAATTTATCGATCGCTGCGGGTCCGGCGTTATAGGAAGCGGCGGCCAGTGTCCAGGTTCCGAATTTCTCCTTTGAATTCAGAATATACTTACAGGCCACTTCGGTCGCTTTTTCCAAATGGTACCTTTCATCCACATTATCGTTCACTTCCAAACCATAATCCCTACCGGTACCCTTCATTATTTGCCAGAACCCGGTCGCACCCGCCGGAGATACTACATTCTGCAAACCACTTTCAGCCAGGGCGAGGTATTTAAAATCGTCCGGCACCCCATTTTTGGCAAGAATGGGTTCAATCACCGGAAAATATTTATGGGCCCTTTTCATCAACAACAAGGCATTGGACTGCCAATAGGTATTTACCAAAAACTCGCGGTCGACCCGCTCCATCACCTCCGGATCGCTCAAAGGCACCGATTCCCCTGCGAAGTTTAGGTCGCCAGGAATTTCGATGGCGGTGATAAGGTATCCCGTACCGGGTTCGGGCGTGACATCCTGCTCCGCCACATCGGCGGCATCGACAGCATTGCCTTGAACCGCAAACACAAGCGTACTTATTACAAAAAATACGCCCAAGAGCATCAATATATTTTTTATGGCCTTCATGATTTTATGTTTCTTTATATGGTAAAGGTATTAATACAACTGACTTATTGCAAAATAATTGCGGGCAGATGTTCATTGAACCATTTTGCCCGATGAATGATCATGGTATGGCTACCATTCTTAACAATGATGCAACCTTTAATGTTTCCTATGGGAAATACGGCATCCTTTTCCCCATGGATATGCACCAGCACTTCGTGCTGTTGGGTTTGACGCCAGTTCACCATTTGGTCGATAGACCAGTCAATGTAAAATCTGTCGCGTATGGATAGGTACTCCTCATAAAGTTTGAGGCGTTTGGTGACGATCTCGCCGAAGGCATATTTCGTCAGCAGTTCAATATTGTTGACCAAGCCTGTTGGCAGGAGCTTATGTATCTGGGTATATTTGGCAAAGATCATACGCTTCGGCAATTCCGACTCATGCTTCACGCTCGAAACCACAATTATTTTTTTGGTTTGGATAAATCGCCCCATCTCCTGAACCAAAATACCCCCGAACGAAACCCCGACCAGAACAGGATTTTTGTGCTTCACCCTTTTCGACATTTCAAAGGCATAGGCCGAAATGCCCATTCCCTCCGAGGGTATGAACCATTCCAGTAGATGCACCTCAAATTGGGATTTGGGAAGATCGATGTTTTTAAAGATGGATGGGTTTGCGGCCATACCGGGCATGAAATAAACGTGGATTTTATCATCTGCCATCGGCGTATGCTAGTTATTTGGTTAGGAAATTAGCATTTTTTTTACTACTTTTGTATCAGTTTGCCAAAATACCCTCATGTTTTAACTTAATGTGAGCTTTTATCAGAAATTACGATACGGGAACATCGTAATTTTTTTGTCTAAGACCAATTTTAAACTCAACTATATGAATGAAGTAGAAATTAAGGACAACAGTTTCTTGCGCCAATTTGAAACTAGGGTAGACGGCCATTTAGCCAAGATTGAATACTCCTCCCAAGAAAGAAAGGTGTTTTTGACCAAGTTGGTTATTCCAGAAGAGATTATAATTGAAGGCTTCAAGGAACAGTTCATTAAGTCGGTCCTGAACCATATTCAGGAAAAGAACTTGCGAGTCGTTCCAACAAGTCCACAGATCGCAGGGTTTTTGAGAAAGAACCGGCAGTACAAAGAGATGCTTCCTGTAGGCATACGAATCTGATCAAAAGGTTACGCCTCCCAAAAAGGGAGGTTTTTTTTTGCCTTTGTTTTCTGTTCCATAAATTCAAAACGGACCAATCCGTCCTCGTCAATCGAATTGAGCTTCACCTGGTGCAGGGTGTTGATCAAATCCGGATTCCATGGTGCTTTTACCCTGACATAATTTTCGGTGAATCCAAAAATATAGCCTTCTCTGTTCTCCCCTTCAAAAAGTACCGTTCTGCAACTTCCCAGTTCACTTTCATAAAAGGCCCTTCTTTTTTTGACCGATAGGCCCCTCAACATCTTGCTCCGCTTTTGCCGTACTTTCTTGGGCACTACCCCAGTCATTTGGGCTGCCAGCGTATTGTCCCTTTCCGAATAAGTGAACACGTGCAAATAGGCGATGTTTAAGTTATTCAAGAAATGGTAGGTTTCCATGAAGTGGTCATCGGTTTCGCCTGGGAAACCGACGATCACATCGACTCCGATACAGGCGTGCGGCATTGTTTTTTTGATGCGCGCCACCCTTTCGGCATAGAGATCGCGAAGATATCGCCTCCTCATCAATTTGAGCACGGCATCACTCCCGCTTTGTAACGGGATGTGAAAATGGGGTACGAAAGAATTACTTTGGGCCACAAAATCAATGGTTTCGTTCTGCAGCAGATTTGGCTCGATCGACGAGATTCTCAATCGGTTGATCCCCGGCACCTTATCGAGGGCCTGCACCAGATCGAGGAAGGTGTGTTCATGTCTTTTATCTCCGAATTCGCCTTTTCCGTAATCCCCGATATTCACCCCGGTCAAAACGATTTCCTTGATGTCCTGGGCGGCAATTTCAGCGGCATTCCGCAGTACGTTTTCCAAGGCATCGCTTCTCGAAACGCCCCTGGCCAGCGGAATGGTGCAATAGGTGCATTTATAGTCACAACCGTCCTGAACCTTTAAAAAAGCCCTTGTTCGCTCCCCGATCGCATAGCTGCCCACATAAAAATCGGCTTCGGTGATTTCGCAGGAATGGACCTCGCCAAAATCGTTTTTACTCAGGTCATTGAGATAATCGGTGATCTTAAATTTTTCCGTTGCGCCCAAAACCAGATCCACGCCATCCACCGCGGCCAATTCTTCGGGTTTCAACTGTGCATAGCAGCCGATGGCCGCTACAAATGCCTTTGGATTGGAATTTAAGGCCTGCCGTACGACAGTCTTAAAGCGCTTGTCGGCATTATCGGTCACCGAACAGGTATTGATGACGTACATATCCGCTTCTTCTGAAAAATCGACGCGTTCAAAACCCTTCTCCTGAAATCCCCGTGCAATGGTCGAGGTTTCGGAGTAATTGAGCTTACAGCCAAGGGTATGAAAAGCTACCTTTTTTTTCATGGATGCCAAGTTTGTTTACAGGGATGGCAAAGATAAGCAGTTTCGTTGGCAGAATTGTCGACCATACCATGCATTTTGGATAATGGGACTATTTATTTGGATGCACCGGACACTGAACTCAAGCTTCAGATCCGGCATTGGGGGATAGCCAACCCTGAACCAACACGCCTTTATTGAATAAAGTGGGTGCGATCAATAATTCCTATATTTTTGGGTCAATTCGAATACGGCTTCCAGAATCCTTGCCTCTTTCCCATCAAATTCAACGCCCCTTCTTGCCATCATGACCTTCGCGGCCTCGAATGCCTTATCCGTTGGATACGTGGAGAATCCCGAGGCACCTCCCCAGCTGAAGCTCGGCACGAAATTTCGAGGAAATCCGGGTACATAAATATTGCAATTTACCCCAATGACGGTCCCGGTATTGAACATGGTATTGATTGCCGTCTTGCTATGGTCGCCCATCATCAGACCAC
The DNA here is from genome assembly GCA_963760375.1 of uncultured Flavobacteriaceae bacterium. GTDB lineage: Bacteria > Bacteroidota > Bacteroidia > Flavobacteriales > Flavobacteriaceae > Pelagihabitans. The sequence continues at coordinate 906,152 of CAVXCS010000005.1, read as the reverse complement.
AAAACTGTAGGCCGGTCTGCTCAAAACGCTCCGTGGCATAATCCCACATGCGCACTTTGGCATAATTGTTCTTAAGGTTGGAGTTGTTGGAATCGGCCCCGATATTGCACCATTCCCCCAGGACTGCATTTCCCAAATAGCCTTCGTGGCCTTTACTGGAGTATCCAAAGATGACCGAATTGCTGATTTCCCCACAGACCTTGCCATAGGGGCCGACAGTAGTGGCTCCATAGATCTTGGCGCCCATCTTTACGACCCCGTGGTCGCAAAGGGCAAAAGCACCTCGAATAAGGTTGCCTTCCCAGACCTCTGAATTTCGGCCCAAATAAATGGGGCCCTCAGTGGCGTTAAGTATGCTGAATTCGACCTTGGCCCCATCTTCCAAGAAGATGTTCTTGGCATTGATCAAGTGGTTGGTTTTGGAGATCGGGGCACTTTTTCGGCCCGCTGTGATCAAATCGAAATCGGCCTGAAGGGCTTCCCCGTTTTTTGAAAAAATATCCCAGGTGTGTTCAATGCGCATGACCTCTCCATTGAATTCGATTGCCCTGTATTTAGAGAAATCAACTTCCTCCTGGGTGTCCTTGGTAAAAAAGGCAATCACTTCCTCACCATGGAAAATCGCGTCGTTTTCACACAAAGCCTCCACTAGGGCGATCAATTCGCCATTGGGCAAATAGGATGCGTTGATAAGGACATTCTCCTGCATTTCCACCATGGGAAATTTTTCCGAAAGGTAATCCTCGGTGAGGGTGGTCGTGGTGGTTCCCAAATAGTGCTCCCACTTTTCGCGAATGGTCATAATGCCCACCCTGATGTCGGCCACCGGCCTGGTAAAGGTAAAAGGCAGCAAATGGTTCCTGACGGTCCCATCGAAGAGGATATAGTTCATGGGTCGGTTGATTTATGGCAAAAATAACCAATATGAAGCGAAGCTGGAGGGGAATTTTAATTTATTGGCCGGTTCATTTTGATAAAAAATTGCCTAGGCAATTGGCCATTACGCGGATGAATTGAAAAAAAAAGCCTCCGATGTACGGAGGCTTGAATATTTTCAATCCTATAAATCTATTCTTCTTCGTTCCCTGCTTGGGCTTCCTTGCCCGGTTTGGCTTTCACTTCTGCTTCCGGTGCCTTCACCGGCTCTTCCGGCGCAGCAACAGGAGCGGCTTTCTTAAATTTATCGTATTTGTTCTTGAACTTATCGATACGTCCTGCAGTATCCAAGAATTTTGCCTTTCCGGTATAGAAAGGATGTGATGTTCTGGAAATCTCCAATTTTACCAATGGATATTCCACCCCGTCAACTTCAAGGGTTTCTTTGGTATCTGCGGTAGATTTGGTAAGGAAGACATCATCATTCGACATATCTTTAAAGGCTACCAATCTATAATTTTCCGGGTGTATGTTTTTTCTCATCTCCAAAAGCTTTAATTCTGCTGAAATTCAGGCTGCAAATTTAAGCAAATTTCACAAACCAACAATTTTATACCTCAAAAAAAATTGAAACAAATAATCGTATCTTTAAATGTAACAAATTACCCTAAAAAACAACTAACCTTCCAAACTACTAAAAGATATTTAAAATGGAACAAAATCAACCTAAAATTGGAAAATTTGCATGGACCTTCGGATTAATTCTGGGATTGGCAAGTGTGGTCTTCTCGTTCATGCTGTACACCATGGACATGCATTACGAACAAAGCTGGCCCGTTCAGGTTATCGGCATTCTATTGACCGCGGTAGCCATAGTGATTGCTGCCTCGCAGTTCAAAAAGGCAAATGATGGATACCTAAAAGTTTCGGAGGCTTTGAAACTTGGGATGGGCATCGGTCTTGTATCTGCCATCATAGGCCTTATCTATTATGCCTTGTTGACCAATGTCATTGAACCGGGTTTTATGGACAAGGCCATGGACATCGCAAAGGTAAAAGCCCTGGAAGAGAATCCCAAGATTACCGATGAACAATGGCAACAGGGGGTGGAAATGCAGAAAAAGTTCGCATGGTTGGCGTATCCTTTCATTTTAATTTTCAGCATTATAATTGGATTGGTCATCGGCTGGATTACCGGCCTGGTCATGAAAAAACAGAAGCCGGACGCGTAAATTTACTTACTTTTGAAAATATTTCAGAAGTAACGCATGAACCTGTCAATCGTAATTCCTCTGCTCAACGAGGAAGAATCCTTAAAAGAACTTCATGATTGGATCGCATCGGTAATGCGATCCAATCGGTTTTCTTATGAGATCCTGTTCATAGATGACGGTAGCAGCGACGGTTCATGGGATCTTATCAAGGCTTTATCGTTTGAAAACCCTGATGTAAAGGGAATGCGATTCCAGAAAAACTATGGTAAGTCCCAAGCCCTGCACGCCGGTTTTAAGGCGGCAGAAGGCGAAGTGATCATCACCATGGACGCCGATCTACAGGACAATCCAGAGGAAATTCCCGAATTGTATAAAATGATCCTGGAAGATGGCTATGATCTGGTGTCGGGCTGGAAAAAGAAGCGATACGATTCGGTGGTTTTCAAGAACATGCCCTCAAAATTATTCAATTGGGCGGCACGTAAGACTTCCGGGGTGCGGTTGAACGACTTCAATTGCGGCCTAAAGGCCTACCGAAATGCGGTGGTGAAATCTATCGAAGTCTCAGGCGAAATGCACCGATATATTCCCGTTTTGGCAAAGAGTGCAGGTTTTGCCAAAATAGGTGAAAAAGTAGTGCACCACCAAGCACGGAAATACGGAAAAACAAAGTTTGGCATGGAACGATTTATCAATGGTTTTTTGGATTTAATAACGGTCTGGTTCGTTTCCAAATTCGGTCGTAGGCCCATGCACCTATTTGGAGCCCTAGGGGTCTTGATGTTTATCATTGGCCTAGGGTTTGCGCTGTATCTAGGAATCGATAAACTATTTTTAAACCCTACTGGCCGATTGATCACGGATCGTCCACAGTTCTTTATCGCTTTGACCGCCATGATCATAGGTACCCAGTTGTTCTTGGCCGGATTCTTGGGCGAAATACTGATACGCTCGCGAAAAAACGAAACCCGCTATACCATAGCGGAGGAGCTTAACCTTTCCCAAAAACAAAAAGAATATTCTTCGTAATTTTATTTTTTAAAGAAAGCAAAATACTATGGATGTTACCCTTCAAACAGCCAAAGGCTGGCTTACCGATTTTTTCGATGAGAAGACCAAGAGTGAAGTCGAAAACCTGCTCAAAAACGACCCGGAGGAACTCAAAGACCGTTTCTACAAGCATATGGAATTTGGCACGGGGGGCATGCGTGGCGTCATGGGAGTGGGCACCAACCGTATCAATAAATACACTTTGGGCAAAAGTACCCAGGGCCTGAGCAATTATCTCAAGGAAACATATCCAGCGGAACAGGTCAAGGTGGTCATCGCCTATGATTGCCGGCACAATAGTGATACCTTGGCCAGAACTGTGGCAGAGGTATTTTCGGCCAATGGAATCAAAGTTTATCTTTTTTCGGCATTGCGTACCACCCCGGAACTTTCCTTTGCGGTGAAATATTTGAAATGCCATGCCGGTATTGTTTTGACGGCCTCGCATAATCCCCCCGAATACAATGGCTATAAGGTTTATTGGACCGACGGTGGTCAAATCGTTCCCCCGCAAGACGGTGAAATCATTGCAGAAATTAACCGCCTTTCTTTTGAAGACATCGATTTTAAAGCTTCCAATTCCCTGATCCAAATGATAGACAAGGAAGTGGACGAGGCTTTTATCAAGGCTTCCCTTGTAAATGGAAATTTCAAGGCCAAAGACAAGGATAATTTTAAAATCGTTTTTACTTCCCTGCACGGTACATCTATCACCGCCATACCTGAAGTATTGAAGCGTGCCGGATATGAAAATGTGAACATCATTGCGGCACAAGCAGTACCCGATGGCAATTTCCCTACGGTTAAATCCCCGAACCCCGAGGAGCCTGAAGCGCTATCCATGGCCATCAACGAGGCGGAGGCCATCGGTGCGGACATGGTGGTAGGCACCGATCCGGACGGAGATCGTTTGGGTATAGCCGTCAGGAACTTGGAAGGAAAAATGGAGATCCTGAATGGGAATCAGACTATGATATTGATGACCAAATTTCTTTTGGATCAGCAGAAGAAAAAAGGCTTTTCGGGGAACGAGTTCATCGCTTCCACCATAGTCTCCACGCCAATGATGCAGGAAATGGCAAAATCATATGGCATTGAATATAAAACCGCCCTTACCGGCTTCAAGTGGATCGCCAAAATGATCAAGGATTTTCCCGACCAGTATTTTGTGGGGGGCGGGGAAGAGAGCTTCGGTTATATGGTAGGAGACTTCGTTCGCGATAAGGATGCCGTAACCGCTACCCTGCTCGCCTGTGAGATCGGTGCACAGGCCAAAGCCAATGGCAGTTCTTTTTATAAGGATTTGATCGATTGCTATGTGAAATATGGTTTTTACAAAGAAAAACTGATTTCCCTGACCAAAAAAGGCATTTCAGGAGCGGAAGAAATAAAACAGATGATGGTCGATTATAAAGAACAACCCGTGAAGCAGCTCGACGGTTCTCCCGTAATCATGGTCGATGATTACAATACCTCGACCTCCAAGGATTTGATTTCCGGGAAAACCACCAAAATCGATATCCCAAAATCGAATGTTTTGATCTATACGACAGAAGATGGCACCCGAATGGCGGCAAGGCCCAGCGGGACCGAACCCAAGATTAAATTCTATTTTAGCGTCAATGCCCGGTTGGACAAATCGGCGGACTTCCAAAAAGTGGGAGCGCAATTGGATGCAAAGATCGACCGTATCCTTAAGGAACTCAAACTCAATTAATGGATTATTTTAAAAAAATCCTCCGTTTTGCGAAACCCTATCGCAAATACGGTTATCTGAACATCCTATTCAACATACTCTATGCGCTGTTCAGCGCGCTCTCGTTCGCGGCATTGATTCCCATGCTGGAGGTGCTGTTCGATAAAACAAAACAAGTGACCGCTCCGCCCAATTTTGAGGGGATCGGCAAGTTGAAAGACTACTATCTAGACTATATGAACTATCAGGTGGGCCGCCTCTCGCAAGACGATCCCATGAACGGGCTCGTATTGGTCATCGGCCTGGTTCTGGTGCTTTTTTTGTTCAAAAACATCTTCAACTATTTGGCCATGTATTTTATCACCTTCCTTAGAAATGGGGTCTTGATGGATATCAGGAACAAATTGTACCAAAAAATCACCGAATTGCCCATCTCGTATTATTCGGAGAAGCGCAAAGGCGACATCATTGCCAGGATCACCTCCGATGTTTTGGAAATCCAGCATTCCTTTCTTTCGGTACTCGAACTGATCGTCAGGGAACCCCTGACCATCTTGTTTACCATAGTGATCATGTTTTTGATCAGTGTGAAACTGACCATCTTTGTATTCATTTTCATCCCTGTGTCAGGGATGATCATCTCGTCCATCGGCAAATCGCTCAAGCGACAATCCGACAATGTGCAACGCGAACAGGGCCAGTTTTTATCGATTGTCGAAGAAACCCTTGGTGGACTCCGGGTCGTGAAGGCCTTCAATGCCGAATCGCACTTTTATCAGATCTTTAAAGCCTCAACGAAACGGTTCTTCGATTTTTCAAACCAATTGTTGAACCGGCAGAATTTAGCGGTGCCTTCAGGTGAATTTTTGGGCATCCTTGTCATCGGTGTGTTGCTTTGGTTCGGCGGCAAAATGGTATTGGTGGAGGACACGCTGGACGCCTCCTCCTTTATCGCCTATATGGGCTTGGCCTATAACATCCTGACCCCTGCAAAATCGATCAGCAAAGCGGCCTACGGAGTAAAAAAAGGCAATGCGGCCGCAGAAAGGGTGCTGGAGGTTTTGGAAACCGAAAATCCAATCAAGGATGCACCGCATGCGGTAGAGAAAAAAGATTTCGAATCGGCGGTGCATTTGGCGAACATCACCTTTCAATATGAAGAAGATTCCGTACTGAAAAAATTCAGTTTGAAAGTTCCGAAAGGACATACCGTGGCCCTGGTTGGCCAATCGGGCAGCGGGAAGAGCACCATTGCCAATTTGGTGACCCGGTTTTATGATGTGAACGAAGGGGAAATTCTAATCGATGGCATCAATATCAAGGACATCACCAAGACCTCGCTGCGCAGCCTCATCGGCCTGGTGTCACAAGATTCTATTTTATTCAACGATACGGTCAAGAACAATATCGGACTGGGCAGGCAAAACGCCAGTATGGAAGAAATTATCGACGCGGCTAAAATTGCCAATGCCCATGAGTTCATCACGGAACTTCCGGAGGGCTATAACACGAATATTGGCGATAGCGGCAATAAATTGAGCGGCGGACAGAAACAACGGCTCTCCATTGCGAGGGCGGTATTAAAAAACCCCCCGATCATGATCTTGGACGAGGCCACTTCCGCACTCGATACCGAAAGTGAAAGATTGGTGCAGGATGCCCTCGAGAAAATGATGCGCAACCGTACTTCCATCGTCATTGCGCACAGGCTTTCGACCATTCAGAGTGCCAATACCATTGTGGTACTACAGAAAGGGGAAATCGTGGAACAGGGTTCCCATGCCGAACTTTTGGCCAAAAACGGAGTCTACAAAAAGCTGGTTGAAATGCAATCCTTTTAGTGCGGGGTGCCACTCAAACTTGCCATGGCGCAGTTATTTTAAAACCGGCTTGAGGGCCATTTTGCTACCGGTCCCAAGAAATAAGGTTTGTGGATGGTTAAACCTTTCGCTAATTTTAGGGTCTTATCAACAACCTTACTACCGAATCATTGTTAACGGAAGAAACATTAGTATACCAACTAAAAGATGGGAATACCCGGGCATCGGCTTTTGAGGTGTTGGTCAATACTTATAAAAAACCGTTATATTGGCATATCCGCCGTATCGTTATAGACCATGATGACACGGATGACGTACTCCAAAATACCTTTATCAAGATCTTTAGAAATATAGAGGGCTTTAAAGGGGATAGCAAATTGTACTCATGGATGTATCGCATAGCGACCAATGAGGCCTTCAGTTTTTTAAAATCAAAATCGAAAATATTGGGTCAGGATCTGCAGGGATACCAAGAAACCATGGCCAACAATTTGGAAGCCGATGTTTATTTTGAAGGAGATGCGATACAGCTCAAGTTGCAAAAAGCGATCGCCACCCTGCCAGAAAAACAGAAATTGGTCTTCAATATGAAATATTTCGAGGAATTGAAATATGAACAAATTTCGGAAATATTGGAAACCTCAGTGGGCGGACTAAAAGCCTCCTACCATTTGGCGGTGAAGAAAATTGAAGCCTATTTAACGACAAATTAAACCTTTCGCACTGAAAACAGTCCTATAAACAAATGAAGGAATTGAATAAGAAGAACCCTTATAAAACGCCGGAAGATTACTTTGAAGGCTTTACGGGCCGACTGATGGGGAAAATCTCCAACGAAGTGGGCCGTTTGCCGGAATCGGAAGGCTTTTCCGTCCCCGACGGCTATTTTGATGATTTACATCACAAAATAGAACAACGATTGGCCGAACCTCCGGTCAAGGTAATCCCGCTGCACCGGTTCCGAAAATATTATTATGCGGCGGCAGCAGTTGCGGCGGTTGCGTTGCTCTATATAGGCATACAATGGAACGTGCCTCAAGAAATAGGATTTGAAGATTTGGCAAACTCCGATATTGAAAATTATTTTGAAGTCAATGAATTTGGCTTGTCAACCATGGAAATCGCGGAAGTCATCCCCGTAGATGAATTGGAGATCGGTGATATTTTGGAGCGCCGACTGAATGAAGAAAATGTGATTGATTATCTGAACAATAATACGGATGAATTTGAAGAATTAAATCTAAACAATGATGAATAATATCAAACGTATGGTGTTTATGGCCTGTTTGCTTGCCGGTATGGCCATCAACGGACAGCATAGACCGGACGGCGATAAGATCAAAGCCTTAAAAGTAGCCTTCCTTACCGAAAAACTGAATCTCAGCAGTCAAGAGGCCCAGGCATTTTGGCCCATTTACAATGAATATGAGCAAGAACGCGAGGCCTTGCGCCGAAAAGAACGCGTTCAAATCAGGGAAAAAATAAGGAACGCCGACGCCCTTTCCGAAAAAGAGGCTTCCGATCTGGTAAGCCAGTACATCAGTTTCGAAGAAGAAGAGGAAGTACTGGAACAAAATTTCCTTAAAAAGATGGTAAAATTGATTTCTGCCAAAAAAACCTTGATGCTGTTGCGGTCGGAAGAGGAATTCAAACGCCAGTTGATCAAACAATACCGTCAGAAAAACGGAGGCCATCCTTAAGCGATAGGGCTGCTTTTACCGAAACTTAAGTTTTGCAATGCGATTCCGGCCCGCCGCATAGGCCACGGAATCATTTAACGGCCTAAAAGTGTAAAATGGTTCCGATGATAACTTTTTCCAGTGGTTTCCGGAATCGATGGTATAATAAATTCCCGTAAAGCCCGTGCTCACCATTACCCTGCCTTCGCCATTGGGCAGAAACCGCACACAGCTCTGATACCCTGGTTCTAACTCGTCTGCCATGATATTCCAAGTCTTTCCTCCATCAACCGTCGCTACCTTATTTGCGCTTTTATTTTCGGGATCGGTGTAATCGCCCCCTATCGCAAATCCCAAATTTTGATCATAAAAATCGATGGAATAGATGCCCTCAGTTGGCTTTTGTTTTCTTATGGGCGTCATGAAAACTTCCCAATGCCTCCCCTTGTCGGGCGAATGCAATATGCGCCCTCCCGTGGTCCCGATCCAAACCTGGTCCCCTATGGTTTTTATATTGGTGTTGCTGGCCGCGAATGCCCCTTCGTTTTCCAACGCGGCCGGCAATTGGGAACAGGGCAGTTTCGACCAAGAGAAACCCCCATCCCTTGTGACGATAATGCTCAGACAACCCTTCATACTATCGCCAAAAGCGATGCCCTCGCCATCGTTCCAAAAGGACATGGCATCGTAAAAGACCCCTTCCCCCGCTTCACGATATACCAGTTCCATGCCACCATGATCCCCCGTTTTATACAACAAGGCAGGATTTCCGACAGATAGCATGAAGAAATCGTTGGCGGTATGGGCCACGGCACGGAATTCGGGAACAATGGTGTCAAATCGCTGTACATTGGAGCGCAGTTTCCCGGATTGCAGATCGATCGTGCCAAAAACGCCCTTGTCGGCCGCGAACGCCAAGCTGTTGCCCATGATCTCGATGGCCCTGATACTCAGCGAGTCTTCATAAATGATTTCGATTTCCACAGCAGTAAAAGGTTTTCGTTTTTCTTTAGGGTTGCAGGAAAGCATGAAACAAAAAATCAAAAAAAGCAAACTGGGTCTCATGGGCATAAAGTTTTTCAAAAGGTAAAGGAATCCTAACGAATACCATACCTTTGAAGGCTTAATTTTTATAATGAAATTACACAGAAACCTGGTCTTTGCAGTGGTCGATGCGCTCAACTTCATATTCAATGAAGGGGAATACGCCGACAAAGTGGTCGAAAAGGTGCTCAAATACGATAAACGTTGGGGCGCGCGAGACCGCGGTTTTATTGCCGAGACCACTTACGACATGGTACGCTACAAAAGGCTGTACGCAGAAATAGCAGAAGTGAAGTCGCCCTACACCAGACCCAAATTGTTCAGGATGTTTGCGGTTTGGGCAGTGTTAAGGGGCATAGCGCTTCCCGATTGGAAACAACTGGAACCCGTTCCCGCCAGAAAGATAAAAGGGCGGTTCGACGAGCTCTCGAAAATCAGAAAATTCAAGGAGTCGATTCCCGACTGGCTCGATGAACTTGGGGAAAAGGCCTTGGGTGAAAAACTGTGGACGTCCGAAATATCGGCGCTCAACCAACAGGCCGAAGTGGTGCTGCGCGCCAATACCTTAAAAACAACCCGTGAGCAATTGCGAAAGGCCTTATTGGATGAGGGTATCGTTGCGGAACCCATCAAAGGCCATGTCGATGCCCTTAAGTTGGAAGAACGGGCCAATGTGTTCATCACCGCCGCCTTTAAAAATGGGAATTTTGAAGTCCAGGATGCCAATTCACAACTGGTGTCGGAATTTTTGGAGGTAGCCCCTGGCCAAAGGGTCATCGACAGCTGCGCCGGTGCGGGTGGAAAAACCCTTCATTTGGCCGCCCTCATGGAAAACAAAGGCCAGTTGATAGCGCTCGACATCTATGCAAACAAACTCAAGGAACTCAAAAGAAGGGCCAAAAGAAACGGGGCGCACAATATCGAGCCCCGCCCGATCGATTCTACCAAGGTGATCAAAAAACTCTATGGCACCGCCGACCGTGTCCTTATCGATGCGCCCTGTACGGGGATGGGGGTACTCAAAAGAAACCCGGATGCAAAGTGGAAAATGCAGCCCGAATTTTTGGAAAAAGTGATGCAGACCCAGCAGGAAATCCTCTCAAGCCATAGCAAAATGGTCAAATCCGGGGGAAAAATGGTTTACGCCACTTGTTCTATCCTCCCCCAAGAAAACAACCAGCAAGTCGTGAAATTCCTTGCTTCGGAAGAAGGCAAAGATTTTAGTTTGGAAGAAGAACGCAAATTATACGCCTCCAAAACCGGCTTTGATGGGTTTTACATGGCAAGATTGGCGAAGAAGTAATCAACAATGCATTTAAATTCTGTTAATTATTCGCAAATTATCTTTGGGTAAAAAGATGTAAATTTGACCTTTCTTAAACCAAATACCCAAACGGTTCATGATTCACTTTTTCGGGGATGCAAGCACCAAGATTTTTGCGGTACAGACCGTTGGCGATCTTACAAAGGAAGACAATGATAAACTCAGCTGGTTGTTCGGCAACCAACCTAAAATAAATAGGGCGTCAATCGACGCCTTTTTTGTTGGACCAAGAGCCGCAATGGTTACGCCTTGGAGCACCAATGCCACTGAAATCACCCAAAATATGGGTATTTCCGGAATCATCCGTATCGAGTCGTTCCAAGCGGTGGCTTCAGAGGATATTGGTTTTGACCCAATGCTTTTCCAAAAATTCCCGCGGCTGACCCAAGATATATTTACGATTGATGTACGCCCCCAACCGATTCTGGAAATAGATGATATCGCTGCCTATAACACACAGGAGGGTTTGTCATTGAGCGACGATGAAGTTGCCTATCTGGAACGGCTCGCCAAAAAAATGAAGCGAAAGCTCACCGATTCTGAGGTTTTTGGCTTCAGCCAGGTAAACTCGGAGCATTGTCGCCATAAAATATTCAATGGCACCTTTGTGATCGATGGCAAGGAAATGGCCGACTCCTTATTTCAATTGATCAAGAAAACAGCCAAAGCGAATCCAAACAACATCATCTCCGCCTATAAAGACAACGTGGCTTTCCTCAAAGGGCCGAAGGTTGTGCAGTTTGCCCCAAAAAGGGCCGACATGCCCGATTACTATGAAGAAAAGGAATTTGAATCGGTTATTTCCTTAAAAGCCGAAACCCATAATTTTCCCACTACCGTTGAACCGTTCAATGGGGCGGCAACCGGTTCGGGTGGTGAAATCCGAGATCGATTGGCCGGGGGAAAGGATCTTTGCCCTTGGCGGGCACTGCGGTTTATATGACGGCCTATTCCCGTTTGGAAAAGGACCGCGCTTGGGAAAAAGGCCTTCCCGAACGCAATTGGCTTTACCAAACCCCTGTGGATATCCTGATCAAAGCATCGAACGGCGCCTCCGATTTTGGGAATAAATTTGGCCAACCTCTGATTGCAGGTTCCGTATTGACCTTTGAACACAAAGAGGCTTCAAGACGTTTGGGCTATGACAAAGTGATCATGCAGGCAGGTGGAATTGGCTATGGCAAAGCCGATCAAGCCATAAAAGACAAACCTAAATCGGGCGACAGCATCGTTATTTTAGGGGGGGACAATTACCGCATCGGGATGGGCGGAGCGGCCGTCTCCAGTGCGGATACGGGCGAATTCAGCGCGGCGATCGAACTCAATGCCGTACAGCGCTCCAATCCTGAAATGCAGAAAAGGGCAGCCAATGCCATTCGTGGTTTGGTGGAAGGCGACCATAACCCGATCGTTTCCATTCACGATCATGGTGCCGGTGGACACCTCAACTGCCTTTCCGAATTGGTAGAGGACACTGGCGGTCGCATCGACTTGGACAAATTGCCCATCGGCGATCCCACCTTATCGGCCAAGGAAATCATAGGAAATGAATCCCAGGAGCGCATGGGACTTGTCATCGGAAAAAAAGACCTGGCACTGCTCGAAAGGATTGCCGAAAGGGAACGTTCCCCCATGTATACGGTGGGTACGGTAACCAACGATCATAGGTTTACGTTCGAATCGGGCCTTACCGGGGAAAAGCCTATGGACATGGATCTCGAAGACATGTTCGGGAGTTCTCCCAAAACGGTGATGACCGATGTTCACATCGACCGTGGGTACGGTCCCTTGACCTATAAACTCGAACATTTTCACGACTACCTTGAACAGTTATTGCAATTGGAAGCGGTGGCCTGTAAAGATTGGCTTACCAATAAAGTCGACCGTTGCGTCGGTGGCCGTGTGGCCAAACAACAATGTGTTGGACCGTTGCAGCTCCCATTGAACAATTGTGGCGTTATGGCCTTGGATTTTAAAGGCCGGGAAGGGATTGCCACCAGCATTGGGCATTCCCCTATTTCCGGGTTGATCGATCCCGAAGCAGGCAGCAGGAACAGCATCGCGGAAGCCTTGACCAATATCGTTTGGGCCCCTTTAATGGAAGGCCTGAAATCGGTGTCCCTCTCCGCCAATTGGATGTGGCCCTGCAAAAATGAAGGGGAAGATGCCCGATTGTATCGAGCCGTAGAGGCGGTATCCGACTTTTCGATTGCCCTTGGCATCAACGTACCCACGGGGAAGGATTCCCTTTCCATGAAACAAAAATATCAAGATGGGGAAGTGCTGTCCCCGGGAACCGTGATCATTTCCGCGGCGGCCAATTGTTCAGACATAACCAAAGTTGTGGAACCGGTATTCAAAAGAAATGGCGGGCCGATCTATTATATCAACCTCTCCAAGGATAATTACAAACTTGGCGGGTCTTCCTTGGCCCAAGTTTTGAAAGGCATTGGAAATGAAGCCCCCTCCATTGCAGATCCCACTTATTTTGGCAGGGCATTCAATGCCATTCAGGAATTGATCAAAAAAGGACAAATCGTAGCGGGCCATGATGTGGCATCCGGCGGTTTGATCACCACGTTATTGGAAATGTGTTTTGCCGACAATGATCTGGGAGCCGATTTGGACCTGTCCCTTTTGGGCGAGTCCGATACCATCAAATTACTGTTCTCCGAAAATGCCGGCCTTGTTTTTCAATCCAATGCACCGGAAACGGAAGGTTTTTTGACCGATTCGGGCCTTGATTTTGTCAAAATAGGGCAAGTGGTTTCCCAAAGTACCCTTACCCTTAGGAACGGAAGTGTGGAAATGGGTTTGAACATCACATCGTTGCGCGATACTTGGTTCAAGACTTCCTTCCTTTTGGATTCCAAGCAAACCCGATCAGGGTTGGCCAAGGAGCGCTTCGTCAACTATAAACAACAGCCGTTGCGTTACACTTTCCCGTCACATTTTACCGGACATCTTTCTCCACGCCCTGCCGGGTTGAGGCCTAAGGCCGCCATCCTTCGTGAAAAAGGCAGTAATTCGGAACGCGAAATGGCAAACGCCATGTACCTTGCCGGATTTGAGGTAAAAGACGTGCATATGACCGACCTTATTTCGGGACGGGAGACCTTGGAAGACATCCAATTGCTGGGGGCCGTTGGCGGCTTCTCGAATTCCGATGTGCTGGGTAGTGCCAAAGGATGGGCAGGGGCCTTTAAGTACAATACAAAGGCAAATGAGGCCTTGAAAAGGTTTTTCGCAAGGCCCGACACCTTGTCCATTGGGATCTGCAATGGCTGTCAGCTGTTCATGGAGCTTGATCTGATCAATCCAGAGCATCAGGTCCATGGCAGGATGACTTATAACGATTCCGGTAAACATGAAAGTAACTTTACCTCGGTCACCGTTCAGCAAAACAATTCCGTGATGCTATCGACGCTTGCGGGGACCACGCTTGGGGTATGGATTTCACATGGGGAAGGGAAATTTGTGTTGCCCCAGCCCGAAGGTCGTTACCATATCGTCGCCAAATATGGTTATGCGGCATACCCTGCCAACCCCAACGGCAGCGATTATAACACCGCCATGCTTTGCGACCGCAGCGGTCGCCATTTGGTGACCATGCCACACATTGAACGATCGACCTTTCCCTGGAACTGGGCACACTACCCCGCCGAACGTCAAGACAAGGTATCACCATGGCTGGAAGCTTTTGTCAATGCCCGGGTCTGGATAGAACAACACCCACATCATTAAGGGAAAGACCAAGAACATTTGGGATTGCAATTGGGCTTGATAGATTTTGGTCGGTTTAACCGGGCCTTTATATATGGAGGATCGGCCACCCCCAGGAAATAGGAACTCCGTTTAACATATTTCCAAGAAATCAATCGTTCACTTGAGGACCTAATAATCAGAGCGCGTTTTTATTGATGGTTCCATTTTATTATACCATTCCCTTTTCTTATTTTGCAGTGACCAGATAGAACTATCATATGCAAAATATCACCCGTCTTTTCGACTTCCCCTATTACCAATTGGCGCAATACGATCTCAAAGAAAGCCTAGTCACCAAATACGAGGGCCAATGGGTGGCCACCTCCACCAAGGAATATATCAATAAAGCCAATGCGATCAGTCGTGCCCTACTGCGGCTTGGGGTAAAATCCAACGATAAAATTGCATTGATATCAATGACCAATCGCACGGAGTGGAACATTCTGGATATCGGCATTCTTCAATTGGGGGCGCAGAACGTTCCCATCTACCCCACCATCTCACAGGAAGACTATGCCTATGTGCTCAACCATTCCGAATCAAAATATTGTTTTGTATCCTGCAGTGAGATCTATGAGAAGGTCAAGGCCGTTCAAGATCAAGTGCCTTCCTTAAAAGGCGTTTATTCCTTCGATCAACTCTCAACTTGCAAAAATTGGAAAGAATTGCTCGAATTGGGGGCCGATACCGCCAACCAAAACGAAGTAGAGAAGCTAAAGGATGCTGTGAAGCCAAGTGATCTGGCTACTTTGATCTATACCTCGGGCACTACCGGAAGACCCAAGGGGGTGATGTTGTCGCACAGCAATGTGGTGAGCAATACCCTGGAAAGTTGCAAGCGTTTGGCCATTGAATACGGCAAAGCCAGATGCTTGAGTTTTCTACCTGTCTGCCATATCTATGAGCGCATGATGATGTACCTCTATCAATATGCAGGAGTTTCGATATATTTTGCCGAATCGATGGAGAAGATCAGCGATAACCTCAAAGAAGTGGCCCCTCATGTGATGACGGCCGTACCGCGGTTGTTGGAAAAGGTATATGACAAGATCATCGCCAAAGGAACGGACCTGACGGGGATAAAAAAGAAATTATTTTTTTGGGCTGTCGCAATAGGGTTGAAATACGAACCATATGGCCAAAATGGTTGGTGGTACGAGCAGCAATTGGCCTTGGCCCGCAAGCTTATTTTTAGCAAATGGAAAGAAGGACTTGGCGGCAATCTCTCCCTCATTTCTTCTGGAAGCGCTGCGCTTCAGCCCAGACTGGCGAGAATTTTCAATGCCGCAGGGATGGGCGTCATGGAAGGTTACGGGCTTACGGAGACTTCTCCGGTAGTTTCGGTGAACGATATGCGCAATGGTGGATTCCGTATCGGCACTGTCGGAAGACTGCTCGATCGTACCGAAGTGAAAATTGCAGCGGATGGCGAAATCTGTGTCAAAGGGCCCCAAGTGATGATGGGCTACTATAAAGACCCGGAGAAAACGGCGGAAGTAATGATCGATGGCTACTTCCACACCGGCGATATCGGGGAAATCGATGCGGACGGATTTTTGAGGATCACCGATAGGAAAAAGGAAATGTTCAAAACCTCCGGCGGGAAATATGTAGCGCCGCAATTACTGGAAAACCGTTTTAAACAATCGCGCTTTATCGAACAGATCATGGTAGTGGGTGAGGGCGAAAAAATGCCCGCTGCCCTTGTACAGCCCGATTTTGTGTTTTTGCGGGACTGGGCCAAGCGGCATCAGCTTGCCTATTCTTCTGACGCTGAAATGATCAAAGACCAAATGGTTATAGATCGTTTTCAGGAAGAAGTTGATTCGGCCAACGAAAGTTTTGCCAAATGGGAAAAAGTAAAGCAATTTCGACTTACCCCTGAAATTTGGAGCATAGCAGGGGGACATTTGACCCCAACCATGAAATTGAAGCGAAAAGCCATCAAAGCGATTTACGTCGACCTGTACAATTCCATCTATCAGCATTCTTAAGTGCCGACTCCCTAAATTCCTGACCGGAAATGGTTGTATATCTGTGGGATTGACATCCCAGGGTCCTATTTTTTCGGCGGTTTAAAATACATCGGCCACCCCTAAAAAATTTATAAATATATTATGCATGCATAATATATTTTTGGTATATTTGAAAGCCCACAACAGAAAACATGAAGGATATTACAATCGATTATGCCCTGCGAGCCACATGGCAAGCGGTGGCCAGAATGTACAACGAGGAGGCCAAAATCTTTGATTCAACCATGGCGGTCGGGTTCACCTTGTTGAGCATCGATCCAAAAACGGGCACTCCTTCCACGGCATTGGGCCCCAAAATGGGAATGGAAGCCACGAGCCTTAGCCGTATCTTAAAGAGTATGGAGGAAAAAGGGTTGATCGAACGAAAGCCGAATCCGAATGATGGCAGGGGCGTATTGATCCATTTAACCCCTTTTGGGTTGGAAAAACGAACGGACTCCAAAGCGGTGGTCCTTCAATTCAACGAGGCTGTGAAAGGGAGCGTATCCAAAGAAAAGTTGGATTGCTTTTTTGAAGTAATGGATAAGATCAATCAGCTGATTGCTGAAAAAGCCATCTATAATAAGGTTACGAAAACAAATTAACCAATACATTAATGAACAAGCACATTAAAAAAGTAGCCGTTATCGGTTCTGGCATCATGGGAAGCGGTATAGCCTGCCATTTTGCCAATATCGGGGTCGAGGTACTCTTGCTCGACATCGTACCCCGGGAACTTAACGATAAGGAAAAAGCCAAAGGGTTAACCTTGGAAAACAAAGGGGTCAGGAACCGACTTGTCAACGAATCCTTGGCCAATGCTTTGAAATCAAAGCCCTCCCCTATCTACCATCAAGATTTTGCACAAAGGATCACCACCGGGAATTTGGAAGACGATATAGCGAAAGTCGGAACGGTGGATTGGATCATTGAGGTGGTTGTGGAGCGGTTGGACATCAAAAAAATCGTTTTTGAAAAACTCGAAAAACATAGAAAACCAGGAACCCTCATTACCTCCAACACCTCAGGGATCCCTATCAAATTCATGAGCGAAGGTCGCAGCGATGACTTTCAGAAAAATTTTTGTGGGACCCACTTTTTTAACCCTGCGCGATACCTGAAATTGTTTGAAATCATCCCAGGTCCTAAAACTTCCCAGGAAGTATTGGATTTTCTGAATGGCTACGGGGAAAAATTTTTGGGCAAAACATCGGTGGTCGCCAAGGATACCCCGGCTTTCATCGGCAACCGGATCGGAATTTTCAGCATACAGAGCCTATTCCATATGGTCAAGGAAATGGGACTTACCGTAGAGGAAGTTGATAAATTAACGGGGCCGGTCATCGGCAGGCCGAAGTCGGCTACCTTCCGAACCGTTGACGTAGTGGGCTTGGATACCCTCGTACACGTGGCCAACGGTATTTACGGAAACTGCAAGGACGACGAAAGGCACGAACTGTTCAAACTGCCTAGTTTCATCGAAACCATGATGGAAAACAAATGGCTGGGCAGCAAATCGGGACAAGGGTTTTATAAAAAAGTGACCGCGGCCGGAGGCAGGAGTGAAATAATGACCCTTGATTTGCAATACGCTGGAATACCGCGCCAACAAAAAAGCAAATTTCGCCACTCTGGAAGGTACCAAGACCGTTGAAAAGGTCATCGATCGATTTAAAGTTTTGATCAAAGGGAAAGACAAGGCAGGCGATTTTTATAGAAAGAGCTTTGGGGCCCTATTTGCCTATGTATCGCAACGAATCCCTGAAATTTCCGACGAGCTGTACAAAATAGATGATGCCATGAAAGCCGGTTTTGGTTGGGAACATGGCCCTTTTCAGATTTGGGATGCCATTGGTCTGGAGAAAGGCTTGGAACTGATCAAAAATGAGGGACTTGAAGCGGCCGATTGGATAAAAGGCATGAAAACAGCCGGGGTCAGCTCCTTTTACAATGTAAAGGAGGGAGCCAGCTATTACTACGACATTCCCAAGAAATCGTTCCAAAAAATCCCGGGACAGGATGCCTTTATTATTCTAGACAACATCCGAAAATCCAAGGAAGTCTTCAAGAACAGTGGCGTCGTGGTGGAGGATCTGGGCGATGGTATATTGAATGTTGAATTTCAATCGAAGATGAACACCATCGGCGGCGACGTCTTGGCAGGGCTTAACAAGGCCATCGATTTGGCCGAGAAAGACTTTCAAGGTCTCGTGGTGGGCAATCAGGCGGCGAATTTTTCCGTTGGCGCGAACATCGGAATGATATTCATGATGGCCGTAGAGCAGGAATACGATGAGCTGAATATGGCCATTAAAATGTTCCAAGACACCATGATGCGCATGCGTTACTCTAGTATTCCAACGGTATCGGCACCCCATGGCATGTGCTTGGGCGGTGGTTGTGAACTATCCATGCATGCCGATAAGGTGGTTGCGGCAGCAGAAACCTATATCGGTTTGGTCGAATTTGGCGTAGGCGTGATCCCCGGCGGTGGCGGTTCCAAGGAAATGGCCTTGAGGGCCTCCGATACCTTCAAAAAAAATGATGTGGAGCTCAATGTCCTGCAAGAATATTTCTTGGCCATCGGGATGGCGAAGGTATCCACCTCGGCCTATGAAGCCTTTGATCTGGGAATCTTACAGAAGGGTAAGGACATCGTTGTGGTCAACAAAGACCGTCAAATCGCCACTGCGAAGGCCTACGCAAAATTAATGGCCGAATCGGGCTATACGCAGCCCGCCCGACGCAAAGATGTAAAGGTACTGGGGAAACAGGCCTTGGGCATGTTCCTGGTAGGCACCGATTCCATGGAGGCGGGCCATTATATTTCCGAACACGATAAAAAAATCGCCAATAAGTTGGCTTACGTCATGGCGGGCGGTGACCTCTCCGAGGCCACCTTGGTCACAGAGCAATACCTGCTCGATTTGGAAAGGGAAGCCTTCCTATCACTTTGTACCGAGAAAAAGACCCTGGAGCGCATTCAACAGATGCTCAAAACAGGCAAACCTTTAAGAAACTAATCTATGAAGACAGCATATATCGTTAAGGCATACAGAACCGCGGTGGGCAAGGCGCCCAGAGGGGTATTCCGTTTCAAAAGGCCCGATGAACTCGCGGCGGAAACGATCGAGCACATGATGAAGGAAGTGCCACAGCTCGACAAAAAAAGAATAGATGATGTCATCGTGGGTAACGCAATGCCCGAAGCGGAGCAAGGCCTCAATGTTGCCAGACTGATTTCGCTCATGGGATTGGAGATCGATGATGTTCCCGGGGTCACCGTAAACCGTTATTGTGCTTCCGGCATAGAAACCATAGGCATTGCCACAGCCAAAATTCAGGCTGGGATGGCCGACTGCATCATTGCGGGCGGGGCGGAAAGCATGAGCTATATCCCCATGGGGGGGTATAAGCCGGTTCCCGATTATGCGGTGGCCAAAGAAGGGCATGAAGATTACTATTGGGGCATGGGCCTGACCGCGGAAGCGGTGGCGCAGCAATTCAAAGTCTCAAGGGAAGACCAAGATGCCTTTGCCTTTAACTCCCATCAAAAAGCGCTAAAAGCGCAAAAGGAGGGCAAGTTCGATCAGCAGATCGTGCCCATAGAAGTGCAACATACCTATGTGAACGAAGCCGGAAAAAAAGAAACCAAAACCTATACCGTAAAAAGCGATGAAGGGCCAAGGGCAGATACCTCTAAGGAGGTGCTTGCCAAATTACGCCCCGTTTTTGCGGCGGGAGGAAGCGTTACAGCGGGAAATTCATCGCAAATGAGTGATGGTGCCGCCTTTGTTCTCATCATGAACGAAGATATGGTAAAGGAACTCAAACTGGAGCCGATCGCCAGATTGGTCAATTATGCCGCTGCCGGTGTGGAGCCCCGTATCATGGGTATTGGTCCGGTCAAAGCCATTCCCAAGGCGCTCAAACAAGCAGGCCTGAAACAGGATGCCATTGAATTGATCGAACTGAACGAGGCCTTTGCATCCCAATCACTCGCGGTCATCCGTGAACTGGATCTTGACCAGGATATCGTCAATGTCAACGGTGGCGCCATCGCCTTGGGTCACCCCTTGGGCTGTACCGGTGCAAAATTATCGGTACAACTCTTCGATGAGATGAGAAAGCGCAAGATGAAGGGAAAATACGGCATGGTTACCATGTGCGTCGGAACCGGACAAGGGGCCGCCGGAATCTTCGAATTTTTAAATTAGAAAAAAATTAGCATTATGAGCACAACGACACTTAACAAGGAAATATTACGGGGCGGACAGTTCCTCGTAAAAGAAACCCAATGCGAGGATGTTTTCACATTGGAAGATCTTTCGGAAGAACAAAAAATGATGCGGGAAAGCACCAAGGAATTCGTTGATCGCGAACTTTGGGCGCATTGGGAACGATTCGAGAAAAAGGATTACGCTTTCACGGAAGCCTGTATGAAAAAAGCCGGGGAACTGGGATTGTTGAGCGTGGCCGTTCCGGAAGCTTATGGCGGACTCGGAATGGGTTTCGTATCCACCATGCTGGTATGTGACTATATCTCCGGAGCTACAGGTTCTTTCAGTACGGCTTTCGGCGCGCATACGGGAATCGGGACCATGCCCATCACCTTATACGGCACCGAAGCCCAAAAACAAAAATATGTGCCCAAATTGGCCACAGGGGAATGGTTTGGTGCATATTGCCTTACCGAGCCCGGTGCGGGATCGGATGCCAATTCCGGGAAAACCAAGGCAGTGCTGAGCGCCGATAAAAAATTCTATAGCATCACGGGGCAAAAAATGTGGATTTCCAATGCGGGGTTCTGTAATATGTTCATCGTCTTTGCCCGGATTGAAAACGATAAGAACATTACCGGTTTCATTGTGGAAAACGATCCCAAAAACGGCATCACCCTGGGCGAAGAAGAAAAAAAATTGGGCATCCACTCTTCCTCTACCCGACAGGTATTTTTCAATGATACCAAGGTGCCGGCCGAAAATATGTTGTCGGAGCGCGGCAATGGCTTCAAGATAGCCATGAACGCCCTGAACATCGGCCGCATCAAATTGGCAGCTGCTTGCTTGGAAGCACAACGCAGGGTAGTGACCGAAGCTGTCAAATATGCCAATGAAAGGATACAGTTCAAGACGCCGATCATCAACTTTGGTGCCATCAAGGCCAAAATAGCCATTATGGCCACCAACGCCTATGTTGGGGAAGCGGCCAGTTATAGGGCTGCCAAAAACATTGAAGACCGGATCGCATTACGTGAAGCGGAAGGAAACACCCATCAGGATGCCGAACTGAAAGGTGTAGAGGAATACGCCATCGAATGTTCCATCCTAAAAGTGGCCGTTTCTGAAGATTGCCAGATCACCACTGATGAGGGTATCCAGATTTTTGGCGGTATGGGCTTCAGCGCCGACGCGCCAATGGAATCGGCATGGAGGGATAGCCGTATCGCACGGATCTATGAAGGCACCAACGAGATCAACAGAATGCTTGCCGTGGGGATGCTGATCAAAAAGGCAATGAAAGGCCATGTAGACCTGCTTGGGCCAGCCACAAAAGTCGGTGAAGAACTGATGGGAATACCCTCTTTCGATACCCCTGATTTTTCAGCGCTTTTCGCGGAGGAAAAAGACTTGGTCGCTCGCCTTAAAAAGGTGTTCTTGATGGTGGCCGGCAGTGCGGTGCAAAAATTTGGGCCCGAACTGGAAAAACACCAACAGCTGA
The DNA here is from genome assembly GCA_963760375.1 of uncultured Flavobacteriaceae bacterium. Taxonomy (GTDB): domain Bacteria; phylum Bacteroidota; class Bacteroidia; order Flavobacteriales; family Flavobacteriaceae; genus Pelagihabitans. Next base: position 883,948 of record CAVXCS010000005.1, on the reverse strand, counting down.
TGCTGGCAGCGGCCGATATCCTGATCGAAGTGTATATGGCCGAATCGGCGATCCTTAGGACCGAAAAGAATGCCAAGCGCTTCGGGGAGTCCGCACAGGCCGCGCAGATCGCCATGTCAAGGCTCTATCTCTACGATGCCGTGGATACGGTCATCCGCAAAGGGAAAGAAGCGATCGTATCTTTCGCGGAGGGCGACGAACAACGTATGATGCTCATGGGCCTGAAACGCTTTACAAAATATACCAATAACCCCAACGTCGCTGCTTTAAGGGAGCAGATAGCCGATAAGGTAGCTGCGGAAAAAGGTTACACCTTTGACTAATTCAGATTGATTGCTTGATTGCAGAAGAAAAACCATTCGCCCAGCGGATGGTTTTTTATTTGTTTTAGATCGTCCAACCCCATAATTTTATCCGATGAAGAACGAACTCTTACATCAGGTCTATTCTCCGGAAGACTTCAGAAAACGCGGACATCTTTTGGTCGATGAACTGGCAGACCACCTCTCAAGACAAATGCATGATAAAGATGCGCCCGCCTTACGTTGGACACCGCCTTCGGAAGCGCTTCAATACTGGACAGATTTCTTGAGCAATGGGGACGAACGCAGTTTGTTCCCCCAAATCGTTGAAGGCACCACCAACATACACAATCCCAAATATGTAGGCCACCAGGTGGCTCCGACCGCCCCGATAACGGCCCTATCGGCAATGGTTGGCGCCTTGCTGAACAATGGGATGGCAGTCTATGAAATGGGGATGGCCCCCTCTGCCATTGAAAGGGTCGTCACCGATTGGTTATGCCATCATATGGGTTATGATCAACAGGCGAGGGGATTTTTGACCTCAGGAGGTACCTTGGCGAACCTCACTGCCCTGCTTTCGGCGAGAAAGGCCAAAGTGTCGGATGATATCTGGAACAAAGGCCACTCCAAGGCCTTGGGAATCATGGTCTGCGAGGAAGCGCATTATTGCATCGATCGCGCGGCCAAAATTATGGGTCTTGGAGAAAAGGGAATCGTCAAGATTCCGGCGAGGCCCACCTACGACATGGATATTTCCCTTTTGGAGGAACATTATAAAAAAGCAGAGGCAAATGGCATCCATATCTTCGCCATTGTAGGGAGTGCGCCATCCACGGCAACCGGTATTTACGATGATCTGCGGGCCATAGCCAAATTTGCCAAAAAATATGATCTGTGGTTTCACGTGGATGGGGCCCATGGCGGGGCCGCCATTTTTTCTGACAAATACCGCCATCTGCTCAAGGGCATAAAAGATTCGGATTCAGTGGTGGTCGATGGACACAAAATGATGATGATGCCCATCATTACCACAGCATTACTGTTCAAGGATGGCGAAAACGCAGCGGCAACTTTCAGTCAGAAAGCGGATTATCTGTTGACCCAATCAGAGGATGAGGATTGGTACAATTCGGGCAAGCGTGCCTTTGAGTGTACCAAGACCATGATGAGCATCCATTGGTATACCCTTTTGAAAACCTATGGCGAAGGTGTTTTTGACCAATACCTGACCCCGCTTTTTGATTTGGGGCATGCATTTGGGGAACTTATCAAAGCCCATCCCCATTTTGAACTGGCGGTAGCTCCGATGTCGAATATCGTCTGTTTTCGTTATACCGATGACGCGTACGACCAAACAACCTTGAACACCATCAATGCCCGCACAAGACTGGCGCTATTGGAGGAAGGCAAGTTCTATTTGGTACAAACCCAATTAAAAGGAAAGCACTATTTGCGGACAACACTTATGAATCCCTTCACGACCCTGGCCGACCTGGAGGAGCTGTTGCAACATATCGTCGCAAAGGCCAAATTAACATAACCAGGCACCACATCATGGTACCAACTGTAAGGCTGCGCATTTGAGAGGTTCAAACTTTTATTGATTCCATAATCTGCGCCTCGCTTTCCTTCCTTGAAAAATTGATCGCACATTCGATCAACGCAAGGTGGGAATAGGCCTGCGGAAAATTCCCCAGGAGTCGCTTCGACTTAAAATCGATGTCCTCGCTGAACAGCCCCAAATGGTTGCTATAGCTCAGGAGCCTGTCGAAATGGGCCTTGGCCTTTTCTTCTTCCCCGATTTTGAACAAGCTATTGATGAACCAAAAGGTACATATGGTAAAAGAGGAAGAAGGCAAACCAAAATCATCCTCATTCTTGTATCGGTATAAGAGTCCGTCATGGCTCAAGTCTTTTTCAATGGCCTTCACGGTTCGCACATATTTTGGGTCCTTGGCATGGATAAATCCGTAAGATTCCATCAATAGCACGGAAGCATCAAGATAGTGCGACCCGTACGACTGCGTAAACGCACCGACTTCGTCATTCCAGGCATTGGCATGGATATCGTTCTTAATTTCCTGTTCGAGGGCGGTCCATTTCTCCAATTTTCCTGTTTTGCGAAGTATACGGGCCACTTTGATGGCACGATCGATGGCGACCCAACAGAGCACTTTTGAAAAGGTGAAATGCCGGTCTTCGGTCCTGAATTCCCATATGCCCTTATCGGCTTCCGTCCAGTGATTCGACACGATCCATACAATACCCTTGGTGATGCCCCAAAGCTCCTCCCCGTTCTCGATATCGTTGCTATATTTGGCCAGTTGTTCATAGATCACGTCCATCAAAATACCATAGATGTCGTTCTGCTTCTGTTTGTAGGCGGCATTGCCGATACGCACGGGCTTCGAACCCTTGTAACCACTGAGATGGTCCAGGGTTTTTTCGGTCAATTGCTTTTCCTTGTTGATTCCGTACATGATCTGTAGTTTCTCATCCTTGTCGGGAATCAGGTCGACGATAAATTGGAGGTACCTGCGCGCCACATTCTTGTGGCCCAATTCCCCAATGACCCTGATGACCATGGAAGCGTCGCGTATCCAGCAAAACCGGTAGTCCCAGTTGCGCACCTCTCCAATGGTTTCAGGCAAGGAGGTAGTGGCGGCGGCCAATACGGCCCCCGTCTTGTCATAACTCAACAATTTCAAGGTGATGGCGCTACGACTTATCTGTGAATTGTACTGCCTATAATTAGGGGTTCTGCTGCTCCAGTTGAGCCAATACACCTTGGTACGTTCGAGTTCATTATAGACCTTCCGACGGGAAGGCAGCAAAATTTTCTCGTTGTAGCCCATTAGAAAATAACCATCCTCGGTAAGTTTGATTTCACGTCCCTCGACCACAGCATTTTTATTGAAGGAAGTATAGAGGAAAACGGTGTCGAATTTTTCGCCTTGGGTGAGGCTGACCACAAAGTTCTTTTTGACATGGGTTTTGGTCGTTCCCATGGCATATTCCAGTTTCGGGTCGTACAATACCCTGAATTTCGGTTTTCCTGATAGATGTTTAAAATATCGGATGATTTCCGGCGGGGCATTGTACCCACCACCTTCCTTGCGGGAACGCGGCATGAAGTCCCTGATTTCAAATGCATTTTTACCATCGGTGAAATGCGTGATCAAGATCGCAGTGTGCTTTTTATAACGCTGTTTGATGGTATACCCCTCCCCTACCAGAATTTCAAAACTGCCCCCAATCTTCTCGTCCAATAATTTGGCAAAGACCGATGAGGAATCGAATTCGGGCAAACAGCACCATTCCAACGATCCCGTTTCCGAAATCAACGCAGCACTCCTACAATTCCCTATTATTCCATAGTTTAAATTATCCATTTCGCAAAATTCTTAAAGTATACCGGGGTTCAATTGCTTTTGCCCTTGATTTTGACGAAATTTAGAGAAATAATGTTCAAAACAAGGGAAAATTCCGAATAAATGGGTAAAACTATCATAATCTCAAATAGACTGCCGGTTCAGTTACAAATCAGCAATGGTGGTATTGATGCCGTGCCCAGTGTTGGTGGTCTGGCCACAGGAATGAAATCGGTACATAAGGGGGGCGATAGCTTATGGATTGGTTGGAGCGGCCTGACCGATGAAGAAATACCGAAAACATTGGTGAAGGATATCGATAAGGCACTGGCAGCCCATCATGCCGCGAAGGTCAACCTGACAGATAAGGAAGTGGAAGGGTTCTATTACGGTTTTAGCAACCGAACCATCTGGCCTTTATTCCATTACTTTTTGGAATACTCGGAATTTGAGCTCGATAGTTGGAATACCTATAAGGCAGTGAACCAAAAATTCGCCGATGCGATTTTGAAACATGCCGACAACGATGATACCATATGGGTCCACGATTACCAACTGATGTTGGTGCCACAGATGGTCAGGGAAAAGAAGCCGAACATCGCCATCGGGTTCTTCCTTCATATTCCCTTCCCGTCTTTCGAAATATTTCGTACCCTTCCCTGGAGAAAGGAGATTTTGGAAGGCCTCTTGGGGGCCGATCTGATCGGTTTTCATATCTATGATTATGAGCGTCACTTTCTGAGTTCGGTCAGGCGCCTGTTGGGTCTTGAAGTCAGTTTTAATGAAATTTATTTGGACGAGCGCGTCATCAAGGTCGATTCGTTTCCCATGGGCATCGATTATAAAAAATTCAACGATGCGGCCAAAGTCCATCAAAATACCGATCCCGACCAGCAGTCAGAACTGCAACAACGTCTCGATCAACATAAAAAAAGTGACCCCGAGGCAAAATTTTTGTTGTCGATCGACCGATTGGATTATTCCAAAGGGATTGCCAAACGGCTCTACGCCTTTGAATATTTTTTGAACAAATATCCTCAGTACAAGGAAAAGGTGCGCCTGGTGATCTTGGCGGTGCCCTCAAGATCGAACGTGCCACAATACCAATTGCTGAAGAAAGAAGTGGATGAGTTGGTGGGACGGATCAATGGGGAATTCTCCACGGTAAGTTGGACCCCGATCTGGTACTTCTACCGATCCATGCCGTTTGAAAATCTTATCGACCTCTATACCTCGAGCGATATTGCCTGGTTGACCCCATTAAGGGATGGCATGAATCTGGTGGCAAAGGAATATATCGCTACAAGGACCGATAAGACAGGTGTTTTGATTTTGAGCGAAATGGCAGGCTCTGCCAATGAAATGAACGAAGCCCTGCTGATCAACCCGAACAATTTTGAGCAGATAGCCGATGCGCTTGATGAAGCCATCAACATGCCCATCGAAGAACAGCAGGCCCGAAACACAGTTTTACAGCGGCGATTGGAACGATACAATGTCGAGAAATGGGCGAACAGCTTTATGAATTCCCTCCAGGCACAAAAAAATCGGGACGCTGCCAATGTTTCCAAAAAGTTGAGCGAGCGCCTCTTGGCGCCTATCCTCGATCGATTTGGCAAGTCTAAAAAACGATTGTTGTTTTTAGATTATGACGGCACATTGGCGGGTTTTCATGTTGACCCAAAAAAAGCTTCCCCTGATGAAGAATTATATCAGTTGCTGGATGCCCTGAGCCAACAAAAAAATACGGAATTGTTCCTGGTCAGCGGGCGCGATAAAGACACCTTTGAAGACTGGTTCCTCCACAAAAAATACAACATGATCGTTGAACATGGCGTGTGGATCTCCAGAAAAGGGGAAAAATTCAAAATGTTGGAAAACATTAAAAATGATTGGATGGAAAACATTCGTCCTGTTTTGGAATCCTTTGTAGACCGTACCCCCGGCAGTTTTATAGAAGAAAAAAATTATTCCCTCGCATGGCACTACCGTAAAACAGATCCCGATTTTGGGAATCTGAGGGCCACGGAATTGAATACGGTACTGACCAGTTTGATCGCCAATGACGATCTTAGCGTGCTCAATGGCAATAAGGTGATGGAAATAAAAAGTAGCAATGTGAACAAAGGGCGGGCAACGGCCCGTGTTTTGGGGGAAGGGGATTATGATTTTGTTTTCGCCATCGGGGATGATTGGACCGATGAATTCATGTTCCAAGAGCTTCCGGAGGAAACGGTAACCGTAAAAGTGGGGCGGCAAAAAACCCAGGCCCGGTATTATCTTGACAGTATAAAGGAAGTTCGCGGGCTGTTGCGTAAATTCGTTGATTAGCAAATCAAGGGGAGCAAATGAAAAAACTACTGTCACTTGCCATTGTACTTATCTATAATGGGTTACCCGCCCAAACCGGTTCCGACGTCTTTCTTCTCGATCTTGAGGTGACCGCGAAAGAAATCGTATTGGGGACGCCCCGGAATATTTCCAATACCATCGGCTATGACAACCAACCCTCATTTTACAATGACGACATTGTAATGTTCTCCTCCACAAGGAACGGACAGACCGATATCGCAAGCTTTCGACTAAGGGACGCGACTCGATCATGGCTCACGGAAACCCCGGAAGGAAGCGAATATTCCCCCCTTAAAATTCCGGGTAAAAACGAATTTTCTGCCATTCGGCTGGATAAAGACGGTTTGCAGCGTCTTTATAGATATGACGTTGCCAGGGGGAAACCCGAACTCTTGTTGAAAGACCTTAAGGTAGGATACCATGTTTGGTACAACAAGGATATAGTGGTTTCGACGGTGTTGGTAGAAGATCGTATGGATTTGGTGGTGTCTCACTTAGCAGACCAAACCCATTACACCTTTCAAAAAAATGTGGGGCGGTCATTGCATAACATTCCAAATACCGAATTGATCAGTTATATCAGCAAAGAGCACGGAGACTGGGAAATAAAATCGTTGAACCCTATTTCCGGCGCTACTGAAGTGATTTGCAAGACCATACCCCAAAGCGAGGACATGTGTTGGCTGGTCGACGGCACCATTTTGATGGGCCATAACGAAACGCTCTGGAAATACGATGCCAAAGAAGACGAACAGTGGCAGTCGCTCAAAACGTTTGGAAAAAACAACATCAACCATATCACCCGGTTACAGGCCAACGCGAATTCCACAATGCTTTTATTGGTGGCCGAAGATCCTGCTCCATTCCCGAAGAAAGAATAGTCCATAAGCCCCATAGGTTGAAACCAAAACCCCATATTCTGCCGGTCATCATCGTAGCCCAATTCGCCTGCACCAGTTTGTGGTTTGCCGGCAATGCCATTATTGAACCACTCATGCTCAAAACCGGGCTGGGCCAAGAAATCATGGGTTATGTGCTTTCGTCAGTGCAATTGGGATTTATCTCAGGTACTTTGGTTTTCGCACTTTTGATGGTTGCCGATCGATATTCCCCTTCGAGGGTATTTATGATCTGTGCCTTGCTGGCCTCCATGTTCAACTTCATGCTTCTTTCGGATTCGATATCGAAAGGGTTGCTCATCGTGGCCCGGTTCGGCACCGGTTTCTTTTTGGCAGGCATTTATCCGGTAGGAATGAAGATTGCCGCGGATTACTATGAAAAAGGCTTGGGAAAAGCCTTGGGCTTCTTGGTAGGGGCTTTGGTTTTGGGCAGTGCCTTTCCATTTCTGGTGAAGGGATTGGCTTGGGGTCAAGATCAAAATACCGTTATTGTGACTACTTCCGGATTGGCCATTTTGGGCGGTCTGATACTCTGGATACTGGTGCCGAACGGCCCGTATCGAAGACCCAGCACTAAATTGGTGTTACGCGCTGGCCCTGACCTGTTTAAGATCATTGGTTTTCGTAAGGTCGCTTTCGGTTATTTCGGGCATATGTGGGAACTCTATGCCTTTTGGGCATTTACGCCCTTCGCGATACAGGCCTACAACGACATTCACCAAAGTACTTTGCCCTTGGCCATGACCACCTTCGCCATCATTGCCATGGGAAGCGTTTCATGCATTTTGGGCGGGCTGCTTTCACAAAAGTATGGCAGTCGAAAAGTAGCCTGGATCAGTTTGGCCCTTTCCGGAAGTTTTTGTTTGGCCTCGCCCTTTATTTTTTGGTTGGCAGCACCGCTTTTTATAGCAGCTTGGGTGATCTGGGGAATGGCAGTGATTGCCGATTCGCCACAGTTTTCAAGCCTGGTGGCGGGCAGTGTGCCGCTGCATTTGAAGGGTACGGCACTGACCCTTGTGAACTGCATTGGTTTTGGAATCAGTATCGTCAGCATTCAACTCCTTTCTTTTTTGTCAGACCGCATGAACCCCAACTACCTTTTCCTGTTATTGGTCTTGGGCCCGGTCCTAGGGTTGATAGGGCTAAAAACAAAGACCCCTTAACATATTTTTAAGAATTTTAACAGATAGATCAATGTACTTTAGGCTGGACAAAAAAAGATAAAATGAAAAAATTACCCATTCTTGCCCTATTGCTATTCGTATGCAATGCCTTTTCCCAGACCGATACGCGGATTTACGATATCATCGATGCGATATCTTCAGAGCGAATCCAAAGCGATGTGACCGCCCTGGCCAACTTTGGCACCCGCCATACCTTAAGCGACACCCTATCCCAGACCCGAGGTATCGGTGCAGCGAGAAGGTTTATCAAAGCTGAATTTGAAAAGACTTCCCAAGCTTGCGGCGGCTGCCTTGAGGTCTTTTACCAAAAAAACCTGGTGAAAAAGGGCGATAACGACCGTATTGTCAAGGATGTTTGGGTCGTGAACGTGGTGGCGATCCAGCGGGGCAGCAAGCATCCGAATCGGTTTATCGTGATGAGCGGTGATATCGATTCAAGGGTGAGCGATGCGAACAACTTTACTTCCGATGCCCCGGGGGCCAACGACAATGCAAGCGGGATGGCCGGCACTTTGGAAGCGGCAAGGGCCTTGACCAAATACAAATTTGAAAACAGCATCATCTATACCGGACTTTCAGGGGAAGAGCAGGGCCTTTTTGGGGGTAAAGGCTTGGCGGCCCATGCCAAAGAACAGGGCTGGGACATCATTGGCATTTTCAATAACGATATGATCGGTAATATCACCGGCGTCGATGGTATTGTGAGCAACGTTGATTTCAGGATCTTTTCAGAACCGGTTCCCCCCACCGAAACGGAAAAGGAACGCTTGGCAAGAAGATTTTACGGAGGCGAGGTCGATGGTATCTCTAGGCAATTGGCACGGTATGTGCACCATAACGTAAAGACCTATATGCCCGAAATGAACCCGATGATGGTATACCGTTTAGATCGATTTGGGCGTGGTGGCCACCATCGTCCCTTTAACGATGCCGGTTTTGCCGGTATCCGGATCATGGAGGCCCATGAGAATTACACCCAACAGCATCAAGATATCCGCATGGAAAACGAGATCGCATACGGTGATGTGCTGGAGCATGTCAATTTCGGATACGCGAGAAAACTCACAGCCGTAAATGCGATCAATCTGGCTTCCCTTGCATGGGCGCCCCCTGCCCCCAAAGAGGTTAAAATCGGTGGTATCGTGCAGGCTTCGGCCAAATTCCAATGGAGCAAGGTAGCGGGTGCCCATGGATACAAAATATATTGGCGCGACACCACCTCCCCTACTTGGGACCATTGCCGTTTTGTGGGCGATGTCGATCAATTTACTTTGGAAGGCATAGTGATCGACAACTTCTTTTTTGGGATTGCCGCAGTAGGCGAAAATGGTTTTGAAAGTCCGGTCGTTTTTCCAAACGCCATCCTTAGATGATCTTATAAAACCCAACTTATGGATACCAAGTTTCCGTTGTTATTACTCTTTTTGGCCATGGCAGCTCTTTGTCGGGGCCAAGAATTTACCCAACAGGACAGCTTACGGGGCAGCATCACTCCCGAACGCAGTTGGTGGGACCTCAATTATTATCATTTGGACATCAAGGTAGATCCCGATCATAAATATATATCGGGCAGCAATACCATTCGCTATAAGGTGTTGGAAGAAGAACAGTCGCTACAAATCGATCTGCAGCCCCCGCTAAAGATCGATCGGGTGACCCAGGACGGGGAAACGCTTACCGTGGTCGATAACGGAAATGCCCATTTCGTCACCTTGAGCAAACCACAGAAAAAAGGAGATTTCAATGCAGTGGTGGTCACCTATTCGGGCCATCCAAAAGAAGCCGTTCGTGCCCCTTGGGACGGGGGGTTCTCCTGGAAAAAAGACAACAACGGGAAGCATTTTGTCGCGACTTCCTGCCAAGGTTTGGGCGCCAGTGTTTGGTGGCCCAACAAAGATCATATGTACGATGAAGTAGACAGTATGGCGATCAGCGTAACCGTTCCCAAAGGACTGATGGATGTCTCCAACGGCCGTCTTCGGAAAATCGAGGAACAGACCGATACCAAGACCTATCACTGGTTTGTGGCGAACCCGATCAACAATTATGGCGTAAATGTCAATATAGGCGATTATGTGCATTTCGGGGAAACCTATCAAGGCGAGCAGGGACCATTGACAATGGACTACTACGTGTTAAGGGACAATCTAGAAAAGGCCCGGGAACAATTCAAACAGACGCCCATGATGATGGAGGCCTTCGAGCACTGGTTCGGGCCCTACCCTTTTTATGAAGATGGTTTTAAATTGGTGGAAGTACCCTATCTGGGGATGGAGCACCAAAGTTCGGTGACCTATGGCAATCAATATCAGAACGGCTACTTGGGCAGGGATCTCTCGGGCAGTGGCTGGGGTTTGAAATTTGATTTTATCATCATCCATGAGGCAGGTCATGAATGGTTCGCCAACAATATCACGTATAAAGATATCGCAGATATGTGGGTGCATGAAGGATTCACCTCTTATTCGGAAAATCTATATCTCGATTATCATTTCGGCAAAGCGGCCGCAGAGGAATATGTCATCGGGCTGCGCCGCAACATAGCCAATGATCGGCCCGTAATCGGGCAATACGGGGTCAACCAGGAAGGCAGTGGGGATATGTACTATAAAGGCAGCAACCTGCTGCACACCATTCGGCAAATTATAAACGATGATGAAAAATGGCGTCAGATACTACGTGGGTTGAACAAGGATTTTTACCACCAGACCGTCACCACCCAACAAATCGAAAACTACATCAGTGAAAAATCGGGATTGGACCTCTCCAAAGTGTTTGACCAGTACCTCAGAACTACCATGGTTCCTATTTTTGAATATAAAATAGAGGATGGCAACGCTCTCAAATACCGTTATACCGATGTGGTCGATGGCTTTGATATGCCACTGCGGGTTTATATTGATGGGGAAGCGCAATGGCTTTATCCAACTGCAACATGGAAAACGGAAAACGCCGACCCAAATGCCAGTACTTTTAAGGTAGACCGGAATTTTTATGTCGAAAGGAAAGAGATCAAATAATACCACGAACGAAGAAAGGTATATGAGATGTTCAATCAATACTTGATTAGCATTGTCGGGTGTGATCATTCAACTTAAAACCTCAATTACTAAAGCTTCCTTCCAGCTGTATAAGGGGCCCCAGCGGCTTCAAGGGCGGCTTCCAAGGTTGCGAGTCGGTCTAAATAGTCGACCAGATCCCCTTTGAACGCATCATAATCGGCTTGGCCGATTTCGATGTCCATTTTTTGGGTTTCTGTTGGGTTTTGACGTGTTTCCCAATGGCCATTGGCCACGCCTCCCACCCGGGATTGAATGGAAGGTACCGTTGCTTCATTGAATCGTTGGCGAATCGGGTCGCCGTTCAAACGTTCCCGTAAGCCCGAAAGACTTACCTCCAATACTTCCAACCCTTCAAATAGTGAGGTGGATGCTTTAGGGGTTTCCAGCAGTGCTGCCCTCATATGTCTTAACCGATCGCCAGCCTCACCCATTTTTCTTCCGGCACTCGAAATCTGCCTTGAAAGCGCACTGGTTCTTTGTTGGAATTCCGCCACTGCACCGAAATCTGTGCCGGCAACGGTGTTCGCCACGGGCTTGACCGTGAACTCCCGTGCGGCACCCTGAGATTGTAATTTTCCATTTTGGACAATAAAAAGTTCCACGGTATATTTTCCGGGGGCAGCCAAGGGGCCTTGGGCATCACCGGCCCAAGGTGGTTTGAAATCGGGCTCGGTCAATTCGATGGGATCGGGTGCGGGAAGTCTCAAATCCCAATTCGTACGTTGCAATCCCTTCTTGGCCGTCCCTTTTACCCAACGCATGGCACTGCCATTGGCATCACGCACCAAGAGCAACACCAAGGGTTCATTTTCATTTGCTTCTTCTTTCAGTCGCTCCCAACCCGGAAATGGAATGCTCAGATTCTTTTCCCTCAATGCTTTTTCGGAATCCTTGCGTTTCTCCTTCGTCATCGTGGGCATATCATTTAAATAATAGGTGAAAACGGCCCCAAAAGGTGGATTATCGGTAACAAAGCTTGTAGAACCTTGACCGGGCATCCCTCTGGCCTGCATGGGCACGCTGGGAATATACCACCAAGCGTCCCGAACAGAAAAAAGCGTATTGCCCTTTTGATCAATCGCATTGCTGAGTTCCCTCAATGGGGCGTAATCATCCAATATATAAAAACCACGCCCAAAAGTGGCTCCCACCAAATCGTTGTCCCTTTGGTGCAATTCCAGGTCCCGGAAGGCGATGGTAGGCACTCCACCATCCAACTTAACCCAATTCAATCCCTTGTTTGGGGAAAAATAAATGCCGTATTCGGTTCCGATAAAGAGCAGGTTTTCGTTGACATGATCTTGTTTCAAAACCCACACAATGGTACCGGAAGGCAAATCTCCCGAAATCGATTTCCAGGTGCTGCCCCGATCGGTGCTCATAAAAACATAAGGGCTGAAATCACCGAACTTGTGGGCATCCGCAACGGCAAAAAGTGTACTGCCATCATGACGCGATGCCTCAATATCATTGATAAAGGAGCGTGCCCGTACATTGGGAAGTGCGCTACATTTGCGCCAATTCTGGCCACCATCTTCACTTACATGGATCAACCCATCATCTGAACCCGTGTAAAGCAGTCCTTCGACCTTTGGAGATTCCTCGATGGAGGTCAGGGTTGCATATTTCGACATGGCGCCCGTATCGTATAAAGCATCGGAACTCCATACCCGATTGTCCATGGTCTCCAACTCGTAGCGGTTCGTATTGGTCGTTAGATCCTTGCTTATGGGCACCCATGAATTGCCCTTGTTCTCACTGCGCCATACCCGTTGGGATCCAAAATACAGGCGGTCGTTATTGTGCGGACTGATCAGTATAGGGCTGTCCCAATTCCATCGTTCGGGTGCGTCACCGGGCGCCGCTTGGGGTTGGATGTTCAATACCTCCTCACTGCGTCTATCCAAACGATGCAGTAGCCCTTGTTGAATTTCCATATAAACGGTATTTGGATCTTTGGGGTCAAAGGCCGAGTCGTAACCATCGGCCCCCAGCGGCACGTACCAATCCTGATTACGTACACCCTCGGTATTGGTGGTTCGCGAAGGTCCGATCAATGTGCCGAGATCCTGTGCCCCTCCCACAATATTGTAAAACGGTTCGGCATTGTCGAGGCCCAATTTGTAGAACTGCGAGATGGGAAGGTTCGGAAAATGCCGCCACGTGGTGCCCTCGTCAAAAGATTCATAAAGCCCGCCATCGGTCCCTGCCAGCAAATGCTTGCCATTGTCAGAATCAATCCACAGTGCATGATTATCACTGTGCTTCTCCCGACCCGTTCCCAAAACCTTGAATTGACCGCCACCATCTCGAGTGACATGGATAAAAACATCCATTTGATATACCAAGTCCGGATTTTCGGGAGACGCTTCGATTTCCTGATAGTAGTGGGGCCCCGTTCCTCCTGAAGTATAACTGTTCCTTTTCTCCCAACTTTCGCCCTTGTCCAATGAACGATAAAAACCTTTTTCCTCGTCGCTGGCCTCAATGGTGGCATAGACCAGATAAGGATTGGCCGGAGTTACCGCAAGACCAATTTTTCCAATATCGCCCTTCGGCAAACCCGTTTCGATCTTCCGCCAGGTAGCCCCATTATCGGTTGATTTATAAATTCCGGATTTGGGACCCCCTGCCAACAATGACCAAGTTTGTCGTCGGCGCTGATAGGCGGCCGCATAGAGCACATCGGGATTCGAAGGGTCGAATTCCACGTCCGTAACACCGGTATTATTATCGATTTCAAGGACCAGGTCCCAGGTTTTGCCACCATCCTTTGACTTATATATTCCGCGTTCGCCACCGGAAGCCCACAAAGGCCCTTCCGCAGCAACAAAGATCACATCGCTATTTCTTGGGTCCACCAGAATTTTGCCAATGTGCTCCGATTTTGTGAGTCCCATCTGCTGCCATGTAGTGCCTCCATTCACACTCCGATATACCCCGTCGCCCCAAGCCACATGACGGCCACTGACGTTTTCTCCGGTGCCTACCCAAACGACATCGGTGTTGTTCGGGTCAATCGTTACCGTACCAATGGAATAAGAAGGTTGGTCGTCAAAAATGGGTTTCCAAGAGATCCCACTATTGCTGGTTTTCCATAAACCTCCAGAACCGACTGCCACATACCAAGTGCTTTGATCATTCGGGCTTACTGCAATATCCGCGATACGGCCGCCCATAAGTGCTGGGCCGATGCCACGTAGTTGTAAACCGGATGCTGCCTCCGATAGTGTTTTTGTTTTTTGGGCTTGCGCACTGATATCGGGAAGCTTAAAAAAAAAGACGACAATAAGGGTCAAGATGGCGGTGATGGTATTCTTCGGCATATCGATATTTTTTGATAAATAATTTTTTGTCCGGTTTTGTTATCGAGGTAAATATTCTAAGGGGTAATTTAGGGGATCTGAAGACGGTTTTAAAATGTAAGCAGGCATTTTTTCAAGATATTTTTAACCTGGTTCAAGCCCAACAGGTTGATGACTACCAAAGCCATACTCCATCGTTTTCACCAAGTGAGATGGGAAATAAGTGGATTGAACAACCATTGATGGTTTTCCTTGTTGGTCGGATGTTTCCCTTAACGCACAAATGTAGCGCTGATGATGGCCTCAAATCAATGATCATAAGGCTTCGAAGCAGGTAGATTGCGGTTAAAACAGCATTACTTGTTGTTAAGCGTTGCCTTCCATTGGGTATCCGACAAGATAGGGATCGGCCCTGCTTTGGAAGGGTAAACCGAAAGCTTGAAAAGGGATACCCTATCACTTAAGGTCGACCTTGATTCATATCTGGAGTAAAAAAATGGACAAGATTTATTACCTTCCCAATAAACCTATCGTTGAAAGCGGGAATATTAAAAAATGTGAATACATTGGTCTTCATTTTAATATTGATGCCTTTGTTTGCCCAAAAAAAACCCATTATCGATCGAATCGAGCCAGGATCCTGGTGGACAAGGATGCACCACCCCCAATTACAGCTTCTGGTTCATGGTAAACAAATCCAAGACCTATTGCCCGTTATTGAACACCAAGGGGTTACCCTGGACAGTGTCATCACCGTCGAAAATCCCAATTACCTATTTTTGGATATTAGCTTGGCCACTGATGCCCGGCCAGGCATTTTTAACATTGGTTTCCAACGAAATGGAGAAACCGTTTTTACCTATCGCTACGAACTGAAGCCACGAAAACCTGAATCCCGTATGCGGGAAGGATTTTCCAATAAGGACATTATGTATCTGATCACGCCCGATCGATTTGCAAATGGGTCGAGCGACAACGATAGGGTCGACGGCATGAGGGAAAAACCAAACCGCGAAGCAAAAGGGGGCCGGCATGGCGGTGATATCCAAGGCATCATAGATCATTTGGATTATCTTCACGAAATGGGCATTACGGCCCTCTGGATCAATCCCGTTCTGGAGAACGATATGCCGCACTTCTCGTACCATGGATATGCGACCACCGATTATTACAAGGTAGATCCCCGCTTAGGCACGAATGCAGATTACCTGAGGCTTTCGGCTGAAGCTAAAAAGAGAGGTATCAAAATCATAAAGGATTTGATCGTCAACCATTGCGGCCTATACCATTGGTGGACAGGTGACGAGCCAACTGCGGACTGGTACAATTTTCAAGGCGATCAAGATAAACCGCTCACTTCCCATAAAAGGGTAAGCCTTTCCGATCCCTATGCCACAAAAGCGGATATTGAAATGTTATCGGACGGGTGGTTCGTGCCCACTATGCCCGACCTGAACCAAAAAAACCCTTTATTGGCGAACTATTTGATACAAAATTCGATTTGGTGGATCGAAAATGCCGATTTAGGCGGGATTAGACAGGATACCTACACCTATCCAGATCCCGGATTCATGACCCAATGGTCGAAGCGCATTATGGAGGAGTATCCTCAATTTAATATTGTGGGAGAAGAGTGGTCGGTAAACCCGGCCATCGTTTCAAGATGGCAGGCAGGAAAACAGAACAGTAACGGTTACGTTTCCCATCTGCCCTCTTTGTTCGATTTTCCGTTGCAATTTGCGATAACCGAATCGCTCAATAAAAAAATAGAACGGCATACCGAGTCATTCGACCCGCTGTATGAAATGTTGGCGAATGATTTTCTCTACCCAGACCCTTTTAACCTGGTGGTGTTTTTGGACAATCACGACATGCCCCGCTTTATCGATCAGGTACATGGGAATATCGAAAGCTTTAAAATAGGCCTCATTTATCTGTTCACCACCAGGGGCATCCCACAGCTTTTCTACGGCACCGAAGTATTGTTGGGCAACAAAAAAAACAGCAGCGATCATGGCCTGATACGTGCCGATATGCCAGGTGGGTGGAAAGACGATAAGATAAATGCGTTTACTGGCGAAGGCCTTACCGCAGATCAAAAAGCCATCAAGGATATGGTTGGGAAGCTTGCCCGGTTCAGGAAAAAAACGACCGCCCTACAAAATGGGAATTTAAAACATTATGCTCCGCTAAAAGAGATCTACACCATGATCCGATATGATGAGGCAACCATGGTGATGTCAATTTTCAATAAAAATGGCAATCCCACCGAAGTCGATTTAACCCGTTTTGCCGAATACCTACAGAATGCTAAAACGGCAATAGATGTGTTGACCGGGGAATCCTTCGATCTGTCAAAAGGTATCCTGGTGATACCAGGGTTATCCGCCATGATACTGACCGTTGATCGATAGTAATTTTTTTTGGTGGATGATGCATAACCGAGATAATATTTGAATTCAAGTCAATGAGAGCAGCCGTATTTGAAGCTTTTAAAGGTGCCATTACCGTGCAGAACGTTAACGATCCCGAACCGCATGCCAAGGGTGTCGTGGTAAAGGTCGAGGCCACAGGGCTATGTCGCAGCGATTGGCATGGTTGGATGGGCCACGACCCGGATATAGCCCTGCCCCATGTACCGGGACACGAGTTGGCCGGCACTATTGCCGCAGTCGGAAATCTGGTTCGGAATTTCAGGGTCGGCGACCGCGTGACGGTACCTTTTGTCTGTGGTTGTGGAACCTGCCCGCAATGCACTTCGGGAAACCATCAGGTATGTGACCACCAATCCCAACCGGGTTTTACCCATTGGGGTTCTTTTGCAGAATATGTGGCTCTTGATTATGCCGATACGAATTTGGTAAAACTTCCCGAAACGATCAGCAGTGTGACGGCAGCATCACTGGGATGTCGCTTTATTACGGCATACAGGGCCATCGTTGCCCAAGGCAGGGTGTCCGAAGGTCAGTATGTTGCCATTCATGGTTGCGGTGGCGTGGGCTTGTCGGCGATCATGATCGCCAAGGCGATGGGAGCCAAGGTAGTAGCGGTCGACATCAAGCAGGAGACTTTGGCACAGGCCATAAAATTGGGGGCTTTCGCGACGGTCAATGCTTCAGCTGATACCGACGTTATTGGCCAGGTCAGGGAAATGACCCAAGGAGGGGTGCACGTTTCACTGGATGCCCTGGGCAGCGCCACGACCTGCAACAATTCGATTGGCAATCTTCGAAAAAGGGGCAAACATATCCAGGTTGGTTTGATGACGGGCGATCATCGGCACCCAAAGGTACCGATGGATCGAATTTTGGCAGACGAGCTTGAAATCTTGGGAAGTCATGGTATGCAAGCCTACAAATATCCCGAAATCTTCGACATGATCGGGGAAGGTAAATTACAACCCGAAAAATTGATCGGGGGTACCCTCTCCTTGGAAGAATCGACCATAGCATTGCCCAAAATGGATCGTTTTGAACACCGGGGAATATGGGTAATCGATAGATTCTAGCGGGAATACATGAGGTCGATATTTTTGAGGAATACCAAGCCCAATAAAAAAGGCTTACCTGTTGTGGTAAGCCTTTTTTAATGAATGCCCATGGGCATTATTTTCCATTGAACTTTACGTTCATTACCGCCATTTGCCCCGGTGCTTCACCTTCTTTGGGAGTATAGACAAAATAGATTTCCTTGGCTTTGATGTCCCTAGGCTTTTCCAGATTGATCATCACCATGCCACCGGGCTGTCCGGCTACGGGTGTAGGCATGCTGCCCCTCCCCAACAATTCCCCGTCAGGCGCATTGAGGCGCATTTCAAAATCAACGCCGGCTTTGGGTGCCGCTTGCCAACCTGCGGTGATCATTGCCGAGTTTACCCCTTTTAAATCGATATTGTCCATCGCGAACCAACCTGGCCCATCGGGTAACAACAAAAGGTTCATGCCGTTAAAGGCGATCGGTGAAAACCCTTGAGATTTGGTGGCTGTACTGAAGGCCACCGTACTGCCCCTTAAGGAAACCGAGTTGGCCCCGGTCAGAGGGCGTACCCCATTGTTGCCTTGATCGGTATAGCTCGCGGTGAGCACCATGACATTATCGGTAGGCGAAGGCTTGGGTACCAGGCTACCGGCCAATGGGAGCGATTTCTGCTTCACCCCCGTGTCGGCCAACGATCGAATGTAAAGGGCAATTTGTCTGGCTTCATCGGTGGTCACGTTTGGATGGGCGGGCATCACGACTTCGCCCCATACCCCGGTTCCTCCAGCGATGATTTTCTTTTGAAGGTACCCCAGGGCCCTCCTGTCATCTTTGTATTTTTTGGCCACATCGGTATAATTGGGACCAATGGAGGCCTCCGCTTCCTTATGACAGGTCTTGCAATCGAGTCCGAGTGTCAATGCCTTTCCGGTCACTGCCGCAGAAACCTGTTGGTGGCCCAATGACATGTTCACCTCATCCATGCCTTCCAAATAATCCACGGAGACAAATATATTGGCTGGATCTATGGTCTCGTTGCCATCTGGGTCGGTAACCTTAACTTTATAGTTCACCGGTTCGCCGGCAATAAAAAAGGAAGAATTTCCACCTTGTAGGTCAATTGCTATTTCAGGCCTGCTGTTCCCGGCCACGATCGTGGTCGCAGTGCTTTTCGCCATGGCGCCTTTGTCGTCCTTTGCCTCCACCAAAAGGTTGTATTCCCCTGCCTTATCATAGGTATAGGTGATTTCCGGAGCCGTGGTCTCTTTGGTTTCCCCATTGCCAAGATCCCAGATATAGCTCACGGGATCATTTTCGAGGTCGACCGCTACAACCTTGGCCATTACCGTCAACGGAAATTTTCCGGAGGATTTGTCCACGATCATATTATCGATTACAGGTGGTCGGTTGCCCCCGTTGTATTCGATATAGCTTAAGCCGGAATCATCATTTTTGGAGAACCAACCACTGCCATATTCCAGCAGATAGACCCTTCCATCGGGGCCCATTTCCATATCGATCAAATTGTTCAACTTGATATCCGAAGCGAAGGGTTCCATTTTATTAAAGGTGCCATCTTCAAACAAGGTCACGGCCATCATCCAACCACGCATCCATTCATAAATGATCACCTTGCCGTCGTAATAGGAGGGTAGTCCGCCCCCATTGGGGTACATATCGGAATAATAAGTGGGCCCGGCCATCGCGTTCCTGCCGCCCGCTCCCACTTGTGGAAAATCAGGGGTTTCGGCATAGGGATAGTAGATATAGGCCGGTTGTGCGGGTGGCAACTCCCTTAACCCGGTATTGTTCCTTGAATCATTGATCGGTTTTTCCGGATCGAAGACCGAACCGCTTTCACCGGTTTCATAGTTATAGGCATGGTAGGGCTTATTGTTCCCTATGAACAGTGGCCAGCCAAAATTGCCTGCGGTTCGGGCCTGGTTCATTTCATCATACCCCCTCGGACCTCGGGTTTCAAGAGAGTCTTCACGGGCATCAGGGCCTACTTCGCCCCAATACAAATAACCCTTCTTGGGATCTACCGAAATACGGTAGGGATTGCGATGGCCCATGGTATAGATTTCCGGACGGGTTTTTTCCATCCCCACGGGGAAAAGGTTGCCCTCGGGAATATCATAGCTGCCGTCCTCGTTCACTTTGATCCTCATGATCTTGCCGCGAAGATCATTGGTGTTGCCGGAGGAACGACGGGCATCATATTGTTCATGGCCAGGGGTGTCGTTCAAGGGCGCATAGCCGTTGCTGACATATTTTTCACCTTTTTCGTTGAACGGAGTTGAATTGTCACCCGCAGAGAGGTACAATAGTTTTCCTGGGCCAAAAGCGATCGATCCGCCGGTATGGCAACAGATTTCCCTTTGACTTGCCACATCGAGGATGACCTGTTCAGAGGCCAGATCGAATACACCATCGACATATTTGAAGCGTGACAAACGATTGACCCAAGCGTCACCGCTAGGGGCATAATAGACATAGATCCAATGGTTGGTCGCGTAATCGGGATCTTTTTGAAGCCCCATTACTCCTTCTTCGGCGTTTACGCCCGGGGTGTTCAGGGTTTTGGAATAGACATCCAAAAGAGCCACCTGGGTGAGTTCTTTGGTATCTGCCTTATACAACATGATCTCTCCCCTTCGTTGCGCGATCAGCACATCGTTGTTCGGTAGGACCGTCATTTCGGTAGGCTCGAAAAATTCACCCCCGACCAAAGCCACCTTCGAAAATCGGTTGATGTCGGGAGGAATCTGGGTCACGGCCTTGCCATAATCCAAATTCTCGTTTTTACCGATCGCATATTGGATGCCGCCCCACAGATGTTTCAGAAACAATTCTTCTTGATAACTTTCATCGGTATGTCCGGCACCGGTATAGAAAGCCCTGCCTCCGTCGAAATCATGGTACCATGCAATCGGATGGAAATCCCCGTTGGTGCCCCCCTGGTAGGTAGATTCGTCCAAGACCATCAAGACATTGACATCGGGATTGATGTTTTTATAGTTGTAAAGCTCATCGGTACGATGCCAAACGGTATCAGTAAAAAATTCCGTGGCTACAAAGTTTTTATCCTTGATGATAAAATCGGCTTCCGGGGTACCCGAAGGATGGCTTTGAAACTGGGCACCGACCAATTTGTTGTACCAACCCCAATCATATTCGGTGTCGGCAGCGGCATGAATGCCCACAAAACCGCCCCCGGCCTGGATATATCGTTCAAAAGCGGCTTCCTCCTTAGCGTCCAAAATATTGCCGGTCGTGCTCAAAAATATGATGGCAGAATACTGTTTTAAGTTGTCTTCATTGAACAATTCGGGATTTTTGGTCGTATCTACCACAAAGCCATTTTCGTTCCCTAATTTCTCGATCGCGGCCATTCCGGCAGGTATGGAAGCGTGTTTAAAACCCATGGTGTTCGAAAACACGAGTACTTTGGGCTTTCCTTCCCTTTTATTGCTACAGGAAACGATTAAGAGTCCAAGGATCAAGGTCAATACATAAAAAATATTTTTCATAGGTGATTCAAATTATATAATCAAAAATTAAGTTCTAAATGTAAGGATTACTCAAATCATTTTTGTAATTCATTGGACATAATGTACTTATTTGGTCTAAAAAGTTAGAAAACCGTTTCATTCTTGACCATCTTCTTCATTGAACCCACAACATCAAAGATGTTCGTGGCAAAATTCTTTTTGAGATAGCCCAGCACGCAAGGTGGCTTCTTTTTGATTTATGCCAAGGCAAAAAGCACTCGGGTACATCGCAAACAATCAAAAAGAAAGGTTTCGAAAGCATGGCAACGAACCTACCTAATGTTGGGGATGGGTTGCCGATCCGGCCTACGGATCCTAAAAAGCAATTGTAAATTAAGCCTTATCTTTGGGCAAAGTTTTTGTTTCCCTAGCTAAGCAAGCGTGTCATCGTTCTTAGTATCCCAATTGCCGGAGCAGTTTGAAACCATGTCCAAATTACCGAAAGAATATCAGTTTCTAGACCTGTCCGATTATGGCAGGCCCCTTGGAAAAGCAATAGCCAAATCCTTAAAAAATACCGCTGCAACCCCGATCCATGTCACCCTTTCCTTCGTGGTAGCGGGATTGATCGCCATCATATGTATTTTACATCAGTATTTCTGGGCCACTGCGTTTTTCTTGGTCCTTAAATCTATTTTGGATGCAGCGGATGGGGAACTGGCCCGAATCAAAAAAACACCCTCCTATACCGGCAGGTATTTGGATTCTGTTGCCGATATCATCCTGAACCTGCTCATATTGATTGCGATATGGCATGTCACCGACGGGTCAATCGGGTATACCTTACTTGCCTTTCTTGGGTTGCAATTGCAGGGTACCCTCTATAATTATTATTACCTGATCTTGCGCAAAAAATTTAATGGGGATACCACCAGCAGGATTTTTGAAAGCGGGTCGCCGAAAGCGATGAAAGGAGAGAAGCAAAGTGTCGTGAACTTCCTCTTTGCGGTGTATAATTTCTGCTATGGGACCTTTGATAAAATCATTCACCAAATGGACAGCAAAGCGGTGGAAGGTAAAAAAATGCCCAATTGGCTTATGACGGCGGTATCAACTTTCGGGCTGGGTTTTCAGTTGTTGATCATCGGATTGATGCTGGCCTTTGAACTAAAACAATATATCATTCCCTTCTTTATTGCGTATTCTATCTTTATCATCATTTTTATCGGTATCAGAAAACTGGTGAATCGATAAAAATTCGTTAATTTTCATATCCCTTGACAACGCTGGCCGACCAAACGAACCGGTCGCCCAACCATAAACACAATACGAAATGAAAAAAATAGCCCTTTTGGCAATGATATTGATGTTTTGCTCTTGTAACCAACCAAAGGAAAACATTAGTGCCTCAGCCATTTTGATTGCCGATGTCTCGATCGTGGATGTGCGAACGGGCTCCATTTTGGAAAATCGACAAGTGGTCGTCGATTCTGGAAAGATCGTTACGATCGCCGACCGTATCGAGAATACCGAATCGTATCCCGAGAAAATCGATGGCAAGGGAAAATACCTGATGCCGGGCCTTGCCGAAATGCATGCCCATATCCCGCCGCACACAACAGATCCCAGACGAATAGAAGAAACCCTGTTCCTTTATCTGTCCAATGGCATTACCACCATTAGGGGCATGTTGGGCGATCCTGCCCATTTAACCCTGCGCGAAAAAGCCAATAACGGCGACATTCTGAGTCCGAGGATTTTTACCTCTAGTCCGTCTTTAAACGGAAACACCGTAAGTTCGAAAGAAGAGGCCAAAGAAAAGGTGACGGCATATCAGAAAGACGGCTATGATTTTCTGAAAATCCATCCCGGCGTACCCTTGGAAGCCTTTGACCAGATCGTTGCCACGGCCAATGAGGTCGGTATTCCCTTCGCCGGCCATGTGCCGGTGGCCGTCGGTATCCGGCATGCGCTTGAAAGCAAATACGCCTCCATAGATCATGTGGATGGCTTTTTGGAAGGCCTAGTTCCCGAATCGGCAGGGGTTGACCCTTCCGACAACGGTTTTTTCGGCTATGCCTTTACCCCTTTGGCCGATACCACCAATATAGACGGGTTGGTGCAAATGGCAAAAAACAATAAGGTATGGATCGTACCTACCCAAAGCCTCTTCGAGCGATGGTTCGCACCGATTCCGGTAGAAACCTTACTCGCCCAGCCCGAAATGAAATACATGCCCAAGAGCACTTTGGCGAATTGGGAACGGATAAAAAAGGAGACTATGGCCGATGAAAGTTTTACCGAAGCACAATGGCGGCAGTTCGATGCCATCCGTAAAAAACTCATCTATAAATTGCAACAAAACGGGCATGGAATGTTGCTGGGTTCGGATGCGCCCCAATTGTTCAATGTCCCTGGATTTTCCATACACCATGAAATACAGGGGATGCTCAATGCGGGACTCACCCCTTTGGAGATCATTCGATCGGGAACCATCAATCCGGCAACGTATTTCAACAGCTCCGATACCTTCGGTGAAATCAAGGAAGGGATGCAGGCCGACCTCATTTTGGTCGATGCCAATCCGCTGGAAGACCTATCGGCCCTCCAAAAGATAACAGGAGTCATGGTGAGGGGCAGATGGCTCGATAGCAAAACCATTGCCGATACCTTGGCGGAGATTGCCGAACATGCCCAACAGGAATAAAATAATATTTACTTTGCCCATGCCTTGGCAAGATGCCCTTTCATTCATAAATACCATCGGTTCACGGGGAACCCAGCAAAAAAAATACTACACGCCAAACGCTCATTTTTATTGGCTTGAGAAGATATTAAAAGCCCTTGTGGGGCTATCGGCGATCGTGGCATGGTACCGTTCCCCAAGTTGGGAAAACTATCAAACAACCCACGGAAATTGAAAAATTTCAAGTTTCAAAGTACGCGGCCCTATGCAACAGTGGTCCGAAAACAACACCCATACGAAATGATCTTACCATCAATTTTTTACCGTACCATAACTATGAAAAACATCATTTGCTTTATGATGTTGCTCGGCTCCGCAATAGGCCAGGCCCAAATGCTTTTTAAACCCGACCGAGTTTTTGATGGTACCACTGTGCACCCCGACTGGGTGGTTCTGGTGGAAGGCGAAGTAATCGTCTATGTAGGGTCGCCTACCGGATTGAAAACCCCGAAGGGAACCCAAGAAATGACTTTAAAGAATATGACGTTGATGCCCGGCATCATTGAAGGGCATTCCCATCTTTTGCTACACCCTTATAACGAGACTGACTGGAACGACCAAGTGCTTAAAGAATCTCCGGTGGAACGGGCGATCCGGGGCACCGTCAACGCCAAAAATTCCTTGATGGCCGGTATCACCACGGTTCGCGACCTTGGATCTGAAGGTGCGGCTTATGCCGATGTATCCCTCAAAAAGACCATAGATCAGGGCATTGTTCCCGGACCCAGAATGCTGGTGGCCGGACCGGCCATAGTGGCGACAGGCGCTTATGGGCCCAAAGGGTTCCATGATGGGGTAACCGTGCCCCTTGGCGCCGAACCCGTGAGTGGTGTTGACGAGGCGATAAGGACAGTGAGACGGCAATTGGGGAATGGGGCAGATTTTATTAAAATCTATGCCGATTACCGTTGGGGTGCCGGGGAACCATCCCAGCCTACTTTCCTTTCCAACGAAATTGAGGCGATGGTCGCCGCGGCAACCAGTGCAGGGAGATATGTGGTGGCCCATGCCAGCACCCCCGAAGGTATGCGACGTGCCATTTTGGGCGGGGTAGAGACCATCGAACATGGTGATGGGGGAACTGAAGAAATCTTTAGACTGATGAAGGAGCGGGGCGTTGCCCTTTGCCCTACCCTGGCCGCAGGGGATGCCATTGAACGTTACGGTGGGTGGAAAAAAGGCATTGATCCGGAACCCATTCGCATTGGGGAGAAGCGGGCTTCTTTCAGACGGGCATTGGATTCTCAGGTGACCATTGTTTTTGGCGGCGACGTCGGTGTGTTTTCCCATGGAGCGAACTATCTGGAAATGGAATTGATGGTCGATTACGGCATGTCGCCCATGGAGGTCTTAAAGGCCGCGACCTCTGTCAATGCTGAGGTCTTTCATCTGGAAAAGCTCGGGAAACTGGAAAAAAATTACCTGGCAGACCTGATCGCCGTCCCTGGCGACCCCACCAAAAATATCGAGGCCATGCGCCAGGTAAAACTGGTGGTGAAAAACGGGATGGTCTATAAAAATGAAGTTCAAAATTGAGCGTTCATGGCCAAGAACGATGAACAAAGTTATTGGTCCCAACGCTATCTCGATGGGCATACGGGATGGAATATCGGCTATCCGTCGACCCCTATCAAAACCTATGTAGACCAACTCGACAATAAAGACATTTCAATTTTGATCCCGGGTGCCGGAAATGCCTTTGAAGCGGAATACCTATGGGAAAAAGGTTTCCGGAATGTAGATGTGCTCGATATTGCGTCGCATCCCATGGAAAATTTCAGGCAAAGAAATCCAAGCTTTCCCAAAGATCAATTGTACACGGAGGATTTTTTTTTGCACCAAGGGCAATATGATCTGATCCTGGAACAGACCTTTTTCTGCTCCCTGTTGCCCACAGAAAAAAATAGGTTCGCCTATGCCGAAAAAATGGCCCAATTGCTCAAACCAGCAGCTAAGTTGGTGGGGGTCTGGTTCGATTTTCCATTGACCTCGGACATGGATAAAAGGCCTTTTGGAGGTGATAAGGCATTGTACCTCAACTATCTGGACCCCTATTTTTCGGTCAAGACCTTTGGTCGCTGTTACAATTCCATCCTGCCGAGACAAGGCCATGAGCTCTTTGGCATCTTTGAAAAAAAAGGCACGGAAACCACCATGTAAGGTATCGGTATTGCCCCTGAGGCAGCGATTCCTAATGGCCTGCTTTCGGTTATTCGGCAAAAGTCTTTATATTTCCGACTGTTAAATCAAAATGTTCCCAATGTTCAAAAATTGCTTTCTTCTCACGGTGCTTTTTGCATCCCTGACCACTTTTTCCCAAGATTTCAAAATGGACCTCCTACAAGACCTCAAGCCTAGAAATATTGGCCCTGGGGGGATGAGCGGGCGTGTTACCGCCATCGATGCCGTAAATGATGACCCGGATGTGATGTACGTTGGTACGGCGTCCGGCGGTCTGTGGAAATCGACTTCTGGGGGTATAAAATGGGATCCTATTTTTGACAAGGAGGCTACTGCCTCTATCGGGGCCGTGGCCATTCAACAGTCGAACCCCTCGGTGATCTGGGCGGGCACCGGCGAAGGCAACCCGCGGAACAGCCTCAACGGCGGTTATGGAGTTTATAAATCACTCGATGGCGGGAAAAGCTGGAAATTGATGGGGCTTGAAAAAACAAGGCACATCCACCGCATCAAGATCGATCCCATGAACCCCAATACGGTTTATGTGGGGGCCATAGGTTCGCCTTGGGGCGCACATCCCGAACGGGGCGTTTTCAAGACCACCGATGGGGGCGAGACCTGGGAGAAGGTGCTTTTTGTGAACAACAGCACAGGTGTTGCCGATTTGGTGATGGATCCCACCAATCCCAATAAATTGATCGCAGCCATGTGGGAACACAAAAGGGAGCCATGGTTCTTTAAATCCGGAGGACCCGGAAGCGGACTTTACATGACGCACGATGGAGGTAAAAACTGGAAAAAATTAACGGAAGATGACGGGCTCCCACAAGGGGAACTGGGCAGGATCGGGGTGGCCATTGCCGCCAACAGGCCCAATATCGTGTATGCCCTGATCGAAGCCAAAAAAAATGCCTTGTACAAATCCGAAAATGGCGGTTTTACATGGAAGAAAATCAACGATAAGGATGACATCGGCAACAGGCCCTTTTACTATTCGGAAATTTATGTAGATCCCCAAAATGAAAACAGGGTCTATTCGGTGTTCACCTATATCAACGTATCGGAGGACGGTGGCAAAAGTTTTACCGAATTGATGCCCGCCTATCGGGCCGATAATGGAGTGCACCCCGACCATCATGCCTGGTGGATCCATCCCAAAAATGGTCAGTTCATGATGGATGGCAACGATGGGGGCATGAACATTACCAAAGATGGGGGAAAGTCGTGGCGTTTTATCGGCAATTTGCCCGTGGCCCAATTTTACCATATCAATACCGACAATGAATTTCCCTACAATGTGTATGGTGGATTGCAAGACAACGGTTCTTGGCGAGGGCCCGCCTATGTTTGGAAGGCCCAGGGCATTCGCAACAGCTATTGGCAGGAAATTGCCTTTGGTGATGGTTTCGATGTCGTCCCAGACCTTGAAAATTCGCAATACGGCTACGCCATGAGCCAACAGGGATACGTCTCAAGGTACGATCATATCACGGGCAATAATTATATCGTACGCCCTACCCCACCCGATGCGGAAACCAAATTGCGGTTCAACTGGAACGCTGCCATCGGCCAAGATCCATTTGATCTGGGCACCGTATACTTCGGGAGTCAATTTGTACATAAAAGCAAGGATAAAGGCTTGACTTGGGAAGTGATTTCCCCGGATTTGACCACCAATGACCCTGAAAAACAAAAACAAAGTGAAAGTGGCGGACTCACCATGGACGCCACCGGCGCGGAGAACCATTGCACACTTTTGGTAATCGAGCCATCTCCAATTGAAAAGGATATGCTTTGGGTCGCCTCAGATGATGGCCGTGTTCATTATACCCAAAATGGGGGTACTAGCTGGATAGAAGTAACCCAAAATATAAAAGGCTTACCGTCAGGTAGTTGGATTCCACAAATTAAAGCATCGAATAAAAACAAAGGGGAAGCCTTGCTCGTGGCCAACAATTACCGCCGGTTCGATTATACGCCCTATGCCTACCGTACCAAGAACTATGGCAAATCGTGGGAAAGAATTGTGGATGCCAGTGACGTGGGCACTTATACGCTTTCGATCGTCGAGGATCTGGAAAACCCCAACCTGGTGTTTTTGGGCACCGATGACGGACTCTATATTTCCTTCGATGCAGGCGTACAATGGCAAAAATGGACCGAAGGCTTTCCCACGGTCTCCACCAAAGACCTGGTAATCCATCCCAGGGAACATGATCTGGTGATCGCGACCTTCGGACGGGCCGTTTGGGTCTTGGATGACATCCGACCGTTAAGGGCCCTGGCGGCCGATCGATCGATACTCCAAAAAGAGATCAATATCTTTACCCCTCCCGTCGCTTATCAGGCCGCCTATCAGCAGCCGACAGGAAGCCGGTTCGGGGCGGATGCGGAGTATAATGCGGAAAACAGAAAATCGGGAGCCATGCTCACCTATTATCTTCGGGAAGGACGGCAGAAGAAAGATGGTGATGCCAAAAAGAACATCGATCAGGGTGATACCGAAGATATTGAGACCGAAGAGGCAGGCGACAAAACAGAAATCGCAAGGGCTGAAGAAGAAGGGGAAACCACCTCAGCGGCCAAACCTAAAACAAAAGACTCGCTTTCCGTGATGATCTTTGATGGGGAAAGACTGATCCGGACCATGAAATTCAAAACTCCGGAGAAAGCCGGATTTCATCGAATCTACTGGGAAATGGAAGAAAAGGGCCCCGATCGCCCTTCCAGAAAGTTGAACAAGAACCCAAGGGAGTTTGGAGGCATAAACGCAAAACCGGGCACATACACGGTGAAACTCGAAATGGGCGAAACCACGGATGAAACACTTCTGGAAGTGAAATCAGACCCCAGATTGGATATTTCGAGGAACAACATTGACCAGGTGTATGAAAGTTCAAAGAAATTGGACAGTTATACACAGCTCGCCGCCGATGCCACAAAACAATTGGTCGAAAGCAAACTGATTGCGGAACAATATCAAAAAGACCTAAAAGCATTGGATGAAAAGCAATTTAAAGATCAAATCGACGCTTCCAAAGACATGGTGAAAGAAATTGATTCCCTGATCGATATGTATTTAGGCAAGGAAGATAAAAGGCAAGGCATCACCCGTAATCCTGAAATTACAGTAATGACACGCATTTATGAGGCAAGGAGCTATGTGGGCAGCAGGCAATCGGGCATAACCGAAACGGAAAAAAAACTGCTTCGGTTTGCGGAAGAGGAGCTCAAAAACGCCCTCCAAAAAACAAATGCCTTCTTTAACCGATCATGGAAGGATTATAGGGAAAACATGGAAACGCTGAGCGCATCTCCATTTAAAGCAGTGAAGACCTTTACGGTGCAATAGTGAGGCAACGCATAAAACACCGATAACACCTTGGACTGATTTGATTTTTGATTGCGGTGTTTACCTGCAAATCTTATTTCCAACCAGTGCGATATGATCAATATTGAACGAGATGATTTTGCGAAAAAATGTAGAAGCTTATCTTCGTTATATGAAAAATTTTAAAAGACACCTCACCTTGGTTTCTTTGGTTTTGGCCCCGTTCGTTGTAACTGCGCAGGAAACCGGGGAAAATAAGTTGGGTTCCTGGTTCATGTACTTCGGCTCCAACAAGATTGCCGAAAAATGGAGCGTACATACCGAGGTGCAACAGCGCTATTACGAAATGGCCAGCAACTTCAACCAGCTGCTCCTAAGAACGGGTATGAACTACCATCTCGATAGCCATGCCATCGCCACCTTGGGTTATGCCTATATCGCGACCGATGGCACTTTTGAGGAAAACGCCACCGATATCGATGCCAAGGAACACCGAATCTTCGGGCAGTTTATCCTCAAGGATCAGGTCGGCAAGTTCGACTTCGAGCATCGTTACCGTTTGGAACAGCGCTTTTTGGATTCCGGAACAAGCAGCAACACCGAATACCGGGCGCGTTATCGCTTGCAGGTCACCCTGCCCTTGACCCGGGTTTTCTTTCTAAACTTCTATGATGAAATTTTCCTGAACCTTCAAGGG
Source organism: uncultured Flavobacteriaceae bacterium (assembly GCA_963760375.1). Taxonomy (GTDB): domain Bacteria; phylum Bacteroidota; class Bacteroidia; order Flavobacteriales; family Flavobacteriaceae; genus Pelagihabitans. Next base: position 853,544 of record CAVXCS010000005.1, on the reverse strand, counting down.
AATCCCTTTGGACAAAATCGTTTGTACGGGGCCTTAGGAATAAAAATCAATCCTGCATTGAGCGTTCAGGCCGGTTATCTTAAAAATCATTTTGCGGGCGCCCATTTTGACCGGTTGCAGTTGGGTGTCTTCTATAACCCCGACCTAAGGGTCATATTCCAACAAAAAGCAAATGGGACTTCAAAAGGTAAACTTTAAAAATGCTTCGGGACACTCCTTGGTAGGGCGATTGGAACTACCTCCAGATAAACATCCCCATAACTATGCGGTATTTGCCCATTGCTTCACCTGCAATAAGAACTTCACAGCCACAAAGAACATCGCAAATGCGCTTTCTTCCAATGGGTTCGGGGTGCTTCGGTTCGATTTTACGGGACTGGGCGATAGTTCTGGCGACTTTTCAGAGACCGATTTTTCCGGAAACGTGGAAGATTTGGTGGCGGCCTCCGATTTTTTGGCAAAAAATTACAAGGCGCCGACCTTATTGGTAGGCCATTCGTTGGGCGGTGCCGCCATCATTTTTGCGGCAGCGAAAATCGCATCGGTAAAGGCGCTGGCCACCATAGCCGCACCATCAGATCCGGCGCATGTGCAACAGCTGCTCAGAAGCGATCTGAAGGAAATCATTGCGAAAGGAAAGGCCACGGTGCGTCTGGGCGGAAGGGATTTTACCATCAAAAAAGAATTCCTGGATGATTTGCAACAGAAATCGCTGCCGGAGACGGTAAGGCGATTGCGCAAGCCCTTATTGATCTTACATTCCCCTCAAGACAAGACCGTTGGCATTAAAAACGCGGAGGATATTTATCGATCGGCACGTCATCCGAAAAGCTTTGTTTCTTTGGACGGGGCAGACCACCTCTTAACGGATAAAAAAGATTCCCTTTATGCGGGAAAGGTCATTTCGGGATGGGCCCAACGCTATTTGGACTTGCCCGAAGACCCCCGTTTGCAAACCGATCAACAAGTGGTGGCGAGTCTGGATGCCGCAGATGGCTTTACCACTTCGATGAAGGTGGGCAAACATTATTTGACCGCTGATGAACCATCGGAAGCAGGCGGCAACGACTTCGGGCCTTCTCCTTATGAACTGTTATCCGCTGGACTTTCCGCCTGTACGGCCATGACGGTCCAAATGTACACCAAACGAAAAGGGTGGCCCCTGGAGAATATTGAAGTGCACACCTCTTACGGCAAATCCCATGCCGTCGATTGTGAAACCTGTGAATCGCCACAGGCCAAGATAGATACCTTCCAGCGCGAGATAAAATTGACCGGTGCCTTGGATGCCGTACAAATCAAAAGAGTCTTGGAAATAGCCGATAAATGCCCGGTGCATAGAACATTACATAGTGAAACCCAAATAATTACGAAATTGATCGAATGATGCGATACCGGCCAACAAATCAATTTAGGAATAGATTGACAACGATGGCAATATTGCTTAACTTTATGGCTTACTAAAAATGGAACCTATGAAAATATTAAAAGTCTTGGCAATCGGTTTGACAGTGGTTGCCACGTACAGCTGTAAAGAAATAAAAAAAGAGGCCAAAGTGGCCGAAGATGAAATGGAAAATGCCGTAGAGGAATTGCAGGAAGTGAACGTCGAGACGGTTAAATTTGCGATGGAGCCGAAAAGCGACAGCAATGTGAAAGGAGAGGTAACCTTTACCGATGAAAACGGACAGGTGAAAATGACCGCGAACTTTAACGGGCTCACCCCAGGGGAGCATGCCATCCATATCCATGAAAAGGCCGATTGTTCGGCTGCCGACGGAACATCTACCGGGGGCCATTGGAACCCGACCAACGAACCCCATGGCAAATGGGGCGCTGCCGAAGGTTATCATAAAGGGGATATCGGTAATTTTGTGGCCAATGCCGATGGCACGGGCACCGTTGAGTTTGCCACCGATCTATGGTGTCTGGGATGCGGTGACCCCAATAAAGATTTGATCGGCAAAGGGGTGATCGTCCACCAAGGGGTCGATGACTTTACCACACAACCCACCGGGAATGCAGGAGGCCGCATTAGCTGTACCGGAATAATCCAATAAATTAAAAACAAGGTATCATGGACCGTCCTCAAGGGCGGTCTTTTTTAATGTTGCACCACTACCATTAATCAACGCATGCAATTAGAGCTACTGATCGAACGTTTTCAACAAAAAGATACCCAAGCTTTTCAGCGCTTGCACGAGATGTATGCCCAAAACATCTGTGGTGTGATCAATACCATCGTCAACGATGAAGTACTTGCCCAAGAGCTTTGTCAGGACGTATTCTTAAAGATCTGGAACAATGCCCATACCTACAATGCCGCGAAAGGCCGTTTTTTTACCTGGCTTTTGAATATCGCCCGAAATACGGCCATTGACCAGGTGCGTTCCAAGTCCTATAAAAATCAAAAAAAGAACCTCTCGGCAGATTACTTCGTAGGTATGCTTGAAGAGCGTGATGAGGATGACCCAAGGATTGATCCAATGACACTTAAAAAGCTGGTCCTAAATCTAAAGGAGAAATGCATTCAGATCATCGAGCTTTTGTATTTTAAGGGATATACTCAAAAAGACGCCGCCAAGGAACTTGATATTCCCTTGGGTACCGTAAAAACCCGAAATCGGGCGTGTATCTCACAAATCAGGGAAAACATGAATCTATAGCATGGATATAGAACAATACATATCATCAGGTGTTCTGGAACTATATGTAGCCGGACTGCTTTCAGAAAAGGAAAATCTGGAGGTGCACCGATACGCCATGGAGTACCCTCAAATAAAATCGGAGATCGAGGCTATTGAGGCCGCGGTCATGGCTATGGCCCAAACCGCCTTCCCCATTGGGAAAATCCCTTTTGATGCCATTGGAGGGAAATTGCAAGGACCCGAGGAAACCAAGGTAGTGCCTCTAAGGGAAAAATCGAGCAACTGGACTTCTTATTTGGGCTGGGCAGCATCGATATTGTTGGCAATCGGATTATTCTGGATGTACAGCGAAAACCAGAAACTACAGACGGAAAAAGCATTGGCGGAGAAAAACAATGGGACGCTGGAACAACAAATTGCCGACGCCAACCTGTCGTTGGAAAACACCCAAAACCTTTTGGCCCTGCTGCGCGACAAGAACGTGAAAGTGGTTCCTTTGGGAGGTCAGGAAGTATCCCCTACCTCCTACGCCAAAGCGTATTGGAACAAGCAAGATCAAAAACTTTTTATAGATGCTATAGGCCTCCCCGAACCTCCGGATGGGATGGTGTATCAGGTGTGGTCTCTCAAGCTGAACCCCCTTACACCCACCAGTGTGGGCTTGTTGGAAGACTTTGCAATGGACAACAACAAAGTGTTTGCCCTTAACAATCCGAACGAATCGGAAGCCTTCGGAATTACCTTGGAACCTGCCGGGGGAAGCACATCTCCCAATTTGGAACAGCTGTATACCCTAGGGGCCGTCACTTCATAAGTTTGGACTTTGGTCCATTAACTTTCTGCCCCGATTATCATTCGCAAACGAAACAGCTCCGGCAAAGTGGCCTAAAATTTCAATAGGTTGAATGCAAAAATCGGAATGTCTCAAGCAACTCAAGCCGATTCTTGATAGGGCGTGCGCAGCAATTTGTCGTGCAGCGATTTCAATTTTTTTGGCGAATACCCAAGGTTGAACAAAAGAAGCAATAACAAATTGGATAGGTTGATGCGCAGATAGGAATTGTGGTCATATTTTCTGGAAGAAACGGTGAGGTCGTTTTTGATGATGGTATAAGGAATGTTTTTTCGTTTCATCCTTTTGAAAAACTCGAAATCTTCCATAAGCACCTGATTCTCGTTGAACCGACCGATTTCGATAAATATGTTTTTTTTGACAAAGAGACATTGGTCGCCCCCTCCCGTAAAAAGCCCCTTCTTGGTCGTAAACCATGCGTTGACGGACAGCAGAAGACTTTTTTTATCGAATCGATAGGAGAAAAATCCGGCCTCAAATCCTTGATCGATCGCCTTGGCAATATCTGTGAAGAACGATTTTGGTGGCCGCACGTCGGCATGCAAAAATACCAGTACATCACCCCTGGCCATTGCCGCCGCATGGTTCATTTGAACTGCCCTTCCCTTTTTGGGCGCCTTGAGCAAATACAGGGGATGCTCTAAGGCACCATATCGAGGCTCCTCCCCTTTCGTTGCGTACCACGACACCAAAACCTCTACCGGCAATTTGCTTTCCATCGATGCCAATAAGGGCAGCAATGTCATGATGTTCTCGTTCTCTTTATAGGCCGGGATAATCACTGAAATCATAGACACAAAATAAGGCTTTTTTGCCCATTAAAAATAAAAAGTCCGATAGACATCACATTGCTTTTGGCCATCAAAGTTCATGGCCAAGAAAGGTTTTATCGATTCAACGACAAAACCATTAATGCGGTAATGCGTAAGTATAACCAAAAAACGAATTTACAACCGAAGAACTATGGCCATTCAAATGATATCCAAGGTATTGTTGCTCTCTTTTTTCCTATTGGGCTGTACCTCCCACATGGGACAATCGCAAAATAGTGATGGGGCGACAAAAGACTTCAATCTACTATCGGAACAATTTCTGATAAAAATCAAAGCGGATCAAGACACCAAATCGATTCGAGATCAACTAGCCGGGGCGAAGCTTACGGATCTTTCTGCCAGTTTGGTCACCGACGCGCAAAAACTGGCCTTCTGGGTGAATATATACAACGGGTATATACAGGTGATCTTAAAAGAAAATCCCGAATTGTACAACGACCGCCGCACCTTCTTTGATATGGAACAGATTCCGATCGCGGGTACCACGGTATCGTTTTCCAAAATAGAACATGGCATCATCCGAAAATCGCAGTGGCCCCTCGGATTGGGTTATGTCAGGAAATGGTTTCCCGATAAGTTTGAACGCAAATTAAGGGTAGACAAAAGGGATTACCGCATTCATTTTGCACTGAATTGTGGCGCCAAAGACTGTCCACCGGTGGCCATCTATACGCCGCAACGTCTAGAGGAACAGTTTGAGGAAGGCACGAAACGGTACTTGACCCGCACTTCCACCTATAAAGTAGGGAAAAACGAGGTGGCCGTCACCTCTTTGTTCAATTGGTTCAGGGGCGATTTTGGCGGAAAAAACGGTGTAAAACACATATTAAAGGAAATCGGCATTCTCCCTACGACCAAAAATGTAGATCTGGTGTACAAAAACTACGATTGGACCTTGTCCCTGGACAACTTTATCGAACTGTAGCTTCAAATTACCGGGATTCAGGGTGCTTTACGGCAAAGAATATGCCTATTTAAGGCCTATTCTTGCTCTCCAAGGTCTTTTTTAAGGCTTTCCAAGCCGCAAAAGACTTGTACAACAATGCACACATAATGGTTATCCAAAGAAAAAACAGAAGGTATTCCATAGCGTTCTAGGAATTAGGAATAAGGTTAAGTATATCTTCAACAACAATTCAGTAACACTTGGGGCGTCAGAATCTTAAGGTTGCTCGTAATGAGGTAAATATACTGAAACGTCTATTAATATCCTAAAAGTAGGGAGGAGATTGATAGGGGATAAAAAAACACCATGGCCGCTTGGCCATGGTGCCTTTCAAACAACCAACCTAAAACACAACCGTAAATGTTTTTATGGGAACCTTCAAATGCTGAAGTTCCATAAGGGCTATAAGCTCGATATCGGAGCCGCCATTTGTGGCCCCAATTCATAGATGGCCCCGCCCAATTCTTCTTTTAACTCCATGGCCCTGCCATTGTCGCCGGAGGCTTTGTAAATTTCAGCGATACGGTAGTGTATACTTGGTTCGGCCGTTTTGCCTTCGATATGATCCTTCACGATCTGAAGTGCTTTTGGCACTTCGCCCATTTTAAGATAGGTATAGGCCAGCAGGCTGTACGATTCTGGGGTGGGCCTGTTGTCGACCTCCTTCTTGGCCAGCCCGAGCGCTTTTTCAAATTGCCCTGTTCGATCGAGATAGACCGAAATGTTGTAGGCATTGTACATGTCGCCATAAGAACGGTCCTGTACCATCTTCAGGTACTGGTCTAGATTGATGAGACTTGCCCAACTATCTCCTTGGTATTCGGCAATCTCCGATTTCAGTAGGTAGTAATCCGGGGCTTTGTAGTTGTTGATAATCGAATCGAGAATGCGCAACGCCTCTTCGGGATTTCTTTCATAGGAAAAAACGATCCAAGCAATGCCTTTTTTGGCATAGGCGTTTTGTGGGTCAATGGCCAGGGATTTAAGATAATGGTCATAACTTTCCTTAATACGTCCGGCGTGGCCATAGTAGTCGGCAATATTGGTATAACACCATAACATCAAGTCCTTATTCTTACTGTTTTCAGCTTTGGCCATTGCCTTTTCCATCAGCCTGATGGTTTGATTTAGATCTCCTAGATGGTCGTTCCATTTGGCCAGTCGTATAACATAGCCAAAGTCGGAGAAGTTGGTGATGCTGTCTAAATAGGCCCCTGCTTGTCCGTAATTGCCCAGTTCCATATGAACATCGAACAATAGTCCTTGGGTAGCGTTGACGCCGCTGCCCATGGCCCTTGCCGAATCGGCCAGGATCAAGGCCTCCCTGAAGCGGTGCTGGGAAATATAGTTCCTTGCCAGGGACCTGTAATATCCCGCTTCCCCGATGGCGGCGATCTTCACGGCTCTTTGCAATGCCTTTTCCGCTTTTTTCAGGTATTGGATATCGCCCGTATTCTGGAAATAACGGTTGTATTCGCCTCCGACGATTCCAAAACTGAGGAGTTGCATACTATCTTCCTTAATCTTGGAATTCCATAGTTCGAAATACTTTGAAGTGGTTTTCACTGGTTCTGAGTCCAGGAAAACGTTATAGTCCTTTTTATTGGTAACCAACTGGTTCCCCATTTCTTGGCAGGAAACAAGGGCCAAAAGTATTGCCAAGGAAATTATATGTTTCATTGATGCTGTTTTTAGGGATGATCGTTTTATTATAAAAAGGGGGGACTTTGGGAAATCCCCCCTTTGCTCCTTTTTCATAGTCTTATTGAGGAGCCCCTAGATAAGGGAAAGTAGTCGTTAAGTCCGTTGTGATTCCCACACCATCGGAGGTAAGGCGTGGCAAGTCGGCCATCCCGTCCCCGTTGGTATCCTGCCCGCTAAAGCGATCTCCGGTATTGCCGCCGAACAATAAAATCAGGGACACATCGATGATATCGTCATTAGGGTTTCTTCCGGTCAGGGCCACTTCATCGCCATCAGGTACCAAAACACTTCCGTCCATGTTGGCATCGGTACCTGGGTCGAAATAGGTAGTAGGTAAATCAGGAGCTACTTCCAGAACATCGGAGGCCAGATAGCCGGTAAGCGCAGCCGCGTCGAGGCCCAGAATGTTGTTTTCGTAATTCACGGCCATGGGGTCAAGTCCCAAAAGCTCGGCATATACATCATGGTACTGCTCTAAGCGTGCTTCATACCCCGCTTGAAAAGTGGCACCCATTTCAGAAGGGATAGTAACGTTTTGGGCGTCTTTCACACTGGGTTGCCCTTGAATATCAAATCCCAAAACAGTATTGATACCAGGTCTTCCCATATGGTCGGCCTGTACGTAAGTACCTGAAAAATCCGGGTCTGTACCTTGCGCGTCGCAAGGGTTGCAGGAAGACCCCCCGCAATCGATTCCGGTTTCGTTTCCATTCATGATGCCATCGGCACAGGTGGCCTGGACCATATCGGGCATGCCATTGTCGTCTTTATTGCAGGCTGCCAATACCGTTAGAGCGAAGAGGCTGAATAATAAGTGTTTTATATTATATCGTTTCATTTTATTTGATTTTAAAAATTAATTATTGTTTTTTGTTCGTGGTTACCCAGGTTTTGTAAACGTTCAGACCCAAGGCGTTCATTCCGGTGGTTTCCCCCAACAGGCTGTTGGGTATCTCCACAATGATCGACATCGTATTGGCTCCGGCAAAGGTGTTTTCAGCTTCTCCGGCCGGTTTGAATCCCCCGGGCGCCATGCCGCCTTTCACCGCATTGAATTGGAAAAAATCAAAAAAGAAAGGATCCTGGCGGGGTCCTGCGAAAAGCGAAACCCCATTTGCGGTCGTTTCGGTGATGGCCGTAGAGGCGGAAATATCGACGCTCCCCAAAGGTGAATCGATCAGTACCTGACCGGAAGTGCCTGTTTGTGAAGGGGCGGCAGGACCAAAAAAGTACATTTTCCCATTTCTTGGAATGGCCTGAATGACCAAATCTTCCACCAAATCATTATCTGTGTCGATATTGATTTCTGTGAGCACGTCCTCATCAAAAGTACCGTAGGCCAAATCGGGCAATACGTTCGATTGCATGTCAACGATAAAAACCGTGTTGTCCGATCCGGGTGAAGGTTCGAACGCAAAAAAGTCCGCGATATCCGCGGTAGTCCCCATGGTGGATGGGGCATCGATGTGATCGGCCGCTATCAAAACGACTCCGATCGCTGCCAGGGCAGAGATTCCAATGATAAGCTTTGTTTTTTTCATTTTAAATTGATTTAAATGTTAGAAGAATATTTCAACCTTAATTACGAGGTTTGATCGGGAGGGTTTGGTCTTGAATGTTAAATTTTTGTTAAAGCAATACGGATGGCTATAGCCATGGTTTTCGTCCATTTTGAAGTTGGTACGCATGCGGGAAGGCGCGCATGGAGGAATTACATTGCGGCGCGCACGGCCAAGGTCACCGAAACCAAGGGCGGTAATTAGTGGGGCCACTTATTCGATATAAAGTGTTTTTGCAGTATTTTCGCCCCTTAAAACCATAAGCGCGTTATGAACCCCTCCTCTGCCGGTTGGATTGAAAAATTCGGATCGCTGGTGAATGATCATCAGCACGCTTATGCCGATTTTCGGGATTTGTATACCGGCCTCAAGAAGACCGGTTTCGTATATGGACTGAACACCAAGATACCCCGTTTCATAAAGGTGGAACACAGCCTAACGGAAGATGAGAAAGCAAAAATAAACTTGCTCACCGCTTTGTATTACACCTATCGGATAGAACTCGAGTCAACCGATTTCACGGTCTTTATGAATAAGATCTTTGCCTTTTACAAAGACCTCAACCGCAATCAAATTTCTTTTATCAGCCAATTGTTCACGGGTAAAAAAACCTCTTCCCAACTGGAAAAGCTGATCGATTCAAGGGTATACCTTGCCGACAACGTCATCAGCAAGACCTTTAACAGTATTATTACCAATTCGCTCTTGTTTATCGATGTGCTGCTATTCAAGCGGTACCTCAAAACGGTGAAGGGCATACAACAACGTGCCCAAATCCTCGAATACATCACCATCAACATTACCTATCACGCTCTCAACGCCAAGGAAAAAAACAAGAGCGATGAGAAATTGGCCCTACTTTTCGCTTCCAGCCTGACCTATATCGATAGTGAGGCGAAAGATTTTGATGGTTCCTATCGCGAAATGTTGCTCAAAAACCACACCCTTTGGGAGAATCATTATTTTCTTGACGTGGCCTGTTTAACGGTTTGGGAAGATCAATCGCTCGACTACAAGGAATCCGGATTTATATTCGGTCTCGGTAAAGATCTCGGTTTCGAGGAAAAGCAGATCGAACTCGCATTGGATGAAATCACTTCCTTTTTTGAAAAGAACGCGAAGCATATCCCCTTTTTGAAAGACAAGAATCTGGCCTTGCAAGTGTATGACAGCATGTGGAAAATTGTCAAAAAATTGATTTTACGGAATAGCAAACGACTTCAAAAAGAACTCTCGGACAGCAAAGAACTGGTGGCCCTAATTTCCAAAGCAACCACCAAAGACCTCAGCCCTGATGAAAAGAAAAAAATGCAATCGCAGTTGATCGACATCTTTAAGAGCATCCCCTCCCTAGCGATTTTTATCCTCCCCGGAGGTGCTGTTTTGTTGCCGATTTTTATTAAATTGATACCGAAGTTATTGCCGTCGACTTTTGATGACAATCGCATTGAAAAGTAGGTTTTTTCTTACTTTATAAGCACTATAAGAAATATCTATAGCGTATATTATTATATTGTATACCAGATATTTAAATACCACTACTCCAACCACAACTTGAAGTCACGTACCCTTTCCCTGCTGACAATCATTTCCTGCTCTGAAAACCGGTTCAACTTGATTTGGAGCCTGGAATTGGTGTAAGAAACAATGTCTTTGATATGATTGATATTGATAAAATATTTCCGACTGATCCGGAAGAATGTTTTGGGTTCCAATTCGGTTTCGAGGTTTTCCAAAGTGGTCTCCAACAAATAATTTCTGCCATCGGCCGTCGCGGCATAGGTGCCTTTGTTCTCACTATAAAAACACTCCACCTCATCGGCATTGATTATTTTGAGGTGCTGCCCTACCCTAACGGTAAATCTTTTTTTGTAGTCCCTTTCCAAGGGGTTCACCAATAATTTTTTGATGTCTTCAAAATCCAATGCCAATTTTTGCACCGGGGGTTTCAGGCTTCGGAATTTATTTACGGCTGCTTCCAGTTCTTCGTCATCGATGGGTTTCAACAAATAGTCGACACTGTTCAATTTAAATGCCTGCAGGGCGTATTCATCATAGGCCGTCGTAAAGATGATCGCGCTGCGAACCTCTACCCGCTCAAAAATCTCGAAGGAGAGTCCATCGGAAAGCTGAATGTCCAAAAAAATTAGGTCGGGGTGTTGGTGCTTCCCGAACCAATCTATGGCCTCTTCCACCGAATACAGTAGGGTGGTCACTTCCACTCCCAGATCTTCCAAAAGTCGTGCGAGGCGTCTTGCGGCCGGTTTCTCGTCTTCAATGATGATGGTTTTCATAGTCTTGGCTAGGTTTTGGCTTTCGTGTCGCGATTATTGATCTTCTTCCATGAACTTGCGCATCTGCCGTTCTTCCCATGACTTTAGGAAGTTCGATTTGCCCCTGAAGACAAAAAAGGCAGCTACCAACAATATAATGCCCCATAGGATGGGCACGAAGATAATGTTCCATTCGACCCAATTCAATATTTCGGGATCCCTCACCCCTTTCGATTCGACCCAGCGCAAAAGGTTCCCTTTGAGCAGCAAAATCAGCGCGCTCCCCAAAACAAACAAAATGAGGTGGGCATAATAATCCTTGATGCGATCGATTCTTTTTCGTGCCTTGATATAATTTTCCATTTCTTTTAATTGCTTATCCATTATTTAAACCTTTCCGCTTCCTTGCGTTCTTCCTCCATATACTTACGAATCTGACGTTCTTCCCATTCCTTGTTGAAAAAGGGGTTGTATGAAAATACCTTGGCGGCATGGAATGCAAGTCCGATGCCCCAAAAAAGCCATACCGCGAAGGTGCCGAAATCAAAGAACGCATCGGTAAAGGCTTCCCCGTTATCGAGATTGCGGCCGATTTTGGCAATACTGATGACCGAATTAACGACCAAATAAACAGCAAAGTGCCAGTAAAAACCCTTGAGCTCTTCCACCCGTTGCTTCGCCCTGCTTTGCTTGTCTATGTTATTGGTTTCCATTTTTGATGTTTTTATTGATTTGTGATAAGACCCGTGGGTACTGCTCACTCCCACCGATTTCGCTGATCATCATTGTTCATATACTCCTTGATCTTGCGATCTTCCCAATCCTTACCGAAAAAAGGGTTGAGCCCAAAAGTTCTGATGGCCTGAAAAATCAGCCCCAAACCCCAACCGAACGCGGCCCATAAAAACCAGGGATACCGCCATTCATCGAGGTAATAGTTCAATCCTCCCAAAAAGGAAATCACCACTACATAGGAGATCAAACTGGTATAGAATTTTTTGATGCATTCTACACGTTCCTTGGCGCGCAGGTACTTGTTTTCTTTGTCTGAATAGTCCATTTTGTTATATTTTATTTGTTGAACCAAATTTCGGGATCTTTGATAACCTATCTAAAAATGATTTTCTGAATTGTTTGTTTTCAGGGATGGATCGTATCCTTTCCAACCCGGTTCATGTTTACAGGGGGCGATATGCTTCCGCCACGATCAGAGGTGTCCCCCGTCGGCTAGAATCGATCATCCTCCATATATTGCCGCATCTTCCTTTCTTGCCATCGTTTGCCCCAGATGGGGTGGTATCCATAAGCCTCCATGCCGTGGGTAAGCAGCCCGAATCCCCAACCAAGGGCTGGGAATATCACCCAGGGAAAGTTGGAAGTGTTCAGGTTCACGACCACCAGGATCGGGATCACGATGCAATAGGAAATTAGATTTCCATAAAACCCCTTGATTTCCTCCACCTTCTTCTTGGCCCTTTCATATCTTTTGTCCTCGATAAAATGCTGTTGCGATTCCAGGACGGAGACCTCTCGGGTCAACATGGGAAGCTGCACACTGAATTCGGAGGCCGTTTTGAGGATCTGTACCTTTTTGTCGGTCAATATCCCGTACCGTTGCCGAATGTTCTGCAATCCCACGCCACTGCTTTTTTTGACGACCTGTTTTTCTTGAAGGTTGTTTTTCACCACCAGCACGCCATTCTGTTCGTACACTTCGATATGAAGGGGTTTTTGCTTGGTAACGATATTGTGTTTCACCGCATTTTCCAACAACAATTGAAGGGATAATGGTATGATCTTCGCGTCAGGATTACTGCTTTTATCGGGAATTTCAAATATGATGCTGTCTTCAAACCGCATCTTCAACAAACGCACGTAGGTTCTGGCAAATTCAAATTCTTCATCTACCGAAACCAGATCCTTGTTTTTTTGTTCGAGCACATATCGGTATACCTTGGAAAGGGAAGTGGTAAATTTTTGGGCCTGATGGGGGTCTTCCTCAATGAGGCTGGTCAAAACGTTCAAACTGTTGAAAAGAAAATGGGGGTCCAATTGGTTTTTAAGGGCGTCGAATTTCGCAGAGGCCGTCCCCGCAATGATTTTTTGTTCCTTGACCTTGTTTTCTTGAAGGTGTTTATAATACCATATCCCGTAAAAAATCAAGGACACGGTTATCGCAATGATCAGGGAACTCGTATAATAATTTGCCCTTTCATTGCTCAAAAAGGCCAGCACCGATTGACCATAAACGAAAACAAACAAGATGAACCGGGACAGGAATATGCCCAAGACCGAAAAAACAACATTTCCTGAAATACCGATCAAAAAACGTTTGGCCGTAAAAAGATCTTGTCGATACCGGATCAAGAGATATTGGATCCAATAGGCATTCACAAAATAGAGGATCACAGAGAAAATCATGTTCTCGTAATACTCCCGCCACGCTATGGAAAGGTCGAAACCCCCTTGGAACTGCCCCATGAAATACAGTATGGCGATCACCACAAAATAAATCAAGGTGCCGATGGCCACGGCCCTGATCAGATGTCCTTTAAATTTTTGCATACAATACTATTGATTTCCGCAGTTTTGCAGGGCAGCTTCGGCCCTTTCCTTCCCCCAGTTCGGGTAAAACGGACTCTTTGGTTTAAAGTTAGCAAAAAGTTGTAAGGCACGTTCCAAATCTTTGCAATAGGGTGCGGTATCCTGTCCGAAGTACAGGGCCGAACCCATATCCCATGAGGCTTTGGAATAGACCACCCTTGGGTTGTCGGGTGCCAGTGTCAGCGCCTTTTGGTAGAGGGCCACTACCTTCCCTGAAAGGGTCATGCCATACGTGGCACCATCAAAGGCGACCCAGGCCGTATAGATCATGGCCTGTTGTACGAGAATTTCTGCTTCGTCAGGGGCGATGGCCATGGCGATATCGACGTATTCTTGAGCTTTATCCAGTTTTTGGGTCAGTTTTTCCTTATCTGTTTCCCCAAAAGCGCTGATGGTATTGATTTGTGCCACATAGTAAAAGGGCAGCCAGTTGTCTTTTTCCACCGTAGAGATGCGCTCAAACAAATTCGCCGCCTCAATGGTATTGCCTTCTCCCCATAAAGTAAATGCCTTCTGCATTCCTTCGGTATAGGTGTCCTGTGCAGTTGTAAACGCGAACAATAGTAACAGTGATACTTGGAAAAGGCTTTTCATGATATCTTGACTTTAAGGTTGATGCATCAAAACTATGGCATCATCCTTGGCCCTTAAAAAGTCTTCTACCGAAGTGTCGATTTTCCCGGATGGATCGTCATGAACTTTGTGGGGGTCAATACATCTAGCTATCATGGAATAATGCCCCTTCGTCAATATCATCGATCATGACAGGGTAAATTCGGGTAGTTTGATCAGGGCACCGCCTTGCAGGGCCGATTCATGCGCCAGGATACCCACACAGGTGATGTTGGCCGATTGTTTGGCATTGGGATAGGGCGATTGTTTTCTGATGAGTGCATCGACAAAGGCATGCACCAAATGGGGATGCGACCCACCATGGCCTCCGCCCTGGGTGAAGGAGAGGTGTTGGTGTTCCTCCGAATCATAAACGCCCTTGGTGGTGAAATGCTGTATTTCTTTGGGCAAGAGCTTTGCGAAATCGGGACATTCCACTTCCTCGGGAATTTCGGGTTCGGGTCTTTTGGCGGTATGCATGACCAACGGACGACCTTCGATCAAAGGCCATTCCACGGATTTTTTTGATCCATAGACTTCAAAACTTTCACGGTACTGCCGTGCCACATCAAACAGCGATCGGTAGACCTGGGCACTCAAATCGGAATTCCGGAATTTGATATGGGTGGTCTCCACCGCAAATGGGGAGTTGTAATGTGCGATAAGCCCTTCCCTAATGGTACCGGAACCAAAACAGGAAACGTATTCGGCCTCCCCTCTGGTGAGGCCCAGAACGGGCCCCACACAATGCGTGGCATAGTGCATCGGTGGCAATCCGGGCCAATAATTTGGCCATCCGTCCATATCTTGCTGGTGGCTCGCCTTTAAAAACTGTATTTTGCCCAGTTCCCCCTTTTCATAGAGTTCTTTCATGAAAAGGAACTCCCGCGCATAGACCACGGTCTCCATCATCATATAGGTTAAACCGGTTTCCTCGGTCAGCTTCACGATTTCGGCACACTCGGCCACCGTGGTGGCCATGGGCACCGTACAGGCCACATGTTTGCCCGCCTTAAGGGCAAGGATCGATTGCCTTCCGTGGTCAGGAATGGGCGTGTTGATATGTACCGCATCGATATCCGGATCTTCGAGGAGCGTTTCAAAGGAGGTATAGCGTTTTTCGATTTTAAAGGCATCGGCCAACGCATTCAGCTTGGATTCATTGCGCTGTGATACGGCTACAAGCTCGGCATTTGGATGTTTCTGATAGATGGGGATGAATTCGGCGCCAAAGCCCAATCCCACAATGGCGATCCTTATTTTTTGTGCTGTCATATTTTTCTGCTTAGGTATGGAACGTATTCTTCAAAAATTTAAGTCCTTCTGTGGCAAATTCATCCTGGTTGTTGGCCAAATTTTTCCAAATGCACACTGCCGCGGCCAATTCCTTGATTTCAGGGGTAAAGCTTTCAATGACAATGGCCCCTTTGTAGTCGATTGCCGCAAGTCCGTTTTGAAAATCCTTCCAGGGGGTCAGGCCTGTCCCGGGAATGCCCCTGTGATTTTCCGAAACCTGTACATGGATCAATTTTTTTCCCACGGTTCGGATGGCCTCCGCAATATTGTTCTCTTCAATGGTCATATGGAACCCATCCAATAGCACCGCTGCGGCGGGATGGTTGATATCGGTCACCAATCGCATCACGTCTTCCGCAGTATTGACCAGATCCGATTCGAACCTGTTCAATGGTTCAATGGCGATGGAAAGGCCATGCTGCTGGGCCATTTTGCACACTTTCCCCAGGTTATTGACTGCCCTGTCCCATTCGACCTTTCGTTGCTCTACGGGGACCATTCTCGCCTTGCCCACGGCCGAATACATGGGTCCCGCCAAAAATTTGGACTCCCAGATCGTGCAAAATCCGAAACATTTTTCGATATAATCGAAGCAGTTCTCGTGAACGGCGGTATCGTCGTGGGTCAAATCCTTGGTATCGCCAAAAACACCGCACACCACGGCCTGCAGATTATTTTCGATCAGTGCGGCCTTAACGGCGTGGGGATCGATCAGGCCAGGATCTTCCACCGGTATTTCAACCAGATCGAAACCCATGGCCCTGATTTTTGGAAACAAGGCAACGGAGGCCGTGGAAAAGGGCGATTGCCATAACCAAGTACTGACCCCAAATTGCGTTTTGTTCCTCATAAGATGCTGTTTTGTTACCCCTAAGTATTAAAGCGCGGTCCCGACCACTTTCATCGTTCCCTGCATGATGCGCCAATGTCCTGGAAAAGTACAGATATAGGGATAGATGCCCGGCTCGCTCGGGGCGGTGAACCGCAGTACCACTTTTTCCTCCGGATTGATAATGGCGGTCGCGAACAACACTTCCGGCATCACTGGAATATAGTCCATTTCCGCTCCTTTTGGATCTGCTGCCAACACATCGGCGGCCGCGCCCACTTTTTCTTTGGCCCCTTTGGCGACGATGACCAGGTTGTGTTGCATGAAATCGGTATTCTCGAAAATAAGTTCCACCGGTTTTCCGGCCTCTACCACAAATTCGGTGATGTCGTATTTCATTTCATTTTTCAAGGTCTTGATGTTGATGACCACCGCGCCTTTGGCCATCATTTCAAGGCCGCCTTCGATAATTCCCAATTGGGTGATGTATTGATCGACGAAGGTTTCGGCCAAAAGATGCCCGTTCAACATCCCTTTTTGGCTATCGACTACCGTCCCCGTGCCAGGCTTATAATCGCGGTGTTCCTTAAGAAACGCTCCAATAAAGCCATTGACATTTTTCGAGGCGGCCAAATACAGGGCCTGTGAGAGCCATTTGTCTTCTTGAACCTGCCGTTCCTTGCTCAGATCATACAGCATTTCACCCAAGTTCTCCGAAGCATTCCGTTCAGAAAAATAAAGCAGACCGGCCAATCGAACTCCGGCATCCGGATCGTGAAAAACCTGCGAAAGCAATATCGCCTTGTCTGTTTTGTCATTTTTGGGAAGAATCTGGATGGCCGCTTTGCGAACGGGGGCCGCACCATGGAACAGCGCCCCCGTGACCACGGCTTCCGCCTCACTGCCCGGCACCACCAGACCGAGGCCCTCTAAGGTCCATAACGCGTGCAAAGCGCCTGGATTCATGCCCTCGCCATCCACGGAAGGGTCATTGGCCAGAGCATACAATTCGGTCGCCAACGCCTTCTCGCCGTTTTCGATCAACAACCGTTGTGCCGTCATGCGCCAAAACAGGTTATCGTGTTGCAGCGCCTCCACCAAGGCTCGGGGCTCATTTTTGTCCAAAACCATCACCGTATCCTTCGACTTTGATTTGGGGACTACCCTCCAGATGCGGCCCCTGGCCTTGTCCCTCAAGGGATTTTCATAAGCGTTCCCGGGCCCGTTCTGGGCATCGTAACCGCCCCTTTCCACACTGGGCGTGGGATTGTGCTGAACGATGAAATTGTACCAATCCAACACCCAAACGGCGCCATCCGGGCCCACCTTGGCCTCCACCGGAGAAACCCATTCATCAGAACTGGCCAAAAGGTTGCCACCATCGGCTTCCAAATAACCGGCACCCTCTTCCTTAATTATTGCCATGTGCACTACCCCGCCCGTAGGTTCGCAGACAAAGGCGACCTTGTTCCAGTAATTTTTTGGAAATGCCCGTGCCGTGTAGAAATGATGACCGGCTGCTGCGGTGAATCCCCCAAATACATCCACCTGTCGCACATTGGCCGTAATGGGCTGCATGGCATAATGCCCGTCGATTTTGGTACTGCCCTGTATCGAAACGCCCTCGATATCCTTAAAGTTTCGGTTCGGGATGCCCATAAACACACTATGGGTATTATTGGCCGTGGAAGCAAAAACAGAATTGTCTTCAGTAATGCCCAAGCCCCAGGTATTGTTGCTGGTATTGGTGAGGAATTCAAAATTGGAAAGGTCCCGATCGAACCGGTACAGCCCCTGTCTGAATTCATGTTCGGCACCGAAAATCGACCCTTTAAAACCAGAATAGCCCACCACGCCATATATTTTGTTATCGATACCGTTTTGAAGGTTGGAAGGGCCCGCATGGGTATCGAAAACGCCCCAACCATCAATGATCACTTCCTTGACATCGGCCTTGTCATCGCCATCGGTGTCTTTTAGAAAAAGGAAATAAGGGGCCTGGGAAACGATGATGCCACCGTTTGAAAAGGCAAAACTGGTGGGAATATTGAGCTTGTCGGCGAAGATCGTGAACTTGTCGGCCTTGCCGTCCCCATCGGTATCCTCGCAGATTTTGATCCGGTCATCGCCGGTACTCTTGTCCTCGAATACGGTATTGGGATAGTCTATCGTTTCTATGACCCAGAGCCTACCCTTTTCATCCCAATTCATGGCAATCGGTTTCGTAATATCCGGCTCGGAAGCAAAGAGTTCCAAATCAAAACCGGCAGGAACCTGCATTAGTTTTTTCGAATCTTCCGGCGATAATGGCATTTGATATTTGGGCGCCGGATCTCGCTTCTCATAATTTGGAATATTGGGCCTTTCCTCATAGGCCAGTTTTGGAATATCCTTTGAAAACGCTTCCCAATTTTTCTTCACCGTGGTATCGATCGCCCAAAGAATACCTTCCTTGATCAAGTTTTGGAAACCGGGCTGGTTCCAGGTGCGTTCGTCATGACCATAGGCGGTATAAAAAACCTTGCCATTGCCATATTCCTTCACCCAGGTCCATGGTTCATGGTGGTCCCCTTCAACGCGTTCCATCAACACGGTAATATCATCGGCAATTTGATCATGTACATAGGTTTCGTCCCAAGTGGAGAATTCTTCCACTTGCTGCATCGCCGGGTGCGATTTGTCGACGATGTTGGCCTTAAAAGTAGCGGTATCATGACTGGCAAATTGTGCCCCGACCAGATCGATGTACTCCGGGGAGTTCTTAAAACAGAAGCTCGCGGAATGTATGGGAATGAAAGCATGGCCCTCCGAAACATAATGCAACAAAGCCTTTTTCTGATCGGGGGCGATGCTTTCATGATTGGCATAGATGATCAGGCCATCGAAACGGTCTAAATTGGCCTTGTTCAGGTCGGTCAATGCCTCGGTATAGGTAATATTGATCCCACTTTGGGTCAAGGCGGTCGCCAGGATCGGCATATAGGCCCTCGCGTTGTGGTGTTCCTGTTCATGCCCCAAAAACAGCAGTTCAATTCTGCGCGGCGTGTCGTCGGCCAATTGTTTTTCGGTGGAATTACAACCGATCAAGGATCCCATGAACATCAGCAATGCAAAAAATCTAATAAAAATGGCTTTCATAATAAGGGTGTAAATGTGGTATTCAAGTTTAGTCAATTCTTGGAACATAAACGGACTATCATTTATCGCATACTGATATTATTATATCATAAAATATATTTTTCTTTAACTTTAGGGATAAATTAATGCTTTTATAGAAAGCTGTGGATTCGATTCCAAGCTTTTCAAAACAACCGTAAACCTTGAAATCCGCCTTACAAAAATCACCTATTCCGCTATCCCGTGCCTATGTGGCAAAAGTGCTAAATCAGGCCATATTCGATCCAAACTGGCATTTTCATTCAGAATATCAGTTATTTCTTGTTCTAAAAGGAAGCGGCACCCGTTTTATAGGCGACAACATCAAGCCCTTTAAAGCGGGCGATATTACGTTCACCGGTCCCAATTTGCCGCATTTATGGAGAAGCGACCATGAACCCACGACCATTGAGGATCATACCGCCACCGGAATTGTGGTCTATTTTCATGAGGATTTCATAGGCGAACACCTATTGCACAAGGAAGAGGCCCTCAGATTGAAGCAACTTTTTAAAATGAGTCTACGTGGCGTCGATGTTTTTGGAAAAACCGCCCAAACCCTTCAAAAAATGATGCTCAACCTCATCGCATTGGATGGCTTTGATGCGATTATTGAACTGATGAAGATCCTGAACTGCATTTCAAAGTCGAATGAATTGCAGCTGCTTGCCAGTCCGGGATATACCAATTCGTTGAAGGAGGGCGATACCGATCGCATGAACAAGGTATATGCCCATGTCACGAAAAATTTTCAGAAAAAGATGGCCATCTCGCAAATGGCGGAACTTACCAATTTGACCCCGACCTCGTTCAGCCGTTATTTCAAGGCCCATGCCAACAAAACTTTCACCGAATTCGTGACCGAAATCCGTATCGGACATGCCTGTAAGCTCCTCATAGAAAATAAAATGGAGATTTCCCAGAGCTGCTACGAAAGCGGTTTTCATACCCTATCGAACTTCAACAGACATTTCAAACGGATCACGAAAAGAACGCCCCTGCTATATAAAAGGGAGTATACGAACCATTAGTATATTGATCCAATTGCCGTAATTTTGCAAGATGGTCAGAAACCTACAATTGCGCTTGTCGTTGGAAGACGAAGGACAAAAAGGGAGCTTGGAAAGAAAAGCAGCCCAACTCTTGGGGCTGTCCGAAAATGAATTCAGATTAAAGATACTCCGGAAATCGATCGATGCCCGCAAGCCCAAAATCGTGTTCAACTATAAACTGGCCGTTTATATCGGGGAAGGGCTACCGGAACAACCCGATTATGAATTCAATTATAGGGAGGTGTCCAAGGCGAAGCCGGTGCACATTATCGGGTTTGGACCCGCGGGCATGTGGGCAGCGCTCCGTTGTCTGGAATTGGGGTATAGGCCCATTGTTTTGGAACGTGGCAAGAATGTTCAGGAACGTCGCCGAGACCTCCGGGCGATCAACCAAGATCATATCGTAAACGAAGATAGCAACTATTGTTTCGGGGAAGGGGGCGCCGGCACCTATTCCGATGGTAAATTGTATACCAGAAGCCTGAAGCGGGGCGATGTGCGCAAAATTTTTGAAAGTTTGGTCCATCATGGGGCCACTGCGGATATCCTGGTCGATGCCCATCCGCATATCGGAACCAACAAACTCCCCAAAATCGTTCAAAACATTCGGGAAACCATTATAAAATGTGGGGGCGAAGTGCATTTCAACACTAAAGTAACCGATTTAATCATTAAGGATAACGTATTGAAATCCATTGTCTTAAACGACAATAATGAGATGTCGGTACAAAGGGTGATCTTGGCCACCGGCCATTCTGCAAGGGACATCTTTTACCTTCTCGATCGCAAAAAAATGGCGCTTCAGGCCAAGTCGTTTGCCATGGGCGTTCGGGTTGAACATCCACAGCATATCATCGATTCGATCCAATACCATTGCCCAGGCAAACGCAACGAACACCTCCCCGCCGCCGCCTACAGTTTGGTACATCAGGTAAAGAACAGGGGGGTGTATTCTTTTTGTATGTGTCCGGGCGGTTTTATAGTACCTGCTGCCACCGCTCCCGGAGAAGTCGTCGTGAATGGCATGTCGCCATCGAAACGCAATAACCTGTATGCCAACTCGGGTATCGTGGTCGAAATCAATGTGGACGTCGATTTGCCCAAATATGAACAATACGGACCCCTAAAGGGCCTGGAATACCAAAAAGACCTCGAACGGTTGGCCTTCACTTCAGGGGGAAGGAGCCAAGTGGCGCCGGCCCAGCGATTGACCGATTTCGTCGAGGGCAGGTTATCCCAAGACCTCAACCCCACTTCCTACCAGCCGGGCTTGAAATCGGCGCCCTTGCATTCGCTCCTGCCCAGTTTGATCGGCAGCAGATTGCGGACGGGTTTCGCCGAATTTGGAAGGAAAATGAAGGGCTACCATACCGCGGAGGCCAATGTGGTCGGGGTGGAGTCGCGGACTTCCTCCCCGGTGACCATCCCCAGAAATGAACATTTGGAGCATCCTGAAATCAAAGGTTTGTTTCCCTGCGGGGAAGGGGGCGGTTATGCGGGGGGCATTGTCTCAGCCGCCATGGATGGGGAACGCTGTGCAGAGGCGGCCTTGGTCGGACTTTAAAAACGATAGGTGGGGATTCCTTCCTTTAACAGCTTTAACACCCCTATCACTTTATCCAAACATTCGGTGTACCTTTGCCGCTTATTTATCAAAAACATGACATTCAAAGACTTAGGCATCATTGAACCTCTCCTGAAAGCACTGCAATCAGAAGGCTATACCGTTCCCACACCCATTCAAAGTCAGGCCATTCCCATTTTGCTCAAGGGCAAAGACCTTTTGGGCGTCGCCCAAACCGGTACCGGAAAAACAGCGGCATTTGCCATCCCCATTCTACAGCAACTATATTTGGCCAAAACCAAACAGCAATTGGGCAAGGGCATCAAGGTATTGATCGTTACCCCTACCCGTGAACTGGCCATACAGATCGGGGAAAGCTTTAAGGTGTACGGTCAACACACTGGACTTCGCAATACCGTAGTCTTTGGTGGTGTGAAGCAGGGCAAACAAACCCAGGCCCTTCAAAGGGGCGTGGAAATCCTCATTGCCACACCCGGCCGTTTGCTGGACCTGATGAACCAGGGTTTTATTTCTTTAAGGGACGTCGAATTCGCGGTCTTGGATGAAGCGGATCAGATGCTCGACATGGGCTTTATCCACGACATCAAAAAAATTATTGCCAAACTTCCACCAAAACGGCAATCGCTCTTCTTCTCGGCCACCATGCCCAAGGATATCGTGGAGCTGTCAAGAAAAATCCTTGGCGATTTTGAGCAGGTCACCGTAAAGCCCGAACAGACCACCGCCGAAAAAGTGGAACAGGGGGTTTATTTTGTCAGCAAGAAGAACAAGCCCAAACTCTTGGTCCATATGCTCGGGGAAAATCCCACCGATTCGGTTTTGGTCTTTTCAAGGACCAAACATGGCGCCAATAAAATAGTGAAGGTGCTCGATCGGGCAGATATCCGTTCGGCGGCCATCCATGGGAACAAATCACAGACAGCAAGGCAAAAAGCCCTAGGCGATTTCAAGGACGGAAAGTTGAAGGTGCTCGTCGCTACCGATATCGCGGCAAGGGGCATCGATGTGGAGGAATTGTCGTTGGTGGTCAATTACGACCTTCCCAATGTCGCAGAGACCTATGTCCATCGGATTGGCAGGACCGGGCGCGCGAGTGCCAGCGGCATTGCCGTGTCGTTCTGTGACAAGGAAGAAAGGCCTTATTTATCCGATATCGAAAAGCTGATCAAACAGCAGGTGCCCCGTTTGCCAGAACATCAGTTTATGGATGACGGTACCGAAGAAGAAGTGGAAACCGAACGCAGGCCACAAAGTTCGAACAACAGAAACAAATCTAGGAAAGCCAATCCTTCGCAGAACCAAAACCGTTCCGGCAGCAGTTCGAACTACAAGGGCGGCAACAACAGCAGAAGAAAATTCGGGGGTACCCGGCAGGGCTTTTCCGGAAAAAAAGGGTCATAACCCTTTTCGATCAACAGGCTAAATGGTATGAATTCTGCCCAGCAGCTGTACTTTATGCGATTTGCTCAGTGGAATGACCTTGCGTTTGATTTCGATATGGTGTTCCGCGACCACATCCAATTTAGATAAGTTTACCAAATAAGAGCGGTGCACCCTTACAAATTTCGATTTGGGGAGTTTTTCCTCCATGGTCTTGAGCGTGCTGGTAATCAGGTGGCTGTTCGCCTCGGTCACGATTTTGCAATAATTGCGATCCGCTTCCACATATAATATATCCACCAGTAAAATCTTTTCCATTTTGCCGTTATGCCTGACAAAAATGCGATCTTCCATCACCTCCATTTGATCTGCAAGTCGGCCAGCCATTTTTTCCTCGATTTGGGCCACCACCAATTCGATGGTCCGCTGCAGGTTCAATTTGTTGAAAGGCTTGGTGATAAAGGCCCATGGGCGCGTTTCCTTCGCCAACGCAAAGGAGGCCTCGTCGTTATTGGCCGTAAGGTAGATAATGGGGATGTCCTTGAAATTTTGGATGGCTTTTGCGGTATCGAAACCGTTCATCTTCCCTTTGAGGTTCACATCGAGGAGCAATAGGTCGGGCGCATTCGTTTTGGCGTGCTGTACGGCCTCTTCCCCCCGCGATTCAATACCTGTTACCTCATAGCCCAAATTGGTGAGCTGGAGCGATATGTTGGCCGCGATGATCATATCATCCTCCACGATCAATATACGGGCTGTTCCATTTTTCATCATGCGGCTTTATGGTATTGGAATTGAAAGGATACCGAAGTGCCCGGATGGGTATGGAGCACCATTTTTCCGTCCAATTGTTTTGTCAGAAGGGCGATCAGTTGCGACCCAAAACCGGTGCCTTGATTTCCCATGGATGCGTTATGGCCTACCCCGTCATCGATGACCTCCAGTTGCAGACCGTTTTCGTTCTGCATCAAACCGATCGTAATTTTGCCATGCTTTTGATCCGGAAAAGCGTATTTCAAAGAATTGGTCAACAATTCATTGACGATCAGTCCGATCGGGATGGCCACGTCCACCTCTACCTCCAAGGGCTCCATCACCACATCGATTGCGACTTGGGCATCGGCATCGTAGGCATCCAGCACGTAATTTGAGAGGTCCTTGAAATAGTCTTTCATTTCCACGGTGGCCAAATCCTTGCCCATATACAGCTTTTGATGGATCATGGCCATACTTTGTACCCTGTGCTGACTGGCCCTCATGGCGTCGAGGATATTCGGGTCTTGAATCTGCGCCGATTGCAGGGATAAAAGGCTCGACACCACTTCCAGATTGTTTTTGACCCGATGGTGGATTTCCTTCAGCAAGAACTCCTTTTCCTCATTTTGTTTGCGGAGCAACGAATTGATCTTGAACTTATTCTGTATCGCTTTGTACGCAAGCAACAGGGATATGGATAGCAGGACCGCGGTGATGATCAAGAACGCCTGGCTCATTTTTTGTTTTTTGATCTGGCTTTCCTGAAGTTGGATGGTGCCTTCTTTGCTGGCCAAATCAAATTCGGTGCGAAGTTGTGAAATGCGCTGATCGGCCTCAGCGGTAAAGATACTGCGCTGCAAGGTGTCATAGGCCGAAAAGGCATGGAAAGCATCCCGGTAATTTTGAACGCCTGCATAGGCTTTACCCAAGGCACCATATGCCTGGCTCAAATAATATTCGTCTCCAAAATCATCGGAAGCTTCCTGAATGCTTTTCTTCAAATTTTCAATGGCGGAAACATAATCTTTCCGGATAATTTCCAATTTGCCCATCGACAGCCACGAACGCATGGACATGAACCGATTGTCCAACAAGGTCGCATACCTAAGCGCATTTTGCCCTGCCTCCTCGGCCTTTTCGAACTCGCCCAAAAAAGCATATAGGTCTACCAGCGAAATGTAAATATCGCTCAGGTTGTTATAAAAACCATAACGTTCCCCAATGATCAAGGCGTGTTCATAGTAGCGTTTTGCCTCTGCATAGTCGCCCTTGGCCAGATAATTATTGCCCACAACGTAGAGGGTAAAGTCATAATCGAGATCTGTGATGCCCCGTGCTTCGAATATTTCGAGCGACTTCAAGCCGTATTCCAAGCCGGCATCCAGCTTGGATTGTTTCCAGAAAAGGTTGCTCAAATCGCTGTAAGCCATCGCAATGGCTTTTTTATCCTTCAATTGGGTTCCCAACTGCAGGGAAACCAAGGCAAAATCAGCAGCTTTATCCAACTGTCCCTGCCGTTCGTAAATGTATCCCAACTGCGTGTTCAAAAACGGGAGATCGCTTTTGTTTACTTTCCCTTTTGCAGATTCCAAAACCTGCTCCGCCTTTTCCAACTTTTCCATCCGCAACAGAATCGCGGCTTCGGTAATCTGCAATCGACCTTCCCATAGTTCGTTTTTACATTCCCTGGCTTGGGCCAAAGCCTCTTGGGCAAACGCCATGGCCTTGACCAAATTTCTGGTATGCCAGTAGTAGGCCAGGTCATTGAGGATGGAAAAACGAATGGTATCGACAGCAATTCTGGGGTAGGCACTTTCAAGCGAATCCAAATAAGAGGCACCGAAATTATCGGTATCCACAAAAACCTTTTTGTAAGGTTTTGATTGGGATAAATCTATGATTTGGGCAAAAACAAGACTGCTGTTCCAAAGAAGAAAAGCAAAAAACCAAATCAGTGTAATCCAAAAGTGCCTCATTTCTTGCTTGGGTTCTCACCTGGGGGAAAATGAGTGAAGTTAAATATACAACTTTATTGATAAAATCAGTTCGATAAATAAATAGCCCCCTTCGGACAGAAATCCCCTGTTTTCGTCCCAATCGGTTTTCAGGTTTGCTTAAAAAGAAGATTCTTTACGCTTGAATTGAAAGTTTTCGTTGATGGCTTGGTATAAAACCCATGATGATGAGATTATTATTGATCGTGATCTGCCCCCTGTTATTTTTATTGAACTCCTGTAAAGGGAAACAGGAGGGTCAGAGCATTAGGACCGATGTTGCGGAACATGTTTTGGAACAGTCGATGATCGCAGCGAGCGAAAATTATATGAAAGCTTGGGACGAGAATGATATGGCTTTAATGCGAACGATCACCATCAACGACTTCGTTCGTAAGGCCAATGGGGAAATCACTTCCTCTGACCAAACCGAGATCGGACGGGTCATGCAGTATTGGCATACCGCCATCCCAGACCTAAAGCTCACCTTGGACCAATTGGTGGTGAAGGACGGAAAATCATATACCTCTTGGACCTGTGCGGGGACGAATACTGGAAACTTCGGAGAAACCCCACCAACCGGGAAAAAAATTAGAACGACTGGATTTACCGTACTCACTTTTAATGAAGATGGAAAAATAATCAAGGAGGATGCCTATTATGATCTGTTGGGAATGGTCGAAGGCTGGGGATATACCCTGACGCCTCCCATAATGGAATGAATAAAAAATATACTCGTGATGCAAGCACCAAAACCGCTATAATTCAAGTGGTTTATGAACTATAAAATCAAGTAAAAACATTTTGCTTTATAAAGGGGCTCAAAAGACTTTAATATTCAAACAACTAAAACAACCATAATCATGAAAAAAATCGCATTCTTATTTTTCGCATCAGTGCTTTTCATCGCCTGTCAGCCAAAAGGTCCCGAACGCTATGCGTCGGCCTCGCCTGAAATCGATTTGATCAAGGCACACGTAAAAGATTACAACGATGGGAATTGGGCGGCTTGGACAGCAGTTTATGCCGATACCGCCAAGGTGTACCACAACACCCTCACCCCTGCCTCACCCCTGGAAGTGCAGGAAGGCCTGAAAGCCAATCTGGAAGCGGCTTCTAGTTATAACCTGGGCGGGGATGACCAATTCTATGAAATGGTCATCGACGATGATGGCGAAAAATGGGTGAATTCTTGGGTCACCTGGAAAGGTACCCTAGCTGACAATGGAAAGGAACTCATCGTCCCCGTGCATACGACCTTCCAATTTGTTGGGGATAAAATCGTAAAGGAGCATGCCTATTACGATCTATCGGGCTTTATGGCCATGATGCAGGAAATCGAGGCCAGTAAAAATATGCCTGAGCCCGAATAAATTAAATCAGCTTAAAACAACCTGGCCGGCTTGCTTTCGACGATTATTTTCGGGGGGAAAGAAATGCGATGGCGAACGGTCGGGTTTTTTTAATACGAAGACTAAAAGCAAAAAACCATTATCATGAAAACGACTTCTGAAATTAAGGTAGACCCCTCCAAAATCATTCAAATCGGCATGGGGTTTTGGGCATCAAAAACTTTGCTCACCGCCACCCATATGGGACTTTTTACCCTTTTGGCAAAGGGCGAATTATCCGGCAATGCCATCAAGGGCAAACTTGGACTGCATCAGAGGGGGCTTTACGACTTTCTCGATAGCCTTGTGGCCTTGGGATTTCTGACAAGAACAGGAATCAAGGAAACAGCGAAATACCGCAATGCGAAGGATACCGACCTGTTTCTCGATAAAAACAAACCTACCTACGTAGGCGGCATTCTTGAGATGGCCAATAACCGTTTGTATCCTTTCTGGAACGATCTGGAGGAAGGGCTCAAGACCGGACTGCCCCAAAATGAGTCCAAAACAGGATCTAAGCCTCTTTTTGAGGAAATTTATGCCAGTGAAGAAAAACTCAGGGAGTTCGTAAAGGCTATGGCGGGC
Source organism: uncultured Flavobacteriaceae bacterium (assembly GCA_963760375.1). Taxonomy (GTDB): domain Bacteria; phylum Bacteroidota; class Bacteroidia; order Flavobacteriales; family Flavobacteriaceae; genus Pelagihabitans. The sequence continues at coordinate 825,488 of CAVXCS010000005.1, read as the reverse complement.
ATTCAAATGGGAAATTTTATAGCCTTCGCCCATCAATTTGATTTTGGCAAATATGGCACCCATTGCGACGTAGGCGGATCCGGCGGTTATTTATCGGCCCAAGTGGCCATGAACAACCCGCACATGAAGTGTATTTCCTTCGATCTGCCCCCCATTGCACCGGTCGCAAAAAAAATCATTGAAGATATGGGGCTCAGCGATAGGGTAGCCATACGATCCGGGGATTTTTTTAAGGACAGTCTGCCCAAAGCCGACGTGATCACCATGGGCATGATCCTGCACGACTGGGGCAAGGCCGACAAAAAAATGTTGTTCAAAAAAGCATATGAAGCCCTCCCCAAGGGCGGGGCATTCGTAGCCATTGAAAACATTATCGATGATAACCGTTCCAAAAATGCCTTTGGCCTTTTGATGTCGCTGAACATGTTGATCGAGACGCCCGAAGGTTATGATTTTTCCGCGGCTGATTTCGATGAAATGGCCCTGGAAACCGGTTTTTCAAAAACGGCTTTGATGCCATTGACCGGACCTACCAGTGCGGCCATCGCTTATAAATAACAGAAACCATTAAATTCAAAATCCAATGAAAAAATTACTGTACTCTTTGTTGTTATTCCCTTTTTTGGTGGCTTCCCAGGCCACAACGCCCTATGCCGTCATCGAAAATGGCATGATCACCGCCCAACCCGACAAAATAACCCAGCTCGAGGCGGGAATGGCGGCCCATAACAAAAAATACCATGCCGAGGGCATCTATGGGGCCCGCGTCTATGGCATTTCCAGTGGGCCCAATGTCGGCAAGTACATGTGGGTGATGGGGCCATTGCCCTGGAGCGCCTTCGACGGCCGGCCCGCCTTGGAAGGGCACAATGAAGATTGGACCAAGAACGTGTTGGCCTACGCTATGGCAGAAGGGGATCAATCCTACTGGAAATTCCATGCTGCCCTGTCGAATTTTTCCAACGATTTCAATCTGAAACATTTGAGCGTGATGATGATCGATATCGCACCTTTTAAGGAAATGGAATTTTTTGGCATTATCGAAAAGGTGAGCAAGGTGATGAAGACCAAACACCCCGAACAAACCTTTGGGATGTACACCAACGAAATGCCCAGTGATAAAGATGGCCGCGATTTCTCCTATGTCGATTTCTTTGATAGCATGTCGTGGATGGGACGTGACGATACCTTTATGAAAGACTACGAAGAAGTGCACGGCGCTGGAAGTTATGCCTTATTTATGGAAGCGGTACAATCGACTACCAAGGGAGTGCAAACCGAACTGTGGGACTTCAGGGGCGATCTCAGCGGTCTCGGACCTGAAATCATAGCCGCTACCAGACAATAGGGAACATGGCCAACCACCATAATTAACCAATGAAGGCAAGGCCTGGCGTAATCCAGGCCTTGTTTTTGAAAAAGCCCGGCAAGCGGCTCCGAAATCGTTTGAAATTTGCGTAGTTTTAGTAACGCGCTATTCAAGGTTCCCATAGGTTGATTCCCTTAAACCTTGATACTCTTTTTTCCATAATCGGTCAACGGCCCATTTCGCAAAAAAATGATGATAAAAAAAATAGGAATCCTTTGTATTTGCCTCTGCCTCAATTCGATCATCCACGCGCAACGGCCAAGAGCCAGGGATTTGGGGGTTCCTTTTGAGGGCAGCACGGGCCAATGGAATGCGATCACGGATGTCAAGGGGGTCGAGGTGGGCCATAGCACCATTATTTCCGGAAATGGAAAGAACAAGGTGGGGCAAGGTCCGGTTCGTACGGGCGTGACCGCCATTTTTCCGCGGGGAAAAAAATTCAGTCCGGTTTATGCCAACTGGTACAGCCTCAATGGAAACGGCGAAATGACGGGCACCACCTGGGTCACCGAATCGGGCTTTTTGGAAACCCCGATCATGATCACCAATACCAACAGTGTTGGGGTGGTACGCGACGCGGTCTTGAAATGGTACGTGGCCACCGATTGGTACCAAGGAGAGGATTGGTGGTATACCTATCCGGTGGTTGCCGAAACCTATGATGGGGGTCTGAACGATATTTACGGCTTTCATGTAAAAGAAGAACATGTGCTGGAAGCCATCGGCAATGCGAGTACGGGCAAAGTGGCCGAAGGCAATGTGGGCGGGGGTACCGGAATGATGTGCCTTGGTTTTAAAGGGGGCATCGGCACCTCCTCGAGAGTGCTAAGGATTAAGGAGGCGACCTATACCTTGGGGGCCTTGGTACAGGCCAACTTTGGATCCAAAAAAAATCTGACCATAGCGGGGGTTCCGGTAGGGATCGAACTCAAGGATACCCTGAACTATATCATCAATGCCCCACCCCAATCGAGACGCCAGGATGGGGACGGATCGATCATCGTGATCGTCGCCACCGATGCCCCCCTCCTGCCCCATCAGTTGAAGCGGATCGCGCATAGGATCACCATTGGCATGGGCCTCGTTGGGGGGCGTGGCAGCAATGGCTCGGGTGATATTTATCTCGCCTTCTCCACGGCCAACGAAAATGCCTTTAACCGGGATTCCACCGCTACGGTGGAAACCTTGTCGAACGATACCATCACCCCCTTGTTCGAGGCCACGGTGCAGGCCGTGGAAGAAGCCATCATCAATGCGATGGTGGCCGCCGAGACGATGGAAGGCATCAATGGGAACACCGCCTATGGTTTGCCCCATGACCTTTTGATCGAAGTTTTGAAAAAATATAAAAGAATCGAATGATATCGAACCCGTCACCGATGCTCATATGATGAACCGAACCCCTATGAAGAAAATTACATTTACCATTTTGGTGAGTGCAGCCCTATTTTCCTGCAAGTCCCCGGCAGAACAAAAGGCCGAAATCCAAGCGTTGGCATTTGAAAACCTGCAGTCACAGATCGATTCGCTCTTCAACCTGAACATTGATGCGAATGGCCCGGGAGCCGCACTGCTGGTCTCCCATGACGGTTACATGCTGATCGGAAAGGGTTACGGTTTAAGGGATCTGGAAACCAAAGCGCCGATCACGGCTGCCACCAACATGAGGATGGCCTCCGTAAGCAAGCAATTCACCGATCTATGCATATTGACCCTGGTGGATCAGGGAAAACTGGCTTTGACCGACTCCTTATATCATTTTTGGTCCTATCCCGTGTTCAAGGACATTACCGTGCAGCAATTGATCGACCATACCTCGGGCATTGCCGATTATGAAGAAGCCTTCATGAAAGATTGGGACCGCACCAAAATTGTGGAAAACAAGGATATCCTGGCCTGGTTGTCCACCGATCCGCCACCCTTGTTCCAAGCCGGTGCAAAATGGGAATATTCAAATACCGCCTATCTGGTATTGGCGCTCTTGGTAGAGAAAGTAAGCGGGCAGGAATTCTCTGCCTATGCCAAAACGCATGTCTTTGACAAAGCAGGGATGCAGCGGACGAACTTTTACAACCTGGCCAATCCCATCGATATATCCGGAGCGGGCCTATTGCTATGAAAAGGATAGCCTGGGAACATGGAAAAAAGTGGACGGTTTCTTTATGAACGGGATTATGGGCGATGGTGCCGTGTACACCAGCGTGAACGATTACTTTGAATATGACAGGGCCCTGCGGAACAAAACGATCGTTTCCAAAGCCTCGCACGATCTGATATTCAAACCCACTTCCATGGTATTGCCAGAGGCGGCCAAGTATACTTTTCCCTTTCTAAAGGAAGCCGATGAACGCTATGCCATGGGATGGTTCGTGACCGATGATTTTGCCCTGCATTCAGGCAGTTGGTACGGTACGCGCACCATGGTGGTACGGGACCTGAAAAGGCCTTTGACCCTGGCCCTATTTTCTGAATTCGAATGATGCCGTCACAAGAACAAAACTTGTCGAGGGCACCTATTCCTTGGTCGATGATTATTTGATGGTCATTGCCAGGCCGTTGCCCTTAGAATAAACACCATGCGGATCAAACCCAACATAAAAATGAACCTGCCGGTCCTATTCGGACTATGTCTTGCCCTGTGGCATTGCCAGGCCCCGAAACCACAAAACCTCCTCATACGCAATGCGACGATCATCGATGGAACGGGGACCGACCGCTATTTGGGTTCGGTACGGATCTCCGAGGGTGAAATCGTTGAAATTGGGGAATTGGCCATTTCCGACAACGATTCCATCATCGATGCCACGGGCCTGATCCTCAGCCCGGGTTTTATCGATACCCATAGCCATCATAACGAAGATCGATCGCGCGAAGCAGAAGCGGCGATCAGTCAGGGCATCACGACCATCATTGTGGGGCAGGACGGCTTTTCATCAGCATCCATAAAATCCTATTTCGATTCCCTGGCGGTGGTGCCCTGGTCGGTGAACATCGGCAGTTTTGTGGGGCACAATAACCTCCGCGCCGAAATTATGGGGGACGACTTCAAACGCGAGGCCACGGTCGATGAAATCAATGCCATGAAGGAACGCGTCGCGACCGCCATGCAAAACGGTGCCCTGGGCTTGGCCACCGGATTGGAGTACGATTCCGGAATCTATGCGAACACCCATGAAATTATTGAACTGGCCGAGGTCGCGGCCGAATATGGAGGTAGTTATATCAGCCATATGCGCAGCGAGGACCTCCACCTGAAAGAAAGCATACGGGAAATCCTGACCATCGGGGAGGAAGCCCATGTTCCGGTACAGATCTCCCATTTCAAATTGGGAAGGAAAGGCCTATGGGGGCAGGCCGCCACCATATTGCAGACCTTGGACAGTGCCCGTGTGAAGGGCATCATGGTCACGGCTGATGTATACCCCTATGAGTACTGGCAGTCGACCATGACCGTGCTGTTTCCCAAACGCGATTTCGAAAACCGGGAAAGTGCGGCATTCGCCATCACCGAACTCACTACGCCCGAGGGCATGATCATCAGCAGGTTCGACGCCCAACCCGAATATGAGAACATGACATTGGATCGGATCGCGGCCCTTCGCAGCGAAGATCCGGTGACCACCTATATGGCCTTGATCAAAATGTCGCAGGCCAGGCCCGGGGAAAGCATCATCGCCAAATCGATGGACCTGGAAGACATCAAAACGTTGTTGAATTGGCCGCACACCAATCTTTGCTCCGATGGATCGGCTACGGGCCATCCCCGTGGCTGGGGCGCCTTTCCGCGTTATCTCTCGATGGAAACCGGGCAGTCGCTGGAAGCCAAGATCCAGAAAATGACCGGCCAATCGGCCGAGAATTTAGGTTTGGATGGCGTTGGCCTCATCAAACAAGGCCATGCTGCCGATCTGGTCCTGTTCGACCCCTATACCATCACCGACAAGGCGACCTATGAAAAAAACGATATCAGGGCCATCGGCATCGAGAAGGTGATCGTTTCCGGAAAAGTGGTATATGACAGGGGGCAACCGACCCATGTTTATCCGGGCAGGGCGATCAAAAGACAAAATTAAACGGCAGTTTCCATCGCAGTGAACCATTCACTTTACTGGAATTGCCATAGGGAAGCAAAAGCAACTAACGATTAAAAATAGGAAATCATGGGTATTTTTTGGGATCTATTGCAACAAGACGAATTGGAAAAACAAAAAGTAAAGGCCAGCAGCCTGGAAGAACGGGTGGAAATACTCGAAAAAGAGATCGATCAGACAAGGGCCTTGCTCAAAAAAACGCTGGTGGCCCTTGAAAAGCACCTGCAGAAAGACATCGATGGCGACGGTATGCTTGGCTGAACATTTGAATAGGAAATGAAACAAAATACTTTATAAACAAACGGGTTAAAAGTTTTGGATGATTTATTGGCAAAGACAACATGCACCTTCGCTTAAAATAAAGCGAATTATTGCCCTAATTTTAGTAACTTTCAGCATACACACAAAATCATTGCATAATCTTCTACGACCCCTTCCAACCGCACCTCTTTGTTACCCTAAATCGTGGCACCTCGTATAAAGCATGATCTTAAATGAAACCAAACCTAATTTAAACCATACCATAATGAAAAAAGGCATGACCAAAGTGAGCGTATTCTATCCCAACACCGACGGGAAGAAATTTAACATGGCCTATTATTGCGAACGCCATGTACCGCTCGTTTCAAAAACCCTGGGCAAGGCCCTGAAGGGCGAAAGTTATGATCAGGGCATGGGCGGCGGGGCTCCCGGTTCCAAGGCCCCTTTCGTGGCCATAGCCCATTTGTATTTCAATTCCATGGACGAATTCGGGCAGGCATTCGCCACGGGGGCGCCCATCTTGATGGCAGACATTCCCAATTTTACCGATATCGAACCCATGATCCAAGTGAGCGAAGTGGTGGCCTAAGGTCCGCAACAAAAAAATGATCGATTTGAATTTTGGAATGCATTACGTCAGCAACTGATGCGCGGTCTTATTAAAAGAAACATCAATGAATCCCCACCTTCAAAAAATACTTGATTTTGTTTCCAAGTCCGACCGGGTCACGGAACGGGACAGAGCTGCCCTTGCCAAAGAGATCAAGGAGGCCGAAAAGGCGATCGAGCAGCAAAGAATAGACGTTGGGGCACAGCAGCGGGAACTCGAAATTGAAGCTGCCTTGGAACAGGTCCGCGGCCGAACGATGCGCATGCGCCAAAGCGCCGAGCTGAAGGAAGTAGTGTGGGTTTTGTACGGGCAATTGGATGCACTGGGTCTGGCCGATTGGGGCTGCTCTATCATGATATTCGACGAACAGGCCGACCAGATCGAAAACTGGGTCGCCGAATCCACGGGTTCAGATCTGAAATGCTTTGTGGTCGAGGGGCAGGGACATCCCGTGTATAAAAAACTGTGGCAACATTGGAAAAAACAGGGACCGCCCTTGAGGCTGCACCATACCGATGAAAAAAAGTGGGAATTCGATCGCTACTGGCTGAACGAAACCGGGTTCAGCACCTTGCCGGAAAAGGTCAAGCGCTCCGTATTGGCGGAAAGGGAGATATACCTGACCTATATCAGCATGCACCATGGCCTTATAAGCGTTTCGGGCTATACGCGTATACCTGATGAAAAGCTTGCCATCCTGCAGCGCTTTACCAAAGTCTTCGAACAGACCTATACCCGCTTCCTCGACCTGCAAAAAGCGGAAGCCCAGGCCCGGGAAGCACAGATCGAAGCGGCTTTGGAAAGGGTAAGGGCCAGTGCTTTGGCGATGCACGCCTCTGAAGACCTTTGGGCGGTCACTGGTGTTTTAAGAGATCAGATGGCGCTGCTCGGCGAGAAAGATTTGGAATCGACCATTGTCCAAATTTATGATATAGAATTAGATGAATTCGAGGCATGGTATTCGTTCCGTAATCCCGAAGATCCACACGGAAAAATAATCGATGGCAAGGCGGTCGTGAAATGTGACGAAACCGCGAAGACCAGGCTAGACAGAAAAAAATATCTTGATAAAGAAACCGACTATACCATTGTCGCCGATCATAAAATGCTCAAGGAATGGTACAATTATTTGGATAAGGTGTCGCCATTGGTCGTGGAGCGTGATAATAAAGGGGCCATCATGGTACCCAAGGTCCTGTACTACAACTATTCCAAATTTTCGGGGGGTGCGCTCTTGCTTATCACCAGTAACGAAGCGATGGAACCATCGAAAAACTTGCTCAAACGGTCTGCGGAAGTATTCAATATGGCCTATACCCGTTTCCTCGACCTCCAAAAAGCAGAGGCCCAGGCAAGGGAAGCACAGATCGAGGCTGCCTTGGAAAGAATAAGGGCCAGTGCCATGGCGATGCATCATTCCAATGAACTAAGTGAAGTATTGACGGTCTTATTTGATCAGTTTGATGTTTTGGGGATCAATCCGGTTTTTGCACACCTGAGCCTGATCGATCTGCAGAACAACACCTTTACCTACCGAATGACCGGGAAATCTGGAAAAAGGTGTCTCACCAAACAGGTCATCGATCTCAATGCCAGGGAGGAATGGAAAAGTACCGTGGAGGCCTTTAAAACAGCAAAACCCGACTCCGTTTCATGTTTGTATTTTCCAAAAGAAGCCGTACCACAGATATGGGCCTTGTTTGATGAAACCTTTAGTTCCTTGCCGAAAGGGGCAAAAGTATACCAGAAAGATTTCCCCGATGGCATATACAATACACAGGGATTTTGCAAATTCGGATATATCGGTTTTAATCACAATCGTAAGGCTACAGAAGAAGAAAAAGATATTGTGGTCAGATTCGCAACAGAGTTTGGTCGTTTGTACCAACGCTACCTTGATATTGAAAAAGCGGAAGGCCAAGCCCGGGAGGCACAGATCCAGTTATCCCTGGAAAGGATACGGGCAAGGGCCATGGCGATGCAATCTTCAGAAGAGCTGCACGATGTGCTATGCGTGCTATTTCAGCAATTCGATGTGCTGGGCATACGACCTATCAGTGCATTTCTCAGTCTTTTCAGCGCTGAGGAAAGGGTACTTACGTATCGGGCAACCGGAACTTCCGGGGCCAGGACACAGGGGTCGCAAACTGTGGCCATAGATAGTCTGGAGGTGTGGAAGGCGTTGTACGACAAATGGAAAACAGACACTTCTGAAGCTGTGGAAGTGATCTATTATCCCAAAGAGATCTTGCCAAAGCTCTTTGCGTTGTTTGAGAAGACGTTCTCTTCCATGCCGGCAAATGAAAGGATGACACCTGACCATTTCCCGGAGGGTGGATACACCATGCACGGGCATACCCGTTTTGGATATATCGGTTATAACCACACCAGGCTGCCTACCGAAGAGGAAAAGGAGATCCTCACAAAATTCGCCACAGAATTCGAGCGTGTGTACCAGCGTTTTCTCGATATTGAAAAAGCCGAGGCTCAGGCTAAGGAAGCACAGATCGAAGCAGCTTTGGAAAAAGTTCGGTCAGCCTCTCTGGCCATGCACAGAAGTGAAGATCTTCACGAAGTTTTAGTGATGTTGTACAATCAATTGGAAGCACTGGGATTGAAGATGCACTCGGCCCAGATACTCGAATCTATTGATGATTTTAAAGAAATGCATTTGTGGATAGTCACCAATGGTGTGGTTTATCCGGAACAGGTTCATGCACCATTCTCTAAAAATATATTTTTCAAACGTTTCAGGGAAGCAGTAACCAATGGGGAATCATTTTATACACTAAAATCTTCGAAACGCCAGAAGGATAATTTATTTCATCACTTTTTTGATAATACCATACTTAGAAATGCGCCTCAGGCAAGAAAAGACCTCATTTTTTCCAGCCCTGGTCTTGGAACATCCAACGCAATTGGAAAATATACCTCTTTGGTTATAATGCGCTATGATGGCATTTTATACAGTGAGGAGGAAAATGAAATCATTAAGCGTTTTGCCAAGGTGTTGGAACAGAGTTATACGCGTTTCCTCGATATCCAAAAAGCCGAAGCCCAGACAAGAGAAGCTCAAATTGAAGCGGCACTGGAAAAAGTGCGGTCCCGGTCCTTGGCCATGCACACCACCGGCGAAATGCAGCAGGTGGCCAATGCGGTATACGACCAGCTCCAAGGAATTGGGGGTAGAGATGGACGCCGTCGGGATGAGCGGGGCCATAGAAGCGAAAACGGGATTATGATGTATGGATAGGAGGATCATCCTTTGATAAGCCCTTGCGGATACCTTTTAATGATGCCACCCAAGTGCAAAGGGACTATAACCAGGCAATCGAAAGTAGGTCGGAACTGTTTGCGAGAACGTATTCCGGGGAAATTAAAAAAGAATATACCGATCATTTACTGAGTCATGGATCATTTCCGGAGGATCTAAAAAAACGGATGCTCAAATCGGATGCTTTTTCAACTTCCATCTCATTTGCAAAGAATTCGAGTATACAAATAGCAAGATACACGGGGCAGCCGTATTCGGATAAGGAGAATGAAATACTAAAACGGTTTGCCAAGGTCTTTGAACAGGCCTATATCCGTTTTATGGATATTGAAAAGGCAGAGGCACAGGCCAGGGAAGCACAGATAGAAGCCGCCTTGGAGAAAGTTCGCTCCCGTACCATGGCCATGCACAAAAGTCAGGAATTGCATAAAGTGGTATTGACCGTATCACAAGAAATCAGGAACCTTGGGTTAAAAATCAGTGCTGCTCATTTATACCGATTTGAGGAGGGGGATAAAGGAATAAATATGTGGATCGCAGGTGATGGTGGTATTTATCCTTATGAAGTTTACTTACCTTATATCAAGCACGAATTTTTTGATGGTGTTTATGAAGCCCGAACAACAAACAAAAACTTTTTTGCATTATCAGGTACGAGTAAAAAAGAAAAAAATAAACTCTACCGCCATCTAATCAAAAGCACAAAAATTGAAATTTCCGAGGATAGGCAAAAGTTCGCTCTTGACGCTAAATCGTGGACTTATTCAGTTGCGCTGGGTAAGCATTCAGGAATGGCCCTTTTGCGATTTACAGAAGAAGAAAAAGAAGAATTCAGTCTCGAAGACAATGAAATCCTCAAGCGATTTTCCAAGGTCTTTGAACAGGCCTATATCCGTTTTTTGGATTTGGCGAAAGCCGAAAAACAAGCCAGAGAAGCACAGATAGAGGCCGCCTTGGAAAGAGTTCGGGCCAGGTCCATGGCCATGCATTCCTCTGAGGAACTCAATGATGTGCTAAGCGTGTTGTTCCAGCAAATCGAAGTACTTGGAATCGATGCCAAGTGCGCGCACCTCACCTTGATGGATCTGGAAAATAATTCATTTAGTTTCAGGATTACCGGAAAAAACGGTGCAGCGAATATCGGTGAACAGATCATTGATCTGAATGCCATGCCCATTTGGAAAGAGACTGTTGCCAAATGGAAAAAGGCAAAACCCCATAGCCACCAGTGTTTGGTATATCCCCCGGAAGTTTTGCCCGATTTATGGAAATTGATAGATACCTCACTTAAGTCCCTTCCAGCCATAGAACGTATTAAGATCGGCGATTTTCCAAATGGGCTTTTCGATTGTGAAGGCCACAACAAATTCGGCTATTTAGGTTTTAATAATGCAAGACCTCCAACTGAGGAAGAAATCAGCATTGCCATCAGGTTTGCCCGGGAGTTTGAAAGAGTTTATCAGCGATTCCTGGATATTAAAAAAGCTGAGGCGCAAACAAGGGAAGCACAAATACAGTTATCCTTGGAGCGGGTTAGGGCAAGGTCCATGGCCATGCATTCATCCGAAGAACTAAATGATGTGTTGAGTATTTTATTTCAGCAATTTGATGTACTCGGCATCAAGCCTCTCAATGTTTGGTTGAGCCTTTATAATCTGGAAGAAAACACATTTACTTACAGAGCTACTGGTACTGGCGGAAGCAGGGTGCAAGGACAGCAAGTGATCGATTTAGGAGCTATGGATATCTGGCAGGAGCAATTAGAACAATGGAAATCAGGAAATGCAGAACCTGTTCTGGTGACCTTCTATCCTCCTGAAGTGCTTCCTCAACTGATGGAGGTATTCAAGGAAACCTTTGATGCCATGCCAGCGGAGGAAAGAATGGATCCCAAACTTTTCCCTGATGGGGGATATAATGTTCAGGGGTATACAAAGTTTGGCTATATCGGGTACAACCACCTGCAAGCTCCCACCCAGGAAGAAAAAGATATCCTTTTAAAATTTGCCACCGAATTTGAAAGAGTATACCAGCGATTCTTAGATATTGAAAAAGCCGAAGCACAAACAAGAGAAGCACAGATAGAAGCGGCATTGGAAAAAGTGCGCTCCCAGTCTTTGTCCATGCACAGCACCAGCGAAATGCAGCAGGTGGCCAATGCCATTTATGAGCAATTAAACGCCCTGGGGCTGGGGATGGATTACATCGGGATGAGCGGGGTGATAGAAGCAAAGAAAGACTACGATGTATGGGTAGGTGGAGCTTCCATGGATAAGCCGTTACGCATTTCATACAACGAAGACACCAAGGTACAGCGAGATTATAACCGGATGATTAAAGAACGGCCAGAACTGTTCGTCAAGACCTATTCGGGAAATATTAAAAAAGCGTACATCAACCGATTGCTAAGTACTGGAGATTTTCCGAAAGTGGTCAGGAAGAAGATGGAATCCTCCAAAGCCTTTACCACCATGATTGCCCCTACCAAGAATTCGGGAATCCAAATTGTTCGATATACCGATAAAACCTTTTCAGAAGAGGAGGGGGAACTGCTGAAACGTTTTGCCAAAGTTTTTGAACAAGCCTACATCCGGTTCCGCGATCTGGAAAAATCGGAAGCACAAGCCAGAGAAGCACAAATCGAGGCGGCCCTGGAAAAAGTAAGGTCCCGTTCCCTGGCCATGCAAAAGCCGGAGGAATTGCAGGAGGTGGTGACCGTCGTAGGCGAAAAGCTCCAGGAACTAGGGGTCATCCTCGATTCTGGCGGTGTGGTGATCTGTACCTATTTCCCGGATTCCAAGGACGTGATGCACTGGACGGCCAGCTTCGATACCGCCCACCCTTCGGTGCCCTATTACCTGCCTTATTTTGATACCCCCATATGGAAGGAAACATGGACCTCAAAATATGAAACGGATGATGATTTTTTCGAAAAAGTATTCTCCTTCCAAGACAAGAACCATTTTTTCCATAAAGCCTTTGAAATTTCTGATTATAAAAACCTCCCTGAGGAATACAAAAAAGAATTGTTGGCCGTTGAAAATCACGCCCTCTCTTTTGCCTGGCAAACCAATTCGGCCCTGATGATCCCATCTCATACTGGAAAATTATTGCCGGAAGAGCACAAGATCATCCTAAAGCGTTTTGCCAGAGTCTTTGAACAGGCCTATATCCGCTTTATGGACCTGCAAAAGGCAGAAGCCCAGGCCAGGGAATCCAAAATTGAAATGGCCCTGGAAAGAGTGCGTTCCCGTACCATGGCCATGCACAAAAGTGAGGAACTTGGAGAAGTGGCTGCCGTATTGTTTGAACAGATCAGCTCCCTTACCTATGCCCCGGAGCGCTTCAATATTGCCATAGGCAATAAGGAAGAAAAATCCTTCGATATCTGGGTGACAGACCAAAAGGGCCATGAGGTGAGCAAGCGATTTATGTTTCAGGCAGACAAGTCGCCCGTGGTCAGGGAAGTATTCAACGCCTGGGAAAAAGAGCCTTACATTGTGCAGGATCTACATGGCAAAAAACTGAAGGAATGGGTGCATTATATGCGGGAGGAGATCGGGCTCCCTTTTGACGAAGCCCGTTTAAGCGAGCACCGGTATATCAACTCTGTCTTCTTCTCCCACGGATGTATCGGGATCACCACCAATGAACCTCCGGAAACTGAGACATTGGAGCTTATTGAGCGTTTTGCGAAGGTATTCCAGCAGACTTATGTACGCTTTCTCGACCTGCAAAAGGCAGAGGCACAGGCCAGGGAGGCTCAAATTGAAGTTGCGCTGGAAAGGGTGCGCTCTCGTGCCATGGCCATGCACCATACCGATGAACTCACCGATGTTCTGGGGGTGTTGTTCGACCAGTTCGATTTCCTGGGGATCAATCCGGTGCTTACCCATCTTACCCTATTTGACGAAGAGAATGAAACCTTTACCCTTCGTATTGCACGGGGGGGCAAGAAACGTGTTATCGCGGAACAGCTGATAGATGTGAATGCGGTGGAAAGCTGGAAAACCTCTTTTGCCAACTGGAAGAAAAGCGACCTACACGCCTTAGATTGCATTGATTATCCCCCGGAAGTACTGCCGGCTGTTTGGGAGGTACTCAATGAGGTGATGACAGCCCTCCCCGAAGGCCAGAAAATATACCCTTTAGATTTTCCGGATGGCCTCTACACCACCCAGGGACACTGCAAATACGGTTATATCGGGTTTAACCATTCACGAAGGGCGACCGAGGAGGAAAAGGACATCGTGGTGCGTTTTGCAAAGGAATTCGGACGCCTGTACCAGCGCTTCCTCGATATCCAAAAGGCGGAAGCCCAAGCCAGGGAAGCACAAATTGAGGCGGCTCTGGAAAAAGTTCGGTCAGCCTCGCTGGCGATGCACCAAAGTAAAGATCTTCATGACGTTTTAGTAATGCTGTACAATCAATTGGCTTCGCTGGGATTGAAAATGCACTCGGCCCAAATAATCGAATCTATTGATGATTTTAAAGAAATGCATTGTTGGATAGTCACCAATGGTGTTGTTTATCCGGAACAGGTTCATGCACCATTCACTAAAAATATATTTTTCAAACGTTTCAGGGAAGCAGTAACCAATGGGGAATCATTTTATACACTTAAATTTTCGAAACGCCAGAAGGATAATTTATTTCAACACTTTTTTGATAATACCATAATTAGAAATGCGCCTCAGGCAAGAAAAGACCTCATTTTATCCAGTCCCGGCCTTGGAACATCCAATGCAATGGGGAAATATACCTCCTTGTCAATAATGCGCTATGATGGGATTCTGTACAGTGAGGAGGAAAATGAAATCATTAAGCGTTTTGCTAAGGTGTTAGAGCAGAGCTATACACGTTTCCTCGATATCCAAAAGGCGGAAATACAGGCCAGGGAAGCCCAGATCGAAGCGGCCCTGGAGCGGGTACGGTCCAAAACCATGGCCATGCACAATAGCGAGGATGTGGGCATTACCGTGGTCACCTTGTTCGACGAAGTATTAAAATTGGGTCTCGACAAAACGATACGTTGCGGTATCGGGATACTGGAGGGCAGCGAACAAATGGAAACCTGGTCGGCAACCTCTTATCCGAATGGCGGGGTAGATCTAAAAGTAGGGCTGTTGGACATGACCTTACATCCTTTGTTGGTCGGGGTCAAAAAATCGTGGAAAAATGGGAAGAAAGGATTTAAATACGAACTCAGGGGCAAAGAGGTTGTCAAGTATTACGATGCCCTGAACAAAGCGCCGGAATATCCATTCCATGTGGATCTGAAAACATTGCCGAAAGTCGCCTATCACAACAGTTTCGTTTTTTCATCGGGCATTCTTTTTGCCTTTACGGAAAATCCTCTTTCCGACGATGCGGTGAAGGTCTTGAACAGATTTGCGAGTGTATTCGGACAAACCTATAGAAGGTACCTCGATCTGCAAAAAGCGGAAGAACAGGCCAGGGAAGCGCAGATCGAGGCGGCGCTCGAGCGGATTCGTTCAAAAGCAATGGCCATGCACAGTTCCGAAGACCTTGCCGATACCGTGGAAATACTTTATAATGAACTGGACACCCTCCAAGTGCATGCATTGAGATTTGGACATGGAAAATTGAATTCGGCCACCAAAACAGTCGAGGTGCATACGGCTACGGATCTGGGGAAAGTGGTAGGTCATTTGCCACTTGAGGGCCATCCGTTGCTGGAAAAGATATATGAACATTACTTGACGAAGGAAGATTTGTACTATACATTGCAGGGAGAGGAACTGAAAAGCTATTACGCTATCTTAAGCCGTTCCATTGAAGTGCCGATACCCCCTGAGGATGCGGTACAACATGGCTATTTTTTCTTTTTAGGGGACACCGCCAATTATGCCTGGTCTGACAGGGCATTGGATGGGGAGGAACTCAAAATATATGGGAGGTTGATTACGGTGTTGAACTTGACCTATAAACGCTACGAAGAGCTAAATAATGCAGAGGCCCGCGCCAGGGAAGCACTTATTGAAGCGGCCTTGGATCGGGTACACGGGCAGATCGCCAGCATGCGGTCTACGGCAGACCTGGAACGCATCACGCCTTTGGTCTGGAACGAGCTCAAGACCCTCGGCATCCCTTTTATCCGTTGCGGGGTATTCATCATCGACGAGCCTGCCGAAACGGTTCAGGTACATTTATCGGCTCCCGATGGGCATTCCTTGGGGGCCATGCAAATGTCCTTCACCACCAATACCCTTACGGCCAACGCGGTGGCCCATTGGCGCAAAGCCCAGATGTACAAGGCCCATTGGAACCAACAGCAGTTCCTCGAAAATATGCAGACCATGATCGATCTGGGGCAGATCAAGAACAAAAAAGTATACCAAGGGGCCGAACGGCCGCCCGAATCGCTGCACCTTCATTTTCTGCCCTTCACCCAAGGGATGTTGTACGTAGGCAGTTCGGAACCGCTTGAAGTGGAACAGATCGACCTGGTACAATCCCTGGCCGATGCCTTTGCCATCGCCTATGCCCGCTATGACGATTTTGCCCAATTGGAAAAGGCGAAAGCCAGGGTAGAGACCACCCTGAGCGAACTCAAGACCACCCAAAACCAACTGGTACAGTCCGAAAAAATGGCCTCTTTGGGTGAGCTTACCGCCGGTATCGCCCACGAGATCCAGAACCCCCTGAACTTCGTGAACAACTTTTCGGAAGTGAGCAAGGAGTTGCTGGAAGAAATGATGGAGGAAATGGAAAAAGGCGATGCGGAGGAGGTGAAGGCCATCGCGCAAGATGTGATCCAGAATCTCGAAAAGATCAACCACCATGGCAAACGGGCCGATGGCATCGTCAAGGGAATGCTGCAGCACAGCCGAAGCAGCAGCGGGGAAAAGGAACCTACCGACATCAACACCTTAGCGGACGAATACCTGCGTTTGGCCTACCACGGACTTCGGGCCAAGGACAAAACCTTCAATGCCAGCCTGGAGACGCATTTTGATGCCAATATAGGTAAGGTAGACCTCATGGCCCAAGACATGGGCCGGGTCATCCTCAACCTGATCACCAATGCTTTTTACGTGGTGAAGGAAAAAAAGGAAAAACACCCGGAAGGGTACGAACCTACCGTCACCGTCACCACCCGTAAAGAAAGAAATAAAGTGCAGATAGCAGTAAAGGATAACGGGAACGGCATTCCCGATGCCATCAAAGAAAAAATATTCCAACCCTTTTTTACGACCAAACCAACGGGGCAAGGCACTGGATTGGGCCTGAGCATGAGCTACGACATCGTCACCAAAGGCCATGGTGGCACACTTGAAGTGAAGACCAAGGAAGGGAAAGGCTCCGAATTCATCATCACATTACCCATAAACCAATAGACCATGAAGTTGCCAATAGCGGAAGAAAAAGAAGTTCGGCAGGTATACGATACCTGGTTAAAAAGCTATCTCAACGGCGACATAAAAGTCTACGACTCCTATCTTGATCCGGAATACCGATTTATAGGTTCTACCGACAATGAAGAGTTTCTGAACAAAAAAGACACCACGAATTTCCTAAAAGCAACGGCCGACCAATTGGCAGGCAAAGCGGAAGTAAGGAACAGTGTCAAAACCGTCGAAAAACTAGGTGATCTTGTCTTTATTACCGAGCTGTTCGATGCCTATTTCCTGAACGATGCCGAGTGGGCGTACTATGGTCGGTTTCGGTTTACCTCCGCCTTGCAAAAAAAGAAAAACGGCTGGCGGTTCGTCTATCAACATTTCTCCATGCCCGATGCAAAGGCCCAAGAGGGCGAAACCCTGGGCACCGAACAGATTTCCAAGGAAAACCAGGAACTCCGTGATGCCATCAAACGGCGTACGGTGGAGCTGGAACAAAAAAATCGGGACCTGGAAATTGAAGCCTCGCTGGAAAGGGTGCGTGCCAGGAGCCTGGCCATGCAATCGAGTGATGAATTGCTCGATGCCTCCGATACCATGTTCGCAGAACTGGAAAAACTTTCCATCGATGCTCTACGGATCGGTATCTGTACCATTGACGGGATGACCGGGGCGGCGGAAATATGGTCGCGCTCGGAAAATAAAAAATCAAAAGAAAGCAAGATTCTTGGCGTGGTGCCCAAAGGCACCCATCCTGTCTTTGATGATATGTTCAAAGCCTGGAAGGCTCAAAAAGCATCGTTTTCCAATACCAGGAAGGGTTTGGCGGTAAAAGCTTATTATGAAAAAGTATCGGAATATCTTTCCTACCCACTTCCCAAGAAATATAACAAGGAAGAATCAATAACGGCCTTCTTTTTTCCCGAAGGGTCGCTCAATGTGGTCTCTCTGCATCCGTTAGGGAAGAAGGATCATGAAATCATGCTGCGGTTTGCAAAGGTATTCGGCCAGATCTATCAACGTTTCCTCGACCTGCAGAAAGCGGAAGCGCAGGCCAGGGAGGCGCAGATAGAGGCGGCGTTGGAACGGGTGCGTTCCCGAAGCATGGGGATGCAGAAAAGTGAGGAACTTTTTGAAGTGGGTGCAGTTTTGTACCGGGAACTCTGCCGGCTCGGAGTTGAAAACCTTACCACCGGTTATGTCCTCTTTGATGAAAAAGCGCGTATAGGCTATAGTCATGGCGTAAACCCTGCAGATGGTAGTATTCGGCAAATCGCAACAGGTATGCCGCACGACGAGACCCCTGTAATGAAATCCATCGTAAAAAGTTGGAAAAAGCGGGAACCTTTGTTAATCATAGAATTGAATGAAGAAGAAACCATAAAACATCAAACCTTTATAGCCGAAAGGAGCACCAATTTTCCCCTGACTGCCGAAATATTAATAGCTATTTCTCCCAAACGGTTGAAAATTCACACCTTGAATTTCAAACAAGGCTATTTACTGATTGTTGGCGGAACCTTGTTGTCAAAGGAACAACAAGGAATGGCTGTTCGATTCGCCAAGGTATTCGAACAAGTCTATACCCGTTTCCTCGACCTCCAAAAAGCAGAGGCCCAGGCCAGGGAAGCACATATCGAAGCCGCATTGGAAAAGGTACGGTCCAGGAGTATGGCCATGCATAAAAGCGAAGAACTCAAAGAGGTTATTCAAGTTGTATATGAACAATTTATTCAATTGAATATCCATATTGAACATACCGGGATTATACTGGATTATAAAAACAGGGAAGATATGCTCATCTGGTTGGCGGATGCACATGACATTCCGACGCCCCAGGTCAGCATACCCTATTTTGATTCCCCCCATTGGAATAGTTTTCGGGAAGCTAAGGCAACAGGAGGTAATTTCTTTGCAAACCTGCTTGACTTCGATACAAAAAACAAGTTTTACCGGGAACTGTTTGACCATATTCCTGGAATACCCGAGGAATCAAAGGAGTTTTACCTGACCTGTCCCGCGCTGGCCGGCTCAACGGTGTTGTTGGACAACGTGGGCCTGTATATCGAGAATTTTGAGGGTATACCCTATACCGAGGAAGAAAATGAAATACTGATGCGCTTCGGAAAAGTATTCCAACAGGCCTATACCCGCTTCCTCGACCTACAAAAAGCGGAGGCCCAGGCCAGGGAAGCACAGATCGAAAATGCCTTGGAAAAAGTGCGCAGCCGTACGATGGCCATGCAAAAGGGTGACGAAGTAAAAGATGTTGTGGTTCATTTATACAAAGAACTCATGGCTCTGGGTGTTGATAATTTCGTTACCTGTGGCTATGTGGAAATAAATGAAAAAATCAACAGGCAATATACTTGGGTTACCAGTCCCGGTGGGGATTCTTTAGGGTTATTTTATCTTCCATTAACAGGGGATGCCACTTTTGATGAACGATATACGGCATGGAAGAAACAACAAATCATATTTCACCAAACGGTAGCTGGTGAGGTACGAAGCAAACATCTTGAATTTGCCATTACCACTTTTAATTCCAAAGAGGCAGAAGAAATGGTGCGAAGCCAGTTTCCTGACCCATGCGTATTTTATTGCTTTAATTTTTCACATGGATATTTACATCTGGTTACCGGTTCCAGACTAAAAGAAGAAGAAGAGTCTTTGCTAGCAAGATTTACAAGGGTATTTGAACAAACCTACGCTCGTTTCTTAGACCTCAAAAAAGCAGAAGCCCAGGCCAGGGAAGCACAGATCGAAAATGCCTTGGAAAAAGTGCGAAGCCGCACCATGGCCATGCAGCATAGTAATGAATTGCCCGAAGCGGCCAATGTGCTGTTTTTGGAAGTGCAAAATTTGGGAATACCAGCCTGGAGTTGTGGTTACAACATACTTTCTACAGATAAAAAATCGAGTGTATGTATCATGAGCAGTGAAGGTGAACTACAGGAACCCTTTGTTCTTCCTTTGACGCAACATGAAAGTTTGGAACCTTGGTATAACGCAATTGTAAATGACGAAGAATTTTTTGTCTATGGACAGGATGGGGAAGATTTGGTGGCACATTATAATTATATGAAATCCCTGCCGGAACTTAAAGGGACTTTCGAGCAGTTTGAGAAGGCGGGAATAAAACTACCCGCACGTCAGTTCAATCATTTGGTTCGATTTAATGAAGGGTTTTTGCTCTTTATCACCTATGAAGCGGTTCCAGAAGCACATGACATTTTTAAACGATTTGGAAAGGTGTTTGCCCAGACCTACACCCGTTTTCTTGATCTTAAGCAGGCGGAAGCCCAGGCCCGGGAAGCAAATATTGAAGCCGCCTTGGAAAAGGTACGTTCCAGGAGTATGGCCATGCATACCAGTGAGGAGTTGTCCGATGTGATCGCCGTGGTTTCAGAACAACTACAGCAACTCAAGATCAGGTTCGATCACGTGAGCTTTGCGATCAACAGCGAAGCGGAAGATTACCATTTCTGGACCGCATTGTACGGAAAACCAAAGCCATACGAACTCAAGGTCCCCTATCTGGATCATCCCGTGGCGAACCGTGCCAAAGAAGTGCGGGCCAAGGGCCTGAACTTTTATCAGGATATCCTGACCCAAGAAGAGAACAGGAGATGGCTCGAACATGCGTTCAAATACAATCCGGCCGACTATTTGTCCGCAGAAGAGAAAGCATATGTTATGAGCCGTGGTTTTTCAAGGTCCTTTGCCCTAATGCCGAATATCCTATTAGCTGTGGGCAACTATGCCTCCAAGCCCTACTCGGAGGAGGAAAACGAGATCATCAAACGTTTTGCCGGGGTTTTCGAACAATCGTATACCCGTTTTCTTGATCTTCAAAAAGCGGAGGCCCAGGCCAGGGAGTCACAGGTTGAGGCGGCCTTGGAAAGGGTGAGGGCCAAATCGATGGCCATGCACAAAAGCGAGGAACTGGCCGAACTTTCCCTTGAATTGGTAAAACAGGTCCAGGCCTTGGGAGTGGCCACCTGGTTTTGCGCCTTTAATATTTATGATGATGACCCCAAAGGCTCCTTGGAATGGGGCAGTAATGGTCAGGGTACCTTTCCCAGATACAGAACCCCAAGGGAAGGCATATTCCTTCGCTATTATGAAGCCGGGAAACGAGGAGAAACCTTGATGATCACACGAAATCGCGGAAAAATGAATGCCCTGCCCACTACGATTACCTGTGCACCTTGCCCGGTGTTGGGGAACAGTTGCTCCAGATGAAGGAGGCCGGAATATCTTTTCCAAAGTCGCAGATCGACCATGTCGCCTTTTTTAAATATGGCTACATCCTGTTTATTACCTATGAGCCTGTACCGGAATCCCATGATATCTTTAAACGATTCGCCAAAGTATTCGAACAGACCTATACCCGCTTCCTCGATTTACAGAAAGCCGAGGAACTGGCCAAACAGGCACAGATCGATCTGGAAAACCTGATCGCCGCCAAGAAAAAAACCGATGAGGCATTGACCGAATTAAAAGCCACCCAATCCCAACTCATCCAGTCCGAAAAAATGGCCAGCCTGGGCGAGCTTACCGCCGGCATTGCACATGAGATACAGAACCCGCTCAATTTCGTCAACAACTTCTCGGAAGTCAGCAACGAACTGATCGATGAGATGAACGAAGAAATGGATAACGGTGATATCGAAGAAGCAAAAGCCATTGCCAAGGACATCAAACAAAATCTTGAAAAGATCAATCACCATGGTAAACGGGCCGATGGTATCGTAAAAGGCATGCTGCAGCACAGCCGCAGCAGCAGTGGCGTGAAAGAGCCCACCGACCTCAACGCGCTCTGCGACGAATACCTGCGCCTGGCCTACCATGGGCTGCGGGCCAAGGACAAGAGCTTCAACGTGACAATGAACACCGATTTCGACCCTTCGATCGGCACCGTCGATATAGTGCCTCAGGACATGGGGCGGGTGGTCCTGAACCTGATCACCAATGCCTTTTATGCTTGCACTGAGCGGAGCCGAAGTGCCGTAACCGAAAGGAAAAATGCCCCTCTGCCCCCGGCCCCTGAAGGGGTGGTCACTTATGAACCCACCGTTTGGGTAAGTACCAAGCGACTGGGCACCCCTTCAGGGGCAGGGGGCAGGGTCGGGAGCGGGACAGTTGAAATCTCGGTCAGGGACAACGGCAACGGTATTCCCGATTCCATAAAAGAAAAAATCTTTCAACCGTTCTTTACCACCAAGCCGACCGGGCAGGGAACTGGATTGGGACTGAGCATGAGCTATGACATCGTTACCAAAGGTCATGGCGGAAGCCTGGAAGTAAAGTCTGAAGAACAAAAAGGCTCCGAATTTATCATTATCTTACCTATGGATAATAAAACTTAGTGTTTTCCCATAGCTGCGAATTAAGCTATTGTAATTATCTAAGACCAACCAAAAAAAACCAATGCCGCATACAAGCTTGTTTTCCTTTATCAAAAGATTCCTCATTGTAACGCTGCTGCATTGCGGAGTAACGATACTGGCCCAATCTCCTCCGGATAAGATAGCTTTTGAAAAATACGGGGTAGCTGAAGGGCTGCCGGAAGAATTTGTTATTTCTTTAGTGCAAGACGACCAGGGATTTATTTGGTTTGGCACCCAGAATGGCCTTGTAAAATACGATGGCTACAACTTTAAGGCTTACAGTGGAGTTTCTGATAAAAAAGATTCTACCAAACTGCAGCTAAAAGGCGGTAACGGAGGCTTAATTAAGGCAAAAGATGGTACTCTTTGGCTAGGGAATTATGGACAAGGATTAGCATCTTTTGATCCTACAACAGAACGATTCACAAATTATTTACCAAACCCAAAGAATCCTGATGGCTTACTATTTACGGGAAGTACAATGCTTTTTGAAGATGCACGTGAAAATATCTGGTTTTTTAATTCAAACAGAGACACCCTTTTATTGGCAAGATTAGATAGAAATACAGCTAAAGTATCAACGTATCCACACGAACAATTTCATAGAAGATATAATGATATTCTATTAAATTTTGAGTTGTTGGAAGCTGCGGTTGATAGCAGTGTCTGGCAATTAAAACATCCAGGAACTCTTAATGTCTGGGATGATTCAAAAGACACTTTTGAGGAAGTTATTTCTTCAGGTGCAATGATACCGGGTACTGCTATAAAAGATACCATAAGACTTATTGCAACCGGAAACCACCAACATTTTCTGATTTGGGGAGATCATGGTATTCATATTTGGGATCCGGTCCAGAAGAAAAGTATTAAATCATACACCAATTACGCTAACAAAGACAATGCCTTGCCTGCAAATAATATTTTAAATTCATTTGAGGACTTACATGGGCAGATTTGGATCTTTCAGGAACAAGGTAATATTACTTTGATAGATCCGATTAAAGAAAGTATGATCCATTTTAAATATGGGGAAGGACCCTTAAAATTTAATCACGGGCCAAAAAAAATTGATCAATTAGGGATTTTAGCACAAAATCAAAAAGGGATTTGGTTTGGAACTATGAATTACACCGGTTATTCCCGGGGAGAACCATTCACATATATTTTTTATGATTTTGCATCCAAATCCTTTAGCCATTTTAATGAACAATTTAATGATGAATACAACACTCTCCCTAAGGGGTCCAGTTATTTTGCTTTTAAAGCACTTCTAGACCATTCCGGTCTTTTATGGTTGGGTACCCGACCTAACCTGTATAAACAATCACCCAAAACCAGGCAGATCGAAACAATCCGTCATCAAACAGATATGGCCGGAAGTATCCCCTCTGACACGATCACAAGTCTTTTTGAGGATAGTAAGAACCGCTTATGGGTAGGAACCAGTTCCGGTTTGTCTTTTGGCGATGGCGATGGCGATGAAAAATTTAAGGAGCTAAAAATCAGCCTACCCACTAAAAGGGCTGATCCCGGTATAATCCATACTGTTTATGAGGATGCTGTGGGTACCATATGGGTAGGAACCTATGGCAATGGCCTGTTACGGTTTAACGAAAAGGATAAGAGTCTAGGGGAAATCCGCCTGTTTCCCAATTCAGACCAATTGGAACATTCATATGATATTGAGGCTATTACAGAAGACGCTTCAGGAAATCTATGGATCTCAGTTTGGAGAAAAGGTATTTATATTCTTGAAGAAGGGAGCCGTAAGCTGATTCAAAAATTTGAAGTTTCAGATGGGGAAAAACATGGATTATTTAGCAATATTATAGATCCTATATATCTTGATTCAAAAGGCAACATTTGGTTAGGGGATCCAATGGACAATGAATATGGCCTTTATAAATATCTGGAAGAGGAACAACGCTTTAAACATTACGGTAATGAACTAAGCGACTCTCTTTCGGTGATCAGCAATGAGATTAGCTTTATGGCAGAAGATGATCTCGGCCGTATGTGGGTAGGTACAGATGGCGGTATTAGTCTCTATAATTATAAAAAAGACCTTTTTTACGGAAGTAAGGATGCCATGAAAATGCCCAGTACGGTATCCTACGCGCAAGCAGGTAATGGGCAAATGTGGATCAGCACTTACAGTGGGGGAGGATTGGCCCTTGTAGGGCCAGATATTAAGGAGGTAATTTATTTTGGGGAAGAAGAGGGCTTACTGCATAATGATATTTCTTCCAGGGGCGAACTTGTAATGGATAAGGATGGCCTTTTATGGCTTCCAACACGACGCGGATTATCTGTTTTCGATACCACAACAAAATCCTTTAAAAGTTATTTTGAAAAGGATGGCTTGCAAAATAATATGCGCGTGACTCAATCAGTATTGACAAATGATGGCAATATTTGGATTGGTGGAAACAATGGGCTTAACCGTATAGACCCAGATAAACTATCTGATAAGGATACTGTTCCCCCTAGAATGGTGATCACCTCCATGGGTATCAATGATAGTATATATAGTGCTCCGGACGGGGAGCTTTTTAAAAAGGCGGTTTCCTATACAGACCAGTTAAGCCTAAGTCACGACCAACGCGACCTTAGTTTTGATTTCGTTGCCCTTCATTATCTAAGACCAGAAGACAACCTCTATTCCTGGAAGCTGGAGAATTATGACAATAATTGGTCGTCCCTATCTAGAGAACGCAAAGCAACATACACCAATCTTTCCCCGGGGGAATACACCTTCAGGGTAAAAGGGTCGAACGCAGACGGCAACTGGAACGAAGAAGGAGCTGCTATCATGATCACCATTGCCCCGCCTTGGTGGCAGACCGGTTGGGCCTATGTCGTTTATTTCCTCTTGGCCTTGTTTATTGGCTATAGGGTGCATTTAATCCAAAAAGCCAAAACCATTCGCCGGGAACGCGAAAAGGCCCGAGAAAAAGAACTGAAACAGGCCAAGGAAATTAAAAAGGCCTATGCAGAGCTTAAGGCCACCCAGACCCAACTCATCCAGTCCGAAAAAATGGCCAGCCTCGGCGAGCTCACCGCCGGCATTGCCCACGAGATACAGAATCCCCTGAACTTCGTCAATAACTTCTCGGAGGTGAGCAACGAACTTGTTGATGAGATGAACGAAGAACTTGACAAAGGAGATATTGAAGAAGCAAAAGCCATATCAGTAGATATTAAGCAGAACCTTGAAAAGATCAACCACCACGGCAAACGGGCCGATGCCATCGTCAAAGGGATGCTACAGCACAGTCGCAGCAGTAGCGGCGTAAAAGAGCCAACGGATATCAACGCGCTCTGCGACGAATACCTGCGATTGGCCTACCACGGCCTAAGGGCCAAGGACAAGTCCTTCAACGCCACCCTGAACACCGATTTCGATCCTTCGATCGGCAAAATCAATGTGGTGCCCCAGGATATCGGCCGGGTAATCCTGAACCTGATCACGAATGCCTTTTATGCCGTTAACGAACGTAAAAAACTAAATCAAAAAGGCTACGAGCCGACAGTGAACATCAGCACCAAGCGGCGGGACACCCTTTCAGGGGCTGGGGGCAAGGGCGGGAAAGTTGAAATCTCCGTAAAAGACAATGGCAACGGTATCCCGAAGAAGGTGCTTGACAAGATTTTCCAGCCTTTCTTCACCACCAAACCCACGGGGCAGGGAACGGGCTTGGGATTATCCCTATCGTACGATATCGTCAAGGCGCATGGTGGAAAACTTACAGTGGAGACCAAGCAAGGTGTAGGAACCACTTTAATGATCGATTTACCCTTAGGTTAAGGGTCCGTTTTTATGATTAACAGTATATTTACCATGACCCAACCATTTTTGACAATGATGAGAATGACCAAGCTGTTCCGCTATACTTTGATCGGCCTTTTTGCTACCATGGGTTTTGCTCAGGTCGGCACCCAACAGATCGATCCGACCTATATCTCGATTTCCGAAGGCCTTGCTTCCACGAACGTGCTTGATGTTTTTCAGGACAGCTATGGCCTGATCTGGATGGCCACCAACAATGGGCTGCAGAAGTATGATGGGTATCGAATGGAAACCTTTAAGAATATCCCGGGTCAGGCTTCAAGTCTGCAGAACAATTTTTTATGGGGCTTGGAGGAAGATGAAAACCATGATATTTGGGTCTCCAACGATCAAGGGGTCTCCAAATATGATCGAAAACAGAACAAGTTCATCAACTATGATTTCGCCAAAATTTTCAATATGGCCGTTGGGGGCGGTCGGGTTTTTAATTTTCTAAGGGATTCCCAAAATCGATTATGGGCGGCCTGCCAGAACATGGAACTGGTCGCCTACCAGCCTAAAACCGACGAATGGGTTCGGGCCCCTTATGAGATTTTAAATGTCGATCAGCCCATTCATACAGGGGCAACCCTTGCGATTGCAGAAGACTCGAAGGGCGGCATTTGGTTCGGGTCAACCGCCTATGGCTTAATGCACATGGCAAAAAACGAAACTGCTTTTAAGCCCGTGGTTGCAGAAGAACTGGGAGGATTTAACTTTGGCGAATCCGAGAACAACATTACCGCACTTTTTTCGGATGCGGACAACATTTTATGGATCACCACCCGAAATGGCATTTATAAATACGCCCCCGAGCAGGCTTCGCTGAAGACCGTTATAGAATACCCCGAGTCTCGGACCGAACTTTGGAACAATTTGAACGGGATCTTACAGGATACCGACGGGAACGTCTGGATCGGCAACAACTTTCGAGGCATCTTGAAATTCGAGGGTATTACCGATCGCTATGAAGAAATCACCATTGCGGACAAAGTAAAAATGCGCGGCTATGGTTGGAACATCACCATCACCGATTTTATAGTCGACAAAAGCGGCATTTTTTGGTTTGGAAGCCTGGAGTCGGGCCTGCTGAAATATGATCCCGTAAATAAACCCTTTTCATTTTTTACCTATAACGAAACCGATCCCTTGAGCCTGAGCCAAAATGGTGTATACGGTATTTTGCCTTCAAAGGTGAAGCCGGGAACGGTCTATGTGGGAACACGGGGCGGGGGTCTCAATATTTTCGATCCAAACAAAAAAACCTTTGAAAAGGTTACCTTCAAAGTGGTCGATGATCGGTTTGGCGGTTCGGTAAGAAGCATCTCGGAAGACGCCGATGGCAGCCTATGGTTGGGAAGTTGGGGGGATGGACTGATCAAATTGGATCAAAATTTTAGGGAAGTGGCACGCTACAAATACCAATCCAACAACCCCAATTCCATTTCCAATGACCAAGTGCGAGTCATCAAACCGGATGGGCAAGGAAGCATGTGGATCGGCACCAACAACGGACTCAATATCTTTAATCCAAAAACCGGCAATTTTCAACGCTTGGCGAGCAAAAGCACCAGGCAATACCCTGAAGCGCTGGTCAAGGAAATCGAAGCGCTATCGCAAACCGGTCAAAAAATAGGCCTTATCGATAAGGTTGCTGATTTTGAGGACCTTACGCAAAAGATCGAAGTGAAAACAGCGGGCACCTTTTGGGTGATGTCCGTCGGTGAAGGGGATGCCAATAGTATGGCCGATTTTGGCTGGATCCAGAATGCTAAAAACGATACGGTATGGCATTTCGGGGACTACGAGCAATCTTTCTATGCCGGAGGGGCCGCCAAAAACAGGATCATTATAGCCCCGGTGGCGCTGCAAGAAGGATCCTATTCCCTGCATTACAAGACCGATGACAGCCATGCCTATGACAAATGGAATGCAGACCCTGCCGACCAGACTGCCTTATATGGTATCGTAATGATTCAACCCAAGGATGATAACCAGTCGCAATCGTTCCGGGAGATGATTTCAGAAAACCAACAGGGGCTGGTCATGAGCGGGAACAATATCACCGATATTGAAATCACGGAAAAATACATTTGGGTCAGTGCCAATGGCAATGGACTCAACAGAATAGATCCGGTGAGCCAAACGGTAAAATATTATAACTACGATCTGAACAACGATAATTCGCCCAGCAGTGATAATATCTTTGACGTGATGAAGGACAAAAATGGTATGATCTGGTTGGCCACCGGTGCCGGCCTCGATATCCTCGATCCCAATACTGAAAAATTTACCCGTTACACCGAAGTGGACGGGCTGCCGACCAACCTTACCGAAGCGATCGTTGAAGGCGATCTAGGGGAAATGTGGATCGGCACCCAAAACGGAATCTCCCAAATGGTGCCCAATGAGGCCTTGGGAAAAGTGACTTTTATCAATTACAACTCTACCGATGGCCTGGGCGGGGATAACTTTATTTCGCTTGGGGCCACACGTGCCACCGACGGTCGTTTCTACTTTGGAGGCGAACACGGGCTAACCACTTTCAACAATGTGTCCGCGAACAATGTCCCGCCCGCCTTGATCATCTCCAATATTTTGATCTCGAACAAGTCGGTGCTCGACATGGGCGACGATAGCCCGTTGACCGAGAGTTTGCTCAGTGTGGAAAACATCGACCTGACCCATGACCAGAACAACCTGAGCTTCGAATTTTCGGCCCTGCATTTTGCCAATCCCGAAAAGAACCAGTACGCCCACAAACTTATTGGCTATGATGAAGATTGGATCTATGATAACAGAAACTTTGCTTCCTATACCAACCTGGATCCGGGCGAATACAAGTTTGCCGTAAGGGCATCGAATGCTTACGGTATTTGGAACGAGGAAGGCAAGACCATTTCGATCACAATTCACCCGCCTTGGTGGGCCACCCCATGGGCCTATGGCCTGTACGCCACCGTATTTGTATTTGGATTTATCGGCGTGGATCGTTTTATGCGAGAAAGGATCAAACAAAAAGAACGGGAACGATCCCGTGAAAAAGAATTGGCCCAGGCACGGGAAATAGAAAAAGCATATTCCGAATTGAAGAATACCCAATCCCAGCTGGTTCAGTCCGAAAAAATGGCATCGCTCGGAGAACTTACCGCCGGCATCGCCCACGAGATCCAGAACCCCTTAAATTTCGTGAACAACTTCTCGGAGGTCAATTCGGAGCTGATCGCCGAAATGAAGCAGGAATTGGAAAAGGGCAACCTCAAGGAAGTCACCAGCCTGGCCAATGACATCGATGAGAACGAAAAGAAAATCATCTTCCATGGCAAAAGGGCAGATGCCATAGTCAAAGGGATGCTGCAGCACAGTAGGGCGAGTAGTGGGCAAAAGGACCCTACCGATATCAGTGCGCTCTGTGATGAATACCTGCGCTTGGCCTATCACGGCCTCCGGGCCAAGGACAAGAGCTTCAACGCCACCATGAATACCGATTTCGATCATAAAATCGGGACCGTCGATGTGGTGCCGCAGGACATGGGCAGGGTGATCCTGAACCTGATCACCAATGCTTTTTATGCCATAACCGAAAGGAAAAATGACCCTCAAACCACAAAAGAGGGAGCAACTTATGAACCTACCGTTTGGGTCAGTACCAAGCTGCTGCCCCCATTAGGGGCTGGGGGCAGGGGCGAGAAGGTTGAAATCTCTGTCAGGGACAACGGTAACGGCATCCCCGAAAAAGTAAAGGAGAAGATATTCCAACCCTTTTTCACTACCAAACCCACCGGACAGGGCACAGGTTTGGGATTATCGTTATCTTACGATATCGTTAAGGCGCACGGGGGAACGCTGAGATGCAACTCTATAGAAAACAAAGGCACCGAATTTGTAATTGAATTACCATTAAAATAGGAAGTGAATGACAAGACCTAACTTTAGAAAAAACATTTTCCCGTTGGGAGTGTCCCTCCTCTTCTTCCTAGGATGTTGTATGACTGCCTGCCGGCAAGGCCAGGAACAAGATAGTGCGGCTGACCGGTCAGCGTTCAAGGCACCAGTTGTAAAACCTTTACAATTCACGGAAGCCCGGAAAATTGAATGGGAGGAAGTCCCGACAGATAGTATTCCACTTCCACAGACCTATACGCTGGATGTTGAAAAACTCCCCTCCAAGCCATTTATTGGAAGCGATTTCAAACCCTTGAAGGCACCCATGAAGGAGTATGCTTTCCATTTTGATGAATTGCCAAAGAACGCTTTACGTTTAGATACGATCCCCATAGGAGAAGTGGGCATAAAAACGACCGTGCTCAGGCAGCCCAAGGTCACCAAAATGGAAATCCCCAGATTGGTGCCAGGCACAGATAAAGGGATATTACAGCTTTCCCAGGGCGAAGGCCTCCCTTCTGATGAAATAAAGGCTATACTGGTGAACGATGATGGGACCTATTGGATGGCCACCTACGAGGGGGGCCTATGTTTATACAACGGGGAAAATATATACACCTATGATTACGCGCAAATCTTCTCTTTGGTCAGGGACCAGCAGGGCAGATTGTGGTTGGGGACGGGGAATGGTCTTGTGGTACTGGATTTTGAGGAAAAAACAGAAACCTCCCTTGCACCGGGCAATTTGGTGTCCGATATTTACTGTGATCACCGCAATACCATTTGGATGGTCAGCTGGCTCAATGGCCTTTATACGATGAACAGCGAAATGAGCGTATTTCAAAAAGTGGCCAGTGATGGGTTTAATGGCCCTGTAAGGATGCTGGAAGATAAGGATCACCGATTATGGATAGGCCATATAGGGAATCCCACACATATAAGTGTGATTTCACCCGACAGAAATAGCTTTAAGAACATAGAAGACACCAAAGATTTTAGCATTGGAGGTGTACCAAAACTCTTGGAAGATCACAATGGAACGATTTGGATAAACACATTTCAGCAAGATCCCAAAGTACTGGGTTTTAATCTCAAAGCAAAGACCGTGCAAACCCTCGATAAGGAAAATGGCTTTTATGGCAATGGCTGGCTTTCCTTGGAAGATGACCTTGGCCAATTATGGATTTTTGAACAGGACAGTGCCTATGTATTGAGTCCGGATAAAAAACGAATAAAATCCTTTGCGACTTTGGGAAGGGTGGCCGGCAGCGGCCGAATAGGGAACATCGCCAAAGACAGCAAGGGGGTCATTTGGCTAGGTACTTCAAACAGGGGCGTGGAACTCATCGATCCCAATGGGGCCCTTAAGGAATCTTTGGATATTGCCGATGGATTGACTTCCGATGCGGTATGGTCAATTGAAGAGACCAGTAAGGGAGATATCTGGTTGGGCACCAACGGCATCGATATAATCGATCCGGAAAAAGGCAGTATCAAAACCATTAATGCCCAAATGCTGAAACACGGCAGGCCCAACACCATCTACAAAATCAAGGAATTTAAGAAGGACCAAATTTTTATTTCCGATGAAAAAGGATTTTCTGTCTTTGATCGTGACCGGGACCGCATTACCTATTTTGGATTAAATGCATCTTTCAATGGCACAGTAAGGGACTTTTTGATAGACGACAACAAGCATTTTTGGTTGGCCACCAACTCACAAGGTATCATTGTTTATGACACGGAAAATAGAACCCTTAAAAAGCTCAAGGTCGCTGGATCTTTACTGCCTAGCAGTCAATCCAATAAATTTATTGAAGACGGTAACGGCAATTATTGGGCAATCTCAGGACAAGGCCTGGTGTTCATCAACACCAAGGAGAACAGCCTTCAACAAATCGGGGAAAGCGAAGGATTGATCAATAAAGACATTGCAACAATAATGTTGCGAAATAAAACGGAGCTTTGGGTGGCGACTTCAGGGGGTCTTTCGGTAATCGATATGGCCGCGCAGACCATCACCAATTTTGGGAAAGAGGAAGGCCTTGATCCGATCGTGCTCTATGAACTTACGCAACGTGAAGGGACCGTTTATCTGGGGAGCGAAAATGGCTTGATCCGGGTGCAGGTACCGGCCAACAAAGAAGACCCCTGGTTCTTTTATAATTATGGGGCGGCCCAGGGTTTCGAGGCAAATGACTATTCCGCCAATGCGAGCACGCTAATGAAAAATGGGGCGCTTTGGCTCCCTGCCGGCTCTGATACCCAAATCAATATCCTGGCTCCCGAAGCCGGGGTTGACACCACTTCTCAAGGAATGAGGATTACGGGCATCAGTATCCTCGACCAGGATCGATCTTTTGAAAGCCTAGCCATGTACGAACCGCTTTTGAAGGAAAAAGATACCCTCTGGGATACCGATGGAAAAAACTATTATCTAAAGGGTACCCTGCCACAGGATACCAGCTACGTATTTGAACATAAAATCCAATGGGACAGCCTTCCCTTTCCCTTTACTTTGCCATTGGGATTAAAACTTCCCTATGACCAAAACTACCTGAGGTTCCAATATGCCAATCTCAGTGTTTTGAACCGCGATAAAATAGCCTATAGGTATAGGCTGGTGGGCAATGAAAGCAAATGGAACTACCCAGGCAATAAATCGGAATCCAAAAACTATTTTAACCTCCCTTCGGGGCAGTATACCTTTACCGTCGAAACCAGGGAAATTACGGGAATATGGGGCAGTTCTGCCGAATATACCTTTAGTATCCTGCCGCCCTGGTGGCAGACCTGGTGGGCCTACCTCCTCTATGCCATAGTGGCCATTGGCAGTATTTGGGGCATTGTGCAATATCGTTCCAGGCAGTTGAAACGAAAAAATCGGCTGCTGGAGGAGAAAGTGGCCTTAAGGACCAAAGAATTGCGGAAAACGATCACAAGCCTAAAAAGCACCCAGGCCCAGTTGATCCAATCCGAGAAAATGGCAAGTCTTGGAGAACTTACCGCGGGCATCGCCCACGAGATCCAGAATCCCTTGAACTTTGTCAACAACTTCTCTGAAGTGAACACCGAATTGATCGATGAGATGCAAGAGGAACTCAAGGCGGGCAATAAGGAAGAGGCAATCACCCTATCGAACGACATCAGGGAAAATCAGAAAAAGATCAACCACCATGGCAGAAGGGCCGATGCCATTGTGAAAGGCATGCTCCAGCACAGTCGCAACAGCAACAGTGAAAGGGAAGACACCGACATCAATGCCCTGGCCGATGAATACCTGCGTTTGGCCTACCATGGGCTCCGGGCGAAGGACAAAAGTTTCAATGCCAAATTGGAAACCGATTTTGACACTTCCATCAAAAAAATCAATATCGTGGCCCAGGATGTGGGAAGGGTGATCCTGAACCTCATTACCAATGCCTTCTATGTGGTGAAGCAGAAAAAGGAGCAACAAAAAGAAAACTATGAGCCCACCGTTTCGGTGCGTACCAAAAAGAACAAAGACACCATAAGCATTTCCGTGAAAGACAATGGGAACGGAATTCCCAAAGCGATCAAAGAGAAGATATTCCAGCCCTTCTTCACCACCAAACCCAGCGGGGAAGGCACCGGTCTGGGCCTGAGCCTAAGCTACGACATCGTGAAGTCGCACGGTGGCGAACTCAAGGTAGAGACCAAGGAAGGGGAAGGGACCGAATTCACCATCATATTGCCTATTATCCAAACCAAGAAATTATAAGTAAATTACAAACACAAACGAAATGAAAATTTTAGTAGTAGACGATGAACAAGATGTTCAAATGCTTTTCCAACAACGTTTTAGAAAAGAAATCAAGAGCGGTGCGCTCCAATTTGTGTTCGCTTTTTCGGGCGAGGAGGCACTGAATACCCTACGCGATATGGAGCATAAGGCCGTTTTGATCTTGTCTGACATCAACATGCCCGGCATGAGCGGATTGGAACTCCTCGAGACCATCCGTAAAGATTATGACAAGCCGCCCCCGATGGTCATGATGATCACGGCCTATGGCGATCAAGACAATCGCGACACGGCAGCAAAACTGGGGGCCGATGATTTTTTGACCAAGCCCTTGGATTTCACCCTTTTAAAAGATAAACTCATAACACTCACCTGATGGCCAAAATACTTGTAGTCGACGATGAGACCGATCTGGAGGTCCTCATCAAACAGAAATTCCGCAAACAGATTCGACAGAACGAGTATGAATTTGTATTTGCGATCAATGGAAAGGATGCGCTTGAAAAACTCCTCACCGATCCCGATATGGATCTGGTACTGAGCGATATCAACATGCCCGAAATGGACGGCCTCACCTTGCTCACCAAGCTCAGTGAACTGAACCCGTTGTTGAAATCGGTGATTGTCTCGGCCTATGGCGATATGCAGAACATCCGCACCGCCATGAACCGTGGCGCCTTCGATTTTATCACCAAGCCCATCGACTTCGAAGACCTGACCATTACGGTCGAAAAGACACTCAAACATGCAAAACAGCTGAAAGAGACCCTTCAGGCAATCAAAGAGAACAACATCCTCAAGATGTACGTCGACGAAAATGTGCTCAACTTCATGGGGGGGCATGAATATGAGTCGACCATCATGGCCAATGAGAATTTGGAAGCCACAGTGATGTTCATCGATGTCTGCGGATTTACCGCCATCAGCGAAACCACCCCTGCCGATCAGGTGGTGAGTATGCTCAATACCTATTTCGATGTGATGGTAAAAGAGATCATCACCCAAGAAGGGCATGTCGACAAGTTTATCGGTGATGCCATCATGGCGGTGTTCCGGGGCGAATACCATCTCGACCGGGCCATCGATGCGGCCCTGGCGGTACGGCAAAAGATCGGCATGCTGCCCGAACCAAAGGGCATATCCGGCTTTAAGCCCAAGGTGTCGATCGGCATCAAAAGTGGGGAAATGATTTCCGGAAACATAGGTTCTGCCAGTTTAAAAAGGTTGGATTATACCGTGATCGGCGATACCGTAAATACGGCCGCAAGGCTGCAAGACGCGGCCCAGCCCAATCAGATCTTGATTTCCCAACACTGTTACGAAAAAGTAAAGGAAGCCTTTCAGTGCAAAAAAATCGGCGACATCGCCATGAAGAACAAGGCACAGACCCTAACGGTGTATGAGGTGCTGGAGTAAAAAACGGGACTTGAAAGGATTTTAAATAAAAGGTTTTATGATAAGCTTTCTTCGAAAGATCCGCAAAAACCTGCTTGTCTCGGGAAATACGGGCAAATACCTCAAATATGCCATTGGGGAGATCGCCCTGGTGATGATCGGGATATTGTTGGCCCTGCAGGTCAATGCCTGGAACCAGGAACGTTTGGAAAAAAAAGAAACCCGGAATATTCTAGCTAACCTGCATGAAGAGTTCCTGGAAAACAGAAGGCAGTTGAACAGTGTTTACGAAACCTATACCAAGGCGCTGGGTTCTTCCGTCGCGCTGTTGCATCTTGTTGGGGAAGATCCGGTTATCTTGGAAACCCAAAATATCGATAGTTTATTATATAATTCCTTTCCTACCGCTGAGTTCTATCCTTCGAGCCAGTCGATCGACAATATCATTCAGAGTGGGCGGTTGAGTCTCATCAAAGACCAACAGCTGATAGCTTTGACCTACCAATGGAAAGCCTTGTTGGAACTATTGAACGATCGGGAAGAAACACAGGACAGTTGGATCAATGAAACCACGCTACCATTTTTGACAAAACATATTTCTTTTGTGGAGATGGACGGTCGAGGCCGACCCAGTTGGTACCAACCCTCAAAATTAAAGAAAAGTTATGGTCCCCTTTTTCAGAACCTAGAATTCGAAAATATCATGGAAAATGGCATCTATCTCCAAGATAAGACCATTGAACGTCTCAAAGAATGTGACCAATTAATAGATGAGATCATCAAAATCACCCAACCCTATGCCCAATGATCCCATTTTTTAGAAAAATCCGCAAAAACCTGCTTGTCTCGGGAAATACGGCCAAATACCTGAAATATGCCATTGGCGAAATCGCGCTGGTGATGATCGGTATTTTGTTGGCCCTCCAGATCAATAACTGGAACGAACAGCAGAACGAGCGGAAGATAGAAAAGCAATACATGCAGAATATGCTGGAAGATTTACGTGATGACCTTGTAATCTATAGGAATTTTCAAAAACGCAACGATGAGATCTACAACTTGGTAGATTCAATAGTGTCGGGTTTAAAAGCTGGGAACCGCAAAGAACATGTCAGCGAACTTTCCTATCGGACCAGAATGGTGACTATTAAGTGGATGATCATCCATCCGGTGGAACGCACCTACGAACAGATGAAAAGTTCCGGGCATTTGCGTCTGGTCGAACATAAACGTGTGGCTGACGGGATTTCCAACTATTACAATTCCCTAAAGGAATTTGACGGCTACAATGAGGCCGGCATGCTTTGGGCAGCGGACTATGTCGAAACCTTGGGCAAAATCTTCGATGCCGAAATACTGTTGAAAATATTGCGGGAACGGAAAATG
Source organism: uncultured Flavobacteriaceae bacterium (assembly GCA_963760375.1). GTDB lineage: Bacteria > Bacteroidota > Bacteroidia > Flavobacteriales > Flavobacteriaceae > Pelagihabitans. Next base: position 788,865 of record CAVXCS010000005.1, on the reverse strand, counting down.
CAAGAAGCAAAGCCAAGTGATATGCTCACTGAAGACCCCATTGTTTTGAACCAACTGATGAACAGCCTTCAATACTTCAATGGCGCGCTCAACTTGGGGGAAGCGGTAAGTGTGGAAAAACAGGAAACCGCTCAAAATCTTATTGCGCTCATCCAAAAAACCTATTCGCTCAATTGATGCTAAATCTTTTTCGTAACCTCCGTAAAAACATGCTTACAAAAGGCAAAACGACGAAATACCTAAAATACGCCCTTGGGGAAATCGCGCTGGTGATGATCGGTATTTTGTTGGCCCTCCAGATCAATAACTGGAACGAAGAACGAAAAAGCAAATCCTTTGAAAGGGAAATGCTCTCCCAGATCCGCACCAACCTCATCCAAGACAAAAGCAACCTCGAAAGCTTTCGGAAGAACGGTCATGCGGCCGTGGCCTCCGTTGATAAGATCTTGGCGAGGGAAATCAGCGAAACCGATCGGGACAGCCTGAAATACTGGTTGGGCGATATCATACAATTCGATCGTTTCCAGCCCTTGACCAACGCCTATGAGCTCATAAAATCAAAAGGGCTGGATCAAATTTCGAACAAGGAACTGCGTTTTTTGTTGGGCACCTACTACGATGACAAGGCCAACCACATTATCAAGGCCGTCATGGATATCGAAGACGCCTTCAGCTTCCAATGGCTTCCCATCATGAAAGAACATGTGGTCGACTTTAAGTTTAAAAACTACCTTGAAACCGACGATATTAATCTCTTTAACCCGCCCAATACGGCAAGAAAAATCTTGATCTTAAACCGGGACAATTATGCCGGTTCAGTGCTATATATAGATCAGGGCATTTTACTGATCGATGACATCCTTGCGCATATCGACCAAGAATTACCGGGCCTGTTACAAAGTGTCCCGAAACAATAGCCCCAATGAAAAATAGGAGCACCTCCCTCCTGCCCGAGTTGATATTACCAAGGAACCAACTGCCCTGTGCCGGGGAGCATGCCATTGCCTACGTAGGCTAGATCCAAGCTGCCATGGAAAGGGGCTGCAAGGAAGTCAAAGAAATCGACGGTTTTGAATAAAATAAACCATTTTAAGGCCTCAAAATCCCTATCTTGGGGGAAGATTTTCCACAAAAACCTTAACCAAAATCCATCTCCGATGAAAAACCTTGTTTTGCTCTTTTTGGGCCTGTTATGTGCCCCCTTGTCGTTCGGCCAAGTAGCGACCAATCTCGAACTGATCGACATCTACAGCATGGAGTATGTTTCCGATCCCCAAATTTCCCCCGATGGCACCAAGATCATCTATGTGCGCAATTTTAAGGACGTGATGACCGACAAGAACCTCTCGAACCTTTGGATGGTGAATTTCGACGGCTCCAACCACAGGGCCCTGACCACGGGCAACCAAAACGATAATTCCCCGCGCTGGTCACACGACGGCAAGAAGATCGTTTACAAATCGAACGGAGCCGATGACAAAATGAAACTCAACCTGATGTGGATGGATACCAAAGAAACACAGGCCCTGACCAATACCCCCGATGCCCCCGGGCAGGTGTCTTGGTCGCAGGACGATAACCATTTGGCCTTTACCATGTTCGTGCCCAAAAAACAGGAATCGATCATCAAACTCCCCGAAAAACCGGAAGGCGCAAAATGGAATGCCCCACCGATCTATATCGATAAAATGAACTACAGGGCCGATGGTGCCGGATATCTGAAAAGCGGCAACGATCAGATCTTCACGCTTTCCTTGGACGGGGGCACCCCACGGCAGCGTACTTTTACCGATAACGACCACGGGGCCCCGTTCTGGGGGAAAGACCAAAAAGAACTCTATTTCAGTGCCAATCTGCATGAAAATTCCGATTTCGAGCCCGCCAACAGTGAAGTCTACAGGCTCAACCTACAGGATGGCAGCATTACCGCCATTACCGATCGATTTGGCCCCGATAACGGGGGCGCGCTGTCCCCCGATGGCAAAGGGATCGCCTATACGGGCTTTGACGATACCTTTCAAGGCTATCAGGTGACCCATCTGTATGTTATGGATGTCGATGGTAGCAACGCCAGGGTCGTATCCAAAGATTTTGACCGGGACGTGCAGCAGATCCAATGGGCATCCGACGGCAAAGGAATCTATTTCCAGTACGACGAGGAGGGAGATGGCAAAATCGGGTACATCACCTTGGGAGGGAAAGTGACCAAGATCACCGATCAATTGGGCGGACTCTCCCTGGGCAGGCCCTATAACCAAGCAGATTTCACGGTCTCGAACACGGGCAGGTTCGCCTACACCCTTGGGGGTACCGAACACCCCGCCGACCTGGGAGCCTATGAGAAGGGAAGTGCCAAAAGATTGACCCGTTTGAACGACGACCTCTTTTCGTTCCGCAGTTTGGGCAAAGTGCAGGAACTATGGTGGGAATCTTCCTTCGACCAGCGAAAAATACAGGGTTGGGTGGTAACGCCCCCCAATTTCGACCCTACCAAAAAATATCCCATGATCATGGAGATCCATGGGGGGCCCTTTCAAAGTTATGGTTCGGTATTTACGGCCGAAATTCAGCTCTATGCCGCCGCCGGCTATGTGGTGTTGTACACCAATCCGCGGGGCAGTACCAGTTATGGGCAGGAATTCGGCAACCTGATCCACCACGATTATCCCAATCACGACTATGAAGACCTGATGTCGGGTGTCGATGCGCTGTTGGCCAAGGGCTACGTCGACGAGAAAAACCTTTTTGTGACCGGCGGCAGCGGCGGCGGGGTACTCTCTGCATGGATCGTGGGGAAGACGAACAGGTTCAAAGCGGCCGTGGTGGCCAAACCGGTGATCAACTGGTACAGTTTTGTGCTGTATTCAGACAATCCAGGCTTCTTCTATAAATATTGGTTCCCCAACAAACCTTGGGAAGATCCTGAAAATTACCTCAAACGTTCCCCCCTCTCCTATGTGGGCAATGTAACAACGCCCACCATGCTGTTGACCGGGGAAGAGGATTACCGTACCCCCATAGCAGAATCGGAGCAGTTCTATGCCGCCCTGAAACTGCAAAAAGTGGAGAGCGCCCTGGTGCGCATTCCCGGGGCGTCCCATGGCATTGCCGACAAACCCAGCAACTTGGTCGCCAAAATAGCGGCGGTGTTGGCCTGGTTTGAAAAGTATAAGGATAACTAGGATTATCCGGCCAGCCGGGAGTTTGTCCCTATGAGGTTTTTTTGCCCGCAAAAAATCCGATCAAAAGGGCCACCAGGCCGAGTCCGATCGTGATATAGGCGTTCTTGTTGTCTTGGGTCTCTACCTCCAGGATACCAATATCGAGTTTGGCCTCCGGGGCAATCAATATATAGATGCCGTAACCCAATAGGGCAATTCCGGCAATCATAAGTACGGTTTTGATCATTTTGTTCATGGTGTGTTGTTTTAATTACAAGTGAATGTAGGGAATAAAACGGCATGTATCCCGATCGTCTTTGGAATTCGGTACCCGCTCCAAAAAGGGAGAGGTCACTGGGTGGTAAAAGCGCCACGCAGCGCATTCATACTTGCAAACGACCAAATCGATCTGTTTTAAGGTAGTAGGTCGAAAACCGAAGCTCATGCACATTATTCGATCTGTTTTAAGAGGCAAACCATACCGATTATTTTTGTAACTTGGATTCGGGTTCAAAAGCCCCTAACCACCTATTACCAACCGACCATGCGAAATTTCCTACGCTTCCACCAATTGAAATTCCACTTTTACTTTTTGGCCCTTTTCTTCTGCGCCTTGCCCAGCTCCACTGTATGGGGTCAAGAGCAGATCGGGCGACCTTTGATCACGAATTTTTCTTATCAAGATTATGGTGCCCAACCGGTTAACTGGTGGTCACTGGAAGGCGATGATGGCATCATGTACTTCGCAAATACCTCAGGTGTCTTGCAATATGACGGAGTAAATTGGGAGGTGATTCCCATGAACAACTACGTAAGCGGTCGTAGTCTGGTTAAAGATAAAAATGGAACGATCTATGTTGGTGGCGAAGGGGAACTGGGTTATTTGGCGCCCGATGAAACTGGAAAACTAAAATATGTATCGCTAAAGGATAAGATACCGGAAGAACATAGGGCAGTAACGACCGTATGGGAAGTAGATTACTACAAGGACGACCTCATATACAGGACCAACAATAAACTGTATATATGGGATGGAACCAATATGGAAGTCGTCGTTTCTGAGGAAGGTTACCACGTTGGTAAAATCGTCCACGGGAAATACTATGTCCGAATTTGGGGCCGAGGTCTTTGTGTGATGGAAGGTAGGGAGTTCAAAGTGGTCCCGGGTGGTGAACAATTCGCCAGTGAACGCATCTATGTCATGTTGCCCTATGACGAAAAAACCATGTTGGTCGGTACCCGAAACGATGGTTTTTATTTGTATGACGGGGTGTCGTTTACGCCCTTTAAAACCGAATTGGACGCATTGGTCAAAGGATCGCTGTATCTGCCCGGGGTGGCCCTTCCCGATGGCCGGTTTGTGCTCAATACCTTCAGCAATGGCGCTTATTTAATGAGTCATGATGGCAAACTATTGCAGAGCTACAATGTCGCCAACGGGCTGCAGGATGGTACCGTTGATTATACCTATGTTGATTCCAGAGGGGTGCTTTGGATGGCCATTTTCAATGGTATTTCATCAGTTGACCTTAATTCGCCCTTCACCTATATCGATACCGACATCGGTCTGGGAACGAACAGTGTTCTGGATACCTATCGCTTTGGGAATATGGTTTATTTTGCCACGGGGAACGGCATTTTTTACCAGGAAGACGGTACGAACAAAATCATGAGAATGGAAGGCACTACCGGTCAAGGGGGGCGTTTTACGGAAGCCAAAGGCAGATTATATACCGGCACTGGGGATATGGGCATGTTCGAAATTAAAGGCAAGACTTTTGAGTTCGTCAAAAAGAGTGTCGATTATGATTTTAGAGCCCGCTTTTTTAGGGTATCGGAATTTGACGACAACAGGATTTTTGCATTTCATGAAAACGGCATCTCCACCTTGTACTTCGATGATACAGCAAACCAATTTGTGCTCGAATCTGAAACAGAAAGATTCGGGAACGGCAGTTTTTCGGAAGACGAAGAAGGAAACATATGGTTGGGGGCCGATAACGATGGCGAAGTGCTTTTCCTGGAAAGTCAATTCGAGGGTTCCAAAATGGATTTGGCAGCCGCAAAGGTTAAAGTGTATGATAAAAAGAATGGATTGCCCGAGGGCGTCTATATATCATTTTCCGATGTGTTCGGTGAACGTCATTTTAGAACCAGTGAAGGAAAAACCTACGCCTTCGACGAAAAGACAGACCGCTTTGTTGAAAAAAAATTCTTTTACAACGATTTGATCAATGTAAAATCGAGTGCTTTTTTATCTCCGGAATTGGATTCAGAAAATAGATTCTGGTTCAATGTAGGGTCTGGTATTACCATTGCCACAAAACAGGAAGATGGTACGATTGACTTGGACACCGATACCTTCAAAGAACTAAAAAATAGGGATTTATTGACCGCTCGGTCCGAAAAACCGAATGCCGAGGGATCACGGGTAGTTTGGTTTTCGGGCCCCGACGGGGTAGTACGCTATGAAGGAAAATTGGAGAAAAGAAACCTCCCGAACTTCAGCGTAAAGATCCGAGCAATGAGCATTGCCGGAGATTCCCTTATTTATGGTGGCGCAGTGGATTTCCCAAAAGATCTTAACCTTGATTTTAAAAATAATACCGTAAGTCTAAGTTATGCCGCACCCCTCTATATAGGGCAACGCAATATGGAGTACGCCACTTGGTTGGAAGGGCTTGACGATAAGTGGTCTGAATGGACCAAGCAATCCACCAGGGAGTATATCAACCTACCCGCCGGAACCTATACCTTTAAAGCAAAGGCAAGAAGCCTGTTTGGTGATGAAACGGAAGTCAACTCAGTGAGTTTTTCGATTACGCCACCCTGGTATCGAACATGGTGGGCATATGCCTTGTACTTCTTGGCGTTCATGGCCGTGGTTTACCTTTCGGTCAGGGCACGCACCAAAATACTGCTGGGGCAGCAGAAAATACTGGAGGACAAAGTAGAAGCCCGCACCAAGGAAGTGAACCAGCGGATGGGCGAACTGGCCACCCTCAACCACGTGAGCCAGGCCCTGACCCAAAAACTGGAACTAAACGCCCTGATCCAACTGGTGGGCGATGAGATGAAAAAACTCTTCAATTCAGACATCACCTACCTGGCCATTTTGGATGCGGATAACAATACCATCAATTTTCCCTATCAAGAGGGGGACGATATGCCCCCGATGAAGTACGGGGAAGGGCTTACCTCCAAAATCATCAAAACCGGGCAACCCCTGTTGATCAACAAAGACACCGATATCATGGCCGAATACGACCGTATCGGCGTGGCACAGACCGGCAAACAGGCCATCTCCTATCTGGGGGTGCCCATTCCGGTGGAAGATAAGATCATCGGCGTGCTCAGTGTGCAGAGCACCCAGCAAGAGAGCCGTTTCAATGAGGAGGACAAGCGTCTGCTGAACACCATCGCCATCAACGTGGGCGTGGCGCTGCACAATGCCGAACTCTATGAGGAAGCCAAAAACGCCAAGGCCAAGGCCGAGGACGCCAACGAGGCCAAAAGTGCCTTCCTCTCCACGGTGAGCCACGAACTGCGCACCCCCTTGACCTCCGTGCTCGGGTTTGCCAAGATCATCAGAAAACGCCTGGAGGAAAAGATTTTCCCGAACGTGACCATCGACGATCAGAAGATCAAACGCACCATGAAGCAGGTCAGCGAAAACCTCGACGTGGTCGTTTCCGAAGGGGAACGCCTCACTACCCTGATCAACGATGTGCTCGACCTCGCCAAAATAGAGGCCGGAAGAATGGAATGGCACATGAAGCCGATATTCCTCCAAGATGCCATCAGCCGCGCCATTGCCAGTACCCACAGCCTTTTTGAGGGCAAGGGCATCTCCTTGAAAAAAAATATACCCACAGACCTCCCTTTGATACAGGCCGATGAAGACAAGTTGATCCAAGTGGTCATCAACCTTTTGTCGAACGCGGTAAAATTTACAGATAAGGGCAAGGTTATGGTGGAGGCCTATTTAGACAACGGGCAGATCATCGTGGAAGTACAGGATACCGGTATCGGCATTTCCGAAGAAGACAAGCACAAGGTCTTCGAGCGCTTCCGCCAAGCGGGCGATACGCTTACCGACAAGCCCAAGGGCACCGGTCTTGGACTCCCGATTTGCCGGGAGATCATCGAGCACCACGGTGGTATCATTTGGATGAAAAGCGAACCCGGAGTGGGCAGTACCTTTTTCTTTTCCCTTCCCACCATGGGCGAGGTAACCACCCAGCAGCCCATCCAACTCGAAAGGATCCTCAAAAGTCTGAAGAAGCAGATCAAGCATTCTTCCTTGAACACCGCCCAAAAAACGGTCCCCACCATTTTGGTGGTCGACGACGATACCCCAATACGGTCGCTACTGAGACAGGAACTCACCGAGGCGGGCTATCAGGTAAAGGAAGCGGCCAATGGCAAGGCGGCCCTGGACATGGTGCGCCTGCACAAACCCGATCTGATCATTCTCGACGTGATGATGCCCGAAATCAACGGCTTCGATGTAGCGGCGGTTTTAAAGAACGATCCTGCCACGATGGACATCCCGATCATTATCCTGTCGATCGTGCAGGATAAGGAACGGGGCTTTAAGATCGGGGTCGACCGTTACCTCACCAAACCGATCAATACCGAACAGTTGTTCCATGAAGTCGACGTTTTATTGGAGCAGGGCGTTTCCAAAAAGAAGGTGTTGGTGGTCGATGAAGATGCCTCCGCGGTGAAAACCCTCACCAGTGTGCTCTCCGCAAGGGGGTACAAGGTGATGGAGAGCAACGCCAAAAACTTGTTGGAAAAGGCAACCGAATCGCAGCCCGATATCATCATGCTCAATTCGGTGTACAACGGCGACCAAAATATCATCAAAAACCTGAAACTGCAAAAGGGAATGGAAAACGTGATGTTTTTTATTTACGAGTGATCGGGCAATCATTAATTATAATTGAAACAAATGGCACAGAAACTACTGATCGTGGATGATGAATCCCATATTAGAATGCTTATTGAACAAACTTTGGAAGACCTGGAAGACGATGGGGTTGAACTTCTTTTCGCCGAAAATGGTGAGCAGGCCCTGGAAGTGATCCAGCGGGAAGAGCCTAATTTGGTCTTTTTGGATGTGATGATGCCCAAAATGAACGGGATGGAAGTTTGTCATAAAGTGAAAAAAGAGCTGAAGCTTTCGCATGTATACATCATATTGCTCACCGCCAAAGGTCAGGAAGTAGATCGCCAAAAAGGCTTGGATATGGGTGCCGACCGTTATATGACCAAGCCCTTCGACCCGGATGAAATGCTATCGATCGCAGAGGAAATATTGAACCGCTGAGCATGTCCGAAAACAAAGATTTCATGGTTCCCTTAAGGGGGTTGCGGACTGTCTTGAAAAGGAACTCCGATACCTTGGCATTGGTTGAAAACATCGCCGATTCGCTAAAGGCCGAAATCTGTATTGAAGATCTTGAAGGCAAAGTGTTGTTCGGATCGAAGATCCGATCGGAGCACAAATTCGACCTGAACGATTCCGAAATGACCTATGGGACGCTTTTTGCAACAAATCCGAGCGGGGCTTTGATCGCAGCACTGATTTCGATTTTGGTCAAAAAAGAACTTGAAAAGAAAAAAATAGGCAGTGAGGTATTGGGGCTTTATCGTGAAATCAATATGATCTATAATTTCAGTGAGATGATATCTGAAAAGATAGACGATACCTCCATCGCCATGACCGCCCTGCAGGAAGCTTCCCAGATCATCAATGCCACCCATGGTGTATTCCTGGTCTATGAGCCCGAAGAAGAACGGGTGGTGGAAATGGCCGCCATCGGTGAGAATCCCAACCGTGACTACAATATCAATGACCAAAGCGGCCTGCTCAAGGATTTGATCATGCGCGGCACCGCGGCCATTGTACCCATGGCCAGGATCAAGGCCAACCCGGCATTGAGCCACCTCAAGACCGTGATGTATGCCCCGCTCAAGGTAAAACACCGCACCTTGGGCATGATCATTCTGGGCCATGAGGAAGAAGTGGATTTTACCGCGGCCGAATTGAAACTGCTGACCACCATTGCCTTCCAGTCTGCCGCCGCCATCGAAAGTGCCCAATTGTACCAAAAAGGGTTGAAAGAAGCCAGGGACCGGGAGGAGGCCATCAAAAAAATACATGAGGTAAGCCAGAAATTCGTGCCACAGGAGTTCATCAAATCCTTGGGCAAGAACAAGCTTACCGAAGTGGCCCTCGGCGATCAGGTAGAACGGGAAGTAACGGTGATGTTCACCGATATCAGGGGCTTTACCACGATCTCCGAGCGTCTGGCGCCCAAGGAAAACTTTTTGTTCATCAACTCCTTCAACAAACGCATGGGGCCCATCATCAGAAAAAATGAAGGCTTTATCATGCAATATCTGGGCGATGGGTTCATGGCCATTTTCCCAAAAGGATCCCAAAATGCCCTGCAGGCTTCCGTGGAAATGCACCTTTCCCTGGCCGAATACAATGAAGAAAGGTTGGAAAAGAACCGCTTGCCCGTGCACATTGGCATTGGCATGCAAAACGGCAAATTGATCATGGGCATCACTGGCGATGTGGAACGCATGGACGCCGCCATCATTTCCGATACCGTGAATACCGCTTCCCGTATAGAAGGACTTTCAAAGCACTATGGCACCTCCATCTTGCTCACCGATCTTTGCAAAAACAACCTCAGCCGGCCCGAGGTCTTCGATTTCAGGTATTTGGGGCCCGTACAGGTACAAGGAAAGCAAAAAGCATTGGATCTTTACGAATGCATCAATGGGGATCATGTGACGCTGCGCGAGCATAAACTGAATACCTTGCATACCTTCCAACAGGGCATGGAACTCTACTTCAAAAAAGAATTCGCAATGGCCGCGGTCACCTTCCAGCAAATCGTGAAAATGAACCCTGAAGACCATACCGCCAAATTATTCCTCAACCGTTCGGCCCATCTGATCACCCAGGAAATCGGGGACGATTGGAAAGGGGTCGAATCGATTTCCAAAAAATAAACGGGAATTTCAGACCGACTTGTAAAAGGTCAGTCCGTTTTGAAAAGGATCATAAAATGCGAATTCCAAGGTGCCCCAACTTGTTTTTCTTAAAGCAGTTTGTGCATGGAACACTTCCATGTCCCTAAATTCTTCGAACAAAGCTTCGATGTGCTGGGTGACAATGCGCAGCATCGGCCTGTCGATGGCTACCTCCCACTCCATCACTTCGTGCCATTGCAGGTGTATTTCTATGCCATCCCTCAAGATACCGGCGTACTTGGGCGCCTTGGGATCGTCGGCAAAGGCGATTTTAAAACCCAACCGGTTCACATAAAAATCCAACGCCTCCACCACGTCCCAAACCGGAAGTACCGGATGTATCTGATGTAAAAAGCCCTTGCGCTTCATGGCACAAATTTAAAGTATTATGGTTAACTTGTATCACTTCATAACCCTAGGCCCATGAAAACGATGTACTTGTTGTCAATGCTACTGATGATGGTCTCTTCGGCCTTGCTCGCACAATCGATCAAGGTGATGACCTATAATATCAGGTACGACAACAAAAGCGATGCGATCAACAATTGGAACGACCGTAAGGCGGGTCTGGTGAAAATGATCAAAACACATGAACCCGATTTTATTGGGGTGCAGGAGGCCCTTCACCATCAAATGACCTATCTCGATAGTAGTTTGACCCGTTATAAATACCTCGGCGTGGGCCGTGACGATGGTGGGGAAAAAGGGGAATATTCGGCCATTTTTTATAGGGCCGACAAATATGACCCCCTGGAATATACCACTTTTTGGCTCTCCAAAACGCCCGACAAGCCCTCAGTGGGCTGGGATGCTGCCTTGGAACGTGTCTGTACGTACGGCTCTTTTGAAAACAAGAAAACCAAAGAAAAATTTTGGGTCTTCAATACCCATTTCGATCATATCGGGGTGTTGGCCAGGGAAAAATCGGCCGAGCTGATCCTGAACAAGATCAAAAAGGCGAACGTGCAGAACAACCCGGTGGTTTTGATGGGCGACTTGAACCTTACGCCCGATCAAAAACCCATTCAATTGATCAAAAAGGAGCTCAAGGATGGGTATGAAGTGTCAAAAACGCCCCCTTCAGGGCCAAAGGGCACCTTCAATGGCTTTGATACCGCGGGCCCCATCGATCGGCGCATCGATTATATCTTCGTGACGGGTTTTACGGTCGAGCATTATGCGCATATCGATGAACGCCTGGAAAACGGCAAACACCTTTCGGATCATTTGCCCGTATTGGCCACCCTTGGTCATTGAAGAATTCTAAGATTGTACAGCTGATCAGTGACCAGGTTTGACCAAAATTCCTGGATCGATGGCAGGAGTTCATGAACTTGCACGCACTTTCAATACTGCCCGTTATACCGAGGCCCGTTTTTCGGCCGTTTTAAAATAATTCGTAATTTTAGGTGAAACAACCATTTCCATGATCCACAGCAAATTCTGGCAGGCCTTCTTTGCCCTCGCCCCCATCATTATTTTTGTCCTTGCTTTTTTCGGCTACATGGTTTTTCTTTTTTCCATCCTGGGCGATCTCCGGGAATTCGAAGAGGCCGATGGGCCTCCGATGGAACTGTTGACCGGTATCGGCGCCTTCGTGATCGGTATCCTTTTTGCCGTCCTGATTTCTTTTGGCAGTCTTGTTTTCTACATCGTGCATGCGGTCCAGAACCCCAATCTCCAGCAAAACAATTTATTGCTGGTTTGGATCTTGCTGTTCATCTTCGCCAGCGGTATCGGCCAATTGATCTACTGGATCATTGAAATCGTTAACAAACGACAACAAAAACCCGTGCATTGAACCGAGATCGGGAGGTGCTGTTCGCCAAGGGGCTGTAAAGACCTCGTTGTCCGAGCATTCCCATACTTCTTGTGATACTCCGTTTGTTTTTTAAATTCCCTTTTTCAAAAGATGGAGGTCGGGCTTATATTCAATAGCCAGTTCCGCTCTTTCGAATGCCTGCTCGGCATATTGGATTGCGGCTTTTTTAATGTGCTCATGGTTTATCGTTTCCAATGATTTAAATGCCTTTTGCAAACGTAACATCACCTCTATGTTATTGGCCCCATCCCTGGATATAGGCCTGAAAGCATCATCAAAAAAATCGAGCATTGAAATATCCGGAACTTCTATACAATCATAGCGCACGGCATTTTCTTCGGTGTTTTCAATGGCATCGTTCCATAAAAAAAACAGTCGCTCATGAGTGCCAATAATTTGAATGGCAGTCCCAGGGTCATTGATTCCCGGCGATAATGCCCTACTCGCAATTTCAGTCAATGCGATCAACCCAAATCGGGGATCTTCGTCAAACAATCTGGTATCGCCAATATGAATTGCTTCATTGACCTTTTGATTTATTTCACTCAGATCCAAATCTTGGATGGAACCAACAGTTGCAATGGAAAAATTTTGATGAACAAATTTACCCGGCAGACAATTAAGCCGAATTTTTAAACCCTTTTCTTTAGCCAGGGCCTGTAGCGATGCCATGTTTACATGTTGGACATATCCAACAGTGTTGCTGCATACTGAATGTCCATCAAAGTCTGAATCCCTAATGGGAAGCCCGTCAAGAAAAGGAAGTTTAATGTGGGCAGACAAAGATTTGGCAGTAATCGCCTCCACTTGATTTATGGTATGTTCCAATCGTCCCAATCTTGAAATTCTATCAACCCATCTCAAGAAGGTAAGTATGACCACCCCAAATAAAATCAAGGTGAACAAAAAAAGAATAAACCTTCCGGACGCGCCATAATACCCATTATTAAGGGCTACCGTAGCAACGATACTGAATATGAACGCTCCTATAAAGACCGATAGGGCATATTGTGACACATCATCTGTCACTACAATTTTGAAAGACCTTGGGGTGGCCGTGTTACTCGCAGCAGAGAAAGCCGACAACATCGATGCAACGGCAAATATCGAGATCACCAACATGCTTGCAGAAATGGTATCCAACAAACCTTCGATCGATTCCGTTTTTATGCTGGGAACTAATGTGTCCAATTGGGTTCCATCCGCTTGGTGGGCCATCAATGCACCGACAATTGAGACCAGACAGAATAGGAAAGGTCTAAACCATAACTGCTCACGCATTCTGCGAACAAAAATGAACAAAGTTTTTTTCATAGCAATCAATTTAGGTTTTAGGACAGCCCCATTGCGGTCCGGTGTTTGTTGTTTCCAGAGTTATGCCGTGATGGTTCTATACTACTATCTTGTTTTTGTTATTTTTTAAGTTCTGAAAGCTTCCTGTCATTCATTTTCATTTTTTCGCATAAAATCGAAGGCCCCTTTTCGAAGTTGGATTCCATATTCCAGATAGGCTTTCATGCAGGCAAGAAAATTTGCCCAACCCTCGGTATTGCCGATGACCCATTTCAGGTTTGCTTCGTTGTACTCCTTTCCGCTTGTGGTTACCTTTACGACCGTACTTTTATCAGAGAAAGCTTCCAAGGCTATGGTTACTGTGGTTCCTTCGTCCCAAACAAACGAAACGGATCGATTGGTTTCAATCTTAATGTCCCTTACGGGGTACCTGTCGGCGAACTCGGGAAATTTCCATAGCACTTCCTTCCCGGTTTCCAGTCGACCGCTGCTTTCCGAAATGAAATACTTGGTCATTTTTGTCGGATCTACAATTCCTTCGAAAACTTCTGCTATGGGCTTTTGAATTTGGAGGGTTGCTTTAGCTATAAGTTTCATATCTGATTTTATTTTAAACCGGTTTTAAGCATGCTTTTTCAGCTTTTGCACAAATGTCAGGCTATGATTTCATAGGCATGGTTGTGGTGCGTTTTTGTTCGGCTCACTTTCTGTTTTTCAAAATAAGAAATGTAATGATATAAATTAATACTATTCCAAAAGGTATTGCAACGAATCTATATTCGGGAAGCAGATACCAAAGTAAAAGAACTAAAATGATTCTTGTCAGTGTATGGAAAATCCCGACCCAATGCTTAATGATCCAAGAAAATGGCAGCCACATCAAACCCGTCAAAATTCCTACAGTCATTGGAAGAGAGGTATAGTCAACGAGGAAGAAGGGTATGGCTATGGAGTATACCAGAATGGCCTGCGCCGCCGTAAAAAGAAAGAGTGTATCAAATTCATTTTTCGGTTTACCTTTTTCCAAAAAATATTCACCCGTAAATTTTGATAGGAACAGGCCTAAGTAAACGATGCTCCCCGTTCCAATGAAAATTGTCCAAACAGCAATAAAATCGGAGAAAAAAATCCCTACAGACCCAATGATAGTCCAGACGATCAATCCAGCTAAGGGGGTAGCCAGAAATTTTTGATTGGAAAATTCAATACGCTGTTCTTCAAGTGTTCTTTTTGTTCGATCCATATTTTTTAAATGCGCCACCGGCTCGGCAATGAGTTGGCCACGTCTGTGGCGTGATGGATTATAGCGCTTGTTGTCCTTTCGTTATTCTTTTAATTCCTCTCTTATTAACGCGATTAACTCATTAATGGATGCACTAATTTGAACAAGGTAATTGTTTCCCGTAGACAAAAGTCCATAGACATCCCGACATTCAGAAACAAGCTCATCATAGTATTCGTTAAAAAGAATTGAATCTGCGTGACTGATAATTGTAAATTCAGATTTAATATTAAATGTACCAACAAATTTGATTTTTTCTCGAATTAGCGTGCCAAGTTCGTAATGATATTTATTGTCGATTATTGCGTCTACATTTTCATATCTTTTATATTGAAAGTCGTAAAGATTGATCAGCATGGACTTTATTTGTTCTGATTTTAATAAATCCATACTGTTGTTTGATGTTATCAATTCATAAACACCGGTTTTTGGAAAAAAACTCATTACTCCATAAACAATTTCTCCAACTACTGAATCCAATTCCCTTTGATCAAATTCGTTCGCGTATTGATTGGATTCACTTAAAATTAAACTCCTTTGCGTTTTCAAACTACCATTCAGCAATTCAATGGTTCTTTGAACTTCTATTGAATCTTGCTCCAATGAGGTTAGCAAATTTGTGTAAACCTCTTTTGCCATAATTTTTGATTTTCTTGCCTCGTTCCAATTGTTAATTTGAAGGGCAATCAAAATTCCAACAACCACAAGTATAATTTCGCCAGTGGCATAAAGTGCATATTTGCTGAATTTATTTTCAGTCAACAATCCCCGTCTCATTTTTTGGAAGAATTTTATCATTGTGAGTCTTTCAACGTTTTAATATGTCTTTCAATTTGGACTAAGAGAGAATTTACATCCTTGTGAATCATAGTATATTGGCGCTGCATATAGTTGCGGAAAAAGAGATTCATCTTGAGGGTTTCTTGGAATTTCCGATTGTCCGTCAACGCCTCATGACTCACTGGCTCAGCCGAAACCCACATCTGGTCAACGTTGATCAAGTCAAGGAATTGCGGATAAAAAGTATTCCATTGAAAACCATCGTCCGCTCCTTTTGTAACATTTTCAAGGTAGGTGTACTTAACTATATACAGGTTGGAAATCGCATTTCTGAGTGAATCGTTTGATATCAAATCCAATCCGACGGATTGAAGATTCGCGAATGCCGCATTGTTGCTACTCAACTGAAAATTGCCAAGGATGTTTCCGTAGTATGGCTTTAAGGAATCATGCATCGGTATCCTCTCTTGTAAAGCTTTCAAGATGATTTCATTGGCTTGTATTCGCTCGGCACTCCCCTTTATGTTGAAATCGAGATCTTCAAGGTCTATTTGAAGGTTCTTACTCATTTCAGAGAGAAGGGCAAGCTCCTTCTGGCGCTGTTTTTCAGCATCGTTTGCCTTATTGATGGAAAGTGCAATAAGAATTCCTACCACAACCAGTATGATCTCGCCAATGGCATATTTCAAATACTTTCCAGTTCTCGAGCCCCCCGTAGCTTTAGCAGAGCTTGGGTTTTTTTCCATTAGGTCGTAGCGTATTTTACGAAAGAATTTTATCATTTGGTCAAAGGTTAAGCATAATTTCAATTACCAAGCGCTAAATTCAACATAGCTTTAGCAACGTTGAATAGCGTATGGATAATGAAGCACAACAATTGGATATAGTGCATGATGCACTTTAAAACATATATGTGACCCAAGATAATGATTGATTTTCACAGGTGATGACTTCAAAGCTCTTTCAGGGCACACCCAGCAAAAGACGATCATTTACTATGGGCCGATAACGGCCCCTGTGGTCGTGCATCGGTACAATGCAACCAAACATCAAGTCTTGTCATATCGAATAGCTTTCTGTCATCATAGGGCATGGTATCTTTTTAGGATGCGCTCAATTTTCGCCTCGGTATCGGCATTGATGAACCGCCTTTCTTCTTTTTCCCGTCAGCCAGGCCATGGTCCTGACAATACCTTCCGCAAAGGGGATCGTGGCCCTGAAACCGGGCACGAAGGTCTTAATTTTGGTATTGTCGAACAGCACGCTCTCCGCCTTATCGGCCAACAAGGTGCCGGTAAAGGAAGGTTCTACCTTACAGATAAAATCGGAGGCGATATGCACGACCTTGGCCTCCCTGCCGAGGCTGTCGGCCAAGATCTTGTAGATCATGTTCCAGCTCAGTACTTCATCGGAGGTGATATGGAAGGCATGACCGATGGCCTGTGTCAATCCCAAAAGGCCAACAAAGCCCTTGGCGAAGTCGTCGGCATGGGTCACCGTCCATAGGGAAGTGCCATCGCCATGGATAATGATCTCCTTGCCCTTCAAAATCCTATCGGCCGTGGTATATTCGTTAAAGCCCCCAATGGCGATGGGGATCACCGTGTCGTAGGTGAGGGAAGGGCGCACGATGGTGATGGGGAAACCCTCTTCCCGGTAGGCCTGCATCAGCCGGTCTTCACATTTGATCTTGTTGCTCGAATAATCCCATAGGTTGTTGCAAAGCGGCGTGGATTCGGTGATGACGGGATAGCCCAGGGGCGTTTGGTAGCAGGAGGCCGAACTGATGAAAATATATTGTTTGGTCCTGCCTTTGAACAGGCCCATATCGCGCTCGATATCTTCAGGGGTAAAAGCGATCCAATTGACCACCACGTCCCAATCGTGCTTGCCCAGTTCGGCCAAGCTTTCTGCCTTATTGATATCCCCTAAAATGGTTTTTACCCCGGGTATTTCCACTTTTCTACTGCCCCGGTTCAGATGAAAAAGATCGATCCCTTTGGCAAGGGCCAAACGGCTCGAAGGGGTACTGATGTTTCCGGTTCCTCCTATAAATAGTACTTTCATGGGCTTTTCGTGCTGGTTAACAATTTCAGAATGAATATAATGATATTTACGTGAAAGCAGCCCGGTATTCATGAAATTGGATATTGGTTTATCCGGAAAAATAGAGTACTTTGTCTTTAACCTCGGTGTTCCATGAAAAACAGAAGAACTTTTATCAAAAAGGCCGCCTTGGGGGCAGCGGCCATCACCATTCCAGCGAACAATATGTTCGGCCATCTTTTCCCTAAAACAAATCCAAGCATGGCATTACCCAAAATTTCATTGGCCCAATGGTCGCTGCACAGGGCCTTGGAACAAGGCGCTACCAAAGCCGTCGATTTTGCGGGCATCGCAAAAAACACCTATGGTATCGATGCCGTGGAATATGTGAACCAGTTCTACACCGACCATGCCAAGGACGAAGCATTCTGGCAGGAGATGAAAAAAAGGGCCGATGACGCCGGGGTCAGAAGCTTGCTGATCATGGTCGATAATGAGGGCGACCTGGGCAATCCCATCGATTTGGAAAGGAAGACCGCAGTGGAAAACCACTATAAATGGATCGATGCGGCCAAGATCCTCGGCTGTCACTCGATACGGGTGAATGCATTCGGACAAGGAAACCGGTCGGAAATCAGGGCGGCCCTGATCTCCGGTCTGGGCCTGTTGGCGGAATATGGTACCCAGGCAAGCATCAATGTGATCATTGAAAACCATGGCCTGCATACCTCCGATGCCCCTTTTATGGTAGAAATCATCAAAAAGGTGAACAGTCCTTTTTTGGGTACCTTGCCCGATTTCGGCAATTGGTGCCTCGATACCCAATGGGGCAGTACCCAGAACGACCGATGCTCGAATGTGTACGACCGCTATAAAGGGGTGGCCGATTTTCTCCCTTTCGCCAAGGGTGTCAGTGCCAAATCGTATGCCTTTGATGCGGAGGGGAACGAAACCAGCATCGATTATCCAAAAATGCTCCGACAGGTCAAGGACTCAAGTTTTGAGGGCCATATCGGGGTTGAGTTCGAAGGGGAAAACATGGCGGAGCCCGAAGGGATCCGGGCGACCAAAGCCCTCATCGAAAGGGTTTGGGCCGCTCTGGACGAGTGACATATGGCCCTGCCAATGTAGTCCAGTATTTATAATTAAGTTATTATTTGAATCAGTGGTGCTTTTCAAGAATCTTATTATTGTCCTTATTTCCATGTCCATAAATACCATCATGATTTTCAACTTTGAGGCCAATGCCGATATCAGCAAATGGCAGGTGGTCAATGATGGGGTCATGGGCGGGCGTTCGCAAAGTGCTTTTTATTTGAACGATGCTGGCCACGGAGTATTTGAGGGGACAGTTTCCCTAGAGAACAATGGCGGTTTTGCTTCAGTTCGCCATCGATTTGATGCCATAGTAAATAAGGATTGCCAATACGTGGCCATTCGCTTGAAAGGCGATGGGAAGCGTTATCAGTTCAGGGTAAAATCGACCCTTGACCAAAGGCATTCCTATATAGCATATGTTGAAACCTCGGGCGCATGGCAAACCATTATCCTGCCCTTGCAGAACCTTTACCCCGCCTTCCGGGGACAAAAATTGGCCCTCCCCAACTTTGATGGGAAAAACCTATCGGAAATCGCTTTTTTGATCGGGAACAAAAATGCGGAAGCATTTCATCTTGAAATGGATTGGATCCGATTGCAGTAAAGTGGATTGAAGCAAAAAGCCATCCCTTTGAAGATTGGCCCTGGCGGAAAGATGTTCATCAGCGGGTCGAAACGCCCAATAGAGTACTGTACAAGTTTCCCGACCTTTCTATCCATACAACATAAAGGGCCTTTGGGAAGGTCTTTTGTTGATGCTTCCCAAGTCGATCCGGCCCAAATTTACTTTTTTATATCGCTAAATATGAGTAACTTAATGAGCGTAACGGATAATTTCTAAGTCATGGCAACAATCAAATCATTAAACAAATGGGCCAATGCCCACACCTATTACCCCTTAGATCTTGTAAGGGCCGCCTTGGGCGTTTTTCTTTTTATCAAAGGCATCGATATCATGTCTGACCATGCCCAAATGGCCGAAATGACAAAGCCCTTTGAAGACCTTCCAGGTGGGATGTTCATCTTGCATTATATCGTACCGGCGCATTTTGTAGGGGGCTTTTTGATCGTCATCGGTTTGCTGACCCGTTGGGCCGTGCTGGCGCAACTGCCCATTTTGATCGGTGCGATCCTGGTGAACTTCCTGGGCGAAATGAACACGACCAACCTCATCCTGGCATCTGTCACTTTCCTGGTCTGCATATTCTTTCTGTTCTATGGGTCGGGCAAACATTCGGCCGACTACTATTTGAAAATGCAGAAGTAATGGGAAGCCCGCGCGCTTAGCTGCGATGATCAAAGATTATCGAGCTGATTGCTGCTCTTGTCCTGGCTGATCGTCCAGAAAAACCCGACAAAGAAAAAGGTGTCGGCCGTGGGGCGAATGGCACGTCTATCGAAGACTCCGTTCGCATTGGGAGTAGTCTGCATATTGATAGCCATTCACGTTCCTGAAAGCCGCCACGTTGCTGACCGAGAAATACAAGATCTTTTGCGGGGACAGCAAATAGGCCCAATTGATGCTCAAATTGTTATAGGCCTTTGTTTTTGCGGCCATGAAATCAGGGGAATTGGGATCGTCATAGGGCCGTCCCGATGCAAAATTATAGGAGAATCCCACCTGGGAACGCCAGTCGTTGATCCAATATTTGGTCACCAACGAGAAATTATGCCCTGCGGCAAATTGGGGGGTAGCTCGGTTCCTGAAGTTTCTAAAATCGCGTTCGGTATCCAAAAAGGAATAGGAGACCCAATAGTCCAGATTTTTGATGTTTTTATTATCCCTCCAAAAAATATCGATCCCTTTGGCAGTTCCGTAGCCAAGGTTATTGAAATTTGAATCGAAGCGTGGCACCTCGGTATCATACTTGACCAAATTCCCATAATCCTTAAAATAGGCCTCGGCCCGGAAAGTGGTCCCATCATCGGTATGTTGGTAATTCAGGATAAAGTGGGTGGTTTTTTCCATCTTCAGATCGGGATCGTATTTCACATAGTCGTGCAACGGATTTTGGTAAAAGGTTCCAAAAGCGAGGGAGAACTGCCCCTTATCGCTGCTTTTATAGGCCAGGGAAACCCGGGGGGCCAGACTGGCTTCCCGCAACAAGGTGGACCGCTCGGCCCTTACCCCTATTTTCACCGCCAACCGATCGCCGAAAAATAGATCGGCTTCGGTAAATGCCGCACTTATTTGGTCAATGGCTTCCCCCTTTACGGATAAACCGCTGATCGCCCGATAATCATCACGATAGTCGATTAGGAAGTGCTCGGCGCCCAATTCCCATCGAAATCTGTTGTTGAACTGCTTCCCCAACTTCACTTTGAGATGGGTGGCGGTTTCACGGGTATTGATGGAATCCCGGCCGATACCGATGCGATTGCGATCAGATGAGAGACTTCCGCCAAGGCCTAAGGTCCAATGATCCTTTAAAAAATACCGATAGGAGGCATTGGCGTACAGGTTATTGTTTTTAAGGCGAAAATCCACCAGATTTGGGGCATTGATGTCTTCCTGCGCCAGGTCAAGATTCGCATGGTTGAACCCGCCATACAGTTTAAAGATGCTGTTTTCTCCCTTGCTCCGAAATACCGCTTCCCCTGAAATCGATTCGTAGGGCCTGTTCCATGCCGTGCCCTGATCGTTCGGGACCAGGCGTTGGTAAGGGGCCAGGTTGATATAGGAGGTGTTGAGGCTCAAGGATTCCCCGCCCCAAATTTCGGTGTGCCCCAGCCCCCCGCCCACCGACATTAAAGAGATGTCTGACTGCTCCTGATCGGGCAGGTCGGTGGTATTCAACAAGAGTACGGAAGACAGTGCCTGCCCATATTCGGCCGAATAGCCCCCTGTACTGAAGGTAATGCCCTTGAACAAAAACGGTGAAAATCGGCCACGGGTGGGAATGTTGTTGGCCGTGGCATTGAAGGGCTGGAAAACGCGCATGCCATCAATGAAAACCTGGGTTTCCTCCGCCCCGCCCCCACGGACGAACAAACGGCCGTCCTCGTTCACGGTGGAAGTACCCGGCAAGGTCTGCAGCGCGGCCACAAAGTCGCCTGCTGCACCTGCGGTGGTTACGATGTCCAAAGGTTTTAGGACAGCAACCTTGGTATTGTCGCCCGCTTCGAATGTACCCGCGGTGAGGGTGACCCCGCTCAGTTGGTTGACCGCTTCCCTTAATACGATTTGAAGACGCGGAAAATGTATCCACCTCGGCGGTTATCCGATGGGTTTCATAGGAAATCATGGAAACCACCAACATTTGGATTCCCGTTTCGCTTGTTTCGAAGGTAAAGCTGCCGTCTTCGGCAGTGGAGGCACCATCATAGGTGCCCTCCAAATATACATTGGCCCCGCCCACTGCCATGCCGGCAGCGTCGGTGACCTTGCCCGAAATGAAGGATTGGGAAAATATGGTGTGCTGGCAAAAAAGGAATACCGAAAAAAAGAACATTTTGATCATGGCCGTTTGTTTGTAATGATGGTAAAGAAATACGGTTTGTACGGCACAAAATTGGGAGACCATCGCCGCATAAAAAAAAACGGCTGACCCAGTTGTGGATTTTAAGGGGCGAACTGTATACTTGTAACAGGGTCACGGTTCGGTCACGGATTCTTACAGTTCGGTCGTTCCATTTTGGGCAGAACGCCCTTACGCTTCATCTTTGTCACATCATAAACCATAAAAAAAATATCATGAAAAAATCAAGACTGGTACTATTGGGACTATTGCTAAGCGGACTTTGGGTTTCCGCGCAAACGGAAGAAGGGGTGACCGTCACCGTTATTATCGAAAACGTACTTTCGAATGAGGGCACCGTTTTGGGATCTTTGCATTCCAAGGAGACCTTTATGAAAGGCAGCGGGGTCGCAGGGGATACCAAAGCGGCCCAAGCCGGGGAAGTTGAGCTCATTTTCAGCAACGTACCACCGGGCAGCTATGCCATCATGGTAATGCACGACGAAAACGACAATCATCAAATGGATATGGATGCCAACGGCATGCCCTTGGAAAGTTATGCGACCAGCGGGGATAACATGAGAATGGGGCCTCCTACCTTTGAAGGGGCCAAATTTGATGTGGGCGGGGAAGCCCTGAACTTCCGGTTAAGATTTTAAATCGGTAAAAAAAATGCGCGGCGACAAGTTTCCCAATAGGGGATGCTTGTCGCCGCGCCTTAGGTCTACTAACCAATGAAACTTATTGGGTAGCCGGTCATGGGCTTAAATTTCTTCCGCCAACCAGGCCTTCATCATCCAAACGGTTTTTTCCTGTTCGGTAATAAAGTCGCTCATCATAGAATTGGTACCCTCGTCGTGGGCTTCCGCTGAAGCATCCAGGATGCGGCGCTCGATGACGAGCAGTTCCTTTAGCGAATCGACGATAAGCCGAATGGCGTGCTCATCAAGGGTGATGTTCTTCCCCACCGGCACCTTCGAATTCTTTATATAATCTTCAAAGGTATGTTGTGGCACCCCGCCCAGGGTTAGGATGCGTTCGGCGATGAGATCCACCTTAAGGTTGGCATCGGTATACAGTTCTTCGAATTTCAGGTGAAGGTCGAAAAATCGTTTGCCCTTGATGTTCCAATGAATACCCCTTAAACTTTGATAGTATCGTTGAAAGTTGGCCAATAGCGTATTCAGATCGGCGCTTATTACTTTTGATTTTTTAGGATCGAGCCCTATACTGTTCATTTCCATGTTTCTTGATTTAAATTCACTATAAATTTACAAAATATATATATGCATTATCATAGGTTTTATTGATGGTTTTATTAATTTTACATATTCAAAAAAGAGCATGACGATTACCCAATTGCAATATGTTTTGGCGGTCGCGGAATACCAAAATTTCACCTTGGCCGCAGAGAAAAGCTTCGTCACCCAACCTACCCTGAGCATGCAGGTGCAGAAATTGGAGGATGAGCTGGACATTCTGATCTTTGACCGTGGCAAAAAACCGATCGGGATTACCGAGGTGGGCAAGAAAATTGTTGCCCAGGCCAAAAACATTGTCAATGAAGCCGAGCGCATCAAAGACATCGTAGATCAAGAAAAGGGCTTTATAGGCGGGGATTTTACCTTGGGCATCATTCCCACCGTCATGCCCACCTTATTGCCGATGTTCCTGAAAACGTTCATCAATCGATATCCCAAGGTAAACCTGATCATCAAGGAACAGAGTACCGAGCAAATGATCAGGAACATCCAGGATGGCCATCTCGATGCCGCCATTGCCGCCACCCCCCTGGAGATTGAATTCATCAAAGAACGCCCTTTGTATTACGAGCCTTTTGTAGGTTATGTGCCCAGGAATCACCGACTGGCCAATATCGCCAAATTATCCCCGACCGACCTCGATATCAATGATATTCTGTTGTTGCAGGACGGGCATTGTTTCCGCGATGGGGTCATCAACCTATGCAAGGCCCCTAAAAATTTGAACGAAGAACACTTTAAACTGCAAAGCGGTAGTTTTGAGACCTTGGTGAACCTTGCCAATGAAGGGCTGGGCATGACCCTGCTCCCTTATTTGAACACCTTGGAGCTCGACGATGAAAAAAGGAAGAATTTGAAATATTTCCATGAACCGTCACCGGCCAGGGAGGTGAGTATGATCTACCATAAAAGTGAACTGAAAATACAGATCACCGAAGCTTTAAAGGATGTTATTTCAAGTGTGGTCAGGGGTGCAATAGCCTTTCAGGACGTGAAGATCATCAGTCCATTGAACAAAAAATAAAAAAGCCACTTTAAAAGTGGCTTTTTCTATTATGCTCTTAAATAAATCAAACTTTCTTGTAGTTCTGGTTTGTCGTTCAAGAACTGTCTCAACCAGAGTTTCAGTTCTTCGACTTCTTCCGGTAAGAGTCGCTCGACCGCTTTTTTTACCTCTTTGCAAAACAATTTTACGTCAAAACTAACTTTTTGGAGTACCGTTTTGGTATACTCCAGCATAGCTCTTGCCATATGTCAAAATGTTTAATTAGGTTGTGATACTAAGTTAACCATTAATTGGAAGTTTTTATTGTTACCGATAAGTTAAAAATTAACTAATTTCGCTGAAGTCCATTGATTACGGCCCTTAGCCTTCATTAATTTTTTTTTCTACATTCATGAAAAACATCGTTGTGGCGCTTATTTTCTTGGCACTAATCGGATGTACGGCCACAAAACATCGACGAACGGTAAAAGTGATCCGTACCGTTTTGCAAAACGAAACCTTTCAAAACCAATTTACGGGACTGTTCGTGATAGCGGCGGAAACCCGTGATACGATCTATGATCACAACGGTGCAAAATACTTCACCCCGGCCAGCAATACTAAAATCTTCACCCTCTATACGGGCTTGAGTCTTTTGCCGAATCGCGTCCCTGTCCTCAAGTATCTGATCCAAAATGACACCCTTTATGTGCAGGGCACCGGGGATCCCACCCAGCTTCATACTTATTTCAAGGACAGTACGGTGCTCGGCTTCTTAAAGGGAAACCAACATATTGCCTGGTACAACAACAATTTCCTAGCGGGGAAATATGGTCCAGGTTGGGCCTGGGACGATTATGGGGATTACTACCAGGTAGAGCGCGGTGGATTGCCCCTGTATGGCAACGTACTTACCCTGTACCAAAACGATTCCCTGATAGCGGTCCCTTCCTTTTTCAAGGATCGGGTGGTTAACCTGGACGCTGAGATCAACCGTGAGGCTGAGGACAATGTTTTCTACTATGCGTCGAGCAGGACCGACACCATCGAAATTCCCTTTAAGACCGAAAGCGCCTTGACCCGTAAATTGCTCGAGGCGGCACTGGATCAAAAGATTTCCATCACCGATCGCTTTCCCGACGGCGAGAAAAGCACATTATACGGTATGGCCACCGATTCGGTATATCAAAGAATGATGTGGGAAAGCGATAATTTCCTGGCCGAACAATTGTTGGTCCTGGCCTCCTCCACCCTCACCGACACCCTCGATGGTGCCAAAGCACAGGCCCATATGCTCAAAAACCGCCTGGCCGATCTGAAGCAGCCCCCACGATGGGTCGATGGGTCGGGATTATCGCGTTACAACCTGTTCACACCGGAGTCGATGGTACACGTACTCTACAAAATGTATCAAGAACTGCCCCAAGACCGCCTGTTCGGGCTCTTTCCCGCGGGCGGGGTCAGCGGTACCCTCGAGAACTGGTATGTCGGTGCCGAGGCGCCCTACATTTTTGCCAAATCGGGCAGTTTGGGCAACAACTACAGTTTAAGCGGATACCTAAAAACAAAATCGGGGAAGATCTTGATTTTTAGCTTTATGAACAACCACTTCGTGCAGCCTTCGGGCGAAATCAAAGCCAAGATGCAGGATATTTTTGAGGCGATGCGCGATCACTATTGAGCCTTTTGGGAGGTAGTCTCCACCTGCTTGACAAATTTTTGCCGGAGCAACTGCAGTTTAGGGTCGATGTACCTTTTGCAAAAAGGTCTTCCGGGGTCGGTTAAGTAATAGTTTTGGAACCTGGTTTCGGAAGGCCGAAAAGCCCTAAATGGAAGCACAACCGTGACCAAGGGTGCTTTGAACTCCTCTTGCAGCCCATGCCACATTTGTTTCAATAGCTGTTCGTCTTTCTCTTCGAAAGTATAAATGGCAGATCGGTATTTTGGACGCATGCCATGCCAAGCAGTACTATCATGGGTCATTAAATGAATCAACACCAAATCGTAGAGGGCAATTTCGCCTGGGGCATAGGCAACGATCACCCCTTCCGAAAAAGCATCATGCGGCACTTCGGAGGCCACAAAACCCTGTTTGACGTTAAGCACGCCTTGCAGGGATTGAAAGACCGCTTCGGTACACCAGTGGCAGCCCCCGCCCAAACCGATTTCCTTCACAGCTACCATAGCGATTTGGTCGTAAAAATATTAACTAAATAACTGGTGCACTTGTGCATATTGTAAAAGGATCACCGTTTTGGCATCGCATATCTCGCCCTTTCCCATCATTTGCAGGGCCACTTCAAAAGGGTATTCCAACACCTCTATATTTTCGGTCTCGGCTTCAGCTCCGCCCCCTTCCCCCACTTTCATCCGGTCTTCGTAGGCTCCGACGAATAGATAAAGGATTTCCGTTACCGAGCCGGGCGACATGTACACTTCGAATACTTTTTGTACGTCATTGATGCGGTACCCGGTCTCCTCCTCCACTTCCTTGCGGATACAGTCCTCCGGATGGTCCCCGTCCAGGAGTCCGGCACAGACCTCGATCATCATCCCGTCGGCATTGCCGTTCACATAAGTGGGCATACGGAATTGCCGGGTGAGCACCACCGTGCTTTTAGCCTTGTTGTACAGCAGGATGGCCGCCCCATTGCCCCTATCATAGGCTTCCCGATGTTGGGTTTCCCAACTGCCATCGTCTTTTTGGTAATCGAAGGTAAATTTGTTGAGGGTATACCAGTTGTCGGACAATAAATCTTTCTTGATATTTCTGATACGATCGTTCTTCAAGGGATGTGGTTTTAGGTTCGATTTAAAGATATGGATTAATCCGTTTGGTCTTTTTGGCCATTGAACAACCGCCTCCGATGGCAAGGCTTGGTATGGAAAATGTCTTTATTCAATAACGTAGACCAGATTTCACCAAGCGTTGACATGCCGCAATTTTTTCGTCAATGCCCATAGAAATTAACATCGGGAAATCTCTTGAATCTGCTATTGGCGTAATTGGGCTCGAGGCCCGCCAAGCCTTCCACAAGGAACTGAATGATAGGCACTAACAAATGCGAAGGGGCAAACCACAAAATCCTATTGCCGTGTACTTTCAAAATGTCTATCTTGTTCTGTAAATGACCACACCCACCGAGCCGAAAAGTTTACCATGGTGCGCATACCCAGCCGCATCCGATACCAAGGCATTGGGACTTCAGCCCTTGCCCGAAAACTTGCTCGTGGCGAATTTCAACTCGGTCTCGCAATACCGCAGCAACCGCTACAGGGCGGTACCCGTCAAAAATGAACATCCAGGTACATTATTGGAGATGGCCGCGGTGTTGGCGGCCTCTTTCGCCGTCAACGACCCCATGAACCGGCATATACATCCATCGCGCAATATCCCCGTTTCCATATCGGGCCATTTACACAAAGATGCCTTGGGAACCACCCCTTTCGGCCCTTGGACCACCGAGAACATTTTTTATTGGTTCGTACGGCTGTTTGCGTTGACCTCTGCCAGCGATCCCATGGCCAGCATTAAAATCAATGAGGATACTGTAAGGCTTTCCCTGGCCATATTCAATACTGAAAAGAAGGTGATCGGGGCCGCCATCAATGTCACGGTGCCCATCGAGGAGGTTCCCATGAGAAAAGGAGATCCTTTTTTGGAGGCGGTATTGGTGCACGTAAACCCGATCATGGACCTCATTTATTCACAAGAACATACTGCCATGCAAGCCCTGCAACAAGAATATCCCGCCCTTCAAAAGGCAAGGGAACAAGGCAAGGTTGGCATGCATTTTTTGGTGGCCCGATCTCCAGAGCTGCAGAAGGACCATACTTTCGAATTGGTGATCGCCTCTGCGGAACACCTACAAAAACTGGGATTCGACTATATGGTGGTCACGGCGACCAATCAGTGGACCGGGGCCGCATGCGAAGTACTGGGTGCTACGCGGGTCCATTTCGCGCCCTTCCGCGATAGGGAAAGGGTTGCCCGTAAGACCGCTGCTTCCGACATGGAGCCTTTTTCCAGTGATGGCTACCTGGCCGAGAAAGATAGCGGCATGTTCTTCTATATCCTAAAGCTCTGAACTTGGGTGCCTCAAACAAAGTGCCCGGCGAATTAAAAAGGGTTTTGGGCCTGCCATCGCTCTTCGCCATAGCCGTTGGGGTGGTGGTGGCCCAGGTCGTTTTCGTCAGCATATTGCAGGGGGTCGGTATCGGCGGATCCTCCTTTTTTGTGGCCCTGGTCATCGCCTTTATCCTTACCCTTTGTTATGTCTTTACTTTTTCCGAACTGGCCTTGATGTTGCCCAAAGCCGGCAGTATCAGTGCCTATACCGAAGTATCGATGGGACATCTTCCCGCCATTGTGGCCACCATCTCGGGATATCTGGCCCCGGCCGTTTTCGGGCTCCCGGCCGAACTGTTCCTGCTCGAATCGGTGCTCGATACGCTCTACCCGGGATCGTTCTCACAAATGGGTTGGGTAATCATTATTTTGTTGACGCTCTTGAACATCCTCGGGGTCGACTTTTTTGCCAAAGTACAGAACCTTTTGGCCTATTTGATGCTCACCGCCCTGCTTGTTATCGGGGTTACGGGATTGACAGAGGCCGATCCACAGGGGGGGTCGTTCCTATCGTTTTGGGAAGGCTTTGAGCATTTGGACATTGGCGTGCTGAGCCTGACCACGATGGCGCTTTGGTCTTTCATGGCCCTTGAATTTGTATGCCCGATGATCGAAGAAACCAAGAATCCGAATAAAAATATTCCCAGATCCATGATTTTGGCTGCCGTGGTGCTGTTGGTCATCTATACCTTGGTGGCCCTGGCAGCTTATTTGGCGGTGCCACAAGAGGCCCTGGCCGGTTCCGACATTCCGCATGCGGTACTGATCACGGCCCTTTTCGGGGAATCGGGGAAGTTGATTATGGCCGTACTGGCCATCACGGCCACCTGCAGTACCATCAATACCGTCTTGGCCACGATTCCCAGGATGCTCTTTGGCATGGCACAGAACCAACAATTGCCCGCCGTTTTCATGAAATTGCATCCCAAATCCCGATCGCCTTGGGTGGGCATTGGTTTTGTGGGACTGCTCATTATGGTGCCCACGATCCTTTTGAAAGGGCAAGAGGACATTATTTTAACCTTATTGATTTCCGCGGCCACCTGTTGGCTGGTGGCCTATATCATTTCACACCTCAACCTGATTGTCCTGCGCAGGCGATACCCCGATTTTAAGCGCCCTTTTAAGAGTCCGTGGTACCCTTTGCCCCAAGTATTGGGCATCCTCGGTATGGTCTATATGATCTTGAACAATTCCCCTTCCCCGGAAATGACCCTACAGGTGTATATGAATGCAGGGGTTATTGTACTGCTTTCCTGTCTCTATGCCGGTATTTGGGTGAAGTATAAAATGAAAAAGGGCTGGTTTGAACCGGAACCGATAGAGAACGCCCTCAAGAATTAGGTTTTATGTCCAAATCATCCCATCGATCAATAACAGATTTATCGATGTAAGAATCACTAAGCGAACAGAAAATGGGTGCGAAGCGGTAAGAAATGAACTGAAAAAGGTACATTTAACTTCGAACCAAAAAAGCAATAATGGCCTCAAAAAAAAGTACGGATGAACGGATTTGATATTGTGATGGTGATTGCGGTCATCCTGTTTGCCCGTTTGGGCGTACGACTGGTCACGCGTTATAATCAAATGAAAAAGAAGAAAAAAGATACTTCAGAGGATGATACGGATTGATGCCACCTATCCAATAAAAGATAGCCTCAGGCACCTTAAAGGGATGGTCGGGATATCTGCTTCCGGACACCAAACCCATTAAAAAAATGATCAAATTCTTTCGACACATTCGGCAGACCTTACTTATGGAAAACAAAACCTCCAAATATTTCAAATACGCCATTGGGGAAATTCTTCTGGTGGTCATCGGAATCCTCATCGCCCTGCAGATCAATACTTGGAACCAAGAAAGAGTTAATGCCAGGGAAGAACGGCGTATCTTACAAGACCTTTCTGAAGAGTTGCGGTTCAACAATTTTCTAAAGGAAAAGGGGAGCAGGGTGATGCAGGAGGTGGTTGATGCCGCTGACCGCCTATTGCTGGTAATCAATAATCAAACCGAACAACGGGATACCTCTCAAATAGGAATGTACCTCCATAAATTGACCTGGGTTTGGGTATCGGGACGCAATACCACCATATATGATGTGCTCAGCGGTTCGGGCGATTTTGATAATATTTCCTCTTCAGTTCTCCGAAAAAAGCTGGCCGACCTAAAGGCCAACCAAGAAAATCTCCTTCAATTTGAGGTGGTTCAGAACCAATTTGTAGACCAGCAATTAAGGCCCTTTTTGAACCGTGCCATAGATCGAACCACTATGAGGTCGAAATTTGAAACCGGCGAGATGATCACCACCATGCATGCTTCCAAATTCCCCAATTCCTACTCGGAACTGCTGGAAAGTCGGGAATTTGCCAATCTTTTGGTCGACCTGGATTTTTTTACAAGACGGGTCCTCGGCACCTATGGCAGGATTGACCGGGACATTACTCAAATAGATTCACTGATCCAGTCTAAATACCCAGACATAGTAGCAAAAGTCTATACGCCCTATTAACATCAATGGTTGAATCGTTAAACCATGACTGCTTTATTGAGATAGCGCCGAAATGGCAACATCTCCAGATACACTTTGATCACTTTTTCCTTAAAATCGGGCTGTAAAACTTCCGCTTGGGTCAGGGGATGCACCACGGCAAAGGTCTTGTGGCGCAACAGATCGATGTGGGGGTGGTCAATGGAAAACCCTTTGGGGGCGTTGGTCAGTTTCTCGTCTTCATAAAGCGACCCAAAGGTATCCTTGAAAGATTTTTTGTCCAAGATCTTTTTGAATGCTTCCCCATCGTAATCAAGAGCCTCCCGGATGCTTTTCAGTGCCTTGGGATCGGGCCGCCAACGGCCTCCTGCCAAGAGTGATTCATGAAGGCCGATTTGGATATAAAAATCGCCGGTGCCAGGCCTTTTGTCGAGTCCGCCCCCAAAATGGTCTTTGTATATCGGTTTATGGGGATGGAACATTAAATTGTTGTTGATGCGGTTGATACCCTTCTTTCCCGGGGTGGGGTAATAATCCCTGTCCAAGCCGGCCAGTGTAATATCAAGATCATCCAACCAGGCGATGAATTCGTCCCTGACCGTTTTGTACCATTTCCGGTGGGCGTCCATCCATTCCTTATTGTTGTTTTGATCGAGCTCCCCAAGAAATTTGATTAAATTGCCGAAATCCATGCTAAAAGCGATTGTCACCGTCGAGCAGATCGCCCAAACCCCCTAAAATACTGCCCTCACCCTTATCCTTGCCACCGCCTTTGGGTGCCGCGGCCCAAACCCGGCCGGCCAAACGGCTAAAGGGCAGGGATTGGATGTAGACCGTTCCGGGACCCCTCAGCCTGGCAAAGAACAGTCCTTCGCCCCCAAAAATGGTGTTCTTGATGCCCCCGATGAATTCGATGTCATAATCGACATCCTTGGTAAAGCCCACGATACAGCCCGTATCGACCTTGAGCACTTCCCCTGGTCCGAGTACTTTTTTGGCCAGGGTACCGCCCGCATGCACAAAGGCCATACCGTCGCCTTCCAGCTTTTGCATAATGAAGCCTTCACCGCCAAAAAGTCCGCGACCCAGACGTTTCGAAAATTCAATGCCAATCGACACCCCTTTTGCCGCACATAAAAAAGCGTCTTTTTGGCAAATGAACTTGCCCTGCTTCTCGGAAAGATCGATTGCCAAGATCTTGCCCGGATAGGGCGATGCAAAGCTCACTTTCCTTTTGCCTTGGCCCGTATTCAAAAAGGCGGTCATAAAAAGGCTCTCCCCGGTGAGCACCCTTTTACCGGCCGAAAATATCTTTCCCAAAACACTGTTGTCCTGGTTCGATCCATCGCCGAAAATGGTATCCATTTTTACCTCATTGTCCATCATCATAAAGCTGCCGGCCTCTGCCACAACCGCTTCTTGGGGGTCGAGCTCGATTTCGACATATTGCATTTCCTCCCCATAAATATGATAGTCTATCTCGTGTGCGTTCATTTCAATTTCTATTTTTTTGATTTCCCATTAGTTGCCCAAAGACCGGTATTTGTTACAATACATTACAAAAAAGCATTGATCGATTTCTGAAGTTCTTCCGGTTTTTGGGTTCCGATGAGGTATTTTTTTCCATCCTTTAAATGCAGTGCCATGCCCCGATTTCCTTTGATGTTGTAAACAGTACCGTATTTGAAGCTCAACCTGATGCCGAACCCAACAAAGCGATATTTGATGATCTCGGCCTTATCGATATCTTCCCATTTGAATTGTTTGTTGAAAAAAGGCAGGTAGCGAACGGAAATGGCCTTTTGGTCTATTTTAGTGATCAGGGTCATCGACCAAAAGAAACCGCAGAACGCGAGCATTCCGATCGCAAAGACGATCAGTCCCAAATTGGACATGGGATTGTTACCAAAAGGTGTTTTTAAAAAGATCTGTAGGATGATCCCATAGAGCGGGATGCCCATTACAAAGAACGACATCAGCCAAAGGAAGATTTTGCCGAACTTCTGTTTTTCCTCAAATAGAACCGATTTTTTCATCGCCATCGCATTTATCCCAATACATTAAAAGATCATTAACTCCTCAATTTCACGGCCCATTCAAAATTGAAAGTGGAAACCACGACTCCGTCTTCGTTCAATCCTACGGAACGCATCCAGCAGGTCTGCCCCTCCCCTGTGGCCACGGTTTGATCTATGGCTTCCCTTATCCGTTGGCCGTCTTCACAGCTAAAGGTGATCATGCCGGTAGCCTTTTTCGAAAAATTCGCGTTGTTGTTGGCGACCAGCATGGAAATGGGTTTCCCGCTTTCCTCGATATGCAGGGTGACCAATGCCCCGGTACACAGTTCAGCCGCCATCCCCTGTACGGCCCAAAACATCGAATTGAACGGATTTTGGTTGACCCATCGGTGGCGCACCGTCGACACGGCATGGCCTGCATCGATCGATTTTAGCCGTACGCCGCACCACCAGGCAGCGGGCAGTTTAAAAAATGTAAAAGTGTTGAATTTACCCGCAGTTATTGACATTGTTCGACATATTTGATCTAAAAGTATTGAAAATAATCGAATAACAAATTGTTAAATATATGTTAATAATTAGTACTATGTGTTGCATAGTACCTTCTTTTGGATATATATTTGTATAAGAAAATAACATGCCATGACTGATACCTTATCAAAACACGAGCGAAACCTATCGGCCCTGATCCATGCCTCCACTTTTTCCAAGTTCTTTATACCTTTTGGAAATTTCATCATTCCCCTGGTACTTTGGACCGCCAACAAAAAGGAATATGAATTTGTGGATTACAATGGCAAGCAGGCGCTGAATTTCCAAATCAGCATGCTGTTGTACTCGATCCTTTTGGGCATCATCAGTATTCCGTTCATTATTGGGTTTTTTCCGAATCTCCTTGATTTTACCCATTTTGGTTTCGACCGTTTGAATAATTTCAACAACCTCAACATCCATTTCGATTCCGACGACTTTCGTTTCGGCAAATGGTTGTTTCCCATTGGTTTCGCCGGCCTGGCGCAGGGCGCTTTGACCTTAGTGAACATCGTATATACCCTCTTGGCAACCATACGCACCAACGAAGGGCAGACCTTTACCTATCCCATCACCATTAAATTCATCAAATAATGAACCGATTCAACACCATATCGAACCTATCATTTCCTTTTTTACTGCTGATCGTGGCTCTGGTCATGGGGTCTTACGGGCCAAAGAACACTATAAATCAAGGCAAAAATTTGGAACCGGAAACTCTTTACGAAACCATTAAAAATAGGGACAGTGTTTTTTTCAGTGCCTATAACCGCTGTGATCTGGAAACCCAGGCAGCGATGCTTTCCGACAGCGTTGAATTTTATCATGATCAAGGCGGACTATCCACTTCCAAACAGGACATATTGGAGAAAACCAAGGAAAATATCTGTGGCAAGGTCAGTAGGGAACTGGTGGAGGGCAGTTTGGAGGTCTATCCCATCAAAGATTACGGTGCCGTGGAAATCGGAATGCACAAATTCCATAATAATCAAGAAGTATCGGGTACGCCCTCCCATGCAAGCAAATTCATCGTGATATGGCAGCAACGCGATGATAACTGGCAAATGGCAAGGGTCATCAGCCTACATTGAAAAAATATAGCAATCGCAATGGGTACTCATCACACCCGGTAACAGGAGTTTATTCATCAATCAAAATCAAACCGAATGTTTATTCATCGATCAGAAAACGAACAGTTAATCCAAGCAGACGATCATTTCAGAGGAATTGACAAAATCCCCCACATTAGTCGGTACTGCACCAAAATCAAAATGAAGTTATGAATGTAGAAAACACAAAAGCACAGATGCGCAAAGGGGTTTTGGAGTATTGCATTCTTTCCATACTCAATGGAAAGGACAAGTACGCCTCCGAAATACTAGAGACCCTAAAAGACGCAAAAATGCTTGTGGTAGAGGGTACCATCTATCCGCTGCTCACCAGGTTAAAGAATGCGGGCTTACTCAACTATCGTTGGGAAGAATCGACTTCAGGACCCCCAAGAAAGTACTATACTTTAACTGAGACCGGTAAACTGTTCCTAAAGGAATTGGATACCACTTGGGACGAACTTAGAAATGCCACGAATCTGGTAACCAACACTAAAACAAGTAAAAAATGAACAAGACAGTAAACATAAATCTCGCCAATATACTTTTCCATATTGATGAAGATGCGTACAATAAGATGAGGCGATACCTGGAGGCCGTGAAACGTTCTTTTACCAATACGCCCGGAAGCGACGAAATATTGGCGGATATCGAGGCCCGGATCGCCGAGCTTTTCCAAGAAAAGGTCAAAGACGAACGACAGGTCATCACCCAAAAGGAAGTGGATGAGGTCATTGCCATCATGGGGCAACCAGAAGATTATATGGTCGATGAGGACATTTTTGAAGATGAACCCAGGGCCACTTCCGGCCAGGAGAAAAAGCGGGTGAAAAAACTCTACCGCGATACCGAGAACAAATATGTGGCCGGGGTCTCCGCAGGCTTGGCGCACTATTTCAACATCGAGCCCGTTTGGATACGGCTCGCCTGGATCTTGCTCACCATTGGTTCCAGTGGCGGATTTATCCTGATCTACGGATTGCTTTGGATTTTGATTCCCGAGGCGGTTACCACTTCCCAGAAGCTCGATATGCGCGGCGAGGCCGTCAACATCAGCAACATAGAGCGAAAAGTAAAGGAAGGCTTTGAAGAGGTTGCCGACAAGATCAAAAATGTTGACTATGATAAGGTCGGCAATAGGGTGAAGAACGGTGGCAAAACGTTTTTTGATACCCTAGGTGATATCATCTTGTTCCTCTTCAAAATTGTAGGCAAATTTATCGGCATCATCCTTATCATTATAGGTGCTGCCACCCTCATCGGGCTTTTTATCGGGATGTTGACCGTTGGTGCGCTCGACTGGATCCACTTGCCCGGCGTCGATTTTTATGATATGGTCAATGCCACCAATACCCCGGTCTGGCTCGTTTCCTTGATGGCTTTCTTTGCCATTGGCATTCCCTTCTTCTTCCTGCTTTATCTGGGATTGAAGATTTTGGTGACCAACTTGAAATCGATAGGCAACATCGCCAAGTTTTCTCTGTTGGGCCTTTGGTTGATATCGATCATCGCCTTGATCGTCATGGGGGTACGGCAAGCCGCCGCACATGCCTATACCGGCAGCGTAACGCAAGGTGAAGAAATTTATGTGGAAAACCTTCAGGATACTTTGAACATTGAATTGATCACATCCGCTTTCGAATATGAGGACCGAAGGAACATGAGTGTGGATGGAATGACCATCAGTACCGATGAAGATGGGAAGGAGGTCTTCATTTCCAAAGACGTAAGGTTCAATATCAAAAAATCGAAGGACTCCCTAATCAGGATCGAAGTGCGCAAGGAAGCGAACGGCCCCTCGTTCGACGAGGCCAAGGCCACTTCCGAAAAAATCGACTATGGGTACAAGGTGGAGGGCAATGCCCTAATGTTGAACGACTTCCTCACTACGGCCAGGGAAAATAAGTTCATGGACCAGGAAGTGCGTGCCAATCTTTATCTGCCCGTGGGCACCACTTTTCGGATCACGATCGGAAACAGCAACCGTTGCTGGACGTTCCGGTCTGAAAACGATCAGGACATGGATGGCTGCGAGGCGGCGGATTACCTTTGGAAAATGGGTGAAGACGGGGAATTGGACTGTCAGGACTGTCCTGAAAAAGAGGCTGAAGAAGCTAACGAAAATGAAAGGAATCGCGTCATCATCAACGAAGACGGTATCGACATCAACATCAAGGACAATGGGGAAACGTTCAAAATGAAAATCGATGAAAACGGGGTCGACATCAAGGCCAAGGACAGTCAAAACAACCGATAATTACAGTTGGGCAAGGATTTTCAACAATTCGGTAAAACAGAGTGGCACAACCAAATAAGAACAATGAATTTTACATCGATCAATAATCAATTGCCGAACGTCTTGTCTTACCAAAAAAAGGCTACGGCTTCAAAAACAACGACCATGACAGCACTAGTGAAAATTACCATCGCATTACTACTCAGCCTCCTTTTGGCCTCCTGTGGCTTTGACATCCAAATCGGCGACATGGATGGTTTCGGCTCAGGAAAAAAAGGCAACGGAATCGTCACCAACGAAATCCGGAACGTGAACCAGGACTTTACCGAAATTTCCGCATCTGAAGGTTTGATCGTTTACGTCACCCAAGCTGACGACTTTGAAATCAGCGTTGAGGCCGATGAAAATATCATCGATTTGATCGGCACCGATGTCAAGAATGGCAGATTAAAGGTGCATGCCATCCAAAATATTGGCAGGGCCACCAAGAACGTATACGTTTCCCTGCCCAATATAGAAGCCCTGAGGGGCTCCAGCGGCGCCCATCTCAATACCAGGAACAGGATCCAAAGCGAAAGGATGGAGATCGATGGCAGTAGCGGTGCCATCCTGAACATCGAGATCGATGCCGACGACCTGTACATTGAAGCCAGCAGTGGGGCCAATCTTGAGATTTCAGGGGATACCGATATCGCCCAGGTCGAAGTGAGCAGCGGTGGAAATATCGATGCCGACGACCTGCAGGCCAAAGACTGCCGTGCGGAAGCGAGCAGCGGGGGCAATGTAAATATAAACGTCTCTGAATCGCTGGTGGCAGAGGCGAGCAGCGGAGGGAATATCTCCTATAGCGGGCAACCCAAAGTAAGTACGAAAAAAAGCTTTTCGGGCAGTGTTACCCAGAGGAACTGAAAAGGATCGAAATCACCCGGATCATACCCTGTTGACCCTAACCCAATGGTCGACAGGGTTTTTGTTTTGTGATGCACAAGGTTTGTTTATATTAGTGGAAATATTTCATCCATGAAATTGGTCCTTACAAAATATGTGCTTCCGCTGAAACATACCTTCAGTATTTCAAGGGAATCCCATGACGCTCAGGATACCCTGATCGTGT
Organism: uncultured Flavobacteriaceae bacterium; assembly: GCA_963760375.1. Lineage (GTDB taxonomy): Bacteria > Bacteroidota > Bacteroidia > Flavobacteriales > Flavobacteriaceae > Pelagihabitans. The sequence goes on along the minus strand of CAVXCS010000005.1, from coordinate 750,996 downwards.
CGATTTCCTTGGATGGGCATACCGGATATGGCGAATCGACCTCCAATCCCTATTACCACATCACCGTTGAAAGTATGATGGCCGAAATTGAAGCGGTTCGCGGCGCTTTGGAATCGTATCCCTTCAGTACCCCCGAAGACCTGCATGCCTTCCTTGTCTCAAAGGGCCTGAGCCATTTTGCGCTCTGTGCGCTAGACCTTGCCGCCCATGATCTTTATGGAAAACGCTTGGGAAAACCGCTTTATGAAATATGGGGTACCCGTATGGATAAGTACCCGATCACCAATTATACCATCGGCATTGACTCGCTTGACAAAATGGTCGCCAAGATAAAGGAAATGCCCTGGCCCATTTATAAGATCAAACTGGGCACCAAAGACGACATCAATCTCATCAAGGAACTTCGACAACATACCGATGCCATATTCAGGATCGATGCCAATGGTGCATGGTCGGCCAAGGAAACCATTGCCAATGCCCCCCAGCTCAAGGCTTTGGGGGTCGAATTTCTGGAACAACCCTTAAAGGCAACGGACTGGCCAGGCATGGAAAGGGTCGCGCACCATAGTGTCCTTCCCGTAATCGCCGATGAAAGCTGTATCGTGGAAGCGGATGTCATCAAATGTGCGCTCCATTTCAACGGCATCAATATAAAATTGACCAAATGTGGTGGCCTCACCCCCGCCCTGCGCATGATCAAGGAAGCCAGGCACATGGGCCTCAAGGTGATGGTGGGTTGCATGACCGAATCCACGGTGGGCATTTCGGCCATCGCGCAGTTGTTGCCCCAGCTCGATTATGTGGATATGGATGGCCCGTTGCTCCTCAAGGAAGATATTGCGGAAGGGGTTAAAATATTGCCGGGTGGGCAATTGCGATTCCCTACCCTCGGGGGCAGTGGCATAAGCTTGCTCAAATGATTGATTACATCGATTCGTTTCCGGGAAGGGAAATAAGCATAGAGGGCAGACCATACCTTTATTTCGGGGGTACGGCCTATTTGGGACTTCAGACCCATAAAGACTTCCAGCAACTGTTCATCAACAACATCGGCACCTATGGCACGGGCTATGGGGCCTCCCGAAAATCGAACGTGAGGATCTCGATATATGATCGAGCGGAAGAAAGTTTGGCCCATTGGGTAGGAAGCGAGGCCTGCACTACCCTATCCTCGGGGTTTTTGGCGGGCCAACTCGTCGCGCAACATTTCAATCAACCGCAGCACCAACGTTTCTACGCCCCGAACAGCCATTCGGCCCTATATGTTTCGAAAACCAAGCATTATGCTACCTTCACCGCCATGGATATCGCGATAAGGGAGCACTTGAACGGCCATCACAAAAGTGTCCCGGTGGTGTTCATGGACAGTATTGATTTTTCCGGGGGAAATTATCCCGATTTTGAAGGATTGAGATCCTTGCCCTTGGAAGAGATCGTCTTGGTGGTCGACGATTCCCATGGTATCGGAATCGTGGGGGATCATGGCAGCGGCGTTTACCAAAGTATCAAAATGCTGAACCCTAAAGAACTGCTGGTGTGCTGCTCCCTGGGCAAAGGGTTTGGACTCCAGGCCGGGGCGATTTTTGGCGTTCAAAATAGGATCGATCAATTGACCGCTACCGATTTTTTCGGAGGGGCAAGTCCGGCGGCCCCTGCCGTAATGGCCTCATTTGTTCAGGGGGAAAGCATTTTCCATGGGCAAAGGGCCCTGTTGCAACAACATATTGGGTTTTTCCTAAAATCACTTCAAAATCCGGGGTATTTCAAATACATGCCCGACCATCCCACTTTTGGATATACAGATCAACGCTTGAGCCGATACCTGTACCAACAAGGGTTCATCACAACCAATTTTCCATATCCCAGCGAATCGGCATCCGTGATGAGCCGTATCGTGCTTAGCGCGTCGCACCGGCAGGCAGACCTCTTAAAACTGGCCACGACGGTCAATGCGTTCTTCAGTTGAAATCATTGAAAGGGTACTGCATCTGTTACATCCTTAAAATTTCCGCCCCTTTTTGTTCAAATAAAAAATATTAATTGTACCTTTTAGGTATTCCTTTAGCCAATAACTTAAAAGAACACGATTATGAAAAAAATTTTTGGATTGGTTTTCCTCCTATTGATTCTGGTTTCAGCCACCGAATTAACAAAACCAACACAACAAACCCCACTCACCTTGGAGGGCAGTTGGGAACTTATCAATCGCTATAATTATGATGGTCAAAACGTGTCAGATACCATCGCCAATTTAAATGGATACCGACAGGTTAAGATATATAGCAAAGGAAAGGTAATGTGGACAAGGTATGCTCCGGACGACCCGATGGATTGGTTCGGATATGGTACCTATTCCAATACCGATAATCGTTTGGAAGAACGTTTGGAATATGGTTCAAAACCCATGATGCAAGCCATTGACACCATTCAGACCTTCGTTTTTGAACTGGTGCTCTATAAAGACAGTTACAGCCAGATTACCGTGGATGAAGAAGGAAACCGCACCTTTTCCGAGAATTACAAGCGAATAGATTAGCACCTATTGTTGCGCCACTTCCTGGGGAGTTTCCACAGTGGCCAAATAGCGTTCTGCATCCAATGCGGCCATACATCCCGTACCTGCAGCGGTTACCGCTTGCCGATACTCTTTGTCCTGTGCGTCACCGCTGGCGAACACACCCGGTTTGTTGGTTTTGGTGCTCTTGCCTTTGGTGATGATATAACCCGTTTCATCCATATCCAATTGCCCCTTGAATATGTCGGTATTCGGTTTGTGCCCAATGGCGATGAAGAGTCCCGTGATCGCTATATCCTCCTTTTTACCGGTTTTGTTGTTTACCATGCGAAGCCCTTCCACCACTTGATCGCCCAGCACCTCATCGACTTCGGTATTGTATCTGATTTCGATATTCTTCAAGCTGTTCACACGATGTTGCATGGCTTTGGAAGCCCTCATGGCATCCTTGCGCACCAACATGGTTACTTTTTTGCAGATATTGGCCAAATAGGAGGCTTCCTCGGCAGCGGTGTCACCGGCACCCACAATGGCCACGTCCTGACCTTTGTAGAAAAAGCCGTCACACACCGCACAAGCCGATACGCCACCGCCCCTTAGGCGTTGTTCACTCGGAATGTTCAAGTATTTCGCCGTGGCTCCCGTTGCAATAATGATGGTCTCCGCTTCAAGTTGTTTTTCATAATCTACGGTGACCTTGTGGATACCGCCAACTTCATCGCTCAATTCCACTGCGGTTACCATCCCAATACGAACCTCGGTCCCGAAACGTTCGGCCTGTTGTTGCAACTGCAACATCATGGTAGGACCATCCACACCATCCGGATATCCAGGAAAGTTGTCGACTTCCGTGGTCGTGGTCAGTTGGCCTCCAGGTTCCATTCCGGTGTATACCAAAGGTTTTAAATCGGCCCTTGCCGCATAAATGGCGGCCGTGTAACCAGCCGGACCAGATCCGATAATCAATGTTTTAATTCTTTCAATTTGCTCAGCCATAATCAATATCTTCGATTAAACGATTTCGACAAAAGTAAGTTTTTTGATAAAAATCCTAACCCATAGTTATCAAAAGTTATCAGGTTTTCCGATGAAAAAACATGCTAAAATAACTTTCGACAACTTCGGCCCTGTTTAGCCGTAATTTCCTTCTATTGCTTACAAAAAATCACATCACTAAATATATTGTTATCTTTGTCACTACCCTACTTGACATGTAATTTATTGGAATTTGAAATTTTCCACTTCCGCCCCAAGGGCAAAAAATTAAAAAGGCTGACCTGTGTCAGTTCTATTTAGTGATGAAGCGGGTAATTTTGCAATGCAGAAAAAGAAATGCCATGGTAAACAAAATACTGAGAACAGCGGTAGTCGACGATTCTGAACTTCAGTTAAAAGTAGTGTCCAAGTTAATTGAGAAACATCCCAACCTCATCCTCGACGGCGTTTATGGCAGCGGGATGGCGGCCCAAAAAGGATTGGCCGGCCGGGAGGTGGATTTGATTTTTCTCGATGTGGAAATGCCGATCATCAACGGCTTCGACTTTTTGGATAATTTTGAAAATCGGCCGCAGATCATTTTGATTTCAGGTAAGTCGGAATACGCCCTAAAGGCGTTTGACTACGACGTTACCGATTATTTGCAGAAGCCCATAGGCCAACAGCGCTTTAATGTAGCCGTTCAAAGGGCGGTCACCAATCATGTCCAACTTGCCGAAGGGGCCGAGGAACAGGAGTTTATTTTCGTCAACAGCAACCTTCAAAAGAAAAAAGTATTCATTAACGACATTAAATGGATAGAGGCACTGGGCGATTATATCAAATTGATCACCGACAACAACAAAATCATGGTGCTTTCCACCATGAAATCGTTTTTAAAGAAACTGCCCGAGGATCAGTTTATCCGTATCCATAAATCCTACGCCGTCAATGTGGCCCGTATCGATAAGTTCAATAGTACCAGTGTGGAAATCAGCGGGGAACAGATACCCATGAGCCGCCTCCATAAGGACAACCTGGAAAAGGCACTCATGCACGATTAGCCCATCAATTAAAATACTTTTGCTGAATTAATCGCTTACGCCATAACTTGTCGTACCCTGACTTGGCCGAACTTCATAAGCTTCCAAGACAATTTGGAACGCCTCTTCATAGGATTTCGTTGCCTTGGCTATAAATTCATCCACGAAGGATCCATGGACCAAATTCAGAGTGCAGCCTCCAAATCCACCGCCGGTTTGTCGGGCCCCCAAAACCCCTTTTAAATCTTTGGTGAAATCGACCAAAAAATCGGATTCAACGCAACTTACCTCGTAGTCTTTTCGGATGCCTTCATGGGCCTCGTACAACAGTTTGCCCGCTTGTTGCAGGTCATTTTGCCTTAAGGCCTCGGCCATCCGCAAAACCCTTTCGTTCTCTTTTAGGATGAAGTCGCAACGTCTGTAAACGATTTCGTCCAATTTTTCCTTACAGGATCGCAACATAGCGTCTGTGACCTCCCTTAGGGAAGTTACGGTTGGGTAGCGTTCTTGCAGTACGGCTATCCCTTCCTCACATTGCCGCTTGCGCACATTGTATTCACTGGTCGCCAAGTTGTGTGCCACCTTGGTATTGAGCAAGATGATTTTATAGGGATCGATATCGATCGGAACCATATCATACTCCAAGGATCGGCAGTCGAGTAAGATCGCATGGCCTGCCTTGCCCATCACCGATGCGAATTGATCCATGATGCCACATTGGGTGCCCACATAGGTGTGTTCGGCCTTTTGCGAAAGTTTGATCAGTTCCAATTTATCGAGCCCTAAATCGAAAAGCTGGTTGAGGCCATACGCCAGTCCGCACTCCAGTGCGGCGGAGGAACTAAGGCCCGAACCTACCGGTAGATCGCTTTCCAGGACACAGTCGAAGCCGCCCAAGCCTTTGCTGCGTTTTGTGATTTCATGGACTACGCCCAATATATAATTTTCCCAAGCCACTGTACTCGGTGCCAAGGCCGTAAGGTCAAACTCAAAACGGGCATTGAAATCCTTGCTAAAGATGCGGCAGTGTTTTTGGGAGCCGTTTCGCTGGAATTCCAAGATAATCCTCTTTTCGATGGCTGCCGGTAATACATAGCCCATATTGTAATCGGTATGTTCCCCGATCAAATTGATCCGCCCCGGAGATGTCACCTTAAGTTCCGGTGCGAAATGTGCTGGAAAATCTTTCATTCTTTAGTACTGCCCTGTTGTGCCCGTACCATATCCACCGTGGCAACGGTTCGAAATCCGAGATGCTCCTGGGAAGAATCCAAACTGGTCGCCATTCTGGCCGAGATGCGGTAACTGGCACAGTAGGAGGCGCTACATAAGAAAGAACCTCCCTTGATGACCCTTTCCCTGGCATACGGATCCCGTTCATTCAAAGGCCCTTCCGGACCCTTCGGATTGTAGGCAGGCGCCTCTTTCTTGGCCATGTTACCATAATAATTGGAATTGTACCAATCACTGGTCCATTCCCATACGTTGCCGGCCATATCAAATAGACCCAAAGAATTTGGGGGGTAAGACTTTACCGGTGCCCTGTTTTCAAAACCATCGGTCTTTGAATTGCTTACCGGAAATTGGCCGTTCCAGGTATTGGCCCTTTCCGCCAACAGATCGATATCGTCGCCCCAGGTATATATCGATGCCGAAGCTTCACCCCTGGCGGCCAGTTCCCACTCGGCCTCCGTTGGCAACCTTCTCCCTGCCCATTTGCAGTAGGCCATGGCATCTTCATAGGCAATATGTACCACGGGCTCGTTGTCCTTGCCCACAATATCGCTTCCGGGACCGTTCGGATGCCTCCAATTCGCTCCAATGGTCCACCGCCACCATTGGGAAAAATCATAAAGGTTGGTGACCGGTTCTTTTGTTTTTTTAAAGGTCAGGGATCCCGGTTGCATGATGCTGTCATGGGGTTTTGGCGTGCCGGCAGGGAGCTGTTTTTTTAATTCCTCCCAATCGATTTCCTGCTCTGCCACGGTTTTATATCCCGTGGCCGTTACGAATTTTTTGAATTGGGCATTGGTCACTTCCGTGGCATCCATAAATAAGCCATCCACAAAAACCATGTGCGCTGGTTTTTCATGCGCCATCGCCATTTGATCCTGTGGCACAGCACCTTGTTCGAATGCCCCGCCAGGTATCCAAACCATGCCCTTTGGGGGTTTCAACATCCTTGGGTTGTTCGAACAATAAGGTGATGCTTTGGCTGTCAACGGGCGTTTTGGCATGGTCGGCCGAAGCTTTATTTTCCTCTGATTGTGCAGGTTTTTCCTGCTTGCACGCCTGAAGGAAAATACAGCTCAAAAATAGCAATAGGTTGTAATGGGAAAGACGCATGTTATGTTTGATTCGATTCGTGATTCAAAGTTAGTCCATTTTTTCTGTAAGGAGTCCATTGTCGATGAGCGGTATCTGGAAGGCCTCCATCTCAGGTCGGTCGCGTTCCCTGTAGAATATTTCAGCGGCCCTTTTCAGTATTTCGGGGTGCATTGCCGCAATATTCCGGGTTTCGGTGGGATCTTCTTTCAGGTTATAGAGTTCGAGTGTTGGACCTTCATCATTCATAAGGTTGCGTCGAATGAGTTTCCAATCGCCCATGCGCATCGCCACTTGGCCGCCATAACTGGGAAATTCCCAATACAGGAATTCATGGGTCTTTTGATTACCGCTGCCCAATAAGGTGGGCAACATACTGATACCATCATTGTCGGGAGGCAAAGGGTAGCCCGTAAGTTCAGCCAAGGTGGCAGGGATGTCGTACTGTGCGGAAATCAGATCGGAGCTGCTTCCCGCCGGTATCTTAGCTGGCCAGGAAGCGATCATCGGCACCCGAATGCCCCCTTCGTATAAAAAACCTTTGGCCCTACCGTACCTGCCATCAAAGGGGCGGGCACTATCGAACCATTCCGGATCGGCACCCCCGGCATAGCTGGGGCCGTTGTCGGAAGTAAACACAATCAAGGTATTTTCATAAATATTGGCATCTTTTAACTGCTGTACCAACTTGCCAATGTTCTCATCCAAATAAGAGATCATGGCCGCATAGGCGGCATGTGGATTTTTATGCGGAAAATAACCCCCGGGGCTTCCCGCCAAATAGGGCTCTTCTTCCCCAAATTTTGCGATATAATGATCTACCCATCGTTTGGGCGCCTGCAGTGCCACATGCGGAATGGGGCTGGCCCAATACATAAAAAAGGGTTCTTTTTTATGTGTGTCCACAAAATCGGTCAGCGCCTTGAACATTAGATCTGGCGCATAATCCTTGAGCGTAAAATCGGCATAGTTGGCAGGGTCATTTGGATCTTCACCGGCTGGAAAGGAAATATTCGGCGCGATCGTATCATTTCGTAAATGTACCCGGTTCCTATTGTGGTAAAGGTGCAAGGGGTAATAGGTATGTGCCTGGCGCTGGCAGTTGTATCCATAGAAAAAATCAAAACCCATTTCATTCGGAATCGAAGCCGTATGTGGGGCGCCCAAGCCCCATTTGCCGACCATTCCAGTGACATAGCCCACTTGCTTGAGGCGATGTGCCAAGGTTACGGTGCTATCGGGCATGGGCCCTTGGCCCTCCAAGGTCGAATCTTTGGCCATCGCGCGATAATTCCATACATCGCCGCGTTCGCCCCATTCATAATTACTACGGATGAAGGCATGTCCGGCATGTAGGCCCGTCAACAGCATGTGCCGGGCCGGGGCACAAACAGGCGCACTGCTATAATGTTGGGTAAATCGCATTCCTGTTTTTGCCAGGGCATCGATATTCGGCGTCTCTATTTTCTGCTGACCGTAGGCCCCGATATCGGCATATCCAAGGTCATCGGCCAAAATATAGATGATATTGGGCTTCACCGCCTTATCCTCGATAGGTGCGTCCGCCTTTTCGTTACAGGACAAAAAGACTGTCCCTGCCAAAAGCAGGGACAATGTAAACTTATCAAATTGCATGGGTATGCTTTTTCTTTTACATCACAATGGTCTTGCCAGGCGTAGGAACCGTATAGGTGCCATCGGCATTCGGTTGAACCGGTGCCGGGGAGTCCCAGGTAAGGTCATCGGGCGCCAGATCTAGATTCGATTGCATGGCCTCATCCCATTTAATGATCTTTCCGGAATAGGTGGCCATTCTTCCTATAATCGCGCTCATCGTGCTCTTGGCCCCATTTTCGGCATCGGCAATCACGCCACCGTTACGAATGGATTCAAATAATTTGAAATGTTCTACCTGATAGGGATTCGGATCGTCCTTGCCCCTATGTTCAAACAAGGTTTTACCGCTCCAGTCTTTCAGTGTGGCATTGTCCCCTTCTGTGGAAACCGTGCCTTTGGTCCCTTGAAAGAATTCGGAGACCCTGCTCATGGTATCGGGTTGGTGCCTGCATTGGCTTGCTATGACCGCGCCACTAGGATAGGTATACTCCACGAAGTGATGGTCGAAGATTTCACCGTGGTCTTTGCCCACGCGAACCTGTCTGCCACCCATGCCTTGGGCCGAGATAGGATATTCGCCAACGAACCAGTTGGCCACATCGATATTGTGGATGTGCTGTTCCAAGATATGATCACCGCACAACCAGTTGAAATAATACCAGTTTCTCATTTGGTATTCGAGCTCGCTCTGTCCAGGTTGGCGCTCTCGAACCCATACTCCCGCACCATCCCAATATACCTGACCGGAAACGATCTTTCCGATGGAATCTTTTTTCAATTGGTCGATTGCCGCCAAATAGCTGTCCTGATAGTGTCTTTGCAGCCCGACGACCACATTGAGCTTTTTATCCTTGGCCATTTGGGCCGCGGCCAATACTTTTCGTACCCCGGGCACATCGGTTGCGACCGGTTTTTCCATGAACACATGTTTTCCGTTGCTGATGGCATATTCGAAGTGCTGTGGACGGAAACCCGGGGGCGTTGCCAAAATCACGACATCGGCCAGATCCATCGCTTTTTGTGCTGCATCGAAACCATGGAATTGGTTGGCTTCCTTCACGTTGACCTTCTTACTTTCACCCATCTCCTTGGAGATGTTCATCAGGCTGCTTTTCAAATTATCTTCAAAGGCATCGGCCATGGCCACCAATTCCACATTGTCATCTGCCATCAAGGCCTGTACGGCAGCGCCCGTTCCACGCCCTCCGCAACCCACCAATGCGATTTTTAATTTCTTGTCGTTGAAGACGTTTACCATGGCGTTCATCTGCATATTGGGCAACAACATGGCCCCACCCGTAAACAAGGCGGTACTTTTTACAAAATTCCTGCGTGAATTTTTGTGGTCGGTCTTTTGAGATCGATCCCGGTTTGATTTATTCATCTTTGATTTTTTTTGTTTGACTTTCTTTAAAAAGGCGCGACCGTTAAGATAAAGCTTTATTTTAAAATAGGCAATGGCGGTTTATATATGGATTTTAGATAGCCCTCACCTTCCTAAACGGGCCATGATCAGGAGAGTATGTCGTTATAGGATGAAGACCCATGAAAATATCGGAAATGGCAAGGGGGATCCAGTGTCATGGATCCCCCTTGTTCGATTAAACCTTCAAAAATATTTTGATTCGGTGCTTCTTAGAACCGATAGCTGAGTTTCAGGATGCTCCCCCTGGGCAATACCGGGACCACCACAAAACTGGAGTCCGGATTGGCCTGGATGAATTCGGCCGTGGCACCATTGGCATTGGCACCAAAATTATTGGCCCCAAAGAAGTTGGCCAATCCTTCTGAATTGAAAAGATTGGTCACCAAAATGTTGGCGGTCCAGTGTTGATCGATGGCGTAGCCCAAACCGGCATTGAAAATGCTATAGGAGGGCAGTTCGAAAGCATTGGCGATATTCCCTTCGCGCTGTCCCATGAACTGCCACCTGAAAAAGGCCGTCCATTTATCCTTGCGATATTCGGCACCGAGGTTGAACATCAATTTGGGATTGAAAGGAAGCACGTTGTCCGAAAAATCAACTACGCTGTCATCATCGGTGTTTACCGACCCTGCCGCGTCATAGACCGTCCATTTTGTGGCTATGGGATTTTGGAGCGTACCGTTAAAACCCAAGGTAATATTCCGAATGGGGGTAAAAGCGCTTTCCCATTCCAGACCAATGGTCCGGGAATTGTTGAATTGTACCGGAGTGTAAAAAATACTGCCTGTATCGGGATCAAACTCGAAATTGGTGGTTCCGATATCTTTCAATTGGCTCCAAAACGCGGTGGTGGTAAACGAAAAATTTTCCTCGCTCAACTTGATGCCGATCTCGGCCTGTTTGATTTTTTGCACCAAGCCTTTTTGATTGATCGGCACGTTCGAGAAATTATTGAAGTAATAGCTCAGTTCAGGAGCCTTGTTTCCAGAGGAAAAACGTGCGAATACCGCAGCATTATCCAGGAATTGGTAGTTGAGCCCCGCGGAATAAGAGACATATCCATAGTTGAAATCGAAAGGATCACGAGCACCTGTGGGGGCGATGATACCATTGTCATAGGCCGTGGTGGGATCGCCATCGAGTCCGCCTGGTTGTGAAAACGGGGCAAACCGGTCATTGCTCCCCTTATGCCCGATGGTTTCCCATCGCAGGCCGAGGTCTAAATGCAAACGATCTTTTATTTGCCAACGATCATTGGCAAAAGCCGCCAATTGTTGTATGTCGGCACGGGAGTTCACAAAAAACAGACCTCCGTAATTGCTCACCCCATTGGCATCCGACAAGGCCACCACGGGATTCCCTGGATTCTCCAAAGTTACCCTTAACATACGGGGGTTCGGTTCATAAGTGACATAGGCAAAACTGCCTTGTGTAAAGAGGGAGGTGCTTGAAAAACCGGATGCAAGGCCCATATTCAAATCATGGTCTGCCCATTGTTTTCGGAGGGTCAGCTGATCCATCCATTCATCGGCCTTGTTCTGTTTGTACCAAGTGGAGGTGCCCATAATGGCATCATTGGGCAAGGTGCCCTCCGTTAAATACTGAATCGGCTCTCCCGCCAGGATTCCGCTATTGTCGGCACGGGCAAGTTCTTGGCCCGAACGGGCGTCCCGGAATACCACTTGTCCGATCGGAAATTCGGCACCGCTGATAAAATAGGCGAGCGGATCGTTCAAGGATACGAAGGCATTGCTGATGGAAGTCTGCCAGTCGGCGTTTTTATGTGAAAACTTGAGGTTGTATCGAATGGACCAGTCACGGCCCAACTCCTGGAAAAAATCCCCGCCCAAGGCAAGGTCCTGTGCATGAACCCCTCTTGAAGGATCAAAACTATTGGTTGCGCCAACGGCCAGATTTCGCCCATCGGGAATGGCCGCGTTGAATGCCGGCATCATTAATGCAGTAGTATTAAAATCTTGTCCGAAGGCAGCCGTCGGGTTATCCCAATCGGTAGCGGCCACCCCGGTCCAACGGTTGGTGAAATCATCCAACACCTTTCCATAAAACTTGAGGTATCCCCTTCGGGTCTTCTTGATGACATTGAACTTCACCTGACCCCCTTTACTAAAGGTAAAATCGGTATTCCGGGCCCCTTCATCCTTACGGTAATGACCGCCCACGTTAAAAAACCAATTGTTGCCCAGAGGTCCAGCAAGCCTTCCGTCGATCCTGAACAGGGGGTTGCTTTCTCCCTGCAGTCCACCTTGTACCTGCACTTCGCCGCCCAAATGGTCACTGGTACCATAGGAAATGAAATTGTAGATGCCCCCGGGTGCGTTCATGGCGGTAATCGAGGCACTTCCGCCCCTAATGGCCTCAACCCTTTCGGTGGTAAGATCGAGTCTCTGGAACAGATCCGGTGAATAATAGGAATGCTGCACCAAGCTCACTGGTAGTCCATCTTCCTGAAGCGAAACATAATACCAGCCCGTGTCGTCCTCGGCAGAAGCGGAAATGCCCCTTGCATAGACTTTGGTGAACACTTCCCCGGCCGAGGGATCGGTAAATGTCCCGGGGATCAATTGCAAAAGATCGGCCATTCCGCGGGGAAAAGCCTGTTGCAGCGATTTCGTTTTTAAGGTGGTAATCGACGTACTGGAACTGAGTTGGGTACGGGGATCAAAGTTGCCGGTGACGACAACATTTTGCAGGTTCAGCAAATCATCTTCAAGATCCAACGACAATAAAATGTCCTCAGTACCTACGGTGATGGTGTCTTGATAGGTTTTTATCCCCAAATAACTTATGGTCAAGGAATATGCGCCGGGAGCGACGTCGGGTATTTCAAAAACACCCTGTATATCGGTAATCCCGAACCGATTTGAAGGCTGGAGCACCACATTGGCCCCCACCAGTGGGGCGCCATGGGTATCATTTATTTCACCGCCCACCGTGACTTGCGAAAAGATAGGGGAACTGGTCGCGAGCGACATAAAAATCAGCAATCCGAAGACGCGCGTTTGCATAATTGATTATTTAAGGGGGTAAAGATACCACCCTTAATCGATAGTCTCCAAAAGGTATTTGGTTTTATTCATATACTTGATATCGCGAACATATCATAAGAAGTGGTCGATGGGAAACGTACCGGGCATTTTAATAGTTCTCGGTTGGATTCATGTGCCCAAAAAGTTTCATTTTTTCAGCAATTGAGCTTTAATTGCTGCTAGTAGCCATGCCAAAACTTACCTTGCTCGCTTCTGCCAGGTTGATGTTTTCGATGCCCGTTATGAGTGCATCGGGATTGAAGCTGATCGAGTTGATGCCATTTTCCACCAAAAACTGGGCAAACTCAGGATAATCGCTGGGGGCTTGGCCACACAATCCTATTTTGGTATGGGTCTTATGGGCGGACGCGATGACCATGGAAATCATTTTTTTAACGCCTGGGTCATTGACGTCAAAGATGTCACTGAGCAATTCCGAATCCCGATCAACGCCCAAGGTCAATTGGGTCAGGTCATTCGAGCCGATGGAGAATCCATCGAAGTACTTGGCGAATTCCTCGGCCAAAACAACGTTGTTGGGTATTTCCGTCATCATGTACAATTGCAGCCCATTTTCGCCCCTTTTCAAGCCATAACCGTGCATGATATCCACCACTTTTTTGGCCTCCTTCAAGGTGCGACAAAAAGGAATCATGATTTTTACATTTTCCAGTCCCATTTCTTCCCGCACCATTTTCATGGCCCTGCATTCCAATTCGAATGCCTCCTGATATTTGGGATGGTAGTAGCGCGAAGCCCCTCTGAACCCGATCATGGGATTCGATTCGATGGGTTCGAACTGCTTTCCACCGATGAGGTTCGCATATTCATTCGATTTAAAATCGCTCATACGAACGATGACGTCTTTTGGATGGAACGCCGCTGCGATGGTGGCCACCCCTTCTGCCAGCTTTTGCACAAAATAATCCTCTTTGTTCGGATAGTGGTGGGTCAGCTGCTGAATTTTCTCCCTTACTTGATGGTCCTGGATAAGGTCAAAGTGTTTTAAGGCCATGGGATGTATCTGTATCGCATTGTTGATCACAAATTCCAGTCGCATCAGACCGACTCCGGCGGTGGGATAAAACGAAAGCAAAAACGCTTGGTCGGGATCGGCCAAAATGAGCATGGGCTGGGTTTTGGGCGTTTTTAAGGTCGAGATGTCCACTTCCTTTTCCTCCCACTTTAAATTCCCCTCATAAACAAAACCGGTATCGCCCTCGGCACAGGAAATGGTTATTTCCTGACCGTCCTGTATCACTTTGGTCGCATTCTCTGTCCCCACTATGGCAGCGACCCCAACCTCACGCGCCACGATGGCGGCATGGCTGGTACGCCCGCCCTGTTCCGTGATGATGCCCCCCGATTTCTTTAAAATGGGGTCCCAATCGGGATTGGTCTTTTCCGTCACCAAGATTTCCCCTTTCAGGAGTTTATGGGCATCTTTGGGGGATTTCAAGACCCTTGCCTTGCCGGTGGATATTTTATTACCAAGCCCCATGCCACTGGTGATCAACTTCCCTTTTTCGAGTAGTTTATAAGTGACGATGCGCAATCTATTTTTCTCCAAGCCATAAATCGTCTCGGGGCGTGCCTGGACGATAAAAAGTTGGTCCAATAAGCCATCCTTCGCCCATTCAAGATCCATGGGCCTACCATAATGTTCTTCAATGATCATGGACCATTCTACCAGTTTAAGGACTTCTTGATCGGTGAGCACGAATTGTTCCTGTTTATCGATCGGGGTATTCAGATTCAAGGTGCCCCTCCCGGACTTGCCATATACCATGGTTTTTTCCTTACTACCCAGCTTTCTTGAAATGATGGGTTGTTTGATACCCTTTTTAATACTGGGCTTAAAGACAAAAAACTCATCGGGATTGATGCTGCCCTGCACGATATTTTCACCCAGGCCCCATACGCCGGTCACCAAAACTACCTTGTCAAAACCCGAATCAGGATCTAAGGTGAAATTAACACCGGAGCATGCCAGATCTGAACGCACCATTAACTGTACCCCTATGGACAGGGCCACCTTGTGATGGTCGAACCCATTGTCTTCACGATATTTGATGGCACGGTCTGTAAAGAGGGAGGCATAGCACTTTTGGCAAGCGGCCAGCAATTCGTCGGATCCCATCACATTGAGAAAGCTTTCCTGCTGCCCTGCAAAACTCGCCTTGGGAAGGTCTTCCGCAGTAGCGCTGCTCCGAACGGCGAGTGAAATGGCATTGCCGTATTTTTTTTGCAAGCTTTCCAAACCTGCTGTTATGGCCTCTTTAATCTCCGATGGAAGTGGCACTTTTGCAAATTTATTCCGGATTTGGCTGCCCACTTTGCCTAGGTTGGAAAATTCTTTTTTGTCGAGCTTTTTAAGTTCGCTGAAAATCGATTCTTTTAGATCTGACTGTTCCAGATAATGCCAATAGGCCGATGAGGTCACGGCAAATCCGTCGGGAACTTGAACCCCTTTTGAGCCCAATTTTTGGAACATTTCCCCCAAGGAGGCATTTTTGCCGCCGACTTCAGGGATGTCGGTCAACATGATCTCGTCAAAATTTTTGATAAAGTTTTTCATCATTGAAGTATTAGCGGCTGGCAACGGCTAGCTTTGTAAATACAAATATCAAGCGCTATGGGTGTTTTGGAAATGATTTGAATCATTCGCAAAAAATCGGCTATTGCGATTTGGATTTGGTATCAGTATTTGGGGCAATTGTTTTAAGAACTGTCAAAAAGCACCAAATCGAATTTGCCCAGTGCTTTTGTGGATTCATTTGTTATTTTAGGTCTCTTTTCGTTTCCCTTTCATCTCGGAAACATTGATACGGAAAACAATTGGAATTCCCCCTGAATAACCCTTGCTCGAAAATTCACTGATGAATTCGGGATGCTTGTGTTCCTTTACTTTCAATATATTTTTTACCCCTTCGGTAAATTGATGCAACAGCAGCTTGGCATTGCTGCCCTTGATTTCTTCAAAGGTGCCAAGAACCAACACCGACTGCCAGTTGCTGTTCGAGATGATATCCTCCACCTGCAATGCAACCGATCCATTAACGCGCATTGCATTGATTTTGTGCCCTTCTTCGGAATAACTGATGATCGTATTGTCGGCTTGATTGTAATAAAAGGTTATGGGCAGCACGTGAGGGTCACCTTGTGAGATGAAACCCAGATGTCCCGTATAGTTTTTTTTAAGAAGTCGAATGCACTCGCTCGATGTTAGATCTGTCATAGTTGCTGCGGTTTTTTTAATTATTGATTCAAATATTCCGATGGATTTCCCTTTTAAGCATCCCAATGCATGGTCACCGTTATATGGACCAAGGAACGTAGGATTCCAGTTTGCTTGCAACATCCATCGGCCGCTAAAGGTATAAAGAAGGTATGCCATCACTAATGACCAAAATCATTGGTGCGGAAAATGTATCCCAAAACAGAGATGTTAAGAACCGGAAACGAAACTCCTATGGGGAAGACTACCTGAAGATGGGCAGTTTAACAGGAACCTATAATTATTGTTGGGCCATTTCCAGATAAATGGTCATTTCAACCTCATCGCCGATGGGCGCCCTGTCCTGGTAATATCCGAGATAAATACTGATAAAGGAGACGCATCGCTTTTCGAGCGTTTAAGATCGGCACTTAGAGGGGGGGAGTCAAAGCAACCACCCCACCCAATCCAACAATGCCTTTTCCCAAAAACTCATTTCGTTTCATAATAAATCGGTTTACTGCGAGGGAGGTGGCCCTTGCCGCTTTGGCATGACCAGACTATCGGCCGGATAATTGTTCTTCAAATAGGCCATTTGGGCCTTGGCCCAATCCATGATCTTTGTTCGTTGGCCGTCGGTAAGCTTCGCTTCGGAATGAAGGCCCAAGTAGGTATAATCGGCTAGGGGCATCTCCTTTTTTTCCACCATTTCAATAGTCTCTTCGAATTTATGGTTTTGGATGGCAATGGGCCTTTTGGTAAACTCGGAAAAATTCAGATGTCTTTTCCCGTCCTCAACATGGTCGTTGAGCCACCATGCCACCGGCTGCACATTGGCGTACCAGGGATATACCGTCTTGTTCGAATGGCAATCGTTACAGGAAACCTGCAACAGTTGGTTTACGTCATCGGGCACCGGGTATTTGGTGGAAATATCATAGGTAAGATCGTTCGATTCATTTTTGTCGGGACGGATAAACTGGATGACGATCAATACGATCCCCAATCCTATAAGCACTTTTTTCAGCATGTGGATGGTTTTGTTGAAGTTTTATAACTTGATATTAAGACCAAAAATAAGCGAAAAGGTTTAATCGGGAAATCTTATTTGTATCTGGATACCCGCGCATCGTCGATTACCCCTTTCCAGTTCATCCCGAAGGCAAAATCGTAGGCGTTCCCCTCGGAATCGGTGTAGGGTGTCATATCCCTGGGCACGTCTTCAAATTGGGCTTCCACCGTTTTCATATCGGTCGGCATTTGAAAGGGCAACAGGGCCGATGGTTCGGCCGCTCCTGTAAGGATGTCCATCAACGCCTGGTCCTGAACCCCCATATGTGCCAAAATCGAGGAAGCCTTCCCTTCGATCTCTGAAAAAACCATGGGCTTCGAAACATTCACAATTATGATGACCGGTTTGTCCCCCATCACTTTCTTGGTCTCTTGGACCATTTGCATATCCGTAACGTTCGAAGCCGTCACCGATTTGCCCTTGTAAGAACGGTTGGTGAAATCTTCCAAGGGGCTTCCCCCCGCCAAACTGGTCTCTCGGGCTTCGGAAGCGGTATAAGGCGCGTATTGCAGGCTGATGGGTACATACCCGTTCCCGCCCTTGACAAGATCTTCCCTATTATAGCCTACCCCGCCCTCCGGACTTTTGATGCCCACCAGGGCGAAATCGGCCAAAGTGGGATCATCCATTACCTCAAAATATTTGGCCACCACCTCCATGTTAAATGGATATTCGGTTTTTTCGGGCGTTTCCCTACCGAACCAATTGGTACTGGCTGCAATGTACCGTTGTGGCACGTATACTTTTTGTTTGGCTTTCAAGGGGAGCGTATTATTTTGGTTCTTGAGCATCACGATGGAGCGCAATTGCGCTTCATAACCCGCCTGCATGAACTCGGGATTGCCGACAATTTTTTCAGTTTCGGCCACTTCTAGGTAGGGATTCTCAAAAAGACCCACCCTAAATATATTCTTCAATAAGCGCACCGCGGACGTTTCAAAACGCTGGCGCATATATTCCTCTCCATGTTCCGCGACGCCCAAGGCATAGGCCTCAAGAACAGGGCCCATATCGTTGTTGCCTCCGAATTGGTCTACACCAGCCTCGATCACCTTATAATGGCGTTCGGCAACCGACATGGTCTCCACCCCCCAGCTTTTACCTTCAAACAGATCTACGGCGGTCACATCGCGGGTAATGCCCCAGTCGGTGCAGACCACCCCATCATAACCATAGGTGCCCCGAAGCAGATCGTTGATCAGGTATTGGTTGAACCCATTGCCCACATTGTCACCGTTCTTGGTATCCTGTCCAAAAGAAATCGTATAGTAAGGCATCACGGCGGAAGCCATTTTGGTCGGACCTTCCAAGGAAAAAGCACCTTCGGTAAAGGGCTTTAAATGGTCTTTTAAGTTATTGCCCGGGTACACGGCATAGGCACCATAGCCAAAATGCCCGTCCCTACCCCCTTCCTCGGGGCCCCCGCCCGGCCAATGTTTTACCATGGCGTTCACGCTTTGATATCCCCAGCCTTGATCGGGGTCGGAGGACTGAAAACCATCGACATATGCCCGTGCCATGTCGGATGCTAAATTTGGGTCTTCACCCATGGTCCCGTCAAAACGGCTCCAGCGCGGTTCGGTTCCCAAGTCGATCTGAGGGGACAATGCAGTAGCAATGCCCAGGGCCCTATATTCCTTTGAACCAATTTCACCGAATTGGCGCATCAGTCCCGGGTCAAAGGAAGCCGCGATACCCAGGGTACCCGGCCACATCGATATGTCGCCGCCTGCACCGGCATTGAATTCGGCATAGGAATCACTACCATGGCGAGGGTCGGAACTGTTGTTCACTGGAATGCCAAGCCCTAATTGCTCGACCATCGCCTGTGCATTGTTGTTCCATCTTGCGGCGACGGCAGGAGATTCCACTCCCGTGATGAGCACATGTCTCACATTATCCTCTTCCAAAAATTTAAGCTGGGCATCCGACAGGTCACTCGCGGCCGCACCGCTTTCCGCAAAGGGTTTACCGCCATAAGTGGCAGGACCAAAAAAACTGTTGCCCCCTGAGGGAATCGATTGGTGGGCACTGTAGAGCATCAATCCGGCAATTTGTTCCAAGCTCATTTTGCCGGCCAGGTCTACCGCACGGTCATCAGCGGACAGACGCCAATCTTCATAGGCATCGAGTTGTCCATCCTTGTTCAGATCCTTGAACGCAAATCGATCGACCGTAAGAAGTTTAACCCCGGAAGTTTTGCTATAGCCGAGAGCTATTCCGCCAGTATTGCTCACCAAGATGTGATCGCCTTTATCTTCTTCCGTGAATTTCGGACTACAGCCCATGGCCAGCAACGCAATGCCCAACCCCCCTATCACCATTGATTTAATCGAAATTTTCATGCTTCGTTCCATATTTGTATGTGTGTTTTATTGATTGGGGAGCAATGCGAACAACTCCTTATCCAACTGTGGTTTTACCTCACAGCTGGTATCAAAATGCATCGTTGCAGTATCGCTGCTGTTGTACTTGGGCCATTCGGGCAGTCCGCGATGATTGGGATTTCCGGTTTTTGCAAAATTGATCCATGCCTCACTTACCTTGGCCGCCAGTTCATGGGCTCCCTGTCCGCCTCCGGTCATGTTTTTGGCACGTTCGATGTTATCAAAAACAAAGGGCAATTCCATACAGTGCAACGCTTTGTACTTCCCGTCAAAAACGGGCGATTGCCAGGTAAAAAGATACATATAAACGGGCGCACCTCCCTGAAGCGCGGACTTTTCGTTGGCCTGTTCCACAGCACCCGGACGGAACATCGTATCCACATCCAACAAATCCTTGGCAGCGGTATCGCCGGGATAGGCCTTTCGCACCGCATTCAGGTAAGCGTCGGATTTATCTTTCCACTGTTCTTTGATATGGGCGAGTATCGTTTCTTCGGAGGCCCCTAAAAATCTCATGTTGGCAAAGGGGGTAAATTCATTTTTTGTGGTCCCCAACATTAAGGGCACCTCTTTCGAAAGGGCAAAGGCTTCTTTGGAAAAAAGTTGGTAAGGCAGGTCTTCCCCGTCTCGGCTAGGACCCCAGCCCAAACCGAAACCGATGACCGGTTTTCCTTCGGCCTTCATTTTTTCCTCAATGGTTTTCAAGGCCTTGCTACCAGCCGCGCTCAAGGCCTCGAATGGCATCTTTTGAATGCTGTCGACCTGGTTGTCCGTAAGCCCCAAGTTGGAAAGCACTTCGGCCGCAATGGCCTGGGTCTCGTTTTTTTCCAACATGGCGGTACGGAACGACCCGCTCTGGTTCACTGCCTTGTGGAACAGACCCTTTGCCTTGGGCATGGCCATCAAGGTGTTCACTTTGGCCCCTCCGCCCGATTGACCGAAAATGGTGACATTGTTGGGGTCGCCCCCAAAATTTTGCAATATTGGTTTTTACCCATTCCAGCGCCGCCACCATATCCAAAATACTGTTGTTGGCTGAATGCTTGTATTTGTCGCCATAGGCAGACAGGTCTAAGAAGCCCAAAATATTCAAGCGATGGTTGATGGAGACTACTACTACGTCGCCCTTTTTACTGAGGTTTTCGCCGTCGTAGGATGGCAATTCCTGACTTGAACCTGCCGTATATCCTCCCCCATGTATCCAGAAGAGAACGGGTCTTTTTTTGGTGAGGTCGATGCTGGGGGTCCAGATGTTGATGCGAAGACAGTCTTCATTGGTATAGCCCCAATCGTGGTCGAAAACAAATTCGGGCTCATCCTGAACGACCGTGGTCGGGGTCATTAAAGGTGCTACGGGACCATAGGTCGTCGAGCTCCTGACCCCTTCCCAAGCCTTTGCTTTGGTAGGGGCTTCAAAGCGCTCCGCTTGCGCATAGGGTATTCCCTTATAGGTAAAGATGCCATTGTGGATATAACCCCTTACCTGACCCGATTCGGTCTGTGTTACGGCGACATTTTCACCGGTGACCACCTCTTGGGCAGTAAGGGCGGTACCCATGAAGAATAGGATCAGGCCCAACATTTGATAGTTCATTTTTCTTGTCATGTATTTCATTGGAATGGATTTTAGTGATTGTTATTGGTTATGATCAAATATTTTTGGATTTCCATGATGCAATTTGTTGGGATCAATGCTCCATCGGTATAGGTAATGTTGTTTTGCTCTGCTTAAAACTATAAAGGTAGGGTGCCTTATGTGCCCCACCTGTGAACAATTTTTCGTGCCGCGCCAAAATTTCCAACCCCAATATTTTGCGCTGAAAGGTGGTACGTCGAAGTTTCTCCCCCAATACGGCCTCATATACTTTTTGAAGGTCCTTCATGGTGAACTTGTCCGGCAATAGGTTCATCCCGACCAGTTTTTTGTCCAAATTGTCCCTTAAAGTGGTCAGTGCCTTTTCCACAATCTGATGATGATCCATCATCAAGGGGGGGAGTTCATCGACGGCATACCAATTGATCGAATCTGAAAGGGAATCCGGTTGGGGATCCACTTCATTGTAATTGATCAGGGCGTAATAGGCAACGGATACAAAGCGATCCAATAGCCAATAATCTTCCTCGATTTGGTAACCATTGGCTTCCAAAATGGTCCGCATTACCCCGGGCACTGTCCTGTTGGCATTTCCGAAGGTGTGGAATTGTTCAAGATAGATGTTTTCCAATCCGGTTCTCTCGAACAGTCCCCTTTTTGCGGCCTCATCCACATTTTCGTTGCGCTTGACGAAACCTCCCGGCAAAGCGAAAAAACCGGTATTGTGATATTCCAGTACCAAGATTTTAAGCTGCTTGCCATTGAATCCAAAGATGACCGAATCGAAGGCCAAGTTGGGAATATAGGTCTCATTGGATGGCAGTTCCTTCCTGTTTTTATTGCTCAATCAGATAATTTTAACCAAATAAATGATAAAATTAAAAGAAAACAAAGTATTATTGTAACAATTTGAGACAATAAAGAAACTTTAACAGCATCCCATGAAAAAATTGATCTTCTTCAGTGTAATATTTCTAATCGCCAACCAATTTACCAAGGCACAGCACCAGAATGCCTTTCCCGTGCAGGTAAAGCTCGACAACGGGGTCATCGAAGGGAATTATGATACCCATACCGGAATCCAGACTTATTTTGGCGTGCCCTTTGCCAAACCGCCCGTGGGCGACTTGCGCTGGAAAGCACCCCAGCCCCTTGACAATTGGAATGGGGTAAAAGAAACCAAGGCCTTTGGACCAAGGCCCATGCAAACGATGGTCTTTGGGGATATGAAATCGCGTTCGGCCGGGGTCAGTGAAGACTGCCTTTATTTGAACGTTTGGACCCCTGCGACCAGAAACTCAAAAGATCTGCCGGTATTGGTATATTTCTTTGGCGGTGGCAATGTGGCCGGGGATGCTTCGGAGTACCGTTATGATGGGGAGAGCATGGCCAAAAAAGGCATCGTAGTCGTCACCACCAACTATCGTTTGAACATCTTTGGCTTTTTGGCCCATCCCGAACTCAGTGCGGAAGCCTCCTATAAGGCTTCAGGCAATTACGGACTGCTCGACCAGCATGCCGCACTGCAATGGGTACAAAAAAACATTGCGGCCTTTGGGGGCGACCCCAAGAAGGTTACCATTGCAGGGGAATCTGCGGGTTCTATCGGGGTGAGCCAACAAATGGCCTCTCCGCTATCCAAAAATCTGATCGCCGGGGCCATCGGGGAAAGCGGCGCGGGCATCAACCCGACCATGTCGCCCATACCATTGAAAGATGCCGAAAAAATGGGGCTGGAATTCGCCCAAAATGTGGGAGTTACAAGCTTGGCCCAATTAAGGGCACTGAGCACCCGGGAAGTTTATGAAATTTACAACGAATCGAAACGCTTCGGTTTTCCCGCCGTGCTCGACGGGTATTTTCTGACCAAAACACTGCCGGAAACCTTCAAGGCCAAAGAACAGGCGCACGTGCCATTGCTTTTGGGATGGAATTCCGCTGAAATACCCGGCATGGCCTTTATGCAAGGCCAGCCCTATACCGAAGAAAGCTTCGTCGCCAAGGTCAAGGAAGCCTATCCTGAAAAATATGCAGAAGTATTGAAACTATATCCCCATGCATCGGAAAAGGACGTAGAACGTTCGGCCACAGATCTGGCTTCCGATCGATTCATCGCCTACAGTACCTGGAAATGGTTCGACCTGCACCGCCAAAACAGTGGACAACCCGTATACCGTTATCTTTACAGCAAACTTAGGCCCCCTTTGGTGAATCAAAATCTCGCATCGGGCCTTGCCGGAGGCACTGTCGAGAAAAACCCCGATGCACCCCAGGCCCCAGGCCCCATCGGAGCACCCCATGCCTGTGAAATCGAATATTGTATGGGCAACCTTCACTTGGTGGATGACTATGCATGGACGCCCGATGATTACAAGGTATCCCAAGACATGCTGAACTATTTTGCGAATTTCATCAAGACCGGCAATCCGAACCAGGCCGATCTTCCCGATTGGTCGGCCGCCAAAGCCAATGATCCCAATCCCCCGGTGATGGTCATCGATACCCAGAGCAAATTGGTCAAGGCCGAAAACGACGCCAGGTATCTATTTTTGGACAAAGCCTATGGAAATTAGCGTTCCAAAAATCCAAACCAGTAAAAAAGCGGGGATTAAAATCCCCGTTTTTTGTTTTGTTCTAAATCCCAAAATGCCGTTCCTGTAAAGTGGGTAATGATCATATTTTATATAACGGCAAAAAGGTCAATATTGCTGTACATCAGACCAATCCAAAAGGATTGCATCGGGCTTAAGCCAATCGCTTCTTCATTTTGGGAATGGTAGACCATCCCCCAATGATTTACTTTAATTGGACCGACTGCCATTCCAGCAATGTTGGGGTTATGGCCTACCCTTTCCGATCTGCGATCATTGCAGCAATTCTATTTGAATGTTTATCTTTCCGTTCAGAATGAGCCATACTATGAATACAACCAAACTATACAGCTTGTTACTTTTTATAGTAATCAGCTTTGGATCGAAGGGGCAAGAAATAGGGAATTCCACTTCGGTTTCAACCGACTATAACGATCTGGTCGCCCTTTTTAAGACATGGCGCTCTTTTGAGAAACCCCCGTTAAAAGAGGGGGCCCCCGATTATACCAAGGCCACTTTCGACAGCCGGTGGACTACCTTCGAGACCCTACGGGCCCGGCTCAACGCCATAGATAAGGCGACCTGGCCCATTGAACAGCAGGTCGATTGGTATATCGTGTGGGCGGAAATGAACGGTTATGATTTCAACTATCATATTCTAAAACCCTGGGAGCGCGACCCGGCTTTTTATAAATCGATTTGGACAGAACGAAGCGATGTACCTGCCCATGAGGGACCAACACACCATAGGACCACCGAATTATGGACCTATGTATTTCCTTTAAGTGCCAATGAAAAAAAACGGTTGATCGCCGACCTAAAGGTTATTGCACCCTTGAATGCCCAAGCCAAACTAAACCTGACGGGCAACGCCAAAGAACTTTGGCGGGCCGGGATCCGTGATATAAAAGTCCAATCAGCCGATCTCAAAACCCTGCTTGAACAAGAGGATGTCAAATCCGATCCAGAGTTGGTCAGGATATTGAACGAGGCCATTGCCGCTACAGATGATTTAAGCGATTGGCTCCTGGCACAGGCCGATCGGAAGACGGGGCCCTCGGGCATAGGTAAGCAAAATTATACCTGGTACATACAGAATGTGCACTTGTTGCCTATGACATGGGACGATGAAGTGATGCTTTTGAAAAGCGAACTGGCAAGTGCATGGACCTCCCTAAAATTGGAAGAGCACCGGAACAGGGCCTTACCTATGATAGCGGATGCCGGTTCCGAAGAAGAATATGCCGCACTGGCCGATCGGTCGGCCACCAGTTTGATGGACTTTCTAAAAGGACAGGACATCGTCACCGTGAAGCCATATTTTGAACCGGCTTTAAGGGAACATCTGGGAAAATATGTTCCGAAAGAAACACGCAACTTCTTTTGGATTACGGCCCACTTGGATCCAAGACCCCTATTTTCCCATTTTTATCATTGGTTCGAGTTGGCGCGTATGGATACGGAACCCCATAAAAGCGAAATCAGGAAAGGGCCCCTGCTCTATAATATTTTTGATTCTCGGAACGAGGGCATGGCCACCGCAGTCGAAGAAATGTTCATGGATGCCGGTTTATACGATGAATCGCCGCGATCGAGGGAGATCGTCCATATCATGATCGCACAACGTGCCGCCAGAGGTTTAGGTTCGTTATATGCACACAGCAATGACATGACCATGGAAGAAGCGGGCGGAATCCATTCTGAATTTACGCCGAGAGGATGGATGAAAACCGAAAAGGAGCTGCTAATCTTCGAGCAACATTTTTACCTCAGACAACCGGGCTATGGCAGCAGTTACATTAGCGGGAAATATTTGATCAAGGAAGCCCTCGCGGACTATGCCAAAAAAATGGAGAACGAAGGAAAAGCATTTAAGGTCAAAGATTTTTTCGATCAAATGAACGCTATTGGTAATATCCCTGTTTCCTTGGGACATTGGCAGTTGACCGGGAACGATAGTGCCATAAAGATGATAGGTCATGGGAACTAGCCTTGATTATGGAACTCGGAAACAACCATGATTTCCTGGATGGTCAGCAAAAGCAAAACCTTTGATCTTTTAAGTAGTGCAATGACATGATAAAATTTTTCCGAAAAATCAGAAAGCAGCTTATCGGTGAAAAATAGTTAGCAACTATCTGTTTTATGCGCTGGGCGAAATCGTTCTTGTGGTCATCGGGATTTTGATCGTCCTGGCCATCAAGAATTATCTACAGCATATTGCGGATGGGAAAAAGGAGCAAACTTATCTGATAGGCTTAAAAGAAGAGATCATTATCAGTAAGGCAAAGCTGGAAGCATTGATCGACGTGAACAGAAGCAACTATAAGGGCGCAAAAAAGTAGGTGGAATTTATCGATAAGAAAACACATCAATAACCAAGTTTAATAATGCCCCCTATTTGGCAATTCTCATCTAGCCTTAATTTTATTATTTTTAGCATATGAAATGTCCGGGCCGGAAAATCAGACCTCTGGCCCAAAAAAGATTCAGAACCAAAACCTTCGATTAGATGATGAAAACAAAGGCTCGGGCCCTGATTCTGTTCAGCATGGTGTTGTCAATAACTGGGTGTCATTCCCAAGATAAGTCCTCAACTGGAAACTACACCTTTAAAACGGGAGACCCGAATGGCATTGGAAAATGGTATATGGGACGTGAAATCGCCCATGTCATGGGTTTTCAGGGAATCGGATGGCTCGAACGTCCTGAACGGGAGGAAGAAGAAAACACCGCAAAATTGCTGGGCAACATGAACATTGGTCCCGGCGACAATATCGCGGATATTGGGGCGGGGTCGGGTTACCATGTCTTTAAAATGGCGCCCATGGCAGGGGAAGGCCTGATCTATGCCGTTGATATTCAAGAAGAAATGTTGGCAGCCCTCCGTAAAAACAAGGATAATGGGAAGGCAAAGAACGTGGTGCCCATACAAGGGAGCGATATCAATGTGAACCTGCCTGAAAATTCGGTGGACAAGGTACTTCTCGTCGATGTGTACCACGAGTTCGATCATCCCCTCGAAATGATTCGCTCCATAAAAAAGGCATTAAGGGCGGATGGCAAATTATACTTGATCGAATATCGCGGTGAAGACAATGCTGTCCCCATCAAGAAACTTCATAAAATGACCGAAAAACAGGCCGTGAAAGAAATGCAGGCCGCGGGGATGAAGCTTGAACGCAACATAGGCAACCTGCCCTGGCAGCATTGTATGGTCTTTGTGAAAAATTAATCGAACGATTTAAAAAAACAATGATGCTCACAGAGATCCATCCAAAACTGCCCATGCGAGACAAGACCGTGACCAGGGACTACTATATCAATAAACTGGGGTTTGAAGTCTTTGGCAGCGCTGACTTCGAAGGCTATCTTATGGTTCAAAAAGACCAGATCCAAATCCATTTTTTTGAATTTAAAGACCTCGACCCAAAAGAGAATTATGGAATGGTCTATATCAGAACCGATGACATCGATGGCCTGTACCGATCGTTCCTCGACAAGAACGTGCCCATCCACCCCAATGCACCCTTAAAAACAAAACCCTGGGGCCAAAGGGAATTCGCATTGCTCGATCCAGACCATAATTTGCTGACCTTCGGACAGGAGGCTTAACGAACAACATCTTAAAATCGCTGATAGGCGATCGACTAATCAACCGAAGTAAAAACGAGCGAATAAAATAAACAGGTTAGGTCGAGCGGAGTCTAGCAATGTCAGGTCGAGCGGAGTCTAGCAATGTCAGGTCGAGCGGAGTCTAGCAATGTCAGGTCGAGCGGAGTCGAGACCTCATCCTAACCGGGACATTAAAATGAAACCCCTTCAAAAAATGAATAAGCTCAAATAGGTCTCGACTCCGCTCGACCTGACCACAATCAAAAGCCATGATCAAATTCTTTGGAAAAATACGATTCGACCTGATGAATCAAAACCCAACCTCTGCTAAAGCTACGGCTGGCTCGAAAACAGGGAAATAGGTAAAATATGGGATTGCCAAACAACCAAACAGTATCCAGAAGTTCATTTCCATCCTAAACAAAATTGGTGGCCCGTTACGGGACCACCAATTTTAATGATTGTTGTTCAAGTATTGCCCGGACCATGCCAGACTTCCCAAAATCAACGCAGTTCGAAACGATCTAGGTTCATCACCTTGTCCCAGGCCTTTACAAAATCCTTCACAAACTTGTCCTTTGCATCGTTGCAAGCGTAGACTTCCGCTAAGGCACGAAGCTCTGAGTTGGAACCAAAGATCAGATCAACGCGGGTTCCGGTCCATTTTACTGCCCCCGTTTTGCGATCACGTCCCTCAAAAACCTCTTGGTCGGCATTTACCGCCTTCCATTCATTGCCCATGTCGAGCAGGTTTACAAAGAAATCGTTGGTCAGGGTACCTGGCCGCTTGGTCAATATACCATGCTTGGAGCCGTCGAAATTGGCGTTGAGCGCACGCATGCCCCCTATCAATACGGTCAATTCCGGTGCGGTCAATGTCATGAGTTGGGCTTTGTCTACCAACAGTTCTTCAGTTTTGACCGTTGTCTTCGCTTTAAGATAATTTCTGAATCCATCAGCGAACGGTTCAAGAACTTCAAATGCCTCGGCATCCGTCATTTCCTCGCTGGCATCGGTACGGCCCGGAGCGAAAGGAACGGTGAGCACCTGCCCGGCATCTTTGGCCGCTTTTTCAACAGCGGCGCAGCCTCCCAAAACGATCAGATCTGCCAAGGAAACTTTTTTGTTTCCTTTTTGGGCGCCGTTGAAATTTTCCTGAACCTGGGTAAGCGCATCCAAGACCCTGCCCAATTGCACGGGGTTGTTCACCTCCCAATGGTTCTGGGGCGCCAAACGAACGCGGGCACCATTGGCACCGCCCCTTTTGTCAGACCCCCTAAAGGTGGAGGCAGAAGCCCAAGCCGCGCCTACCAGTTCAGCAACCTTTAAGCCTGTGGCCAGGATGGTTTTTTTCAAACTTTCAACATCCTTGGTATCGATCAGTTCGTGGTTCACGGCCGGAACGGGATCTTGCCAGATCAAATCTTCTTTGGGTACTTCAGGACCCAGGAAACGGGACTTTGGCCCCATGTCGCGATGGGTCAGTTTGAACCACGCTTTTTGATAGGCTTCCTTGAATTCTTCCGGATTTTCAAGGAAATGTCTCGAGACTTTCTCATAGGCGGGATCCATTTTCAGCGAAAGGTCTGTGACCAGCATAAAGGGAGCGTGTTTCTTGTGGGGGTCTTGTGCATCTGGCACCGTGCCCGCACCCGCACCGTCTTTGGGCTGGAACTGCCATGCCCCTGCCGGACTCTTGGTCAGTTCCCAATCATAGCCGAATAGGTTTTCAAGGTACTTATGGCTCCATTTTATAGGGGTATCGGTCCATGCTCCTTCCAATCCACTGGTAATCGCATCGGTGCCTTTACCGGTTTTAAAATTGCTTTTCCATCCCAGGCTCTGCATTTCTATGGAGGCTCCTGCGGGTTCTGCTTCCAGAAATTCCGCATCGCTGGCGGCCCCATGTGTCTTTCCGAAGGTATGTCCCCCGGCGATCAGCGCGACCGTCTCATAGTCGTTCATGGCCATTCGGCCAAAGGTTTCCCGGATATCACGGGCAGCGGCCACAGGGTCGGGATTTCTGTTGGGGCCTTCAGGATTTACATAAATCAATCCCATATGGGCAGCGCCCATCTGTCTTTCCAATTCCCCTTTTTCGTTGTAGCGTTCCTTGTTGCCCAACCATTGTGCTTCAGAACCCCAATAAATATCTTCTTCGGGCTGCCAAATATCTTCCCGGCCCCCGGCAAAGCCGTACATCGGCAAGCCCATGGATTCGTGGGCGACATTCCCGGTCAAAATCAACAAGTCTGCCCAGGAGATTTTTTTTCCATATTTCTGTTTGATGGGCCATAGGAGCACCCTGGCCTTATCAAGGTTGGCATTATCGGGCCAACTGTTCAATGGGGCGAATCGCTGTGCCCCGGTACCGCCGCCTCCGCGACCGTCAGCGATTCGATAGGTTCCGGCGGCATGCCATGCCATTCGTATGAAGAAAGGTCCGTAGTGGCCGTAATCGGCTGGCCACCAATCCTGTGAATCGGTCATCAGCTTCCTGAGATCGCTTTTGACGGCTTCGAGGTCAAGGCTTTTGAATGCCTCGGCATAATCGAAATCCTTGTCCATGGGATCGGCCAACTCAGAATGTTGGCGCAGGATGTTCAGATTTAAGGAGTTGGGCCACCAGTCGCGGTTCGTGGTGCCCCCACCGGCCGCTTGCTTCATTTCCCCATTCAAAAAAGGGCACATGCTGGCGTCGTTCGTGTCGATGCCGGTTGCACCCGGATGTGATTTATTTTCCATTTTCGGTAGATTTAGACTGTTCTTATTCTCAAATTTACGAAATTCAAAAGGCATAAATTTTAAATAATTATCTGTAAGTCTTATGTGCTTATCAATGGAGCTTATGATGTAGCACGGAGGCACGCCCATACACATAGTACGCATTCGGAATATTTGAAGATGTTCTGAGCGGGTGTCAAGCCAAATGAAATGAGCGACCATGGCAACTTCATTTGGAACTTCCCCGAATAAACAAGCACAACTCCTTTTGGGAGTGCAACACCCCAAAGCACCTAATGAATCGTTATCTTAGTTCCATGTTGGAAATCGTATGGATGATCACGATGCAATGAATTGGAAAGTTGGCCGATCATGCCAAACTTAAAAGGATGAATGAAAAAAAGACCTATCGTAAAAATATGCAGTTAAAAACAGGAAAAATGACGCGTCAAACTGTCGTACCGATGTACCTTCTGCTGCTCTTGTCCGTTTTTATTATTTCATGTAACGGACAAGTCAACACCACGGTGCCCAAGGATAGTCTCGATAAATATGGGGATGGGTCAAAGACCAGTGCCAACGATAGCTCGATAAAGGAATTGGAACGTGCCAACCAAAACTATGGCATGCCTTTGCTCGAGCCCCAACGCATCAGCGATTTCGTGCGAAGGATATTCCAAGACAAACAAGGAAATCTATGGTTCGGCACCAATGGCGATGGCGTCATCCGATTACGATGGGAGTAAACTCGAGTATTTCTCGATCAATGAAGGGTTCGGCGGTATGGCGGTAAGGGGAATCGTAGAGGATAAGGATGGCAATGTTTGGTTCGGTACCGAACAAGGGCTGACCAAATTCGACGGACGCTCTTTTACCAATTTTTCCGAGAAGGATGGCCTGCTCAATAATGATATTTGGAGCATGGCCGTCGACCGAAACGGGATCATTTGGATCGGTACGCTGCAAGGGGCGTGTCGTTTTGATGGGAAATCATTTACCGCATTTCCCATTCCGGAGGCCAAACCAGATCCCAGCAGGGGCGTTACAAGCGCGAGGATCGTGCACAGCATCATGGAAGACCGTGAAGGTCAGATGTGGTTCGGCACCAACGGAGGGGCCTATAGGTACGATGGAAAGTCACTGATCAATATTTCGGAACAACAGGGCCTATGCAACAACAATGTGAACAGCATTCTTGAAGCCAATGACGGCACGATTTGGTTTGCCACCACCCATAATGGCCTCTGCCGTTACGATGGGAAATCATTTGTGAACATGAGCCAACGGTACGGACTGGAAGGTACCGAGGTCTGGCACCTATATCAAGACAGCAAGGGCAGCATTTGGTTTCCCGTAAAACGTTTTGGGGTATATAGGTACGATGGAAAAACCTTCACCAATTTTAGAGAAAAGGACGGTCTTGTCAGTGATGCCATACAAAGCATCTTCGAAGATAAAGAAGGCAGGCTTTGGCTCGGCGGTTGGTTGGGGCTCAATCGCTATGATGGCAAATCGTTCGTCAATATTTCCACGATGGGGCCCTGGGACTGATAACCAAAAACGAATACTATGGCCGGGGAAACCGAATTGTCCAAAATGATAAGTAGCCTATCGCCCAAGCTCAACAAGGGAGAATACGTGTTTTCTACCGTGGTGAATGTAGATGCGATCGATCGAAACGACACGGTATGTGAATTTAAAGAGGAGGAGGGGACAACGATTGTCATGGAACGTAACAAAGCCGACGCGTTGCACCTCAGTTATGGATATATTGCAGCATGGATTACCCTAAGGGTGCACTCATCCCTTGAAGCCGTAGGATTGACCGCTGTATTTTCCGCCGAACTGGCAAAAAAAGGAATCAGTTGCAATGTCATTGCCGGCTATTATCACGACCATATTTTTGTTGACATTAAAGATTCTGACCAAGCAATGCTGGTTTTAGTGACACTATCAAACAAATTTAAGTCATAAGAGTGCCGTCAACGGCCATGTTGCTTTGCGGCGTCACGATGCTTATCGGGACTAAACGGAAATCCAGCGCAAAAAGCTAACTTTAGGTTCGGTTCGAATATGCCTCGGACGAATGATGGCAACGAACTTTTTTCAATCATAAAGGACGACGGAAGTAAACAATGGAAAAGAGGAACAGTATCTATATTGCAACCAGTTTGGACGGTTATATCGCCGATAAAAATGGGGGTATTGCATGGCTCGATTCGATTCCGATTCCGGAAAACGAGGACATGGGCTATGTGGCATTCACCAACAGGATCGACGCGCTGGTGATGGGGCGCAATACCTTTGAAACGGTTTTGGGGTTTGATGTTGATTGGCCTTACAAAAAACCGGTATTCGTCTTGAGCAATTCATTGACCGAAATACCTGAAAGCCATAAAGGCAAGGCACATCTGTTAAAAGGGACCTTGTCGGAAATTTTAGGGCAAATCCATAAAAAAGGGTATCTCAGACTTTATATCGATGGCGGTGTCACGATCCAACATTTTTTGGAAGAAGACATGATCGATGAGATGATCATTACCGTTTTCCCGGTGCTATTGGGTGGTGGCCCCAGATTATTTTCCGAACTGCCCAAAAAATTGGATTTTGAACTTGTTGCATCAAAAGTGTATTTCAATCAGCTGTTACAGCAACATTATAAAAGAAAAAGGAATCATTAGAAACACAATAACTGCTATTAATAATCCGCCCGAGGCGGACAGGTTGCTTCTTCCCGCCTACTACAATAAATTCCTGTGGCCCCCAGGCTTGGGGGTCAGCTTGGTACGGGTTTGCAAAGTTTAGTGCCAAACCGAGAGCTCTCGGGACACGCAACTACTCATTGGCAAGTGCGTAGCCAATTTGAATAGGAGCCCCAAATTTGATTAAAGGGATATGTTCCAGATAAAAAAAAAGACCGAATTAAAACTAGCCTTTTCGGTTATCCACAAAAATTGCCATTGGGCAGTTTCACAATCAGGGACAGCACTATGCTTGTTCGTGTTATTTTCTAAAATAAAGGAATGTGCTACCTTGCCCGAATGAACATCGTGTTTATCGTCAACAATAAAAACAACCGCTTGGCAAAATTGCTCCCAAGGCTTGACCAATACTGTCAACAAACGAACATGGGCGGTGTGAAGTTCATTGCCACGCTAAGGAAAAAACACGCCATTGAATTGGCAAAGCAAGCCACTGAAAACGGCTGTGATCATCTCGTTGCCGTTGGGGGCGATGGCACCCTGCACGAGGTTATCAATGGCGTTTTGCAAAGTAACATCCCAGCCGATGAATACCCGACAATCGGGTTGCTCCCACATGGTTCGGCCAATGATTTTGCCAGAACGGCAGGCATCTCCAATTCCATTGAAGAACTGATCGAACTGATACGATCCAATACCACCCAAAAAATAGACCTTGGGAAAATAATACTACATCGGACCCGGGAAACCCGCCATTTCATCAATATAGCAGGTATTGGGCTAGGCCCGGAAGTGGTACTGAATATAGAACGATCATCAAGTGTGTTAGGCTCTGGCTTCAATTACTTCAGGCACATCATAAAAGGGTTTCTCAGCTACGATAAAAAAGAGGTGAGCTGTACAAGCAGCACATGGCAGTGGAAAGGCAAGTTGCTACAAATGGCAGTGGCCAACGGATGTTACTTTGGCAATGCCATCAACGCGGCCCCTGATGCCAAGCTTGGCGATGGGCAGTTTCAGGTTGTCATCTTCGGGGATTTAAGCATTTGGGACTATCTAAAAAACCTCGGCAATCTAAAAAAAGGAGTGAAAATAAACCTTCCCCAGGTTAGCTACCATGATGCCACAGAAGTTTTGATCGAAAGTAACGACTCCTGTGGTATCGAAGCCGATGGCGAGTTCGTGGGCCTTGCCCCGGCTACCATAAGTGTAATGCCGAAAGCCATCTGTTTTTTAATGCCTCCTGATATCCAATAATTTCCTGCACTTCTTTTATTCGCAACCGTTATGGTGCCTCGGGTCAAAAGCGAATACCTAAAACAAACCGATTTTATTAAAATGCCCGACAATAACGTCTTATTTAAACGTGATGTCTGTAATCATAATTAGCCAACCTTCAACCCATAATCCTGTGTTTTTATATTCAAAATTTATGTGTTAACTTAAGATGTGCCCCTGAATGAATTGCAAAACAAGTGCAACCTGTTTCAAAGATCATGCAGAAGTCACTCGAAAAAAAGTTAGCGGCCATCATGTTTACCGATATCGTGGGGTATACCAGGATGATGGGGGAAGATGAAAAGCAAGCCTTGAAATTATTGCGCAAGAGCAGGGCCATCCATCTCACCAATATTGAAAAATATGGCGGCTGGTTCATTAAGGAGATGGGTGATGGCATGCTCGCCCAATTTGACAGCCCATTAAAAGCAACCCTCTGTGCCCGGGATATTCAACTGGAAGCGAGGTCAATGTTGTGCAAAATAAGGATTGGGATACATTTTGGAGAGGTGACCATTGAGAATGATGACGTTTTTGGCAATGGTGTCAATATTGCTTCGAGATTGCAATCGGTCGCCGACCCTGGCGGCATTTTTATATCCGGAAAGGTTTACGAAGCGATAGAGAAAGATTGTGACATTCTGTTTGCAAATCTGGGTATGATATTATTGAAAAATGTCAAAAAGCCCGTCCCTACCTTTGCCATTGCCGATAAGGATTTTCCCAAGACCTCCAGGCATAGAAAAAAAGAACTGATTGGTTCAGATAAAATCGACTCCCTGGCCGTATTGCCGTTCCAAAATTTATCAGGCGATCCTGAGCAACAATTCTTTGTTGACGGAATGCATGATGCCTTGATCACCGAACTATCCCACATCAGCGCTTTGCGGGTAATTTCAAGGACTTCTACGCTTCGTTTCAGAGACGCAAAACAACCTATTTCGGAGATTGGGGAAGCCCTGGGAGTGGATGCGATTGTCGAAGCGACCGTATTAAAACATGAAAATAAGGTAAGGATACAAGTGCAGCTGCTAAAAACCATTGGGGCAGAGGAACATATTTGGGCAAATTCCTATGATCGTGAAGTAAAGAATGTTCTTGCCATGTATAATGAAGTGGTAAAGGATATTACCAGTCAGATTGATGCAAAATTAACGGAATCGGAATCTGAGGAGCTTAATCGTGCTGATGAAGTGGTACCTGACGCTTATGAAGCATATTTACAAGGCATGTATCATTGGGGGGAATTAAGCCGGCAGGGCCTTGAAAAATCTTTGGATTACTTTTCAAAGGCTGCCACCATAGACCCCAAATTTGCCCCTGCCTATACCGGTATGGCCTCGGTTTGGAGCGGAAGGGCACAAATGGGTCTGATCAATCCAAATGAGGCATTGCCCAAGATCTATAAAAATATGTACAGATCCCTCGATCTTGATGAGAACAATTCCGATTCCTATTTTTTTCGTGCGACACTCAATGTCTGGATAGACTGGGATTGGGAGCAAGGATATAAATCATTTAAAAGGGCGCTCCAAATTAATCCGAATCTAGGCGATTGGTCGGGCTTATTTTTCACATTTGCTGGTAATCCTAGGCAAGATGGATGAAGCGATCACGGAGATTGAACTATCCATTCAATTGGATCCTTTTAACATACTGCACCAATCATTGTACGGGATGGTGCTCAACTATACCAGAAGATATAGAAGTGCGGAGGCGATATTGTTGAATATCTTAAATGAGAACAACAATCATCCGGTGGCACTCTCTACCTTACGATCGGTCTATTACAATCTTGGAGAATTTGATAAATCCTATGAGATTTTCAAGAGATCGTATATTGAAAAAGGCGAACTTGAAACGGCCAAAGTGCTGCAAGAGGGGTACAAAAATGGGGGTTATGAATCAGCTTTGGTAAAAGTTGCCGAATTCAAAATCGATGGGGCCGATGGTTCGTACAGCACCCCCTGGCAGATAGCCACTTTATATACCCGGGCCGGAATTAGGGACAAAGCCATCGTGTACCTCAATAGGGCATTAGAGGTAAGAGATCCCAACATGCCCTATTTGGGAATTGATCCAATTTTTGATACCTTAAAGAATGAACCCAATTACATAGAAATCTTAAATAAAATGAAACTAACGCGTTTCTAAACTCATGAAATCATGGAAGCCATTGATAAAGTAATCTCCTTGGAGAAAGAAGCATTAAAAGGATGGTCGAGTGGCGATGCTCTGGCCTATGGGATTCACGCACACCCGGACTCGATTTATTTTGATAATCTCGGAGCACAAAATCAGATTGAAGGCAAAGACAATGTCCGAAAATATGCAGAAACCGCATTTGCGGAACTACCTGCCCATAATTTCGAAATCGTAGGTTTGAAAGCAAGGCAATATGGAGAAACGGTCATCCTTTCCTATCAATATCATCCCACAATGTTTGATGGTACCGCAGGGTCGAAATGGGCCGCGACGGTCGTTTATGCCTTGTTCGATGGCCACTGGAAAATGGTGCATGCGAGTTGGACCATGTTAATGGCACCGCCTGAGTAAATTTCTTTAAAAATTGATTTCTGCACTACGGAATAAGATTCAGTAACATCTTGCCAGCCATCCTATGTCGTTGATAGTGACCAATAAACAAGCCGATGATAAAACTCTTTCGAAAAATTGGACCACCATTGTTGATAGAAAATAAGATCAGCGCACACATGGGCTGAGCCATAGGAGAAATCGTACGGTTTATTGTATAAATCTAATGCCATAACGGCCGCAAATTTCGGCAACCACGGGAAAATCGGGCGGACCGGGAGGCAGCTCGCCAAGTTCTTCAAACATATCTTCAATCCCTGCCGGGAAAACACTCAATATAACTTTGGCTTTAGAATCCCCGACAATTTTCCAGGAATGGGGTACCCCTCTTGGGCCAAAGGCGAGATCCCCCGACTTTAAGATGGTGGTTTGATCCCCTACGGTCAGCTCCATTTCTCCTTCGATTACCTTGAACACTTCATCTTCATGCGCATGCACATGCGGCGGGATTCCCGTTCCAGGCTCATTTTCCTCCTCGATCAAAGTGAACAGGCCGTTGGTGTCTTTCCCGGTAAGCTTGAACGTTTGCCGATCGCCAATAACATCAACGGTCTTCCCTTCACTGTTTCTTACTATTCTTGGTTTTAAATTATTCAGGACCCTTTTTGTACCGGCAAGGAGGGAAGTGGGCACGGTAACCATTGCTGTACCTAAAGTGGCGGTTAATTTGAAAAAGTCGTTTCTTTTCATAATTGTTGGTTTTTGGTTGATTAATGGGTTGCAATGATCATGTCATAACCTGATGCCGTTCGCATCACTTCCTGAATAATTTCAGGGGACAGGGATTTTAATTGCGCATTTTCTTCGTTTGCCGATACGCCCAAGGTTTCAAAAAACCTTAAAAACCCTTTTGGACTGTGAATATTGATCCATTTACAGCTCGCATCGGTGTTGTTGGAGAAGGTATGTATTGTTTTTGGTGGCAGGTTGATCGACTCACCCTTGCCGATCACCTTGTTTTCTCCATCTATCATAAAAGCCATTTCCCCTTCCATGACCAAAAATACCTCATGATAACCGTTATGATGATGGGGTGGTGGCCCTTTCATTTGTGCAGGGGTCTCTCCGATAACAATATCCAAATCGCCAGTGGATGCCTGTGGTGTAATTTTATGTCCCAATACCCATTTTGTCATAGTATTTCTTTTTATGAGATTCGTGTCTCACAAAACTAAAATAATATTTTGAAATCTACAAACTTTATGAGATATTTGTCTCATGAATAAAATGTCACTCCATCAAGGCCGGGTTAATCAGAAACTGAAAACCAGATCTCGAATTCTGGAAGCTGCCAAGGTCTTGATGTCGAAAAAAAGGAATTTTACTTTGGAAGAAGTTGCAAAAAAGGCCAAGGTATCGCGGGCAACCATCTATAGGTATTTTCCAACGCTCGAACTACTTTACACCGAGGCATCACTCCATGTTCATTATTCCCCTCCGCATGTCCTGTTCGAAAAAGTGAGGGAAATGCCATTACTCGAATCCGTGATTACCATTCAGAATTATTACAATCAATCAGCACAGGATCACGAATTACTATTTAGGCGCTATTTAAGTGCCGTTTTAAATGAATCGATCGTATCCAAGAAAAAAATCAGAGGCGCAAGAAGGGTGGCGACCATGGAGCTTGTATTGGCCTCATTTGAAAAAGAAATGTCCAAGAACAATTTAAAGAATCTAAAGAATATAGCATCTATTTTAATGGGAATCGATGCGCTGATAGTGGCCAAGGATGTTTGTGGCCTTACCAACAAAGAGGCGGACGAAACCTTGAAATGGGGCATTGAAATGATACTTAAAGGTATCCGATGTGATGAGGATCGAACATGATCGCAAACCTTACCGACAACCAAAGTGACCATCTCATAGAAAAAAATCAAAAGGGATGACATGATTTCGAATCAAGATAGGGCATAAAAAAAGTGATTTGCGGGTGCAAATCACTTTTCTACTGGTCGGGATGACAGGATTTGAACCTGCGACCACACGCCCCCCAGGCGTGTACGCTACCGGACTGCGCTACATCCCGAATACTTAATTTTCATTGAGATACCGTTTGATACCTCTCTTTTTTATTTTTCTTTCAAGTAGGATCGCTGCCGACCTACTTGTACATTCAATTGTCCTTATCAACGTCCAGGGAATGCCCTTGGAAGTGTATTTCCTGCCGCCATTGTTATGCGTCAAAATCCGTTTTTCAAGGTGGTCCGTCTGCCCTACGTAATAGGTTTCCAAACTCTCACTGAACAATATGTAAACCACATATCCCATTATGTTTGCGACCATCCCGCCAGCGGCGGGATACGCTACCGGCCTGTCCCGCTCTACAGCGGGGACTGCGCTACATCCCGAATACTTAATTTTCATTGAGATACCGTTTGATACCTCTCTTTTTTATCTTTCTTTCAAGTAGGATCGCTGCCGACCTACTTGTACATTCAATTGTCCTTATCAACGTCCAGGGAATGCCCTTGGAAGTGTATTTCCTGCCGCCATTGTTATGCGTCAAAATCCGTTTTTCAAGGTGGTCCGTCTGCCCTACGTAATAGGTTCCCAAACTCTCACTCAACAATATGTAAACCACATATCCCATTATGTTTGCGACCATCCCGCCAGCGGCGGGATACGCTACCGGCCTGTCCCGCTCTACAGCGGGGACTGCGCTACATCCCGAAATTGAACAGCTCGAACCATAAAATTTCAACAGACAAATTCCAAATTCCTGGGCCTTTTAAAGCATGGGGTTTATTGGAATGCGGTTTCGAAATCGGACTGCAAAAATATAAAAGTTAGTCAGATTAACTTCTATCTTTTCAAAAAAATGCCCAAAACTATTCCAAACTTGCCATCCATTCGTACAGCCGTTCCGTCCAACCCCTTAAATGCACGTCATTTCTAGCCAAGGAAAATCCATGACCGCCCTTGGGGTAAATATGCATCGTGGCCGAAACACCGTGGTCTTTCAAGGCCTGAAAGAACAGCAGGCTGTTCTCCACGGGAACTGCCGCATCATCCGTGGCGTGGAACAAAAAGGTGGGAGGCGTATCGGAACTTACCTGCTGTTCATTCGAAAAATAGGCTTCCAAGGCAGCGGTCGGACTTTTTCCCAACAAGTTTTCTTTTGAACCGCGATGTGTCGCAGGGGAAGTAAGGCTGATGACCGGATAGCCCAAGGCCATAAAATCGGGGCGGGCGCTAAGCGCATCTGCCCCATCCAAGGGTTCATACACCTTTTCATTGAAATGCGTTCCCAGGGTTGAAGCCAAATGTCCCCCTGCGGAAAACCCGATAATGCCGATTTTATTGGGGTCGATGTGAAAATCCAGTGCCTTACTGCGCACCAACCTCAGGGCCCTTTGGGCATCGATCAAGGGAACGTTGTACATCTCCTTCTGTGAAATGGCGCTGGGCAAACGGTACTTGACCACTATACCGGCGACCCCCTTGCTGTTCAAAAATTTGGCGATATCTGTGCCTTCCCAATCATAGGCCAACATGCCATAACCACCTCCGGGAAAAATCAACATGGCCTGTCCGTTGGCATTGGGACTGGCCGGCAAATACACTTCAATGGTGGGTACCTGCACCTTCGAAATCCTTAAGATGTCATCGGTTTCCCGCAACTCCTGCTCGTTCGATTTTAGTTGATTGGGTATCTTGCCTTCGGGCCATAATTGCATAATGGTATCCTGTGCCATCACCATATCAATAAGAAGGAAAAAGATCAGTACCATTGCTCTTCGTAACATGCTGCATTTGAATTTATGTTGGTTGTTATTAAATATTTCACTGATCACAGTTCCATTTGAAATCAGCCACCTTGTCATTGGAGGCTGTCCCAAGGTTGTAATGCCACCATTCGGTACGTACCGACCAAAATCCATGTTTTTCCATGGTTTCCTTCAACAATTTCCGGTTCTCGAGAATGTTCTGGGGCAAATCGAGATTGTCATGGTAGGCAAGTCTTCCGAAAAAATCAAAGTCCGTTCCCATATCCAATGCTTCCCCATCCAGCGTAACCAAGGTAATGTCTACCGCCCCACCCTTATTATGTATTGAACCCTTTACGGGATCGGCCACGTATTGGGGGTTAGGCACGATTTCCCACATCAGGTATTGTACCGAATTGGGGCGATAACAATCGAAGAACTTAATTTTTACGCCATGGTCCTGAAAATCGACATTGGCGGCCATCAATGCCCTTGCCGTCTTAACCCTCGTGTAGCATTCCGCACATTCGTAGACCTTGGCCTTCAAAAAATTGTCTTCAGTGGCGTAGCGCATGTCGTAGGCAAACCCATCACCGAAATCGGCGAGGCGCACAAAGGTGGTATCGGCCAATCCGTCCAAACTTTTAAAGCGCTTCGCAGGTTCGATATGTGGGGAGGGCAAAGATTTCCGAACCAATACTGTATCCACTTTTGTCGGGGTATCCTTTTTGCCCCTGTTTTCTTTGCAGGCAATTATTGTTAAAAAGAAGGGAATAAAGTACCACAGGTATTTCATAGGCTCAATTGTGCAGTTCAAGATAGCACTATTTTTTATGGCTTAAAACCGAATATTTTGAACCCTAAGATCACATTTTTTTGCATTTTGGTGGTGATTATGCAATTATTTGTTGACATTTAACGGTATGCGTGCCTATGTCGGCATTGCCAAAACCAAACCCGATGAAATTCAAAATAAGTTCTGCCCTGTTGATTGTCTTTTGTTTGCTATCCTGTAAGGAAGAAAAACCAAAGACGGCCGAAAAAAGCACCCCAATAGCTGAAAAATGGTTGCTTGGATTTGAAAAAACCGAGAAGAATCCGATCATGCAGGCCGATTCGAGCTATGTTTTTCAAGATCCCATGACCATGACATCGGTGCAATGGCAAAAGGCAGATGTGTTCAATCCGGCGGCGGTGGTACGAAACGATACCGTTTTTATGCTTTTTCGTGCCGAGGACAATCCGGAGGCCATCTTGGGTGGCCGTACTTCAAGGATTGGCTTGGCCTACAGCACCAATGGAATCGATTTTACAAAATATCCCGAGCCTGTTTTCTATCCCACAAAAGATGAATTTCAACAATGGGACTATCCGGGCGGCGTGGAAGACCCCAGAGTCGTGGAAACCCCCGACGGCAACTACCTGATGCTTTATACCAGCTGGAACAAGGATGTGGCCCGCCTCTCGAGCGCTACCTCCCCTGATTTGAAACATTGGACCAAACATGGGCCGGTGTTCCAAAAAGCCAATAACGGGCAATTTTTGAATATCTGGAGCAAATCGGGCTCGGTGGTGACCGAATTGGTAGAGGGTAGGCTGAAGGCCAAAAGATTCAATGGAAAATTCCTGATGTACTGGGGGGAGCTTTATGTGAACCTGGCCACTTCCGAAAATGGGATCGATTGGGACCCTATGCTCGATTCGGAAGGACAGCCCTTGCACGTTTTTGAACCTACCCTTGGCCAGTTCGATAGCCATTTGACCGAACCGGGACCACCGGCGCTCTATACCGAAAACGGGGTTCTTTTGCTCTATAATGGAAAGAACCTTGAAGGGGAAGGCGCCAGCACCCAATATCCCGCGGGCACCTATTGCGGCGGCCAGGTGCTTTTCGATAAAAATGACCCCTCCAAATTACTGGCCCGACTGGATACGCCCTTTATTTGCCCGAGCCTGCCCCATGAAGTTAGTGGTCAATATAAGGCAGGGACCACCTTTATTGAAGGGCTTGTATACTTCCGGAACAAATGGTTCCTGTATTACGGTACCGCCGATTCCATGGTGGGCCTTGCCGTCAAGGAATAGTCAAGTCCTTAATCCCATAGATTTGAAACGGTATAAAATGAATCCAAAACCTTACCTTAACCTATGGGTCATCTTGGTGCTATTTTGTATTGGATGCAAAGATGCCGTTCCATCTAAAAATGAACCCGGTAAAACACCACCGAACATTGTGCTGATCATGGCCGATGACCAAGGTTGGGGCGATTTGAGCAGTAACGGGAACCCCAACCTGAATACGCCCAATATCGATGCCATGGCACAGAACGGGGTATCGTTCGAAAACTTTTTTGTGCAACCGGTCTGCTCCCCTACCCGAGCCGAAATGCTCACGGGAAGGCATTTCCCCAGATTGGGAGTGTATGAAACCTCCGCGGGCGGAGAGCGCATGAATTTGGGTGAGACCACTTTGGCCGATATTCTAAAAAAAGCGGGATACAAAACCGCGGCCTACGGCAA
This sequence comes from uncultured Flavobacteriaceae bacterium, assembly GCA_963760375.1. GTDB lineage: Bacteria > Bacteroidota > Bacteroidia > Flavobacteriales > Flavobacteriaceae > Pelagihabitans. The sequence goes on along the minus strand of CAVXCS010000005.1, from coordinate 708,043 downwards.
ATGGCACAATGGCATGCAGCCGCCATACCATCCCAATGCCAGGGGATTTGACGATTTTTACGGGTTCGCATCAGGACATTGGGGCAATTATTTCAGTCCAATGCTTGAACATAACGGCGAAATCGTTACGGGAGCGGGTTATTTGGCAGACGATCTCACCGATCACGGCCTGGAGTTCATGAAGAAACATCGGAATGAACCCTTTCTCCTATACCTTCCCTTGAATACCCCCCACAGTCCCATGCAGGTGCCCGATATGTACTGGGACCGCTTTAAGGACAAAGTACTCAAGAAAACCTATCACGGCACGGAGCCTGAAAATGAAAACTTCACCAGAGCCGCTTTGGCCATGGTGGAAAACATCGATTACAATGTGGGCAGGGTACTCAACAGATTGAAAGAACTGCATTTGGAAGAAAATACCATAGTGATCTACTTATCCGACAATGGTCCCAACGGCTGGCGTTACAACGGGGGGATGCGCGGCAAAAAAGGGTCGACCGATGAGGGCGGTGTACGGACGCCCTTTTTCATCCAATGGAAAAATACCTTGCCCGAAGGAAAAGTAGTGGTGCCGATTGCCAGTGCGCTCGACATTTTGCCCACCTTATGCCATTTGGCCGGTGTAGAAGCCAAAACACGGCACCCTATCGACGGCAAGGACCTCTCTCCCCTATTATTTGAAAACGCCACAACCTGGGAAGACCGGTTGATCTTCAACCACTGGAACGGCAATACCAGCGTGCGTACCCAAAACTATCGGCTGGATGCCCAAGATAAACTTTATGATATGATCGGCGATCATGGGCAAACGACCGATATCTCGGCACAATACCCCCAATTGACAGATTCCCTTAAAAAGGCCAAAGCATCTTGGCTATCGGCAGTGATGCCTGCCTCAAAAGATGATCGGCCCTTCACCCTCGGTGATCCCGATTTTGAATTCACCCAGCTGCCCGCAAGGGATGGCGTACCAAACGGCAATATCACCCGAAGCAATCGCTTTCCGAATGATACCTACTTCACCCATTGGATCAGTACCGAGGATTACATTACCTGGGATGTCGACGTTTTGGCCGATGGCACCTTTGAAGTGCAGCTCTATTATGCCTGCGCACCCTCCGATGTGGGGACGACCTTGAGCCTCAGCCATGGCCAAAATCTATTGACCGCCAAGGTCACCGAAGTCAACGACCCGCCATTAAAGGGCATGGAAAACGACCGCGACCCGAGAATGGAATCGTACATCAAGGATTTTAAGCCAATGTCTTTGGGCAAAATCACCCTTAAAAAAGGTCGTTCGATGCTAACCCTAAAGGCCTTGAACATACCCGGTGAGGAAGCTGTGGAGGTGAGGCTCTTAATGTTCAAAAGACTTGCTTGACCCTTGGACCAGGCCTTTAGAACAACTTTCGATTCGGAATTTTTTTTGCGATTTATCGTGTGAGGTTGCTATAATTGGCCGTCGCCATCAGTAGATTCGATCTCCTTCATGATCTCTGGGTCGGCATATCTTTGGGGTACAAAATAAGCCGCATAATCCGGAAGGAGGCTTTCCCCCAAAATATGCCCTGCGCACAATTCTCCGGCGGCACAGCCCGACATGGTACCATAACCGGCAAGGGCACCGACCACAAAAACCCCCTGTTTTTCGGTCGGTCCGATCAAGGGCAGATTTTCTTTGGTCCTGGTATAGTAACCGGAATAAGTGATCAAAGGTGAAGGAATTTGCGCTTCGTATTCCCGCAGGGCCGGGATAAACCTGCTGGCTCCCTTTAAAACCACCTGGGGGAAAAATTCGAGTTTGGTAGTTTCCCAAGAAGGTATTTCATCGCCGCGTTGGATTGCCCACCCCATTTTTATGCCTCCGGAATCGGGTTTGATATGCAGGCCTGCCGGGAAGCGCTGCAACATCCAATGGTACTTTTCTTCCGATTCAAAAAATTGGGCCTCCTCAGCGGACCAATCCAAAGTTTGTGCATCCGCATAGATCGTGAAGGGCATATCGGGGGGAATGATCTTTTTGGGATCTGGGATGATAAATTTATGCTGCAGGGTATTGATGATCGGAAACTTTAGGCCGACCATAGCGGCCAAGCGGTTCAAAAAGGGACCTGCGGCCAACACCAGTTGATCAACCTCCAGAACGCCCTGTGAATCGAGCATGATTTCAAATCCGGAGGACTTCTGCTCCACGGCCATGATTTCGCCTTGATGAAATCGCATGCCCTTTAATTTGGATTCGCGCAGCAATAGATTTCCCAGGGCATAAACGTCGAGTCTACCGGCCTTGGTTATGGTGACTACTTTTTGGATCGTTCGGTCGAGGTAGGGGTACCGATTTCTTAGGGTCAGCGGATCGGTTATCACCTTCATGTTCACATCGGAACTACTTTCATCCGTACTTCCGAAAATAGGGGTTTCCCTATGATGGCTGATAAAATCATAGCCAGAGAACACCATCTCAAAACTTGCAGTGCCATGGGTTTTCCGCAACGCTTGCATCAGATCGATGCTGTGTCCCACAAAACGCTGCATAAAAGGTTGTGGCCAGTAATCCCTAAAATTTTCCCCCGATTTGCTCGTGGTGAAACCCAGGGGTTGGTTTTTGTCGATCAGTAATACTTCAAGGTCTTTGCTTTTTTGCAAAAGATAATAGGCCGTGGCAACCCCGGCTATACCTGCCCCGCAGATGGCAATCGATTTTTTCTTTGTCATTTTTCAGGGTTTAAGCGGCCTATTGGTAGTGTGCGGTACGGCATCCAGGAAGCGCGAAGGTTACTCTTGTTCATATTCTAGAACAGGACTATCGATATAGCCTATGCGTTCTGCTTTTGCAACAAATGAAATCGATTTGGGCAAGGGTTCGGTATAAATATGCCATGTAGATTCTTGAGGCTGTTTCCAAATTATTGTGGCATCCGACTTCCTGGAAAACAGTTGGATTCCTGTGTCCCTGGCTTCCATTTCCAAAGCGGGCAATTGCAATGGGTCACCGTTTGGCAACCATTCGGCGATCAATTCCTTTTCGGGATATTCCCCAAGATCTTTGGTTTGAATGATCCAATCGGTGAGCACCGATCTTAAATGGCGCAACGTATCCTGCAATTCGATGTTCCCTGCCAAATTTTGGAGTTCATGGGGATCGTTCCACAAATCATACAATTCTTCATTGGGCTTAGGGGTTCGAAACCATAAGGACTGCGCCGAATCCAATTTCCCTTGGTTATGGAGCAGCCGAAGATTTTGCATCATGGGCATTTGCTCCCGATAGGCCACCGGCATCGCATTGCTGATTTCGGGATTAAAATTTTTAATGTATTTAAATTGCCGCGAACGTACCGAACGGAGCCGATCGTAGCGTTCATCGAAACGGTCTGAGGAATGAAAGGTATATTTTGCCTTTTCCGCAGTTTCAAAGAGGCCGAACTGCGCTCTTCCCTGCATTACCTTGGGTGGCTCGATCCCGGCAAGGGAAAGCACCGTAGGTGCCAGATCGATAAAGCTGAAGAAACGGTCGTCCCTGCTGCCGGCCTTGGCATTTTTCGGGAATTTGATGATCATGGGCACCTTGGTCCCCGTTTCATAAAGCGCCCTTTTGTGCCTCGGGAAAGGGCCTCCGTGATCGCCGTAGAAGAAAATAATGCTGTTGTCATAGAGTCCGTCTTCCTTCAGCTGATTCAAGATGGTCCCTACTTGGTCGTCCAAACGTTTGAGGTTGCTGTAGTTCACGGCCAAATCGTGGCGAATTACCGCATTATCGGGAAAATAAGGGGGCACGGGCACCTTTTCCGGGTCGACAAAAAGGGAATCCTTGCCCCTGGCCCAAACCTGTGATTCGTGACAGACGCCGAAATTGAAAACCGAAAAAAAGGGTTGGTCTTTTGCCCTTTTGCGCCAGTGGGCTTCTTTGCCACTTTCGTCCCAGGCCGATTCGAGTTTTTTGAAATTATAGTCTTCCTTCGGGCCGTTCGAACAATAATAACCTTTACGTCTCAAGTATTCCGTGAACATTTTCACGCCTTGGGGCACGATGGGCGAGTAACTGGGAATCCCAATGGTGGGTTGATTATCCTTGTCATACGCGTTATAGGTGCGCATATTGTGGGTTCCCAGGGTGGTTGGGTACATTCCGGTAATGATCGCACTGCGGGCAGGGGCACAAACCGGCACGGGAGAATAAGCATTCATAAAGGTGACACCTTCCTGGGCAAGGGCTTCCAAGTGGGGCAAAGCAATGGTGCTATCGCCATACATGGGAAAAAAATCGGGCGATTGATCTTCGGCGACCAACCAGATGATATTGGGATGCTGGTCCGTAGCCTCATGCTCCGTGCCGGCAGCTTTGTCCGGAGCACACCCGATCGGGAAAACAATGATGGAAACCCCACAAATAAATGTCTTGAGTGTTTTCATAGGCAGTGCATTCCATTTCCAACAGGCCCTTCGAACCTCGAAACCGGTCTCCCCATTATGGCAGCACGGAAAATCAGATCCCTTTCAGAAAAGCCAAACTCTGAGGCACCTGTTCCAATACGTTGGAGGACTCATCTTCGATGAACATATATTCGATGCCCAATTCCTTGCCGCGTTTCACCAACCCGGCGATATCCACTTTGCCCGTGCCTAAAACCACATTGGTTTCAACATCCTCATGACCGGTGTCGTTGTAGGACACACTTTGCGCCATATCTTTCAGGTGCATCAGAATAAATTTATCGGGATAGGTGTTCAAGACCTTTAAGGGATCTGCTCCGGAATGCTGTACCCAGTAAACATCCATTTCAAAACCGAAATGCTTTGCATTTTTTGCCATGTAGTCGAACAAGGTACCGTCTTCATAAGGGCGCCACTCATAACCATGCGCATGATAGGCCAGTTTCAGGCCTTCTTTTGCCAATCGTTCCCCTGCACTGTTAAATAGATCGGTGGCTTCCTTGGTTTCCTTGATCGAAAAAGTATTGCCATCGTGGGGTATCCAAGCCACCATCACATACTTTGCGCCAAAGGTCTTGGCATTGTCGATGACCTTGTCGATATCTTTCTTCAAGTCGTTGTAATCGGCCCCGACACTGACCACCTCCAGATTGCGATCGGCAAGGGCTTTTTTGAAATCTTCAGTCGATAGACCATAGGTTCCGCCCCCTTCGAGTTTGGTAATGCCCCATGACTGGATAATGTCCAAACTTCCCATGACGTCGGTCTTGAACTGGTTTCTAAGGCTATAGAGCTGTATGCCTATTTCCTGGGCATTCAATGACATCCCCATGGCCATGATTACCGATAATGCTGTTAATTTCAAAGTTTTCATTGTGTTGTTTTGTTTGATTATAATGTAGTGGTGTTGGTGGCTTTTTAAGATTCCGAACGTAAACCAATGCACGGTTTCTTGCTATGTCAACAGTTTTCCGTTTTCATCCCATTCTGCAAGCACGCCCCTTTGGCTCTGATCGACACACTTGGCGATCCATTCGGGATCGTATGCCATGCCGTGCTTGGCCAGCACATCCTCCGGTACCCCGTCCCAAACATTGGGTTGGTTGCCCTTATATCCCAAATCTTCAATACCTACTTTTGAGGTATAGTAACCCGTTACCGTAAGGCCCCTCATGAGGTAAAAGAACTGGATTTCCAAGGCCTGCTGATCCAATGGTACCTCCATATCGTGGAAGGCGATAGGATCTAAAATGGCTTTTTGCTGTTCCAGTGTAGCCGATTTGAATTCCGTGCCATACTCGGTATTGCTCTTGTGGTCGAGCCACATCAACCCACCCAGTAAAGTAGTCTGCAATTCAGGGACATCTTTGCCCATAAATTCCACGAATTCGGGAACACCCGCTTCTATAGGACCGCCGTGGGGCTCCTTTGGGGGGAGAATCACCGTGCTCAATGCCGCAATGGTGTCCAATTCATGTGCATTGAACAATTGTTCCGCATTCAATTTTTCCAAGCGTTTCAATTCTTCCGGGGTTCGGCCGAAATATTTCTCGGTCGATTTGGCAATGGCTTCCTCTGTCTGGGACCCATCCGTCTTGCAGCCGTGAAGCGCTAGGCCGGCAGCGCCAGCTCCAGCGCCCAGAATCATTGTTTGTATACTTTTTCTTCTATCCATCTTTTAGATATTTTGTTGTTTCAATTGTTCGATAATATAGTCGGAAGCCCTCCAAGACAGGGCCAAGATGGTCCAGGTACAGTTTTTGTCTCCTTGGGAAACAAAAGGACCGGCATCGACGATGAATACATTCTTTGCGTCGTGTAATTGCTGGTACTTATTGGTAACCGAGGTTTTGGGATCATCGCCCATTCTGGTGGTCCCCACTTCGTGGATGATCCGACCAGGGGCTATCAAACCATAATCTTCCTCTTTGGTCGGCGTGTCGCCCAAGGGTTCGCCTCCCATATTATGGATCAGTTCCTCAAAGGTCTGTTGCATATGCCTGGCCTGTTTTTTCTCATAATCGGACCATTTGTAGTTGAATTTCAAAACGGGGATGCCAAATTGATCTACCGTAGTCGGGTCGATCTCACAATAATTGTCCTTTCGTGCAACAGGTTCTCCCCTGCCCCCAAATCCAATGACCGAGCCGTAGTATTTTTTGACATCGTTCCTCAGGCCTTCCCCGTAACCCCCGACGCCCAGTCCAAAAAATTTGTTGAACTCGTTCGGATTGAATCCAAAACCATAGTTCGGCATACCGATACCGCCCCAAACCTCGATGTGATAGCCACGGGGGAAGTCCAACTTGGTATTATCGCCCCACCAGGGGGTGTACACATGCATACCGCCGACACCGTCTTCGTTATAGGAAATATCCCTGTTCATGAGGCCAGGAATGAATCCAGCCCGACTGCTTCCGGTGGAATCGTGGAGGTACTTGCCCACCACATCACTGCTGTTGCCCAAACCATTGGGGTGCTGCTTGCTCTTTGAATTCAAGAGGATCCGTGCCGAACTACAGGCCGACGCCGCCAATACCACCACCTTAGCCTTTAATTTGTATTCTTTACGGTCGTCCTTGCTGATATAGGAGACGCCGGTCGCCTTGCCTTCCTCGTCGGTGGTCACCTCACGGACCACTGAATTCACGAAGATCTTCACCTGACCGCCATTCTTCTGTGCCGGGAAAATCAAACAGCTTCCTGCCGAAAAATCGGCATAGACCGAACAGGAACGGCCGCATTGGCCACAATAAAAACAGACCCCACGATCGTTGTTGATTTTTTTGGTGAGCATCGACATTCGGCTCGGAATCACGGGAATACCCGTTTTCTTTGCGCCTTGGATATAGAAAAGTTCGTGTAACCTCGGTTTTGGCGGGGGCAAGAAAAAACCGTCCGGATCATTGGGGCGGCCTTCATTTGTACCGAAAACCCCGATCAATTTATCGACCTTATCGTAATAGGGCTTTACATCATCATAACTTATGGGCCAATTGTCGCCCAAACCGTCCTTGTCCTTTCCTTTAAAATCCTGCGGGCCAAATCGAAGTGAAATACGGCCCCAATGGTTGGTTCGACCGCCCAACATATGGGAGCGGTACCAATCGAATTTGGTTCCTTCTTCGTGGGTATAGGGTTCCCCTTCGATCTCCCAGCCTCCATAGGCCATGTCCCATTCTCCAAATACCCGATCGGTACTGGCTCCTCTTCGGGGCGATTCATAGGGCCATTTCAACTGCGTCATGGTTTTTGGATCGGCAGGGTCGAAATAGGGCCCTGCCTCGACAACGGCGACCTTGAGCCCGGCATCGGCCAACTGCTTGGTGGCCATGCCGCCACCGGCTCCCGAACCGACAATAATTACATCATAAACATCTGAAGATTCCTTTATTTGCATAGTTTTGGTTTAATCGGTTAATCGCTCTTTTTCAATTAGCGATGATAAGTTACATTTTTTCATTGAACAGGGAAATAGAAATACCGTTTTCGCACTAAATTTCATGAAAACAGGCATCTATGCCACAATTTGGGGAATGGAAGTAAATATATCGAACGCAAACCCCGGCGTTCTTGGGTCTTCCCTAAAAATTGTTGATTTGGGCAATCGCTTTCTCCACCGTCGTCACGGGAAGCTTACAGGTGGTTTCCTGGCAAACATAAATGAAGGTACCATCCTCAAAATATCGGTCTTTGAACAATGGAAAATCACTCTTGCCCGTACTGCCGACCACCAGGGCATTTGGCAAATAATTTTGGTTGAGGGCCATTACCAATTTTCTGGCATCGCTACCGACCACCGCAACCTCAAAGAAGGGATAGGCATGGTGCAACAGAAGCTCGTTCCATAGGGCATAACTCGGTGCGGCCTCCTCGATAAAAGGAACCATGGTCGAGAGCATTTCCCGGCTGTGTTCCAACATATCGGTATCGTACAGCAGATGGCCGATCTGGAACAGATTGTGTGCCATCACCGCGTTGGGGGAGGGCATTACGCCATCATCGGTCTTTATGATATTGGCAATGAGTTCCCCGCCTCGACTGAAACGATACAGACCGGAAGCACTATCGGCAAAATAGGTCTTGGCGGTCTGGGTAAGACTTTGCGCCCTTTCCAGGTATTTCAGGTCAAAAGTAACCCCGTATAGTTTCAAACAGGCATTGGCCAAATAGGCATAGTCTTCCAAAAAGCCCTGTTTTTGTTGGCTGCCCACTTTATAGGAGTGTACCAAATCAATGCCCTGAAGGCAGTGATCCTCCAAAAATTGATATATCTGTTCCGCCTCAATAAGCTGCTCCTCCCCTCCAAAAACTTTATACGCATCTACCAATGCATTGATCATCAATGCATTCCATGAAGTGATCATTTTATCATCTACCCGGGGCGCCACCCTCTTGCCCCGCGCAACCAATAATTTTTGCCGCCAATCCGATTTTTTCTCTTTGAACCGGGGTAGTAATATCCCCTGCTGTTGGGCAAAGGACAGGTCGTCGGTTGGGCGATGCAGGACATAGTTGCCATTTTCCCAAATAGCGCCTGGAGCAATGTTGTAGTAAGCGGCGAACAGATCGAAACCGTTGCCCAGGGCCGATTTGAGCTCGGTCTCTTGCCACACATAATATTTGCCTTCTTCCCCTTCACTGTCGGCATCGATTGCCGCGTGGTAACCCCCAAGGCTATCCCGCATGCTTCGGTTTAAAAAGTCGATCGTTTCAAATACGATGTCTTTATAACCTTCATCCTTAAACATCGAGTAGGCCTTGCTGTACAGACTGATCGCCTGTGCATTGTCATAGAGCATTTTTTCGAAGTGGGGCACTTTCCATTGGGGATCGGTGCTGTACCGGAAAAACCCACCTCCGAGGTCATCGTAGATTCCGCCATGGGCGATTTGATCCAATGTAAGCTTAACATGGGAAAGCGTGGGTTCATCATCCGATAATTGGGCGTAATCGAGCAAAAAACTGAGATTCACGGGAATCATGAATTTTTGGCTACCTGAGTCGCCCCCATAGGTCATATCCCAATAGGGTTTCCAATTTTTGATGCTCGAGCGCAACGTTTCTTTGGTCAGCTTGCCCGAATCGGTACTGGGAATGATTCGATTGGCTTCAGAAATACCCTGCGCTACCCTATCGGCATATTCTGATGCCTTCAATGGATCTTCCTTGTACATGCCACTGATTTTTGTCAGTACTTGTTTCCATTGTTCTTTGGTATGATAGGTACCGCCGTAGAGCGGTTTTCCATTGGGAAGCGTGATTACGTTGAGTGGCCATCCGCCATTGCCATTGATCAGTTGAAGTGCGGTCATATAAACCTGGTCGATATCGGGGCGCTCTTCCCGATCCACCTTGATGCTGATGAAATTATCGTTCATGATCTTGGCCACTTCTTCGTCCTCAAAGGTTTCCTCTTCCATGACATGGCACCAGTGACATGAAGAATAGCCGATACTGACCAATACCAGTTTTTGTTCTTTCTCTGCTTCTTCCAGCGCTTCGGGGCTCCAAGGACGCCAGTTGACCGGATTGTGCGCGTGTTGCAATAAATACGGACTCGTTTCCGTGACCAGGGCATTGGTGTATCGGTGCACGGTTTCTTGGGGTTTGCTGTTTTCCTTACAGGCCATGGAAAGAAGCACCAGACTCGAGAAAACAACACTGAAAGGATATATTCGTAAGTGAACCATGAGAATTAATTAGGCCGTGAAACTGATATTCACGGTTAAATAAGGTCTTGACATCAATGCGACCATTCTTCGGTGGTGAAACTGGAGGCGGGCAACCCTACTTCGTTGAACAAGGTGGCCATGTCGGTATTGCTCCATGCGAAGCGCACATTGGCCGGAATGCTGACCGACTTGCTGGTAAGGATCACCATATCGTTCTTGATTTTTGCGGTAGCTGGAAAGAATTTTCCATCGGCGCCGGCCATTTCAAAATGCCCCACATTCTTGGTGGTAGAGGTCAAACCCTTTGCATGGTCGAAAAATACATGCACCTGTTTTCCGTCGATTTTCATCTCCTTGAAAAGGGGCCCGTTTACTTGCCCATCGATAGTCTTGTAATGGTGGTTCAGCGCGAGGTTTGCCATCCGCAAGCCGACGTCTTGTTTGTTCTGCGGATGGATGTCATCGATCGTGCATATATCACTCACCACCACCATGCCCGTATTGTCGATACTTTCCAATATGCGCCTTTGCGCATCCCTTACCTGGACCCCTACTTCCGGGGAATCATAATTAAAAGGGGCTATCTGTACATAGTAAAACGGAAAATCGGTGCCCCATTGGTTGCGCCAAGCGCTGATCATTTTTCCAAACAGTTTTTGGTAGGTATCGGCATTGGCGGTATTGGATTCCCCTTGGTACCAAATGGTACCGGCAATGGGGAAGTTTTTCAATGGCGCAATCAGCGCATTGTAAAGGCTGGAGGGCTGTGTGGTCACCCAGGGATTTGCACCAACTTTTTTCGCTGCTTCCTTCAGGTCGGCATTGTCCTCAAAAACATCTTCAGGCGTCCATACCTCGGCACAGGTAGCGCCCCATGAAGAATCGATCAGTCCGATCGGTACATTGAGTTCGCCTTGCAGCCTCCTTGCAAAAAAATAGGCAACCGCACTGAAGTCGGGCATGGTTTCGGGCGAGCAGATTTCCCACTGCCCCGATAGATCGTCCTGCGCGGAATTCGAAGTACGCTTATCGATGCTGAAGAAGCGGATGTTGGGATAATTTGCATTTGCGATTTCGGTCTCCTTTTGGTCGATGCCGTAGTTGGCGCTCCATTCCATGTTAGATTGTCCGGAACACAGCCATACTTCCCCTAAAAGCACATTTTCGAGCAATATGGTATTTGAACTGCCCTTGATTTCGATAGCATACGGACCTCCCGCTTCAGGTGTGGCCACTTTCAATTCCCAATACGCGGCATTATCGGTCTTGATTTGATAGGAACTGCCATCCCAACCGGTAACCAAGGTGATTTCTTCTCCTGGAAAAGCCCAACCCCAGAAAGTGATCTCGCTATTCCTTTGCAACACCATCTCGCTTGAAAAGATATGGGGCAGCACCACTTTGGCCGAAACGGACTGTGCCAACAAAATAACAAGTACCAAAATAAATACAGATCTTAATTTCATCAATAGGGCTTACGGTTATACGATCCTTAAATATACTGATTTAGTAGATAATCCGATTCAAAATGATTTTTTCAATATCTTTAAGACAACATAACCAAAACCGCTATCCGATGGAAGACAAAAACGCATATATCAACCGACGCCATTTTTTGAAAGGCACAACCGCTGCCATGGTACTCACTTCTTTTGGTTCCTATGGAATTGATTTGACACCAAAAGACAAACCTTGGCGTGTTGGACTTATCGGCTGCGGTTGGTACGGTACCAGCGATCTTTTTAAACTGATACAGGTCGCCGATGTGGATGTGATATCGGTCTGCGACGTGGACGCAAACTTCATGAAGAGTACGGCAGATCAGGTCGCACAGCGACAAAAGTCCGGTAAGATGCCAAAATTATATTCCGATTACCGCAAGTTGTTGGAGGAAAGCAAATTGGATATCGTTTTGATCGGAAGCCCAGATCATTGGCATGCCCTGCAGTGCATCGAAGCACTCAAATCGGGTGCCCATGTATATGTGCAAAAACCGATCAGCGTCGATGTCATGGAAGGAGAGGCCATGGTGGCCGCGGCCCGCAAATATAAGCGGGTGGTTCAGGTGGGTACACAACGAAAAAGCACCCCGCATCTCGTCGATGCAAAGAAATTGATCGTAGATACCGGACTTCTCGGCAAGATATCCCATGTGGAGATGTGCTGCTATTTCCATATGCGCGCCAACGGCAATCCGCCACTTCAACCCGTCCCTGATTTTCTGGACTACGAAATGTGGACAGGGCCCGCGCCCTTTCGACCCTACGACGGATTGCCCCATAGAAGATGGTGGCGTACGTTCATGGAATATGGCAACGGCATTACCGGCGACATGTGCGTGCACATGTTCGATACCGTGAGATGGATGTTGGATTTGGGATGGCCCAAAAAAATTACGGCTACGGGAGGCATCTATGTGCAGAAAGAGGGGAAATCGAACATCGCCGATACGCAAACGGCCATTTTCGAATATGATGAATTGAACTGTGTCTGGCAACATAGAACGTGGGGCACGCCGGCCGACCCTGAATATCCCTGGTCATTTAAATTGTTCGGGGAAAAGGGCACCTTATCGGGCAGCACCATGCGGGCCGATTTCGTTCCTTTTGATAAAGACGTGGAGCCCATTCATTTCGATGTGCTCTATGAAAGGGAGCAATATCCCGAAGACCTTATCGAAGTGGATAATGAGCTCAATGCAGCTCCGGCTACCCGTAGGCACATGCTCGATTTTATCGCAGCCATCAACAATGGCATAAGGCCCATTGCCGATATTGAGGAGGGCCATATTTCCACGGCAAGTTGTATTTTGGCCAATATGGCCATGGAATTGAAAAGGCCTCTGGTCTATGATCCAAAAAGCAGGACGGTACTGAACGATCCCGAGGCCACCAAGTTATTGGTGCGTCCCTATCGTGGCCCGTGGGTACATCCCATGCCAGCCCAATTCGAGTCTTAACAAAAGCGTTTTAATGATCTGAAATACCCGGGCCATAAAAATCGATGATCTGCTTTATCCAGGCATTTGGAATCGCAGATTTTTTAGCGCTTCGATAATCATAGGCCATGGTGCTGTTGCTGGAAATGGCGGCCAGTTTGTTGTGTCGTTTGCTATATATTTTACCGGTACAGATGATCCTATCGTCTTTTAGTGTGGTTACATCAAGTTGCACTACAACGGTATCTGGATAGGTGACCGGAAAAATATATTTGCAATCTTGCCAGGCCAAAATGGGGCCAATTTCGGCAAATTCCATTTTGCCGGCATTCAATTTTGTGAATAGTGCCAACCTTGCCGATTCCATCCAGCGCAAATAAACCGTGTTGTTCACGTGCTGGGCGGCATCCATATCGCCCCATTGAACGGGTATTTCAATGCTTGCGTAGGTGCTTTTGCTTTCTTGCATATCCTTTGAATAAAATGATATCGTTTGTTATAAGAATAGTAACCGATTTCGGAATTTATATTTTTCAGTTTTTTACTAAATTCTATTCGGGCTAGAAACCTGGAAATTACCACTGTCCCGGCTATTATTTTTATACATTGTTGTCAACTGCACATTTTGTTTTATTTTGATATTTTAACGCTTATGAATTTCGGAAAATATATATTTTCATTTTTAATCAACTCTTTAAAATCGCCATTGTTAACATTGTAAGTAACCAAAATCCCATCGTTTGATATCTCAGGATGTGCATTTGCTGAATAAACAAACTCCTTTTGATCATTAAGTTGGGTAGTATAAAAAATGACTGGCTGAGACCACGGACCTTCAAGTTTTTCAGCTAATCTATATCCTATTGAAGCAGCGCCATAGCCGTATGTTTGAATTTGAACATATTGATGAAGATTTTCCTGGTAATGAACAGAAAATTCAGTCTGTCCAATAAAAAGTGGGGAAGGAGCTGGGTTTTTCTCCTTTCTTGTGGTCCAACTATCTTCATTCCACCATTCTAACCCAGCGATATCGCCTTCAACTATTTTATCAATAGGGAATCTCAAAAGGTAGACTTCATGTGAAGATGGTTCTGTGACACCATAGGCATATATGAATTCTTGATCTTTTAGAATAGCAGAAGATCCAACAATAACTCCAAAAGTATCTGAACCCTTGATATACTTGATATTCCAATTAAGAGGGTTTTCAAATGGGTTCTCAATTAAAGCTATATACCATCCTATAGCTTCAAATCCAATACCTGTTTGTATGCTTTTTTCTTCAAACAAGAATATGATAAGTTTATCATTCGCAAGAATACCATGTCCAGTCCAAAACCATGTCTTACCGGGCAGCTCAAAGAATGATTTTGGTTTTCCTTGTCTTCCTTTATGGTAAAAAGAAATTTTTCCTTTATCCAAAGAATAACCTTCTTGAATGGCAATACTATTGTTGATCATCTTTGAATTACTTCTCTTGCCTGTGCCTTGAGGGTCAATAAATGTATCACTGAACAACCATAGAATTTTTCCATTCTCTAAGTCAATTGAACTTGCACCATCTGCACCTCTCCAAAATTTATCCGCAGTGAATATGGAATTGTCGACATCATTCACTTCAATTTGCATATCCTCTAACTGAACCAGATTTTGCCCATTTAGCGTAATTGCACCTAAATATAATATTGAAAATAAAAGTAATTTCATTTCTCTTTAATGGTTGCCAACGTATCGCTAAAATCCCCTCAACCTCGCATAACGGTCGAGATGGTAGGGGCCATCGCCCAGAATCTGTTGGGCTACCCTTGCGCGTTTCAGAAAAAAGCCTATTTCGGCGTCATCCGTCATTCCGATTCCCCCGTGCATCTGTATGGCCTCATTGGAAACCAATTGAATGGTTTCCCCCAGCTTTGCTTTGGCCAAACTTGCCAACTGCGATAAATCCGGGGCGTTGTTATCAATGGCCTGAAGGGCCTTGATCACCACCGATTTGCTCAGTTCGATATCGATGAACATCTTTGCGGCTCGGTGCTGCAGGGCCTGGAAGGATCCAATGGGGACCCCGAATTGCTGTCGTTCCTTCAAATAGGCAAGGGTGCGTTCAAAGCACTCCTGGGCACTGCCCAGCATTTCCGCCGCCAGGCCGATACAGCCAATATCATATATTTTGACCAAGGTATCATAATTCCCCAATTCGAATCGTTGGTCTTCGGGAACCAATACATTATCCAAAATTATTTTGGCGGCATTACGGCTGTCCATCATCTGGGTACGCTCCACTGTGAGTCCCTTAGCGTCTGCATTGACGAGGAACAGGGCGATTCCTTTTGGCTCGTCTACTTTGCCCTCCGTTCTGGCCACTACGAACATTTTATCGGCAATATGGCCATCCAACACAAAGGTCTTATGACCGTTCAACACGTATCCTTTGCCCTGCAGTTTGGCCTTTGTGGCCACATGGCTGGGATGATGGTGGGCTTTTTCTTCATGGGCCAGGGCAATGATCATTTGGCCAAGGGCCAATTTTGGCAGCAAGGATTTTTTTTGGGCCTCGCTTCCTGTAAGATTAATGGCAGTAGTGGCCAACAGCACCGTCGATATCAATGGGGAAGCGGTCAGGGTTCGCCCGGTTTCCTCGAGCAACTGTCCCAATCCCAAATAACCAAAATCCAATCCGCCGTAGGCTTCCGAAATTGTCAATCCGCTCAGACCCATCTCGCACATCCCAACCCAAAGTTGTCGGTCAATGCCTTCCGGGCTCTTTTCATCCCTTAGTTTTCTTAAAGCGGCCACAGGGGATCGGCTTGTTAAAAAATCCCTTACCGATGCCTTCAGCAATTTCTGTTCCTCGTTGATTGTCAGCATTATTGTCTATTATTTGGTGGGCAGGCCCAGTATGTTTTTCGATATGATGTTCAGTTGCACTTCAGAGGTTCCCCCTTCTATGGTATTGCCTTTGCTCCTCAAAAACGTTCTCGCCAAAAATCCGTTTTTATCGGTCCCGTCGTCCATCACAAGCGCATCGCTACCGGAGGCGGCCATGATCAGTTCCATCGCTTCGACATTAAGTTCCGTTCCATAATATTTGAAAAGTGATGAGAGGGCTCCGGAATCATTGCCTGCTTTGGCCTCATCAATGGCGCGTTCAATGGTCATTCCAAATATCTCCCTGTTCATTTCGTGCCTTGCCACTGCCGTTCTCAAGATGGTATCTTTGAGCTTCCCGTCAACCAATCCCAGGGACTCGACCACTGTTTTAAGGGTATTCAATTTTTCATCTGTTTCCCCGATACCGCCGATCATCTGTCGCTCATGGGTCAACAGATACTTGGCAATGGTCCAACCGCTGTTCAGATTCCCCACCAAATTACCCTTGGGTACCTTAACATCATTGAAAAATGTTTCGGTGAAAGGAGACTTCCCACTGATCAGGCGTATGGGTCGCGTATCAACGCCCTCAGACGCCATATCGATCAGCATGAAACTGATGCCTTCCTGTTTTTTTCCTTCCGAACTGGTTCTCACCAAACAAAAGATCCAATCGGCCAAATCGCCAAAAGAGGTCCAAATTTTTGACCCGTTCACCAAATAATGTTCCCCTTTATCCTCGGCTTTCATCTGCAATCCAGCAAGATCGCTGCCCGCATTGGGTTCGCTATAGCCCTGGCACCAACGTATCTTCGCGTTGACGATATCGTTGAGGTGTTGTGTTTTCTGTGCTTCGGTGGCAAACTTCAAAAGGGCCGGTCCAAGCATGGCCAGTCCAAAACTGAACAGAGGGGGCTTGCAGCGCAAGCGCGCCATCTCTTCCATCAAAATCTTGTGCTCCCTGTCGTACAGGCCACCGCCTCCATATTTTTTATCCCAATGCGGGGCGATCCAACCCTTTGAGCACATGCGATCGAACCATACCTTGTGGTCATCAGATGGAAATTTACCATGGCGCCCGCCCCAATACAGATCGTTGATATCCTTGACCTGCCCACGCATCGTCAGAGGACAATGATCCTCCAACCAAGTACGTGTTTCTTTCCTAAATTGGGTCAATTCCCGAGTTTCATTTTCCATTCTCTTCGGTTTTAAAATAAATTGTCGAGCTGTTTTTTTGCGATCGCTTGTTGGGCCACCTCCCCCAGCACTTTGACGCCATCGATCAACCGTTCGAACCTTGGGTCTTGCGTAACGCCCTTTTTATATCGATAGTAGATTTGCTGGATGATGACCGCAATTTTGAAAAGTCCGTAGACATAGTAAAATAGGATTCCTTCAACGCTTCTTCCACTTCTTTGCGCATACCGTTGCACCAATGCTTCACGGGTCAAATTCCCGGGCAAGGTGGTAGGGGTCAATTTAAGGGCCCTCATGAAATCGGGATCATCTGGATTCACCCAATAGCCCAAGGAAGTGCCAAGATCCATCAACGGATTGCCAATGGTGGCCATTTCCCAATCCAGGATGGCTTTGATTTGGGTCCAGTCGTTGATGTCCAAAACCACATTGTCATATTTAAAATCGTTGTGGATCACGGAATAGGCCTTGGGTTCTTCAGGCATATTTTCGATGAGCCATTTTGCCGAAGCTTCGATCTTGGGCACTTCATCGGTCTTGGATTTGAAATACCGTTTGGTCCACCCCTCTACCTGTCTCAGGCAATAGCCCTCCGGTTTGCCGAACGATTGCAACCCGACCCCTTGAACATCGATGGCATGCAATTCCACAAAGGCATCGACAAAACTGTTCGCTATTCCCGTCATCAAGGTTTCGTTCGGTCGCATTTCTCTGGGCATGGTGGCCCTTAAGATAATGCCCTGCACCCTTTCCATCAGGTAAAATGGTGCGCCGATTATGGTTTCATCTTCACAGTAAAGGATGGCGTTGGGTACTTTGTCATAGGTAGGCCCCAAGGCCGATAGGATATCGAATTCACGCTTCATGTCATGTCCCGATTTGACATGCGCCCCTATGGGCGGTCTCCGCAATACGTACTCCTCGTTGCCCAACATTACACTGTAGGTCAGATTAGAGAAACCACTGGGGAATTGGGATACGGATACCGTTTCATTTGTAGAGAAATGTTGCTGCAGGAATCGCTCCAATTGTGCAACGGGCAGGTTTTCCCCTTTTCGAATGTCGGTTGGTTTATCTTCCCACTGTTTTGGCACTTCTCTTCTTTTTTGTTAATAATTCTGTTGGGTTCAAAAGGGGTTTGGGTACCCACTTATTTTGAGACATAGGGCTTTAAAATTTGTTTGGCCACCCTGCTCTTGTGCACCTCATCGGCGCCATCATAAATTCGAGCCCCGCGTTCGTGACGGTACCAAAACGAAAGCAAGGTATCGTCGGTAATGCCCAAGGCCCCGTGCACCTGAATGGCCCGATCGAGGACATTTTGCAATACCTTGGCACAATAGAATTTGATGATCGAAATATCGGTCCTGGCTTGGTAGGCCCCAATGGTATCTATTTTATGGGCCGCATCCTGTACCAGCAACCTTGCCGCATTGATTTCGGCCCTCGATTCGGCGATCCAGTTCTGGATGGTCTGCTGATCCATAAGGCGTTTGCCATGGCCCAATTCACGCTTGGCAGCCCGTTCGCACATCATGCCAAAGGCCCTTTCACAAATGCCCAGCCATCGCATACAATGATGTATCCTTCCAGGACCCAACCTTTTTTGTGCTATAGCGAAACCTGAACCCTCTTCTCCCAAAAGGTGGCTTTGTGGCACATGGCACTGGGTCATCAGAATTTCCGAATGACTTTCCCAACCCCCGCCTACATCGCCCATGATCTGAATATTGCGCAGCAGTTCAAACCCTTCACTGTTGGTAGGGACGATTACCTGGCTGGCACGCTGGTAGGGGTTTTCACCCTCCGGGTCGGTCAATAACATTACAATGGCAAAGGCTGCGCCGTCGGCACCCGTGGCAAACCACTTGTGTCCTTCAATCACGTACTGCTCCCCATTTTTCGTGGCTACAGTGCCCATATTCACAGGATTCGATCCGGCATAGTCGGGTTCGGTCATCGCGAAACAGCTCCTGATGTCACCCGCCAGTAGCGGTAATAGATATTTCTCCTTCTGTTCTTCCGTGCCAAACTCCAACAAGATTTCCATATTCCCGGCATCGGGTGCCTGGCAGTTAAAACAGAAATGGCCATACGGACTCGCCCCCAGTATTTCGCTGATGGCACCGAATTGGGCTACGCTCAGTCCCATTCCTCCGTAGTTTTTCGGGATTTGGGGCGTCCACAGCCCCAATGCCTTCACTTTGTCGCGGAGCCCTTTTAAGACGGGTAGTTTTTCATTCCAAGTTTGGTGGCGGAGCCTTTCTTCAATGGGCAAAAGCTCATCTTGCATGAATGCTTTTACCTTTTCCAATATGTTTTCAAATTGCATCAGTTACTTTTTTTATTGGGTTTTCGCCTTAAAACCTATCGTCCAAATTAAAATCAAAGATTATTTTCCAATGAATTTTGGGCTACGCTTTTGTAAAAAAGCGGAGACGCCTTCCACCAGATCATGGCTGCCAAAGGCCGCCACTTGCTTTTCCGCTTCAAAGGCAATGGTCTCGTACAGTCCATTTCCCATGGCATAAAACATATCTTCTTTGGTTATGCCGACCGCCAATGTCGGTAATTTGGCCAGTTCATGGGCCCAATCAATTGCCGTTTTCAGCAGGGCCTCCCCTGTTACCAGTTTATTGGTAAGTCCAAGGCGCAGGCATTCATCCGCTGCTATTTTTTTTCCTTCGATGGCGATCTGTAATGCCCGGCTATAGCCCACTTGACGCGCCAAAAGCCAACTCCCGCCGCCATCGGGTCCCAACCCAATATTGATAAAGGCATACAGGAGACCGCTGTTTTCGGTCATCACCCTAAAATCGCAGGCCAAGGCCAAGGATGCTCCGACCCCGGCGGCCGTACCATTGATGGCCCCAATGATCGGCTTCCTCAAGGTAAACAGGTTTCGCATCAGCGGCTGGTAGACAGAGGTCAGATAGGCCCTGCCCTCTTCCGGTGTTATCTTTCCGAACACTTCCATATCGGCCCCGGAGCAGAACCCCTTGCCGGCACCTGTCATCACTACAGCACGAATATCATCATCCCTTCTTATCCTAGCAATGGCATCGTTGATACCCTGAATGAGATCATCGTTCACGGCATTATACCTTTCCGGCCGGTTTAGGGTAATGATGGCAATGTCATTTTCCTTTTCAAATAGAACCGCTTCGTTCACCTCTTTTGGAGGAACCGAAATTTTGGCTTCCACTTTATCCTTTTTTGGCGCAGCATAGGCCTGGGCTATGAATTCGGCCACACATGCGGGTTTATCAATCCCTTTCAATTCAAAAACAATATTCAATTTATACTTGGCGCCCCCTTCAAAAGGGTCGAAAGCCATGAGGGAAATCCGGGCCCGAAGCAAGGCGCCCACCGGCGTGGCATGAACAAACCTAACCCTGTCCAATCCGTAATTGATGCCCATGGCCACATCCTTTATCTTGAGGGTCTCAAAACAGAATTTTGAAGCCAACGACAGCACCAAAAAGCCATGGGCTATCGGTTTTTTGTAAGGCGAATCTTTTGCTGCCCTTTCCGGATTCACGTGAATCCATTGGTTATCCTCGGTAGTCCTACCAAAGCTATCGATCATGGCTTGGGTGATCGTCATCCATTCCGATAATCCCAATTCCTTTCCCACATATTCCCGTAGGTCGGCCAAATGGGCCAATTGGGTGCTATGGGCGCTCTCGTTCATAGGGTCCGCTGTCATGCAATCGTATTTTTAAATTTAGTTTCGTTCATGTATTGAAGCCCCCTGCGATCATATGGCCTCCATCGGCCGTAAATACGGCACCTGTGCAATAGCTGGAAGCCGGGGATGCCAGAAAGCAGGCCAAACCGGCCATTTCATCCGGTAGCGCCATTCGCCCTGCGGGCAAATGTCGGGTCAATTGATCAAGAAGGCCTTCATTGTTCCAAAGTGCGGCGCTAAACTTCGTCTGGATCAGTCCTGGACAGATAACATTGGATCGGATTCCCGCTTTGCCCCATTCCCCTGCCTGTACTTTGGTGAGCATGATGAGGGCGGCCTTGCTCACACTATACAGTCCAAGACCATGGCTCGGCTTCAACCCCTCGACCGAAGCAATGTTGATGATGCTTCCTTTTCCCCGTTTTTTCATATGCCCAAAACATAGGTTGGATAAGGTGAAGGCCGCTTTTACGTTCACGTTCATGATCTTATCAAAAAGGTTGTTATCGGTTTCTTCCAGGTTTCCATAAAAAGGATTGATTGCGGCATTGTTCACCAGAATATCAATTCCCCCGTAATGTTTGACGGTTTTTAAAACAAGATGTTCCAACTGGGCTTCGTCTCCTACATGGCAGGCGATTCCTTTGGCCTCCAACCCATCGTCGCAAAAAGATTTGGCGACCGCATCCACCGACTCCTGGCTTCGCGAACTCACCACTACCTTGGCGCCATACTCTGCCAAGCCTCGGGCAATGGATTCCCCTATACCTTTGCTCGCCCCTGTGATCAGCGCCACCTTACCCGATAGATCGAATTGGTTTTTTATTCTTGGATTCATAAAAGAAATAAGGTTTAATCTTAATATTCAATATTGTTACATCGGGCACCGCGATGGCCATTACATGGGCAAGGCGCCTCCGTTGGCATGAAGGGTATGGCCACTGATGAAACCCGCTTCCTTGGAAGCCAAAAACAAGTAAGCATGCCCCATATCTTCCGGCGTGCCTATGCGTTTCACCGGAATCATGGAAATGCCGGCATCGACCACTTCGGGAGGCATTGAATCTGACATCTCAGATTTGATAAAGCCCGGGGCCACCGCGTTCACGGTAATGTTATATTTTCCCACCTCCCTACAGAGCGAGTGCGTAAAACCAACGATCGCCGCTTTGCTCGCGGCATAATTGGTTTGCCCGAATGCACCGTGAAAGGCGTTGATGGAGGAGGCCGAAATAATCCTTCCGTAATTGGCCGCCTTCATATGGGGCAGCACGGCCTTTGCGGTAATGAACAGGGAATCAACATTCACGTTCATCACTTGGTCCCATTCTTCCCTGGTCATGTTCAAAATAGACCGGTCTCGGATAATGCCCGCATTGTTGATCAAGATATCGATTTTGCCATGTTCCCCAATAATTTTCGCCACCGCGGCATCAACGGCATGTTGATCGGTAACGTCGACTTTCTGAAAAAAAATGGCACCTCCCTCCGCTGTGATGGTATCAGCGGTCCGTCGTCCGTCTTCCATGACATCCCATAGGGCAACCGTCGCCCCTTCCTGGCAAAACACGCGGCAAATGCCTTCGCCAATCCCCCTGGCCCCACCGGTAATTATGGCCAACTGGCCTTCCAATCTTTTCATTTTCTCAACTGTTGGTTTTTAAACCCAAACATTTCCATGCACTGGCCTTCTCTGGACAAGCATTATACATTGGGATTTGGAAGATAAGAACAATATTGCTGCAATCGGGAGCGATTTTGCAATAATTTGACCATATTTGACCAGATTAGTCACAAAAACAATTCGTCTCATGAACAAGCAATTAATATTGGCCAAAAGACCGGAAGGAATGCCAGATGCCTCGACCTGGAAATTACAGGAACTACCCATTCCCGAACCCAAAGAAGGGGAAGTTTTGATCAAACAACATTATATCTCCTTGGATCCGGCCATGCGCGGCTGGCTGCGCGACGCGAAATCGTATATTGAGCCTGTGGCCATCGGTGCGGTGATGCGGGCGGGATCTGTCGGCGAGGTGGTCAAGGCCAACAAGCATCCAAAATTTAAGGTCGGCGATTACCTTACCGGATGGGGCGGGGTACAACAATATGTGGTGACCGATGGAAAAGGTTTCTTCAAAATCAACACCGATTTCGCTTCCTTACCCATGTATATCGGGACTTTGGGAATGCCGGGCATGACAGCCTATTTTGGTATTTTAAAAGTGGGGGAACTGAAAGAGGGCGATATCGTATTGGTCTCGGGGGCGGCCGGTGCCGTGGGCAGTCTGGTAGGACAGATCGCCAAAATTAAAGGATGCCGGGTGGTGGGTATCGCCGGTGGCAAAGCCAAATGTGACTATTTGATAAAAGAACTTGGCTTCGATGCCGCCATCGACTATAAGAGCGAAAATATCTATAGTGCCTTGAAACAACATTGCCCCAAGGGCATCGATGTGTTTTTTGATAACGTGGGCGGTGAGATTTTGGATGCGGCCCTGGCCAATTTACGAATGCATTCCCGAATCGTCATCTGTGGGGCCATTTCCCAATACAATACTACCGAAAAAATCAAGGGACCGAGCAATTACCTGTCCCTGTTGGTCAATAGGGCGACCATGCGCGGTATGGTGGTCTTTGATTTTGCCCAAGATTACGGTGAGGCCATGACGCAGTATGCACAATGGTTGAAAGAAGGCAAAATAAAGAGCAAGGAAGATGTTTATACGGGCATCGAGAATTTTCATGACACCTTTCTACGACTCTTCTCAGGCGATAAAATGGGCAAACTGGTCCTAAAAATTTCGGAATAATCTAGCCGGAACTAAGCAATTTGCTGGCGCATCAGGCCTTCCTGTGCCACGGAGGCCACCAAGGCGCCTTTTCGATCAAAAATGCTTCCCCTCGAAAAACCGCGGGCGTTGGAGGCACTCGGACTGTCCATGGTGTACAACAGCCAGTCTTGGATATCGAATTCGCGATGGAACCAGATCGCATGGTCTATACTGGCGTAAAAGGTTTTGCCCTTGTTCAGTTGTTCGCGATGGGGCAAGGTAGCGGTGGTCAGAATGTTGTAATCCGATACATAAGCCAGCAATTGCTGTTGCAGCGGCAGATCCGCGACCAACTTGTCCTTGGTACGCATCCATAGATGGTTGAAGGGGGTGCTGTTTTTTGACCAATTGGGAGGAAATGCGTTCAATCGATTTAAATTCGAACACTTCAGGCAACACCATTTTGAGCCGTTGGTACGCTTTGTTATCATTGTCTTTCATCTGTTCAATCTGTTCAAGACTGGTCGACAATTTTTCGGGCAACAGTAAATTGGGCATGGTGATCTGATGATCCACGCCAGATTCCTTAATTTGGAAAGAAGCGCCCATAGTGAATATCGCTTTTCCGTTCTGCCGTGCCACCACGCGTCGGGTCGTGAAGCTTCCACCATCTCGAATAATATCCACTTCGTAGGTTATGGGAACATCGAGGTTTCCGCCCAAAATAAAGTAGCCGTGCATCGAATGGGCAAAGCGATCTACAGGCACCGTCTGGTAGGCCGCATGAAGTGACTGCGCCAAAACTTGGCCCCCAAATACCCGACCCCAAGGCGCCTGGTAATTTTGTCCCAGGAAGGTTTGATCATTGATTTTTTCAAGGGTGAGTAGCCGGATCAGCTCTTCTATTTTTTTCATGGAACCCAATATTATCACTTTAACTTTTGCTCCCCGAAGCGGTAAACTTCATAAGGCCAAAGTTACGACCAAAAGCGGTGCTATGGAAATGGTCCTTATTCTTGGATCACCTGGATCACTTCCCGGTTTATTTTCCTGACCTCCGGGATATTCATCTTGTCTACCTTTCGATCATAGGTCATAAAACCGTTCACCTCTCCCTCCACATCGGTGGTTTGCGTATATACCGCGGCCGAAAAGCCCACTTTCACGAATTTTTTCAATTGTTGGGCATATTTTACATATTCATCGGTGGTTTCCTTTGAATTTTTGAATTTGATGTATCCCCAGTTGTTGTCGGGTGTCCAGAGATGGCCTTCAAGCGGAAGTCCAATGCCGCCATATTCGCCCAGCACCGTTGCCCTTTCGGCATCGTAGAGATATAACTCCGGGCCAGGATAATTGTGGAGGTCCAAAATATCGCCCGTCCTGTAAAAATTGCCGCCACTGGCCGAATTCACCAACCTGGATGGATCGAAAGTCTTGGTCCACTCGGTGATTTCCTCGGTCTTGAACTGGCCCCAAGCTTCATTGAAAGGTACCCAGACCACAATGCTGGGGTAGGAATATAAATAGGTCATTATTTCTTTCCATTCCCTTCTATAGGTTTGTTCCGATTCCGAACTCCGAATCAGTTCCGACCCGTTAAAATAGTTGTGGTTCTGCCATTGCGGACCCTTGTCACCGCTCGGCATATCCTGCCATACCAGTATGCCCAATTCATCGCAATGGGTGTACCAGCGGGCCGGCTCCACCTTCACGTGTTTCCGGATCATATTGAACCCTAGTTCCTTGGTCTTGACGATGTCATATTTTAAAGCCTCATCGGTCGGCGCGGTATAGAGGCCGTCGGGCCACCAACCTTGGTCCAAGGGTCCGAATTGAAAATAGTCCTTGTTGTTGAGCTGCATCCGTACAATGCCGTGCGCATCTCTTTTTGTGGAAATTTTGCGCATCCCGAAATAGCTGTTGACCTCATCGGTCACTTTGCCATCGCTGATCAACTTTACCGTAGAACGATATAGAAAAGGAGATTCCGGCGACCAAAGTTTAGCGTTGTTGATAGGGAGGGCCACTTCTTGGTCAACATTCATTTTTGCGGTGGCAACCCGCTCCGTACCATCAAAAACGGCAACTTCCAGGATATCGCCATAGATTGCCCCATCGAGGTCAGCCGAAAAAATGGCCACGCCCTGATCGATATCGGGAACGGTCTTCAGGTTACGGATACTTTTCCGTGCCACGGGTTCCAACCACACCGTTTGCCAAATACCGGTGACCGGGGTGTACCAAATTCCTTCCGGCTTGATCACCTGTTTGCCCCTGGGCTGGGTGCCATCGCTGGTTGGGTCCCAAACCTTCACGGTAAGCTGTTGGGGACCGGGACCCAAAAACGGACTGATGTCGAAAGAAAACGGGGCATATCCCCCGGAATGGGAACCTACCTTCACCGCGTTGATCCATACATCGGCCTTCCAATCCACGGCCCCGAAATGCAGTACTATTTTTTTTCCGCTCCAATCCCCGGGGATTTCAAAATCGGTATGATACCATAATTCTTGATCTGCTCCTACCCCTTTCATGACTCCGGAAAGGCTCGATTCCACCGCAAAAGGAACCAAGATTTTACCGTCGAAGGCAGAAGGCGACGACATGCCCTTGGGCCGGATGGCATAGTCCCAAAGTCCATTGAGGTTTTTCCAGTCGGTTCGCTGCATGATGGGTCGTGGGTATTCATCCAACACCTTATCGGGCTCTATTTTGTCGGCCCATGCAGTCTTAATCTTGTTTCCCGCAGGTTTCCATTGGGCATTTAACGGCAGGAAAGCCAATATCAAAATCAGTTGTAGTAGCGTTTTTTTCATTTGGTAAATGATTTCAGATTGAACCAATAGGTGAAAAATACACCTAAAATTTAGATTATTCAACAGCCATAGTATATGTAATCGTCTCCTTTACAAATAGGAATTGCCCCATTATTTGATCAATAAAAATCCGATCGTGCCAATCTTACCTCTTAAAATGGATGGATTGAAGAGGTTGTCTATTCTAAAAAAGAAGCACAAATCAGGAATGCTCCTATCCCAAAAGGTGAGAAAAATATAGTTCTGGTATCGTTTTATTGGTGGAAGATCGTCGTAGATCACAATCAAAACAGACCACAAATATGCTATATTTGTTGATACACCTATTGATATTTATGGTTCCGAAATTGATATTCAGCAAGCCGTTTTTGATATTGGCCGGAGTTTCCGCATGCTTTGGTTGCGGCTCGGTCATAGGTCAGGATCCTGGCTTGAACGATTTTAAAAAAACGGTGATCACGCGCGATTTCTTGTCGGAAGGCGTTGCGGTGGCCGACCTGAACCGTGACGGAAAACCCGATGTGGTAGCCGGTTTTTTTTGGTTCGAAGCGCCGAATTGGATACGGCATGAGTTGGTACCGGCACGTACGTTCGATCCAAGAACGGAATACAGCGAATCGTTCCTCAATCTTGGGATGGACGTTAACCTTGATGGCTGGGACGATGTGGTCATCGTCGGTTATCCAGGTACCCCGGGTCTTTGGCTCGAAAATCCAAAAAACAAGGGAGGGATCTGGAAAAAACATCCCATTAACGATGCGGTGGGCATTTCAAATGAATCTCCTGCATTTATAGATGTTGATGGCGATGGGAGGCTCGATATCTTATGTGGCGATGTCGAAAAAAAACAAATTGTTTGGCTGCAGGCGCCATTGAAAACCGGGGAAACACAATGGAAGCGATTTGCATTGAGCGCGGAAAATGTCGCTGGCACGGAACAATATTCCCACGGCATCGGATATGGTGACGTGAACGGTGACGGTTATGCCGATATTGTGGTACGGGAAGGATGGTTCGAAGGCAAGGCCGATAAACGATCGGGAGATTGGTCGTTCCATGCCGCTGACCTTGGAGAACCTTGTTCCCACATGCAGGTTCTGGATGTGAACGGCGACGGCCGTAACGATGTGGTCAGTGCCTCGGCACATGCCCTCGGAATATGGTGGCACGAACAGGGAGAAGATCAATCATTTACCACCCATTTGATCAGTAATACCACCGCACAGACCCATGCCACGATCATGGCCGATCTCAATGGGGATGGAAAAGCCGACCTGGTTACCGGCAAAAGGTACCTTGCCCATAACGGCCGCGATGCCGGGGATGCCGACACCCCGTACCTGTTTTGGATAGAGTTCACGCCAAGGAGCGCACCCTATTACAGGGAACATTTAATTGATGATGATTCCGGGGCCGGGCTCAATATCGTGGTCCAGGACATGAACCGGGACCAGAAGCCCGATATAATCATAGCCAATAAGAACGGGGTTTTTGTCTTGGAGAATAATCTCGATCGTTAAAACTGAGCCACAGTTCGCGCGTTGGCGCTATTTTTCAATGGGGGCCATGAAGTGCCACATTCCATTCGATAATAACAACTTCTATTTGCCTTACCGCTTATTTTATGAATTTGGAGGTCAGGGTATTCACGAACAATATATTGCCTACCTGATCATAGCCTTCAAATAATTCGATCCCTTTTTCGGTTTTGATCATTCCTTCATGAAAGCCCAAAATCGTAAGGTCTGCATCCGCGGAATATTCGTTGATCAATTTCTTTCTATCGAAGCCTTCCTCGAGCTCCAAAACACGGATATTCTTTGCCGAGATGGGCAGTCTTCCACTGGTGGTCAATTCGATCAGGTTCTCTTCTTCCTGCTTGAGCTGACCTTTCGAAAAAGTGGCAAAAATCTTGATTTCGCCTTTGTTCCAATCTTTATGGCCCAAAATGATATAGGAAAGCAAGATCATTAGATTGGCATTTTCATAGTCCTCTTTGCGTATCCAAATATCGATGTCTTTTCTGTAGCCAAAACCTTTGTCGGAACTTCCTAAAATGCAAAGGTCGTATTGTGCCGCTTTCAGGACGCTATAATTGTCTATAATGTCCTCCAGCCATTCCTGTTCGCCCTTTTTATATTCGAAAAGCATCATATTATTGGGCTGACCCGAAATGCCGGGTTGTTGGATCGCCTGGACTATGGCCGCGGTATTGGAAGGGGAAATCAGTGTTTCCAGGAACACATTGGAATGGCTATTCGATGCGATCTGTATCAATTTCTCCAGTTTTTTTTCTGCCGTTTCCTTCGACTCCTTTGAAAAATAGGCTTTTTCAAAATGGATGTAGGTCCCGAAGCCATACCGGTGCGAAATCCATTTCATAATGTCCAAAGCACCGTACCGTTCAAAACTATCTTTTGAAAGGCATAAAACCGCCGGTCTCCAATCTTCTTCGGTTTTTACTTTTTCCGATTTTTGGAGGAACACCTGTATTCTTCTATTGAACTGATGAATGACGCCTTGAAAAATATTGGCCATCCCTTTCTTGGTATCGCTCTTGGTAGAAATATAAAAATAGAGTCCGACCATCAGAAGAATGGCAGCTATGGCATAGGGGGTATTAATTTTGAACATTAGGTAAATACAGAGAACGGCCCCTAAAAGCGATAGGTACCATTTTGATTTAAAGGAAGGCCTATATGAT
This sequence comes from uncultured Flavobacteriaceae bacterium, assembly GCA_963760375.1. Taxonomy (GTDB): domain Bacteria; phylum Bacteroidota; class Bacteroidia; order Flavobacteriales; family Flavobacteriaceae; genus Pelagihabitans. The sequence goes on along the minus strand of CAVXCS010000005.1, from coordinate 678,937 downwards.
GGGTCCGCTGCAAAATGTTGCATAAAAGAGATCAGGCAAAGCGAACCATAGGTAACCATGAAGAACATTGAAATGACCTCCGCCACGGCGTTCACATCACCCATCAACACAAAGACCAACGCGATGATACTGGTTAGAATGGTCGCATTTCTGGGTTCATTGTTTTTCTTGGTCCCTTTGGAAACCCAAAAATTTACCAACCTATTCGGAAAGACCTTATCACCGCCGATGGCCTGTAAGGTTCTTGGGGCCACCATGAACGATCCGAGGGCCGATGAAATAGTGGCCGCTGCAAGTCCGATCGGAATGATGGGTCCCCATAGGGCAATTTTACTCATCACGAGCTGATCGCCGACCAAAGCGGCCACATCGGCTGAACTGGCCAACTTATAAGCGATGAACACATAGATGATCATCCCGGTTACGGTTGCGGCCAAGGTGCCCAAAGGGATTGATTTCTTTCGGATCCCTTAAATCGCCTGAGAGTCCAACACCGGCCGTCATGCCTGTAAATGCCGGAAATATGACCGCAAAAACAAAAAAGAAGCCCTTGTCCGAATCGACATTTTTAAAGAGCAGGGTACTGTCGAAAACCTCAGAATAAGGGGTCGATCCCAAAAAGAACAGTACCAAGGAAACCGCCAAAATGGCCACGACCACATATAGGGCCTTCATGCCCAGATCGGCCCCTTTGGTAACCATAAGCCAAATGAGCAGCAGCAATGCCGGAATGCTGAACAACCGATTGTCGTAGATTTCATAGCCAAACTCCGTACTGACCCATGGTTTTATGGCCTCAAAAGCTTCCGCAAATGCGATGATGTAAAAAGCAACGCTGATGGCTTGTGACATATAGAGCGCGATACCGATAGCGGCACCGATGTTGACCCCGAAAGATCGTGATATGATAAAATATTCGCCCCCTCCTTCCACCTTTTGATTCGTGGCAATTTCCGCCAAAGCCATCGCCGTGGGGATGGTAACGGCATGCCCGATCAAGATGATGGCCAAGGTGCCCATAAAACCGACGGATCCAACGGCAAAACCGAAGCGGAGGAACATCACCGCCCCTAAAATGGTCGAAATTGCAGTCAAAAAAACAGGCAATGTTCCGAAATTGGCTTTCGAACTGATCAGGTTTTTGCTCATTTCCCTTTAAATCTTGGCCAGTTGCATTTGCATTTGGTCTTTGTTGTTATTTTGAATCAGAAAAGCCCCCTGGAACTTACAGTAAATGTATGCAAAGAAATCCGAGCATTTCATATATGCGGCCCCACAAACTTGGGACTATGCCATCATAATTTTCCAAGGACGGGAAATGGATTACGGCCTTGCCTTCATAAAATACCTTTTGGCCAATTTTGTGCTTTGTGGAACGATACGGCCAACATGCACTTCCGATGTTTTCTGTGATAAGCAAGTCTTCCCCAGGGCAATTTAAATCAGCCATTTTAAATCTTATGCCTATCTTAGTTACCCAACACTTGAATACCCACAAATGTTGCCTTATGGCAATGGTGTGAGACCTTGGTTTTAAAACTAAAAAAGTTTGGCATTGATGTTCATCTAACCTCCTTAATCATAAAAAGCACATGATCCCATCTTCGATCTTTAATGAAGGCAATACTTTTATGGCCCTTCTCAAATCGGCCGAACCCAAAAAAAAGCAAGGTCGATGCCGCTTTGCTGCAATGCTCTTAAAACGTGCGCTTTGCGTGGGGTTATTGATTGGCCTTTCCTGCCAAAAACAACAGGGTGAAGTGAATATGGCGGCTGCCCAGAAAGTCATATTGGATTATCCCATTAAACCGGTGCCATTTACCGCCGTTCATATCAATGATGGTTTTTGGAACCCCCGTTTGGAGACCAACCGTCGCGTCACCATCCCATACAATTTCGAAAAATGTGAGGAGACCGGGAGGATCAAAAATTTTGCCATAGCAGGAGGTTTGGAAAAAGGCGAATTCGAGGGTATTTTTTTTAATGACTCGGATGTATACAAGGTAATCGAGGGGGCGAGCTACTCATTACAGGTGCATGATGATCCCCAGCTTAAAGCTTATCTGGACGACCTGATCGCCAAAATCGCCGCGGCACAGGAAGCCGATGGATATTTATACACCAATCGAACCATTGACCCCGGAAAAGCCGCCGATGGCGGAGGGACAGAAAGGTGGACGAACCTCAAGACCTACCACGAACTCTACAATGTGGGACACCTTTACGAAGCAGCGGTGGCCCATTTTCAGGCCACCGGGGAAAGAACGCTTATTGAACGTGGCCCTTAAAAATGCCGACCTGATCGATGATGTTTTCGGTCCTGGCAAAAATATGGGGGTACCCGGCCATCAGGAAATTGAAATCGGACTCGTGAAATTATATCGTGTTACAGGAGAAAAAAGATATTTGGACCTTGCCAAATTTTTTATCGATCAACGGGGAAATGCCGAAGGTCATAATATTAAGGACGGGGAATATGCCGGGAAGATACCAACAGGATCATATACCGCTTACAGCGCAAGACGAAGCCGTAGGGCATGCGGTCAGGGCCGGATATTTCTATTCGGCCGCGACCGATGTGGCCGCCCTGACCGGAGCGTCTGACTTATGATGCGGCACTCGACAACATTTGGAAGGATATCGTTCACCGCAAGATCTACCTCACCGGCGGTATCGGTGCCGAACCCAGGTACGAAGGTTTTGGCCCGGCCTATGAGCTTCCCAAACGCGACAGCCTATACCGAAACCTGCGCTGCCATCGCCCTGATGCTGTGGAACCAACGTATGTTTCTCAAAACCGGCGCCGTAAAATATATGGATGTATTCGAAAGAACGCTTTACAATGGTTTTCTCGCCGGGGTTTCTTTGGAAGGAAATACCTTCTTTTATCCCAATCCGCTCGAAGCGGATGGTTTTACCAAATTCAACCAGGGCGTCTGTGGCCGATCGCCATGGTTCGATTGTTCGTGCTGCCCCGTAAACGTGGTCAGAATCTTGCCTTCCCTTCCCGGGTATATCTATGCCACCAATGGTAATGAGGTTTATGTGAACCTGTATATCGGCAACCGCTCCGAAATCGCTTTGGAAGATGCAACGCTACAGCTCGATGTCAGCACCAATTATCCCTGGGATGGGCATGTTGAACTTAAAGTATTAAATACCGAAACCGTAAATGCCATTTTTAAACTTAGGGTTCCGGGCTGGGCGAGGAACGAAGTCATGGAGGGGGATCTGTATCATTATATGGATGACCTTGCCCCTTCCATCAAGGTTTCCGTAAATGGAACAACCATGGACGTCCCGATCAAGGAGGGGTACCTGACCCTAGAAAAAGAAAATTGGCAAAGGAACGATAAGATCGATATTACTTTTGATATGCCCATCCGCAAAGTGGCCACCGATGAACGCGTCGCCGCGAACAGGGGTAAAATAGCCTTGGAACGGGGGCCTTTGGTGTTTAGCTTGGAGGAAGTGGACAACCCCAAGGGCGTGCTGAAAAGTGTTGTGCCCGAAACGGATAAATTTGAATATGTATTTGATGGGAACTTGCTTGGGGGTATTGGGTAAAATCAAAGGAACGACCCTGACCGCCGTTCCCTATTTCGCATGGGCACATAGAGGAAACGGTGAAATGGCAGTTTGGTTGCCCTATGGAAATTCGCAATGAAGATGACAGTGAAGCAAGTCGCCCTCGCGGGCCTGATGATTTTACAGGGTTGCGAATCGCCCAAGCCGAATCGCCCCGAAAAAAGCGTGCGCCCAATATCGTGCTGATCATGGGCGATGATATGGGCTATTCCGATATTGGCAGTTATGGCGGGGAAATCAACACCCCAAGACTCGACGCACTGGCTTCAAATGGGTTGCGGTTTACGCAATTTTATAATTCCGCGCGATGTTGCCCTACCCGTGCTTCCTTGTTGACCGGCCTATACCCACAGCAAGCAGGGGTGGCACATATGGTATATGACAGGGGAATCCCTGCATTTAGGGGAGACCTGAGCAAGAATGCGGTAACCATAGCTGAAGCCTTAAAAGGGGCCGGTTATGTCACCTACATGTCCGGAAAATGGCATGTGACCCCTTATATCATCGATAATCCAACTAAGGAAAATTGGCCCAGACAGCGGGGGTTCGATCGGTTTTTTGGAATGATTTCGGGGGCCGGGAGCCTTTACGATCCGCGTTCCCTCACGAAAGACAACGACTATGTAGCCCCAAGGGAGGGTTTTTATGGCACTACCGATTTTACCGATTACGCCGTAAAAAATATTGAGGAACATCAAGGTGACCAACCTTTTTTTCTATACCTGGCCTATACTGCGGCACACTGGCCGATGCAGGCACCGGCCGAGGCCATCGCGAAGTACAAAGGGCATTATGACGCTGGATGGGATACCATGCGGGAAGCGCGATTCGACCGCATGAAAAAAATGGGATTGGCCAAGACCGATTGGGCATTGACCCCTAGAGACTCTTTTGTGGCCAAGTGGTCTGAAGATATTCCCGACAGGGCATGGGAACTCGCCAATATGGAAACCTATGCGGCTATGACCTCCCTTATGGATGAAGGCATCGGCCGTGTGGTGGATGCCCTGGAGGCCAAAGGGCAATTAGACAATACGATCATATTTTATTTACAGGATAACGGAGCCTGTGCCGAAGAATTGGGATGGCTCAAAAATCGGCCCGCCGTGGAAGACCCTAAACCTATGGCACCCGATGCGCTACAGACAGAAACGATACCTTTTGTGACCAGGGATGGCAAAGCGGTAAAAATCATGAAAGCCGCATGGCCGGGTCCGCCGGAGGGTTTTACCGCCTATGGCCTCAACTGGGCCAATGCCAGTAACACCCCGTTCAGGGAATACAAACATTGGGTGAACGAAGGCGGTATTGCCACGCCTTTGATCGTGCATTGGCCAGCGAAAATTAAGTCGGGCGGGGAATTCAGGACCGCCCCTGCGCCATTTGATCGACATTATGGCGACCTGCCTGGAAGTAGCGGGAGCTACCTACCCTCAGCGCTATCATGGAAATCTTATCCAGCCGATGGAGGGGAAAAGTTTGGTTCCGGTTTTTGAAGGTAAGGAATTGGAAAGGGAAGCGCTTTATTGGGAGCATGAAGGGAACCGGGCGGTACGGATGGGGAAGTGGAAATTGATTTCCAAAGCCATAAAAAAAGAGTCATTCCAATGGGATAGCGTGAATGATTTGCCCTTATCGAACTGGGAATTGTTCGATATGGAGAAAGACCGTACGGAAATGCGCGATATCGCATTGGAACATCCAGAATTGACAAAGAAAATGGCCACGATGTGGCTGGTATGGGCAAAACGTACCGGCATTGTACCTAGGCCACTCCAATAAGAAAAACACTGATCATGAAAATTAGAATGCTACTGCCATCCTTGTTCAGCTGTTCATTTCTGTTTTTTGGGACGGTTTTTGCCCAAGACAAACGGCATCCCAATGTAATTATCATCATCACTGATGATCAAGGTTATGGCGATCTGGGCATCACCGGCAATCCGCATGTAAAAACACCCGTAATCAACGCCTTTTCAAAGAAAAGTATCAGGTTCAATAATTTCTATGTGTCCCCAGTCTGTGCCCCGACCCGGGCAAGTGTAATGACCGGACGCTATTCCTTGCGCACCGGGGTAAGGGATACCTACAACGGGGGGGCCATCATGGCTTCGAATGAAGTCACGATAGCGGAAATGTTGAAACAGGCCAACTACAGGACCGGCATCTTCGGGAAATGGCATTTGGGAGATAATTATCCGAGCAGGCCCAGAGATCAGGGTTTTGATGAATCCTTGGTACATCTTGGAGGAGGTATGGGTCAAGTGGGCGATTTTACGACCTATTTCAAAGGGGATAGGAGTTATTTCGATCCGGTGCTTTGGCATAACGACCGGCAAGAGGCATATCAAGGTTACTGTTCTGATATTTTTACCGAAAAGGCGATGGAATTTATTGAAAAAAATAAGGAATCCCCATTTTTCTGTTATCTCGCCTTCAATGCCCCCCATACACCGCTCCAGGTTCCCGAATCGTATTATGAACCTTACAAAGACATCGATCCCGCTTCCGGTTTTGAGGATGATGGCAGGCCTTTTGTGACCATGGGCGAGAAAGACAAAGAGGATGCGAGAAAGGTGTATGCCATGGTCACGAACATAGATGATAATTTGGGTAAACTTTTTGAAAAATTGGAGAAACTGAAAATTGCCGAGAATACTTTGGTCATTTTCATGACCGATAACGGCCCACAACAGATAAGATATGTCGGTGGCATGCGAGGGAGAAAGGGAAGCGTTTATCAAGGTGGGGTCAGGGTTCCCTTTTATTTGAGCTATCCTGCTTTTTTACAAAAAGATAAAGACATTGAAACCATGGCCGCCCATGTGGATATTCTGCCCACGCTCGCAGAACTTTGCCATGTGGCCTTGCCCAAGGAGAGGGTCATCGATGGGAAAAGTTTGGTGCCGCTTTTAAAAGGGGAAACGGTCGACTGGGCAAACAGGGGATTATTTTTCTACTGGTCTAGGCGTTATCCCGAGCTGTATCACAATATGGCAATCCATAAAAGCGGCCACAAACTGGTGGGCAACACAGCTTATAATGCATCGATTGAAGATTTTGAACTATATGATCTAAACCAAGATCCTTATGAGCAAATAAATAGGGTATTGGGGAATAGGGAAATGGCAAATAATTTAAAACAAGAAATGGATCGACTTTACGATGAATTGATGGGTTCGGAAAACCTTTTGGATCCCCCGCGTATCAGCATGGGAAATAAAAATGAAAACCCCATGTTCCTAAATCGAAATGATGCAGATGGACAACGCGGTATTTGGGATCAGGAAGAAATCTATGGCAAATGGAGGGTGCAGATCGCAGAAGGCCTTTATAATATCAGGTTCAAGTTCATAAAACCCGTCCCAGCCAATGGGCAGATGTATTTGGAAACGAACACTTTGGTAAAACAGATGGTCAATAAAAAAGAAGAAACCGATATCATTGAAATGAACAATGTTTCGCTACCGGCCATGGATTGTGATTTGGTCCCTTTTTATGCCATCGGTTCCAAAAACATCTTCCCCTTTTGGGTAGAAGTCGAAAAAATGGATTGAAAAGAAAAAAGCCAGACAATCTTTGTGCTTCCATTGAATTTTGAGCACTATAGCAGGGGGCGTTGGCATTTCACCATAGGCCGGTCAATAAATCGAAACGTTCGGATAGGATTTCCGCTGTTTCGTCCCTTAGAAAGGTTCTTATATTATTTTTTTGACCTATCTTTTCCATGTTAAGTTCTCCCTTTTTATTTGCTGGCCATGGTCCCCAAATGGCCTTAAGGCCCACTCCCCCACAGACTGGAATTTTAAACCCTTTTATTAATTTAAACCGATGTGTTATGAAAACGTGCTTTAAACTCCTTTTTTTGTCGTCTTTAATGTTCTTCATTTCCTGCTCCACGGAATCCCTTAGCGAGGACTTGACAACCAATCTTACGGCTACGGCTGCCAAAGCCAAAAAGCCACGACCTATTAAAAATACCTATGTCGGTATTGACAGACCGGACGGATCTGGAGCCAATTTCACCGGCAACATGTCACATGCAGGCAAAATTACCGGCATGACCACTACCACAAGTTTCACTCCGATAGGTTTCCTAATAGGTGACGCCTTCATCTTAACCGGTGGTATCCAGACAAGTGACGACGTCATCACAGCTGCCAATGGAGATGAAATAAATACCTTTTCAACGGTTACAGTTACATTTTCACAAGAATCAATTGATGATGGCACCTATTCTTCAGGCACCTATACCGGTGGTTTTGATATAGATGGCGGCACTGGTCGGTTTGCCGAGGCAAAGGGAAGAGAGGAAATAGTCGACTTTGGGGTATTCAGTAATGGAATGGCGCAGCATAAGGCGGCGGGATGGATAAGCTATTGAATTTCCTTTTCATCCAAATATAAAACCAGCGATTTTCGCTGGTTTTTTTCTTTCACAAGGAGCGGCAAGGAAGGCTGCAAAGGAAGACTGTTCCGTCGTTAGGCCCTTATCGCAAGGTAAGAGTGTTGGTTATCTTGCACCAAGGGTATTCCATCGAAATCATCGAAGCAGTACCAGGGTTAGCCGATAGTAGGATTAGCGCTGCGAAGTTTGCAACTTCTCGGCCTTCCATCCTGCCAAGAAATACTTTTCCAAAGCTTATGGGCTTAAACTAAACCATAAAAGGGAGCAATAGTAGTAATGCCTAAATGTTTTTTATAAATAATATTTTAAATAAACGTTATTATAAGCTGGCAAAAGGGAACGTAAATGGCCGGCCAAAATATTGAAGTGAAGTTAAATGCCAAGGTGCCCATAAAACCGACGGATCCAACGGCAAAACCGAAGCGGAGGAACATCACCGCCCCTAAAATGGTCGAAATTGCAGTTAAAAAACAGGCAATGTTCCGAAATTGGCTTTCGAACTGATCAGGTTTTTGCTCATTTCCCTTTAAATCTTGGCCAGTTGCATTTGCATCTGGTCTTTGTTGTTATTTTGAATCAGAAAAGCCCCCTGGAACTTACGGTAAATGTATGTAAAGTAATTGGTGTATTTAACAAACTGGACCCATTGATATTTGGCCCTTGCAGTAATTATTATATGATGACAGGAAACGAAATGCTTCCTCAATCCAAATAAGTGTTCTTGGGCCAATTAGCTGCATTTTGGTTGCCATTACGACCCCGGTGTTTCGTTCAATAGTTAAAGTCACATTCCTTCATCAATTCCTTCATTTCCTTGGGAACATTGGATTTCGGCCAATGGCAATATATTAAATATTCTATTCTGCTAGAAACCCATTGGTATGAACTGCACCATGTTATCCGGATATTTCTCCACTGGCTTTCTTTTGTTGAGCAAGACATCATATAAACCATCATTGGCCTTTTTGTAGCCTAGTATGAAGTCGGTATAAGGTTTATGGGCCGTGGTCACAAATCCTTGATGGAAACTTTCCCCGTCAAACCTACCTAATACGGGGTCGTCATGAAATGCAAAGTAATGGATTCCCACGCTATTGGGGTGGCTCGCTGCCCGTTCTGCATAATATTTATAGGCAATGGCGCGTTCCGCCTCGGTTTTGGTCCATCGCGCACCATAGGTTGGATGCCCCCCCTCCATTGCGCCGTGATGGAATTCCCCGATGAGTATGGGCATATTTCCCGACATTTCGGCCGCCATATCCAATCGTTCAGTAGGGTCATCGGTATAATTGTTCATTGAAAACACATCTAAATATTTACTCCCGGCAAAACGCCATTTTTGTTGCAGGGCGCTGGAGGCCCATCGAATTCCTAGATTTAAATGATTGGGGTCGATTCTTTTTACAGCAAATGCAGGAACTCGAATGTATTCTTCCAGCATCAACCTGGAAAACTCCTGAAGGTCGGCATTCGCTGTTTCTGAAAGGCCGGCTGCCCTTCGAATCGGTTGATTTAGTTGTTCAAAAGAATCAAAGTTTGTTGCCCAAGCCGTATTGAATGCCTTTAGGTCTTTACCGTACTTCTTTGAAAGAAATCCGATCAGGGTGTCTTTGGAGGCAAATCCATCGCCTTGGGACAGCAGCTGTTCGGCAAGGTTCAGTTCGGGAATATAGGCCCAACCTGGCTCATTGTTCATAAAGTATCCGATCAAATAAGGGTTGTCCTTTGAACTTAACAATTGTGCCGCGAACGCATTGCAGCTCATTTGGTACTCGGCACCGAATACATCGGGAAAATCTCTAAAAATGCGTTTTTGGGTAGTGGGAAACCCTTCCATATTTCTGACATAAGGCGTTTTACTGGTTGTGGCAAAGTTTTGATCCGACCAGTTTCCAACGGTATTTACGTTCCACTCTATCAATCTCCTTGCGGTTATTTTTGACCAATTTTCATACCACTGCCCACCAAATGCCTTGATCAGATTCGCTACCCCGAAATCAAATAGATTCTGAGTGCTGAAACCAGTTTCAGAACGGATATCCTGAATGTAATCGGCCACTCCCCAAGCATCGGCGTACTTGGTATCTTCCTCGGAAGGCAACCACTCATGAAGTGATTTTATTCCTTCAACGTTCCCTCCGATTCCCTGCCCAATGATATTTATACCCATGCTATAAAATGCATAACCCTCGGGGTCGACCAAAAACCAGCGGGTGCCGTCATGGTGCGTCCTAAAAAATCCAGTGGCATCGAATTGTTTTTCTTTGACTCCTCCAAAATGGCTTAATTTCCCTGTCTCCCTTTCAGGAATATCCATGGCGGCCTCTGCTTTCAAATAATCGACCATTTCGGATGCATCCTTGAATTTCTCCTTAAAGGAAGCTTGTTTCCATTGTCCAACCTCATCGACCACGATCCAATCCTCCACAGGGTAGTCAGGTTCCTGTTCGGTAAACTGAAAATCGCTAAGCCTTACCGTACGATTCTCACTACCATAAAAATCGGTTATGGAAATCGCGAACCTTGACCATTCATCCAGATGAAGTCCGGCTCCAAAGGCAAAGCTTATCAATGACCCCGGTGTCTTCGGTGTTCCTCTTCCCTCTTTCAACAATTTCATTGGAATAGCCCTCCTTGATGGTACTCCGGGAAATATACCCTCAGCGATGGTCAAATCAGGTCGTTGCCCTGTATTGGTTTCTGACCAAAATAATAGGCTGATGCCCAGAGCGCTAGTACCGTTGCATTCGCGCATGAACGACATCCAGTTATCCTCGGACAATTGTTTCAGCTTATCATTAGAAAGCATTAGTATAAGGGGTTGCTTCCCGATCAAAGCTGTGATCTGATTTGGTGCAGGTCTTTCAATCTGACCGACCACAGGCTGAAAATCATCCCACGAAATGCTGTTGACTTTTGTCAACTCCAATGAATCACCTATAAATTCGGTATCCGATTGCACAACATGGACAAGTGGATATTCAAGGGGTCTTAAACTGGTGAATACGATAATCATTAAAGCACATAGGACGCCTACCGGGATAATTGTTTTTCTTGTTTTCATGAGTAAGTTTTTGAAAGAGAGGAAAAGTTGGAATCTTGTTTTTGACAAGCTGTATGTCAAGCAATTAAATCCAATATAGCATTTTTATCCGATTGGCATTTTTATTTCAATTAAAACATCCCTTTTAAGGGAATATTTAGGAAAATTATATGGGTATTTCTTTTTGAGTCCCAATCTTGTTCCCTTTTTGCCAGATATTCAAGGGCAAGTATCGGTCATGGGATTGGCGGACAAATCGAAGAGGATATAAAAGTAAAGCTTAAATTCTGTATTATTTCTCACGATATTGGATGAGATACCTTTTTTCCAATGTATCTTTTTTTACGTTATTAGCTTAAATCTTGAATGATAAAAGGATTTTTACAATTGCGCCAAAAAATGTGTGATTAATACAAAAATCTGTATATATTGTTAAGCTAGATGCAGCAAATGGTTTTATAAATGGATCCAACTAAAGTGCAAGAAAATTCAGCCGTGGACAAGTTTGAGGTACAGGTCATTATCGATCTGATCAAAAAGTATCGCCTCTCTTTGGACGAATCTTCCAGCGCATTGAACCTACAAGGGGTTATTGTAGATGGTTTTTTGGATTTCAGCAACACCTACATCGCTTTGGGAAGTTCTGAATTTCGAAAACACAATGAACTTGGAAAGATTGATGAACTGGGTGCATATTTACTGCATTATTCACTTTCAGAGCCCTTCAAGGATATCTTATTCCTGCATAGGGATGTGCTCCTTCAACTTTCCATAGCCAAACACAAAAAGGTTGAAAACCTGGTCGATGACAATGCCATAAATGTCCATTTTTTAGAAAGTAAGAAGGTGTTGCTCGACGCCGTGGAAAGTTTTGCGAAAAAGGTACAATTGGAGCAAAAGCAGGGAGAACTTCTGAATAATACCAAGAGCCGTCTTGCCTCCAAACTAAAGCATCTGCAAAACCCATGGGCCATATACGAGGATCAGTATTCGGCAGTACGGGAACAATTGATCGCCATCAATGTTTCAGGAAAATCCTTCGAGCAAGATCTGGAAGTTTTCGAAGCGATCCGAAACCATACGGTCGAAGCCTGCCAAGACATCTTAAAAGAAGCCGAACAGATGTCGCTTTCCCTGGAAGAAGGGATCAAAACCATTGAAAGCCTGACAGAGGTTTCACAAATACAGCAAACTTTGGTCTGGTTGGAGAAGGTGGCATCGAAAATTGATCTTGTTCACCCGTTACAGGAAAATTTCACTTCTTATTTAGAATCGAGAACGTCAACCATGGGGAAGATAGACCTTCCCATCGCGGCCTCGGAAGGGATGTTATTGACCAAAAAAATGGATCTGGGAAAAGCAGCGCAGAAATGGCTCGACTATATGCCCCTGCCCTATTTCATAGATTTATGGGACAATCGGGTACAGGCTATCTCTTATTTCAAACATGCCTTGTTGAACCTGGAAAACGCTTTGATATTGGACAAGGCCAATAGTTCCCTGGAAACCTTATCGGTTCAGCTCGATGGATTTCGAAATGTAGGCAGTCCGCTTAAAGATTATCTCCAGAAACAGGAGAAAGTGGTGGCGGAAATCCAAAACATGATGCGAACCGAGTTTTTGGGAACGCATATCTACCGTTCAGATCACTTTTTGGAAGTCTCGCTCCAATCCTCCATTTTCCAACTGGCCTCTCATCGCAAAGGGCTGTTTGCCCGTTTAGGGGGAGGCATCAAGAAATTTCTGAGCAGGCTAGGTTCCAAATACGAACAAAATGTAGCGGCAAATCCGTCACAAAGCTTGGAGCAGGCCATGCAATGTATGGAATATCGTATGTTCAAGGAGGAAAATGCCCATTATGACACCCTTTTTCTGAACAGGAATTTTGTGGGTGACCTCTTTTTGGTCGAGAGGCCCGAAGAGGAGCAAAAGGTGGCACAATCGATTAATGCTTGGCAGTCCGGCATTCATAAATCTATATTGGTCTTGGGCAATCCGTTAAGTGGAAAATCTACTTTTATGGAACAACTGGCCAAAAAGCATTTTGGCAAGCAGGTAGTATTTCTAAGGCCGGATAGCGATATTATCATCGAAGGGAGGAAATTCAAGACCTCGAATGACCTTGGGGAAGCTTTAAATAGTGTCAGGAAGAGTATTTATAATACCCGACCTGCTGTAGTAATCGATAATCTCGAACTATGGCGTGGCAAAGACCATCCGTTTTTGGAAAATGTAAAGGCACTCTTGGACTTTTTGGATTTGGAATCGGATCATGTTTTTCTAATGGTTTCAATATCTGAAATGCTGAAAACACATTTGGATCATCGATTGCCTTTCTCCAATACGTTCAGCAATGAAGTCAATATCGAAAAGACCGATTTCAATACCATCTACAAAGCTATCTTGCTGCGAAACGGTGCTTCGCATCGAATTTTGGTAGACGAAAAAGAAAATACTTTGACCGATAAACAGATAGAGCACAGTGTACGCAGGCTTTGCAGGAGTTTTGATTACAACTTGGGCGAAGTGCTTCAAGCGTGGACGTATGGTACAACCATGATATCCGAAAACTTGGTAATATATAACGACCGTAATATCCTGTTCGCGGATTTTTTCACCCCCCAAGAACTTCTTATCCTGAAGTACGTGGCTTTATTTACCTATATCAATGAAATCACTTTAAAGGATTTTTTGGGGAAACGATTCGATCAGACCTATAGATCGGGCCTGCGCAGGTTGACCAATACCAAAGTGCTCCTTCGTGATGACAACGGCGATTTACGGATCAATGCAGTATTGGCCCATGATATTCGAGAGCTATTGAAATACCACGGAATAATGAAATAAATGGAAGATATCACTGCATTTTATTCTTGGAAAGGGCTTTTGTATCTATTTCTGGTACTGATAGCCCTGTATTGGGCGTTAAAGTCCATTTCGTTCGTTATCAAGAGTTTTGCGAGACGAAATGTGACCAACAAAAAGGTAGCCCTGTTCTTTGACAAACTTTTGATGTTGTACAAGCCCGTCGCTTTTGTGATACTGCTGCTTGACTTTATTTCGATCAATTATATCACGCACGGAATGTTACTCGTCATACTCGCTGTATTCGGGTATCAACACATAAGAAATTATATCAGCGGCCTTTTTTTCAAGACCAACCCCTTGGTAGAAATCGGTGTTCAAATAACCACTGACGACCTTGGCGGTGAGCTGAGCAAACTGCTGGCTTTTGGCTTGATCCTGAACACCGAATCGGGAGAAAGATTTTTGGGGTATCAGGCCATAGAACGGCATGGTTTTTCAGTAAATGCCGCAACGGATACCACCTTGCGACAAACCGTTTATTTACATACTACCATGGAGAAAGATGCCATACTTGATCTTCTTTTCGAAAATCCCATTCTCGATTTCGACCAAGTACCGATAGTCAAATCAACAGAAAGTAGTGGTTTACTCAGATTGCAATACACCCTTGAAAAAGGTGCTACCACCGAAGACCTCTTGGCCTTTTTGAATGCGCATGACATAGAAACAAGTTTAACCCTTAGTACCGATTAGCCATGGAAATCATTTCTTCATACAACCTTATCATAGAAGTATCGTTGATCATTATATTCTCTTTTATGTTCAATGGCATTTCCAAACGTACCAATATTCCGGCCGTACTGATGCTCATTGTGCTTGGTGTAGGCTTGCAGTACGCGCTCCAATTTGCCAGCGCCGTGGAAATGAATTTTTTTCCCATACTTGAAATATTGGGGATTGTTGGGTTGATCATGATCGTGCTCGAGGCAGCTCTGGAACTGGAACTTAAAAGGGAGAAATTGATGCCCATCCTCAAATCGATGGCCGTGGCCATTATAGGCCTTGTGGCATCGGCATGGGTGGCCGCCTTGATACTCTATCAGTTCATACCCAGCATGACCATGCAATCGGCATGGTTGTATGCAACGCCCTTGTCGATCCTTTCCAGTGCCATCATCATTCCCAGTGTCACCGGTTTGAAGGAACATAAAAAGGAATTCCATATTTATGAAAGTACCTTTTCCGATATTATCGGTATTATGATGTTCTATTTCCTGACGGGAAAACTGAACCCGGCCGAAGATTCGGGTATTGTCGGATTTTCGGGCAACCTGATTCTGACCATCGTGATAGCACTTGTGGCGAGCTATGCCATCATCATGATATTTCAGCACATCAAGAGCAATGTCAAGTTATTCCTGCTCATTGCAGTATTGCTGCTGCTCTATGCCGTAGGTAAAAAAATGCACCTTTCCTCCTTGATCATTATCCTGATATTTGGACTTGTCATTGCCAATATGAAGGTATTTTTCCAAGGCAAATTGGCCAAATATCTAGATTTTAAAAAGGCCCACCACATTTATCATGAACTGCATACCATCACCGCCGAGACGGCCTTTGTGGTACGCACCTTTTTCTTCGTCATCTTCGGTCTGACCATAGCGATCACTTCATTGTTCGATTTGAACGTAGCCTTGATCAGTACGTTGATCATCGCATCCATCTATGCGATTCGCTACGTGTTGTTGCTCCTTTTTGTAGGCAAGGATGTAATTCCCCAACTGTTCATCGCGCCAAGGGGTCTGATTACGGTACTGCTGTTCTATGCCATACCATTGGAGGCTCAGATTGCCGAGTTCAACCACGGCATTCTGCTCTTTGTCATCATTGGCACCAGTCTCATCATGACCTTCGCCATGATCTACGACAAACGCAGAAGTGCCAAGGCCATTGATTTGGCAAAGTCAAGAAAAGTGGGTTCCATCAGTTGGAAAGCACCGACCATAGACCAGCAGTAAGGGTATCCGAGCTTGATCATGATGATATGACCATTTCATGTTTATGTGTATAAATACTAGGAACGGTTTTAAAGCGGTAGTTATCGTTTTACTGAAGGCCTTAAAACTCTTTTTACTTAAACCATGAAGTTCAAGACCATAGTCGCCATCCTTTTTATCATTTTGATCGTGGTATTCTCGCTCCAGAATGCCGTAGTAACCGATGTTAAGTTCTTTGTATGGAAAATCTCCATGTCTCGGGTGCTTCTGATATTGGGAAGTTTTGGAATCGGGGTCTTGGTCGGTATCTTGGTTTCCATGAAGAAGCGATTTGTGGGCACGAAAAAACAATGACCAACATTTTCTTAAAACAAAAAACCCTGATCATCAATTGATGATCAGGGTTTTGAAATCAAAAAGTCGGGGTGGCAGGATGTGATTCTTTTATCCTAACCCCTTGTAAACCAATATTTTATCACAATTTTACCAAATAGGACATCAAATAGGACATCCTCATCAGCGTTTTGATGCTTTCGTATTATAAATATAGGAAAGGAATGTCAAATGGATTTAAATGAGTTTAATAATTATGAATTGTTCCTAGCGGTATCTCTTTTCGAAATTACGAGCCTTAAATACCTGAGTTGTAACAACCATTCCTTCATTTTTAAGGGGCATCCACCACTCAGGATGTTTTCTTACTCGAATACAGTGCGATAACCTATAAGATGTTACCTGAAAAACTTCTGTATTGTTCATCGTTATTCATTTGGACTGGTGAGCAGGCTTCTAGTTATTGTATAAACAATAGAAAGAGTGTCCGTTTTTGACATCTTGCTGTCCGTTGCAGGGTTAAAAGCCTGGGTACATTTGTATTCTAAAACATCGACAATGGAAAAAAATATCGCTATTCTAATGGCAGATTTATCGGGGTACACTGCACTCACTGAAATACATGGCGCGATGTCGGCGGCCAATTTAATTGATAAATATATTAGTATCGCCCAAAGTTGCCTGGTCGGGGACAGTAAACTGCATCAACGCACAGGGGATGAACTAATGTTCGTTTCTGAATATCCAGATTTTTTACTTGCTACAGCCCTTAAATTAGAAGCCAATACCATAACAGAAGAGAATTTTCTTCAGGTACATGGGGGATTGCATTATGGTAGAGTTTTGGAGAGGGCCGATAATTATTTTGGATCTACTATAAATCTAGTGTCCAGAATTGCCGCTCAAGCTGTAGCAGGCACCTTTTGGTGTTCCGATGACTTTGTAAAGTCATTAGCGGATAAATCTATCTGTGCATTTAGATCCAAAGGCAGACATCTTTTTAAAAACATCAATGGCCCAAGAGAAATTTTTGAAATTGATATGGAAAAAACAAAGACCAATTATATCGATCCGGTTTGTCGCATGCTAATAGTAAATCCCCAAAATGCGATTCATCATCCAAATGAAGATGAACTTTATTTTTGCTCTTCACAATGCCTTGAAGAATATCAATCAAATAATAGTTTTGCTCAATCTAAAGAAAAATATGAATTCGTTTGAAATAAGCAAATTTTGTAATTAAATCTAATAAATACTCTACTATGAATGCAATAATTATTGGAATTTCTTCGGGAATTATAATCATTTTACTGTTTTGTATAATGAAGCATCTGGACAAAAGAATAATTTATGGTCTTATCCTTTCAGGAATTGGATTCCTTTATGTTGGTTTTACCTGGACAGATCTTCAAACGTTAATTCTGACTGCAGTTCAGGCTATTTTCTTTTTGTTTTTTGCCTATTATGGAGTTAAAAAGAACCTGTACATTCTGGCAACCGGTTATTTTCTGCATGGAAGCTGGGACATACTTTACAAGTTAATGCCAGGTCCGGATTTAATTCCACCGCATTATGACCTGTTCTGCTTATCTATAGATTTTACTATTGGTATTTATTTAGCATTGCTTCATTATAGAATCGTTAATAAGCCTGGCCGATTAAGGCCGGCTGGAAAATCATTTTTATGAAATTTTATTGGACAATGCCCGAGGGTTTAAAAGTATATTACCGACAGGAACTTGAAAATTATAAAAATGAAACTTCCAAAGCTGATTTACAGCATGCCTGGAGACAGCTTGAAAGGGCCCATATTATTGGCCAGCCATGGTTTGTGCAACATACCCATGTGCATTGGTTGATGCTCAGGTTTGGAATTAAAATCAAGAATAAGAAAGAAATACTGGGACAACTGCCCCGGCTCCTGTTTGGAGGGGTAAAATCTTTTGTTGGCAAAATTCCTGTGGGAAATACCGGCGGGGCCAATGTACCCCCCTTGAGAATAATGGAAATTCCTGAAGAGTTAAAAAATATTATGAGACCTTATCAAGATCTTTAAAATATTTATCATTATAAAACTGTTTAAACTAAGATTATGAAGCTTCACATTAAAAATATGGTCTGTCATCGGTGTGTTCTTGCCGTTGAGGATATTTTACAAAATGAAACAATACCTGTGCAAAAAGTAATTTATGGCGAAATCCAATTGCACGATAAACTGACCCAAGACCAGGAAGAACGTTTGGTAATACGATTTAACAAAATAGGTTTTGAAATAATTGATAACCGAAATACCAGATTAATTGAAAATATAAAGCATTTGGTGATTAAGAGAGCCAGAAATGAAGTAATTGAACAAGAAAATAAAGTAAAACTTTCCCATTATATCTCCGACCATGTGAATCTTGAATACACCTACCTGAGCAGTTTATTTTCATCTACAGAAGGAAGAACTATTGAAAATTATTTTATTGAACAACGAATCGAAAAAGCAAAAGAACTCTTGATGGACGGTCAACTTACATTATCCCAAATCGCTTATGAACTCGAATATAGTAGTGTTGCCCATCTTTCAACCCAGTTTAAAAAAGTAACCGGCACAACACCCTCTTTGTTTAAGGGGATTGGTATTCTAAAGCGCAGTTCACTCGATAAGATCTAACCAAAATTATACAAACCTATCCCAAAGTAGTATAACGATAACCATTGGGGGGTAATCTACTTTTGCATTAATAAAAACAATTAAAAACATTCATTATGAAATCAACAACAATGGGCACAAGCGCTCAAAAAACGGACATGGTAAAATGTAGTAATCCTAATTGTACCTGTACCAATTGTAATTGTGGGTCTACATGTACTTGCGCAAATTGCATTTAAGTACATCCCGCCCAAATGTTAAAAGCCGTTCCTTTGTGGGCGGCTTTTTTTTATTATCTTTTAATGTTATTGCAATTCCTTTAATCTTTATTGTTAAGCAAACTCCGATCTGATTGACTGTAACTGACGTTGTTTTGTCCGTTTTAGATTTTAGTCTACCCTTACCTTTACCACATAATTAAACTTACAAAAACATGAAAAAGGTAGCCTTTATTATCCCTCCAACTGTTGAATTACTTGACCTATCGGGTCCGGCACAGGTTTTTACCGAAGCGAAAAATTATGGGTTGGAAATTGAAATTGAATTTTATCAATACCGCGAAGAACCCATTAGCACTGCTGGTCTTGGCTTTGGAAAAATACCCGATTATAAAACCGCAAAATTAAAAGAAGGCGATTTCGTTTTTGTGCCGGGGATGGATAATGAATACGTAAATAGCATTTCATTTAAAGCTGAAAGGGAATTCTTTGACTGGCTAAAAGAGTGTTCAGAAAAGAGAATAACAATTTGTTCAATTTGTAGCGGTGCTTTTGCCTTGGGGCATGCTGGCTTGCTTAAAAATACTGAATGTACTACCCATTGGAGGAGGGTGGATGCATTACAAATTCAGTTTCCGCAGGCGAAAGTGATTTCTGATATCCTCTATATAAAAAGTAATAATGTTTACACTAGTGCTGGTATAAGTGCCGGAATTGATTTGTCTTTAGCCATTCTTGAAGATTTAAAAGGGGCGCTTTTTACGCATAAGGTGGCACGGGGGCTTGTTGTTTATCATAGGAGAAGTGGATCTCATAAGCAGCAAAGCATTTATCTGGATTATAGGAATCATATCAATCCCCAGGTTCATGCGGTTCAGGATTACATGATCGATAATCTTTCCAAAGAGAACAGTATTGATTCACTTGCCGAAATGGTCGGCATGAGTCCTAGAAACCTAAGCAGGGTCTTTAAAGAAAAAACCGGTTCTACAGTATTGGAATATCTAACCCTTTTGAGAAAAGAATTTGCCAATACTATGCTCAATAATCCTGAATATACAATCGAGTACATTGCTTCCAAATGTGGATTTAAAACTGCGAGGCAATTACAAAGAATACTGAAAAAGTAAAAATGTGCTACCCTCCCACCTGCAATTCACTTCGTCGATATGGTGTGAAAACGTTATGGATCGTACGGTGAACTGCCTACCTTAACAAATTGATTATGAAAGGAATATGGGTTTTGAATCTTTTGAAAACCGATTTGTATTCTAAACCATTAAGAAGTATGGGCAAAAGGAAAGTTGATATAAATCTTCCTTGTCAAAGTATTCAAGAATAAGGCACACAAAAGTATACGAAGGACTAAAGTAGTTGTCCTTATCAGGTTAGTTTTTTAGTTGATAAATCCGTTAAATGAAAGTCAAATCGCTAAGAAAGTGAATTATGATTTACGGTGCGTTTTACAAAATCCTACCTAAAATTGGATGCCGATGAACATTTTCAAATATGGCTATAAAACTATTCAAATGAAATCAAGAATCATTTAAATCCTTGATTTTCATGTTTTTTAGCGCTCAAAGGTCCATTTTTTGAAATCCCTTTGCTCGTCCGGGTTCCATTCGAACCAAAAATGGCAACCTAAATAAAAATAAAGCCTGGCAGAACTAATAGGTAAAACAGGACACGTAATAGGACACCTTCACTATGAAATTTGTACCGATTTGGCTCGTTTTGGTAGTGTTTTTAAAAACAGAAAACCCTGATAATCAATTGATTATCAGGGTTTAAAAATATTCAGTCGGGGTGGCAGGATTCGAACCTGCGGCCTCCTGCTCCCAAAGCAGGCGCGATAACCGGGCTACGCTACACCCCGAGGTGTATAATATTGCAGGATCGAATCCTGCCTTACATCATTTTAAAGAACTGTTCTGCGGCCTTCCCGATACATCGGGACGCGATAACCGGCCTGTCCCGCCTTTTGGCGGGCGGAGTCTATCCCGCTTTTTCGGCGGGAATACACCCCGAGGTGTATAATATTGCAGGATTGAATCCTGCCTTACATCATTTTAAAGAACTGTTCTGCGGCCTTCCCGATACATCGGGACGCGATAACCGGCCTGTCCCGCCTTTTGGCGGGGGCGGAGTCTATCCCGCTTTTTCGGCGGGAATACACCCCGAGGTGTATAATATTGCAGGATCGAATCCTGCCTTACATCATTTTAAAGAACTGTTCTGCGGCCTTCCCGATACATCGGGACGCGATAACCGGCCTGTCCCGCCTTTTGGCGGGGGCGGAGTCTATCCCGCTTTTTCGGCGGGAATACACCCCGAGGTGTATAATATTGCAGGATCGAATCCTGCCTTACATCATTTTAAAGAACTGTTCTGCGGCCTTCCCGATACATCGGGACGCGATAACCGGCCTGTCCCGCCTTTTGGCGGGGGCGGAGTCTATCCCGCTTTTTCGGCGGGAATACACCCCGAGGTGTATAATATTGCAGGATCGAATCCTGCCTTACATCATTTTAAAGAACTGCCCTGCGGCCTTCCCGATACATCGGGACGCGATAACCGGCCTGTCCCGCCTCTTTTGGCGGGGGCGGAGTCTATCCCGCTTCTCCGGCATGGCCTAACCAATTCGGATTCAATCCAATATTTCAAAGGATATTGCGGAGAGACAGGGATTCGAACCCTGGCGACGCTTACGCGTCGACAGATTAGCAATCTGCTCCGTTACCACTCCGGCACCTCTCCATTAGTTTGTTCCAAGAACGTTATCCCGAGCACAGTCGGGAAAAATGCGGTTGCAAATGTACTTTTTCCAATTATGGAACGCAACATTTTCTTTTCTTTTTTTAGTCCCTTAAAAAGACTCCATCCCAATGATCTTTCCTTTGGCTCAAAAAACGCCGTAATGTTCTAAAAACCAAGTGGCTTTTCGAGTAATTGATGGCCCCTTCCAAAACTTGTCGGAACGCTAAATATAAAAAAGCAATTCAAATTAAAATGGCTATTTTAGTACTTCTGTTATCGAACGAGTCACTCTGAAAAAAAATCATTCCTGCAACGTGCGTAAACTCTTTTTGTCAAAATTCCTTGTTTTTATAGGTATGCCCTTAATGATCCTGCTGATTTGGCATTGCAAGGACTCACATTTGGAAACCGACTATTTTAATCCCACGGTTTTGGCAACCCATTATAATGGCGAAAAATATGTTGGCGCACAAACCTGCTTGGAATGCCACGCCACAATCTACGGGACGCATTCGCAGACCGCACATTTCAATACTTCGGCCCAACCCACAGAAAAAAGCATCCTCGGAAGCTTCGAAGAAGGCACCAATACATTGGATCTTAAGGAGGCTCTTTTTACCATGGTTTCGGAACAGGGCGCTTTTTATGAGCATGCCAAATCAAAATTCGGAAAGGACCTGGAAACCAAATCAAAATTCGATATCGTTGTCGGTTCAGGTGTAAAAGGGCAATCTTACCTCACTTGGGAAACGGACAAGTTGTACCAACTACAGTCATCCTATTATACCCCTACGAACAGTTGGATCAATAGCCCCAATTTTCCGGAATACATCACCAAAAGGCCCGTAAATGATGCCTGTCTGAAGTGCCATGTTACCTTTGCCGAAAACAGGGATGCCACAGGCAACGGCAACCAATACGTGAAGGAGCATCTGATTCTGGGTATCGACTGTGAGCGCTGCCATGGTCCTGCACAAAAACATGTGCTCCACCATAGAAACAATCCAAAAGACACCACCGCAGCATATATGCTCCATTTGAAAGAACTCTCAAGACAAAAACGTCTTGACATCTGTGTACAATGCCATTCCGGATTAAGGGCCCGCCAGATTAAAGGAAATCCTTTTTCCTTCGTTGCAGGCGAGGATTTGGAAACCTATTCCCAAAACTTTTATACCGGCCGTCCCGAAAATGAATTGGACGTGCATGGCAACCAATATGGTTTGCTAAAAAGCAGCAAATGTTTTCAGGCAAGTCCGACTATGGATTGCGCGACCTGCCATGATCCTCATAGCAATCAAAGGGGCGCTACCAATACCTTTAACCAAAAATGTATCGGCTGCCATGCGACCGCGCAATTGGTTTGTTCATTGGAACCTTCGAAAACAGTCAAAATGGGCAATAATTGTATCGCTTGCCATATGCCGCTGTCTCCATCAAAAAGCATGAAGGTAAAGCCCAATGCAGACGGAATGGCCATCCCTGTTTATATCAGAAGTCATTTGATCGCAGTGTATGACTCCCTTCCCAAAAATATCGAATAAGTCAAAACCAAGGAATACCAACGGGAACGACGTTTTTCCAAAGACCCTATCTTCCAGAAAATAAACCAAAACTACTTCACATTGGACGGCAAAATGCACCAAAAAAAAATGCTGAATCGGGTCAGTGATATGCACTTTGCCCGATTTGAAATGGCATTTTAAATATTTTTAAACAGTTTCCAAACCACCTGAGAATACGGCATCTTCAACCTACAACGTTTGCGTAATGACTCTAAAATTCATGAATTTTAGAGTTCTTTTAGAACAAAGTCCGTATCTTATGATTTCATTAACATAAATTCGTCGGGGCTTAAAACGCACGCCCCTGAATTCTGTTGAGAATAATGGGATTGCCAAAAAGCAAGTTCAACACCAATATTAAATTTCAAAATTAACCGACAAAAAACACACAACTTATGAAAATCACATTGATGAAACGCTTTTTATTGCTTGGGGCATTTTTATGTTTTGGGCTGGCGAAGGCACAGACGGTAACCGGTAATGTCACGGACGGAGTGGGTCCGTTGCCAGGGGCCAACGTATTAGTGAAAGGTACGACGAATGGTACCCAAACCGATTTTGATGGAAATTACACCATCAACGGCGTAGCCGGAGATGCTACTTTGGTATTCAGTTATTTGGGTTACAAAACGATGGAAGTCGCCGTAAATGGCCAATCGACCATCAACGCCAGCTTGGAAGAAGATGCGGCAGCATTGGAAGAAGTGGTGGTTACGGGTTACGGTACCCAGTCAAAAAGAGACGTTACCGGGGCGGTGACCACAGTGGATGCAGAACAGCTTCTGGCCGTACCTGCCACCACCTTCGCCCAGCAATTGCAGGGCCGTGCCGCAGGTATCGGTATTGTGAACGATGCGACCCCTGGTGGTGAAGCCACCGTTAGGATCCGTGGGTTCGGTACCATAGGAAACAACGATCCCTTATACATCATAGACGGGGTGCCCTCAAAATCACAGGCAAACCTTAACCCCAACGATATTGAATCGCTGCAAGTGTTGAAAGATGCTTCCGCTGCTTCCATTTATGGTTCTCGCGCAGCGAACGGGGTTATCATCATCACCACCAAAAAAGGAAAATTGGGAACTCCTACCATCACCTATAACACCTTTTACGGTACCCAGACGGCATCAGAAGATGTCGAGGCATTGAACGCGGAAGATTTAGGGACTTACTTGTATTTGGCAGATCTTTATGCAGGTAAAACGCCAAGCCACGGTCAATATACTTTCGGCCCCAATGGCGAAGTGACCATCCCCGATTTCGTTTTCCCAAGTGGCGCCAATGAGGGTGACCCAGGAACCGATCCAGCACTTTATTCCTTGGTAGAAGGAAATATTTATGCGATTACCCGTTCCGCGGATACCAATTGGTGGGACGAAGTTACCCGCACGGCTCCTATATCCAGCCATCAGATTTCAGCTTCGGGAGCAACCGAAAGTGCCCGTTATGCCTTTAACTTGGGCTATTTTTCCCAAGATGCGATTACCAAATTCGTAGACTACAACAGGGTTTCCTTAAGGGCCAATACTGAATTCAAGGCACTTAAAAACAAATTGACCGTAGGTGAAAATTTCACGGTATCCTTCGATAACAGAAAAGGAGGTTTTGGAAACAACCAAGAGCAGAATGCGGTTTCAGGATCGTACAAACACCATCCTTTGCTGCCCATCTATGATATTGAAGGGAATTTCGCCGGTAGTAGGGGCGCCAACCTGGGCAACAACTTCAACCCTTACGCCATATTAGCGAGACAGCAAGATAACAGGACCTACAGGCTTAGGGCCTTCGGTAATGTGTATGCCTCCTATGAACTCACCAATGATCTTCAGTTCAAAACCAGCTTTGGGGTTGATGTGAATGGTCTTCGGAATAGGTCTTTGGGAAGGCCGCAACCCGAATATGTGGAAGGTAACTTCATCAATAGTTCTAGTGCCACAAATAATTATGAATACCAGTGGGTATGGAACAATGTACTCACCTATACCAAAACCTTCAATGAAGTTCATGATTTCGAAGCCTATGTAGGGGTCGAGGCCATCCAAAATTTTGGGGAAACTTTCGGTGCCAGCAGACAAAGGTTCGCTTTTAATACCACCGAAATCTTGAGCTACCTAAACTTAGGGGATGCCACAACTTCATCAAACTTTGGCGGTGTATTTTCAGATTATACCTTGTTCTCCCAGTTCGGCAAGTTGAACTATAGCTACAAAGGCACATATTTGGCGCAGTTCATTTTAAGGAACGATTCCTCTTCGAGGTTCCAACAGGCATCCAGAAGTGCGATATTTCCCGCCTTCAGTTTGGGATGGAGACTTTCCGATGAGAGTTTCATGCAGAATGTTGAATTTATCAGTGAACTTAAATTGCGATACGGTTGGGGTAAAACAGGGAACCAGGAAATTGGGGACTACAATGCCTATACTACGTACCGTTCGAATATCTTTAACGCAGGCTATCCCATTGACGGCTCCGCTGGTTCGCCAACGATCGGTTTTGATGCCCAGGCTTTTGGTAACCCCAACGCGAAGTGGGAGACCACGACCTCCAACAACATAGGAATGGACCTTCGCATGTTCGATAACAAGTTCAGTGTTGAATTGGATGTATGGAACAGGGAGACCACCGATATGCTTTTCCAGGTACCGATCACATTCTCCGCCGGTGATGCCAATGCCCCGTTCTTTAACGTAGGGCAGATGACCAACAAAGGGATTGATTTTGGCCTTACCTATGCCGACAAGAAAGGAGATTTCGGTTATAGCATCAATGCCAACATTTCACAGTATACGAACAATATCGACTTTTTGAATGACAGTCCAGATACGAGGTTCTTTGGTTTTTCCTCTAGGGTACCATCGCTTACCGTTTCACAGGCCGGAGACCCCATTTCCTCTTTCTATGGCTTCAAAACGGTCGGGATATTCCAAAGCCAGGCCGAGGCAGATGCATGGCCTACCTATGGCAGCTATAATGCGCCTGGTAAGCTTAAAGTGGCCGATATCAATGGCGATGGGGTGATCAATGACGACGACCGTACCATCATCGGTAGTCCACATCCCGATTTTACCTATGGTATCAATATCGATTTGACCTACAAGAACTTGAGCTTGAATATTTTCGGTAATGGTTCTCAGGGCAACGAAATTTACAACTATGTAAGATACTTTGCCGATTTCAACACCTTCCAGGGTAACCGCTCACAAAGGGCCTTGTTCGATGCATGGCAGCCCAGTAACCCAACGGCAGATCGAAGCCTATGGGTTGCCGCTAATCCGAACGCTACAGCGCCTATCATGGACGCGAACGACCAGATCAGCTCCAGGCCTTCTTCCTATTTCATAGAAGATGGAAGCTATTTCAGGTTGAAGAACGTGCAGGTGACCTATAATTTTACCGAGGAAGTGCTTTCCACGATTGGATTGGCTGGTCTTCAGGTCTATGTGCAAGGGCAGAACCTGGCCACGTTTACCAAGTATACCGGTTTGAACCCTGAAATCCAGGCAGGTACCGATAGTGATCCAACATTAGGTTTTGACGGGGGCTATATGCCGGTCGCAAGAACCTTTACCCTTGGATTAAACGTAACTTTGAGGTAACTTTATAAAAAAAAGCGAATTGCGCTTAAGAACGATAAAAACATATAAATATTAACAAATGAAAAAGAGTAATAAGATTTTTACAACGATTACCGCCCTGCTGCTGCTCATCACAGGTTGTACGGATGAATTCCTGACCCGGGAACCACAAGGGCAGTTCAGCACCTCGAGTCTCGCTACAGAGGAAGGAGTTGAAGGTGTTTTACTTGGCGCCTATAAAATGGTCAACGGACTGGGCCTTGATGGTCAGGCCCCGTGGAACAATGACGTCCAAAACTGGGTTTTCGGCGGAATCCCTTCCGATGATGCCCTAAAGGGTACCGATGCGGGGGATCAACCAGAACAATCCTTCATCGAAGCCTATGATTTTCAATCGTTCAATGGCCACATTACCAACAAGTGGAGGGGACTCTACAAAGGGGTTGCCAGGGCGAACGATGCCATTACGAGCGCAGAAAAGGTTGAAGGCTTTGATGAGGCCAGAAAAGCCCAAGTCATTGCCGAGGCCAGGTTCCTGAGAGGGTTTTTCCATTTTGAAGCCAGAAAAATGTGGCGTGTACCGCCCTATATCGGTGACGATGTTTATGACGTTAACGATGTGGAGAGTACCAAAGTACCGAACGACAGGGAGATTTGGCCCTTGATAGAGGCCGATTTCGAGGCAGCCGCTGCTGTTTTACCTGAAACCCAAGCTGAAGTAGGGCGACCTACCAGATGGGCCGCCAAGGCATTCTTGGCCAAGGCCAAAATGTTCCAGGGATGGGATTCGAGTGGAAGTGCCAATGTCGGTAAATTACAGGAAGCCAAAGTATTGTTGGATGAAATCGTGGCTTCTGGCCGTTATTCTTTGGTAGACAATTTCGATGACAATTTCTTGGTCAATACCAGAAACAATGCCGAATCTATTTTTGAAGTGCAATACGCCGTGAACAGTGCGAACGGGGATGCCACCAACCAAGGAATTGGTCTGGCCCACCCCTACACCGATCCATGGGGCTGCTGTGGTTTCTATCAGGCTTCCCAAAATTTGGTGAACGCATATAAAACCTCAGGTGGTCTGCCTTTATTGGACGATTTCGATGCCACCGATGTGACTTGGGAAACCGAATATACCGGACCCTTGGATCCAAGGATCGACCACACTTTAGGTAGACCCGGCATCCTTTACAAAGGCTTTAAGATATATCAGACCGATTTTGTACGTGACCTGTCCTATGCTGGCCCTTACTTCTCAATGAAGCACGTAGCCGAACCCGACGCTTTTGGTGTTGGTGGCTGGGGTAACCTATCGGCCAACAACTATAGGATCATGCGTTATGGTATGGTATTGCTATGGTTGGCGGAAGCTGAAGTTGAATTGGGCAATTTGGAAAGGGCCCGTGCGTTGGTGAACGAAATCAGGACCAGGGCTTCCAACCCTGCCGGTTTTGTGCCCAAAGCAACTCAAGGTGCAGAACGTAACGATTTCACGATCGTTCCCGGAGAGGCCGCGGCCAATTACGAAATCGCGCTGTACAACATTCCTTGGACCGATCAGGCCACTGCACGCAAAGCGGTTCGCTTCGAGACCCGTTTGGAATTTGCCATGGAAGGACACCGATTCTTCGATCTTCAACGATGGGGCGTAGCGTCACAAGTATTGACGGCCTACTTAGCGAGTGAGAAAAATGACCGACAGTATTTGGCCGGCAAAACATTTACTGCCAATAAAAACGAATACTATCCTATTCCGATACAGGCCATCGACCGGTCGATTAAGGAAGGTGTGCCTACTTTGACCCAAGATCCCGCATATTAAGGATTGAAACAAGATTAATAACACTTAAAGGCCATGTCGTAAAACTACTTCATGGCCTTTTTGTATTTTTGCCCAGTGGCAGGTTGTTTTATCGATTCATATCAAAAATCCCTCAAGAAGACCCAACAAGCAATTTTTTCCCAGCCATGACCCTGTATCCCATGAAATATCTCCCTTATTCATTTTGTTTCATTTTGGCCCTTTCCGCTTGTAGTAAAAAAGAGTCCCATTTATTCAAGCAACGGCCTTCGCAACAAACGGGAATAAATTTCAATAACCAGATCGTGGAAACCGATAGTTTCAATATCCTCAACAACGAGTATATTTTTAATGGTGGCGGTGTGGCCATAGGGGATTTCAACAACGACAAAAAACCTGACCTCTATTTTACGGGGAACCAAGTGGCCAACAGACTTTATTTGAACCAAGGCAAATTTAAATTTAATGACGTTACCACCATCTCCGGAACAGCAGCTGCCGACCGCTGGAGTACCGGCGTTGCCGTGGTCGACATCAATGCCGATGGATGGTTGGATATTTATGTTTGTGCCGCAATGTCGCCCGATGCCTCAAAAAGGGCCAATTTGCTATTCGTCAACCAAGGATTGGACGGAAACGGTATTCCGATCTTCGAGGAAATGGGCCAAAAATATGGCATAGACGCCTCCCAGAACAGCATGGGCGCCACTTTTTTCGATTATGACAAAGATGGCTTCCTAGATCTTTATGTCTTGAACAATGAACAGGTACATACCCTGCCTACCAATTACAGGCCTAAAATTATCGACGGATCGGCCATCAGCAATGACCGCCTCTACCACAATAATGGTGACGGCACCTTTACCGATGTTACCCTCGAAGCCGGTATCACCATAGAGGGATTTGGACTGGGTATCGCGGTGGCCGATCTGAACTACGACGGATGGCCCGATCTGTACATCTGCAATGATTATTTGACCAACGATTTGTTGTACATCAATAATCATGACGGGACATTTTCCAATACCATCAAAGAGGTGGTAAGGCATCAGAGCAAGTTTTCCATGGGATCGGATATCTCCGATTATAACAACGACGGCTTTTTGGATATCGTCACCCTCGACATGTTGGGTGAAACCAACAATAGGATGAAGACCACCAATGGCCATTCCAACTATATCAATTATATTTTTAACGAAAGGTGGGGCTATGAATACCAGTACAGCAGGAACATGCTGCAAATGGGAAATGGACCTGATTTACCTTTTAGCGAAATAGGCCTCATGGCCGGTATGGCAAGGACCGACTGGAGCTGGTCGCCCCTATTCGCGGACATGGACAATGACGGTTATCGCGATTTATTGATTACCAACGGTTTTCCGAGGGATATCACCGATATGGATTTTGGGGATTTCAGGATCGGGATGAGTCCGTTTTTGAGTCCCGCTAAAATACTCGATTCGATTCCCATTGTAAAAATTCCGAACTATGCCTTCAAGAACGACGGTAACGGCCGTTTTATCGATATCGGTGAAACCTGGGGCCTCAATTTGCCTTCATTTTCCAACGGGGCCGCCTTCGCGGACCTTGATGGCGACGGCGATCTGGATTACGTGGTGAACAATATCAATGAGGAAGCCTTTCTTTTCGAAAACACGCTCGAACAGGATAAAGTAGCGGCAAAGGCTTATTTGAATGTAAGGTTTGAGGGCACCACGACCAATCCGCTAGGGATAGGTGCCAAATTGGTACTTCGTTTCGCTGATGGGCATTTTCAATACTACGAACATTATTTGAGTCGAGGCTATATGTCATCGGTAGACCCCACCGCACATTTTGGCCTGGGCAACATCGAGAAGATCTCCTCTCTGGAAATTCTCTGGCCCGATGGAAAGTTTCAGTCCTTGACGGAGTTAAATACCAACCAGACCATCACGCTAGCGCATGCGAACGCCAAAATCGCTTCGACCGAGGCATTGGCCTTTCCTTTGGGCCCACAGCAAGCAAAACCGACTTTCGAAGAGGTCTCCGCCTCCATAGGCATTGACTTCTTGCATCAGGAAAGGGATGTCATCGATTATAACGTGCAACGCATCTTGCCCCATAAGCTTACCCAAAACGGACCTTGTATGGCGGTTGGGGATATCAATGGCGATCGATTGGAGGATTTTCTGGTGGGCAGTGCCGCAGGTTTTTCACCGACCCTTTTCCTTCAAAATTCCGATGGTACGTTTTATAGTCGGGAACTGTTTACCGAGGAAGATGACAAGGCATATGAAGAGGAGGGCATGGCCCTGTTCGACCTAGAAAATGACGGTGACCTGGACCTCTATCTGGTATCTGGCAGCAACGAATTCACAAAAGACAGCGGCCTATATAAAGATAGGCTGTACCTGAATGACGGGAAAGGCAACTTTTCTCGCGCCACCGATAAGATGCCATTGGTGGAAGCCAGCGGCTCCGTGGTAAGGGCAACTGATTTTGATCATGACGGTTTCATTGATCTTTTCGTCGGTGGCCGAACGCCTATTGGCCAATATCCCTTGACCGACAACAGTTACTTGTTGAAGAACAACAAAGGCGTTCTCGAAGATGTGACCGAGACATGGGCTCCAAATTTAAGAAAAGTAGGCATGGTCACCGATGCGATCTGGGCCGATATAGATCAGGACGATATGGAAGACCTTGTCGTGGTTGGCGAATTGATGCCCATCACCATTTTCAGGAACGATAAGACTTCCTTCCGAATACAGGAAAAATCTGGACTTGACAGCCTAATGGGCTGGTGGGAAAGCATCATAGCGAAGGATTTTGATCTGGATGGAGACCTTGATCTGGTCGCCGGTAATCTGGGTGAAAATAACTTATTTCAACCAGCACCCGAAAAACCGGTCACGATTTTGGCCAAAGATTTTGACAAGAATGGAAGTGTAGACCCCATTATGTTTGCTCACTTAAAAAAGAATCGACTGGAGTATGAATCCTATCCCGTGAATTTTTGGGGCGATCTTTTCGGGCAGAGCCCCCTCTTCAGGACCAAGTTTGATTTTTATAGGGATTATGCGAAAGCTACCCAAAAAGACCTGCTCAGTTCCGAGGAACTGAAGGGTACCCTTAAATTGGTGGGCAACTACGATAAAACCAGTTATTTCGAAAACCTGGGGAATGGTCGATTCGAACCGATCGTCCTGCCTTTTTCCGCCCAGATAGCCCCCATTAACGGCATGGTGCCCTTCGATCAAAACAAGGATGGCTATCCAGATCTTTTATTGATCGGGAACGATTACGGCAATGAAACCTTCATTGGCCGTTACGACGCTTTTAATGGCTTGGTTTTGATCGGAGATGGGAAAGGAGGCTTTACCGATATTCCGGAAGCGCAAAGCGGATTTCTGGTAGATGGGGATGCCAAATCGATCGTGACCATAAAAAGCGCGTTGGGGATGCCCTTATATGTGGTCGGTCAGAATAAAGGTCGGTTGCTGGTCTTTCGGCAAATCGAGTGAGATGGTCATTTGATATCAATTCGTAGGTCCTTTTAAATTGATCTGCTCCGGAGGGTTTCGAGTATTCGATCGGTACCCCACCAAAAAATAATATTTCCCTATAAAATTCATGAATTTTATAGTTGTTTTCATCAATTATAAATAGATAAAGGGAAGATTATTCTATCTTCAAGGGTATCAGGACGAAGGGGTTATGTTCGTTTGGCAAAATAGAATTCTCTATTCCTTCATAGACGTTAGACCGCATTCATGTTTTTCCCCTTTTCAAAAGCATGCTCACCGATCGTTGGAAGGATGGTTACAAATATTTGTTAGTTTATTTGAGTTAGTTTCCTAAGCAGCATCTTTCACGCAGATGCTGCTTTCGTTTTTAGGAGAGCCCGAATCACGTTAAAAAGTAACGCCTTTGTACCCCTTTTGAACCCTGGAAATGAATCATGGGACCAAAGAACCCTTATTGGTGAGTTTGGCTAGCTTTTCTTTTCTTGGCCGTTGAGTTGGTCGATAAAAAAAGAAGGTAATATGCCCTGCCGCTTTTTAAAGGCGGAATTAAAGGTGTTCAAGTTATTGTAGCCGACCGATACTGCGATATAACTCAGTTTGCTTTTACGAAATTCGGAATCCTTGAGAAGTCTGGCCAAGAGATAATTGATTCGCAATTCGTTGATATAGTTATTGAAATTCGACTTTTTTTCCTGGTTGATTACCTGCGAAAGGTATTTAGGATTGGTCTTGAGCTGTTCCGACAATTGATATAGATTGCAGTTTTGGTCGATATAAAAATGTTTCTCCTCCAGCTTTTTCAACTTGCCCAATATAATGTCTTTGACTTCTCCGTCAAGACTTTGGCTTTGCTTGGGACTGGTGGCCTCCTTATAAGTCGTTACCGTTTTTGTTTCCGATTTTTGAAAAGCGCGAAGCTTCTCATGCATTTGCAACTGTACTGAAGCGAGCTCCACGGTGCGATCATAGAGCAAACGGTTCTTTCCCTTTACCTTCAAATAGGAGAAAAATGCGAGCCCGGTAAAGGTTAGCGCAAAGACTAAAATCAGCAAGACCGATCTGAACCTCGCCCTTTGGGCCTCATTTTCAAGTGCCAAAACCTTGTTCTCTTGGGTCACGTCCTTGATTTTGCGACGGGTTTCCAGAATATTTATTCTTTGTTCCTTTTCATCTGAAAACAAGGAATCGGTTATGGCACGATGCAGCGTTTTGTATTCGTAGGCTTTGGTGAATTGATCGGTTGTTTCGTATAGATTGCCCAATATGGCGCTATTTGATTTGACCACATCAAAAGCACTGATTTCTTCGGCGGTTTCCAGACTTTTCTCATAGCTCTTAATCGCATTGATGGTGTCGTTTTGTTTTAAATGGAGTTCGCCCTGAAGAATGAGCGCTCGGGGTATCCTGAACCTGTAGTGGTTTTCGTAACATAGCTTTAAAGCATTTGTTAAATATTGCTGGGCCTCATCGTATCTTGCCTCTTTGATGTAAATATCAGCGATGTTCATATAAACCACACTCTCGATATAACTACCCGGCGGTGGAAGCTTCCGTTCAAGTTTTAGGTAATAATCATAAATTTCCAAAGCCTTCTTTAGGTCGCCGAGCTTGGCTGTCATCCTTGCCATTTCGTCAATCTTTGGAAATATATATCGCACTTCCTTCAATTCTATGATCAAATCGAGGCCTTTTAAACAATAGCTTCGGGCCAAGGTATAATTTCCGACCCTCAAATAGTAATGGCTTAAGGCCGCATCGGCCTTCATTGACACATATGGATTGTTGGTTTTATCAGCGAGATCGAGCAGTTTGAGGCCGGTTTCCAGGGCCAAGTCGAACTGGCCCCTTTCGGTATAAATATCGGATTTCAAGGTCGCACAATCGGCTTTCACTTCAAGAAAGTCTTCTATGGATTCATTGCGCTCAATTGACAAGACCAACTCGATGGCTTCATTGAATCGCCCTTCGACGAACTGAAGATATGCCCGGTTGTACAAGGCGGTCAACTCCCCCTTTCGGTATTGTACTTCACGCGACAGCCGTAGCGCTTCGTCGTTGTATTTATTGGCAGTTTCGGCCCGATCATAAATATAGGCGGTGAAGAGGTTCAACAGGTTTTCTACTTTTTCGGTGCCGTTGACCCTTTTATTGTTGGCCAACAAGTACTCGATATCTAAAAAATCGACAGGGAAAGATTTTCTTTTTTCAACCAGTTTGTTGATTTTGGTGAAGTAAACCTGAACAGAATCTACCTGGTTATCCCATATATCGTATGTCGACGATAGGGACAAAACCAGAGTGACGAGCAATATTTTTTGTAGGTAGTTCAAATTATCAGAGTCTTATTTCCTGGATTGGGTATTGGGAAAAATAAAATTACGAAATAACTTATATTTTCAAAAACTCTTATAAAATCGACCTTGGATTATCGATTTTAGCCCTTGTAACGGCACCCCATCTTTTTTGGAGGTCGTTTATCCATTCGGTAAATATAGCATTAAATTGGGTCTACATGGATGTTGTGGTCAACATAGGTTTAAAAACGCTCTTCCGCGGGCAGCCGTTTTTAGCCCTCCAACGACCCATTTAAAAAATAGGGCGCGCCTGTGCCCAGGCTCATTCGGGGTATTCAACCCGAAGGTGGTAAATGTTGGTGAGCTTCTGTTTGAAGATTTTTTTGATCGTTTCTATTTCCTTAAAAGTGATGTCGGCATTGATGAACTGGTTTGCCGCCATTTGTCCGGCAATGACCTTGTCGACAAATTCATTGATCATTGGGAAGGTGGGATTTTTAAGGCTTTTTGAGGCAGCCTCGATCGAATCGGCCATCATAAGAATGGCTGTCTCTTTGGAAAACGGGATAGGTCCGGGATATCGAAATTCGGCCGTATCGAAATTCTGGCCCGTCTCTTGTTGTTTTCTAAAAAAGTAATATACCAAGGTGGTTCCATGATGTGAACGAATAAAATCGATGACGCGATCGGGAAGCTTGTTTTTTCTAGCGATCTCGATGCCCTCGATTACATGGTCGATGATGATTTTGGCACTGTCTTTATAAGCCAATTCGTCATGGGGGTTGATATTCGTCGTTTGATTTTCTGTAAAATAGGTAGGATGGTTCATTTTCCCGATGTCGTGATAAAGGGCCCCTACCCTGACCAACATCGCATTGGCCTTGATTTCATTGGCCGCTGCCTCGGCAAGATTGGCGACCTGCAAGGAATGGTTGAAGGTGCCGGGTGCCTTGTTCGATAGTTCTTTCAATAATTTTGAATTGGTGTCTGAAAGTTCCAATAAAGACACGTCGGAAACCAACCCGAAAATCTTTTCGTAAGCATAGATCAAAGGTTGGGCAAAAAGCGTAATCATTCCATTTAAGAAAAACAGACCAATGGTCGTCCAAAGGATATTGGCAAGATTGCCTTCATGGATCGTATGAAAAGCCAAATAGCCAATGATATAAATTAGCGTTATCTGCCCGACCGAAATAAATAAGTTGGCCCTTTTATAAAGTTCCGAAACGGTTAAAATGGTAACGATTCCCGCAATGATCTGTAAAAAAATATATTCAAAACTGTTCGGTACCACAAAGCCGAGTATCAAGACCGCCAGTACATGTACGAAGAGACCCAATCGCGCATCGAAAAAGGTTTTCAAAATCAGTGGAAGAATGCACAATGGTACCACGAAAATATAGTCTTCATTATACTTGACCACCATGGTGGTCAAGAACACCACCAATAAAATGTTGAAGAAGATAAAGGTGACCTTCACATTGTTCCCAAAGATTTCAAGGCGGTATTTTTTCAGAAACAACAGCAGCATCATCAGTACCATCGCGACCAAAATGGTATATCCCAATAAAATGAAATAGTAGTTATTGGCTGCCCAAAGCTGCGACTCGTATTCCTGTTTTAGGGAATTTAGGATTTTAAGATTCTCATTTTCGACCACTTCCCCTTTGGCAATGATCAACTTGCCTTCATCGACTGTGCCGCGGGTAATTGAAATTTTAGATAGCGCTTCCTTCAAATCACGATCGGTAAGTTCACGATCTATAAAAATATTGGGTTGGGGAAGGCCTTCGAACAAATCCTGAAAACGCTTCGAATATTCGAAATAACCGTTTTTTCTCAACACCGCATCCATGATGCCATTGATCTTTGCAGGCGTATTGAGATCGGCCGCCAGCTTCCTCAGGGCCTCGTTATCCCTTACCAAATAAATTTCCTTTTTGAGGTTCACGGCATCACTTTCCGTGAGCAGACCCTTGTCCCCATATATCGAATCCAAAATTTCCAGTCCCGAAGCCCTTAATGCAGATAGCTTTGACCTATTCAATCGGTCTGTAGTAAATAAGGTGGGAAACCGATTGTCGTATGCTTCGGCAACCTGTTTTACGATGTTTTCATCGTATCGCAGATATGCCAATTGATTATCGCGTATCACTTGATTTTCCAATGCAAGTTCTTCGTCCGATTTATGGATGGGAAAATCGAAAGGGGCATATAGATTTTCATATTGCCAAGGCTTGCCTTTTTGAAATTCATACTTGAACTGACCTCCCCTTGGAAAGAGAAAAACGATACAGCCTACCGATGCCGCATACAGGAAATACTTATAGACAAGGGATTGGTTTTTGAAAAGGATATCCAGGAAATTTCGCATGTAGCAAGAATCTAACCCCAAAAATAGAAAAATATAAGTTCAAAATGGCTTTAAGTGTGCACGGGTGAAGCGTTGTACTTTATTTTAGTAATTTTGCAATACCAAAAATCGAAGGTATATGAAAGAGGTTGTTATCGTATCGGCCGTAAGAACGCCCATTGGCAGTTTCATGGGCTCATTATCGACCGTGCCAGCCCCAAAATTGGGTGCGGTAGCCATCAAAGCGGCCTTGGCCAAAATAAAATTGAACCCTAGCTTGGTCGATGAGGTACTCATGGGAAATGTGGTACAGGCCGGAACGGGACAGGCGCCTGCAAGGCAGGCTGCCATATATGCGGGCCTCCCCGATACCGTACCCTGCACCACGATCAACAAGGTATGTGCATCGGGCATGAAAGCGGTAATGCAGGCGGCCCAGTCGATAGCCTTGGGCGATGCTTCGATCATCGTTGCGGGGGGCATGGAAAACATGAGCCTGATACCACATTATGTACATATGAGGACAGGTCAAAAATTTGGTCCGGCCACCTTGATCGATGGGATGCAAAAAGACGGCCTGGTAGACGTATATGATCAAAATGCCATGGGGGTATGCGCCGATGCCTGTGCCGAGAAATATCATTTTAGCAGGGAAGCACAGGATGATTTTGCCATTCAATCTTACAATCGTTCCGCAAATGCATGGAAAAATGGCCATTTCGCGGAAGAAGTGGTTCCTGTGGCGGTACCTCAAAGACGGGGAGAACCCATATTGGTCACCGAGGATGAAGAATATAAAAATGTGAGGATGGAAAAAATACCCACATTGTCGCCGGCATTTTCAAAGGATGGTACCGTAACCGCTGCAAACGCTTCAACGATCAACGATGGGGCGGCTGCCCTGGTATTGATGAGCGCCGACCGGGCAAAAGAACTCAAGCTCGAGCCCTTGGCAACCATTATCGGTTATGCCGATGCCGCGCAAGAACCGAAATGGTTTACCACGGCACCGGCTAAAGCACTTCCAAAGGCTTTGGACAAGGCTGGCATTACTTTGGCGGAAGTTGATTTTTTTGAATTCAATGAAGCCTTTTCGGTAGTCGGACTGGCCAACATGAAATTACTCGGATTGACGGATGCCAATGTCAATATCAACGGAGGGGCGGTGGCCTTGGGCCATCCACTGGGCTGTTCCGGTGCCAGGATATTGGTGACCCTGATCCATATCTTAAAACAAAAAAACGCAAAAATCGGTGCAGCCGCCATCTGTAATGGCGGTGGTGGTGCTTCTGCCCTCATCCTGAAGCGAAAATAACCGATAGCTGTAAAGAAAGCGCATGCAATACGGTATTTGCCACCTCAGCCTCATCCCAGTCCGCACCAACACCGATCAGAGTGCTGAACTGGTGACCCAACTTTTGTACGGAGAGCATTTCAAGGTACTGGAACGCCGAAAAGCACACAGTAAAATAAGAAATGCCTATGATGACAGTGAAGGCTGGGCCGACAACAATCAGTTCACGGTTATCGGTGAGAACGAATTTCGAAAAATCGAATCTACCAAGTCAAAGAAGTATGCTTCCGACCTGGTTTCCTTCATCGAAACCGAACAAAAAACCCTGATGCCCTTGATGCTGGGATCCAGCATCGGCCCCGAAAAGCTTTTGAAACATCGTTTTGAGGGCGCTTTGCTCGAACGCCAGCAAACAAAACCCAAATTGTTGGAAACCGCCCTTCAGTACCTGCACGCGCCTTACCTCTGGGGGGGGAAAACCCCATTTGGCATCGATGCGCCCGGTTTTGTTCAAATGGTTTACAAAATCAATGGATATCGATTGTTGCGGCATGTAAAACAGCAGGCCGGCCAAGGCGAGGCCTTAAGTTTTATAGAAGAGAGCGAACCTGGTGATCTGGCTTTTTTCGATAATCAGGAAGGACAAATCGATCATGTGGGCCTCATCATGGGTGATAACCACATCATCCATTCCTTCGGGCAGGTTAGGATCGACAGGTTAGACCACACCGGTATTTTTAACAGGGAATTGGGCAGCTATACCCATAAACTACGGGTCCTAAAAAAAATCGCATAAAAAAAACCTCTTTGCTTTTTACAAAGAGGTTTTTTATGGGGTTTCGATGCTTATTCGCCCAACAATTTCTTGATGCGCATGAAGTTTTCATTGTCGCCCATGGCGCCGTAAATATTCTTCAACTGTGTAAGAATACTTTGGCTATCCTCAGTGGTTTTGAGGGCCTCTTCCAGAACTTGTGCTCCTTGACGGAACAAATCATCTTTCTGGCTTTTCAATTCTTCATAGCGGGTAATATCCTTCTTGGAATTGCCTAAAGAATTCATTTCATCAATGAAGCTATTTCCTTCGTTCACGTAGGTGGTAGATAAATTTAAATAAGCATTGGTATAGTTGGGGTCGATTTCAAGGGTTCTTTTATAGGAGGCCCTGGCTTCTTCTATATTGTTCTGTTCCATACTGATCACCCCGATGTTATAGTGCAGATCGGCATTGTCGGGTGCCAAGTTCGTTGCTTCCGCCATCAACGTCTTGAATGTATCCTTATCGCCCATTGTATAGTAAAGATTCGCTTCGTTCAGCAGCAAGTTCACATCGTTGGGATCGCTGGCCCTGGCCAGTTTATAGGCTTCTACCGCTTTCTCATTTTGTCCCAGTTGGGAATATATCAGTGCCCTGTTCTTGACGATTTCGCCTTTTTTGGAAGGAGTCTGCTCATCGAGGGGGTCGGTATAGGTGCCGGACTTCACCAT
Source organism: uncultured Flavobacteriaceae bacterium (assembly GCA_963760375.1). Classification (GTDB taxonomy): domain Bacteria; phylum Bacteroidota; class Bacteroidia; order Flavobacteriales; family Flavobacteriaceae; genus Pelagihabitans. Next base: position 639,271 of record CAVXCS010000005.1, on the reverse strand, counting down.
AAGGTCTCTTTGTAATTTGTCCATCTGCTCTACCTCCCCGGTAGCGGTATTGGTGGCCTTATAAAGGGTTCCTCCACCGTCATAGCCGATCTCCTGGAGTTCATTGTAAAAATCAAGCGCCTTTTCGTAATGCCCGCCATTTACAGCACTGCTGGCCGCAAAATAAAGATATGAAGTATCCAAGGGGCTGATTTTGTAGCTCATGTACAGCTTGTCGGCCGCCTGTTCGAATTTCTGATTTCCGTTATCCTCGACTGCAGAATTCACAAGGTCGGCGGTCATCGCCCGCAAACGGGATTCGGTTTCCTCGGTATACTTCTTCTTGCCGCTCTTGTTTTCGATATCCAGTACCTTTTGGAATGCCGTAACCGATTCCTGGAACGCACTGTCATCCCCTTTTTTGGCAATATCGGCGTAGGCCTGTCCTTGTAGGAAATAAAATTGGGTTTGGACTTTTTCATCCGTTCCCGAAATCATTCCGGAAACGCCGTCCAAGGCCGTTTTGGCAGCCATGCCATCACCATCTTTCAGGGCTTTTTCCGCTGCCTTTAATTCATTTTTTTGCGCAAAGGCGACCATTGTAAAGCACATGGCCGTTAGAATCAAAAATTTAGTTCTCATTTCTCTGTAATATTAAAATTAGTGTTTATTGATTATTCTTTTGTTTCATCATTACCTTCCTTATCAAGAGCCGTGCCATCTTCGGTATTCACCTCTATGTCATTGATATCGGCTTCATCCAAATTCTCCTCGTCCCGCATCACCTTGGCGACCGCAGCGATGGAATCATCGCCCTTGATGTTGATGAGTTTTACCCCCTGCGTGGCCCTGCCCATGACACGAAGATCTTCGACGCTCATGCGGATAGCGATGCCCGATTTATTGATGATCATAAGGTCATCGGTATCGGTGACGTTCTTGATGGCCACCAATATACCTGTTTTATCGGTAATGGATATGGTTTTCACTCCTTTACCGCCCCTATTGGTGATCCTGTAATCATCTATGCTGGATCGTTTACCATAACCATTTTCCGAAACCACCAAGATGTCTTCGTCAAAATCGTTTACGGAAACCATGCCGACTACCTCGTCTTTGGCATCTGCCAAAGTAATGCCCCTCACTCCGGACGCATTTCTGCCCATGGGCCTGGTTTTGCTCTCTTCGAATCGAATGGCCTTTCCGGATTTCAGCCCCAGGAATATTTGACTGGTACCCGTAGTAAGCTTGGCTTCCAAGAGCTCATCGTCTTCACGTACTCCGATCGCATTGATACCATTCTGGCGCGGTCTCGAATATTGTTCCAAAGAAGTCTTTTTGACAACCCCTTTTTTGGTGGCCATGATCACGTAATGGCTGTTGACATATTCTTCGTCTTTCAAATCCTGGGTACAGATAAATGCCTTGACCGCGTCATCCGGCTCAATATTGATCAAGTTTTGTATGGCCCTGCCTTTCGAAGTCTTGCTGCCTTCCGGGATTTCATAGACCCGCATCCAAAAGCATTTGCCTTTTTGCGTAAAGAACAGCATATATTGATGGTTGGTGCCTATAAATAAATGCTCCAGGAAATCCTCGTTCCGGGTTGAGGACGCCTTTTGGCCAACGCCGCCCCTGTTCTGTGTTTTGTATTCCGTTAAAGGGGTTCTTTTGATATAGCCGGCGTGTGATATGGTAAGGACCACCTGTTCATCGGGGATCATATCTTCCATGCTCAGGTCGCCACCGGCAAAATTGATTTCAGAACGTCTGGCATCTCCATACTTTTCCTTGACCTCAAGGAGTTCGTCTTTGATGATCTGCATCCTACGCTCCTTGCGCTCCAGAATATCCTTTAAATCGGCGATGGTCTTGATGATCTCGTCAAATTCTAAACGAAGCTTGTCTTGCTCCAGTCCCGTAAGTTGTCGCAAACGCATTTCAACAATGGCCTTTGCCTGTATCTCGGAAAGTTTGAAGCGGACCATTAGGTTCTCACGGGCTTCATCGGCGTTCGCCGATGCCCTGATGATCGAGATCACCTCATCGATATTGTCTGAGGCAATGATGAGCCCTTCAAGAATATGGGCCCTTTCTTCCGCTTTTTTCAGTTCGAACTTGGTGCGGCGAACCACTACCTCGTGTCGATGTTCCACAAAATAATGGATCATCTCCTTTACGTTCAGCAATTGTGGCCTGCCCTTGACCAAGGCAATGTTGTTCACACTGAATGACGATTGTAAGGCAGTGTACTTATAAAGGGTGTTCAAAACGATATTGGGAATGGCGTCGCGCTTCAGGATATAAACGATCCGCATCCCTTTTCGGTCCGATTCGTCCCGGATGCTCGCAATACCGTCGATCTTCTTTTCGTTGACCAGATCGGCGGTTTTTTTGATCATATCGGCCTTGTTGATCTGGTAGGGAATCTCGGTGACGATGATGCAGTCCCTTCCTTGAACCTCTTCAAAAGAGGCCTTGGCCCGGATCACGACACGTCCACGACCGGTATGGAATGCTTCCTTTACCCCATCGTAGCCATAAATAATGCCCCCGGTCGGAAAATCCGGGGCTTTGATATGTGATATCAGTTCATCGATCTCTATGTCATTGTTTTCGATATAGGCCACGGTGCCATCAACCACTTCAGAAAGGTTGTGGGGCGGCATGTTGGTGGCCATTCCCACTGCGATGCCCGAGGCACCGTTCACCAATAGGTTGGGAACCCTTGTGGGCAGTACGGTGGGTTCCTGTAGCGAATCATCGAAATTGAGCTGGTGGTCAACGGTTTCCTTATCGATATCGGCCAGCATGTCGTCAGCGATCTTGCGCATGCGCGCCTCGGTGTAACGCATTGCGGCCGGACTGTCGCCGTCGACCGAACCAAAATTTCCCTGGCCATCGACGAGCATGTAACGAAGGCTCCACTCCTGTGCCATCCGCACCATTGAATCATATACCGAGGTATCGCCATGGGGATGGTATTTCCCTAGAACTTCCCCTACGATACGGGCCGATTTTTTATGGGCACTGTTCGATCGCACCCCAAGTTCGTACATTCCATAGAGCACCCTTCTGTGAACGGGCTTTAAACCATCCCTGACATCGGGCAGGGCACGTGACACAATGACCGACATTGAATAATCAATGTAGGCAGATTTCATTTCATCTTCAATATTAATCGGGATCAATTTTTCTCCTTCAGCCATTTTAAAATCTCAAGATTTAGTATCGTTAAAAAAAGCATGCCAATATAAGGAAAATGATACCTTTCAAAGCACACTACCGGCGTTTTATTTAACAATTTATCAACATAGCTCAGGGCCGATTTGGTTGACAATTAAGTTGTTAATTATTTTGTAAATCAGGTGTTTTTTCGTCATTTAGACCAAGTTTATCGAATAATAGGTATAGTCTTTGCACGAGATTGATAGAGTTTTACTAATTTTATACATGTTAAGGATAATATATGGATGATAATTTTTCACCACGGGTAAAAGACGTAATTGCTTACAGCAAGGAAGAGGCCCTAAGATTGGGCCACGACTTTATTGGTACCGAGCATTTGATGTTGGGGCTTTTGCGCGATGGTAATGGAAAGGCCATCAGCATCTTGGATGCAATGGACGTTGATTTGGACCACCTACGGAGAAAGGTCGAAATCTTGAGCCCTTCCAACCCAAATCCCAGCAATGTCCAAAAAGACAAAAAGAACCTTCACCTGACCCGCCAAGCGGAAAGGGCTTTGAAGACCACATTTTTGGAAGCCAAGCTATTCCAAAGTTCCTCGATCAATACTGCACACCTGTTATTGTGCATCTTGCGGAACGAGAACGATCCCACCACCAAACTGCTCCACAAACTGAAAGTGGACTATGACGGGGTCAAGGAACAATTCAAATTCATGATCACCAGCGACGATGAAATCGTGGACTCCCCTACTTCCGAATCGTTTCCAAACGAGCCAGATGATACCGGTGACGAAAAAGAAGGCAATTTCGGCACGACCAGTAGCCAAAAAGGCAATAAAAAGTCGAAAACTCCGGTATTGGACAACTTTGGCAGGGACCTTACCCGAATGGCCGAAGAAAACAGGTTAGATCCAGTAGTGGGCAGGGAAAAGGAAATCGAAAGGGTTTCCCAGATCCTGAGCAGAAGAAAAAAGAACAATCCCTTGCTCATCGGGGAGCCCGGTGTGGGCAAAAGTGCGATCGCGGAAGGCCTGGCACTGCGGATCATCAACAAAAAAGTTTCCAGGATTCTCTACAACAAACGGGTAGTGACCCTTGATTTGGCGTCATTGGTAGCCGGCACCAAATACCGAGGACAGTTCGAAGAACGGATGAAAGCCGTGATGAACGAATTGGAGAAGAACGATGATGTGATACTTTTTATCGATGAAATACACACCATTGTAGGTGCGGGCGGTGCCACAGGCAGTCTCGATGCTTCCAACATGTTCAAACCCGCTTTGGCAAGAGGGGAAATACAATGCATCGGCGCGACCACCTTGGATGAATATCGACAATACATCGAAAAGGACGGTGCCTTGGAGCGACGTTTTCAAAAAGTGATCGTAGAACCGACCACCGTTGACGAAACCATCGAAATCCTCAAGAATATCAAGGGCAAATATGAAGACCACCATAATGTCCTCTACACCGATGAGGCCATCCTTGCCTGTGTGAAACTGACCAACCGGTACATGACCGATCGGTTTCTTCCCGACAAGGCGATAGATGCCCTCGATGAATCCGGTTCCCGCGTGCACATCGTGAATATGGACGTCCCCAAACAGATATTGGAACTTGAAAAGCAGTTGGAAGACGTACGCGAACTGAAAAACAGTGTCGTAAAAAAACAGAAATACGAAGAGGCCGCCAAATTGCGGGACGATGAAAAGAGATTGGAAAAAGATCTTGCCATCGCACAGGAAAAATGGGAAGAAGACAGCAAACAGCACAAAGAAATCGTAACCGAAGACAATGTGGCCGATGTGGTGTCGATGATGAGCGGTATTCCAGTGAACAGGATCGCCCAGACCGAAAGCAATAAGTTGGCCAAATTGCCCGAACTGATCAAAGGAAATGTCATCGGGCAGGACGAAGCCGTTGCCAAGGTGGCCAAGGCCATACAGCGAAACAGGGCCGGCCTGAAAGACCCCAATAAACCGATAGGTTCATTTATATTTCTTGGACAGACCGGGGTCGGGAAGACCCAGTTGGCCAAAATATTGGCCAAAGAGCTCTTCGATTCGGAAGATGCCTTGATCAGGATAGACATGAGCGAGTACATGGAAAAATTCGCCATCTCAAGACTGGTAGGTGCCCCTCCGGGATATGTCGGGTATGAGGAAGGCGGCCAATTGACCGAAAAAGTACGCCGCAAACCCTATTCCGTAATTCTTTTGGATGAGATGGAAAAAGCACATCCTGATGTTTTCAACATGTTGTTGCAAGTATTGGATGATGGTTTCCTGACCGACAGTTTAGGGCGTAGGATCGACTTCAGAAACAGCATTATCATAATGACCTCGAATATTGGAGCGCGCCAGATCAAAGATTTTGGCCAAGGGGTCGGTTTTGGTACTTCGGCCAAATTGTCACAAGCCGATACCCATCAGAAAAGCGTGATCGAAAATGCCTTGAAAAAGGCTTTTGCACCGGAATTCTTGAACAGGATAGATGATGTGGTGGTCTTTAACCCCCTGGAGCGGGAAGATATCCACAAAATCATCGATATCGAACTTGCCAAGTTATTCGCAAGAATAAAGGATATAGGATATGACCTGCATTTGACCGATAAAGCCAAAGACTATATCGCGGAAAAAGGCTTTGATAAACAATATGGCGCACGACCTTTGAAAAGGGCCATCCAGAAGTATATCGAAGATGCCTTGGCGGAAGAAATCGTAAATTCAAAAATTGAAGAAGGTGACCATATCTATATGGACCTTGATGAGAAAAAAGAAGAATTGACCATTAAAATCAAGAAAGCGGAGAAGTCGTCCAAGGCTTGATAAATAGTAAGAAAAATACTTAAGAGGAGTCCCGAAAAAGGACTCCTTTTTTTTTGCCCTGTTTTAATTAGGGTAGGAACAAAAATAAAACGCTATATATCTGGCGTAGTATAAACGATATTTGAGCCTTTAATCTAATATTTATCCTATTTATTGGGTTTACGATTACTTTCGTTTCGAGACACTAAACTACACAACAGAATGAAAGTGGGACAATCCAAAAAAACAGTTATTGTTAGGGAGTATCAATTAGAAATAGGCAAAGTTCAGGTATTTGACGACTATATGGTAGCCACTTTCAATGAAGGGGCCACATTAACCATGGAGCGCGCCTATCAAATCATCGGAATTTCCGAAATACATTTTAGGGACAAAGACTTTGGATATATCAGTCTGCGTAAAAACTCCTATGCCATTGACCCAACGGTTTATACCTATGTGCGGGAAATGGAAAACCTAAAAGCCTTCGCCATCGTTTCGATGAAGGAAATGGACATGCACAATTTTAAGATCGAAAAACTTTTTTATAAAAAACCGATGAAGTTTTTTATTGAATACAACAATGCCTTGACTTGGGTAAAACGCAGGATCAAGGACGCAAAGAAATAGTTGCCGACCGAGCCGTGATTTATGGTTGCGGTTCTTCGGCATCTTCTTGCAGCTCGGGCATCTGGAATAAATCAATAAAGGCCTTGCCAATGGCCTCGATGATATCCGAGGCGATCAAACCCTGATAGCCCCATTGCGTGACGGCGATATCACCAGCCCTTCCATGAAGGTAGACCGCAAAAATAGCCGCCTGCAAAGGACTGTACCCTTGGGCCAACAGGCCCGCGACCATGCCTGTGAGCACATCCCCACTACCGCCCGTGGCCATTCCAGGGTTTCCTGTGGTGTTGAAATATCCCTTACCTTCGAAAACCGTTAGCGTATGTGCCCCTTTGATGACCAGTACGCAGCCGTATCGTTTCGAAAATGCCTTGGCTTTCTTCAATTTATCAAAATCATCGCCCCATTTGCCCAACAACCGCTCCAATTCTTTGGGATGTGGTGTCAGAATCGACGCCTCCGGTAATTTCTTGAGGAGCTCCTTGTTCGCCGAGATCATATTCAGGGCGTCTGCGTCGATGACCATTGGAGCTTTGGCCGTCTCCAATAAGGCCGACAAGGCACTAACGCTTTCTTTTTCGGTGCCCATTCCAATACCGACGGCCAACGTCATTTTTTCCAGATTCGGTTTGATGTCCGAAATATAATTTTCATTGACATCGGTAAGAACCATCGCCTCCGGAAGATTGGTCTGCAGGGGCAGCAATCCGCAGGAAGGCACAAACAAGCTTACCAAGCCGCTTCCTACCCGCAAACAGGCTTTGCCGGCAAGATGTACGGCGCCCATTTTTCCATAACTGCCCCCGACGATCAGCGAATGGCCATAGGTGCCTTTATGTGAGAACTTCTCCCTGGGTTTATAAAAAGCCAGTACCTCATTTTTTCCAACAAGCGTAAAATCGGTTTCGGTGGCCTTGAGATAATCGGCGTCCAGTCCGATATCCAAAATCTCCCATTGTTCGGCATAACGCCCCGTTTCCGGTAAGAAAAACACCAATTTAGGGGCCTGGAAGCTCAGTACATGGTTCGCCCCGATCACCGCATCGGAACTATCCAACCCGCGATCCATATAGAGTCCGGAAGGCACATCGACCGATAATATAAAGGCGCCGGTAGCATTCAGATGTTGCATCAGTTTCGCTACCCATGCCGCCGGTGGCCTGTTCAATCCAATCCCAAAAATGGCATCCACAATGATATCGTCCCTGTGGATCGAGGGGTACTCGAAAACCGTATCCAAATAAGTCGGCCATATCTTGCGTTCTTTGAGGCGCTCCAAATTCACCAGAAAATCGGCCGATCTGGTTTTGCTATAATTGACCACGTACACCTCGGTATGATAACCGTGGTCTTTCAGCATCCTGGCCAACGCGATGCCGTCGCCCCCGTTGTTGCCTATCCCGCAGAACAAATGGATCTTGACCGGTGCGCCCTGCAAACGCGAATCCATCCACTTAAAAATCTGGCTAGCGGCCCTTTCCATGAGCGCCTCACTGGTAATGCCCTGCCTTTCAACCGTTATTTTATCGGCCTTATAAATCTGTTCCGAAGAAAATATTTTCATTCTTTAATTTAATTTGAGGCCCATGGGACGGTTAAATATAAAAATGCCCAGAAACGTTTGCCCAGGGCATTAAAAGTACTACTTTTGGTTTTTAGAAAATAGTCATGTTGAAATTTCTCTTGGCCCTCACAACGAATTCTCCATACTACCGCTTTGGTCTTTCTCATACCGGTTCTATCACCCCTTTGGGGTAATCAATTGCATATTCACCCATTTTTGCGATCTTTCGCCCTTCAAAAAGAGTATACCCTAATATAATTACATCATGCAGGTTTTAAAATTCGGTGGCACCTCCGTGGCCAATGCACAAAACATTGGCTTGGTAAAAAATATCGTATCCGGTTTCAAAAACGGGAATTGCATCGTGGTGGTATCTGCCTTGGGAGGCATCACCGATCTGCTGCTCCATACCGCTGCCCTGGCTGCCGAACAAAATGCCGGATATCTTGAAAAGGCAAAGGAAATCGAGGCCCGTCATATCGAAACGATCAAGGAAATCATTCCCATCAAAGCGCAGAGCAAGGTGCTGAGCAAGGTTAAAAGTGAGCTGAACAACTTGGAAACGCTTCTGGAAGGGGCTTACTTGATCGGGGAAATCACCCCCAAGCTTTCAGATAAAATCGTAAGTTATGGTGAATTGCTTTCGTCCTACATCATTGCCGAATATTTTGTATCGGAAGGTTTGGATGCGGGCTATAAAGATAGCCGGGAACTGATAAAGACCAATGATGTATATGGCAAGGCGGCGGTGAATTTTGAACATACCAACCGGCGCTGTGCCGCCTACTTTAAAAAGGTACCCAACAAAATCACGGTGATGGCTGGCTTTATAGCGTCTTCGGAGAAGGGCAACCTCACCACGCTGGGCCGGGGAGGTTCCGATTATACCGCAGCGATCGTAGCGGCAGCGGTCAATGCCGAAATCCTTCAAATATGGACCGACGTGAGCGGGATGTACACGGCCAATCCCAAAATAGTGAAACAGGCCAAAGCGATTCCCCATATCTCCTATGAAGAAGCTATGGAGCTTTCACACTTTGGTGCCAAGGTGCTCTACTCCCCTACCATTCAGCCCGTTCTGGCCAAGGGTATTTCAATTGTGATCAAAAACACCTTTGACCCCACCGCACCGGGGACGTTGATCACCAAAAACAGGAACGAAAAGGGAAAAACGGTACGAGGCATCAGCCATATCGAGAACATTGCCCTATTATCGTTGGAGGGTCCTGGTATGGTGGGAATTCCCGGTATTTCAAAACGATTTTTCGAAGTGCTTTCCCAAGCCGATATCAGTGTGGTGCTTATTACCCAAGCTTCATCGGAACACTCTATCTGCATTGGGATATCGGCAAACGATATCGATAAGGCCGTCACCATGGTCAACCAAGCTTTTGAATATGAAATTGCCCTCGGAAAAATAAAACCGGTGTTTGCGGAAAAAGACCTGGCCATCATTGCCCTGGTCGGTGACAATATGAAAAGTCATCAAGGACTGAGCGGTAAGATGTTCAGCACCCTTGGCCGTAACAATGTTAACATAAGGGTCATCGCCCAAGGCGCCTCAGAACGAAACATATCGGCGGTCATCGACAAGGATGATGTTAAAAAAGCATTGAATGCCCTCCATGAGGAATTTTTCGAAGAAAACATCAAACAACTGAACCTCTTCATCATGGGTGTGGGCAATGTGGGGTCCAAGCTTTTGACCCAGCTGCAACAACAAAAAAAATACCTGAAAGACAACCTAAAATTGAATGTAAGGGTAGTTGGTATTTCGAATTCCCGAAAAATGCATTTCGATGACAATGGGATCGCCCTAAAGCATTGGGAAGACCAATTGGCCGCCGGCGAAAAGGCAGACCCATCGGCATTCATTTCCCAAGTCAAAAAGCTGAACATGCGCAACAGCATCTTCGTGGACAATACGGCAAGCGAGGAAATAGCCGGCACCTACGGTACTTTCTTGAGCAGTAGTATCTCAGTGGTCACTTGCAACAAGATAGCCTGCTCCTCATCCTATGGCTATTACGACGAGCTGAAAGGGCTGGCAAGACAGTACAATGCACCCTTCCTGTTCGAGACCAATGTAGGTGCCGGACTTCCCATCATCGATACCCTAAAACATTTGATCGTATCGGGCGACAAAGTTTTGAAAATCCAGGCCGTTTTATCTGGAAGCCTTAATTTTGTGTTCAACCATTTCAACGAAAAAACAACCTTCCACGATGTTGTAAAACAAGCGCAGCAGCAGGGCTACACGGAGCCCGACCCCAAAATTGACCTAAGTGGGGTGGATGTCATGCGCAAGATCCTTATTTTGGCCCGTGAAAGCGGAAACCAATTGGAGATGGCAGATATCGAAAACAAATCGTTTTTGCCCAAGGCCAGCCTTGAAGCCAAGAACAATGAAGCCTTCTTCAAATCCTTAAAAGAAAACGAAACCGGTTTTCAAAAACTTTACGAAGCGGCAAAAAATAAAAAGTGCAAATTGAAGTATGTGGCCCAGTTTGAAAATGGCAAGGCCAGTGTAGGATTGCAGCAAATTCCGGAAGGTCATGATTTCCACAATTTGGAAGGCAGTGACAATATAGTGTTGTTCTATACCGAACGATATCCGAACCAACCTTTGATCATCAAGGGAGCGGGCGCCGGAGCCGAAGTTACCGCATCCGGAATTTTTGCCGATATCATTAGGGTCGGTAATTTTTAATGATCCCAAACGGCTTGGGAACATAGCACCTGATCTTAAAAATACGTTACGGAACATGGACCATTCAGAAATAAGTGTTTTTTGCCCGGCGACCATTGCCAACATCTCCTGTGGATTCGATGTTCTTGGGGTAGCCCTTGATACCATTGGCGATAAAATGGTAGTGCGAAAAACCAAGGAACGGGGCATCAGCATTACCAAACTCGAGGGTCAGGACCTGCCGATGGACACCCGATTGAACGTCGCAGGGGTAGCAGGCTTGGCACTTTTGGAGAAAAGTGCCTATGATGGGGGTTTTGAGATAGAAATCTACAAAAAGATCAAAGCGGGAAGCGGCATTGGAAGCAGTGCTGCCAGTTCGGCAGGTGCGGTATGGGCCATGAACGAACTTTTGGGAAGGCCTTTTTCAAAATTACAATTGGTTACTTTTGCGATGGAGGGCGAGCGGCTGGCGAGCGGGGTGGCACATGCCGATAATGTGGCCCCTGCCCTCTATGGGGGCTTTACTTTGGTGCGCAGCTATGAGCCCTTGGACATTGTTGAAATACATTGTCCCCCGGAATTATATGCAACCGTAATCCATCCACAGATCGAAGTGAAGACTTCCGATTCCAGAAAAATATTGAAAACGAACATTACCTTAAAAGTGGGCATCAAACAATGGGGCAATGTGGGTGGCTTGATCGCCGGTCTATTTCTCGAGGATTATCCCCTGATCGGTCGATGTTTGGAAGACCATATTGTAGAGCCCATACGATCGATGTTGATCCCCGGTTTCGACAGTGTAAAATCGGAAGCCCTAAAAGCGGGCGCCCTAGGTTGTGGCATTTCAGGTTCCGGCCCTTCCATATTTGCCTTTAGCAAAGGGAGAGAAACCGCATCAAACGTTGCGCAGGCCATGAAAAAAGTTTATGGAAAAATAGGCATCGATTATGACGTGCACCTATCAAAAGTGAACGTTGAAGGGGTACGGCCATACGGTGAAGGAAATAGTGTATAGGCAGTTCGTTTTTTTGTCCGAAAATGAAATGAACAACAGGCCTTTTAAGATGCACCCAAGACCATAGTCTCTTTTAACGGGCAGCCGATAACAGCGAAAAGATGAAGTTTTATAGCCTTAACGACAAAACAAAAAAAGTGCGCTTCAAAGAAGCGGTGATAAGGGGCATCGCCCCCGACGGCGGTCTTTATTACCCGGAACAAATCACGGCGCTGCCCGAAGATTTTTTTAAACGCATCGATACCCTTCCCAAGACGGAAATCGCCTATCGTGCCATAGCACAATTTGTCTCGGAAGACCTTCCCGAAGAAACCCTAAAAACGATTTTGGCCGAAGTGCTCGATTTTGAGTTTCCTTTGATCGAAATCGAAGAAAATATAGCGGTACTGGAATTGTTTCATGGTCCTACCATGGCATTTAAAGATGTGGGCGCACGCTTCATGGCGCAATGCCTTGGCTATTTCTCCCAACATAGCGCGACTGAAGTCACCGTTTTGGTGGCGACTTCAGGAGACACCGGTGGGGCCGTGGCCAACGGGTTTTTGGGCGTAAAAGGGGTTAAGGTGGTCATCCTTTATCCCAGTGGAAAGGTAAGTGATATTCAAGAAAGGCAACTGACTACTTTAGGGCAAAACGTCGTTGCCTTGGAGGTAAACGGCAACTTCGATGACTGCCAGCGCATGGTCAAAGCCGCCTTTGTCGATACGGACCTGCTCGATGCGATGCAACTTACTTCGGCCAATTCCATTAACGTGGCACGCTGGCTGCCTCAAATGTTCTATTTCCTATTTGCCTACCAACAGGCGAAAAAAAAGGGAAAAGAAATCGTTTTTTCGGTACCCAGTGGCAATTTTGGCAATATTTGCGCGGGTATGGTCGCCCAACGGTTGGGAATGCCCGTAAAACATTTTATTGCGGCCACCAATATCAACGACACGGTTCCCCAATTTATGAAAACGGGTCTTTACAGCCCCAAACCCTCCAGCCCGACCATCAGCAATGCTATGGACGTGGGTGATCCCAGCAATTTTGTGCGAATCAGAAATTTGTACGGGAATGATTTGGCAAGACTCTCCAAAAGTCTTTCCTCCTTTTCCTTCACCGATGAAGAAACCAAAGAAGCGATTGGGAAAATCCATCAACAATCGGGATATATTGCCGATCCGCATGGGGCTGTCGGATATTTGGGATTGAAGGCCTATCTGGCAGACCATCACGAAATCTATGGCATATTCCTGGAGACCGCCCATCCCGTGAAATTTTTGGAAGTGGTGGAAGGCACCCTTGGCATCCGATTGGATATTCCTCCCCAGATCGAAAAGGTGCTCCATAAGAAAAAGAAATCGGTTAAAATAAGCACCTATCAAGAACTGAAAACGTTCCTGCTCAGCCGCTAGTCTGGGTGCAAGACATAGGCAATTAACACCAATTTGTGTAAAACATCAGTTGATCGGGTGCTCCATTGGCTGGATAATTCAATAGCTTTGCCAGCAAATTTGATCAAACAATGAAAAATACAGCCCTTACCAAAACCCATGAAGCTTTGGGTGCCAAAATGGTTCCCTTCGCCGGTTATAACATGCCGGTTTCCTATGAAGGCGTGAACGCGGAACATGAAACCGTTCGAAAAGGGGTTGGCGTTTTTGATGTCTCCCATATGGGAGAGTTTTTGATTTCTGGCCCAAGGGCGCTCGACCTCATCCAAAAAGTAACTTCCAACGACGCGTCCAAACTCACGATCGGAAGGGCACAATACAGTTGCCTGCCCAACGAAACAGGTGGGATTGTTGATGATCTGATCGTATACCGAATCAAGGAGGAACAATATTTATTGGTCGTCAATGCATCGAATATTGAGAAAGATTGGGACCACGTTTCCAAGTATAATGCCGATTACGGTGCAGAGATGCGCAACATTTCGGAGCAATATTCCCTTCTGGCCATCCAAGGGCCAAAAGCGGTGGAAGCCATGCAAAAGTTGACCTCGGTCGATCTTTCGGGCATCGGCTTCTACCATTTTGTGGTCGCCGATTTTGCAGGCGTCGATCATGTCATCATATCCGCCACGGGATATACCGGTTCCGGCGGGTTTGAAATTTATTGCAAAAATGGGGAAGTCCAACAAATATGGGACAAGGTCTTTGAAGCCGGAGCAGATTTCGGCATCAAGCCCATTGGCCTCGCTGCCCGCGATACCTTGCGCTTGGAGATGGGATACTGTCTCTATGGCAATGATATCAATGATGAAACGTCTCCTATCGAAGCCGGACTTGGATGGATCACGAAATTTACCAAAGATTTTGTGAACAGTAAGGCATTGGCCAAGGAAAAGGAAGCGGGACCCAAAAGGAAGCTGGTCGCCTTCGAACTGGAGGAAAGGGGCATACCCCGTCACGATTATCAAATACTGGATGGTGCGGGCAACCCGATTGGGGTCGTTACTTCAGGCACCATGTCACCCAGCTTGGGCAAAGGCATCGGGCTTGGGTATGTTCCTGTCGAATTTGCAGGAATGGGAAGTAGGATAGGGATTCAGATCAGGAAAAATTCGGTGCCTGCGCTAGTGGTAAAATTGCCTTTTTACAAAGGCTGAACCACCTATAACTAAAGAAATGAGCGGTGCTTGAAGGATCTAAAAAAATATTGATTTTAGGAGGAAGCGGATTTTTGGGAAATGCCCTTTATAAAGAACTTCGCGCATACTATGACACCTACGGCACCTACTTTTCGGCCGCAAAGGGGTTCAGCGATAACCAACAGTTTTTTCGTTACGATATGGCGGAAGACGATATTTTCCAACTGCTGGAAAAAGTACGGCCTCAAATCATCATCTCCGCATTAAGGGGAAATTTTGCCGCCCAGATACAGGCACACCAGCACATCGTGGAGTATGTATGGGAGAACGATTGCAGGATCTACTTTCTCTCCTCCGCAAACGTTTTTGATGCCTATAGCAAATACCCCTCCTATGAATTCGACAAAACGCTTTCGGAAAGCATCTACGGACGGTTGAAAATAAAGATCGAAAATATGTTGCTAAGGCTGCCGAAGAAGAAAATGGGCATTTTAAGGCTGCCGATGGTTTTCGGGAACCAATCTCCCCGAATCAAGGAAATCAAAAGCAATGTGCAACAGAATCAGCCCATAGAGGTGTTTCCCAATCTGGTGCTGAACGTGACCAATGATGACAAGTTCACCCAGCAAGTACATTACCTCATCAATCGGAACAAAAGCGGCATCTATCATCTGGGCAGCTACGATTTGGTACACCATGATGATTTTATCAAGGAAGTAATGGAGCGCATCGGGAACTTCAGCCCTATCTATAAAAGAGTGTACACTACCAATGAAGAACGTTATATGGCGGTTTTGTCCAAAGAAAACAAGCTGCCAAAAAACCTTCAGGTAAGCTATCAGGAAATCATTGACCAGCACATTCTCAATTGAGCCGGGTTTATCGCGTTTTTTTGTATCCCATCGCTCAGTTTGATTAACTTTATCAAAATCAATTATCCATGGAAAAACTATCTATTGTAGAAATCGAAGAAAGGCTCAAATCAATGGAGGGGTGGGAATATGTCGACGGTGCGATCGAGACCTCTTTCCAATTTTCGAATTTCAAGGAAGCCTTCACCACCATGACCCGCATCGCTTTTGAATGCGAGGCACAAAACCACCATCCAGATTGGAGCAACGTGTACAATTCCTTGAACATACGGCTCAATACCCACGATGCTTCCGGAGTGACCGAAAAAGATTTTAAGCTGGCGAAGACCATCGAAAAAATAATCGAGGCGGAATAGCTTGATACACCGGGGCCGGCGGTAATAGTTGTATCGAAAAAGTGCAACGACATGCGAACTGTTTGCGACTTGGTTATTGGGGTTTTTTATCTTTAAATTTGCGGAAGTTCAATTTGTTGTAGAATCAGTTCATGGGAAGAGCATTCGAATTTAGGAAAGCGCGTAAAATGAAGCGATGGTCGGCTATGTCCAAAGCTTTCACTCGTATTGGTAAAGATATCGTAATGGCGGTCAAGGAAGGGGGTCCGGATCCGAGTTCCAATGCCCGTTTGCGCGCGGTCATTCAGAATGCCAAAGCGGTGAACATGCCTAAAGATAATGTGGAGCGTGCCATTAAAAGGGCCTCGGACAAAAGTTTGGGCGACTTCAAAGAGGTGCTTTTCGAGGGTTATGCGCCGCATGGCATCGCCATATTGATCGAAACCGCAACCGATAACAATACCAGAACGGTAGCCAATATCAGAAGTTATTTCAACAAATGCAATGGCAATTTGGGCACTTCGGGATCTGTGGAGTTCATGTTCGACCATACCTGTAACTTTAGGATTCCGGCAGAAGGGATCGATCCGGAGGAGCTGGAACTCGAACTGATCGATTTTGGGGCCGAAGAGGTGTTCGTGGACGATGATGGTATCCTGATCTATGGCCCCTTTGAAAGTTATGGCGCCATTCAGAAAGAACTTGAAAATCGTGAAATCGAAATACTTTCCTCCGGTTTTGAACGCATTCCCCAAGTCACCAAGGCACTTTCCGAAGAGGAGGCGGCCGATGTGGAAAAACTATTGGAAAAAATCGAAGAGGACGATGATGTCCAGAACGTATACCATACCATGCAGGAGTGATTTTTTATCTCCGAAACTTGCAAAATGATCCAAATCATTTCATAACAGGCACTTGCTGATTATTTTCTGGATTGAAGACTGTTTCAGTCCATTAATGAATCAAAAAACTGCATGATTATGAAAACACTAGGTAAATTATTTTTATTCGCACCGGTATTCGCATTTTTACTGTTTTCCTGCTCAAAGGATGAAACGGATGCTTTGGTCAAAGAAGGAGGGCCTTTTAAAATCAGTGAATTGGCGGGTAATTGGGGGGCTACCGCTGCATTTTTTGTAAGCGACAGTGACAACGATATTTTTGTTGATATCATCGACGATGGGGGTTCTTCAACCTTAACCGTCCAAAGTACCGGCAGATTTGTTCTGACCATTAATCCGGCAGATCGCGCAGCATATACCGTTAGTGGGGATATGTCTTGGGAAAAATGGGAAGGAGATTATTATTTCGCCATTGAATGGGATGATTATCCAGGGGATTGGGATACCTATGGCGCAACACTTACTTCCACCACGTTCCAAATCAATGGGGGCGCTGAAACCGGAGAATATGATTTTGATAATGACGGAAGGGCCGAATCGGCCAGAATAGGTTTTGAATTTGTTAGGGTTTAAGTGTATTCCGGGATTTTACCGACCACCCCTTTGAAGAATAACCGATAGCTCTTGAAATCGTCTTCCATGTTTTCGGTGGGAACCCGGGGCTCTGAAATTTTTATACGCTTGGCGCCATAATCGAAGGCCACCAGTACTATGGGCACCTTTGCTGCCTTGGAAATATAGTAAAATCCCGTTTTCCATTGCTTCACCTTTTTACGGGTTCCTTCAGGCGACAGGGCCAATCTGAATTCCTGCCTGGTTTCAAATATTTTGGCGGTGGCACTGACCGTATCGCTGCTTTTGCTACGATCGATAGGGGCCCCTCCCATCCATCGGAAAAACCACCCAAAAGGAGGGGCGAACAGGCTCTTTTTTCCAATAAAATTAATTTGTTCCTGCAAGACCGCCCTGATCAGGAGCCCCAAAAAGAAATCGAACCAACTGGTGTGGGGAACAACAATGATGACATACTTTTTCAGCTGTCTGGGAAGGTCACCTTCAAGGGTCCATCCCATGATTTTGAAATAGAGGAACTTCGCAAGTTTTTGCATACAGTTGGCGTTAAAACCGTTCATTGTGTTGACAAGCCCGTGGTTCTAGCCGAATCGCATCGGTTACCAGCTTGGCATCGTATTATGCCATATCCTAAATCTTTTGGTAAATAGCCTTTAATTTCTGAGGGGTCACAGTGGTTCTCCAACTTTTGCCCAGGGCGTTTTCCCATAGTGGTTCCATGCCAAGGGAAACTTTGATCATGATATCAAAATCACTGTCGGAAAGATCGGCACAAATACCTTGGGGAAGCACAATATCATGTCGTTGCCGCATTTTATTGAACAATGCAACGCCCTCAGGATAGAACTCCTGTAAATGCTGGAACACCAAACAATTGCCGATACCATGTTTTATGCCCAATAAATAGGAGAGGCCATAGCTTAAGGCATGGGCCACCCCTACTTGGGAATAGGCAATGCTCATCCCGCCATGCCATGAGGCCATCATCAATTTCTCTCGGGAATCCAATGGGGACAGCTCCTGCAGAAATACTTCTTTACACAAATCCAAGGCCTTTTCCCCATAGGTTTGGCTAAAGGCATTGAGGTACGTACCCTCCAACGATTCGATACAGTGAATGAAACAGTCCATTCCCGTATAAAACCATTGTTCCTTACTTACCCCTTGTGTCAGGTCTGGATCGAGCAGTACCTGGTCAAAAACGGTATAGTCGGAATTGATGCCCAATTTCTTGTCAGGCCCCATAAGCACCGTTGTACGGGAAACTTCAGCCCCTGTTCCACTGATGGTGGGGATACCCAAGTGATATATCGCCGCTTGCCGTACCAAGTCCCAACCTTGGTATTCACAGGCACTGCCCTTATTGGTCAACATAATGGCAACCGCCTTTGACAGGTCGAGCAAGGTACCTCCACCAATTCCGATGATCGCCGAAGGTGGTTCGCTAAAACTGTTTTTTATTTTGGCAACCAACGCATCCACTTGAACGGTCTTAGGTTCTTCCGCTGCAGAAATAAAAATGATCTGGTCGTTGAAAATCAAAGGTATCCGCTTGGCTAGGGGAGCCTCTTCAAATATGTCATCGACAAGGAAGATACAGGGCGCATCGGCATTTTTGCGTATGGGCATCAGCAGTTCCCCCAGTTGGTCGAAACTGCCCTGACCATAAATCACCCGGGGAACCATTGGAAAATTCTTGTACCTGGTGATTTTCGCTTTTGTGTTTTCTTTCAATCGTATTACTTTTTTAATTTCCATAATCAAGATTACAAGTAGTCGAGCACCTGTTTTAGCCCATTTAATGTCAAATATCGATGGTTCCCATCGACCTCTGAAGTAAGTTCATGTTTCCAGGTGGTGTGAAACGGAACATGAACCGCTTGTGCACCAATGTTGAGGATCGGCAGCACATCGGATCGTAGGGAATTCCCTATCATCAAGAACTCCTTTACGTCGATCTCCAAATGATCCAAAAGATTCTTGTAGTTGGTTTCCTTTTTATCGCTCAATACTTCAACATGGTGAAAATATTCCGATAAGCTTGAGCGTTCCAATTTGCGTTCTTGATCCAACAGATCGCCCTTGGTCAGAACGATCAGTCTATATTTTTTAACAAGTACCTCCAAGACTTCTTTTACACCCTCCAATAATTCTACCGGGTGGGCTATCATCTCTTTACCAAGAGTCAAGATTTGGGAAAGCGTTGCTTGTGAAACCTGATTATTCGATAATTCCATGGCCGACTCGATCATCGAGAGCATGAACCCCTTGATGCCATAGCCATATAAATCAAGGTTTTTCATCTCCATCCTGAAAAGTTCCTGGTCGATTTTGTTCTTGGTCTCATATTTTTCAAGAAGGGCAGCGAAATGCTCTTCGGCACTTCGAAAATAGGTCTCGTTAACCCATAGGGTATCATCCGCATCAAAACCGATCACCTTGATATTTGAAAAGTCTACTTCCATGCTTTCTTCGCCTTTTCAAGATCCTCGGGAGTATCGATCTCTATTCCCGAAACGGTGGTTTCCACCATTTTAATTTTTTTGCCATACTCAAGATAGCGAATTGCCTCGATCTTCTCGGTCGCCTCCAGACCCAGCATCGGCAAGCGCTGAAAATCCATAAGCGCGCGTTTCCTGAAAGCATAAATACCCTTATGCTTGTAATGGGCCGTTTCAATATCCTTTGCCCTGGGGTAGGGTATCGGTGACCTTGAAAAGTAAAGGGCGAAGTTGCGATGGTCGACCACTACCTTTACGGTGTTGGGATTGTTGATCTCATCCCAGTCGGTTATCCTGACCATCAAGGACGCCAAATCGATTTCCTTTGCTACATCAAGTGAAAAAACATCCAGGACACTGGAGAGACTTTCTTTTTCGGTAAATGGTTCATCGCCCTGAACATTGACGACGATGTCGATATCCATATCGCTGACGGCCTCCGCTATCCGATCACTTCCACATTCGTGTTCCTTGATGCTCATTATGGCCTTGCCTCCAGCGTTCACTATCGTTTCATAAATGAGCTGGCTATCCGTAACCACATAAACCGCCTCAAAGAGCCCGGTATTCTCGGCAGCCTCATAGGTTCTTACAATTACGGGTTTGCCACCAAGGTCTTGCATCAACTTCGCGGGAAATCTGGAGGCCGCATATCGAGCGGGAATCATTGCGATGATTTTCACCTTTTTTTGTTTTTAATTCTTCTTGGGCCTGAGCATTCGATAGACCTTAAAAATGATGAACAATATGATAATGACCAACACCGCTGCCAAAATGGGAAAAAAAATGGAAGCCGTCGTCACTATTATTGCGGTACCGGTTTCTATGGTCGAGACCACCGGGTTGCCCATCCCACCGGTAGAGGCCGTTGACGCCAGTCTTCCTGTCGCCCCTGCCCCTTTAATGGCTGTCGCTGTGCCGCCCCCTGCGATGATGGCGAGGGACCAAGTCACTACCGGGTCTAAATCGGCAACGGTGGAGACCATTACCGCCGTCCCCGCAATGGCCGCCAAAGGTACGGCAAAACCATCGAGCAAGTTATCCACAAAGGGTATGAAATAAGCGAATATCTCCACCAAAGTGGCCACGCCGAAGGTAATGACAGCTGCCAGACTACCGATCCATTGCCAACTTTCATTTAAGTCCCAAACATTGAAATAGGAGGCCAAACTTAAGGCGAAAAGCGGTAAAAATATCCGAAATCCGACCGAAGCGGCCAAACCAATGCCCAAAAAAATACTGATGATGGTTTCAGAGGTCATTTTTTATTTTATTGCTCCAAGCTTGGGTTGGGTTCATGTCATCTTAAAGGTTCGCCTTCCACGATGCAGTCCGAAACGAGTCATTTACAAGTCAATCTTTTTCGATCGGGACAATCGATATGGGGCTTCGGCACTTAAGTTTCACGAACGAAATTAATCTATTCCGAACCAAGAAAAAAATCGCTTTTAAATCCGATCAGATAAAGTTTTTTTCTGGCTCTCGTTACGGCGGTGTAGAGCCATCGCAAATAATCCCTGTCGATGCCGTTCGGCAAATAGGGCTGTTCCACGAAAACCGTGTCCCATTGGCCTCCCTGTGATTTATGACAGGTTATGGCATAAGAAAATTTCACCTGCAGCGCATTGAAATACTTGTTGCCTTTTACGGATAGGAACTTCTTGTACTTCGATGTCACATCTTCATAGTCTTTCATCACTTCTTGGTACAAACGATTGGCATCTTCATAGGGAAGCGATGGGGCTTCCGCCTTGATGGTATCCAAGAGCAGGACCGTCTCAAAGGGTTTCTGTTGGGGATAATCGACCATTTTTACCCTTACCTCGGCAAATTTGAAGGTATACAACGATTTAACGGAAAATATTTCCAGGATTTCGATGATATCCCCATTCGCGATGAACCCGGCCTCGCTATTGGGTTCGAGCCAGAAATAGTTGTTTTTGACCACCATCATAAAGTCACCTACGGCGAGCTCATTTTCCAGATACAGGATACGACTGCGGATATTTTCATTGTACAGGTTGGCCCTCTTGTTGGAACGCACGATTATAGTGGATTCTTCCTTCCCGTTCTCGGAATAAGCGCTTTCGATGGCCTCCAAAATTTCATGCCCCTCGATCAAGCGTACGATGTCGTGATAGGGATCAATATGAAAACGGAAATTTTCATAAAAACTGCCCTCCAGTTGCTCCCGTAAATTGGTGGCATTCATCAATATTCCGGAATCCTCTGCTTGACGTACCACCTCGTCCAATTCCAATTTAATTACTTTTTTATTATAGTTCGACGCCAGCTTGTCCTCATCGAGCGCCGGACTCAACTCGAGGTGCACCGGAGGCAATTGGGCCGTATCACCGATCAAGATCAATTTGCAGTTGTGTCCCGAATGTACGAACATCAGCAAATCATCCAACAAAGACCCATTGTCCATTAATTTGGAGTCGGTAGGCGTATCGGGAATCATGGAAGCCTCATCTACTATAAAAACAGTATCCCTATGTTTATTGGGCGCCAAAACAAATTGTACGGCACCACCGCGCTGTTTTTTGGGAAAATATATTTTTCTGTGGATGGTGTAGGCCTGTGTGCCCGCATAACTCGACATGACCTTGGCCGCCCTCCCGGTCGGGGCCATAAGAACAGATTTCAATTTAGTGTGCCAAAGGTTCGTGACGATGGTCCCCACAATGGTCGTCTTGCCCGTTCCCGCGTATCCCTTCAAAAGATAAATCTGATCTTTCTCGGTTGACAAAAGAAATTCTGCCAATAACAAGAGTGCCCCGGATTGTTTTGCGGTGGGAACGTGCGGAAATTTATCGGTCAAGATTTTAAAAAACGAAGCCTTGGTAATTGCTGCCATTGGGGTTAAAGATAACCATGATTTTGAAGTATTGAAGAATAAATACGCCAAGATTGCCCAATTGTCATCTGGTGGGTAACCTTAAAAATTTTCTGTCCAATTCTACACTCTTAAATACACCTTACAGGGACTTTTAAGGATATAAAATCGATGGGTTTTGAATGGATAATTCGAATTATAAAAAATTAGGCGGTTTGCAAAAAAATTGTAGATTTGTGTGAACCACTATAATTAACTAACACAGTAAGAAAATGAAGACCATAATACAAATTGTACTTTGGATTGCATGCATCGGTTTCAGTTACCTCATCTACAAGTCGGTTACAGGCCCAATCGAATTCCAAAAGGTAAAACAAGAACGTTTCTCCAAGGTCGTGGCCAAATTAAAGGACATTAGAAATGCACAAGAAGCCTACAAGTCTGTAAAGGGTAAATATGCCAATGATTTCAACCAGTTGATTTCATTTGTGGATACTGGGAGATATGTGATCACACAACAACGTGATTCTTCATACATGGAGTTCGATCAAGTTTACAAGATCGATCAATTGAAGGAGGTTAAAATCATCGATACCTTAGGTTTTATCTCCGTAAAAGATTCGCTTTTCAAAAATGACGATAGGTACAAAACCTTAATGGAAATCCCTGGAGCCCAAGGTGGTGAAAAAATTGAAATGAAATCGGCCATTATCGAAAAAAGTGGCTATAAGGCTCCCGTTTTCGAAGCGAAGGTATTGAAGAACATCTTGCTTTATGATCAGCCAAGAGACCTGCTGACCAAGGAGAACAACCATAAGAGCGTTGAAGAAATCAATGGCAATGCCATTATTGTCGGTTCTTTGGAGGAAGTAAGTACCAGCGGTAACTGGCCACCAGTCTATGATAGAAAAGACGATCAATAATATCATCGAAGATTCTTTAAAACATTTCTATAGACTGTCCATTCAAATTAGTTTGAATGGACTTTCTTTTTGTTTACTCGATACCATAGGCAAGAAAATTGTCAAGGCCGCTCAAATCAAGTTCAAAAAAGAACTTACGCCGCCCCTGGTCCTGGAAGAATTGCGACGGCTTCTGGAAAAAAACAAACTCGACCAGTCCGCAATTACCGAAGTAATCGTGATTCATAGGAACCATTTGTTCAATCTTGTTCCCAAACCCATGTTCGATGATTCGGAATTGGCGAACTATCTCAAATTCAATACCCGGATATTGGTCACTGACCAAGTAGCCCACGACGATTTTGAAAATATAGAAATGGTGAATGTGTATGTGCCGTTCATGAACATCAACAATTTCATTTATGACCTCTTCGGTGAATTCGTTTATAAACACCATGGGACGGTTTTGATTCAATCATTGATGGCCATCCATACCAGAAAAGAACTCGTTTGCTACGTACATCTCGAAGACCAACAGATGGATCTAACCATCATTTCCAATAAGAAATTATTGTATTTCAACTGTTTCGACTATAGCTCGGACGATGATTTTCTTTATTACCTGCTTTTTACCTTTGAACAGTTGGAACTCGATACCGAGACCCTCCAATTGAAACTCTTTGGCGATGTCGATGAAGACAAACCGTTGTACCAACTCTGCGCCCAATATGTGCGGCAGCTGTCCATCATGAAAACCACTAACGTGACCCTTGCTTTGGAGGATACCCCCGAATCCGAAAACATCGATTTTACCCTGCTAAACGCACTATAATGCGCATCATATCGGGACATCATAAAGGCAGACGCATCATGGCGCCCAAAAAATTGCCGGTACGGCCTACCTCCGACATGGCTAAGGAGGCCCTCTTTAATATCTTGAACAACCTGATCGGCTTTGAAGGCATCAGTGTTTTGGACCTTTTTTCCGGAACCGGCAATATCAGTTACGAATTTGCTTCCCGTGGTGCCGCCCTGGTCACTGCCGTGGATATTGATTCTGGCTGTACCGCCTTTACCACAAAAACAGCTTTGGAATTGGAAATGCCCATCCGTGCCATCAAGTCCGATGTTTTCAAGTACTTGGAAAAAACCAATATTCAGGCCGATATTATTTTTGTGGACCCCCCCTATAATATTGGTTTTGAATCTTTTGCGAAAGTCCCCAAAATGGTATTCGAAAAGGAACTTTTGAACAAGGATGGTTATCTGATTATCGAGCATTCCGATAAGACCGACCTATCGAATGAACCGTATTTTAAGAATTTTCGAAAATATGGTGGCAGTGTCTTTAGTTTCTTCCAATGGGATTGATTCGGCAGGAAGCGTGCAGATCAAATAAAATGCCGAGTCATCAAGTTCCCGGTATATGGCTGTTCATGGAATTGCAGCCTATGGGGCAGCGAACATGACCTTTTGACAATAAAAAAAGCAGGCCATAAGCCGGATTCTGTAAAGCCCCTAAGGACTTCCCTATCATTTATCTAGGCCCATGGTTGCCCATAGGCTCTAACCGCCTACCCTTCGGCTTGGACGTGCAGCCCTTAAACACCGATTTACATGACGTTTCACCGCATAGAGTTTACATGATTTCACTACAGCTTCACCTGTACATCCTTTCTGTTGCACTGGTCCTGCCCCGCCTAAGGTGGGGCGACGGGTGTTACCCGCTATGCCGCACTATGGTGTCCGGACTTTCCTCTGAGCAACCGAATAAATTCGGCACACAGCGATAAGGAGGCCTGCTTCAGGCAAAGTTAGTTCAATTGTTGATAAAAAAATCCCTATTATTTCTTAAATGAACCCGAGAGTGCCATCCTATTTTTATATTTGTAAGTGATGGTAAATCTTGTTAAAAGCCTTTACCAAAAAAAAATCTGACCAGCCAAAAGAAAGTCGGTCGGTGGCCAAGGCACCCCGATCATCCGAATCCCTAATAATCGATTAATTCAAAACATTTGGAACCCTTTATAGTATCAGCGCGCAAGTACAGACCGCAAAGCTTTAAAGACGTTGTTGGGCAAGAGTCGATCACCAATACGTTGACCAATGCCATCAAGAACGATCATTTGGCCCAAGCCTTGTTGTTCTGTGGGCCCAGGGGTGTCGGCAAGACCACTTGTGCCAGGATTTTGGCGAAGAAAATCAATGAAGATGGCACTCAAAGGGAAGATGAGGATTTTGCTTTCAACATTTTTGAACTGGATGCCGCTTCCAATAATTCTGTGGACGACATACGCAACCTCATCGATCAGGTTCGCATCCCGCCCCAGGTCGGCAAGTACAAAGTCTATATTATCGATGAGGTACATATGCTATCCCAATCTGCTTTCAATGCATTTTTGAAGACCTTGGAAGAACCCCCCAAGCATGCCATTTTCATTTTGGCCACTACCGAAAAACACAAGATCATTCCCACCATATTGTCAAGATGTCAAATTTTTGATTTCAAACGCATCACGGTAAAGGACGCCGCGAAATATCTTAAATATATAGCGGAAAGCCAGGGTATTGATGCCGAGGAAGATGCCCTTCATATAATCGCCCAGAAAGCGGACGGTGCGATGCGCGATGCGCTGTCGATATTCGATAGGGTGGTCAGTTTCTCCGGAAAAAAACTTACCAGAAAAGCAGTGACCGAGAATTTGAACGTGTTGGATTATGAGACCTATTTCACGGCAACCTCACTAATTTTGGACCATGATATACCCGGTTTACTGCTCCTATTGAACAAAACGTTGGCGCTGGGTTTCGATGGTCACCATTTTATCAACGGACTGGCATCGCATTTTAGGGATCTGATGGTCTGTCAGTATGATGGTACGGTAGAATTGTTGGAAGTTGGGGATGAGGCCCGTAAAAAATACCTTGAACAGGCCAAAAATACACGTTACCCCTTTTTGCTAAAGGCTTTGGACCTTAGCAACGACTGTGACTTAAAATACAAATCGAGTAAGAACCAACGACTGTTGGTTGAACTTACATTGATGAAATTGGCCTCGATTGATTTTGAAGGCGAAAAAAAAATCCTGAATCACTTGTCCTAGCCAATAAAACGATCGATTTCATCGCCCCTGCCTCTTTTTACAGGGAAAGGCCCGTAACAAACACCGGTACTAAAAATGAGCCAGGACCCAAGGAAGCGCCGCCCGTCGTATCCAATGGCATAAACGCAAATGACACCAAAGAATCCTTAAGGCCGGAACAGCAAATACAGACAGAGGATGATAAGGGCACTTCTGAAGGAGTAATTGCTGCCACGGTCAGCAAAATCAATATCCAAAAAGATGTTAAGCGAGTTTCCAGTTGGTCTATCTCGGGCTTAAAGGCCAAAAAAGAACATCTGCAGCTCAAAGAAGGTGCGAAGATCGATCGGGGAAACTTGCCCAACGATGCATTTACGGAGGAAGTATTGGTGCAACACTGGAATCAGTTTGTGAAGGATATTGATGAAAAAGGCCAAAAAATACTATCCTCCAACCTGGCTACGGATATACCAAAAATATTGAAAGGGGACACGATTTGGATCGAACTTCCCAACGATACGATGAAAAAGGAAGTGGAGCGTGAACAAAATAAACTTTTAGATCATTTGAGGTCGAAATTGAACAACCACCGAATCAACCTGAAGATCACGGTAAATGAGGAAGCCGCCAAGAAATACGCCTTTACGCCTGAAGAAAAATACCAGAAATTGAGGGAGAAAAACCCTGCTATAGACCTATTAAGACAAGAATTTGATCTAGACCTTTAACGCAGATTTCTTGCGGTACCATCCCCAAAAGGCATATAGCAAAAGTACCAAGGCCAAGATGAGCAATCCGAACGATTCCCTGCCCTCTTCAACATTTTTCCAATCGCCCGATGCTAGGCTGAAACCCACAAACTCCTCAGGAAAAACAGCAAAAAACCCAAGGGCGTAAACAACCCCCAGAACCAAAAGCGGCCAAATCGGCAACCTGTCAAGTGCAAAGGCAATGGATGCCATTGCGGCCAATCCATAAATAATGATCCAGATCAAAGGATCGGGATCATTATATTGCAAGGCTGCCGATGCGATGCACAATATGCCGAAAATCCAGCCAAAAACCCTAAAAAAAGTGTTCATGGGGTAAAGATAAATACCTTATTTTGAAAAAGAACATTCTCGCTTTACTTTTGAACCCTAAAATATTGGAATATGCTAGGATTAAAACTGCCAACAGATCCCCGCTGGGTAAATCTTGTGGAAAAAAATATCGATGAAATTCTGACAGACCATGCCTATTGCGAGCAAAAAGCGGCCAGTACGGCCATTTCCTTAATTGTCAGCTTTCCGGAATATTCGGAATTGGTCGAGGAAATGATAGCACTTTCGCGGGAAGAAATGGGGCATTTCAAAATGGTACATGATAGGATCAAGGCCAGGGGCAATACCCTAGGCCGAGATCGAAAAGACGATTATGTGATCGCCCTGACCAAATTCTTCCCCAAAGGGGGTAATAGAACCACGCAGTTGGTGCATCGGTTGCTATACGCCGCTTTGATAGAAGCAAGGAGTTGTGAACGCTTCCGGCTGTTATCAGAACAATTGCAAGACAAATCGCTATCGGAATTTTACCGCCAGCTGATGGTAAGCGAGGCCGGACATTATACAATGTTCCTCAAGTTTGCCCGAAAATACGGAGAACGTAATCTCGTGGACGACAAATGGGAGCAATTGCTGGAATACGAGGCAGAAATCATGAAAAACTTGGGCACCAAAGAAACGATACATGGTTGACCCAGCTGGACTACGCATTCAGCTTATTGAAATAATAATCATATTTCACAAACTGGGAGCGCAATTTTCCGTTACGGTTCCTGCGATAGGCATTGTCTTGGTCTACATTGAAAATTCGGGCCTTGACGTTGTCTTTCCATGAAATATCAAAGGTGTCGAGCAATTCGCGCTTGATATCCTCATCATAGATCGGGCAACCCACTTCTACCCGATAATCCAAATTTCTTGTCATCCAATCGGCAGAGGAAATATAAATTTTTGCGTCACCTTCATTGCAAAAAACAAACAGCCTTGAATGTTCCAGAAATTTATCCACCACGCTGATCGCTTCGATGTTCTCGCTCATCCCCTTTACCCCGGGCACCAAACAGCAAATACCGCGGATAATCAACTGTATCTTTACCCCTGCCCTGCTGGCCTCATAGAGCTTGTCGACCATTTTGTAAGAAGTAAAGCTGTTCATTTTGATCTTGATGAAGGCCTGCTTGCCTACAATGGCGTTGGAAATCTCATTATCGATCAATTTTTCGAAAACACTCTGGGTATAATGCGGTGAGACTACCAGATGCTTGTATTTGTTGATCTTATAGGTGGTTTCAAAAAAGTCGAATATTTTATTCAGTTCCTTTAAAATCGGTTCATTGGCCGTAAACAAGGTATAATCGGTGTAGATTTTGGCGGTAGACTCATTAAAGTTGCCCGTACTGATGAATCCGTACCGTTTTATGCCTGCTTCTTCCTCACGTTCAACAACGCAGATCTTGCTGTGGACTTTGAGGCCCGGCACCCCAAAAATGAGCTTAACGCCTTCGGCCTGTAATTGTTCGGCATATTGGATATTGGCTTCTTCATCGAAGCGAGCCTGTAACTCGATCTGCACCGTTACCTGTTTACCATTTTTTACGGCATTGATCAAGGAGGCGGCCACCTGCGAATTATTGGCCAAACGGTAGACCGTTATTTTGATGCTCTTGACGCTGGGGTCTAAAGCGGCTTCCTTTAAAAATTTTATAATATAGGAGAAAGTATGGTATGGGGTATATTGCAAAAAGTCCTTTTTGCCGATCTGATCCAACAAACTTCCTTCCATCGATATGCCTTTCACGGGCAAGGGAACTATTTTTTCATAAAGTAAATCTTCTCTTCCCAGGCTTGGGAATCCCATATAATCCCTTCTGTTATGGTATCGTCCTCCAGGAATAACACTGTCGGTATCGTCAATGTTCATTTTGGCCCTCAAAAAGGCAAGTGTGTCTTTTCCAATACTTTTGTCGAAAACAAAGCGCACTGGATCTCCAATTTTACGACCCTGCACGGAAGTTGAAATTTTTTCGATAAAACTCTTGCTAAGGTCATTGTCCATATCGAGTTCCGCATCCCGGGTAATTTTTACCATATGGGCCGAAATCGTTTGGTATTCGAACATGGTGAAAATACTTTCAAGACAATATCTTATCATGTCATCGACCATGATAATAAAATTTTTATTGCCCTCTTTGGGAAGTACCACAAAACGATTGATGCCTTTGGGGATTTCTATCAGGGCATATCGCTTATGGTTTTTTATACCCTTGTCCTGGGCCCTGCCATCGCGTTTTAGCAACATTTTGACTGCGATGTAGGCAGCGGTGTCTTTAAGCGTTGGGAATTGGGTAAGTTCGTTCAAGATGATGATCATCAATAGCGGACTCACTTTTTTCTGAAAATAGTCTTTTACAAAAATGCCCTGTTTTTCAGAAAGTTCGGTTTCTTGTACGATGAAAATATTCTGTGCTTCCAGTTCTTTTTCAATACCCGCCAATATTTTTAGGCTTTTAGATTGCTGTTTGATCACGATTTCCGTGATTTCGGCCAACAGCTCTTTGGCCGTTTCTCCGCCCAAAACGCTTTTTCCGGATTTCCCCGCTTCGAAAATTCGCTTCACGGTGGCATATCTTACCTTAAAAAATTCATCCAAATTGTTCGAAAAAATACCTAAAAATCGGAGTCGCTCTATAAGGGGAACCTGTTTATCGGCACATTCCTGCAAAACACGCTCATTAAACTTCAACCAACTGATTTCCCGATTGATGTACTGGTTTTTTGATTTGATCATTTATTTTAGCTGCTTTGGAAAAATGGTTTTTACGGTAGTTCCCTTGCCTATTTTAGACCAACGATCGGTGTTGAACTGCAAATGGACCAGCCCGCTGGTCGGAACGTTTTCAATATACTTATTTCCCAAGGAATTGGCAAGGTGCGTAAAGGCGTGGTTGTGGCCAAAAATCATTACCGATTGCAGTGAATCATCCCAACTTTGAATGAAGTGCAGGACCGTATCGCCGGAAAAATCATAAAGCTTATGGGTCAACTGTAGCTTGTGCATCGGAAAATCGAGTTGTCTGAGGAAAATCAGACAGGTATGCATCGCCCTGTTCGCGGTACTCGAATAAACAAAATCGACCGCAACCGGTTGTTTGGCATATTTTTGGGAGACCAGAATCACATCGTTGATTCCCCTTTCAAGTAAGGGGCGGTCTTTATCGCTCACATGGTAGTCCCATGACGACTTACCATGTCTTACAAGGATGAGCTGTTTCATATTGACATCAATTTAGGTTAGATCAAGTATAAAAATTCAATGACATTCCAATGTCGCCGAGGTTCATGGAGCCAACCGTTCGATCTTCCAAACAAAATCTTCCTGCAAGGTATAGCGTATTCGATCGTGCAGGCGGTTGGGCCTCCCTTGCCAAAACTCCATGGAAATGGGTTTGATGATAAAGCCGCCCCAATAATCGGGCCGCTCGATCTCCTTGTTCCCATACTGTTTCTCCAAGGCTTTCAATTTTTCTTCCAGCACTTCCCGTGAAGGAATTACATTGCTTTGGTTGGAGACAATGGCACTCAGTTTACTACCCTCGGGCCTTGATTCGAAATAGCCGTCCGACAGATTTTTGGAAATCTTTTCGGCCCGCCCCTTGATGATGATCTGACGTTCCATATTGGGCCAAAAAAAAGAAGCACATACCTTTGGGTCGTTCGCAATGGCCTTGCCCTTTTCGCTCTCATAATTTGTATAAAAAATAAAGCCCTCATAGGTATACTTTTTTAGCAGCACTACCCTGCTTTTAGGGTAGCCATCCAAGCCAATGGTACTGATAGTCATCGCATTGGGTTCATCTATACCCTCCGAGGCTTCAACCTCATAAAACCATTTTTGGAAAAGCGCCATCGGATCATCGGATATCGAATCCTCCATAAGGGCACTTTTTTCATAGGATTTTCTATACTTGCCTAAATCTTTTTGCATGTTGGGACGATCTCAATTCAAGTTAGTAAAGTTCATCAAAAGAAAAGAGATTGTAAAATCGAATAGCGATTTTTATACGGATTATTAAAATTCCAAGACCTTACCATCGTCGGCCAACCAAATATTGGGGAAAATTCCTTCCGCTTCCTCCTTAAAAAGGGCGATTGTTTTATAACGGGTCGAATAGTGGCCCAAGACCAGGGTGCCGACTTCGGCCTCCATGGCAATCGTAGCGGCTTGTTTGGCGGTGGAATGCTTGGTTTTGAGAGACAGTTCCAGTTCAGACTCCAAGAAGGTAGATTCGTGATATAGCACATCCACCTGTTTGATTATCGGTACCAGCCCCATACTAAAGCCCGTATCACTGCAATAGGCGTACGATTTTGGTTTGGGTGGGTCGAGCGTCAACTTTGAATTTGCGATTATTTCCCCATCGGATAACACCAGGTCTTTCCCCGATTTGAGATTCTGAAAATAAGCCTTGTCGACCTTGTATTTTGCAATGCCCTTGATGTCGAGCTTTCTCTCGCCTATTTTTTCGCGGAACAAAAAACCGTTGGTGTAAATTCGGTGATCTAAGGGAATGGTCGCCACCGTAACCTTTTCGTCTTCATAGATCATTTCCGATTCATTGGAAGTCAATTCGTGAAACAGCAAAGGATAATTGGTCCAGGAATCCCCCAATTTCAATAGAAGGGTTATGGCCTCCTTGATTCCTTTTGGCCCATAGATATGTAATTCCCGCTCACGACCCAACAAACGGAAACTGGAGACCAGGCCCGGCAATCCAAAAAAATGATCTCCGTGTAAATGTGAAATGAAGATATGATCGATCCTGGAGAATTTGATTTTATTCTTTCGGAGTTGGACTTGGGTCCCCTCGCCACAATCGATAAGAAAAAGGTGGTTTTTTATTTCCAGTACCTGCGAAGTCGGATTTGACAGCGTTCTTGGGGTGGCCGCATAACAACCTAGGATGTGTAGTTTCATACTTTTCCTTTGGTTTTCATTTCATATTCAATCGCTTCTTGAGGACTAAAGTTGCTCTTAAAGGTGAAGGCATAAGGGGTTTGTCCATGCTGGTTGAGGTAAGCCAGACGTTTTTTTGCTTCTTCCGGTGAGGGTTCTCTCCCCGATACCAGATACCAAAAGGCCATATGACTTTCGCCCATGGGGCTGAACC
Source organism: uncultured Flavobacteriaceae bacterium (assembly GCA_963760375.1). Lineage (GTDB taxonomy): Bacteria > Bacteroidota > Bacteroidia > Flavobacteriales > Flavobacteriaceae > Pelagihabitans. The sequence continues at coordinate 606,597 of CAVXCS010000005.1, read as the reverse complement.
ATTGCTTTTTCCTTTTTAAAATTCCGGAATGACCTGATCTATAGGTAAAATCGAAAAGCGCTTCCTTGGTTTCCCAAACCGACATGTTGATGATCAAAAAGTCGTCCTCAAAAATCCTGATGGCAGTCGCATTGTTGTCGTCTCCCCTTAAGCGCCATACAAAACCCGGGCTTTTTTCAACTATACTGTTGATCGCATCGAGATTGGCAACAAAATCGGCCATCAGGGGATGGTCTATGGGTGCCAACATTTTAGCGATATTGATTTGTGCCAAATGATACTGATGGGCCATTACATCTCCAAGTCTCGCTCAATTTCTTCCATTTCAATGATGTCTTTTGCCTCCTGAAGGCTCGGCACCACACAAATACTATCGGGAACCTCGTCAAAACCCACCTTATCGGTGACCAAAACAAAGGATTTTTTGCCCGCCCTATGCATATCGGAGAGCTGCAGGAACTCCAGAATATCATCTGCCTTTAATTTCGAAAAAGAAAAAAGGTTTACGACAATGTTGTCATTCTTTATCTTCGGGTAGGCGTTTTTCAGGTTTTCCAAAAATTTTGGCAGGGCGATGTTTTCTTGAAAAACGATCGTAGTGTTGCCGTCATTATCAAATATCATAGCTGTCTATTTAATTTTTGATGCCAAAAGATAAATAACCGCCATTCGTATGGCGACCCCGTTTTCGACTTGGTTCAAAATAATCGACTGTTTGGAATCGGCTACATCGCTGGTGATTTCCACCCCTCTGTTGATCGGACCGGGGTGCATGATCACGATCTCTTTATCAAGACTGTCGAGGAGGGCCTTATTTACCCCAAATTGTTGTGTATATTCCCTGGTGGTGGGAAAATAGCTAATATCTAGCCTCTCGTTCTGTATCCGTAACATATTGGCGACGTCGCACCAGTTCAATGCCTTTCTTAGATTGGTTTCCACACCTACGCCGAGCGATTCAATGTATTTCGGCAATAAGGTTCTTGGTCCACAGACCTTAACGTTCGCTCCCTGTAGTTTCAATGCGAAAATATTGGAAAGTGCTACCCTGGAGTGCAGGATATCCCCTACGATGACCACATTTTTACCGTCCACCCCACCAAGTTTTTCCCGGATGGAATAGGAGTCGAGCAGTGCCTGGGTTGGATGTTCGTGCGCCCCGTCGCCCGCATTGATGATGGAGGCCTTTACATTTTTCGATAGGAATATTCCGGCGCCCGGGTTCGGATGGCGCATGACCACCATATCTACCTTCATCGACAGGATATTGTTTACGGTATCGATCAAGGTTTCGCCTTTTTTTACCGACGATTGGGAAGCGGAAAAATTAATCACATCGGCCGATAGCCTTTTTTCGGCGAGTTCAAAAGAAAGCTTGGTTCGGGTGCTATTTTCAAAAAAGATGTTGGCAATGGTAATGTCCCTTAACGAAGGTACTTTTTTGATGGATCGGTTGATGACTTCCTTAAAATGATCGGCGGTTTCAAAAATGAGCGCAATATCTTCTTTTTTCAGATATTTTATTCCCAATAAATGGTTTACACTCAATTCGCCCATTACCTTGCTTTACGATTATACCTGATCCATTTCGGATGGCTTGGCCCAATAAATACTGTTACATCATCTCTTCCAATCATTTGCCTACCAAATAAACGATGTCTTTCCCATCATTTTCCTCCCACATCACCTTTACTTTTTCGTTGTTGATGGCATCGACCTGCCTTCCCCTGTAATTGGGTTGTATGGGCAAATGCCTACTGAATCTTCTATCGATCAAAGTTAACAATTCTATTTCCGCGGGCCTTCCAAAAGATTGTATTGCCGTAAGGGCCGCCCTTATGCTCCTTCCCGTGTACAGTACATCATCTATGAGCACCACTTTTTTATCCTCTACCAGAAAGTCTATTTTGGTCTGTGTTGCGGATAGGGTCTTATCACCCCTTCTGAAATCGTCCCGATAAAATGTGATGTCCAGGAATCCCAGCGCGATATGTTTTACCTTGTAATCTTCCACTAAAATCTTTTTGAGGCGTTGTGCCACAAAAATGCCCCTTGGCTGTAAGCCGATCAATACAGTGTCTTTAAAATCGAGATGCGATTCAAGGAGTTGACAGGCCAAGCGATGCAGTATGATGTTTATTTCTTTTGAGGAAAGCAATACTTTTTGACCCATAGGTTCGAACATCAATACGATAACAGCGCAAAAATAGGGAATTCCCCAGTAAATTTTATGATGCATCGCATATATCACAATAAAAAGCCCCGGCTAGAATGCCAGGGCCCATTATTCATAATCGCAAAATGCGATGATCGATCTAGAAAAACTATTTCTTTTTCGCTTTGGCTTCCATTTTGTCCTTTAGGGCCTGCAACTGCTCGTTGGCATCGCCCAAGGTAGGCTTGGCTTCATCAGCGCTGGCCTTGGCTTTTTTAACGGCTGCCTTCACAATGCGTTCTTCCTCTTCCCTAAAAATGGCGGTATGGCTTGCAACCACCCTTTTGAAGTCTTTATTGAACTCAATGATTTTAAATTCGGCTTCTTCTCCTTTGGCCAGTTTTTTGCCATCTTCTTTTTCCAAATGGCGCTGTGGAATAAAAGCGGTAATGTCCTCATTGAAATCAATGGTAGCTCCCTTATCCACTATTTCGGTAATCGCACCTTTGTGCACTGTACCGACAGCGAATTCAGTTTCGTACTTGTCCCAAGGGTTTTCAGTGGTTTGCTTGTGTCCAAGACTCAATTTACGGCCTTCAACATCGAGCTCCAATACTTCTACCTCAAGTTTGTCGCCTACGGTAACAAATTCAGATGGGTGTTTGATTTTCTTGGTCCAAGACAGATCTGAAATGTAGATGAGTCCATCGATACCTTCTTCAAGTTCAACGAACACTCCAAAATTGGTAAAGTTTCTAACAATTCCGGTATGTTTTGAACCAACGGGGTATTTGGTAGTGATATCGGTCCATGGATCTGGGGTCAATTGTTTAACACCCAATGACATTTTACGATCTTCACGATCCAAGGTCAATACCACGGCCTCGATTTCATCGCCAACCTTCACAAAATCCTGAGCGGAACGAAGATGTGTAGACCATGACATTTCAGATACGTGGATCAGTCCTTCCACGCCTTCGGCAACTTCGATAAAAGCACCGTAATCAGCGATCACAACGACCTTGCCTTTCAATTTGTCACCAATTTTGATCTCATCGCTGAGCGCATCCCACGGATGTTTCTCCAGCTGTTTGAGTCCCAATTGGATACGGGATTTATTCTCATCGAAATCCAAGATGACCACGTTGAGCTTTTGGTCAAGGTCAACCACTTCGTTCGGATGGTTGATCCTGCTCCATGATAGATCGGTGATATGTATCAATCCGTCAACACCGCCCAAATCGATAAAGACACCGTAGGAAGTGATGTTTTTGACAACTCCTTCCAATACTTGCCCTTTTTCCAATTGGCTGATGATTTCTTTCTTCTGTTCTTCGATATCTGCCTCGATCAGGGCTTTATGGGATACAACAACGTTTTTGAATTCATGGTTGATTTTCACCACTTTGAATTCCATGGTTTTGTTCACATATTGATCGTAATCGCGAATGGGCTTCACATCGATTTGTGAACCTGGTAAAAATGCTTCGATGCCGAAAACATCAACGATCATTCCTCCTTTGGTTCTACATTTCACAAAACCACTCACCACTTCTTCATTGTCATGGGCCTTATTTACCCTTTCCCATGCCATAATGGTACGGGCCTTTCTATGGGACAAAACCAGTTGTCCGCTTTTGTCCTCGCGGATATCGATAAGTACCTCTACCTTATCACCGACCTTAAGACCGGGGTTGTATCTGAATTCGTTCAAAGAAATTACGCCCTCCGATTTGGCATTGATGTCGATGATCGCCTCGCGATCCGTAAGATAAACCACGGTTCCTTGAACAACTTCGGCGTCTGCGGTATCTACGAAGTTTTCGGTCACCAATGACTCAAATTCCTTGAGTTTGGTGTCATCTACCTTTTCAATACCCTGTTCGTACTTTTCCCAATCGAAATTTTCTAAAAATTCCTTTGGACTTTGTACCGGGGCTTCCGCCTTTTTTTCTTCTGGTGCCATTGTAGTTTCTTCTACCTGGGCGATTGCTTTTTCTTCAGCCATTTGCTGATCTAATTTGTATTCCGTGATGTCACAAGAGTTGAACAATGATCACGAAAGCTGTTATTTAAATTTTCTTTTGTCCCTTTTCCTCTTGGTTCTTTGTCTAAAAAGGTGGGCAAAAATACAAATTTATTATGGTATTACCAACCCATTTTTTGGGATACTGCAAGCCTAGCTGAAAAAGGCCGGCAAGGAGGTGGAAATTGCCAAAAAACTGATAAAAATGAAGCTCCGACAAAAGGTGGCCGCCATCGCGTTGCATCCTGGATTTTGTTGTTGCAGGGCGACCGGTCCAAGGTCGAGACCGACTATTTTATTGGATAAATCCACAAATAATGCGATTGGAAATTCGTATCTTGCAGTCTTTAATAATAACCAGTAATCAGAATAATTATGAGTGTTAAAGCAAAGTATCAAGGCGTATTGAACCTTGGCGAACAATTGGGCATCAAAGATGGTAACGTGACCGAGGAAGGAGGTATTCTAAAAGTGAAAGGGGAAGCCAAAACACCTTATGAAAAAGATCTTTTGTGGGATAAAATCAAGGAACTGGGGGTGAAAATCCTTCCGACATCAAGGCGAACATCACTGTTGCCGATAGTTCCGTATACCATAGACATGTAGTGAAGAGCGGGGAATCTTTAAGCAAGATTGCCAAACACTATTACGGTGACGCCATGAAATACAAACAGATTTTTTCGGCAAACACCAATATCTTGAAGAATCCGGATATCATTCATCCCGATCAGGTTTTGGTGATACCCAATTTATAATGGAATAAGGTAAATTATTTCGAAGGGGATGTGGCAACACATCCTTTTCTATTTCTGTTCCAATTTATCGATCACCCGTAACGCGTAGTTGTGGAGACGCTCGAACTGTTCCTTGAGGCCCATGTCGGTATTATCGAATTCAATGGCGTCAGCAGCCTTCATCAGGGGAGAAAATTCGCGGTGTGAATCGATATGGTCACGTTCCTGCACGTTTTTCAAAACCGCTTCATAGGTCACCTTTTCCCCTTTTTCCAGAAGTTCCTTATAGCGCCTTGCGGCCCTTGCGTCAGGCGAGGCGGTCATGAAGACCTTAAGCTCTGCATCCGGAAATACGACCGTTCCAATGTCACGACCATCCATAACAATGCCTTTTTTTTCGCCCATTCGCCTTTGCATTTCGACCAACTTGAACCGCACTTGTTCCAACTCGGCAATTTTGCTCACATATTTGGAAACCTCCAGTTTACGGATCTCCTGCTCCACATTTTCACCGTTCAGATACATTTCTGAATATCCCAGTGTTTTGTTGAAGACAAAATTTAAATGGATTTTGGGCAATAAACGCACCAGGGCTTCAAAATTACTATTGTCTTCCCCGACAAATCCGTTACGCATGGCAAAGAGGGTAACCGCCCTATACATTGCCCCGGTATCGACGTAGACATAGCCCAGCGATTTCGCCAATTGCTTCGCAATGGTACTTTTTCCGGTCGATGAATAACCGTCAATTGCTATAGTGATTTTTTGCATTGGCCAAAAATAGGCAGAATTCCAAAGTGTGGCTTAGGAAATCGTGGATAATCCGGAAACATTTTAAAATTCAAAGGGGTTGATCATAACACTTTGGCATGTTTTACCTTTTCCTCGGTAATGGCCAATTCGATGACCTCGTGCATATCGGTGACATAGTGAAAGGTAAGCCCGTTCAAGTATTCCTGTTTGATCTCCTTGATGTCCTTTTCATTGTCTTTACAAAGAATTATATCCTTTATCCTGGCCCTTTTTGCCGCAAGAATTTTTTCTTTGATGCCGCCCACTGGCAGCACCTTGCCCCTAAGGGTTATTTCCCCGGTCATGGCCAAGCTTTTCTTGACCCTGCGCTGGGTGAACAGGGATACCAAGGAAGTGAGCATGGTAATACCCGCGCTCGGACCATCTTTGGGAGTGGCGCCTTCAGGTACGTGGATATGCACATTGTATTTTGAAAACACCTCTGGATCAATACCAAACCGATCGGCATTTGCCTTGATGTATTCCATGGCGATGGTGGCCGATTCTTTCATGACCTTTCCAAGATTACCCGTTATGTTCAGGTCACCCTTACCTTTTGATACGATCGATTCGATAAAAAGAATATCACCGCCCACACTGGTCCATGCCAAACCCGTGACCACTCCGGCCACATCGTTATTTTCATACTTGTCACGTTCCATTCGTGGCGGGCCCAACACTTTTTCAATGTCTTCATTGCTTACCTTAACCTCGTATGCCTCCTCAATGGCAATGGATTTGGCGGCATAGCGCACCATTTTGGCAATTTGTTTTTCCAAGGCGCGTACTCCAGATTCCCTGGTATAGCCCTCAACAATCTTTTCCATCTGTTTCTTGCCGATTTTGAGGTGTTTTGGCAAAAGACCATGTTCCTTTAGTTGCTTTGGCAAAAGATGCCTCTTGGCAATTTCTACCTTTTCTTCAATGGTATAGCCGGTAACATTGATGATCTCCATTCGATCTAACAACGCGGGCTGGATATTGGAAAGATTGTTCGCCGTTGCAATGAACATGACCTTGGAAAGGTCGAAACCAAGTTCCAGAAAATTATCATGGAAATCATTGTTTTGCTCTGGATCGAGCACTTCGAGCATGGCCGAAGACGGATCGCCTTGATTGCTATTTGAAAGCTTGTCGATTTCGTCCAAGATAAAAACTGGATTGGAGGTCCCTGCCTTCTTGAGGCTCTGGATAATTCTTCCCGGCATGGCACCGATATAAGTTTTCCTATGGCCCCGGATCTCCGCTTCGTCACGCAGTCCGCCCAAGGACATGCGCACATATTCCCTTCCCAAGGCCTCCGCCACCGATTTGCCCAAAGAGGTCTTACCGACCCCGGGAGGACCATAAAGGCATAGGATTGGGGATTTCATATCGTTGCGCAGCTTTAGAACGGCAAGGTATTCGATGATCCTTCGTTTCACGTCCTCCAAACCATAGTGATCTCGGTCCAGAATTTTCTCAGCCCGTTTTAAATCAAACTTGTCCTTTGAATATTCGTTCCATGGCAAATCAAGCACCAAATCCAGATAATTTCTTTGGATGGAATATTCGGCCACCTGTGGGTTCATGCGTTGCATTTTGGCCAATTCCTTTTCAAAATATTCGGCCACGGTCTTATTCCATTTCTTCTTTTTGGCCCGAATGCGCATCTCCTGTATTTCCTCATCGTAGGATACACCGCCCAATTCCTCTTGGATGGTCTTCATTTGTTGGTGCAGGAAATACTCGCGTTGTTGTTGATCCATATCGCTTCTGACCTTCGAATGGATCACATTTTTCAACTCCAATTTCTGGAGTTCCATATCCATGTACTTCAGAGTAGCCAATGCCCTGTCCTTTAAGCTATTGATCTCCAATAGATCCTGTTTCTCCTCCACGCTCAAGTTCAGATTGGAGGATACGAAATTGATCAAAAAAGAATTGCTCTGGATGTTCTGTATCGCAAAAGAGGCTTCGCTAGGAATATTGGGATTGATCTTGATGATTTTCAATGCCAGTTCCTTGATGTTATCTATGATGGCCAAAAACTCTTTGTCGCCCTCTTTGGGTCGCTTTTCTTTGGTTTCCCGAATTGTGGCCGTTAGATAGGGCTTTTTGGTAAGGACCTCCGCAATCTCAAACCTTTTCTTGCCTTGAATGATAACGGTCGTATTGCCATCCGGCATTTGCAACACACGAAGAATTTTGGCGACTGTGCCCAAGGTATTGATATCCTTTATATCAGGGTTTTCGGTGGTCTCGTCTTTTTGGGAAACCACGCCGATCACCTTGCTGCCATTGTTGGCATCTTTGATCAAGTTGATCGACTTGTCCCTTCCCGCGGTGATCGGAATCACTACCCCGGGAAACAAGACCGTGTTGCGCAGCGGAAGAATGGGCAAAGTTTCGGGCAGCGTTTCGCTGTTCATTTGCTCTTCGTCCTCTGCGGTCAATAAAGGAATCAGTTCTGCATCCTCGTCAAAGGTATGCAACGACATATTGTCAAAATTGGAAAATTTGGATGCTCCCATAGTTCTTTTTCGGTCATTCTGTCATTTCAGTAACAGAAATCAAATTTGTAAAATTAGTTGTTCACTGCCGCATGGCCCGTAGATCTTCGTTCTACAAGCACTTTCAAGACTCAGTTCAAACCCTATGGGACAATTGTTGTGCCATACCGACATCAAAACAAAAAACCCCTTCGGATTTTGGTGCCGAAAGGGTTAAAAATATTGGTTTGATGATCTTAATCACCTTGGTCAATTTCCATATTTGGTAGGTTTATCTGAAAATGATATGAGTTTCTTAAATTCAAATTACTTTAGTTTGCCAAAATCACGGTTTTAACGACCTTCCCCGGAGCCCCTGTGAAAATGAAATAATATTGGCCGCTCGATAAACCGGTCAAGTCAATTTCCTCTTCGGCCCTATGGTCCCCTGCGAACTTTTTCGTCAACACACTTTGTTGCACCGAATTGAATACGTTGAGCTCCACGGGAGCGCCCATATAATTGACCATGTTTATTTGAACAATACCGGAGGTTGGATTGGGAAAGGTCATAATATTATTGTCAAGGACCTTGGTACCGGTCGTATTATCTGTAATGACTAAGTTTTCCAAAGCTTTAAATGTTCCTGATAGGCCTTCCTTGGAAGCGCTTCCAGTGGAATAGGTGATGCACAGCTGTGCCGCGCTGGCGGGTGCGCCCTCGTAGGACTCCGCCGTTCTTTTGCCCGAACCCGTGATCACGAAGGATATCGAGTTGTTGATGCCATAACCCGGTCTGTCGACGATCTCCTGTACGATCGAACTCAGGTCGGGACTGGTCTGGGCCGCTCCCGACGACCCTACCGTGTTCCATGCCGGAGGGGCCCAGGACACCGAGGCCGTCGTCCTGGCCCGATTCGATACATCGTAGGCGGCGGCGCTATACGCCGTGGCGTTGTCCGCGGCCTCGCCCTGTATAGCAAGCGAGCTCGGACCGCTGCCTACCTCGTCGACGGTGAACTGCAGATAGGCACCCGATATCGTGGCGCCCTGGGGCATCCCGATGTTGTTGAACCTTAGCCCGATCGTCTGATTGCCCCCGCCATTGTTCACATCGGAGACCAGCTCGATGTCGGAACTGGTGGAATACATCGAACCGTTGGTACCGTTCTGCTCCATATCGTCGCCGCCGCTTTCTATGGAAACGCACACCGTGTCGGAAGATCCTATCGGGGCACCGGAGCAGTTACAGTTCCCGTCCTCCACGTCGTTTTCGGTATTCGGGTCCCCGTCGTCGCAGGGAGTGCCAAGCACAGGGCATGCCGTGCCCCCGCCCACTGTGAGGTTGATCGTGGTCTGGCAGCCCTCGGCCGAGGTCAAAAGGTAGGCCCCGCTATCGGATTCGTCCACCGCGCCCAAGCTAAAGTTGTCCCCTACCAAGGTACCGTCGGGGAGCGTTATCGTAAGGCCGATCCCGTTGGGGAGCATGCTCAAAACGACATTGGTGCCCACAGCCACATTCAGATCGTTATCGCCGCTCAGCCAAGTGCCGTCCAAATTGTACTCCGGGACGATGCTGCCCGGCGCGCAGCTGTTGGGATCGTTGATCTGAAGGTCAAGTGTGGCCGTACAGCCTTCCGGTGAGGTGAACAGGTAGGTCCCCGCATCGGCCGAGCTGACCGCGCCAAGATCCAGCGGGCCAGGAACGGCTAGCCCATTGGGAGGGGAAATATCGAAGGTACCGCCCTGTACCGTGGTGAGCGAGACCGGTTGCCCCTCGGTAACGGACAAGATACCGATGCCGCTGCCCGTGACCCCGTCGACCGTGTATTCGGGGGTTATACTGCCAGGGGGACATACCGGGTCCTCTACCGTAAGGCTGATCACTGCCATGCAGCCGTCAGAAGTAGTTAAAACAAACTTCCCTTCATTTGATGCGTCTACTAACCCATTGTTCCTTTCTGGATTGCCCAACGGGTTTACAAACGTGTCGATTTTATAAGATGTGGGATCTTCAAAACTCGGGAAATTTGTTACCGAACTGAACGTGGGACCGCCATATTGTTGCGTGGTTACAAAATATTCTCCTATGGTTTGAGCCCTAATATATACTTCACTTCCTTCCGAAACATTAATGTCATATCCATTTTGCCATGGACCGTTATCGATTCTATATTGGGCTACAATTTTGTTCGGAGGGCAATCCGAGATATTTGGATTACCTGTAAGCTTACCCAAATCATAAAAATTTCTCACCTCTGCCCCACTGAGCGCTTTATTGTAAACCTTGACCTCATCTACCATTCCATCAATTTCATCAGTAATGCCGCTGCCGTTCCAATCTGTCCAAGTTACCGTCCTTTTATCATAAAATCCCGATATGGTAAAAGAGGAATAAGGTGCATTGTTACTTTCCATAATAATTGGACCGTTTGTGTTTTTAACACATATTTCTTGTCCATTGACATATAGCACCGCAGTAGAACCATCGTAGGTACCCGTTATATGAACCCAAGTTTCAGGAGGACTATAACCGGAATAACAGTCAAGGACACCCCCAGTAGCAGTACGAAATGACCATTTGTATAGACTATTGTGAAATCCAAAGAAAATCGATGGGTAGTCATGTGCGAATATGGCTACGTTCTTTGTTATTTCATCTCTTTTTACCCAGGCCATCACTGTAATACCAGTTCTAGTCGATGACAATGAGGAAGAATATGGAACAGATACTAAACTATTGCTTTGAAATTCCAATCCATCCATTTCCAAAGCACCATTGAAAAGTCCTCAAACATCGATTTCCGTAGGGACAGCATTATTTGAATTAAGCACATTCGATCCGTTGTCGCCAGCTAACTTAGCAGTCAGGCCGCTGCCCACCGTGAGGTTTATCGTGGTCTTGCAGCCTTGCGCGGAGGTCAGCACGTACGCTCCGCTGTGGGCGGCAGTGGCACTGCTGATGCCGTAGTTGTCGCCCCTGACCGTGCCGTTGGGCAGGGTCACCGTGACACCGATGCCGTTGGGAAGCATGCTGAGCATCACGGAGGTGCCCACCGCCACGTTCACGTCGTTCTGACCGGAGAGCCACACCCCGTTCAATCGGTATTCGGGGATGATGCTCCCGGGAGGGCAGCCGCCCGTGGGGGCCGCGTTCACGGTCAGGTCAAGGGTGGCCGTACAGCCCGTGGCGGTGGTGAAGGTGTATTGGCCCGCTTGGGAGGCCGTGGCCGTGCCCAGGTCGAGCGCGCCGACGACCGTGGAACCGTCGGGGCGCCTGATCTCATAGGTGCCGCCCTGGACCGTGGAGAGCACCACCGATTGCCCGGCGGTCACCGTAAGGGTGCCCGCACCGCTGCCCGAAGTCCCGTCGACCGTGTACCGGGGAACGAGGCTGCCCAGCGGGCAGCTGACACCGCTGCCCACCGTGAGGTTGATCGTGGTCTGGCAGCCCTGCGCGGAGGTCAGCAAGTACGTCCCGCTGTTGGCGGCAGTGGCACTGCTGATGCCATAGTTGTCGCCCCTGACCGTGCCGTTGGGCAGGGTCACCGTGACACCGATGCCGTTGGGAAGCATGCTGAGCATCACGGAGGTGCCCACCGCCACGTTCACGTCGTTCTGACCGGAGAGCCAGACCCCGTTCAAACGGTATTCGGGGATGATGCTGCCGGCGGGACAGTTGCCCGTGGGGGCCGCGTTCACGGTCAGGTCAAGGGTGGCCGTACAGCCCGCAGCGGTGGTGAAGGTATAGCGGCCCGCCTGGGAGGACGTGGCGCCGCCAAGGTCGAGCGCGCCGACGACCGTGGAACCGTCGGGGCGCCTGATCTCATAGGTGCCCCCCTGGACCGTGGAGAGCACCACCGATTGCCCGGCGGTCACCGCAAGGGTGCCCGTGCCGCTGCCCGAAGTCCCGTCGACCGTGTACCGGGGAACGAGGCTGCCCGCGGGGCAGCCGCCCGTGGGGGCCGCGTTCACGGTCAGGTCAAGGGTGGCCGCTACAGCCCGTGGCGGTGGTGAAGGTGTAGCGGCCCGCCTGGGAGGACGTGGCGCCGCCAAGGTCGAGCGCGCCGACGACCGTGGATCCGTCGGGGCGCCTGATCTCATAGGTGCCGCCCTGGACCGTGGAGAGCACCACCGATTGGCCGGCGGTCACCGCAAGGGTGCCCGTGCCGCTGCCCGAAGTCCCGTCGACCGTGTAGCGGGGAACGAGGCTGCCCGCGGGGCAGCCGCCCGTGGGGGCCGCGTTCACGGTCAGGTCCAGTGTCGCCGCTACAGCCCGCAGCGGTGGTGAAGGTGTAGCGGCCCGCCTGGGAGGACGTGGCACCGCCAAGGTCGAGCGCGCCGACGACCGTTGACCCGTCGGGACGCCTGATCTCATAGGTGCCCCCCTGGACCGTGGAGAGCACCACCGATTGGCCGGCGGTCACCGCAAGGGCGCCCGTGCCGCTGCCCGAAGTCCCGTCGACCGTGTACCGGGGGACCACGCTGGACGAAGTGCAGGGGTTGCCGGCGCCAACGGTAAGGTTAATCGTAGTCTGGCAGCCCTGCGCGGAGGTCACCACGTACGCCCCGCTCTGGGAGACAGTGGCACTGCCGATGCCATAGTTGTCGCCCACCAGCCTTCCGTCCGGAAGCCTTATCGATTGAACAGCGATGGTGTTGGGCAGCATACTGAGCATCACGGAGGTGCCCACCGCAACGTTCACGTCGTTCTGACCGGAGAGCCAAACCCCGTTCAAACGGTATTCCGGGATGATGCTGCCGGCGGGACAGTTGCCCGTGGGGGCCGCGTTCACGGTCAGGTCAAGGGTGGCCGTACAGCCCGCAGCGGTGGTGAAGGTATAGCGGCCCGCCTGGGAGGCCGTGGCCGTGCCCAGGTCGAGCGCGCCGACGACCGTTGACCCGTCGGGACGCCTGACCTCATAGGTGCCGCCCTGGACCGTGGAGAGCACCACCGATTGGCCGGCGGTCACCGCAAGGGTGCCCGTGCCGCTGCCCGAAGTCCCGTCGACCGTGTAGCGGGGAACGAGGCTGCCCGCGGGGCAGCCGCCCGTGGGGGCCGCGTTCACGGTCAGGTCAAGGGTGGCCGTACAGCCCGCGGCGGTGGTGAAGGTGTAGCGGCCCGCTTGGGAGGCCGTGGCCGTGCCCAGGTCGAGCGCGCCGACGACCGTGGAACCGTCGGGGCGCCTGATCTCATAGGTGCCGCCCTGGACCGTGGAGAGCACCACCGATTGCCCGGCGGTCACCGTAAGGGTGCCCGCACCGCTGCCCGAAGTCCCGTCGACGGTGTAACGGGGGACGAGGCTGCCCGCGGGGCAGCTGACACCGCTGCCCACCGTGAGGTTGATCGTGGTCTGGCAGCCCTGCGCGGAGGTCAGCAAGTACGTCCCGCTGTTGGCGGCAGTGGCACTGCTGATGCCATAGTTGTCGCCCCTGACCGTGCCGTTGGGCAGGGTCACCGTGACACCGATGCCGTTGGGAAGCATGCTGAGCATCACGGAGGTGCCCACCGCCACGTTCACGTCGTTCTGACCGGAGAGCCAGACCCCGTTCAATCGGTATTCCGGGATGATGCTGCCGGGAGGGCAATTATTGGTAGTCGTGCCTACTTGAACATTGATAACCACAGAACAGCCCTCGGTGGAGGTGAGGATATATGCACCCCCTTGTGAGCTGGCCACGTTGCTCAAAAGATAATCACCGGAAACATTTTTAACGGTTCCTCCACTAGGAAGCATGACATCGAAGTTTAAAGGGCTGCCGTTACGACCTTCATTCGGTAAAATGCTCAATCTAACATTATCCCCTTCCTTTACAGAAATAGAAGCATCCTGACCAGGGGTTCCGCTCTGATAGGGATTCGAATTCACTCTCCATTCCGGTGCAATGACCAAATCGCCGGAATCGCAACCTGAATTCACGTTCAGGTTGACCACCGTGGCGCAACCGTTGGCAGTAGTTAAAACGAACTGGCCCATATTGCCTGAATCAACAAGACCATTATTCCTGGCCGGATTGCCCGGAATACTGGCAAGTTGAGTATCCACTTGGTAACCATTGGCTTGCGTGAAATTCGTCACTGAACTAAAAGTAGGCGCCTGATAATTTTTCTCTGAGGTTGTTATGTAATAGGTGCCATTGGTTATTGCCCTTAAAAAGACTTGTTGGCCTTCTGGAACATTTATATTCTTCCCTTGTATCCAAGGTCCATTGCCAATCTTATATTCCGCAATAATGGTACTGGGTTGACATACCGCAACAGTCGGAAGACCGATGCCTTGTTCAAAAAAGACTTTTATTTCACCTGCTCCAAGGGCCTTATTGAAAACCCTTAGCTCATCGATGCGCCCATTAATTTCATCGGTAACCCCGCTTTGGTTATAATTTTGTCCCGTGAGAAAGGTTCCTGTGGGGTTTCTGTACTCGTAGAAACCCGAAGTTGTAAAGGATGTGTCATTAATATCGCCGGGGTCATTGGGGTTGAGCAAGATATTTCCCGTGGCATTCTGGGTACAGACTTCCACCCCGTTTGCGAACAGGCGAGCGGTAGTGCCATCATAAGTTGCAGCGATATGCACCCATTGGTTTTTAGGTGAATATCCCGAATAACAATTTACCGATCCACCCGTGGATGTTGGGAATTCCCATTTGTATAAGCTATTATGAAAACCAAAGAAAAGCGAAGGATAATCATGGCTTAGAATGCCCACGTTGTATGCAATATCGTTCCGGTTTATCCAAGCCATGACCGTAACCGAATTGTTGATGTCATTGAAGGAGCTATCGTAAGGCACATCGATGATGGTATTGCTCCTGAACTCATACCCGTCCATTTCAACTGCACCTCCAAAGAGGCCCCCATTGGGACGCCAGTTGTTAGTACTCGGTGTTTTGGTGGTGGCATTATTGGTGACATTGTAAATGTTCGCATTATTGCCATTGCCAGAACGATCCATGGCCATAGATCCTGAATTCTCGTCAAATGGCAGATGTAAAACAAGGTTTGGATTCTCAGCAATCGCTACTCCATTGCCAATCTTGATGCTCTCCGCTACACTGGGAACCCCATTATTGTCCAACGCAAATAGCATATAATACCCTGGAGGCAATAAGTTCCTGTCAGGAATGGAAACTTCATAGTTTCCGCCACTTCCCGTAAAGCTTACCGGAATTCTTCGTTGTTCGTTATTGGTGCTATGGGTAACTGCCGAGAAACGAATCAAACTGAAATTACTGATATTGGTACTTCCATTTACGGTAATGGTGGAATTGTAATTCGCCGCCTCCGGAGCACTGATGGTCGGCCTTGACGCCAATCCGCCCGAAGCATTGAAAAGATAGGGCGGGCTATAAATTTCGGCATCCATATGGTTGTTGCAATTGCCTCCATAGGTACCGTCACATAAACCCCCGCCACCTACAAAAACGCGGCCATCCAGCAAAAGAATGGCAACACTATGATAGGTTCTTGGCGTGGCCATGCCGGCAACTGTCCTCCATGTATTGGTTGATGGATTGTACAATTCCGCGGATAACCTAGATCCCGTATCGGTAAAGACTTCTGCATGATCCAAACCACCAGTCACCAATACCTGGCCATTTGGCAATACCGTACTATTGTGCATCGTTCTGGAAAAAGCAAGATTATTGACAGTTCGGGTTACAACAGGGGTATTGGAATTGATGTCAATGACAAAAGAGGTTTCTTTCGCTGGCGTATTGCTATCATAGGACCTGGATCCTCCCACTTTCAATATTTTACCAATATCGAACATCACTGTGGTTCCCTTCATTGAATAGGTATCGTTGCCCCTTTGTCCCGCATCGGTCCAAGATCCACCATTGGCAACATCAATCCAGTGCATTCGTTCCCCAGGACCGGCATGGAAAATTTTGCCATTGGGTGCTGCCCAAAGCCAAGCATGGTTATCGATTCTATAATAACCCCTGGCTTCCTGCGATAGATCGTTGCTATTCCATAAAAGTTCATTTTGAATTTGGGGCATTGATATCCAGCCGGTCTCCGGGGTCCATCGTTCCGCATCCTTATTGCCGTTTACGGTAGTACTTTCACTCCATGAGCCCCCTAGCGTGAATACGGAACCATCGCTCAAGGTAACATTGCCCTGATAGCCCCGTCTGATGTTCATGTCGGAAGCCACACTCCATAGTCCAGTTTTTGGGTCATAAATACTGGTGCGCTCGCTACTGGTCCCCCCAGCTGCAAGAATGCGGCCGTCAGGTAGATTGTTGATGCCGGGACAGAACATGTCATGATCCGTATTTGATGTGGTCTCTCCCAATGCACGACCATTCGCACCAAGAAAAGGGTCGAATATCTCAGTATAGGTCATCCCGTCCCCCATTTCAACGAAAGTATTCCTGAATTGCGATGACCATGTGATCAAACGTCCGTCAGGAAGGTTGGCCGCGGCGACCGGAACTATCCCAAAAGGAATTGGTGCGCTCCATTGCCCATTTTGCGCAGGATTTTGCGCAGTAGTTGGAAATGGTATCAACGCCAACAACACAGACGTCATCAATATTCTATAAGAGGGGTAAAATTTTCCCATAAACAAATTAATTTTAAAAATTTTAGAGGGAGTACTTGGTTCGAAATCAAAAATATATCTAAACCCAGTGAATCTGCTGAAATCAACGTATTAATCGATTAGATGGTCAAATTATCGATGAAGCGCTCACACCTATTTTTCAAGATATAACTGTAACATTCCCTAACTTCCCTCATCTATTAGTTAAACCATTCACTTTTTGAGCCACAAAAGAGAACATATTGATACATTGTTGCAATGGTGTATTGAAGGCAAGCAAAGTGCCCAACTGGAGGTTTATAACCGCTATTATAAGGCCATGTTCAACACCGCACTTCGAATTGTAAAAGACAGTGCGGAAGCCGAAGACGTGATGCAGGAATCGTTTTTGAGCGCCTTTACCAAACTGCAGTCATTTAAAGGGGAGGTGACATTTGGTTCCTGGCTAAAGCGGATCGTGGTGAACAACAGTATATACCATTACAGAAAGCAACAGAAAAAAAATGAGGTTGCCCTAGAGGATATAATGTACAAGGTCGAAGACAACGATGGAATTGAATCGGATCATGTGTTCACGGAACTAAAGGCTCAACAAGTGATGGAAACCATGAAACGATTAAAAGACAATTACAGAATTGCTTTGACCTTACATTTAATAGAAGGCTATGATTATGAGGAAATCAGCAGCATCATGAACATCAGCTACGCCAATTGCAGGACGACCATCTCAAGGGCGAAGGAAAGCTTGAGAAAACAATTAATACCTACCTGAAATGGAAAATTTAGAAAATTGGTTCAAAAAAATAGAGGGAACTTTTGACACCGAAGAGCCCCAAGAAGGGCATCAGGCCAGGTTCCTGGATAGATTGAATGCCTCAAAAGGCACGGTCGGCCTACACAGGAAAAATAAATCCTGGTGGAGACCGCTTTCCATTGCCGCTTCCATAATTGTTTTGTTGACCTTGGGTTTGGGAATTCTCATGCCACGGCCCACCCTAGACGAACAGGTGGCGGAAATTTCGCCCGAAGTGTCGAATAGCCAAATCTATTTTGCGGGATTGATAGAAGAACAGGTGAACCATCTGAAGCGTGAAAGCACGCCTGCCACCAAAAAAATGATTGACGATACCTTGTTACAGCTCAAGAAATTGGAACGCAACTACGGCCAACTCGAACAAGATCTTTTGAACGGCGGCAACAGCAAACTGATTTTGAGTGCCATGATCACCAATTTCCAAACCAGGATAGATCTTTTACAAGACGTACTTGATCAGGTAGAAACCATTAACAACATTAAAAACAACAAAGATGAAAACATTGCTATATAAACAAATGATTGCCATATTGATGGTTTTCCCCGTGCTTTTGTCGGCCAATGACGAAAACCTAAGGGGCCGTCATACCAAGGAAAAAACGATCAAAAAAGAATTTACCGTGAATGCGGATGCCCTTCTAAAAGTCAGCAACAGCTATGGCAACCTTAACATTACCAGTTGGAACGAAAATAGAATTATGATTGAAGTCCATATCAAGACCAATGGCAACAATGAGGAAAAAGTACAGAAAAAACTGGATGAAATTACGGTTGAGTTTGAAAGCAGCAGCAGTATGGTCTCCGCAAAAACCATCTTCGATAAGAACAAAAGCAGTTGGGGCTGGAACTGGGGCAATAGCAACAATGTGAACATGCAGATCAACTATACCATCAAATTACCCGTCAAAAACAGTGTGCAACTGAACAACGACTATGGTAACATCCTATTGGATCGAATCGATGGCCATGCCAAGATCAACTGTGATTATGGAAAGCTCGAGATCGGTGAACTTCACGGGCGCAACAACGAACTCAACTTCGACTACACCTCCAATTCAAGTATCGGATACATCAACAGCGGGAACATCAAGGCAGATTACTCCGGTTTTACGGTACAGAAAGCGGGTAATCTTACTATCAACGCCGATTATACCAACGCCACGGTAATCGAGATGGAAAACCTGGACTATTCGAGCGACTATGGCAATATTGAGATCATGGAAGCAGGGAACATCACCGGCAATGGCGATTATATCGGCGTGAAACTTGGGACCATCCATGGCAGGGTACAAATCGGCGCGGATTACGGTTCGCTGACCATCAGGGAAATGGCTGCAGATGCAGGAAGCATCAGTGTCAACTCCAATTATACCGGCATCAAGATCGGTTACCATCCCGATTACCATTTTGACTTTGAAATTACGACCAGCTATGCGGGCCTCAGCGGTAAAGAGGATCTGGAAATTGCGATCAGCAAGGAAAAATCGAACGAAAATTATTATAAAGGTTACTATGGCTCGGCCAACAGTGGCAAAACGATCACTATAAACAGTGACTACGGCGGCATCAAACTGATTAAAAACTAATGTACAATTCATTCAATTTAATCCATAAACTCAAAATCAAATGAAAAAATTATTCTCCTTAAGTCTTGTAGTAATATTATCGGCCTCCTGCACAGCCCAATGGGGCAAAAAGATCAAAGGCAACGGCAATACGGTCAGCATAGAGCGCAATGTCGGCGATTACGACGCCATTGCGGTCTCAGGCTGGTTCGATGTGGATCTGGTCGATGGGAAAGAAGGCGAACTCACCTTAAAAGGAGAGGAAAACCTCTTGGAATACATCAAAACCGAAGTGAAAAACGGCAAACTGACCATTAAGGTAGAGGACAATCTAAATTTACAGCCTTCCAATTGGAATGACGGCATTAGGATTACCGTTCCTGTGGATCGAATCGATGCGGTGACCTTATCGGGGTCGGGCGATATCGTTGGCAAGAAAACGATCAAAGCCTCGAATTTTTCGACCACCATGTCTGGATCGGGCGATATTACCCTGGAGGTTGAAGCCCAAAATATGACCGCTACCATGTCGGGTTCGGGGGATATGAACCTCAGCGGAAAAGCGGTTGACTTTAACGTAACCGTCTCCGGCTCAGGAGACATCAGGGCTTTTGATTTGGAAGCCGATAATGTTGAAGCCACAGTTTCCGGATCTGCCGATATCAAAGTAACCGCAAGAGAAAATCTCAAAGCCAGGGTATCGGGTTCCGGAGATATCACTTACCGAGGGAATCCAGCAAAAGTAGATACCAAAACATCAGGTTCTGGAGACATCTCAAAAGGTTGATTTGAGCACTTTGCAAGAAAACCGATCAAAAAACGAACCGAAGATCAGGCCCCTATTTCCATGGGGCCTTTTTTATTGACCCGGAGCAATAACAGCATTCCTATTAAAAAAAATAATCCCAGAAATATGGTCGCCAGGCGCATGCTGCCCGTTCGCTGGGCAATGAATCCATAAATAAATGTCCCGATCACAATGCCTATTTTCTCAGAAACATCATAAAAACTGAAAAATGATGTGGTGTCGATGGTTTCAGGAATGAATTTCGAATAGGTTGATCTGGACAAGGCCTGAATGCCTCCCATCACCAGACCAACAAAACCGGCCGCAATATAAAATTCAGTAGGGGTGTAAACAAAATAGGCATAAATACAGATCAACAGCCAGCAAAGATTCACCACTACAAGTGTTCTTATATTGCCAAAGGCCCTTGACGCCCGAGCCGTGAGCATTGCGCCAATAATGGCGACCAACTGAATGACCATGATGCTTACAATGAGGCCTGTGGTGCGCTCATTATCGGAACCCCAAAGTATTTCCTGTTCCCCGAAATAGGCGGCGATGAGCATTACCGTTTGCACGGCCATGCTATAGACGAAAAATGCCATCAAATATCGCTTCAGTATGGTTTGATTGCCCAATTGAAGCCATACCGATTTCAATTCCTTGAACCCGTTTAGGATGATATTGGTTCTTTTGCCCGCTTTTCTAAATCCTTTCGGGAGGTGGAAAAAACTGTATTGCGCGAAAATGATCCACCATATTCCAACAGAAACAAAGGAGTATTTCATGGCCTTCAATTCGGCGGCCTCCCCTGGATCTGAAACTATTCCGAAAATATCGGGTTTCATGACCATGGCCAAATTCACGATCAAAAGAATCACGCTGCCGATATATCCAAGGGAAAAGCCTTTGGCACTGATACGATCCTGTTGTTCCGGAAAAGCAATGTCGGGCAAATAGGAATTATTGAAGGCAAAGCTGACCCAAAATCCGACCAACCCAAAGAAGTAGCACCCCAGGCTCAAATAAATATGTTCCAAAGAGAACCAATAGAGCCCGATACAGGACAATCCCCCGAGGTAACAGAAAAATTTCATGAATACCTTTTTGTTGCCCAGATAATCTGCAATGCCCGATAATAGCGGCGTGATGAAGGCGATGAACAAAAATGCGGCAGAGGTGATATAACTGATCAAGGGTGCCCTTGCGATCTCGCCCCCAAAAACCGATACTTTTTCCACGCCCCCCACCCGAAAAAGGGCCCCATAAAATATTGGGAAGATGGCTGAGGAAATCACCAAGCTGTAAACGGAGTTCGCCCAATCGTAAAATGCCCAGGCATTCAACAGTTTTTTACTCCCTTTTATGGCAGACCGGTTGTTCATAGATATGATAAAAGCCGTATTAAACGGCTTTTTTTATGCAATGCTTCCTTAAAAAATCACTGAAATTTGGTGACGCCAAACTTCTTGGCTTCCGCCTTGGCCTCGGGTGCCCAAGCGGTCAGGTTAGCGATTCGTGTCTCATTCGACGGGTGCGTGCTCAGAAACTCCGGAGGGGCATCGCCCCCTTTAGCGTTCATTCTTTTCCAAAGTTCGGCGGCCTCTGCGGGATCGTATCCTGCGATAGCCATGATCTGTAATCCTATACGGTCGGCCTCGGTCTCGTGGCTTCTGCTAAAGGGCAACATGAGTCCAACGGTAGAACCGACTCCATAAGCCTGATTGAAGGTATTCCTGGTTTGATCGTCCTTGATCGCAATGTTCCCCGCGACCGCACCGAGTTGCTGCAAGGTGCCGGCACTCATCCGTTGGGCGCCGTGATCTGCCAGGGCATGCGCAACTTCATGGCCCATGACCACGGCAACGCCGGTTTCGGTTTGGGTGATGGGCAATATTCCGGTATAAAACACAATTTTGCCTCCCGGCATGCACCAAGCGTTCACAGTTTCGTCATTGACCAAATTGTATTCCCATTTGTAATCTTTCAAATATCCGGGATACCCATTTGCCGAAAGCCATCTTTCCGCCGCAGACGAAATACGCTGCCCTACCTTCGTGATCATCTGGGCATCGCTCGTGCCCGTCACCACTTTATTTTCGGTTAAAAATTGGTCGTATTGTGCAAATGCCATGGGAAAAATCTGGCTATTTGGATAAAAATTAAGCACTGATTTACCGGTGAACGGGTTTGTTTTGCAAGCCGAAACCGCCATAAAAAGTGCAAGGGCCAATAATGCTTTTCTCATCTGATTGAATACATTAATAGTTGAAATTACAAAATAATCTATTTACCGGTAATATGAAGTTGGGTAAATTCCTTGCTCACCTGAATGATATTATTTCCGTTCAGCTTCACATCTTCCAGATTTACTTTCACGTTATCAACGTGAACCGATTTAATCTTAAAAGGAAGTCCATGAAGTTTTATTTTAAAGCGCTCATAACTCGTTATAAAGGTACCGTCTTTAAACTGTTGAATGATGAGTTCCTTTTCTTTGCCCAACAACTTAAAGTTCCTTAAGCTGAATTTGCCGCTTTGATAATCGTATCCATCCTGTGCATCTTCGTATACGGTGGAGTTTTCCGCACCAAGCATATAATAAACGTCCAGCACCAACTCCTCCACTTTAATTTCCCCGACATATTGCTGTATGGGATATTTCGGGATAATGGCCCCTTCTTTCATGAACAGGGGAATCTTGTCCAAATCGGCTGGCACCCATCTTTCCTTGCCCCCCTCGACCATTTCTCCTGTCCAATAATTGTACCATTTTCCACGTGGAATATACATTCTGCGGCCCTGGGCATTGGGTTCCTGAATGGGGCAAACCAAAATTTGTTGGCCAAAGATAAATTCGTCGGTCCTAAAATGGGTTTGGGTGTCTGCTTGGTCGTAATATACAATGGATTGCAGCATCGGGGTACCATATTTGGTATATCTCCAGAACATGGTATAGAGATAGGGCAGCAGTTGGTAGCGCAATTCGATAAACTTTCTTACGATATCGGTGATCTCGGTACCAAATGACCAAGGCTCTTGATCTCCGTGGTCTCCGCTCGAATGTACCCTGCAAAAAGGATGGAATACCCCCAATTGTATCCATCGGGCAAAAAGTTCCCCATTCGGCTGTTCGGCAAAGCCACCAATATCGGATCCTACAAAGGAATAACCACTGACACACATGCGCTGCGCCTGTACATTGGCGATCCAAAGATGCTCCCATGTAGCCACATTGTCGCCTGTCCAAGTAGACGAATAGCGTTGGGTACCCGCATAGGCGGACCTTGTGATGACAAAAGGTCTTTTCGGATATACATATTTCTTCACCCCTTCATAGGTCGCCCTTACCATTTGCATGCCGTATACATTATGTGCCTTCCTATGGGTGCAGGGGTGACCGTCGTATTTGTGCCGGGTGTCCAAAGGGGCCGTTTTGGAAGGCACCTCCATCACTGCTGGTTCGTTCATGTCGTTCCAAACGGCATGAACCCCCAATTCGGCCATGAACTCCTTATAAAGACCGGCCCACCATTCCCGCACCTTGGGATTGGTGAAATCGGGAAAATGGCATTCCCCGGGCCAAACCTTCCCGTGCATATAGGGGCCATCTCCCCGTTTACAGAAATAATCGTTCTCCATGGCCTCTTGGTACACCCAGTACTCCTTATCAATTTTGATGCCCGGATCGATCATGACGACTGTTTTGAAGCCATCCTTGCTCAGCTCCGCTATCATTCTTTTTGGATCTGGAAAGAGGGTCTTGTCCCAGGTAAAACAGCGAAATCCATCCATATAATCAATATCCAAATAGATACCATCGCAAGGAATCTTCAGATCTCTGAAAGTACTTGCAACCTCTTTGACCCTACTTTCCGGAAAATAGCTCCATTTGGATTGGTGGTACCCTAAAGCCCACATTGGCGGGAGTTCCGGCGTTCCCGTAAGGTCGGTATAGGCTTGTACCACTTTCGACATTTCAGGCCCGTAAAAGAAATAATAGTTCATTTCACCGCCATCTGCCCAAAAACTGGTAGTCGTTCTTTTTTCATGTGCAAAATCGAAATGCGTCTTAAAACTGTTGTCGAAGAAAATGCCGTACGCCTTCTCATGATGGAGGCCCACATAAAACGGGATGGCCTTGTATAGTGGATCTTGGTCCTTTCCGTATGCATATTGGTCCGTGACCCAATTGGAAATCCGTTTACCTTTTAAGTTACTGTGGGTTGCCTTATCCCCCATCCCGTAATAACTTTCGGTCGTCTGGGTGATCTTGCTCATTTTTACGGTATTGCCCCCGTACTCATAGTTTTCTTCCCAATGAAACCCCAGTTCATCTTCATTGATAATCCTACCCTCCAGATCGGAAATCTGGATACGCAAGGTCTTCTTGTCGACTAGAATTTTAACCTTGGCCGTTTCTATTAGATATTCAGTGACCGTCTCTTCAACCGTAAGGGTATTATAGCCTCTTTTGGCATTTTCACTGATCGCATAAGAAAAATCGGGTTGAAAAATATAATCGGTGGCGTAACGAAAACGGATGGTCCTGTCCTGTATGACCGTGATTTCCAAGACCACGCCGTTTTCAGTGGTAAAGTATAACTTATCGGTGTCTCTTTTATATTCGGCTATCTGGTTGGGGTACAAATTCCCCTTGTATTCCAATTCGGTATTGGTAATCATAAACTCGTTATTTTATAAGCACCACAAAAAAAAGACTTTAGCACCTAATTACGAAAAGATATTAGAAAGATTTGATAACTATAACGATTTCACCGTTGAGAATTACTTAAATATGACCATGCTCAATGGCGGAATTGTCATTTCAATCGATTGGCCATGGCCGTGCCATGGGGTCTTGCCTATTTTAGAGAGTTCCGCGGCCATTCCCGAACCGCCATATTTTTTATCATCACTATTGAAAATCACCTTCAATTGACCGGATTTTTTAGGGATGCCGATGCGATACTGTTCCCTAGGTACCGGGGTTAGGTTGCAGGCGACATAGATATCGTTCTTTTTATCGTGCCCTTTGCGTATAAAGGTAAGCACACAATTTTCATGATCGCTATAGTCTATCCATTGAAAACCTTCCGGGCTAAACTGTTTTTCATAAAGCGCTTTCTCACTGCGGTATAACCGGTTCAAATCTTTGATCGTTTCCTGAATACCCGCGTGCACTGGATATTCTGTCAAGTGCCAGTCGAGGCTATTTTGGAAGTTCCATTCCGAGGTTTGTCCAAATTCTCCTCCCATAAACATCAGTTTGGTACCCGGATGGGTGAACATATAGCCAAATAGCAACCGTAGATTGGCAAATTGCTGCCACTCATCGCCAGGCATCCTATAGACCAAGGATTGTTTGCCGTACACCACCTCATCATGCGAAAACGGCAACATGAAGTTTTCGGTAAAAGCATAGGTCATACTAAAAGTAAGGTCGTTCTGATGGTGCTTGCGATATATGGTATCTTTTTTGAAATATTCCAGTGTATCGTGCATCCATCCCATCATCCATTTCATGCCAAAGCCCAATCCGCCCAAATTAACCGGTCTGGAAACGCCCGAAAACGCTGTAGACTCTTCTGCGATGGTCTGTACATCGGGAAAGTTACCATACACGGTTTCGTTGAATTCCCTAAGAAAACTCAAAGCCTCCAAATTTTCGTTATTGCCATACATATTGGGTTCCCACTCCCCTTCTTCACGGGAATAGTCGAGATACACCATGGACGCCACCGCATCGACACGCAAGGCGTCGGTATGGTATTGGTCTAACCAAAACAGGGCATTGCTGATCAAAAAGGCACGCACTTCATTCCTACCGTAATTAAAGATAAGGCTCTTCCAATCGGGATGGTAACCCCTTCTCCTATCGGGATGTTCATACAAATGTGAGCCATCGAAAAATCCTAGTCCGTGGGCATCATCGGGAAAATGTGAAGGTACCCAATCGAGAATGACGCCGATTTCGTTCTGATGCAAGGTATCGACCAATAATTTGAAATCTTCAGGGGCACCGAACCGTGAGGTAGGGGCAAAATATCCAGTAAGTTGGTAGCCCCATGAGGGATCATAGGGATATTCCATAATGGGCATAAATTCAACATGCGTGAAGCCCATTTCCTTCACATAGTTGACCAAATCATGGGCAAGTTCCTTATAGGACAAAAATTCATCTCCCTCTTTGCGCTTCCAGGAGCCCATATGCACTTCATAAACCGAAAAAGGAGCATCCAAGGCATTGCGTTCCTTTCTGTTTTCCATCCATTTTTTATCCTTCCATTTGTAATCGTCATCCCAGACAACCGACGCCGTATGGGGTGGCAGTTCACAATAACGTGCGAAGGGATCTGCTTTTTCGGTTACGACCCCAAAATTATTGGAGCGGATATAGTACTTATAAACTTCTCCCTTGTTCACATTTGGAACAAATCCTTCCCAGATGCCGCTTTCGTCCCAACGTACCAGAAGCGGATGTTCATGGTCTAACCAATGGTTAAAATCGCCTATTACCGAGACCGCTTTGGCCGTAGGGGCCCAAACCGCAAAATAGGTGCCTTCAACGCCATCGAGTTCCATGGGATGTGAACCCAGTTTTTCATAGAGCTTGAAGTGTTTGCCCGATTTAAAAAGGCTGATATCGAAATCCGTAAATAAACTGTGTGGTACTACTTTGCCCATGATTTCCTGTTTGATACTGTTTTGATTAAATTGTTTTTAAAGACGCTCATTGGCTGTGGCAAATGCCATTGCCGATAATTGAACATAGGTACCGGTCATTGAGGGCCCTATATGCCTTTTACTTGCCCTAATTCTTGTCATTGATAATGCCCAAAATACCTTCCAAGGGAATTACCGCCCAACTGGGACGGGAGTTCATTTCATACCCGAGTTCATAAATGGCCTTTTCCAACATAGCATATTTTAATATAAAGATTCGCTCCTGATGGTACCCGATATTCAGGTTGTTTTCCTGAATCAGGGTAACGTACGATTCCAAAAATACCCCGATAAAGAATTTATAGAGCGTCTCCCCTGCCATGAAAAGCTCTTCCTGCGAATAGGGGTATTTGTCGCCATTATTAAAAATAGTGGCATAGATGGCATAGTGGAACGATCGGAAAATACCGGCAACATCCTTTAATGGCGGGTGTTTTACCTTTCGGTCGCGAATGGTGCTCTCCGGTTCCCCCTCAAAATCCAACAGGTAAAAATCGTCCTCCTTCACCAAGATCTGGCCCAAATGAAAATCGCCGTGCACCCTGATCCTTTCCCCCTTGAGCTTTGTCCAGTCGAAGGCCACGAAGCGCCTTCTTATCTCATTTTTCCTTTCCAAGAACTCCTTTACCAATAGGGCGGCCCGGCCTTCCAACTTATGAAGGTTGTTCTCCACACTGTTCAAACGGTTCTGGAACTGGTACAACAGTCGATTTTTCAACCAAACCTCGTAATCGCTATTGAAATGTTTCGGGGTAAATGCGGTGTCTTCAAACTCCGATCCCAAGGCCACGTGCATTTCCGCGGTACGGCGGGCCATGACCTGCAGCTTCAGAAAAATGTTGAGCCCTGCCCAATCGATGATTTCGGGCGGCACGTCCTTGATCTGCAACCTTTGGAACATCTGTGTGGTAGGCAGTTGCGATACCCTAATGTGCTTGTTTTCAAGATTGCGGAACACTTTGTCGACCTCCTTGAGCATAAAGTCCCATGCATCGCCCTGGTTAGGCACCAGTTGTTGCAGTAGCGCAATGGTGATATTGTCGTTGTCTTTATCGATAAAACTGATGCTTCCCAAATAGGCCGGGATATTTTTGAACCCTTTTTTTTCCGAAAGAAACTGGCTCATTTCAAAATCGGGATTCTTATCGGCGTAGATCCTTCTGAAAAACTTGATGACCGAGTTATCATTGTATATTATGGAAGTGTTGCTCTGCTCCAACCCCATAAATCGTGATGAAACATAAGCAGTATCTGAAAATAAGGTGCTTTTATGGTACCGTACCGGTGTTTTGTCGTTGGGCAGGGAGGTGAGAATACGTTCAAACACCAACTTCCTGAAGGCCTCCAAATTTGTGGCATCAATGATAAAACCGCTTTGGCCTTTTATACTCAAAGGCAATATGCGGTCTTTTTGTGCAAAAGTTTCGTCCGAAACAAAGGCGATCGGCAAGAAATAGTGCTGGTAAAAAGCCTCTTCAAAATTCACCTCCAAGAGCAGGCCATAGTACAGCTCGTCATGTTGTTGTATTCCGAAATACTGGTGCAGCTCTATGTATTTCAGCTTACTCGATTTTCCGCCATACCATCGCTGCCTAAGGATATAATCTTCCAAAACATCCGAAAGGAATACCTTGATAAATGTCGGGTCATCGAGCAAGGCTTCCCATCCCACGTCAAAGGCGTAGGGTGGTTGCAATAGGGTTTCCTGCTTTTTCTTCGGCATAACTATTTTCTGATGTGAAAGATATGGAAGGGCAATGAGGGACTGATCTCCACATAATTCCATTCCGAGTTCCAAATGTAACCATTATTGGTAATCAAATCGTATACCTGAATGGACTGACCGTGGTACATGCCCAAAACATCCATCGGCAATTGAACCGAACCTGTTTGCACATGGTGCGCATCAAGGTTGACAATGATCAGGGTTTCGTCGGATCTGCTGTCGTCCCATTTGTGGTAAGCGATGAGGCTCTCATTTTCCAGCCTGCAGAAGCGAATATTGTTCGTTTGCTGTAGAGATGGGTGTTCCTTGCGAACCGCGTTGATCAGACCGATCACATAGGTGAGTTTGTTTTCCTTGGTCCAGTCCCAATTTTTTATCTCATATTTCTCTGAATTCAGATATTCTTCCCTTGCCGGAAGGGCATCCGATACCATATATTCGAACACAGGGCCATAAATGCCCAGATTGCCACAAAGGGTGGCCGCCAAGGCATATCGCGCCAAATGCATTGCATCGTTCGCCCCTTGGAGGTGATAAGGGTTAATATCGGGGGTGTTCGGCCAAAAGTTGGGCCGGTAATATTCCTTCATTTCCGATTGGGTAAGCTCGGTAACGTATTCGATGAGCTCCTGTTTGCCCACCCTCCACGTGAAATAGGTATAGGATTGTGAAAAGCCTTGTTTCGCGAGCTGCTGCATCACCTTGGGCCTGGAAAAGGCTTCCGCCAAAAAGAGCACGTCGGGATGCTTTTTCTTCACTTCTGCAATCAGCCAGCTCCAGAAATAATAGGGTTTGGTATGGGGGTTATCGACCCTGAAGATGGTGATGCCACATTTTACCCAATGGAGTGTAACGTCCAAGAGTTCGGTCCACAGTGCTTTATAGGCAGGGGATTCAAAATAGAAATTAACGATATCCTGATATTTTTTGGGGGGATTCTCTGCATATTGGATCGTGCCGTCGGGTCGTTTTCTGAACCATTCGGGATGCTCGCTGATATAAGGATGGTCGGGTGCGGCCTGAAACGCAAGATCCATCGCGATCTCGATACCCATTTTTTTGGCCTTGACCACCAAGTCTTTGAATTCGGCTTCGGTTCCCAGTTCGGGATGGATCGATTTATGACCCCCCTTTTTCGATCCTATGGCCCAAGGCACTCCGGAGTCACCCTCATTGGCCTTAGTGGCATTGTTTTTGCCTTTTCTGTTGACCTCCCCTATAGGATGGATGGGTGGAAAGTACAATACGTCGAAGCCCATTTCGGCGACTCTTGGCAAGAGTCGCTCACAATCCTTGAAAGTACCGTGTTTGCCATGCTCCACAGAAGCAGATCTTGGAAAAAATTCGTACCAGGTGCTAAAATTCGCCTTTTTTCGATCGACATAAACCTGATAGGTCTTACTGGTATTGGCCAAGGTGCGCTGCGGGAATTCAAGAAAAAGATGGTGCAGGTGCTCCGAAGTGGCCTCTGCGACCGCTTCGTCGTAGTGTGCTTCATTGCCAAAGGTAAAAATCGCCCTTTCAAGGTAACGCTTCGATTTGGCCGGCACTGTTTTCAAAAGGTAATTCAAATACTGGATGCCGTCCAACAACTCACTGGTCACCACTTGCCCATCATTGCGTTTGGCAATGATACCATGTTGCCAATTGAGCGGATGATCTATCCATCCCCTAATTTGGTAATCATAATAGCCCTGTTTTTCCACAGTAAAGGCACTTTCGAAGACGTCCTCTCCCAAATGAACCATCCTTACCGTGCTGAACTGCTTCGATTTTTCATGTTTGTAAAGGACCTCCACTTGGATGACGTCATGGCCATCGCCAAAAACATCGGCAAAAATCTGGACCTCTTCCCCTACGACCCTTTTAATAAAAAAAGCTCCCCCTTGGAGCTGAGGTGAAACATTTTCAATGATCACCCGCTGTTGCTTCAGCATAATTATTGATTGATTGGTTTTGTTAAAAATAGGAAAATAACCCAAATATGGGATACTTTGAATCATAATTTTCGGGATTGACAGCACTAATTTTTTGTCATAAATTAATTTTGGAACGCTTTTTGAAAACAAATTGGGATAGATACCGAATCTAATCGGCACCAATTCACTAAATTCATACTTATGAAAAAAGCAACACTTATTTTAGGCGCGTTCTTAACGCTGTTTTTTATTTCTTGCGAAGGGCCTCAAGGACCTCCGGGTTTTGATGGTTTTGATGGCCTTGACGGCCAGGATGGCATCAATATTCTGGGCAAGGTGATCGACATAGAGGGCGATTTTACCCCGGAGAACGATTATTCGATTTTCTTCGAATTTCCACAGACCGTTGAAGTATTCGAAACCGATGTGGTACTGGTATACTTGCTATGGGACCAAACCACCGATAGCAATTCAGATCCCGTGGACATATGGCGGTTGATGCCGCAAACCAGGATTTTGGGTCAAGGCTTGTTGCAATACAATTACGACTACACCTTTTTTGATGTAAGCCTCTTCCTTGAAGCCGATTTCGACTTGGCAACCCTGCCAGCCGGGGACACCGACAATCAGGTTTTTCGAATTGCCGTATTGCCGGCAGAGTTCGGGGTGGGTTCAAAATTGGATAAATCAAACATCGAATCGGTGATGCAGGCCTTGGGCGTGAAAGAAAATGAAGTGCAAAAAATTAAGTTGGACTGACCCATTTTCTTGCTAAAAATCGAAGTAGCCCTGGCCGCATATCGCGGACAGGGTTTTTTTGATGATAAAAAGGGAATACCTTTGAAAGGAACCCGAATGGGTGGCGACAAAACAAAAAAAATTGGGATGAACAAGAAAGTGGTATTGGTATTCTGCATCGTTTTGGCGGGATGCAAGGGGAATTCACAGAACAAGGAAATGGCGGTGGAAAAATCCGATGCGTCGGAATCACCTTATAAAGTGAACAAAACGGAAGCGGAATGGAAGAAGCAGTTGACGGCAGAGCAGTATTATGTGCTTCGGGAGGCGGCGACCGAGAATCCGTTCTCAAGTGAGCTGCTCGATAACAAGCAAAAGGGGGTTTACGTTTGTGCCGCCTGTGGCACTGCCCTGTTCAAGAGCGAACATAAATTCGATTCAGGCACCGGTTGGCCAAGTTTTGACAGGGAAATACCGGGGAATGTCGCCTATGATGTCGACTACAAGATTGGATACAAACGTACCGAGGAACATTGTGCGGTTTGCGGGGGCCATTTGGGCCATGTTTTCGATGACGGCCCCAACACCACCGGAAAAAGACATTGCATCAATGGGGTTGCCCTGAAATTCGTGCCGGCCGATAAATAAATCCGGGTGAAGCTGCTTGTTGAAATTTCAATAATAGCTCAAAAGAGACCGGTATTAAGGTATTGATTTGGCCTCGTTCCAGAATACGTCCATCTCCGCCAGTGTCATTTCTTTTAAGGATTTCCCCAATTCTTTGGCCTTTTTTTCCAAATGTGAAAACCGTTTGATGAATTTTTTATTGGTACGCTCCAGGGCGTTTTCCGGATCGATTTTCAAAAATCGGGCGTAATTCACCATTGAAAACAGCACATCGCCATATTCCGCTTCCATTTTTTCGGAATTGCCCTGATTGATTTCCAGTTGCAGTTCCTGTAATTCTTCCTGGACTTTCGCCCAAACCTGTTCGGGTTGCTCCCAATCGAAGCCGACGCCGGCGACTTTGTCCTGAATACGATTGGCTTTCACCAAAGCGGGCAGACCTTGCGGAACGCCTTCCAAAACACTTTTTTTTCCCTCTTTCAGTTTTAAGTTTTCCCAGTTGCGCTTCACCTCTTCCTCGTCGGCCACGATTACATCTCCATAAATATGAGGATGTCTGTGAACAAGCTTGTCACAGATCGTATTGCACACATCACCAATATCAAAAGCATCGGTCTCACTTCCTATTTTGGCATAAAATACCAAATGCAGTAAAACATCCCCCAACTCCTTTTTAACTTCCTGCAAATCATTGTCAAGAATGGCATCGCCCAATTCATAGGTCTCCTCGATCGTCAGATGCCTAAGGGTCTCCATGGTCTGTTTCTTGTCCCATGGGCATTGGGCACGAAGTTCATCCATAATGGTGAGCAATCGATCAAAAGCTTTTAATTGGGCTTCCCTTGTGTTCATGAATATTGTTTTTAACAAAAGTACGAATACCCCGCTTTAGGCAAATATTTTTGTTGTGCCCACATCAAATGATAACACACGGCCATTCCGTGGCTTCTTATAGTACGGATTAAGGAAATTTTGGTTACATTTAAGTACCAAAATCCTTCCTATTGCATTTAGAACCGATTGCGGTGACTAATCTTTATCTTGCAAAATGAAATCGCAAATCAAATATTATGTGCTTGCAGCACTTTTTTTAGGCTATTTCGCATGCAAAAACGCCCCCGATTTAGGGTATTTTGAGGGAAACGGGGATATTGGTCCGGTAAAACAGGCCGGGTCGTTGCAATACAGTCCCGCGGATAGCAGCTATGCCGTTTCCGGCAGTGGCACGAATATGTGGTTCGATACCGATGAGTTCCATTTTGTATGGAAAAAAATGTCCGGAAACGTTTCCTTGGCAGCCGATATAGAATGGATCAGTGAAGGGGGGATCCCCATCGAAAGGCATGTCTTATCATTCGGCAGGGCTTGGAACCGAATTCGGCCTATGCCGATGCCGTTGTTCATGGGGACGGACTCACCTCCATCCAATACAGGGAAGTTACGGGCGGCCCCACCAGGGAAGTACAATCCAATATTGCCAGGCCAAAACGGATTCGAATTGAGAAAGAAGGGGACTACCTATCGATGAGCCTGGCATTGGCCGATGGCAAATTGGTCTCCTCCGGAGGCTCCTTCAAATTGCCTTTCAAGGATCCATATTACATAGGTCTTGGGGTATGTTCCCACAATGCCGAAATTATTGAAACAGCCAAATTTTCACATGTGGTACTGGAAACGATTTCCCAAATACCCGATTCGCTCAAAAAAGTGGAAAGCACTTTGGAAACCATCCCCATCAGTTCCTTTGACAGAAAGGTGGTATACCATACCCAAAGCCACTTGGAGGCCCCTAACTGGACTCCCGATGGTAAATCCCTGATCTATAATAGCGGTGGATTGTTGTACAAAATACCTGCTACTGGCGGACAACCCCAATTGATTCCCACAGATTTCGCAAAACGGATCAATAACGACCATGGAATTTCGCCCGATGGGACCCAAATGGTGATCAGTGATCAGACAGAGATCGGAAAATCGCTGATTTACACCCTCCCTATAGCGGGTGGGGTTCCCAAAAAAATTACGCCCCTTGGTCCCTCCTATTGGCATGGTTGGTCACCGGATGGAAAAAACCTGGCCTATTGTGCCGAGCGGAACGGGAATTACGACATCTATACCATTCCTACGGGCGGTGGAAAAGAAATCAGGCTCACGACGGCGGAAGGCTTGGATGACGGCCCGGATTATTCCCCTGATGGCAAATACATCTACTTTAACTCAAACCGGACCGGGACCATGCAGATCTGGCGGATGAAACCCAATGGCAGCGATCAGGAACAGATTACGACCGACGAATATAACGATTGGTTCGCCCACCCCTCGCCCGATGGAAAATGGATCGTGTACGTATCGTTCAACACCGACGTGCCCTCTGGCAGCCATCCACCCAACAAAGATGTGATGTTGCGTTTGATGGATCTCGAAACCAAGGAAATTAAGGTCATGGCCAAGCTCTTTGGGGGGCAAGGCACCATAAATGTGCCCTCATGGTCGCCCGATAGTGAGCGGGTCGCCTTTGTAAGTTATAGATTGAAATAATCCTTTGTTCACGAATAGTTTTTAACCATATACAAACCAACACCTAATCGAATAACAATGAATCCCATAAAAACAGTATTGCTCGCCACATGTCTTCTGTTCCTGGCAAAAATAGGGGCCCAAGATCTTTCCGAAAAGGCAAATGCCTTTCTTGGCACCTTATCCAATGAATTGAGGGCAGCGGCAACTTTTTCGTTGGAAGATGCCGAACGCTTCAACATGAACTACATCCCCGTGATACGCAAAGGACCTACCTTTCACGACTTCAACGAGACACAGAAACAAGCTGCACTAGATCTATTAAAAGCTTCCTTAAGTAAAGAAGGCTATGCAAAGGCGCAAGATATCAGGGAGCTTGAAAAAGTATTGCTCGTCATCGAAGAGGCCGGATTTCA
Source organism: uncultured Flavobacteriaceae bacterium (assembly GCA_963760375.1). Lineage (GTDB taxonomy): Bacteria > Bacteroidota > Bacteroidia > Flavobacteriales > Flavobacteriaceae > Pelagihabitans. The sequence continues at coordinate 572,033 of CAVXCS010000005.1, read as the reverse complement.
CATGCCGGATGGAACCATACGGGATCCCTTGAACTATCATTTCTGCATATTCGGCACTCCTTCATCGACCGAGCCCTGGGGGTGGCGGTTCGAAGGGCATCATCTTTCCATGAACTTCACCTCCGATCAAGGCAAGATCGTTTCGGCCACACCCTCCTTCATGGGGACCAATCCCGCAATTGTAAGAATTGACCTGCAACGTGGCAAGCAGGTGCTGAAAAAGGAGTCGGAATTGGGGTTCGCCCTTGTCAATTCACTGAGCGCCGACCAACTCAAGCTGGCCAAATTCTCGGATGAAGCGCCTGCCGAAATCATTACCGAGAACAAAAGAAAAGTGGAAGGCGTAGAGAAGATCGGAATCGGTTATGGTGATTTGAACGATGTCCAAAAAAATATTTTCATGGATTTGCTGAATGTGTACATCGGTAATTACATCTTCGAATTTTCAGAAACCTTTAGGGCCAAAATCATAAAAGCGGGTTTGGAAAACCTAAGCTTCGCATGGGCAGGGGGGCAACAGGAGGGCATCGCCCAATATTATCGCATCCATGGGCCCATGTTGCTGATCGAATATGATAATATCCAGAACAACGCGAACCATGTGCACACCGTTGTCAGGGACCTTGGCAATGACTACGCCGAAGACCTTTTGCAAGCCCACTATAGCACCCAACACCAACAACAAAACTAGGATAGATGACAAATAGAAGAAGGGATTTCATAAAATATTCAGGCGCATTGGTTTTGGGAAGCGTATTGCTGCCCTCGGATCTTTTCGGTTCGGTAAGCCCCCAAAAATTTGGTGTACAGCTCTATAGTTTTAGAGACGAAATGGCCAAGGATGCCGTGGGCACCCTAAAACAGATCGCAGCCATAGGCTTTAAGGAAATAGAATCGGCGAGAAGTAAAAAAGGCCTCTATTATGGTCTTTCGCCCATCGAAATGAAACAAGTCTGTGATGATTTGGGCATGAAACTAACCAGCGGTCACGTGGCTTTGGACGACAATTTCCAAACGACCATGGAAGAAGCGGTCGCTTCGGGACAGGAATATTTGATCTGCTCTTCCATGCCAAGCAGCGGTCAAACGATGGACAACTATAAAAAAGTAGCTGAAAAATTCAATGAAGCAGGGGAATCTTGCAAAAAATTGGGCCTAAAATTCGGGTACCACAACCATGAATACGAGTTCGAATCGGATAACGGACAAGTTTTGTTCGACTTGCTTCTGGATAATACCGAGGCCGAACTGGTGCATATGGAACTCGATCTGGGGTGGGTAATCGTGGCCGGAAAAGACCCCAAGGATTACTTTAACAGATATCCGGGGCGTTTTCCTTTATGGCACCTCAAGGATATGGATATGACCAAAAAAGAAAGTACCGAATTCGGTAAGGGCGGGCTGGATATTCGGGCCATGATGGCGCTTCAACAAGCTTCCGGGGTAAAGCATATCTTTATTGAACAGGAAGAATATGCGAGCACGCCATTGGACAGCATGAAACACAACCTAAAATACCTGGCCTCGTTGTAAGGCCCATATCAAGACCAATCAATGTCCGAACCCATCGATCCCTATGTGCTGTCGCCCGATAAAACCAAAACGCCACCCACCACTTTAAAAGGCAGGTTTAAATTTTTGGGGCCCAGTTTTATTCTATCTGCATCCATAGTGGGCTCCGGGGAACTTATCGCCACCACTACCTTGGGGGCCAAAGCGGGTTTTATCACATTTTGGGTGATCATCGTAAGCTGTATGGTGAAGGTGGCCGTTCAATTGGAATTCGGAAAGCATACCATCCTAACGGGAGAAACGGCCATGCAGGCCTTCAACCAACTGCCCGGCCCCCGTTTTGGGCAGGCAAAATGGTCGGTTTGGACCGTTTTGATGGTCATGGTGATCAAGCTCTTACAGGTAGGGGGAATTGTGGGTGGGGTGGCCATAATCTTGAATATTATCGGTCCTTCGATCAGTATTCCATTATATGCTTTTGGCATCGCCACCGTGGTCGCCCTGATGGTGTATCGGGGATATTATGGGTATATCGAACGACTGTCCTTGGCCATGATCGGTATTTTTACCTTGTTCACTTTTGCTTCCCTATATTTTTTGAGTTTTACCCCCTTTCAAATCGATTGGGCCGATATTTGGAGCGGGCTACAGTTCGATCTGCCGAAAGAATCTTTGGCCGTTGCCTTTGGCGCCTTCGGCATCACGGGCGTTGGGGGCGATGAAATCATCCACTACAATTATTGGTGCCTTGAAAAGGGCTACGCCTCCTACGCCGGCAAAAACGATGGATCGGATGCCTGGAAAGAACGGGCGGCCGGCTGGATCAAAGTCATGAAATTGGATGCCATTTTCGCCATGCTAATCTATACCACGGTGACCGCCGCCTTTTATTTGTTGGGCGCTGCAGTACTCCATGCCCAGGGCAATATCCCAGAAGGATACGCCATGGTCGAAACCCTTTCCGCCATGTATACCGAATCGCTGGGGCCCTTGGCCAAAACCGCCTTTTTGATCGGGGCCTTCATCACCTTGTTTTCGACCCTTTTTGCGGCCTTGGCGGCTTGGACCAGACAAGCATCCGATATTTTCGGGCAGTTGGGCTGGATCGATTTTTCCAATTTTAAGAGTCGAAAAAAAACGGTGGCCATTTTTGCATGGGTCCTTCCCATGCTTTGGGCATTGTTGTTCGTGTTTATTAAGTTGCCCGTGATGATGGTCATTTCGGGCGGAATAGTAGGTTCATTTTTGTTGTTCCTGGTGGTCTATGCAGTGCTCCAATTCAGGTATAAAAGGCTCAATCCAAATTTTAAGCCCGGTGTATATTATGACCTGGTACTTTGGCTGAGTATTTTAAGTATTTTGGCTGTCGGCATACTTGGGGTCTTTAAATTATTCGGACAATGACATTCTCCTTTACACATAAATCAATAAAGATGAAAACGACAATTTATATCCCCTTCCTGCTTTGCTGCCTTTTAACGGGCTGCTCGAAGCAGGTCACCTATGACGTGCTCATCAAAAACGGAACCATCGTCGATGGCTCCGGTTCTAAATCGTTCCTTGGCGATGTCGGCATCAATGCCGACACCATCGCCGCCATCGGAAAATTGAACGATGCCAAAGGCAATTTGGAAATCGATGCAACCGGACTCACAGTGGCACCGGGTTTTATCAATATGCTCAGTTGGGCCAATGAATCGCTCATCGAAGATGGCCGTTCCCAGGGCGATATCCGCCAAGGGGTTACTTTGGAAGTGATGGGAGAGGGCCATTCGATGGGACCCTTGAACAAGGAGATGAAAAAGGAAATGAAGGAAGGTCAGGACGATATCAAATATGATGTTTCCTGGACCAGTCTTGGGGAATACCTCGCCTTTCTGGAAAAGAAGGGCATCTCTACCAATGTGTCCTCCTTCGTGGGTAACGGCACCTTGCGGGAATATGTCATGGGCTATGAAAACAGACCCCCCACGGAACAGGAAATGGATACCATGAAACGACTGATGCGTGAGGCAATGGAGGAAGGCGCCGTGGGACTCTCCACTTCCTTGATCTATGTGCCCAGTGGCCATGCACAGACCGAGGAAATCGTTGAATTGGCCAAAGTGGCCTCAGCATATGATGGGATGTACATTTCCCATATTCGCGATGAGGAAGGCGGGCTCTTGGATGCAGTAAGGGAATTGATCACCATATCGGAAGCTGCCGATATTCCTGCAGAAATTTATCACTTCAAAGCTTCGGGAAATGCGAATTGGCAGCTGCTTGACAGTGCGATACGCTTGGTGGAGGATGCACGAAGGAAAGGCTTGCCCATCACCACCGACATGTACACCTATAACGCAAGTTCCACAGGGCTCAACGTGGTGCTTCCTGCCTGGGCAAAGGAAGGAGGTCATGACGCGACCATGAAATTGATCTCGGACCCGCAGCAAAGAGCAAAAATGATGGCCGAAATCGATTTTCACGTTCCCCCCGACAAAATTCTTTTGGTCGGGTTCAGAAACAAAGCGCTCAGGCACCTCATCGGAAAAACCCTTGCCGAAGTGGCTGAGGAAAGGAATAAAACAGCCAATGAGACCTTGGTCGACCTCATCTATGAAGACGATAGCCGCATCCAAGTGGTTTACTTTTCCATGTCTGAAGACAATATCAAAAAGAAACTGGCCCTACCCTATATGAGCATTTGTTCCGATGCCGGATCGTACACCAATGAAGGGATTTTCCTCGAACAAAGCACACATCCCAGGGCCTACGGATCTTTTGCCCGACTTTTGGGGAAATATGTGCGCGAAGAGCAGGTCATTCCCCTGGAAGAGGCTGTTTACAAGCTCACAACCCTGCCTGCCACCAATCTAAAACTAAAGAAAAGAGGCGCGTTGAAGGCAGGTTACTTCGCCGATGTCGTAGTTTTTGACGCCGACAAGATCAAGGACAATGCCACTTTCGAAAAGCCCCACCAGTATGCCACTGGCGTTAAGGATGTATTTGTGAATGGCCAGCAGGTGCTGAAAGATGGGGAACACACAGGGGTCTACTCCGGTCGCGTGGTCCATGGTCCCGGATGGAATGGAAAAAAATAAAACAACCGGATCAAGGACAATAATATTAAGTTAACAAAATTTGAAACCCATGAAAACAATGACCCATTACACTTTGGCTTTACTCTTCCTTTTCCTGCTGCCCAATACTTCCTGTAATGCCCAAAATAGCGGTATCATTAAGGAAGGCGCACAGTTGACATTGGTAGCCGACGACTACAAATTCACTGAAGGTCCGGCTGTGGATCCCAACGGAAATGTCTTTTTCACGGACCAACCCAACGACCGTATTCTAAAATGGGATGCCCAGACCAACACGGTTTCTACCTATATGCAACCTTCGGGCCGTGCGAACGGACTCTATTTCGACCATGACGGCAATCTTTTGGCCTGTGCCGACGAGAAAAATCAATTGTGGTTGATCGATTCCGATCAAAACGTCGACGTCTTGGTCAGTGATTTCGAAGGAAAATTGCTCAACGGGCCAAACGATCTTTGGATAGATTCCGATGGCGGCATCTATTTTACCGATCCCTTTTATAAAAGACCCTACTGGGACCATGAAAAACCCGAAATTGAAGCCCAAAGGGTCTATTATGTGAGTCCAGATCTGGGTGCGGTCAACATCGTTGCAGACGGTTTGGTACAACCCAACGGCATCATCGGTACGCCCGATGGCAAAACCCTTTATATAGCGGATATCGGGGACAAAAAAACCTATTCCTATACCATCAACGACGACGGCAGCTTAAGCAATAGGAACCTTTTCTGCGAAATGGGTTCGGACGGGATGACCTTGGACAACCAAGGCAATGTTTACCTAACCGGAGATGGGGTAACTGTGTTCAACAAGGAAGGCCAACAGATCGAGCATATTGCAACCGGTGAAAATTGGACCGCCAATGTCACCTTTGGGGGCATAGGGCAGCACACGTTATTTATTACGGCGATGGACTCTGCTTATACCTTGGATATGAATGTTACCGGGGTGCGGTAATCTGTTCACAAAAGGGCTCGTATCGATTTGTAATCCAGACCGCTTTTTTGTAGCTTACCGTAAAATTAAATCGTTGTCATGCCCAGCTATTCCATAAACGTCAATAACACGGACCACGAAATTGAAGTGGACCAAGGCACCTCCCTGTTATGGGTGCTAAGGGAGTATCTTCAATTGACAGGAACAAAATATGGTTGTGGCATCGCGCAGTGCGGTGCCTGCACCGTTCATGTGAATGGAAGTCCCCAGAGGGCCTGTGTATTGAACGTCGATAGTATGGCCGACGGACAAAAAATCACCACCATCGAAGGCTTATCTGAAATGGGAGACCACCCGGTCCAAAAAGCGTGGATTGAAGCACAAGTCCCGCAGTGCGGGTACTGCCAATCCGGACAGATCATGCAGGCCGTGGCCTTGTTAAAAGAGAACCCCAAACCCGAACGCGATCAAATTTTGACATACATGAACGGGAATCTATGCCGGTGCGGCACCTACCTACGTATCGTAAAGGCCATTGAACTGGCTTCAGAAAATCCACCTAAGGTCAACTAGAACAAACCGTTATCCCAACTAAAACCTAACCCATGCACTCGCCTTTAAAAATACAGTCCAGAAGACAATTCTTAAAGTCCTCCAGCAGTGTGGCCCTATTCATTGGGGTTTCGGGTGTTTTACCACAATTGGTCTCCTGCAAGGACCAAAAAAAACTTCAGGATGCCATCAACAAACAGCGACTTACGGCATGGGTCGAGTTATCAGAAGATGGCCATATTACCATCTATAACCCCGCGGCCGAAATGGGCCAGGGGTCCATGACTTCCTTGCCGGCCCTGTTCGCGGAGGAAATGGATGCGGATTGGTCTCTGGTCAAGGTCGTTTTTTCGCCCCAGGAATCGGCCATTTACGGATCCGATGGGTGGGGGCCGAACGGCAAGGTCATGTTGTCGGCCGGTAGCCGCATTACCTTCGGCTATTATGCCATCATGAGAAAGGCTGGGGCACAGGCAAGGCATATCCTGTTGCACAGTGTCTCCAAAAAATGGAACGTGCCCATCACCGAACTGAGCACCGACAATGGACAGGTGATCCATGAAAAAGAAAACAAGTCGATCGCCTATGGCGCCATTGTTCCGTTTCTTGACATTCCGGAGCAACTGCCCGAATTTTCCGAAGATCAATTTAAAAACCCGGATTCCTATCGGTTGGTTGGAAAGGACCTGGAGCGTACAGATATCCCTGAAAAAGTAAATGGCAAGGCCCAGTTCGCCATCGATCTGAATTTGCCCGGTATGGTTTATGGGGTTTTGGAAAGGGGCAGGGTGCATGGTGCCAAACCTACACTAAAAAATGAAGCGGAGATTCTGGCCATGGACGGTGTTGTAAAGGTGGTCCCCTTCGACTACGCCATCGGGGTGGTGGCCAAATCCTTGACAAAGGCCCTGGCCGCGAAAAAACGGTTGGAAATCGAATGGGGCAAGTCACCTGCGAGTGGTTTCAATTCCCAGGAGGCCTATGGGGACTACGAAAAAATTGCCGGGCAAAACAAGACGGGACAGGTACTCACGGAAATAGGAAGTACAACAACTGCCTTTCGGTCGGCCGCAAAAACCTATACGGTCGATTTCAAGAACGATTATGTGTACCACGCCCAAATGGAACCCCTGAATGCCGTGGTGCGTATTTCGGAGGACAAACAAAATGCCGAGGTGTGGGTGGGCAGCCAGCAAGGGTTCGACTCTAAATTGGGGGTTCCCCAACTTTTGGGAATACCACCGGAGCAAGTAAAGATCAATCTGCAGTATTTGGGAGGCGGTTTTGGAAGAAGGAGCATGACCGATTTTGTGCTTGAATGTACTTCTTTGGCAGCCCTGATGCCCGGGGTTCCCGTAAAACTTATATGGACCAGGGAGGATGATCTCACTTATGGCGCCTTTCGTCCACTTACGCTCCAACGCCTCAAGGCGAGCATCGATGCTGAAGGCAATATCACGGGATTCTCCCATATGGTCGTGGGCGACGGGGGGAATCTGGTGGCCAGTGGCATCAAAAATGAACATTATGATATCGCCAACCAATATGCCGAATGGCGGGAAGTCTCGCATGGCATAAGGCTCAAACATTGGCGTTCGGTAGGCCATGGACCCAATAAATTCGCCATCGAATGCATGATCGATGAAATTGCCCATGATCGGGGGATCAATCCGGTGGCACTTCGTAGAAAGCTCATGTCAAAATCGCCGAGGGCCCTTGCCACCCTTGAAAAAGCCGTAACCATGTCGAAATGGGACGAACCTTCACTGCCCGGACGTGCCAAAGGCGTGGCCTTTGTAGAACGAAGCGGCTCCTTGGGTACAGGCGTTTGCGAAATATCGGTGGATGCCAAAACCGGTAAAATAAAGGTGCACCATTTTTGGAACGCGGTGGATGCCGGGGTCATCGTACAGCCCGATAATGTGAAGGCACAGATGGAGGGGGGCATCCTCATGGGCATCAGCAGCGTGCTCTATGAGCAGATCACCATAGTGGATGGGGCCGTTCAACAATCGAATTACAATGATTACCAAATACTTCGCATGCAGGACATCCCGGAAAGCGTGGAAACCGAGATGATCGCTTCCTCGGAACATCCCCAGGGTGTTGGCGAATCGGGAACCCCTTTGGTAGCCTGTGCCATCGCGAACGCTTTTTTGAAATTGACGGGCAAGCCGCTCCGGCATTTGCCTTTTTCCCCTGAACGGGTATTGCAGGTACTGCAGGCTTAGGCACCAAAAATAAATGCATAGGCAGTACTCCGATCAAGGCCTAAATAATTTAATGGAGGCAGCTCTTATTTGAAACTATGCCCTTGCCGTCCAAATCCACAAAAACGGTTATCTTTAGAAACTTCAAAGCCAATCCAACATGAAAAACCGATCCCATTATTTTTTGACCTTCTTTGTTTTCTTGCTCTCGATCAATTTTGTTTTGGGGCAGAGTGCCGTGGCACCGAACCTGATCGTTTCAGGCGTATCCGATGAGCGTATAGATCGATATGAATCATTCCTTCAAAAAGAAATCGATGAAGGCCGTATTCCAGGAGCTATCTCCTTGATCATGCGGAAAGGTCAGATCGTGCACCAGTCCGCACTTGGCTTCAGCGATATGTCGTCAATGGCCCCTATGGCCCAAGACCAGATCGGGCATATCATGTCGATGACCAAACCGATTGTGAGCGTAGCGTTCATGATGTTATATGAGGAGGGTTTATTTTCATTGAACGACCCGGTTTCAAAATACTTGCCCCAATTCAAGGAAATGAAGGTGGCAAAAGACGTCAAAAACGGAATCGATGGAGAAACCGTACCCGCCGTACAAGCAATCACCATTGCCAACCTATTGTCGCATACAGCAGGTTTTTCACATGGCCTAGGGGGTACCAAACTCGATAGCGAAATTGCAAATGCATTGTATGTAGAGCCCCAGGCAAATATTGAAACCAGGGTCAATACCATGGTGAAACTCCCCCTGATCGGGCAACCCGGTGACCAATGGTACTATAGCGCTTCGCCCGATGTGCTGTCGTTAATGATCGAACATTTTTCGGGCATGACCACGGCAGCGTTTTTGCAGCAACGGCTTTTTGACCCCCTGGGCATGGGCGATACGGGATATAACATAAAAAAAGAGAACCAAAACAGGTGGTTACCGGTTCATAATATAGATAAGGATGGAAAATTGATCAAATCGCCCCAACAATTGCCCATCGAAGGCAATACGGTATTCGGAGGCACCCATGGCCTGTTCTCCACCGCTTCCGATTATATGAAATTTGCGCAAATGCTCCTCAACGGCGGAAAGTGGAACGACAAACAATACCTCAGCCCAAAAACCTTGGAAATCATGACCACCAATCAAGTCGGTGACCTTTATCAGGCACCGGGCCAGGGATTCGGCCTTGGGTTTGGGGTGACCACCGATGTGGCCGACAGCAAACAATTGGGATCCGTAGGGCAGTATTATTGGGGTGGAGCTTATTGCACCTACTTTTTTGTAGATCCCAAAGAAGACTTGGTGGCCATTTTAATGACCCAATTGCAGCCCTTTACCGGTTATTACGGCGATAAATTACGTCAATTGGTTTATCAGGCCATTGTAGATTGAACCTTGGACGGATTAGCGCACCAAATCGATCATTCGGGTGTACTTCACGATAAAACTGTTGTTCAAGGGGTCGCCATCCTGTAAATTGTAGTTAAAGACAACGAACAGTCCGGTATTCGCGCGTTCCAACCAACCAAATCTCAGGTTTGCCGCCCATAGCTTATCGGTCGTATTGTGCTGGATCAGGCCTTGTAAATATACATTGGGCTTAAACGCATACGATAATTGGGTCCTGACGATATTGGCCGTAAAATTACCGGCGGGCAACTGAAAATTGTTGTACTGCAAAGTAACATCCGTATTGAATTTATCGCCAAGCCGAAGGCTGGCCGTAGCACTTTCCACGAATCGCGTTCCGCCAAAAGAGCCGCCGATCACGGATCGGATATTTACGGAAAAGGGGTTACTTCGGTTGGTGAAGTAGATAATTTGCGACTCCACGTGGTTATAGGTTCCCGGTTGTACCACAATGTTCTTGCCCCTCGAGATATCAAAAGGGAACACCACGCCTTCCGTGGTGAAATTGATGCCTGTATGTACCTCCGTGCCGCTCTTAAATTCAAAATGGTTGTCTACATGCAGAAAACCGGTTTCCAAAAAACCATCGAAGTTCCAATAGCCACGGTAGGAGATGTGGGGTCGCAGTTCCAGGATTTTGGAATCGGGATTCTTGGGGCGTAGGTGATATAGTACCAGCCCCTCAGGTTTTCTAAAAGCCGAGCGCAGCAAAAAGCCCATTTCTGGGTTGAACCCTTGCCCCACCTCGGTATAGGCCGCCCTCAGTTCCCAATTGTTCCAATTGTAATCGGTTTGGAATTTAAAGGAATGTGCGTTGATCGTATCATTCGGATCTACCGTTTTGGCAAAATATCCGGTCATCCGGGCCTTGCGGCCGAGGCCCAATTTGCCGTCCAGCGCCATGGTACGGTTAAAGTCATCGTTCGATTGCAGGCCTTCCCGGTTGACAAAAACGGCCCCCAGGGCCGTGCGACCGCGGAATTCGTGGTTCACCCTGGCCACTGTAAAATTGTTCTGTTCGATTCCTTTGTCCTGTACATCCTCCGTCCACATGCTCAACAAACCCACGTTGGTTCGGTTCAATTTGCCCGAAAGTCTGGCCCCACCAATAATGGGAACAATATTGCCATTGTCGCCAATTCCGATGCGTCGGCTAAAAAACAGGTCTACCTCCCCCGGACTACCCACACTGAAGAGGCCGGCGTTTTCCAAAAAGAAAGGTCTTTTTTCAGGAAAAAAGAGGTTGAACCGATCTAGGTTTACCTGTTGGTCATCCACTTCCACCTGTGCAAAATCGGTATTATAGGTAACGTCCAAAGTGAGGCTCGGCGTAATGCTATATTTGATATCACCCCCAGCTTCGGCCTTGTATTCATAATTGGCATCGGTGAGCGTGAAATCTTTGGAAACCTGGCCCAAGACATATGGGATCACTTTAAGGTTGCCCGGGCTTCTGAGGTCCAATCCGGTGAGGGTACCGGCCAGGGAAAGTCTTTTCAGGTCCAATCCCACGGGCATCTCGGCCCAATACACGATTTCATTGGTTTTACGGATGTTCCTCCTAAAATTTATGCCCCAATCCTTTCCGGACTGAAAGCGCAAGGTTCTCAAAGGGATGGCGAATTCGGCACTCCAACCATAATCCTTTACTTCGGTACGCACCTCCCATGAGCCGTCCCAGTTCAGGTTGAACCCCCCGATGGTACCCCCTTGCTGCCGGTTGACGTTGTTGTTGCCCTGCCCTTCGTTATCGACCTGGCCATCATATTCCACCGCAAGGGAGTTGGTCCCAAAAATGAAACCATTCTGGCCGTCTTTGTAAGTGTCGAGGATAAACAGAAAAGCATCGGTATTGTTGAGGTCGGCATCGCGGCGGGCGTCGGAAACCACCAAATTTTCGGGTTGGGCATCATAACAGACCACCGAAACATAGAATACTTCCTGGGTGTAGGCCACCCTTATCTCCGTTTTCTCCGTGGCCGGCATCCCAAAATTCGGTTGGGTTTGGCTCATGTTGCCAAATGGTTCGATCTGCTGCCAAATTTCGTCGTTCAGCACGTCCCCGTCCATTATCGGGCCATTGGCCAAAGAAGCGGCGTTCGCAACCGGCCGGGCTTTAAAATCGGATATAGCGATGTCCTGAGCTTTTAAAGTATGGCCAAAGGCAATTAAAAAAAGAGTGAGTAGAGCTGTTCTGGAGAAATTCATTTTGGCGGTTTGGTCTTGTGTTAGCTAAAATAACATTATTTCCCAATGATAGGATAACAATAATAATCGATTGGCCAAAGCCAAGATATAAATTGGATGGCCGCCAAACCCTAATTGATGCATTTTTTTTCTATCTTTTGCCCTCTAAAAACCAACCAAATGACTGCTTATCTATTTGAATTTATCGGCACGGCGATGCTGCTCCTCTTGGGGAACGGTATTGTGGCCAATGTGGTGTTGAAGGGTACCAAAGGCTCGGATTCGGGGTGGGTCGGCATCACTTTGGCATGGGGCATCGCCGTTTTTACCGGCGTATTCATCTCGGCAGATGTGAGCGGGGCCCATTTGAACCCTGCCGTGACCTTGGGACTGGCCGTCGCCGGTAAGTTCTCCTGGGAACTGGTCCCGGGTTATATGATTTCACAGGTGTTGGGCGCCATGCTGGGCACGACCTTGGCTTGGCTTACCTATAAAAAACAGTATGATGCCACGGAAGACAAAGGCGCTTTGTTGGCGACCTTCGCCACGGGGCCGGCGGTTAAAAGCCCGTTCTGGAATTTTATCACAGAGGTCATAGGGACCTTTGCACTCGTTTTTGGGGTCTTTTTTATAGCAGGGGGCACCCATGGCGATGAGCCCATCACCTTGGGATCCTTGGATGCCCTTCCCGTGGCCTTGTTGGTCATAGGTATTGGCTTGAGCCTCGGTGGCCCAACGGGTTATGCCATCAATCCGGCCAGGGATTTCGGTCCGCGCCTGATGCATGCCATACTGCCCTTAAAAGGAAAGGGCACCAGCGATTGGGGCTATGCCTGGATACCGATTTTTGGTCCATTGGTAGGTGGGGCTTTGGCCGCATTGATTTACCTGTCATTGGGCATTTAAACACTAAAAAATTACGCTACCATGAAAAAAATAATAGCCTTGTTGATGTTTGCACACGTATCCATTGTTAGCCATGCCCAGGAAATCGTGATGCTCCCTCACGACAATAGCTCAGGAACGGTTTGGGAAGGTGCGGAAAAGGAGTATTTCTCCAACATTTGGCAAACCCAAGTGGTCACCAATGTTTCGGTACCGACCATGGAAGTGTTTCGGCCCGAAAATCCGAACGGAACAGCCGTGATCATTGCCCCGGGAGGGGGTTTGTTTGCCCTGAGCATCAACAGTGAGGGCAAGGAAGTAGCCCAATGGCTCAACACCAAAGGAATCACCGCTTTCGTATTGAAGTACCGCTTGGTGCCCACAGGTGACGATGGTGTGAAGGAAGTTTCTGAAATTGGAGAAAAAATAGGGGAAAAAGTAGGTCCGGTGCTGCCTTTGTCCATTGCCGACGGACTTACAGCGGTCTCTGAAGTGCGCGCCAATGCCAAAAAATACGCTGTAGATCCGGAAAAAATAGGCTTTATGGGCTTTTCGGCCGGGGGCGCTGTCACCATGGGGGTTACCTTCAACTATACGGAAGCGAATAGGCCCGATTTTGTCGTGCCCGTTTATCCTTGGATGGTCGTTCTGGGCGCGTATGAAGTGCCCGCCGATGCCCCGCCCATGTTGGTAATCTGTGCCTCAGATGACCCTTTGCTTTTGGCACCTGCCAGTATCGACCTGTATTCGGCTTGGTTGGGACTTGGCAAGGTTGTCGAATTACATATGTATGCCAAGGGCGGACATGGCTTTGGCATGAAAAAACAGGGGCTACCGTCGGATCATTGGATACAGCGCTTCTACGACTGGTCGCTATCGGAGGGAATTGCCACCGCCCAAAAACCATAAGGCATCCATGCCTCCCATCAACTAAAAAAGAAAAAACCAAGCCCAGGACAATGCGAAATTTGTTCATTTTGATTTTATTGGCCTGTGTTTGTGTTCAGGCACAGGATCCGCTGCGATTTAAGGAAGAGGTTTCTTTGATCCAAAAAAAATACGATACACTTTGGGAGCCCAACCGGGAAACCATTGTTTTCACGGGAAGTTCGAGTGTGCGCGTTTGGAACGACCTACAAGAACGTTTTCCAACGGTCCAAATCGTCAATTCAGGTTTTGGCGGATCTGAGGCTTCCGATCTGTTGACCTATACCGATGAATTGATTCTCAAGTATAAACCCCGGAAGGTTTTTATTTACGAGGGCGACAATGACCTCAATTCGAACAAAAAACCCCGTTCGGTGCTATCCGATATCAAAAGCATCATTTCGCGCATACGAGCGGATCAACCCGATATGAAAATCGTCTTGATCGCGGCAAAACCCAGTATCGCCCGATGGCACCTGAAACGACATTACAAACGACTGAACCGAAAAATGAAGGGATTGGTAAAAAAAGAAGATCATTTGGCATTTGCCGATGTTTGGCGGCCCATGTTGCAGGACAGAATGGTAAAACAGGATATCTTTATAAAAGATGGTCTACATATGAATTCCAAAGGCTATGACATCTGGTATAACATACTCAAACCCTTTATGGAGCATTGATTATTAAGACATCCATTGTAAAATTTAATTTGAAAATCATCAACGAACAGTACCTATGACATCTACTAAAAAATCCGGTTTTATGCTCCGATCAATGGCCCTACCTGGGCAAAAACACTTCCGATCCAATTTGGTACGAAGTTTCCTTTTCATGGCACTTCTGATTGTCGGCTTATCCTGTCAACAAGAAAAAATGAAAAGAGTGTTGCCCTTGCCCAAGACCGATTTGGCCGCCGAAGACTTGATCCCAAAACCGCTCAAGATCGTCGCCACTGAAAGTGCTTTTGCCCTTGACCAGTTCACGGCGATCTATACTTCGGAAAACGCTTCAGGATTTGAGGAAGTCGGAAATTTTTTGGCCGAAAAAATCAAATGGAAAACCGAATTGGAGCTACCGGTCAATGGCACTGCCAAAGAAACCCAGGAAGGCGTCATTTATATCAATCAATCCGATAGCCTGGAGATCAATGCGCCCGAGGCCTACCAATTGTACATCACCCAAGATTCCGTTATCCTGAATTCGAACACGGCCACCGGTGCATTTCGGGGTATCCAAACCCTGCAACAACTTATTCCGAATGAAAGCAACGACACATTGGCCACCTATAAGGTGTGGCCACTGGCTACCGGACAAATTACCGATAGTCCTACCTTCGAATACCGTGGATCGATGCTCGATGTGGCGCGGCATTTTTTCAGTGTTGCCGATGTAAAAAAGTATATCGATCTTCTGGCCTATTACAAATACAACATACTGCACCTGCATCTTTCCGACGACCAAGGCTGGCGTATCGAGATCAAATCATGGCCAAAGCTTACCGAAATCGGAGGAAGTACCGAAGTGGGGGGAGAAGCCGGCGGATTTTATACGCAGGAAGACTATAAAGAAATTGTGGCCTATGCCGCAAAGCACTATATCACCATAGTACCTGAAATTGACATGCCGGGCCATACCAATGCGGCCTCGGCTTCCTATCCCATCCTGAACGGCAACGGCAAAAAAGTGGAACTTTATGAAGGAACCCATGTGGGCTTCAGCACCTTCGATACCCGAAAAGATACGGTATATGCCTTTATCGATGACGTGGTCCGGGAAATTTCCGAAATTACCCCTGGCCCCTACTTTCACATCGGTGGCGACGAAAGCCATGTGACCAAAAAGAACGACTATATCTATTTTGTGGAAAAGGTTTCCAAAATCGTCAAAAAGCATGGAAAACGCATGATCGGCTGGGACGAGGTGGCACAGGCCGATATCGATTCGACCAGTGTAGCCCAATTCTGGTCGAGCAAGGCCAACGCCGAAAAAGCCATCGCAAAAGGAATGAAAGTAATCCTTTCCCCAGCCAAAAAGGCCTACCTCGATATGCAATACGATACCCTGTCGAAACACGGACTTCATTGGGCGGCATACATTCCTGTCGATACCGCTTATGTTTGGACCCCGGAAGAATACGAAGGCATACCCATGAAAAACATCCTTGGAGTAGAAGCCCCCTTATGGTCAGAGACCATCAGTACTATCGATGAACTCGAATATCTGGCCTTTCCCCGAGCCATAGGTTATTCCGAATTGAGCTGGACGAGCAAGGAAAACCGCGATTGGGAAGGATACAAGGTACGTTTGGGCAACCAGGCCCCCTATCTTGACCGTATGGATGTAAAGTACTATCCCTCGCCCTTGATCGATTGGAAAAAAAGCAAATATTCCTACAAGGAAATCAAAAAAGATTGAGTCCATAATAATAAGAAGATTTTTGAACCATAAAACGCTGAAAATGAAAGCAACATACCTATTGCTAGCCTTTTTGCTTTGCGCAACTTTAGGAGCCCAGCAAGCGAACGACACCATACCTAAGGCCACGGTATCAACGACCATGCAAAGTGTCAACATCAAAGGCAACGTCATATACCTCACCGCCAAGGCGGGAACCTTTGAGGTTCGCGACGAAAACAATAAAGCCATTGCCCTGATGGGATTCACTTTTTATTCAAGAGGAGAACGAAAAGGTGTTGCCACCCAAAGAAGACCTATTGTCTTTGCATACAACGGCGGGCCGGGCTCCTCCTCTTTTTGGCTCCATATGGGCGTATTGGGACCCAAAAGGATCGTAGTGAACGACCCGGAACCCACGCCAGGGGCGCCCTACAGAATAGTGAACAACAATTTTTCAATCCTTGATGTGGCCGATCTGGTGATGATCGATCCGGTGGGCACCGGCTTGAGCGTCCCGATGGGCAAAGCCCAGTTCAAGGATTTTTGGGGCGTCGACCAGGATATTCGAAGCCTCTCATTGTTCATCACCCAATTCCTGATTGCTGAAGACCGTATGAACAGTCCGAAATACCTTTTGGGCGAAAGCTATGGCACTTTTAGAAATGCCGGCTTGATGAACAAGTTGCTCGATCAGGGCATTGCCATGAATGGGGTCATCATGGTTTCGGCGGTCTTCGATCTGCGCACACTCTTGTTCCCGCCCAGCGATGACCTGCCCTACATCGTTCATTTTCCGACCTATGCAGCAACGGCCTGGTACCACAACAAGGTCAAGGATAAACCTGAAGACGTCTATGCTTTTTTAGACCAGGTCCGCACTTTTACCGAAGGGGTATATGCCCCGGCACTTTTTAAGGGAGATCGACTATCGCCCGATAAAAAGAAAGAGGTGGCCGAGGCTTTGGCAAACTATACCGGCACCGACCCCGAATATTGGATAAAAGCAAACCTGCGGGTGACCGCCAGTGAATTTTTTGCGGAATTTCTAAGGGATGAGGCCCAGATCGTGGGCCGTCTCGATTCAAGGTTTACGGGCATCAACCAAGATCTTCTTTCGCAGGAAGGAAGCCACGATCCCCAAAGCACCTCCATCTCGCCCGCCTATATCGCCGGCTTTTTAGACTATTTTCACGGCGACCTGAAAGTGGGCAAAGATCAGATGTATATGATCACCGCGGGTCGCAGGGAAGGTTTTAAATGGGATTGGAAGCATGAGGGCAATGTAGACTGGGGCACCCAGTCGGCCATCAATACCGGAATAGACCTAGCGGAGGCGCTTTCGAGAGATCCCAATATGAAAGTCCTTATTTTGAACGGTATTTACGATATCGCCACGGTTTTCTATGGCGTGGAACACAGCATCGATCATTTGGGGCTGACCGAAGCCGTACGCAACAACATCATCATGAAATATTACGAAGCGGGCCATATGATGTATACCCACCAACCTTCCTTGGAACAATTCAAGGCAGACGTTTCTGAATTCATCAGGGAAACGTCCAAATAATTGGTAGGGATCGGTCATGGCCAGGCCATGCGGTCTGCAAACCTAAACATCACCGTAATGACTATATGAAATAAAAAAGAGCCTCTACGGGGCTCTTTTTTGGTTTTGAATCTTACGTCTATTTTTTCGTTCCCGGCAGGCCTACCGGTTTTTTGGTTTGCCAGTTGAAACGTGCCGCTTTTTTGGTACCCGGCCATACCTCATCGAGGGTGTTGGTATCGTACACTTTCCCATTTTTGATCACATGGGTCAGTGTCGTGGTATGCCGTAAATCATCGAGCGGATTCTTCTCAAGGATCAGGATATCTGCAAGTTTTCCGACTTCCAGACTGCCCAGATCCCCATCCAAACCGATGGCCTCTGCCCCGATGATGGTGGCCACCCTAAGGGCGTCGTGGTTTTTCATCCCGGCACTGGCCACCGACCAAAGTTCCCAGTGGAAACCCAGACCTTGCAATTGCCCGTGACTTCCGATACCCGCCAATCCGCCGGCCTCAATTAAATCGGTCATGAATTCGGCATGTTTTTTAAAGATATGTTCCTCATCCATAAACCAACCCGGCCTCCGTCTGCTCTTCCCGGCCAGTTCGTCGTAGGGCGTGAAATACTGGAGCTTGGCATCCCCCCAAACGTTCTCCGTCGAATAATAGTAGTTTTCGGCCCAAGGCCCGCCATAGGAAACCAAAAGTGTCGGGGTAACCGCCATTTGCGACTCCGCAATGGTCTTCACCACATCTTCATAAATGGGATAAATGGGCAGGGAATGTTCGTGGCCTGGATAACCATCGAGCAGTTGGGTCATATTGAGTTTAAAATCGAGACCGCCTTCGGTCGTGGGCATCAATTTCAGTTCCTTGCAGGCCTCGATCACCCATTGCCTTTGCTGACGATTGCCCACCAAGTACATTTTAATGGTCTTCGTATCGAAATAATCACTGTATTGTTTCAATACGGACTTGGTTTGTTCGAGGCTTTCCAACTGATAGCCCCAATAGCCCAGTCCGGGGCCCGTACTATAGATCCTCGGCCCATCGACCATACCGGCCTCCACCATATCGGAATAGGTGAGTACATCGGTGGTCCCCGTTTGTGGATCCCTGGTGGTGGTGACACCATACGCAAGGTTGGCCGCATACATCCAGACCTGATTTTTATGGATGCCCCAGGCCGGCCTTAAATGGGCATGCACATCCACAAAACCAGGGGTAATGGTTTTGCCCCCCACTGCTATTTCCAACGTCCCCTGGGGAACGTTGAGCGTACCTGAAGGACCTATTGCCTTGATACGGTTGTTTTCTATCAGCACGTCACCATTTTCGATGACCTCATCACCTTTCATGGTGATTACCCGGCCCCCTTTCAACAGGAGGTTGCCGTTCGGGATATCCTTTTTGTAACCAACCTTCACTTTGAATTCCTCGGCCTTGAATTGGGGATCTTCCTTTTCGTCCCCCTTATTCTTGGTGTCGGTGGAATCGCTTTCCTTGTTGGTCTTGTTCAATTCCGCTTCCTTCTTTTTGACCGTGGCCAGGCTATCGGCGAACTGCTTTCCTGCCGCCACATCATATCTGAAATGGCTGGCTCCCAAAGACCAATGTACTTTTTTGCTATCGGAAGACCAAGCTGGGAATTCCCCTCCCATAATTGTCAATTTCAATGCGGGAAATGCTGCCTTGTCTACCTTTGCCAATGAAACGGTGGGCGTTTTGCCATATTTGGGAATGATGGCGGTATAGAGGTCATTGTTGATCTTCGCAAGCACCGATTTTCCGTCAGGGGAAATCCGGACCAAATCGGGCTTGGATGATTTATCCTTGTCATCGGCTCCGGGCTCCATGGGGAGTGCATGGTGCTCCTCAAGAATGTCTTGCGATCCATAGGTTTCGATCCCTTTTAGTTTAAGGTGTTCCTTTTCATCGGTACCGTCCCAACGGATCGATAACAATCCTTTTTCAGCATTGCTCAGGTAAATACGGTCGTCTGTCTTGGTGAAATGGGGTATCGTCCGATCTTTCGACTTATCGATGAAGTTGATCGGCCCTCCATTGCTGCCCACCCAAACCAGGTCTTCGTACATCCGATCTGAGGATAGGCCCAACATGTCCTGAAAAGCCTGCGCCGTTCCCCTGTGAAAAGCGATTCGATCCGATTTGTAGGACCATTCAGGATAGGTATAAAGTCCGGGCTGCTGTGTAAGCATGACCAATTGCGGGCGCCCCGAGGTGTTCACTTTGTAAAGATGGCCCCCACCTTCTTTCCAAGTGGTAAAGACCAGATACTTCCCATCGGGCGACCAGGACGGCTGTGCTTCGATAAAATCATTTTCGGTGAGGCGTTGTGGGGTCCCGTTGGGAAAATCCATGACATAGAGCCTGTTGAGGGCCGTAAAGGCCAATTGAGAACCATCGGGCGATGGTTTGGCATCCCGTATCTGGGTCACCAGGGCCTCCACATCATCCTTTATCGGATACTTGAAAGCGAGCCTCGGACCCATATCCAAATCCACCGACGCGGTAAAGGGTATCTCTTTGGCCGTATTGCCGGCCACATCAATTGAAAATATTTTCCCCCCATAAGAGGCAACCAGGTTTTTGCTGTCGGGCGTAAACGACATGGCAGGCAAAACCCCCAAGGAGGCGATCGACTCCTGTTCATCGCGCTGCACCGGATAGGCCAACCAACGTTCTTCGCCTGTTTTCAGGTTTTGGAGCACGAGTCCGGTTTCGGCCTCAAAACGGGTGCCGTAAACCAACCATTGCCCGTTCGGGGAAAGTGTTGGAGTGAAGGCCGATCCATAGCGTGAGGTGATCACCGCCATATCCCCGTCTTCCATATCATAGGTCCCTATTTGATATTGCGGCAATTGTGCATTGTAGTTCCATGCATTTTTTCGTTGCGAAAAATAGAGCAGTTTTCCATCGGCACCAAAAGCGGGGTCGATCAATTTCGCATCTTCCGGTTTATCGATCAGTTGGCTTCCCGATCCACCGTCTTTATGATAAATATGCGGTTTGATGTTCCTTCTTCCTTTTACGCCAACGATATATTCGCCATCGGGGGTCCATTCGGCAGAGAAAAAGTTGTGCTTTTTTTCCTCGGTCACCTGTTTTTCTTCCTTGGTCGCAAGGTTCATGGTCCAAATATTGTCGGAACCGCTTTTATCGGAAATGAAGACCAGCGATTTTCCATCGGGGCTGAACCTTGGATGCACATCGTATGCCAGGCCATGGGTAATTCTTGTCGCAGTTCCACCGGCAATGGGAAGGGTATAGAGATCGCCCATCAAATCGAATACGATGGTTTGGCCATCCGGACTCACATCCAAGGAAATCCAAGTGCCCTTGTCGGTTGTAAAGACGACGCTGCGTTCCGGTTCCAAAGGGAGTTCTTTGGTCGCCTTTTTCAAGGTGTCATTGGTATTGGTGTTCTGTTGGGCCAGGCCAAGGGATACATTCAAGATGACCAGCAAAATGGCCATTCTGAGGATATTGCGGTTTTGCATACGATTTATAAAATGGGTTATGCGGCCAACAACGGCCAAAAAAACAGGTTTTTATAGGTCGCCATGATTATGGGTCGGGTCTTATAATAATGTCAAAAAAGTTTATTCTTCTTCTCCGGAAGTTTCCGATTCGATCTCCGCTTCCTCAAAGTCATTGATGCCATTGTCGTGAAGGATGTTGTACCACTGGACCACTTTCTTGATATCGCTCGGATACACCCTGTCTTCGTCATAATCGGGCAATACCTCAAAAAAGTATTCCTCCAACTTGATTTTTTCGTCTTTGTGGTTTACCGAAGTCTTACCCCCTTTTTCCTTGGATTTGATATTCTGGAAGACCTCCCGTAAAGGGACTTCCTCATCCAAAGTATATATCGCTATTTCGGAGAGCACGCTCACATTGCTTCTAAGGCCCACCGTAATTTTTTTTCCGTCCAGTAACGATTCCGCCACGAAACCTGCCCTGGTTTGGGTCACCAATTTAAAAAGTCCTGGTTTGCCACCGATGGCCAATATTTTATCCAATCCCATAATGCTAAGATAATTGCAAAGGCAAATATGCCCATTTTAGTTATACTATCGCGATGATCATCGCGCTTTTTTAAGTTCAGGGAAGCGCATTCTATAGTCGACCACGATCTTGCCTTGCGATATATTCTTTAATCTGCTCTTCAGGAGACGCTTTTTTAGGGGCGATACCTTGTCGATGAACAAGATGCCCTGGATATGGTCGTACTCATGTTGTACTACCCTTGCCAATAGGCCATCAAAGGTTTCCGTAAATGGTTTAAACTGCTCATTGAAATAAGAGATGGTGATCGTATCCTTGCGTTTTATATCTTCACGGATGTCGGGAATACTGAGGCAACCTTCGTTAAATGGCCATTCTTCACCTTTTTCTTCATGGATGGTCGCATTGATGAAGACCTTTTTGAATCCGCTCAATGCCTTCCTTTCTTCGACCGACAATTCCTCGTCATCCGCAAAAGGACTGGTATCGACCATGAACAATCGAATGGCCAGGCCCACTTGTGGTGCGGCAAGGCCCACACCATTGGCTTTATACATGGTTTCCCACATATTTTCAAGGAGTTCCTTCAGATTGGGGTACGCCTGATCGATGTCTATGCCTACTTTTCTTAAAACGGGATCCCCGTAAGCAACAATGGGTAATATCATTGAATTTTGTTTAAATAGGCCTGTAAAATCAAAGTGGCGCTCACTTCGTCGACCAGGGCCTTGTTCCTTCTTTGTTTTTTCTTCACGCCCGATTCCACCAAAGACCGAATGGCCATTTTTGAGGTGAATCGTTCATCTTGTCTATAAATGGGTGTATGTGGAAATTGTTTGGCCAATCTTTTGATAAACGGTTGTATGAGCACTTCTGATTCCGAGGGTAAATTGTTCATCTGTTTTGGCTCGCCCACAACGATGCCCGTTACATTTTCTACCTCTAGATAGGCTTTCAAAAAAGCCATCAATTCATCGGTATCCACAGTGGTAAGTCCGGAAGCGATCAATTGCAGTTCATCGGTTATCGCAATTCCCGTGCGCCTTTTTCCATAATCCAATGCCAATAGCCTGCCCAATTTATTTTTTTTGCAAAAATAGCCCATAAATTGTTATTACCGTAAAATTGAAAGTCGAATTCATTTTTGACCGCTTATATTTGCACTAAATTTAAGGGAATCGCATGACCGAATTGAGACAAACCATTGAAAATGCCTGGGATAACCGGGAACTTTTAAAGGAAGAAAATACACAAAAGGCCATAAGGGAAGTTATCGCACTACTGGATCTGGGAAAACTGCGATGTGCGGAACCGAAAGACGGTGGTTGGCAGATCAACGAGTGGGTCAAGAAAGGGGTGGTACTGTATTTTCCCATTCAAAAGATGGAAACCTTGGAGGTGGGCATTTTTGAATTTCACGACAAAATACCTTTAAAACGGGGCTATGCGGAAAAAGGCGTTCGCGTGGTGCCCCATGCCGTGGCTCGCCATGGCGCCTATATTTCAGCGGGTACCATTTTGATGCCCAGCTACGTAAACATCGGTGCTTATGTCGATGAAGGCACCATGGTAGACACTTGGGCCACTGTGGGAAGCTGTGCCCAAATAGGTAAAAATGTTCATCTCAGCGGTGGCGTCGGTATCGGCGGGGTCTTGGAACCCTTGCAGGCCGCACCGGTGATCATAGAGGACAATGCCTTTATCGGATCGCGATGTATCGTGGTGGAAGGGGTCAGGGTGGAAAAAGAAGCGGTCCTGGGTGCCAACGTAGTACTCACGGCTTCAACCAAGATCATTGATGTCACCGGCAGCAAACCGATCGAATACAAGGGTAGGGTTCCGGCACGTTCAGTTGTTATACCTGGGGGCTATGTCAAGAAATTCCCTGCAGGTGACTATCAGGTGCCCTGCGCCCTGATCATCGGTACGCGCAAAGAGAGCACCAATAAAAAAACCTCTTTGAACGAGGCACTCAGGGAATACGATGTAGCGGTATAAAGGATTGGATTTTTGTGATCATCAATACTTTTTTGCTTTTTTTTTAGTTATAAAATAGTTGCCAACCAAAGCTTCCAATATTTTTTTCAGTCTATGAACCGTACCAAAGAAAGAATTTCGGCCCTGATCATCGCTTATAACGAGAAAGGATATATCGAGCGCTGCATCGATTCGGTTTCCTTTGCAGATGAGATCATCGTGGTTGATTCTTACAGTACTGACGGCACTTTTGAATACCTCCAGGCCCATCCAAAGGTCAAGGTCATCCAACATCCTTTTGTGAATTTCACTTTACAAAAATCCTTTGCCCTAAAACAGGCCACCAATGATTGGGTACTTTTCTTGGATGCCGATGAAGTGGTATCGGAAAATCTAAAATCAGAAATTTTACAGACCGTTAACGGGGATTCGGAAATCGTGGCCTATTGGTTCTATCGAAAATTCATGTTCCAAAACGAGCATTTGCGTTTCAGTGGATGGCAGACCGATAAAAATTACAGGCTATTCAGAAAAAGCAAGGCCCAATTCTCAGATAAGAAAATCGTGCACGAAACCTTGGACGTTGATGGCGAATCGGGCATTTTCAAGGAACAATTGGTGCATTACTGCTATAAGAATTTTGACGATTACAAGTGTAAAATGCTCAAATATGGCAGGTTAAAGGCGCAGGAATCGTTTTATAGGGAGAAGCAGTTCAACTACTTTTACCTCATTTTCAAACCCGTTTGGAAATTTTTCAACCACTACTTCTTAAGGTTGGGCTTTCTCGACGGCAAAAAGGGCATCACCATTTGTTATCTCAACGCCTTGAGCGATCTGGAAAGGTATAGGGAGCTGAAAAAATTGGAGAAGAAGAACGAGCTGGCCTACTACTTGGTAATGCCGTGATAGGTCCAAACGCTTTTGTTCTGTCTCACCTCACGCCGTATCACTTGGTTTTTTGCAATGGCCTCGGGCGTTTTGTAGCCCCGTTCATGATCTAGGTGGACACAGACCGCACTGTATCGCAATTGCTTCGACCGCACCCCGTAATTGAAGAGCCTTTCGCCAAATTCCCGATCTTCGCCCCCATATTGCATCCGCTCATCAAAACCGTTGATGTTCATGATGTCTTTTTTCCAGCCCGATGAATTGTGGCCGTTCCAACTGGCATTGGTGGGCGTAATCGCATTGAAGAATTTGGAGATAAAGCCTTTGGCGGTCAACTTGTTGTTCTTGAAGGTCTTTGGTATGCCTTTCTCCTTT
Source organism: uncultured Flavobacteriaceae bacterium (assembly GCA_963760375.1). Classification (GTDB taxonomy): domain Bacteria; phylum Bacteroidota; class Bacteroidia; order Flavobacteriales; family Flavobacteriaceae; genus Pelagihabitans. The sequence continues at coordinate 547,106 of CAVXCS010000005.1, read as the reverse complement.
AACCATTGAATATTGAAGCAGTTTTGCCGCTCAATATCAGCTTTTGTGATCGCCAGCGAAATGTTCATGGGCAACATATAATAACCGCCCGAAATAAAAAATCCCGGTTCTTTGTTGATATAGTGCACCTGAACAAAATCTTCCCTCGGAATGCAGTCACCATCGGTCATGATGATATATTCCGTTTTACAGGCCAGGATGGCCTTGTTCAAGATCTTGCATTTCTGGAAGCCATTGTCTTCCTGCCAAATATGGTTGATGGGATAGGACATCCGTGGTCTCAGGGCCTCAATTTTATCCTTGGTTTCCGAACCCGAACCATCATCGGCAATAATGACCTCAAAATCTTTGTAGTTCTGACAATTGAAGCCCCACAAAACCTTTTCCAGCCAATCCGGCTTGTTATAGGTACTAATGATAACACTGACCGTGCTCATAGGATGCGCTTGCTTTCTGATGATTTTGCAAATGTAGTTTTTTGAAAAGGATCACCAAGAAAATATGCCGTCTAAATGGGCCGTAATCGGAACTGACCCGAAATTGGCTATATTTGCAGCATTGGAAACGAAGCCCCAAATCGTATGAAATTCCTGGTCATACAGCAAAAAATGATAGGTGACGTGCTCACCAGCACCATTCTTTGTGAAAATCTGAAAGACCGGTATCCCGATTGCCAAATACATTTTGTCGCCAACGAACATACCTTGGCGGTGTTGGAAAACAACCCCTTTATCGATAAGGTCATCGTCTTTAAAAATCATTTCAGTCGAAATAAATTCGATTTTTATGACTTCCTGAAAGACATCAAAAAAGAGGAATATTATGCGGTGATCGATGTTTATGGTAAATTGGAAAGCAACCTGATCTCGCACTTTGCCCGTGCACAGTACAAGATAGCTCACGACAAATGGTATACCCGATGGGTCTATACCGATACCATCAAAGAAAACTTGGTCGTTGAAGGAACGATACCCCTGGCCATGCACAACCGATTGCGGTTGCTCGACCCCTTGCTCAAGGCATCGAACACCTATGTGACGAACCCAAAATTGTACCTGCAGGAAGCAGAGCTGGAGGCCGCCTCCCAGGTGGCCACGGCACTGAAGTCGGATGCATCCCAACCCCTGATCATGATGGGCATTTTGGGCAGTGATGCGATCAAGACATATCCTACCGCCTATATGGCCAGCATCATCGGCACCATTTGTGAAAATACCAATGCCAAGATACTTTTCAACTACCTGCCCCACCAGGAAAAAGAAGCACGGGCCATTTATGACCACTGCGATGCCAAAACCCAAGAACGGATCGCGATCGACTTTTATGCCCCTTCCTTGCGGGAGTTCATCGCGTTGTTATCGCAATGTGACGCCCTGATCGGCAATGAAGGGGGCGCGGTGAACATGGCCAAGGCCATAGAAGTTCCTACGTTTTGTATGTTCAGTCCGTTTATTCTCAAAGAAGCATGGCACAATGATGCCCGAACAAAGCATGTCGGGGCACACCTGAAAGATTACAAACCGGAACTTTTTGAAAATCAAGATAAAAAATACCTCAAAAAAAATATCGATACCCTTTATAATGCCTTCGAACCTGCCCTTTTCAACCGGTCATTGCTGAACTTTTTGGAGGAACATTGCAACTAAGGATGGAAAAACCCGCGATAACGACCATAAACAAGGTTCAGGTGGCCATCATCCTCATCAACTACAATGGCTCCTATGATACGGTCAAATGCGTTGAAAATATTTTGTTGAAGACTTCCAAGGCACTCTCCTACGAAATTATCGTGATCGACAATGCTTCAAAACGGGATGATTTTGATGCCTTGCAAAATCTCCTGAGGGGTGTTGACGATCCCAGAATAAAGCTTTATCGGAGCAAGATCAATACGGGTTTCGGGGGCGGGAACATGATGGGGGTACAGCATGCCAATGCCGATCATTATCTTTTTCTCAACAACGATACCCTCCTGATCAACGACGCGGTTTCGATCTGCCACGATTTCATGCAGAAGACCCCTGATGCGGCCGTTTGTGGTGCCCAAATTTATGACGAAAACGAAAAACCGACAGTGAGTTTCGACCATTTTACCTCCTTTGGTCGCGAGGTTTTCGGCAAGGCCGCGATCGAATTCCTCCACCCAAAATCGAAGCCCAAAAGGCGAAAAATATACGCGGATCCCCTACAGGTAGACTATGTGAACGGGAGTTTCATGTTTTTCCGGGCCTCCGATTTCAAAGCCGTTGGGGGTTTTGATACGAACCTCTTTCTGTATTTCGAAGAAAGCGATATCTGCTGCCGACTCCGCCGCCTGAATCGAATAACTTTTTTCCTGCCTGCGGCAAAATACCTGCATTATCAGGGCAAGAGCATTGATCGGGCAGGCATGCCCATCGAAACCAAAATAGAGCTGAAAACCTCGATGTTCTATGTCATCCGTAAAAACAACGGCTATGTGCAGTACCAACTGTTACGCTTGTTTTTCATCCTGCGCTACGGCCTGGTTTCGCTCTTTAAACCCAAATATTGGAAACTTTTCCATCGCATCCTGATCGGGCTCCCGCTCGGGAAATCATTGAAACAAAGGCAGGTTATTGAAGACTGACCCATGGCAGCCTACCCAAGAAAATGTATTTTTGCTTCCTAAAAATCGATTCAAGCCATTTTTGACCAATGACCACAGAAATCAACAACGCCATTGAGGTACTTCAAAAGGGCGGCCTTATCCTCTACCCCACCGATACGGTTTGGGGCATCGGCTGCGATGCCACCAACGAAGCGGCCGTCAGCAAAGTCTACGCCCTTAAAAAAAGAGCGGACAGCAAAGCCCTGATCTGCCTGGTCGCCAATGTACCCATGCTCGAAAGGCATGTACATGAAGTGCCCGAGTTGGCCTACGATATCATCGATCTCACCACCAAGCCGACCACCATTATCTACGACCAGCCCAAGGGGGTGGCGAAAAATCTGATCGCAAGCGACAATACCCTGGCCATTCGTGTGGCTTCAGATCAATTTTGCCAGTACCTGATCAACAAGTTCAAAAGACCCATCGTTTCCACATCGGCGAACCTTTCGGGCGAACCTTCACCGGGACGATTTTCAGAAATCAGCGATGCCGTTTTAAAAGGTGTCGACTATGTGGTAAATTTGCACCGAGACAAAACCAACGGTCCGCCTTCCTCCATTCTAAAACTGGGGAATGATGGTTCGGTAAAAGTGATACGCGAATAAGCATTGAATACGCGTCATAAGAAGTCTTCCGATGCGAAAATATCGGGAATGAAGCCCATATCATGGAACGAAGCAATTACCAAAAAGCCATTCAAGATCCGATCTTTTCGATCGTCAATGATGCCGCCAGGGCACTTGGGTCGAACACCTATGTCATCGGCGGCTATGTACGTGATTATCTTTTGCAAAGGGGCACCCCCAAGGATATCGATATTGTAGTGGTGGGCAGTGGCATCGACCTTGCCCGGAAAGTAGCCGCTGCATTGCCGGGGAATCCCAAGGTCACCGTTTTTAAAAACTTCGGTACCGCCATGATCAAACAGGGCGATCTGGAACTGGAGTTCGTCGGGGCCCGCAAAGAGAGCTACGACCGTGATAGCAGAAAACCCGTGGTGGAGGACGGCAGTTTGGAAGAGGACCAAAAAAGAAGGGATTTCACGATAAACGCCTTGGCCATTTCCTTGAATGCCGAAGATTATGGTACGCTGTTAGATCCTTTCGATGGTTTGGGCGATCTTGAACGCAAACTGATCCGAACCCCCTTGGAACCGGGCATCACCTTTTCCGACGACCCGCTGCGCATGTTGCGGGCCATTCGGTTCGCCACCCAACTCGGTTTTGAGATACAGCTGAAATCGCTACAAGCGATCACCGAACACAAAGAACGCATCAAGATCATTTCAGGGGAACGCATTGTCGAGGAACTGCATAAAATATTGGCCTGCCCCAAACCTTCCATCGGTTTTGGGCTGTTGCACAAAACAGGACTCTTGCCCTATATCTTGCCCGAACTGATCGCCTTGGAGGGCATTGAGGAAATCGAGGGCCAACGCCATAAGGATAATTTTTGGCATACGCTCGAAGTGGTCGACAATATCGCCGATACTACCGATGACGTATGGTTGCGCTGGGCGGCCCTATTGCACGATATCGGAAAGGCCCCCACCAAAAGGTTCCATAAAAAAATTGGGTGGACCTTTCACGGGCACGAATTTGTCGGTTCCAAAATGGTCTACAAATTGTTCAAGCGCCTGCACATGCCCTTGAACGACAAGATGAAGTTTGTGCAAAAGATGGTAATGATGAGCTCCAGGCCCATCGTGCTTTCCGAAGCCTATGTCACCGATTCGGCGGTACGCCGTCTGGTCTTCGATGCAGGGGAGCATGTAGAGGATCTGATGACCCTGTGCGAGGCCGACATCACCACCAAAAATCCCGCCAAGCAGCGGAAGTACAAAAACAACTTCAAGATGGTACGCCAAAAGATCGTGGAGGTGGAAGAGCGGGACCACATCCGTAATTTTCAGCCCCCGGTGAGCGGGGAAGAGATCATGGAAACTTTCAACCTTAAACCTTCCAAAGAGATCGGTATCATCAAGGAGGCGATCAAGGAGGCCATTTTGGAAGGTGAAATTCCGAACGAACATGATGCGGCATGGGATTTCATGCTAAAAAAGGGCAAAGCCATGGGCCTGTAAACAAGAGCGGCAAATTCGATCCGTTTTTTCCAAAATAGGAGTCCTTTTGTGTAAAAGATGTGGTAATTTTGCACTCTATTAAGCGTAAATCATGCAAAAAACCTTTCGCAAAGCCGCGAAAATCTCCCTGATCTTAGTGTATTTGGTGATTGCCGCCGGAGCCATTGTAAGGATGACGGGAAGCGGCATGGGTTGCCCCGACTGGCCCAAGTGTTTTGGATATTACATCCCCCCTACCGAAGCCTCCGAACTGCAATGGACGGCGAACAGGGACTACCAAAAAGGACAAGTCATTATCAAGGACGAATCGCTGCAGGTGGCCAAAGAAGATTTTAAGACCACCGATCGTTTTGATGCCCAGGATTGGGAACCCTACACCAAACACGATTATGCCATTTTTAATCCATGGCATACCTGGATCGAATTCATCAACCGGCTTTTGGGTGCCCTGGCCGGATTGGCCACCTTGGTAATGGCCATCCTGTCTTTACGGTACCGGAAAACAGAAAAAATACTGACCTTCCTCTCCATTTTGGTCGTCTTTGCCATGGGTTTTCAGGCCTGGCTAGGCGCTACCGTGGTATACTCGGTCTTGGAACCCGTGAAGATCACGGTACATATGGTCATGGCCCTGATCATAGTGGCCATGTTGTTGTATCTCCTCCATCGAACCCGCGACAGGGCAAAGGCACCGTTCCATGACCACATGGTGGTTAAATTGCTCTTCCTGGCCTTGGGGGCCACCCTGGTGCAGATCATATTGGGCACCCAGGTACGGCAGTTCGTCGACGTGCAGATCGATCTGGTGGGGGAAACGGCCAAAAACCTGTGGTTGCAAGCGCCTACCTGGCCGTTCTATGTGCACCGTTCGTTTTCGATCCTGGTGCTGCTCTTGAACGGATATTTGGGATACAGGATCTTTAAAAGGAAACTGGGTTTTGGCAAGATCAACTGGGTGTTGGGCCTGCTCGCTTTGGAAGTGCTCACGGGCATCATGATGTATTATCTCGATTTTCCGTTCACCACCCAGCCCATACATCTTATCCTGGCTTCGCTGTTGTTCGGCACTCAGTTTTATTTGGTTTTGGAGGCCCTAAATGCACAGAAAAGTCCTAAAACTTCGTAACTTTGCCCTCCTACTAATTTTGGCCGATGATCTATAAAATCAGGATAATTCTGGATGCGGAGGAAGATATCTTCAGGGATATCGAAATTGCCGCGGACGATTCTTTGGAAGAGCTCCACAACACCATTACCCAGGCCTTTGGCTTTCTGGGCAATGAGATGGCCTCCTTTTATACCTGTGATGAGAATTGGAACCAGGACGAGGAAATCGCGCTGTTCGACATGGGCGAAACCCCGGGCTCCGTTCGCCTGATGCAGGAGACCTTTTTGGAAAACATCCTTGGGCCCGAAACCCCAAAGCTGATTTATGTTTATGACTTTTTGAGCATGTGGACCTTTTTCGTGGAACTGGCCGATGTGGTCGAAGTCGAAATCGGCAAGGCATACCCCAATGTGCTTTTCAGTTTCGGGGAAATACCGGAGGCCCCTCCCGAGAAAAAATTCGAGGCCGACCCCGCTTTCGATTTTGATGATACCTTGGACAATTACGACGATATGGACTTTGACGAAAACTGGAACTGATACGGGTCCAAACCCCGGCCTTCCCATATCATCGCATCGGTGAAATTGCCACCATGGCAACCAAGCCAGGACATGAGCCCATCTTTAAAACCTAAAAATTACGAACAACACCCTCCTGTATTTCAGGAATAACCCCAAAAAACAACATGATCAATCTGTATCCAGCCCAAATCGAAAGTCTTTCCCTGCATCGTGTCGGCAATAAAAACAAAGGGGAAAGTGTTTTTCTGTCGGAGGCTCCTTTTGCCCTCAACGACGAGACCACGGGCCTCTTGAAGGAATACTTTTTCAAGCCCTTTCGGGAAAAAGAGGAAAGCTATTTCAAGTTCACCGATGAAGTGGACGTAACCTTCAATGCCCTCCATAAGATCGTTTCCGAGGTTTTTGAAGACCCCTCGCGCCTGCACCAAAACTCAAAACAGATCGCCACCCATTTGTTCGAACAATCGAACCACCCGCATATCAAGAGCGGGGAACTGTACGTGGCCTATTTGAGCCATCTGATGCTCGACAACGTTAAGGTCGATGCCATTGGCATCTTTAAAAGCGAACTGAAGCACGACTTCCTTCAATTCCAAGAAAAAGGGGGGAACCTCGATATCGTCATACAACAGGGCATCAACGTGAACCGCCTCGATAAGGGCTGCCTTATCTTCAACGTGAACGGCGAAGAAGGCTATAAAGTACTGTCGGTAGACAGTAACCGCTACGATACCAAGTACTGGCTCGAGCAATTTTTGGGGGTCGATGCCCTGGCCGATGAAAATTTCTATACCAAGAACTACCTGAAATTTTGCCAGAATTTCGCCAAGGATGTCGTGCTCCCGGCAGAAGACAAGCAACAAGAGGTTCTTTTCATGAACCGGGCCGTGAACCATTTCGCCAAAAACGATGCCTTCGAGGAATCGAATTTTTTGAACGAGGTGATGGAGAACCCGGAACTGATCCCCGAATTCAAGCACTACAAGGTGGAGAAAGGCCCCAAGTACAGCATTGAGGACGTCTCCAACTTCGACATCGCCAACAAAGCGGTTTCCGATGCCCGTAGGAAAATCAAGAACGTGATCAACCTCGATACGAACATACAGATCAAGCTCGATTTCATCAACCCCGATTCGGCGCAGAAATTCGTGGAGAAAGGCTGGGACGAGGAGCGACAGATGTACTACTATTTGATCTACTTCAACAAAGAACAGAAAAGCTGAACCGATTTCCCCCGCTTCGCCCCCTTCACGGCCATGGCAAAGGCTTTTTTTGAAACGGTCATGATTCCGATTTGGAATTTGGGTTTTGGAATTTGATTTATGTATTTTTGCACCTTTCCCGATTACAATCGGGATCGAATCCTCTAAATTTTAAGATATGGGCAATTTCGATATTATTGTTTTAGGCAGTGGGCCGGGCGGCTATGTTACGGCCATCAGGGCTTCCCAATTGGGCTTCAAGACCGCTATTGTAGAGAAGGAAAGTCTTGGGGGCGTTTGCCTGAACTGGGGCTGTATTCCCACCAAGGCGTTGCTGAAATCTGCCCAGGTATTCGAATACTTGAAACATGCCGGTGATTACGGCCTGAAGGCCGAGGGGGTCGAAAAAGACTTCGATGCCGTGGTAAAACGCAGCCGTGATGTTGCCGATGGCATGAGCAAAGGCGTGCAATTTTTGATGAAAAAGAACAAAATTGAAGTGATCAATGGTTTTGGCACCTTAAAACCGGGCAAAAAAGTTTCGGTAAAAGGGGAGGATGGAAAGGAAACCGAATACAGTGCCGACAATATCATCATCGCCACAGGGGCCAGGAGCCGTGAGCTGCCGAGTCTGCCCCAAGACGGCAAAAAAATAATCGGGTACCGTAAGGCGATGACCTTGGAGACCCAGCCCAAAAGACTGGTCGTGGTGGGCAGCGGTGCCATTGGCATCGAGTTCGCCTATTTCTATAATGCCATGGGCACCGAGGTGACCGTGGTGGAATTCTTGCCCAATATCGTTCCCGTGGAAGACGAGGACGTTTCCAAGCAATTGGAACGCAGTTTCAAGAAATCGGGCATCAAGATCATGACTTCGGCTGAAGTCACCAAAGCAGATACTTCGGGAGCAGGCGTGAAGGTAACCGTAAAAACAAGCAAGGGAGAGGAAGTGATCGAAGCCGATGTGGTGCTTTCTGCCGTGGGCATTAAATCGAATATTGAGAATATCGGCCTGGAGGAAGTGGGCATTGCCACCGATAGGGACAAAATTTTGGTCAACGACTACTATGCCACCAACATTCCCGGATACTATGCCATCGGCGATGTGACCCCGGGACAGGCCCTGGCCCACGTGGCTTCGGCCGAAGGGATACTCTGTGTTGAAAAGCTTGCGGGCATGCACGTAGAACCCCTCGATTACGGCAACATCCCTGGTTGTACTTATTGTATGCCGGAAGTGGCTTCGGTGGGACTCACCGAAAAACAGGCCCTTGAAAAAGGCTATGAGCTCAAAGTGGGCAAATTTCCCTTTTCGGCCAGTGGCAAGGCAAAAGCCGCAGGAACGCCAGAAGGATTCGTGAAAGTGATCTTCGATGCCAAATACGGCGAATGGCTGGGATGCCATATGATCGGCGTCGGGGTGACCGATATGATCGCGGAGGCCGTACTGGGTCGTAAATTGGAAACCACGGGGCATGAGGTATTGAAAGCGGTGCACCCGCACCCCACGATGAGCGAAGCGGTGATGGAGGCGGTTGCCGATGCCTATGGGGAAGTGATCCACCTTTAGGCAAGATCGCGAAGCAGCATGTTGAACTTTATAAATGGCACGACCGAGACCTATTCCGGTGGTGCAAAACGATAATTATGTTGAACCTTGTCAGGGCCAGTGCCATACTTGAAGGTATTTCCTATTTGGCCCTCTTTGCGGTAAGCATGCCCCTTAAATATCTGGCAGACCTGCCAAGACCGAATATTTATATCGGGTATGCGCATGGCTTCCTTTTCATCGCCTATGCGCTTTTGGCCATCGTTTTTTGCATACAGAAAAAATGGGGGTTCAAAAGGATGCTGGTGCTGTTGACCGCTTCCCTCCTGCCCTTCGGCACCTTTTATATCGACCAGAAATATCTCGCCCCGATCGCATCGAAAGGGTAAGGTTTACGATCGAACGGAATCCAAAGATCAATACACCAATTTGCCTTCGGCATACAGCCTCCTCAATTCCTTTTTATCGAATTTCCCCACACTGGTCTTGGGCACCTGTTCGATAAAGACATAGTCTTGGGGCACCTGGTATTTGGCGAAGTCTTTCATCAGATAATCGATCAGTTCCGAGTTGGGGATCGGGTCTTGCGGATCGAACAGCACGACGCTGGCCAGAGGGCGTTCCATCCATTTCTCGTCTGGAATCGCGATCACGGCGGCTTCCCTGATCTTGGGGTGCGACATCAAGGCCGATTCAAGGGCCACGCTCGAGATCCATTCGCCCCCGCTTTTGATCAGGTCTTTGGTGCGGTCGGTGATCTCCATATAGCCGTTTTCATCGATCGTACTCACATCACCGGTCTTGAACCATCCATCTTTGGTAAAATTTTCTTGGTTGTGGGTCTTGAAATAGGAACTGATCACCCATACCCCTTTGATCTGCAGTTCCCCCATGGTCTTCCCGTCCCTGGGCGCTATGGTGCCATCCTCCTGCACCACCCTGATCTCGACCCCAGGGAATTCGGTGCCCTGCTTGGCACGTATTTTAAGCTTTTCCTTTTCGCTGAGCTTTTCATGTTCGGGTTGTAACCGGCTCACCGTGCCCAGCGGGGAGGTTTCTGTCATGCCCCAGGCCTGGCCGCCCTTGATGCCGAAATCCTTTTCAAAGGCTTCGATCAAACTGGGTGGCAGGGCCGATCCGCCCACCAAATATTCCTGCAGTGCCAATTTCTCCTTGGGCGGGTTTTTCTTCAACGCCTCGTAGACGCCCAACCAGATCGTGGGCACTCCGTTGGCCTTGGTCACCTTTTCATCGGCCAGCATTTTGATGATTGCCTCGGGCTGCAGGTTCGCAGAGGGCATCACCATGGTGGCGCCCGCCAAGATGCACATATAGGGAAAGCCCCAGGCCATCACGTGGAATTGGGGCACGATCAACAGCACCGTGTCCTGGCTGCTTATATTCGCCGCATTGGGCGACAAGATGGTAGCGGCATGCAAAAAAGTGGAACGGTGCGAATAGAGCACCCCTTTGGGAAGGCCGGTGGTACCACTGGTATAGCACATGCCACAGGCATCGTTCTCCTCCAGTTTGGGCCATTCATAGGACTCGGATTGGCCCTTCATCAAATCTTCATAGTGCAGTATGTTGGGCAGGGTGGTGGTAAAACCCTCGGCCGCATTGATGATGATATAGTGTTCCACGGTCTCCAAAAGGGAGGCGATGGGCTCCAGGAGCTTCACCAGGGTGGCGTCGACAAAAATGACCTTGTCTTCGGAATGGTTGATGATGAACTCGGTCTGTTGGGACGAAAGCCGGATATTTATCGTATGGCAGATTGCCCCGATGCCGGGAATGGCATAGTAGAGTTCGAGATGCTGGTAATGGTTCCAGGCAAAGGTACCGACCATGTCGCCCTTGCCAAGGCCCAGTTTTTGGGTCAACACATTGGCCAGCTTTTTACAACGTTTGTACAGGTCGCCAAAAGTATATTCATGGCGGTTGCCATTGGGCATATAACTGATCACCCTCTTGTAATGGAAGGCACGGTTCCCATATTCGAGGATTACATTTGTGGTGAGGGGGTACTGCATCATTAGTCCTTCCATAACGGCAATCTTTAAAGGTTAGGTTAAAATAAGGTGGTTGACTGAAACGATGGTTCCGAAAACCAAAAAAGGCCCATCATCAAGGGGGGGGTCAATCAAAGCGGACCTATGATTAAATATAAGAAATAAACGCTAACGGAAAAGGGAAATAGGGTCGGAGGACGCCATTAAATATTCACCTGCTTCTCGATCTTGGCCTTTGGGGCCACCTTGCGTTTTGGGCCGTTCACAAAATACATGTCCATCATGCCTTTGTTCTTCACATGGATCTGTCCCCGATGCTCGCAGGAATAGGTGTCACGGATCAGCAAATAGGTGTTTTCGGAAACGTTGACCCTTCCGGGTTCGGAAAGTGATTCCATACGGGCAGCGACATTTACGGTATCGCCCCAGATGTCGTAGGCGAATTTTCGGGTCCCCACCACCCCGGCCACTATGGCCCCGGTATTGATGCCGATCCTTACCTCGAAGGGCACGATGTCGGGATCTGTTTCCTTCTTGGCTTCCTGCATCACCTGGGCGATCTCAAAGGCGGCCTCTATCATCCTATGGGAGTGGCCATCGATCGGCTGGTGCAAGCCTCCGGCGCACATATAGGCATCGCCGATGGTCTTGATCTTCTCCAGGTCGTATTTATCCATGATGGCATCGAACTTCGAAAAATAATAATCGACCGTTTTCACCAGCTTTTCCGGGGAAAGGTTTTGGGAATAACTGGTAAAGCCCTTGAAATCGGTGAACATCACGGTGACCGATTCGAACTTTTTGGCCTTCACCTTGCCATTTGTTTTCAGTTCTTGGGCTGTTTCATCGGGCAGGATGTTGAGCAAGAGGTTCTCGGAGCGGTTTTTCTCCTCCTCGATGATCTTGTTGGTCTTCTTTACGTAGCGATACCGCTTATAAGAGCCTATGGCCAATACCAATACCAACATTACCGATAGTATGGTACCGTAAAGTGCATATTTTTGCCGTTTTACCACTAGATCCTGTATTTGTGCATCCTGCTCCAATTGACCGATTTCGTTCTGTTTTTTCTCGATGTCAAAAACGAACTGTTGTCCCCGAATCTTATCATTGGTTTCCAAATTGAACAAGGTATCTTTTTTCGCAAGATAGAGGCCTTGATATTTAAAGGCATTACCAAAATCATTGTTGGAAGCATAGGTATCTGCCAAGCCCTTATAAATATCCCTTAATTGGTAATCCAATTCCAATGCCGAAGCGATCGCTTCGGCTTCTGTATAGGCCTTCAACGCCCTATTGAATTCCTTGTCCTTAAAGATATTTCCCTCGGCCACCAGGGCCGATACCATTTCATATTGTTGATTGTTCTCTTTCGCGGTTTTATAGGCCAGATCCAAATATTTCAAAGCCTCACTCCTATTGCCCCTTTTAAATTCTAAATCGCCCATTTGAGTCAATAAATGGGCATAGGTAGGGGTATCGACGTTTAATGGCAAGGCCTCTTCAAAAAATTCAAACGACTGGTCATACTCCTTTTTATTCTTATAGATTTCTCCCACGCCACTGAGATAAGCCGTGGTGAGGCGAACATCGTTAAGATCCTGTAAATACTGTTTGGTCTGATTATAATAGTCCAGGGCCTTGTCATAATCATTGGGATTATCGCTGTAAACACCACCAATATTTACAAGAGCGGTAGCGATGCGAAGCGTATCGTTCAATTTTTCCGCAATGCGCAACGATCTTAAATAAAATTCGATTGCCTTGGTGTTGCCCCCCTGATCATAATAGGCAACGCCAAGATTACTGGTCATGTTCGCTATGCCCAATGAATCTTTTGCACTTTCAAATGATTCCAAAGATTGGGACCAATAATCCAAAACTTTGAGGTAATCCCCTTCATAATAATAGGTCATGCCCACATTTTTTTGGGCCAGGGCCTTCCCATTGACATCATTCAAATTCTTGGCCAAACTTTCTGCCTCAAGAGCATATTTCCTTGCCCCTGCAATATCTTCATTGTTGAGCACTTCGGAGCTCAAAGCATTCAGGGCAGAGACCGTGGTGCTATCCTGCTGTCCTGTTTCCACGATGTTCTTTAGACTATCTACGGCATTGTTCTGGGCCAATAGGGGGTTCGATGGCACTGCAAGCAGCACTACCAGCAGGGAACCCCAAACAGACCAAAACCCAATTTTCATAAGCTATTCTTTCTTGATCACAATAAACCCGTCGCTTTGACAATCCCCTATATTGGTTTGTACAATATAAAGGCCGTTGGCAAATACCGATTCGTTGCCCATATTGATCACTATCGGCTGTTCTTCCGAAACAAATTCAAAACCAAAGTTAATACTTTGTGTTGAACCTAGCAGCATAAATGATACGCTGGCCTCACCCGAAATCCCTTCTTTAGGTCGCAGGGTCAACACATAATCGTTAGCCTGCCCAACGGGATTGTTATAAACCACACATTCGGTTTCTGCCGCGGTCTCGGTCATTGGGCTTCCTAAATCTTCCACCGTCACGGGCTCGGACAAGGGATCGAAATTGGTCAAACAGCTGAACTGTATACCAAATTGCCTTACAGGAACAGGGCCCAGATCATCCGTTGCCCCAATCCTATAGATCAAGGAGGACACATTTTCATAGACCACCTCCACATTCCCCCTTGGTGCGCCATTAAAAATCGGCCCTATATATGAACTACTATGGCCAATGATCTCCAACAAACCGTTTGCTGGTTTTTCGGTCACCTGCAGTTGTGTAGGGTTTGCGCCACCTTGTACGGTGTATTGGGAAGGCAGGTTGATTTCCACATATTCCTTGTAACCGCTTTCCCCGTCAACATCGAGCACCCCGGCAATCAATTTGCCCACCGTAGCCGTGCTACGGGTGCCCTTATTGACCAAGGTGATCGAAAATTCGACATAGGGCGGTACCTCTGACGAAGTTATATTAAACCCTGCAGAGGGCCTGAACTGCTTCCGGTTGTCCGTATTTAAATCGAAAGAAATATTTTGATCGATAGTCACATTTTGGACAGTGCCACGCGTTTGTACCGTGACCAGGGCATCGAGATCCAATTCAGGACTAAGTAACACATCGGTAAAACGGTATTCGCCAAAAAATGCATCATAAGTGTAATTGCTGAAATCGAGGATTACGGCATCGCCACATTTGGTCACCTCGATGGTCGATTTACAGGCCAGGCCGCTTACGGTATAATTGTCAAGATAATTGTCAATTTCATCATCTTCATCACCAAAAATCCTGATGGTATAGATGCCCTCTCCCAAAGTGATGCCTTCGGTCGGAATAATCGTTTCATCCCCCGCTTCCACAAGCACGTAAGTGATCACGCCACCGGGGAACACGTTGTTTTGGTCGTCATCATAGAGGTAACCATTGATGATGAAATAATCATCGAGGAAAGCGGGGGTAATCAGGTCCCCAGCCCTGATCTCAGGTATTTCGGGATCGATACATGCGGAAAGTTCTGCCTTGGTGATCGTCAAAACATTGTTTTGCACTCCCTCCTCTCCATCGTCATAGATAATCTCATAGTTCTGCAAATCGTCAGCCGCGCCACTTTCGATCCTGATAAGATAATCGCCCACCACCAAACGGTCGCCCAGCGGTATTTCGCCCTCACCTCCAATCAGCTCGAAAACATAGGGAATCGCCTCATCGAACAGGTCGAACTCATTGTCTTCATAGGCAAATCCTTGAAATACCGATATCAGGCTTTCTGTCGGATTGTCGAACTTCTGGATATCTTCTTCGAAGACTTCCTCCCCATATTCCAACTCGAACGAATCGGCATTAAAGGTCAATTGCTTTTTGCCGACCTCTACGATCAGCAGGGTGGCGTATTCAAGGTCATAGTTGCTCTCCGGCATGTCGACCCGCACCACATATCGTCCCACAGGTAATTCGAGATAATCATCATCATTGATGTCCCCAAGGAAATATTTTACCTCAACTTCGGTACCTTCCAGGTCCTCATCCACCAAATAATATGGGACAATGCCACTAGGGGGAAAAACGTTGTCTAAATCTACATCTCCATCGTTCGGGTCTTCAAAAATGATATTATTATCCAAAAAGGTCTGCCATTCCAAGGTCGTGATCTCCTGCCCATAGTCGATGCCGTATGGATTTCCCGGGTTCTCATAATTATAGAAAATACTCCTGACGATCAATACCTTATTGACGACCTCCACGATAAGCGGATCCTCATAGACCAGTTCAAAGTTGGGTTCGTCGGGCAGGGAAATCTTGACGATAAAGCGGCCCACGTAGGGCAACAGGGGCGGTTCCTCATCATTCAAGAAATACCGGGTAACCTCTCCTACTTCATCTTCCAATGTCTCATCCACCAGGTAGTATTGGATACCATCGGGGAACAGGGCCTCGAGCTCGCCTTCGTCCAGTTCCACCAAATCTTCATCTTCGCCGGTCTTGAAGATCTGCACGAACGGACCGATATCTTCAGGAAAAACGAGGTCACCATATTCCACGGTATAGTCGCCATCATAATTTCCGCTCACGGTATATACCCGGTCGATCACCTCCAGCCTGCCAATGCCTTCCCCAAAATCGAGTTCATAATTCTTCGTATCCCTGATCTTAATGAAATAGAAACCGGCGGGCAGCATCAGCCCATCTTCGCCGGCATCCGAAATATCAAACGTTTGGCCAGTTTCAGTATTCTCGAAGTAATAAGGTATTACAATGGGACATAATTCCCCTTCCGCAAGTTCCTCCGGATCACATGTTGGGTCGGCAAAAACGGTTTCCACCGTATCGTCATATTCAAATCCTTCGAAGAACAAGGAGGCCTCCGGACAAACTTCACAGCCTTCCTCCGCCGGCACGGGAGAGATCAGCGCATCGAGATAGGCCCTGGTAATGCCCACTCCAAAGTCTATCTCCAAATTGGGTGTTTCATAGAACAAGCTAGCAGCATCTACTTCTAGTCTGCCAGCACCAAAAGTGACGTTAAAGTTCGAAGCCAAACCGTTCAAGAACCCTCCCGGGAATATATAGTGA
This sequence comes from uncultured Flavobacteriaceae bacterium, assembly GCA_963760375.1. Classification (GTDB taxonomy): domain Bacteria; phylum Bacteroidota; class Bacteroidia; order Flavobacteriales; family Flavobacteriaceae; genus Pelagihabitans. The sequence continues at coordinate 530,944 of CAVXCS010000005.1, read as the reverse complement.
CGGCCGTCTTCCTCTTCCCCTTCTGTATCTGGGGTAACATCAAGGCCCGATAACAGGTTCAAGGCATAGAATTGGGAAATTTCGCGGTCGGGATCCTCTTCTGTTGGGGCATCCCCTTCATCGATGACCGCAAAAACCTTGTTATAGTCGTTCAAATCATTCTCATCGCCCAAACTTGTACCGTTCACGACGGCGCGGAATCTATTAAGTTCAGGAACTTCCGGTCCAAAATCAAAATCGACCTGATTACCGAAGAGGTCCGTACTGTTCACAACGGCCCTGAACCGATTGACCACGGCCCTGAAACGATTAGTGATGGGATCTTCCTCGGCAGCATCGTAATCTGTAAAATGGCTGATATCGAGATCGATAAGGTCCATCCCGTTCACCACCGCCCGAAAACGATTGTTGATGGTTCTGTCGCTCCCTATCCAACTTCCCTGATTCAACAGGCCCAAAACATCCACTTCGTTCACCACTGCCCTGAACCGATTGATCAAAATCAGTTTATTTTCCTCAAAGAAATCCTGATTATGGGCAGACTTTATGACATTAAGAAAAGCAGTATCGTTCTCAGGACTAATACCGTCATTGACGTATGTATAACCAAGTATCACATCTACCGGATCACCATAGGTTATCGTATCATCCAAAGGTTGGATCAACAGGTCTTTTTTGGTAACGATAAAATCGCCCTCGATGAAGTTGACCTGATAGGTATCCAAGGCGGCCAATTCTGCCTCGGTGCGTTCCCCATCCACAAAATCTATAAATATGGTATAATCGTCCACATCGGGGAAAGGCGCGAAGGCCCCACTCGTCAAAGCGATTTCCGGGAGGCCGGTATCTTCGTAGGTCATTTCCCCTGTAAGGCCCTCCACGCTATAGGTGAATTCATAATCTTGCCCAAACTCGATATCAACAGGATCGGCGGTGATGTTCAAAACAATCTTGTTATCGGGCACGATCGGCAAACCGTTCGATTTCCCGGCACCCGGCAGTTCACTATTGTTGAGCACGGTCAGCTGGGGGTTGCCGGTAAAAGGCAGCACGGTGGCCGTAATTTCGGTTGAAGTGGGCGTTCCCACGGTGGCCAATACCTGGTCTCCCAATAATACGGAAACCCCGCCTTCCGAGGTGGGAATATATTTTCCCGTAATGGTCACGTTATAGGTAGACACTCCAGGGATCGGCTCTCCTTGTCCCTCATCCACTGTAAAACCATTTAAAACCGCCGTTTGCGCTGCAATTTGCCCTAGGGCCGCTTCGGCATCGATCAGGCCACTCCCGGCCGTTTCAATAGGACCGGCCGGTACCGCGGTATTTTTGAAATATTGCAGCACCTGATCTGCGGTCAAATTGGTGGTCACGCCCACCTCGATGGGCAGGCCGCTCTCGGGATACCAGGTGGGAATCGCAGATTGCAACAGGGCAAATGCCGCCGCCGCATGCGGTGCCGCGGCAGAGGTCCCGAAGAAGTTCGGAAAACCATCCCCATCAATGGGTACCCCATTAATATCATCCTGCCCTATGGAATCCACATTGGTATTGCCGCCATCCGGGGCGGCAAGGTCTACCTGCAACACTTGGGCCGGTGTATTGGTCAACGCTCCGGCAAAGGAAGAAAAGGGCTGCGCAGAAGGATTCGAGGCATTCTGATAAAATACCGCGCCCACCGTTCTGGCTTCCAGGGTCATGGCATGGCCGCTGACCGTGGGGGCGCCCCCGTTGTACTCGGTAAACTGCAGTCCGGTGGTGGGGGGATTTGTATCGGAGGTGGTCCTGAAGGCGATATACCGGAAGGGTACGGGCCCCGGATCGGTTGGGCTGGTGATCAAAATATTGGCGGTACCGGTACCCGTGGCCTGAAAGACCAGGACTTCGGCGGCGTCGCCATTGATATTGACCCTGTTGTTGCCCACGATAAAATTGCCCAGGTCGTCTACCAGAAAGATATCAAGATCGGTCGTGGCCCCCGGAATGCCATTGTCCTGTGAGGCCAAGGGCTCGTCCCATTGCAACACGATCATATAGGTACCGGGCACCACGGAGATGCCTTGAAAAATGTCTTCCGGTTGCCCGGTGTTGAACACATGCGCCTTGGCAGCGTCAAGGGCTTCGACGTTGGTGACCGGGGAGAGGGTCGATGCCTTGAAAACGCTCTGATAGCCCCGATTGGCGAAATTCCCGGCCGAGGTAAAATAGGCATGGCCTTCGTTGCCCGGTCCATTCGTAAAATCCTTTATCGCCTTTGAAATCTGCCCTTCCCCGAAGAAGGGTTCGAAGGGATAGGTGACATCGTCGACGATCAGGTCACACCCTGCCAATGCCAAATCCTCAATGGCCAGGGCAAAGTCCCTTGGAGATAGGATGCCGGTACTGAAGGCCAGTTCGGCCCCCGGGGCCACATCATGGATGATATGCATCATGGCCCGCCCTTCGTCGGAGCCACCGGGATAAGGATAATCTTTACGGACGTCCACTGGGGTGGGATAATCGGGGTTTCCAATTCCTGCGGTCCCGGGAAGATCTCTGTTTGACACATCGGCCGTTGCTTTGGATTGCCCTTCACTGGCAGGCTGCTTATCAAAACTATCGGAAATCACCCCGATCTTAATCCCTGCGCCGTTCACATAGGTAAGGGGCGTACCGTCTTCATCGCGCGTCAGGACAAAAGACTCCCGCACCGCATCGGTGAGCATGGCCCCATCGCCCTGCGTACTCACTCTCCCTATTTGCTGTAAAATAGGCGTATACAAGGGCCTGATAAAGTTGATCGAGGCCACGTTGTTCAATTCCAACAGTCTGTTGATGGGGAAAAACACATCGAAGGTGGCCAACTCGCCATTGACGACCAATGCCGGATCCACGATAAAATCGGTGTTCAAGGCATCATTGGCAAGGTATACCCGACCAAAAGTAGTTTCAAGGATGGTTCTTACCTGAGCCTTCAATCCCGTTTTCGGTACGATTTCCAGCAGCACTTCGCGGGCATCGCCCGAGCCGGTGATCTGGTAAACGATGTTGGAAGGCTGGCCACCGGCGTTGCCCTCTGCAAGGGCGGTAAGCTCCAGGCCTATAGGGGTGGTCGATTTTCCGCCTTCCTGCCCGTATACGGGGATGATCACTGAGGATGAGGATTCGGGACACATGGCCGTGTTGCTATCGGCCTTTGATTTTTTTGTGGTGCCCCCCGGATTTTTAAGGGTCCATTCCACATAGTCTATTTCAAAAAGATCCACAAAAAAAGCGTTGGCCACTTCCCCGGGGACAAAGCGGTTGATCGCAAAAGAGGTGGTCTTTTTATTGCCTTTTTTTATGACCAACTTGCTCAGACCATTTGACACAACGATAACCTCGTCATTGGGGTTGTTGTAGCTGAAGTTCACGCGCGACAGGCCATTGCCCAGATCCTGTATGCAGGAGTTGACGGTAATGTCTTTAAGGGTGTTCCCTTTGGGTTTGTTCTTTTGTGCGAAACCCGTTCCAGCGATGCCCACCACGAGCATCAAAACGATCATTTTCCGAACAAGCTCGAGAAGTGCTTTGAAAAAGCTTTTTTGGGTAGGGACTTTCAGGGTGTAATTGTTTTCCATTTGTGGGTCTTTTATGATGCAATTTTTTTTTCAAGAAATCTTCGACCGATACTGCATCGATAGCATGCAATAGGGTGGGAAGACCAAGTCTTTCAGTTATCCAAAACCGTAAGGGGGGGAAACAAATGCCGTGAATTGCCCAAAAACAGTTATGGGCAACTGCGCAAATGGATCGCTCCATCAGGGTTTACGCAAAGCAGAAAATGAATACGATAAGATTCTTGGGGAATCTTTAATCAAAAAAAAAAGGGGGGGGGAGAGAACGTTAATTATTATGCAAGATAAATAGAATTATGTTAAAATATGACAATTCATTAAAAAGAATTTAAACAATTCAGCGAAACACCGATAATAACATACCGTTGGTCCAATGATGTACGTATAAATCTAATTATTAAGTAAGTATAAACTTACAAAAGTTAAATCGAAAGAACACGCCTTATAGAAAACTACGGATGGCCAGGGCATAGCTTTGCAGCCCAAAACCGAGAATAACGCCTTTGGCGGCCGGAGCGATATAGGAAGTATGGCGAAAGGCTTCCCTTTGCAGGGTATTCGAAATATGCACTTCCACCACGGGTGTTGAAATGCCCTTCACGGCATCACCGATACCGATGGAAGTGTGGGTATAGGCTCCCGCATTGAGCACGATGCCATCAAAGGAAAATCCCACCTCCTGTAATTTATCGATCAGCTCCCCTTCTATGTTCGATTGGTAATAGGATAGTTCCACCGATGGGAAGGCTTCCCGCAGCGATTTGAAATAATCCTCGAAAGTGGCGTCGCCGTACACTTCGGGTTCCCTTTTGCCCAAAAGGTTGAGGTTGGGACCGTTGATGATCATGATTTTCATGCCCTAAAATAACGAATAGTTCTCCACATAAAAAAAAGGAAGTGAAACCACTTCCCTAATTTTTGTTGCTAAAATAGGGCCTTCCCCGGAACTTCGGGAAAGCCTGTAACCCTACGAATTGGTTTACAGCGCTTATAAAGTGATCAATACCCCAAGGGTCACCGTGGCCCAGGGTTGGTTTTCGATACTGATACCGGTGTAGGAAAGGTTCACTTCGGTTGTGGCGCCCATCAGATAGCCGATGATGGGCCGGTAATAGAGTCCGCCGTCGTTCCCCTCATTAAGGCCGATGGCCTGGCCGGCATCGAGGCCGAAAGAAAACGAATTGGAAGGCCATACCCTCACCGAGGCGGCCAAGGGCACGAACTGTATGCTGGGCAGGTCAATGGAGGTGTCTTCCCGGAACTTTTCTGGAAATCCGTTCACGAAACCCACGGCAACCCCCAGATCGACCACTTCGCCAAGGGCCCACATATAGCCGGCATCGACCCCGATCACGACCCCCAGCACATCGTTATATTCGTTGATGGGCAGGCCGCCCTGAAATCCGATCTTAAATCCTTCCTGGGCGAACAATCCCGTTCCGAAAAAAAGGAAAATGCCCACTAATATGCTGTTTTTCATGGTTTTCACTATCATGGTTAGGGGTACAAAACTATCATCTTGTCGGAAATGCCCACTATTTTTGTTGCCAAACGTCGGGAAATGGATGTAGAACATCGATTTTTGTCGTTGTAAGGGTTTCGTCGGCACGAGCAAATCCTACCTATTTTTAAACAAACCCCGCCTAACGGCCTATTTTCCAATTTGGCGAATGCAGCTATGAATCCCAGTTAAAGTATCTTTAAAGCATGAACTGGCAGCAAGCGCTAAAAGATTACCGACATTACCTGAAAATAGAACGGGGACTCTCCGCAAATTCGATCGTCAACTATACCCTCGACGTTGAAAAATTGATGCTTTTCCTGGAAACCAACCAATTGGGCGAAACGCCGGTCAACATCGGCCAAGAAACGGTGAAGCAATTTGTTTATGAGCTGGCCAGGACCGTGAACCCCAGATCACAGGCCAGGATCATTTCGGGCCTCAAGGGCTTTTTCGGCTATCTGATCTTTGAGGATTACCGGCAGGACAACCCCATGGACCTGATCGAATCGCCCAAAATAGGGCGCAAACTCCCCGATACCCTTTCCGAGGCCGAGATCGACCAACTCATCGGGGCGATCGATCTGGGCTCGGCAGAGGGCGAAAGGAACCGTGCCATGCTGGAAACCCTCTACGGCTGTGGCCTAAGGGTATCGGAACTCACCGGACTAAAACTTTCGGACCTTTACTTCGAGGAAGACTTCATCAAGGTAACCGGCAAAGGCGACAAACAGCGCTTTGTGCCCATCAGCCCGATCAACAAAAAATATATCAACATCTACCGAAAGGAGGTTCGGGTACACCAAAAGATCCAAAAGGGATTCGAAGACATCGTTTTCCTCAATCGCAGGGGCCGTCAATTGAGCAGGGCGATGGTCTTTACGATCATCAAACAACTGTCCGAAAAGATCGGGCTGCAAAAAAGTGTCGGGCCGCATACCTTTCGGCATTCGTTTGCCACCCACCTGCTCGAAAACGGGGCCGATCTACGGGCCATCCAACAAATGCTGGGCCATGAGAGCATTACCACGACCGAGATTTACATGCATATCGACCGCAAGCACCTCGCAGAGGTGATGAACCGGTTTCACCCCAGGAAATGACCGTCGATTGCCCATGGCCGTGCCGAGGCCATCAAAAAAATCATGAATAATGTTATTTTGAAGCCCGCTTTGCGGGTGCCACTAGCTTTTGTAGTGGCTATAATCTTTTTTGAAGGGCCGAATGATCAACCTGGCCTCGCGATCGAAGCGGATATAGTTGTACACCCAGTTGATAAAGACCACTACGCGGTTCCTGAAGCCGATCAGGAAGAACAGGTGCACGAACATCCAGACAAACCAGGCAAATACCCCTTGAAACCTGAATTTCGGCAGATCCACCACGGCCTTGTTGCGCCCCACGGTGGCCATGCTGCCCTTGTCTTTATATTCGAAGGGTTTCAATGGACGGTCGTCCAACAGCCGTGCGAAATTCTCCCCCAGCTGCTTTCCCTGTTGCATGGCGGGCTGTGCCATCATGGGCTGCCCGTGCGGACTTTCCCCTGTGACCATACAGGCCACATCGCCTATCGCAAAAATATCGGGATGCCCCAGTACCTGGTTGAATTCATTGACCCTGATACGCCCCCCGACCAATAGGTTTTCGGCATCCAAACCATGAACCAAAGCTGCCTTCACGCCCGCTGCCCATACCAGGGTCGCACTCTCGAACCGAAGATCGGTTTTGGTGGTGACCACTTTGCCGTCATAACCCGTGACCCTAACGTTCGTCAGCACCTTGACCCCAAGTCCGTTCAAAAAGGATTCCGCTTTCTCCGACGCTTGCGGGCTCATTTCCTTTAAGATACGATCTCCCGATTGAATCAAATTGATCTGCATACGGCCGGTATCCAAATCGGGATAATCCTTGTGGAGGATGCCCTTTTTAATTTCCGCCAGTGCCCCCGCCAGCTCCACGCCCGTTGGCCCACCCCCCACGATGACAAAGCACATCAGGGCATCGCGTTCGCGGAGATCATCGGTGAGCAGGGCCCTTTCAAAATTTTCAAGGATAAGGCTCCGCAGGTTGAGCGATTGGGGAATCGATTTCATGGCCATGCCGTTCTCCTCGATTTCGGTATTCCCAAAATAGTTGGTGACCGAACCCGTGGCCAGAACCAAATAGTCATAGGAAAGCGGCCCGATGTCGGTCTCCAGCAGTTTTTCGGTCGGGTTGATTTTTTTGACCTGGGCCAGCCTGAAATAAAAATGTTCATAATCCTGCAACACCTTTCGAATGGGATAAGCGATCGAATCGGGTTCCAACCCGCCAGTGGACACTTGATACAAAAGGGGTTGAAAGGTGTGGTAGTTGTGCTTGTCGAGCATGACGACCTGTAGCTCCAGATTTTTCAGGTTCCGGGCCAGGGAGATGCCCCCGAAACCGCCCCCTATGATCACAACGCGAGGATAGCTCGACTTGGGTATGTTCATACATGCTGCTTATGCGCCAAAAATAAACAAAGCAAGCCAACGATGGTAGTGGAATTTTGGATTTGATTATATTTAAGACCTGATTCAAAAAATGCCTGACCATAAACGGTCCGGTTCAACAGCTATCGACAACCTATGGCGTTGCCGATCGCCGTTTTATCCATTAACAATAAACAATTCAATTTTTATGAAGACCTCCCTTGTATTGAGCATTTGTGCTTTACTTTTTATCCAAATGGGCAACGCCCAGAAAAAAGTGGACGACGTATTGAAAAAACTGGATGGACAAGCCGAAAGTTACGGTGCCATTGCCCAGAGCATCTGGGATCTGGCCGAAATGGGCTATCAGGAAGAAAAGAGCTCGGCGCTGCTGCAGCAAACCCTTTCCGATGCCGGGTTCAGCATCAAAACAGGGGTGGCGGGCATCCCTACCGCCTTTATCGCCGAATATGGCGCAGGGGCTCCGGTAATCGGCATTATGGGCGAGTACGATGCGCTGCCCGGGCTATCGCAACAAGCGGTACCTGAAAAAATGTCGGCCGGAAAAGCGGCAGGGCATGCCTGTGGGCACCATTTGTTCGGGACGGCTTCAACCGCTGCGGCCATAGCCGTAAAGGATTGGATGGTGGCCAACAACACCAAAGGCACGATCCGGTTTTATGGCACCCCTGCCGAGGAAGGCGGGTCTGGCAAAGTATATATGGTGAGGGCAGGATTGTTCGATGACGTGGATGTCGCCCTGCACTGGCATCCCGGAGATGAAAACGAGGCCAATGCCGGCGCCGCTTTGGCCAACAAATCGGCAAAATTCAGATTTTATGGGGTTTCGGCCCATGCGGCCGGATCTCCTGAAAAAGGTCGTTCAGCCCTTGATGGCGTGGAGGCGATGGATATGATGGTGAACATGATGCGGGAACATATTCCCCAGGAAGCGCGCATACATTATGTGATCACCGATGGTGGCAAAGCGCCGAATGTGGTGCCCGATTTTGCCGAAGTCTATTATTATGCCCGGCACAATACCCGGGATGTGGTCATTTCAATATTCGACCGGATCGTGAAGGCCGCGGAAGGTGCCGCCTTGGGTACGGGAACCACTATGGACTACGAAATGATCGGTGGAACCCATGAGCTGCTCCCCAACCTCACCCTTCAAAAAGCGATGTTCGATAACCTGACGAAAGTCGGTGGCATTGATTATACCCCTGAAGAAAAGGCCTTTGCCGATAAGATCGCCATCAGTTTGGGATATAAGGGCGCCGACGCGGCAGCCGCCAAAAAAGTACAACCCTACCTCACGGAAGCCAGGGCTTCGGGCTCCACCGATGTGGGTGACGTGAGCTTTACCGTGCCCACCGTGGGCATGGGGGCCGCGACCTGGGTACCCGGAACCCCGGCCCATAGCTGGCAGGCGGTGGCCGCAGGAGGCACCTCCATCGGCAAAAAAGGGATGATGGTGGCCGCAAAAACACTGACCCTGTCCGCGATCGAACTATTCCAGAACAAAGAACTGGTCAGCAAGGCCAAGGCCGAATTCCTGGAACGCCGGGGGGCCGATTTCAAATATGTGCCGCTGTTGGGCGACAGGGCCCCTGCATTGGATTATAGAATGTAAAAACCCTCCTGGAAATCCGAAATCGGGGAACACCGTTCGGTTCGATTCGTCACCCCGATGTTGTAAATTTCAAACACGCGATGTAACGAATCTGCATTATTGCATACTAATCGATTATCAACCCACCATTTCTAAGTGACCAAAGAACTGGAGCACCAATTTGTGACGGAACTGGAGAACAATCAGAACATTGTTCATAAGGTATGCACGCTGTACACAAATGACAGGGACTCCCATAATGATCTATTTCAAGAAATAACGATTCAATTATGGAAAGCGTACCCAAAGTTCAGAAACGAGAGTAAGTTCAGTACATGGACGTACCGGGTTGCCCTGAACACGGCGATCACGCTGTATCGCAAAACGAAAAGGACGATTAAGACCCAAGATTTCGATTCTGTGATCTTTAAGATCGGTTCGGAAGATTACGACCCCTTGGAAGAACAACAATTAAGATTGATGTACAATGCGGTGAAACAACTTGGAGATATAGACAAAGCCCTTGTATTTCTTTATTTGGAGAACAAAAACTATTCAGAAATCGGAGAGACCTTGGGAATCACGGAGGTGAACGCAAGGGTAAAAATGAACCGGATCAAAACAAAATTAAGAACCATACTCAATCCATAAGCAAATGATGGACGAACTAGAGCTGCTCAAGCGTGATTGGCAGAAAAGGGAAGACGCTCATCCCAAACTTACATACGATGAAATATATCGCATGATCTGGAAACGATCCTCATCGATCGTGAAATGGATCATGATCATCAGTATTTTGGAATTTGCGCTGCCGCACTTGCTGTACCTGATCCCGGGCACTTCCAAAAGCCTTGAAATATATGACAAGCTCGGCATCAAAAATATGACCACCGTCTTTTTTGCCCTGGGATACCTCGTTATTTTCTACTTCATCTATCAGTTCTATAGCCGCTACAGGGAAATCAGCAGTTTTGACAATTCAAAGGTGCTTATGGAAAAAATCCTGAGGACCCGCAGAACCGTAATGCATTATGTCATCTTCAGCCTATCGATGCTTTTGGCAATGTGCATTATGGTCATCGTTGCCATTTATTTCAGTGACAATCTGTACGAAATTTTTGATATACCCGAAACTGCCACAAAGGTGTCGCCAGGGAAATTGAAGAGCAGTCTGATCATTTCCATGACCATTGTCAGTGTGCTGTTCGTCGCGGCGATGGCAGGAATTTATTTTTTGCTCTATGGGCTGCTGTTGCGAAAGCTGAACAGAAACTATGCGGAACTCAGACGATTGGAAGTTTAGGCTTGGTCTTGCGCCATTTTCGCAATTTATTTTCTTCTTCCAGGGCCATGAGTTCTTCCTGCGGGATGACCTTCAAAAAAGAAGGATGCTGTTCGATGGCGAATTCCAATTTTTCGATGATCTGTTCGGAGGTTTCATTATCGTAATCGATTTCCAAGGGCGGTTTGATCACCATCGATTGCAGGATGCCTTTCTTTTTGATGCGCAGCCCCTTTTTATCGAAGGATCGACGAAAACCGTCGATGACAACGGGCACCACGATGGGTCTGTATTTTTTGATGATATGGGCCGTGCCCTTTCGCAAGGGTTTCCATGGGGTGGTGGTTCCTTGGGGAAAAGTGATGACCCACCCATCTTTCAGCGCGGTCCCGATATTTGAAATATCGCTCATCTTCACCCGGCGGTTGACGTCTTTGCCTTCGGCCCTCCAGGTGCGTTCCACACTGATGGAACCGGCATAGGCGAATATTTTGGTCAACAGGCTTTTCTTCATGGTCTCCGCTGCCGCCACATAATACATGTTGAGCTTGGGGTTCCAGAGATAGCCCAAATTTTTGATATTGTCGTCACGGCCCTTCAAGGAGGCATTGAATACATGGAACATGGCCACCACATCGGCAAAATAGGTTTGATGGTTGCTCACGAACAGGACATTGGTATCGGGCAGGCTGCGGATCACCTCAGAACCGTCGATTTCCAACTTGTTGAACTGTTTGTATCTCGAGTGGGTGATGACGCCCATCACACGGATGAGCCATTTCTTTAAAAACAAGATGTGCCCAAAGGGGTTTTCCTTAAATATTCCCATAGAACGCTAAAATACAAAATGAGCGGTAACAAAATTACGACAAGCCATGAAATGTTGGTTGGGAGGCGAAATCGAGTGAATAATGATGCCGATCTTCCTTAAAATATCTTATAAAACCTGTTTCAACAGATCTTTGATCTCGGCCAACATCATGGCCGTTGCCCCCCACACTGTCTGTTCGTTCAAATGAAAGGCGGGTACCGCGACATTCTTGGCATAGGAGGTATTCAAATATTGGGTGAACACATTGGCATCGTCCAGGAAATCGGCAAGCCGCACTTCGACCAAGGCTTCCACTTCGCTCTTTTGCAACCTAAAGGTGGTCGTTCCCCTGCTCAACCCGAGATAGGGCTGTACCTCAAAATTACTGGGCGGGATGTACACCGTGCTCATCTGCCGGATGACCTCGATCTGACCCGGTTCTACCCCGACTTCTTCCTGCGTTTCCCGCAGGGCGGTCTGCAAGAGGTCGATATCGATTTTTTCGGCCTTCCCCCCTGGAAATGCGATTTGGTTCGAATGCACCCCTTTGTAGGTTTTTCTTAAAATGAGCAGTAATTTCGTAAGTTGTTGATCGTCCGGGTAAAAAAGGGCCATTACCCCTGCCTTTTTGGGATTCCTGGCCTTGAAGCGAATGGCCTCCAGCTCTTGGACACGAAAGGCGGGCGTCATTTTATAGTGGGCATTCTCGCCGGGAAGGGGCAGATTTTTTATTTTTGGGACGCTTTTTGAAAATAAATCGAAATCCATGATGATGAAACGAATGGCTATTGCTGCAATAATACCAATATTTTTGATGGGAGCATGCAAGGACAAGGTGCAAAACCGATCGGATGCGACAGCGCCCCAAAACCCCAAGAAAGATTCGATCCAGGTCGTAACCGATACGGTCGAAGCCAAGGCTTTCCAACTGGATGAGGAAAATGCGATTCCCTTTTTCTTCGATTACCAAAAAGGGTTGAAGGAAAACCAAGTGAAGATCACCACCAGTCTCGGAAGCTTCACGATCCAACTGTATGACAATGTACCCTACCACAAGGCCAATTTTATCTACCTGACCAGAAAGGGCTATTTCGATCACACCCAATTTCACCGGGTGGTCAAAGACTTTATCATCCAGGGCGGCAATTCAGATGATGTACAGACCGCAAAGAAGCGAAGTGAGATCGGGCGATACCTTTTGCCCCCCGACACCAGAAAAGGATACAGGCACGATCGTGGCACGGTGTCGATGCCCAGCAGTGAAATGGACAATCCCCATATGCTGGCATCCCCTTTTGAGTTCTTCATCGTGGTCACCAATCCGGGCTCATATCACCTCGACGGGGATTATACGCCTTTTGGCAAGGTCATCGAAGGGATGGAGGTGGTCGATAAAATCAACCAACAGCCGGTCGGCAAGGGCGATTGGCCGTTTCAGAATATCTATATCGAAAAGGCCGAAGTGATCGAATAGCGCTTGGGACCCTAGTGGGTTTTTTCCTTACCGTAAATGTTGGGCAGGGCAATGTGGAATTTTACCGCCAACAAGCGTACCCCAATGATCACCAAAATGGAAGCGATATAGGCAATGGTGTCACCAAAAGGGAGGCGAATCAATAGAAAATAGCTCAATCCCCCGATGATACATGCGGTGGCATAAATTTCCTTCCTGAAGATCACCGGAATCTCATTGCAGAGGATATCGCGAATCACGCCTCCGAAACTTGCGGTAATCGTGCCCAGGGCGATGCACATCACGGGCAGCAACTGTGCGGACAAGCCCTTTTCGATGCCCACCATCGTATATAAACCGATGCCGATGGTATCAAAAAGGAACAGGGAGGTACGCAGGTATTTTAATTGTTTTATGAATATGATGGCAAATACCACCGAAGCTAAAATGATGATGCTGTAGGTGGGATCCTTGAGCCAAACCACCGGGGTAGACCCCAATAGGATATCCCTCAGGGTTCCGCCCCCTACCGCCGTGACAAAGGCGATGATAAATATGCCAAAAAGATCCAATTTCTTTTCCATGGCCACCAAAACACCGGAAATGGCAAAGGCGATGGTGCCCAAAATATCGATTAAAAAATAGAACATATGATCGTCTTAAATAAGGTCATGCTTACCGATGATCACTTACCCAACCCGGTGACCGTTGCAATAATACGAAGCTTTTTGCCAATTCCGTAGCTCGCCAAAAATCGATGGCAAGAAGAATGCCTGTACCGTTTAACCCTCTAAACGGGGTTATTTTAAAACTTTTCCTACAAAATATGTAGGTAATTTTTAGCATCTGCTCTTTCACAGGCCGGGCCATGGTCGTTTTGTTTATTTCCACGTCAAAATATTTTATCCTTTGGGAAGTGCAATAGCATCAATATGTGATCGATGAACTGCATCGAAATTGACCGCCCTCCGAGCTTAAAATCGTTGACCGGCCTATTGCGATGTGCTGCCAAAGCTTTAACTTGCGGCCTCCCCCGAAGTACTTTGGAATGCATTCATGCATATTCCCGAGCATTACCTAAAAAAAAGCTATGGGTCAAGAACTTCAGCATGCGGATAAGGATAAAAATCCCTTACACGCAGAACCCCACCAAAAAAGGGATAAGCAAGGCGACTACGTCTATCGCTTTACCGTCCAAAAGACAAAATTCAACAAATTGAAGCAGCGCATTGCCTGTGGCAGATGTAGTTTCGACATCCAAGCAGAAGGCCTTATGCTCAGCGATGATTTCTCCAAATCGTATAACCAGTTCTCGGTTTTGGCCAACGAAGTGGTATCGATCACGCTCATACGCGGCAAGGAAAGCATCGATACCTTTTACCTCTCCCCCATGCACCTGCTCCTGAAGTTGGGCCTCCCGAGCCGTTACGCGCGCCATTTTCGCATCGATCCGTCTGAGTATTCCATCTCGCTGACCAAGATATGTATCAAGACGAACGGTCGGCAAGTGGAACTGTCGACCAGTGGATTTCGATATGAACGACTGCTGCATAGCCTGAAAAACAAGGGCTATGGCGATAAAATCAAATGCGTTGTCGGGCCTATCCACAAGATCATCGACCATGGGGTGGCACTTGCCCACCTGGAAGCCCATTTTTAAAATAAGGGGAGAGATTGTCATGGTCCGCCGATGGCCATGTCCACAATTCGCGCATGAACCTCTCGATTCCCCAAAAATACCTATCTTCATACACGCCGGAGGCGGGTTCCGTACCGATGCATTCGCAACGGCATAGGCCATAAAGCCTTTCAACTTTGGCCCGGAGCAATGCCGTTCACGAACAAATTTATAGCATAGTTTTTAGTAAAATGCGAAGACGAAAGTTCATTGTAATGGCCACTGCCACCGCTGCGGCCCTTGGGGTCTCCTATTGGTACTTGGATCGGCATTTCCCGGATAGCGATTTGGTCATCGCAACCCCGGAATCCCTTACTTCGATTTGGGACCCGGAGACCATAAGCGGCATCGGTTCCCGGTACCGTGAACTATGGCCTGAAGAGAACAATGCCACTTCCCTCAAAAAAATAATCGGCGAGAAAACCGGGGATGGGCAGAACGTGGTTCGGGCCATCCAGCTTGCCGTTCAAGAAGATTTTAGGACGGGCGAAACGGTGATCGTCGATGGATGGATATTGGCGCGTACCGAAGCCAGACAATGTGCCCTGTATTCCCTCATTAAAACCTGAAGACCTTAGATGCATACCGACGCTAGGACCCTGGAGCACAATAGCCTGATCGAAGGCGACATCTGTATCATCGGTGCAGGTGCTGCGGGCATTTCCATGGCTTTGGAATGGATCGGGGGCCCCTATAAGGTCATCCTCTTGGAAGGTGGGGGCTTTGAATTTGACGAAAAGATCCAGGCGCTGAACGACGGACCATCGACCGGTCAGAAATATTATCCACTGCAATCGAGCAGATTGCGTTATTTCGGGGGAACCACGGGCCACTGGGCCGGTCTGTGCACCCCGTTCGACCCCATCGATTTTTCGCAGAGAGATTACGTTCCCGAAAGCGGTTGGCCCATCGGCAAGCAAGATCTTGACCCTTTTTATGCCAAGGCGCACCAGACCTTGGGGTTGGGGCCATACCAATACGATCTGGAGTATTGGCAAACCTCCTATCCCGACCTCATACCCTTTCCCCTTGATCGGAACATCATCTGGAACAAAATGTGGCAATACAGCAAAGCGCGTTTTGGACCGCTGTACAAGGAAACCTTGGTGCAGGCCAAAAATGTTCATTTGTATACCTATGCCAATGTGGTGGACTTAAAGGCCACCAATAATATCGCTGCCATAAAGGAAGTAACCATTAAAGACCATTCCGGGAAACAACATAGGGTAAGGGCCAAATATTTTGTCTTGGCCTGTGGCACCATCCAGAACACCAGGCTTCTCTTGGCCTCCAATTCACAGGCAAGTTCCGGGCTGGGCAATGGCCATGACCTTGTGGGGCGTTATTTTATGGAACATCTTGAAATTGCCTCTGCCGAACTATGGATGCTGAAACCCTTCAAAACCGATCTCTATATCAGGGATTATCGGGTCACCCAACCGAGCGCGGAACTGGCCATTACCGAACAAGAACAGCGCCTCCAAAAAATCCTGAACGGTACCGCATCGCTCATCCCCTTGGCCTTGGGGCGGAACCAGAAACCCAAAATGGAGACTTGGCAGGATGCCGACCCGAGAAAAGCCCAGGAAATCACCTTTAGCCAAGGAGGCGAGGCCATCAAAAAATCGGCCCAGGTGAAAGAGGGCCCCATGGCCCAAGCCTATCAGTTGAATACCCGGATAGAACAGGCCCCCAATCCCGATTCGCGGATAACGCTGGGCAGCGAACGCGATGCCCTCGGTGTACCCAAGGCAAGCCTGCATTGGCAACTGACTGCTTTGGACAAATCCAGTATCCGAAAAATCCATGAACTGATCGGGTCAACAATTCGGCATTACCGGATTGGGAAGGATACGCTTGATGGAATTTCTGCGCGATGCAGACGATCTGTCCTGGCCGATGGGCACAAATGGCGGTTGGCACCATATGGGGACCACCAGAATGAGCGATGACCCCAAAAGAGGGGTGGTCGACGCGAACTGCAAAGTACACGGTATTTCGAATCTGTACATTGCGGGGGCCGCCTGTTTTCCCACGGCAGGTGCCGCCAATCCGACCCTGACCTTGGTGGCACTGTCGCTGCGGTTGTCGGAGCACCTCAAAAAAAGGGTCTCCTGATTTTTTTTGGATGTAATCTTATCCCGGTATTTGCGACTGAAAGGGCGAACATAAGCAAGCAATTCCAATGAAAGCAGTTTTGCACAAGGCCGATACAAGGGGCCATGCCGACCACGGTTGGTTAAATTCACACCACAGTTTTAGCTTCGCCGGCTATCACGATCCCGAACGCATGCATTTTGGGGTATTAAGGGTCTTGAACGATGACATCGTTTCAGAAGCCAGGGGTTTTGGCACCCATCCCCACAGCAATATGGAAATCATTTCGATTCCACTGGAAGGTGATCTGCAACATATGGACAGTATGGGAAATGCCACCGTGATCCAAGAAGGGGATGTGCAGGTCATGAGCGCCGGAACGGGCATTCAGCATAGCGAGTACAATAAGAACAAAGACCGCCCGGTGAAATTTCTCCAAATATGGATATTCCCGAACCAAAAAAACGTGGAACCCCGATATGACCAAATCTCGCTGAAAGATATAGCCATCAAAAACGGTTTCTATCAGATACTATCGCCGAATAAAGAAGACCAAGGGGTTTGGGTCTACCAAAATGCCTGGTTCCATATGGGGGATTTTGATACGGGGGCAATTAGCGAATACCGATTGAAGGACAGTGGCAACGGCGTCTATGTCTTTGTGATCGACGGTTCCATCGAAATAAACGGCCAAAAACTCGAGCATCGGGATGGCTATGGCCTTTGGGATCTTGAGCAGTTTGAACTGAAGGCCGATAAACCATCGAAAGTGCTGCTGATGGAGGTGCCCATGGCATTATAAATCGCATGGGGTATCGGTGTACGACCGAAAGTCCAAATCACTATTTTTGTCCCGAGATTTCCTTCCTATGTTCATTTTAGAAACCGAACGCCTCCTCCTCGAACAAGCTGCCGTAGGCGACAGTGCCTTTTTTTTGGCTTTGATGAATTCAAACACCTGGCTCCAATTTATAGGTGACCGCGGCGTTTACACGGAAGCCTTGGCACAAGCCTATATCGAGGAGCGTTTGATCCATAGCTATTCCGAGCACGGATTTGGATTGTGGAAGGTGGTTGAAAAAAAACTACAATTGCCGATCGGGGTCTGTGGATTGGTAAAACGGGATTTTTTGGCCCATGCCGATTTGGGCTTTGCCTTCTTACCTGCCCATGAAGGCAAAGGCTATGCCCTGGAGGCGGCGGAGGCATGCTTGTTGTACGGATTGAAACATTTGCATCTGGACCCGATACTGGCCCTTACCACAATCGAAAATGTGAAGTCGCGCAAATTGCTACAAAAAATTGGGATGCTCGGCATTGGAACCGTCAGACCGGACGCAAATGCCGAAGAATTTTTGTTGTTCACCACCGCTCCACAGGGATAAAAGATAGCATCAAAAAATAGTCCTGTTTAGACGCCAATTGCCGTAATCAGCATATTCCATAAACATTAGGATGTTTGGACCTCAGCTTGGTACCTTTTGTAAATAATTGCCGTATCTTCAACACTGATCCACCCGGCAAACACCAATCTATGATCTCTCCACCGAACCACCGTTTTTATTTTCTTTTGTTGCTCCTGCCTTTACACCTAATCGCGCAAGAAACCAAGATCGAACCCGGACCCAAGTTAAGGGTATGGCAGTCCGACACCCCTGAAGAAAAAATGGCACTATCGGAAACACTACTATGGGGTCACCACCGATGGCACCTTGGTGAAAGACCTATATCGCATTCGCGAAACCGGGGCCAGTACGGCAGGAATCGCCACTGCCGTTTCCGATTTTTTGGCTTCCCTTAGTGCGGAACAAAGGGCCACATGCCAGTTTTCGGTCGATGATCAGGAATGGCGCCGCTGGTCGAACATCGATTTTTACAAGCGAAAAGGCATCGGATTATTGGACCTGAACCCAGAACAACGGCAACTCGCCTTTCAAATCCTAAAAGAAGGCCTCAGTGCATCGGGTTTTGAAAAAGTCGAAAACATCCGAAAAATGGAAGGCTATTTGGCGCGCTTGGCCAACGATTTTGAAAGACTGGGGCCCGATCGATACTGGTTCACCTTTATGGGGGAACCTTCCAAAGACCAGCCATGGGGTTGGCAATTCGATGGACATCACTGTATTATCAATTATTTTGTTTTGGGCGATCAGGTGGTGATGACCCCCACTTTTATGGGTTCGGAACCCAACTATATCGTCGATGGCGAGAACCAGGGTACCCAGACCTTCAAAAATGAAGAGGCCTTGGGTTTTGAATTGTTCACTTCCCTGACTGCGGAACAACGGAAAATGGCCACCCTGCTCAACACCAAGGAATACAACTACAATCAGGCCGAATCGTACTCAGATAACGCCGTGGTGCCATACGCAGGGATTCGATACCCCGATCTGGATCCAGCACAACAGGGGCTATTGAACCGTCTTGTTGCAGAATACGTGGGAAATATGGATGCCGGGCATGCGATGATCAAGATGGAAGAAATCGAATTGTTTTGGGACAGTACCTACTTTGCATGGGTGGGCAATGACGACGATACCCAACCCTTTTATTACCGGGTGCAGAGTCCGGTGCTCATGATCGAGTTCGACCATCAAAAACCGGTTTTCATCAAAGGCGACAAGCCTACCAAAAAACATATCCATACGGTGGTGCGCACGCCCAACGGCAACGATTATGGGAAAGACCTGTTGCGTCAACACTTGGAAAAATTCCACAAAAACTAAGAATCGGATTTTTTTGCCAACTATATTAGGATAGGCAGATTAAAGTCCCGTAGCATAAGAATTTGCTTGCGCTGTGGATACGGAACCACTACAGCCTATCCATCTTTATCGACAACTCGGCCAAATTGATCTGCACAACATGCTGGAATAGTCGAATTTTAGGGTACAAAATCAATCCATTAAAATATTATGAGACTTTTGATCATTGGCGGTACTGGAAAAACAGGACGGCAACTTGTGCAGTTGGGGCTGGAGCAGGGCCATACCCTTACCGTACTGGTACGTAATCCCGGAAAAATGCGGACGGAGCACGCCAATCTTTTTGTTGAAAAAGGAAATGTACTGGTGCCGGAAGACCTTGAAAGATCCATAAAAGGGCAAGATGCGGTATTGTGCGCCTTGGGCCACAAACGATTCATTATAAAAACCGATATCCTTTCCAAAGGCACCGAAAACATTATCAGAGCCATGAAAAAACACAGCGTAAAGCGTTTGGTCTGCATTACCTCGTTGGGGATCAATGATAGCAGGTTCAGACTGGGCCTGTATTATACCTTCTTTACCATCCCTCTGATCCTATTCTTCTATTTCAGGGACAAGGCAAAGCAAGAACGGATCATCTGGGAAAGCGAATTGGACTGGACGATAATAAGGCCCGGACAATTGACCAACGGTAAAAGACGCGGTACCTATCGTCATGGCCCTAACCTGGGCAGCTATATACTCACAAAATTAATTTCAAGGGCCGATGTTGCCGATTTTATGCTGAGTCAACTAAAGGACACCACCTATTTGCACAAAACAACCGGGATAACCTATTGAATCTATATCGATGACTGCTTTAATTTTTAATTTACGTTTCCGTAGGTCGATCGATTTGTTCGCCGTTACATTCTTATCTAGAACCTCACCCTAAAGCATTTGTCATACATTTCTTGCTTAGGTTCATGTTTCGTGGATTACCTGAAATTCCATATCTTTAAGTGATTAGGGACCTCCTCCTATGACATTTTAATTTGATTCATACAAAGGTTAAAACAACATCGTTAAAATGTGCTATGATATCAAAGCCAGCTTAGAGGCACAATTGAACAAGGCCAGACGCAACGGCGACCTGAAGGCCATTGAGGAAATCATGGAAAAATTGGTGCCGCTCACCGATTTGCCGATTTACCATGCCTCCGGTTTCAGTCATCCCAAGTTATTGATCTATACCGATGAAGCGCCCAACATGCCCGTGGTTTCGACCTGGGGCCTGGTTCCTTTTTGGGTAAAGGATAAGGCTCAGCTCCAAAAAACCTGGAACAATACCTTGAATGCCAGGGGCGAGACCATTTTTGAAAAACCGTCTTTCCGTACCTCGGCAAAAAACAACCGTTGTTTGGTGTATGTCGATGGTTTTTATGAACACCATCATATCAAGGGAGCAACCATTCCATTTTTTATCCACGCCCGTAACAATGAGCCGCTGGTCCTCGCAGGATTATGGAGCGAATGGACTGATCGGGAGACCGGGGAAGTGCTCAACACCTTTAGTTTGGTCACTACGGAAGGCAACGAACTATTGGCAAAAATACACAACAACCCCAAGCTCGAAGGGCCTCGTATGCCGCTGATCCTGCCCAGGGAACTGGAAGACGCTTGGCTACATCCCATCGACGACGAACTCGATATCAAAAAAATCAGGGAGCTCATTCGGTCTTATCCCTCCGATGAATTGGAAGCCCATACCGTGCACCGATTGCGCGGGAAAGAGTACCTGGGAAATGTCCCTGAAATTTCAAAAAAAATAGATTATCCCGAACTGGCAACCGACGCCCTCGGTCTTTGATCAAACTGCGATTTAAGCTTGGCCAAAACGTGCCTTGGGC
Source organism: uncultured Flavobacteriaceae bacterium (assembly GCA_963760375.1). GTDB lineage: Bacteria > Bacteroidota > Bacteroidia > Flavobacteriales > Flavobacteriaceae > Pelagihabitans. The sequence continues at coordinate 509,864 of CAVXCS010000005.1, read as the reverse complement.
GGGGCCTATCCCCTATTTTTGGGTCTTGAACATTCAAAAAAAGAGTAACTTACCCTAAATATTGGATTGCGACCAAAAGCTTAAAAAATTTAGCGCTTCCATTTTGGGAAGCTGTTGCAATGAATAATCTCCGGACACATGAAAACCCTATGGCTGGCATTGCTTTTCCTTACCGTTTCCAAGCTCTTTTCCCAGTCGCTCGAAACCAAGGGATCGGTCTTTGATGACCTCAACGGGAACGCCATACGGGATTCCAATGAAACCGGATTGGGCGATGTCGTGGTTTCCGACCAGTACAACACGACCAAAACGGATACCAACGGGAACTTCAACCTTTCGACCCATTCCGAATCCCCTTATCTGATGATCAGTTTGCCCAATGGCTATCAAGGGCAAATGTACCGTCCGAAGGCAGCGGTCATGGCATTTCCACTGCAAAAACAAAAGCTGCGGAACGAGTTTGCCTTCATTCATGCTTCCGACACCCATGTCGATTCCCTGAACCTGCCCCGCATGGAACGTTTCCGAAGTATGGCCGATTCCATCGGGGCCGATTTTGTAATCGTCTCAGGCGATTTGATCAGGGATGCCTTAAGGGTAAACGAAGCAACGGCAAGCGCGTACTATCGAATGTACCTCGATGAGATCGCCAAGTTCAACATGCCCGTTTACAGCGGGGTCGGCAACCATGAAATTTTCGGTATCGAACGCGATAAATCATTGGTGAGTTCAGAACATCCGCTTTATGGAAAGAATATGTACCGTCATTTCCTGGGCCCGAACTACTATTCCTTCAATTATGGTGGCATGCATTTTATCGCCCTGGACGGCGTGGATTATCAAAATCTATACTATTTCGGCGGCATCGATTCCGTACAGCTGCGGTGGCTGGAGCAGGATTTAAAGGAAGTCCCGGCGAAAACCCCAATCGTCACCTTCAACCACATTCCCCTGGTCTCGCCCGGCTTTTCATTTCAGCATTTCGACAACGATGTCTTCTATGGCCCCCAATTATTGATGCAGGGGAATACGTTGGAACACAGGCATATCGTTTATAATTTCAATGAGGTTCAAAAGCGCATCGGCAACAGGCCCTTTCCCTTGGCCTTGTCGGGCCATTACCATGCGGCTCAGGAAAGTTTCATCAGTGGTTCCAATACCTTGTTCGCACAGACCTCGGCCATATCCCGACCCGACAGCATGGATTATAACGGCTTTGAGGTGCAATCGGGATTCACGCTGTACCGGGTAAAGGATGGAAAAATAACGGCCAGGGAATTTATTCCGCTAAATTTTCCATAATTTAATACCGATAAAGTTACCAACGAACGGCCCAATATAAAGAATTCACAATATGCAATGGCTTTAACGAATAACCGCTTTACAGGCTATCCGTAGAAAGCCCAATATGATACATTATGGACAAAGCGCTTCAGACCATGATCGACAATATGCCCGAGAAAACGGGCAAGTCTTTACCGGAGTGGAAAAAGATGCTCCAGGCCAAAAAATTTGCCAAACACGGCGAGGCGGTGCAGTTTTTAAAGGAAAGCCATGGGGTGACCCACGGTTTTGCGAATACCATCGTTGCCTTGTCAAAAGAGGAGGCCACTGCCCCTGAAGATTTGGTCGCCCAACAATATCGGGGAAAGGAAGGCTTGAAGCCCCTTTATGATACATTGATGGCCACCGTACTCCAATTGGGACCGGAAGTCACCGTTACCCCCAAAAAAGGGAGCGTAAGCCTCATTCGAAAAAAACAATTTGCGCTGATCAAGCCCGCGACGAAAACCAGGATAGACCTCGGGTTAAAACTGACGGGGAAGCCTTTGACCGAGAGGCTGGAGCATTCCGGGCCCTTTGGAACCATGTGCACCCATCGGGTGCAATTGACCAGCCTGGACGATGTTGATTCCGAGCTTACAAATTGGTTGGCAGAAGCCTATGAAAAGGCGGGCCAATAAAACCCTAAAACCATCAATATTCCTTAAATCCCAGTCCTATGACCAACAAGCTTCCCTTTGCATTTTTTTTGATGCTGATTACCGTATTGAGCACCTATTCCCAGAAAAAAGCCTTGAAACTGGGCGTGGTGGGGCTCACCCATGGCCATGTAGGCTGGATCTTGAGCCGTGAAGATCTGGGGGATGTGGAAATGGTGGGCATCGTAGAAACGAATCGGGATCTGGCACAACGCCTATCGGAACAACATGGGTTTTCGATGGATCTGGTATACGATACGATGGAAGAAATGATCGCGGCCGTTCATCCCGAAGCGGTTGCCGCTTTTGGAAACATCAACGACCATCTCAAAGTAGTGGAAACCTGTGCCCCAAAAGGGATACATATTATGGTCGAAAAGCCATTGGCGGTGAGTTATGACCACGCCAAAAAAATGGAGGTACTTGCCAAAAAACATGACATCGAGCTCCTCACCAATTATGAAACCTCATGGTACCCGACCAATGTTAAGGCGCATGAACTTTTGAATGCCGGAAAAGTGGGGGAAATGCGGAAAGTCATTGTTCGGGATGGGCACAAGGGACCCAAAAAAATAGGGGTGAGCAAGGAGTTTTTGGAGTGGCTTGCAGACCCTGAATTAAATGGCGGTGGGGCCATCACCGATTTCGGCTGCTACGGGACAAACCTGTTGACCTGGCTGCACGCGGGGAAAAGACCCCATTCGGTGACCGCGGTCACCCAGCAGTTACAGGCCGAGAACAACCCCAAAGTCGATGATGATGCGACCATAATCCTGGCCTATGAGGGATCCATGGCCATCCTGGAACCATCCTGGAACTGGCCCATTGGTAGAAAGGATATGGAAATCTATGGGGAAACCGGGGTGATCTATGCCGATAACCGCAACCAATTGAGAATAAGGATGTCTGAAGGTTATGATGGCTTTTCGGAAGAGACCATGGTCTTGGAAGAAAGGGCAGCGCCCTATAACGATCCTTTCGCCCTGTTCGCGGCAGTGGTGAGGGGGGAAGAAGTTTTGGATGCCTTCGACCCCTATTCCCTTGAAAATAATATGGTTGCCATGGAGATCCTCGATGCCGCCATACGCAGCGCCAAAACCCAAAAAACGGTCATCCTCGATTGATCATGATCCGTCCCATGCCTTTTTGAATGCCCTGCCCAACGGATCGGGACAGGACAGCTATCCCAAAATAATGTTATCTTCTCCCCCTTAAAACCGAATAAATCATGAAAAACAATCCCATATCGCTGATCCTGCTCTTGATGTGTCTTTTTCCTATCGTGACCTTTTCGCAGTTGACCACTTCGGAAATCGATGCGCTGGTGGCCAATGCCTTGGATAAGTTCGAGGTGGCCGGTGCGGCCGTGGCCATTGTAAAGGATGGACAGATCATACACAGCAAGGGGTACGGGGTTAAAAACGTGGGCACCGGCGAAAAAGTCACCGAACATACCCCTTTTGCCATCGCTTCCAACAGTAAGGCCTTTACCACCCTTGCGCTGGCCCTCCTCGTGGAAGAGGGGAAAATTAAGTGGACCGATCGGGTCATCGATCATATTCCGGAGTTCAAAATGTACAATGCCTATGTGACCGAAAACTTCAATATCCAAGACCTGCTCACCCATCGAAGTGGCTTGGGACTTGGTATCGGTGACCTGATGATCTTTCCCGATGGATCGAACTTTACCATTGATGACATCTTGGTCAGCTTCCAACATTTTAAGCCGGTTTCGGCCCTCCGTACCCAGTTCGACTACGATAATTTGTTGTATCTGGTGGCAGGCGAATTGATTGCACGTAAAAGCGGCATGTCTTGGGAGCGGTTCATCCAATCCCGGATTTTTGACCCCTTGGGCATGGACAATTCCTTTCCGTCCCTAAAAGAAGTGAAAGATCGCAGCCAGCTCGCCTCCCCGCATACCACTGCCTATGGCGGCATGAAAGCATTTTCCGACTATGAAGAAATGATCAATGGCGCGGCCGGGGGCATCTATGCCAACGTTGACGACCTTTCCCAATGGATGCTGTTGCATCTCAATAAGGGCGCCTATGGGCCGGGCTTAAAGGATACCTTGTTCAGCATGGCGAGCCAAAGGGAAATCTGGAAAATTCACACGACCTTGGAAGCGAGCACCAATCCCCGCTATAAGGCACATTTTGCGGGCTACGGTTTGGGTTGGTTCCTGACCGATGCCTTGGGCAACATGATGGTATCACATACAGGCGGACTGCCGGGAATGCTCTCCAAAACCATATTGGTTCCCGATCTCAATCTCGGGCTGGTGGTCCTGACCAATACCGAGCCCGGGGGCGGCGTATTTTTCGGGTCCGTTTCCCAAACCATCGTTGATGCTTACCTTGGCCTTGAGGATGGGCATTGGGTTGAAAAAAATTATGAATGGCTACAGAAGAACAAAGCGGAGGGCGATGCGGTCACCACAGCGGTTTGGGAAACCGTAAAGGCCGCAAAAAATACCAAAATCAATGCAAGTGATTATTTGGGAACCTACGAGGATGCATGGTTCGGCCGTATGGAAGTGTTTATGAAAGGAGATCGACTTTGGATCAAAAGTGAACGGTCCCCTAAATTGAACGGTCCGATGCAATTTTATAAAGCGAACACCTTTGCCGTGAAATGGGAATACCAAGATATGAATGCCGATGCTTTTGCGATGTTCAGTTTAGATGAAAACGGCAAGGCCATCGGTCTGAAGTTGAAGGGCATTTCGCCCAACATCGATTTTAGTTTCGACTTTCAGGATTTGGACCTACACCGTGTGGAAACAAAAAAATAAGCGGCGCATCTACCAATAACAGCTCAATTGGGCAACAGCAAGGTACGTTCCAGCCCTACCGAATCAATCTTCGATTTTGAAAAATAGACCGGGAAATATTGGTCGTCTGCCCATTGTTCATATAGATTTTTATAATAGGGGCTTTCGGGATCTCCCGATTGTCCCGGCGGGTTGGTGCCCACGGTATTGTCCCAGTCGTTGACATCCACAATGATCTTAAAGGTCGCCCCATACAATTGGCCATCGGAACTGCCCGTAGAACCTGGGGTATGCTGGTTTCCGCCCCGTGGTTTCAGGCTGGTGTTCAATCGGGATCGCAGGTCGGCATTGACCACATCGCCCAAGGGATGCTTGATCTGCACGTGCTTGTAGGCTGCTTGTCCGTATTGCCAAAGGCCCATGTCCTCTCCGAGTTTATCGGTCAGTGCCATAACGGCCGATTCGAAAGTGCCGATCAGATAAGCATCCCTTTTCGCTTCGGCATTCGGACCGAATTTGGTCTCGGGGTAAAGGATCCAGGGCAGCAACCTTCCCATTTGAAGGTTCCCGATGAGTATTTCGGCCCCTGGGTCGGGAAAATAATCCAAGAGTCGGTATTGAAGCTCTTTCTCCCATGCGACATAGATCCCAGCGGCGATCGAATTTTTATCGAGTCGATAATCCCAATCCTTGAGCAGGTCTTTTCCGGCATTCACCCGATCTTCCTTGGCTTTGAGCGGCATGAGCAAGGGAACCAAATTGCGGGCAGGAATGGACAAATAATCGGTCTGCAGCGATTTCATTTCCTCCAACCCGAGTTTCGAAGTGGACCCTAAAACCTCGTTGATCCTCATGCCCCTAAAAGGGTCGGACCACCCATAGCCTATGGCATCCCAATGGGGGTAGTCGTCGGGGGTGACATTCTGGTTGGCCGTGGCGATGAAGCCGTTGCTCGGATTGAATTGGTTCGGCTTTTCAACAATCGGCAGATAGCCGTCCCATTCATAGCGGCCGTCTCCCGGTACGGGAACCATCCCGCTGAAATTCCGCCTGATCGGGGCGATGCCCACGGCCTGCCAGCCGATATTGCCCAGGGGGTCGGCCCAGATCATGTTTTCACCCGGAATATTACTGTAGTTGCAGGCGGCTTGGAATTCTTCCCAAGTCTTGGCTTGATCCATCCGCAAGGATGCCAAATAGGGGGCTCCGCCGGGTTCGAGCCAGGCACATCTCACGGCATAGGCCTTATGGTGGGTTGAATCGATATGGGTTACCGGTCCGTGTCGTGTGTAATTCAGGGTAACCGAAACATCTTCGCTGTTCTTGACCGCTATGGTTTCCTTGATCTGTCGCATGTCTTCCCAAGCATCACCGTACCTGTATTGGTTCAGGTTTTCCGGATTAAGGTCGTATACATAAAGGTCTTCCCCGTCGGTTTCAAAGACCGTCAGACCCCATGCGCCGTGGTCGTTATGCCCTATGGAGACCCCTGGAATTTCCGGCTCGCCACCCCCGATCACATTCCAGCCCGGGGCCGACAAGTGCACCCAATAGCGCAACGAGGGAATGGCCAACCGCCTATGCGGATCATTGGCCATATAGGCATGTTTATCGGCTGCGAGCGCCGGTGCCGTGACCCAATTGTTGCTCCCTAAAAACTGCGCGTCTTTTTGAGGTGTAGCGTGATTAAGGCTTCCGAAAACAACCTTTTGGGCATCTTCGGTACGGAATTCCGGGAGCACATCTTCGGGTTGGAACACCAAAGGATTTCGATAGGCATTGTAAAGCGCTAAAATATCTTGGGATAGCAGCGATCCATCGATAGCGGAATCCAGGGCCATATTGGGGTCTTTGGGATGGAACCAGGAATATTCCTTAACCTTGTCAACGCCCAATTGAACGACGGCCCTGCCATAATCAAGTTCTTCGGTAATGTTTCCCAAAAGGCCCTGATGCCTGGAAACAATGACTTCGGGCGTCCACTTTTGGGGTTTGATGCCCAAGGCCCTGAACGGGAGGGGCAGGAGTTCCGGATTTTCAAGTGCTTTCTCGATATAGGCGTTCACTCCATCGGTATAGGCCGTAATGATCTCGATACCATCGGGATGGTAGTGCTTCATCTCCGTTTCCATATCGCCCCTGAACTGGAACAGGCGGGTGCCTATGTCGCGCTTTAACTCCCGTGGCCCCAATAGTTCCGCAACGGTACCGGTGGCCTGCCTCCTCCAAATTTCAAATTGAAAGAGCCGATCTTTTGCCGCACAATACCCTTGGGCGAAAAAAAGGTCTCTTTGGTTGTTGGCATAAATGTGGTTGATGCCTGCCGCATCCCGGATCACGGAAACCTCATCTGCTAGACCATTTACGGCTAGCCTTGTTTCTTCCTTTTTGTTTTCCTTACAGGCCAAGAGCAGTAAAAAGGCCATGCCTAAAACGATAGGGAATTTCCTTTTTGTGTGGTAAAATATTTTCATGGTGGTTATGGGTGATTCATGGTGGTTGGTACATAAAAGGCATCCGTGATGGAAAGAAAACCGATACCATGGCAGCATATGGTTACAAACGGGAATTCCGGTCAGACCCGGTTCATTCCAAATTACCTTTCAATCCTGAAGTTCTGTAGTTTAATGTCGTCAAGCCCTTGGTCATCAAAAGGATATTCGAGTTGGTTTTGGATATTATAGAGCGATATCAGCACAAACTCGGTCAAGACCACGATGAAATAGGCGACAAGTCTGGGGGTTTCGAGCCCTATATCATGAATGATCGAAGGCGCATAGATCGCCGGAAAAATGTAGATGAACATTTTGCAATACGATTTCAGGCTGATGGGGGTCCTATGGGCATGTATCGCGTACAGATTTTCCACGGCCTCATGCAAATCCTTCATATATCTGAAAGTTTTCTCCCTTAAGCTCCTCGAAATCAACAATTCCTCTTGGGTTATAAAATCATAGACCTTGTTCAAACTCTTATCAAGTTCTTTCGTGGAGCAACCCTTTACCGACAGATGATTCATCAGTTCCTCGTCAATGCCCGCCAATATCTTCAAGAATTCGTCTTTGTTCTCATCGGTAAGTCCTTGGTTGCTCATGATGAAGTAATGCAAGGTTTTTACGGCACTTCTGTAATCGCTCAGATGCTCTAAAGCTTTCTCCCTGCGCCTGAACGAGCCCCTGATGGTAAATACCAAGGGGAAAATGATGGCGATACTGATCAAGGTGAGGTCGATATTGAAAGTGAAATTATATTCATAACTGAGATAGGTGACCGCTACGGATATAACCAGCACCAAAAGAGTTCTAAAGTTTAATATGGAGAGATAGTCGTTGATCTTGATATTTTTTATATATTGTTAAATCTAACACAATATTATGAAAAAGCAAGGGAAATTTGTTCTGTTATTGGCGTGTATGTTTCTTCTTCAATATTCATCAGGCCAAAGCGAGGCCGATTCAAAACCGAAAGCTCCGGTTTCCAAGCTTTTCATGAATACGGCAATATTGCCCATAAAAGTGGCCTATTCGAATAGAGATCTCGACAGAAAAACCAATGACAGCACCTATATCGATTCGGAGATGGGCTATCAGGATGAAGATGGTACTTGGAAGAACCTGGCGGTGCAATTAAGGGCCAGGGGCCTGTTCAGAAGGGAGAACTGCTATTTCCCGCCCGTGAAGATCAAAATAAAGAAGTCGATTGCCAAAGGCACCCTGTTCGAAGGCAATAAAAGGTTGAAATTGGTATTGCCCTGTTTACAACAAAAAGCAGCCAACGATAATGTCGTTAAAGAATATATGGGCTACAAGCTGTATGAAATCATTTCCCCTTACCACTTCAAGACCAGAATGGTCGACGTAGACTTTACCGAAAGCCGGGGCAAGAACGAGAAAAACCACCAACTTAAAGGCATCTTGATCGAGGATGACGATTTGGTCGCGGACCGTTTTAACGGGAAGGTCATGGAAAGGTCGGTACATCCTTTGCAACAGGATGACAAAACGTCGGTGCAGAATGCCTTTTTTCAGTTCATGATCGGCAATACCGATTTCTCAACGGCATTCCAACACAATCAAAAACTTTTGTTCATCGATAAAAGTACGATTACCCTCCCCTATGATTTCGACATGTCTGGTCTGGTCGATGCCAGTTATGCCATGGTATCGGGCACTGAAGACCAGACCATGGGCATCACCAATGTAAAACAAAGGGTGTATCGGGGTTTTAAGAGGGATATGTCCGTGATCAACGAGGTGCGACAGGAATATCTCGACCATAAAGCAGAGATGATGGAAGCCATGGACGCCTTAAAAACAAGTTTCGATGACCCTGATGATTTCAGCGAGGCCAAGGCATACATTTCCAGCTTCTTTGACGTGATTGCCGACAATAGTAAATTTCAATCCGAAATCGTAGGCCGCTTAAGAACCAAATAACTTTCCCATCGGCAGCACACTGCAAGCAAAAGGGCATGGTTTTACTTCCTGCTCGTCGGAAATATTTCCTCCAACGGTTGCCCAACTGAACCGCTCGGCAACTGTAGATCAAGAAACATGGCCAAGCTCGGAGCGATATCGATAGGTGAGACATTTCGCACCGAAGACCCTTTGGGTATCCCCGCTCCGAACCACAACATGGGCACCTGCCTATCGTAACCATAACCCGTACCATGCGTAGTGCCCTTCACCATTGAAATCGGGAGATCGGAATTGGCATTTTGGACCACACCGGGATCATAGGTCAAAAGGATATCGCCCGATCTTCTGGGAACAAACCCGTTCTGCAAAAAATCATTCAAACCTTTAACGTAATCGAAATTCTGTAAATTGTGGGCTGTCAAGGCGCTGCGGATGCCTTCAAGGCCCATCAAAAAATCGGCAATTTCCTGCTGAATGGTGTTTAAATCCAATTTGCGGTCCGAAATCAACGTCCGGTTGAGATAGATCTGGTCCTCCGCATAATATTCGATCCAGGGCTGCGTGCCATATTTGGTGTTCAAATAGTTTACCAGGGCATAGGTATAACGCTTCACGCGCGCTATGCTAGAGGGTAGCTTGTTGTTTTCCAGATAAGAGGCCACCGGCATCACCCCATGGTCGGAGGTCAAGAACAGCACATATTGGTCCTGACCTACCTGTTGGTCCAAAAAATTCAAAAGGTTTTCAACCTCTTTGTCCAGTCTTAGGTAGATATCCTGCATTTCAACGGCCTGTGGACCAAAGGTATGCCCGATGACATCGGTCACCGAAAAACTGATGGTGATCATATCGGTCACCTCATCGGCACCCAGTTTTTCGCTCGTAATGGCCTGCTGTGCAAACTCGTTCAAGATGGTATTGCCGTCGGGAGAAACCAAAAGCAGTTGGTACTCCGTGCCCCTTTCCCTGTATTTTTCCCGCATCGCCTTGAAATCATAAGGAAAAGTTGGCGTAGGCTTACCCCCCAATGAAGGTTCGTAAGCATTGTTGTCGGCTTCGCTCTCCACATAATCGGCAATGGGGAATAGGGTATTCCATGTCTTGTTTAGATATTGATTGGCTTTATCCTGTTTGTTGAATGCCGTTACCCATTTGGGCAATTCCTGCATATAATAGCCACTGCTCACAAAATAACCGGGACTCGTATCAACATCGAGCCAATAAGCGGCATTGGCGGTATGGCCTCCCGGCAAGATCGCTCCCCTATCCTTCAAGGATACGCTCACGACCTTGGACCTGAAATTGCTGCCCATTCTGAGCTCGTCGGAAATCGTGGTGGTGAGCAGGTTTCTGGGGGAAGCGCCCCAGGTGTTTACCATTTGCGATCCCACAACGACCACTGTGGTATCTTCAACATTGCCCCGCACCCGCTTCATGGTTCGATCGTACCAACTATTGCCAATGATCCCATGATAGGCAGGAACGGTACCCGTAAAGATGGAGGCGTGGCCCGGTGCGGTGAACGTGGGAATAAAATTATAGTTGGTATTCTTAAAATTATATCCGTCGCGCTGCAGTCTTTTGAAACCGCCGCTGGAGAATTTACTTTCATATTTGTTCAATTGGTCGTACCGCATCTGATCCACCACGATGCCCACCACCAACTTGGGCTTTTTGGTTGAAGCTGTTTGACCAAATACGAAATACCCGGTTAAGACGAAAAACGCGGTAAAAATGCTGTTCCTGATCATTTTGGAATTTTTAAATTATGAATGCAATTATCAGACCATTTTTTATGGCACACAAAGGCGAAAAGATAATACTTTTGGCAAATATATTTTCATAAATGCCCATCGCCCTTTAAATAATTTAATATTCAGATACATTTTGTTTAGATTGCCTTAGTTTTTTTTGGCACATCGGAGACTTGGCAATGAGCGGTTTAAGATGGTAATGGATATTGAAATTTAGATGGGATGCCCTAAATCGTTTGAAGGCTTTACAGACCAGTACAAATTATTTTATCGTATATTTATTTTGACGATTTTGGCACCCATTTTAATCCAATTGGCAATCTATATTTAACATGGTTTAGTATGATACATGATCCAAATAATTATTGGGAACAATTGGAAAGATTGGAAAAACTGATTCGGGCATCGGAGTTCAAAGCAGGGGTCATCTTTTCATTCCATAGCCTTATTCTCGGAATTTTTGTGGATCGGCTCGACGAACTGGAGCCCTTGTTGTTGGGAAGTAGAATTTTTATAGTGTTGGCCATATTGTGGATGATCAGTGTGCTGATCTCTATTTACCATTGCTTCCTTTGTTTCAAACCCCAAATTGAAATGAAGTATACCAAAAATGTTTTTTTCTTCAGGGATACCGTTTATGCTTTCGGTGACATTAAAGAATTTGCGCAAAAATTGATTCAGGTTTGTTCGGACGAACAAGAGCTTTTTGAACAGTTGAGCGAACAAATTCATGCGGAAAGCAAAATCATAGACCAGAAGTTTAAAAGTGTGCATAGTGCAATAAAATACTTTGCAATCAGTTTTGGTTTTGTGATATTGATGATTGCGGTTTGGGTCGTTGAACTGTTCTTCCAAGATTAATTTCATTAGATGCAGGGTTACTATAAGCTCCGAAAAAGAGCATTGGAAATTTTGAATTCGTATTTGCCGAAAGGGTTGTACTATCATAGTGTAGACCATACCCTGGATGTATTGAAGACCTGCAATAAATACATCAAAAGACTAGATCTCCCGGCCGAGGATGCCAAACTTTTACGGATCGGTGCGCTGACCCATGACATAGGTTTTATCGTTTCTACCCAAAACCATGAGGAACACGGTGCAGCGATAACGGCGGATTTAATGATTTCCTATGGTTTTGGCAAAAAGCAAATCGAGGTGGTAAAGGGCCTAATTATGGCCACTAAAGTACCGCAATCCCCCAAGACCGAATTGGAAAAGGTTTTATGTGATTGCGATCTCGATTACCTGGGCCGAAACGATTTTTACAAGATCGGCAATTTACTCTTCAAGGAATTGAAATTCTTTTCAGTGGTAAAATCCAAGTCTGAATGGGATCAACTACAGATCAGATTTTTGGAAAAGCACCGCTTCCATACCGAATTTGCCATTAAAAACCGCCAACCCAAAAAAGAAAAGCGGATTGCAGAACTCAAGCTTTTAATCGCATAAACCAGTCTATTTTTACCCCCTTTTTTTGAAATTGACCTGACAAGGAAATACTTTCCTTCGCACAAACATGATAGGCCATTGAACTTCAGTAAATTGTGTATCGTCCGTCATTCTTATCTGTCGTTTTGTCCAATTGCGAAATGCACTTCGGTAAATAAAATGGTACGCTCGGACAAGGAAACCACTGTTTCGTCCTAATACTACAATACATATGAAACAGATTTTTAAATTGGCCCCTTAAATAAAATATCATGTCGTATGACAAAATTTTTATGGGCCTCAAAGATTTGCCTCCCGTACCAGCGGTTCCTGATGGTGCAAATTATATTTTATTTAGGCAAACGGGCAAATTGTTGACCCTATCGGGAAATGGACCCCTTAGAGGGAGCAAAATACCTCCTGAATACCTAGGGAAAGTAGGAAAAGATCTCACCACTGCCCAGGGCTACAAGGCAGCGCGTCTTACTGCAATGAACTTGCTACTGGTGGCCAGAAGCGCTATTAAATCGTTGGACAAAGTTCACCATATACTCCATATTGATGGTTCCGTACACTGCACGGATACCTTTACCGATCAAGCTTCGGTCATCAATGGATGTTCCGATCTTTTGGTAGAGATATTTGGTGAAAATGGCAAACATACGAGGTCGGCTTTGGGATGCAACGCGTTGGCCTTCAATATCTCCGTGGAGATATCGATGAGCCTTATGATTAAGTGATCATGATCCAATTATAGCAAACATAATTCGTATATTCATGCTTCTTATTTTACCCACGCAACCATTAACATTAAATTCATGAGCAAAAAGTTTATCACGCTGCCCAAAGCACCCACCGTTGGCGATCTTATCATTTACTATTTAAAATTGGAAGGGATAACCCATGTTTTCGGTGTTCCGGGAGGAGGCCTATTGCACTTGTTGGTCAATTTAAAGAATAACGATAAAGACATAAAATATGTGATCTGCAGGCAGGAAACCGGGGCGGCCTATATGGCTGACGGTTATTACCGAGCGACCGGAAAACTGGGCGTGGTCATCGTCACCACCGGGCCGGGGGCGACCAATGCGCTCACCGGGGTCATGAACGCCCAGGCAGATGGATCCGCATTGCTTTTGATAACCGGAGAGATCGATCAAAAATATGATGGCATGGGCTACCTGCAAGAGGGAGTGGATGCAGGCCTCGACATCAATGAAATTTACAAGGCCGCCACGAGCTACAGCAGTTCGATCGATACGGGTACCGATGCCGATGTTTTAATGAAACAGGCACTGCGCAATACATTGTCGATTCCTAGACAGGCCGCCCACCTTAGCCTCCCCGTAAACGTAACCGTGGAAGCATTGCCCTCTGATTTGAAGTTGCCTGCCTTTACTTCTATGTACAGAAGTCAGTTTCATGGCGTCCCGATCGAGGAAACCCGCGAAGCCATGAAGGCGATTTTAGCTTGTAAACGCCCCTTAATATTCCTCGGAAATGGTTGCAGGGCAGCCATGGACGATGCCAAAACTTATGATGATCTATTGCTTTTCGCTGAATCTTTTGCCATCCCAATCATGACTACGGCCGATGCGAAAGGTATCTTCCCCGAATCGCACGAACTCTCCTTGCGGGTGTATGGAATGGCAGATTGTATGTGGCCCTATTATTACCTGTCCGACAAGAGCGTGCCCTATGACGGCATATTGATCATCGGTTCTTCAATGGGCGACCTATCTACCAATAAATGGTCCGACATATTGTTACCTTCTGGCACCAACGCCCCATTTATACAAGTGGATGCCAACCAAAAAGTGATCGCAAGGTCTTTTCCCGTCTCCCAGGGCATTGTTGCAGAGGCGGGTGCTTTTATCAGGTGCATGGCCTCTTTGATCCCCGAGTTCCCAGTGGATCATAAAACGGAAGAAAATAGAAGGAAATTCATCAAAAACCTTAAACAAAAACATGCTCCATTCATTGATGATACTTCCTATAATTCGGTGAGCAAACCCATTGAACCGGCGGCGTTGATGAAGGCACTTCAAAGTACAATGCCAAAAAATACAAAAATATTTATCGACGCTGGTAACTGCGTGGGTTGGTCTGTCCATTATTTATGTATCGATCCACCTACCTCAATCTATACATCGCTCTCCATGGGGCCAATGGGCTTTGCGGTCGGGGCCGTGGTCGGGGCCAAAGCAGGAAGTCCCAAGGATACCTGTATCGGCTTCACCGGTGATGGGGCATTTATGATGCAGGGAAGTGAAATATCAACCGCTAGACAGAATAAAATTGGGGCGATTTGGATCGTGCTTGCTGATAATAACCTATCTATGGTAAGCCAGGGAATGACCCATTTTGTGCCCGATAAAGATAAACCTAAGATCTGGGATCAACTCTATGAACTGGGCAATCCCGATTTGGTCAAATACTCCGAAGGCTTGGGTGCGGAAGCCTATGAAGTCAATGCGCCCGATGATTTTCTCAAAATAATGCCGACCGTTTTAAAACGGGCGAATCAGGATGGCATCCCCCAAGTGATCATTGCCAATATCAACACCCAGGCCGTACCCCCATATTACAATCCAATTTACGCTGCCAAAACTTAAATTTATTTAAAATACGCTTTATGAAAAATACAAAATTACCCGACTATGATATCGCCGTTGTCGGCGGAGGCGCCAGTGGGATATACACGGCATGGCGCATGTTATTGGAGGGGAAGGACCATTCCCCAAAAATCAAAAAATGGATCAAAGAGCGGGGAAGCCTTAAAATAGCGGTTTTCGAATACAGCGATCGGATCGGAGGTAGGGTCTTGTCGGCAATAGCGCCTGGTCTGCCCGATATCGTTTGCGAAATAGGTGGCATGCGCTACGTTTCATCACAAATCTTGGTAAGGTCGTTGGTAGAAAATAAATTAGGGCTTAAAAGACATTCCCAGGTCGTGGATGTGCCTTGCAATCTGGCTTATCTTCGGGGAAAACGATTGCGGGTAATAGATTTTTCCGAAGCCGATAAATTGCCTTATGGCTTAACGGATGAGGAAAAAGAATGGTTGGCCAAAGGCGGCCCTTCGAATTCTGCGAATAATTTTTTGGGCTATGCGGTTGAAAAAATATTTCCCGATATCCAAAACAATTTAGGAAACACAAAAGGCAAAAATCTCAGAAATTGGCTTAAAAAGGCATGGATGAAGAATCCATTGGGTTTGAATCCGGACGGCACCCCACTGTATAAAATAGGCTTCTGGAACCTGATCGCCCCAGTGCTTAGTCATGAAGCCTATAAGATTGCCGTGACCACTGTAGGTTATGACTGTCTGGGTTTTAATACCAATGCGGTAGATACGATATGCGAATTGTACGATTTTGTGCCGGGGGTGAAATATTCACTTCTGGATGACGGCTTCGACTCCATGTTGTGGACCATCCAGCAGCAGTTTACCGATGCAGGTGGAGAGGTTCACTTAAATCAGGCCCTCAAAAGCTTTGACGAAACCAAACTGGCCGACGGCAGTACCGGAGTAGCATTGCGGTTCAAAGCAAGTAAGGGCAAAAAGAAGGATAAAACCGAAATACTTACCGCCCGAGGAATCGTACTTGCGATGCCGCAACGAAGCATAAGACTGTTAGCACCATCAGGGCCCGTACTGGACCCAGAACGGGCACCAGAAGTACAGTTTTTGTTGAACGCGGTTGAACCCATCCATCTTTACAAAATGTTCATCGCCTACCATACCCCTTGGTGGGAAGCCGCAAAAGTTTCCGCAGGCCGTTCCCTGACCGATATTCCGATCCGTCAATGCTATTATTGGGGAAAAGAGGCGGATTCATCCAATCCAAAAAATACAAATGCCATTGCGATGGTTTATAATGATGGGCAAAACGCTGACTTTTGGGGTGGTTTAAGGCATATTCCTTTAGGGCCCGGCGACACCCAGGCAGGAACCTCGTACAAATCCTTCGATAGAAAGAGTATGCCTTACGCCATCAAGAAGGGGGAGAAGAATCCATGGGTCCAACGCCTACGCAACAATTGGGACGAGCGAAAAGCGCCTCATGCCATGGTGATGGAAATGCACCGGCAGTTGAAAGAATTACATGATATTAAAGACGCGCCCGAGCCCATGGAAGCGGCGTTTATGGACTGGGGCGATGATCCCTACGGTGGTGCGGTACATTTTTGGAACCCAGGTTATGACTCCACCAAGGTATTGACCAAAATCATACAACCCGTAGATGACTTTCCCTGCTATATTTGCGGAGAGGCGTATTCAACCAACCAAACCTGGGTGGAGGGCGCATTTCAAACTGCTGAACTGGTATTGCAAAAATTTGGAATACCGGAACCAAATTGGATAATCAATGAAAAATAACATCCCGCGAATTACCGGTACAGGCTGGCATGTGCCGACAAAGACCCGTTTAAATGAAGACCCGATCTTTCAATGGTTGAGAGATCATATCAAGCATATCGATGATTCTTTTGCCGGTTATAAGGTCAGACATATTCTGGGCGAAGACGAGGAGCTCATAGACATGATGTTTCCAGCTGCTTTGATGGCCTTGAAGAATGCCGATAAAAAACCGGAAGAGATTGACTTGCTTATCGGATGTGGTTCCATTAGCCAGTTTATACAACCCAACGTTCTTTCCGAGGTGCATGACAGATTAGGCCTGCCAAAACGGGCTTGGGTAATCCCCGTCGGCAACGATTATTCGAACTATGCCTCAAGTTTGCTCATGGCCGATGCCCTCATACGTAGCCAGCGGGCAAAAAATATACTGATTTGCATTGGGGGCAATTGGTCGAGAAACGTTGATTATCATACCCCCCAGTCGATCAGTGCGGCAGATGGTGCAGGGGCTGCGGTTGTCTCGATGAGTGATGATCCTTCCCAATGGTCTGTCTTTGATCAATGCACGGTTACGGAGTCATCCTATTATGGAAGCATGTACACCTCCAGTTTGGAATTTTCACTTAAGAAAGGTATCGAAGTAAAAAATCCTCCAGATAGAAGTTTTGAAACCGTATACTCTCCTCCGTTTTTTCAGATTACGGAAGAAGGTTTGAAAGGATTTAAGGAATTCGGAGCCATTACGGCACTTTCCTCGGTAACGGAATTATTGAAAAAAAACAAGCTTACCGCCGCGGATGTTTCCTTTATGCCGCATCAAACCTCCCAAGTATTGATAAATTATTGGTGCGAACATCTTGCGCCCCCACCAGCACAGATCATCTCGACCATTGAAAAGTTCGCCAATGTTACCGTGGCCACGCATGCCTTGAATCTGGCATGGTATGAAGCCAACGGCAACATAGAAAAGGACTATTTGTTGATGTTGGCCCTTGGGCCAGATATGCATGCCAATGCCATGCTACTGAAAAGGAACTAACTAGGACTCCTTTTTCCAAGTCACCTATTGGGGTCCAAATTTTTCGGTGAGGTAGGTAACCTTTGCTTTCGCGCCCCATAGTTCATAGCTGTCTATGGCGGATTCCAAGGCATGTTCAAAATCGAGGTTGCCCATGTGATTGATAATCGTCATATGCTCAAAGGCAAGGGCACAGTCTTGAAGATAACCAGCCGATGTTGCTTGGGCAGCTGCAGCTTCAAACAGTTTGTTGGCCTTGACAGTATCCCCAGAAAGTCCGGTTCGAACTGCTTTCACCAGTAAAACTTTATGCAGAAAATTTGTTTTACAGTGTTTTGCCCATTCTTCCATGATCAAAATCTTTTCATCGGCGATTTTTGATAATTTTAAGGCTTTTGCACCATTGGATTGTGCAGCCGCGTAAAGCGTGGCAATCGCGTAGTACTGTTCAAACTCGACATGTCCGGGTTGGTTTGCAAATGCCTTCAATAGTGGCATCGCACGATCTCCCCATTCCATGGCCTTTTCCCAATGGTGGTAATGTACATTTAATTTCAGTTTCGAGATGTGGTAATAGCCAATTTGATTGTACATATCGCTATCGCAAATGCTGGCGATGTCCTTTTCTTCATTTATGGTTTCGTCACTCAAAGAAGTATAATCTTTTGTTTTACCTTGAAGTGCCCTTGCCACCTGCTTTTCATGGATCAAATGAAAGGCTGCGTTTTTCACCAATTGATTATTCCGTTTGAGGTTGGTGTCCGCAGCAAGTACAACTTCCTCCAATTTAACCCCAGATACACTTTTAAGGACAACCGATAGCGATAAGTTGAAGCATGCATACAAAATATCTTCCAGATCAAAACCGGCATCCGCACTATGATCGGCCATGGGTATAAGTTCCTTGATGGGCAAAAACCAATGGCCAATAAACCATCCATGGATAAAGCCAACCCTGGCTCGCAAGGAGTTATTATTGCTCTTATCAACATCCAAGGCCAAGTTGCTCCATTGAAAAGCACTTGCGCCATCGCCGGTAATGGCCTTGTGTATGATGCCGTACATCGAGTAAACCTCTGCAGCCGAAGGGCCGTTGCCCTGTTCAAGCGTTAGTCTCAGACAGATAATGGGCAACAAGGCAAATAGTTCCGGTTGATGGGATTGATGTGCCAATGGGCTTAAATAGAGGAAGAGATCGACCAACAGCTCGGTTTCCTTATTTTCCATCGGTTTGTGATCGATCAAAGATTGAATTGGTCTATTGTTCAACAAACGCCCAATTTCAGCCATATGTTCGCCGATTTTTTGACCGATGGCCTCCGGTTTGCGAGGGATATCATAGTGGAGCCATTTTGCGCCTTCCAAACCTACTTCCAACGCCTGTTCCACAAAACCCAATTGAAACAACCGGGTAGATTCCATTTTGCAATATTTTATGGCCTTGGTAGTGTTTCCCGCTTCCATCCAATGGTGGGCAAGCCGAACATAGAAAGGCGGTAAGTTATCCTGAAAATTCTTCTCATACCATTGCGCACTTTCCCTGTGCAAGTGCCTGCGCTGTTCCGCCAAGATCATTTCGTAAGCGACCTCCGCAGTTGTGGCATTGTTGAACAAATAGCCCTCATGTTCGTCAACCAGGGTGTCATTTAGAAAACCGGAACGCTGTGCCTCTTCCAAATAAGAGTTTACTGCCTTCTTTTCTTCACGAATGGGATAAATTTCATTTACGATTTCCTTACCAAAACGCTGACCTACCACACTTCCCACCTTTAGGGACAACTGAGAGCCTTGATCTAGCCTATCGATACGACTACGCACCGCGCCCCTTACCGTTTCAGGCAAAGAAAGATCACTGATGACAACATCGTTTTTAAGAGCGCAGTACTTATTGTCAAATGTAAGGAGTTGTTTATCCAATAATGAATCCACAAATTCCAAACTAAAAAAAGGATTACCTTTTGCGATTTTCTGAACGAGCATCACTACTTCATCGGATACGTCAACGACATTTAATTTGGAACAGATCAATTCCCTTACCCTTGCTTCTGAAAGCAAATTAAGGACCATCAGTTCATATTTCTTCAAATTGGAAGGGATCACATGATCAACGCCTTCCATTTTTTGAAAGGCCAAAAGGATATTGCATTCCCTCAATTCCGAATTGACCGATTCGATCAGCTTCCAAGATAATTGGTCCATCCATTGTGCGTTATCGATGATTATACCCAACTTGTTGATTTTACTTTCATCACCAAGTATGCCAAGCAATAAATCATGGGTCGCAACGACCTTCTGTGAGGCGGTAAATTCCTTGACTTTATCACTGTCCGGAAAATTGGTGTTCAAGACAATATTCAGCAAACTGGAGTGTGCACCAAACCTGGTCTTTATCCTTTCAAGGCTTTCAAGTTGGATCAAATTGGACTCGAGTGCATTAAAATTCAACAACTTCGAAAATACCGGGCCCCAAATATTATAGGGCGTATTCCTATCGATTTGATTACCGGAGGTTGGTATTATTTTCCATAAATGGTTTGATTGTCTTTCAAATTCTTGCAGCAACTTTGATTTTCCCATCCCACTTTGACCCTCAACAATGGCAACAGTGCCGGTGGCATCGGTTACACTCATTGTTTTGATCAAATGATTCAATTCTTGCTCCCAAATAAAAACCGGCATCTCAGTTCCCAAACCAGACAGCTCATCCCCATTGATATCTTTTATAGGATATAGCTGAATTAGCTCGGTAAGTCCTTTTACTTTTGCTTTAAAAGGTTCATCGAATTTCACGGACTTTTTGGAGTACCTATAGGTAGATTCATCACAAACGACATCAAAGCCACTGATTTCGGCGTAACGCGAACTTAAATTCACTACGTCGCCTATGACCGTGTGTTGCCTAAGGATATCATTGCCCAAAATACCGCAATAGGCAATACCGGTGCAGACCCCAATACTATTGTCGAAGCCCTTTTGTTTCAATTTCTGGTTCAATTCGTGGGCAAGTCGGGCACTGCGTTCTGGATTATTGTTGTGGGCCGATGGTGAAGGTCCAAAACAAATCAACATGTTGGTTGATTTTTCATCCATCCAAATCATATTGAGCAATCCGTCATATTTTACAACCAAGGGTCTGGCTATATCGGCGATTTCCACCATCTCATCGCGCTTCGCGACCGAGTTCTTTCCGATATTGGGAAAGCCAAGAAATAAAATGGTCACGGGTCTTATTTCAGCCAGCCATTTGATCCTTTCCTTGGTCAAGGGATCTGCGATTGTGGGAGGAATAAATTTTTTAAGTTTTTCTACCACTTTTTTACTGATGGGCAGGCTTTTCTTATTTGGTTTTGCCAAATGAACCTGTTTCAAATCGGAACCACTAAGAATGGAACTGTTGTGCATTACAGGTTTCGAAAGTACAACCTGCGGTAAAAAAGCCAAAGCGTCATTGTGGATCAGTATTTTGTCGGGGGCCCGATTTTGGGAAGTCATTCGAAGTTTATCGAAAACCTCACCGTAGAAAGTCAATAACCGTTTGCCCCTGACCGCTTCCAGATCTGACATATGCCATGATCCATATGAAATGGAAATATGCAAAGAAAGCAATTCCCCATCATCGTCGGCAGTGCTCTTATTTTCGATAATTTCATTCGCACAACCAACCGCCAAACTTATGGACTCGATAGCCTTTTCCTTACTGCCAGGCCAAGCAGACATCATGCCGTCTCCTACAAAATAAAGGGGTTCGCCTCCATATGCCGTAATAACGTCCAATAAAAAATCATAGTGGGCGTTCAATATTGTCGTAATTTTTTCAACGCCATTTGCCGTATCCTTCATAAGGCGATTGCAAAGGGTGGAGAAATTGCAGATATCAATCCACAACAAGGCAGCATAATCTTCACTTATGGCATCCCCGATTTGCCAATCTTGATTTGCGGCCAGTTGTCTTTTCAATATTTTCGGAACAAAGCTTGTTTCAAGGGGGTTGTCTTTTTCCGAGACTGCCTTTTTGGAATCCATTTTCTGTTTAAATTCGAATTTGAAAAGATTTATCTAATTTATTCGGTCCGTGCCACCTAGCGCTTTAACCTAAGATTTCTGTTTTGCCTTTAACAAACCAAAAGGTACGAAATTATTAATGGAAGCCCCCTAAATAACTATATCAAAAAATCAGCAAGGAAATATGCCGAATTGACGTAAACCACAATGATTTTACTTGCCAATGCCTTCTCTAGATCAAACAAAAATAAAATAGCAATCCGAAAATAGTTACAGCTATGACCACATACCGCATGACCTATTTATCCTTGGATGCTTCGTGAAATTCATTCCTTATTGGCAGATGCTAAGCAAGAAGTTCGACCCTTTTCGGTATCTCTTCCCATCTAAGCTCATATGACTTTTTAAGGCAACTGCCAGAATCCGAATACCCAATGTAAATTCTTTTCGTAATTTTAATTAAAGTATCCGCCCATGCCAACCGAATACCAGTGCAAAAATTGCGAAAAATCCTTTGATGCCTCTTTCGACTATTGCCCTTATTGCGGACAGGAAACTGCCGACAACCTGACTTTCAAAGTGTTGTTCAGCAATACCATCAGCAACTATTTTGACATCGATGCGCGTTTCTTCAAAAGCTTCCTCCCCCTATTGTTCAAACCTGGCATATTGGCAAGGCGCTTTGTCGATGGGAAAAGGTTAAAATACCTGCATCCGGCCCAGTTTTACCTCTTTATCTCCGTCGTATTCTTTTTTATTTTCTCCTTTAATGTAAGGGAAGCCGATACCGAAGTAACCAATGCGCTTAAAAAAGGATTTAACACCGACTTCAAGATCGACTCCACAGAGATAAAAACAGATTCGATTGCCATAGCAAAGACGAAAAAATCCATTAAGGAAAACCTGTCGGCCACCGGAATATCCAGTAAGGATATGCAAGCGGTCGACTCTGTACTGGCCTTGGAAACACAGGGGCCCAACTTGTCTGTTGGATTTAATGATAAACGTGATCGATTGGATTCTTTGATCGCCAGCAATGCGCCCCAGACCGAAAAATTGGAAGCCATGGGCCTGGAAGCGGATGCCGGGATATTTACCAGAAAGTTCTATTCCCAAATGTTGAAGTTATATGAACGCAAGGGCGATGGTATTTTGAACGCCCTGTACGATACCATTCCTATTGCGATGTTCTTTATGTTGCCTCTGTTCGCGTTTTTATTGAAGATCTTCTATTGGAAACGCGCCACCTTTGCGCATCATATGGTGTTCAGCTTTTATTTTTTCACCTTCCTTTTTACGGTCTTTTCAATTCTCATTTTGGCGAATAAGGTATTCCCTCTACCGGTCTGGTTCGAAGTATTGCTGTTCTTATCGTTCGTGGTGTACTTGATGGTGGCCCTGCGTAATTTTTATAGAAGCAGTTGGTTCGGGGCATTTTTAAAGGCCAATTTCATTTCCTTTCTTTTCATGAGTTTTGTTTTGCCCATTGCGGTTTTTGGCATCGCCATGGTTTCGTTCATGGTCTATTGAACCTTATTCCACTTGAAAAAGGGCATTGGCAAAGAAGAGTTTGCCGTTTTCCCAAAATCCCCTGAACAACGGGTCGTCGACCATATATATCACACTACCCTCCCCATGGTTTTCGACCCCAAAAACCAAGGTTTTGCCGATTTTCTTCACCGCCTCACTTCCCGCGAAGCCGGCGACCGGACTGGCTTGTTTTTCTTCCAAATAAACCACGGTACCTTCTTTCAGGTAGTCATAGGCATCTGCCCCGAGCTTTAGACTAAAGTACGTATCGCCATAGCCAAAGGCCAAAGGATGGGTGGTATCTACCCTGGTCTTGAAGATGGCCCCGGTAATGGCACTCTTGATTTGATCTCTTTCCGATTCTTCGTAAGACTGGAAATGCGCCGTACTATCCTTTTCGGCCTTCAAGACCTTGAGTCCGAAACCGGCCTCCCCGGAGATCCCTTTAATGGCGCCCCCCATGGCAACCAATTTGCCGCCATGGTTTACCCATTCTTTTAGGGAAGCCAATCGTGTTTCTTCCATGAATCGGTCATAACCGCGACCGCTGGGCAGAATCAGTACCTCATATTCCCCAAGATCCACCCCATCAAAATCATCGCTGTCGATCACGGTGATGGGATAATACAATTGTTGTTCAAAAAAGTGCCAGATTTCGCCGAACTGCAAGGTGGAGGTGGGTTCCCCGGTCAAGACGGCCACCTTGACGTCGGGGACCATTTTTACCGAGCTCGATCCAAAATCCTTGCCTCCTTCCACAAAGCCGGTAGATGTCGGCGTCAACGCAATATTGTGGTCTTTGGCGATTTTCGCCAGGGTCCCCAGAAAGTCTTTGCGGTTTTTGTTATCCGCTTTTGTGATGATCAGGCTGCCCTGGGCATGCTCCATCCCATCGATCGTAAATGGTTTGAGGGTATGGCGTACCCGGATACCCGCCTGCAGCAATGCCGCCAAGAATTGGGCATCCCTCATGCCAGACCACCCGCTCAAAAAAGCATAAGCGCCGCTGTCGAGTGCCACTTGTAGCGGCATTTCTTTTTGCCATTCCCCCATGCCCAAAAGATTTGTCGTGGCCAGGGCATCCAGTCCATACGCATACGGCAACGACCAGGCGGTGATATCATAGGTCAACGAATCGCTCAATTTGGCATTGGGTTCGAACAAAACGGTGGCCAAGGTTCCTTTGGGCTGGTCGGTAGACACGACCAAACTCTCCCCGGAAATCCTAATGGTCTTCATTTTTCCCGTTTTATAGTCAAAACCTTTGGCATTGGCATCGATGGCACTGCCATACTTGATCTGATGGCGATCGAGGAGGGCCGTGAGTGCATTTAATTTATCACGATTCCCGTTCATCACATAGCTCTTGTAGCGGAAGTTTTTATTCTGATAGAATTTTTTGAACTCTTGGTTCAATCTTTCCGCATTTTTTGAAACCACCTCCACCGTTGAAAGTCCGGTGGTCAAATGGTGTGCGATCCTATCTTTCAAAGTGAGGGTATCGCCCGTCGCGGTAATCACTCCTAACCCGGCCACACCGCCGCCTCCCTGTTCATAGGTCATCCCAATGGCCCCACTGTAGGTGGGATAGGTATCCCCATAACTGGGATAGAGCATATCGAAAACCTCTTTGGTAAAATAAAACCAGCCCTGTTCATCGAAATATTTCGCATGGTTCTTCCCGATAATCAATTGAAACTCGCGCTGAAAATCGGTGATCACCTCATGAAAGGGCTCCGCCGCCGGGGCAAAGAAGTAAGGCCGATCGACGCCTTGTTCATGAAAATCGACATGTACGTGCGGCAACCATTGGTTGTATTCCTTGATCCTTTGTTGGCTCTCTACTTGGGTAAGCCAGGCCCAATCCCTGTTCAAATCGAACATATAGTGGTTCGATCGGCCGCTGAGCCAGCCCTCATGGTGTTCCTTGCTGTTGGGATCTACATTAAAAGGGGTGTTTTTGTAAGAATTGTACCAACTGACATAACGTTCCCTGCCATCGGGATTGATACAGGGGTCCATGATCACCACCGTATTTTCCAAATATTCTTTTTTCCGGTTCAGCAAATCGTACAATGTCTGCATCGATGCCTCGGTACTGACACTTTCATTCCCATGCACATTATAGCTCAACCAAACTATGGCCTTGGATGGATTGCCTTCTCCAATGGTGTTTTTTAAATGTTCCTGTCGAATCGACTCAAGGTTGCCCAAATTTTCCGATGTCGAGATAAAGGCGAGCAGCAAGGGCCTTCGTTCATTGGTTTTGCCATATTCCTTCAATTTTACAAGTTCGGGGAGCGTAGCGGCCACATATTGGAAATAATCGACCACCTCATGGTGACGGGTAAATTGCGTTCCCAACGGATATCCCTAAAAATTCGGAGGGCGATTTCAATTCTTGGGAAAAGAGTGAAAAAGTGATCAGGCCAACAAGGGAAAGTATAAATGTTCTCAATCGAAATAGATTAAATTAACCATTGATTCTGGGAATCGTTCCGGGTATCCTTAGGGTCACTACCCTTTCTTTTTGTTGGCCCGTTATGCTGAGCGCAAAAAAAGTGCCTTCCGGTAGAAGGTCGGGATACCAATCGATTCCATGCCTTCAAATCTAATTAAAATGTGTCAAAAAAATATCCAAAACCCGATGCATTCCCAAAATGATGGATTAAAGTAATTAACTTAATTTTAGGCCTAGAAGTAGCGAAAGCGTTTTATATTTACCCTGCCTATGGATGTTGCTTGTATTCCCTTCAAAAAAACCGGTTATTTCTCCGATTTGATATGTGATTATATCGATGGCAAGGAAAGTCTAAAACCCTTTTACCATCGATTTTTTAAATTGGAGGACTTCAAAGGACAAATTGAAGAAAAGGCAACCCATTTCCCCAATACCCATAGAGAGGTGCTTTACGATGCGCTTCAAAGTCAATACAAGGGTATCAAAGTCGGCAAAAAAACGGGCGATAACCTCAAGCAGCTCAAAGAGCCCATTACCTTCACCGTCGTCACTGGGCATCAGCTCAACCTGTTCACGGGACCGATGTACTTCCTTTACAAGATCATCTCCACCATCAACCTTTGCCTCGCACTGAAAAAGGAATATCCCAAATACAATTTTGTCCCTGTTTATTGGATGGCTACCGAGGACCATGATTTTGATGAAATCAACTATTTCAATGTCAAGGGAAAAAAACTGCAGTGGAACATCACCTCCAGAGGGGCCGTTGGCAAGTTGCCCACCTCCGGATTGCAGGAAGTATATGAAGCCTTTGGAAAGGAAATGGGCAACGGCCAACATGCCGAAGCGATGAAAAATCTCTTCCAGAAGGCCTACCTGGAGCATAGCACCTTGACCGAAGCTACCAGGTATTTGGCCAATGCCCTCTTTGGGGATTACGGCCTGGTGATCGTGGATGGTGACCATGCCGATCTAAAAAGATTGCTTATTCCTTACGCAGAGAAAGATATCATTGACCAACTATCATATCGACAAGTGACCGCGGCGGTGACCCAACTGCATCAATGTTCCGAAAGTTATGGCATACAGGTAAACCCTAGGGAAATCAATTATTTTTACATGGTTGAGGGCATCAGGGAGCGGCTTATTGAAAAAGATGGGCGATATTTTGTGAACGATACCCAAATTTCCTTTACCAAAGAAGCCCTTTTGAAGGAACTGGAACGAAATCCCGAGCGGTTCTCCCCCAATGTCATCGCGAGGCCGCTCTATCAGGAAGTGATCTTGCCGAACCTCTGCTACATTGGAGGGGGCGGTGAAATCGCCTATTGGTTGGAACTCAAATCGATGTTCGAATCCATGGCTGTACCCTTCCCCATTCTGATGCTGCGCAATTCGGCCCTGATGGTATCGGCAAAACAGGCCAAAAAATTAAAGAAAATGCAGCTGTCCATCGACGATCTTTTCTTGGAGAGAAATCGGCTGATCAATAAAAAAATAAGGGAAATCTCGAACATCGATATCGATTTTACGCCGCAAAAAAAGTACCTGGAAGAACAGTTCGAACAGCTCCATGTACTGGCAAAGGAAACAGATCCCTCATTCCTTGGCGCGGTCAAAGCACAGGAGGTAAAACAAAAAAAGGGGTTGGACAATCTTGAAAAGCGTTTGTTGAAGGCCCAGAAACGAAAATTGGAAGACCATGTGATCCGGATCACCGAGTTACAGCAACAACTATTTCCGAACCAATCGTTGCAGGAACGCATTCAGAATTTTTCGGAACTCTATCTGGAATTGGGACCCGACCTGGTACCCAAATTAATGGAGGCCTTAAACCCTTTGCGAACCGATTTCGTCATCATGGAATATTAAGGCCCCTATTTGGTGCCTAGTGCCTTTCCGATTTTTTCGTTCCAAAGCAACTGCTGCTCCCGATTTCGGGAAAAATTGGTCTCGTCATCATATCGGTTCTGAAAATCATTGAGCGCGGCGGTGATTTCGCTGTATATTTCCTTGATCTCGGCCTTGACATTTTTGGTGAACTTGGTCTCTTCCAAACGTTTTCTCATTTTCCGGCTGTACAATTCCGAAATATCGAAATGCAACTGTTCATGGCCAAGGATCACAGAGTCGCAAACCTCTGGTCTGTACCATGACCTATCTGGATAAAAAAAGGCGCCAATCTCGAAATCGACCTTTACCTCGTTGCCTTTCACAAGGGAAGAAAAACTGTAGCTGATACCGCTCGCAGTAACCGCCGCGGCCCTTGAATTGGTCTGGGTACCCCGGAAGTCTTGCCAACTGAGCTTTAGTTCGGGACTCCAGGGCATACCGTCGGGTTCCTGCCCGGTCGGAACCAAGGTCAATACAAAGGATAAAATTAAAAACAGGGGCTTTAAAGCGTCCAATGAAAGGTAATTTCTTTTTCGATGTCGGGGTGGATGCTATAGATTACCGGACAAGTGTTGGCGGTATGCTCCAAAATCTTGCGGTTTTTTTCGGTGGTACCGGAAGGCAGCCGCATCACAACCTCGATCTTTGAGATTCGTCTGGGTTCTGCGGCCATGTGTTTGGTGACTTCTGCGGTGGCATTGGTAAGATCGGTTTCCAGACCCCTGGCCTTGATGCCCATGGTGGTAAGCATACAACTCGCCAGTGCCGTGGCCACGGTGTCGGTCGGTGAGAAAGCCTCGCCGAGTCCGTTGTTGTCGATAGGGGCATCGGTAATGAAATGGTCTCCGGAACGGAGATGTTCGCAGTTGGTCCTTAAATTGCCCAGATAAGTTACTTTGGAGGTCATCGTCTTATATTTTTATCTCTTTGATTTGCAAGTCTTCATAAGTAATGATAAACGACGATTGGTTGAAAAAGCCAGATGCCATATCCTTTTCATAGTTGAACTTGTTGCCGTTGTATTCCGTTTCACCGATCATGGTCGAAATCAAAAACAAATCATTTTTGTAGGCCAGTTTCAATAATAGGTCATAGACCAGATCAAAGCCCCTCACCGCAAAACGGTCGGGCAGGCTCCCAAAACGTTTTTGGTACCGTATGGCAAAGGCATTGTTTCCGATTTCGCGCTGGACCGAGGGAAAAGTAAAGTGCAGGTTCGATAAATGTGAGACCGAAATCACGTCGTTTTCAAAAGCTTTATTTCTGTTGGTGGTAAACAGCCGTACTTTTTGATCTTCATAGATCGCCGAATTCAAAATGGAACTGACGCTGGATATCACTTTGAAGTTATCGGTCTCCAAAAACACCCAATTTTCCTTTTCGACGGAAAGCAGCGCCGTTAATTTTTGAAGGTCGATTCCAATATTTTTCTCTTCTTCGATCAATTTTAACGACCTGGCCGTCGGAAAATGCTCCATGATCGTTTGTCTCACCGCATTGTTCTTACTATCGGCGATCACGATGATATTTTGGTCCGTGACCAAACTATCCATATAAGAGAGCATACGCTGCCGCAAGACCTCGTCGGAGGTATAGCTAAAAAATACATTGGGCAAACTGATATCGCTTTGAACGGGGATGGGCGCGATTACGGGCACTCGGGCCGCTGAAGCCCTTATTGCGACCTCTTTCAGCGAGGGGTTGTCCAAAGGTCCAAAAATGGCCTGGTAATCGCCCAGATTCTCCTTTGCCAAAATAGATTTGGTCATCAAGAGGTCCAATTGGTTGTCAAGGGTCTTGACCTCCACCGATATGCCAAGATCGGCAACGGAATCCAAAGCGATAAGAGCACCGGAATATAGCCCAAGACTGGCCTTCACATCATTGCGCTGGTCTATCGTACTTTCCACCGAAGCCATATCCCCGAAATTCAATTTGTCGAGTCGGAACGGCAATAAAACCAATATTTTCGGCTTGTTTTCGCGATTGATGCTGTCTACCAGGTCAAATTTATCCAACACCAGCGCATTCCGCACCTCAAAATTCCCCGTTTGTGCTTTTGGAAGCCTGAGCACCATCCCTGCCTTAAGCCCCATTTTCAAATCGGGGTTCAGATCCAAAAGTTCTTTCCAGCTGAGGCCGAACTTTCTGGTGAGTGAAAATTCGGTCTGCTTCGGTTTCACCACATAAAAAAGATAGTTGTCGGTATTGATTTCCCCAGCTTCGCGCTTGCGCTCGGGGATCCGCAATACCATGCCTTCCTGGAGCCCACCCCTTTGGGCGATTTCCGGATTCAAACGCACAATTTCCTCGCCTTTTACGCCGAACTTTTTTTCCAATTGGTAAAAGTTCATTTTTGGGGGCACGGTATAGGAAAGGTACAACTGTGTTTCCTGCCCTTCAATGGTACTGCCGGCAATTTTGGGCAACTTAAGTTCTTGTCCCTCCCTCAAATAATCGGAAGTTTTTGAAAGTTCTGGGTTCAGGGCCAATAAACTATCGATCGTAATACTGTACTTGTTGGCAATGCTCCATCGGGTCTCTTTGGGCGCCACCTTGTATATTTCAAAATCATCGGGATTGTTTTCGGGCAGATCACTTGGGTCGACCCTTCTATATTTGGGGATCCGCAAGACCGTACCTTTTTTCAACTGGGCCGAATATAGATCGCGATTGAACTTTTTAATATCCTCCTCGGTAATCTTGTAGCGCTGCGAAATACCGAACAGGGTCTCTTTTCTTCTTACCCGGTGCGAGGTAAATCCAATGGGTTCTTCCTGGCTCAGTTGCTCTTCAGCTGCCTTGGGCACTGGTTTGGGGTTGACCGTTGGCGGTACCCGATTCGCCTGGGCGGAGGGCGCGGGAATGACCAAGATGGTATTGGGCGTCAGGGCCTGTCCCGACTTGATCTCTTTGTTGTAGTTCAGGATGCTGTAGGGACTAACCTTGTATTGTTTGGCAATGCTTTCAAGGGTTTCGCCTGCCTTGACGGCATGGGAGGTGAATTTTTGTGCATTGGCCTTCCAACTGATCAGGGCCAAAAATAGCAGCACTGTTAATTGCTTCAAAAATCGGTTCATAACTATTCCCATTCTATCGTTGCCGGGGGTTTTGAGCTGATGTCGTAAACGACCCTGTTGACGCCCGGAACTTTATTGATTATATCGTTCGATGTTTTTTGTAAAAAAGCATAGGGCAAATTCACCCAGTCGGCCGTCATCCCATCGGTACTTTCGACCGCGCGTAAAGCTACACATTTCTCATAAGTACGCTCATCGCCCATGACTCCTACACTATGTACGGGCAAAAGTATGGCTCCGGCCTGCCAAACCTCGTCATAAAGTCCCCATTCCCGCAATCCGTTGATGAAAATCGCATCCACTTCCTGTAAGATGGCCACCTTGTCACGGGTGATGTCGCCCAAGATCCTGATCGCCAAACCGGGTCCTGGGAAGGGATGCCTGCCCAAACGTTCCTCCTTTATCCCCATACTTGCCCCTACCCGACGCACTTCATCCTTAAATAGCATTTTCAAAGGCTCTACGACCTCCAATTTCATATAGTCGGGCAATCCGCCAACGTTGTGGTGGCTTTTGATGGTCGCCGAAGGGCCGCCCGTTGCGGAAACCGACTCGATCACATCCGGGTAAATGGTACCCTGGGCCAACCATTTGACATCTTCCACCCGGTGTGCCTCATCATCGAATACCTCAATAAAAACCCTCCCGATGATCTTTCGTTTTTCTTCCGGATCGCTTACCCCGGCCAAAGCATCCAAAAAACGTGCCGAAGCGTCGACCCCCTTCACGTTGAGTCCCATATGTTCGTATTGATCGAGCACCTCCTGAAATTCGTTTTTGCGCAAAAGGCCGTTGTTCACAAAAATACAGTGGAGGTTTTTGGCAATGGACTTGTGCAGGAGTACCGCGGCAACAGTGGAGTCGACCCCCCCGGAGAGGCCAAGAATGACCTTGTCGGTCCCTATTTTGTCCTTGAGTTCTGCCACAGTGGTGTCAACAAAGGCGTCGGGGGTCCAGGTCTGGGCGACCCCGGCTATATTGACCAAAAAGTTTTCCAAAAGCTGTTTGCCATCGGTGGTGTGGTAAACCTCTGGATGAAACTGGATGCCATAGGTATCTTCCCCTTCAAATTTATAGGCGGCGAATTTCACATCATGGGTGCTTGCCAATAGAACGCTATTTTTTGGCAATTCGTTTATCGTATCGGCATGGCTCATCCAAACCTGGCTACCTTCGGAAATGCCCTTGAAAAAAGGTTCGCCTTTTTTTATGTACGATAGTTTGGCCCGCCCATATTCACGGGTATTGGAGGCCGTTACATTGCCCCCGTTGAAATGGGCAAGGTACTGTGCCCCGTAACAAACCCCCAAAACAGGTTTATGGCCCCGTATGGATGATAGATCCGGGTGGGAAACGGCATCGGCCCTGACCGAAAAAGGAGATCCCGAGAGGATCACCGCTTTATAGATCGAGAGGTCTTCCGGTATTTTGTTGAAGGGTTTGATCTCGCAGAAAATGTTTAGTTCGCGCACCCGTCTTGCAATCAATTGGGTATATTGGGAACCAAAGTCTAGAATTAGGACGTTGTTGAGCATCCGCAAAAATAGTAAATTGAAAAAATCCAAAAAGCTTCTTTCCGCTATATTTATAAGATATAGTCAAAACTTATAAACATGATGAAATGATTGACGCTCCAAAGGGCATTTTCAACGGTTTGGCAGGTATCCCGATAATTGGACAACGTATGTTCAGAGGTCTTGACGGCTGGGTCTTCCTTTCTTTTGGATCATGCACGGAACAACAACCCCTATAAGCAGTCCCATCCCCATCTTGATATGCATTTTATGACAACTGGATCATAGCTGCAATTTTACCTTGGCCAATTGAACCTGGGAATGGTCCTTTTTGCTAATTTTATCCCTATCTCTATAAACAAAACCATGAAACACCTCACCGCCATTATTTTCGGACTGGCCATAGTCATTGCCGCCTATTTTTTGGGAAATGCATACGTGAAACGGGCACAGCCCCCCCATATTATTTCGGTTACCGGCTTGGGGAACGAAGATTTCACCTCCGATCTCATTGTTTGGGAGGGTAGTTTTTCGGCCAATAACTTCGAATTGAAACTGGCCTTTGAGGAATTGAACCGCGATAAGGAAATCGTTAGGGATTATTTGGTCTCAAAAGGGATCAAGGCCGAAAACATCATCTTCAATTCGGTACAGACCCTCGAACAGGTCGACAACAAATATGACAATGGCAACTATGTGGGCAGTGTTTTTAAAGGCTATCAATTGCTGCAATCGATCCAGATCGAATCAGCCGACGTGCCCATGATCGAGCAAATATCAAGGGAGATCACCGAACTGCTGAACAAAGGGGTACAATTCAGTTCGGCCCCTCCAAGATACTACTACACGGGTCTGGCCGATCTAAAAATCGAAATGATCTCGAAGGCTACCGAAGATGCGAGATTAAGGGCCGAGAACATCGCGGTCAAAGCCGGCGGTAAGTTGGGCGAACTGGTTTCGGCCCAAATGGGCGTTTTTCAGATCACGGGCCAAAATTCAGGGGAAAGCTTCAGTTGGGACGGGGTATACAATACGGCTTCAAAGAAAAAAACGGCTTCCATCACCATGCGATTGGAATACCAGGTTGATTGATGTTGGCTTGGCACGATTGCGGAAACAAAAGCTGGAA
The DNA here is from genome assembly GCA_963760375.1 of uncultured Flavobacteriaceae bacterium. Lineage (GTDB taxonomy): Bacteria > Bacteroidota > Bacteroidia > Flavobacteriales > Flavobacteriaceae > Pelagihabitans. The sequence continues at coordinate 476,510 of CAVXCS010000005.1, read as the reverse complement.
AAGTAAAAAGCCCCGACCCTACATCGAGGCTTTTTCATCAAAATCAAAAAACCAACCTAAACACATGAACTAATTTTCACACTGAGTATATTTTCAAAAAATTCTTTTTCACAGCAATTTGGTTATAGAACAATCCAAAAAGCATATACCCTACCTTTTTTTTAATTTTTTTTTACAACCCTTGGACCTGGGGAGGAAAAATGATGTGCCGATTGCAATGTATTTCATTAATTATCAATAGTTTACCAATTAAAAATATCCGAACAATGTGTGCTGAACAATTCCAGAGTAAACCTTTAGAGCATTGGCTAAATTCAAATTTTTGCTCCGGAACATCAATTCCTTTGCGTACCTTTATGTGGTAGAAGTCAAGTATAAATGAGCCAGGAATTTTTTAAAGAAATCAAGTCAGAACTTCATTTGGGCGCCACCGACCACGGGCATCCCTTCAAATATTGCACCATGGCCACTGTCGGCCTTGATCGGGTGGCAAGACTGCGTACCGTTCGTTTAAGGCATGTTTCCGAAGATATGGGCCTGACCTTTTTTACCGACAAACGATCCAAAAAGATCATCCACATCAAAGAAAACAAGAACGTAAGCCTATTGTTCTACCATCCCGAAAAACTGATGCAGATCAGGATAGAAGGGGTCGCCATGGTGGTAAGGGACAAGCTGCTCCTCAGCAATTATTGGCAGAAAGTACAGCCAGATCAAAGAAAGGATTATACCACAGCACTGGCCCCCGGCAGCAAACTGCCTGATCCCGAGTCGGTCGAATATCTCCAAGATGGGGAACATTTCTGTGTTTTGGACATCCGGCCCTTCAAGTTCGAATACCTTAAACTACACAGAGCCGAACCACCTTAGGGTTCGCTATTCCTTGGAAGCTTCAGGCTGGGAAGCCGAATATTTGGTTCCTTAAAGAAGGTGCCCGGAGAATAAATAAGCTTTAAGGCAAAATCTTCCCCATCCAAATCGTACTTTTGCGCCTCATAAAAAGTCATGCGTACAAAATCGATCAAAAAGAACAAAATCAACGTGGTCACCTTGGGGTGCTCCAAAAACGTGTACGATTCAGAAGTGCTCATGGGGCAATTACGCGCCAACAAGAAGGAAGTGGTACATGAAGGAGAAGGCAATATCGTGGTCATCAACACCTGCGGGTTTATAGCCAATGCCAAAGAGGAGAGCGTAAACACCATCTTGGAATATGTGGCTCAAAAAGAAGCCGGGCAGGTCGATAAGGTATTTGTGACCGGTTGTCTCAGCGAACGCTATAAGCCCGATCTACAAAAGGAGATTCCAAATGTCGACCAATATTTCGGGACCAGTGAATTGCCGAACCTGTTAAAAGCCCTGGAAGCAGACTACAAGCATGAACTTATCGGTGAGCGGCTCACCACCACCCCAAAAAACTATGCTTATTTGAAAATCGCAGAAGGATGCGACAGGCCCTGTTCGTTCTGTGCCATCCCGATCATGAGGGGCAAGCACCGCAGCAAGCCCATCGAAGAACTGGTGATCGAATCGGAAAAACTTGCGGCCAAAGGGGTGAAGGAACTGATATTGATCGCGCAGGACCTTACCTATTACGGACTCGACCTTTACAAAAAACGAAATTTGGCGGAACTGCTTGAGCGATTGGTAAAGGTGGAAGGGATTGAATGGATCCGGCTGCATTATGCCTTCCCAACCGGTTTTCCAATGGATGTACTCGAGGTGATGCGGCGAGAAGCCAAAATATGCAATTATATCGATATCCCCTTGCAACATATTTCAGACCATATTCTGAAAAGCATGCGCCGGGGCACCACCCAGGCCAAGACCACGCAGTTATTGCATGATTTCCGGACCAAGGTACCCGATATGGCCATTCGTACCACCTTGATCGTGGGTTATCCTGGTGAGACCGAAGCGGACTTCCAAAACTTGAAAAAATGGGTGGAAACCATGCGCTTCGAACGCTTGGGCTGTTTTACCTATAGCCATGAAGAAAACACCCATGCCTATCTATTGGAAGATGATGTCCCGGAAGCGGTAAAACAGGCCCGTGCCAATGAAATCATGGAACTGCAATCCCAGATTTCATGGGAACTGAACCAAGAAAAAATCGGAAAGACCTTTCGCTGCATCATCGATAGAAAAGAAGGGAACTATTTTGTGGGAAGAACCGAGTATGACTCCCCTGATGTGGATAACGAAGTGCTTATCGATGCCACCCAACATTACCTTAAACAGGGCGAATTTTTCGATATCGAAATTACCGATGCCGCAGACTTCGATCTTTATGGGATGCCCGTGACCACATCCTCTTGAGCTGTATAAACAGAGTGATTTCCTGTAAACTCCCCTTGACGTATAGTTATCTTGGCTCCGATGTTGACAGTCAAACCATCATCATCAAATAAAAACGTTGGCCACCAAATTTTCCACTGTGGGATGTTCGCTGCCCCCTGCCGGCTCGATGGTAATGTTCAACGATTCGGCCCTATCGATATAATTCATGGAAACCAAATCGTTATCGCCCGGCAGAATGCCCATATCGATCATTTCTCCATCCACATCGGCCCACAATTGATAGGTCTTGTCTGCGCTTAACTTGGGGAGACCTTTGGTATTTAGAAGTACTTCTTTGGTTTGATGGTTCACGTAGGCGATGGCCCTTGAATTGGGGAGCTTTTGGTTGCCTACCAACAAAAATGGCTGTACGTTGGGGTTGTTGATGGTTTGGTATTTCGAATTGGTCTGACGATAATCGTTTTCCAGGCCGGCCAACCGGTTCTGCAGTTCGGAAGTCTGGCGTTGCACCATCTGCAGGTTTTTTTCGGAATCTTGCCATCGGCTGTAAAGCCAAAAAGAACTGATAGCAAACAAAGCCGCCATGCTTGCGGCCACCATCAAACGGAACTGTGTTTTGGTTTGGCGCTCCTTGTCCATCACCAAATGGCGAACCTCTGGGTCCTCCTCCATGGCATTCAACACCACTTCCAATGATTTTCTTATCTGGGAAGGGGGCGCAACGGCATTTTCAAAAGCCATGCGTTCGAAATCTTCTTCCATGGCACCATAGGCCTTTTTCAGCGACGGGTCTTTTTCAATGATAGCCGCAACGGCGGTATGCTGTTCCAGATCCAAATCGCCCATCAGGTAGCGCTCCAACAGTCCTTCTTCCAATATTTTTTTCTTATCCATGTCCAATCAATGCTACATAAATCATGATCAGCAATAAATCCTTGGGATAATTTTCCCTCAGTTGCACCACGGCCTGGCGTACATATGATTTAAAGGTCCCCAGCGGCACGTCCATTTCTTTATGGGCTTCCTGATGGGTCAATCCCTTAAAATAGACCAATTCAATCGCCTTTTGGTGGTGCGGTTCCAGGTTTTTCAACAAACCGTTCAATTCCGAAAAATCCCTGGGTTGCTCCTCACTCCTATTATCATATACACTTAAATCCTCGGTTTGGATGAGTGGGGAGGGATTACGCACCGCATTCAATGCCGAATTCTTGGCAATGCGATAGGCCCAGGTGTAGAATTTGCCCTTTTGTGGGTCGTATTGCCCAATTTTTTTCCAAATCTTCAAAAAGGTTTCCTGTAGTACATCCTGCGCCAAGTCTTCCCGGTTGCAGATCCTGAGCACGACCCCGTACAAAGCGCCGGAATACCTGTCGTACAGACCAAGGAGCGCCTGTTTATCACCGTTTTGAAGTTTTTGAATAAGTTGAATATCGTTGACCACGGCTTGCATAAGAATGTTAAAGATATGATAAAAATAGAAATGTCTCATCCAGCCCCTATCAAGAGGTGTAGATATAAGGGAAAGCAAGCAATGGTTGTTTGTTCACTAAACGTTTAACCTAATAGAACACATTATGAAAAAAGTATTTTTTAGTATCGCGGCAGTAGCTGTAATGTTATTTTCACAAGCCACCATGGCGCAGGCAAAATCGAATGACATCGTTGATGTCGCCGTATCGGTCGATGATTTTTCAACTTTGGTTTCTGCCTTGAAAGCAGCTGATTTGGTAGGTGCCCTTAAAGGAGATGGTCCTTTCACCGTATTTGCCCCGGTAAATGCAGGTTTTGCCAAAATCGATGCCACCGCGTTGAATTCACTTCTTGAGCCCGTCAACAAAGAAAAGTTGGCCGCTATTTTGACCTACCACGTAGTTGCGGGAAAAATTACCGCTGCCGACGTAGTCAAAGCATTGGAAGCCGGTAATGGAAAAGCGGAATTGACCACCTTGAACGGTACTACATTGACCGCAGTGAGTAAAGATGGTGGTATCTTTTTGATGGATGCCAGAGGTAACTACAGCAAAATCGCACAGACCGACGTGATGGCCTCCAACGGGGTAATCCACATCATCGAGGATGTAGTGATGCCTAACTAATCATTACCTTATTTGATTTAAAGAAAACACCGCACAAGCGGTGTTTTTTTTTGCCCTATAAAGCGGGGTTGATGAACGATATTTCGTTATGAGTGCGCCCTGTAGGCCAATACTTGGCCGACCCAACCCGCTGAAAGACTGAACGGTTCACCGTTGTCCCCCTACCTCCGGCAAGGGCCAGGATTGGATCTTGGTTGTCGCCGATGCCTCCATCGATTTTCCAAAACCCGGCAAAAGACTATGATCGCTTTGGTTTATCCCCCCGAAATAACTTAACTTTCATCTCAAAATATTTCACCATGCACAAACACTTGCTCAGCTTCATTTTTTCCATTTCCATTTTTGTATGCACCGCCCAGGGTACCATTACGGGCTTCACCCTGGAGAACGCCAAAAAAGAACTCGCTTTGGAAAAAGCATTCGAAGCCAAACTCACTGCCAAAAACCTTGACCAATGGATGCAAAAAATGTCGGCCCAACCCCATTGGGTAGGGACCAAATTCGGTCTTGAAAACGCACAATGGATCGAAAAACAATTCAAATCATGGGGTTATGACACCCGGATCGAAACCTACCAGATTTTATTTCCCTATCCCAAATTGCGGCTGTTGGAATTGACGGCACCTACGCCCTACCAAGCGAAACTTACTGCCGTGCCCGTGGAAGGGGATGAATTCACGAACCAAGGTGACGCTTTGTTGCCCAGTTACAATGCCTTTTCCACCGATGGTGACGTCACTGCCGAGTTGGTTTTTGTCAATTACGGTATCCCCAAAGATTACGAAGAGCTTGAAAAATTGGGGGTTGATGTCAAAGGGAAGATCGTCATCGCAAAATACCAAGGTTCCTGGCGGGGCATCAAGCCCAAATTGGCGGCCGAAAAAGGGGCCATCGGCTGTATCATCTATTCCGATCCACAAGATGATGGCTATGTGGCCGGCGATGTGTATCCCAAAGGGGCCTTTAAAAACAAGACCGGCGTACAGCGAGGTTCCGTGATGGATATGCCCACCTATCCCGGTGATGTGCTGACCCCGGGTTATGCCGCCACCGCGGATGCGAAACGATTGGATCGAAAAGACGCGCCCACCATTACAAAAATACCGGTATTGCCCATATCCTATGAAGATGCCCAACCCTTATTGGAAGCCTTGGACGGAACCATGGCCCCTGAATCGTGGCGGGGCGGACTCCCCATTACCTACCACATCGGGCCCGGCCCGGCCAAAGTGCATTTAAAGTTGGAGTTCGATTGGAAATTGACGCCGGCGCACAATGTGATCGCAACCATGAAAGGTACCGAATTCCCGGATCAATGGGTCATGCGGGGCAACCACCATGACGCCTGGGTGCATGGCGCCAACGACCCCATCAGCGGTATGGTGGCCTTAATGGAAGAGGCCCGAGCCATTGGGGAACTGGCCAAAAAAGGCGATAGGCCCAAACGCACCCTGATCTATTGTGCCTGGGACGCCGAAGAACCCGGTTTGATAGGATCCACGGAGTGGGTCGAGGACCATCAAACCGAACTGCAACAAAAGGTGGTCGCCTACATCAATACCGACGGCAACGGTCGTGGCTTCCTTGGCGTTGGCGGTTCCCATACCCTGCAAAAAATGGTCGGAGAGGTAGCCGATGCCGTGACCGATCCGCAGCGTGGGGTCTCCGTCAAGGAACGGCGCATTGCCGCAGACATGGTAAGGGGCGAAAAGGGTGAATTCTCGATTTCGGCTTTGGGTTCGGGTTCCGATTACACGCCCTTCATCCAACACGCCGGTATCGCATCATTGAATCTCGGCTATGGTGGTGAAAGTTCCGGTGGGGAATACCATACCATTTATGACACCTATCCCCATTACAAAAGATTTAAAGACCCTGAGTTCGCCTATGGGGTGGCACTGGCCAATACCGCGGGTAGAATTACCTTGCGCCTTGCCAATGCCGACCTGCTCCCTTTCGAGTTCGAACAATGGCACAGCACGGTTTCGGGATACCTGGAAGAGATCATAAAGTCATGCGACCAAATGCGGGAAGAAGTGGCCAAGCACAACCAAATGGTTGACAAGAACGTGTTTGAGTTGGCTGCGGATCCCACCAAGCCCTTTAAAAAACCTATAAAAAAGGAGGCGGTACCTTACCTTGATTTTACCCCATTGCAGAACGAAATGGTCGCCCTGAAATCGAGCATCGACAAATTCGCTGCTGCGGATGTCTCCAAATTATCCGTCGAACAGCGGAACATGATCAACCAAAAATTGATGGCTGCAGAACAGGCCTTGACCACATCGGAAGGACTCCCCCGGCGCCCTTGGTACAAACACCAGATCTACGCCCCCGGATTTTATACCGGATACGGGGTGAAGACCTTGCCCGGTGTTCGGGAGGCGGTCGAGCAAAAAGATTGGAAGGAGGCCCAAGAACAAATAGCGGTTTTGACCGAAACCCTGAAGCGCTTCAATGCACATATTCTGGAAATCGACAAACTCCTATAATTGATACATCATGCAAACCGACTATACCAAAATTTTTACCGGGAATTCCCTTTTGGCCAAAAGAATCGTGGATGCCCTTCACGAACAAGACATCGAAGCCGTGGTCAAAGATGAAGCGGAATCGGCACGATTGTCCGGTTTTGCAAGTTCCATGCTCGGAACGGTAGAACTTTACGTCAATAAGGATGAGCTGGAAAAATCAAATATTATTATCGATGCAATGGATACAAATCCCTCGTGACCAAAAATCGGGTAGGTAAAGTCTCAATCGATTTTCCAGAAAAAATTGACCGTTCTTATCAAGGGCAGTACAACGTTATGTTTATAATTTTAGATGCCCCGGTAAAGTAATCCTGTCTGGGAATTGATTACCTTTAATTGAAGTTGGCATCATTTTTCTTCAGCTTACCCTCCCCCGGAACAATATCCTTGCCCCCAGGTAGTAAATTATTTGGTTATGAAAATCCATAAGAATTTTTGGGTGGCCATCATTGGCTGTTGTTGCCTTGTCCATGTTAATTGTAAGGATCAAAGAAACGATCCCGATCCCGAATTGGCATCTATTGGCCTCCTCCGGGGAAATCTCTTGTTATGCGGCAATGGGGAATTTGGGGAGGTTCAGTTTTTGCAATCCTGCAGGGAGGAATCACGCGAAACTTTCAATCTGGCAATATCCCTGTTGCATTCCTTCGAATATGCCGAAGCGGAGAAAGCCTTTGTAAAGGTCATTGACCAAGACCCAGATTGCGCTATGGCCTACTGGGGCGTGGCCATGAGTAACTTTCATTCCCTATGGGCGCCCCCGACCCGTGAAGAATTGGAGAAAGGGTCCAAAGTGTTGGAGATTGCCAATAAACTTGTCATGGGGCCTAGGGAAACCGCCTATTTGAAAGCGATTGGCATGTTCTACAAGGATTGGGAAAAGGTTGATCATAGAACCCGGACCACAAACTTTTCCAATGAGATGGGAAACGTTTATGAAAGATTCAAAGACGACAAGGAAGCGGCCATATTCTATGCTTTGGCCTTGCTCGCTACTGCCGACCCTGCGGATAAGACCTATGAAAAGCAACTTAGGTCGGGTAAAATATTAGAGTCTATTTACCCCGACCAGCCCGATCATCCGGGCATCGCACACTATATTATCCACAATTACGATTATCCGGAACTTGCTATTTTGGCTTTGCCAACCGCGAGAAGGTATGCCCAAATCGCACCTGCCTCTTCACACGCCCAGCACATGCCTTCCCATATTTTTACACGCTTGGGCTTATGGCAAGAGTCGATCAGTTCGAATTTACGTGCCACGGAATCTGCCCTTTGCTACTCACAAAGTTTGGATTCGACCGCCCATTGGGACGAAGAGGTGCATGGAATGGATTATTTGGTCTATGCCTATTTGCAGGTCGGTGACAACAAGAGTGCACTGGACCAATATGCATACCTGAAAACCTTTAAAAAAGTATTCCCCGCGAATTTTAAAATTGCCTATACCGCTGCTGCAATACCTGCCAGGATTGCTCTGGAAAACAAGGATTGGAAGGCCGCTGCTGCCCTTGAACTGCCCGCACAACTACCCTTGGATTGGGATGCGTTTCCCTGGCAAAAATCAATTATACATTTTGCAAGGGCCATTGGATCCGCGCGTTCTGGTGATATCGGGGCAGCGGAAAACGAGGTAGCGATCCTTGAATCTTTGCATGGATCGCTTTTACAACGGGAGGATTCTTATTCGGCCAACCAAGTTCAAATACAAATCCTGGGCGCCAAGGCCTGGGTACAATTTGCAAAAGGCTGGTTGCCAGAAGCGATTTCTTTAATGAACACTGCAATGCTTATGGAGAACAGTACGGCCAAACATCCGGTGACTCCCGGTGAAGTGTTGCCCGCCGGTGAACTCTATGCCGATCTTTTAATGATGGCCGGCGAAGCCCAGCAAGCCTTGGCAGCTTATGAATCGGACCTGAAACAACATCCCAACCGTTTCAACGGTATTTATGGTGCCGCCATGGCCGCAAAAAGTATAGGTGATATGGAAAAGGCAGGCCTATACTTCAGGCAATTGGCCGAACAAGGTTCCAAGGCTGATGGCGACAGGCCGGAACTCTTGATCGCCAAAACCTTTTTGCAACAACACCAGAGCTGAAAATCGAACATTTCAGCCTAGGATAAAGGACAATTTATTATCAAAAACCCGAACATATGAAATCAAAGATACCATTGATCGCAGTGTCCATAGGCGTTGCGCTTTCTATCTATTTTTTGCAATCCCGGGGCGATGTGGCACCATCCAATAACTATCAGCAAGCCTCTTTCAATTTTATTACATGTAGTTCAACGAACTTCTTGTTGAACAATATAGACAGTACCCAACAAATAGCACCCTTATTTGATAATCTGGGCAACCTTCACTTTCCCATTTCCACCAAAAACAATAGGGCCCAGATGTTCTTCGATCAGGGATTGAAACTGGTCTATGCCTTTAACCATGCCGAGGGGCATCGATCATTCATGGAAGCCTCACGTTTGGATCCGGGATCGGCAATGGCCTTTTGGGGACAAGCGTTCGCACTTGGCCCAAATATCAATGACCCCCTACCCGACGATGAGAGAAAAATAAAAATCAATGAAGCAATGGCAAAGGCCACGGTATTGGCATCATCGGCAACCCCTAAAGAACAGGCGCTTATTGAAGCGCTCACCGCAAGGTACAGTTCGGATCTGACAAAGCCGATCGATGAACTCAATATGGCATATATGAACGCCATGGCGAAAGTTGTGCTCCAATTTCCCGATGATGCCGATGTTCAAATTTTATATGCCGACTCGGTAATGAATACGGTGCCTTGGAACTATTGGGATGCCAATGGGAACCCTTCTCCCAATATTGAAGGAGCCAAAGCCGCATTGGAACGGGCCATGGAAATCAATCCCGACAATCCGGGAGCCCATCATTTTTATATCCATATGGTGGAATTGCCCATGCCAGATTTGGCGGTGCCCAGCGCGGATAAATTGGGGAGTTTGATGCCGGGTGCGGGACATATAGTACATATGCCTTCCCATATCTATATCCGCGTCGGTCGCTATGAAGATGCGGTAAAGGTAAACCAAACTGCAATCCTTGCCGATGAGGACTATATCTCACAATGCTATGCCCAAGGCCTGTACCCCTTGGCCTATTATCCTCACAATATCCATTTCCTATGGTCCGCTTCCAGCTTATTGGGAAGCAGCGAAATCGCCATCGACGCCGCAAAAAAAACGGCGGAAAAAGTACCGATTGGAGAATTTGTTGAAATGCCGTTCCTACAGGATTTTGCCTCAACACCTATGCTGGCCTATACAAGGTTCGGAAGATGGAATGAAATTCTGACCATACCGAGTCCCAAACCGGAAATAAAACACCTCAGCCTCATGCGACATTACGCAAGAGGTATAGCTTTTATCAGGAAAAATAACCCGCGGGAGGCGCAAGAAGAATTGGATGCCATAGCACAAATGATGGAAGATCCGGAATTGGAAAAGCTGATCGCCACCCCCAACAATTCATCGGCCGCATTGGCGAAAATTGCGTATGAAGTTGTTGCAGGGGAACTTGAAGCTTTAAACGGAAATCTTGTGAAGGCGATCGATCACCTGGAAAAAGCCGTTGTTTTGGAAGACGGGTTAACCTATACCGAACCTGCCGCTTGGCACATTCCGACAAGACAGAATTTAGGGGCCTTATTGTTAAAAGCAAAGGATTACGAAAAAGCGGAAAAAATCTATAAAGAAGATCTGGCCATATTACGGCAAAATGGCTGGTCGCTTATGGGATTGTACCAATGTTTGAGGGCACAACATAAAATAGAGGAATCAAAAAAGATCAAACTTGAATTCGATCAGGCCTGGCAACATGCCGACATCAACATCGAAACCTCCGTACTTTAGCCTTTGTGGATAACCCAATTCCGGTTTTGACCCAAAAGGAAAAACAAACATCATGAGCAAGCCATTTTTTATAAAAATTTTCAGCGGGATGGCTGTGATCGTTGCTTCCCTTGCAGTTTACTTTTTTATTTTAAAAGATGACGAATTGCCCGTTTACCGCCCCTCGGATTTCCATCCTAGATTGGTCGACGTCAGCTTACAAAATGCTAGCGGCGCACATCAGGTTGCCGATTTTGTACTGATCAATCAAAATGGGGATACCATCACCCAAAAAGATTACCGGGACAAAATCTATGTAGCTGATTTCATATTTACCCGATGCCCCAGCATTTGCCCAATCATGACCAATAATATGGTAAAACTTCAGCAAGTGTTCCAACATGAAAATGAAGTTAAGTTCCTGTCGCTTTCAGTGACCCCGGAACTCGATAGTGTACCCGTCTTAAAGGCGTATGCCAATAAAAATGGGGTCCTTGATTCAAAATGGAACATCACCACAGGGGATAAAAAACATATCTATGATCTGGCCCGCAAAAGCTATTTTGCCGTAGTGGACGAGGGCGATGGTGGACTTCAGGACTTTATTCATACCCCCAACTTTATACTGGTCGATCAAAATCGCCGAATAAGGGGCGTGTACGATGGCACCAGTAACGCTGATCTCAAAAAGCTCATCAAAGACATCAAGCGATTGTTAAATTAGCTTGCCATGATGCCATTTCGGCATACCCCATTTGAGCGATGATTGCATAAATAATTATTTACGGCATCCCCTATTTTCTACTTGAACGGAATTGCCTATTTTTAAACCATTGCCCAACCCTTCAAATTTAGCCCAATGAGATTCTGCGCAAGTGTAAACTACTCTATTTCGTTTCTTTTTTTAACCCTTTTAATTTCATCTTGCGATAGCAAACCCAAAAAGCCAATCGAAATTCCATTGGCCGTTCAAGAGGATTCGGCCGTAAGCGTCGCCAAGGCAAAGGAAATTCGGGAACGCATTACCGCAAAAATTGCAGACGGACTTGAGCTCAGTCTATGGGCCACCGACTCCCTGGCGCCAGACCCGATTGCCATGCAGATCGATGATGCCGGTAACATTTACCTGACCCGGACCAATCGTTCCAAAAATTCTGAATTCGACATCCGTGGCTATCGCCAATGGATGACCCCATCGATCGCCATGCAATCGGTGGAAGACCGCCGCGCCTTTTTGAGAGCGACCTTCGCCCCTGAATTGAGCGAGGAGAACGCATGGCTTCCCGACCTGAACAACGACAGCATTCACGATTGGCGCGATTTAACGGTGGAGAAAGACGAGGTTTGGAAATTGGAGGATACCAATAAAGATGGTATGGCCGATATTTCCACAAGGATATTGGAAGATTTCAACGAGGAAGTGACCGATGTGGCAGGGGCGCTTTTGGTGCGCAAAGAAGATGTTTTTGTGGGCGTAGGCCCCGATATGTGGCGACTCTGGGATACCAACGGGGATGGGGTCCTCGATGAGAAAACCTCCATTGCACATGGTTTCGCCGTGCATATCGGTTTTGGCGGCCATGGCATGTCGGGCGCCATTGAGGGGCCCGACGGGAAAATCTATTGGGGGATAGGCGATATTGGCGCCAACCTTACCACCCTCGACGGTACCAACCATAAATACCCCAACCAAGGGGTCATTGTTCGATGTAATCCCGACGGCAGCAATTTTGAGGTTTTTGCCAGGGGTTTGCGGAACACCCATGAATTTGTGTTCGATGCCTATGGGAACATCATTTCTTCAGACAACGACGGCGACCACGCAGGAGAAAGTGAACGCTTGGTGCATTTAGTCGAAGGATCCGATGCCGGCTGGCGTTCGAACTGGCAATATGGGAAGTATACCGATGCCAAAAACAACGGCTATAACGTTTGGATGGATGAAAAGATGTACGTTCCCAGATGGGAGGGACAGGCCGCTTATTTTATTCCGCCCATCACCAATTATCACAACGGTCCAACCGGAATGGCCTTCAATCCGGGCACGGCCTTGGGTTCGGAGTGGATCGACAAGTTCTTTTTGGTCGAATTTGTCGGCGATCCTTCAAGGTCGCATATATGGTCATTCGGACTAAGGCCGAAAGGCGCTTCCTTCGAATTGGACAATGAGGTGGATGTGCTGAGCGGGGTGCTGCCCACCGGAATCCAATTTGGCCCCGATGGGGCACTCTATCTCGCCGATTGGGTGAACGGCTGGGGGACCAAAAATTATGGCCGGGTCTGGAAACTCGATGTAACGCCCAATAAAAATGATCTGGAAATCGAAAGACAGAAAACCAAGGAGCTCATGATGCTCGATTATGGCGACCAGGGCAACGACGAATTGGTCGCCCTCTTGGGTTACCCCGATATGCGCATCCGGAAAAAGGCACAGTTCGAGCTGGCCACCCGTACCTTTTGGGGCTATCGGGCGATGAAGAAAGTGCTCAAGGAAGAAAATAACCAATTTGCCAGGATCCATGCCATTTGGGGCATTGGACAAATCGCCGCGAACGATCTGGACAAAGCCGAACCGCTGTTGGAACTGCTTGGGGATGAAGATCTCGAAATCGTGGCCCAGGCCATCAAGGTAGTGGGCGATGTGAAGTACGATAACGCCGCGGCTTTAATGGTGCCCATGCTTCAAAATGAAAACGATCGGGTCAAATTCTATGCGGCACAGGCCTTGGGCCGTATGGCCTATGAACCGGCAATCGGGCCCTTACTGGACCTGTTGGCGGCCAATAACGATGAAGACCTATATCTGAGACATGCCGCGGTCTTGGCGTTATCCCGGATCGGAAAATCGGAACCGATCATTGCCCTCGCGAACGACCCGAACAGGAGCCTAAGACTGGCGGCCGTTTTGGTATTGAGGCGCATGCAACATCCCGAGGTGGCGCTTTTTTTACAAGACCATGACGAATATATCGCAGCGGAAGCCGCCAGGGCCATCAATGATGACTGGTCGATACCTGAAGCGATGCCAGCCCTTGCGGGCATGTTGGCAGCAGCCAATTTGACTTCCGAACCCCTACTCCGCCGAGCCATCAATGCGGCGCTTCGTGTAGGTGGTGATCAAGAACTGGATAACCTGATCGCCTTCTCCAAACGTACCGACGTGCCCAATAACCTCAGGGGTGAAGCTTTGGCCACCATGGCCAACTGGGCGAACCCCTCCGTTTTGGATAGGGTTGATGGTCGTTTTAGGGGTGAAGTACGTAGGGATTCGGCCTTGATCAAATCTAAAATGGAACATGAAATACCCATATTTCTCAAGGAAAAAGATCCCGACCTGCTGATCGGGGTGTCCAAAACCCTGGCCGCCTTGGGAATCGAAAACCACAACAAGGAGCTGCTGGAAATCATGCGAAAAAACGCAGATCCATCGGTAAGGGCCGCCATGCTGGAAGCATTGGGGGTCCTGGAAAAAGAGAAGGTCAATGATGCCTTGAATCTCGGCATGCGCGATCCATCACAAGAAGTACGGGAAACCGCTGTGGGCCTGCTGGGCAAATTGGAAATTCCCGATTCGCAATTGCCCATCCTTGTCGATGCCTTTTTCAAGACCGGTTCGGGCGGGGAACAACAACGTATGCTTGGCGTTTTGGGAGACATGCCCCTTGCCAAAAGCGAACCGATATTAAAAAACCTGATCCAAAAAGGAAAACAAAACCAACTTTCACCGAACGTGATACTCGACTTGATCGAAGCGGTCGAGGCTTCAAAATCAGAGGACCTCATCGCACAATTGGGCCAACTCAAAAGTGGCGGACATACCGTTGATGCCTATCAGGAAACCCTATATGGCGGCCGATGGTGGCAAGGCCGGGGCGTTTTTACGAATAATCCTACCGCCCAATGTGTGCGCTGCCATGCGGTTGCAGGTTCCGGTGGAAAAGTGGGCCCGCCCTTGGATAATATAGGGGCCATGCTAACACGGGAGCAAATTCTGGAATCCCTGATCGAACCGGGTGCACGTTTGGCACCGGGATACGGCACCGTGGTGATCACGCTCAAAGATGGCCAACAAGTAACCGGTATTCTGGAAGAGGAAACCAAAGACGCTTTGTTGATCCGCACTTCGGATGCCGAACCTATGGAAATTGCCGCCTCTCGAATCCAAAAAAGGGAGAATATGCCATCGGCAATGCCCGCTATGGGCTTGATGATATCCAAACGGGAACTTCGAGATCTGATCGAATACCTCTCCAGTCTCAAACAAGACCAACAAGCCATGAATTAGCAGGCTGTTTTTGGGCCCAAGGCCATGTAGCATGCAGCTGGTCGGGCGTTATCATTTTCTTATTAGTGGGCATTTATCCAACCCTCTGGCGTCACCTTTTTTCTGGGCCTGGGATACTTTTCCTCAATATGCTGCGTTGTAGTACCGTCAAAACGGTATGTAATATGGGTTATCACAATGGCCATTTGCACCTACAATTAAACAGTGACCCCTTATGATTTCTCCTAAAGACCATGACAAGGAAACAGCGCGTTTGGCTGCACTGGATTCCTTTTCGATTTTAGATACCCTTCCCGAAGAAGACTATGATAACCTCACCGCCCTAGCCGCGGAAATATGCGGAACCCCTATTTCCTTGGTGAGTCTGTTGGACAAGGAGAGGCAATGGTTCAAATCACACCACGGACTTGACGTTTCAGAGACACCAAAAGAATATGCATTCTGCGCCCATGCCATCAATGCGGAGGAAGACATTTTTGTCGTTCACGATTCCAGAAATGATGAACGATTTATAGATAATCCCCTGGTCATTGGCGAACCCCGGGTCATATTTTATGCCGGGATACCGCTTTGTGATGCCAATGGGCTCCCTTTGGGCACCCTATGCGTAATCGATCATGAGCCCAGGTCCTTGAGCCAACGACAGTTGAATTCGCTCAAATCGCTTGCCAAGCAGGTGATGAACATCTTGCAGCTTCGAAGGAAAAACAAATTGCTCAATTTATCGATCAAGGCACTTTTTGATAAAAATGAAGCTTTGGATCGTTTTGCCCATGTGGCGGCGCACGACCTAAAGTCGCCCTTGAACAATATTTCGAGTACGGCGGAATTGCTGACAGAATTTTACGGGCCGGCAATGGACGAAGACGGCAAGACCATGTTATCGTTCATCCACTCTGCTTCCAACAAACTTCGGGGGCTCATCGATGGCCTATTGTCGCATAGTAAATGCGCCACGATCATTCAGGAAAACAAATCAGATATCGACCTGGAATCGTTCAGAAAAGAAATTTGTGGCCTATTTTCCTATGACCGATCGCTCAATTTGACCATTAAATCAAAACTGGGCAGTATCCACACCAACAAGACGGCCTTAGATCAAATTATCATCAACCTTGTCGGCAATGCCATCAAATACTGTGATAAAAAATCGGTAGAAATTGAAATCGGCATTACCGAAAACGAGGACCGTTACGAATTTTACATTCAAGATAATGGCCCGGGAATTCCAGCCGGAGAGCACGAAACCATTTTTCAGATCTTTAAAATTTTTGCCCATGCCGACAAATTTGGCAGGAAGGGCAACGGCATTGGCCTGGCCACGGTAAAGAGCCTGATCGAAAAAATGGGCGGTAACATCCGGGTCGACACCGATTTTACCGAAGGGTGCCGATTTGATTTCCATATCTTGAAGCAGGTCGTAGAATCAGATACCGAAATGGCGTTGCAACGGATCATGAATTGATTCATCTCCACCTTCCCTACTTTTTCTAAACGGCTTTGGAGGTCAACCTCTCAAATGGTCCATGCATTGTCGCCGGTATACGGAATGCAGGCCTGGAAGGCTCCCGGAATGGGATCGAACCTCAGCACATTTTTACCGATGTCTTCCGAAGTATAATAGCCAATGAGCGTAAACTGCTTGATCCTTCTATAAAAGTCGAGCGGTTCCTGTTTTCCAAGGGGACTTCCCCAAATACTCGGATTGAAACGGTTGGAGTCCTGTTCCATTCGTTCGATCACTTTGGCCCGTTCGGAAGAATCCATATCAACAAACGACTTGCCATGCAGGGCGTTACAAACGCTTGCAAATTGATCGTAGCCTTTCATCACATGTTCCTGGTCTTCCGGGCCCAGGTTTTTTTTGCACATCAAGTCGACAAAAATATCAACCTTCAGATCCTTGGCTCCGGGCGTTTCGGTCTTTGGCAAAATCGTTTCGGCCAGTTCCGATACCACCAAGGCCTGGTCTTCACTGAAAAATAAAGGGGTCCATGAGAGCCTGTCCTGCTGTTGGCAGGATTGCATCAAACTGCTGAGTGCCGAACTGGAAAGTGTGGCACCGATGAACAAAGCGGTATTCTTAATTGCCTTTCTCCTTTCCATAACTATATGTTTTGTTTTTTCAATTGTTCCACGGCATGGTTGGCTGCCCTTGCGGTAAGCGCCATATAGGTCAAGGACGGGTTCACACAGGACGATGAGGTCATGCAGGCCCCGTCGGTCACAAAAACGTTCTTGGCCGCATGTACCTGGTTAAATCCGTTCAAGACGGAGGAGTTAGGGTCCCTTCCCATCCTTGCCGTACCCATTTCATGGATACCGTGCCCGGGAGGACTTTGGCTATCAAAAGCCAGAATATCCTTAAAACCAGCTTTCTCGAGCATATCCTGGGCATCGGCCTTGATTTGCCGGTTCATCGCCAGTTCATTGTCTTTGAACTCACAGTCTATGTTCAAGGTGGGCAATCCCCATTTGTCCTTTACCTCTGGGTTGAGGGTTACCTGGTTCTCGTGATAGGGCAAACATTCCGCAAAGCCGGTGATGAAAAAGCCCCATGGGCCCGGTTTGAACAATTTTTCCTTGAATTCACCTCCAAAATCGGCCGAATTCACCCCTGAGCCCCAATTGGAACGCCCTGCACCGCCTTGAAATCCGAATCCGCGGACAAATGCATCGGTTTTGGTCTTTTCATCGAGGTTTACATAGCGGGGAATATAGATCCCGTTGGGCCTTCGTCCCGAATAGTATTTGTCATCAAAACCATCGATACTTCCCATGGCACCCACTTTATAGGTGTGGTCCATCAAATTATGGCCCAGTTCACCGCTGTCATTGCCAAATCCATTTGGAAAACGATCGGAAACGGAATTCAATAAGATCGAGGTAGTGCCCAAAGTGGAACCATTGCAAAAAATTACTTTTGCATAGAATTCCATTTCTTCCATGGTTTCGGTATCCACGACCCGCACTCCGGTCGCCTTTTCCTTTTTATCGTCATAGATGAGCGAACTCGCCATACTGAAAGGCCTGATGGTCATGTTACCGGTTGCTTCGGCAGCCGGCAGGGTAACGGCATTGCTGCTGAAGTATGCGCCATAAGGGCAACCCCGGGAACAACGGTTCCTGTACTGGCACTGGCCCCTGCCGTTCAAGGGTTCGGTTAGGTGGGCCACACGGCCTATGATCATATGCCTGTCCTCAAAATTCGATTCGATCCGTTCCTTGGCATGTTGCTCCACACAGTTCAATTCCATCGGAGGGAGGAAATGACTGTCGGGCAGGTGTGGCAATCCGAGGGGTGCGCCACTGATGCCAGCAAACTTTTCAACATATTCGTACCAAGGGGCGATGTCTTTGTAGCGAATAGGCCAATCGACCCCATGGCCGTCCTTGGCATTGGCCTCAAAATCGAGATCGCTCCAACGATAGCATTGTTTGCCCCACATGATCGACTTGCCCCCTACCTGATGTCCGCGGATCCAAATAAAAGGCTTTACTTCGGTATATGGATTTTCTATGTCGTTGGCATAAAAGTGCTTATTGTCTTCACTGCCGAAACCTATACTGTTCACCACACGGTGAATTTTTTGATCTTCGTAGGTCAATGCCCCCCTCAATTCATGGTCCCAGGTTTCCTTGTTCATGGTCGGGTAATCCTGCACGTGCTTCACCATTCTGCCCCGCTCGAGCACCAAGGTTTTCAAACCCTTCTCACAAAGCTCCTTGGCGGCCCAACCCCCACTAATTCCAGAACCGATGACGATGGCATCGTACGTATTTTGCTGAATTGCCCTGACATTTAAATTTGCCATAATATTATGCGTTGAATATTGCTCGTTGGAAATAGCTTACAAGATAACCATTTAGACCAAATCGACAACAAACCAAGAATCGTTTGTTTCGCATTATGGCCCATTTAAAAGGAGGCCACTTCGGCCCGGGCCATTTCAAATTCCTTCATCAGATCGGCCACCAATTGACGGGCAGGCCTAATGTCGTGGATCAGTGCGGCGACCTGGCCGATTTCCAGTTCCCCTGCATCGAGATCGCCTTCGAACATGCCCCGTTTGGCCCTGCCCCTTCCCAATAATTCCTGAAGTTCGGCGACTGTGGCCCCTTGCGCATAGGCGGCTTGAATGGCCTCATAGAATTTATTTTTGATCAGGCGAACCGGTGCCAGCTCCTTTAAAGTGAGCTGGGTGTCGCCCTCATCGGTGGCAATCACTTTTTGTTTAAAAAGTTCATGGGATGAAGCTTCGAAGGTGGCGACGAACCTACTCCCCACCTGCACGCCCTCCGCCCCCAAAACCATGGCGGCCAGCATCGCACGGCCTGTACCTATGCCACCGGCTGCGATCAACGGGATACTGATACTTTGTTTTACGGCCGGTACCAAAACCAAGGTTGTGGTCTCATTGCGGCCATTATGGCCCCCAGCCTCGAAGCCTTCGGCCACAACGGCATCAACCCCGGCTTCCTGGGCTTTCAGGGCAAATTTCACACTGCTCACCACGTGTACGACGGTGATGCCCCTTGCCTTGAGAAATCCGGTATAAGTGTTCGGGTTCCCTGCGGAGGTAAACACGATTTTCACCCCCATTTCCACAATGATTTCCATGATCTTTTCAATATCGGGATAGAGCATGGGCACATTGACCCCAAAAGGATTTTTGGTCGCCTCCTGGCATTTTTTGATATGTTCCCTCAATACCTCGGGCCGCATCGAGCCTGCACCAATCAGCCCGAGCGCACCGGCATTGGAAACCGCGGAGGCGAGACGCCAGCCGCTGTTCCAGACCATACCGGCCTGAACGATGGGGTGTTCGATATTAAAAAGTTTGGTAACTCTTGTAATCATGGGCAGGATTATTTTTATGAGGCCTGGTTGGCCAAGGCATCAAGCGGTAATACTTTTATAAGGTACAACGGCTTCGATCGATGTGCGTCGGGGTTTGATCAGGAAATCACCCCTGAACCCAACAATTCGTCCCCAGAATACCAGGCCACGAACTGTCCTTCGGTAATGGCCGACTGCATTTCCTCAAAATCAACATACAATCCCCCGTCTACCTTGTATAGGGTGGCCTTCGCCAAAGGTTGCCTGTAGCGGATACGGGCCATCACCTTCATCGATCCATCCAATGGCAAGGCCAGTTCGGGACGAACCCAATGCAGTTCCTCATTTTTTATGAATAATGTTCTTCTATAAAGTCCCGGATGTGATTTGCCCTGGCCGGTATAGATTACGTTCCGATCTACATCGGTCTCAATGACAAATAAAGGTTCTTTGGTACCGCCCACATCCAAACCTTTGCGTTGTCCCTTGGTAAAATAGTGTGCGCCCTGGTGTTGTCCCACCACTTTCCCGTCTTCCGGATGGTAAATAGGTTTGGTGGAAAAAAATTGGAGCTCTTCGACCTTGTTGGCAAATCTCGGGGCGGTAGGGTGCAATTGCGGCAGGTCGGAAGGCACCTCAACGATGACCCCTTTTTTCGGCTTCAATTTTTGCTGAAGAAATTCGGGCAGGCGAACCTTGCCTATGAAACAGAGTCCCTGGGAATCCTTTTTTTCAGCGGTGAGTAATTTATTCTCGGCGGCGATCCGCCTTACTTCGGGCTTGGTCAATTCACCGATGGGAAAAAGGGTTTTGGCCAGCTGTTCTTGGGAGAGTTGGCACAGAAAATACGATTGGTCTTTGTTTTGATCAAGACCCGAAAGCAATTGATAGGACACACTGCCATCGGCATGGGTTACTTCCCCTTTTCTACAATAATGGCCTGTTGCCACATAATCGGCACCCAATTGCATCGCTATTTTTAGAAAAACATCAAACTTGATCTCTCGGTTGCACAGCACATCCGGATTGGGCGTTCGGCCCAACTCATATTCCCTGAACATATAATCTACGATACGTTCTTTGTACTGCACGCTCAAATCTATGGTTTGAAAGGGGATACCCAGCTTATCGGCCACGATAAGGGCATCGTTGCTATCCTCCAACCATGGGCATTCCTCCGAAATGGTCACGGAATCGTCGTGCCAATTCTTCATGAAAAGTCCGATGACCTCATATCCTTGTGCTTTCAGCAAATAGGCCGCCACACTGGAATCAACTCCACCTGAAAGGCCAACTACCACTTTGTTTCCCATGACATAGCATAAAGTGCAAAAATACAAATTTTGTGCATCAACTCCCTTTCGAACAAAAATGGGTGTTTCCTTATTGATTTTTAAAAGGTTCCCAGTTCAAAAAGCAACCATTGTCGTTTTTTGTTATCTATAACATGGATGCACCTGCATTATTTTGAAGGCGGATGCTAAAGGAAGATCGGGATATTTTTTAAAATTTTCTTAAAAACCCCACAACCTGGAATTTACAATAGATTTTATCGCAACTTTATATAAAAATTAAAAACATGAAAACTATGATCAATCGTTTTGGTTTTATGCGCTTTGCAAGTGTCATTGTTCTGATGACTACCTTGATTTCCTGTAATTTGGATGACGGAAATACCCTGAACAGGCCTGAAAGCAACATTGTGGAAGTGGCCTCCAATATTGGGCAACTTTCCAGTTTCGTTGCGGCTTTGGAGCGGGCAAATTTAACGGCGACCCTCCAAACGACCGGCGGTCTTACCGTATTGGCCCCGAACAATGCAGCTTTCGGCAACTTTTTGTCGCAGCAGGGTTTTGCCAACCTGGAAGCCGTGCCTGTGGAGACCCTGAAACAGATTTTATTGAACCATGTGATCTTGGGTCAGATCGACAGTTCCTTTCTGTCCAATCTCCAGAAAAATTATTTGGAAACGCTTGCCGAAGGACCAACAACGGGAACCAAGGTGGTTTTATATTTCGATGCCACCAACGATATATTTTTCAATGGCGTTTCAGAAGTGGTCGAAGGGGATGTTTTGGCCTCCAACGGTATTATGCATATCGTTGATGCCGTTGTCCCGATACCCACCCTTGATACTTTTATTTCCGTGGATGACAATTTCGAAGACCTGAAAACCGCATTGGATATCATCAACCCAATATCCGACATTCCTGAAGGGGTAAAGGATGGCGGACCATTCACTGTTTTTGCACCGACCAATCTGGCCTTTGATAATTTGTTGGCGACCAATACGGCCTGGAATTCGGTCGGGGATATCGATGAAGACCTGCTGGCCGCTGTCATCGCACATCACGTCTTAGCTGGCAACATTCGTTCCGCCGACATCAGTTCAGGAGAAACGGCAACCACCCTCGAGGGAGATACCATAACCTTCAACACGGTGAACGGAAATCTCGAGGTTACGGACGGCTCAGGTAATACGGGAGCCCTTGTGGTATTTGTCAATATCCAGGCATCAAACGGTGTGATCCACGTACTGGCCGATCAGGTGCTGCTTCCCGATACGGGGAACTGATTGTTAAAAAATTAATAAAATAGATATTGGATTTATAGAGACCGCCCATTCGGGCGGTTTTTTTTTAGCAAGATCGGCGGGGTATGATCGATGAACCGCATGGTTCAATTTTGCAGATAGATTATCTATTTTGTTAAACTTTTGTCAAATATGTATAAACAAAAGCAACCTTCTTAAATATTTTGAATCTTTGTTGAAAGTGAAAATAAATACTCATTTATTGTTTAAATGTTAATCCAAAGGGGATTTTTTGATTTTTTTTTCAAATTTGGCGCTATTTCAAAAAAATTCCATTAAACAAATTCTATAATTGAGTTTATTTTTTTCAATAAATAATTAAACAATTAAAACATCTAAAAACACACGTTATGAAAAGAAACTTTAACTTCAAAGGACTCGCCGCCATGTCAATGGCCGTCCTGTTTGCCTTCTCGTGCGAGAAAAACAACGAGGACAATTTATTGGTAGACCGTGTTGGCATGAACATTGTCGAGACCGCCCAAGACACCGATGTCTTAAGTTCCTTGGTCGCCGCATTGGTCCAAGCCGATGCAGGTTTGGTTACAGCCCTTAGCGACGAAACTGAAACTTACACCGTTTTTGCCCCTACCAATGAAGCCTTTGCAGCATTGCTCGCCGGCTTGGATGGTTATGAAACTTTATCCGACTTTGATACACCTGAGGAAAAGGCACTTTTGGCCAAAATCCTCACCTACCATGTAGTCGCAGGACAAGCTGCGGTCTCCTCCGCACTTAGCGACGGTCAAGAGGTACCTACCTTACAAGGCGAATCGGTTACCGTGGGCATTAGGACTGAAGGTGATGTCAACGTTATTTCAATCAAGGACAAACAGGCCGAATCTGTTGAGGCTGCCGATGTATTGATTGCCGACATTGCACCAAACAATGGTATTGTGCATGTGATCGACAAAGTATTGTTGCCCCAGGAAATATTGGACGCCCTTAGTGGCGGAGCTATGTCAGGCCCCGGTACCTTGGTAGACGTGGTTGTGGCCACCGAATCGCTTTCAATTCTCAAGGATGCCGTAATCAAGGCCGGTTTGGCCGAGACCCTTGCCAGCGAAGGTCCCTTTACCGTTTTTGCACCGACCAACGACGCTTTTGTAGCGCTTTTGGGCATACTTGGCGATGACTATAACGGATTGGACGATTTCGATACAGAGGCTGAATTGATGTTGCTCAAAGAAATTTTACTCTTTCATGTGATTCCTAACGCCACCGTGAAGGCCGCCGATTTGGCCGAGGGCGATGTCGGAACCGCATTTGCCGGAAACTCCATAGCGGTAATCGCCTCCGGTGATACCTTCGTGATCGGTGATGCCTCCGGGGTCAATGCCAATATCACAGGTACTGACATCATGGCCTCCAATGGCGTGGCCCATACCATAGACAAAGTATTGTTGCCACAGGCAGCTTTGGATTTTGTAGCCTCCTTGAGCCTTAAATCGATCGTTGATATCGCGGTTGAAACCGATGACCTGAGTTTATTGGTCGGCGCTCTGCAACAAGCTGATGCAGGCTTGGTGGAAGTGCTTTCCGCAGCTGGAACCTATACCGTATTCGCCCCAACCAATGAAGCCTTTGTGGCCTTGTTGGATGCCTTGGGAGATGATTACAACAGCCTTGCCGATTTCGACACCCCTGCAGAAAAGGAATTGTTGGTAAAAGTATTGACCTATCACGTAGTAGGTGATGTCGCCGCTAAATCAACAGATTTATTCGATGGTCAAGAGATTCCTACCCTTCAGGGCGAAAACGTCACCATCAGCATTAAAAATGGCGCCGTTCATGTCCTTGACGCTACCGGTGAAAATGCTACCGTGGTCCTAGCCGATGTAATCGCCAGCAATGGCGTAGTGCATGTGATCAATAAGGTTTTGTTGCCTCAAGAAGTACTTGACCTATTGACCCCTCCTACCCCCAACATCGTTGAATTGGCACAGTCCGTTCCCGATTTGAGCCTTTTGGTGGATGCCCTGATCCAGGCGGACGCCGGTTTGGTCGATGTGCTTAGTGGTGGCACCTTTACCGTATTTGCACCCACCAATGCCGCTTTCGCCGACCTATTGGATGCTTTGGGCGACGATTACCATAGCCTGGCTGATTTCGATACCCCTGCCGAAAAACAATTGTTGGCCAAGGTATTGACCTATCATGTGGTATCGGGAGCAGCGGTGGCCTCCACCGACCTGTTCGACCACCAAGAGTTGGTTACCGTGCAAGGAGAATCATTGTTCGCCCTCACCAGTCATGGTGTGGCAATCAGGGATAAATCCGGTGTTGACGCCAATGTTGTATTGGCTGACCAAATGGCCAGCAATGGAATTGTACATGTGATCGACAAAGTATTGTTGCCTCAGGAAGTCTTGGACGCCTTGGCACCCCCAAGTCATTAAAAAATTGTTTGTTGGTTGATTAATTGGTTGTTATAAAACTTCCTTGTTTCGGTTTCCCGAAACTCGGAAGTTTTTTCTTTAAAGAGCATTGCAAGGCACGCAAACCACAAATGATCTGGCTTTAACATACAAATCGGGCCGCTTTACAACTTCCTTTTCCCCATCTGGAAAATAAATGCCATTTTCACAATCCCAAATCTTACCAAACCAACCCGATAAATGCAAAAACCCAGACCGAAAGGTTTGGGTTTTTTGTTTATGTTACCAAGGGAATGGAATCAACTTACTCCTCAAGTACATCGATAACCTCATAGCCGTCTTCCATGGCCTTGTATACCGCATCGTTCAATTCGTAGGCTGAAATCCCTTCGAAATCGATTTCCTCGGCATCTTCGGGCAGTTCTTTGACCACGGCACCTTTTGGTGGAAGCACAATTTCGTATTCATCCCCCACCGGTCGATAGAAAACCCCATCGGCATACATAAAGTATGTTCCGCGTACGGCAAGACGTATGGCCGTCCTGGGCAATACCCGAAGACGAAACCCCCTCGGCGGGAATGCCCTGGCATAAATGCCCTTTCGAGCGATAAAGAACATCCCGCCCACAGGATAATACGATACATTACCATGCACTACGGCTACCGTACCTTCCGGGAGGCGCCTTAACGTCCTTCGCGCTACCCTTCGGTTGTGCCTTCGTACCTTTCTCTTGACGCTCTGTACTTTGGCGACTTTCGCTCGACGGGAACGAACCACCTGTGCTTCTGCCTCCTGGTTGGGGAACAAGAAAAAAACCAATAACAAACCGATCACATATTTTAAATTTTTCATTTACACAATTTTTTTGGTTATCGAACTTTTGACTGCACTATGATAAAATGGTTTAATTGGAGGTATAAAAACGAAAAAATGGGTCGTTTAGGGTGTTCTTGAATAGAAAATCGTTGAAATAACGTGTTACGGGCCTCCCCTAAATGCAAAAAGTGCAGAATACGATTCCTGCACTTAAGATGATTGATCTGTAATTC
Organism: uncultured Flavobacteriaceae bacterium; assembly: GCA_963760375.1. Taxonomy (GTDB): domain Bacteria; phylum Bacteroidota; class Bacteroidia; order Flavobacteriales; family Flavobacteriaceae; genus Pelagihabitans. The sequence goes on along the minus strand of CAVXCS010000005.1, from coordinate 450,560 downwards.
CTTTTCTATCGGCGCCCCACCTTCTTCTGTTCTTCGGCTTGTTCCATCATTTCGCGCATTTTTCGCTGAAACTTGTTCTCCTTCTTGGGTTTTGCCTTGTTTTCCTGTATTTGGGCATGAATTTTTTCATCGTCGAGAATGAAATTTTTGATGACCAGCATAATGCCGATCGTGATCAAATTCGAAACGAAATAATAGAGGCTCAAACCACTCGCGTAATTGTTGAAAAAGAACAACATCATCACGGGCATCAAATACATGATGAACTTCATGTTGGGCATGCCTGGTTGGGTAGGCATGTTTTGACCGGTGGTCATCATCATATAAAAGAAAATGGCGATCGAGGCCAAGATGGGAAAAAGGCTCACATGGTCTCCATAAAATGGGATGCTGAACGGCAACTGTGCAATGGTATCGTATGACGAAAGGTCGTCTGCCCATAAGAATGATTTCTGTCTTAAGGCAAAGGAAGTCGGGAAAAACATGAACAGGGCATAAAAAATGGGCATTTGCAATACCGCAGGGATACAGCCGCTCATGGGACTCACACCGGCCTTGTTGTAAAGCTTCATGGTTTCCTGCTGCTTCTTCATGGCGTTATCTTTGAACTTTTCTCCCAATTCAGTGATTTCGGGCTTCAGCACCTTCATCTTTGCCTGTGAAAGATATGATTTGTAGGTTGCCGGAGACATCACCAACCGCACCAGGATGGTCATTACCACAATGGCAATGCCATAGGGTAAAAATGAACTGAGGAAAGTATAGAAAGGGGTAAAGATATAGCGGTTGATCCATCCGAAAATGCCCCAACCAAATGGAATGGAGTCTTCCAATCCCAATTGCTTGTACTGTGCCAGGACTTTCACATCGGTAGGGCCATAATACCAGTGCATATTTTTGGAAAGTTCGCCCCCTTCCACTTTCATGGGGAGCACCGCGGCATATTCTTTGGTAAAGCCGGCGGTCTTGCTATCATCCTCGACCAAGTTCTTGGAAACCAGTTTTGCATTTTCAAAGTTCGCTTCGGTGGCCAAAATGGCGCTGAAGAAATGCTGTCTGTACGACACCCACTTTACATCTTGTTCGGTTTCTTCATCATCGCCGCTTTCGGAAAGTTTACTGATCTTATCGTCCTCATGGCTATAGGTCAATCGGGTATATCGATTTTCATATTGAACACTTTTTGAATGCCTGATAGCATTCATCTTCCAATCGAGCGTAATGGGTTGGCTGGCGTTGAAAATGCCATTAAGGCCTTGTGAGCGTATTGTGAAATCGACCAGATAGTCATCCGGTTTCATTTCGTAACGAAATTCGAGGTATTTTTCCGGACCTACTTTTGCCTTCATCGAGAGTACGGTGTTTTCTCCGTTTTTCCCAAGCGACGGTTCAAAAAACAAGTCGGCCGTATGCATCACCCGGTTGTCCGATGTTGTGAAATTCAGCCCGAAAGATGCATTTCCATCCTTTACCAGATATACAGGTATGGAATCATAGGTCTTGAATTGCTTCATGGTGGCCTCAACGATCTGGCCACCTTTATTGCTGATATTCAGCAACACCAAATCGTTCTCCAGGATGGTGCTGCCTTCGGTGGGGTTCGTATATCCAAAAGCGCCGATGGTGCCCTTATAATCGGCCACCGCGGTGGAATCTTGCAGGTTTATTTTTACGGGTTCGGCCACCACGGGGGTTTGTGGGGCTTCTGTCTCCTGTTCCTCGGTCACTTGTTCCTGTTTTGCCTTTTGGGCCTCCAATTCTTCGGGTGTGGGCCTATTCTGGTAAAACATGAATATCAATATGCCAAAAATGAGCACAAAGCCGATAATGGTATTGATATCGAGTTTCTTTTCTTCCATTTAAATTAAAATCAGTTTACTTGAAATGCGGTGTGCCTTGAATCAAATCGATTTTGAACGGACAAATATATGTCCAAATGTGCGGATTATGCCATACTGGCATTAGTTTGTTTCTTTTTGTGCTTTAAGGCGGCTTTGATAAACCCAACGAACAACGGGTGGGGATTGGCCACTGTACTTTTATACTCAGGATGGTACTGTACCCCTATGAACCATGGGTGATCGGGCAATTCGACGATTTCTACCAGTCCTGTGGCGGTATTGATCCCCGATGCCATCATACCGGCGGCTTCCAGTGGTTTCAAATAGTGGTTGTTGTATTCATATCGATGCCGGTGTCTTTCCGAAATAGACTTCACCCCCCCATAAATTTTTTGTACGAGACTACCTTCTTTTAGTTCACAATCCCAAGCGCCCAACCGCATCGTACCTCCTTTGTTGGTGATGCTTTTTTGTTCTTCCATCAATCCGATCACGGGATTTTTGGTTTTTTCATCCATTTCCGTGGAATTGGCATCTGGCAGACCCAGAATGTTTCTCGCATATTCAATGACCGCCATTTGCATGCCCAGGCAGACCCCCAAAAAAGGAATACCGTTTTCCCTGGCATATTGCACTGCTTTTATCTTGCCCTCGATGCCCCTTTCCCCAAAACCGGGCGCCACCAATATGCCATCCAGTCCCGTCATTTTTTTGGTCAAGTTGTTGGCGTTGATATGCTCCGAATGGATCGATCTCACCTTTACCCTCACCTCGTTCACCGCCCCTGCATGGATAAAAGATTCTAAAATTGATTTGTAGGAATCTTGCAATTCCACATACTTGCCTATCAATCCAATGGTGATTTCGTGTTTTGGATTCTTGTGTTTGTTCAAAAATTCGTTCCATTGCGCCAGGTCGGGAGCCTTATCATCGGATAATGCAAGTTTCTGCAGCGCAACGGTATCCAGCCCTTCCTCCTGCATCATAATGGGGACATCGTAAATGGTGGAGGCATCGATCGATTGAATAACGGCCTCCCGCTTTACGTTACAGAAAAGCGCCAATTTGTCCTTTATTTCATCGGATAATTCATGTTCTGTCCTACAGACCAGGATATCTGCCTTGATCCCGCTTTCCATCAAGGTCTTTACCGAATGCTGGGTGGGTTTGGTCTTGAGCTCGCCTGCGGCGGAGAGGTAAGGTACCAAAGTAAGGTGTATCACAATGCCATTATTATCGCCCAATTCCCATAGCAGTTGGCGTACCGCTTCGATATAGGGCAATGATTCAATATCGCCCACTGTGCCCCCTATTTCGGTAATGACGATATCGTACTCGCCACTGTTGCCCAAAAGCTGTACCCGTTCTTTGATCTCATTGGTAATGTGCGGCACCACTTGCACCGTCTTGCCCAGAAATTCGCCGCGTCGTTCCTTTTCGATGACACTTTGATAGATGCGGCCTGTGGTCACATTATTGGCCTGTGAGGTCTTCACATTTAAAAAACGCTCATAATGCCCCAAGTCCAGATCGGTTTCGGCACCATCATCGGTCACATAACATTCCCCGTGCTCGTAGGGATTTAAAGTTCCGGGGTCGACATTGATATAGGGATCCAATTTTTGTATGGTAGTCTTATAGCCGCGAGCCTGTAAAAGTTTGGCCAAGGACGCCGCAATGATACCTTTTCCCAACGAGGAGGTAACCCCACCGGTAACAAAAATATATTTGGTCTGAGACATGAAGCGTTCGGTTGAATTCGTAACGCAAGCAAAAATACAAATTGCGGGAAGAAATCAGCGTTAATGCATGGGAAATTCTTTTTGTATTTTTCGGATCAAGGGTTCTAGTCCGTTTATCTTGATTTCGGTCATCGACTGCAATAAATTCCCCAGTTTACCTGGGGGGAATCCTTTTTGCTTGAACCAGATCAAATAGGGTTCGGGCAGATCCAACAGATAGCGTCCCTTGAATTTTCCGAAAGGCATGCGGTAATGGGCCAACTCAATCAGGCTTTTTTTGTCGGGCAGCAATTCCATGTTTAAAGTTTAATATGCTATCTTTATGAAGGCTCGATGGCCTTGTTCGGATACTTCCTGAAGGTTAACAATATCCAAACATACCCATTTATTGGGCTTTTTAAACCGAAATCCAATATTTTAAAAATTGAATGATGAAAAGAAGATCTTTTATTGGCAGTTCCGCTGCCGCTTCAGTCGGCCTTTTGGTCTCCAATTCCGCGAATGCACGAGCCGCGGAGACCAATGCTTCCCCCGAACTAAAAAACAATGTCAACCATAGTGTCTGTCGTTGGTGCTATAGCAGCATCCCCATGGAAGATTTTCTAAAAAGCCTCAATACCTTGGGCATCAAATCGATGGATCTCACCGGTCCGGAAGATTGGCCGTTGATGAAAAAATACAATATCCATGCCTCGATGTGCTGGGGAGCCGGAATGGGCATAGAAAAAGGCTTTAACGAACCCAAATATCATGAAGACCTCATCAAGGATTACCTTCAGATCATCCCGAAAGTGGCCGAGGCTGGTTATACGAACTTGATATGTTTCAGCGGAAACCGGGCTGGCATGAGCGATTTTGTGGGCCTTGAAAATTGTGTTGCGGGATTAAAACAGATTTTGCCCATGGCGGCGCAACATGGCGTGGTGATCCAAATGGAACTGCTGAACTCAAAAGTCGATCATAAAGACTATATGTGCGATCATTCCGATTGGGGAGTTGAACTTTGTCGAAGGCTCGATTCGGAAAACTTTAAACTGCTTTATGACATCTATCATATGCAGATCATGGAAGGTGACGTGATAAGAACCATCCAAAACTATCATCCCTATTTTGGCCATTACCATACCGGTGGCAATCCTGGGCGTCATGAGATCAATCAGACCCAGGAACTTTATTATCCCGCCATTATGAAGGCCATCTTGGCCACCGGGTTCAAGGGCCATGTGGCGCAGGAATTCATCCCCACTTGGGAGGACAAGATCGCGGCCCTGAAGGAAGGGGTTACCATCTGTGATGTCTAGACCGAATGGCCTTGATCTGTATTCGCTGACGGACGTACCCCAGATTACGCCACGTTAAATGAAAAAAGTATGGGCTGCCCATAACATTCCGCCAAATTTCTTCGTTATCATAGTTCCATTTACCCCTATGGTATGAATCCATTCCATGGTTTTGAAGTTGAACTATAATTGTGATCGAAATGAGAATCAAATTCGCTTTCCTATTGTTCGTTTTTGTCGTTCTGGGATGTTCCAAGGACAATTCAGATGGTAATCCCGGTGATCCAGACCCTGTAGGGTCGGCCCTATATTTCCCGCCTTTGAGCGGAGATACTTGGGAAACCGTCTCAATTTCGGAGCTGGGATGGAACGCCGATGCCGAACAACCACTTTATACCTTCCTCGAAGAAAACAACACAGATGCCTTCATCATTCTGAAAGATGGCCGTATCGCGATCGAAAAATATTTTGGCAGCTTCGACGCTACAAAGAACCATACCTGGAATTCTGCAGCCAAAACATTGACCGCCATGACGACGGGTATCGCGCAGCAGGAAGGTTTTTTGGATATCGACAAGCCCTCATCCGATTATATGGGTGCCGGATGGTCTTCCCTGACCCCTGAACAGGAGGAAGCCATCACCGTAAAACATCACCTCACCATGACCACGGGCTTGGATTATACCGTCCCTGAAAATTTTTGCACCGACAAGGAATGTTTAACCTACAAGAACCTGCCTGGCACCTATTGGTATTACCACCAAGCGGCCTATACCCTGCTCGACGAAATCATTTCCGGCGCCGTACAACAGGATTTTCCTGCCTATTTTAACGAAAAAATCCGGAACAAGATCGGGATGCAGGGCGCTTGGATCAAGACCGGCTACCTGAACCTCTATTTCAGCAATGCCCGCAGTATGGCGCGATTCGGACTGTTGAACCTCAATAAGGGCAGCTGGGACCAAACCCCGGTCTTGGAAGATCAAGCGTTTTTCACTGCGGCCACCACCACTTCCCAAAACCTCAACGAAGCTTATGGATTCCTATATTGGTTGAACGGAAAAGACAACTTTAAGATCCCTGGATCGGAAGAATTGTTCCCGGGAAAATTGATGCCCGCGGCACCCGATGACCTTTATGCCGGATTGGGCGCCTTTGATCAAAAACTCCATATTGTGCCCAGCGAAGGGCTGGTCATCGTTCGCTTGGGCGATTCCGCCAATAGCGATGAATTGGGCCCGACCACCTTCGACAATGAACTCTGGGAAAAAATCAACGCCCTGATCCAATAACTATTGGGATCGGGCACTTTGCCTGATTTCATACCGATCAAAATGTCACGGAAACCGTTGCCGCTGACTTAGTCCTTGATCTGCATCAACCGGGTTTCCCACAAGTCGATATTTTTTTGGTTCATCCGCACAAACTCATCCTTGCCTTCGGTCGCTGCTAGGGACAAGGACTTTTTGGCCGAGCCGATAGCGGCCCTATAATCCGCCATCGCGGCTTGCACCAATGATTTTATACGATGGAAATAGTAGGTATCACCTCCCAGTTCCAAAGCCTTGTTCACATAAGCCAAGGCAATCGGATGGTCTAGCCCCTGTTCTTGTAAATACCGAGCCGCTTCATAATAGGTCTGGGCAGTGGGATTGTTATTGATTCGATCGTCAATGGCCGCCAACATTTTGGAATTCGTATCCAAGCCGATCGGAATCTCAATTTTGGTGTTTTCCCAACAGAGCACCAACTTCACCGATTGATATTCCAGTTCTTCAAAAGAAATCAGCAAATTTTCCTGCGTATAAGGGATCGGTTCGGGTAAGGCCGTCACTCTAAAAACGTCCTCATTCGGATCGTAGGCATCCCTGCCATCGCCCCAATGTTGCGTGTTTTGGTGAAAGGCGATTTGCCATTCGGTTTCCTCCGGAAAGGCATAGATCGCATAGGTTCCCTTGGGGAGCGAATGGCCCTGGATGTTTAAGGTGGTACTGGTGCTGAACTTGGTCGATTCATTGGCGCCGACCCTCCAAATACGGCCATAGGGCACCAGGTCGCCAAATATTTTTCTGCCGTTCACCGCGGGACGCGAATATTCCACTTCAAGGGTATCGAGCCCTACTTCTTGAAGGGTCATCGAAAACGGACTCGCTTTTGGGTGCACCAATTGGCCTTGAACAAAGAAAGGAAGCACGAACAATGTTATGAGCGATAATTTCTTCAAGCCCGGTTGCTGAAAAATGAGTCGACGAATTCGTATTTGTTGAAAACCTGCAGGTCTTCAAGGCCCTCTCCCACGCCGATATACTTCACGGGAATCTGAAATTGATCTGAAATCCCGATGACCACGCCCCCTTTGGCGGTGCCGTCCAATTTCGTAACGGCCAAAGAGGTCACTTCCGTAGCTTTTGTAAACTGCTTGGCTTGTTCAAAAGCGTTCTGCCCGGTAGATCCGTCCAAAACCAACATCACGTCGTGTGGGGTGTTCGGTACAACCTTCTGCATCACCCGTTTTACCTTGCTCAGTTCGTTCATTAAATTTACCTTGTTGTGAAGGCGGCCCGCCGTATCGATGATCACCACATCGGCGCCTTGTGTCAGCGCTGAATTTAAGGTATCGAATGCCACGGATGCGGGGTCGCTGCCCATTTTTTGTTTGATGATGGGTACCCCCACCCGATCCGCCCAAACCTGAAGTTGGTCGATGGCGGCGGCACGAAAGGTATCGGCGGCGCCCAATACTACCTTATAGCCTTGGTTTTTATACTGGTGGGCCAATTTACCGATGGTAGTGGTCTTGCCCACTCCATTGACCCCAACGACCATGATCACATAGGGTTTTAAACCCGCGGGAATACTTACATCGGTCGCCTCCCCAACATTCGTTTCCGAGAGCAGGCCCGCTATCTCTTCCCTCAGTATCTGATTGAGTTCATCGGTGCCCAAGTATTTGTCCTTCGCCACTCTTGCCTCTATACGCCCGATGATCTTTAAGGTGGTATCGACCCCCACATCGGAAGATACCAATACCTCTTCAAGATTGTCCAGTACCTCGTCGTCGACCTTCGATTTTCCCGCTACCGCCTTGTTGAGTTTGGAAAAAAAGCTGGTTTTCGTTTTCTCCAGACCTTTATCAAGATTTTCCTTTTTCTTTGAAGAGAAAATATTTTTGAATAGGCTCATGTGCTCCCTTAAATTTTGATGTCCTTAAAGATATATAAAATAAAAAAAGCTACTTTCTTTCGAGAGTAGCTTTTAAAAGTAAACCTAAGTTACTTATTTTTTTGACAACCAAGCGTCGACCATTTCAGGTGGCATAACCGCTTCGGTGAAGGTATAGGCACCTGTTTTTGGGGACTTCACCATTTTGATGGCCTTGGTCAACCTTTTTGAACTTGTCTGTAAACTTGCTACCGTTTTCTTTGCCATGACGTATTACTTTATTTCTTTGTGAACGGTCACCCTTCTAAGCACCGGATTATACTTTTTGATCTCCATTCGCTCTGGAGTATTCTTTTTGTTTTTGGTAGTGATATAACGGGAAGTACCGCCCACGCCAGAGTCTTTATGCTCTGTACATTCCAAAATTACCTGAACCCTATTTCCTTTTTTTGCCATTATCGTTGCTTTTTGGGGATTATTTTACCAATCCTTGTGCTTTTGCCTCTTTTAAAACAGCGGCGATCCCCTTCTTGTTGATGATTTTGAGTCCTTTGGCGGAAACCTTTAAAGTAACCCAACGGTCTTCCTCAGGAATAAAAAAACGCTTTTTAGAAAGATTGACGTCAAATCTCCTTCTGGTCTTATTGACGGAAAACGACACATTGTTCCCGAACATCGACCTTTTACCCGTAATTTCACAAACTTTTGACATTGCGCTGATTTTTTTAAACAGGATGCAAATTTATATCATTTTTGTGTGACGGACAAAATTCTGGTTCAGATTTTTGAAATTTCTTTTTGCAGGAGTTCGAGCGCTTTATGAACCGATTTTTGCACGATGCGTTCCCGATTGGATCCCATGACAAAACGCTGTGCATAAGTGCCTATCGGAGCTGAAACGGCAATAATTACCGTGCCCACCTCCACGTCGGAATCTCCTTTGGCAGGGCCAGCGTTCCCGGTAGTGGCAATTGAAAAATCGGTCTTGAACAATCGCCTTGCATTTTGAGCCATCACCATGGCCACTTCTTCGCTTACCACCGAGTGTTTTTCTATCAAACTTTGCGGCACATCCAGGACCTCGATCTTGGTTTGGGTGGCATAGGCCACCACGCTGCCCTTGAAATATGCCGAGGCACCGGGAACGGAAGTAAGGGTCTGGGCAATCTTTCCGCCGGTAAAGCTCTCCGCCGTCGACAAGGTCATCTGCTTGGTGGTGAGCCATTTTCCGATCAGGGCTTCCAGGGTTTCATCCTCTTCAACCCCATACAGGATGTCCTGGATCAAGGGATATAGGGCAACGCTCGCCTCGGAGATGGCTGTTTCCAATACCTCCTTATTCGGCCCTTTGGCGCTCAGCCTCAACCTTACTTTCCCAAAACTGGGCAGATAGGCCAATTTTAAAAATTCAGGCAGATGCTCCTCCCAATATTCGATCCTCTCGGCAATGGCGCTTTCCCCCAGGCCATAGGTGATCAAGGTTTTATGGATGATAAAGGGCCGTTCGAACGTCTTGGTAATTTTTGGAATGACCTGATCTGTCATCAGTGCCATCATTTCATAGGGTACCCCTGGAAGTGAAACATAAATGGTACCCCCTTCGGAGAACCACATCCCCGGTGCGGTGCCATTGGCGTTTTGCAACACGGTAGCCTTCGAAGGCACCATGGCCTGTTTTCTGTTCACATCCGATATGGGCGTGGAGATATACTTGGAGAACAACGTTTCTACATGTCGCAAGACCGCGCCGTTCTGGACCAACACATCGTCAAAAAAAGTGCAAAAGGTATGTTTGGTGATATCGTCTTTGGTAGGGCCCAAGCCCCCTGTACAAATTACGATGTCAACGTTCCGCCCAGCTTCCGTCAACGCCTTTAAAATATGCTGTTGTTCATCCTGGACCGAGGTGATCTGAAAAACGGAAATGCCTATGCTATTGAGCTGCTTGGCAATAAATGCAGAGTTGGTGTCAATCACCTGGCCAATGAGGATCTCATCGCCAATGGTAATGATTTCTGCCAGCATTACAGGTCGAAATCCTTTTTGAGCTCCGATACCACCTGCGCGATATCCTTTTTAAGAATGGGAAATATTTTTTTGATTTCGGCGTGGTTGGCCTCATTTTTTCCCAGCGTCTCTATTTCCAAGGCTGCCGCCCTGGTCTGTTCCATGCCCAGCAAATCAACATTCGGCTTGATCTTGTGGGCAAGCTTGTACACCTGTTCGAAGTCTTTTGCTTCCAAAGCGCTCTCCAATTGTTGCAAATCGTGGGGCACCTCTTCCAAAAAGACCGAGATTACCGAATGCACGAATTCTTCGTCCCCATCGGCCATCTCATTAATTTTCATCAAGCTATAAATCATCACCTTATTTTTAAAGAAAACATTTCTTGCCCCTCCAATATGCCCGAAAGATAGTCATTTGGCTTTATTTTACCAACACCTGCCGGGGTGCCCGTAAAAAGCACATCGCCCTTTTTTAGGGTGAAAAATTTTGAAACATAAGCCAAGAGCTCGTCGATCTTCCAGAGCATCTGGCCCGTATTTCCATGTTGTACCGTTTCGCCATTTTTAAGAAGGGAAAATTCGATCCGGTCCACCTCTTTGAAGGCTGACTTAGGAAGCCATTTTCCGATAACGGCCGATCCGTCAAAACCCTTTGCCTTTTCCCAGGGCAGGCCCTTTTCCTTCAATTTGGACTGCAGGTCCCTCGCGGTAAAATCGATGCCCAATCCTATTTCCTCATAATAGGTGTGGGCAAATTTTAGGTCGATGTGTTTGCCCACTTTCTTGATCTTCACCAAAACCTCCACTTCATAGTGCACCTCTTCGGTAAAATCGGGGATGAAGAAATCGTGTTCCTTTGGCAAAACCGCTGAATCGGGTTTGATGAACACCACAGGGTCGGAAGGCCTTTCGTTGGCCAGTTCGTTGATATGCTCCGTATAGTTACGGCCAATGCAAATGATTTTCATGCTTAACTTCTTTTTGCCGGTTCGCCACCCGTTTTCCACCAAGGGCAAAAAACCGACATCTAGGGTTGCCTACCCCAATTTGTTGTTGAGTTTGCTCAATTTGATCTGGGTCAGCACTTTTTTGGTATACAGTGGAAAATCTGCATTTAATATCCATCCAAAATACCCTGGCTCCTCTTCAAGTACATCATGGACTTTTTTTCCTTTGTGTTTACCAAAACTAAATATCTCATTTCCGTCCCCATCCACCCCTATGAAACCGGCAAAATCTGCAAATTGCCTATGGGTAGAGAATTCGGCCAATTTCTTGACATTGTTCTCCAATTCCGGGTAGCGCTCCAATTGGCCCAATAATACTTCGTAGGTTGCCTTGGTATCGGCCTCTGCACTATGGGCGTTGCTCAAATCCTTATCACAATAAAACTTGTAGGCGGCCTCGAGCGTTCTTTTTTCCATTTTGTGAAAGATCGTCTGCACATCGATGGAAACGGTATTTTTCATGTCAAAGTCGATGTCGGCCCGCAGCAGCTCCTCAGCCAATAAGGGAATGTCGAAACGATCTGAATTGAAACCCCCTAGATCGCTGTCCTTGATCATTTTATATATGTCCTTGGAGAGTGCCGAAAAGGTAGGTTCGTTGGCGACCTTTTCATTGGAAATGCCATGAATGGCGGTTACTTCTTCTGGGATGGGCATTTCCGGATTGACCAACCAGGTCTTGCTTTCCTTATTGCCGTTTGGGTAAATCTTTAAGATCGAGATCTCGACGATCCTATCCTTGGCCACATTGATCCCCGTGGTTTCCAGATCAAAAAAACAAATAGGTCTTGTAAGCTTTAGTTCCATGGCGAAGGGTTTCGGCAAAGATACTTTTTCGAGAAGTTCGGTGAAACGATATCGTAAGATATTTGACCCCTGTTGATGTTTTGATCGAACCCCTCCCCTTTTTGCCTAGGCCGATTTTTTGAGTTTGGTGGGAAAAGGCCGGTAGGCATAGTAATGCAATACCTCTTCCAGCGCCATTTGTAAGGCCTTGTTGATCGGGACGATGGTATTGCCCAATTTAAAATCGATCTGGGCAAGTCTTTTGTAATGGTCTGAAAAAATGGGTATCGAAAGCCCATTGTTTATGGCTTCGACAGTGGCTTGGTAGTCTCCCTTCTGGTTTTCCTTGATGATGTTGCAGGTAGCCAAACGGAGCTGCCCTATTTTATCACGCCCAGCCGCGTAACCGAAAAGGCGGCATATCAGCCCTCGATGGGCGTACTCGGAACACTTTCCTTTGCTTAAATCAACCAGGGACAACGGACTAAAAAGCATGCAGACGCTGCTTGGCGATTTTTTTACCCGATCGAGCGCTTCCAGGGCACGGCCCTCTAAAAATTGTTGGAAGGCCCAAGGCAAAAACTCCAACGGGGAAGCCTCAATATCGGGTTTGGTGCAGCATTTTCCACAGCCCGCGATACAATGCAGCTTTGTGGTCGATTGAAATTGGGCAATTTCCTTATCAAGTCGGGCATATAGCAATTCAACCGACCTTACCCTACGGGCTATGGACATAAATTTTTGCGCAAATGTACGTTAGAAATTGTTTTGGAGGCCAGTTATTTTTACCAGGTAAAATGGCCCTCGATTTTATGGCCGAACCTTTGGCTGGGACTGGCTTGCTGCAGACCCATGCATCGATTGCCCGATCGAAGTTTAGATTTCCCTATTCACGTCCCAAGCTTCCAAATAGTCGGCTACCGCCTTGGCGAACATACTGCCCAAAGCCCCGTTGACCACCCTGTGGTCATAGCTGTGGGAGAGGAACATCTTGCTGCGGATCCCGATAAAATCGCCCTCGCTGGTTTCAATGACCGAGGGTATTTTTCTAATGGCCCCCAAGGCAAGTATGCCTACCTGTGGTTGGTTGATGATCGGGGTTCCGAAAACACTGCCGAAGGTTCCCACATTGGTGACGGTATAGGTGCCGTCTTTCACTTCGTCAGGTTTTAATTGGTTTTTACGCGCCCGCTCGGCCAGGTCGTTCACCACTTTGGCCATGCCCACCATGTTCAACTGATCGGCATTTTTGATGACGGGAACAATGAGGTTGCCATCGGGCAGTGCCGCGGCCATCCCTATATTGATGTTTTTCTTCTTGATGATCTTATCCCCTTCCACGGAGATGTTCATCATTGGGTATTTTTTCAAAGCGGTGGCTACCGCCTCCAGGAATACAGGGGTAAAAGTCAATTTTTCACCTTCCCTTTTTTCAAAACCGTCTTTGACCCGGTTGCGCCATTGCACCACCTTGGTGACATCGACCTCGATAAAACTCTGCACATGGGCCGATGTAGAAACACTGGCGACCATATGTTGGGCGATCAATTTGCCCATCCTGCCCATTTCAATGACCTCATCATTTCCGGAAACGGACACCGTGGCGACGCGTTCCTTCTCCACTTCGGGCTTGGCGGCTTGGGTAACGGCCGTTTCAGGGGCGATGGTCTTGGGTGGTTCCTTAATGGCTTGCGGGCTTGCCTTTCCGCTGGAGATATAGTCCAAAATATCGTTTTTGGTCACACGGCCTTCTTTTCCGGTACCGGTGATGGTATCGAGTTCAGCCAAGGTAATCCCCTCTTCCTTGGCAATATTTCTTACCAGTGGCGAATAAAAACGGTCGGAAGTCTGGTTTTCGGCCTGTGGGGCCGCAACCGTTTCCTTCACCTTTTCTATGCCTTCTGCCAATTGGGCCGAAGTGTGTTCGATATCGGAATCGGAATCGGTTTCCGGGACCGCTACCGGTCGTCGTTCTATGGCGACCTCAGGTTTTGTTTCCTGTTGAACACTGCCGTTGACCTCGATAATGGCGATGGTCTCCCCTACCTTGATGACATCGTCAACTTTAAAAAGTTTTTCAACCAAAACGCCTTCCACTTCACTGGGCACCTCCGAATCGACCTTATCGGTGGCAATCTCCAAGACCGGCTCATCGAGGGTAATCGTATCACCAACTTCTTTGAGCCAAGAGGTTAAGGTGGCCTCGGCAACACTTTCTCCCATACGGGGCAATTTCAATTCAAACTTTGACATATCCTTATTTTATATGTACTAAATGGAATTTTCGTTGCAAAAATACTAAATATTCGATGTTTAACTTGAACTTATTGTAGGAAGTACCTTTTCTTAGTTCGCTTTTAGGGAGCCCTCGAACGGAATTCGGTTCAGGATACTTCTTCCAAGGGTTACCTCATCGGCATATTCGAGTTCATCGCCTACCGCGATACCCCTGGCAATGGTAGAGGTATTGATATCGAGTCCCGAGAGCTGTTTATAAATATAAAAATTGGTGGTATCCCCTTCCATAGTGGAACTCAGGGCGAAAATCAGTTCCTTGAATTCCCCGGATCTGGCCTTGTTCACCAAAGAGGTTATGGTTAGCTCCCTTGGGCCAACGCCCTCCATTGGAGAAATCTTACCGCCCAAAACATGGTACAGGCCCATATATTGCCCGGTATTTTCAATGGCCATGACATCACGGATGTCCTCTACCACGCAAACCAGAGATCGGTCCCTTTTCGGACTGGCACAAATCTCGCACAGTTCCACATCCGAAATGTTGTGACAATTGCTACAGAACTTTACCGTATTGCGCAACTGTTCCAAAGCAGCGGTCAATCGGGTGGTCTGTTCGGTGGGCTGCTTCAACAAATGAAGCACCAAACGCAATGCGGTGCGCTTTCCGATACCGGGCAGTTGGGCGGTTTCGTTGACCGCTTTTTCCAATAATCTTGATGAAAAATCCATTTGAACACTTTACTGGGCAAAATTACGTACTATTTTTACTTTTTGTACTTTGGCCTCCAATAATAATTTGAATGACACCGACCCATATCCTGCTTTTGATCATCGGCTATTTTCTGCTGCTGATGTTGATTTCCTATTTCACCGGTAAAAATGATTCCAACCTCGATTTCTTTAGGGCCGGCAATCAATCGCCCTGGTTTTTGGTCGCCTTTGGCATGATCGGGGCTTCCCTTTCGGGGGTCACTTTTATCTCTGTGCCAGGGGGCGTACAGGGCGATGGTTTTGGCTATATGCAGGTGGTGTTCGGTTATCTTGTGGGTTATATCGTCATTGCCTTTCTGTTGATGCCGATCTACTATCGGCTGAACGTGACTTCCATTTATGAGTATCTGGAAGAGCGCTTTGGGCGGGTGAGCTACAAGACCGGAGCCTTTTTCTTTTTTGTTTCCAAAGTGCTCGGTGCCTCTTTTCGGCTGTTTTTGGTGGCCATTGTGCTGCAGCAATTTATTTTTGATGCCATGGGCATCCGTTTCGAGGTAACGGTCACCCTCTCCATTTTCCTGATCTGGGTGTATACCTACAAAGGGGGCGTCAAGACCATCATCTGGACAGATTCACTTCAAACCGCCTTTATGCTGGTCTCCGTGGCGTTGAGTATCTATTTCATCAACCAGAAACTGGGTTGGGACTTGGGTGAATTTTTGGGTTCTGAGGAATTGAAGGACTACAACAAAATCTTCTTTATGGATGATTTTTTTGCCCGAAACCATTTTGTGAAATCATTTCTTGGCGGCATGTTCATCGCCATTTGCATGACCGGCCTGGACCAAGACATGATGCAGAAGAACCTCACTTGCCGCAGCTTGAAGGATGCCCAGAAAAATATGGTCTCCTTTAGCATCGTGCTGGTTTTGGTGAACTTTTTTTTCCTGCTTTTGGGCGCCCTGCTGTTCATCTATGCCCAAAAAATGGATATCGCCGTGCCGTTGATGGACGGGGTGCCCAAGACCGACCTGCTGTTCCCGGAAA
The DNA here is from genome assembly GCA_963760375.1 of uncultured Flavobacteriaceae bacterium. GTDB lineage: Bacteria > Bacteroidota > Bacteroidia > Flavobacteriales > Flavobacteriaceae > Pelagihabitans. The sequence continues at coordinate 434,740 of CAVXCS010000005.1, read as the reverse complement.
TTGCCATCAACAGCGGTTTGGGGCCGGTGGTCGCCATCACTTTTTTATTGGGCCTCATCGCCGCCGCTTATAGCAGCGCCGACAGCGCCCTCACTTCCCTGACCACCTCTTTTTGCGTCGATGTATTGGATATTGATAAAAAGCCGGAAGCCATTCAGAAATCCCTGCGAAAAAAAGTACATGTGGCCATGGGTGCTTTATTGATCGTGGTGATCATCATCTTTAAATATGTCCTGGAAAAAAATGTCATCGATGGGGTGCTTACGGTGGCCACTTTTACCTATGGCCCGCTCTTGGGCCTGTTCACTTTTGGCATATTTACCAATAAAAATGTCAAAGATCGATATGTTTGGTTGGTAGCCGTTCTGTCGGTTGCCTTGATCTACGGTATTTCAAAGATTCCGGCGGAATACTTTGGTGGCTATCAAATCGGCTATGAGCTCTTGCCCATTAACGGACTCCTGACCTTCATTGGCCTTTGGTTGATACGGGACAAGAAAATGGTACAGGCGATCGACAGGAACGCTTAGATTCTCGCCATATGCTCTAGTTCACGACTGTTTTATATTGATCGGTCGCCAAAAGCACCAAAGTACAGGCTTCGATGGCCATGATGCCTTGTTCCTCCAATAAACGGTAGAGTTCGGGGTTTTCGGTTCCTGGATTAAAGATGACCCTTTTGGGTTTCAACTTCAAAATGTCTTGATAATATTCGGGTTGGTTGGCAGGGCCCAAATAAAGCGTGATCGTATGTATGTTTTCGATGGCATCCAAGCGATCCATTACCTTGACCGACCCTATTTTACCGCTCTTTTGGCCGAACGCCACGGTCTCAATGCCATGGTCGATCAGGCGTTTCACCACAAGATTACTATAGCGGTGGGGTTTTAGGGAGGCCCCGAATACCAAGGTTCTGCACATTTGTTAATTGAGGGTTAAAGTTTGTGTTCTTCTGTAACGATTGGGCTATTTTGCAGTCTATTGTAAAGAATCGAATCCCAGCTTTTTTAAATAATCGCTATCGGCAATGCTATAGGTTTATAGTTAATGGTTAGTGTTTATTATAGCGAAGTCGATAGCAGAAACCCTGGCATTCTTGTCAGGGTTTTTTTCTTCCCTTTTTTGGTATTTTTCCAAAGATAATTCATTTTTTACCTTCTCCTGACTTGCCCATTCGATTAACAAGCGCTGACCGGCCCCGTTGAACCGTCACATTTCCAGTACAGCATGGGGTACTACAAGATCGATCGGTGCCTTGGGTACAAGCCGTGTTATAAATGGAAAAGCCCCATGGTTGTTCGGGGCTTTGAATTTTCTCGTTGGCGTGGTATGCCCTACCACCTAATCATGACGCAGCCCCAGGTAAAGCCACTGCCGAATGCGGCCAAAACCACCAAGTCGCCCGATTTGATCTTGCCTTGTTCCCATGCTTCGGTAAGGGCTATCGGGATGGAGGCAGCCGTGGTATTGCCGTAATTCATAATGTTGTTGTATACCTTATCGTCGCTCAAACCAAATTTCTTCTGGATGAATTGGGAGATGCGTAAATTGGCCTGGTGCGGAATCAGCATGTCGATATCCTCAGGTTTCAGGCCATTGGCCCCCAATCCTTCCATGATCACCTCACTAAAGCGCACCACTGCATTTTTGAAGACGAATTGCCCGTTCATATAAGGATAATACGACTCATCGTTCGGGTCGTTTTCGGCAATGATATCGGTCACCCAACGTTTGCCCATTCCCGGCGCGATCAAAGACAGTTCCTCGGCATGTTGGCCTTCGGAATGCAAATGCGTCGATAATATCCCTTTTGAGGAATCTTCCTCCCTGCCCAAAACGGCGGCTCCAGCACCATCCCCAAAGATTACCGAAACCCCTCTGCCCCGAGTGCTCATGTCCAACCCATGGGAATGGAGTTCCGCCCCGATGACCAGGATGTTCTTGTACATCCCACTTTTAATATACTGATCGGCCACCGAAATGGCGTAGACGAAGCCCGAGCATTGGTTCCTGACATCGAGTGCCCCAACTGTTTTGATGCCCAGATCACGCTGCACCAAAACCCCCGGACCGGGAAAATAATAATCCGGACTTAGGGTGGCAAAAACGATGAAATCGATGTCGTTCTTGTCAATTCCAGCACGATCAATGGCAATCTTGGCCGCTTTTACGCCCATAGTGGTGGTAGTGTTGCCATCGCCCTTCAATACATGTCTTCGTTCCTTGATACCGGTACGCTCCTGGATCCAGGCATCATTGGTTTCCATCACCTTTGAAAGTTCATCATTGGTGACCACATGTTCGGGGACAAAGAAGCCCAAACCTTTAATTTTCGAGTTGTACATGGAATTGCGTTTTGATGCCGCTGAAGGGTCGGTTGATTTTAATACGTATTGACTAAGATAAACAAAAAAAAGCAGCGGTGTTTTGTGGGAATCGCCGTTATCGCATATATTTCCGGAAGTGGTTCACCGTTACGGATGCCTTTAGATCGTGCAGGAGGTTAAAAAGGCCAAAAAAGGTGCGGTTCATATACAAAAAATGCTTGGAGCCCCTGTTTCCGTTCATTTTTCTGATTTGATCGTCATTGGCAAACCGTTGTCCCAAATCGGTAATTCTTGACCAAAACTCGTTCGAGCCAAAATCGAAATGTTCTTCGTTGAACGGGGCCGTGAACAAGGTCAGCATCTCGCGGAACAATTGTTTGAAGAATTTTAGCTCCTCCGGATTATCGTCCTCTTTCAGGATTTCCAGTTCATAGAGTTTCTTGGTAAAAAGGGCGTCATTGTCGAAAGTCTCCTTTTGGGCCAATTCAAAATAGGGGCCATAGAACGAATCGGGCACCACCTTGATACACCCAAAGTCGATCGCGATCAAACTTCCTTTGGCGCTGACCAAAAAATTTCCCGGATGCGGGTCGGCATGCACTTTTCGCAAGCCGTGGATCTGGAACATATAAAAATCCCAAAGGGTCTGGCCGATCATATTGCCTTGTTCAGTGGAAAAATCGGTCTTACAGAACTCACTTAGGTGCAATCCCTCCATCCAATCCATGGTGATGATCTTTTCGCTGGACCATTCTTCGTAATAAACAGGAAACTCCAAATTGTCGATATGCCTACAGGCCAGGGAAATTTCCTTGCTCTGCGCGACTTCGAGCAGGTAATTGGTCTCCTCCATCAATTTTGAAGAGACCTCCTTGAAAAATTTGTCTGAATCTTTGCCCTTGATATTAAACAGTCGCAAGGCTATGGGTTTGACCAAGGCCAAATCGCTGCCGATGCTTTGGGCGACCCCGGGATATTGAATCTTAACGGCCAACTGTTTGCCATTTTTAGAGGCCCTATGAACCTGTCCTATGCTGGCCGCGTTGATCGAATCGCGCTCGAAAGTATCGTACAGTTCCTCTGGATATTTGTTCAAATAGGTTTTAAAGATTTTTCGCACCAAGGGTGCGGATAAGGGGGGTACCGAAAATTGGGAAAGTGAAAATTTCTCCACATAGGCATTGGGAAGCAAGTTCTTTTCCATGCTCAGCATTTGGGCCACTTTTAAGGCACTTCCCTTCAGGGTTTTGAGTCCGTCGTAAATATCCCCGGCATTATCCTCGTTCAATTCGTCACGGTTCAACGTTGGATTCACCAACTTCTTGCCATAATACTTTGCATAATTGCCCCCGATTTTTACCCCGGTCTTGATCAGTTTGCCGGCGCGTTCAATCTTTCCTGTTGGAATGGTATCGAGGGTCTTCATATATTGATGTTGATTGTATCGGGTTTCGGTCTATTGCATTCTTTCCTTGAAAAGAAATTTGCCAAAATCAATGATGTTGTCCAATGGGGTATTGTCAAAAATGTCGAAGATGGTATTGATCGATTTTTCAATGGCCATATCGGTCTTTTCGAATCCGGCGGAATCATCCTCCATCCAAAACTTTAAAATGAACAGCAATTCCAACCAGGCGCCTTCCGCGAACAGCGTGGGATTGTGCTGGCTGATCTTGTACGTTTTCTGGGCATTCCCATCCGCTATCAAAGCTTTTGCAAAACCCCTGATCTGTTTTCGAAGGCCTTTCAGCTCCTCCAATTTTCCCAGCATCGACTTTTCGCTCCCCAGGGCAAAAAGCACGTAACTGCGGTTTAAGGTCAGGAGCTCGAAGAAAGCGTAAAAAAAGGTGAGCATTTTATCCTTATTGGTATAGCCTTCATAGTCTTTGTTTTTGAGCAACAAATTTTCCGTATTGGAGAAAAACTTGCCCCAAATGCCCTTCCGCAGGCTATCGATCGAACCAAAATATCGATAAAAGTCGGCCTCGGCGATCTTGACCGTTTTGCAAAATTTGAAAATCGATTTGGGGACCGTCTCGTGTTCGAGGACATAATCCATGTAGGCGGCGATGATTTGGTCTTCGCCAACCGGTTTTGCTTTAGACTTTGTAGCCATGTTTTCTGTTTTTCGTTTCCAGCGTAAAGATACGCTACTTGATGCCCCCCATTTGTTAACTGAACGCTAAAGGGGCGGAAATTTGAACAAAAACGTGCCTCCGGGGGCGGAGACACGTTTTCAAACAACCTAACCAATAAATAATCAAACGTGATTATGGGTTCAAAATCTTTTTCATAGCAATTTTTCTTCCATAACCACAACAAAGATATTGATGTTTAATCTTTTTAAAAAATAATTAAACAAAAATATATGTTAAACTTTTCACTGAAAGATTTTGGCACTTATTCTGGGCATTTATCCGTACGAATTCTTAAATCAGGAACATACTGCCATGTAAAGTGTCAGTTTGTCACTTGAAGGCATTGTGGTATTTTTTTTGACAGCTTGAAGGTGCTAACAATAAAATAATAGAACCATGGCCACAGGCAAGATCAACGTTTCAGTAGATAACATCTTTCCCCTTATTAAAAAGTTCTTGTACAGCGACCACGAAATATTCCTGAGGGAGCTGATTTCCAATGCAACCGATGCAACGCTCAAATTGAAGCATCTGGCCTCGATAGGCGAGGCAAAATTGGAATATGGAAACCCGATGATCGAAGTGAAGGTCGATAAAAAGGGAAAAAAGCTCCATATCACCGATCAGGGCATCGGGATGACCGCTGAGGAAGTGAAAAAATATATCAACGAGATCGCCTTTTCCGGGGCGGAGGAATTTTTGAACAAATACGAAGATGGCGCCAAGGATACGGGAATCATCGGGCATTTTGGCCTCGGATTCTATTCGGCCTTCATGGTGTCAAAAAAAGTAGAGATCATCACCAAGAGTTATCAGGATGCCCCTGCGGTGCATTGGACCTGTGATGGTTCCCCAAAATTCACCATAAAGGAACATGCCAAGACAGAGCGCGGCACCGAAATCATTTTGCATATCGCCGACGATTCCACCGAATTTTTGGAAGACCACCGTATTTCGGAGCTTTTGCGCAAGTACAACAAGTTCATGCCGATACCGATCAAGTTCGGTACCAAAACAGAAACCCTGCCCAAACCCGAAGGCGCGAAGAAAGAGGATCCGGCACCGACCAAGGAAGTCGATAATATCATCAACAACCCCAATCCGGCCTGGACCAAGCAACCCACCGACCTGAAGGACGAAGATTATAAGTCGTTCTACAGGGAACTGTACCCGATGCAATTTGAGGAGCCGCTGTTCCATATCCATTTGAATGTCGACTATCCTTTCAACTTAACGGGAATTTTGTATTTCCCCAAGCTGACCAAAGACCTCAACATCCAAAAAGACAGGATACAGCTTTACCAAAACCAGGTATTCGTGACCGACAACGTGGAGGGCATCGTACCCGAATTCCTGACCATGTTGCGCGGGGTGATCGATTCGCCCGATATTCCGTTGAACGTTTCCCGATCGTACCTACAGGCCGATGGGGCGGTTAAAAAAATCTCGAGCTATATCACCAGAAAAGTCGCGGATAAACTACAATCGCTGTTCAAGAGCAACCGCGAAGATTTTGAGAAGAAATGGAACGACATCAAAATCGTTATTGAATACGGCATGCTTTCGGAAGACAAGTTTTTCGAGAAGGCCGACAAGTTTGCGCTTTACCCCACCGTGGATGGCAAATACCACACTTTTGAAGAACTCGAGGAAAAGATCAAGGGATCTCAAACCGACAAGGACGGAAAGCTGGTGGTGCTTTATGCTTCCGATCAGGAGGCCCAGCACAGCTATATCGAAGCGGCCAAGGCAAAGGGATATGAAGTCTTGTTGTTGGATTCCCCCATTGTGGGCCACTTGATGCAGAAATTGGAATCGAGCAAGGAGAAATTGTCCTTTGCCCGTGTTGATGCCGATCCGATCGACAAGCTCATCCAAAAAGAGGATACCCAGATCTCCAAACTGTCGGACGAGGAGAATGAAAAACTGAAAACCTTTTTGGAACAGGCCATTTCGGAAAAAGGATATACCATACAATTGGAAGCCATGGACAGCGCTGCTTCACCCTTTATCATTACCGAACCCGAATTTATGCGAAGGATGAAAGAAATGCAACAAACCGGTGGTGGCGGCATGTTCGGGATGGGCAGCATGCCTGAAATGTACAATTTGATCGTCAACACCAACCATGAACTGGTCGGTGAAATCCTCAATACCAAAACAGAGAAAAAAAGGGAGCGTTTGATCAACCAGTCCATCGATTTGGCCCGGCTTTCAAAAGGCCTGCTCAAAGGAAAGGAATTGACCGAGTTTATCAAACGGAGCTATGAGATGGTAAAATAGCCGATCATGAAGGGCCATTATTAGGTCGTATGCCTTGCTACTTTCGGCAACTCAAATTAAAAAAGGCCGCCCCGGGAATAGGGGCGGCCTTTTTTTGTGCTTTGTAAAGGGGCAAACTACCAATAAATGGGTCCGTTGCCCAGATATTTCTCGGCAATGGGTTGGTAGTATTCGCGAACATCTTCCAAATCAACTATTTTTTGGCTTTTGGTATACAGATCGTAACGGTTGAAGTCGCGTATCGTCTGCAGATAAGCCTCGTCTTTTTTGTTGAGCAGTTCGGCATAGCTGCCGCCGGTATGCCAAGGGTAGAACGAATGGTACCGTATCATGGTCATCGCCTCTTCGGGCAGTTTGTTTTCCTTATGGTTTTTCAGTACCTGATATAGATATTCATCATGGCCCCAGGCGAGGTTCAGCCGGTCAAGGCCACATCCCTCTTCATAGATGCCCAAAGTTGTATTGTAAGGGGCTTTCCCCATATCTGGATTCAAGGCATTGAATTCGGGATATACACAGCTGTCGGGAAGGGCACAGCCCACCACGAAGACATCGCCCACCATGCCCCATTGTTCGGCCTGGCTGGTACCGTCCTCGTCGCTGCCCCAAAGAAACATCACCTTGCCCAAATCATGGATGAGACCGGTCAACTGCATCCAATCTGGCCTACCCTCTTCACGGATCGCTTCCGCACTTTGTATCAGGTGTTGCACATTGGGCAGATCCAGATCGGGATCGCTCACATCGATCAGGCTATTGAGATGTGCCATCGCCTCCCAGAGCGGCATGGGTTTATCGAAGGTCAAATATTTCCGATGCATCCTTTGCACATAATCCAGTGTCTGGTTCTGGCGCATTTTGCGGTAATGATCCCGCACCGCAGCGGTAACATCCGAATGATCATAATTTCTAAAAGTCTTTTCCATACTTAAACATTTCCTAAGAAAAGGTACAAAATTATGGTAAATGCCAATAAAAAAATACTAAATGCCTTGGCATATTTCCATGGTTTGAGATCCAATTTGCCGGAATCCTGCATCACGAACCGTTCTTCCCTGGGCAGCAAGGCCGAAGCGAGGTGCATCACCAAAAGGTTCAGGACAAACTCAATGCCCCAGATATGAACAAAGTGCAACTGTAATTCCAGCACAAAATAAGTGATGATATAAAAAAGCAGACCGAACAGCAGACCGATTTTGGCACCGGCGGCAGATACCCTTGGAAACAAAAAGCCCGCGATGATCACACTCGCGATGGGCACAAAAAATATGCCGTTCAATTGTTGCAAGAGCTGGTACAGTCCGGATGGGGCATTGGCCACGAATGGCGCTATTCCGATGGCAAAGATGGCCAAAATCGAGGAAGTCCATTTCCCTATGTTGACCAAACTTTTTTCGCTGGCGTTCTTTTTGATATAACGCTTAAAGATGTCCAAACTAAAAACCGTCGCCGCACTGTTCAGTGCGCTGTTGAAGGTACTCAAAATGGCTCCCATCATCACCGCCACGAAAAAGCCCGTGAGCCATAAGGGCAGGACCTTCTTTACCAACAGCGGGTATACGTTGTCGGGGTTGTCGTACAGGCTATCCCCAAAATAATAGAACCCGATAAGGCCCGGCAACACGATGATCAGCGGTACCAAAATTTTTAAAAGCCCGGTGTAGAGCAATCCTTTCTGGGCTTCTTTCAAGTTCACTGCGCCCAATACCCTTTGGATGATCGATTGGTGCATGGCCCAGAAATAAATTTGATTGATCATCAAGCCGGTAAACAAGACCTCGAAGGGAAGAATCGCCGTACGCGCACCAGGGCCAACGCCCGATTCCCTGCTCACCACATTAAACTTTTCCGGACTGTTCTCAAAAACCTTTCCCAAACCTTCGAACATATTTCCGTCGCCGATACTGAGCAAGGCCAAGATGGGCACCATCAGCCCGGCAACCAAAAGTCCAAAACCGTTGATGGTATCGGTTAGGGCCACCATCTTCAGTCCGCCAAAGATGGCATATACGGCGCCGATGACGCCCACGATCAGGATGGTGATCCATATCCCTTCCCCCTGACTGACCTTTAAAGCGCTCGAAATTCCAAAAATGGCCTCAATGTTCAGGGCTCCGGTGTACAATACGATCGGCAACAGGGTAACCACGAATGAGATGATCAAAAGCAGGGCGACCAAGGTTTGGGTGAGTCCGTCAAAACGCTTCTCCAGAAATTCGGGGATGGTCGTCAGGCCCATCTTTAAATAGCGTGGGGCAAAATAGAGGGCCGCCACCACAAGGGCCAGGGCAGAGGTCACCTCCCATGCAATAATAATGGCACCGTTCCTATAGGCCGAACCGTTCATGCCCACAAGGTGTTCCGTTGAAATATTGGTCAGCAATAGCGAACCCGCGATAACGATACCGGTAAGCGATCTACCCCCCAAAAAGTAGCCATCCTGGGTATCCAGCTTATCACGCCTGAGCTTCCAGGTGGCATAGAAGGCCACGAAACCGGTAAAGAGAAGAAAGGTAATCAGTGCCATTGCGGATAAATGTAAGCATTAAAGAAAATCAAACATAAATCAATTCTTCAACAAAGAACAACTTCTTGTGAAATACAACCGTATATCTAAAAAAATTATATAAAACTTGCTATCTTGATGCCTATATGAACGCGATGGTCGGTTTTAATTTTGATACCCAAGTCATATTGGATGCGTTGGGTTCGGTACAAGGCGTCACTTTGGGCATTGTGTTGATTATTTTGAACAGACGGAACTATCGGAGCACCATATTTCTGGGCTTTTTTTTATTCTTTTTCTCCCTCGAATTGGTGTATTGGATTTTCAAAAATCCCACAATAGTCGAAAGTTATCCCAAACTGTTGTTGCTGCCCTTCAATTTTGCATGGCTTCTTTTTCCATTGTTTTTTATTTACACCCAGCAAGTATCGGTGCTTTCCAGGGAAAAGACCAAGTATTGGTTGCTCATTCCCGGCATCATTTCCGTTTTGGCGCAGTTGGTCATTTTTTGGCTTCCTTTCGAGACCAAACAGGTCATTGCTGCAAGCAACTGGCATAGATTTCTTTTCTGGGACCTTGGCGATTATTATTCTTGGGCCATTGCCATCTGGAATTTAAGGTTGCTCTACAGGCATAAAATCGAGGTTCAGAACACTTACTCCTATATCACTTATAAGGAATTACAATGGGCCCGCATTTTTCTGGTCTATCTTTTGGCGATATCGGTTATCAGCCATCTGCTCGCCCATGGTTTCTTGAAATATGTTTTTGATGACAATACTGTCTTTTCGGTAATGGACCTGATCGCCCTTTATTGGGTAGCCTATCGCGGCATTTTACAGCGCAACGTGCTCTCCGTAATCAACCATCAATGGAATTCCAACAGCCCCTCCGAAAAACCCGATGCCCAAAAACAATCCCAGGCCTTGGATGGCGAAAGGCTTGAAGGACTTATGGACAAGATTGAAGATTACATGGCCGTTTCAGAAAGCTTTACCAATCCCAATCTCACCGTTGTGGATGTGGCGGAAGGCATCAAAGTACATCCAAGGCTTATCTCCAAGACCATCAATAGCCAAAGCAAACAAAACTTTAACTCCTATGTGAACCAATTGCGCATCAAGAAAGCAGAAAGGCTTTTAAAAGAACGAAAAGAAGCGAATTGGAGCATGGAAGGTATCGGTTCCGAGTCCGGTTTCAAAAGCAAGAGTGCCTTCTACACCGCTTTCAAGAAGGAGACTGGCACCACCCCTACCCGATTTAAGGAGCTGTCTGAATAATCTTGCCGATCTCTCGACAGGACAGCCATGTTTTATCGGAAATTTGAAAAGCACAGTCCAGAGTCTGACCTAGACAAATTTACCCGTTCAAGACCCACTCGAACCCATGAAACCCACTTGTATCGTTGCATTTCAACGGAATTTGGTCCTGAATTCAGAAATCAGAACTGCTTTGACCTCCTAATTTTTGTCAATTCCACCCGTAATACGTTATTTGAACAACACAAGGAAAAGTTATGCATTCGAACAAGAGTCTCATCTTTTTTCTTCTATTGCTTTGGACCGGATTTACGGCATGGGAATTGGATCTTCAAAATTCCATGGATTATGTTCAGTATCCCATGGTCAGATATGATCTTTTGATATTGCCCTTATTGGTTCTTTTTACGGGCTATGCCATTTTTATTTTAATCAGGAACAAAGCGACTCATAAATTATAATGATGGAAAGTGTAGAAATCAATCCGACCGGCTGTTTTGCGAACTGGTCGCCCTTAAGGTTGCGGGAATTGCAAAAAGAAGGACCGAGTGCCGCTTTGGGTCAAAAACTCCTTGTGGAGAACGATTATGTGCGCATTTGGGAAGTGATCCTTTTTCCGGACGAGCGACTTCCTTTTCGGAAGATACGGGGTGACTACAGTCTGGTCGCCTATACCGATGGGTTGCTCCTTTCGAGATGTGGATGCGGTGAAATGAAGTTGTTGCGCTTTAAGCAAGGCGACATAGCATTCGTTAAGCATGAGGCCAAAGAACCATTGGAAGACATGGAAAATATCGGCGATGAAACCGTCATCCTGAATATCATGGAAATTAAAACATTGGATCGCATTACCGATTCATTGAGCATTGAACCCAGCAAATAAAGCATCTTTATATAGTTCCCCCGCTTTATGCCCACCCTGCGCCGGTTGAGAAATTGGATCTGCTTGGATAGGATAAAGGAAAAAAACCGAGGTCATGACCTCGGTTTTTTGATTTATTCCTAATTTAAGTGTTGGGGCATTGCGGTTTACACAAAACGGTAGAGCGGTTTTTTTTATTTTTAAAAACATGGCTATCTTTCCATAAAAATCGCTTTACCTTTTTATGTTAGGAGAATTCTGGGCCAACTTAAACTTTCAATCGATTTTGGATACCATTGGTTTCCTCCAAGGTATCGTTCTCGGCATCATACTCCTAATCCTCAATGCCAAAAGCTCGAGGAGCAGTTTTTTTTTAGGCCTTTTTCTTTTTGCGTTCTCCTTAAAATTAGCGTATTACATTCCGGGGGGCCTAAACCTGGAAAAATCGTATCCCCAATTATATTTGCTGCCCTTTAATTTTTCATGGCTGCTTTTTCCTCTATTCTTTATCTATACACAGCAGGTATCGTTTTTTTCGAACCAAAAAACCAAATATTGGATATTGGTTCCAGGCGTCTTATCCTTTCTGGCCCAACTTTATGTTTACCTCCTTTCCTATGACGAAAAATTGGAAATCGCTACCAGCGGATGGTACCTTTTCGTTTTTACTTATCTGGGTATTTTCTATGCCTGGGCCGTCGGTTTATGGAATTTAAGATTATTGCGCCAACATCGTATCGAAGTGCAAAACGTCTTCTCGTTGGTCGAATCAAAAGAACTTAAATGGGCCAAATATTTTTTGATTTATAGTCTGATTACCTCGGTAATCATCCATATCCTTTATTTTATCTCCCACAATAACTACTATTTCAAGATCATCTTTTCGGTCTTCGATCTAATTGCCATCTATTGGATTTTTTATCACGGCATCAGGCAGCGCAACGTATTGACCTATCTTTCCGATTCAAGGGAATTCGCTCCACTTCCGGCACCCTTAAATTCGGAACCTTCGGCTTCGAACATGGCTATTGGCGATCTGCACAAGCTGAGCGAAAAAATAGAAGGCATTATGATGTCGAACGAAAGCTTTGCCAAAAAAGATCTAACGATCATAGAACTGGCAGAAAAATTGGACGAGCACCCCAAACGCATCTCTGTGGCCATCAATACCGTATTTAATCAAAACTTCAATTCCTACGTGAACGGCTTACGTGTTAAAAAGGCCATATCCCTTCTAAATAATAATAAGTTAAATCATTTGAGTATCGAAGGGTTGGGCAAGGAAGTGGGCTTTCATAGCAAGAGTGCATTTTATGCCGCCTTTAGGAAATCGACCGGAACCACCCCTGCCAATTTTGCGGAAAAGGAGAAGGTGTAAGTGGTTCATTTGGTCATTTTTTTATCCGCTAGCATAAGTTAGGACATTCCATCCAAACTGGGGAGTGGCGCTAAAACCGCCTTATTATGGGCATTCCAAGCCGTATTGTGTTCTGATTTCGGAAATCAGAACTACTTCCATCGGAATTTTGTTGCACCGAACGAAGCAAATTCCCAAACTTTGCAATGTTAATTTATTGTAATTTTATTGTAAGGTTATCCTGATGCTGTGAAAAGATTTTACTACAGTACTCATCAAGATCGAAATGTATTGCAAAGTGATGGGCAAGCTCCCCCCTTGACCGTTGTTTGATATCCCGAATGGAAATGTAATGAACAACGTGCAATCAAGGTCGTGGTCTTTAAAATATTGAGTGAATTATTAAAACTTAACCTATGGATTTTATAGAAATAAACGCCGTTGGAAATTTTGAAACTTGGGAACCCTCAAAACTCAAGGAATTAAAAGACCGGAAATTTGGTCATGCCACGGGCCAAAAACTATTGTTCGAGGATGCAAACGTACGGCTATGGGAAATAGAGCTTTTCCCTGATGAACGGCTTCCCTTTCGAGAAATCAACATGGATTATTGTTGGGTGGCCAGGACCGACGGATTGGTCATCACAAGGTCAGACGACGGCAGCATCAGTTTGATCAGAATAAAAAAAGGGGACTCCCAATATCGTGAATATGAAGGGAAGGCCTATATGTTCGATGTACAGAACATTGGGGAGGAAACCCTTTATTTTCAGGTGACGGAGTTTAAATCTGAAATCGAGAAGGAAATCTACATCATCGAGTAAGCACTGCTCCCAGACCACTAGGGGGTGTAATATGGGTATTCAAGTCAGTTTTACCTTCCAATGCCCGGAATATTTGTTCTATTTCCCAACATCATTCGTACGATTTGGTTTCCTATATTTAGGGCATGGAAATCATCGCCACCAACAAAGGTACGCCAACCCCGTTTTTATGGAACGGCAAGGAAGAACAAACCGGAATCTTCAAATATCCCGTTATCGAATCCCTTTTATTGGGAACTACCGAAGTCTTGACCGACACGATCATCGACAGAAAGCACCATGGTGGCCTCAACAAGGCCTGCTACCTTTTTTCTGCGGACCATTATCCCTATTGGAAAGGGTTGTATCCCGAACTGCCATGGAATTGGGGCATGTTCGGAGAAAACCTGACCATTGCAGGGCTTGATGAATCGGTGATGCGGATCGGCGATATCTATGCGATCGGCACTGCCTTGGTACAGGTTTCCCAGCCGCGTGAACCCTGCTATAAATTGGGGGTTCGGTTTGGAAACCAGGCGATACTGAAACAGTTTATCGAATATGGCCATCCCGGCACCTATGTCCGTATACTGGAAGAGGGCTCGGTAAAAAAAGGTGATCGGGTACGGATGACAGCGCAGTCCCCCAATGCCCTTACCGTAAAACAGGTTTTTCAGTTGCTCGTTGGGCGTGAAAAGGATCGGGAACTGTTGAAAATGGCATTGAAAAATATGGCCTTGCCCGAATACAAAAGGGAACAACTTAAGAAGTACCTTTAACCGAATACCAAAAAAATAAAGCTATGCATGGCCCCTGGCATCTATATGTAATGGCCGCCCTTTACATGGTTGCGGGCCTCATGCATTTTATAAAACCTGCCATTTATTTGCGCATCATGCCCCGTTATCTTCCCAACCACAAGGCCTTGGTATTGTGGAGCGGGGTGGCCGAAATAGGCTTGGGCATTGGCCTATGTGTACCTTTTCTTAAAAACTCGGCCCTATACGGCATCATCGCGATGTTGGCCATTTTTCTTTTGGTCCATTTTTACATGCTGTCTGGCGAAAAAGCTTCCGCCGGCATCCCCAAATGGATCCTGATACTGCGTATCCCGTTGCAATTCGGCTTGATGTATTGGGCCTACGTTTATCTATAGGTATGAAAAAAGACCCCCGGACAATCGCCCAGGGGTCTCCAATTAACCTCACTACACAACTAACTTCTATTCCACAACGACGGTCTCGTAAAAAGTGTCCTTGCCATTTTTTACCATGATGGTATAGCTGTCTTGCAAAGCGTTCTCGAAATTGAACGCCTTTTCGATGACGGTGCTCCCATCAACGTTTTGGTTAAAAAGAACCCTGTTCTCACTATCCAGCACGCTCAAGGAAACCGCATTGCCTTCCAAGTTCAAAAGGTTCATCAGCAACTTGCCACCTTCCCTAACAAAAACGGGTTTGTGGTTTTCATCGCGATCGATCACGGCCACATCATCCGCGTTCAACAATAGGGTATAGGTAATTTCCTTTACCGAATCGTCCACTTTCAGATAATAATTGCCGTATGCGAGTTTGTTCAGGTCAAATTTTTTGGCAAAGGTTTCACTCACCAATACTTTTTCAGCATAAATGATATTGCCCTCGCTGTCGATCAATCGAATCGAGGTTCCCTTTGATGGGGTCTCCAATTCAAAAACCATGCTCTTTGAAGCCACATCAGTGACCAATTTTGGCTCTTTGGCGGCGCTGATCAACGAAAAGAACAATAAAGTACTTACTGTAACCAATTTTAAATAATTTTTCATGACTATGGGTTTTAAGAATTAATAACAGTACAAATCTACCGCTGATCTAATCGGTATACCACCGCTGTATTTTCCAATATCTGTGTTATTTTAACCATTGTAAGGGTTAATTTTATGTTAAGAGGTAATTTTGAACATATTATGGGTAATTTTGCACAGCAACCCTCAATTTGACGGTTGTAATTTTGAAAGTACAATGGGGTATAATACTAAGGACATGATGAAGCTAAAACCCACTTTTGAGGTCATTGAACCCGATTTCGGCCATTCGTTCACCTATCAGCGGTTCGATGAGGAACGAATGAACAAAAATACGATCTGGCACTATCACCCTGAAATTGAATTGGTTTATGTGAATGGAGGTTCGGGGAAAACCCAGGTAGGCAGCCATGTCTCCTATTTCACCAACGGGGAGTTGATATTGATAGGGAGCGATTTGCCCCACTGTGGTTTTACCGACAAACTGACCGGTAATAAAAGCGAGACCGTGGTGCAGATGAAGACCGACTTCCTCGGAAACGATTTTTTCAACATCCCGGAAATGAGCAAGATACAAGCGCTCTTTCACAAGGCCAAAGGAGGTATCGTCTTCACGGGGAATACCAAGCGGAAAATAGGGGAAAAAATGGAGATCCTCGAATACCAAACCGATTTTCAGCGCTTGATGTCGATCTTGAACATACTCAATGAACTGGGCCATTCCCAGGAATTCAAGGTACTGAACGCTACCGGCTATTCGATGGAAGCCGAAGTCAAGGACAACGATCGGATCAATATCGTATTCAATTACGTGAAATCGAATTTTAAGGAGGAAATACCCCTGGAAACCATCGCCGACATGGTGAGCATGACCATCCCTTCCTTTTGCAGGTATTTCAAGAAAATCACGAACAAGACCTTTGTACAGTTCGTGAACGAATACCGTTTGGTGCACGCCTCGAAATTATTGGCGGAACAACCGTTGAGCATCACCGAAGTCTGTTTTGAGAGCGGGTTCAACAATTTTTCCCATTTCAACAAATCGTTCAAGGCCTTTACGGGCCAAAACCCTTCAGAATATAGGAACCAACTGAAAACCGTACTCCAATAATGGCAAGGCTGTTTGCAGACGTTCAACATTTCGATTTGCCGGACAGCGATATCCGCTATTTTCCCGAATTTCTGTCGATAGATGTAGCGAACCAATTTTTCAAGGTGTTCCGGGAAACCGTGCCCTGGCAACAAGACGACATCAAGGTTTTTGGAAAAACATACGCACAACCGCGTTTGACCGCGCTCTATGGCACCAATGGCAAGCCTTATAGATATTCGGGCATCACCATGTACCCCCATGAATTCACCAAGGAACTCCTCCGATTAAAAGAGCTGATAGAAACCCATACCGAGGTGCACTTCACCAGCTGTCTGTTAAACTTGTACCGGGACGGGCAGGACAGCAACGGATGGCATGCCGATGATGAAAAGGAATTGGGCACCGATCCGGTGATCGCTTCCATCAGTTTGGGCCAGGAACGGTTTTTCCATTTAAAGCACAGGCACGACCGCAGCCTGAAACTCAAACTTCCCCTGGCACATGGCAGCCTGCTGCTCATGCAGGGCAGCACCCAGCACCACTGGTTGCACCAGATTGCGAAGACCGCCAAACCGGTTGCGCCCCGGATCAACTTGACCTTTCGGGTGATTCCTTAGGGACAAGGTGATAGATACGAAGTAGGAGGTGCGAAGGAAGAGGTGCGAAGTGGGAAGAAAGAGGTTGGAAGGACGGACTTCCTCTATCGCACTTACCTTATCCATTCCGCTAACCCCCAATCAACTAATACGCACCACAACATGGCGGTCTTTCTTGATACTGAAACCAGGTGCTCGATACAGATAGCAATGCTCCTTATATCTTACATCCCATAGAAAAAATGAAATTAATAATCTACTTTATTCAAGCGCTAGGCACGATTACTGTACCTTATCTCCACGGATTAGTCAGAAAAAATAGTTACCTTAAACTGATCTGATGAAAGAAACCAGAAAATTAAATACGATCCTTTTTGCTGACATTGCCGGCTATACTTCTATCATGCATAGCAATGAGGCAAAAGCCATGGAATATCTTCAAATCTTCAAAAAAGTTCTCGAGGATAAAGTTTCAATATATGAAGGGAAGATCGTTCAGTATTTTGGCGATGCTTGTCTTCTTTCATTCGACAGTGCAACTTCCGGAGTTCAATGTGCAATTTCTTTGCAGCAGGATTTTCAAGAAATTAACCTTCCCATTAGGATAGGAATGCACTTGGGAGAAGTGGTTTTTACAGACAATAATGTTTTTGGAGATGGGGTCAACATAGCCTCCAGAATTGAATCTATGGGCATCCCAGGCTCCGTTTTATTATCCAACGCAATCCGAAACCAGATCAAAAATAAAAATGAATTTAAATTAACATCATTAGGTTCATTTGAATTTAAGAATGTAGCCGAGCCAATGGAGGTTTTTGCGCTTCATAATGATGGCCTTTCAGTTCCGGTAAAATCTAAAATTCAAGGCAAATTCAAAGATGCTTCAAGAAAACAAAACAAATTAATCAGGTATATAGGAATAGTGGCTCTAATTGCAATTGGATACTTTGGCATAGATTATTTTACAGGACTCCAAGCAAAACCTAGTGAAACTGGTTTCAATGAAAACCTTAAAAATTCTATTGCTGTCTTGCCCCTTATTAACCTGAACAATAAAAATGAAGATCTTGATTATTTTTCAGATGGGGTGACACAAGAGATCATTGATGAATTGGCAAAAATTAATTCAATCGTGGTAACGGCATTTAGTACAACGTATCAATATAAAGATCGGGAAAAGAGTCAGATCGAAATAGCAAAGGAATTGGGAGTCAACTATTTGATCTCCGGTAGTTCACGTATTTTTAGCGATAATAAAAGGATAAAACTATCCATAGAATTAATTGATCCTTTTACAAAAGCGCGCATATGGAACGGCACTTTTGATGAGGAACTTAGCGATGCCCCGTCCATTCAGCTAGCCATAGCTAAAAAAGTTGCTGAAAATCTCGACATCGAATTAACAATTGCCGAGGAAAATGACCTTGAAAAACCAAACACAACAAGTGGTGAAGCTTTTAGGCTTTTTCTTCATGCCAGAGCAGAGATCAATACATTGAGTCTTGCTGGCTTTGAAAATGGAGCAAAATACCTGGAAGAAGCCATTAGGCTCGATCCAAATTATAGTCAGGCACATACTTTATTAGCCTGGAGATTTGCTGTAGGAGCCTCACCAGATTTGATCCCCGGGACCTATAGCACGCAAGAGGGCATTGCTTTAGCTACCCCTTATCTTGACAAAGCACTGGAATTAGATCCCAAAAGTTCTGACGCCTATTTGGTGAGAGGAAATTTGAAATTATACTCTCAAAATAAAATTCAAGAAGCGAAAGAAGATGTGGATCTGGCCATCTCCATTAATTCCTGGCCTAAGATACCTACCACTTACTGTATCTGTACAGTTGTTTCCGCCTATATTGCCTTGGGTGATGTAGTAGTGGCTAAAAAGTACGGACAATTGGCCAAAAAAGTAGATCCCGGACATCCGCTATTTGACTGGGACAATGGGAATTTGGAAATGATGGCCGGCAATTATGTTCAAGCCCAGCGACTTTATGAAACTGCTGTTAAAAAAGCAGATATTCCTTTCTTTAATGCATTCCTTGGGTGGAGTTATTATTATAATAAACAATATGATGAGGCGCTAAAATATCTAACCAAAGCTTATGAAAATTCTCCTTTAGCTGCACGAATGATAATGTCAGCGCTTTCTAATACTTATTTTAAGAAGGGAGATAAAATCAATGCAGATCGATTTCTAAAAGAATTACTGGATAGGGATGCAGCCGGAGAACATGGTTTAGATCTCCATATTGCATATATCTATTTGGAGAGAAATAATATTAAGAAATCATTGAATTATCTGGAGAAAGGCCTTGATAATTCAGATTTTGGCTTTGCGGTAAATTTAAGTCTGATCCCTAAATTTAAAACATTGGAGGGTGAACCCAGATTTGAAGAAATCAGGAGAAAGATTCAATTTTATGGTGATTAGTTGTAAGTACCTTGACAAAGCCAATTGAGCAAACCAAGGTTAATGCTCAAAAACAATTTCAAGCATAAATCATCCAAAGATAAAGTACCTAACTGTGTATATACGACATAGAAAAATGAGCGCATATACATACCGTTGCTTCAAATTCAGCTGAAACTGACCTTTTGTCCGACCCAACTACCCAAACATCCCTGATGGTGTGATATGGCAAAGGCATGGCACCTACCCTAATTAAAGGATGGTGATGTGATGCCAAAATCGTGATCCTTGATACCCTGAAGACCGCTTCAACTTTACCCGAACAGGCCGTTCAACACCTTGGCCAAGCGCAGGCCGCCTTTCTGCAATTGGGACGCCACGGTGCCCCACCATTGATAACTGTAATCGTACCCGAGCTTCTCGCCCACGGTGACCGAGCCATAAATGCGATTGGCGATGGCCTGTGATTCATCGACCCAATCGTAAACCGTCCCGTTCTGAAGGGCAATCCTTTCCCGTTTGCCCAAACTGGGAAGTGTATGCGCCAGTTCGGTATAGCTCATGCCGTAATCGTCGATCATATTGGAATCCCATACCCGGTGCAGATTACTGCCTTTCCCGAACCATTGTACCTGTATATCATTGCCGCCCTTGTCCTCGAAACGGCCCGCATGCAGGGGCTGGTGCAGGTCCCCGATCAAATGGACGAGCATTTTGAGGAAAAACACCTTATCTTCCCGCGCGCTACTTTTGTCTTTGAGGACGGCGATGCATTGTTCGATGGCGCGTATCAAATTGCCTTCTTGGCCCGCAACGACATCGGCATACTTTTTATCGGCCGGGATATTCACGTAATGCCAGGGACCGTAAGCCTTGAAACGGGAGTCGGACTTGATCTCATCGGCATAATTCGATACCGTGGCCAAGTCCTGTTCGTCCAATAATGCGCCAATGGCCCTTTTGGCCTTTCTGGTCAAATGCATTTCGGCCACTTCCCCTACGGTCCGATGCCCTGTTTTAGACCAGACAGGTAGGTCGTTCCCGTAGGAAAATTGCGCTGAGATCAATAGCGGTACGATCCACTTTTTCATGAAATACAAATTTTTTCAAAAATAGGGAAAGCCAAATTAAGGTATTGTTAAAAACACCTGCCATTGTGATTAAATACTGATATTGCGACGATGAAAGATGTACGATCGTTGTTCAAGCGGATAAAAACCCGCAACCTCAGGTACGCGCTCCTAGGGTTGATGGCCGTTGTAGGTCTTCTGTTGCTGTTGTTGGGCAGCATCTATGCCGGGGCATGGGGCAAATTGCCCAGCAAGGAAGCACTCTCCAATTTTCGTTACCAGAGGGCCTCCGAAGTGTACACCGCAGACAGTGTGCTGATCGGCAAGTATTATCTGTTCGATCGGCAGCCGATAGGGTATACGGCATTGCCGAATCCCTTGATCGAAGCGCTTATCGCCATAGAAGACGAGCGGTTTTACAGGCATTCGGGCATCGATTACCAAAGTTTGATCAGGGTGGCG
Source organism: uncultured Flavobacteriaceae bacterium (assembly GCA_963760375.1). Classification (GTDB taxonomy): domain Bacteria; phylum Bacteroidota; class Bacteroidia; order Flavobacteriales; family Flavobacteriaceae; genus Pelagihabitans. The sequence goes on along the minus strand of CAVXCS010000005.1, from coordinate 413,788 downwards.
TTCAAAACCGTTCTCCTTCAGGAGCAATCGGCAGGCGGCGGCAGTACCCTTACCCAGCAATTGGCCAAAAACCTCTATCCCAGAAAGGAAAGAAAGAAAACGAATCTTGTGGTCGACAAGATCAAGGAGATGTTCATCGCCAAACGGTTGGAAGATCGGTTTTCGAAAGAAGAGATCCTCTTGCACTACCTCAATACGGTTTCCTTTGGCGACAATACCTTCGGGGTCGAAAGTGCTTCACTCCGGTTTTTTAACAAACACGCCTCCCAATTAAAAATAGAAGAAGCGGCCACCCTTGTGGGCATGCTAAAGGCTACCTACAGCTATAATCCACGACTGTTTCCCGAAAACAGTCTGGCGCGGAGGAACCTGGTACTCCAATCCATGGAAAATAATGGTTTTCTTGCCCCGGTCGAAAAGGATAGCTTGATGGCCGTGCCCCTGGTGATCGATTATAGGGAGTTTGATCATAATTCCGGCCTGGCCCCCTATTTCAGGGAGGAAGTTCGCAAGCAATTGATCCGATGGGTGAATGCAGAGGAGGAACAAGGCAAAGATTATAATATTTATACCGACGGCCTTAAAATATATACCACGTTGAACCACAAGATGCAAACCATGGCCGAAGCGGCGATGAAAGCGCATATGACCTCCTTGCAAAAACAATTTGAGGCAGGCTATGGTAAAAATGCCCCATGGAACAAGAAGGCCATTCTGGAAAGGGCGGTGCATCATTCGGCACCCTATAAAAACTTATTGAAAAAGGGTTTAAGTCCGCAGCAGGCCTGGGATTCCCTGGAAACCAAGCGAAATATGGAACTCGTGGATTGGAACGGTGAAAAAACCGTATTGGCCAGCACCATCGACAGTATCCAGCACTATTTGAAATTCCTCAATACCGGATCGATTTCCATCGACCCCCGTACGGGGGCAGTGATGACATGGATCGGCGGTATCGATTTCGAGAATTTCAAATACGACCATGTGGCCCAAAGCAGACGGCAGGTAGGGTCAACGTTCAAGCCCTTTGTATATACTACCGCCCTGGAAATGGGCATCGCCCCCTGCACCTATTTCTCGGCGCAGGAAGTGGAATATGAAAATTTAAAAGGCTGGTCGCCCAGCAATTCTGGCAAAAAAGATGAAACCTTCCTGAACTATTCCATGGAAGAGGGCCTGAGCCAATCGGTAAATACGGTGGCGGTCAAAGTGCTGGAAAGGACGGGTATCAACAACGTATTGGTACAGGCCAAAAAAATGGGTATTTTTTCGGAATTGCCGAACCAGCCTTCGCTTGCCCTGGGAACCGGGGAAATCTACGTGAACGAACTTGCGGGGGCGTATGCCTCTTTTGTCAATGAAGGTCGAGCGGTTTTTCCATATCTGATCAAAACCATCAACGATCAAAATGATTCCCTTTTGGTTGCTTTTGAGCCCAAACGTGCGGCCGAACGGGCTTTTTCAAGGGAAACGGGGCAAATGATGCTCGAAATGATGAAATCGACGATCAATCGGGGTACCGCTGCACGAATCAGGTCGACCTATAAGTTGAAGAACGATATTGCCGGTAAAACGGGGACCACCCAAAACAACAAGGATGCCTGGTTCGTGGGCATCATGCCAGGATTGGTGCATGTGAGCTGGGTGGGGATGGACGACCATGAAATTGGCTTCAAGAGCACGGCGATCGGTCAGGGGGCCAACGCGGCCTTGCCACTTTTTGCACTTTTTCTTCAAAAAATGAATGGCGACCGTTCGTTAGACCAACTCACCCAGGCGAAATTCAACAAGACGCCCGATGCCATATTGGAACAAATGGATTGCGAACCGATCAAACGCGATGGTTTCTTTAAAAGACTGTTCAAAAATCCCTCCAAGAAAAAAAGCAGGAAATTCAATTCGAACGATACCTAGCGCTAATGCGCTGTGATCAATACCCAAGGATAATTTTGGAAGTAATAATTTATTTTGATATATTTATGATATCATTTTAATATCAAATTCTTCCTATCATGACAAATGAAAAAAATTCTAAACCGATCAATGGGTATACCATGTTGTTTCTTTTACTGCTCCTTATCATTGCTGGCGGGTTCTTGTTGATCAGGATTCCTTTGATCGGGGGCCTGCTCCTGCTCATCGCCTTCCTTATCATTCCTGGTTTCGTGCTGGTCAACCCGAATTCTTCTAGGGTTTTGCTCCTTTTTGGAAAATATATGGGCACAATCAAAAAAAATGGCCTGTTCTGGGTCAACCCCTTCTATTCCAAAAGAAAAATATCGCTGCGCGCCAGTAATTTCGATAGCGAGCGATTGAAGGTGAACGACAAACTCGGCAACCCGATCATGATCAGCACCATTTTGGTATGGCGGGTCACCGATACCTACAAGGCGGCCTTCGATGTTGACGACTACCAGAATTTCGTAAGGGTACAGACCGATGCCGCGGTGCGCAAATTGGCGAGCATGTATCCTTACGATAACTTTGCCGACGAAGGCCTAGTGGAAGACATCACTTTGCGCTCCAGTGTGAATGAAGTCAGTGAAGCTCTGGAAAAAGAGGTCCAAGAACGGTTGGCCATGGCGGGCATTGAAGTTTTGGAGGCCAGGATCGGTTATCTGGCCTATGCCCAGGAAATCGCGAACGCCATGCTGAAAAGGCAACAGGCTACCGCCATCGTGGCCGCTAGGCATAAGATCGTGGAAGGGGCGGTTAGCATGGTGGAAATGGCATTGGGCCAATTGAGCAAGAAAAACCTGGTAGATCTGGATGAGGAACGCAAGGCGGCCATGGTGAGCAATTTAATGGTGGTGCTCTGTTCCGACAAAGATGTTGCCCCCATCGTAAATACCGGGACCCTTAATCATTAAACCATTGAAAAACCCTCTCCTAAAAATATTCCCTATCGGCACATGTTTTTTGTGCATCTACCTGATCCCTCAAGCGTTTCTGGCGCAGCAGGTATCAGTTCAGGAAATCGACTTGCACAATGGCGAGATCGAACTTCCCGGCACCCTAAGTTATCCGGAGGGGCCGGGCGGGGTGCCTTTGGCCATCTTTGTACACGGATCCGGGAATATCGACAGAAATGGCAACCAGGCCGGCACTTATGTGCAATCGAACTATATCAAGACCCTTTCCGATAGCCTGAATGCCAACGGCATCGCTTTTTTCCGTTACGACAAGCGAACGGCCGTACAGCAGAACCTCGCCAAATTGGGCGCGATTACCTTATATGATTTTGCAGATGATGTGAAGACCGTCATCGCCCATTTCAAAAACGATGATCGGTTTACTTCCATCGTTTTACTGGGGCACAGCCAAGGTGCATTGGTGGGCCTGTTATCGATAGATGCAACGGTGTCAAAATATATCTCCATTGCGGGAGCCGGCGAAACCATCGACAAAATCTTGGTGGGCCAAATCGCGCAACAAAGTCCCGAATTGTCTATTATCTGTCAAGGACATATCGATGAACTGATGGAAAAGGACACCATTGCAACGGTGAACCCGATGCTCCTGCAACTGTTTGCCCCGCAGAACCAAAAATTCCTCAAATCATGGATACAGATCGATCCAGTGAAAATCATAAAATCGATCGATATTCCCATCCTGATCTTAAACGGGGATGCCGATCTTCAAGTGAAGGTGGCCGACGCCGAAATGCTTAAGGCGGCCCAGCCCAATGCCCAGTTAAAGGTTATTTCGAAAATGAACCATGTGTTGAAGGAAGTGAACTCAATGGCGGAAAACCAAAAAGCGTACATGGATGAAAATGTACCGCTCTCCCATGATCTGGTCGTGGAAATATCCCAATTCATTAAAAATTAAAGATGGCCCAAAAAAAAGCTTTCGCCCTAAGATTGAACGAAGAGGTTCTGAAGGCCGTTGAGAAATGGGCCGCGGACGAATTTCGCAGTACCAATGGGCAAATCGAATACTTGCTGCACAAAAGCCTGAAAGAGGCCAAGCGGGAACCCAAAAGAAAGACGAATTCTTAAGTTTTGTTTGGGATTTACTTAGGGATTAAAATCTTAAATTTGGGTCCAGCCAATCTAATACCCATGCATCGAAGTATCTATGTAATCATCTTTCTATTTGTTACGCTTCGGTCTTTCGCACAATTTCCAAACAAGTCTTTTGTAGTTAAGCAAATTTCCGAACCCATTGAATTGGACGGTATTTTGGACGAACCCATTTGGGAAACCGCCGAAAGTGCCCATGGGTTTTGGGAGTATTTTCCTTATGATTCCATACAGGCACGACAGCAATCCGATATCAAAATGCTGTACGACGACAAAAACCTCTATATCGGGATCAGGGTCGATGCGGCAGGAAAGAACTATGCCATACAATCCTTGCAACGCGATTTCAGGGCGGGCAACAGTGACAACATCTCCTTGTTGTTCGACACTTTCAACGATGGTAACAATGCTTTCCTCTTTGGGATCAACCCTTATGGGGTGCAACGGGAGGGCCTTGTATCGGGCGGTGGACTCGATCTCAGGGGATTTACGATTTCCTGGGACGTTAAATGGAAGGGCGAATCAAAAATATATGATGGGGGTTACACCTCTGAACTGATCATACCCCTTACTTCATTCAAATTCAAAGAAGGGGTCAACAAGTGGCGTTTCAACAGTTACCGTTTCGACACCCAATCGAACGAAACCAGTACCTGGATGAAAATTCCACAAAATCAGAATGTGTTTGGGCTCACCTTTATGGGCGATATGATTTTTGAGAAACCTTTGGGAAAATCAAGGACGCCCTTGGCGATCATCCCATATATCAACACATTGGCTGAAAAGGATTTTGAAAACGCCGAGTCCCAAAGTAAGTTCAATGTCGGAGGTGACGCCAAGGTTTCCATCGGCAATAGTATGAATTTGGACATCACCCTCAATCCCGATTTTTCACAGGTGGAAGTCGATGACCAAGTCACCAACCTCACCCGATTCGAGGTGAACTTACCTGAAAAAAGGCAATTTTTTGTAGACAACAGCGATCTTTTTGCCAGCTTCGGTGATCCACGGGATGGAAGCCCTTTCTTTTCAAGACGCATCGGCATTGCCAAAGATACCGCGGACAATACCATCGAGAATAAGATCATTGGTGGCGTTCGATTGAGCGGCAAGGTCAACAGTAATTTAAGGTTGGGGTTTCTTAACCTGCAAACGGCCGAAGACGCCGACAATGAAATTCCATCCAACAACAATACCATGCTGGCCCTTCAACAACAGGTTTTTTCCCGTTCCAATATCGGATTGTTCTTTATCAACAGGGAGTCCTTTAAAGACTACGATTTCCTTGCGCCCGGCGATCAATACAACCGTGTGGCGGGCGTTGATTACAATTTGATATCTGAGGACAACCTTTGGAACGGGAAGGCGTATCTGCATAAATCCTTTCAACCGGAGGGCGGCGGTAAAGATCTGTCGACCGGAGCCAGTATAGAATACAATTCAAGAAGGTTTAATTTGCGAGGCAAAGCGGTATATCTCGGCGAGGACTTCAGGTCGGATCTGGGCTTTATACGAAGAACTGATATCGTTAAAACCTTTACGAATATTCAGCGGATATTTTGGCCGGTCGGAGGGGCGATCCAGACCCATAGTTTTCAGTTCACCCCGGTTTTCATCTGGAGTCCGGAAAGGGACTTCCTAAACACCGACTATACCCTTGGTGGGGGTTGGGAAGGTAAGTTCAGGGACCAGTCGGAACTTAAATTGGAAGTCAGAAGTGACTATACCTACCTGTTCGACACTTTCGACCCCACAGGTACCGATGGCGCCATTCCATTGCCGGCGAATATCGGCTATACCTACAACAGTGTAGAACTGGGCTATCAATCGGATCGAAGGAAAATATTCGCCTTTGAAGGCACTTCCAATATTGGCAATTTTTACAATGGGGACAAATTCTCGCTGGAAGGAAGGATGACATTGCGTTTTCAACCCAAAGCTTTTCTTTCTCTAATCTTGAACTATGACAAGATCACATTGCCAGCGCCTTATTCAAGTGCCGACATTTGGTTGATCAGTCCGAAAATCGAAATCACCTTTACCAAGTCGGTCTTCTGGTCTACTTTGATCCAATACAGCAACCAACGCGATAATTTCGGTATCAACTCAAGGCTGCAATGGCGTTTTGCCCCGCTTTCGGATCTGTTCCTGGTCTACAACGACAATTATTTCGTAAGCCAGATCGCCCCGCGTTACCGATCGATCAATCTAAAACTTACCTATTGGCTGAACATATAGCACTGGGCAAAGAGAATTTTTAAATAGATACACACGATTTTTAGTCTAAACTTCGATTTCCATGCTGTAAACGATCCCGTCCATGAATTACAAAATGCTCTGCACCGACCTCGATGGCACCCTTCTCTCGACCAAAAGCGATGTATCCGAATTTACCGTTGATGAAATCAACAGGATCAAGGGCCGCATAAAAGTGATACTGGTCTCGGCCCGTATGCCTAAGTCCATGGTGTACCTACAACAGCGATTGGGGCTGCTTCGGGAACCCATGATCTGCTATAACGGAGCCTATATTCTACAGGACAACAAGGCATTGGCCTCTACTGAAATCCATCTCGATTTGGTTATCTGGCATTTTTACCCTGGCAAAAGAACTGGAGATACATCTGGGCCTGTACCATAAAGACGAATGGTACGTGCCCCAAGATTCGGAGCGGGTTCGGAAAGAAATCTTATACACCAAGGCAACCCCTGTGTTCAAGCAGACCGAACATACCATTACCGATTGGGACCGGCGAAAAATCGGCGCGCACAAAATCATGTTGATGGGCACCAAATCATCTGCAGACAAAATATTCCCCCAACTCATCGCGCATTACGGAACCCAATTGAACCTCTATCGATCGAATGACAGTTTGATCGAGATATCACCCATCGGGGTGTCCAAACTATCGGCCATAGAACAAATTTTGGGTATTGGGGACTCCCTTGAGGAGGTAATTGCCTTTGGAGACAATTATAACGATATGGAAATGTTACAAAAGGTGGGAATGGGCATCGCGGTGGCCAACGCCAGAGCGGAAGTGAAAGCCATCGCCAACCATGTTACCCTCAAAAACACCGAAGACGGCGTGGCCTACTTCATCAAGCAACATCTACTTATTTGATTATATTTGGAACTTTGGCCAAATTATCTAAATGTCCGATACCTTATTAGCAGAACCCCTGATCACCAATGACGTTGTCGTTTTTGGTGTTTTGACCTTATGCCTTGGCTTTATTTTTTATACCTCATCCCGCATCAGCGGATTTTGGAGCAAGTTCTATGGTATCGTGCCCGCCGTATTAATGTGCTATCTGTTACCGGGTATATTGGCATCCCTGGGCATAGTCGCCGAAAAATGGGAGACCCTAAACAGTGTGGGCGAGGTGGTGGAGCACGAATCAAACCTATATTTTGTCAGCAGCCGCTATTTGTTGCCCGCCGCCTTGGTATTGATGACTTTGAGCATCGATTTGAAGGCCATCGCCAATTTAGGGGCAAAAGCACTGATCATGTTCCTGACAGGCTCCGCTGGAATCATCATAGGCGGCCCCATTGCCATCTTGATCGTTTCCATATTTTCTCCAGATACCGTAGGCGGCAATGATTTTGATGCCATTTGGCGGGGACTTTCCACCATAGCGGGCAGCTGGATCGGGGGCGGTGCCAACCAAGCGGCCATGTTCGAAATTTTCAAATACACCCCGGAGAAATATGGTGCGATGGTGCTTGTAGACATTGTCGTGGCGAATATATGGATGGCGGTCATATTGCTCGGGGTAGGCCGAAGCAAACAAATAGACCGCTGGCTCAAAGCCGATACCACCGATATTGAAACGCTAAAGCATAAAGTCATTGAATTTACGGCCCGCATCACCAAAGTGCCTACCCTGAACGACTATATGATGATGCTCTTTCTGGCCTTTACTTCGGTGGGGGCGGCCCATTTCTTCGGCGACCTGCTCAGCGAATACCTGACCGGAAACTTCGACAGTGTTCGGGACCCCAAGAGTTTTTTGAGTTTTTTGGGGTCCGGATTTTTTTGGATGGTGGTCCTGGCCACGATGGCGGGTATCGGCCTTTCCTTTACCAAGGCAAAAAATTATGAGGGTACCGGAGCGAGCAAAATAGGGGGTGTTTTTATCTATATTCTCGTGGCGACCATTGGGATGAAAATGGATCTGAACCAGGTTCTCGAAAATCCCGGCTTGATCGCGATCGGGTTTATTTGGATCGCCATTCACGGAGCCCTCCTCATCTTGGTAGCCAAACTGATCAAAGCGCCCTATTTCTTCCTCGCGGTGGGAAGCCAGGCCAATGTGGGCGGTGCCGCCTCGGCCCCTGTGGTAGCGGCCGAATTTCATCCTTCCCTGACCTCGGTTGGGGTATTGCTGGCCGTTTTGGGCTATGTAGTGGGTACTGGAGGTGCCCTACTTTGCGCCTATCTTATGGAAATTGCTTCAAAAGTTTAGGATTCGATAAAGTTTAGTGATATTTACCGCGCGACTTTCCATGGACAGTTTTTGTTCCCTTATTTTTGTGGCCATTTGCCGCAGCACCGGACATGAAGATTGTCTAAATTGCGCCATTTCAAAACCAATTAGAAACAAAGTACGATGAAGAAGATCTTATTAGCAGTTTTGACCATTGCCCTCTTTTTATCTTGTGAAAAGGGCGATACCAAGAATACAATGAATCTGACCGGAAATATAAAGGGGCTTAAAAAAGGGACCCTTTACCTGCAGCACATTGCCGATTCGGTTTTGGTTACGATTGATTCCCTTCCGATATCCGGGGATGGCAACTTCACTTTCAAGACCGAATTGGAAAGTCCGGAAATTTTTTATCTGTACTTGAACAAAAAAGACAATAACGACGTCAACGATAGGATCACGTTTTTCGCTGAACCTGGCAATATTTCGATCATTACCAATTGGAATACCTTCGATACCAATGCCAAGATCGAGGGTTCGGAAACCCAAAAAAAATTGGAGGAGTACCAAAAAGTAATGTCAAGCATCAACCTGAGGAACATGGCCTTGCTGCAAAGCGCCGCGAATCCTGAAAAACCTTTGGATTCCGTGCAGTTCGATTCGATTGCAAGGGTAAGCGGCAAAAACGTGCAGCGCGGCTATGCCTACGCCCTTAATTTTGCCCTTAACAACACCGATTCATACATTGCGCCATATATTGCGCTGTATGAAGTGCCCGATGCGAACCGAATCTATCTCGATTCCATAAACAAATCTCTCAGCCCGGAAGTGGCCGGTTCAAAATACGGCAAGGCTTTAAAAGCGCTTCTGGCACAATAGATCACAAAAAAAATGCCCAGGTAGGTAGACCAGGGCATCGAGCATATAATTTTTAGGAATTATCCCAATTTGTTGATTTGTTCCACAAGCTTATGGGCCTTGGTTTCCAATTCGGCACGTACCGCCTTGAAATGCTTTTGTTTGTTTTCTACTTTTTTGTCGTTGATTTTTACGATCAGATCATCAAAGGTCTCAATGGCACTGTCGATAATTTTCGCACCCTCTTTCGAGTTATTCGTACCGTTCGCGGCATCAACGATATAAACTGCCTCGATCAAATCGCCCAATACATTGTTCACTTCCTTTTTTAAATCCTTTATACTTGCCATTGTGAATATTTTTTTTGCAAAAGTAGGCTTTTGTAAACAAATGGGGAAGAAAAAACAACACCCTTAAGTTATGTGGCGTGTTGCTCAAATACTGACGTCCAATAACCTGGCCCCGGTTGTTTTAATATGCACCTGCTTTGAACTCGCGGGGATTAAGGTGGTTTCCCCTTTTATAAGGGTCACCGACCCGTGTTCATTGGCTATCGACGCCCTGCCTTCCACGCACATATAAATGGTGAAGGAATCCCTCTGCGATAGCGTTTGTTCGAAATCTTGGGTCAGATACATGAAATTGGTCTTGAAATATGGACATGCTACCATGGCGTTCACCTTATCGGGCCGGTCTTCATAATTCACTTTAAAATCGTCCTTTTTTTCATAATCGATCGCATCCATGGCCAGTTCGGTGTGCAACTCCCGGAGGTTGCCCAGTTTGTCTTTGCGATTAAAATCAAATACCCGATAGGTGACGTCCGAAGTCTGTTGTATTTCGGCCAAAAGCACTCCTGCTCCGATGGCATGTATTTTCCCTGTATTGATAAAAAAGGTATCGCCCGGTTTCACCTGTTCGTAATTCAATAATTCGGGAAGCCTGTCGTCTTGCAAATGCAACGAATATTCCTCTTTGGCAACATCTTTATTGAAACCTACGATCAGTTTTGCGCCGGGATCGGCGTCCATGATGTACCACATCTCTGTTTTGCCAAACGAATCGTGCCTTTTTTTTGCGAGCGCATCGTTCGGATGCAATTGTATCGAAAGGTCTTGTTTGGCATCGATGAACTTGATCAATATGGGAAATTCTTTTCCGAAGCGCGCTACCACCCCTTTGCCCAAAAGGGCTTCGGCATTTGTGTCTATCAATTGCCCCAATGAAGTGCCGGCCAACGGACCGTTGGATATCACTGAAACATCTCCCGAAACGCCCGATAATTCCCAACTTTCCCCTGTGATATCACTTGCTATGGGCTTGCCGAGTACCGTTTTTAATTTGGTGCCGCCCCAAAGCCGTTCTTTTAAAATAGGTTCGAATTTGAAAGGATAAAGTGCCATCGGGTCGTGGTATAATATTAAAATTTCGAATTTACCGTAGGCTTTTTATAAGCGCTTTTAATGCCAAAAGGGCCTTTTTCATATGTTCTCCGGCATTTACACTGTTAAAAACCATGACTATTTTTCCTTCGCCATCCACCACATAGGTTTCCCTTCCCGGGAGGACCAACAGACTATTTTCTACCTTGAACATACGCCTTACCTTTTTTTGTGTGTCGGCGAGCAGAATAAAGGGCAAATCATACTTTGAGGCAAAACTACGGTGCGATTGCTCCGAATCGGCGCTAATTCCGATGACTTCCGCCCCAAGATCGGTGAATTCCTCATAGCTGTCCTTGAATTGACAGGCTTCCTTGGTGCATCCAGGGGTATGGTCTTTGGGATAAAAATAAATCACCAAAGGCTTTTTGCCCACATGGTCTGCACTTTTGAACAGCTGGCCAAATTGGTCTTTGAGTTCAAAATGCGGTATCCTATCCCCTATTTTTAAACCCATGGTTAACCAATAAAAGTTACAAAATTCCGCGGGGTTTCATATAGCACCACCTCCAAAGCATTGTCGGAATTGACATGTGGGCGCAATTTATTCCAGATGACCATGGCAATATTTTCGGCGGTCGGGTTCAAGTTTTTAAATTCCGGAACTTGAACGTTCAGGTTTTTATGGTCAAAAGCATCTTCTATTTCACTTTTGATAAGATCTTTCAAGACCTTCACATCGATGACAAATCCCGTTTCGAGATCGATGTCGCCGGTGACGCTTACGATCAATTCGTAATTATGGCCATGAAATTCCGGATTGTTGCATTTGCCGAAAACACGATCGTTTTCTTCAAAACTCCAATCTTTCCGATACAACCTGTGCGCTGCGTTAAAGTGCGCCTTTCTGCTGACTTTTGCCTTCATGGTTTCGATAGGTTTAGGATAAGGTGATTGTAAAACTTTTCGAAGATGATCTTGAACCACACGGTGTAATGACCGGGATTTTTAACGATGTCTTTTTGGATGTCTTTGGGTTGCATCCATTTCCAGTCGGCCACTTCCTCCCGATTGATTTTGGGGGCCGCATTGTAAGAACCGATCATCACATGATCGAGCTCGTGCTCGGTCAAGCCATTATCAAATGGGGCTTTATAGATAAAGGAAAAGAGCTCCTTCAATTCGGTCACAAAACCCATTTCTTCCTGTAATCGTCTTTTGCCCGCCTCAATATTGGTTTCGCCCACCCGCTGATGACTGCAACAGGTATTGGTCCATAGCAAAGGGGAATGATACTTGTGCGCTGCGCGCTGCTGTAACATGGTCTCGCCTCGGTCGTTCATGACAAAAACAGAAAAGGCCCTATGAAGTTGGGCTTTTTCATGCGCTTCCATTTTGGGCATAGTGCCTATTTGAACATCTTGGGGATTGACCAGAATAACGTGATCTTCTTTCAAAGGATTTCTTTTTTTCGTAGCAATAATGATACTAAAATCAGTATCCCTACAAAAATAACACCTTTACAGTACTGGTGGTGTAAGGAAATCATAAAATCTGGCTATAGTGCCATCAGCGGAACACCGAGTGAACCTATTAGGGAACAGGCCTAAAAGAATCGTGGGGATTTTACTTTGCCTTTGGTTTTGATGAAATCGTAACGCATGATGACCTCAAAAGAGCCATTGTTGAACGCGGCGTTCCCCAATTCAGTGATTTCGCGATCATAGGCCATGCCGATCAATATTTCGTTGGACACGTTAAAGCCAACCATTGCGCTGAGGGCCGCATCCCATCGATAGGCCAAGCCCAGGATAAATTTTTCGTTCAACATTACGTTCGCCGAAAGGTCTACCTGGACCGGAGCCCCGAACACCACTTTGGTCAAGAGGGTCGGTTTGAATTTAACAAACTTGTTGATGTCCCAAACGTAACCTGTAATGAAATAAATATTCAATTGTTCGGAAGCTGTTGAGAGGGAGGTCGATTCGAAATGGGAAGTCTCCAAAAACCGGGGCACCGACAAACCTGTATAAAAATGCTCGTTATGGTAATAAACCCCAGCACCGATATTGGGCGTAAATCGATTATCGATATCCTGTTGCAGGGTTTGATCGGGCGCGAATTGATTCAATTCTGAAAATCGAATGTCCAGAAGATTGGCACTGGCCTTGAGTCCAAAACTCAATCTGCCCTCGGTGGAGGTCCAGATGGTATAGGAGAAATCAAGATCCAGATTGGTCTCCGAAGTGGGTCCTATCTTATCGTTGATAACTGAAAATCCGAGCCCAACCCCTCTATAACCTATAGGTGAATGAACGTTCAGGGTTTGTGTTTTTGGAGCCCCGTCCAAGCCCACCCATTGGGAACGGTGCAGGGCCGCGATACTCAAATGGCCCCTTGATCCGGTATATCCCGGATTAACACTCACCGTATTATACATGTATTGGGTGTACTGTGCATCCTGTTGAGCCCTTAAACCAAAGGTTACCGTAAAAAGTACAATGGCCAAGCCTACCCATAGTTTGGGAGATCGACATTTAAATGGGTTGGTTCTTGCTTGTTCCATTATCTGTTTATATAAAGGTATCCTGATAGCGATTTGGTGGTACCAGCGGCATTGGCATAGTCAAGTATATAGAAATAGGTGCCTACCGGCAGCTTTCTGTCGGCATCAACGGTCACCCGCCCCTCCGAAGTTCCGTCAAATACATTGCCCTGAGTGTTATACGCCTTGGTAGAGTACACCAAAACGCCCCAACGGTTATAGATATTGATCGAATTGTTCGGATAGTTGTCCAGGCCATTGATGGTCAACACATCATGTACCCCGTCACCATTGGGCGTCAATACGTTGAATACTTCGATTTCGGCCTCTATGATATTGGGCTCCAAATAATCCGGTATACCATTCCCATCACTATCATCGTCGGCGTAGTAGCCATTGCCGTTCATATCCTCATCTTTTGAAGCGATATTATCGTTATCGTCGTCGGTATCCCGATAATCCGATTCACTATCCCCATCAGTATTGGGAAGGTTATCGAATGGATCATCTATTTCATCGTTCACATCCACGTCGATGAGCGTATACCCTTCATAGCCATCATCCAAGCCATCATTGTCCTTGTCGGAACCAACGAAAACAACATCTGCTATCCCGTTACGGTCATGGTCGTGTCCTTCAATATTATCAGGTATCCCATCATCGTCGGTATCCTCATCCAAATAATCGGGCAAACTATCCCCATCGGTATCTACCGGGAAGATGCCCAGGTTTCCATTATCTTCATAGATGTCATCCAATCCATTGGCATTGGTATCCTGGCCACTTGGGGCAACATAGCCCGAAGTGCTCTGTGCTTCCACGTTGTCCGGAATGCCATCGTTGTCACTATCGATATCCAAATAATCGGGGAAACCATCCCCATCGGAATCCGTAGGATTGGTCGAAGGGTCGTTATCGGCATCCAGGTTGAGGTCTTCAAAACTATCGACAATGCCGTCATCATCGCTATCTAGATCGGTTCCCATAGGATTAACAAGAATGGTCACCGTGGCCGTGCTACAATTCCCCACATTATCACAGAGGGTATATTCAAACGAATCGGTGCCCAGGAATCCATCATCGGGGGTATAGGTCACTGAATCATCTGAAGGATCGTTCGGGGTACCACCGTTATTGAACAGCAGGGTGCCCGAAGAGGGCGCGGTCGTGGTCAAGGTGCCTAGTGTTGGAATATCATTGTCATTGGCCAAGATGTCGATATTGACCGGTGCATTTTGATTGGTAGCCACGGAATCGTCGATGGCATCCACTACTGGAATCACATCGATGGTCACGGTAGCGGTACTGCAGTCCCCAAAGTTATTGCATACGGTATAATTGAAGGAATCAGGCCCCCTGTAGTCGGGTAACGGAATGTAGGTGACAATATCGTCGGTCGGGTCATTGGGTGACCCATTCTCATTGATGTTCAAAATGCCATGGGACGGATTGGTTACCGTCAAAGTACCCGTTGTGGGCAGATCTGAATCGTTGGCAAATAAATCTACAATGACCGATATGTCTTCGTTCGTGGTGACCACATCATCGACCAAGGTAGCGGCTTCAACGATACAGACCACCGTAAAACTGGGCAAATCGAAACTGTTCCCTACTTTGGTGATTGTCGCGGTATAGGTAGCGATCGTTTGGGTGGCCGTCACCACGGGCCGGGTAAGATCACCGAACAGCGGCGGACTCCAACTGAGCGTGGCCCCTGGCGCCAGGGCGTTGGTATTGTCCCTAATATCGAGGGTCACCAAATTATGTGGCGCATTACAATTGGTCACAATAAAGTAACTGGTCGCATTTTTTCCACATAATGTACCATCATAGGTCGCAAAATAAACCCCTTGTTCGGTCACTTCCAGAAAAAAATCGGTACCCAATACCGTTGCCGTATCCTGGGCCTCGTACCAACGATAATTGCTCTCGTCACCACTGTTGGGTGCCTGCAAAAGGTACTGGGCATTGGAAACAACAATCCCCAGCAAGGTAAAAACAATGCTGAGGACAAGTGATTTATATGTATGCTTACATTTCAATTTATCGGCTGGCGTTTTAAGCTTATCTAACAACGAAGACCACGTTGATCAAAGAGTTATAATCGGCGGGTTGTGCGATAACATCATAGGTCATCACTCCGCTGGCATTGATCGACACATTGGCGAATACCGTCGGATCATAATAGGTCACGTAATAGTAAAGCTCAGCCGCGGTGTAAGTTGGTATGGCCGTTGGCGCACCTGCACTTGAAACCGCAGGGGTGGCAAACTGTGCCGTATATTGGGTATAGAGGTTCAAGGTACGTCCGACACCATTGGTCGAGGCATCCACGGCTATGGAAGGCGGATAGAAAATCCTGGCCGCTTTGGAAGTAATGGGCGCTATGGCATTGATAACCTGTTGCACATTATTTTCCACAACATAACCCTGAGCTACGGATTTTCCCGCATCGTCGACATCTATTGGCGTGCGCAAAGGAACTTCATCGTCATATTGGTCATCGGTGCCAAGTGATGACAGCGGTACCGACAAAGTCCCACCGCTATCGGTAATGTCCAAATTGGCGCCGTTCACCGCGAAAGCGGTATTCCTTTCATTCGTTGGATCGGCATCTGCATCGTTTACGTTCAGGTTTAAGGTGTTCCCACTCTCTATGGTGATGTTCCCTGCGGCCCCAGTGGTTGAAATAACCTGATCGTCGGTACTTACATAACCGCTCAAATCCACGGAGTTGCCATCGGCGATGGAGAGCGTATTGCCGACCAGGCTCAGGGTCTGGTCGTCGGTATCGGTATCGTCAAGATAGGCGCTCAGGTCCACCGAACCGCCATCTTCCAGGGTCAGCGTATTGCCGGCCAGGCTCAGGGCCTGATCGTCGGTGCCCACCAAACCGGCAAGGTCAACGGTCTGCGAAGTGCCGCTTTCTATGCCCACGGTCAAAGTGGTGCCCACCAATCCCAAGTTCTGTATATTCTGGTCGTCGGTGCTCACATAACCGCTCAAATCCACGGAGTTGCCATCAGCGATGGAGAGCGTATTGCCCGCCAAGCTCAGGGTCTGGTCGTCGGTATCGGTATCGTCAAGATAGGCGCTCAGGTCTACAGAACCGCCGTCTTCCAGCGTCAGGGTATTGCCGGCCAGGCTCAGGGCCTGATCGTCAGTGCTCACGTATCCGCTCAAATCGACGGAGTTACCATCGGCAATGGATAACGTGTTGCCCAACAGGCTAAGGGTTTGGTCGTCGGTATCGGTATCAATGCTGCTAAGGTCAACACTGGCCGAGGTCCCGTTTTCTATATCGATCTGTAAGGTGTTGCCGGTCAAGGTCGCCCCGGTAAGGTTCTGGTCGTCGGTGCGTCCAACATAACCGCTCAGGTCCACCGAACCGCCATCCTCCAAGGTCAGGGTATTGCCCGCCAAGCTCAAGGCCTGGTCATCGGTGCTCACATAACCGCTGAGGTCAACGGAGTTGCCGTCGGCGATGGAGAGCGTATTGCCGGCCAAGCTCAAGGTCTGGTCGTCGGTGTCGGTATCGTCAAGATAGGAACTCAAATCAACGGTGCCCCCATCTTCCAAAGTCAAGGTATTGCCTACCAGGCTCAAGGCCTGGTCATCTGTACCGCTGTTGTTCAGGGCAGACAGGTCCACACTGGCCGAGGTCCCGTTCTCGATATCGATCTGCAAGGTGTTACCGGTCAAGGTCGCCCCTGTAAGGTTCTGGTCGTCGGTGCTCACATAACCACTTAAATCCACCGAACCGCCATCCTCCAGGGTCAGGGTGTTGCCGGCCAGGCTCAGGGCCTGGTCGTCGGTGCTCACGTAACCGCTCAAATCGACGGAGTTGCCATCGGCGATGGAGAGCGTGTTGCCGGCCAAGCTGAGGGTCTGGTCGTCGGTGCGTCCAATGCGCTCAGGTCTACCGAACCGCCATCCTCCAAGGTCAGGGTATGCCCGCCAAGCTCAAGGGCTCACATACCGCTGGGTCCGATCGGCGATGGAGAGCGTATTGCCGACCAGGCTCAGGGTCTGGTCGTCGGTGTCGGTATCGTCAAGATAGGAACTCAAATCAACGGTGCCCCCATCTTCCAAAGTCAAGGTATTGCCTACCAGGCTCAAGGCCTGGTCATCTGTACCGCTGTTGTTCAGGGCAGACAGGTCCACACTGGCCGAGGTCCCGTTCTCGATATCGATCTGCAAGGTGTTACCGGTCAAGGTCGCCCCTGTAAGGTTCTGGTCGTCGGTGCTCACATAACCACTTAGGTCCACCGAACCGCCATCCTCCAGGGTCAGGGTGTTGCCGGCCAGGCTCAGGGCCTGATCGTCGGTGCCCACCAAACCGGCAAGGTCAACGGTCTGCGAAGTGCCGCTTTCTATGCCCACGGTCAAAGTGGTGCCCACCAATCCCAAGTTCTGTATATTCTGGTCGTCGGTACTCACATAACCGCTCAAATCGACGGAGTTACCATCGGCGATGGAGAGCGTGTTGCCCGCCAAGCTCAGGGTCTGGTCGTCGGTATCCGTATCGTCAAGATAGGCGCTCAGGTCTACCGAACCGCCATCCTCAAGGGTCAAGGTGTTGCCGGCCAAGCTCAAGGCCTGGTCATCGGTACTCAAGGCACCTCCGTCAACTAAAATCCAATTCGTTCCGTTCCACTGCATGATCTGGTCCGGGGCCGTTCCATTGGCTATATTCTCTAGCTGTACGGCATCATCCGCGATTTCGGCATTGGTGATGCCGTTCGCGGCCACGTCCAAGGTATATGGTGAGACTGTCGTACCTGCTCCGGAACGTACCAATGTTCCATCCGTGGCATTGGTTACTTCATTGCCGATTACCCCATCGTTTTCAGTTACCGTAACGGAGCCTAGATCCACCAAAGTCCATGTAGAAGAAACACCGTCCCATTGCATGACTTGTCCATCCATGGTCCCATCGGCTATGTTCTCCAATTGCACGGCATTATCCGCCAACTCCGCATTGGTTATGCCATCCGGAGCTACGTCCAATGTATATGGACTTACTGTCGTTCCTAAACCGGAACGAATTAAAGTAGCATCGGTCGCATTGGTGACTTCATTTCCTATTGTGGCATCCGCATCATCCACATTCAAGGTGATATTGTTTCCGCCGGAAATGGTGATGTCACCAGGCGTATTGTTCGAAGATAATGTCTGATTATCGGTGCCGACAAGGCTGGAAAGGTCCACGGTAGCCGAAGCGCCGTTCTCAATATCGATTTGGAGCGAGTTGCCCGTAAGCGTGGCGCCGGTCAGGTTCTGATCGTCGGTACTTACATAACCGCTCAGGTCAACGGAGTTGCCATCGGCGATGGAGAGCGTGTTGCCCGCCAAGCTCAGGGTCTGGTCGTCGGTATCCGTATCGTCAAGATAGGCGCTCAGGTCTACCGAACCGCCATCCTCAAGGGTCAAGGTGTTGCCGGCCAAGCTCAAGGCCTGGTCGTCTGTACCGCTGTTGTCCAGGGCAGATAGGTCGACGCTGGCCGAAGTCACCGTTTTCGATATCGATCTGCAAGGTATTGCCGGTCAAGGTCGCCCCTGTCAGGTTTTGGTCGTCGGTGCTCACATAACCGCTCAAATCCACCGAACCGCCATCCTCAAGGGTCAGGGTATTTCCCGCCAAGCTCAAGGCCTGGTCGTCGGTGCCTACCAGACTGGCAAGGTCAACGGTCTGTGAAGTGCCGCTCTCTATGCCCACGGTCAAAGTGGTGCCTACCAATCCCAAGTTCTGTATATTCTGGTCATCGGTACTCACATAACCGCTCAAATCGACGGAACCGCCATCTTCCAAGGTCAGGGTATTGCCGGCCAAGCTCAAGGCCTGATCGTCTGTGCTCACATAACCGCTCAAATCCACGGAGTTGCCATCGGCGATGGAGAGCGTATTGCCGACCAGGCTCAGGGTCTGGTCGTCGGTATCGGTATCGTCAAGATAGGCGCTCAGGTCCACCGAACCGCCATCCTCCAATGTCAGGGTATTGCCCGCCAAGCTCAGGGCCTGGTCGTCGGTAGAAACAAAACCGCTCAAATCGACGGAGTTGCCGTCGGCGATGGAGAGCGTATTGCCGGCCAAGCTCAGGGTCTGGTCGTCGGTGTCGGTATCGTCAAGATAGGCACTCAAATCAACGGTGCCCCCATCTTCCAAAGTCAAGGTATTGCCTGCCAGGCTCAATGCCTGATCGTCGGTGCCCAAACTGGTCAAGGGAACGCCCAAAGTTCCTCCACTGTCGGTAATCTCAAGGTTTAGGCCATTGATCGCAAAGGCCGTATTTCTTTCGTTGGTCGGGTCACCGTCCAAATCCGGGGAGGCATTCCCACCCACGGCATTCCAAGCAATGCCATCGTACACATAAAGCTGGCCGGCCACATCATCTACATAGGTGACCCCACTGTTGCTGGGGACCACTGCCGGTGCTCCGGACCCTATCAAGGTAAGTTCGTTCGTGATGTCCGAATCGGCATCCCTGATATCGATGGTCGTATTGCTCCCGTTGGTGATCTGTATCTCCACACTTTCATTGGGCGTGATCACCGCGCTGCTCAAATCCTGTTCATCCGTATTGTCTAAATAGCCACTCAGGTCGACGTTGTTACCATCTTCGATGCCGAGGGTATTGCCCACCAAACTTAAGTTTTGGTCATCGGTCCCCACCAAGCTGGAAAGATCGATGATTTCCGAAGTGCCGTTCTCGATACCGATGGTCAGGTCGGTCCCCAAAAGGCCAGATCCGCTAATGTTCTGGTCGTCGGTATTGTCGAGATATCCACTCAAATCTACGTTGTTGCCGTCCTCGATGGAGAGGGTGTTGCCCGCCAAGGTCAGGTTCTGGTCATCCGTTGAAACGTATCCGCTAAGGTCCACGCTGTTCCCGTCCTCGATGGAGAGCGTGTTGCCCGCCAAGGTCAGGTTTTGGTCATCCGTACCGCTATTGTCGAGGGCAGATAGGTCCACACTCGCCGAGGTACCGTTCTCGATATCGATCTGTAAGGTATTCCCGGTCAAGGTCGCCCCCGTAAGGTTTTGGTCGTCGGTATTGTCCAGGTATCCGCTCAGGTCCACATTGTTCCCGTCCTCGATGGAGAGCGTGTTGCCTGCCAAGTTCAGGTTTTGGTCGTCAGTTCCCAAAGAAGCCAAGGGCACGCCCAAGGTGCCGCCGCTGTCGGTGATCTCAAGGTTTAGGCCATTGATCGCAAAGGCCGTATTTTGTTCGTTGGTCGGGTCACCGTCCAAATCCGGGGAGGCATTCCCACCCACGGCATTCCAAGCAATGCCATCGTACACATAAAGCTGGCCAGCCACATCATCTACATAGGTGACCCCACTGTTGCTGGGGACCACTGCCGGTGCTCCGGACCCTATCAAGGTAAGTTCGTTCGTGATGTCCGAATCGGCATCCCTGATATCGATGGTCGTATTGCTCCCATTGGTAATCTGTATCTCCACACTTTCATTGGGCGTAATCACCGCGCTGCTCAAATCCTGTTCATCGGTATTGGCCAAGCTGGAGAGGTCGACCACTTCCGATCCCCCGTTCTCGATCCCGATGGTCAGATCGGTACCCGAAAGCCCGGATCCACTGATGTTCTGGTCATCCGTTGAAACGTATCCGCTAAGGTCCACACTGTTCCCGTCCTCGATGGAGAGCGTGTTGCCCGCCAAGGTCAGGTTCTGGTCGTCCGTACCGCTATTGTCGAGGGCAGATAGGTCCACACTGGCCGAGGTACCGTTCTCGATATCGATCTGTAAGGTATTGCCGGTCAAGGTCGCACCGGTCAGGTTCTGGTCGTCGGTATTGTCCAGGTATCCACTTAGGTCAACATTGTTCCCGTCCTCGATGGAGAGCGTATTGCCCGCCAAGGTCAGGTTTTGGTCGTCCGAACTAGCTGCGGCCAATTCATCCAAGGCGGCCTGGGTATCCGTTGCGGTCAATAGGGAGGTTGTATTGTCATAGGACACTTCCGCGGCCGTTTGGTCGTCGGTGCCCACTAAACTGGAAAGGTCGACCACTTCCGACCCCCCGTTCTCGATTCCGATGGTCAGGTCGGTACCCGAAAGCCCCGATCCACTGATGTTCTGATCGTCAGTGCCCGTATTGTCCAACGCGGAAAGATCCACCGTAGTGGAAGCGCCATTTTCGATATCGATCTGTAAAATATTTCCGGTTAGGCTGGCACCCGTCAGGTCTTGATCGTCGGTATTGTCCAAGTATCCGCTAAGGTCCACATTGTTACCGTCCTCGATGGAGAGCGTGTTGCCCGCCAAGTTCAGATTTTGGTCGTCAGTTCCCAAAGAAGCCAAAGGCACGCCCAAGGTACCGTCGCTATCCGTGATTTCAAGATTGAGGCCATTTACGGCAAATGCGGTATTTACCTCATTTGCTGGATCCGGATCTAGGTCCGGACTGGCATTGCCGCCCACTACTTGCCAAGCTGCACCATCATATACATATAATTGTCCGGCAGCATCGTCTACATAGGTAACCCCGCTGTTACTAGGGACAATGGCGGGTGCCCCAGTACCGATCAACGTAAGCTCATTGGTAAGGTCTTCATCGGGATCGGTCGAATTCACGGTATAGTTCCCGTTGCCGTCGTCGGTAACGGTAATGGCTCCTGTACCGGCAACGACTGTTTCCGAAAGGCTGGAAAGATCGACAATTTCTGAGGTCCCATTCTCTATACCTATGGTAAGGTCAGTGCCGGAAAGGCCGGAACCATTAATATTTTGGTCATCCGTACTTCCAGTATTGAGTTCATCTATTGCGTCTTGTACATTATTGGCAGCAAGGCCGGAGGCCGTGTTGTCGTAGGGATTCGAGGCAGCTCGGGTGTCTATCGTCGAGGGGTTGCCCGCCTCGTCGGTATAGGTATAGGTCCCGTCAAGGTTGTCAACCATCGTCGAGACTGTATTGTTGGTATCTATGGTCACCGAGGTTCCAAAGTCGTCGGTGACGGTATAAGTACCGTTAAAGTTGTCCACTACTGAGCCGATCTTGGCATCAAAGTTCGTGACCGTTCCATCTTCGTCCGTATAGGTGAAAGTACCGTTGGCGTTGTTTATCAGGGTTGATAAGGTCTCTGTAAAAATCGTAATGGTTCCGTCCTCGCTGGTATGGGTAAAGCTCCCATCCCCGTTGTCCACGATCGACGTGATCGTCTCGTCTATGTCGGTCGAAGCGCCCGAGGCGTCGGTCACCGTCGCAATCCTGTTGCCCGCGACCACATTGGTGATCACGATGCCGTTGGTGTCTATCGTCCCGATGGCGCCGGTCTCGTCCGTATAGGTATAGGTCCCGTCAAGGTTGTCGACCATGGTCGATACCGAGGTGTCGCTGATCACGGTCACGTTGCCGCCAGCGTCGGTGAAGTTGTACGTCCCGTCGAGGTTGTCGACCAGGGCGACGGTGCCCGCGGCCGCGTTGATCTCGTCGATCGCCGCCTGCACGTCCGTGGCCGCAAGGCCGGAGACGGTGTTGTCGTAGGGGTTCGAGGCAGCTCGGGTGTCTATCGTCCCGATGGCGCCGGTCTCGTCCGTATAGGTATAGGTCCCGTCAAGGTTGTCGACCATGGTCGATACCGAGGTGTCGCTGATCACGGTCACGTTGCCGCCAGCGTCGGTGAAGTTGTACGTCCCGTCGAGGTTGTCGACCAGGGCGACGGTGCCCGCCGCAGCGTTGATCTCGTCGATCGCCGCCTGCACGTCGGTGGCCGCAAGGCCGGAGACGGTGTTGTCGTAGGGGTTCGAGGCAGCTCGGGTGTCTATCGTCCCGATGGCGCCGGTCTCGTCCGTATAGGTATAGGTGCCGTCAAGGTTGTCGACCATGGTCGATACCGAGGTGTCGCTGATCACGGTCACGTTGCCGCCAGCGTCGGTGAAGTTGTACGTCCCGTCGAGGTTGTCGACCAGGGCGACGGTGCCCGCCGCCGCGTTGATCTCGTCGATCGCCGCCTGCACGTCCGTGGCCGCAAGGCCGGAGACGGTGTTGTCGTAGGGGTTCGAGGCAGCTCGGGTGTCTATCGTCCCGATGGCGCCGGTCTCGTCGGTATAGGTATAGGTCCCGTCAAGGTTGTCGACCATGGTCGATACCGAGGTGTCGCTGATCACGGTCACGTTGCCGCCAGCGTCGGTGAAGTTGTACGTCCCGTCGAGGTTGTCGACCAGGGCGACGGTGCCCGCCGCCGCGTTGATCTCGTCGATCGCCGCCTGCACGTCCGTGGCCGCAAGGCCGGAGACGGTGTTGTCGTAGGGGTTCGAGGCAGCTCGGGTGTCTATCGTCGAGGGGTTGCCCGTCTCGTCCGTATAGGTATAGGTCCCGTCAAGGTTGTCGACCATGGTCGATACCGAGGTGTCGCTGATCACGGTCACGTTGCCGCCAGCGTCGGTGAAGTTGTACGTCCCGTCGAGGTTGTCGACCAGGGCGACGGTGCCCGCCGCCGCGTTGATCTCGTCGATCGCCGCCTGCACGTCCGTGGCCGCAAGGCCGGAGACGGTGTTGTCGTAGGGGTTCGAGGCAGCTCGGGTGTCTATCGTCCCGATGGCGCCCGTCTCGTCCGTATAGGTATAGGTCCCGTCAAGGTTGTCGACCATGGTCGATACCGAGGTGTCGCTGATCACGGTCACGTTGCCGCCAGCGTCGGTGAAGTTGTACGTCCCGTCGAGGTTGTCGACCAGGGCGACGGTGCCCGCCGCCGCGTTGATCTCGTCGATCGCCGCCTGCACGTCCGTGGCCGCAAGGCCGGAGACGGTGTTGTCGTAGGGGTTCGAGGCAGCTCGGGTGTCTATCGTCCCGATGGCGCCGGTCTCGTCCGTATAGGTATAGGTGCCGTCAAGGTTGTCGACCAGGGTCGATACCGAGGTGTCGCTGATCACGGTCACGTTGCCGCCAGCGTCGGTGAAGTTGTACGTCCCGTCGAGGTTGTCGACCAGGGCGACGGTGCCCGCCGCGGCGTTGATCTCGTCGATCGCCGCCTGCACGTCCGTGGCCGCAAGGCCGGAGACGGTGTTGTCGTAGGGGTTCGAGGCAGCTCGGGTGTCTATCGTCCCGATGGCGCCGGTCTCGTCGGTATAGGTATAGGTGCCGTCAAGGTTGTCGACCATGGTCGATACCGAGGTGTCGCTGATCACGGTCACGTTGCCGCCAGCGTCGGTGAAGTTGTACGTCCCGTCGAGGTTGTCGACCAGGGCGACGGTGCCCGCCGCGGCGTTGATCTCGTCGATCGCCGCCTGCACGTCGGTGGCCGCAAGGCCGGAGACGGTGTTGTCGTAGGGGTTCGAGGCAGCTCGGGTGTCTATCGTCCCGATGGCGCCGGTCTCGTCCGTATAGGTATAGGTGCCGTCAAGGTTGTCGACCATGGTCGATACCGAGGTGTCGCTGATCACGGTCACGTTGCCGCCAGCGTCGGTGAAGTTGTACGTCCCGTCGAGGTTGTCCACCAGGGCCACGGTGCCCGCGGCCGCGTTGATCTCGTCGATCGCCGCCTGCACGTCCGTGGCCGCAAGGCCGGAGACACCATTATTATAGGTGACTTCAGCTGCGGTTTGGTCATCGGTACCGGTATCGGCCAGGGCAGCAAGATTCACGGTGACGGTATTGCCATTTTCAATTCGAAGCGATAGCACATTGGTGCCGGCGTTAAAACTAAAAGCCTGTAGCTGTTGGTCATCCGAGGAAGTCAACTCCCATGAATTGCCATCCCAGAAATAAATGGTACCCGTATTGGTGTTGACATAGATGTCCCCCGTATCGGCCCCAACAGGAGCCGCCATACCGGCAGCGGTAACAGCTGTCCCACTGAGCACCTCACAGTTGCATTGGTCTTGCAATGTTACGGTCGTCTGTGAAAAGACAATTCCCCCCATTAGCAAAAACAGGGTTATCATTATATTTTTCATGGCCATTACTTTTCTTTGAACAGTCTTGTACATTTATTGTTGTCGTTTTAATGGCGCCGTCCCATTAAGAGGACCAGGAGCACCATTTAACTCTCCATTACAAATTTGATAAGCTGAATACCTTGATTTGCTTTGTTATAAACCAACGATGATGGCCACGGGAAATACAATCTGTAGTACGCCCATTTGCCATTATGGTTTTCCCGAAGGAATTTTGGTCAAGCTCGGTTAGGTTATTCATACTTTGGGTTTCACTGAACCGAACTATCACAAGCACGGTTTAATTACACCATACAAAATTAACTTTACCTATACCACTCGGAAATTATTGTTGTGTACTCGACGAAATGCACTGTATAAACCCCGATTATTGAGGTTATACTAGAAAAAAACCTTGAATTTCTAGGTGATTCGTTGGTCGATCAACGCAATAATAGCAACACTTACCGAATGGTAATAAGTAGGAATTTTCTTTATTTTTTGGTGAAATTTCAATTTAAAAAGGAACTCAATTTTTGTTGACCCGATAGGTAATTCTGCGGTTGGTAATCACAGAATTTACCTGGACAATCAATTGTGCGGAATTGGAAGTTTCAGTAGCACAGACATACATGGAATTGCCTAAAATCACACGGTACAAATTGCCATTTTCGGCCGTCGTCGCATTCGAAATGGTAAGGCTATACGTGGTTGTACCACTGTACAACCCACCATCTGAAAGATCTGTCCAAGAGGCTCCATTGAAAATTTGCCATTGATAACCATCCGTATCCGAAGCAGCGACAAAAATAGCCTCCGTACAACCGGGGCAAATGATCGTGTTTACCGGTTGGCTACTGATTACAGGAGCTGCATCCGATTCCCTGAAATCATAGATACTGTTTGTGTTGAAATCTGCAGGTACGGGATAGGTAGCCGCCGTTACACGTCCTTTGGTATCGGTTCCCGGCGGATTTCCCGTTCCGTAGTATTCGTTGTCACCGCCATCGGCATTGGCGTCATTATATGCCTCGTTGGCATCACTACAACCGTCGTCATCGCTGTCTGTATCCAGATAATCGGGAGGTTCCGTGCCGTCCGCATTGCTGATGGCATAGTTGATGGTGCCACTTTCGGGGGAAGTCTCCACCAGATCGGCCAAACCATTTAAACCATAGGTGCTTGTTACGATTCCATTGGTGTGTGCATCGTTGTGTCCGGCTTCAACGGCATCATAAATACCGTCATTATCACTATCCAGATCGATATGATTGGCAATTCCGTCCGAGTCATTGTCTATACCATAGGTTTCCGGGCTTACAAAGTTGGTGATACAATTGAATTCAATACTGTGTTGCCTTCCCCCGGCCGAAGCGCCTGCAATCCGCGCGACTGCACCTACCCTCAATGACATTTCCGATTTTGAATTGTAGTTTACGCTCAGATTCACTTCCGGATCCACATTACTGGACCCTGGATGGTCTACAAATCCTGCGGTAGCGATTACCCATGAACCTTCGTTGGTTATTGTTAATTCTGTTGGATTATCAATGGTATAGGTTGAAGGATTATCGACCCAGTTCTCTTCCCCATAATTGGCACCTCCATCGATATCATTGAAATTCATGAAAAATTTCGGGATCACCACCGGGGTGGAACCTCCTGAAGTTACGAACTGAATTTTGTATTCTACATAGGCCCTGTCGCCTATGTTCGGCAAGTTGAACCCCGTTTGCGGTTTAAAATTAGGTGCCTCCGTGGCATTGTTATCGACATTGGTGACCGTTGCGTTGAATACCTGTGCTATGGTCACCAAGGCATCGGTTCCGGTGGTAACATTCCCTATCCTGTACACGGCTCCCTGGGTATTGGCAACACCAGATTCCAGCGTTGCAGCTGCACTAAAATCCATATTGGTCTCTCCCCCACAGGCGGGTTGATTAAAGTTTGCAACTGTATCTAATTCGTCTGTATCCGGAATTCCATCATTATCATCGTCCAAATCCACATTATCCGGGATGGTGTCATTATCCGAGTCTGCATAAATAGTGATATAAACCGTAGCAGTATCTTCCTCTGAGGTAAAAGTACAATCGGCATTGTCACGGATGGTGTAGCTAAACTGGTCTCCTCCGGAAAATCCGGGATCTGGAGTATAGGTTATAGTGCCGTCCCCATTAATTACAGCTGTTCCGTTGGTTGGTGATGTAACCGAAATAACTTCTAAAGGTTCTCCTTCCGGATCAGAATCGGCCCCCGCTCCATTATCTGCCAGGGCATCGAAATTTATCGGACTGTCTTGTGTAGTAGTGAGATAATCGTTCTGCGCAATAGGCGGTTGGTTGGCCGAATTCGGATAAAGATCGACCAGATTAATTGACCCAGTACGGTAATCAAAAGGACGTAACTGTTTTCTAACTACTACACGCCCGGAGCTTGTTCTTGGAAAAGCCACTTCCACCACAATAGGGACAAAAGGGCCGCTGGGTAACCCAAAATGTATACGCCCCGGGGCCTGGGTCCCATGTCCGTACCCTCCGTTAACTTCCCGGGTTCCTGAGATCACATTGCCATCACAATCAAGGATCTTTGCTGTAGCACCTACCCCAAAACGTTCCTCCGTACCTGTTAAACCAAGGGCATCCCGGTCTTCCATACCATCGATGTATATGTGGCTAAATCGTCGGAACCATCCCAGATCATTTCTATACAATCTATTGTCTCCCGTTCGGTTGACATATAGGTCCAGATCCCCATCCTGATCAATATCGATAAAAGTACATCCCTCCCCGGCAGCTGCATTAAAAGGCAGACCCCCGTCTAATGCCCTGAGTCTACAAAAGTCATTGCCCCGCCCCCGTTGTTGATCTGGTTAAAATACATTTTACTGGTACTATCTCCTGTTAGGAAAATATCGATATCCCCGTCATTGTCCACATCCCCGCAGGCCAGCCCTTCAATTTGGCCAGGGAAACTTATCGGGATCCCTGTAGCGGCTCCCAAACCAGTCCAGGTACCATCCCCGTTATTCCTATGGATCTGGTTGTTCCCATTCTCCGTCCAGTACAGGTCGAAATCCCCGTCGTTATCAAAATCATAGAAGGCCACCGATCCTTTATTGGCATTTGCCGCCTGGTCTATGTCAACCCCGTTCTGAAAAGTTCCTCCAACATTTGTAAATAAATCTACCTGGTCCCTTTTTCGCACTACGATATCTACCCAGCCATCATCATTAAAATCGGTGGCAGAACCGTAATCCCCATCGGTCGCATCCTGAACAAGGCCTAAGGGCCAGGTTGCCGGATTTCCAACATTATAAGGGGGGAGCGGACTGTCGGCTTTTCGGGTAACATGGGTAAAGAAGCCATTTCCGTTGTTTTGAAAAATATCGATACCAAAATTGTGGTTGTCTACAAAGATATCCAGGTCCCCGTCCCCGTCATAATCCAGTGCACCTGCCCCTTCCGAATTCATTCCGTCTGTCATGGTTGTAAAACGCTGATTTGGAGCCGTCCCACCCAAGCCATTTCCAAAAACATTAGTAGCCGGGTGCTGCAGATAAATGCGAACGTCGTTATGGGTATTCCTGAAGACATCCGGGTACCCATCATTATTGAAGTCTACAAATAGGGCCGTACGTTCTAAACTGCCTCCCATAAAATCTGGTGCCAGGGCTGCTGTCTGATCGGAGAAATTACCGCCGTCATTCCGCATGAGATACCCTCTGCCTTGCGTATTCACTACAAGATCAAAATCACCGTCCAGGTCATAATCGGCCCAGGCATGACCCCCGTCTTTATTGCCCGCCATATTCAAATTATAGGCTGCCGCGGATTCTGTAAAGGTGGTTTGTGCCATGCCCAAGCTTGTGCCCAGAATCATTAATAACCAGGCATAGAGATACCCTGGAAGGGCAATACATACTATATGGAGAATAAATTCCCATTTAAGGATTTAATCTAACGCACGGCGCACTGATTGGCTGCACAATAGGTTTACTACAGTCAAATTTTGGGATAAATGGAAGAAAGATGAAATATTTGTTGTGAAGTCCTTTATTTAGGGCTTATATGACCCTAAACCTGTGGTAATCGGTATTTTACATAGCTCAAAAAAACTGTTCAGGAGTGCCTAATTTAAAATATACGACTAAATTATCAATTGCGGTTGACCCTATAAGTAATCCTACGGTTGGTAATGATCGTATAGGCCTTGAGGATGCTGAAGGGTGAAAACTCGGAGGTACTGTTCGCTATGGTAGCCGTAGTGGTCACCAATTTTCCGACAGTTGCCGCAGCTGGTTTGGCAATGGTGAACTTAAATTTATTGGTATTGTCGGTATTGCCGTCGAGATCGGTATAGGAGGAGGATCCCGGGGCCAAATCGGCACCGCTGCCTTCTACGACAGTCGCCAAATACACCTGGCCCTCCCCATAGTCGGTAGACCTGCCCAACTGATTGGCGCCCGCACTGGCGGTTCCTTCACTGATATCGGTCAAAAAGATTTCTATCGTTGCACCGGGCCTAGCCCATCCTTCAATGGTCAAGGTGGTACTTGACGCAAAAGTAGACGTTATAATGGGAAAGTTCAGCAGTCCGTTCGGACCATTGTCCCCATCGCCGTTGTCGTTCAGGGTAACCCCATCACCGTTCTTTTTAGATTTATCAAGGTCGATTCCCAGTGATGGGGCACGTACCCCATTGTTGTACATCGAATTTTGGGATATCAAAATGCCCGAAACATCTTCGGCCACCACAACGCCCTCGCCTTGATTTCCGTGAATGATATTCCTGAAAATGGTCGCATTGGCTGCCTTTAACCGTATCCCGGAGTCATCAAAAATACCACCGCCACAGTCCGTTGCGCCGATTCCGTTCCCGGAAATGGTATTTTCGGTGATTAAAAGTCCTGCCCCAAAAGAGTCGGCTTCGATGCCAATCCCGGCAGCCTGGTTGATCAGGTTGTTTCTTATAATGATGCCTGCGCCGTCGTTTATAATAATATTGTCAGCACAATTGTCGATGCCGTTCCGATAAAAATGGTTGAACTCCACAATGGTGGCCGTACCACCATCTATATTGATTCCCGCCTCATCGGATCCGCTGAAATAATTGCCTGCCACGGTCACTGCACCATCCCTGACCTCCACTCCAAATTCGAGGTTTCCCGACTTTACGCCAAGCGCATTAACACCGATAAGGTTGCTGCTGATCAGAATCGAGCCGGAATTGACCCGGATTGCTGATTTATCGTTTTCATAAATGGCCAGATTACGAATGATCGCCCCATTGGCATTCACTTTGAAGACTTCACCATTATCACCACGAACTTGGATTTCAGGTCGATCATAGTTGGGGAGCAAGCTTCCGGTAACGCCAACCGCCGTTCCGCCAGATCCCAGTGTTCCGGCATTGGTATTGCCGGAATAAGCGGTTTGGGTACGTCCATCGATACTGGTATTGGCATCGGTCAATGTACTTAGATTGGAACCGGGGATGAAGATATCGAAGTAGCCACTGGCAAACCTTACATCAGCTGTTCTGCCCTGAGGATCACCCGTAGGGGGAATCATAAATACGGAGGTATCAATTCCCGCCGCAGGATCAAAAATACCATTGGCCACAATGTCCAAACCGGCATTGCCAAGGTTATTGGCATTTACAATGAATTTTTCCAGAGAACCCTGGCCCGTAGCATTCGAATTGACGATGGTATTAAAATTAAACCCGAAATCCAAGCCTATGACCCCTTCACTGGTAATGGTTACCGTGGAGACCGTTTGCGCATTCACGACAGTACCTGCAGCCGGATCCGTGCCTGCTGGAAAAGCACCCCCTACCCTATTCGCCACATTGGTAAAACCGCCCACTGTGGCATAATTTCTTCTATAGGTCTGTACCGCCAAACAAGTCGCACAGGCAGCCCCTCCGGTCCTGTTCGATTTTACGGTACCGTTGACCACCCTAACCTTATAATTCCCGTTGGCCATCCCCCCGAGCGTGTACGTACCATTAGGCTTGGTCGTCGATGATTTCACAAAGGCGTTCAAAGCGGTATACAACTCCACGGTTGCCCCTACGACCCCCACCCCCGACGAGGCTGCCAAATTCCTGCCAGCTCCCCCGCCATAATTCTTATCCTCATAAACAGTTCCCGTGATCAAATTGGAGGGCACTTTTAACAGCACCGAATTGACCATTACAAAGTCCTGGCCCGACTGCACCGTGGTGGTCACCGTGGTTTCCCCCGGGGTGATATAGGGCGAAATATTATAGGTATCGAGATCGAGGCCATATGGGGTGGTCTGGTTGATAATGGGCGAAACGGTATTATCAAAAATGGTGGAATTAAAGGGATTATTGACCGTGATGCCATTGTTATCACCATCTCCTGCCAGGGTATAGGTACCCGTGCCCGAAGTCACTGTCAACAGTTCATTGTTGCTCAAGGTCTGATCCCCTTCCCAAGATAAAACCGTAGTTTTTGCCCCGCTGGCCCCAATCGCAAAAAAGCCCCCCAACGTATAGGAAGATGAAGAGTTGCTTTCCCCGCTAAAACCGTCATAGAGATTAATGGTAACGGCAGGTAATGTCGCCAGCTCATAGAAAACTATCAAGGTCCACCCGCCCAAGACCGTGGCCGAGGAACAATACGTATTGGAATTATCTATGGTGAGTCCCGTAAAATCGAAAACATTGGTCGACGGGTTGGGAATAGCCTGAACAAGGCTGGTCACATCGGCCATATAGCCATAAAATTGACGACTGCCCGACAAAGATGATCCATAGATGACGCTTGCCGTTACATTTTGGCCTTCCAAACTCACGATATCATCGACATTTTGACTCGAATGTGCCCATTTTAAATAGGCCTTTCTGACAACTGCCCCGGCAGGGATAGGAGACAGCAGGGTATTGGACGATGCCGCGGTAATGGAACAGGCGTTTGTGTTGTTATCCTGGGTCCTCAAAGATCCCCCGGTAGTGGTATAGTCAAAATACCCGCTAAATTCTTCAAAAAGGGTTAGGGGCACATTATTGGGGATGGCCGGATCGGTATCGGTAATGGTACCTGTACCGGTCGGCTTTGTAATGAAGATGCCATTGGTTCCTCCGGATAAGTTCACGAAGAAATTCTCGGAACTTTCACCATAGGTATTGTTGATGATGGGCACGGAAATGGTTCTTGTTTCCCCGGCTGTGCCCGCAAAACTCAAAGTACCCGTGGTGGTGGTGTAATCACTCAAGGCGACGGCCGTACCATCAGCGGTGGCATAATTTACGGTAAAACCACCTGGCAGATTTAGATTCATGGTAACAGTGAAAACCGCATTACCGGCTTCTTCGGCCACTGTCACATCATTGATGGAAATACTGGGGCCAAAAGTTGCAGAAAACAATACATTATCGATTAAAATAGTATCGCCACCACCCCAACTGTTGTCAGTACCTGAAAAACGAATGGCTGAGGCCGCAGAAATCTGATTGGTGGTCAAGGTATGCGAAACGGAACCCGTTGTATTTGTATTTATGGTAGCCACTACTTGCCAAGATGAGGTACTGGAATTCCAAAGTTCCACATCCAAACCTTCCCCGCCCCTGGAGGTCGCATCATAGTCAAGTGTAAGTGTCACCGACGTGGCACCTGCAAGATTCAAGTTTCTACTTATAGTTCTTCCATCCAGGTTATTGAACCGCAGTCTTCCCCCATTGATATCAATTCTTCCGTTAGAAGGATTACCATCTTCGCTGTCATCCCATCCTGCCGAAAAATTGGTGTTTCCATCATTGTTCGAATAGGAGGCACTACTAAAATTATCACGATAGGTCTGCTGCGCGAATAGTTGCGCAGAGCCCAGAAATACAAAAACCAAAAGCAATATTTTTGAATTGCCAAAAAACTTCATCGATTATCTCCTATTTGATTACACTCGGTCTGTTGATCATTGCATGGTGGTACCACACGATTCTTTAAACCAAACAAATATAGAAGTAGCCGTTCCGATAAATAAATAATTGTTGTGAAGGTCCCGATTGCAAGAGTGAAGACCTTGATTGTTGCGGTATAGGGTGTTGATTCTTACAAATTACGACCCAAAAAATAGATGTATTTTACCGATGAGATGGCCTTAAATATGGGTTTGTACCGGCTCCAAAATCAAAAAAGCAGCTACCGAAGTAACCGCTTTACAGATTTTTATGGAAGGAAATTTACATTCTACTCCATAATGATGAATTCCGATCTTCGGTTCATTTCATGTTCCTTTGCGGTACATTTCACCCCGTTGCTGCATTGGTTGATCAGTCTGGTCTCCCCGAATCCTTCTCCATTGAGCCGGTCTTCGGTGATGCCTTTGGCGATCATATAATTTACGGTAGATTCGGCCCTTTTTTGGGAAAGCCACAGGTTATAGGCATCAGGCCCGCGACTGTCGGTATGCGAGTTTACCTTGATCTTTAGACTGGGGTATTTTTCCATGGCCGCGATTACTTTTTCGACTTCAATTTCAGAGTCCTTTCTGATGTTGTATTTGTCAAAATCGAAATAAATGGTACTCAACTGCAGCAGTTTTGCCAAATCATCGCCAAATCCAGCGGTAACCTTGTCCCTTTCCAGATAGAAGTCAATGATTTTGGGCTTCCCGTCCGATTTGCCCAGGTATTCCTCCGAGGGCACATATCCTTGTATCGAAGCCCTTACAAAGTTCCCTTGATTGCAGTCGAGGGTAAGGCTGTAATCGCCATTGGAATCGGTTATCGTAGTCATTATTTCTTCATTGTTCTCATCGATGACCTTCACCGTGGCCCCGACCAACACCTCATTCGATATCTTGTCCCTCACTGTACCCGATACAGCTTGGATACAATCAAAGACCAATGGCCTGGTTTCCAGAAACGCATAAATATCGTCTGCCCCTTTTCCAGAAGCCCTATTGGAGGCGAAATATCCTTTTTTGGTCGTCTCGTCAATGATGAAAGTAAAATCGTCCATGTTGCTGTTTACGGGTTCTCCAACATTGAACAATGATCCATCGAGCCGCCCTTTGGCGATTTTAGTGGCAAAGACATCCAGTCCTCCCAAACCGGGATGGCCGTCGGATGAAAAATAGAGTATTTCCTCGGCGGTGACATACGGAAATGTTTCCCTGGCCTCGGTATTGATGGCATTTCCCAGGTTTACCGGGGTACCGAAACTGCCATCCTCATTGATCGTTACCTTGAAAATATCGGATTCCCCCAAGGTTCCTTTCATATCGGAAGCAAAATACAGGGTTTTTTCATCCGGACTCAAGGCGGGATGAGCTACCGAATGGTCATTGCTGTTAAAAGGCAATTCTTGGACATCGCCCCAATCCCCATCGACCAGTTTAGCCCTAAATATTTTCAAACGGATGACCCCTTTTTCGTCTTTGATATATTTTCCCTCGATGAAATTGTTCCTTGTAAAATATAAGGTATTCCCATCTTTTGTGACCGCTGAAGTGGATTCATGAAGTCTTGTATTCACCTCTTCAACGAGTTTGACCACTGCGTTTTCGGAGATACTATCTGCATTTACCTTATATAGATCCAGGAAGTCCTTTGAATTCCAGGTATGACGATAGCGCGCCAAATTGCCCGTATCCCGATCGGAAGAAAAAATCAATCCTTGCTTATAAAAGGAGGGTGCAAAATCGGAATAAGGAGAGTTATATTCGAAGGGGCCGATATCGTAACGGCCGGAATTCTTCTTGATATCCTCCATAAAATCGGACTCACTTTTATAAATAGCGGCCCTATTGTCGTCGGAAGTCATTTCGACGAACTTTGACATTACCGTTTTGGCGGCGTCGTAATCGCCCAAAGACCTTAAGGTTTGGGCGTACCTGAAATAATATTCGGGACCGGCATCACTGGCAAAGCCATCGACAAGTTTCTTGTAGGTTTCCGAAGCCTCCTTATATTCTGCATTGAAATAATACGAATTCCCAAGTTTTTTTAGCAAATCGGCTGAAACATAACCTTTGTCCAACACCTTTTTATAGATATCTATTGCTGGACTGAAAGAATATTCCTCATATTTTTCATTGCCTTTCATTACCCTACGCCCCTCTTTCTGAGGATTATCCTGGGCCAAAAGATTTCCTACCATAGTGCAGCACAAAACCAATATCAGAAGCTGTACTTTTTTTGTCATTTTTGCCTTCATTTAAAAGAAACGTGGTGAAACCAACCTTTGAAAGGATTTAACCAACTCATATCTCAAGAACACCTCGAAAGAACCATCATTGAATTGAGTGCCCCCAAGGGCGGTGGTCTCCCTGTCATAGGCCAGCCCCAACATCAACTGCTCCGAAATTTGAAATCCGACCAACCCGCTCACTGCCGCATCCAGTCTGTAAGCAGCCCCGAATGAGAATTTATCATTGAACAGGAAGCTCGCGGAAAGATCTACCTGTAGTGGCGCTCCCCCGACCATTTTGGTCAACACGGCTGGCTTAAACTTCAGGTTGCCATTCAAATCGAGCACTACCCCTGTGATCAAATAGAAGTTGATGCGTTCCTTCGACAGGAACTGAACGGAATTTGCGTCTTGCTGCCCATTGTCAAAATACTCGGTCTGCAAAAGATTGGGCGCCGATAGACCTGCGTAAAAGGTATTGGTATGATAATAAATGCCCAGACCGAAATTCGGGGAGAACCTGTTTTCAATATTATCGGTACTTACCGGCTCAGCATCAAAATTACGAAGTTTGTTGAAGTCTAAATTCAGGAGATGGCCGCCGGCTTTTAGTCCAAACGAAAGTTTTCCCTCCAAAGAAACATCGATGGTATATGAGAGTACGGCTTCAATATTGGTTTCCGATACGGTACCGTCCCCGATATTATCATTGACTACGGAAACGCCATAACCCAAGTTGCTATCCCTGATGGGAGAATGTAAATTCAGCGTAAACGTTTCCGGGGCACCATTCAGACCCACCCATTGGGAACGGTAGAGGGCGGCCGCGCTAAATTGGCCCCGAGATCCTGCATAGCCCGGATTCACACTCATGGTATTGTACATATACTGGGTGTATTGCGCATCCTGTTGCCCTTGTAAGGTCGCCATTGTGAACAAACATACCAGCACAAGCTGAATCACTGGGTTCTTCTTATTTACCATAAGCCAAACTTGCTATTATTTACTTAAATAAAGATAACCACTGTCTGTAATATTATCTTGATTTTTCTGATATTCAAAGATATAAAAATAAACTCCTGCCGGTAGGTAATCATCAACACTTAGCGTAGAACGCCCTTTCGACCTGCCATCGAAAATATTGTTTTGGTTATTGTAACCCGAACCTTCATAAACCGCGACCCCCCAGCGATTAAAAATCTTTAGGGAATTGGTCGGTACGGTGAGCACGCCTTTGATAAAAAGAAAATCGTTTTTGCCATCACCGTTCGGTGTCACCAATTGGTTCACCAAAATGATACCACTGATTACTTCGACCGTTACCGTGGCCGTATCACAGTTGCCGGGGTTTAGGTTTTCGCATATCGTATAATCGATGGTATAGGTGCCTTCAGCCGTATTGGAGGCCACGGTAACGGTACCATCGGAATTTATCGTTAACGGACCTGTGGGTTCTGAGGTAAACGTAATGTCTTCCGGATTCAAGGGTGACCCGTTCAAGGTATCGTTGTCAAAAACATTTGAATCGGCTACGGTTCCACCGAAATCACCGTCAACGGTATTGTCGCTAAAATCATCATCCACCGCATCGATCACCGCCGCTTCCACCACTACCGTCACGGTTGCGGTATCACAATAGGTAGTGACTTTTGTGGGGATTTCAATTTCCTCATAGCATATGGTATACTCTATCGTATAGGTTCCGGCCGGCGTGTTTGGCGAGACGGTAACGGTACCATCCGGGTTTATGGTCAAGGGCCCGGTAGGGGTTGAAGTAAGAATGATATCGGCAGGATCTACGGGGAGATCGAACAAAGTATCATTGTCAAGGACATTGCTACCCACTATATCTCCACCGCTAAGGCCATTTACCGGATTGGTGCTGAAGTCGTCATCTACCGCGTCGATAACGAGCTGCACGGTCCCTACGGTAATCGTTACCGTGGCCGTGTCACAGTTGTCCGTGCCGTCGCATATGGTGTAGTCGAAACTGTCCTCACCGTTGAAGCTTGTGCCAGGCGTATAGGTCACCGTGTCGTCGCTGGGATCGTCGGGCGTGCCGCCGTCGTTGATCGTGACCGCGCCGTTGGCAGGGTCGGTCACCGTGAGCGTGCCGTCGGTGGGCACCCCGCTGTCGTTGGCCAGTATGTCGATCTCCACCGCGGTATCCTCGGGGGTCGAGGCCACATCGTCGACCGCATCGAGCGCATCGGGCATGCCCACTTCCACCGTTACCGTGGCCGTGTCGCAGTTCCCTGCGCCGTCGCATATCGTATAGTCGAAGCCGTCCTCACCGATAATGGAAGGATCGGGCGTATAGGTCACCGTGTCGTCGCTGGGATCGTCGGGCGTGCCGCCGTCGTTGATCGTGACCGTGCCGTTGGCAGGGTCGGTCACCGTGAGCGTGCCGTCGGTGGGCACCCCGCTGTCGTTGGCCAGTACATCGATCTCCACCGCGGTATCCTCGGGGGTCGAGGCCACATCGTCGACCGCATCGAGCGCATCGGGCATGCCCACTTCCACCGTTACCGTGGCCGTGTCGCAGTTCCCTGCGCCGTCGCATATCGTATAGTCGAAGCCGTCCTCACCGATAATGGAAGGATCGGGCGTATAGGTCACCGTGTCGTCGCTGGGATCGTCGGGCGTGCCGCCGTCGTTGATCGTGACCGTGCCGTTGGCAGGGTCGGTCACCGTGAGCGTGCCGTCGGTGGGCACCCCGCTGTCGTTGGCCAGTATGTCGATCTCCACCGCGGTATCCTCGGGGGTCGAGGCCACATCGTCGACCGCATCGAGCGCATCGGACATGCCCACTTCCACCGTTACCGTGGCCGTGTCGCAGTTCCCTGCACCGTCGCATATCGTATAGTCGAAGCCGTCCTCACCGATAATGGAAGGATCGGGCGTATAGGTCACCGTGTCGTCGCTGGGATCGTCGGGCGTGCCGCCGTCGTTGATCGTGACCGTGCCGTTGGCAGGGTCGGTCACCGTGAGCGTCCCATCACTGGGCACCCCGCTGTCGTTGGCCAGTACATCGATCTCCACCGCGGTATCCTCGGGGGTCGAGGCCACATCGTCGACCGCATCGAGGTCGTTGTCCTGACAGGTTTGTGACTGAATGTTGGCATCGGTAGCACTGATATTATTTTGGCCCCCACTGGCAATATTCGGAATCCCCTTGTTATCTACGGCACCCAGCAAGGCACCGTCCGCATCGATCTGATCATAGTCAAACAAGGCACTGCCTTCCAAGGCATCCGGACAACCATCATCATCTGAATCAAGGTCTCTGTAATCGGGATCGGTATCCCCATCGGTATCAATTGGTATAAGCCCGTTACTTTCATAAGCATTGTCCAAGCCGTCCCTGTTGGAATCAAGACCGGATGGCGCAATATAACCAGCAATGGTCTGCCCTTCACGATTATCCAACAATCCATCATTATCAGCATCGGAATCCCTATAATCGGGAAGCATATCGCCATCGGTATCGATGGGGCTTAGGCCATTTTCGTATGAATCGTCGATGTCGTTTCCATTACTGTCGCCCGAAGGCCCAATATAGCCCGTGGAGGTCTGCGCCTCCCTTTTATCTTTAATGCCATCCCCATCGGAATCAAAATCGCGCCAGTCGGGAAAGGCATCATTGTCGGAGCTAATGGGATCGATCCCAAAACCATACGATCCTTCATAGGCATCATCGAGGCCGTTGCCGTTGGCATCAACTCCCGAAGGCGCCACATAGCTATCGAAGGCCTGGGCCTCTATATTATCCCTGATCCCATCGATATCCGAATCGATATCAAGATAATCCGGTATAAGGCCGCGATCCGAATTTATGGGAACAATACCGAAACCGTATGTGCCTTCATAGGCATCATCGAGACCGTTTCCGTTGGCATCTATCCCCGAAGGCGGTACATAGGCAGCCGAAGTTTGACCTTCCACATTGTCCAAAATACCATCGTTATCTGAATCCAGGTCCAAATAGTTGGCTACCCCGTCGCCGTCACTGTCGGTAGGATTGGTAGTATGGTCATTATCGCCGTCGGTATTGGCATCCTCTACGGTATCCAAGATCCCGTCATCATCATCATCGAGATCATCATTGTCATTGAAAACGAGCACCATAGTATTGGTGTCTTCCAACATGGCCGGATCTGTGTTCGACCGGCCCCAGAAAAAACAAAGAATTGCGAACAGGGGCAGTAATTGGGCCAATTTAATTTTAGTCCAATGCCCTTTAGAGATAGGTATATTCGATTCCATAAGTGTTAGCAATTTAAAGTTTACCAAACACCATGGCCAGTAGGGATTTCCGATAAAAATAGAAGTTGGGGCTTCTTTAATAGAGTGCAAGATATATCTAATATTTTGAACCTCAAATTGTTTTAAAAATGGATATTTTCAAAACACCTTTAAACGTCGGTTTATTCGTTCAAAGGTTGAATTCGTCAGATTTTGGTGACTACGCCTTTTCGTATTGTGCAAGTTGCGCCACAGTGCTGAATGCATTTTATCGATCTTTTTTTCCGATGGTCGATAATCGTCACTTTCAAAGAGACGGTTTGGGGGGACCGAGCCCCAACGGCCTTGGTAATAACCGCATGCTGGACGATGGGGTATATTAAATTAGTTTATTTTTGCACAAATTTTTTAAATGACTTTTAAGGAACAGATCCAAAGAAGAAGGACATTTGGCATTATTTCCCATCCCGATGCCGGTAAAACCACCCTCACCGAGAAACTTTTGCTATTTGGAGGTGCCATTCAGGAGGCAGGTGCGGTAAAGAGCAATAAGATCAAGAAAAGTGCCACGAGCGATTTTATGGAAATCGAACGCCAGCGTGGTATTTCCGTTTCAACCTCGGTACTCGCTTTTTTATACAAGGACAAAAAAATTAATATCCTGGATACTCCGGGACACAAGGATTTTGCAGAGGATACCTTCAGAACTTTGACCGCGGTCGACAGCGTGATCGTGGTCGTCGATGTGGCCAAAGGGGTTGAGGAACAGACCGAAAAATTGGTGGAAGTTTGCCGTATGCGCAGCATCCCTATCATTGTGTTCATCAATAAAATGGACCGGGAAGGGAAAGATGCCTTCGACTTGCTGGATGAATTGGAACAAAAATTGGGTTTTAGCGTCACCCCTTTGAGTTTCCCGATCGGCATGGGCTATGATTTTAAGGGCATTTACAATATCTATGAAAAGAACATCAACCTGTTCAGCGGTGATAGCAAGAAAAATATAGAAGACACCATAGCCTTCAACGATATCAACAGCCCCGAACTGGAGCGCATCATAGGGAACAAAGCGGCACAAAACTTAAGGGAAAACTTGGAACTGGTCAATGGCGTATATCCCAAATTTGATCGTGAACGCTATCTGAAAGGGCAGCAGCAACCCGTTTTTTTCGGGTCGGCCTTGAACAATTTCGGGGTCAGGGAATTGTTGGATTGCTTCATTGAAATTGCCCCGCCGCCCAAGTCGAAAATGGCAGAGGAACGATTGGTGGCCGCCGATGAAAAGGAGCTCACCGGTTTTGTGTTCAAAATTCATGCGAACATGGACCCAAAACATCGCGACCGCTTGGCGTTCATAAAAATCGTATCGGGTACCTTTGAGCGCAACAAGCCCTATTTACACGTACGTCAAGACAAGAAATTGAAATTTTCGAGTCCGAATGCCTTTTTTGCCGAAAAAAAAGAAATTGTGGATATCTCCTACCCCGGTGATATCGTGGGGTTGCACGATACCGGCAATTTTAAGATCGGTGACACCCTGACAGAGGGTGAACAGCTACATTATAAAGGAATTCCCAGCTTTTCCCCTGAACACTTCCGGTACATCAACAATGCAGACCCCATGAAGTCGAAACAGCTGTACAAAGGCATCGATCAATTGATGGATGAAGGGGTGGCCCAATTGTTCACCTTGGAACTCAATGGAAGAAAGGTCATCGGTACGGTCGGGGCCCTGCAATTTGAAGTGATCCAGTATCGTCTGGAGCATGAATACGGCGCCAAGTGTTCCTATGAAAACTTTCCGGTATACAAGGCCTGCTGGGTATCTACCAAAGACAAAAAGAGCAAGGAATTCGAAGAATTCAAAAGGGTGAAACAAAAATTTCTGGCCAAGGACAAAAGGGGGCAATTGGTCTTTCTGGCAGATTCCCAGTTTTCGTTGCAAATGACCCAACAAAAATATCCGAACGTCAAACTGCATTTTACCTCAGAGTTCGACTAAGCCTCGATCTTGGGCGGTTATAGTTCGAACCCGCTGGCGTGGAAAGGCAAAAAAGCGTACGGCGATCAGGGAAATCTTTACCTTATTCAAAGTAAAGGGGCCACATTTAAAATGTGGCCCCTTTTTTTATGCTTCCCCAGTAGGCCCAAAATTGAGCGGTATGGCGGGTTGATCATAATCCTTGATGCTTCCGTGGGCCTTTTCGAAACGATTCACGTTGTCGTTCAAGGCCTTAAGAAATTTTTTGGCATGCTGGGGGGTCAGCACGATACGGCTCTTCACTTTGGCCTTCGGCGCCCCGGGCATCAAACTGATGAAATCGATGACAAATTCGGAAACCGAGTGGTTGATGATCGCAAGGTTTGAATAAACGCCCTCCGCGGTCTTTTCATCAAGTTCAATATTGATTTGTTTCTGTTCTTTCTTTTCCATTGTTAGGATTGCTTTACATTAAGCAGCGCCACCACCACATACGGATGGTCGCCAGGTACAAAAAAGAAAGCCCCCGACCTTTTTATGATCGAGGGCTCTTTATTTAGAATTTCATGGCTTCCTTTCGTGCCATGATTTCATCGTATTCCTCTTTGGAACCGACTATAATACTCTCATAATCGCGCATTCCGGTACCAGCCGGAATCCTGTGTCCCACGATTACGTTTTCCTTCAATCCTTCCAAGGTATCAACCTTACCGCTCACTGCGGCTTCGTTCAATACTTTGGTGGTTTCCTGGAACGACGCTGCGGAAATAAAGGACTTGGTCTGTAACGAAGCCCTTGTAATTCCTTGCAGAATCGGGGTGGCAGTGGCCGAAACGGCATCCCTGGCAGTGGCCAAAGCCTTATCTGACCTTTTAAGGATCGAGTTTTCGTCTCTAAGTTCCCTTGCGGTAATGATCATTCCCGCCTTCAGGTTTTCTGACTCTCCGGCATCGAGCACTACTTTCTTTCCGAATATTTCATCGTTTTCTTCGATAAAATCATCTTTGTGAACCAACTGGTTCTCCAAGAAAATGGTATCTCCCGGATCTTCTATCCGTACTTTTCTCATCATTTGGCGTACCACGACTTCGAAATGCTTGTCGTTGATCTTCACCCCTTGCAAACGGTATACTTCCTGTACCTCGTTCACCAAATATTGCTGAACCGCGGAAGGGCCCTTGATCGCCAAGATATCCTCCGGCGTAACCGAACCATCCGATAGGGGCATTCCGGCACGCACATAGTCATTCTCCTGGACCAAAATTTGGTTCGAAAGTTTGACCAGATATTTCTTGATCTCCCCGAGTTTGGATTCGATTATGATTTCGCGGTTACCTCTTTTGATCTTACCAAAGGAAACAACGCCATCAATTTCGGATACAACTGCCGGATTGGAGGGATTACGGGCTTCGAACAATTCGGTTACCCTAGGCAGACCCCCGGTGATATCTCCGGTTTTTGCCGACTTTCTGGGTATTTTCACCAAAATCTTGCCTTCTTTGATCTTGTCCCCATCATCTACCATAAGGTGTGAGCCCACGGGAAGGTTATAGGAACGGAGCACTTCATCCTTAGTGTTCTTGATCAACAGTGTAGGAATCAATTTTTTGTTTCTCGATTCTGAAATCACTTTTTCCTGGAATCCGGTCTGTTCATCGATTTCCACTTGATAGGTAATCCCTTGCTCTATGTTTTCGTATGCGATCTTCCCTGGGAATTCGGAAACGATCACACCGTTATAAGGATCCCATTGACAAATGATTTCCGAAGCGGCCACCTTGGCCCCATTTTTCACGTACAATTGTGAACCGTAAGGAATGTTGTTGGTACTCAAGGTGATGCCCGTCTTGGCATCCATGATCTTGATTTCCGAGGTTCTTGAAATAACGATTTCAGTGGTTTTTCCATCAGCATCCTCTCCCTTCACCGTACGCAAATCTTCGATTTCCGCAATACCGCCAAACTTGGCCAACAATTTGCTGTCCTCTGAAATGTTGCCCGCAATACCTCCAACGTGGAAGGTTCTCAGTGTCAACTGGGTACCCGGCTCTCCGATCGATTGTGCTGCCACGACCCCAACGGCTTCGCCGCGTTGCACCATTTTATTGGTCGATAGGTTTCTTCCGTAACATTTCGCACAGATTCCCTTCGGTGCTTCACAGGTAAGCGCCGAGCGCACCTCCACCTTTTCGATAGGGGAAGCCTCTATTTTCTTGACATCTACCTCCATGATCTCCTGACCTGCCTGTAAAAGCAGTTCTTCGGTAAGCGGATTATATACATCGTGCAATGAAACCCTTCCAAGGATACGTTCTCCCAAGGATTCCACGATTTCTTCGTTCTTTTTCAACGCTTCCACCAAAACGCCCCTCAATGTTTCACAATCCTCTATGTTGATGATCACATCCTGGGAAACGTCTACCAATCGCCTGGTAAGATACCCGGCATCGGCTGTTTTCAGAGCGGTATCTGCCAATCCCTTACGGGCGCCGTGGGTGGAGATAAAGTATTCCAAGATCGATAGCCCTTCCTTAAAGTTGGAAAGGATAGGGTTTTCGATGATTTCACCACCGCCTGCGGTCGATTTTTTAGGCTTTGCCATCAATCCACGCATCCCGGTCAACTGACGGATCTGCTCCTTGGAACCCCGGGCACCGGAATCCAACATCATGTATACCGAGTTGAATCCTTGCTGGTCTTCTCGAATGCGTTTCATCGCCAATTCGGTGAGCAACGCATTGGTACTCGTCCAAACGTCGATGACCTGGTTATATCGTTCGTTGTTGGTAATCAGACCCATGTTATAGTTGGCCATAATACCATCGACCTGCTCATTGGCTTCCGCAATCATTTCGTGTTTTTCCTTGGGGATGATGATATCTCCCAAGCTGAAGGATAATCCACCTTTGAAGGCGAATTCATAGCCCATGGTTTTGATCTTGTCCAAGAAATCGGCAGTGGTAGGGACGTCTGTCAACGCCAAAATATTACCGATGATATCCCGTAAC
This sequence comes from uncultured Flavobacteriaceae bacterium, assembly GCA_963760375.1. Classification (GTDB taxonomy): domain Bacteria; phylum Bacteroidota; class Bacteroidia; order Flavobacteriales; family Flavobacteriaceae; genus Pelagihabitans. Next base: position 369,255 of record CAVXCS010000005.1, on the reverse strand, counting down.
GATTTTTTGTTCAGTACATCGTTCACATACCCCGCTCTTTCAGGTACCACTTTATTAAAGAGCACACGGCCCACGGTGGTGGTAATGATCTGGTTGACCAATTTACCTTCTTCGTTAAAATCCTTCGCCCTTACCTTGATACCGGCATTTAGGTCCAATCTGCCTTCATTGAAGGCAATGACCACTTCTTCTGCCGAATAAAAGGTCAATCCTTCACCTTTCACTTTCACCTCATCGGTTGACTTGCGTTCCTTGGTCATATAATATAGCCCCAAGACCATATCCTGTGATGGAACGGTAATCGGGGAACCATTGGCAGGGTTCAGGATATTATGTGAAGCCAACATCAGCAATTGTGCCTCTAGAATGGCTTCCGGCCCCAATGGCAGGTGAACGGCCATCTGGTCACCGTCAAAATCCGCGTTAAAGGCGGTACATACCAAGGGGTGCAGCCTAATGGCCTTACCTTCGATGAGTTTTGGCTGGAAGGCCTGGATCCCCAAACGGTGCAAGGTTGGGGCCCTGTTAAGGAGCACGGGGTGTCCTTTCAATACATTTTCAAGGATATCCCATACCACCGGCTCTTTTTTATCGATGATCTTCTTGGCCGATTTCACGGTTTTTACAATACCGCGCTCGATCAACTTTCGTATGATAAAGGGTTTGTAAAGTTCCGAAGCCATATCTTTTGGCAGACCACATTCGTACAAGCTCATTTCCGGACCAACCACAATGACCGAACGCGCAGAGTAATCTACCCGTTTACCCAAAAGGTTCTGGCGGAAACGACCTTGTTTTCCCTTCAAGGAATCAGAAAGCGATTTCAAAGGCCTATTCGATTCGGTTTTTACCGCCGATGCCTTTCTTGTATTGTCAAATAAAGAATCGACTGCTTCTTGCAGCATGCGCTTCTCATTTCTAAGGATCACTTCAGGGGCCTTGATCTCCACCAATCTTTTAAGACGGTTGTTTCTGATGATGACCCTACGGTATAGATCATTCAGGTCGGAGGTCGCAAAACGTCCGCCGTCCAAAGGCACCAACGGTCGTAATTCGGGTGGAATTACGGGAATCACCTTCATGATCATCCATTCGGGCCTGTTGTCCCTATTCTCTTGCGATTCGCGTAATGCTTCCACAACCTGTAGGCGTTTTAAAGCCTCCGTTTTACGTTGTTTTGAAGTTTCGGTATTCGCTTTGTGCCTCAAATCATAGGAGAGCTCCTTCAGGTCGATGCGCCCCAAAAGATCGATCAAACATTCAGCGCCCATTTTGGCGATGAACTTATTGGGATCTGAATCTTCAAGGTATTGGTTTTCAGGCGGAATCGACTCGATAATATTCAAGTACTCCTCTTCCGTCAAGAAATCCATCTGTTGGATTTCCTCACCTTCAAGACCCTTGGCGATACCGGGTTGGATAACCACATAACGCTCATAATAAATGATCATGTCCAATTTCTTGGAAGGCAATCCAAGGAGGTATCCTATTTTATTGGGTAAAGAACGGAAGTACCAGATATGGGCCACGGGCACTACCAAATTGATATGACCGACCCTATCTCTTCGCACTTTCTTTTCGGTAACCTCAACGCCGCAACGATCACAAACAATACCGCGGTATCGAATACGTTTGTATTTACCACAAGCACATTCATAATCCTTTACAGGCCCAAAGATCCGTTCGCAAAACAATCCGTCGCGTTCTGGTTTATGGGTTCTATAATTGATGGTTTCAGGTTTTAAGACTTCCCCTCTCGACTCCGCCAAAATTGATTCTGGTGATGCCAATCCGATCGAAATCTTATCAAACCTCTTTACTGGTGCATTATCGTTAATTCTTGCCATGATATAATGGTGATACTAAATTAATTGTGTGTTCTAAAGCCGATTTTTGAATCGACTGGCTTATTCTTCCAACCTGATGTCCAATCCCAATCCTTTGAGTTCGTGCATCAATACGTTGAATGATTCTGGCAATCCAGGCTCTGGCATGGTCTCGCCCTTAACGATCGCTTCATAGGTTTTTGCCCTGCCGACCACGTCGTCGGACTTCACCGTTAGAATTTCCCGTAAGGTGGCCGAGGCGCCGTAAGCTTCCAAAGCCCATACCTCCATCTCTCCGAAACGCTGGCCTCCAAACTGTGCCTTACCGCCCAACGGCTGTTGCGTGATCAAGGAGTATGGTCCTATTGATCTGGCATGCATCTTATCGTCGACCATATGGCCCAACTTCAACATATAGATCACGCCCACGGTAGCAGGTTGGTCGAAACGCTCCCCTGTACCTCCATCAAAGAGATAGGTATGACCGAATCTTGGGATACCGGCTTCGTCGGTGTAGGCATTGATCTGGTCTAAAGTGGCCCCATCGAAAATAGGGGTCGCATACTTTTTGCCCAATTTGAGCCCGGCCCAGCCGAGTACGGTTTCATAGATCTGCCCGATGTTCATACGGGAAGGAACCCCCAACGGGTTCAAGACGATATCTACCGGGGTACCATCTTCGAGGAAAGGCATATCTTCCTGACGCACGATTCGCGACACGATACCTTTGTTCCCGTGACGGCCCGCCATTTTATCGCCTACCTTTAACTTCCGTTTTTTGGCGATGTACACCTTGGCCAGTTTCATGATGCCCGCTGGCAATTCGTCGCCCACCGAGATCGTAAACTTGTCCCTTCTCAAGTTTCCTTGAAGGTCGTTCAACTTGATCTTGTAATTGTGCAGCAAATCGGCCACATGGGTATTCGATTCCTTGTCCGTCGTCCAGCTTCCGCCTACCAAGTGGGCAAAATCGTCGACGGCGTTCAGCATCTTCATCGTATACTTCTTTCCTTTCGGCAAAACTTCTTCGCCCAAATCGTTCAAGACGCCTTGGGAAGTCTTCCCATTGATCAAATTGAACAATTTCTCGATCAGTACATCCTTGAGCTCCTGGAACTTCACCTCATATTCCAATTCGAGTTTGGAGATGGCTTCCTTGTCTTCCGACCGCTTGCGTTTGTCCTTGATCGAACGTGAAAACAATTTTTTGTCGATCACGACCCCGTTCAATGATGGGGGCGCCTTCAATGAGGCATCCTTCACATCACCTGCCTTGTCCCCAAAAATGGCACGTAGCAGTTTTTCTTCAGGCGTGGGATCCGATTCCCCTTTCGGGGTGATCTTCCCGATCAAGATATCTCCAGGCTTCACTTCCGCCCCGATACGGATCATTCCGTTTTCATCAAGATCTTTGGTCGCCTCTTCCGATACATTGGGGATGTCGTGGGTCAACTCTTCAGCACCCAATTTGGTATCCCTTACTTCCAACGCATATTCATCGACATGGATGGAGGTAAAGATATCTTCGCGAACCACTTTTTCGGAGATTACGATGGCATCCTCAAAGTTGTAGCCCTTCCAAGGCATGAATGCCACGGTAAGGTTTCTTCCCAGCGCCAGTTCACCGCTCTCGGTGGCATAGCCTTCACAAAGTACCTGGCCTTTTTTCACCTTATCGCCTTTTTTAACGATGGGTTTCAGGTTGATACTGGTACCTTGGTTCGTTTTTCTAAATTTAACCAGTTCATAAGTTTTGGAATCTTCCTCAAAACTGATCATGCGTTCTTCCTCAGAGCGATCATATTTAATCGTAATCTTCTGAGCGTCAACATACTCGATGACTCCATCACCCTCAGCATTGATCAACACCCTGGAATCGGAAGCCACCTGGCGTTCCAAACCGGTTCCAACAATCGGGGATTGCGGTTTAAGCAAGGGTACCGCCTGGCGCATCATGTTGGAGCCCATCAAGGCCCTGTTGGCATCATCATGCTCCAAAAACGGGATCAAGGATGCCGAAATGGAGGCGATTTGGTTCGGCGCCACATCGGTATAATTGACTTCTTTGGGATCCACGACTGGAAAATCCCCTTCTTCCCTAACAATAACCTTATCGGTATCGATGGTGCCATTCTCCTTGAGGGGAATATTGGCCTGTGCGATTTTCATCCCTTCCTCTTCTTCAGCACTCAAATAGGTGAATTCCTTGGTATTTACCTTGCCATCCGTGACATGTCGGTATGGCGTTTCAAGGAAGCCCATGGGGTTCACCTTGGCAAAAACCGATAAGGAGGAAATCAGTCCAATGTTCGGTCCTTCAGGGGTTTCAATGGGACACAACCGTCCATAATGGGTATAGTGTACGTCACGAACTTCAAATCCGGCGCGCTCTCTTGATAGTCCACCTGGCCCTAGTGCAGACAACCTACGTTTGTGGGTAATCTCCGCCAAGGGATTGGTTTGGTCCATGAACTGTGACAATTGATTGGTCCCAAAAAAGGAGTTGATCACAGACGAAAGCGTCTTGGCATTGATCAAATCGATGGGGGTAAAAACCTCATTGTCACGAACGTTCATCCGCTCACGGATAGTTCTGGCCATACGCGCCAAACCTACGCCGAACTGTTGCGACAACTGCTCGCCAACGGTCCGTACACGACGGTTCGAAAGGTGGTCGATATCATCGATCTCGGCCTTGGAATTGATCAGTTCGATCAGGTATTTGATAATGGTAATGATATCTTCCTTGGTCAAGACCTGCTTGTCCATTCCAATATCAAGTCCCAATTTTTTGTTCATTCTATAACGGCCGACTTCGCCAAGGTTGTAGCGTTGGTCGGAAAAGAACAATTTATCGATAATGCCGCGTGCCGTTTCCTCGTCGGGCGGCTCGGCGTTCCTCAATTGTCGATAGATATGTTCTACCGCCTCTTTTTCCGAGTTGGTAGGATCTTTTTGCAAAGTATTGTGAATAATGGCATAATCGCTCTGCGCATTGTTCTCTTTATGCAAAAGGATGGTCTTTACATCAGCTTCGATAATTTGGTTGATATGGTCCTTATCGAGGATGGTATCACGATCTAGAATGATTTCGTTCCGCTCGATGGAAACCACTTCGCCTGTATCCTCATCCACAAAATCCTCGTGCCATGTGTTCAGAACACGGGCTGCCAATTTGCGGCCCAGAACTTTCTTTAAACCTGCCACGGAAACCTTGATTTCTTCGGAAAGGTCAAATATTTCGAGGATATCCTTATCCCTTTCAAAGCCGATTGCCCTGAACAGGGTAGTTACCGGCAGTTTTTTCTTTCTATCGATATAAGCGTACATAACGCCATTGATATCGGTGGCAAATTCGATCCATGAACCTTTGAAAGGTATAACCCTTGCAGAATACAACTTGGTACCGTTTGCGTGAAACGATTGTCCGAAGAAAACCCCTGGAGATCGGTGCAACTGTGATACAACCACCCGTTCTGCCCCGTTGATCACAAAGGTGCCGCTGGGGGTCATGTATGGGATGGTGCCCAAGTACACATCCTGGACGATGGTTTCGAAATCTTCATGTTCCACGTCGGTGCAATAGAGCTTTAATCTCGCCTTCAACGGTACGCTGTAGGTAAGGCCTCGCTCAATGCATTCCTGGATGGAATATCTCGGTGGATCGATAAAGTAATCAAGAAACTCCAGTACGAACTGATTTCTGGTGTCCGTAATCGGGAAGTTTTCCATGAAGGTATTGTACAATCCTTCATTGCCCCTTTCGTCAGATTTGGTCTCAAGTTGAAAGAAATCTTGAAACGATTTTATCTGAATGTCCAAGAAATCCGGATATGCCGGAGTGTTCTTAGCGGATGCAAAATTTATTCTTTCAGTCTGTTGTGTGAACATCTATGGACAAAATTTTGATCGTGAATATTATTGGGTGGTATATAACTTTATATACGATGTGTATAAAATGGTTTAGGTCTAGCCACAAAATGCGGAAAGACCTAAACCCCAAGTGCTATGGTTGATGCCTTTATTTAAGCTCAACTTCGGCTCCTGCTTCTTCCAATGATTTTTTGATACCTTCGGCTTCGTCTTTGGAAATACCTTCCTTCACCGCTTTTGGCGCGCTATCGACGATGTCTTTAGCTTCTTTTAATCCAAGTCCGGTCAATTCTTTTACCAATTTAACTACGGCCAATTTGGAAGGACCTGCTGCTTTCAATACTACATCGAATTCAGACTGCTCTTCCACGGCTGCTCCTGCTTCACCACCACCACCACCGGCGGCAACGGCCACTGCAGCTGCAGCAGGCTCGATACCATATTCATTTTTTAGGATGTCGGCCAACTCGTTCACCTCTTTTACGGTCAAGTTAACCAACTGTTCTGCGAAATCTTTTAAATCTGCCATTTTTCTATCGTTTAATAAATTTTAAAAATATAATTGTTTTGAGTGCGTACGTAATTATCTTTCGGACAAAGTCTTGAGGATACCGGCCAATTTGCCACCACCGGATTTAAGTCCGGAAATCACATTTTTGGCTGGGGATTGCAACAATCCTATGATCTCCCCGATCATTTCGTCCCTTGATTTGATGTTTACCAGAGCATCTAAATAATCGTCTCCGATATAAATTGCCTCTTCCACGAAGGCCCCTTTAAGCAAAGGCCTGTCGGACTTTTTTCTAAAGGTTTTGATCAACTTTGCAGGTCCGTTCCCCACTTCGGAGAACATGAGCGAAGTATTTCCTTTAAGTACTTGGGGAAGTTCCCCAAATTCTTTGTCAGAGGCTTCCATGGCCTTGGCGAGCAAGGTATTCTTTACCACTGCAAGTTTGATGTTCGCTTTGAAGCACGCCCTCCTTAGGTCGGATGTGGTCACCGCGTCCAATCCCGAAATATCCGCCAAATAAATGGTAGCATTATCGGCCAACTGAGCAGTTAAATCTTCTATAACGTTTGCTTTTTCTTCTCTTGTCATGATCTAAGTTTTAAACTACCCGGTGGTTAAACTGATTTGGGATCCAATTGAAGGCTTGGGCTCATGGTGCTCGATAAAAAGATACTTTTCATGTAAACCCCTTTAGCGGCGGCTGGTTTCAATTTTATCAGGGTATCCAAGAGTTCTTTGGCATTGCTGGCTATCTTGTCTTCCGAAAAGGATACCTTTCCGATGGCCGCATGCACGATACCTGTCTTATCTACCTTAAAATCGATTTTACCCGCCTTCACTTCCGATACCGCCTTTCCGATATCCATGGTGACCGTTCCCGTTTTTGGATTGGGCATCAGGCCCCTTGGCCCCAAAACCCGGCCTAACGGCCCCAATTTACCCATGACGCTGGGCATGGTAATGATCACATCAACATCGGTCCAGCCGTTCTTGATTTTTTCCAAATATTCATCCAACCCTATAAAATCGGCCCCGGCCTCTTTGGCCTCAGCTTCTTTATCGGGGGTTACCAAAGCCAAAACCTTGACATCCTTACCGGTACCATGTGGAAGTGTCACCACCCCACGTACCATTTGGTTCGCTTTCCTAGGGTCTACGCCCAATCGAACCGCGATATCCACGGAAGCGTCAAATTTTGTATTGGTTATCTTCTTTACCAAAGCGGAAGCCTCGTCCAAAGAATAGAGTTTATCTTTCTCTATTTGGGCCCGTGCCTCTTTTTGATTTTTTGTTAATTTTGCCATTTAAATTGCGTTTAAGATTTTAAAAAGGTCTTTTTCCAGCTACTTTAAGTCCCATAGACCTTGCTGTTCCGGCAACCATGCTCATTGCGGATTCTACCGTAAAAGCATTGAGGTCTACCATCTTGTCTTCGGCAATCGACTTGATTTGATCCCAAGTGACGTTGCCTAATTTAACCCGGTTTGGTTCGCCAGATCCCTTTTTAATCTTAGCTGCTTCCAAAAGCTGAACTGCCGCTGGTGGTGTTTTTACGACGAAGTCGAAAGACTTGTCTTTGTACACGGTGATAACAACGGGCAATATCTTGCCTGGTTTGTCCTGCGTTCTAGCATTGAACTGCTTACAGAATTCCATGATGTTAACGCCGGCAGCACCTAAGGCGGGTCCAACCGGTGGCGATGGATTCGCTGCACCTCCCCTTACTTGTAGTTTAACTACTTTACCTATTTCTTTTGCCATTGTTTTAATTTAAATTCAAATTGTGTTTGAATTGGAAGCAACACAATCCTTTATAGTTGTAACACTTGTTTTATACCTTTTCCACTTGCATATAGCTCAATTCCAATGGGGTCTTTCTACCAAAAATCTTGACCATCACCTCAAGCTTGCGTTTTTCTTCATTGATTTTTTCAACGGTGCCGTTAAAACCATTGAACGGGCCATCGATAACTTTCACGGTTTCACCAAATACGAATGGGATGGCCACGCTATCGGTATTTACCGCGAGCTCATCGACCTTGCCCAGCATTCTGTTCACTTCCGTTTTTCTCAAGGGTACGGGATCGCCTCCTTTGGTCTCCCCCAAGAACCCGATCACATTGGTGATCGAACGTATGATGTGCACCATTTCGCCCACCAAGCTGGCCTTGACCATGATATAACCCGGGAAATAAACCCGTTCCTTGTTGATTTTCTTTCCGTTGCGTATCTGAACCACTTTTTCCGTTGGAACCAACACTTCTTCAAGATATTCCCCAAAACCATGACGTTCCACTTCACTCTCGATGTAGCCTTTGATCTTGTTCTCCTGGCCACTCACCGCACGCACCACGTACCATTTTTTATCCAATACTTCTGACATAGCGTTCGGCTTAATTTAATAGGTTGTTGAAATAGAGGCGAATCAATTTGCTCAAGACCGTATCGACACCCCAGGTGGCCAAAGCGAACAGAATCGAAAAGACGGCAACGATCACCATTAAATTGGAGGATTCGGCCCTTGAAGGGAGCGAAACATTGTGCTTTAATTCTTCGAAAGATTCCTTTATGTAAGTCAACATCGCTATAGCTATTATAAATTCTTAAACCTCATCCTCGTTGGTTTTCCTGTTCCGCTTCACTTTAGAATCTAAAGCCCACTTTCCTGGAAATGGCACGGGAGGAGAGACTCGAACTCCCGACACCTGGTTTTGGAGACCAGTGCTCTACCAACTGAGCTACACCCGTTCATCGGTGCGCTACCGCCCGGAACAAACCGGATCGGGCGACACCTATTTATATTTACGTCGAAAGGTATCCCGCCTGACCGGCGGGACACCCTTATCGATGTAAGAATAATTATTCTGGAATTAATCCAATATTTTGGTCACCTGCCCGGCCCCAACGGTCCTACCACCTTCACGGATGGCAAAACGAAGGCCTACGCTCAACGCGATCGGTGACAAAAGGTCAACGATAATGGTAAGGTTATCTCCCGGCATCACCATTTCAACACCACTTGGCAAGTTGATGGTTCCAGTTACGTCGGTGGTTCTTACATAGAACTGCGGACGATAGTTGTTATGGAATGGAGTGTGACGGCCACCTTCCTCTTTTTTAAGGATGTACACCTCAGCCTCGAATTTGGCGTGTGGTTTTACCGAACCTGGCTTGCAGATTACCATCCCTCTTTTGATTTGGGATTTTTCAATACCCCTTAAAAGAATACCTACGTTATCACCGGCTTCTCCGCGATCCAAAATCTTACGGAACATTTCAACTCCCGTGATGGTAGAGGTCAGTTTTTCGGCACCCATACCAATGATATCCACGCCGTCACCAGTATTGGCAACCCCTGTTTCGATACGTCCGGTTGCAACCGTTCCGCGACCTGTAATCGTGAAAACGTCTTCAACGGGCATCAAGAAAGGTTTATCGATATCCCTGGCAGGCATTTCGATCCAAGTATCAACGGCTTCCATCAACTGCATTACGGTATCTACCCATTTTTGCTCACCGTTAAGTGCGCCCAAGGCAGAACCTGCGATCACCGGTCCGTTGTCTCCATCGTACTCATAGAAAGAAAGCAGTTCCCTGATTTCCATTTCCACAAGTTCCAAAAGCTCTTCATCATCGACCATATCCACTTTGTTCATGAAAACGACCATTCTTGGAATACCTACCTGGCGACCCAATAGGATGTGCTCCCTTGTTTGTGGCATCGGACCGTCAGTGGCCGCAACCACTAGGATGGCACCGTCCATTTGTGCGGCTCCGGTAACCATGTTCTTCACGTAATCCGCGTGACCTGGACAGTCAACGTGCGCATAGTGACGGTTGGCCGTAGAATATTCAACGTGAGAGGTATTGATTGTAATCCCTCTTTCTTTCTCCTCAGGAGCGTTGTCGATTGAATCGAAACTTCTCACTTCAGATAATCCAGCGTTAGCCAAAACTGTCGTAATAGCAGCTGTCAATGTAGTTTTACCGTGATCTACGTGTCCAATGGTACCTATATTTAAGTGCGGTTTGGAACGATCAAAATTTGCCTTTGCCATTTTTAATGAATTTTAATCTTATGTTTATATTAGTATGTACAAATAATTATTTACTAGAGCCAACGATGAGATTTGAACTCATGACCTCTTCCTTACCAAGGAAACGCTCTACCCCTGAGCTACGCCGGCTTATTTAGGTCAAAGGTTCAAAGTTTACGGTTTCGATAACTGGCGTCAAAACCACAAACACCATTTCACTTCAAAGGTTAAAAAGCTTCTTACCGCTTTTTTCCCGTTTACTGGAGCGGGAGACCGGGTTCGAACCGGCGACATTCAGCTTGGAAGGCTGACGCTCTACCAACTGAGCTACTCCCGCATATAACATCCAAAACCTTTGATTTTAAACGCTATGTTTACCTTTCAACATTTCAATTCGTGTCGTTCCCTGGCCTCGTCGGTATCAGGTTTTCAGGAATCGATTTCTGCCTTTTGGCAAAAAACCACATTTCCGGTGATTTTCTCTCCGCAGTGTTAATGTGGGGAGAGCAGGATTCGAACCTGCGAAGACGTAGTCAGCAGATTTACAGTCTGCCCTCGTTGGCCGCTTGAGTATCTCCCCCTTACTTTTAATGAACAACCTTACTTTTGAGCCGATAGAGGGACTCGAACCCACGACCTGCTGATTACAAATCAGCTGCTCTAGCCAGCTGAGCTACATCGGCCTTTTACCTCTTTTTTGCGCATAAAAAAGTCCGCTATTTCTAACGGACTGCAAATGTAGATATTTATTTGTTTAATCAAAATAATTTTCGGAAAATTTTATTTAGAGCTGTGGCCTTAGTTTTTCTTTCCTTTTTATGAGCTTCCTTTCCAAAGAACTACAGGCCGAATCTATCGCTTCCTCAAAAGATTTACACTGTTTTTTTACGATAAATTTATCCCTGGGGACGTTCACCTGAATCTCTACGATCTTGTTCTCCTTGGCACTGGTGTTCTGAACTTTTAAGTAGACGTCCGAACTGATTACCTTGTCATAGAATAATTCGAGTTTGTTTAATCGGGTTTGCATAAAATCGATGAGTTTTCCGTCGGCATTGAAATTGACCGATTGTGCGTTTACTTTCATAGAATTGTTTGCTGTTTAAGTTAAACTTCCTACTGTTCGAAGTGCTAGCCCTTGCTCCGGGGATGGGCCTTGGCGTGCACCTTTTTGAGCTCGGCGATGCCGTTATGGGTATACACCTGGGTCGAGGCCAGGCTTGAATGGCCCAAAAGCTCCTTCACCGAATTCAAATCTGCACCTTTGTTGAGCAGATGGGTCGCAAAGGTGTGCCTAAGGATATGTGGACTTTTTTTAACCTTGGAAGACACCTTACTAAAATACCTATTTATTACTCTATAAACAAGGGTTTCATATAATTTGTTTCCCGATTTCGTCAAAAAAACATGTCGTTCATCGAGGATTGCCGTCAAGTTGCCACGTTCCCCAAAATAGGTGTGAAAAAGGGCGACGGTTGAAGGCAGCAGGGGTAAGATTCGTTCCTTGTTTCTTTTGCCGAGAACCTTGATGTGCCTGGATTGAAGGTCAACCGCGCCCATGTGCAGGTCTATCAATTCGGCCCTTCTGATGCCCGTGGTGTAGAGCAGCTCGACCAGTAGGGCATCACGCGCCCCTTCAAACCCCGGTTCTATGGCCAGTTCGAACCTCACGTTTTCCATCTCCAGTTCGGAGAAAGGAATCTCGATTTTTTTGGAGGTCTTCAACGCTTTATGTTTGGCCAATGGGTTTACAGAGATTTCCCCAATGCGTTGCAAAAACTTATAATAGGCCTTCAAGGAAGCTATTTTTCGGTTGATCGAACGGTTTGTAATTCCCGAATCGACAAGGCCCACGATCCAACTTCGGATCACGGTATACTCGATCGAATCGATTTTTCGGGTCTGGTAATTTTCCTGGCAGTAGTCGAGAAAGGCCTCCAAATCTTTTTGATAGGCACTGACCGTATGCCCCGAATAGTTTTTTTCCAGGGAGAGGTAGTTTAAAAAAGACTCCATTGCCATATCCCAAAGTTAGTAAAGATTGAACGGCAAACCCCCATACAAAGCAAAAATCCCATCGGTTGGGATGGGATTTTTGATATTATACTACAGGATCGGGAAAAATTAAATTTCTTCCCTATCTCTAAGGCCTTGGATATACTGTGCCTTTTGAATCTGTGCTCTGCGCAGTACTGAAGGTTTGTTGAACTGCTGCCTTTTGCGCAACTGCCTCATCGTACCTGTCTTGTCGAACTTTCGCTTGAAACGCTTTAAAGCTCTGTCTATGTTTTCTCCTTCTTTAATCGGTATAATTAACATGGGCTACAACCTCCTTTCTTTAGTGATTCGGGTGGCAAATATAATGGTATTAAATGAAAATTGCCGAACTTATTTTAAAATATTTTTTGAGATGACCACCTTTTGTATTTCGGTGGTGCCTTCCCCAATGGTACACAATTTGGAATCGCGATAAAATTTTTCGACGGGAAAATCCTTGGTGTAGCCGTAGCCGCCGTGTATCTGCACTGCCTCATTAGCCACCCGGACGCACACCTCGGAAGCATACATTTTTCCCATGGCACCGGATTTGGTCATGGGGCGGCCCGCATTTTTTAGGAAACCTGCCTTATGCACCAACAATTCCGCCGCCTCAATTTCAGTGGCCATATCTGCGAGCTTGAATGAAATACCCTGAAATTGGCTGATCGGTTTCCCGAATTGTATCCGTTCCTTGGAATATTTCAGCGATGCTTCATAGGCCCCTTTTGCAATGCCCAAGGAAAGAGCACCTATCGAGATCCGGCCACCATCAAGTATTTTCATCGATTGGATAAAGCCATCCCCGATGGCACCCAAACGGTTCCCATCTGGAATTCTGCAATTATCGAAAACCAGTTCGGCCGTTTCACTGGCGCGCATGCCCAGCTTATTTTCCTTTTTCCCACTTGAGAACCCTGGGGTACCCTTTTCCACCACAAAGGCGGTCATGCCATGACTATCCCCTTTTTCACCGGTTCTGGCTATAACAACGGCGATATCGCCACTTTTTCCATGGGTGATGAAATTCTTTGCGCCGTTGAGGACCCATGCGTTCCCTTCCTTTACCGCTGTGGTCGACATCGCCCCTGCGTCTGAACCCGTGTTGTGCTCGGTCAATCCCCAGGCACCGATCCATTCGGCAGTAGCCAATTTGGGAACCCACTTTTGCTTTTGCGATTCGTTCCCAAATGACAGTATGTGGTTCGTACATAGCGAATTGTGGGCAGCAATGGAAAGGCCTATCGATGGATCGACCTTTGAAATTTCTTCTATGATGGCAATGTATTCGTGATAGCCCAATCCAGATCCTCCGTATTGTTCAGGGACCAAGACGCCCATAAAGCCCAATTCCCCGGCTTTTTTCAGAACATCGATCGGCAGGTACTGTTTCTCGTCCCACTCCATCACATGTGGTCGAATGTATTGTTCGGCGAACTCACGCGCCGAAGCAGCGACCATTTGCTGGGTTTCGGAGTAGTCGAAATCCATTGTTGATATTGATTCGGTAACCATTTTTTAGCAATTTTTTTATAACGACAAATATAGTCTAATTCTCTCAATCTTCTCGGCGGGGAAGTTTTCAATCGCAGTTAATTCGTCAAAAGAATCGATACTCCCGTTGCGCTGTCGATAGGCTATGATCTGCCTGGCAAGTTTGGGGGAAATATAGATCAATCGGCTCAATTCTTCGGCGGAGGCCTCATTGATGTTGATTTTTTCCACTTTTGGCAAGGTCACGACTTCAAAGCGTTCCAAGGTCTTTTCGACCACCTCCGGTTCCAAACCGTACACGTCGTACAATTGGTCAACCACCCAAAAACCTCCCAATCGATCTCGGAATTTGATGATCCTTGCTGAAAGCACCTCTCCAATACCCGAGATTGCCATTAGGTCTTCCCCTGTGGCCAAATTCAAATCAGATTTTGGGGGTAACGGGGTGAAGTTATTTTTGGCAGGGAGCGCATCACCTTGCCCAGAATAAAGCGTTTTAGCTGCTTCCTTACCGGTTTTTGTCGCATGGTTCCCCAACCAGTCCGGAAATTTAAAAAAAGGGGTCAGGGCCATTAAAAGCGAGTCTGATATTAGGGTAACCTGCTGGAATTCAACCGCGGAATTGATGAATTTTCCTTCCGAACGGTAGGCTGCTAATCGATCCAATTCCGCAACCGTCAACCCAAGGACATAACCTCTATAATCGGTGATATAATTTGGATTGAAAGGGTATATCTTCAAGGAATCCTGTACCGAAATACGCTCTTTGAGGGAATCGATCTGGGCCTGGGCATCTTTGTCCAGCTCGAAGTTTTGTTTTTCACCATCGACAGGCAGCCATATCAATAACCAATAGCCCAATTGAAGCAAAACAACAATAAGGAGCAAGTAGAAGACCCCGCTCCTTTCTTGTTTGGTGAAGGCAAAGAGATGTATTTTCTTTCTACCTTTCAAAAAATCAAGTGTTTTGCCTTATGACCTCGTCATCGTTCTCGGAATAGGAATCGGGTTCCTTTTTGGGAGGGGTGGTCAATACCCTATAAAAAAAGTAGATGGCGATAAACGTTACGGTCCCTTGCGCCAATATCATGGTGATCAATGCGGTGGTGTTCATACGGTGGCCCTCCCTTCTTTTTTACGTTTCTGATAGGCTAAATATACCAATAAACATATAAACAGGAAGGTGGCACTCAACAATATCCTTCCGATGTTCTTATAAAAAACCTTGTTGGTGAATTCGCCTACGGCTATGGCATCTCCCGGTTTCAAGACTTCGCCCAATTGTACGGAGGTGTGCTGGTCTCCTTCAAAACGGTATTCTTTGTAATCGGTAAAGACTTCTTGATAGGACTCCCCTTTGTCCTTGTCGTACCGTTTCCGGGTATTCTCAAAGGACAGTTTCACATATTGATCCTCCACCGCTTCCACGATGCCCACGGTCTTGGGTTCGTTATTGAACTTCTCCAAATAAAAGCGCTTGGCGAAAGCCGTATTGTTATAGGTATCCTTGTGCAGAATATTATCCTTCATATTGGGAATACTGGCCACAAAGACCCAGCCCAACAACAATGGGGTTACGTATTTGATGACAAACCTATAGAATCTTGGAATCCTGATATCGGCCCCCCTATTGATTTCGGCCCATCCCTTGTCCATTCCGAAGATCCATGCGAAAAGGAATATCTCGAAGAATGCGAAAACCACAAGACTTACCGTCCCGGCCCAGTAATCATAATCATCGAAAACGCCCTGCTGATAAAAGAAAACCGTTGGCAGCCCGATCAGCAAAGCCAATCCGCCAAATGACCAAGCGCCTTTATTTTTGTTCCAACCAAACTCATCGGCCATAAAGCCCATCCATGGGGTACCCATCGCAAGGGAACTGGTAATTCCGGCGAAGAACAGCAACCCGAACCACATCACCCCTGCGACTGCGGCCAAAATAGGGCCCCATTGCTGAAACAAATAGGGCATGGTCTGGAAGGCCATACCAAAGCCGGCATTGTTCAAGACCCAATCCAGGCCCAAATATCCGGCAGCGATCGGGATGACGATGGCACTCCCCAAAACCACCTCCACAAATTCGTTCATGAATCCTGCAGATACTGCGTTCAATGCGATATCATCCTTACTTTTTACATACGATGCATAGCAATGAATGGTGCCCATGCCCACCGAAAGCGTAAAAAAGATCTGTCCTGCAGCCGCCAACCATACTTTAGGGCTCAACAATGAATCGTATTGGGGCGTCCATAAAAAATTGAACCCTTCCCAGGCGTTCGCGTTAGGGAAAAGATCGGATGCGCCGCTCGTACCCAGGGTGTAGGCCCTAATTGCAAGAAAAATGCCGAACAGTATCAGTAGGGGCATTCCGATTTTCGCGACCTTCTCGACCCCTTTTAAGCCTTTGGAAAGAATAAAGGTGTTCAAGGCCAAACAGAGGATATAAAAGATGACAGCTTCATATGGGATCCCAGTAGTACTGTGGGCGACATCCACATAGGAATTGAAAAAACCCGCAACTTCGCCCTGGGACATATCACTGAAAGTACCCCTCAACGAATGGTATACATAGGAAATGGTCCAAGATTCGATATAGGCATAATAGGCCACGATGGCCACATTGGTGAATATTCCAAAGACTCCAATATATTTGAGTACCCTACCTTTCACCATGGAATCGAAAATATATGGGGTACTATGGTTGCCAAACCTTCCTCCATACCTGCCGGAAGACCATTCGACAAATAGCAGGGGAATGCCCATTAAAAGAAAACAGACCAAATAGGGAATAATAAAAGCGCCTCCGCCATTTTGAACTGCTTGGACAGGAAAGCGAAGGAAATTTCCGAGGCCTACGGCATTGCCGGCCATGGCTAGGATGAGGCCTACGCGAGAACCCCAGGTTTCAGAAGTTTGTGCCATTTAATTGGGTAGGGGTGTTTTGAAAAACCCAGCGAAATGTAGTGAATAATTAAATATACACCTTAAAATAAAATCAAAAAGAATGGCAGGGAACCGCCTTGATGTCATAGCGTCACAATCCTAAGACCGGGTTCCTATTTTCCGACCGTTTTAATGGCCTTCAAATATCTGACGAGCTCTTCCTTCACATTGGGAAATAGGATCAGCAAACCGATCATATTGGGAAATACCAAAGCCAATATCATGGCATCCGAAAAGGCGAAAACCGCACCCATGGAGGCAGATGCGCCAATGATGATAAAAGCGACGAACAAAAGTTTGTAGCACAGGTCTGCCACTTTGCCCCTTCCGAACAAATACTTCCAAGATTGCAGGCCATAATAGGACCAGGAAATCATGGTGGAAATGGCAAACAGCACCACAGCGAGGGTCAGCACATAGGGAAACCATGGGATGACCGATTTAAAGGCCATGGAGGTGAGCGTTACCCCGCCCACGTTCATCCCTTCAACCACTACCTGTCCGGCACCGTCGCCGCCGTAGGCAAATATACCGCCGCTGTTATAAAAAATGATCACGAGCGCGGTCATGGTGCAGATCACGACCGTATCGATGAAGGGTTCCAACAAAGCCACGATACCCTCGCTCGCCGGGTATTTTGTTCTTACCGCGGAATGGGCAATGGCCGCAGATCCAGCTCCTGCCTCATTCGAGAACACGGCCCTTCTAAAACCGACGATAAGCACCCCAAAGAGTCCGCCCAAACCAGCCTCGGGCGTAAATGCACCTTCAAAAATAAGTCCAAAGGCATCATCGATATATGAAAAATTCGCAAATATCACCACCAAGCAGGCCACTGCGTAAATGACGGCCATAAATGGGACGATTTTTTCGGTGACCGATGCGATGCGTTTAATGCCCCCTATGATGACGATACCCACCAATATGGCGAGCACCACACCAATGATAAAACCGGAGGACCCGCCTTCAATGCCCATCATGGAGACCAACTGTTCGGCCGCCTGATTCGATTGTACTGCATTGCCCCCGCCAAAAGAAGCCCCAACGCAAAGAATGGCGAAAATGACGGCCAAGGCTTTTCCGAGACCGGTGTAGCCCCTTTGTTTCAGACCTCTGGAAAGGTAATACATCGGCCCCCCATAAACGGTGCCGTTCTCATCCACATCGCGGTATTTAACACCCAGGGTACACTCCACAAATTTAGTGGACATGCTCAGCAAGCCACATACGATCATCCAAAAAGTGGCGCCCGGCCCGCCTATGGCGATGGCCAAGGCAACCCCGGCGATATTCCCCAGACCAACTGTTCCGGAAACGGCGGTGGCCAAGGCCTGGAAATGGCTTACCTCCCCATGGCCCTCATCGCGGATGGTATCGACAATATCGCCATCGACGATGTTCACTTCCGCTTTCTCTACCCCATGGCCTTCTGGCATGTCCACGGCATCATATTTGCCCCTGACCACATTGAGGGCCAACGGAAATTTCCTGATGTTGACAAAACCAAAATACAGGGTAAAAAAAGTGGCCCCCAACACCAAAACGATGACCACCAAAGGCACACCTGTGCCCGGGACTTCCCAAAAAACGATCCCTTCCCAAACGGCTGTGATCGGCTCGAACCAAGCATTGATCCGCTGGTCGAGTCCCGGTTCCACAGCGGATGATTGTTGTTCTTGTGAAAATATGGCAAAGGGAAAAATAATCGTAAATAGGGAAAGTAAGCCTCGCTTCATAATCTGGTCTGTTGGTTTTGTTTACTTGATGTTGGCCGGACAATATCCAAAAAATATTCAACCCAATCAAATAATGGGTTGAATTAACTTAATCTATATGGAACATTTCATTCAATTTGCGAATCTGCTCGGGCCTGCCGAGAACAATGACCTTACTTTTGGGCTGCAATTGAAGATCTGCCTCCGGATTGATGATATAGTTGCCGTTGGGTTCGATATAACCGATGATGGTACATCCGGTTTTTTTGCGAAGGTCGAGATCCCGAAGTGAATTGCAGTCTAACTGATCCTTAAAATCCTCGATGGCCACTTCCTCCAAATTGGTGGTGTGCTCGCCTTCCACTGAAAGTTTATCCATAAATGTGATCAGGTCGGGCATTACCACGAGTGAGGCCATATGATCTCCCCCGATCTTATCGGGCATGATCACCTTATTGGCACCCGCCAAAAACAATTTTTTCTGTGAATTGACCAAAGAAGCCCTGCTGATGATGAACAATTTTTTGTTCATCTGACGGGCGGAGAGCACCACAAAAAGGTTGGCGGCATCGTCTGGCATGGCAGAAATCAGATATTGGGCCCGTTCGATGCCCGCTGCGATAAGCACATCATCATCATTGGCGTCACCTTCCACAAAAATCACTTCCTTTTCATAGCGCGCGATGACCTCTTTGTCTTTTTCTATGACCAAAAAAGGGCGTTTGTAGGCTTTGAGTCGTGCCGCGGCCTGCATCCCGTTTCGGCCAAAGCCACAGACCACCACATGTTTTGATAGTTTGTTGATCATATATCTGGTTTTTTTCTTTTTGAGGATTTGTAGCGAATTTCTTCCCAATATGTACTCGGTGATCACCGAAATGGCAAAAGCGAAAATGAAAACACTGGCAACGATTAAAATTACGGTAAAAATCTTTCCATCCGTATCCATAGGGCCCACTTCCGAAAAACCGACCGTGGTAACGGTAATAACGGTCATGTAGAGGGCATCGATCCAACTGTAACCGGTAATCAACATATAGCCCAAAATCCCAAAAAGCAGAACGGCCGTCATCAAGGTAATGGCCAAAATCATTCTGGATCGGAAGAGGTTCAGCATATTTATAGATCAAACACGGAAGTGCGTTTTGTATAGACCAAATCTTTGATTTTCAACCAAAAGGCCAAAAATAGGTACAATGCAAAGCCAAATCCCAGGGTCACGAAAGTAAGATAAATAAAGGTAGTCCGCACTACTCGGGCACTAATTCCCAAACGCTCCGCGATGCGTCGACTTACCTCGAAACCACGCTTCTGAAAATAGTAGAGTAAGGTATAGAATAAATTCATGGCCTAAAATTAACAAAAGAAAACTGAAATTTGAAAAAGGATCACCCATATCGGTATTATGCCAAAGGGTACTTCAACATGAGTCGGTTTTCATCTGTGCCACAAAAACCGAGCGACCTTTGAAGCGTATCAGGCATGAAGCAATTTTTGGGCCACCGCGCATCGCAAACAATGGTTCTTGCTGCAATATTCCTTGAACAGTTGCAGTACCGATTGACCTTCCATCGCATTCTGAACGGGCATGCCAAGTGATTCAAAATGGGCGATGATATGGTTGTCCTCTTTCCCTATGTTGGTCATTACTTCCACAATCGGTACGTTGAGCGCCTGCCCCTGGGTTCTTGAATAGGCATATTTCAAAGGAAGAATGGTATTGATGAGCAAAAGGTTGATAAAGGACTTGGTAAGCCTTTTGGAACTTTGTTTCGATGATTTCCCGAAAGTAAAATGGGTCTTCCAATAGGTACTGGCTTCGGCCCCGTACAAATTGTAATAATCTTCGAGCGTATCGGCCTGTATCGTTTTACTGAACAAATTTGGACGTTTTCCGTACAGCATGGCCAGTTGGGAAAGTCGGATCGTGGGGAAGTTATGGGGCCTCAATTTGAAGAAATCAGGTTTGGGCACCACGCTGGTGACCAGGCAGTATTTGCGCTGCAAGAAATGAAATTCCTTGCTCAAGGCGAGATAGTAAATATCATCGATGTCTTTTCGGTCCAACAGCCCGATCAAACCGAAAAAAAAGCTTTCGAGCTGGAAGACGTTCTGCTGCAATTTGCGTACCATTGAAAAATCAATGACATCGGCCAGCCCCATGAAAGAAGCGGCGTTCACTTTAGATCCAAAATTTTTGAGGAGCAAGTAAAAAAGCACTTGCTCCCAGTCGTTATTTGACCGTTCCAGGCGTCGGCGAATCAAATCGGATTTTGATTCCAGTCGTTCGATATAGAGCCGATCGAGCCAATTTGCCCAAGTAATACCCTCTATTTGACCTATTTGGCGCTCACAATTGATAAAAGTTTTCTGCCGTTGATCCATCAAATTTCGATAGGCCAAAAGCAGGTCGGGCGAAATCACTTGCCTGAGTTCCAAGGTGGCAATCTCGCTGTTATCGCTACGAAAGACACTGACATCATCTTGCCAGACCACATGGAGGATCACGTTATCATAGTTGGCGTCTTTCTCATGCGAGTGCGCGTACCAATCCGATGACTTGAGGTGAATTTCAACGTTACCCGCCCATAATTGCCCCTTGATTTTTAAACGGGCATTAAAAAAATCAGGGCCCGCATAAAAGTTATGGGTACCGAGATCGATGATATGAAGCTGTTCTTTCTTGGTGGTCAAGAGGTCGCGAAGGGGCAGCTTTTTATATTTCCAGATAAAATGGAGGAGTTCCTCGGTCATGGGCCTTGACTAGCTTTACCCTCCTAAAGCTATGGCCTAGGCCCGCATTATTATTGCATGGGACCTCATTGGGTTGAAATTCCCTTGTTGATGAAGAATTCCCATAGCCCAATGGCTGCAATAATCAATATGATTGTGTATTGGGGTGCTTTTAAAAGCAAAATGTTCATTCAGCTATTTCGCCCTCCCAATTCATGAATCCACCCTCCAAATTATAGGTGTTTTTGAATCCGAGGCTGTTCATGATGGCGCACGCCTGACCGCTTCGATTACCACTTCGGCAGTACACATAATAATTTTTCCCTTTATCCAATTTCCCGATTTCCTCCAAAAATTGCTGCCCGAGATAGAAATCGATATTGGTGGCATTGGGGATGAAGCCCTCTTCGAGTTCTTCCGGAGCGCGAACGTCCAATACCATGGCATTGCCATCTTGTTGCAGTTGCTCGCTCCATTCTTCTTGTGACAAATCCATAAGCAATAAGAATTGATTTTCGTTTTTTTTGATCAACAATCAAAAGTAATGTTTTTGGGAGAAATGGGCAGGTTGATTTTTTTAACAAAAATTTATCGGTTACGGGCTTGCACGTTCCCCGATATCAACATACATTTGTATATACAATTATTGTATTGACATGAATGTTGAAGAAGTCATAAAAACCGATAAAAAAATCCCCCTCGAAAGTCGGACGATTATACATTTTTTCTTGGTAAACAACAAAATCAACGAAACGATTTCGGCGGCCTTGAAAGACTTTGACATCTCCATTCAACAATTCAACGTGCTGCGCATCCTAAGGGGTCAAAAAGAGAAACCGGCCAACCTGTTTACCTTGAACGAGCGCATGATCACGAAAATGAGCAATACCACACGCCTTGTCGACAAACTCATACTAAAGGGCTTCGTAGTCCGGATGGTATGCCCATCGAACCGAAGGAAAGTCGAAATACGAATTACGCAGGAAGGGAGTGCAGCACTGGAAAAAATGGATGCCAGCATGAAGGGGGCCGAATCAGAAATACTCAAAAACCTTTCGACCAAAGAATTGGAACAACTGAACGAATTGTTCAACAAATTTTAAATAGAAACCTAAATTATTAATTAAAATTAAATTTTGAAAATTATGAGAAAGAATGATTTAAGCTTAGTACTTGCCCTGGCATTCGGAATTACCGCATCCGCTACCGAACCAGTTATTGATGGTAAAAAAGAAGTAAATACAGACGCGAGCCGTATCGCCTGGAAAGCTTACAAGGTCACAGGTTCCCACCACGGAACGATCGACCTTAATTCTGGCGCATTGGTCTTCGAAAATGATAAATTGACCGGTGGCGAGTTCGAAGTTCAAATGACCACCCTGATCTCTAAGGATTTGGAAGGTGAATCGAAAGGAAAATTGGAGGGCCACCTCAAATCGGATGATTTCTTTGGGGTTGAGAACCATCCAACAGCTACCTTGGTTTTTACCAAAGTGGAGCCCAGCGGTAAAAATTCATACGACGTAACCGGAGACCTTACTATCAAAGGAATCACAAAGCCAGTTACTTTCGACGTTTCGATTTATGGCAGCAAGGCCACCGCGACCATGAAAATAGACCGCTCCGAATACAACGTGCGCTATGGTTCTGGAAGTTTCTTCGAAAACCTAGGGGACAAAACCATCTATGACGAGTTTGACCTTGTCGTGGATCTGGAATTCTAAGAAAAAGAAAAAGAAGCCCGAAAGTCCTACTTCCCCCTTCATGGGACAGTAGGATTTTTTTTTGAATGGTGACCATTGTCGTTTAAAAAAAGGTTTCTATATTTGGCCTAATGAAGCAAAGAGGAATCAATACTTGGTGGTGGAACAACTTACGACGCATTTCGTGAGCTGAGCATCATTGTAGTTAAACCATACAAAGGCTTGTCATCACGACAGGCCTTTTTTAATTAACGGATTTACATTCTGGCATGAACTATCACTTGACCACCCATTATAAAAAGATATTGGCAGACACCATTACCCCTGTGAGCGTATATTTAAAGATACGCGATCGGTTTCCCAACAGCATTCTATTGGAGAGTAGCGACTATCACGCGAACGACAATAGTTTTTCCTATATCTGCTGCAATCCCATCGCCTCGATAAAAGTCGAAAACGAAATTGTTGAACAGCAATTTCCCGATGGCCAAACCGAAAATATCGAAATCAAGGAAGATACTGATGTGGTGGGGATCATCGATCGATTCAGTCAGCGTTTTCAGGCATCGGCCAACGGTTTTAAGTTTATAGACAATGGGCTCTTCGGCTACATGGCCTATGATGCGGTGCGGTATTTCGAAGATCTTGGCATTGGCAAAAAAGCAGGGAGTATCAGTATACCCGATATCTATTATGCGGTTTACCAGAACGTGATCGCGATCAACCATTTTAAGAACGAAGCCTATATTTTTGCCCATTGTTATGCCTCGGAAAGCAATATTCCCGAATTGGAACAAATTCTCAATATCAGAAATTTTGCTTCCTACAATTTCAGGAAAGAAGGCAAGGCCGCTTCCAATCTGGAAGACGAGGAGTTCAAGGAACAGGTTCGGCTTGCCAAAAAACACTGCCAAAGGGGCGATGTTTTCCAGTTGGTGCTCTCCAGAAGGTTTTCACAAGCATTCAAGGGCGATGAATTCAATGTATACCGGGCGTTGCGTTCCATAAATCCCTCACCATATCTCTTTTATTTCGATTATGGCGATTTCAAGATTTTTGGAAGTTCCCCCGAGGCCCAACTGATCGTCAAGGACGGCAAAGCGGAAATCCACCCTATTGCCGGAACCTTTAAACGAACCGGCAATGACGAAAAAGATGCCGCCTTGGCCAAAAAATTGACCGAAGACCACAAGGAAAACAGCGAACATGTGATGTTGGTAGATTTGGCCCGCAACGACCTCAGCAGAAACGGCAATATGGTTCAAGTGGCCAATTATAGGGAAGTACAGTTTTTTTCCCATGTGATCCATCTGGTGTCCAAGGTCACCGGGCAAAAGAAAAAAGATATCCCCACCATGAAGGTGGTGGCCGATACCTTTCCCGCCGGAACCCTAAGCGGTGCCCCGAAACATATGGCGATGCAATTGATCGAGAAATATGAAAAAACGGGCCGTGGCTATTACGGCGGCGCCATCGGTTTTATGGATTTTAAGGGCAATTTCAACCATGCCATTATGATCCGAACTTTTTTAAGCAAAAACCATCAGTTGTATTATCAAGCAGGTGCGGGCCTGGTCGCAGCGTCCGACCCGGAAAATGAATTACAGGAAACCTATAACAAACTTGGGGCTTTGACCAAAGCTTTGGAAATCGCCGAGACCATTTAAGAATGAAAAACATTTTAGTCATAGATAATTACGATAGTTTCACTTACAACCTGGTGCATTATTTGGAGGACCTGGGCTGTGCGGTAACGGTAAAAAGAAACGATCAGTTGGATTTGGCGGAAGTGGATTCTTTTGATAAAATAGTACTGTCGCCCGGACCGGGAATTCCTGACGAGGCGGGATTGTTAAAGGAAATCATCGCCAAATATGCCCCGACAAAAAGTATTTTCGGGGTTTGTCTGGGGCAACAGGCCATCGCAGAGGTCTTTGGCGGATCCTTGGTCAACCTGGACAAAGTATATCACGGAATTGCGACCAAGATAAAAATAGTGAAGGATGACGCGTTGTTTAAGGACATTCCCAATGAAATTGAGGTGGGCCGCTATCATTCCTGGGTTGTCGACACCGATTTGCCCGATGTTTTCGACATTACTTCCTTGGATGAAAACGGACAGATCATGTCGCTGCGCCATAAGCAATACGATGTCTGTTCGGTACAATTCCATCCAGAATCCGTGTTGACCCCTTATGGAAAGAAAATATTGGAAAATTGGGTGAATTCGCCCCCGCGCCAATGAACTATGTATACCGGCAAATGAAGTCGGAATTTAAGGATGCTTTTGCCTCCGATCAATTGCAATTCCCTGTTATGAAGGAAAAGGGGGAAAGAAAAAAAGAAATCGTACCATGAAAGAAACACTGAACAGACTGATCAATCATGAACAGCTTTCCAAAACCGATGCCCGTACCATCTTGGTCAACATTGCGAAAGGGGATTATAATGGGAGCCAAATCGCTGCATTCCTTACCGTATACATGATGCGCAGTATTACCATAGAAGAACTGGAGGGCTTTCGTGATGCCCTGCTCGATCTCTGCCTGGCGATCGATTTGGCGGCCTATGACCCGATCGACCTTTGTGGTACCGGTGGCGATGGCAAGGACACCTTCAATATTTCCACTTTGGCATCCTTTGTTACGGCGGGGGCCGGCATAAAGGTCACCAAACACGGCAACTATGGAGTCTCCTCCACTTGTGGCAGTAGTAACGTGATGGAATTTTTGGGTATCAAGTTCAGCAGTGATGCCGATTTTTTGGAGAAATCGATCGACCAGGCGGGCATTTGTGTCCTCCATGCCCCATTGTTCCACCCCGCCATGAAAAATGTGGCACCGATACGCCGCGAATTGGGGGTAAAGACCTTTTTCAACATGTTGGGGCCCATGGTAAATCCGGCTTTTCCAAAAAATCAAATGGTAGGCGTTTTCAATCTCGAATTGGCGCGCATGTACGGATACCTCTACCAGAACACAGATAAGAAATTCACCGTGCTGCATGCATTGGATGGCTATGACGAAATCTCCCTCACCGGACGAACCAAGACCATATCGAACCTATCGGAAGGTATATTGGAACCTGAAGATTTTGGGGTGAAGGCCATTGCGCATACCGATATCATCGGTGGCAACAGCATTGCAGATTCGGCGAAAATTTTTATGGAGGTACTCGAAGGACGGGGCACGGAAGCACAAAACAATGTGGTATGCGCCAATGCGGGCATCGCAATCGCCACCGTCAAGGAGATCGGCGCCAAGGAAGGATTTGAATTGGCCATGGAATCGTTGCGGAGCGGACATGGCCTTAGGGCATTGAAGAAATTACAAGAATTGAGCAATTGATGGACATCCTTGAAAAAATTGTGGTCGACAAGCATAAAGAAGTGTTGTTGAAAAAATCGATCGTGCCACTGGCCCAATTGGAGGAGGCGGTCCTTTTTGGCCGTAATACCTTTTCGTTGGCCGGGGATTTAAAAAGTCGTGGCGCCGGCATCATCGCGGAACACAAACGCCGCTCCCCTTCAAAGTCGATCATCAATCAGGATGTAAGTGTACAGGATGTGGCCATGGGATACCAAAAGGCTGGGGCCAGTGGCATGTCGGTTCTGACCGACGGCAAATACTTCGGGGGATCTTTGGACGATTTGCTGTTGGCGCGTGCCGCAACCCAAATGCCCTTACTGCGAAAAGAATTTATTATCGATGAATACCAGATCGTTGAAGCCAGGGCGTATGGGGCGGATCTGATCTTATTGATCGCGGCCATACTGACCAGGGCACAGATCAAATCATTTTCGGAATTGGCAAAAAGCCTTCAAATGGAAGTACTCCTGGAAGTGCACAACGAAGCGGAATTGAATCGATCGGTCATGCCCAGCATCGATCTGTTGGGCGTGAACAACCGGAATCTGAAAACCTTCGAAGTAAGTCTTGAGACCAGCAAGTCACTGGCCCACATGATTCCCGATGAATTCGTGAAAGTATCGGAAAGCGGTATCGGCAAAGTAGATTCGATCAAAGATCTGATGCAATATGGCTATCAAGGGTTCCTCATCGGGGAGCAATTCATGGCTTCCGGAAATCCTGGGGAAAGCGCGCGGGAATTCATCGAACAAATAACGATATGAGAATCGCCTATATCTTATACAACGGTATTACCACCCTCGATTTTATAGGCATTTACGACCCGGTAAGCCGGCTTCGGTCCATGGGGTTTTTGCCCGATCTCAGCTGGCAGCTCTGTGCATTGCAAGCTTCGATCAAGGACCATTTCGGACTGGAGATAACAGTGGATGCCATAAGACCCGATTTGGGCGGGTACGATGCCATTGTGGTCCCTGGAGGCTTCGGCAGTAGGACTTTGCAGCAGGATGAGGACTTTATCGATTGGCTGCAGACTGCGGGCAAGGACACCCTTAAAATTTCGATTTGTACTGGAAGTTTGCTGCTGGGCGCGGCCGGTTTTTTGGAGGGGAAAAGAGCGACCAGCCATTTTGCCGAGTACCGACAACTCGAAACATACGCCAATGAGGTGCTGCAGGAACGGATCGTTGAAGATAGGGGTGTCATTACGGCCGGGGCCGTGGCGGCTTCCTTGGATCTAGGGTTATACCTTTGTGAAAAATGGGCCGGTAAACAGGCTATGGACGAAATTGCAAAATCTATGAACTATAAGTTGGTGCGATGAAATTAAAGATCTGTGGCATGAAACATAATGTATTGGAGGTAGCGGCCATACAACCCGATTACCTTGGGTTCATTTTTTGGGAACATTCCAAACGGTTTTTTAAAGGGGAAATTCCAAAACTGCCCCGGGGCATCAAAAAAGTTGGGGTTTTTGTGGATGCCAGCCTTAAGGAAGTCAATGATCATATTATTGAGCACGCACTCGACATGGTACAATTGCACGGCAGGGAAACCCCAGCCTTCTGCGCAGCCCTCAAGGATAGGGAAGTTGGGGTAATCAAGGTTTTTTCAATTCAAAACGGGTTCGATTTTGAGGTGCTCAAACCTTTTGAGGAGAACTGCGATTATTTTTTGTTCGATACAAAAGGGAAGCTTCCCGGAGGAAATGGTTATGTCTTTGATTGGTCGGTTTTAAAAGACTATACCTCCTCCAAGCCCTATTTTTTAAGCGGTGGCATCGGATTGAACGAAGTTGATTCGATCAAGGAATTTTTAAAAAGGCCCGAATCGCGGTTGTGCCATGCCATTGATGTGAACAGTAGGTTTGAGTCTGGGCCCGGATTGAAAGAGATTGATAAATTAAAGGAATTTAAAGAATTGCTATGAAAACATACCACGCGAACGAAAAAGGATATTATGGTGAATTTGGCGGGGCCTTCATCCCGGAGATGCTGTACCCCAACACCGAAGAACTGAGGCAAAATTATATCAAAATCATGGAGGAACCCAGCTTTAAGGCGGAGTTCAACCAATTGTTAAAAGACTATGTGGGCCGCCCTACCCCATTGTACTTCGCAAACCGGCTTTCCGATAAATATCAGACCAAAATTTATCTGAAAAGGGAAGACCTGTGTCATACCGGAGCCCATAAGGTAAACAATACCATTGGCCAGATTTTGATGGCCAAGAAATTGGGCAAGAACCGTATCATCGCGGAAACCGGGGCCGGACAACATGGGGTGGCCACCGCCACGGTCTGTGCCTTGATGGGCATTGAATGTGTGGTGTACATGGGCGAGAAAGACATCGCACGACAGGCGCCCAACGTTGCACGGATGAAAATGTTGGGCGCTTCCGTAAGGCCCGCCTTATCGGGGAGCAGAACCTTGAAGGATGCCACGAACGAAGCGATCAGGGATTGGATCAACAATCCCGTAAATACCCATTACATCATCGGCTCAGTGGTGGGACCACATCCTTATCCCGATATGGTCGCCCGGTTTCAGTCGGTCATTTCCGAGGAAATCAAATGGCAACTGCTTGAAAAGGAGGGGCGCGATTATCCCGATTATGTGGTGGCCTGTGTAGGAGGCGGCAGCAATGCGGCCGGCGCCTATTATCATTATCTCGATCGGCCCGAAGTGGGCATCATCGCCGTGGAGGCTGCGGGAAAAGGGGTACATTCCGGTGAAAGTGCGGCAACTTCGGCCTTGGGCAGGGTGGGTATCATCCACGGAAGCAAAACCCTGTTGATGCAGACGCAGGACGGGCAGATTACGGAACCCTATTCCATTTCGGCCGGCTTGGACTATCCGGGGGTCGGGCCCATGCATGCCCATTTATATCGATCTGGCCGCGGAGAATTCATCTCCATCACAGATGATGAGGCGATGACCGCCGGGCTGATGGTATCACAAATGGAGGGCATCATCCCTGCGATCGAAACCTCCCATGCCTTCGCCATTTTCGACCACAAACGTTTCAAGCCGGAAGATATCATTGTGATCAACCTGTCGGGGCGCGGCGATAAAGACCTCAGCACCTATATCGATTATTTCAAACTCTAAATCGGCAAATGAACAGAATCAATAAAAAATTAAAGGAACCGGGGAAACTCCTCTCGATCTATTTCACCGCAGGGTATCCCGAAATCGGGGATACGGTGCGCATTATTCACGAATTGGAGAAAAACGGGGTGGATATGGTTGAGATCGGCTTGCCGTTCAGCGACCCCTTGGCCGATGGGCCCACCATACAGGAGAGTTCCACTGCCGCCTTGCGGAACGGGATGACAACCGAAAAACTCTTCGCACAATTGAAGGACATTCGAAAAACGGTTTCCATTCCCTTGATCGTCATGGGCTATTTTAACCCCATGCTGCAATACGGCGTGGAGGCCTTCTGCAAAAAATGCCATGACATCGGTATCGATGGCATCATTATGCCCGACCTTCCCCTTGATGTTTACCTGGAAGAATATGAAGCGACCTTTAAAAAATTCGGGTTGATCAATGTTTTCCTGATCACGCCACAGACCAGTGACGCTCGTATCCAACAGATCGACAAGGCCTCGGAGGGATTCATTTACATGGTCAGTTCGGCAAGTGTTACGGGATCCAAATCGGGCTTTGGCAAAACCCAGACCGATTATTTTGATCGCATTGCCTCATTGTCCCTGCAAAATCCACAGATAGTGGGATTTGGCATCAGCAATGCCACGGCCTTTAAGCAAGCGACGGAAAAGGCCAAAGGGGCCATCATCGGTTCTGCCTTCATCAAGCACCTGACCGAAAAAGGCGTGGACAAAATAGGTGAATTTGTTCAATCGATCAGGCCGTTATGAAAGACCTTATAAACCATTGGAAACTCGTGGTCTTGATCTGTCTCACTTTGGGCCTGGCACCTTTCTTCCCGGAGCCTCATCTTTGGGGAAAGATCAAATGGATCGCCGGTGGAGCGGTCGGCATGGGCTTTCCCGATTGGTTCGATGTTGCACTTCATGGTTTCCCTTTCGTACTCTTGCTCCGGTTGGCAGTCCTTAAGATCATCGGCTTGGCAAGAACATAGTTTTACCTATATTTAGGGCATCACAAAAAAGAGCGCTGCGCCTTTTGCCATGTCCATCGATCAGTACGCAATGAACCTAAATCCATTTATGAAAAAACTGTTATCATTTTTTATCGTTACGGCCTCTTTTACAGCTTTTGCCCAAGAAGACATACAAATTAAATCGCAAGTGCGGCACAGCATCGATGAGCTGAAAGAATTCGTGGCCATCCCCAATGATGCCCTGGAACATGCCGATATCAATAGAAACCTGACCTGGTTGACCAAAAAATTCAGCGAACGGGGGTTCAACACTTCCGTGCTCCCCACTGAAGGGGAATCCTTATTTTTTGCGGCACTGCCCATGGAAGATAACAAGCCCACCATTCTGTTTTACATGCATTTCGATGGGCAATCGGTCGACCCCTCAAAATGGGAACAGCCCAATCCGTATGAAATGGTCTTAAAATCATGGGAAAACGATCAGTGGAAAACCCGACCTTTCAATGATTTGGCCGAGGACATCGACTATAGCTGGCGGTTGTTCGGCCGTTCCACTTCCGATGACAAAGGGCCCATAGTGATGTTCCTGAATGCCATCGACCTCTTAAAAAAGAACCAAGTATCGATACCGTTCAACGTAAAGGTTATTTTAGACAGTGAAGAGGAAAAGAGCAGTGCCCCGCTGCCCAAAGCGGTAAAGACCTATAGGGAATTGTTGGAGGCCGATTTTTTGGTGATCAACGACGGACCCGTACATGGTTCTGAAAAACCGACAGTGGTCTATGGCTGTCGGGGAATCACCACTCTATCGCTCACCACCTATGGCCCGATAAGGCCGCAGCACAGCGGCCATTATGGCAATTATGCCCAGAACCCCGGCTTTCAGTTGGCCCAGGTCTTGGCAGGCATGAAAGATGGCGAGGGCAGGGTTTTGATCGACGGCTATTATGACGGCATCGTATTGGACGAGGCTACGATGGCCATCCTAAAAAGTGTTCCCGACGATGCCGCGACCATCAATGCGGATCTGGAAATCAAAACCCCGGAAAAGGTAGGCGCCTTTTACCAAGAATCGCTGCAATACCCTTCCTTGAACATACGCGGATTGGGATCGGGCTGGATCGGCGAAAAAGCGCGTACCATTGTGCCGGAGAGTGCCACAGCGGAAATCGACATGCGCCTTGTGCCTGAATCCGATGGTACCCGATTGAAAGGCCTGGTTAGAAAGTATATTGAAAAAGCAGGATTTTTTATAGTTGATTCGATTCCCACCAGGGCACAACGCATGGCCCATGACAAGATCATGACCATTTCGGAAGGGACGGTGACCGATGCCTTTCGAACCGATTTGGACAATCGCTATGGGAATTTCCTGGTGAATACTTTAAGATCGACTTTTGGGGAAGCCGTGGTACAGATCCGCATTATGGGAGGTACCGTACCTATCGCACCCTTCATCAATGAATTGAAAATTCCTGCTTTCGGTGTGCCGATGGTAAACCCAGATAATAACCAGCACAGTCCGAACGAGAATTTGAAGATCGGCAATATCGCCTATGGCATCAAGACTTTTTATGGAATTTTGAGCACCCAATTATGATGGTGCCCTTGCAGGGAACTGAATTTGCAATTGAAATGGGGTGATTGCGGTATTGGGAATTTCCCTGCTATTTTTTAAAATATCCTTTCTCCTCCACCAAATTGCTCACATTTTGCCAAAACACCTTGTAGGTAAATTCGGGCTTGATCGATTGATCCCTTAATGCCAAAAGGATACGCTTCAAGTCTTCCGTTTTGTCGCCCCATTTTTTTTCAGAGGGATCTAAGTAGGCCATATCCCATCCCGTGAACATTCGTTTGGTGACTTCCCCTTCACTGAGAATGTCGACGAAGGTATGTCTGGTATCCAATTCAATGCTCTTCATCAAAGTCAGGATTTTTTCCGCCTCACCTTCCAATATTTGAACGAAATAGCCATGGCTATAGACCAGGCACCCCGTAATATTGTTTTTCGAATTAAAGTCCCGCGCAAATTCAAGAATATCGTTGATATCCTTTCTGCCCAGCGTTGGGACGGCTATCGATCGATATGTCAGTTGATAATTCATTTAATGGGATTTAAATCATATTAAAGTTAGGGATAAATTGTTGCCTTTGGGAATATCTACCCCCTCAAATAGTCAAAAAAGCATTTGATTTCTTGAACGATACGCCCCTTGAAGGTCAGGCCCATGGCATTCGATCAAAAATGAACCGAATATCCGCTATGGTCCAATAAACAAGTTGAATATTGGCGTATTTTGGCCGGCTGTGGTCGGTGCATGCATTGAAATTCAAAGCACGAAAATCTCGAGCATTCTATCTTTTAAGACGGATAAGGAATACCCCGTTGGCGCCCCGCGAGCCGTAGATGGCGGTATCCTCCCCTTTCAATAATATTATGGATTCCACTTCTGCCGGTTGGATAAAAGAAATATCCGATACATAAGATTCGTCTACCACAAAGAGGGGGGGGGTATCTCCAAAGGAAGAAACGCCCCTGACCACGATATTGCTTCCGTTGACCTCAACCCCCGTAAACATTTCACGGATGAGCTGATAAATACTGGAAAACTCCTTGAACCTGGAAGGCGATATCATGCCTTTTTGCGAATAACACTGGACGCCTGCAAAGAGGAACATGCAAAATATGAATACTCTCATAGTTGACGCGTTTTTGGAAAATCAGTGATCAACCAAGGCCCAAATAGTTTAATAAATAGGCCTTAAGCCGAATTCCTACTGGCATTGATGTTCCCATAGAGCGACCGGGTCACTATTTTTTCATAGTTTTCGGTATGCTCCGATTTCTGTCCGATTTTCTGGAGAGCATACTGTTGGATGACCAACAAAGGCAATACGATGTTCTCCCTGATCTTGATCGATTCCCTTGAAATGGCCTCATTTTCCATCAGCATATCGTAGCCGGAAATGAGCAACAACATTTTTTTGGAGAGCAAATACTCCTGGTGCAAGATCTTCCAGAACGCCCCGTATTCTTTATCTTCCTCCATATAGCTGGTCAATTCGAAGTAGCATTTTGAAAGCGACATCATACTGTTGTGCATCAGGGCCCTGAACAAGGGAACTTCCTTGAACAGTTTTTTAAGGTCCCCGAGCCGCCCTTCATCCTTCAAACTTTTGATGGCGGTACCGATACCGAAATATCCCGGGACATTCTGTTTCAACTGGCTCCATGAGCCCACAAAAGAAATAGCCCTTAGATCGCTCAGCTCCAATTTGCTCTTGTTGCCCCGCTTGCCCGGCCTACTGCCAATATTGGCCTTATTGTAGTACTTGAGCGTACTCATGTTCTCTAGGTACGGCATAAACTTGTCGTGGTGTTTCAGGGCATCGTATTTGGCAAAACTGAGATCGGAAAGGTCTTCCATCAATTGGCGGGATTCCTTTGAAATCACGTTCTCCTTGCCGAAGAGGTTGTTGGAGAGGCCCGCGGTAAGCAGTTGCTCGCTGTTGTGCATGAATTGTTCCTTGGTACCATAGGTACTCGTGATCGTTTGGCCTTGAATGGTGAGCTGAATCTCATTGTTGGCGATCTCTTTGGTCTGCGCGGCATAGAATCGATGGGTTTTGCCGCCCCCCCTCGCCGGTGGGCCCCCTCGGCCATCAAAAAATATGGCCATGATCTGGTTTTTCTTACAGACCTTCGACAATTTTTCCTTTGTCTTGAATATAGACCAGTTAGCCTTGACGTAGCCCCCGTCTTTTGTGCCATCCGAAAAGCCCAGCATAATGGTCTGCTTATTGTCCCGCTGTGCCATATGGGTTCGGTAAGCCGGCAGATCGAACAGGGCCTGCATGGTGGCCTCCGACGTATCCATACCTTTCATGGTCTCAAATAGGGGCACGATGTCGAAGGTGATTTGATCGGCTTGCCAACCGCACCAGCGGAACAGGGCATAGACGAACAAAACCGAGAATATGTCTTCCGAATTACTGATGATATAACGGTTGCAGCCTTCCTGTCCATTTTTTTGTTGGATACTCTTGAGCTGTGAAATGTTTAGGATGGTATCCTTTACGATCTCATCCTCATAATCGACCTCATTCAGGTCAAGTCGTTGATGTATCAATATATCGATCAATTTGCTTTCTTTGAGTTCATCAAGGCTTTCCTTGATAAAACCGTTTTGTTTCAAAACGGTTTCTATGACCCTGGTGTGCATGCTGTGGTCTTGCCGAATATCAAGGGTGGCAAAATGGGTTTTGAAAATTTTGACCTTATCGATCAGATGCTCCAAATTTTTAAGGTATAGCCCGTGGTATTTTGATATCAAAAGGTCTTTGATCGTGAGCAGGGGATCGATGATATCGTCATAGCCGATATGTCGCTTCGTATCGAACATGGCGATGTAGAGGTTGTTCCTCAGCCTGTTCAAATGCTCTTGCAGGTCTTTGAAGGTCAGTTTTTGCTGTAAGCGCTTCAGGTCGTTATAGTAGCATTTCATCAAATTGATGCGCAGCTCATCGGCCACATCCTTAGTGATTTCGGCAGTAACAAAAGGATTTCCGTCACGATCTCCGCCCGGCCAAAATCCGAGTTTCATGATATTGTGGTTCTCGAATTGGTTGTCCCTTATATTCTCTTTGATGTAGGCGTAAAGGTCACCAACCGCATCATAATAAACATTTCGCAGAATGTAAATGATATTCTTGGCCTCGTCCAACGGTGTTGGCTTTTTGGCATTGATGAGCGAGGTGAGTCCCAATTGTTGCAAGGTGACGTCAATCTCGTCGATCTTGTCCTCGAGGATGAGCGACCGCAAATCGGCTATGATATCCAAAACCGAAGGGGTATAGAACTGGGTCGGGTGGGCAGTGAGCACGATACGGGCGCTGAAGGTCGAAAGTTTTTTGGAAACCTGGCCCCAACTCTTGTTCTTGTCGACCAATTGGAAATAATCCTTTATCGATAACGATTCGCTATACTCGTGCAATTTGGGGAAGGCCGCGTCCTCAACGCTATCATACAGTACCACCTGTCGTTCAACATATTGGATGATCCTGAACATGAAATCGATACGGTCTTGCTCGGAACCGATTTCTGCATAGTTCTGAAAAAAGGCTTCGAGGATCTGCTGCGGGTTTTTTCCGGATTGCAGTCCTTTTTGGCACTGGTGCAACAACAAAGGAATAAGCATGCCCACATTCTCGATATTTCTGTATGGCAAATTGAGGAAGAGGCTATTGTAAACATAGAACTTATTGTTGACCGACTTCTTAAACTCCTCCAATCTTTCAGAATACTGCATATATATTTTTAGTGAATGGTTTAAACTAGCTGTTTTGGATGCCCTGTGAGATGCCGTAGATCCCGCGATAAATATCGGCAATAATCAAGGACAAGTGAAGGGAATAATTTTCAAATAACAAAATAAACCTTACACACCACAAAACCAACAGCCTACACCACAATTATTTTGCCCGGGCCGGGTCCCTCCCTATTTTTACTTCAGAATAATCAACCGAGCGTTCTCATTTTCATTTTCATATAGTGTTCTCGTAAAAGAGTCTTGTCAGCAATGACAGGGCTCTTTTTAGTTTACCCTAAAAATGGGCTTTGTACTGTAACACCCGGAAATCGAAAGTGGTGAAGTTCGGATCGGCATCTTTCCTTTCTTTGTAAGCCAAAAGGCTCCCAACGGCTCGGTTGGCCGCCCCCGAAGGCGCGGTGAGCGAAACCGTTCTGATCGTTCTCCGCCCGCTGCCCGTACTGGCAGGCAAGTGAAATTCATGGATTCTAGGTACCTTCCCCGATACGACCCGCATGGTGATATCCCGTTCCTTCAGCAGTTTCCTAAAAAAATACTCAGGTCCGTTTTTGCTATTTCCTCCCGTAAAGAGCAGGGTATCAACCTTCTTATAGCGGTGCAGATAAGTCAGCAGATTTCTGAGCTTGACCGCCTGCATGCCCAGATCGGAGGCATCTATTTTCGAGCGGGTGGCACTTGCCACTATATCGCAGATGCCAATGCGCCTTTCCTTCAGAAAATCGGTGCGCTGCTTTATCGCCGACGCAGTGTTTTCAAATTGTAGTCCAAGGTCGAAAATCTTGTCCAAAATAGGCCATAACTGCCCGTCCCTGCTTCCATAGCAGAAGTTCACATCACCTGGCTTCAATGCTCCGGTGGTAAATCGCGGGGGCGGTAGGGTACCCACGATCAATTTGGTGGCCCCTTCAAAAAGAAAAGGTTCATAGGGGTGGCGGTGTAAGAACATCTTTTTGATCATAGATGGGAAGATGGCGTTCCCAAGCCAAATTCAATATTGGAAAATGATATCTTGACTTTCTGCATCTAATTTGCTAGATTTAAGAAAATCAAAATTAGCGAATATGGGTAAAGGGGACAAAAAAACGAAAAGGGGCAAAATAGTGAACGGCACCTATGGCACCAGAAGGAAGAGAAAAATTAAGAAAAGGGCTCCCGTGGAGGAAAAAATAAAGGTGGGCAAACAAAAATGATCACTGTTCCGGCTTAAATTCCAGAGCGATGTTGCCGTCTTCCCCTATGGTCAGTTCGTAGGTATAAAATCCTAGGTTCAAAGGGGTTTCCCCAACAAAGTCGATAGGCTGCAATACATAGGTTTCC
Source organism: uncultured Flavobacteriaceae bacterium (assembly GCA_963760375.1). Classification (GTDB taxonomy): domain Bacteria; phylum Bacteroidota; class Bacteroidia; order Flavobacteriales; family Flavobacteriaceae; genus Pelagihabitans. Next base: position 332,270 of record CAVXCS010000005.1, on the reverse strand, counting down.
CCTGCAGCAACGATTTCTATATTGGCATACCTGTAGGCTGTTTCAAACTGAAGGTATTCGGAATATTCACCGGCTGCTATATCGGTGAGCAGCGTTTCCGAATCTGCCAGCTGCACCGTTTCATAGGTAAAATCGTTGTTATTCTTTACCCTGATGTTAACCGACGCGATGTCATCGTCCCTATCGGTGCATCCGATCAAAAGAACTGTTACCATAAACAAAAAAGGGAGCATGTTTTTCATGACGATGTGTTTGCGACACTATGTCATTAAAACGTCGACAACCAAGATATATTATCTGATGAAAACCGGTTGGTTTTCCTTTAGGGTATGGGCGGCACTGAATTCATAGTCATCAATATCGAACGATTTTATGTCTTCCAGGGTCTTAGCGCCCGATTCGATGATATAGCGCACCATCGCTCCTCTTGCCTTTTTCGCAAAGAAACTGAGCACCTTTAAATCATTTCCTTTCCAATCTTTGAAAATCGGCGTGATGATGGGCACTTTCAGCTTTTTGGCGTCGATGGCCCCAAAGTATTCGTTGCTCGCAAGGTTGACAAAAAGTTCCCCTTCCTGCAGCATCCCGTTCAAGGTTTCGGTTATGGGCGCCTTCCAGAATTCATACAGGTTTTTCTTGCGCCCTATTTTCAAAGAAGTCCCCATTTCAAGCCGATAAGGCTGCATCAGATCCAGCGGCCTTAAGACTCCATAGAGTCCGGATAAAATGAGAAGCGTGTCTTGAAGTTTTAACAGCTTGTCGGCACTGAGCGAGTAGGCATCCAATCCCTGATAGACATCCCCGTCAAAGGCAAATATGGCAGGTCGCGCGTTTTCTGATGTAAATGGCAATGTGAAATTTTGATTTCGTTCCCAATTCAATTCGGCCAATTGATTCGAAATACCCATCAGTTTGGCCAAGGCCCTGGGTTTTTTTTTGGCAAGGATCTTGTTCAATTTGACCGATTCGGCCAAAAATTCCGGCAATGTGTGTTCAAGCTTGGGATGTTCCCGGTCAAATTCCAAACTTTTGGCGGGAGAGATTACAATCTTCATGCGAATACTTTTAGGATTCCAAAAATAAGGATGATTTTTCGGAAGCGGGCAAGACCAGAAAAAGAGTTTCCAATCGAGGTATCAAAAGAACTTATAGCACCCCTTCATCAGGGGCGCCCATAATTTTTTTGGTGAACAGATACCGTCCCGAATCGGCAAAGCCTTGCCTTAGGTAGAGCGCTTTGGCCAAGCTGTTGTGCTTTTCCAATTCCAACTGAACACGGTTGATGCCCAATCCGTAGGCCTGATTTTCCAAATAGCGAAGCGTCGATTTTCCCATACCGAGCCTGCGAAAGGGTTCCCTCACATAAAACTCGTCCAAAAAAGCGATTTTTCCCCCATGTTCAAAACTAAACAAGAAGGTGAGTATGGCATAGCCTACCGCTTTGCCGTCTAACCACAACATCCAAATCCTGCCCATATGGGCCGTATTCAAAAAAGTGCGCAGATTGGCCCGGGTTTTTTCTAAATCAAAGGGATACCCATCGATCAAATAGAATTCGCCCATCATGCCCAACAGTTCCGGAATGGAAGATTCGCTTGCAAGTTGATGTTCGATTTTCATAGGCAGTTTGGCCTATTTGCCAAGTTTTGAATAATCGCGCCACTTTTGTATGCAGTCGGCCATATCCTGTGGTATTTCGGAATCGAACCGCATATGAGCCCCCGATACGGGATGCACGAAACCAAGGGTCTTTGCGTGCAGGGCCTGTCGGGGCAATATTTTAAACGCATTGTCTACAAACTGTTTGTATTTGGTGAAAGTCGTGCCTTTCAGCACCTGGTCGCCCCCGTAGCGTTCATCGTTGAAAAGGGTATGCCCAATGTATTTCATATGGGCACGGATCTGGTGTGTGCGGCCTGTTTCCAATTTACAGGAAACCAGGGTCACGTATCCCAAGCGCTCCAGTACCTTGTAATGGGTCACCGCTTCCTTGCCCTCATCGCCCTCGGGAAATACCTGCATCTGCAGTCGGTTCCTGGGGTTCCGGGCGATATTGCCTTCAATGGTTCCCGTTTCGTTTTCCACATTCCCCCATACCAGGGCCACATATTCCCTTTCACTGGTCTTATCAAAAAACTGTTTTGCCAAATGGGTCATGGCCGCTTCGGTCTTCGCGATGACCAGGAGTCCGGAAGTGTCTTTATCGATGCGATGCACCAGGCCGGGACGATCACTACTGTTGGCGGGGAGGTCTTTGATATGGTACAATAGCGCATTGATCAGGGTTCCGGAATAGTTGCCATGGCCAGGATGTACGACCATGCCCGGCGGTTTGTTGACCACAAGGAGCACTTCATCTTCATAAACGATGTTCAAGGGTATGTCTTCGGGTACCAATAAAAATTCATGGGGCGGATGCTCGAAAAGCACTTTCACCTCATCGCCCGGCTTAACCTTATAATTTTGCTTGACGATGACATCATTGACCCAGATATGACCCGATTTTGCCGCCTGTTGAATTTTGTTGCGGGTGGCATATTCGATAAAATTCATTAAATATTTATCGACCCGAAGCGGCTCCTGACCTTTGGAGGCCACAAATCTGTAGTGTTCAAAAAGCTCCTCTCCTTCGAGATCGGCCTGGTCTTGTTCTTCCATGTGTTATTGGGGATCGGAATCGGCCTTGATCATTGACCTTTCGGTTCGGTCTCCGCTGCCGCAAACCAATTCTATTTTTGAAGTTTTGGGAAGTTTTTCACCTGCATTGATGCTTTTGCCTTTGTATTTGATGTAATATACCATATCCTCCCCGATCTCGTCGATATAGGTCACGCGTTCCACATCCAATCCCACGGCCCGTAATTTTGAGGTGGCGTTTCGGATCGAGTTCTGAATAATTTCCGGAACGGTAACTTTCTTGTAACCCGAAGGGTTTACCGTAAAATAAATTTTTCGGTTCTCTTTAACCTTGTTCCCCGGTGGGGGATTTTGCGCAATAATCGAAAACCGGGGAAACTCTGGATCATAATTTGCCGAATCGATGACCTCATATCTTAAGTTCGACCCCTCAACGGCTTCGCGCATGTCCTGTACCGACATTTTGGAAAAATCGGGCACTTCAACAAATTCCCCATGATTGGTGGAGCGCTTCAACCATTGCAACATCACCACGACCAGCAGCACCAAAACCAGGAGCGCAAGGCCCAACTGGATCAAAAATGTTTTGCTTCGCAAAAAGTTTATAAAATTTCTCATCGCTATTACGTCTTCCGTGCAAATATAGGAAACGGTCACAACAAACCTGATGGGGCGGCTTCGAATTGTGGTCGAAGCCATGGACAATGTCTTTCCCAAGCTCAAAATTTTAGGCTTCGCCAAGAGAATCCACTTCTTTTTTACTTACTTTGGAACTTTAATTTTGGTTTAGTTTTCGAGGTATGAAGAAAAATATCGCCATCATCATGGGGGGTTATTCCAGTGAATACAAAATCTCCCTTAAAAGCGGTAATGTGGTGTATCAATATTTGGATAGGGACAAGTTCAATCCCTATCGTATCCATATTATGCCGGATAAATGGGTTTATGTTGATGAGGTCGGGCACGAGCGGCCCGTAGACCGAAATGACTTCTCGATCTCCATCGAAAATCAAAAACTGCAATTCGACTGCGTTTTCAATGCCATTCACGGTTCCCCTGGAGAAAACGGACTGATGCAGGCCTATTTTGAACTCCTTCACCTGCCACAGACTTCCTGCGACTACTATCAATCGGCCTTGACCTTCAACAAAAGAGATCTCTTGAGTGTGCTGAAACCCTATGGCATTCGCTCAGCCCCCTCCTACTATCTGAATTTGGGCGAGCCCATCGATGAAGATGCCATCGTGTCTGCAGTGGGATTACCATGCTTCGTAAAAGCCAATAAGGCAGGGAGCAGTTTTGGCATCAGCAAGGTTTACCACAAGAACGAATTGAAAGCGGCCATTGACAAAGCCTATGCCGAGGACGATGAAATCATCATCGAAAAATTTTTGGAAGGGACCGAAGTTTCGGTCGGGGTGATCAAATACGGCGGGGAATCGAAAGTACTGCCCATTACCGAAATCGTGAGCGAAAACGATTTTTTCGACTATGAGGCAAAATATGAAGGCAAATCCGAGGAAATAACCCCTGCCAGAATAACGGCATCACAGGAACAGAAAGTCTCCGAAATGGCATTACGGGCCTATGATGTATTGAAGATGAAGGGCTATTCGCGCAGTGAATTTATTTTTGTGGGCGACGAACCTTTTATGCTAGAAATGAATACTACCCCCGGACTGACCACCGAGAGCATTTTGCCAAAACAGGCCAAAGCGGCGGGAATCAGCTTTTCGAAACTATTCGAAAGCGCTATTGTTGAGGCCTTACGCAAGAATTGACTAAATTTGGTAAGCGCAATATTGTAACATGACCAAACGTGCCATTTTTCCAGGTTCCTTTGACCCGATCACCTTGGGCCATTACGACATCATCCAACGGGGCATTACCCTATTCGATGAACTCGTGATCGCCATAGGGATCAATGCCGAGAAAAAATACATGTTCCCCCTTGCCGAACGGCAGCGCTTTATCGAAGAGGCCTTTAAAGAAGAGCCCAAGATAAAGGTAATGACCTATAAGGGCCTTACGGTGGACTTTTGTCAGAAAATCGGCGCGAATTTCATCCTTAGGGGCTTGAGAAATCCAGGCGATTTCGAATTCGAAAAAGCCATAGCGCATACCAACCGAAAACTTTCCGAAATCGAAACCGTATTTTTATTGACCTCCTCCGGAAAATCTTACATCAGCTCTTCTATTGTTAGGGATGTTATCAAAAACGGTGGAGACTACACCGGATTGGTACCCGATTCGGTAAGGGTCAAAAGGTAGGCCTATCCAAAAAAGCTGTCTTTTAAGGGGCTTCCACGAAGAAAGGCAACTTTTTCCATCCCAAATATTAATCTTTATATTTGTAGGAATTTTCGTATATTTATATGTTTTCCATCAGATATCGAGAGCACACAACGTAAATTGGAGCATTCACAACAAACCTTAATATAAGTTGAATAATCGCTTTACATTAGTAGGAAATTACAACAATATGTTAAAGGGGACCCAAACAGGTACCAATAATTATTTGGTGAAACAGTTGCCCATTGCGACCGCTTTTCTGAATCGAAAATTGGAAGTGGTTCATGCCTCCGACAAATGGATAGAATACTTCAATTTTCCCGATCGTGATGTTTTTGGGAAGAAGATTTTTACCCTTTTCAAAGGCGATCACAAAAACTGGCATAAGGTCTTGAACGACTGTTTGAAGGGCAAAACCGTGGTGAACGGCAAAGAACGCTTCTTGGATACCGAACAGAAAGATCGTTGGTTCGAATGGAGCAATGTGCCTTGGTACGATGAGAGGGAAAACGTCATCGGGGTCATCATTCAGACCGAAGATGTAACCGAAAAGGTGAACGATGAGCTCAATCTGGAGCAACAGCACCTGCTTTTTAACGAAAAATCGGAAATTGCCAATATTGGCAGCTGGAACTTGGATTTCATCAACCAAGAGCTGTCTTGGTCCGATAGTACCAAGCGTATTCATGAATTGCCCCTAGACTTTGAGCCCAACATGGAAACTGCCATCGACTTTTATAAACAAGGGCATAGCAGAAACACCATTTCCATGGCGGTAGAAAGGGCAATGACAGAAGGTGTCGCCTTTCGTGAAAGACTACAGCTCGTAACGGCCAAAGGAAATGAAAAATGGGTAATCGCCTCAGGAAAGCCCATATTCAAGAACGATATTTTTTTAGGCCTTTTGGGCACCCTTCAGGATATCAATGAAGAAGTGCTTGCCGATATAAAAATTAAAGAAAACGAACAGCTGCTCAAAACATTGATCGACAATTTGCCGCTCAATGTATTTATCAAGGATCTGGATTCGAAAAAAGTATTGGTCAACAAATCGGAATGCGATTACCTGGGAGTTAAAAATGCGAAAGAGCTTTTGGGCAAAAACGATTTTGACCTTTACGATAAAGAAATGGCCCAGATTTCAAGGGATGAGGACTTGAAGGTCATCAATTCCTTAACGCCAATATTGGGAAAAGAAACCATCAGTGTAAAAAAAGATGGCAGTGTCACGACTTTCCTCACCTCCAAAATACCGTTGGTAGGCGACGACGGATCTGCCAATGGTCTGATCGGAATCAGCCTCGATATCAGCCAATTGAAACAAAAAGAGGAAGAATTGAAAGACTTGATCAACGTGACCTCCATACAAAATAAGAAGTTGATCAATTTTGCCCATATCGTATCCCATAACCTGCGCTCGCATTCCGCCAATTTTTCCATGTTATTGGACTTCCTGGTCAATGAACAGAATGGGAATGAACGGGAAAACCTTACCAAAATGTTGGTGGAAGCCTCCGACAATCTCTTGGAGACCTTGGAGAACCTCAATGAAGTGGTGGCCATCAATACCAATACCAATTTGGACAAAAAACCAACGGTGCTCAATGAAACCTTGGCCAAAGTAGAATCCAACCTTGCCGCCTTTCTCAAAAACAACAATGCGAAAGTCGTTAATAAGATTGCCGATGATGTGGTCATCAATGTCATTCCAGCCTATTTGGAAAGCATCCTCATGAATTTCATCACCAATGGCGTAAAATACAAGGAGCCTTCGAGAAACCCGGTCATTACCTTGACCGCTGCCAAAACCGGTAAATATACCGTGGTATCGATACGAGACAACGGTATGGGCATTGATCTGAAAAAATATGGCGACAAATTATTTGGCATGTACAAGACCTTCCACAATCACAAAGATGCCAGGGGAATCGGCCTTTACATCACCAAGAACCAGATCGAGGCCATGAACGGGAAGGTGGAAACCAAGAGCAAAGTAGGCGTAGGAACTACATTTAACATCTATTTTAATGACGAAAATTAGCGCAATCTACATCATCGATGATGATCCCATTACGGTTTTTGGCATAAAAAAATTATTGAGCTTTGTGGTACAATGCGATGAAATTACCACTTATGAAAATGGCAAGTTGGCCATTGACCAAATAAAGCACACCCTTGCAAACAATACATTATTGCCCGAAGTCATTTTTTTGGACATTAACATGCCCATTATGGACGGATGGCAATTCCTGGAAGAATTCATCTCCCTGAACATTCCACATAAGATCCGTGTCAATATAGTAACCTCCTCCATTGATGCGGTAGACCGTGACAAGTGGAAATGGTACAGAACCAGATCCCACCACACGATCACCTTCAACAATAAACCCATCAAAAAAGAGGGCATTTCCGAAATTACCAAAGTAGCCTGATTCCGAAAACTGATTTTTTTGTTTAATTTTAGGAACTATTCCTATCCTCTTTTGCGAAATAGGCAGCACCTTCCAAAAAATCTGTTTTAACCGGTGCATTTCCACTATTTTCGAAGTTGCGAATCCTTTGGGATAGCTAATCGGACCATTCCCATGAAAATCAACATTGCAGTTGTTATCGTATTGCTCCTTTTTGGATGCGAGACCAAGAAAGAGGATAAAAAAGGCAGTTTCCCTACCCATTTCGAAAATTCGGGCGGTACCGAAACGGCCACTTATGAACAAGTCATCGATTTCTATATTCACTTGGCCAAGGAATACCCCGAAATAAGTTTTCAGACCATTGGGGAAACCGATAGCGGCTTTCCCTTGCATATTGTGAGCTATAATCCCGATGGGGAATTCAATTTTAAGAAGCTGGCGGCCACCAAGACGATCATTCTGATCAACAATGGCATTCACCCGGGCGAGAGCGATGGCATCGATGCCACCATGATGCTCATTCGCGATTTGGCCACAGGCAAGCTGGATGCGCCAAAAAACACGGTGCTGGTTTCCATTCCGATCTACAATATCGGTGGGGCCCTAAACAGGAACACAGGCACCAGGGCAAATCAAAATGGTCCCCTTTCCTATGGGTTCAGGGGCAACGCCAAAAACTATGACCTAAATCGTGATTTTATCAAGGCCGACAGTAAAAATGCCAAAACCTTCGCCTCCATTTACCACCTGGTGAATCCTGATATTTTTATCGACAACCATGTGAGCAATGGGGCAGATTACCAATATACCCTAACCCATCTCTTTACCCAGCACAACAAATTGGGTGGTGACCTTGGCACTTACCTAAATGATGAAATGATGCCGAATCTGGCGAAGCGGTTGGCCGATGTTCAATGGGACATCACCCCCTATGTCAACGTTCACAATGCCCCGCCCGATCATGGGTTTTCACAATTTATCGATCATCCAAGATACTCCACGGGTTATACCACTTTATGGAACACCCTTGGAATGATGGTGGAAACCCATATGCTAAAACCTTACGAAAAACGTGTTCATGGCACTTATGAACTGATGAAACAAATGATCGATATCGCCGAAACCGATGGAATAAGGATCAAAGCACTTCGAAAGGACGCCTTGACAAGGCATCAAGGGTGGACCCATTACCCCACGCAATGGGCCATCGATTCGACCCGCCAGAGCATCCTCGATTTTAAAGGCTATCAGGCCGATACCCTACTGAGCGAGGTTACCGGATTTCCCAGGTTGAAGTACGACCACGACAAGCCTTTTGTCAAAAAGGTGGTCTACAGAAATTATATGATGGCCACCGATTCGGTCCGCATTCCTACAGCTTATATTGTAAAAAAGGAGCACGGTGTAATTATGGAACGCATGACGGCCAATAAGATTTATTTCGAGACCTTGATGAATGACACCTTAATGGAAGTCGGCAGTTATACAATTGCTGCCTATCGCACTGCGCCAGGTGCCTATGAGGGCCATTACCCCCATTTCCAGACCAAGGTTGCCGAAAGTAACCAAAATATGGCTTTTGTTGAAGGCGATTATTTGATCCCAACCGACCAGGAAGGCATTCGCTATATCATGGAAACCTTGGAACCTGAAGCGACCGATTCTTTTTTCAACTGGAATTTTTTTGATGCGATATTACAACGGAAAGAAGGGTTTTCTCCCTATGTTTTTGAGGATGAGGCCCTAAAGATATTGAATGAAAATGCCCTGGTAAAAGATTCCTTCCTCATGAAAAAAAGCAGCGATCCCAGTTTTGCAAATGATTGGTATGCCCAGTTGGATTGGCTCTACGCCCGGAGCGAACATGCGGAAAAGGCGTTTATGCAATATCCCGTTTATAGGGTTTTCCAAAGGGTTGTCGACCCTAAGGATTCGGATTAGTCACCAAATAAAATTTTGATGTTCGTATAGGAATTCTCCAAGGCTTTCTTGATTTTTCCGGGCCCTTTCCACTTGACTTTAACGATTCCCTCGTTGGCCTGCCCAACCAACGGTCCCGCGTAGGAAGTACGCATCGCATACCAATGCACCTCCTTGAGTTTGTATTTGCCGTTGCTTTTGAAAACGTGATACGTGGTCTTAAGAAAGTTCTCCAGAACCAAACCCTGTACGCCGGTTTCTTCCGCCACTTCCCTAAGGGCGCATTCCTCAAAGGTCTCCCCCTTATCCAGTTTTCCTTTGGGCAGATCCCATTTATCGTTGCGATAAATGAACAGCACTTTGCCCGCTTTGTTGGTCACCACGCCGCCCGCCGCCCTTACCAAGGGTATTTTTTTACAGAACTTTTTAAGTATTTCCTCGTGGTTCGGGTGGTAGACATAGGCCACCTGTAGTTTGTTCTTGTTCAGTGCCGTTATCGCCGCTTTGATGGCTTCTTGATTCAACAGAAAATATTCACCACTTGTGGTTTCTGAAAGCTTATTTGTCAAAATCAGGGGCAGATCATTAACAAAAACTTTATACATTTGCGACATGGTTTTGGACAAGTACACCGCTAAAAAAACAGCAGAGCTCCTGCTGCAAATTAATGCAATTAAATTGAAACCGGAAAATCCATTTACATGGGCTTCCGGATGGAAATCCCCGATTTACTGTGACAATCGGATCATCTTATCCTATCCTACTATCAGAAACTTTGTTAGGGAAGAAATCGCCAAGCACCTGGAAACGATTTATGGCAAGCCCGACATCATCGCCGGCGTCGCTACCGGAGCCATCGGCATAGGGGCACTGGTGGCCGATTATCTGGGCCTTCCGTTTATCTATGTACGGCCCGAGGCCAAATCCCATGGGCGTCAAAACCAGATCGAGGGGCTGCTTGAGCCGAATCAGACGGTCGTGGTCATCGAAGATCTTATTAGCACGGGCCAAAGCAGCCTGAATGCCGTGAAGGCTTTGACCGCTGCCGGGGCCAAGGTAAAGGGCATGTTTGCCATTTTCACCTATGGCTTCGACATTGCCGAGGCGAATTTCAAAAAACATGGCTTGGAACTCTATACCTTGGGCGATTATGAACACCTGATCCAACAAGCATCGGAAAGCGATTATATCAACGAGGAACAACTCAGCACTTTGAGGGAATGGCGCGCTGACCCCGCGGGCTGGAAACAAAAATAAAATGTACCTAGAAACACCCACGAAAGTATTGGCCAAGGGCCAACAAGAAGTCTATCGATTTTTGAACGACCTGAAGAATTTTGAAAAACTGATGCCAGATTCGATCGCCAAATTTGAGGTGCTCAATGAAGACCGGTTTCTGTTTCAACTCAGCGGCATGCCCGAAATCGTCCTAGAACGGAAACATCAAACTCCCGAAAGTCAAATAGTGCTGGGGGCCGCCAGTGAGAAACTGCCTTTTACCCTTACGGCCAATATAGCCGAAACCGCTGTGGGGCAAAGTGAGGTAACCTTAAGTTTTGAAGGTGAATTCAATGCGATGATGGCCATGATGATCAAACATCCGATTACCAATTTTATGGGTACTTTGGCAGAGAACCTCGCTAAAATCTGACCACGGCCACAAGATATCGACCTTACGCCTCTATTTTAGCCTTTAAAGCAGCATTTTGATTTCCTTTAAACCAAATGACCTTAAGGCCCCGTTTGCAAGGGTTATCTGCAGTTTACCCTCAGCCGAAACGCCCCTGATCTTGCCAAGCACCCGTTGATCTCCATCGATCAGGAACATGTTTTCGCGGTCCTTTCCAAAAAGATGTGCTTCATAAAGGGCCCATTGGGCACTTGGCCCTTCCTTTTCGCAGGTTTTAAAACCCTTTTGCAAATTTCGTAGAACGGCCTCCAACACTTTATTCACTTCAAAATTCCGGCCAGAACAGCGTTTCATGGAGGACGCATTGGGCAAATCCACGAATTCGGTTTGGTTCACATTCAAACCCACACCGATAATGGCCGATTGAATTTTGGGTCCCATAAGGCTGTTTTCGATCAGGATGCCACCAATTTTCCGGTTTCCTGACATTATGTCGTTAGGCCATTTGATGCACAAATTCGGTATTGCAAAACTATTGAGGGCATCCATAACGGCCAATGAAACACACACCACCAGTGAAAATTGTTGTTGGGCCTGGAAGTCGTCGAAACGTTTTAAAACGCTCATAATGAGGTTCATTCCTGGTTCAGACGTCCATTTGGAACCCATTTGGCCACGTCCATATTCTTGGTGGTCGGCCGTTACCACTGTAAAATCTTCCACGGTTTCGGATTGCATCAGACCCTTTAGGTAGGTGTTGGTCGAATCTATGGCATCAAGTTTGACTATTCGCACTGGAAGCGTGGTTAAGTAATCTTTAATCTATTCTTAAAAACTAGGTTTAAAAGAACAAAAAAATAATAACTTTGTAAAAACTAAAATTATTGAATGCAAAAAAAGAAAGCGAGCGCTGATGAGCTAATTGCATTGATCTTAGAGGGCATTGAAGAAGTAAAAGGACAAAACATAAATTTACTCGACCTTAGGGCAATAGAAAATACAGTATGTGACTACTTTATCATTTGTAATGGAACTTCCAATACGCATGTAAACGCAATAGTCGGATCTATCCAAAAAACAGTAAGCAAAGCTATAAAGGATAAACCTTGGCATGTCGAAGGCGGGGACAATGCCGAGTGGGTACTCATGGATTACGTCAACGTAGTGGTACATGTTTTTCAAAAACACATCAGGGAATTCTATGACATCGAAGGACTTTGGGGAGATGCCAAGGTTACACTGGTGGATAGTAGCATAAACTAAAAAAAATGGCAAAAGAAAATAATTCAGGTCAAAAAAAACCAAGATTCAGTTCGTGGTGGATATATGGGTTGATCATCATCATGTTGGTCGGGTTCCAATTTTTAAGCAGTGAAAATTTTGCGAGCACCAAAAAAACAACCACCTCCGAATTACAAGAATACCTTAGGAACGGTGACATCAGCAAAATACTGATCATTACCAACACCAATCAGGCCAAGGTATTTCTTACCGATGAGGCGCTCTTGAAAGATGTCCATAAAGATGTGGCACAAAAATCATTGCTCCCGACCACCGGGGTGATGCCACAATACATACTCGACTATGGGGATTTACAGATATTCCAAAGGGAAATTACCGATAGTAAAAAAGAGAACAATCTTGACACCGTGGTCGAATTCGATAAAGAATCGAACATCATCGGCAATTTATTTCTCAATATCCTTCCCTTTATCCTGATCATTGGGATTTGGATTTACCTGATGCGCAGAATGTCGGGCGGCGGCGGCGGTGGTGCTGGCGGCCAGATATTCAACATCGGCAAGTCAAAAGCCAAACTTTTCGATGAAAAAACCGACACCAGAACCTCTTTCAAGGACGTGGCCGGACTCGAAGGTGCCAAGGAAGAAGTGGAAGAAATCGTAGAATTTCTAAAATTTCCGGATAAATATACTTCCTTGGGCGGGAAAATCCCCAAAGGGGCATTGCTGGTCGGACCTCCGGGAACGGGCAAGACCTTATTGGCCAAAGCCGTGGCAGGGGAGGCCAAAGTGCCGTTCTTTTCACTTTCCGGATCTGACTTTGTCGAGATGTTCGTAGGGGTCGGTGCTTCCAGGGTACGTGACCTTTTTAAACAGGCAAAAGACAAATCCCCCGCCATCATATTCATCGATGAAATCGATGCGATCGGAAGGGCCAGGGGAAAAAACAATTTTACCGGTTCAAACGATGAACGGGAAAATACCTTGAACCAGCTCTTGACGGAAATGGACGGTTTTGGCACCAATACCAACGTAATCGTATTGGCAGCGACCAACCGTGCCGACGTACTCGATAAGGCCCTCATGAGGGCGGGAAGGTTCGATCGCCAGATCTATGTCGACCTGCCGGATATCAGGGAACGAAAAGAAATTTTTGAAGTCCATTTAAGACCTATCAAAACCGCGGAGACCTTGGACCTCGATTTTCTGGCCAGGCAGACCCCAGGGTTTTCGGGCGCCGATATTGCAAACGTTTGTAATGAGGCGGCCCTGATCGCCGCTCGAAAAGAGAAAAAAGCAGTGACCAAGCAAGACTTCCTCGATGCGGTCGACAGGATCGTGGGTGGCCTTGAGAAAAAGAACAAAATCATTACTCCTGGAGAGAAAAGGACCATTGCCTATCATGAGGCCGGCCATGCCACGGTAAGCTGGATGCTGGAACATGCAGCACCCTTGGTAAAGGTCACCATCGTACCCAGGGGACAATCACTTGGAGCCGCATGGTACCTGCCGGAAGAACGATTGATCGTTCGCCCGGAACAAATGAAAGATGAAATGTGTGCTACTCTTGGGGGAAGGGCTGCCGAACGGGTTATTTTCGATAAAATATCGACCGGAGCGCTGAGCGATCTGGAAAAAGTGACCAAACAAGCGCGCGCCATGGTAACCGTTTATGGCCTTAATGAGGAAATAGGCAACCTTACCTACTATGATTCTTCCGGCCAAACCGATTACGGCTTTTCCAAGCCCTATAGCGAAGACACGGCGCAAAAAATTGATAAGGAAATTTCGAAATTGATCGAAGAACAATATGCAAGGGCCATCGAAGTGCTGGAAAAAAACAAGGATAAGTTGACCATCTTGGCCGAGCGCCTGTTGGAAAAAGAAGTGATTTTTAAGGAAGACCTTGAAAAAATATTCGGAAGGCGACCTTTCGACAAGGAGTTTGATGCGCAAGGACAGGAAATATTGAAAAACGTAGCAGCAGACGTAGAAACTGAAAATACTTCCGAAGAAATCGAAGAGGAAAAAAAATAAACAGCGTCGATCAGATCGGTCCTAAAACGGCTCGAATCGCACGATCATCACATGGGGATATTCGATAAATTATTTGGAGGCGGTAAAAAAAAGGGTTCCAAGATAACCTCGGAAACCAGAGGGGAGCATATGCCCGACCTCAACATACCCGTTGACGAAAAATTTACCATCCATTTTAAAAAAAATGGCGGCAAATTCCTCTACTGCGATTCATTTTCCGAAATATCACTCTCATTAAAAAAAATCATCCACGAAAATGCATGGGAAAACAGTGCCTTTTATGTTTTGAATCCTGCGCTTAAGGATAAATTCTCCAAGGAGAATATCACCTTTAGCGGCAACAAAAATGAAAGCGTGGTTTTTTTTACCACTTGTGAGCATTTGATCGCACAGAACGGATCCATTTTGGTTTCCTCCAATCAATTGAAGGAGAACAAGCTCAAAGAACTTCCCGACAATTTGATCGTCTTCGCGACCACCAGTCAATTGGTGGAGTCGATCGGGGAAGGCCTCAAAAAAATCAAAAAAAAATATGGTCCGCAGATTCCCGCCAATATTACCACCATCAAGCATTTTCAAGCTACAGATAGCAACGCAGACGATTTCTTGACCTACGGGAGCAGCTCTAAAAATTTGTATCTTTTGCTTTTGGAAGATCTATAACATGAGGGAAATTTTAAGGCGTGCAATAACGGGGGCAGTTTATATTATTTTATTGCTTTCTGCCATCTTCCTAAGTTCCGATGCCTTTGATTTTCTCATCATGATTTTTGGACTTGCCTGCATCTATGAGTTCAAACGATTGGTCGGCCTTCGGGGATACTACATCTTCTTGGCCTATTTGACGCTCTGGTGGGTGTTTATCTATCTGATCAAGGAACACGACAAAATACCCATCAACATCTTAATGTCGGTCACGATTGCCGTAGACTTGGCCATGCTCTATTTCCTATTTTCGAAAAAACCGAGTACCATCACAAAATACAACAGGTTCATAGCCGGGCTTTTTTATATCGGTGGCGGTTGCATCTTTCTTACGATGATCCCCTACAAGAACAACGAATTTTCAAAGTTCTTGATTATGGGTATTTTTGTATTGATCTGGGTAAACGATTCCTTTGCCTATTTGGTAGGACGTAGTATCGGAAAAACCAAGCTCTTTCCTTCCGTATCACCCAAGAAAACGATTGAAGGTGCGGTCGGGGGCTTGTTGTTCGCTTTGGCGGCCGCGTATTTGATGGCCCGATATGAACCTTCCATCAGCACCTCGCAGTGGCTGCTCTTGGCATTGGTGATCGTGGTATCCGGTGATTTAGGTGATCTGGTCGAATCCAAGCTCAAAAGATTGGCAGGGGTGAAAGATAGCGGTGCCTTGTTGCCCGGACACGGTGGCATGCTCGATCGCCTTGATAGTTTGGTTTTTGCCGCACCCTTTGCTTACTTAACCCTAACCCTTTTTACCTATGTTTCATAAAGAAGGCCAAAAAATTATACTGACCACCTTTTTTCTAGTGGTGGCCACTATTTTGATCACAGCTTTTGCCGTATCCGTACCATGGTTGAAATGGTCACTTCAGGGTATCGCACTGACCATCTTGATCTTGATACTCCAATTTTTTAGAAATCCAAAACGTACCGTAAAACGCAATTTTGACGAAATCTTGGCCCCTGTGGATGGAAAGGTCGTAGTGATGGAGGAGGTGACGGAAACCGAATATTTCAATGAAAAAAGATTACAGATTTCCATTTTTATGTCGCCCATCAATGTACATGTGACACGTTATCCTGCCAGTGGGGAAATCAAATATTCAAAATATCATCCGGGTAAATACCTTGTGGCATGGCATCCAAAATCGAGCACCGAGAACGAGCGCACCACCGTGGTAATCCGTACCCCAAAATTTGGGGAGATACTCTATCGGCAAATAGCCGGTGCCATGGCCAGGCGCATCGTCAACTACGCCGAAGTGGGCGACAGCGTACAACAGGGCGAGGATGCCGGATTCATTAAATTTGGTTCAAGGGTTGATTTGTTATTACCTTTGGATAGTGTGGTAACGGTAAAGCTAAATCAGTCGGTCATTGGGGGCAAGACCTGTATAGCCACATTAGCCAAAAAGGATGACAAATGATAAGCTGCATATAAAGTTTTCCAAGGCCGTGGAGTTTATCAATAACTACACCGAACCCTTACCTGCCGATGTGCTGTTGAAGCTTTATGCCTATTACAAGATCGCGAGCGAGAACAAGAACAATCCCGGAAGCAAAACCCCTTTGATCAATGCCTTTAAGGCAAATGCGCTGATCCAGGCCAAAAACATGGACCAAAAAGCGGCCATGCGGAACTACATAAAACTGGTGAAAACTTTACAGGCATAGGTACTACTTTGGACCATTATAAAAGTAGCCCGGGATTCATTCGTAGAGGTCGTCCAAATCGGCCTTGCAGAGGTCGAAAAAAAAATCGCCCATTTTCAGGGTAACATCCCTAAAAAAACGTTTCCCTTTTTCCTTGGTCGATTGATGTGGATTGCCAACACCTGTATCCTCACTGATTTTTGACCATTGGCGCTCGGCCCATACCCAACCTTCCGAAAATGCCTTGATCCTGAATTTTTTATCCTTCCCATCGCCCCATTTCGACTTTGGCAAGACCAGTTCGGGTTTGAGGTAAAGCATCAAGCTGGTTTCCATCTCGTCTGCATGATCTCCCTTTTCCTCAAAATATAGCGATTTGTCCATCGCTTGGAACCAATTTGAAAAGCTGATGAACATCTCGGGGAATTTCAAGCCCAATTCCCGAACCAAGGGTTTGAAGTTGTTGCCTCCATGACTGTTGAAGATCAAAAGTTTTTTGATGCCCTGCCGATCGAGGACGGTACAGATATCGGATAAGATGGCAAATTGGGTACTCGGATTTAGATTGATGTCTAAATAAATATCGGTTTGTCCGGTATTCACCCCAAAAGGAATGCTGGGCAGCACTATGGGTTTAGCACCTTTTTCCCACGCCAATCTGGCGGCTTCGGCGGCAAGCAGGTCGCTTTCAAAAACATCGGTAGCATACGGTAAATGGTAGTTATGGGCTTCCGTGGCGCCCCATGGTAAAATGGCCAGTTCGAAAGTCGTATCCTTAAGGGCATCCCAATTGGTTTCGGCTAAAATATAGGGTCTCATCGAAGGTTTTTTTATAAGGCTATTTTGCTATTGACGGGCACTGGCTCTCTCCATGTAAAATAAATCGCGCCCAAAATGGTAATCAAAAAATAGAGACCGACCCAGAGACTGCCCCATTCGAAAAAAGCATCAATCCCAAACCAATCGCCTTGCCATAGAATGAAGGCAATGCCTATAAGCCCCCTTGACACTTCGATCCATAACGCAAAACGATTCCTGTCCATCAAACTGGTGTAGCCATAAATTCCAACAAATATGAAGAAACCGAACAACAAGAGTCCGTTGAACCCAATTACCGAATAGTTGTAAAACATGAAAAGCAACAAGATCAGGATGCTCAACATCTGAAATACGATATATCCTTTTAAAACCCCGCTTGCAGGGGTTTCATAACGCTTGAAGGCGTAAACATCGGAGATTGTTTCTATCGGAAAATTGACTTTAACATCCTCTGGGCGCCATCCCGTGGGCATGAACCAAATCCTTAATTTGTCCCAATAGTTTCGGGTATGCCAAGCATCTTGCACCAGCCTCCAAAAATGCTGAAAATTAATGTGGATCGGATTCCAGGTGCCTGCGGGTTTCAATACCCCATATTGGGGCGGCACCTCTGGCAGTTCTTCTTGAAAAGTGCCGAACCATCGATCCCAAATGCTCAATATTTGCCCGAGATTCTTATCGATGTATTCGGGATTGATCGCATGGTGTACCCGATGTTGCGATGGGGTTACGATGATGTATTCCAACCAACCCATCTTTCCTATGTGCTGTGTATGGTACCAAAACTGGGCGAATAAATGTATGGGGCCCAATACCGCGATGACCTCATAGGGTACCCCCACCAAAGCCGCCGGAATCAGCAGTAACGGAAAATAACCGATCAAATTGGAAATCGATTGCCTCAGGGCACAGGCCAAATTAAATTCCTCACTGCTGTGATGGATGACATGCTGGTTCCAAAATATATTGACCCGATGGCTCAGCCGGTGGTTCCAATAGCCGGCAAAATCAATGACTATAAATGCCACTGACCAAACCAACCAAGTCGCCTTGATATGGGTAACCGCCAAATGTTCCAAGAGGTAGGGATAGGATACCAAGATCACCCCCAGCCCCAGCGAGTCCTTAACGATATTGGTGAGCCCCGAACTGACGCTCGAAACCGTATCCATCACCTTATGTTTCTGGTTTTTGATCCAATGGCCATAAGCAATTTCTACCACCAGCAAAAGGATGAAGAAAGGGATGGCATAAAGTAGTGCAGTTGCGTAAGCTTCCAAAATGATAATTTGTAGATGAGCGAATCTGTTACAAGTTACTAAATTAAGCCTTTATCTCGATTTCAAAAAAACAAACCTCGGCATTGTGATAATGGCTGGGAAGGCCGCTTGTGCGGCTCAGTTTCGATATCCCCAGAAATTGAAACCCGCAATTTTGATAATGTGCGATAAGCCTGGTATTGTAGCCACAAGTATCCATTCTTATAAATCGTTTTTGGTGGGCAATGATATATTTATTGGCCCATGCCACGATTTCAGCTACCAAATTTTTACCCCTAAAAACAGGATTGGTGGCAATTCGGTGAATATATATGGCGGCATCATTTTCGCTATGCACCCAAATTTGGGGATCGGAAAAGGTAATGGTCCACACACAGGCGATCTCCCCCCCTATTTCAATCTTCCAAATGCGTTGCTCCCGGATTTCGGTTTCCACCATCGATCTTTCAAAAGTCGGCCATTGGTTGGCTGGAAATACGATTTTCTGATAGGCCGTGGCCAATCGATATAGCCGAAATATTTCATCGAGGTCAGCTGGGATGCAGTTATAGACTTTCAAAAGGTTCGCTTCGATTTATGGATATTCTTGCGCATACTCCGGCAAAGGTGCCGGGGCCATTGCGCTATGTTCAAAAGTATTGGTATTGACCCCATAAAAAAAGGGAAGCCTTATTATTGTTCGATGTGTTCAAAAAATCAAATGCCAAGGCCATCAAGAAGATGGTTGTTGAACGTCGATCGTTCAAAAACCACTGCTACCGGAATATTCTGCAAGCAAATACGCCACTTTTACAACGGTTTCCTTCCAGAAATTATATTGTAAAGAATAACTATAACGGCTATCACAATTAAAATGTGAAGCAAGCTACTGGTAGCGATTCCTGGAACAATGTTTAACATGCCCAATAACCATACAACAATACAGATAACGGCAACGAGCCAAAGTAGACTTCTCATAATTCCAATGGTTTAGATTGTCCGGTTAAGATAGGGAACTATTCCGATTGAGAATGAAAAATCGTTACAATATATCAGAATGGTCTTTCGAAAGAAACCTAGCGAGACCATGGCCCAAGCAATGATATCTCCATGCAGTTTTGCGCCACCCAGCTTTAACAGGCCTCACCCAAGTTAAAAGCGAAACCGTTCCAGTAAGCCCGCCACTAAACCTTGACCTAACATTACTCCAAACTGGACAGGCTTTTCTCCAAAGTCTCTATTTTGGCCTCGGCATCGGCCTGCTTTTTGCGTTCCAATGCGATGACCTGTTCGGGCGCATTGTTCACAAAGCGTTCATTGTTCAATTTCTGTTGCACCGAGAGCAGAAATCCTTTGGTATATTTCAGCTCTTCCCTGATTTTTTTGATCTCGGCGGCCACATCAACATTGCCTTTTATGGGGATAAAGTATTCGTTACTTTTCACCCGAAAGCTGAGCGCCCCATCAACCGATGCGTCAACCGAAACAATTTGGTTCAGGTTCGTAAGTTTGGCTATGACCACATCCCATGCCTGGTCAACATTTTCCTCATTGCGCACCATAAGATCGAGTTCCTCCTTCATCGCAATGTTTTTATCTTTACGGATGGTACGTACCCCTGAGATGACCTCAGCGGCAAAATCAAAACCACGTATCAATTCTTGGTCTACCTGCCCCACCTCAGGCCACTTGGCAATTACCAGCGCCTCCTTGGGGGTTCGAGGTGCAGTGCGTTGCCAGATTTCTTCGCTCAAAAAAGGCATGAAAGGATGAAGAATCTTTAAATTTTGTTCGAACAAATCAATAACCGCTTCCAAGGTTTTGTGATCGATGGGCTGCTGATAAGCAGGTTTTACGATTTCCAAAAGCCAGGAACAGAAATCGTCCCAAACCAACTTATAAATCGACATCAAAGCGTCGGAAATTCTATATTTTCCAAAATGGTCTTCGATTTCGATTAGGGTTTCATTGAATTTTGAACGGTACCAGGCAATCCCCAACTGGGAGGCATCCGGTTGCGGTAGGTCTGCAACCTCCCAACCTTTTACCAGTCTAAAGGCGTTCCAGATTTTGTTGGCAAAATTTTTGCCCTGTTGACAGAGGTCTTCGTCGAACATCAGATCGTTGCCAGCGGCAGCACTGAGCAAAAGCCCAACCCTTACCCCATCGGCGCCGTACTGTTCGATGAGACCCAGAGCGTCGGGCGAGTTCCCCAGCTGCTTCGACATCTTGCGCCTTTGTTTATCCCGCACGAGTCCTGTGAAATAAACGTTCTCAAAAGGGCGTTCCCCGCGGTATTCGTACCCTGAAATGATCATACGGGCCACCCAGAAAAAGATGATGTCAGGTCCCGTGACCAAATCGTTTGTGGGATAATAATAGTTCACCTCCTTATTCTCTGGATCCAGGATTCCTCCAAAAACACTGATAGGCCACAACCATGACGAGAACCAAGTGTCCAAAACATCTTCATCCTGTTTCAGATCCCCGAACTTTAATACCTTCCCGGAAGCTTGCGATTTAGAAGATAGTTTGGCGTTCGCCATTTTCAAGGCTTCCTCCTTGCTCTCGGCCACTACAAAATCGTCCTGCCCATCACCATAGTAATATGCGGGTATCCGCTGGCCCCACCACAATTGGCGTGAAATGTTCCAATCTCGAATGTTCTCCATCCAGTGACGGTAGGTGTTTTCAAATTTTTTCGGGAAAAATTTTATTTCATGGGTCTTCAAAACAGCCTTCAGTGCGGGTTGAACCAAATCTTCCATCTTCAGGAACCACTGGTCGCTCAACCGGGGTTCGATGACCGCCTTGGTACGTTCGGAAGTACCCACTTTGGTCAGGTAGTTTTCGGCCTTGATCAGATATCCTTTTTCGTCCAGTTCTTTGGAGATCAGCTTGCGTACGACGAAACGGTCTTTTCCTTCATAATGCAGGCCGTATGCATTCAGGGTAGCATTGGCATTGAAAATATCGATAGTCTCCAAATGGTGTTTTTCTCCCAGCGCCTTATCGTTGACGTCATGGGCCGGGGTAACTTTGAGGCAGCCGGTTCCGAACTCCATATCTACATATTCGTCTTCGATGATCGGTATCTCCCTGTTGCATATGGGCACTATGGCTTTTTTCCCTTTTAAATGCCGGTACCTTTCATCCTGGGGATTGATACAGATCGCGGTATCGCCCAAGATGGTCTCCGGCCTCGTCGTGGCAATGGTCACTTTTTCAGACGATCCCGCTATGGGGTATGACAGATAATATAGTGTGCCTTGCCTTTCTTCATAGATCACCTCTTCATCGGAAAGCGTGGTCAATGCCTCGGGATCCCAATTCACCATACGGTAGCCGCGATAGATCTGCCCTTTGTTATAAAGGTCGACAAAAACCTTGATGACCGAGGCATACATATCGTCATCCATGGTAAATTTGGTACGTTGCCAATCACAGGAACAGCCCAATTTTTTTAACTGTTCCAAAATAACCCCGCCATATTCGTGTGTCCATTCCCAGGCATGGTCCAAAAATGCTTCCCTGCTCAGATCGGATTTATTGATTCCCGACGCTTTCAGCTTGGCCACAACTTTGGCCTCCGTAGCGATACTTGCATGGTCGGTACCCGGCACCCAACAGGCATTCTTGCCCATCAATCGTGCCTTTCTGATGAGTACATCCTGTATGGTATTGTTGAGCATATGGCCCATGTGCAAAACGCCGGTAACGTTGGGCGGGGGTATTACAATGGTATAGGGCTCCCTTTCGTCGGGGAGGGAATGGAAGTACTGATGTTGCATCCAGTAATCGTACCAGTGGCGCTCCACCCGTTGAGGTTCATATTTTGAAGGGATATCCATAATTTTTGGAACGATTATTGCCTAACATACGCTGTTCCCATAAAAACAAGCGTGGAACAAATGTTAAAATATTGATATTAAGGCCGATTGGCCCTTATTTGAAATACGAAACAAAAATAAGTAACGTTAATAGATAACAAAAGAATTTTGGAGGTTCATCTCAAAAGATTTACTTTTGAAATTCACCCAAAACCAGAAATAATGAAAAAAATAGTACTTGTATTATTTGTTGGCCTACTCGGATTTAGTCTTACCGCTCAGGATAAAGCGGCTAAAATTGAATTCAAGACAGAAACAATCGATTATGGGGTCATCGAAAAAGGAAGTGACGGTGTACGTATATTCGAATTCACGAACACAGGAAACGCGCCTTTGATCATCAGCAAGGTGAGTTCAAGTTGTGGCTGTACCATTCCAAATTGGTCAAAAGACCCGGTAATGCCTGGAAAATCAGGTGAAATTCAAGTGAAATACGACACAAATAGGGTTAATCCCATCAGGAAAGCCATCACGGTGATATCCAATGCCGATACGCCAACCAGAGTATTGAAAATCATTGGTGAAGTAAAAGAACCGGAAGGCAAATAAATACTTCCAAGAAACATTAGGTTTAACCCTGATCTTCTGCAGCACGCATGGGATCAGGGTTTTTCTTTGAAAACATTTTTGAGCACAAAAGAGAAGAGCAGCCCGGAGTCGTATCTTTCAATGAGGACTTTGATCCGTTTGCCTTCCTTTTCATTGAGCATCTGCATGATCTCCTGAAGTTTATATCGGTGAACACTTTTGCCGTTTACGGCCAAGACCACATCCCCTTCCCTTAGCCCGGCCGTTTCTGCCGGACTCCCCGCCCGTATCCCCGAAACGATGATTTCAGGAACCAGGCTTAGACGGGTACGGTTCTCGAACAGAATTTGTACGTTGCCAAAGGTATCGGCGTCTGATTTGACCATACCCCGGGAATCCGCGATCTTTTCGGCAATATATCTCAAGCCGTCGTGCTGCAGTTCAATGCCACTCATGTTATATTGAAACGGATTGTTGAAATTGTTGTTTTTCCTAAGGGATACTTTGTTGTTCGGGTAATCGAACACCATATTGAAACGCTTGAGTATCTCACCCCCCATGCTCCCGTTGCGGTCCCCCAGATTTTTCATGTCGTTGAAAGATTCGGTATTGGGAAACGCCGCTTTGGCATCTTCGAGCACAAAACTTCCGATTTTTATGCCTCTTACCATGGTACGCCTCCCAAAAATATTTCCATTGAGGCCTTTGCCCAGGAAGTCGTCATAGTGCTTTTCGGGCATCTCTATGTCCTCATTTTCGAAGAGCCAAATCGCATCGCTGCTTCCCGAATCCAATAGCAGCTTAACGGGTACACTTTCACCATCCTTTAGGTAGAGTTCGCCATCTACATAAGCCTTTTTCCGAATTACCTCCAAGGGCAAGGTCTCATACTTTTTTTCATTTTTGTATTTGTACGAGATGGGATCGTGCAATTTGAGGGTCTTGTTGCCATAGTTGATATCGACCACAAAATCCCTGAACAGCTCATAGCCGATGATGCCATGTACCGGGATGCCCAGACTCGGTGAAAAATTCATTTCATTGTCCAAGACTACATATAGTTGTTGCTTGTCATTGCGTACATGGCCCAACTTAAAATCGTTTCCCTTTGAGCTCAGTGCGCTAATGGGGTCTCCATCGCCCAAACCTTTGATATTGATTTCGGTGACATTGTTGATCTGAATTGAATCTTGGTCGGTCAGGTTGAACAATATAGGCTTGCTCACCCCCGAATCGAGGATAAATGAAAGCGGTGATCCGTTCACCTCCACTGGAATAACGATCAGATTATTGATGAGCTGAAATTTGATTTTCTGATATTTCCGGCCATCGGGCAGGTTGAAACCCTGTGCATTTCCGATAAATGGGAAGCATAGTATCAATAGCAGAAAAAAGTGAACGATTCGCCCCAACTTTTTTAGTATTAGTGGTTTAACCTTCTTAAAGTTAAGTATTTCGAGGCTGAACACCATTGTTAATTAACAAAAATAAAGGGTTTAAATAAAGCCCTCTTATATTGTTTTGTACCCAATGATTTCCCATTTTTGCCGTAAATATTCCGCCTCATGCCACAGATTTCCAAAAAAGGGAAAGCCATGCCCGAGTCACCGATCAGAAAATTGGTTCCTTTTGCAGAGGCCGCCAAAAAAAAGGGTGCCCAGGTAATTCACCTCAATATCGGACAGCCAGATATCAAAACGCCCAAAGTGGCCTTGGATGCCGTTAGGAACTTCAATCTGGAAGTGTTGGAATACAGCAGGACAGAAGGTTCCGAGACCTACAGGGAAAAATTGGCCGCCTACTATGCCAAAAATGATATCGAGATTACCGCGTCGGACATCATTGTGACCACAGGAGGCTCGGAAGCGCTCACTTTCGCGATGGGGAGTATCGGTGATGCCGGCGACGAAATCATCATCCCAGAACCTTTTTATGCCAATTATAATGGCTTCGCGACCGCCAACACTGTCAAGGTAGTTCCGGTGGTTTCGCAAATGGAGGACAATTTTGCATTGCCCCCTATTGAGGATTTTGAAAAACTCATTACACCACGGACCAAAGCGATCTTGATCTGCAATCCTGGCAACCCGACAGGCTATCTCTACAGCAAGGAGGAAATCCATAAACTGGCCAAAATTGTCAAAAAGCATGACCTTTTCCTGATTGCGGACGAGGTATACCGGGAGTTCACCTATGATGGCCGGGAACATTATTCCGTATTGCAGGTGGAAGGTTTGGAAGAAAATGCCATCATGATCGATTCTGTTTCGAAACGTTACAGTATGTGCGGTGCCCGGGTAGGCTGTCTGGTCTCCAAGAACAAGGAGGTGGTGAAGACCGTTTTGAAATTCGCACAGGCGAGATTATCGCCCCCGACCTTTGCCCAAATAGCGAGCGAGGCGGCATTGGAAACGCCCCAATCTTATTTCGATGAGGTTAAAAAAGAATATCTCGAACGAAGAAACGTATTGATCGAAGCACTGCAAAAGATAGAGGGTGTGAAAGTGGCCCGGCCACAAGGGGCATTTTATTGTATTGCTGAGCTGCCCATAGAAGATGCTGATGATTTTGCCCAGTGGCTTTTAGAAGATTTCCGTGTCGACAACGAAACGGTGATGGTCGCTCCGGCAGCAGGATTTTATGCTACCCCGGGTCTGGGCAAGAACCAAATCAGGATTGCCTATGTCTTGGACAAAGCGCGTTTGATCAGGGCAGTAGAGATTCTCGGAGAAGCTTTGAAAAGTTATATCGGCTAATGCATATCCAAAAAAATATCTCCCTTAAGCCCTATAATACTTTTGGAATAGCGGTGAGGGCCAAAAATTTCTGTGAGGTAAACAGCACGGATGAGCTATGCGAGGCCTTGCGCCTTGAGGGCTATCCGGAAAAGTTTGTCTTGGGAGGAGGCAGTAATATATTGCTAACCAAAGACGTCGATGCTTTGGTACTCCACGTCAACATCAAGGGAAGGGAAGTCATCGAAAAACATGGGGAAAAGCTCCACCTGAAAGTGATGGCCGGCGAAAACTGGCACGAGACCGTCATGTGGTGCGTCGACCAAGGTTTCGGCGGCCTCGAAAACCTCTCTTTGATCCCGGGCAATACCGGTTCCGCCCCTTTGCAGAATATCGGTGCCTACGGGGTGGAATTGAAAGATGTACTGGTTTCTTGTGAAGCCCTGGAATTGGCAACGATGAAAATCAAACGGTTCAGCAATGCCGACTGCGCCTTTGGATACCGGGATTCTTACTTCAAAAACATAGGTAAAGGTCGCTTTATCATCACTTCCATCGTCATGGAATTATCGACGGGGAACCACCGAATCAATACCGCTTATGGCTCGATAGAAGCCGAATTGGCAAAGAAAAATATAGTGCGGCCCACCATCAAGGAGGTTTCCGAGGCTGTTATCGCCATACGGCAGGATAAATTGCCCGACCCTAAAATATTGGGCAATAGCGGCAGTTTTTTTAAGAACCCCGTTATCGATGGCGGCGCTTTTGCAATTTTCACCGCTGCGCATCCGGATGCCCCTTTTTACAAGGTCTCCGAAAACAGCTATAAAATTCCAGCGGGCTGGCTCATCGAACAATGTGGTTTTAAGGGAAAGCGGTTCGGGGATGCGGGGGTACATCAAAAACAAGCCCTGGTATTGGTCAACCATGGCCATGCCACGGGCATGGAAATTTTAGATCTTGCACACCGGATCATGGAGGCGGTAGACCAAAAGTATGGCATTGGGATTTCGCCGGAAGTCAACATTATATGAATTGTTCATACATTTTACACGGCTGGCCGACGGCTGCCATTTTTATGGGTCGATGTCGGGCTATTTGAAATCGCCCGAACGTTAATTGGAGAATCCTTACCTTGGAATCATAAAAATAGCCCCCGAAACAATTTCCGGGGGCCATACCAAACCAAACTAACCAAAATAAATGTACAGTTACCAGCTGCACATTGCTCAATTAAAACTTTGACTTAACGCCTGTGTAACAATCAATTTTATAAATTAGCGTTAAGCTATTTACGGTCGGGATCGCTAGGTTGGACGCTCCCGTTCTAAAAAAAAGCAGATTCCCCACCATTCTTATGAGCGCACTACTTGAATCGCATATAGTGGAATTGCTGCAAGAGCGAAATGAAAAAGCCATTTCCCTGTTGTACGAGCATTATGGCGATACCCTTTTTGGGGTGGCCAACAAAGTCGTGCGGAACGAGGAACTGGCACAGGACGTGCTACAGGAAAGTTTTGTGAAAATTTGGAAAAAGTCTGATACCTATGACCCGGCAAAGGCAAAATTGTTCACTTGGCTGTTCAGGATCACCCGAAATACGGCAATCGATAAATTGAGAAGCGCCAATACCAAAACCGACAAGGAAATCCAAATAGATATTTCGAACGTATATAATTTGGGTGTGGATAGCATCCGACCGGAGTTAATGGACGTCCGTGAAAATTTGGACAAAATAGAGGCGAAATACCAGATTGTGTTGGAAGCACTCTTTTTTCACGGAATGACACAACAGGAGGCGAGCGATGAACTCGATATTCCGTTGGGAACCATAAAGTCCAGGTTAAAGATAGGATTGCGGGAATTAAAGAAAATTTATGGGTCCTCGATGATTTATGCCGCTTTGATATACCTGATCTTATGACAAAATGAAGTGCATTTGCCCTTTCGTTACGATTAGCATGCCAGACCAAAAACAAAACATTCAGTAAGATGAAAGATAAAATTAAAATATTCTTGGATTCCGATCTGTTGGAAAAGTACCTTTTGGGAACGACCACGGAACTCGAAAACCTGCAGGTGGAGCGTTATATAGCGATGTATCCCGAAGTAAGGGAAACGTATGACGAACTGCAGGACAATCTTGAGGCATTTGCAAAATTGCATGCCTCGAAAACACCCGCAGGCCTTAAGGAAAAGATTTTGGCAAGGATCAAGTCCGAGAATTTGGGCAGAAAACGCTTCTTCCGCTATGCCATCGCGGCCAGTTTCGCCGTATTGATTTCCGTAGGGGCATCCTATTTTTTCTGGAACCAAAATCAAAACCTACAACAGGAAAATCAGATCGTGACCAATAAAATCAAGACGTTGGAAGCCGATATGCGCCAACAGCTGGAAGATGTAAGGAACCAATTCATCGTGCTCAACAATCCCCAGACCAGAAAATTAACGGTGAGCGGCAATAAAAAGGCCAAGGAACTGAAAGCGGTGGCCTATATCAATCCGGTGAAGAAACTGTCGTACATCAATGTGAGCAAATTACCGCATTTGCCTGAAAACCAATGCTTCCAAATGTGGGCCGAGGTCAACGGTAAAATGTTGAATTTGGGCGTAATTGAGGAAGCCACCGATAAGAACAGGTTAATGGCCCTACCTTATTCAGACGAGGCCATCGGGTATATCACCATTGAACCGAAAGGGGGCAACAAAACCCCAACCGTGAAGAATATCGTTGCCAACATCAGTTATTGAACGATAGCTAAAAAATATAAAGTGTGGCCCTGAACCAATGTTCAGGGCCTTTTTTTTGTACCTTTGTAGAAATAAAGAAACGATGCTTTTTTTACTTACCATTGGCCTCTTATCCTTGGCGTTCGCAGGAATAGCGATCAAAATATGGTCTAAAAAAGACGGAAAGTTTGCAGGTACCTGTGCCAGTCAAAGCCCTTTTTTGAACAAAGAAGGGGTCGCATGTGGTCTTTGCGGAAAGCTTCCCAGTGAGCAAGAATGCCGCGAAGAAAAGATCATATAGTCGGAACGCCAGTTGCATCAATTGACCTGCCCTAATTTTTAATTTTCTATTGGATAAATCCGAAGAAACACTCGATAGTACCATCAAGAAGGCCAAACAGGGCAACCAAATCGCCTATAGCACCTTATTGGATACCTTTTGGAACGACGTTTACGGCTTTCAGCTGAAGCGCACGCAAAATGAAAACGACGCCGAGGACATAACCATCCAAACTTTTTCAAAAGCATTCGATAAAATCGATACTTTCGATGAAGCTTACGAATTCAAGACCTGGCTGATCGCGATTTCCAAGAACATCCACATCGATCTGCTTCGCAAAAGAAAAAGGAACGTGATGGAAACCAACAGCAGTAATGAAGCCATAACGCGCGTTTTGGACGACACCCCCACCGTTGAAGATCAGTTGATCACCGAACAAAACTTAGCTACCCTTTTGCAATACATCAAAAAGTTAAAACCACATTATCAGGAGGTCATCAACCTCCGGTATTTCAATGAGCTCAGCTATGCCGATATCGCCAAACAGCTCAATGAGCCCGTAAACAACATCAAAGTAAAATTGTTACGGGCCAAAAAATTGCTGGCAGAGGTGATCGACGGTCGATCTTAACTCCCCTTTCCCCCATCTCAAGATTCCGAGCTACCCGGTCAAAAATAAGGATGCCGGAACCTATTCCCCCTATTTTTTTTACCTGGTCTGGAAGGGGCCATTTTTTTTAAATCGGCCCGCCATGGGCGGGGACGAACCTTAGTTTGTTGCGCTATTGTTCGTATATTTGCCCAAAAAATGATCTATGGGCAGTGATATAAGCTCCAATGTGGCCCCACCGGCAGGCAAACCCAAATGGCTCCGGGTCAAACTCCCTACCGGAAAAAAATATACCCAATTGCGCGGCTTGGTCGAAAAATATGACCTGCATACCATTTGTACCTCGGGTAGTTGCCCCAATATGGGGGAATGCTGGGGTGAAGGTACCGCTACCTTCATGATTTTGGGCAATATCTGCACCCGTTCCTGCGGCTTTTGCGGGGTAAAAACGGGCCGACCCGAATCGATCGATTGGGAAGAGCCGGAAAAGGTTGCCCGTTCAATCAAAATCATGGGCATTAAACATGCCGTGATCACCTCAGTCGATCGGGATGACCTGAAAGATATGGGATCGATCATTTGGGCCGAAACGGTTAAGGCGGTCAGGAGAATGAACCCTACAACCACCTTGGAAACGTTGATTCCCGATTTCCAGGGCATCGAACGCCATCTCGATCGTATCATCGAGGTACATCCAGAAGTGGTTTCCCATAACGTGGAAACGGTTAAGAGACTCACCAGGGAAGTGCGCATCCAGGCCAAATATGAGCGCAGTCTGGAAGTACTCCGCTACCTTCGTGCCAACGGCATCAACCGAACCAAATCGGGAATCATGCTGGGCTTGGGGGAAAGGGAGGCCGAAGTCATCGAAACCATGCAAGACCTAAGAAGTGCCAATGTCGACGTGGTCACCATAGGCCAGTACCTTCAGCCCTCCAAAAAACACCTTCCCGTCAAGGAATTCATCGTTCCGGACCAATTCAAAAAGTATGAGGAGATCGGACTTGAAATGGGCTTCCGTCATGTGGAGAGCGGCGCCTTGGTGCGATCTTCCTATAAGGCACACAAACATATCGATTAAGCCGGGTTTTTTAACCAACTGCCGAGGCGTACACGAACACGAGACCACCAAAGCCAGTGCTTTTGGAACACCACCAAGGCTCATCACACCCATAAAAAGACCATTGGTTTGAAAAAAATAAATATTGGTATCAACGGTTTTGGAAGAATAGGTCGTACGCTTTTCAGACTGCTGCAGGCACATCCCCATTTGAACGTTGTGGCCATCAATGATCTGGCTGATGCCCGCACATTGGCGCACCTTTTGAAATACGATAGCATCCATGGCGTTTTTCAGGGAACGGTAACGTCAAACCAATCGCACCTCATTGTAAATGGGCACGAGGTCGCCTTGATGAACCACAACCGACCAGAATCGATCAACTGGAAACCGTATGGAGTCGACGTGGTTATTGAAGCTACCGGGAAATTCAAGGCCCGGGATATTTTAGGGCACCATTTGAAAAATGGAGCGAAAAAAGTAATCCTGACAGCTCCCCCGTCAGACGAATTTATTAAAATGGTCGTTCTTGGCATCAACCATGATATATTAGGCAAAGAGGACGATATCATCTCCAATGCTTCCTGTACCACCAACAATGCAGCACCGATGATCAAGGTGATCAATGACCTATGTGGTATTGAACAGGCCTACATCACGACCATTCATTCCTACACATCGGATCAAAGCCTGCACGATCAACCCCACCACGATCTTCGCAGGGCAAGGGCCGCGGCTTTATCCATAGTTCCTACGACCACGGGTGCTGCGAAGGCCCTGACCAAAATATTCCCGGAACTTTCGGAGGTGATCGGGGGCTGTGGTATCAGGGTGCCCGTTCCCAACGGCTCGCTGACCGATATTACATTTAATGTGAAAAGGGCTACCTCAATAAAAGAAATAAATGATACTTTTGAGAGAATATCGCACAAAGAATTGAAAAACATACTTTTATACACCGAAGACCCCATAGTTTCGATTGATTTGAACAATAGTTGCCACTCTTGTACGTTTGATTCTCAGATGACGTCGGTAATCGGTAAAATGGTGAAGATTATCGGTTGGTACGACAATGAAACCGGCTATAGCAGTAGGATCATTGATCTGATCAACCTTCTAATTGATAAAAGATTTGTTTGAGAACCATTAACTCACATATCAACCGCTTATTGTTCTGCCTTTTTTTGGTATGCGTCGGTAGCTCCTTTACGCTGCTTTCCCAAGAGGCTACCCCTATAGAAAAGGAAGCGGTCCCAAAAGAAGTGGTGGAAACCTATTTCAACGAGGCAAGGGATTATAGCAACAGAAATGAGATGGAGCTAGCGCTCGAATCCTTGGTCAAGGCATCAAAATTGGCCGAAAAAAATGAGGATGTCAAATCACTCATCGATTCTTACCACAAATTCGCACTCTATTATTTGAAATTGGACAAGGAGAAAAACTCCCTGTTCTATTGGGACCGAGCCAAGGTCTTGCTCAAGGAAGTGGAATACCCTTACGGAAATGCCGTTCAAAAATTTGTGGATGCCGTTCTACAGTATCGCGCAGGAAACAATTTTCAAGCCATCTTTCAGTTGGGCGAGGCAAAACAATTGAGCAATGACCGCAACTTGTTCAACAACATTTCTTTGGTGGAGGGAAATATTTATCTGACCCTTGAAAAATACGACGCCGCTTCCAAAAACTTCAATTCGCTCATTGTCAATACCGATCCTTTTGAGCAACAGTTCCTGAGCACCAAGGCGCACATAGGGATGGCCAAATTGAATCTGGCTACCGAAAACTTTGAAGAAAGTGTCAAAAACGGTGAAAATGCGCTGAATTTGGCGGTCAAGAACGATTTTTTTGGCGAAGTATGGGAGGCCAACAGTTTGTTATCGTCGGCTTATGAAAAAATGGGCCGTTACGACCTGGCCCTTCGCAATAATAGGAACCTGCTCAGTATAAGGGATTCCCTATTCACGATGGAAAAAGTTAAAACCGAAGCGAAAACGGCTGACAAAATCCAATTCGACTTTTTTACCGACGAAATAAAGCGTCTCGAACAAAAAAATGAGGAATTGAGCCAGTCGGCCAACCGATCCGAAATTACCGCCATCTTAACTTCCGCATTTTTGACCATTATCTCACTTTTGGCCGTTTCATTGTATCGCAATAACCAGATCAAGCTCAAGACCAATGATCTGTTGCAGACCAAAAACAATGAATTACAGGCAGCGAGGGATGCGGCCGTACAGGCGATGGAAGCTAAAACCAACTTCCTTTCCACGGTGAGCCATGAATTGCGGACGCCACTCTATGCCGTCACAGGACTCACCCATTTATTACTGGAGGAGAACCCGAGCGAAAACCAAAAAGAGCATTTAAGGGCCTTGAAGTTCTCAGGAGACTATTTATTGAATTTCATCAATGACATACTCCATATCAACAAAATCGATGCCGATAAACTGGAACCAATGGCCATTGAATTCAATCTTAAAAAAGTGTTGAAAGAGGTCATCGACTCGTTGCAACAAAGTGCCAAGGAGAACCATACCAAGATCGTAATGGATTACGATGATGCCATCCCGTCCCACCTCATGGGAGACCCTTTGAAGTTATCACAGATTTTCATGAACCTGGTAGGCAATGCCCTGAAGTTTACCAAAAACGGAGAAGTCAAGGTAATCGCAAAACTGATCAACAAAGTGGAGGAAGACATCAGTCTTTATTTTGAAGTGGCAGATACCGGAATCGGTATCGCAAAAGAACAGCAAGCACATATTTTTGAAGGGTTCGAACAAGGATCGATCCAAATCAACCGCGAATACGGCGGCACCGGTCTTGGCCTTACGATCGTGAAGAGC
This sequence comes from uncultured Flavobacteriaceae bacterium, assembly GCA_963760375.1. Taxonomy (GTDB): domain Bacteria; phylum Bacteroidota; class Bacteroidia; order Flavobacteriales; family Flavobacteriaceae; genus Pelagihabitans. Next base: position 298,984 of record CAVXCS010000005.1, on the reverse strand, counting down.
CTCTTGGGACTGTTCGGAAGCCAGATCCAACTGGAAAGCGAATTGGGCAAGGGAAGCCGATTCTTTTTCGATCTCAAATTAAAGAGCAAGGACAGTCTTGTTGATGATATCCCCTTTGAAATCACGGAACAGAACTATGAATTCAAAGGACTTCACTTACTCATTGTTGAAGACAACAAGATCAATCAGGTCATCACTAAAAAAATGTTGCTGAAAAAAGAGATTACCAGCGACATTGCCAACAATGGTACCGAGGCGATCGCATTGGCCAAGGAAAACAATTACGATGCCATTCTAATGGATATCCATATGCCCGGCATCAGTGGCGAAGAGGCCACCATCGAAATCAGAAAGTTCGACAAGGAAATCCCGATCATCGCACTTACCGCAATTTCACTGGACGACAGTCTCGAAAGCTTTTTTGCGGCCGGATGTGATGACGTTGTGACAAAACCTTTTAAACCTGAAATATTTTACCAGAAAATCGGAGAAAATATATTCGACAAAAAAAAGGTCAAGAATCCCGCCTCATAAAATCGCCGACCATCTGTTCGAGCACTTGCCCATCGTTCCCCAAAAATGAATGCGAAACGGGGATATAAAAAAGCCCTTCAATTTTTCCATTAAGACGCATAAAATCCTTTTCGGTGGTGATCACCAACGGTTTAGTACCGAGGGTTTCCAACTCATTTTTCGTAAAATAATGGTGGTCTTTGAATCGGGCATGTTCAAAGTTGAGCCCCGCTTGGCGCAGATAGGCAATCAAAGGGGCAGGGTCGGCGATACCCGTCACCAAGGTCAAAGATCGATCCCCAAAATAATCCAATGGTTGGACTTCCCCATTATCTTTGATAGCGACCCCATAGGAAAGGCAACTGAACAACACCTTTTGGTGGGCTTTGGGTTTGAGCGCCTCCTGAATTTTATTTCGATCGTCTTGCGACAGGTTCGGTGGGCATTTGGTGACGACGATCAATTGGGCCCTTTTGGCCTGTCGTGCCCCATCCCTCAGGTTGCCCGTGGGAAGATACCAATCGGAGGTGTACAGTTTGCCATAAGCGGTCAACAAGATGTTGAAACCCGCATTTACCTTTCGGTGCTGGAAAGCATCGTCGAGTAAAATAACATCCGGTCGGATGTTTTTCTCCAAAATTTCGATGCCCTCTTGCCGGTCGGCATCCACGGCTACGGAAATCTCTGGAAATTTAGAGTGGATTTGGTAAGGCTCGTCACCCATTGTCTCGGCGTTCGAACGGGGATCCGCCAAAACAAAACCCTTTGATCTTCTCCGGTACCCCCTGCTGAGCACGGCGATTCGATGGTTTCTTTTTAAAATTGAGACCAAATATTCGATCATTGGGGTTTTTCCCGTGCCACCTACGCTAAGGTTGCCTACACAAATCACGGGTGTACGGTATTCCTTTGATTTGAGGAGGCCCATATCGTAAAAATAATTTCTAAGGCCTACCGCTAGGGCATAGGCCAACGAAATCGGAAAAGCTATTTTTCTCAGCAGCTGCACAAGAGCGAAAATATAATATTTTATCTTTGGAATCTTACCGAAACCAAATGAACGTAAAAGAAGTTGCCGATATACTGGAAAAATTGGCCCCATTGGGCCAGGCCGAGGATTTTGACAATGTGGGGCTCCTGGTGGGCCGGCACGATGCCAAGGTTACCGGGATACTCGTTACCCTCGACACCCTGGAAACGGTGATCGACGAGGCCATCGCCCACAAATGCAATTTGATCGTCAGTTTTCATCCCATCATATTCAATGGTTTAAAAAAACTTACCGGGGCAAATTATGTGGAAAGGGTCGTGATCAAGGCCATACAGCACAACATCGCCATTTATAGCATGCATACGGCGCTAGACAATGCCGCGCTGGGGGTCAATGCCAAAATCTGCGAGGTCTTGGGCATTAAAAAGGCCAAAATCTTGATCCCCAAAAAGGGCACGATCAAAAAATTGACCACCTATGTTCCCCTTGACAAAGCGGAATCGCTCAAAGAGGCGCTGTTCGAGGCTGGTGCCGGCCATATCGGCAATTACAGCCATTGCAGTTTTGGAACCGATGGGGTGGGCAGTTACAGGCCAGGTCAAGATGCGAATCCCGTAATAGGCAAGATCGGTACCACCCATTATGAAAAGGAAACCCAATTGAACGTGATTTTCTCCTTTGTCGATCAAGCCAACATATTGAAAAGCCTTTTTGAGAACCACCCCTATGAAGAGGTGGCCTATGAGGTATTCACCTTGGAAAACACCGATCAAAATATCGGTATGGGAATGGTAGGACAACTGGAAATACCCGTTGAAGAAGTGACTTTTCTAAAACAGCTGAAGCGAAAGATGGGGGCCAAAGGCATCCGGCATTCACGTCCATTGGGACGAAAAATCAATAAAATCGCCGTATTGGGAGGAAGTGGCGCCTTTGCCATCAGTGCCGCAAAGGCAGCAGGGGCAGAACTTTTCATCACCGCCGATGTGAAATACCACCAATTCTACCAAGGCGAAAACGAAATGATGATTGCCGATATCGGACACTATGAAACTGAGCAGTTTACAAAAAATCTTTTAGTTGATTATCTTAAGGAAAAAATCCCTAATTTTGCAGTCCGTTTATCGGAAAGTCAAACCAATCCAATCAATTATTTATAGTGTATGGCAAAAAAAGCAGAATTAACGGTAGAAGATAAATTAAGGGCATTGTATGATTTGCAATTGATCGATTCTAGGGTTGACGAAATTAGGAATGTCCGTGGAGAACTTCCTTTGGAAGTGGAAGATTTGGAAGATGAGGTTTTGGGACTAAAGTCCAGGTTGGACAAGTTAAAAACCGATGTGGAGACCATCAATTTTGAAATTGGCGCCAAAAAGAACATCATCGATGAGGCCAAGGCCTTGATCAAAAAATATGCCGAGCAGCAAAAGAATGTTCGAAACAGCAGGGAATTCAATTCGATAAGCAAAGAATTGGAATTCCAGGAGCTGGAAATCCAATTGGCCGAGAAAAACATTAAAGAATTCAAGGTACAGATCGAACAAAAAAAGGAAGTGATATCGGAGACCAAAGAGCGCCTCTCAGAGCGTGAATCGCATCTCAAGCATAAGAAAAGCGAGCTCGATGCCATCTTGGCCGAAACCGAAAAAGAGGAAAAAGCCTTGTTGGCCCAATCCCAAAAATACCAAAACGAAATCGATGAGCGCTTGGTCAAGGCCTATGCAAGGATCAGGAGCAATGTGAAGAACGGCCTGGCCGTGGTGCCGATTGAAAGAGGCGCTTCCGGCGGATCTTTCTTCACCATTCCGCCACAGGTGCAAGTGGAAATCGCTTCGAGAAAAAAAATAATCACCGATGAGCACAGTGGCCGAATCTTGGTAGATCCGGTTTTGGCTGAAGAAGAACAGTCGAAGATGCACGAGATGTTCTCGAACCTATAAGATCGATACGATCATATCACGGAAAGCCATCGCAGTTGTGATGGCTTTTTTTATTACCTTGAGTTTCGAAAAAAAACATGAAAGAAACCAATGCGCTTCACTGCCCTTTTTCTGCTATCTTTTACCTTGTTCCAATCTACTGAGGTCATGGCGCAAAAACATCTTCGCGACTATCAGTGGAAGCAGCGCATACTGCTGTTGATCGCCCCCGACCATAACATGTCGGCTTTTACATCACAGGCTGAATCGATACGATTGAACAAAACCGCGTTCGAAGAACGTGACGTGCTTATTTTTATGGTTAGTCCGGAGGAGGTGTTTGGTCTTGACCAAACCATATCGAGTTTGGATGCCTTAGCGGTTTACAAGGATACAGACACAGAGCTGACCTATTCGGGGGTGGTTTTGATCGGTAAGGACGGTGGGGTGAAGTTAAGGAACGACTTTGGGGTAGCGCCCCAAAAGATATTCGACCTCATAGACGGCATGCCCATGCGAAGGGCCGAAATCAGGAATAATCGATGAAACCAAGATTCACCGCTTTGGAAATAATGTTGCTGTCACTGGCCATCGCAGGGCTGGTGGCCACCTGGTATTTCAATGCCTTGTTCTATCTACAGGTCGAGGACACCTCCTTCAGCAATTTTTTGGCACTTACCAAAACCACCCTGCCCGCAAAGTCGATCAATGCCGATATCTCTGTCGTGGCGGCCACTTTTCTGATCTGGATGGTGTACGAAGCACGGAAACTGAAAATAAGACATTGGTGGGTATTTATCCCTTTGACCTTTTTGGTGGCTTTGGCTTTTAGTTTTCCCTTATTCCTGTTTTTTAGGGAAAGGAAAATCCGTAAAACCGGAATGGCTTTGCAGTAATTCCAGGATTTGCCGCTCCACCTCCGGGCCGTCCCATTTTGATTCGATATCGGCCATCTGCATCACTTGCTGCATAATGGCTTCTTGGGCGTCGCCAATGGCAAGGGCTTCTGCATAGGGTCGATCGGAAAAGGTTACCCTGGAATAAGTGGGGATCCATTTATCGGGATGTTTGGCAGCAAAGTGTTTTTCAATCTTTTTTTGGAGCAAAAACTTGGGATTGGCGGTTTTGCTGCTCATTTCCATAAAATTGCGGTAACTGAGTTCGGCAATGGCATCGGCATTCGGCTTTCGTGCGCTTTCATAGGTACGGAAAATCTGTTCCCAATCGTCGCCGAATCGATCGATGATCTTATTCAGCTCATAGATGTCCTCGAAACCGGCGTTCATTCCCTGCCCGTAAAAAGGGACCACCGCATGGGCCGAGTCTCCCACCAGCGCCACCTTGTCCCAGTAGGTCCAAGGAAAACATTTCATGGTGACCATGGCACTTGTGGGGTTCTTGAAAAAATAAATCAAGAGGTCATCGATCACCTGCATGACATTGGGAAAATACTTGGTGAAAAATGCTTTGGCCTCTTCGTTATTGGTTATGCTTTCAAAGGAAACCTCCCCTTCGAAGGGCATAAAAAGGGTACAGGTGAAACTTCCGTCCAAATTGGGCATGGCGATCAACATGAAATTTCCCCTGGGCCAAATATGGAACGAATGCTTGTCAAGCTTATGGCTGCCATCTTCATTGGGCGGAATGGTCAGTTCTTTATATCCGACATCGATAAAGTCCTGGGAATAATCGAAACGGCTGCGGCGCTGCATTTTGTGCCTTACCCTGGAAAAGGCCCCATCACACCCAAAAACGATATCGTACTGATGCTCCTGCCATTCCCCTTTCTCTGTTTCCCCTGTATAAATCTTGGCTTCCGGTAGGTTGATGTCCCAAACCCTTTCTTCAAATCGAAATACAACACCCTCTTTTTCGGCCAGATCCACCATCTTTCGGTTGAGTACCCCTCTTGATATCGACCAAATGGCCTCTCCTTCCTTTCCATATTTTTGGTAATATTCCGGCTGCCCTACCAAATGCATGGCACGCTTGTCCAAAGGAATCCCTATTTTCTTGATTTCATCCTCGAGACCCACCTCCCGAAGGGCTTTCCAACCGCGGTTGCTCATGGCCAGGTTGATCGACCGACCGGAGAATTCGATGATTCGGATATCGGGGCGCCGGTCGAAGACCGTAATGGCATGTCCCAATCGTTTTAGATAGATCGAAAGCAGTGAACCCACCAATCCTGAACCGATTATGGCAATGTTTTTCGGGCTTTGTTTCATAGGCATTCCACTTGGCGGACATTTGGCGTGTTGATCCGATCTTTACAGCATTTTTCAAACTAGGGCGAAATTCTATTTGCTGACAGCAATAAAGTTAGCTTTTTTTTAACATGTTGGGGAAAACCAACTGTAGAAACCAAATCGTAAATAAATTACTATCCGCTTCGGCGTCCATATATATTCAAAAAGTCCTTCACATTAAGGTTGCGAAGGACTTTTTCATTGATACCCATTTAACTTTGCCCAATGGTCATCAAAGCCTAAGCCATGGGCTTCGGAGGGCATGTTTATTTTAGGATCCCGTCCACGATGCCGTATTCGACCGATTCCTCTGCGTTCATCCAGTAATCACGATCAAAGTCACGCAACACCCTTTCATAATCCTGACCACAATTCTCTGCGAGCAGCTTGGCGCTCAATTCTTTGGTCTTTATGATTTCCTTCGCTTGGATCTCGATATTGGAAGCCTGGCCCCTTGCGCCCCCACTGGGCTGGTGGATCATCACCTGGGCATGTGGCTGTATGAATCTTTTACCTTTCTTGCCCACCGAAAGCAATATCGACCCCATGGAGGCCGCCAATCCGGTACATATGGTGGAAATCGGACTTTTCAATGATTTGATGGTGTCATAAATCGCGAAGCCGGAAGTCACATAACCCCCTGGACTATTGATATACAGCTGTATTTCCTTATTGTTTTGCATGTCGAGGTACAACAGGCGGTCAATGACATGCTTGGCAGAATCATCATCGACCATGCCCCAAAGGAACACCTTGCGCTCGTTCAACATTTTTTCGTCAATGGCTTCCTGTATCTTTCCTTTTTTCGAACTCATTTTATCTTTTTTATCAAGTTCAAAATTAATCATTTTATTGTGAAAAACCATTCCATAAAATCGCATGATATTCAAATATAAAGGCAAAAGCGATTATCTTTGAAAAAAACAAGACTATGAAAAAATTCATTACCCCCATCCTCGCGATCCTATTTGTTTCCACTGGCTACACCCTGATCGGACCCAATGTGGTACAGGAGGCCAGTATCTTGCAAAAAGTGGCCGATGCCAACGGGTTTCAGAACTGGAAAAATGTTACCGAACTAAAGTTCACCTTCAACGTGGACCGTGACGGAAAACATTTTGAACGCAGCTGGATATGGTATCCCAAAACCAATGACATCACCGCGATCGGCGAAGAGGGAACAATAAGCTATAATTGGGCAAACATGGATAGCGTTGCCTACAAGACCAATGGCAATTTCATCAACGATAAATACTGGATGTTGGCCCCTTACCAATTGGTTTGGGATGGAAAAAACATCACCCATAAATATACCGCCAAGACCGAGGCCCCAATTAGTAAAAAACCAATGCAAAAGATTACCATTCACTATGGGGCCGAAGGCGGGTACACCCCTGGCGATGCCTATGATTTTTATTTCGGGGATGACCTGATCGTTCGGGAATGGGTTTTCCGTAAAGGCAACCAGGCAGCACCATCGGTGGTAACCACTTGGGAAGATTATGTTGACATTAAGGGGCTAAAAATTGCCAAGACGCACAAAAACGCGGAGGGAAATTTTAAGCTCCATTTTACAGGCCTGGAAGTGAAAACCGATTAAATCCTTTTTCGGTTCAGGAAATAGGTGGCGCCCAATACCAAAATGGCGCAACAGAGCATGATCACGAAACAACTGACCAGGGAGGAAGTTTTGGCCACGTAGCCCAATAATGGGGGTGCCAAAAGAAAGCCCGAATAGCCCATGCCCGCTATAAAAGAAACCCCTTGGGAAGATTCAACGCCTTTTACGTTCCCTCCAATGCGGAACAGTTCGGGTACCATTACCGAAAACCCAAGACCGCAAAGGGCAAAACCCACTATCGCCAATGTTGTGGCGGTGGTCAGCACCAGGCCATAGCCCATGATGGCCACTAAGGCCCCTAGGGCCACAATTTTGACCGAACCCAATTTGGTACTCACCGCATCCCCTAGAAAGCGGCCCAGGGTCATCATCGCAGAAAATGCCAAAAAGCCGAGCCCCCAAAGCGTTTCCGGCGCCATACTGATTTCTTTGAGGTACAATCCGCTCCAGTCAACTATGGCGCCCTCACTGCCCATCGACACAAAGGAAACAACACCCAACAACAACAATGGTTTGAACACCTTTAGGCTGAAGGGCTCTTTCTCTACCGGCGCGGCTTTCAAGTGATAATATCTTTTCATGAATAGGAAGTTCACCCCGATGACCAAAACTACCGCCAAAAGCATATGTAAAGGCGGGTTGTTCAACTTGAGGATAAAAAAACTGCCCAATCCCGCCAAAACGCCCCCAAGGCTAAAAAATCCATGGGCGGCCGACATGAATTTGGTCCGGTCTTCCTTTTCCAATTCGGTCACCAAAGTGTTCATGGAAATATCGGTGATTCCGCTGCTCGCCCCGAACAAAAACAGCGCCCCCATCAAAGCATATAGATTGGGGGCCAACAACGGCAACAAAGCGGTGATGCACAATACGAAAAGGCTCAAACCCATGGTCTTCCCGACCCCTACCCTGTTGATGATCCTGGCCGCCACGGGGAAAATGGTGAATACCCCGAGCGAAAGAAAGAATAGGGCCATGCCCAACTGTGATTTGTCGATGGCCAGATCTTCCTTTACCGTAGGAATGTATATGGCCCAGGTACCAAAAAGGATGTTAAGGCTGGCGAAAACCCATGCAGGACCAAAATAACGTGGGTTGGAAATGATGAGCAAAAGGGACTTCATGGTTCGATGGGTGGTTACAGGTTGCGACAGCGCATTTCATTGGCCTGAAAGCTGGCAAAGATAAAAGAAAATAGATCGGCCCATTTTTTATCCCTGGTAGAATTTCTAAATGCCACTATCTATTGGTCCCTCTAAAACAAAACCCTTCAGATACACATCAGCTGCTAGGAGGCATTGATGCCCTTTTTTAATATTTGCCCAAAACGGTACATATCCTCATAGGAACTGTAAAAAGGTGCGGGCGCCAACCGAATGACATTGGGCTCCCTCCAATCGACCACCACCCCATGTTTCATCAGGTAATGAAATATCGCTTTGCCCTGTCCGTGCAGAAAGACCGAAAGTTGGCAACCCCTATCCTTTGGGGTGATGATCTCGAACGAACCTTTAACCTCCTTATCGATTTCCCTGATCACGAACTCCAGATAGGCAACGATTTTGGTGCGTTTGGCGATCAGTGCTTCCATCCCGACCTCCTCGAACATCTCCAAAGACGCCAAATAGGGCGCCAATGCCAATACCGGTGGATTGCTGATCTGCCATGCATCGGCATTTTCCATGGGTTCGAATTCGGGTTTCATCAGAAAGCGGGTTTCCCTTTTGGTGCCCCACCAACCTTCAAAGCGAGGAATGTTGCTTTGACTTAAAAATCGCTCATTGATGAACACCCCGGAAGCATTTCCCGGGCCGCTGTTCATATATTTATAACTGCACCAAGCAGCGAAATCGGCGCCCCAATCATGAAGTTTCAAGGCTACGTTGCCCACGGCATGGGCCAGGTCCCATCCGACATAGGCACCTGCTGCCCGACCCGCTTTGGTGATGGTTTCCATATCAAATACCTGCCCGTTGTAATAATTAACGCCCCCGATCAACACCAATGCCAATTCGTCCCCCAAAGCTTCGATTTGGGCCAACACATCTTCAGTGCGCCAAAAGTGCTCCCCTGGTCTTTTTTTGACCTCCACCAGGGCCACTTCAGGGTCATGGCCATGAAAGCGAATCTGACTCTGAAACATGTATTGGTCCGAAGGAAAGGCCTTTTCCTCGCAGAGTATCTTAAATCGCTTTGGGTTGGGACGATAAAAGGAGACCATCAACAGATGCAGGTTCACGGTGAGCGTGTTCATGACAGTGATCTCTGCTGGCTTTGCCCCAACAACCCTGGCCAGGGGCGCAGCCAGACGTTCATGATAGTCCCACCATGGTTTATCCGCATAAAAATGGCCCTCGACAGCCATTTCCCGCCAATCGGTCATAATGTCATCGACAAATTTTTGTGCATTTTTTGGTTGCAATCCCAGGGAATTACCAGTAAAATAGATGACCTGTTTCCCATCGACCTTCGGAAAATGAAAGGCTTGGCGATAGCCGCTCAGGGGGTCTTCCGCATCCAGTTGTTGGGCGAAGGCTAGGGTATTTTTAAATTCCATGGCAGTTTTTTTCAAAAATACGACTTCGAAAGTGAATCTCATGTAATTGATCAGCCTAAGCGCATCTCGATAAGGTGTTTTTTAAAACCGTATTTTTCATAGGCACGAATGGCGGCCAAATTATCTTCATAAACGGTAAGCCTGATTTCACTGAGCCCCTTTGTCAATGCCCAATCCTTTAAGACATCTATAATCCGTGCATTGATGCCACTTCCGCGAAACGAAGGCTCGGTATACATAAAACCCAGGTAGGCGTATTTCTCATGATCTAGGTACGGCCTTGCCTCCTTGATGCGCACAAAACCCGACGCGACCACCTGTCCGGCACACTCTGCGACCACTATGGCCGCTTCTTTTGACAACATCATTTCCTTCAAATCATAGTAACTTACGGGATCTGGTTTGATGGTCGTATCGTAAGGTCGTTCCGCTTCAATAATGCCCTGTTCGAATCGCAGAAGCACTTTAAGGTCTCCTAGCTGCGCAGGTCGTATTGTAATATTTTCCATGGGATTCATCTTTCCTTGTATTTTATCCATTGCAAAATAAGTGATTTTCGGAATTGGTCCCATAGGGCACAAAAAGGTGTGGTAACCCTGGTTCAACCTCTACCTTGAAGTTTTAAGGTAGGAATTTAAACCTTATTTTTACCAAAATTGGAAGATGCACTTTTTATCGCCCCTATTGGAGGCCTACATCGAAAAATCTACTGCGGAAGAACCCAAACTACTCCAGGAACTCACACGTGAAACCCATCTTAAAGTACTAAGGCCCCGCATGTTGACAGGCCATTACCAAGGCCGGGTTTTGAGTATGCTCTCAAAAATCATGCAACCAAAATACATTTTGGAAATCGGCACCTATACCGGATATTCTGCCCTATGCCTGGCAGAGGGGCTTCAAAAAGGGGGACAATTGCATACCATCGACATCAATGAAGAACTTATTGGCATCCAACGGCGCTATTTCGATCGCAGCGGCTTCGGCCCACAAATTGTTCAGCACCATGGCGATGCCCTGAAAATCATCCCCACTTTGAACCCTGTTTTCGACCTGGTGTTCATCGATGCCGAAAAGACCGAATATCCCGCTTATTTAGAGTCCGTATTGGCAAAAACCAGATCGGGGAGCATCATCCTTTCAGACAACGTACTTTGGTCGGGAAAGGTCATCGAACCGCTTGAAGAAAAAGACAAGACCACCCAAATTCTGTTGGATTATAATGAACGATTGCGCAACGATCATCGTTTGGAAACGGTGCTGTTGCCCATCCGTGATGGACTCACGCTCTGTCGCGTGAGATAAACCTTTGAAGCAAGGCATAGCTACCAAAAGAAAACAGCACCCCTACCCCGGCACCGACGATAACATCCAAAGGATAGTGAACCCCAAGGTAAATTCTACTGAAGGAAATTAAAACTGGCCAAAGGAAGATGGCGTAGATCCATTTAAAACGCCCTTTGAGCAAAAGTGCCGACAAGGTGGCAATACTGAAGGAAGAGGCCGAATGGCCCGAAAAGAAACTATAACTTTCAGGAGTCTGCAATACCCTTCCCAGCACGAGCATTGCCAAATCATTGTTGGGCCTAACCCGCCCTACATATTCCTTGATGAAAAAAATAACCAGGCCCAATAAAAGCAGCATGGCAGTATAGGCCATCAATATGATGAAGCCGTTCTTTTTTCGATATTCGATAAAAATAAGGGCGATGAGGAATATGAATAGGGGGATCCAGGTATAAAAGTGGGTCACGGCCAACCAAAAGGAATCATAGGGTGTCGCTCCCAGCCCATTGATATAAACAAAGGACTTTCTGTCCCACTGCAATAAAAAATCGAGCATCCTGGGACTTAGCTTCGTTTGATCGTACCGGTCACGTCATCCACACCTTTCTTTACCTGATCGATTTCCTTGGTAAGGTCTTTGGTAATTCCTGAAGAGATATTCTCTTTCACATTATCGAAGTCTTTTTTTAGGTCGGTCACAAAACTGGTATCTATGCCCTGTTTGTCGGCGCTTTTCTGGATTTCCTTCTTTATGTCCTCGGTTGCGTCCTTCAGTTGGCGCATCCCTTTGCCCAATCCCCTTGCGATATCGGGAATCTTATCCGCTCCAAAAACCATGACCACGATGAACATGATAAAGAATATCTCACCACCGCTAATGAATAAAAAATGCGTCATAATCATAACACAAATATAGGAAGAAGTTTCACTGCCCAATAAAAAAAGCCCTGCGAAATGCAAGGCTTTACATAATATTTTAGGGTTTACTTTCCTTTGATCGATTCCTTTAAACGATCAAATTCGGAAGGCGCCTCTTTCTTGGGCCAGGAATTGTTCGTGGTATCGATATCCGCAGTTTCACCCTTAGGGTCAACGATTACCTGGGTAAGTTCATTCTCGGAAGCAATGACCACCCGCACTTCCTTATCGTTCTTTCGCCAGATTTCTGCGGGGTAGGTTATTTGCTGTGTACTGCCATTGGCATAGGAATATTCCACGATCAACGGCATGGGCAAGCCTCCGGGCTTATCATAGGTGATTTCATAGAAATATTTGGGTGATTTCACCTTGGCGCGTTCGGCCTCGCTCAGGTTGTCCATCAAAAATTCCTTCAACGTCTGCGAATTCTCTTGGGCCGTTTTGCCCTTAAGGTTCGAATCGGCATCTTCACTGCCCTCTTCGGCCAGATAAACCACTGGGTTTAAATCGGTTTCGTTCACATTACGGGAGGCCATATACTCCCTCATCTTTTTATTGGGCTGGTTCGAAACAAAGTACTTTTTGATCCCTTTCACGCCAATGTCGACATAATCGGTGGTATAGAACCATCCCCTCCAATACCAATCGAGATCCACGGCCGAGGCGTCTTCCATGGTTCGGAAGAAATCTTCGGGCGTTGGGTGTTTGAACATCCAACGATGGGAATAGGTTTTGAAGGCATGGTCGAACAATTCCCTGCCCATCACCGTCTCCCTCAGGATATTCAGTGCGGTAGCGGGTTTGCTATAGGCATTGGGGCCCAACTGAAACACATTTTCCGGATTTTCCATGATCGGGGAAATGGTACTTTGATCTCCGGCCATATAGGGTACGATGGCCGCTGGATCGCCCCTTCTGGAGGGATATTTTGAATAGGGCGCGATGGCTTCGGGATATTTTTCCCCGAACTCCTGTTCGGCCATATATTGCATAAAGGTATCAAGTCCTTCATCCATCCAGCCCCACTGGCGTTCATCGGAATTGACGATCATCGGAAAAAAGTTGTGGCCCACCTCATGGATGATCACACTCAGCATACCATATTTTACGCGGTCGGAATAGGTGCCATCTTCATTGGGCCTGCCATAATTCCAGCAGATCATGGGGTATTCCATGCCCTGATTCTTGGCATGAACCGAAATGGCCTTGGGATAGGGATAGTCGAAGGTATGGCTCGAATAGGACTGCAACGTATGGGCTACGGCCTTGGTGGAGTATTCCTCCCATAAAGGATTGCCCTCTTTCGGATAAAGCGAAACGGCCATGACGTCCTTGCTGCCGACTTTTACCGCCTGCATGTCCCAAATAAATTTTCTTGAAGTGGCAAAAGCATAGTCGCGCACATTTTCGGCCTTGAATTTCCAAGTCTTCTTTTTGTCGGAAAAACCTTTTTCTGCAGCCTCCGCTTCGGCCTGGGTTACGATGAGCACGGGTTTGTCATATGTTTTGACGGCTTTTTCGTAGCGTTCCATCATCGCTTTGGAAAATACTTCCTTTCTGTTCTGTAAAACGCCGGTAGCATCCAATATATGGTCGGCGGGCACCGTAATGCTCACGTCATAGTTGCCAAAAGTGAGTGCAAATTCACCATTGCCCCAAAATTGGTGGTTCTGCCAACCCTCCACGTCGTTATAGACCGCCATCCTGGGAAAAAACTGGGCGATCACATAGGCCCTGTTGCCGTCTTTGGGAAAATATTCGTAACCCGACCTGGCCCGATCCACGGTATGGTCGGGAATGTTGTAGTTCCATTTGATACTGAAAACATACTGTTCCTTGCTCTTCAATGGTTGTGGCATGTCGATGCGCATCATCGTGAAATTCACGGTATGGGGCAAGGGATTCCCTGCCGCGTCCTTCACCGATTCGATGACAAAACCGCCATCGAAAGGTTCGGTCAGATACTTTTTGGTAAAGTCCTCCACCTTGTAATTATCGGCCAACTGGGTATCGTTTCTGAGCAAGGCTTTGGAGTCCTTGGTCCGTATATTCTGGTCTAACTGTATCCAGAGGTATTCCAATTGATCGGGCGAATTGTTGATGTAGGTAATGGTCTCCTCCCCATAGATATGGTGGTTTTTGTCATCGAGTTCCACATTGATCACATAATTGGCCTGTTGTTGGTAATAGTCTGGGCCCGGCGCACCGGCAGCGGTACGGTAGGTATTGGGGGTTGCAAATTCCTCATAGAGCTGTTTGAACTTGCTCTGGCTGTAATGGCCTGGCTCCCTTTCTTTTGGAGCTTGTTGTGCAATGGCGAACATCCCACAAAGGAGAAAAACTGCCGTTGCAAAACCATGTCTTATTGTCGTCATTTTTGCGTTAATTTTTAGAAGTCGGGGAAATTATGATTTTTATGCAGATATTTTAAAAAAATGTTACAAGTTTAACATTCCTTTATTTCGATCTCGCATGAGCACAAAACTTTTTTTGGTATCCTTGATCTTGAAATGCACCACATTTTGCTGTTCCTCAAAAACATCGGTTAGGATATCGTTTTGAATTTCGATGGAAGTGGTTTTTGGCAGATCGATATTGGGGACTTCGAGGTAACAGATGAGCACGTCGAAATCATATTTTATCGCCAGTAGGTCATAGGGTACCGATTGCCCGTTGACCTCGACCTTGAATTTGGCCCTTACATATTTCTCGATAATTCCTTTGGCACCCTCCATCTCATCTTCAGTGGCCAATTGGGCCTTGATATCATATCTTTCCATCAGCACCTTCTCCATATCATCGATAAAGATCCGTGAGGTGATCTGCAGGCTTTTGTCCTTGTCGGAATAGCCCACATTGGTCACACTGATGTAAAATTTATGGGCCACCGTAAAGGCGAAAAGGGGCAGCAATAAAAAGAGCAGGGTCTTGCGCATCGGTTTTAAGGGCAAATTTTCAATCATAGGATAACAATTCATATGCCAAGATCAAGCTGTCAGTCGAGCGAGTTGTTTTGGCGGTACAACAAACTTCTTTTGGTCATGTATTCCCAGATCTTTAGCCGATCATGGGTGTCTACCAAGGCTTGAAAACTGGGGTCTACCTCACAATAATACATGAAATCCGAGATTTTATCCTGAGGGATCCTCAGATCTACCGTGATCAGGGAGTCGATATAAAATTCCCTGACACGGAGGGTCCTGGCATAACTTTTTTCGACCTTGACCAGATTTTTCAATCGTTTCGTACGCCCCGTTATGGCATTGATCAGGGGGTCGAAGCTCATGAATGGATTCGAAGTCGCTGCAAAGAGCTCCCTTTCGGCCTTGGTGACGGGCTTTACATAGGCATTGGGCAACCCAAGGGTCGAGGCGGTCACCGCGGGTTCGGTATGCAATCGATCGGCATCGCGCGACATGTCGCCGGTGAGGTTATAGGGCATCAGTACCACTTCATCCAACTCGGTGACCGATTCCTCCAAGGGCACGGTGAAAAATTTGCTTTCCAATAAGGAAAGCGTCACCAACACTTCCTTACGCTTGTACTGAACCGCCGAAAAAACCAGGGTGTCGTTGAGTTTGGCGTTGATCGAAAAATTCCCGTTGGCATCGGTGATCGTCGCTCTTTTCGTTGTGGTGTTCAACACGTGGGTGGCGGCCACATCCCCATCATTGCTGTATACGCGTCCCTCCAACCGTTTCTCGGAAAATACGTTCTGCGCCTTTGCCGATATTGAGGCCAGCAACATCACGATCACGACCCAATTACTTTTCACTATCCAAACTCTTGAGATATGCCATGCTATTGGTGACCAGGTAATCGATCAATTGAAATTCGTTGTCTTTCTTCAAAAGGGAGCGTTCGGGCGCCTTGGTATCGAGGTATGCCAAAAACCCATCGATCTGATCCTGTTTCAGTTTCAGGTCCAATACGAAAAACTCATCGTCATAGACCTGTCGCAATACCTCACTGACCTTTAAGGGCGTTCTGTCGGGATCGTCGTTGGTGCTTGCCTTGAGCAGTGCCTTAAAGATATTGACGAAGTTGAGGCCGTCGGTCATGCCCCTTTCGGCCCTGGAAAGGGCAATGTTGTCAACTTCGGACGAGCGGTCGGTCTCATATTCATATTTTTTGAACTGTTCGTTCTGCATTTCCAAGAACCTGGCCTGATCTTCCGGGGTCACCACCACTTCGCTGAGCTCGGTGACCTTTTCCTGTACCTCTATTACCAATCGGTTTTTCTGGAGCAGGTCGTCGGTGATCTTCACCACCTGTAATTGGTAGTTGACCGCGGAGAAGGCCAATTCGTCCCCCACTTTCACCAAGATGGCAAAACGCCCGTTTTCATCGGTCGCCGTAGCATTTTCGGTGGTGATGTTGATCACGTTCTCATTGGGCACGTTCACGCTGCGATACAGCACCTGGCCCCGCAACAGAACGCGGTCGTCCTGGGCCCGTAGCACCGCGGTCGACCCAACAAGAAAGAGCAATATCAAAGAGGTAAGATTCAGAATTCTTTTCATATGGATAAATAAAATACAAGTTAACGTCATAAAAAAAAACGCACCACTAAACTTTTGTTAATTTGTCTTACAACCCGGCTGTCGGATCATCCTTTTTAGCGATTGCAAGGCTTTTTCAGGTACAGGCCCAACCTTTGGAAAACCGTTCACCGAAGATAGGTCCCCGTTCACCTTAAACCAAATTCAATTTACCCTTTTTTGATAGGTAGGTAGCAAGATAATCTTATTTTTGTTGGTCCGGTCCCCTTTACTTTAAAAGGCCAAAATCTTAGTTTATGAGAACACTGGGATTATCATTGTTCATCGTTTTGTTTGTCTCCCTTGCCGCCTTCGGGCAGGTAAAAATTGGGGACAATCCCCAAAACATAGACCCCTCGGCGGTTCTGGAGCTCGAGAGCACCACCAGGACCCTGATCATCACCCGGGTGACCACCGCCCAGATGGAGGCCATCGCGCCCAGTGTAGGCGCCTTGGTATACAATACCGACCTGGGCTGCGTGCATTATTACAACGGGGCGGCTTGGGTGAACCTCTGTGTGGAAGGCAACGTGGCCATCACCACCGAACCCATCGTGAACAGCCTGAGTACCATCGTACTGACCCCTACTGCGGACGGCAATAATCTGGAAGTGGCCCCCAACAGTATCCGCAGCGAACAGATCGTGGACGGGGGCGTGAACGGGGTCGACATCCAGAACAATTCGATCGGGCCCAACAAGCTGGCCGATAATTCGGTGAACCGCGACAAATTATCGGAAAATGCGGTGGGCCTCGAGGCCTTGGACACCGATGAGGTCACCCTGGGCAGTTTGATCAACGATGCCGGTTTTATAACGGCCGCCAACGTGGTGAGCGCAGATGCCGCCAATGACATCACCGATAACGGCGGGGCGTTTTTTGACCAGCAGCCCCTGGTCGATGCCATTGCGGGGAATACCGCTGCCATCTCGGCCGATGGAGACACCAATGCCAACAATGAAATACAAAGCTTGGGGCTCAATGGCAACCTCTTGAGCATAACTGGAAGCAATACCGTTGATTTATCGGTTTTCAACAATGCGGGCTCCGATGATCAAAATTTAACAGGGGCAACCTTAAGCCCTGCAAACGTTTTAGAGATCAGTATTGAAAATGGCAACCCTGCCACCGTCGATCTTAGCGCACTGAGCGGTACTGGGACCGATGAACAAGATCTGACCGGGGCCACACTTTTGCCGGGGAATATATTACAGATCGATATAGAAAATGGCGCTTCGGCGACTGTTGATCTTAGCGCACTGACTGGTACGGGTACTGATGATCAAAATTTGACAGGTGCCACCTTGGGGCCTGGCAATATTTTACAGATCGATATCGAAGATGGTACATCCGCGACCGTGGATCTAAGTGCCCTCGCCGGGGGGGCCGGGTCCACAGAATTGGCCGATCAACTTACCATTGTGGGAGATGGCACGACCGGTAACGAATTTGAGGTTGCCGATGGGGCCATCACCACCGCCAAGATACAACCGTTGGCCCCGGCACCGGCCACCGATTATATGTTGGTGACAACTCCGGCCGGGATTGTGGCTTGGATCCCGACAGGGGGAACCCCTACGGCGGCGGATGTCCTGTTCGCCCCCTATCTCACCTTAGGTTCCACGAATACACAGGCGGCGATCGAAGAATTAAAGGACGAGCTTACCGCGGCCATTCTACTTGCAGGTGCAGCCGATCCCAATGATGAATTGATTACCGATTTTACTTTAACGGGTACCCAAATAAATATTCTGGAAGCAGGAAATACTTTCCCTCTTGATTTAGATCCTGTGTTTGCGACAGATACAGAACTTAACACTGCAATTTCAGGACTGGATGGTTCTGAAACGATTATCGACCCGATAAGTTCAACAATAGGAGTTACGGGTACGGGAACTACGGCTGACCCATACGTGCTTACCACTGTCGCCGCTGATGGTTCTGAGACAGTAATCACTCCCAGTGCGACCGTGACCGTTGCCGGAACGGGAACCACTGCCGACCCTTATGTTTTAACCTCGCTAGTTGCCGATGGTTCTGAGACTGTAGTCAACGGAAGCGCCACGGTTACAGTGGCCGGTTCGGGAACCTCAGGTAATCCATACATCCTTACCAGTGCCGATACCTCGGATGGCTCTGAAACAGTGATCAATGCGAGTCCAACGGTCACCGTCGCAGGAACGGGAACGGCCGGTGATCCCTATGTGCTCACAAGCCTTGGTGCGGCCGATGGCTCAGAGACCATCGTCAACGGAAGCGCCACGGTTACAGTGGCCGGTTCGGGAACATCAGGTGATCCATACATCCTTACCAGTGCCGATACCTCGGATGGCTCTGAAACAGTGATCAATGCGAGTCCAACGGTCACCGTCGCAGGAACGGGAACGGCCGGTGATTCCTATGTGCTCACAAGCCTTGGAGGGGCCGATGGATCCGAGACCATCGTCAACGGTAGCCCGACCGTAACCGTGACGGGCACAGGGACGGGGGCAGATCCATATGTCCTCACAAGTGCGGATACTTCCGACGGGTCTGAGACCGTGATCAATGCGAGTCCAACGGTCACCGTCGCAGGAACGGGAACGGCCGGTGATTCCTACGTGCTCACAAGCCTTGGAGGGGCCGATGGATCCGAGACCATCGTCAACGGTAGCCCGACCGTAACCGTGACGGGCACAGGGACGGGGGCAGAGTCCATATGTCCTCACCAGTGCCGATACCTCGGATGGCTCTGAAACAGTGATCAATGCGAGTCCAACGGTCACCGTCGCAGGAACGGGAACGGCCGGTGATTCCTACGTGCTCACAAGCCTTGGAGGGGCCGATGGATCCGAGACCATCGTCAATGGTAGCCCGACCGTAACCGTGACGGGCACAGGGACGGGGGCAGATCCATATGTCCTCACAAGTGCGGATACTTCCGACGGGTCTGAGACCGTGATCAATGCGAGTCCAACGGTCACCGTCGCAGGAACGGGAACGGCCGGTGATCCCTACGTGCTCACAAGCCTTGGCGGGGCCGATGGATCAGAGACCATAATCGATGATAGCGGAACGATTACAGTAGCTGGAACAGGCACTGCAGGCGATCCTTATATTCTTACAGTAACCGGTGCAATAGTGACAGCAGTTTCGCCTTTGACCGGTGATGGCCGGGTGGGTACCCCATTAGGTATTGCCAATGGGGGCATTACAGCACCATTGATTGCCGATGGCGCAATTTCAGGGGGTGCGGGTGGTGCAATTGTCGATGGTTCTATAACCGCTTCAGATTTGGATGCAGATTCGGTGGATGCTTCTGAAATTCGTATTGATGCAGTTGGGCAATCTGAAATAGAGGATAATGCCGTTGGGTCTGGTGAAATTATCAATGAGGCCGTTACTCCGGCGAAAATTCAACCTGGTGCTCAAGATCAAATTCTAAGAACCAATGGAGGAGCAGTAGAATGGTATACTCCGGTTACAAATCCACTTAAAGCAAATTTAACTAGTTTCAGTGCGATTCGTCGCGTTTCAGACCCCAAAGTGGCTCTTGCCGAAAACGACCATACCGTCATTTTGGAGGCCACCGTAAACCAATTGAGTTTACCGGGGGCTGTGGCCAATACCGGACAGATCTTGGTCATCAAAGACCTGGGTGGGGCGGCAACGACCTTGAATATCCCCTATATCGATTATGACGGGAATCCAGTTTTTACTACCCTCAACGGAGGGGTGATTTGGCTGCAAAGCGATGGCACTGATTGGCAATTGATCAAATAAAATTTGAACAAAACACTTTACATAGTACTCCTGGTTGGTGGGTTTATACAAGCCCAAACCGCCCTGTACAACACGGGCAACCTCAGGGTGCATACCGATGGGCAAATGGGTTTCCATACCGACCTGATCAACGACGGCATTTTCGACGAAAACCAGGGCCTGGTGGGCTTTTACAGCGAGACCGACCTCAATGTCATCGGGGCCTTTGCCCCTACCTTCAACGACGTGGAGTTCGCCACCCTGGGGGCCACCCTTCTGGGTACCCCGGTGAACCTCACCAACAACGCCAATTTTGTGTTGGGGAATGTCTTCAGCCCCAGGGCCGACCCGAACATCAATCTTCAGTTTTTGTCCGCTGCCTTCTACAATGGTGAAGGCAACACCAACAAGGTCGATGGCTATGCCGCGGTTGCCCAACAGCAAAATTTTACCTTTCCCGTAGGCGATGAAACCCAATTGCGGCCCCTGATATTGAATTCTGCAGGCGTGAACGTCTTTGCCCAATGTGCCTATTTTTCCGAAAATCCCAATAGTCCGGTGTCCATTGACGCCAATTTCGACACCGACAGCAAACCGGCCCAATTGGGGCCCGTCAGCACCCGGGAATTCTGGCGGTTGGAGGGCAATTTGGCCTCCACCATCCAGATCAGCTGGAACCTGTCCAGCGACATGGCCGCCCTCACCGATGATGTCAATGCCATCACCCCTGTGGGCTTTAGCAAGGCCGCGAACCAATGGGTAAGCCTCGGGAGTTCGGGTTCCACGGGCACGCTTGGAGGACGGTTTTACCACCTCCCTGGCCTTCGTGCCGAACGATTACGAAGCAATTACTTTTGGTGCCCTTGGCGAGCCGACGGAACTGCTTGCCCTCGACAATTACCTGGTCACGCCCAATGGCGATGGTATCAACGACTATCTGGAAATCCCGGAACTGGAACAATCTCCCAATAATTTGGTACGGATCTTCAACCGGTTGGGACTAAAAGTGTTTGAACAGGCCAATTACACCGACCAATTTACGGGAATTGCCAACTCAGGTACGGTGATCATGAATCGGGAAGCCGGACTCCCACAAGGGGTATACTACTATATCGCATCCCTGTACGACCTTGATCTTGAATTTCAAGGATTTTTATATCTGGCAGATCGCTAAAACCAAATTTTAGGGGTTATCCCTGAATTATATTTCAATCTGAAATTGATCGTTAAAAAGCATCTTTTATACGACAAAATGCTTATTATTGAAACGTTTTTACAGATTGTCTTAAAATATTATACTACAAGATTCTCCTTCTTCACCACCTAAACCCCATAAACCTACAACATATTTTTTCGGGTTAAGTGCTTAAGGTCTAGTTTGCACAAAACTGGATTAATGAATAAAGTAAGGATTTTCATATTCATTTCGTTTTGTCTTCTAGTTGGCCATCTTGATGCCCAGGTAAAAATAGGCGACGATTTGAATGTCATAGACCCAAGTTCTCTCCTCGAATTGGAAAGTTCTACCAAAGTGATGGTTCTTACCAGGCTCACCAATTCGGAAATGGGATCGATTACACCCTTGAACGGTGCTCTAATATATAATACCGATACCCAGTGTGTTCATTATTATGACGGAAATAATTGGATAAATCTTTGTTCCAATTCGGTTTCCGATGGAAAAGGCATTGAATCAATAGTAAATAACGGTAACGGCACATTTACCGTCAATTATTCGGATGGCACGTCGTTCACTTCTTCAGATCTCACAGGACCTCAAGGGCCTGGCGGTGGCGATGGTGCCGATGGTATTGACGGAGCGCCCGGAGCTCAAGGGCCGCAAGGTATACAAGGTAACCCTGGACCACAGGGACCTCAGGGCATTCCAGGAACAGATGGAACCGACGGTATTGACGGTACGGATGGAGTGGACGGAACCAATGGAACAAACGGAACAAACGGAACAAATGGGACGGACGGTACGGACGGCAACGGCATCGCCTCCTCTAGCGACAACGGCGACGGGACCTTTACCCTGAACTTTACCGACGGATCTTCCTTCACCACCTCCGACCTTACCGGTCCGATGGGTGCCACGGGCCCTGCAGGTGCGAACGGAACAAACGGAACGAACGGGACCAATGGAACGAACGGGACGAACGGCGCGGACGGGAACGGGATTGCCTCCACCGACGACAACGGCGACGGGACCTTTACCCTGAACTTCACCGACGGGTCTTCCTTCACCACTTCCGACCTTACCGGTCCGATGGGGACCACAGGTCCTGCAGGTGCGAACGGTACGAACGGAACCAATGGAACGAACGGAACCAATGGAACGAACGGTAAGGACGGGAACGGCATCACCTCCACCGATGACAACGGCGACGGGACCTTTACCCTGAACTTCACCGACGGGTCTTCCTTCACCACCTCCGACCTTACCGGTCCGATAGGGGCCACGGGTCCTGCAGGTGCGAACGGTACGAACGGAACCAATGGAACGAACGGAACCAATGGAACAAACGGCGCGGACGGCAACGGCATCACCTCCACCGACGACAACGGCGACGGGACCTTTACCCTGAACTTCACC
This sequence comes from uncultured Flavobacteriaceae bacterium, assembly GCA_963760375.1. Classification (GTDB taxonomy): domain Bacteria; phylum Bacteroidota; class Bacteroidia; order Flavobacteriales; family Flavobacteriaceae; genus Pelagihabitans. Next base: position 276,048 of record CAVXCS010000005.1, on the reverse strand, counting down.
GACGGATCTTCCTTCACCACCTCCGACCTTACCGGTCCGATGGGTGCTACGGGCCCTGCAGGTGCGAACGGAACAAACGGAACCAATGGAACTAACGGTGCGGACGGCAACGGGATTGCCTCCACCGACGACAACGGCGACGGGACCTTTACCCTGAACTTCACCGACGGGTCTTCCTTCACCACTTCCGACCTTACCGGTCCGATGGGGGCCACGGGCCCTGCAGGTGCGAACGGTACGAACGGAACCAATGGCACGAACGGAACCAATGGAACGAACGGTACGGACGGGAACGGCATCACCTCCACCGATGACAACGGCGACGGGACCTTTACCCTGAACTTCACCGACGGGTCTTCCTTCACCACCTCCGACCTTACCGGTCCGATGGGGGCCACGGGTCCTGCAGGTGCGAACGGTACGAACGGAACCAATGGAACGAACGGAACCAATGGAACAAACGGCGCGGACGGCAACGGCATCGCCTCCACCGACGACAACGGCGACGGGACCTTTACCCTGAACTTCACCGACGGGTCATCCTTCACCACCTCCGACCTTACCGGTCCGCAAGGACCACAAGGAGATCCGGGTCCGCAGGGGCCGCAAGGAGATCCGGCCACCGTATTGGTCGATAATGTGACAATTACGGGTGATGGCACCTTGGGCAACGAACATTCCGTGAAATTGGGAGGCATTGATACCACACGACTAGCTGACGAAGCGGTAACAGAAGCCAAAATAGCTCCCGGAGTCGACGGCGAAGTACTGACCACAGTTGGTGGAACGGTGAGTTGGGAACCACGGCCGGCCCCGGCAGCCACAGTTCTTGGTATCGGTCGGATCGGTTCAGCCGGAAGTTCCGTTTTCCCATATAGCATATCAACGGGATTTACCTCTGCCCGAATCGCGCTTGGTGACTATACCATTACTTTACCTGGAAATTATGGTTCGGCATATATTATACAATTGAGCGTTCAATCGCCTGGTAGGGAAATTTTTATATCTAGCCAAAGTCCCACCAACTTTAGGGTCAACATTACGAATTCGGGTGGAGCACCTGTGGATGCAAATTGGCACTTTACGGTTTTTGTTTATTAAAATGAAATATTTTCCTTACATATTTTTTTTCCTCACGACTTTATTGAATGCCCAGACGGGCCTCCTTAATACAGGCAACCTGCGCGTATATCAAAACGGCGGAATCGGGTTTCATACCGATTTGATTAACGATGCCGCCTTCGATGGGAATATGGGGCTTGCAGGGTTCTATGGTGATACCCCCTTGACCGTTTCAGGGGCCTATGTGCCCTTCTTTTATGATATCGAGATTGCCACCGATGCCCAAGTGCTGTTGCTTACCGGTGTTGACCTTATGAATAATACCAATTTTGTTGTTGGGGACTTTGCAACGCCAAGAAATCAGCCCGATATTTACCTTAATTTTCTACAAGATGCCTTTTACAATGGCGATGGCGATATTTCAAAAATAGATGGGTATGCCGCCATCACGAACCAACAGAATTTTATCTTTCCCGTGGGTGATTCCCAGCAACTACGGCCGTTGATCTTAAATTCGATCAGTGCGAACCTTTTTGCCAAATGCGCATATTTTTTCGAGGATTCGAATAGTCCATCGACATTTTCCAACTCTTTTGATACAGAAAGGAAATCACCAACGTTGGGCAGCATCAGCAATATAGAATTCTGGAGGCTAGAAGGTTCGGTAGGCTCGACCATCAGCATTAGTTGGAACCAACGCAGTAATATGTTCGCCTTTACCGATGATGTCAATTCAGTGATACCCGTCGGATGGAGCAAAGCGGCCAACCAATGGGTCAGCCTCGGAGGTGCCGCTGTGGGAGACCTTTCACAGGGCTTTGTTACCTCGGAAGCCTTTGTACCCGATGATTTTGAGATCATCACTTTTGGGAGCCTTGGCATCTCTAGAAAAGTGCTCACCTTGGAAAACTATCTGATGTCTCCCAATGGCGATGGTGCCAATGATTTCTTGGTTATCCCCGAAATGGCGCAATCTCCGAACAATATGTTACGGATCTATGACCGATTTGGGCTAAAAGTCTTTGAAATGGCGAATTATACCGGCGAATTCAATGGGTTTTCAAATATCGATAATATTATCTTCGAACAGGAAAAAGGTTTGCCAGTAGGGATATATTTTTATTTGATTTCCATGGATGATCTGGACCTTAATTACCAAGGATTTTTATATTTAACACGTTAATTACTACAGTATTACAATTCGTTGAAATGCCTTCTTCTACGGCAACCAACGGGCAAAATTCATTTCACAACACATTATCATACCTACACAACAATTTGTAACTAATTGGGGGCCTTTACACTAATTTTATGGATGATTGGATAACAAACCCAAATCTTATCCACCATGATTTTAAAAAAGATGGGGCTCTTATGGCTCCTGTTTATAAGTGCAAACATCGCATCGGCCCAGTTAAAGGTGGGCGATAGTCCGGACCAAATCGATGGGGCGTCGCTGATAGAACTCGAAAGCCGTAACAAAGTCTTGGTCCTTTCCAGGGTCAATACCTCCTTGATGCAAAAAATCAAGCCTTTGGAAGGGGGCTTGGTCTATAATACCGACAAGAACTGTGTATTCCAATACGATGGCAACAACTGGAAAAGCCTCTGCGAAGGATCCGGAAGTGGCGACATTAATATTTCCTTTACCGATAACGGCGATGGTACTTTCACCATCAACAATCCCAGTGGCACCTCCTTTACTTCAATAGACCTCACAGGACCACAAGGACCTCAGGGACCCGCAGGAAATGACGGAGCTGATGGCGCAGATGGTTCTGACGGAGCAGTCGGACCGCAAGGACCTGCTGGCAATGACGGTGCAGATGGTGCCGATGGTACTGACGGAGCGGTCGGGCCACAAGGACCCGCAGGAAACGACGGCGCTGACGGTGCCGATGGTGCTGAAGGAGCAGTTGGGCCTCAGGGACCGATAGGATTGACAGGACCGCAAGGACCTCAAGGACCTGCTGGGAATGATGGCGCAGATGGCGCGGTCGGACCACAGGGACCTGCAGGTAACGACGGAGCAGACGGGCCGCAAGGACCACAAGGGCCTGCTGGGAATGATGGCGCGGTCGGACCACAGGGACCCGCAGGAAACGACGGAGCCGATGGTGCAGATGGTTCTGACGGAGCAGTCGGACCTCAGGGACCGCAAGGACCTGCAGGGAACGACGGTGCAGATGGTGCTGATGGCGCTGATGGCGCGGTCGGACCGCAAGGACCGATAGGATTGACAGGACCACAGGGACCTGCAGGCAATGACGGAGCCGATGGCGCAGATGGTTCTGACGGAGCGGTCGGACCACAGGGACCGCAAGGACCTGCAGGAAATGACGGCGCAGATGGTGCTGTTGGACCACAAGGGCCGCAAGGGCCCGCAGGAAACGACGGAGCTGACGGTGCTGATGGAGCAGTTGGGCCTCAGGGACCGATAGGATTGACAGGACCGCAAGGACCTCAAGGACCCGCTGGGAATGATGGCGCAGATGGCGCGGTCGGACCACAAGGACCTCAAGGTCCCGCTGGAAATGATGGTGCCGATGGACCACAAGGACCAGCTGGGAACGACGGAGCCGATGGTGCAATTGGACCGCAAGGGCCACAAGGACCCGCAGGAAACGACGGAGCCGATGGTGCCGATGGTGCTGATGGCGCTGTTGGACCACAGGGACCGATAGGATTGACAGGACCACAAGGGCCGCAAGGACCGGCAGGGAACGATGGTGCTGACGGAGCTGACGGAGCGGTCGGACCAAAAGGAGACAAAGGAGATTCAGGAAACGACGGAGCAGTTGGTCCACAAGGACCCATAGGATTGACAGGACCACAAGGCCCACAAGGAGACAAAGGAGATACAGGCAATGACGGTGCAGATGGTGCCGATGGTACTGACGGAGCGGTCGGGCCACAAGGACCCGCAGGAAACGATGGAGCTGACGGTGCCGATGGTGCTGATGGAGCTGTTGGACCACAGGGACCGATAGGATTGACAGGACCACAAGGCCCGCAAGGAGACAAAGGAGATACAGGCAAAGACGGTGCCGATGGTGCTGACGGAGCAGTCGGACCACAGGGGCCCGCAGGAAACGATGGTGCTGATGGCGCAGTTGGGCCACAAGGACCGATAGGATTGACAGGCCCGCAAGGGCCGCAAGGACCCGCTGGTAATGATGGTGCCGATGGTGCTGTTGGACCGCAAGGACCTGCAGGAAATGATGGTGCCGACGGTGCGGTTGGGCCACAAGGACCGGCCGGAAACGACGGTGCCGATGGTGCTGACGGAGCTGTTGGGCCTCAGGGACCACAAGGACCTGCAGGTAACGACGGAGCCGACGGTGCGGTTGGGCCACAAGGACCGGCCGGAAACGACGGTGCTGATGGTGCTGACGGAGCTGTTGGGCCTCAGGGACCGATAGGATTAACAGGACCGCAAGGACCTCAAGGACCCGCAGGAAACGATGGAGCCGATGGCGCTGATGGTGCCGACGGTGCAGTCGGGCCGCAAGGACCCGCTGGTAATGACGGGGCTGATGGTGTTGACGGAGCAGTTGGTCCACAGGGACCCGCAGGAAATGATGGTGCCGACGGTGCAGTCGGGCCACAAGGACCCGCAGGGAATGACGGCGCAGATGGTGCTGTTGGACCACAAGGACCCGCTGGAAATGATGGTGCTGACGGACCACAAGGACCGATAGGATTGCACAGGACCTCAGGGTCCTGCAGGGAACGATGGTGCCGATGGCGCTGATGGCGCTGTTGGACCACAAGGACCGCAAGGACCTGCAGGAAATGATGGTGCCGACGGTGCGGTTGGGCCACAAGGACCGGCCGGAAACGACGGTGCTGATGGTGCTGACGGAGCTGTTGGGCCTCAGGGACCGATAGGATTAACAGGACCGCAAGGACCTCAAGGACCCGCAGGAAATGATGGTGCCGACGGTGCGGTTGGGCCACAAGGACCGGCCGGAAACGACGGTGCTGATGGTGCTGACGGAGCTGTTGGGCCTCAGGGACCGCAAGGACCTGCAGGTAACGACGGTGCAGATGGAGCTGTTGGCCTCAGGGACCACAAGGACCTGCAGGTAACGACGGAGCCGATGGCGCTGACGGTGCTGATGGTGCTGTTGGACCACAAGGACCCGCTGGAAATGATGGTGCTGACGGACCACAAGGACCGATAGGATTGACAGGACCTCAGGGTCCTGCAGGGAACGATGGTGCCGATGGCGCTGATGGCGCTGTTGGGCCTCAAGGGCCACAGGGACCAGCTGGAAACGACGGAGCGGTCGGACCACAGGGACCAATAGGATTGACAGGACCACAAGGACCAGCAGGAAACGATGGTGCTGATGGTGCCGATGGCGCTGACGGCGCAGTTGGTCCACAGGGACCGATAGGATTGACAGGCCCGCAAGGACCGGCAGGAAACGACGGAGCTGACGGTGCCGATGGCGCTGATGGCGCGGTCGGACCGCAAGGACCTCAGGGACCCGCAGGAAACGATGGCGCTGATGGTGCTGACGGAGCAGTTGGGCCACAAGGACCGGCAGGAAATGATGGTGCCGACGGTGCAGTCGGGCCACAAGGACCGCATAGGATTGACAGGCCCGCAAGGACCAGCTGGGAACGACGGAGCCGATGGTGCAGTTGGACCGCAAGGGCCGCAAGGTCCCGCAGGGAATGACGGCGCAGATGGTGCTGTTGGACCACAAGGGCCGCAAGGGCCCGCAGGAAATGATGGTGCCGATGGTGCTGACGGAGCAGTTGGGCCTCAGGGACCGATAGGATTAACAGGGCCACAAGGACCCGCAGGAAATGATGGCGCTGATGGTGCTGATGGTGCTGATGGTGCTGACGGAACAGTCGGACCACAAGGACCCGCAGGAAACGATGGTGCTGTTGGACCGCAAGGACCGATAGGATTGACAGGACCACAAGGACCCGCAGGAAACGATGGAGCCGATGGCGCTGATGGTGCAGATGGTTCTGACGGAGCAGTCGGGCCACAAGGACCCGCAGGGAACGACGGAGCCGATGGTGCTGTTGGACCACAAGGACCGATAGGATTGACAGGTCCTCAGGGACCCGCAGGGAACGACGGAACCGATGGTGCTGATGGACCACAAGGTCCCGCTGGAAATGATGGTGCCGATGGACCACAAGGACCCGCAGGAAACGACGGTGCCGATGGTGCTGTTGGACCACAAGGGCCGCAAGGGCCCGCAGGAAACGACGGCGCTGACGGTGCCGATGGTGCTGACGGAGCGGTCGGACCTCAGGGACCGCAAGGGCCCGCAGGGAATGACGGAGCTGACGGTGCCGATGGTGCCGATGGTGCTGACGGAGCAGTTGGGCCTCAGGGACCGATAGGATTGACCGGACCTCAAGGGCCGCAAGGACCCGCAGGGAACGACGGAGCCGATGGCGCTGATGGTGCTGATGGTGCTGACGGAACAGTCGGACCACAAGGACCCGCAGGAAACGATGGTGCTGTTGGACCGCAAGGACCGATAGGATTGACCGGACCGACCGGTGCAACGGGAGCTGCCGGACCACAGGGGCCGCAAGGAATCCCGGGAGATCCCGCTACCGATGATCAGACCCTGAGCACGAACAGCAGTGCGGGAAACATAAGCATTAGCGGCGGCAATACCGTTACGCTCAATGTAAACGATGCCGATGCGAACCCATTGAACGAAATACAGACCTTGACCTTGGTCGGTAGAAATTTGACCATCTCGGGAACGGGCGGCAATACGGTGACACTTCCCGTACTGATCAACCTTTCAACCGATAACCTTACCCAGGCCGCCGAGACCAGGACCTATAATATGAACAATCAAAACCTTGGGTTTACCAATGGCAAATTGGGGGTGGGTACCACCACGCCGACCTCCAGCTTAGGGGTGGCCGGTTCCTTCTCCACGCCTATCCGGAGTACGGCGGGCAACACCACCTTGGGCCTCAACGACTTTACATTGATCATGACGGCCAAGGACTTAATAATTACGCTCCCGGCCGCCAATACTTGTCAAGGCCGGATTTATGTACTAAAGAATATCGGTGGTGGGAATAATTTTACCAATATCAATTATTTGGATGACCAAGGAGATGCTGAAACAAAATTGGGTAAGGACAACACTTTTTGGCTCCAAAGCGATGGAACCAATTGGCATCTCATAAATAAGATTTAGGATGTATCGGATAGCAATTCTAACTTTTTTAATTTCCATACTCCAAATGTGGGCAGAGGTACAATTCGATAGTGTCCTTCCATTTGAGTTGACAAATACAACCCCATCAGAACTGGACCATTTTACGCTTTATCAGAGACCGTCGGATAGATAATATTACTGGCATAAGCTAAATTAAATGCTTTGGGAGAACCTGTTTTCATAATCGATCGAGAATGCATTGAAGTGATATTTTAACCTTAATAAAATGACATGACCCCCTTTAAAGTCTATAACATTACAAACAATGCCGTGGTTTTTATTGGAGAATCAGGGGAAACCAGCTTGAAGATGAATAAAGTCGAATAGATATATGAAATCGAAACTATATCTTATTTTCTTTTTGTTTGGTCTCGGTCTTTCCGGCCAGGAGGCGGTGCATAACTATGGCAACCTGAAACTGCATGATGAAGGCATGGTAGGGTTTCATACCAATCTGGTCAACGATGGTAGTTTTGATGAGAATTTGGGCCTGATCGGTTTTTATCGACCCAAAGGAGGCCTAACCATTTCCGGGGCCTTTCCCCCTACCTTCCATGATTTCGAAATCGCTGTGGTGGGAGATCTTGATTTGGAAGTCTCCATCAATATCAATAATTCCTTGAATTTTATTTATGGGGATATCGATACGCCCAGGGAAAACAAAAATATTTATGCCAGACTTACTTCCGAGGCTATCTACAACGGGGAAATGAACCGATCAAAGATCGATGGGTTTGCCGCAGTGGAAGGCCAAAAGAATTTTAGTTTTCCTGTGGGTTATGCCAGCCTGTTACGACCCCTTAAATTGACGTTCCTCGATGGCTCCTTCTTTGCCAAATGTCAATATTTGGACGAGAATACCGATTTTCCGGCAAGTTTTTCGGAAGGCTTCGATACCGAAAAAAAAGCTGCCGATCTGGGCGCGGTCAACGCCGGTGAATTTTGGAATATGACCACCACCGGCATGGTGCAGATCGCCCTGGGTTGGAACGCCGACAAATCCTTGCCCCAAGGCATCAACGATTTAAAAAGTGTCACCGTTGCCGGATGGCATAAAACGAACGGTCGGTGGGACAATCTTGGGAATTCGGCCGTTGAAGGCACGCTGGACGAAGGATGGGTCACCTCAAAAAGCTTCAATGCCAACGACTACGAAATCTTCAGTTTGGGTTCCTTCTTCGATTACAAATCCAAGGAGCCCGACAACTATTTTATGTCGCCCAATGGGGATGGCATCAACGATTTCTTTGTGATAGAGATTCTTGAACAACCCACCAATAACAGTTTTAAAATATTCAACCGGGAAGGACTTTTGGTCTATGAAATGGAAAACTACCAGAACGATTTCCGCGGTTATTCCAATCAAATCACCAATAAAAAGAACTTGATGCTGCCCCCAGGTGTTTATTTCTATCTCCTCGACATGCACGATACCGATCTCCAATATCAAGGCTACTTCTATCTTACCGATTGATCGATGCTTGCCTAAAGACTTGTGCAACATCAATGGACGGCCACATTGAAGAAATCCGGGCCATGGCCAATTGCACTTAAATGACCGTTTGGGCGATTGTCCGATACGGCGGGATTTCTGAAAATACTTCTTACCTTTGGGAAAGGTCATCGGGCATCAAAACGCTGGAATCCCATGAAAAATTAAAATGGCATTATGAAAAGAAGATCCTTTATCAAAAAGAGTGGCATCGCAGGTTTTACGATTTTCGTTTGGCCGCAAATGGCCATGCCTTCCCAGGTAGAATACTCTATTTTGGAACTCATGGGGAAGGAAGACGTCGAGCTATATGGTAAGGGCATCAATTTGAGGAAGGAAGCCCACGATGCCTTCCTGGCGATGAAGGATGCCGCAGCCATCGACGGTATTGATATCAAAGTGATTTCTAGCTATCGCAATTTTGAGCGCCAAGAAATCATTTGGGAACGCAAATACATTCAATATACCGAAGAGGACAATATGGCTCCTTTGGCCGCCATCGACAAAATCGTGGAATATTCCACGATTCCCGGCACCAGCAGACACCATTGGGGCACTGATCTTGACATCGTGGATGGCAGTAAAAAAGTGGAGGGCGATGTGCTGGTTCCTGAAAAATTCGGGGAAGGTGGTCCGTATGCGGATTTTAAGCAATGGATGGATGCCAATGCCAACGCCTTTGATTTTTATTTGGTGTACACCGATGACCCAAAAAGACGGGGTTTTAAATATGAGCCTTGGCATTATAGTTATGCTCCCTTGTCGGTACCGATGTTAACTGCCTTTAGGGGCAAAAATATCCTTCAATTGCTAGGAAAGGAAGATTTCATGGGAAGCGATCATTTTACGACCGGGTTCATCAAAACTTACATACGCGATAATATCCTCGATATCAATACGAAACTTTTATAGCGGTTTTGTACCTTTCGGCATCGGGCAACAGCAGTCATAATGAGAAGAAGCAATTGGAAAATTCGAATCGCGATAGGACTGGCGATTGTGGCCTTTGCATTCATCAAACGTTTGAGCAGCAAGGAAGAGAACCCTTATACGGGCAGGGTTCAGACGATCAACATGACCGCGGATCAAGAAATCGCGATCGGCCTTCAGAGTGCCCCTGATATGACGCGCCAACATGGCGGCCTATATCCAGATCAACGACTACAGGGCTATATGAGTACCATCGGCCGAAAATTGGTCGACAACAGCGTGGCCCGGGAAACCCCATATCAATACGATTTTCATTTGTTGGCCGATGCCGAGACCATAAATGCCTTTGCCCTGCCAGGAGGGCAGGTTTTTATCACATACGCTCTTTTTTCCCAATTGAACGAAGCCCAATTGGCAGGGGTTCTGGGTCACGAAATCGGACATGTGATCGGGAGGCATTCGGCCGAGCGAATCGCGGAAAGTGAATTTTGGCAAACGCTGAGCACTGGTGCTTCCGTTGGTGGCGACATGGGCGACCTGGTAGGGGGCATTGGACAAAACACCTTATTGACCAATGGCCGTGGAGATGAACTGGAAAGCGACGACCTTGGGGTATTGTTCATGATTCAGTCCGGCTATGATCCCTATGAAATGATCAAGGTAATGGAAATTCTAAAGGCCGCTTCGGGTCCCAACAGGATTCCGGAGTTTCAAAGTACCCATCCGGATCCGGAGAACAGGATAGATAAGATCAAGGAATCCATTGCCAAATATCAGGGGCAATAAAAAAGTTCCATCGGCAGCCCTGCCCATTCCGAAGACCCTTGAAATTTTAATATTGAATTTCAGCCAACCCATATATTTTCGATGAATCATGGCCGTATGTTGCGATATTCTCGTTAAAGTACCTTTACTATATTGGGAATCACATGGTTATTAACAATATTTTGTTATATTTACGAATCCCAAATACTTAAATCGCCTCAGATTTAACCCTTATAGCATACTTTAATGATTTAAATAAACTATAATGGGAACACTAGTACACTTTAGAAATCTTTACACACAAGCCTTCGAGGATTGCAAACCTGAATTGGTGGTCGTTCTTTTGAAGGTCTATTCGGTCTTTTGTGCCTTAATGTTGTTCATGGCGGTCTATGCGCTTATGGATAGGGCCCTCAACGGATTTGAATTTTAATCGCTATTTATTTGCTCTTTTACGGGAACACTGACTGAGGTAAATAAATAAGACTCAAAACCCCATAAGTACTATCTTATGGGGTTTTTTGATTGATGAATAAACCTAGCCCTTCAGATACTTTCCCGAATCACGGCCAGGGCGTCTTTGGCATTTGAATGTTCGGCATGTTCTTGAATGGTCCATCCCTTATCGCATTTGCGATTCAGGTCGGCACCATTGGCAATGAGCAATTTTAAGATTTCGACCTTGTTGTAACGGGCCGCATAGATGGCCGGGGTCTTGCCCAATGATTTTTGGTTGATATCCTCTCCCAGTTCGATCATTTTTTTGACCGCTTCATAATCGCCTTGCACGATGGCCTTACAAATGGAGTTCAGTTCAAAACCAAGGTTTACCTTGGATTCTGCTGCAATGGTCGCCGGGGTAGTTGCAGGTTCTCGGGCGGCCATAGAACCGCTTACCATTGCCAACAAAACAACGGCACATGTTAGAATCGTTTTTCTCATGATGAATGATTTAGATTGATGAATAAGAATAACTTATACAAATATAGACGTCGCTTATTGCCATTTGTTTCAGCCAAAACCGTTATTTCACTTAATTTTAACAGAGATCGGCGGTTGATTTAACCTTAACGCCAATCTGGGCTTAAAAAAAGGGGTTTCATGATGGATAAATAATGAAAGAAAAGTACTTTTGAACCCTTAAGAAGCCACAAGACATGAATAAAAAAGTAATCTTAATGATATTGGACGGTTGGGGCAAATCGCCCGATCCCAAAGTATCCGCGATCGACAATGCCAAAACGCCCTTTATCGATTCGCTTTATGCCAAATATCCGAATTCGAATCTGCTGACCGATGGTATGAACGTTGGCCTTCCCGAAGGTCAAATGGGCAACAGCGAGGTGGGTCATATGAATTTGGGAGCTGGCAGGATCGTTTATCAAGATCTGGCAAAAATCAACTTGGCCGTCAAAAATAATACCTTAAAAGACGAGAAGGTGTTAAAAGCCGCATTCAGCCATGCCAAAAAACACAACAAACCCGTTCATTTTTTGGGTCTTTTGAGCGATGGTGGCGTGCATAGCCATATCAAGCATTTAAAGGGTCTCATCGATGCGGGAACCGCCTACGGAGTGCCCAATATGTTCGTTCATGCCTTTACCGACGGAAGGGATGTGGACCCTAAAAGTGGCAAACATTTTTTAGAAGACCTTACCGATTTCTGCTCCGCCAAAACCGCGAAGCTGGCATCGGTCATCGGCCGGTACTATGCCATGGACAGGGACAAGCGTTGGGAAAGGGTAAAACTGGCATACGACCTGCTGGTACACGGCAGTGGGGAGCACGCCACCGATATTTCAAAAGCGATACAAAAGAGCTATGATCTTGGGGTTACCGATGAGTTCATCAAGCCCATAGTGATGACCGATGCCAATGGAGCTACCCTGGCGACGATCTCCGATGGGGATGTGGTGGTCTTTTTTAATTTCCGGACCGACCGGGGACGCGAACTCACCCAAATGCTGAGCCAAGCCGATTTCCACGAACAGAACACCCACAAGTTGAACCTTTACTATGTGACCCTTACCAATTATGACGATTCGTTCAAGGGCATCCATGTGGTATATGATAAGGACAACCTCTTGGAAACCCTCGGGGAGGTATTGGCAAAAGCCGAAAAAAAACAGATCCGAATCGCTGAAACCGAAAAATATCCCCACGTGACCTTCTTTTTTAACGGGGGCAGGGAAGTGCCCTTTGAGGGGGAAAAACGTATACTGTGTCCTTCTCCCAAAGTGGCGACTTACGATTTAAAGCCAGAAATGAGCGCCTTTGAAATCCGGGATGCCATTATTCCGGAGTTGAAAAAAGGCGAAGTCGATTTTGTCTGCCTCAATTTCGCCAATCCCGATATGGTGGGCCATACCGGTGTTATGGCAGCTGCCATCAAAGCGTGTGAGGTCGTTGACAGTTGTGCCGGTTCAGTGATCAGCGCCGCCCTGGAAAACGGCTATACCACTTTGGTCATCGCCGACCATGGCAACTGCGAAACGATGATCAACCCCGATGGCAGTCCGAACACGGCCCATACCACCAATCCAGTCCCTTTGATTTTGGTAGACAAGGATATAAAGCAGATCAAGGATGGGGTTTTGGGCAATATCGCGCCCACCATTTTAAAATTGATGGGGATTCCGCAACCCAAATTGATGGACTTACCAGCCTTGGTTTAGATAGATCATACATTTATTTTACCTTTGCTGCCCATGATAAAATTGAAAACACCAGAAGAAATCGAACTCATCCGTGAAAGCGCATTGGTGGTTTCCAAAACTTTGGGGATGCTGGCCTCGGAAATAAGGCCTGGTGTCACTACCTTATATTTGGATAAATTGGCAGAGGAATTCATACGCGAACAAGGCGCAGAGCCCGGTTTCCTCGGCATGTACGACTTCCCCAACACCTTGAATATGAGTCCGAATGCCCAAGTGGTGCATGGCATACCCAACAACGAGCCTCTAAAAGAGGGGGATATCATTTCGGTGGATTGCGGCAGTCTTAAGAATGGCTATTATGGGGATCACGCCTATACCTTTGAGGTTGGCGAAGTGGCCCCGGAAACCAGAAAATTGCTTCAGGTGACCAAGGAGTCGCTATATCTTGGGATTAGGGAATTCAGGGTAGGGAACCGTGTCGGCGATGTTGCCTTTGCCATTCAGAACCATTGTCAAAACCATGGCTATGGTATCGTTCGGGAATTGGTGGGCCATGGTCTGGGCAAAAAATTGCACGAAGGCCCTGAAATGCCCAATTATGGCAAAAGGGGCAGGGGCAAAAAATTTGAAGAAGGCTTGGTAGTGGCCATCGAACCCATGGTGAACATGGGTACCCGTAACATCAAACAACTCAAAGATGGTTGGACGATCCTCACTGCAGATGGCCGGCCCAGTGCCCATTTCGAACACAATGTCGCCATTGTGAACGGCAAACCCGAATTGCTTTCCACTTTTCAATATATCTACGATGCATTGGGCATCGTTAGCCAAGAAGAAGACGAGTTCCGGCAGAAAAAACTGCAATTGTAGCCCCAGTTCCCATGAAACGCATCTTCAAAATCATCCTTAAGATCGTTCCAAGACCGCTATTGATCAGATTGAGTTACCTCACCACCCCCCTATTATCATTGGTGCTAAGGGGAAACAATTATACCGATCCCATCGACGGCAAATCTTTTAAAAAATTGCTCCCATACGGATATGAGAATCCCAGGGAAAATGTACTCTCCCCTTCTACCTTGTCATTGGAACGCCATCGGTTGCTATGGCTTTATTTGAAAAATGAGACCGATTTTTTCAGTGCCCCGTTGAAAGTACTGCATTTTGCACCGGAACAGGCTTTTTATAAACGCTTCCGAACGCTAAAAAACCTGACATACACTACCACTGACCTGAACTCCCCATTGGCCGATGTAAAAGCCGATATCTGCAACCTACCCTTTGCCGATAACAGCTTCGACGTGATCCTTTGCAACCATGTTTTGGAGCATATCCCCAACGACAAAAAGGCCATGCAAGAATTGTTCAGGGTACTTCGTCCCAATGGATGGGGAATTTTTCAGATTCCGCAAGACCTGCAGCGCAAAACCACTTTTGAAGACCATAGCATCACCGATAAAAAGGAACGCGCTAAAATTTTCGGGCAATACGATCACGTAAGGATCTATGGTTGGGATTTTTTCGACAAACTCAAAAGCGTAGGATTTAAGGCAGAAGCATTGGATTATGGTGCAAGTCTATCACCGGCGGAAGTTGAAAAATATCGTTTGGCCAAAGGGGAGGTCATCCCCTTGGTCCGCAAATAAGGTCTATTCAACCAGCAGTGCTTTGAGTCCCGGAGTCATATATTCTTGGGTGTTACCCTGCTTATCGAGAAATACGATATAAGCGTCGAGCTCGTTCTGCCCGGCCAAATAACCCATGGCCTCGTCCAAATCCATCGCCATAAATGCGGTGGCAAAAGCATCGGCGGTGGCACAATTATCGGCCAGGACGGTTACCCCTAAGGTATTTCCGTTCTTGGTAAAGCCCGTTTTAGGGTCGACGGTATGAACGAATTTTGTACCGGTTATAGGGTCAATACGATATTTGCGGTAATTGCCTGAGGAGGCCAACGCCCTATCCTTGATGTAAATCATTATTTTAAGGCCCCTTCCTTCTTCGATCTGGGGATCGTCGATGCCCACCAACCATGGCTTCATTTTGATCCTGTTTTCGCCCTTTGACACGAGTTCCCCTCCCACCTCCAACAGATAGTTTTGAACTCCTTTTTGATCCATCAACAGTGCCAAACGGTCGATGGCATAACCTTTCGCGATGGCATTAAAATCAAGGTAAACATTGGCGTTTGCTTTAGTGATCGTTCCCTTGTCGGTAATATTTATTTTATCGAGACCCACAAATGCCAATAGACTATCTACCTTCAGACTGTCCATCGCCAATTCCGGTCCGGGGCCAAATCCCCAGGCATTGACCAAGGAGCCGACCGTGGGGTCGAAATATCCATTGGTTTTATGGTTCACCTCTTTGGAACGATCTAAAACTTCCCTGAACATCAGGTCTACGACCACCGTGGTATCACCTTGGTTTATTTTGGAGATATCAGAATCGGGGATATAGGTCGACAGGGATCGGTTGACGGCCGTGAAGACCGAATCGATTTCCTTTTGGTAATCTACTTTTTGCTCGGTCAGGTAAATGATGCTGTAAGAGGTACCCAAGGCTCCTCCTACATTTTCGTTTTTGATCCATCGGCCGGTCTCGGGGGTGCAGGAAACCATTCCGATCAACAGTAACAATATTGTGGAGCCTTTCATATCAAATCTCTATTAATCCTTCATAATCGACAATATATTCCTGATTGAGGTACAGCGGCCGTTCAATGTCCGCGGCATTGGCCAGACCTACGCCCGCATAATAAGTCTTCGCGTCGAATTTCAGGGCATGTGCCTTCATTTTTTCCATAAATACTTGATCGAAAAGCTTAGGGTCTTGAGGATAGGTAACCGTTCGAACGATGATAAAATGCAATTGCTTCTCTTTGAGGCAAACGAACTGCGGATTTTTCTTCGGTTTACTGTTCACGCCCATGAATTCGAATCCATCGGCCTCCAATTGCCGACCGACAATATTCATGGCCAACTGATATATTTCTTGTAGATTCAGTTCCCTCATCGCCTGTTTACATTAAAAAACCGATACGCTTGCATATCGGTTTCTTTCTTTACCATGTCCAATTGCCACGGTTGTTGCATCAATCTTATTAAAAACGATAAGCTCGGAATCAACCCCCGAAATCATCGAATCGGATGTGCTCATCCGGAATCCCGAAATCCTCACCCATTTTTTGCACCGCTTTGTTCATCAATGGCGGGCCACAGAAATAAAGCTCGATATCCTCGGGAGATTCATGTTTGCTCAGATAGTTATCGATCACACAGTTATGGATGAAGCCTACAAAGCCGTCGCCAGGGTCATCGATATTTTCCTTGACCTTCCAATTGTCTTCAGGCAAGGGCTCCGATAGCGCCATATAAAACTTGAAGTTCGGAAAATCTTTTTCGAGTTTCTTGAAATGATCGATATAGAACAGCTCTCTTTTGGAACGGCCGCCATACCAATAGGAAACCTTACGATTGGTTTTCAGCGTTTTGAAAAGGTGATAGAGATGCGAACGCATTGGAGCCATTCCAGCTCCCCCGCCCACGTACAACATTTCAGATTCCGATTCATTGATGAAGAATTCACCATAGGGGCCCGAAATGGTTACGGGATCGCCTTCCTTAAGGCCAAAGATATAGGAAGAGGCAATTCCTGGATTTACTTCCATCCATCCATTTTTAGATCGGTCCCACGGTGGGGTGGCAATACGAACGTTCAACATGATCTCCCTTCCTTCTGCAGGGTAAGAAGCCATGGAATAAGCCCTTTCAACGGTTTCTGGATTTTTCATGACCAATGGCCAAAGATTGAATTTATCCCATTCGGCCTTAAACTTATCCGGGGTCTCATGTTCTTCGGGATGGGCCGTAATATCGATGTCGGCATATTTCACTTCACAGGGCGGTATTTCGATCTGGATATAGCCGCCGGCCTTATAGCCCATATCTTCCGGTATCTCAACCACAAATTCCTTGATGAAAGAGGCGACATTATAATTTCTGACCACTTTGGCGGGCCATTTTTTGATTCCAAAGACCTCTTCCGGAATGGTGATTTCCATATCCTGTTTTACCTTCACCTGACAGGCCAAACGGGCTCCGTGGTTCAGTTCTTTTTTGGAGAAGTGCGGCGTTTCGGTAGGCAAGGCTTCCCCACCGCCCGAAAGCACATGGCATTCACATTGAATACAAGTCCCCCCACCACCGCAGGCAGAAGGCAGAAATATTTTTTGCCCTCCCAGGGTAGACAATAAGGAGTTCCCTGAAGCGACCTCGATTTTGCGTTCTCCATTGATGGTGATGGAAACTGGGCCGGAAGGGGAAAGTTTTTCCTTGGTAAACAGCAAAAGCGCTACCAATAACAATAACAGGAGTAAAAAGGCGACCACGGTTATCAACATGGTTCCACCGGTACTTGCAGCTAAAATCATCTTTATTCTTTTATGGCGTCGTTATAAGAGACTTCCTTCTTGGCAGCAAGCTCTTCTTCCTTGATTTCTTTTTTCTTTTCAATTTTCTTGGCAGTTGTGGGAGTCTCCACGGGAGCCTCGTCACCTCCGGTAAGCATTCCACCGAAGCTCATAAATCCAATGGCCATAAGCCCTGTAATGATAAAGGTAATGCCCAAGCCCCTTAATGGCGGTGGCACATTGGAGTATCGAATCTTTTCACGGATGGCGGCAATGGCCAATATCGCCAAAAACCAACCTATACCTGAAGCCAGACCGTAATTGAAGGCCAATCCCAGGGTTTGGATATCGCGTGACTGCATGAAAAGCGATCCTCCCAAAATGGCGCAGTTTACGGCGATCAAGGGCAAAAAGATGCCCAATGAATTATAAAGGGCAGGTGAAAATTTTTCCACAACAATCTCAACGAGCTGTACCATGGTGGCAATGGTGGCTATAAATAGGATGAACGATAAAAAGCTGAGATTGTACTCGGCATATTCAGGTCCCAGCCATGCCAGGGCACCATCGCGCAATATGTATTGATCTAACAACCAGTTCAACGGCACGGTGACCGCAAGTACGAATATTACGGCGGCACCGAGTCCAACCGCGGTGGTCACCTTCTTTGAAACGGCCAGGTACGAACACATACCAAGGAAGGTCGCAAACACCATATTATCGATGAATATGGATTTAAAAAATAATTCTACGTGTTCCAACATAAGTGGTTCGGTATTAAAGTCTTTATTTAATTTTCTTCGATCAGGGCCTTGTTACGCGACCGCTGCACCCATATAAGGATGCCTACCACGATCAGTGCCATGGGGGATAGCAGCATAAATCCGTTGTTTTCATACCCCAGGCCGTATAATCCGCTCTTGGCAATGGGATCGCCCAACACTTTCATGCCCAACAAGGTGCCGGAACCCAACAGTTCCCTGAAGAACCCGACAATGATCAGGATGATGCCATAACCGGCTGAATTGCCTATCCCGTCAAGGAAAGACCTCCAAGGGCCATTGCCCAATGCGAACGCCTCAAATCTGCCCATAATGATACAGTTGGTGATGATCAGCCCCACAAACACCGAAAGGGTTTTGCTCAATTCATAGGCAAAGGCCTTTAAAACTTGGTCTACCATGATCACCAGTGCGGCCACAACGACCAACTGCACAATGATCCTAATTTTGGAAGGCACGATATTGCGCATCAGCGAAATGACCACATTCCCCATGCCCAAAACGAACATTACGGACAAGGCCATTACGATCGATGCCTTCAATTCCGCAGTGATCGCGAGCGCGGAACAAATACCCAATACCTGAATGGTAATCGGATTATTGTCGGTTAACGGATCGAGCAGCAGCCCTTTCTCTTTTTTGGTAAGTAGTGCCATAAATTATTTGTTAGCTCTTATCGTTTCTAAATAAGGTTTGTACATTTTTACGCTTTCCTTGATCATTGCGGAAACCCCGTTTCCTGTGATCGTGGCTCCGGCCAAGGCATCTACCTCATTGTCGTCCTTGATGTTGTTCGTAGGATCATTATTGCCCTTGGCCACAGTTATGCCGGCATATTCAGTACCATCCAGAATGCTTTCGCCTGTGAAATCATCCATGAAATAGCGTTGTTTTATATTGGCGCCCAAACCTGGCGTTTCTGCTTTATGGTCAAAGTAGACCCCTTGCACGACCAAGTTCTGATCTAGGGCAACGAACCCCCAAATGGCGTCCCAAAGGCCCTTGCCCCGCATAGGGATGATGTAAAACTTCTTGCCATCCTTCTCCCCAATGAACAAAGGCAATTTTCTGGTTTCCCCATTTTTGGAAGCGGTTTCCTGCTTTTTAAGGTCGATCAGATAAGCCTGATCATTTTCGGTAATCTTGTCCCCTTCGATCACAAGTTGTTCCTGTATGTATTTCGAAAATTCGCCGGCTACCTTATCGGTAGGAATAAAATTGACACTGCCCTCATCCTCGTTCTCATTGATGCCCATGGCATACAGGATGTTCTGTTGCTTTTCCAACCGTTCGTTCTCGCTTATCTTTTCACTGAGGGCCGAGGCGAAAAAGGCCAGAAGCGAACCCACAACGACGACCATGACGGCCGCGAAAATAACGGTATAACTATTCTTATCGGTATTGATTGCCATGATTATACGGTTTCTGCTTTTAATTCTTGCGCCTTACCATCACTGTCTTTCGGAAGGATCACGGCGTTTTTCAATCTTTTCAATCGTCGGTTGATGTTGGCCCTTACCACATAATGGTCGATGGTCGGCGCAAATACGTTCATCAAAAGGATGGCCAAAAATACGCCCTCGGGATAGGCCGGATTGAACACCCGGATCATCACCGAGATCAGCCCGATAAAAAAGCCGTAAAACCACTTGCCACGATTGGTCTGTGCGCCGGTCACCGGGTCGGTGGCCATATAAACGATACCGAAGGCCAAGCCACCTACGATCAAATGTTTCCAAAAGTCGAAACTCATCAAACCATAAAACTTACTGCCCTCGGAAATCCAACCCGCATCGACCACTCCATTAAAAATCAATCCCATTGTCAACGCCCCGATCACGGCACTCAACATGATGCGCCAGCTAGCAATTTTGCTGAACACCAAGAAAAGGCCGCCCAAGAGTATCAAAAAAGTAGAAGTTTCCCCAACGGAACCGGGGATAAATCCGAAAAACATATCTGAAACGGAATAGGTAAATTCAGCGCCCTTGTTCTGCGCCAAATAGCCCAAAATAGTCTCTCCCGAAATCGCGTCGGGTCCGCCTGCGCGCTCCACGGCGCCATGTACCCAAACCTTGTCGCCGCTCATCCAGGTGGGATAGGCAAAAAACAGGAAAGCCCTGATGGTCAAGGCCGGGTTTAAAATATTCATTCCCGTTCCGCCGAACACCTCTTTTCCGATGACCACCCCAAAAACAACGGCTACGGCCAACATCCACAAAGGGGTGTCGATAG
Source organism: uncultured Flavobacteriaceae bacterium (assembly GCA_963760375.1). Classification (GTDB taxonomy): domain Bacteria; phylum Bacteroidota; class Bacteroidia; order Flavobacteriales; family Flavobacteriaceae; genus Pelagihabitans. The sequence continues at coordinate 255,493 of CAVXCS010000005.1, read as the reverse complement.
GGACGATCAAGGGCACCAGCATGCCGGTCACCAGATAGCCCTCCTCCACTTCGTGCCCCTTGATCACGGCAAAGATAAACTCAACCAATAATCCGACTCCGTAGGATACTACCAATAAGGGCAATACCTTGATAATGCCAATCCAAAAATTATCCCAGGTAAGGAAATTTTCGAACAGGGAGAAATTTTGTGGAAAGCCATTAATGGCCGAATAATGCTGATAACCTGCATTGAACATTGAAAACAACAACACCGGGATCAAAGCCATGATCACCGTATTCATTGTTCGTTTTAAATCGTCGGCACCCCTGATATGGCTACCCGAATGGGTGGTTTCGTCAGGAGAAAACAAAAAGGTATGGATTGCGTTGAAAGCGGGCGCCATTTTCTTGCCGCGGTAGTGGTGCTTTAAAATGTGCAATCTTTTCTTAAAGGTCAGTCTTTTGTCGCTCATTATTATCCTATTTCTTTATACAATAAATCCAATCCTTCCCTGATGATTTCTTGATGTGGCTGTTTCGAGATACAGATAAATTCGGTCAATGAAAAATCTTCGGGAGCCACTTCGTACATGCCCAATTGTTCCATTTCATCCAAATCTTTCACCATACAGGCTTTCAGCAATTGCATGGGAAAAATGTCCATCGGAAATACTTCTTCATAGAGCCCGGTAACCACAAACGCCCTATGTTCTCCATTGGTATTGGTGGTCAAATTATATTTCTTTTTGGGCTGCAACCATGAAAAAGTGAGTGCCCTGGTAGTAGAAATTTTATTGAAAACGGGTTTGTTCCACCCAAAAAATTCGTAGTCATCGCCTTCCGGAATCGCGGTCACGGTGTTGTTGTAATAACCCAGATAACCATCCTGGCGACTTTTTCTTCCCGTGAGTACATCCCCATTGATGACCCTGAAATGTTTGGTATTTACACCACTGGCATATAAAAAGGTGGCGATTTCGGTGCCTATTTTGGTCTTGTAATACTGCGGTGCCTTTACCGAAGCACCTGCCAAGGCGACAATACGTTCCGAATTGAACTTTCCGGTGAGCAAAAGTTCCCCGATGATGACCAGATCCTGGGGAGTGACCGTCCATACCGTCTCCCCTTTGTTGATGGGGTCGATCTTGTTGATCTGTGTCCCGACCAATCCTGCGGGATGCGGACCTGAAATTTTGTGCAAACTGATTCCTTGGAGCGAAGCCAAAGGGGAGTTTGAGGATTTTCCGACAGAAACATGCACCTTTCCCGGGGTCAACTTGGCCAGGGCGGTTATTGCGGCCTGCAATTCCTTCTCTTTTCCCTGAAGGGCAAAATCAAGGTCTGCTGCCAAAGGAGCGGTAACATAGCCAGAAACGAAAATCGCCTTTGGCACGCTATCGGGGTCTGCAATGATATCATAGGGCCTTTGCTTGATGAAAGGCCAGCATCCGGCCTTCAATAACAAGGTTCTTATTTTGGAAGCTGGCGCGGTGCCCACGTCGATTTTTCCATAATCGGCGTACGTTTGTTCCTTGTCGGCCAATATTTTTAGGGAGAGAATACGGCGCCTGTCCCCACGGATAATTTCCACGAGCTCACCGCTGACCGGTGAAACAAAACGCATCGAATCTTTGTTCTTATTGTAAAATAGGGCTTCCCCAGCGCTGACCTCAGCACCTTCCTTGACCAACATTTTTGGGGTAATCCCGTGAAAATCGTTTAGGTTGATGGCGTAAACATTGCTTAAAACCGCCTTGGAGAGGGTTGGTGCCGCGGCGCCAACAAGGTTTATGTTCAAGCCTTTTTTAATTCGGATGTCTTCAGACATAAATGCTAATCCTTAGGTTATCAAAAGCTGGGGCAAATTTAGCATTAAAACGAATGTTTTCATAATAATTGCCCATAAATTTGGACCGTACATCGATGTTAATTTTTTAGGTACGGTTTTTGTTTACCTTTGGCCTTTAAATTGCCTTTTAATGCCCTTAAACCTTAAACATTTCTTACTGTTGCTCTTTGTTTGTCCACTGTTCGCACAGGTACAACAAGAGGTCGATGCCCCTGCCAATATCAAGTCGGTCGTATTTGTCGGGCCGACAGAAGATCAGTTTCCCATCGTACAGATCGGAGAACCCATTTATTTGGAGTTTGACGATATCTCCGCCAGTGAGCAGGACTATTACTACAAAATCGTGCATTGCGATTACGACTGGACCCCTTCGGCCCTATTGAAATCGCAATATTTAAATGGCGTGGACAACCAGCGGATCATTGATTATGAAAATAGCTATACCACGTTGCAGCCCTATTCGAACTATCGGTTGACCATCCCCAACAACAACGTGAAACTGAAGGTCAGCGGCAACTACATTTTGGAAATCTATAACAACTATTACGAACTGCAGTTTTCCCGACGTTTTGTGGTGTATACCGACCTGGTGAAGGTAGGGGCGGTCGTGAAACGATCTAGGGACTTCAATTATTTGAATGAGAAACAGGTGGTCCAATTGACGATCAATGCCGGAAACTTTCAGTTGGTAAATCCAAAACAGGAGGTGAAGGTCGCCATCCTACAAAATTATTTTTGGCCTACCGCGATCTACAATGTACCCCCACAATTTACTTTGGGCAATGAGTTGGTTTATAAATATGATCGTGAAACCAGTTTTTTCGGGGGCAATGAGTATCTGAATTTCGACACCAAAGATCTGCGTGCCCCAAGTTCGGTGATTTCAAGGATTGAGCTCACCGATATCTATAACCACTATCTGTTCAGCGACTATTATCGGTTCGACAGACCCTATACCTATTTCCCGGACATCAATGGAAATTTTGTCGTGCGCACGCTTCAGGGAGATGACAACTCGCGTGAAGCCGAATATACCAGGGTGCATTTCAGTTTGCCCTACAATGAAATATTGGCGCTCGACGATGTTTATGTCTATGGCAAATTCAACAATTATGCGCTTAACGAAGAAAACAAAATGACCTATAATGCCGACAACGGCATGATGGAGGCCCCAATCCTTTTCAAACAGGGTTTTTACAATTATAAATACGTCATCAAGCGGGAAGATGGCACCATAGATCTGAACGCGGTTTCGGGTAATTTCCATTTCACCGAAAACACCTACCTCATCCTGGTCTATTACCGTAATTTTGGAGACCTGTATGACAGTATCATCGGTGTCGGATCCACAAATTCCAGGACGATCAGCAATTAGCCGTCCGCGGATCATCCAAAGCGGAATCCTATCATAAAATGACGGCTTTTGAAAGACCCCCCACTCCCCTACCCAAAATCGGGAATCTTAGAGTGCGGCAGACTTTTTTTCCAAACCTTCGATGGGGATAAGAGATTCAAAATCGGCATGCCGACCTTTGACAAAAAGCAGAGGCCAAGGCACGATCAGGGGAAGCGCAACTGAAAAAAATACCATTATAACGATCATATCCAAATTCGCTTTCATTTTCAGAGCCCGTTCCATAACTTGGCTCAGGAAATGGCTGGGTCGAAACTATTTTCCATTGGGTTTTGGCATCGATTATACCCCTAAGGTTATCGATAGGCCGACCTCCAAGGAAGCCCATAAAAGAGGGATTGAAAAAAGGATTTTTAAACAATTGTTAAATTAAATTTCCTTAAGACATTTTTATTTACTTTTAGCCCAAACCCGGGCAAATCGATATGTGATTTTTTCACTTAGAGCGCAAAGCATGATAACACAGGTAACCAAAGGAATTAAAGTTTCGGTAACGACTAGTTTTGAAGGAACTTTCTTCAAAAACTACAAGATGCATTTTGCCTACGGTTATACCATAACCATTGAGAACCAAAGCAAGGATTCAGTGCAACTGACCTCTAGGCATTGGGAAATTTTTGATTCCCTCAACGAAACGGAATATCTGGATGGTGAAGGGGTAATCGGCAAAAAACCCGTGATCAAGCCAGGCGAATCGCATACATACAATTCAGGTTGTCTTTTGGCATCGCCGATAGGGGCCATGAAGGGTCATTATAATATGGTCAACTTCAGTTCCACCGAAAAATTCAGGGTGTATATCCCCACCTTCCGGTTCAGTGCTCCCTTTGCCTTGAATTGATCGCTCCAATTCCCTCCATTTTGCTTTTTAAACGGATTCCGATTTAGTACCTTTGTGCTCATTTAGCAATCTAAAAACAAGATAATGGGCAAAGGCTTTTTCCAAGTACCAACCGCAATCAACGAACCGATAAAAAGTTATGCTCCCGGCTCCGCCGAAAGGGAGGAGGTATTGCAACAGTACAAGTCTTATTTTAAGGGCAAGGTAGAGGTTCCCTTGTATATCGGCAGCGAAGAGATCAAAACGGGCAAAACGCGACCGATGTCTCCCCCCCACGACCACAAACATGTGGTTGGCCATTACCACCTAGCAGATAAAAAACACGTTGTACAAGCCATTAAAAACTGTTTGTCTGCCAGGAACGACTGGGCAATACTCCCATGGGAACAACGCGCGGCCATTTTCCTGAAGGCAGCCGATCTTATCGCAGGCCCATACCGTGCGAAAATCAATGCGGCGACCATGATCGCCCAATCGAAAACCATCCATCAGGCCGAAATCGATGCGGCTTGTGAATTGATCGATTTTCTTCGTTTCAATGTGGAATATATGTCCCAGATCTATGAGGCGCAGCCCGATTCTTCGGAAGGCGTCTGGAACCGTGTCGAATACCGTCCTTTAGAGGGTTTTGTATATGCGATCACCCCTTTCAATTTTACGGCGATTGCCGGAAATTTGCCTTCCAGTGCGGCCATGATGGGCAATGTGGTGGTTTGGAAGCCCAGTGATAGCCAAATCTTCTCTGCCAAAGTCATTGTCGATGTATTCAAGGAAGCAGGACTGCCCGATGGCGTTATCAACGTAGTTTATGGCGATCCGGTAATGATTACGGAAACCATCCTGGCAAGTCCGGATTTTGCCGGCATCCATTTCACGGGCTCCACCCATGTCTTTAAGGAACTCTGGAAAAAGATCGGCCATAACATCCACACCTATAAAACCTACCCGAGAATTGTAGGGGAAACCGGGGGCAAAGATTTTATATTGGCCCACCCTACCGCAAAACCTGCCCAGGTAGCCACCGCCATAGTTCGGGGTGCGTTTGAATTCCAAGGGCAGAAGTGCAGTGCCGCCTCAAGGGTATATCTCCCCAAGTCGACTGCAAAGGCAGTTTTGGATTTGGTAAAAAAAGACCTTAAATCGTTCAATAAACCCGGATCACCGGAGGACATGTCGAATTTTATCACTGCGGTGATCCATGAAGCCTCTTTTGATAAACTGGCCAAATATATCGAGCAGGCCAAAAAAGATAAGACCGCCGAAATCATCGCTGGCGGCAAATACGACAAATCGAAAGGCTATTTCATAGAGCCGACCGTGATCCTGACGACCGATCCAAAATATACTACCATGGAAACAGAATTGTTCGGGCCTGTGGTCACCGTATATGTCTACGAGGACAAGGATTGGGGCAAGACCCTGAAATTGATCGATTCAACTTCGGAATATGCGCTTACCGGTGCCGTTTTGGCTACCGATAGGTATGCCATTACGGAAGCCACTACAGCGCTCCAAAATTGCGCTGGCAATTTCTACATAAACGACAAGCCTACCGGAGCCGTTGTGGGCCAGCAACCCTTTGGAGGGGCCAGGGCATCGGGCACCAATGATAAAGCAGGTTCTGCCCAAAACTTGCAAAGATGGGTTTCTCCCAGATTGATCAAGGAGACCTTCGTGACCCCTGAAGATTATCGCTACCCATTTTTGGGATAGCATTTGGCATCGATCCTCAATGGTCGTAACACTTTTTTTTATACCTTATGAGAATAAAATTAACGGATGATCAATCCATTTTAAACACTAAGAACATGAAAAAAATATCATTGCTGTTTGCACTGCTTTGCTTGACTTTCGTTTCCGCACAGGACGAAATGGTACAACAAAGCGTAACAGCCCTTTTAAGCAATAATCAAGGACAGATCACTTCGCTGGCAGAGGCTTTTCCGGCTGATAAGTATGATTGGAGACCTGCGGAGGGCATTCGCTCGGTAGGAGAATCTTTACTCCACGTGGCAGGTGGCAACTATTATATCGCTTCGAAACTGGGATTCGCACCACCGGAAGATGTGGATATGATGAACATCGAAAAAATTCAAGGGAAGGAAAATATTATTGCCGCCCTGACAAAATCCTTCGAATTCGTCAAGGACAAATTGGGAACCGTGGAGACCTCGACCTTGGGGAACGAGGTGGATTTGGGTTTTGCCAAAGCAAACGTTCTTTCCACGATGCTGATCATCTTGGAACATAGCGGTGAGCATAAGGGCCAATTGATTGCCTATGCCAGATCCAACGATGTGGTGCCTCCCTGGAGCAAGTAACAAAATTCGATAACATTGTTGAAAAGTCCCGCCATGTATTGCATGGCGGGACTTTTCAATTCCATTGGCTCCGATTTGGCCAAAGTAGTCCCTGAACCGGCAAGATGGCCCTTACCCTGTAGTTCACGCTCCTCAAAAACAATATTAATGTAAATTTAACGTTAATTAATTGTAATTTTTATGTAACTTAGGATAGTCCGTTTAATAATAACAAGATGATGATGAAAGAAAAAAGTCTCCCGAATACTTCCAAAAACAGTAAAGAATCGCTTTTGCACCGAGTGGAATCCTATTTAAAATCCTATGCCAAAAAATGCAGGGATTCTTATTACGGTTTGCTTAGCCTATGATTCAGCCTTTGAACTTCAGGGGCAGGTAAACCACTTTTTTAGTTTCAAAAAACGGTTCGGCAAAATGTTGGGCCAGATCAAAGGTCTGCGCGGTCTTGTACCCTTTCAGTTCTTCCGATAAGTCTCCCCCTTTCAGATAAAGGATGCCGTTTCTTCTTTCATGAACGGATTCCTTTTTGATCCTGCCTTTTACCCAATGTACGAAGGTCGGCATCGCGGCGACGGCCCTGCTCACCACAAAATCGAATTGTCCGGTGATCTCCTCTACCCGTTTGTTCACCACAGTCACATTGGTCAGTTGCAATCCCGCCACCACCTCTTCAACTACTTTTATTTTTTTACCGATCGAATCGACCAAGGTAAAATGGGTCTCTGGAAAAAGGATGGCCAGGGGAATCCCTGGAAATCCACCCCCGGTTCCTACGTCCAACACTTCCGATCCGGGCTTGAAAGCCTGTATTTTGGCAATTCCCAAAGAATGCAGCACATGGCGTAGGTAGAGCTCCTCTATATCCTTGCGTGACACCACATTGATTTTTTGGTTCCAATCTTTGTAAAGATCCGATAAACGGGAGAATTGTTGTCGCTGAACATCCGTGAGGTCTGGAAAGTAGTCGAATATCAATTGAACGTCCATTTTGGGCAACATTTTCGGCAAAAATAGCGTTTTCCTTATCATAAAGATTTCCTTTTTTAGGAAAGTATTATGGCTTTAAAATCCTATTTACTTTATCTTTACCAAAAGACTGCCGTACATGGAAGCAAACACCGTAAGATTCTCCCGGGCCGATTCTGCCCAGTTTTTCAGAACTTTGAACAAAAGGGTCAACGATTATTTTAAGGAAAATAAACTCAAAAAAACGGGCAATTGGCGATTGCACCTGAAGTCGGTAATCATGTTCGCCCTTTTTCTGGCCCCCTATTTTCTGATTCTCACCCTGAACCTTCCGAATTGGGCAAACTTACTCCTGACCATTGTGATGGGCGTGGGCATGGCCGGTGTGGGCATGAACGTGATGCACGATGGCAACCACGGTTCTTATTCCAATAAAAAATGGGTGAACAAGCTTATGGGGAGCAGCATTTATATTTTGGCCGGGAACGTTTACAACTGGCAGGTACAGCACAATGTCCTGCACCATACCTATACCAACATCCATGAACACGATGAAGATCTGGAGGCCGGTAGGATATTGCGTTTTTCGAAGCACGCCAAATGGCATCGCTTCCATAGGTTCCAACATTATTATTCGGTTTTCCTCTATGGCCTTTTGACCTTCAATTGGGCGATTACCACGGATTTTCAGCAGATGTACCGATATATGAAACGCCGTTTGTCTTACGGCAAACTGCCCAGTCCAGCCTTGAATTGGAGCACTTTGGTGGTGACGAAAATATTGTATATCACCATTTGGATCGTACTGCCGCTAATTTTTGTGGAAATGGCCTGGTGGAAAATTTTGCTGGGCTTCTTTATCATGCATTATGTGGCCGGGGTCATTTTGAGCGTGGTCTTCCAATTGGCACATGTCGTTGACGAGGCGGAAACCCCATTGCCCGACGAAAGTGGTTCGATGAAGAACACATGGGCCATCCATCAACTTTTTACCACCGTCAATTTCGGCACCAAAAACCGGATCGTGAATTGGTTCACCGGGGGTTTGAACCATCAAGTGGAGCACCATATTTTCCCCAACATCAGCCATGTTCATTACACAAAAATTTCAAAAATTGTGAAACAAACGGCCATTGAATTTAATTTGCCATACAACGAATATAAAACTACCAGAAAAGCCATAATTTCGCACTTCAAACATTTGAGGGAGTTGGGCAAAAATCCTGCCTTGCAATACCATTAATTCTATCCAATTTATGAATAACCATCTATCCGAAAGAATCAATAACATGGCTACTTCGGCTACCTTGGCTATGGCCGCCAAGGCGAGGGAACTGCGAAACGAAGGGAAAGACATCATCGGGTTGAGCTTGGGGGAACCCGATTTCAACATCCCCGATTTTATCAAGGAATCGGCCAAAAAGGCCATCGACGAGAATTATAGCAGCTACTCCCCGGTAGATGGCTATGCCGATCTTAAACAGGCCATTTCCAATAAATTCAAAAGGGACAACAACCTGAGTTACGCCCCCAACCAAATCGTGGTTTCAACAGGTGCCAAGCAATCCTTGGCCAATATTGCCATGGTGATGTTGAACAAAGGGGACGAGGTCATCCTACCGGCCCCCTATTGGGTGAGTTATAGCGATATTGTGAAATTGGCAGATGGCGTGCCCGTTGAGGTACCCACCAACATCGATACCGATTTTAAAATGACCCCCGCACAATTGGAGGCGGCCATTACCCCAAAAACCAAAATGCTTTGGTTCAGTTCCCCTTGCAACCCCAGTGGTTCTGTGTACAACCAAAAAGAACTGGAAGGCTTGGCGAAAGTATTGAGAAACCATCCCAATATTTTTATTGTCTCCGATGAAATTTACGAGCATATCAATTTTCGAGGTGGCCATGTGAGCATTGCTGGAATCGAAGGGATGTATGACCGAACCATAACCGTGAACGGCGTCTCTAAGGCATTCGCCATGACGGGTTGGCGTATCGGGTATATAGGAGGTCCTGCATGGGTCGCATCGGCCTGTACCAAATTCCAAGGTCAGATTACCAGCGGTGCCAACGCGATAGCCCAAAGGGCGACCATCACCGCCTTGGAGGCCCCGGTGAGCAAGATTCAGTACATGATCGATGAGTTCCACAAAAGACGCGATATCATTTTAGGACTTTTGGGGGAAATCCAAGGGTTCAACCTTAACGTGCCCGAAGGCGCGTTCTATGTGTTCCCCGACATTTCCAGCTTTTTTGGAAAAACCCTGAAAGGCACCACCATCCATACCGCTTCCGATTTCTCGCTCTTTCTTCTGGCCCATGCACAGGTCGCGACCGTGAGCGGAGAATCGTTTGGAAATGACAGGTGCATCCGTATTTCATATGCAGCATCGGAAAAAGAGCTACGGGAAGCTGTCGCCAGGATCAAAGCGGCCCTTCAATAAATCTTTTGGGTTCCGGGAAGAGCAAAATAGGATTCCTTCCATGGGTCTTCCTTAAGTGCGCTTCCAAAAGTAAGGGGTCAACAGGATCAATACGGTGAAAAGTTCCAACCTGCCCGCCAGCATCAGAAAACTGCACCACCATTTGCCAAGATCAGGAAGACTATTGTAACTGTTGAGCGGGTTTAAACTGCCAAATGCAGGCCCCACATTGCCCAAAGAAGAAGCTGCGCCCCCAATGGCCGAAATGAAATCGAGTCCGAGAGCCCCCAGCACAAGGGCACCGATGATGAACAATAGCATGTAGAGCACAAAGAAGGCAATAATGTTATAAACGATATGCTCTTTTACCGTTTTGTTGTTGTACCGTACCGGAATGACCGCATTGATATGGAGGGTACGTTTAAATTCCAGCAAGCCGTTTTTGATGATCAAGATGTGGCGCATTACTTTGATGCCCCCTGCCGTTGATCCGGCAGATCCCCCAAGAAACATCAGTCCAAAGAACAAAATGGTCAAAAAGGGCGTCCATCCCGTAAAATCGGCCGTCACAAATCCCGTAGTGGTAATCACCGAAACCACTTGGAACATAGCGCTCCTTACCGCACTTTCAAAACGTCCCAAAACCATGGGGTTATAATCGGTAACGGGCACATTGGCCTGGAAATAGATCACAAAAGCCGTGATCATGGTGAAGAGGATAACGAAGGCGGTGTAGTACTTAAATTCCTCGTCCCGAAAAACTTTCTGAACCTTGCCCTTAAAAGCAAAATAACTGAGCACAAAGTTGCTGCCCGCCAAAAACATGAACAAGATGATGATATATTCGATCATGGGATTGTCGTTCCAATATGCCAAACTCATATTTTTGGTAGAAAATCCGCCTGTTGAAAGGGTTGCCATGGAGTGGTTGATCGCATCGAAAAACGACATCCCCGCCAACTTCAACAGCAGCGTTTCCGCAACGGTATATCCCAAATAGATCAACCACAACCGCTTTGCGGTATCGGTGATCCTGGGGTGCAGTTTATCGGCACTCGGGCCTGGTGCCTCTGCGGCAAAAAGCTGCATGCCCCCGATTCCCAATAAAGGTAGAATGGCTATGGCCAGGACTATGATTCCCATTCCCCCTATCCAGTGGGTGAGGCTTCTCCAAAAGAGGATGCCTTTTGGCATGGATTCTATATCATCCAATATGGAGGCTCCGGTGGTGGTATACCCGGACATGGTTTCAAAAAAGGCATTGGTGACACTGGGGATGGCCCCTGAGAAAAGATAGGGCAGCATTCCGGAAAGCGACATAATGATCCAACCAAAGGTGACGATGATATAACCTTCCTTTCGCTTCACCTCCTTTTTGTGTCCGCGCGTAAAGTACATGGCCGATACCCCTGTGAACATGGTGGTGATCGAAGCCAGGGTAATCTCGAGCGTTGCACCGTCATCGGTAATACCGCTTACCATTGCCGCCAGCAACATAAACACGCCATTACAGAGCAGCAAAAGCCCCATAAGGTGGATTATTATTTTTGAGTTCAAATACATTTATAAAAAAAAGCGCTCTATGGCAGGAATCACTTCGGGCAAACAGCATACCACCACCCGATCGCCCTCCAGGATCTTAAATCCGCCCAAAGCGATGATCCCTTCCCCGTTTCTTACAACACCACCAATGGTGGCCAACTTTGGAAAATCGAGTTCCCGTACGATACTGCCAGAGACCCTTGAACCTGGTTTTACTACGAATTCCAAAATTTCGGCATTGAGGTTGTTGAGCCGCATCAATGCGACCACCTCGCCCCTTCGCACATATCTGAAGATGTTGTTCGCCGCCAATAATTTTTTATTGATTAGGGTATCTATGCCTATTGAATGGGAGAGCTGAAAATAATCCATGTTCTCGACCAGTGCGATGGTCTTTTTGATGTTTTTTGATTTGGCCACCAGACAAGACATAATATTGGTCTCGGAGTTTCCGGTCACCGCAATAAAGGCGTCCATTGACTCCAGGCTTTCTTCTTCCAACAGTTCCACATTTCGACCATCCCCGTTGATGACCAATGCATTGGGAAGTTCATCGGCCAGATCGAAGGCCTTTTCTTTGTTCTGTTCAATCAACTTTACGTTGAACTTCTTGGCGCACAGATCCCGTGCCGCCTTAAAGCCCACCTTGCTCCCCCCCAAAATCATCACATTCTTGATGTCTTCCTTCTTTTTCCCCGTGAGTTTATAAAGTTCATCAACCCCCTGTTTCACCGTAATGAAATAAACCTGGTCCCCTTCCTTGAATACGGTATCTCCCCTGGGAATTACCGTAAACTGGGTCCCTGAACGTTGGAGGGCAATCGGCATAAAATGGAGTTCCGAAAATACATTTGCGGCCTCTTTTACCATTTTTCCGACAAAGGGGGCTGATTTTGGCAATGACACCCCTACCAAGATCAATTTACCGTCTTCGAATTCGTAGGTATCGTTGAACGCGGATTTGCTCAACAGCATTTGGATTTCAGCTGCGGCCAACTGCTCTGGAGAAATTAGTTCATCGATGCCCAATTCCGAAAATTTGATGATGTCCTTATTGTCGATGAACTCGGTATTGGAGATTCTGGCAATGGTTCGTTTGCTGCCCAATTGTTTGGCCAGCATGCATAAGGTGATGTTGGTCGTTTCCGAAGAAGTGACGCCGATGACCAGATCCGAATTCTCGACCCGGGCATCACGCAAGACCGAGACGGAAGTCGCATCGCCCCTTAGGACACGAATATCCAAGTGACTATCGGCATAGGCAAGGCTAACCTTGTCGTTATCGATCAATGTAATATCCTGGGATTCGTAGGAAAGCAATTTAGCCAAATGAAAACCCACTTCACCGGCTCCGGCAATTATAATCTTCATTGATTAAGATGGTTGTGGAGTCCATTGGCTTTGTAACGATTCGCCATAAAGATGGAAATGCCGCTTCAACCTCAAAGGTCTGTTGCAGTTCATATTGTTTGATAAAATTTGCAATTCATGCGCCACAAAATTACACATTTTATCGGGTCTAGTCGTATCCTTCCTTGAATATTCAAACAATGAACATCACTTATTCCCATCAAAAATGCCCAGCAACCGCACATTGAAATCGTATCTTTGCGGAAAATTGCTTCAATGTCAAAAAAAGTCACCCCATACCAGGGCTCATCCTTGGGAAAAAAGGAACAGGTTACCCAAATGTTCGATACCATCAGTAAGGACTATGACGGACTCAATCGTGTCATTTCCTTTGGTATCGATGTCAAATGGCGGAAGCGCGTGGTTGCGATCCTCGAACAAAAAAATCCTTCCACCATTCTTGATATCGCCACGGGTACGGGGGATCTCGCCATAAACTTAGTGCAAACGGGAGCAGAAAAGATCGTAGGCCTGGATATTTCCCCTGGGATGCTGGCCATCGGCCAAAAAAAAGTAAACGAAAAAAAATTGGAACACCGCGTTGAAATGGTGGTGGGCGACAGTGAAAAGCTTGGTTATGGCGATGGCAGCTTCGATGCCGTGACCGTGGCCTTTGGGGTCAGGAATTTTGAAACCCTTGAAATAGGCCTCGCGGAAATTTATCGCGTACTCCGCAAATCGGGTACATTGGTCATCTTGGAAACATCGGTGCCCACCAGATTTCCCTACAAACAAGGATATCATTTCTATAGCCGACGCATACTGCCTTTGATCGGGAAAATTTTCTCCTCCGACAAATCGGCCTACCGCTATCTCAGTGAATCGGCATCTGTTTTTCCGCATGGGGAGGACTTCAACAATATTTTGCGCAAAATCGGGTTTATAGAGGTAGAGAATAAACCCCAAACCCTTGGGGTTGCTTCAATTTATGTGGCAACAAAGTGAGTTTATGAGGAATACCCTAATATTATTGCTAGGCCTGTTACTGGTCGGCCCATTGGTCTTCGCGCAGTTCAAGGAAAACCCAATATTAAACATAGAGAACAAAGACAAAAAATTGCTGAATTACGGCTATTTTTTAGGGTTCAACCAATACGATTTTAAATTTGACTATAAAAATGATATCGGGAAGGATATTTTGGTGGAAAAAACCTTAGGCTTCAATGTAGGCCTTATCGGCGAACTCCGTATCAATGAGTTTCTAGATATTCGTTTCGAACCTGGGCTGCATTATAATGCCCGGACCCTCTTTTTTCCGGGGTTTGTAGGTGAGGATGCCATATCCCGGAACTTCTTGAGGGAAGTAAAATCGACCTACATCAACTTTCCGCTATTGTTAAAGGTGAGTGCCAAACGATTTGGCAATTGGAAACCCTTCTTGATCGGTGGGCCCTCTACCTCCCTTAATCTGGGAAGCAATGAGGCCAGTTTGGACGACAACAGCAGTGGTACCTTCCGGATGAAAAAATGGAATTACAACTATGAACTCGGGTTCGGCATCGACTTCTATTTGGAATACTTCAAGTTTACGCCTTCGATCCGGGGTGTCTTCACCATCAATGACGAGCTCGTTAGGGACAACGACCCCAATAGCCCATGGACAGGGAATATTGATGCGTTGCGCACCCGAGGGCTGTTCATCAATTTTACCTTCGAATAGGTTGATGGCGCCTGTCGTTATCCCCTTCTGATTTCATTCAACAAAATGGCGGTAGCCATCGCAACGTTTAAGCTTTCAGTGGCATGACCACCAAATTTGGGGATGCTTATTCTTTGGGTGACCAAAGCCTCCAGCTCGGCGGAAATGCCATTCGCCTCATTTCCCATCAGTAAAATACCCGGTTTTGTCAAATCTTCGGAATATACCGGTTTTCCGTCCATAAATGTGCCGTAAATGGGCACATCGGCATTTGTCGCAAAAGGATGTTAAGATCCGTATACCCGATGTTCACCCCGGCGATCGATCCCATGGTCGCCTGCAAGACCTTGGGGTTGTAACAATCCACGGTATTCAGGGAACAGACCAAACTTTCTATACCGAACCAGTCACAGAGCCTGATGATGGTGCCCAGATTCCCCGGATCCGCGATCGTGTCGAGGGCAACGATCCAGCTACCATAATCGATAGGCCTGGGTTTGGGGATGTGAAAAACCGCCAAAACCGTATTGGGATGCTGCATTCCGCTCATTTGAGACAGTTCCTTTTGTGTGATAAGCTCCACTTCAGTAGTATCGAACGACAGGGCATCCGCTTGGGTGGTATAGATATTTTCGACCTGGTAGTGGCTTCCCAATAAAGTGCTCACGGTCTTAACACCTTCCGCGACGAACAACCCGTATTCATTTCGGTACTTTTTTTGCTGCAGGCTTTTTATAAACTTTAATTGGTTTTTGACAACCATACAAATAGTGTATTTTTGGTTCCCATGAGGAGACCATTTCGACCTAGAAAAAACTATGCTAAAATAAGCCTATTATTTTTAGCTTTAGCGGTTGCCTCCTGCAACACGCTCAGAAGGGTCGGCGAAAACGAGTTGTTGTTAAAAAAGAATACGATTTATGCAGACAGTGCCAAGATAAATGATGAATCCATCCAAAGTCTTATCCTGCAAAAGCCCAACAGTACTTTATTGGGCTATCCCTTGCGGTTGAACCTTTATAATCTTGCGAAGAAAAACCCCGATTCCTCTTACCAAACCTGGCTACATAAAAAGGATAAACGCCAAGAAAGGCTTGCCAACCTGCTCTCGCAGAAGCAAGTAGACCGTTTGGGAGAGTCTTTTTTGGTTAAAGGACTGAGCGAATGGTTAAAGGAAATCGGGGAAGCCCCGGTAGTGGTAGATACTGCTGAAACCCGCCGCACCCTTGAGCGCTTGAGCGCTTATTATGGCAGCAAAGGTTATTTTAACAACAATACCACCTACGAGATCGATACCCTTTCGAAGGGCAGACGCGCAAAGGTGAACTATCTGATCGAATTGGATCAGCCCTTTCTGATCGATTCGATTTCCAGAAGCATCAGCTCCCCTGCCATCGATTCGATCTATGCCCTCAATTCCGAAACATCCTTGGTCAAGGAAGGAGACCAATTTGACCTCGCCAAATTTACCAGTGAGCGTGAGCGGCTAACGGCCATTTTCAGGAATACAGGGGTCTATAATTTTCAGGAAAGTTCCATCAATTTTAATTTATTGACCGATACAACCAAGTTGGCCAACGACCAATTAATGGATGTTGAACTCAATATCGAAGACCTCCGAAAAAGGGGAGACAGTATATTGACCACTTCCAAGTACCAGGTATTCCGTTTCGACAAGATCAATATTTATACCGATTACCTTTATGACGAACGCGATCGGGAACAGAACTTCATCCGATATGGAGATTATACCATTTTCTACAGGGGGAAATTGCGATTTAAACCCAGGACACTGACCAACGCGATTTTTTTCAAGAAAGATAGTGTATATCGTGACATCGATAGGGTACGTACCTATAGACAGATCAACAACCTGAACGTTTTCAAATACCCAAGTATCAATCCGGTACCGGACAGCACGGGCAACAAGCTCACCGCGAACATTTACCTTTCGGCCAGGCCAAAATATTCTTTGGGTACGGCTTTGGACGTCACGCATTCCAACATCCAACAAGTGGGTCTTGGCTTCAGTCCACAGTTACAGGCAAGAAATCTTTTCGGTGGCGCAGAAAATCTGAGTATTTCCGGTCGATTCAGCATTGGTTCTTCCAACGACCCCAATATCATCGACAACCGATTTTTCAATATTCAGGAATTCGGCGCCGACCTTAACCTCGATTTTCCAAGAATATGGTTTCCTTTTGTGCATACCAGCAAAATTGTGCCCAGCTATACCTTGCCAAGAACCAGGGCATCGGTCGGAACCAGTTTCCAACAGAACATCGGACTTGATAAACAGACGTTCAATACCATATTAGGGTATAATTGGACCCCTTCCGAAAAAGTAAAGCACAATGTGGAGTTGCTCAATATCCAGTTTGTACGCAATGTAAAACCCGAACAGTTCTTTAATTTTTATCGGAGTTCCTATGCCCAACTCGACGCCGTTGCCGACAATTATGAAACCGATCCCACTTTGTCCGCATTTTTCAATACCCCTGAGAACAGTACCAATCCCGTCTTGATCATTCCGGATGGCACGGAGGGGTTCATCGATGCCGTGCTGAACACCACGATTGCATCGACCGCCGATCGAATCGAGGTGAGTCAAATTGAGGAAAGGCGGATACGTTTGAC
This sequence comes from uncultured Flavobacteriaceae bacterium, assembly GCA_963760375.1. Lineage (GTDB taxonomy): Bacteria > Bacteroidota > Bacteroidia > Flavobacteriales > Flavobacteriaceae > Pelagihabitans. The sequence goes on along the minus strand of CAVXCS010000005.1, from coordinate 238,470 downwards.
GGAAAACAACCTAATTTTTGCCAGTAATTATACCCTGAATCTGAACAATAAGAGCGGCATTACCGATAACAACTTTTATCAATTCCGGTTCAAAGCGGAGAGTTCGGGAAACCTGCTTGCGGGATTATCTGCCTTTATCCCCTTTAACAAAAACGAACAGGGCGACTTGTTGGTTTTTGGGGTGCCTTATTCCCAATACTTGAAAACGGAGTTCGACTATATTAAATATTGGGACCTCAGTAGGTCCAACGTCCTGGCCTTTCGATCGTTTTTTGGGATTGCCATTCCTTATGGGAATGCCACGAACATTCCCTTTGTAAGGAGTTATTTCGCAGGGGGCGCGAATGATAACCGGGCTTGGTTCCCCTATTCCTTGGGTCCGGGCCGTACCAATGCGCTGCAAGATTTTAATGAAGCCAATTTAAAACTGGCTTTCAATCTGGAGTATCGTTTCCCGGTGGTTGGAAATATCAATGGGGCCCTTTTTGCAGATGCTGGAAACATTTGGAACGTATTTGATGACCAACAAGATCCCGATGCCATTTTTAAGGGCCTCGCCTCGCTGAAGGATATTGCTTTGGGCACCGGCTTTGGATTGCGATACGATTTTACCTACTTTCTATTCCGTGTCGATCTTGGCTTTAAGACCTATAATCCGGCCGAAGAACAATCGAAAAGATGGTTCCGCGACTACAATTTTGGCAATTCGGTGCTCCAAATAGGGATAAACTATCCTTTTTAGACCTAAATATTTTATTACTTTTGTCCCATTCCTTAAAATAAAATTACCTAACCACGAGATTTAACTATTATGTCGCACAATATAAAACCAGGCGTTGCTACCGGTGATGAGGTACAGCATATTTTCAACTATGCCAAACAAAAAGGGTTTGCCCTGCCCGCTGTAAACGTTATCGGTTCAAACACCATTAATGGCGTTCTTGAAACGGCCGCGAGCTTAAAGGCACCTGTTATCATTCAATTTTCAAACGGAGGGGCACAGTTCAATGCCGGAAAAGGGCTTTCCAATGAGGGCCAAAAAGCGGCAATCGCTGGCGCCATCGCTGGGGCAAAACACGTTCACCAATTGGCCAAGGCCTATGGTGCTACCGTAATATTGCACACCGACCATTGCGCCAAACCGTTGTTGCCTTGGATCGATGGTCTCCTAGATGCAAGCGAAAAACATTTTGCCGAAACCGGTAAATCATTGTTCAGTTCCCATATGATCGATCTTTCAGAAGAGCCTTTGGAAGAGAATATCGCAATCTGCAAAGAATATCTGGCAAGGATGGATAAAATGAAGATGACCCTGGAAATAGAACTGGGCATTACCGGTGGGGAAGAAGACGGGGTCGACAATTCGGATGTAGATGACAGCAAGCTCTATACCCAACCCGAAGAAGTGGCCTATGCCTACGAGGAATTGTCCAAGGTAAGCAAGCGCTTTACCGTTGCGGCTGCTTTTGGCAATGTACATGGTGTGTACAAGCCGGGCAACGTGAAGCTGACCCCTAAAATTTTAAGGAATTCCCAAGAATATGTAACCAAAAAATACGGTGTGGAGCATAACCATATCGATTTTGTCTTCCATGGCGGATCGGGTTCAACGGTGGCCGAAATTAGGGAGGCCATAGGTTATGGCGTCATCAAGATGAACATCGATACCGATCTGCAATATGCATTTCTGGAAGGCATTCGAAACTATATACAAGACAAAAAGGACTACCTTAAGACACAAATCGGAAACCCCAAAGGGTCCGATGAACCCAATAAGAAATTCTATGACCCGCGCGTTTGGTTGCGGGAAGGGGAAAAAACCTTTGTCACACGCTTAAAAAAGGCTTTTGAAGATCTCAACAACGTGAATACGCTGTAAAACACCTCCTAACCCTAACCTGTACGATATGACGGCTTGGTTTCAAAGAAAAGAAAAAGGAATACAGACGGCCACCGACCAAAAAAAAGATACCCCAAAGGGACTTTGGTATAAATCCCCTACAGGTAAAATTGTGGAATCGGAAGTCCTGGCCAAGAACTTTTATGTTAGTCCGGAAGACGATTACCATGTGCGAATCGGCAGCAAGGAATACTTCGAAATCATTTTCGACAACAACAAATTTACCGAGCTGGATGCCAAACTGACTTCCAAGGATCCCCTGAAGTTCGTAGATACCAAAAAGTACTCGGAACGCCTGGTAGCCGCCCAAAAAAAAACCGGGCTCAAGGACGCCGTTCGAACCGGAGTCGGCAAATCGTTGGGCAAGGACCTCGTAGTGGCCTGCATGGATTTCACTTTTATCGGTGGATCTATGGGCAGCGTGGTCGGCGAGAAAATTGCCAGGGCGATCGATTATGCGTTAAAAAAGAAGATCCCATTTTTGATGATTTCCAAATCGGGTGGTGCCAGAATGATGGAAGCGGCCCTTTCCTTAATGCAACTGGCCAAAACTTCCGCTAAGCTGGCTCAATTGGCGGATGCGAAAATACCCTATATCTCATTATGTACCGACCCCACAACAGGTGGTACCACGGCATCGTATGCCATGTTGGGCGACATCAATATTTCTGAGCCGGGCGCTTTGATCGGCTTTGCAGGACCAAGGGTGGTCAAGGAAGCGACGGGAAAAGAATTGCCGGAAGGCTTCCAGACCGCGGAATTTGTTTTGGAACACGGGTTTCTCGATTTTATCGTTCACCGCAGCGAGCTTAAAAAGAAAATCAATCTCTATATCGATCTGATCGAAAACAATCCCGTAAGAAAATAGGTGCGTTGATAGCCATTTCGCACGCACGGCCAACCTTACCTACCATCCAGTGTTATAAAACTTGCCTTGGGAAATTTTCCATGAAGGCCCCATCTGGATCCGTCAAAAATCCTTTGCCATCAGGGTTTCCATCTTTAAAATCGAGGGAGCACGCGAAAAGGTTTAATTTCGATTAAATAATAATCTATGGCCTTTGATCAAGAAAATATTTTTATATTTGCGGCCTGATTGAAAATCAGTCAGATACATAAAAATCATTTAATATAATATTGGAATGTATTTAACAAAGGAAGTAAAGGTCGATATTTTTAAGAAATACGGCGGAAAAGAAATCAATACCGGTTCTACCGAAGGGCAGGTTGCCTTGTTCACGCATCGCATCAACCACTTGACCGAGCACCTAAAAAAGAACCATAAAGACTATAACACAGAGCGGTCTTTGGTTCGACTGGTAGGGAAGCGAAGAAGTCTCTTGGATTATTTGAAGAAGAAGGATATCGTCAAGTATCGTGAACTCATCAAAGAATTGAATATTAGAAAATAACCGATAAGGGGAAAGTTAACTTTCCCCTTATTTTTATCGTTGTATTTGCTACAACACCCTATTTTGAAGTAAAAGTCCTCTTGTTCAGAGGCAACACAAAAAGCTGCACACGGTTTTTCATTGGTCAACACAACACAACAACTCCGACCAGAGAACATGGCGGAAAGACCATTGTTTAACAAATCTGCCTATGGGTGGATTTTAAATCAAATTTATGATTCCAAAAGTATTTAAGGAGGTCATCGACCTCGGTGACGGTAGGGAAATTTCTATCGAGACCGGAAAATTGGCAAAACAGGCCCATGGTTCTGTTGTGGTGCAATCCGGCAAGTGTATGCTACTTTGTACCGTAGTATCGAATTACAAACAAAGCGACGTCGATTTTCTTCCGTTGACGGTAGATTATCGCGAAAAATTTGCGGCTTCGGGCCGTTATCCAGGAGGTTTCTTCAAGAGGGAGGCAAGACCCAGCGATGGGGAAGTATTGACCATGCGATTGGTAGATCGCGTGCTACGCCCACTTTTCCCCAAAGATTACCATTGTGAAACACAGGTAATGATCCAGCTCATGTCGCACGATGAAGAGGTGATGCCAGATGCGATGGCCGGTTTGGCCGCATCGGCTGCAATCCAGTTGTCTGATTTTCCATTTGAATGTGCCATTTCGGAATGCCGAGTGGGCCGTGTAGACGGGAAATTCATTATCAACCCTACCAGGGCCCAATTGTTGGAGTCCGACATCGATATGGTCATCGGGGCTTCTGCCGATTCTGTAATGATGGTGGAAGGTGAAATGGGTGAGATTTCGGAAGAGGATATGGTTGAGGCGATCAAATTTGCACATGAGGCCATCAAGGCCCAGGTAGCCGCCCAGATGCGATTGGCCGAAGCGGTCGGCAGAAAGGCTGTAAGGGAGTACGATACTGAAAGTGAAGACGAGGCCTTGGCCAAAAAAGTGCATGGTCTTGTTTATGACAAGGTTTACGCCGTGGCAAGGGCGGCTTCGGCCAAACAAGACAGAAGTGCGGCTTTTGATGCTATCAAGGAAGAAGTTAAAGCAACCTTCACGGAGGAAGAATTGGCCGAATATGGCGGTATGGTCAGTAAATATTTTTACAAGGCCGAAAAAGCAGCCGTACGAGACCTTACGTTGAATGAAGGTTTGCGATTGGATGGTAGAAAAACCAATGAAATTCGCCCCATATGGTGTGAAATCGATTATTTGCCCTCCACCCATGGTAGCGCCATATTTACGCGAGGGGAAACCCAAGCCTTGGCCACGGTTACCTTGGGCACTTCAAGGGAAGCCAACCAAATCGATATGCCTTCTTTTGAAGGGGAGGAAACTTTTTACCTCCATTATAACTTTCCGCCGTTCTCAACCGGCGAGGCGCGTCCCATACGGGGCACCTCCCGAAGGGAAGTAGGCCATGGCAACTTGGCCCAAAGAGCATTGAAAAGAATGGTGCCAGCCGATTGCCCCTACACCGTAAGGGTGGTATCGGAAGTATTGGAAAGCAACGGGTCGTCTTCAATGGCCACCGTTTGTTCCGGTACCATGGCCTTGATGGATGCAGGCGTACAATTGAAGAAACCCGTTTCAGGAATCGCGATGGGATTGATCACCGATATGGAATCAGGTAAATATGCCGTTTTATCGGATATCTTGGGAGATGAAGACCACCTAGGGGATATGGACTTTAAAGTAACCGGAACCGCAGATGGTATTACCGCTTGTCAAATGGACATCAAGGTAAAAGGCCTCAGTTATGAAATCTTGGTCAAGGCCCTTAAACAGGCCAGGGACGGTAGACTACATATTCTTGAAAAATTGGTGGAAACCATTGCCACGCCCAATCCGGATGTGAAGCCACATGCACCAAAAATGGTGACAAAGATCATCCCGAACGAGTTTATTGGCGCTTTGATCGGACCAGGCGGTAAAGTCATCCAGGAACTTCAGAAAACTACGAAAACCACTATCGTGATCAATGAAGATCCGATCACGGAGGAAGGTATCGTTGAAATTTTGGGAACCAGCCAACAAGGTATCGATGCCGTTTTGGCGAAAATAGATTCCTTGATGTTCAAGCCGGAAGTTGGCAGCGTATATGAAGTGAAGGTCATTAAGATGTTGGACTTCGGAGCGGTCGTTGAATATAAGGATGCCCCCGGCAATGAAACATTGCTGCATGTCTCTGAACTGGCATGGGAACGTACCGAAAATGTTTCCGATGTGGTCAACATGGGTGACGTTTTTGATGTGAAATATTTGGGGGTCGATCCACGCACCCGCAAGGACAAAGTTTCCCGAAAGGCATTATTGCCAAAACCGGAAGGCTATAAAGAGAGACCGCCCAGAGTAGGTGGAGACCGAAGGGATGACCGCCGAGGCGGAGGAAGGGACAATCGAGATCGAGATCGCAAACCTCGAAGGGACTAATCCTTAAAGAATTTTAATATAAAATGGCCCCAATTTTTTAATTGGGGCTTTTTTTGTGCGCTTTAGCCAAAATATCAGCTTTTTTTTACGTTTATGTAACATTTTGCGATTTTTCACGTATAAGTATATGCAGTCTATGCAACATGAACTTAATTTATCTAAATGAGACAGCTAAAGATTACCAAACAGGTTACCAACAGGGAAACCGCATCTTTGGACAAATACCTACAAGAAATTGGCAAAGTAGATCTTATTACCGCAGATGAAGAAGTGGAATTGGCGCAACGTATCAAGGCCGGCGATCAAATCGCCCTTGAAAAATTGACAAAAGCCAATCTTCGTTTTGTGGTATCGGTTGCCAAACAGTATCAAAATCAAGGACTCACCCTTCCCGATTTGATCAATGAAGGCAATTTGGGCCTGATCAAAGCGGCACAGCGTTTCGATGAAACCCGTGGTTTTAAATTTATTTCCTATGCCGTATGGTGGATCCGTCAATCGATCTTGCAGGCATTGGCAGAACAATCCCGAATTGTGAGATTGCCGTTGAACAAGATTGGTTCGATCAACAAAATCAATAAGACTTTCGCTTTTTTGGAACAAGCGCATGAGCGACAGCCTTCGGCGGAGGAAATTGCCAAGGAATTGGACATGACCGTGGAGGATGTGAAGCAATCCTTGAAAAACTCGGGTCGCCATGTATCTATGGATGCGCCCCTAATCGATGGGGAAGATTCAAACCTTTACGACGTACTTCGCAGTGGGGAATCGCCAAATCCGGATCGTGAATTGTTGCACGAATCGCTGCGTACCGAAATAGAACGAGCGCTGGAAACCCTTACCCCAAGGGAAGCCGATGTCATTCGTTTGTATTTTGGCCTTGCCGGCCAACATTCCATGACCCTTGAAGAAATAGGAGAAACTTTCGACCTTACCAGGGAAAGGGTACGCCAAATCAAGGAAAAGGCCATCAGGAGGTTGAAGCACACTTCCAGAAGTAAAATATTGAAGACCTATCTCGGCTAAAACGGGAAATGAATTGCAGCGTTAAATGATCCTTAATATTGGAAATTTGGCATTAAAGTTGTAATTTGTGTACAATAACAACAGTTATCATGACTGTTCGTTTTTTGATTGATGAATAAACTCCGGCTGATTACCGGAGTTTTTTTTATTTTGTGCTTGACCCTGGCAGCTGGGGTAGAGAATATGAATCGAATTTTGCTTTTTTAAAAAGCTATGGACGGTACCAATACACAAGCCAACAATCCGCTACACGGGATAAAACTCATCGATATGTTGGATCATTTGACTTCGATATACAGCTGGGAAGAAATGGCGGCCATCATAAACATCAACTGCTTCAAAAACGATCCATCCATAAAATCATCTCTAAAATTTCTGAGAAAGACCCCTTGGGCCCGGTCCAAAGTGGAACAATTGTATTTGAAATCGATATCGCAATGATCGCTGACGCGATTGCATAGGCTGCCCCTCCCCTGCCTTTTCAAAAAATACCCTTCCCTATAGTCGGGCAACCCCCTTCGCGAAGTGGTTTACAATTCCCTGCCGCTTTCATTTGATCGCGCTCGTAGTTTGTTTTTTCACAAATGTTTCCTCTAGGGTCCCGTTATTTTATTCCTGTGCAATGGAATGGTACATTTTATTATCTTTAGGGACAACCTTAGGAACCATACCATGCAAAAAACCATAACCCTTCTACTTTTTTTCAGCCTACTGCTCTCCTGTCAAAAAGAGGCCAAAAAAGATCTGGCTGAAAATATCCAACCGATAAGCTTCAATCTACCGGAAGGTTTCGAACTAGAAGATCTTTACCATCCGAGTGCACATGGTCAGGGATCTTGGGTCGCACTTGCCCAAGGCCCGGAAAATATTATCTATGCCTGTGACCAACGGGGCAAGATATACCAACTGAAAGTACCTTCCGATGGAAATCCCGTGGATCCTGCCCAAGTAGACAGTTTAGATCTGCATATTGGTGAGGCCCATGGCCTGCTGTGGGCCCATAACAGCCTCTATGTGGCGGTCAACAAGACTTGGGACGATGAAATTCCGGATGATCAGGAAAATGGCAGTGGGGTGTATCGACTTACCGATACCGATAAAGACGGGAAATTGGACAAAGTGAGCATGCTCCTTAAATTGGAAGGTGAAGGTGAACATGGCCCGCACAGTTTTGTATTGTCGCCGAATGGCCAGGAAATCTACTTCATTGCAGGAAACCATACCTTGATTCCAGAACTCCTGCTCAAAAACAGCCGCTTGCCCACCAATTGGGGGGAGGACAATTTATTCAAACCTTATTTGGATGCCCGGGGACATGCCAATAATATCAAGGCCCCTGGTGGCTGGATCAGTAAATTCGATCCTGAAGGTACCCAATGGGAACTCGTTTCCGCGGGATACCGGAATCCTTTTGATATCGCCTTCAACCAAGACGACGAACTGTTCACCTATGATGCCGATATGGAATGGGATATTGGCATGCCATGGTACAGACCTACCAGGATCTGCCATGTAACCAGTGGAAGTGAATATGGTTGGCGCACGGGGTCCGGAAAATGGCCGGCATATTATCCCGATAACCTTCCTGCCGCGGTGAATATGGAACAGGGTTCGCCCACGGCGGTCCTTGCAGGGGCAAAACTGAAATTTCCGGCAAGGTACCAAAACGGACTCTTTGTGATGGATTGGAGTTTTGGCACCGTTTATTTTATCGACCTAAAACCCAAGGGTAGCAGCTATGAGGCCACCAAAGAAGAATTTCTTTCCGGCACGCCCCTGCCCCTGACCGATATGATCGCAGGAACTGATGGCAACCTCTATTTTGCCACGGGCGGCCGTGGATTGGATTCACATCTTTATCGATTGCGATATACCGGAACTGGTTCGGAACCAGGCATTACCTCAACCGATGAAGCAGCCCAAGCATTGAGATCGCTTCGCCACAGTCTGGAAAAATACCATTCCGAAATTTCTGATGATGCCATTTCGCTGGCCTGGGACAACCTCAATCACGAGGATCGATTTATCAGATATGCCGCCAGGGTAGCTTTGGAACACCAACCGGTCGAAAAATGGGAAGCACGTTTCTTTACGGAAAAAGACCCTATCAAGCTCATAGAAGGGGGAATTGCCTTGGTACATCAAGGGGATAAAGGACTTGAAGGAAAAATTATCGAAAAGTTGAACCCGATCAAGTTGGAGGTATTGACCACAGGGCAACAAGTCGCCTTGTTGCGCACCTATGCCTTGCTATTCATTCGAATGGGACCACCGGATGCGCTCCATGGCAACATGACTATTAAAAAACTGAACGCTTATTTCCCCAATGCCAATAATGCGGTGAACAAGGAACTTGGCCAGCTATTGCTTTATTTGAAATCAAACGGTATCACGAAAGAGTTGGTGGCCCTTTTGGAGAAGCACACTTCGGAAAAAACGGTTACCGAAGGGGTTCAATTGCTTGACGAAGAAACCACCATGCGCAGTGAACAATATGGACCGCTCATTAGGGATGTCATCGCGAAAATGCCACCCAGTGAAGCCATCTATTATGGCCTGCTGCTCAGCCATGCCGATCAGGGATGGACCAAAGACTTGCGCGAAAAATACTTTCGTTGGTTCTACGATGTTTTGGGGGCGAAAGGCGGTATGAGCTTTAAGGCCTATATGGAAAATGTAAGGCAACAAGCCATGACGAACGTTCCCGAAGCGGAAAAATCATATTTCCAGGAGCTGTCGGGCGTGTACACCCCTTCTTCAGTTATGGCCGACTTGCCACAGCCCATAGGGCCGGGCCGAAACTATACCGGCGAGGATATGGGCAATATCATCTGGGGCGAGGCCTTGGGCGATTACCAAGTAAGCTTTGCAGATGGTGAACGCGCCTACCAGGCGGCCATGTGCACCCTATGCCATAGGATGCGTGGCGAAGGTGGCGCCGCGGGGCCCGATCTTACCCAAGCACACAGCAAGTTTGGCAGCTACGACCTGTTGTTCGCCATTTACAGCCCCAATGACGATATTTCCGACCAATATGCCAATACCTTGTTCGAAATGAAGGACGGGGGAAAAATCGCAGGGCGTATCAAATCGGAAGAAGGCGAAAACATCATTTTGATGCCGAATCCGTTCAATGAAAGTTACACGGTACAATTGGCCAAAAGTGAGATCGTAAAGCGGGGTCTTTCCCCGATTTCGCCCATGCCTCCCGGATTGCTCAATCGATTGAACGACAAGGAAATAAAAGACCTGTTCGTTTATTTACAAGCCGGCGGGGATCAAAACAACGAAGTTTATACCAAAAAGAAAGACCTAAAATAAGATCAAGGCCATCCCAAAAACAACACTGGAAGCAGTATTAATGACTTTGCGCAAATAGAATTTGGGCGAATAAACGAACCTGCTTTTTTTCATGAATCCTTAAAATTTATTAATTCTTTGGAATCGATGTGGCATTATAGATCGGCGCATTGAACCAACCTTAACACCAAATCAATGTATTCTGCGAAACAAGTTAAAATTCTTTTGGCCTTAAGTTTTTGCCTTGGGGCATACCCCCTGTCGGCCCAAAAAAGTGCCAAAGCTGAAATAGCAAAACCCAGTCCTATCGATCAAAGTTTTTATGAAGGGCTTGAATGGCGAAATATAGGCCCCTATCGCGGTGGACGCTCATTGGGTTGTGCAGGCAGTCCAGGCAGACCGAACGAATATTATTTCGGCGCTACCGGTGGCGGTTTGTGGAAGACGACCGACGGGGGCACCGAATGGTCGCCCGTGACCGATGGGCAGGTGACCAGTTCCTCGGTCGGGGCCGTGGCGGTGGCCGAAACCAACCCTGATATCGTATACATCGGTATGGGTGAGGTGCAACTGCGCGGCAGTATCACCCAAGGTGACGGGGTATACAAAACCAAGGACGGCGGCAAAACCTGGAGACATCTTGGATTAAAGGAAACCCAGGCCGTTTCACGGATAAGGATCCATCCTACCAATCCAGATATTGTATATGTAGCCGCATTGGGCCATCCCTATGGCGATAACGAAGAGCGCGGCGTATTTCGCAGTAAAGATGGTGGCAATAGTTGGCAAAAAGTACTCTACGTAAGTCCAAAAGCAGGTGCCGTGGATCTGATCATCGATAGGAACGATCCGAATGTGCTGTACGCGAGTACCTGGCAGGTATACCGCAAGGCCTGGAAAATGTGGGGTGGCGGCCCCGACTGTAAGTTATGGAAATCGACCGATGGTGGCGATACCTGGACAGATTTGACGAACAATCCCGGTATGCCCGCCCCACCTATCGGTAAAATCGGCGTTACCGTTTCCCCTGCAGATTCAAATCGGGTCTGGGCCATCGTGGAGGCCAATGATGGGGGTGTTTTTAGGTCGGATGACGGCGGAAAAACCTGGGAACGGACCAACGATGAGCGCAAATTGCGACAACGTGCCTTTTATTATTCCCGTATCTATGCAGATCCATGGGACAAAGAAACCGTGTATTGCTTGAATACCGGATTTTATAAATCCACCGATGGTGGAAAAACCTTTGGTACAACCATTGAAGTCCCCCATGGCGACAACCACGATCTTTGGATCGACCCCAATAATCCTGACCGCATGATCAATTCGAACGATGGGGGCGCCAATGTGAGCATCAACCAAGGAAAGAGCTGGACGGAACAGGACTATATCACCACACAGTTGTACCACGTGATGGCAACCAGTGATGTACCCTACCATGTTGCCGGAGCGCAACAAGATAATAGCACCATTGCCATGCCAAGCGATGGCTGGGATCATATGCAGGCCAGGGGGCCGAACCACGGTTGGTACTATGCCGTCGGGGGGGGCGAAAGTGGTTGGATCACCCAACATCCCGTCAACAAAGATATTTTCTATGCGGGCAGTCAAGGCGCCCTGTTGACGCGCTACGATCGAAGTAACGGACAATCCCGTGATATTCAGGTTTATCCAAGATTTTTCTCTGGAGAACCCGCAAGTGCACTTCCTGAAAGGTGGCAATGGACCTTCCCCATCATGTTCGCACCTCAAGATCCAAATGTGATGTATACCTGTTCGCAGCATATTTGGAAGACCACTAATGACGGCCAAACTTGGGAAAAAATTAGTCCAGATCTGACCTATGCGGATCCAACAACACTGGATAAGACCGGGGGAATCATTACCATGGACATGAACGGGCCCGAAATTTATGCCACAGTATTTGCATTGGCGCCCTCTTTTCATGATATCAATACCATATGGGCCGGTTCCGATGACGGCAAAATCAACATTACCAGGGATGGCGGCAAGACCTGGACGGACATTACCCCAAAGGACCTGCCCAAATTTTCAAGGGTGAGTATCATCGAAGAATCGAGACATAGGCCCGGAACACTTTTTGTGGCCGCGAACCGCTATCAGGTAGACGATCGACAGCCCTACGTATTTAAGACGCATGATTACGGAAAAACCTGGACCAAGACCATCAATGGAATCGCGGCAGGGCATTTTGCCAGGGCCGTTCGTGAGGATCCCGTTCGACAGGGACTGCTGTTCTTGGCAACGGAACACGGTGTTTATTTTTCGATGAACGACGGTGAACTTTGGCAAAGTCTTCAATTAAAACTTCCCGATACGCCGATACGCGATCTGGTGGTAAAAGACAATGACTTGGTCTTGGGTTCGCACGGTAGGGGTTTTTGGATTTTGGATGACATACAGCCCTTGCGACAGTACAGCGATGAAATGAAACTTCGGTCAGCAGTGCTATTTGAACCTTCGGATGCCATTAGGGGCATTAAGGATGCCTCCATACAATATTACCTGAAGCAGCAGCAGGATACGATCACCTTTGAAATTTTGGATGCCAATGACCGGCTGATCGACACTTTCACGGGCAGCAAGCCACAATATGAAAAAGATCCCGACCTGCCCTGGTGGGAACAAGGAGGTTCATCAAAACCGACCACGGCCAAGGGCATCAATACATTTACATGGGATTTGAGATATCCGGGGGCAAAAGTATTTGAAGGAATGATCATATGGAGCGCCCAACCGGAAAGAGGACCAAAAGCGCCTTTGGGCACCTATAAGGTACGTATGAAAACCAAGGATTCGGAGCAAACCCATAGTTTCAAAGTTCTGATAGACCCCAATTTTAAAGGCATAACCGAGGCCGATCTGCAAGAACAGTTTGAACTTGCCAATAACATCATGAAAAAGACCAGCGCCGCGAACGAAGCGGTGATCAAGATACGTGCGATTCGAAAACAGATCAACACGAGTAAAGACAAAGTGGGGACCGCCGATTTTGAAAAGATCATAGAGCCTTTGCTTGTAGAAATGGCGCAGGTAGAAGAATCATTATACCAGGTAAAGAACCAATCGGGCCAAGATCCCCTCAATTTCCCGATCAAACTCAATAACAGGTTGGCATCCCTGCGACGGAGCGTTGAGGATGGGGACGCGAAACCGACCGACGGTGCCTATTTGGTTTATAATGAGTTATCGAACGAACTTGAAAAACATCTGGCTACCCTTAAAGCGACCTTGGAAAAACAACTGCCATCGGTGAACACGGTCTTGGGCAAAGCAGGTGCAATGCCCATCGAAGTATCCGACATGGGTCAATGATGCCTCCTCTTATGAAATGGAAAAGCACGATTGCGAAAAGATAGCGCCATGAGGTATTTTAATGGTCAATAGAAATAATAGGCATGCCAAAAGAGGAAACATACCGAATACCTGCCCGGGCCAGCATAGGCCATATACACTTAAAGGTAGCCAACATCGATAGTTCCCTGGATTTTTATTGCGGTCTACTGGGGTTTGACATCACCTCGAGATACGGCAAGGAGGCGGTTTTTATCGCTGCGGGTGGCTACCACCACCACATTGGCCTTAATGTTTGGTACAGTAAGAATGCGCCACCGGCAAGGAAGGAATCGGTCGGACTTTTCCATACGGCCATTCTGTATCCCACAAGAAAAGATTTGGCAGCTATTTATGAGCGAATCCTCAAAGCCGATTATCCCTTGACAGGAGCAGCCGATCACGGGGTGTCCCAAGCGCTATACCTCAACGATCCCGATGAAAACGGAGTGGAACTCTACTGGGATCGGCCTAAAGAAGAATGGCCCTCAAAACCGGACGGTACATTGGACATGTTCACGAAACCTTTGGATCTTAACGCACTTAGGGCACTGATGCGATAACGGTATCAATTCATTACTTTTGTGATCAATTAGGAAGCATAACCGAAAATGAATAAAATTAAAATAGCACCTTCGCTTTTGGCCGCCGATTTTGGCAATCTACAACGAGATGTAGAAATGGTAAATGGAAGCGATGCCGATTGGCACCATATCGATGTGATGGATGGCTTGTTCGTTCCGAATATTTCTTATGGAATGCCGGTGATCAAAGCCATAGCCAAACATGCCACGAAACCTTTGGACGTGCATTTGATGATCGTCGATCCCGATCGCTATATCGAAACCTTCGCCCATTTGGGCGCCGATGTCCTGAGCGTGCATTATGAAGCCTGCACACACCTGCATCGCACCCTGCAAGCCATTAAGGGTGCAGGCATGAAAGCCGGGGTCGCATTGAATCCGCATACCAACATTTCCCTATTGGAGGATACGATCAATGACATCGACCTGGTTTGCGTTATGGGTGTCAACCCGGGCTTTGGCGGACAGTCATTTATCGAAAATACCTATCGCAAAATAAAAGCGCTCAAAGCTTTGATCGAATCAAGGGGAGCCCACACCCTCATTGAGGTCGATGGCGGCGTGACCGATACCAACGCGAAAAAATTGGTCGATTCCGGCGCCGATGTGCTGGTCACGGGAAGTTATGTTTTCAGTGCACCCGATCCGCTTGCCGCCATTGCCCGGATTTCAAAAATTGCCAATGGTTAGTATTGCTCCAAAAGGTAGTTGATCAAATCGGTGGTGGTGACGATACCGACCAATTTATCATGATCCACGACCGGTAAGGCATGGAATTCCTTTTTGGCCAATATTTCGGCCACCTCCTTGATATTGGCTTCGGGAGAAACGCTGATCAGGTTTTTGGCCATTACCTGTCTAACTGAGAACATATTATAAACTACGGTATCAACCGCATCCTCATCCTGAAAGGCACCATCCGCAAAACTGATGCGCAGCAAATCGGTTAAACTCAACATCCCCACAATCTTTTCCCCCTCCACTACGGGTATATGCCTGATGTGATGCTTTTTGAACAGGCTTTCGGCCTTGTCGAGCCCATCGGTCACATTCAAAGTGATCAAATGGGTGGTCATGATCTTGGAGACCGGAATTCTTTGTCTAATACTCATAATAATTATTTTTAATCGTTCGGCATAAAGGTCCCGATATTGGCGCAGGCATAGTATGATAAAAGTCATATTTTATGGTATTCCGGTCATAAGCAATACCACTGTACCCATCAAATACAGCGAGTCCGTACTTTGCCATAATTTACCTAGCTTTGTTCCCATAAAAAATTCGCATTGGCATTTTCATCAGCCCAAAAAATGGAAAAATTAGATCTGGTCATAGTAGGGGGTGGTCCGATTGGCATTGCCTGTGGTTTGGAGGCCAAAAAGAAGGGATTTACCTATGTTATCATTGAAAAAGGACCGATCGTGAATTCCTTGTTCAATTACCCCGTGAACATGCAGTTCTTTTCTTCTTCTGAAAGACTGGAAATCGATGAAATTCCCTTTATCAGCAAGGAGGCCAAGCCCAAAAGGAATGAGGCACTGGAATATTATCGCAGGATCGTATCCTCCAACAAATTGAACATCCATTTGTTTGAAAAAGTGTCACAAGTGCACAAAAAGGGGGATGTATTCATTGTGGAAACCAGCAAACGACAGTACACGGCAGACCAAGTCATTATTGCGACTGGATTTTATGATATCCCCAACAAGCTCGATGTGCCTGGGGAAAATCTACCCAAAGTATCGCACTATTATAAAGATCCGCATTTCTATGCAGGCCAAAAATTGGCAGTGATCGGAGCGAGCAATTCAGCCATAGATTCCGCACTGGAGTGCTGGCGCAAGGGTTCGGAGGTCACCTTGATCATCAGGGGACCTGAGGTGGGCCAACGGGTGAAATACTGGGTGCGGCCCGATATCATCAATCGGATCGAGGAAGGCAGCATCAAGGCCTATTTCAATGCCAAGGTCAAAGAGATTCGCGAGAACGAAATCATGATCGATACGCCGGAAGGCACCATCGGCCTGGAGAACGATTTCGTGCTCGCGCTTATCGGTTACAAACCCAATTTTGAATTTTTGGAAAAACTGGGAATTGCCCTTTCCCAAGATGAAAAACGGCTTCCACAATATGATCCCGAAACCATGGAGACCAATGTAGCGGGCCTATATCTTGCCGGGGTCATCTGCGGGGGCATGGAAACCCATAAATGGTTCATAGAGAATTCAAGGATACATGCAAAAATGATCATGGCATCCATCGCCACTAAAAAATCGGCCCATATAAACCCATGAGAACCTATTCAATAGCTATACACGGCGGTGCTGGAACCTTGGTGAAGGGAATGATGACCCCGGAAAAGGAATCGGCCTATAAAAAGGCCTTGGAAAAGGCACTGATGATAGGCCAAACCATCTTGGACCAACGAGGTACCGCCATGGAAGCCGTTCAACGATCGGTGATGGCATTGGAAGATTCCCCATTGTTCAATGCAGGCAAAGGCAGTGTTTTTACAGCGAAAGGCACCCATGAAATGGACGCTTCGATTATGGATGGGCGTACCCTGAAGGCAGGAGCCGTTTCCCTGGTGACCGGTATTAAAAACCCTATCGCTTTGGCACTTGATGTCATGGAACGGACCGATCATGTTTTTTTGGCGGGCGCGGGAGCCATTGACTTTGCCAAGCATTTGAATTACCCGATTTTGAAAGATTCGTATTTCTACGATGACCTGAGGCACCAACAATGGATGGAATTGAAGGATACGGTAAATTTTCAACTCGACCACACCCATAAAAAAGATGATAAATTCGGCACCGTTGGTGCGGTGGCCTGTGATCATCTCGGCAATTTGGCCGCGGCCACATCAACCGGGGGCATGACAAACAAAAGATTTGGAAGGGTCGGCGACAGCCCCATGATCGGGGCAGGCACTTACGCCAACAACAAGACCTGTGCCGTCTCCTGTACCGGGAGCGGGGAATATTTTATCAGGGGGGTGGTCGCCTACGATCTATCCTGTTTGATCGAGTATAAGGGCCTGTCACTCGAAGCAGCGGCAGTCGAAATCATTCATAACAGGTTACCGCATCTCGGAGGCGATGGGGGTTTGATCGCTGTGGATGCACAAGGCAATTTAACGCTGCCCTTCAATACGGAAGGCATGTACAGGGCTTCCGTGGATCGATCGGGTAAGGTTGAAATACTGATATACAAGGATTAGACAAAAGGTGAGTCGAGTGGCAACACCTGCAATTTTCTTTTTTTGATGTTGAACCGGTCGCCATTGGCCAAGATATGCGTTCTAAGGTTCGACAATGACATGGGAGAACCAATTTCCAAAACTTTTTCGTTGTTGTGCTTCAATCTGCTTGGATCGAACAAGACCACCATGCCCGAACCAATGACTTCAAAAGTGTTGCAATTTTTGATCACCAGACCGGTATCTTCAGCCAGGCCCACACCCAAGAGTTTTGGAAATTTGGCCACGGCCTCGGCCAATCTGCCGAACCTCCCGCGTTGAATGAAGTGGGAATCGATAATCAGGTTGGGTATAAAATCCATTCCTTTGCTCATCCCCACGGCCCCTTTGAACAAGGAATCCTTACTGCTGCCACCAGTGATCATTTCACCCGACATGCACATGGCTCCCGCACTGGTACCCGCTATGACAACGGGCTCCTTTCGGTACCGTTCAATTAACAATTGATGCATCCTTGTACCTCCGATGATCTTTTTGATTTTCGACTGATCCCCTCCGGAAAACATCACACAATCGGCTTTTCGGATCAAATCGATGTTTTTTTTCCTTTCGGAGTCTTCCCGATCCATCAGGTGCAGCACATCAACCTTATCGCATCCCAATTTGCCGAAGGCATGGAGATAATTCTCGCCTACTTCTTTGGGAATGCTCGAAGCCGTGGGCAGCACCACTATGTTGGCGGCATTGCCGCCACTTTCCCTCACTACCCGGGAAAGAATGCCTTCCTGGATAAATTCCAAGGTATACTGCTCGGTGTTTCCCGTTCCCTTGTCTTCATTGCCGCCTATTGGAATCAATGTGCCCTTGATGCTCATGTATCGTTATTTTCGGATACAAAAATACTGTTATCGGTCCGGAAAAATAAGCTATATTTAAGAATTCACCCCCAGTACAAAACTTCCACAATATGAAAATAAGAGAGATCAATGCCATGCGAGGACCGAATTATTGGTCGGTACGTCGCCATAAGCTTATTGTGATGGTTTTGGATCTGGAGGAGATGGAGGCCCAACCTTCCAACAAAATCGATGGGTTCACCGATCGGTTAAAGACCATGTTTCCAACGATGTACGAACACCGTTGTTCGGTGGGCACCCCAGGAGGTTTTTTCGAAAGGGTGGAAGAAGGCACATGGATGGGCCATATCGCGGAACACATCGCCCTGGAAATTCAGACCTTGGCCGGCATGGATGTAGGCTTTGGGCGCACCAGGGGATATGGGGAACCTGGCGTCTATAATGTGGTCTTTGCCTATATGGAGGAGAAAGTAGGCCGTTATGCCGCGAAGGCGGCAGTGGATATCTGTGAAGCACTGATCAAAGGGGAATCCTATGATTTAAAGGATGATATTCAAAAAATGAGGGAACTCCGAGAGGCCGAACGCTTGGGACCCAGTACCGGATCGATCGTAGAGGAAGCGGCCGGTCGTGGCATTCCTTGGATCCGATTGAACCAATATTCGCTATGCCAGTTGGGCTATGGCGCAAACCAGAAAAGGATACAAGCCACCGTAACCAGTGAAACCAGCAGTATTGGTGTAGAACTCGCCTGTGACAAGGAAGATACCAAATACCTTTTGGAACAGGCCCAGGTAGAGGTGCCCAGGGGAGATATCATCAGAAAGGAAAGCAGTTTGGACGAAGCCTGCCGCTATGTCGGTTTCCCGCTGGTGATCAAACCCGTAGGTGGAAACCATGGCCGGGGCATTACCGTGAACATCAACGCTCTGGAGGAGGCCATCGTGGCCTTTCATTCGGCCAAAGAAGTTTCGCCGGCAGTCATCGTAGAAAAATATATCGTAGGGTTCGATTATCGCTTGCTCGTGATCAATCATGTGATGGTGGCCGCGGCACGCCGAACCCCTGCCCATGTGGTCGGGGATGGAAAATCGACCCTGCAGCAACTGATCGATAAGGTGAACAGCGATCCCAGGCGGGGCTACGGCCATGAAAATGTACTGACCCAGATTACGATCAATGAACTGACGGCCAATATCATCAAATCAAAAGGGCATACCCTCAACTCCGTGTTGAAAAAAGAAGAAATGTTGATCTTGAAAGACACGGCCAACTTAAGCACCGGAGGTACCGCGGAAGATGTCACCGATATAGTCCATCCCGCCAATGTAGCGATGGCAGAACGGATTTCAAAAATCATCGACCTGGATATTTGCGGCATCGACATCATGACCACCGATATCACCCAACCGCTTTCCGATACGGCCGGGGCCGTACTGGAGGTGAATGCCGCTCCGGGATTTCGGATGCATTTGGCCCCGACCTCGGGCCTGCCAAGAAATGTGGCCGCCCCTGTAATCGACAAACTGTTTCCCAAAGGAAGTACCGGCAGAATACCCATCATCGCCGTTACGGGAACCAATGGCAAGACCACCACCACCCGATTGATTGCCCATATGGCCAAAATGAAAGGGTTTCGCGTGGGCTATACCACCAGTGATGGGGTCTATATCCAGAACAGATTACTCATGACAGGCGATTGTACCGGACCTGCCAGTACTGAATTCGTCCTCAAAGATCCCACGGTAAATTTTGCGGTATTGGAGTGTGCCAGGGGCGGACTCCTGCGAGCAGGCTTGGGCTTTGCACACTGTGATATCGGTATCGTAACCAATGTGGCTGCCGATCATTTGGGCCTCAAGGGCATACATACCATGGAGCAATTGGCCAAGGTAAAAGGCGTAATACCGGAGACAGTGCTGCCCAACGGTTATGCCATCTTAAATGCAGATGATGACCTGGTCTATGACATGAGGCGGACCGTAGCGAGTAATGTGGCCCTCTTTTCGATGGATGAGAACAATCCCAGAATCAAGGCACTTCAGCGCTTGGGCGGTATTTCGGCCGTCTATGAAAACGGCTTTGTGACCATCTGTAGGGGAGAATGGAAGATGAGGATTATGAAGGCCGAAGATATTCCCTTGACCTATGGGGGTAAAGCGGTTTTTATGATTCAAAACGTGTTGCCCGCTGTGCTTGCCGCAAACATACAAGGCATCAGTATCGAAGATATGAAAGCGGCCTTGGAGACCTTTATCCCATCCCCTGCCCAAACCCCTGGCAGACTGAATCTGTTCAAATTCAACAATTTTACCATTTTATTGGACTATGCCCACAACCCAGCGGGAATGCGCGCATTACAAAAATTTACCGATACACTGGAAGCGACCGTCAAAGTGGGCATTATCGCAGGAATCGGGGACCGTCGCCTGGAAGACAACAATGAAATGGGCAGTATTGCTGCTGAAATGTTCGATGAAATCATCATTCGGCAAGACCGGCATCTAAGAGGGAAAACGGAAGAACAATTGATCAAGATGTTGCATGATGGCATCAAGATGAAGGATCCCAAGAAAAAGACCAGCATTATTCCATCGGAAAAAGAAGCGATCACTTTTGCAGTAAAGAATGCCATTCCCGGCTCGTTGATCGTGCTCTGCAGCGATGTTATTCCCGATGCCTTGAACATGGTCAAACAGTTTAAGGAACAGGAAGCAAGCGGGACATTGGTTTTTGACCATTGAAAGCCAACCCGTTGCAATGACTTAAGTTAAAAACCGCCCCGGGTTGATCTGGTGGTGATTTGGCAAAAGGTCAATCCCTTGTGGAGGGCTATGGTCACATTGATCATTTACACCGGCATCTGTGGCAATTCCCAACCGTTCCGATAAGTATGTTTAATATATTCATTGGCCGCATCGAATGCATTGGGATGTACCAGCTCCACATTCCATTGGGGAAGCCCGTCGACCATATCAAATCCGAAGGTTTTTACCACATCCATGGTCTCATTGGCGCCAATGTTGGTGAACTTCATCTGTGCGCCGTCCCATTTCAATATTTTGTTCAGGCCCTTGAGCCTTATGGCCAGAACCCCCAATAATACCATTTCGTTAAAAGGACCTGCATAGCCAAAATTTGCGGACGCCTCGGTTCTGTTCTCCGGGGATTCTTTACAGGCCCGGATCCAGTCCTGCTCGTGTGGCCCATCGATATAACCTATTGCCCCGGGGATACGGCGCATATAAGGGGCCACATCCGGAATACGACCCGAAAGCAATCTCGGGTTGAAGCCACCACAGTCGCAGATCAGGGTATCCTTTGAGCCGATGAACATACAGCCTCCGAGTCCGTCTTGAATCATCGGCGTGCCTTCCGGTAAAAGTTCCGGGCGATCGGGCAAAAAACCACCATCGTACCAATGGACTTTTACTTCAGGCATTTTCTGCCGATCTCGATCTGGTCTGGCGGGAAAATCGAAACGTACCTTTTCGGCCTGGGGCGCACTTTCAGTGTTCGAAGTGGTAGAACTGCCGGAAATGGCATCCGGGTAGCCCAATTGCAAGGCGCGGTAGATCGGATCCAGAATATGGCAGGCCATATCCCCGACCGCACCGGTACCAAAATCCCACCAACCGCGCCAATTCCATGGGGTGTAGATCGCATTGTAGGGGCGCATGGGGGCCGGACCGATAAAAAGGTCCCAATCAAAATCTTTTGGGAGGGCCATTGCCGCTTTGGGGCGTTCGAGGCCCTGCGGCCAAATGGGCCGGTCGGTCCATGCGTGGGCTTCGGTGACTTCTCCAATTTCTCCATTCCATATCCATTCACAGACCTGGCGCACCCCGTCCCCGGAATTGCCCTGGTTCCCCATTTGGGTGGCGACTGGATATTTGGCGGCCAATTTGGTAAGCAAGCGGGATTCATATACCGAATGGGTAAGCGGCTTTTGGCAATAGACATGTTTGTTCAGTGTCATCGCGGTTGCGGCGATCTGCGCATGGGTATGGTCGGCTGTCGCCACGACCACGCCATCAATGGAACTGCCCAATTCTTCGAACATCTTACGCCAATCAAAGTATTTCTTGGCTTTCGGAAAATCATTGAAACAAGGTGCGCTATAATTCCAATCGATATCGCAAAGACCGATTATATTTTCCTTGTTCATTGCGCCGAGGTTGTTTCTGCCTTTGCCCCCAACGCCGACGCCCACGATGTTCATTTTGTCGCTGGGTGCCCTATGTCCGAGTCCGCTCACGACCGTACTGGGTACGATATAGA
The DNA here is from genome assembly GCA_963760375.1 of uncultured Flavobacteriaceae bacterium. Classification (GTDB taxonomy): domain Bacteria; phylum Bacteroidota; class Bacteroidia; order Flavobacteriales; family Flavobacteriaceae; genus Pelagihabitans. The sequence goes on along the minus strand of CAVXCS010000005.1, from coordinate 216,111 downwards.
ATCCGGCTCCGGCGACCAAAGATTGTTTCACAAAGCTTCGGCGTGTCTGTTTATGCTGAGCCATATCGTTTTGGTATTTTGAATGTTCGTGGAGTCGGTGCACCGATTCCCAGGGTTCCTTTTGGAAAGAACCTCATAAATGTATTAAAAATTAGAATTGGTTTTCTGCCTGTGGTAATCCCGGAGGGATTGCATATCCCCATGGGCTCCCCTTTGCAAATATAAAACCACCGGCTGGCCGCCCAGGTTCTTTGTTTATCATGGAACAAAAAAAACAATTCGTGGAGGGATTGCATATCCCCATGGGCTCCCCTTTGCAAATATAAAACCACGGGCTGGCAGCCCAGGTTCTTTGTTTATCATGGAACAAAAAAAACAATTCGTGGAGGGATTGCATATCCCCATGGGCTCCCCTTTGCAAATATAAAACCACGGGCTGGCAGCCCAGGTTCTTTGTTTATCATGGAACAAAAAAAACAATTCGTGGAGGGATTGCATATCCCCATGGGCTCCCCTTTGCAAATATAAAACCACGGGCTGGCAGCCCAGGTTCTTTGTTTATCATGGAACAAAAAAAACAATTCGGGGAGGGATTGCATATCCCTATGGGCTCCCCTTTGCAAATATAAAACCACGGGCTGGCAGCCCAGGTTCTTTGTTTTTTTCGCAACCTTGAAGCGAGCGCTTCGGTTTCTTCAAAAACAAAGAACCACGCCATACTGGCGTGGTTTTCTGCTTGTAGTGACCCCGGAGGGATTCAAACCCCCAACCCTCAGAGCCGAAATCTGATGCGCTATTCAGTTGCGCCACGGGGCCCTATTCTATAATAAATTGCGTTTGACAATATTGGAAATCGTTTTTCCATCGGCCTTGCCTGCCAATGTCGATGACACCATCCCCATTACCTTGCCCATATCTTTCATGCCTTCAGCCCCTAAAGTGCTTATGGCCTGTACCACTACTTTTTCAATTTCCGCTTCTGACAACTGCTCGGGCAGGAATTGTTCAATAACGGAGATCTGCGCCAGCTCAGGCTCTGCCAAATCGTTCCGCCCCTGTTCCAAAAAGATGGCCGCGCTGTCCTTGCGCTGTTTCACCAATTTTTGTACCAGTTTGATTTCCTCTGCTTCCGAAAGGCCAGCCCCCGCCCCAATCTCGGTCTGTGCCAACAATAAGGCCGATTTGATGGCACGCAAAGATTCCAAGGCTACTTTGTCCTTGGCCTTCATCGCCGTCTTCATCCGATCCATTACCTTATCCTGTAAGCCCATGCCCTTTTTTTAATTGGACTGCGAAGATAAAAAATAAACCCGAAAATCTATTCAATTTTCGGGTTCAAAATTACCAACTATCTATAGGTTAATCCACATTATCATGTAAAAAGGAATTGTTCGAACGGAGCTGAATCTCGTCATTGCTGTCCTCGCTCAGGGTGGTTCGTGAAACCCTTTGTTCTTTGGGCACATCGCTTAAATTGATTCCCTGTCGTTTATAGGCCGGTTCTTTTTCGATTTCGTCGATGCTGTTGATGTTGTTCTGGAACTTGTAGTTGAAATCCTTAAGTTTCCTGCGTCTTTCGTCGGCACGTTCGCGCAACATGGTCTCGATCGGACTGTTCATGGGATCGACTTCATCGGTGTCCTTTCTGTCGGTTTCGGCCGTATTGATGGTCTTTTTCTCAAAGATCAGTTCATTTTCGACAATTTTTGGTTCGTATTCCTCGGCCTTCGACTTAGCACCCGTGAGCTTGTTTTCAAGTTCCATGTAATCGTCCAAACTATAGCGCGTTTCCCCATTTTTATTATATTCCAAAACAGGTATTACCTCTACATGGTCTTTTACACTCATTTCCTTAACTTCTTCGTCCAAGGTAAAGGTGATGATGTTTTCCTGCTCCTCGCTGTCCTCCTCCGTTTGTGCCAATGGCATATCGAAACGCATCGCTATCTGCTCTTCGCTCGTCTTTTCATTCGAAACGAGTACAGGGTCAACCACTTCAATGTCGTTCAAAACGTCGTTCGAATCGATAATTATAAAATCGTCTTCCACCACTTCGATGCGGCTCACCTTCTCGATGACCTCTTCGTAAAAAACATTGAAATTTTTGATATAGTTCGTTGTGGGGATCAAATCCATTCCAATTTCTTGATCCTCCTCTTCCAAGGTATGTTTGATGACAGGCTTGATCGACACTTCCTCAAAAGTATCCTCCAGATGAAGCACTTTGTTCTTATCGGTCAAATCCTGTTCTGCCCGTTGTTCATCATCCAAGGTATGGATGATTTTTTTTGATTCGGTATTGACAATCTCATCTTGTTGATCACTGTTGAATCCGGTGGCGATCACAGTAACGGCAATGGCCTCTCCCAATTCCTCATCTTCCCCTACCCCCATGATGATGTTCGCTCCATGGCCGGCCTCAGCCTGGATATGATCGTTGATTTCCCCGATTTCGTCAATGGTGATTTCCTTGGAACCGGAAACGATCAATAGCAACACGTTCTTCGCACCGGATATTTTATTGTCGTTCAGCAATGGCGAGTCCAAAGCTTTCATAATGGCTTCATTGGCCCTCACGGTTCCCGTAGCGATAGCAGAACCCATGATAGCGGTGCCACTGTCGGAAAGGACCGTTTTAGCATCCCTGAGGTCGATGTTCTGGGTATAATGATGGGTGATGACCTCTGCAATGCCCCTTGCCGCAGTTGACAATACCTCATCCGCTTTGGAGAATCCTGCCTTAAAGCCAAGATTACCGTACACTTCACGAAGCTTATTATTATTGATAACAATCAGGGAATCGACATTGTTACGCAATTTTTCAATACCCAATTGCGCTTGTTGACAACGCATCTTGCCTTCGAACTGAAAGGGCATGGTAACGATCCCCACGGTGAGAATGTCCATTTCCTTTGCCAATTTGGCGATTACGGGAGCAGCACCAGTACCTGTTCCCCCACCCATTCCTGCAGTTACGAATACCATTTTAGTAGTGGTATCGAGCATATTCTTTATTTCTTCCAAACTCTCGATGGCAGCCTGTTCACCGACCTCGGGATTGGCGCCTGCGCCAAGACCTTCGGTCAGGGATACACCAAGTTGGATCTTATTGGGCACAGGGCTGTTTTGCAAGGCCTGTGAATCGGTGTTCAGGATTACGAAATCAACCCCATTGATGCCCGATTTGAACATATGGTTTATGGCATTGCTACCGCCCCCGCCCACGCCGATCACCTTTATTACGTTGCTTTGATTTTTTGGCAAATCAAATGCGAATCCTTCAAATTCCGTGTTGTTGCTCATATGATAGATTTACTGGTTTAACTTTAAATGGTATCGTTACTCTGCATTGTCCAAAAAATCCTTCAATTTTTCAGACCATTTGTCAAATACCGACTTACGTTCTTTCTTTTGTTTGCTTCTGCTCGACTTTACCTCCTCGTTGTCTGCCATCACCAATTCCTGTTCACGACCTTCGGCGCTTCTGATTTGGGCATCCATCTTGATCCTTGCTTCATTTTTGACCGCATTCATCAGCAGACCCACCGCAGTGGCATAAAGTGGACTTGCGATTTCGGAATCAGAATCACCGGCCAAATGTTCATTGGGAAAGCCGATCCGTGTATCCATCCCCGTGATGTACTCCACCAATTGCTTGAGGTGTTTTAACTGACTGCCGCCACCTGTCAAGACGATTCCCGCGATCAATTTTTTCTTTTGCTCTTCGTGCCCATAATTTTTGATCTCGACATATACCTGTTCGATGATTTCGACCACCCTGGCATGAATGATCTTGGAAAGGTTTTTCAAGGTAATTTCCTTGGGTTCCCTACCTCTTAAACCTGGTATGGAAACGATCTCATTATCCTTGTTCTCCCCAGGCCATGCCGATCCGAACTTGATTTTTAGAAGTTCGGCCTGTTTTTCGATAATGGAACAACCTTCTTTGATATCCTCGGTAATGACCCCGCCGCCAAATGGAATTACCGCGGTATGCCGAATGATGCCGTCTTTAAAAATGGCCAAGTCGGTGGTTCCGCCTCCGATATCGATCAAGGCTACCCCTGCCTCCTTTTCTTCCTTGCTGAGCACAGCATCTGAAGACGCAAGCGGTTCTAGGGTGATGTTGCCCAGATTCAGGCCCGCACTTTTGATGCACCGGCCTACATTCTTGATGGAAGATACCTGGCCCACAACCACATGAAAATTGGCCTCAAGCCTTCCGCCGTACATGCCAATCGGTTCCTTTATCTCGGCCTGCCCATCCACTTTGTATTCCTGGGGAAGCACATGGATGATTTCTTCTCCCGGGAGCATGACCAATTTGTAAACTTGGTTGCAAAGCTTTTCCAGATCATCTTCATTGATCACCTCTTCCGAATCTGCCCTTGTGATATAATCGCTATGCTGCAGGCTTCTGATGTGCTGCCCAGCGATACCGACCACCACAGACCCGATCTTCAGACCGGAATTGGCCTCTGCCTCCTCCACGGCTTGCTGTATCGATTTTATGGTCTGTGTAATATTGTTGACCACCCCTCGGTGAACCCCTAAGCTTTTGGATTTTCCGATGCCCAGCACCTCGATTTTGCCGTATTCGTTCTTTTTGCCGATGATGGCAACGATCTTGGTCGTTCCGATATCCAAACCAACTGAATAATTACCTGCTTCCATAATTTATATTTTAGTGCACACTACTTGATTGCTGAACTCCAGACTAACCACTGCAAATTTTTCCAAGGTCGCATCCTTCCGTGCCTTGGCATAAAAGGCCTTGAAATTGTTGAACTTCTCTTCGAGATTTTCGATACTGCCCAAATTCACCACGAAATTCTCCATACGAAACTTCAATTGGTACCTGGCCACGTCCTCAATATGGATCCCGATCACATTTTTCCTAAGAAAATCATCCGAATTGATGTGCTTCAAGATCTCGTAGACATCCTTCAAACTTTCCCCAGTGATATTGCCTGTGATGATCGGCACCCTAGCGGAGTGAGTGTTGGAAAACGGCATGCGTTTCCCTTCATCATCCATATAGAATTTTGAACCCCCCTCTACTCTCCCGATCGGTTTGCGTTGAACAATTCTGGATTTCAGTTCCCCATCAACAGTAAGATAAACTTGGGCGCTTTTTACCATTTTGTTGGCCTCAATGGCTTTCTCCATAGCATTCAAAGCTAATTTTTCTTTAGGCATATTTTCCAGGCCACCGAATTTTTGTATTAACAATTTATTAACCATGTCTTGTGTGATGTACAAATTCTGGTCGCCTACAAAGACCACTTCCAACCCACTTACCGTCCTGTTCTGGCTCCTATGAGAGGAGAACGCATAGAGCCCCATAACCACTAATATCAAGCCTATTAACTTGAGTTTGTTCCAATTAATCCGCATAGTCAAATTCATTTTTAATTTTTGATATTTCCAATCCGATATCCCCGGCACCCAAGGTGACGAGAATTTCCGGCTGCTGTTCCTTGATCGCTTGTATCAAATGTGCTTTATCGACCAACCTTTTGTTCGGATTGCTTATTTTTCCCAACAGCCAATCGGCCGTAATGCCCTGAATCGGCTTCTCACGGGCAGGATAGATTTCCAAGAGGATCACATTGTCGAATTGGGATAGACTTTCGGCAAATTCATCGGCAAAATCCCTAGTCCTGGAAAACAAATGTGGTTGAAAAACCACCAAGGTCTTTTTATGGGGATGCATTTCTGCAATCGCCTCATAAACTGCATTGATCTCTGTTGGATGGTGGGCATAGTCATCTATAAAAATGAACGCATCCGATTTGATCTTGTAAGAAAACCGGCGCTGCACCCCTTTAAAAGTTTCAAGGGCTTCAGCAAGGCGGTCGGAAGGGGATCCAGTTTGTACCGCCATTGCGAAAGCGACCAAACCGTTGAGCAGGTTATGCCTTCCCGGTTTGTTGAATTTAACCCCTGTTAGGGTAGCTTCAGGGGTTCCCAAATCAAAAATGTAGGTACCATGTTCTATTTTTATATTGCTTATACAGTAGTCTGAACCATCTTCGATGCCGTAGGTAATACCGTTGATCGGCAAGCCCTTGCGAACAAAGAGCTTTCCGCCCGGCTTCAAGCGCGCGGCAAATTCCCGGAACGATTTTCTAAGTGCTTCCACATCGCCATAGATATCCAAATGATCGGCGTCCATCGAGGTAATACAGGCCACATCGGGCGAAAGCCTGAGGAAGGACCTGTCGAATTCATCGGCCTCCACCACCGAAACCTCACTTCCCTCAAAAAGAAAATTGCTGTTGAAATCTTCTGAAATACCCCCTAGAAAAGCGGTCAAGGGTGTACCGGTTTCTTTGAGCAGGTGGGCCAAGATACAAGAGGTCGTTGTTTTGCCATGGGTTCCCGCGACTGCCAAACAAAAGGTGTTTTCGGTAATCAGTCCCAAAACTTCGGAGCGTTTTTTTAATTGAAAGCCCCCTTTTAGAAAGAACTGGTATTCGGTATGGTCCAATGGTACCGCAGGGGTGTAAACCACCAAGGTGTTCGACTTGTTCAAAAAATCTTCCGGAACCAAGCTCAAATTATCCTCGTAGTGAATTGCCATGCCCAAATCGGACAATTCATCGGTCAGGGGGGTTTGAGTCTTGTCGTAACCCGCCACCTTTTTGTTGATGAACTTAAAATAACGTGCCAAGGCCGACATGCCAATGCCCCCTATTCCGATAAAGTAGACGTTATGTATTTTCTTTAGGTCCATAATATGCTTTACTTCAACATCTTCACAATTTCATCAACAATGTGTTCCGTAGCCTCGGGCATGGCCAAGCGCTTGATATTGCCCGCCAATAAAGTTTGCTGCCCTTGGTTTTTCAAAAGTGAACCGAAAACCGGTTCAAATTCAGCATCCAATTCAGATTCAGCGAGCATCAGGGCCGCATTTTGGGCCACCAAGGCTTTGGCATTTTTGGTCTGATGGTCTTCCGCAACATTGGGCGAGGGGATGAACAATACAGGTTTGCCCACAATACAGAGTTCCGATACCGAGCCCGCCCCGGCGCGCGAGATGACGAAATCGGCAGCGGCATAGGTAAAATCCATCCTGTTCAAAAAATCGAACACTTTCACCTGCTTGGATTCGTATTTCCCATACTCCTCGAAATACAGCTTGCCGCACTGCCATATCAATTGTATGTCGAGGGATTCAAAATACGTGAGTTCTTTTTCGATCAATTGATTGATGCGTCTCGAGCCAAGGCTTCCCCCCAAGACCAATAATGTTTTCTTGGTTTTTTCCAATCCGAAAAATTCCAACGCCTTATTGCCATTTTCATTGATGGCCACCAGGTCGCCCCTTACGGGGTTGCCCGTTTTTACAATTTTTGAAGCCGGAAAAAAGCGTTCCATGCCATCGTAGGCCACACAAATTTTGGCCACCCGATCTTTGAGCCATTTATTGGTGATGCCCGCATAGGAATTTTGTTCCTGCAGCAAACAAGGAATGTCCCTGCCAGAAGCGACCCTTAACAAGGGGCCACTGGCAAAGCCACCGGTGCCGATTACGGCATGGGGCTTAAAACGGGATATGATCTTGTTGGCCTTCATCAAACTACTGATCAGTTTTAGCGGAAACATTAAATTTTTTAGGGTTAGTTTCCTTTGTAACCCACTTATCCATAGTCCTTCGATCCGATACCCTGCCTGGGGTACCTTTTCCATTTCCATTCGATCCTTGGCACCGACAAAAAGAATTTCGGCCGTCGGATATCTTTTCTTCAAGGCATCGGCGATGGCTATTGCGGGATAAATATGCCCGCCCGTACCTCCACCGGAAAGTATAAACCTATAGTTGTCCACTCAATACTTCTAAAGGATTACTTTCATCTATATTAGAATGCCGCCCCTCTTTTTCGGTATCCTTGATGCTCGCGCTCAATATGATGCCGATGGCCAGACATATCATCCAACTCGATGTGCCGCCACTGCTGATCAATGGCAAGGTCTGCCCGGTTACCGGAAACAGTTCCACTGCCACCGCCATATTGATCAACGCCTGGAATACAATGGGCAGCCCTACCCCGAGCACCAGCAATTTTCCAAAAATGGTTGGATTGCCATTGGCCACCACCACGATTCGAAACAACAACAACAGGTAGAAAAGCAACAGCGCAAAACCCCCTATCAAGCCATATTCTTCCACGATGATCGCAAAGATGAAATCGGATGAGCTCTGTGGCAAAAAATTCTTTTGAACGCTCTTACCCGCACCTTTCCCGAACACACCACCCGTTGCAATGGCAATCTTTGCCTTTTCTATTTGATAATCGGCATCGGAATCGATTTCGGAACCGTCGAAAAAGTTCGTGAACCGCTTTTCCCAGGTATCGACACGGTTTTGGAACAGATTCGGGGCCGCTTTTGCAACCAAAATGAAAAGGGTAAGGCACAACAAACCCGTGCCCACGATTCCCATCAAGTACTTGATCGGATATCCCCCTAAAAAACATAGCAGCAATACCATGGAGAAAATGATGGCCGCGGTAGAAAAGTTGGCGGGCAGAATTAGGATGATCACCAAAAATACAGGTAGCCAAAGGGGCAAAATGCTTTCCTTGAAAGTAGGTACCCTGTCTTTTATTTTGGTCAAATACCTGGCGACATAGATCATCAAGACCACCGAAGCGAGATTGGAGGTCTGAAAGGTAATACCCACCAACGGCAATTGAATCCAACGACTGGCATTGGCGCCGCCGATAGTGGTCCCTTGTGCCAAGGTAAAGACCAACAAAACAATGAGTATGGGCATGGCAATCAATGACAGGCCCTTAAAAAAATGTGTGGGGATCCTATGTACCCCATAGATAATACCGAAACCAAGTACCAACAGCAGCCCATGTTTTAGCAGGTATCCCGTTGTGGTACCGTTACCTACCACATAAACGAGATTACTGCTGGCGCTGTACACGGGGAGAAATGAAAATATTGCCAACAAGGCCACCACGGCCCAAATGGCTTTATCCCCTTTTATACTTTTGAACAGTTGTATCACCTTTATAAATTTTTGATCGCTTCTTTAAATTGATTGCCCCTATCCTCGTAATTTTTGAACAGATCGAAACTGGCACAGGCCGGCGATAATAGCACGATATCGCCCCGCTCCGCAATTTTGTAGGCCACCTTTACGGCCTCTTCCATGGCAAAGGTCTCTACCATCAGATCCACCACGTTGCCAAAGGTTTCCTTGATCTTTGAATTGTCGAGTCCAAGGCAGACAATGGCCTTTACCTTTTCCCGTACCAATGGCATCAATTCTTTGTAATCATTGCCTTTGTCGACACCGCCAACGATCCAAACGACAGGCGCCGCCATACTGTCGAGGGCATAATAGGTGGCATTGACATTGGTCGCCTTTGAATCGTTGATGTATTGCACGTGGGCAATTTTGAGCACTTTCTCCAACCGATGGGCCGCACCTTGAAAATTGGTCACGCTGTTGCGGATGGTTTCCTTGCGGATACCAACCAATTTGGCCACGGTGGCCGCGGCCATCGTATTCTTTAAATTGTGTTTTCCCTCTAGGGCTAGGTTATCGGTCATGATATTTAAAATAGTGTTGTCGGTTCTAATTTCAATTCGATCGTTTTTTATATAGGCCCCTTGCGCCACTTCCTGTTCGAGCGTGAAAGGCAATAATTTTGCTTGAACTGGATGCTTCTGCAACCATTTGACCAAAACCTCATTGTCGGCATCATAGATCAGGTAATCATTTTGGGTTTGATTCTTGGAAATCAGAAATTTTGAGGCGATGTAATTTTCGAACACGTAGTTATAACGGTCGAGATGGTCTGGCGTTATGTTCGTTATAATGGCGATATGCGGCTTGAAGGCTAAAATGCCATCCAATTGAAAACTGCTGATTTCCAATACATAAAAATCAAAATCGTTTTCCGCCACCATCTTTGCGAAACTGTCCCCGATATTTCCCGCCATGCCCACCTTGAGTCCCCCTTGTTTCAATAGGTGATAGACCAACATGGTCGTCGTGGTCTTTCCATTGCTGCCTGTTATCCCAACAATTGTGGCTTTGGTGTATTTGGCGGCAAACTCGATTTCCGATACCACGGGTACACCTAGGGAGCGTAAACGAACCACGAGCGCGACAGTGTCTGGAATACCCGGACTTTTCATTACCAAATCGGCGTTCAAGATTTTAGCCTCGGTATGTTTTTCCTCTTCCCAATCAATCCCAATATGTTTAAGAACGTCTTTGTATTTATCTTGGATCTTGCCCTTATCGGACAAGAACACTTCAAATCCTTTTTGCTTCCCAAGAAGGGCCGTACCTATGCCACTTTCCCCTCCGCCTAAGATTACCAAACGAGCCATTTAGCGCACCTTTAGTGTGACAATCGACAAGATTGCCAAGATGATTCCAATGATCCAAAACCGTGTAACTATCTTGCTTTCGTGGTAACCTTTCTTCTGATAGTGATGGTGTATGGGGGCCATCAAAAAAATGCGCTTGCCTTCTCCGAATCTTTTCTTCGAGTATTTGAAATAACCTACCTGTATCATCACCGAAAGCGACTCCGCGAAAAAGATGCCGCACATGACGGGAATCAACAGTTCTTTTCTGACGATGATGGCGATTACAGCAATGACCCCGCCTATGGTCAAACTCCCCGTATCTCCCATAAACACTTGGGCCGGGAAGGCATTATACCATAAAAACCCTACCAGGGCCCCTAGAAAGGCCGCAATAAAAACGATGAGTTCGGCAGCCCGGGGGATGAACATGATGTCTAAATAATCGGAGAAAAAATAGTTGCCCGAAACCAGTGTGAAAATACCGAGGGTAAAAACGATGATCGCCGAGGTCCCTGCTGCCAGGCCATCGATACCATCGGTAAGGTTTGCGCCATTGGAAACAGCGGTCACGATCAAAATGACAATGGGTATGAAAATGAGCCAAGCGTATTTTATGGCGCCTTCCCCTGCCCAGGAAATAAAATTACCGTAATCGAGTTCATTGTTCTTGAAAAACGGCACCGTGGTTCTCGTGGATTTTATGGGTTTGCCCTCCACCTCCTGAACCGTGAATTGATCGGTGATCATGGTTTGGTTTCTTTCCCTCATCGTCACCTCCGGATGAAAGTATAGCGTGGCCCCGACCATGAGCCCAAGAACTACCTGACCAGTCACTTTAAATCGCGCTTTTAATCCCTTCTTGTTTTTCTTGAAAATTTTGATGTAATCATCCACAAAGCCAATGAGGCCCATCCAAATCGTGGTGATGATCAACAAAATGACGTAAATGTTGTCGAGTCTTGCAAATAGGATCACCGGGATCAAGGTGGAGATGATGATGATCAATCCGCCCATGGTGGGGGTACCCGCTTTTTGTTGTTGCCCCTCTAGCCCAAGGTCTCGGATGGTTTCGCCAATTTGCTTTCTTTTTAGGAACAGGATGATCCTTTTACCATATGCCGTTGCGATGATCAATGAAAACAATACCGACATCGCAGCCCTAAAGGTGGTAAACCCAAAAAGGCTGGCCCCGGGGACCTGATATTGTTTTTCCAGATAATCGAATAAATAATAGAGCATGGTTTTACATTCTTATTTTTGGCTGTGTATTGCTTTCCTTCTATAGTTCCTTGATCAACGGTTTCATTTGTTCAGTTCGGCCAATAATTCCTTGATGATCTTGAAATCATCAAAGTCTATCCTATTGCCATTGGTTTCTTGATAGGTTTCGTGCCCTTTGCCCGCTACCAGAATTATATCATTGGCCTCTGCCAATTGGCAGGCGGTTTTTATCGCTTGTTTTCGGTTCTCGATCAGTAAAATTTTCTTGGTATTCTGGGGCTCCACGCCCGACTCCATTTCTTCGATGATGGCGTTCGGGGGCTCCGTCCTGGGGTTATCGGAGGTGAATATGGCCTTATTGCTCATTTCGGAAGCGATATGACCCATAACCGGACGCTTAGACCTGTCTCTATCGCCACCACACCCCACAACGGTGATGACGTTTTCATTTCCAGTTCTCAATGTGTTGATAGTCTCAAGCACATTTTTTAGTGCATCCGGCGTATGGGCATAATCGACAATAGCCGTAATTTTTTCTTTTGATATATAGTATTGGAATCTTCCATCCACGTTTTCCAGTTCACTGAGCAATCTTAGGGTTTCGAATTTTTCCAAACCCAGCAGCGAAGCAGTGGCATAGATGGCAAGCATATTGTAAGCGTTGAAATGTCCGATGAGTTTCGACCAGACCTCATTGTCGTTGATTTTCAGCAATTGGCCGTCGAATTGGTTTTCCAATATTTGGCAACGATAATCGGCATAAGTCCTAAGGGCATAGGTATATTTTCTGGCCTTGGTGTTCTGCAGCATCAACAAGCCATTTTTATCGTCTATGTTGGTGAGCGCAAATGCCTTTTTTGGCAAATCATCGAACAACATTTTTTTGGTATCCCTGTATTCGGCAAAGGTTTTATGATAATCGAGATGATCATGGGTAAGGTTGGTAAAAATCGCCCCTTCAAAAACAAGGCCTTGTGTTCTTTTTTGGTGGATGCCATGGGAACTCACTTCCATAAAGCAAAACTCTACGCCTGCCTTGTTCATCAGATCGAGGTGGTGGTTGATGGTCAATGCATCCGGCGTGGTAAGACTGGTGGGATATGGGGTATTGTCGACCATGATCTTGATCGTGGAGAGCAGTCCCACTTTGTATCCGGCTTTTTTGAACAATTGGTAAAGCAGACTACTGATGGTAGTCTTTCCGTTGGTACCCGTAACCCCAATCAGTTTTAAGTTCTTGGAAGGATTTCCGAAGTAGTTGGAAGCCATGATCGCCAAGGCGGCGTTCCCATTGTTGACCTCTACATAAGTGATTTCGTTCACCATCCGCTTCGGCATTTCCTCGCATACAATCGCCTTTGCCCCTTGACCGATGGCTTTGTCAATAAATTCGTGACCGTCGGCTGCGGTGCCCTTGATGGCCACAAAAACGTCATCCATCCCCACCTTTCTGGAATCGAAACATACCGCATTGACCATCGTATTGGTGGTTCCGGTTACGGCGGTAAGCCCGACGCCATATAATATGTCCTTGAGTGACTTCATGAAAGTTCCAATACGATTTTGACTACCTTATTTATATCGGTCCCCTGGGAAACCGACTGCTTTTTAACTTTTCCATTGCCTTTGACTTCCACCTTGATGCCCAGGTTTTCCAAAATTGAAATGGCATCCATACCACTCATGCCTTTAACATTGGGCACCTTGAGATACTTGTTTCTGGCATCGGCATAATATTTATCAAATTCCTTGTCGAGCTGCGCGATGCTCATTTTTGGAAAGTCTACCTCATCGGTCAGGGGTGAATTGGTATAGATTTTCTGTGCCACGGATTTGAAGACCGGACCAGATACGTCGGCACCATAATAACCCACACTTTTATCGGGTTCATGGATTACCACGATACAGGAATATTTGGGATCCTCGGCAGGAAAGTATCCTGCAAAGGTTGAAATATACCTCAGTTTATCCGGGTCTTTCGATGCATAGTTCTTTTGGGCCGTACCTGTTTTACCGGCCATTGAAAAGTTTGGGGAATAAAGGCCATGGCCCGTTCCTATTTTGCTCACTACCACTTTTTTCATCAGGTCCTTGACCATGGTGGCGGTTTCCTTTGAGCAGATACTTCGATCGATCACTTCCTTGTCGAACTTGTAGATGGTCCTGTCCCATTCCTTGACTTCCTTGATCATTCTTGGCTTGATCATTTCGCCATCATTGGCAATGGCATTGTAAAAGGTCAGGACCTGCAATGGGGTCATGGCCACTTCATAGCCATGTGACATCCAAGCCAATGATATTCCAGACCAGCCTTTTTCGCCAGGGTAGCGGATGATCGGTTTGCCTTCTCCCTTAATGGGGAGGCCCAGTTCCCTATGCAGGTTCATCGACATCAGCCTATTCACGTATTTTTCCGGATTGTCTTTATAACCATTGTGTATCATTTTGGCAAATGCGGTATTCGATGATACCTCGAATGCCTTCGCAACCGAAATTTTACCATAGCCCCCATGCTTCGAATCGCGGACCGTTCGGTCATAGATCCGCCATAGGCCTTTCTCGGTATCGATCACCGTACTGGTATCGATTACCTTATCTTCCAAAGCGGCGACCAAACTCATCAACTTAAAGGTTGAACCCGGCTCGTGCGATTCGCCGATTGCATAGTTCAAGCGCTCATAATAAGTACCATCTGGGGTTCTCCCCAAGTTTGATATGGCCTTAATGGCCCCGGTTTTGGTTTCCATCACGATCACGCAGCCATGTTCGGCCTTATAATGCTCCAATTGCCCCAGCAGGGCATGATGGGCGATATCCTGTATGTTGATATCGATGGTCGAATACACGTCATAGCCATCTTTGGGCTCTATGATATTGTCGTTGCCCAAAGGTTTCCACTGCCCTTTTGCGATTTTTTGTTTCAAGCGCTTGCCTTCCACGCCTCGGAGGTACTGACCAAATGCCCCTTCCAACCCTACTCGTGTATAATACCCGTTTTCATCAACCCTTTCATAGCCCACACTTCTTTCCGCAATTTTACCCAATGGGTGTTCCCTTACCGTTTTTTGTTCTATGATCAGCCCTCCTTTGTTCGGGCCTTTACGGAATAATGGAAAGCCTTTCACGGCGATATAATCCGAATAATCGATATTGCGGGCCACCAGGGCGTAGCGATCTCTGTTTTCCCTGGCTTTCCTGAACAATTGTTGATATTGGGAGGAGGATTTGCCGAAGAGTTCGGCAAGTGCGTCGCACAAGGGCACCAGGTTTTCATGGAAATCGTCCTTGCTGACGGTCATGGCATCAAAACGGATCGTATATCTTGACACGGAAGTTGCCAACAGACTCCCATCGTCGGAATAAAGGTTTCCCCGGTTCGGGGCAATGGTAAATAACCTCTCGGTACGCTTCAGCGCGAGGTCTTTGTACTTATCCCCATCGACCGTTTGAATGGTCACCAATTTGACCATTACCGCAGCCGCAAAAATAAAAAGGCAGGCTGCGACCAGGTATAAACGGGTCATTATGTTTTTTTCGTTAACGGCCACTGACTTTGTTGATTGATTTTACCCTGATTTTTTTAGGCGGAACTTCGGAAGCATAGAGTTCCTTCTTTTCCAATGTCGCTTTGATGGTAGATTCGAGCTTGAGTCGCTGTACATCTTTATGCACATCAACAAACTGGCTCCTCAACTCCTGTACCTCATCGTTGAGATTGGCTATTTTGATGACCTTTTTATCGGCACTATGGCTACTTGCGATCATTGCCGTGGCCAAAAGAGAAGTGAAAATGATGAACAACCAATTTTTGGGAGCGTCCCCGCTCACCAAAAACTTCCCCTTTAAGATGTCTAAAATTCCATTTTTCATACTTGAAGTGGTTAGTTATTTATTCCTATGTTCCTTATAATTTCAGGCCATCGATCAAGGCAAATTGCGCTATGATCTTGGGCCATTGACCGCATGGCCATTATCTGTTCATATCCGTTCCGCAATCCTTAATTTGGCACTGCGTGCCCGGTTGTTATTTTTAATTTCTTCCTTGGAAGGCACGATCAAGGCACCAACTTTCTTAAATGGGACATCAACGTTGCCATAAAAATCCTTTTCCGGCTCCCCTTCAAACTGCCCCATATGAATGAAGCGTTTCACCAATCGGTCTTCCAAAGAATGGTAGCTTATGATACTCAGCCTTCCGCCTTTATCGAGCAAATCGGGCGTTTGTGACAAAAACTCCTTGATCGACTCCAATTCTTGGTTCACTTCGATACGGATTGCCTGGTACACCTGCGCCAATATCTTATGTTCCTTTGCCCTTGGCAGGAATTCGCCCAGTACCGTCTTGAGTTCCAAGGTGGTACCAATGGGTTTTTCGGCCCTAGCCTCTACCAACACCTTTGCCATTGCATTGGCGTTGCGCAATTCCCCATATTCGAACAAGACCTTTCTCAAGGCATCGTAACCGTACTTGTTCACCACTTTGTACGCCGACAACTTGTTTCGTTGGCTCATCCGCATGTCCAAATTCGCGTCGAATCGAGTCGAAAACCCCCTATCGGGCTGATCGAACTGATGCGAAGAGACTCCAAAATCGGCCAAGATCCCATCTACCTTTCGTATGCCATAGAACTTTAAAAACTGTTTGATGAATCGGTAATTCTCATTGATGAGGGTAAACCTTTCATCTTTGATGGTATTCTGCAATGCGTCCTCGTCTTGATCGAACGCGACCAACTTACCGCCATCACCCAATCTTTTCAATATCTCCTTGGAATGGCCTCCCCCGCCGAAAGTCACATCCACATAAATTCCATTTTCAACAATGTTGAGCCCTTCAACCGATTCTTTCAGCAAAACCGGGTTATGATACATCATCCCCCCCATCGCCATCATCGCCCATTACTTCTTCCGCCAAGGCAGCGAAATCTTCAGCGGTTTCATCAAGCACTTTTTCATAACTGTCCTTGTCCCAAATCTCAACGATGTTGATGGCCGAACTCAGCACCACATCCTTGTCTATACTCGCGATATCGACAAGGTTCTTGGGAATCAATAGCCTTCCCGTTCCATCGATCTCGACCACTTTGACACCGGCGGAGAATCGCCTGATAAAATCGTTGTTCTTTTTCTTGAAGCGGTTTTTTTTGTTCATTTTCTGCATCAGCAGGTTCCATTCGGCCATCGGGTATAGCTCCAAACAAGGTTGGAACACCGACCTTTTGATCACAAAACCCTCGTTAATGACAGGGGCCATCTGATTTTTTAGGGCAACGGGCAACATTACCCTACCTTTGGTATCGGCCTTACAGTCATATGTTCCTATGAAATTGATCACTAAAATGGTTGGTTTTTCCTTTAATAACTCAAAACTACAAATTTTATTACCACAATTTACCACAATTTACCACTTTGTTTGAAAATTTAAGACAAGTCAAGGCAAATTGGCGCTCCCAGCCCATAAAAATGAAAGCAGGAAAAATGTTCATCACTGATAATCACTGCATCGGTATTCTGTGGAAATCCCTATATTTGCCTGCGAATTGCAGAAGTTTCCCTACATGCACGAAAAATTGATCACCGAAGGAAAATATAGGTATATAGAGATAGGGGAAGGATTCCCTATCATCATACTCCACGGACTTATGGGCGGTTTGAGCAATTTTCAAGGGGTCACCGCACATTTTCCCAAAAAAGGATACAAGGTGCTGATTCCCGAACTTCCCATTTACGATATGCCCCTTCTGAAAACCAATGTCAAGCAGTTCGCCAAGTTTTTGGAAGGATTTCTCGAATTCAAGGGACTGAAGGATGTTATTTTGTTGGGAAATTCATTGGGCGGCCATATTGGTCTTCTACATACCAAACTTTATCCAAATATGGTAAAGGCCCTGGTGATCACCGGTAGCTCGGGCCTCTATGAAAGTGCCATGGGCGATGGTTATCCACGACGGGGCGATTATGAGTTTATCAAGAAGAAGGCTGAAGGGGTTTTTTACGATCCCGCAGTGGCTACCAAAGAAATCGTTGATGAGGTTTTCGCCACGGTCAACGATAGGAACAAAGTGATCCGTACCTTGGCCATCGCAAAAAGCGCCATAAGGCACAATATGGCGAAGGATCTGCCAAAAATGCGTACTCCGATATGTATTATCTGGGGCAAGGAAGACCGTGTTACCCCGCCGGACGTGGCCGAACTATTCCATGAACTGCTGCCCGATTCCGACCTGTTTTGGGTCGAAAAATGTGGCCATGCCCCGATGATGGAACATCCAAAGGAATTCAACAGCATATTGGACGCTTGGTTGGCAAAGCGTGGCTTCTAATCGCGATTTCAATACAATTTCCCTATTTCCATGAAAATAAAATCCGCAGAATTCATCATGAGCAATTCTAGCGTTGATCAATGTCCGAACGAACCCTTGCCCGAATATGCATTCATCGGAAGATCAAATGTTGGAAAGTCCTCCCTGATCAATATGCTTACCGACCGCAAAGGACTGGCCAAAACCTCCGGGCGACCGGGAAAGACCCAACTGATCAATCATTTTAAGATCAATGGCAATTGGTTTTTGGTCGATTTGCCGGGATACGGCTACGCCAAGGTGTCGAAAAAGGACAAAAAAACTTTCCAAAAGTATATCACCCATTATTTTGAACAGCGAACCCAGTTGGTCTGCACCTTTGTTTTGGTGGATATCCGCCATGAGCCACAAAAAATAGACATGGAATTTATGGAGTGGATGGGCACGACGGGCATTCCCTTTTGTATTGTTTTTACCAAAGCCGATAAA
Organism: uncultured Flavobacteriaceae bacterium; assembly: GCA_963760375.1. Lineage (GTDB taxonomy): Bacteria > Bacteroidota > Bacteroidia > Flavobacteriales > Flavobacteriaceae > Pelagihabitans. The sequence continues at coordinate 197,752 of CAVXCS010000005.1, read as the reverse complement.
TTGAAGCCAAGGGCCATTGAAAAAAACATATCCCTCTACCTTCAGCAGATGTTGGATGGCGTATGGGAAGAAACCCCACTGCATTTTATCACTTCGTCGGATACCGGTGCCGGAAGGGATGCCCTCTTGGAATATATCGATCAGGTCAATCAGGATTGTTTTAAGGAAAACCGGTGAATTCCTCGTGCATTGGTCTTAATTGCCGGTGCGTTTATGAATCAGTCCGATCAAATCAACCGCCCGTTCCATGGCATTGAGTTCTTCTGTGGAGACCAAAACCTCAAAGTCCGATGCCGACGATACCAAAACGATGGGAAACGAGAATTTATGACCGAATTTTGAGGCATAGGCCTTTTGGAACTCGTTCTTGTGCAGGAATTCCATGTCCAGATCGGTTTCCTTTCTGAATTTTTTCCATGCTTTATTTTCTGCAAATGCACCAAAAGTCAAGGCACAAAGACTGCAATCGTAGGTAGCTGGACTGAATATTTTATGGGCACCGTCGAGCAGTACATTCCGAAGTCCGGAATCTGCGTTATAGATGAAAATCAATTTTTCAGGGTTCATAATCAGGACCAAAACATTATATTTAAAGCAAGGGGTTGGTCTTCATCGCTCAAGACTCCTTACTATAAAAAAGCTAAATTCTTCAATAATGAGAAATATACTGTTTGCCCTGATATGCCCATGGCTGCTTTTATGTTGTGCCAAAAAAGTGGAGGCACCGATTCCTCCAATGATCGCCCCATTTTCGGATATCGACACCTTGGCGACCAACGACTGGTGGAATCGCAGCGATAATCCGATCATCGATTTAAAGGTGTCCCGCGACAGTGTGATCGCTTTTGGTCTTTATACGGTCTCGAACAACACTTTAAAATTGAGCGCACAATTGTATCCCCTATACCCCGATGAGCCCAGGGAAGTGCAATTGGAATTGGAAGACAACGGGCAATGGAAGGTGGTGCAAACCCAAAAAGTGAACGACCTTGGGTGGTCGGCCCTTTTTCGTCTTGAGTCCTGGGATACCTCAAAAAATAGAAAATACCGTCTGAGGCATGGTGAAAATGCCGAATTCGAGGGTTTGATACGCAAGGATCCCGTTGGTAAAGATCAGATTGTACTCGCGGCCCTATCGTGTAATTCGAATAAAGACCGCGGGATGCGCGAACAATATGTGCGAAACATCAACCACCAGGATCCCGACCTCATCTTTTTTGCAGGGGACCAGTCTTACGACCACTCGGAACACACGGCGGCTTGGCTCAAATTCGGTTTACAGTTTAGGGAAACTTTTCGCAATAGACCTTGCATCACCATCCCAGACGACCATGACATCGGCCAGGGCAATCTATGGGGAGAGAACGGCAAAGTCAGCACCTCGGAAGGAAGCCCGGACGGGGGTTATCGTTACCATCCCGAATATATCAAAATGGTGGAGCGCTGCCAAACGGCCCATTTGCCCGATCCCTTTGAACCTACCCCCATCGAACAGGGCATAGGCGTTTATTATACCCACTTGGCGCTAGGCGGAATGGACTTTGCCATTTTGGAGGACCGCAAATTCAAATCGGGGCCAGAGGGCAAAATCCCGCAACAGGGGCCCAGGCCCGACCATATCAGAAATCCCGATTACGATCCGGCATCGATCGATCTGCCGGGATTACAGCTGTTGGGCGACCGACAACTACGTTTTCTGGAAGTTTGGGGGAGTCAAAATACCGAGATGCCCAAAGTGGTGCTGTCACAGACCGGTTTTTGTGGCGGGGCACATATTCATGGCAGTATGGACAACCGACTCCATGCCGATCTGGACAGCAATGGCTGGCCACAGTCGGGGCGTAAAAAAGCTTTGACCCTGATACGGGCCGCGAATGCCATTCATATCGCAGGCGACCAGCACTTGGCTACGGTAATCAAACACGGCATCGATGATTTTGGCGATGGGCCATGGGCCTTTGTGGTGCCGGCCATCGTCAATGACTATTACAGCAGGTGGTGGTGGCCCGAGGATGAAAAAGCGGGCCCACATCCGAATACCAAGACCACACTTCCCTGGACAGGTGATTATCTCGATGGATTCAACAACAAGGTAAGCATGTATGCCTACGTCAATCCCGAAAGTCCATCGAAAGGCGGAGGTTATGGTCTGATTCGTTTTGACAAAAAAAATAAAAGCGCCACTTTTGAATGCTGGCCCCGTGATGCGGATGTAAGCCGAACAGATGCACAACAGTTTGAAGGATGGCCGATTACCGTTGCTATGGGCGGGGCAGCCAATGAAACGGAAAACCAATGATCGGCATGAAAACGGCAGAAGCTTCCGTAAGTTTTGAGGTATTTCAACAACTAAATGGACGGAATGCATGTGAAAACCAAGCCTTAATTGCCATAGAAGACAGCATTTCAAGAAACAGAAAAAGATAAGCGCCCCGCCATATATTATGATGAACTCCGTACACAAACTTTTGTTCTTGTGCTTTACTGTCGCCACGATATCCTGCAATAACAAAGCGACCCCCAAAGGATCCGATGGACAGGTCGAAGAAAAACAAGGATCCGAACCCAAAGCGGAAAAACTCCCAAAGGCGGAACAGCTATTACTGGAAACATTTAGGGCCCATGGTGGCAATCTTTACCATACCGCATCCTATTCCTTTGAATTTAGGGAAAAAAAATATGCTTTTGTCCATGACCATGGCAGCTATGTTTATTCGGTGAGCCATGACGACAATGGTAAAGTCATTCTCGACGAACTTAAGAACGGCACGTTCAGCAGAAAAATAAACGGTGCTCAAACGGAATTGACCCAGAAGGAAATCTCGAAATATACCGAAGCGTTGAATTCTGTGATCTATTTTGCCACCCTTCCCTATAAATTAAGGGATAGGGCGGTCAACAAAACCTATGCGGGGGAAACCACCATCAAAGAAAAAAATTATGATGTCCTAGAAATCACCTTCGACCAAAAAGGTGGCGGTAAAGACCATGACGATGAATTCATGTACTGGATCGACACCGACACCAAACACATCCACTATTTGGCCTATCGCTATAGTAGCAGTGGTGGTGGGGTGCGCTTTAGAAGTGCGTATAATCCCAGAATGGTATCGGGGATACGGTTCCAGGATTTTATCAATTACGAAGCGCCTGTTGGGACACCATTGGATTCGCTGCCCGGACTTTATGAAGCGGGCAAGCTTAAGGAACTTTCCAAGATAGAGACGGCAAATGTGGTCTGCTTGGAAGAACGATGCTCTTAAAAATTTTAGGATGGTCGGACAGGCTTAACACAGATAAGGTGCAGCGGGACAACTTTTACTCCTTCAGCTCCATTTTTTCCTCAAAATAGGCACAAAAGTCCTTCATTGTAGCGGTCATCCTTTCATCCTGAGTCGCCTTCATAAAGGTGTCGGAAAGGGATACCAGGGTTTGATGGAAGAAGATCTTCATCTCGTCGACCGGCATGTCTTTTGTCCACAAGTCTATTTTTAAGGATTCCTTGTTCTTGCTGTCCCAAACCGATAGCAGCATGGCCTTGGCCTCCTCATTATCGATGCCACCGTCCTCAGCCGACCAGGTCAGCTTTTCGGGAACCCGGTTTTCATCCAAGCCTACTTTGAGGGTTATTTCGGAGATGTGAAGTTTTGCCATCTATTTATTGGGTTTGTAGTTGCTTTTCTTGAATATCTCCTCCCCGGACAGGGTCAATAACTGTGGCAAGGTCACCTTGTTCTTGTCCATGAACGACCTTACAATCTGCCACCCGATATAGCGACCGATCCGGCCTGGAGATTCATTGTCGAGTTCGAGGCCAAATTTGGAAAAGGGCGCAGGGTCCAAAAACCTTAGTGCCAATTTGTTGTCGGTGCTATACAGATATCCGTTTTCGATAAAGTTTCGCCAAATCGGTTCTTCATTGGCGTTGGCCCACAGCATTTGATCATCTGAATATCCGATTTTCACGGCATCCGGGGCCATAGGCAGAATCATGTCCTTTACATAGAGTTCCTTGCCGTAGTAGATCATTTGCGACAAGAAGTCCCTGTCCCTTGGCGGAGAAACAACCGTTTTGAAAAAGGCACTCGCCACATCTGAAACCAAATATTTTCTATCAAGTCCAGTAGCGATATAGTTGGAAAGTCCTTGATAAAATTCATGCTCGGGTCCCAAATAGTTGTCGAGGCCTATGAAGATTATGGAATCGGTAAGAATTATTCGATTCTGATAATCTACATCATTGGTCAAGGTTATGATTTTGGGGGTCCTAAATCTCGGAAAATAGTAGGCGATGTGTTTGAACAAAAGATCCAGGGCTTGCTGTTCGTCGTCGAAGCTGGCAAAGCGCTGTCTTACTTCCTTTCGAAGTGCAATTTGTAGGGTGTCCTTCAATTTGGCTTCCCAGACGCTATCATTATATTGGATGGGGAACAGGAACGGATATTGCCGCTTGAGTTGCGGGATATCTGAAGTCGATGCCTTGTCGAAAGCTTCATCGAACCGTTCGATCTGCACGGAAATGGGCATACTTGCGATTTCCTCGGGCACCTTCCGATCGGGGCCACAACCCAAAATTATAAAAACCAGGATCAACGTCCATTCATTCGGTATTTTCCTACCAAGAATTACCATATTCATTTCCTTATTTGACCGATACCCATTATTTTTACAGGGCAAAGTTAATTGTTTTAAACAATACCCCCCTTCATGCAAACCGAAAAAGTAGTAAACCATATCGTTGGCTGGCTGAAAGACTATGCCCTCGATGCAGGAATGAAAGGATTTGTGATCGGTGTTTCAGGAGGAATCGATTCAGCGGTTACCTCAACACTGTGTGCCAAAACTGGACTGACCTTGCTCTGTTTGGAAATGCCCATCCATCAGGCCAGTAACCAAATTGGTCGGGCTTCCAGCCATATCGATTGGCTTCAGCACAAGTTCAAGAATGTACAGCGCCAGCAGGTTGTATTGACCCCGGTCTTTGATCAGTTGGTGGCAGCATTGCCAAAAGTGGACGATGAGGAAGAGCGATTCATGTCCTTGGCTAATACCAGGGCCAGGCTTCGCATGACCACTTTGTACTATTTTGCCGCATTGAAGGGGTACCTTGTTGCGGGGACAGGCAATAAAGTCGAGGATTTTGGCATCGGTTTTTATACCAAATACGGCGATGGCGGGGTGGATCTGAGTCCGATTGCGGATCTACTGAAAACGGAGGTTTATGAAGTGGCCCAATTTTTGGGCATTCATGACGAAATTATCAAAGCACCCCCAACGGATGGGCTATGGGGCGATGATCGCACCGATGAAGACCAAATTGGAGCCTCTTATCCCGAATTGGAATGGGCCATGAAGATGAAGGAAGAACATAAGACGGCATCCGACTTCCATGGGCGGGAAAAAGAGATTTTTCAGATTTTCGACAGATATCACAACGCCAACAGGCATAAAATGGTTCCTATCCCCGTTTGTGAAATTCCAAAATCATTTTTTTAACGTTTCAACCAATTTAGTCGTGATATAGACGAATAAAATCTTAAAAAACCAAGTATTGTTTAAAAAAAATTCATTTTTGATAACCTTTTAATCTAAAAACCTTAAATTGCTAAGCCCTGTTTTTGGCTTGCTAACTAAAATTTTCTTTAGAATTAAACCTGACAATATGATCAATGTATTAATCGCTGACAACCATCCAATCATTCGCATGGGCGTGAAACATGTTTTGGAGGGAGCATCGGGTATACAAGTTATTGCAGATGTGGCGACCACCTCCGAGCTTCTGGAAGCCTTGGAAAAAATTACCCCAGATGTAGTGATGTTGGAAATGGACATCCCGGAAATCAATGGGATCGCCACACTTCGAAAATTAAAGAAAGAACATCCGGAAATAAAGGTCTTGATCTATAGTGGCCAATCGGAAGATGTATATGCGCTCAGTACTATTCGTGCCGGAGCATTCGGGTATCTCTCAAAGGCTTCCGATATCGACTATCTTATTTCAGCGGTACGCAAGGTAAGTGAAGGAAATATGTTCATCACCAATGAACTGGCCCAAAGGCTCGCATTTGATGAAGGCACACAGCGCCCAAGAAGGTTTTTCAGAAAACTTTCTTCCCGTGAGGTGGAAGTCCTCAAATTGCTTGCCAGCGGAAAGCGAAACAAAGATGTCGCCATAGGGTTGAGTCTCAACGAAAAAACGGTGAGCACCTACAAGGCGCGACTGATGAAAAAATTAAATGTCGATAACATGGTAGACCTTTTGCAACAGGCGAAAGCTTTGGAATTATACTAACTAACTCAAATTTTTTATACCAAGAAGGCCCTATGCGAATAGGGTCTTTTTTTATCCAAAGTGCTTGATCACCAGTCCGTTTCTTTCCGCCAAATTCTTCTTGAGCTCGTTATAATTTTTTAGATCGTCCCACTGTTCCTGTGTTGGGGCCATCCCATCACTGTTCTCTAGGGTATCGGCGATTCCACCGATTAAATCATTGATGAGTTTCAACCGTATCGAAGTTATGGTCTGAGAGACCCTGAGTACGACCTCGCTTTCCTTCGATTTCACAAAAATATTCCTTCGCTCCCAGTCATCAAGTTCATATTTATTTTCATTCATATCCAAATCTACCACCGTTTCGGATATTTCGATGGGCAAGTTGCCGATCCAACTGCTAAAGTCCATGTTCTCGTTATTGATCAAACTTTCGATCAGAATGTTGTACGTTTCCTTAAATTTTGGGTCTGCAAATTCAATTTCATCTTCCTGAAGTTCCAGGTATATTTTTTCCGCTACCTTTCTGCACACCTCATTCTTCACCATTTCCAATTCACCCTGCTCATTGGTTTCATAGTAGAACTCCAAAAAGTTGTCTTTTTTCATCCCATACTGCAGTAGTATTTTTAGTATCTCCCGTTCATGAACTTGTCTGATATCTACCTTTTCCAATAAGTTATCGTTGCGGACCACTTCAAAGGCCTTCCGGTCTTGTTGTGCCTTTTTGGTGGCCTCGACCTGGTCCTTTTTGCCGATCTGTGCCAAGGTGCTGAACAGTACCGCCTCCGATATATTCATGATTTGGGCGCATTCCTGTATATAGATTTCCTTTTGGATCCGATCGGGAATCTTGGAAATACTGTTTACGATATCTCTTACGGTATCGGCGCGTTTTATGGGATCATTGGCGGCTTCAGCGACCAAGAGGGATGCTTTGAATTGGATGAAATCTTTGGCATTTTGTTCAAAATAAAGGATTACCTCCCCCAATTCATTGTTCTTGGCAAAACTGTCGGGGTCTTCCCCTTCCGGAAACGAACATACTTTTACGTTCATGCCCTGTTCCAGTATCAAATCGATTCCCCGCAACGAAGCCCTTAAGCCTGCCGCATCCCCATCGAACAGGACCGTAATGTTTTTCGTGAGCCTGTTGATCAATCTTATCTGTTCCGGGCTGAGCGCGGTGCCGCTGGATGCCACCACATTGTGGATGCCCCGTTGATGCATCTGAATGACGTCGGTATAGCCTTCCACCAAATAGCAGTTGTCTTCTTTGGCTATGGCCTGTTTGGCAAAATAAATACCGTAGAGCACCTTGCTTTTATGGTAAATGTCGCTTTCAGGTGAATTCTGGTATTTGGCAGCCCTTTTGTCGTTCGCAAGGATACGGCCCCCAAAGCCCAGGACCCGGCCACTCATCGAATGTATGGGGAACATCACCCTGCCCTTGAAACGGTCGAACATTTTTTTATTGCCCGGTTGGGAGGTGTCTTCCTTAACAATGGTTAGGCCGGTCTTCTCCAAATAATCCAATTGATACCCTTTATCGAGCGCAGCTTTTGTAAAACCGTCCCATTGATCTAGGCAATAGCCCAATCCGAATTTTTTGATGATGTCATCGGTAAAGCCACGTTCCTTGAAATAGCTCAGGCCAATGGCTTTGCCCAAGGTCGTTTCCCAAAGCATTTCGGCAAAATATTTTTGGGCATATTCGGAAACCAAGTACATGCTCTCCCTTTCATTGGCCTCGAGTTTTTGCTCATCGCTCCTTTCGGTCTCTTCAATCTCAATATTATACTTTCTTGCCAAGTATTTGATGGCTTCGGGATAGGTGAAATGTTCATGTTCCATCAAAAATGCAACGACATTTCCACCTTTGCCACTGCTGAAATCTTTCCAGATCTGTTTTACCGGCGACACCATGAAGCTCGGGGTGCGTTCGTCGCTAAACGGACTCAGCCCTTTGAAATTGGATCCCGATTTTTTGAGTTGTACAAAATCCCCGATTACCTCTTCCAAACGGGCGGACTCATAAACTTTATCTATGGTGGATTTGGAAATCAAAATGTTTCGATTATGGAGACTGATTGATCAGTATAAATGAATATAGTAAAGATAATTTTAAAAAAAGGATTGATTCAATATAAACCGTTAGGTCGCCATCATTTGGAAAAAAAAGCATGCAGATCGATATGTCCTAATTGGAAATAACTTTCCAAATGATTCCCGCATCATCATCATTTACGAGGAGGCCTCCATCGGCCGACAAAGTTACGCCAGCGGGTCGGCCATAAACCTGGTTCGAACCTTCATTGGCCACAAAGCCCGTCAAAAAATCCTGTGGTTGCTGCGGAAGACCGTTTTGAAAAGGGACAAAAATTACCTTATACCCAGCAAAAGAAGAACGGTTCCATGAACCATGTTGGCCGATAAAGGCGCCATTGTTATATTGGGCCGGGAATTGATTCGCGGTATAAAATACGAGTCCGAGCGATGCGGTATGACTACCCAATGGCACATCGGGCACAATGGAAGTTTCGACCAATTCGTCGTGCGGATCATCGGCCCAGCGTGGATCTTTGATTTTGCCCATATAACTGAAGGGCCAACCATACCATCCTCCATCGACCACACTGGTGAAAAAATCGGGCACCAGATCATCCCCCATTCGATCTCTTTCGTTCACCACGGTCCACAGTTCGCCGGTTATGGGGTTCCAATCCATCCCAACCGGGTTTCTCAGGCCTCCTGCGTATATTTTTTTACCGGTTCCATCGATATTGACCTCAATGATATTCGCCCTTTCCTGCTCGACCTCAAGGCCGTACTCGCCCACATCACCAGCCGAGCCAACAGATATATAGATCTTGGTTCCGGCAGGATTGGAAATAATGTTTCGGGTCCAATGGTTGTTGTATCCCTGCGCCTTTAAGTCCACCAATTTGGTACCACTGGAACCGATAGAGGTGGCCCCTTCACTATACGCATATCGATATAGGCCATCGGTATTGGCAACATAAAAATAATTCCCCAAAATCACCATCCCTAAAGGTTGGTTGAGGCCGCTTAAAAATACGTGCCTTTCTTCTGCGATATGGTCCCCGTCATTATCCCGGAGCAACCTAATTTGGTTCGCGCTATTGCTGCTATTCGATTCCGCTACGAAAATATCGTTGTTGGGCGCAACATAGGTCCATCGCGGGTGCGCCAGACCTTCCGCAAAACGGGTAACCGTAAAACCGGGAGGCGCCAAGGGGGTCGATCCTGGGGCCATCCGATCACATTGCTGGACTTGACCACCGAACTGGTCGCAAAGGGGAGCACCACTTGCCAAGGGCCAATAGCCGTCTGAATCAGATTAGGGTCCCCACCTTCATCGGGCCCCACTTCTTCATCGGGATCGGTACCATCGGTCGGATTTTCATCAGGGCCGCCATTCGGACTTTCTCCAATCTCAACATCAGTATCTTCAGCGTATATGGAACGATTGTCCAAAAGATCCTCATCAGTGCAGCCCAAGACCAACAGCGAAAGCAATGACAATAAATAAAAGGGTCTCATGGCATATTTTACATGTAAAAATAAGTTAAGCTGTAAAGAAACCAACAACATATGAAGGGTTTAACAATAATTTTATATTCACGGTTACGGCAAGCTTTCGATTTTCAAAAATCAGGGAAACATCCAAAGCTATATGGGGCAATGTCTAAAAGAGGAACGCTGGCAATCGATTGAAAATTATGCAACCATTTGCTTTTTAACTAAAATTAAGAACATTAACATATCAGGCTTTGGATTTTATACCATTTAGGCTTACCAACTCCTGAACTCAAACTCCTTCAAAAAGTGAATCATGCGGTTTGATTATATTTACCTGCAACATAACGACTCCAAATAAATGATTCTATTTTTGGGAACACGGCCCGGCAAGGCAGAAAGCAAGGTATTGACATCGGTCCCCTGCCCCTATTGCCAAAACCTCGGTACTTTAACCGTATATACCACTTCGAACTACTTCCATTTATTCTGGATCAAGCTGTTTAAAATAGGATCCTCTACATTGGCCCGATGTTCCCATTGCAAAAAGGCTTATGAAGGGGACGAATTTACGGCTACGATGAAAATCGCGTTGGAAAAAGAGCTAAGACGGTGATACAAGAACCCCCGATGTTGTTGGCTAAGGGGTTCCGTTTCCGGAATTGGTGATTTAAAGGTCAAACCGAAGGCCTAAAGACACATTGCGTTGGTCTGTCTGAGCATCTTTAAAAATAGGGTTCAAATCGTATTTCAAATAAACAAGTACTCCACCTACTCCGGCATATCCCGCCAGTCCGTATACAAAATCGTTGGTGTTATAGCCTCGTTTTAGTTTGTCTTTTACCGTTTCCCCCACTCGTGTATATTTCAACTTTTGGCGGGCGCTCAGATTAAAACCGCCATAGCCCCCTATCCCCAGTCTGAACTTTTTATCGATGTTATAGCGTATTCGTTCAGTGCTCTTCTCTATCTTGGAAGGTCCAAATTCCAAATACAGGGGAAAGACCAAATTGTCGGTACGGAACTTGGATTTGTTCAAATCGAACTCAAACTCCTGTAGTGTCGTTTCACCGTCCGCCGCTACGAAATATTCATTCCCCTTTGGTTTCAAACCATTGAACTGAAAGGAAAATCCATAATTGAATCGGATAAAATTAGAGTTCGGCAAAATACGCGTGCGCCAACTCCACCCCAATTCCGCAAAACGACTGCCGGCAACTTTATAAGGAGAATCGGAGAGGGACTGGCCTTCGATGATGGCATTGTTCAACCCAACGGCAAACACAAAATCGGAATAGGTCTTGCGATCGTATTTAGGTTCTTTATGTTCAAAAATTTGCCATGGTTCGTTGTTGACCGTAATGCTTAAGCCAAGGGGGTCTTGGCCGAATCTGAACGCTTTTGGGGTTTGCAGGACTTCCCCTCGATTCCTTTCCAAAAGGGAAATCTTGTTATTGATAATCGCCAGACGATCGGCGATGTTCAAGGCTCTTTTTTCTGCTGCGTTTTCTTTGAGCAGCTTCGCCTCTTCCATGTCGATTTCCTTGTTGGCCAGCTTTTGGTTGATTGCCTCCACTTCCAATTTTAGGGCTTCCTTTTCCTGCTCGGTCACCTGGTCCTTTGATACGATCAGTTGCTCGATTTGGCGCTGATAGTCTTCTTGGGCCATAGCGGTTGCAGTAAAGAAGAAAGCGATTAAAAATAGTTTAATTGTTCTCATGATAGTATTGAATTTTGATTGTTATTTAACCCGCCAAGGGCCGTTTGATGAATAAACTCCGTCCTGCCCCTACTTTAACAGAAAGGGTAATGCGAAATGATGTTGATTGGATCAGTCGTTGCGTTGGGCCACTGCGGTACGCACCTTTTCAAAACCACTCTTTAACTTGTCAAGAATTTGATCCCGAAATGATTGGTCAAGTTCTTCTTCAACAGTGGCCAGCAATGCCGCGGGATTGACCTTGTTTGGCTTTGGGAACATTTGATCGGCCATCAGCTCCATTTGGGCATTGAGGAGCAAAGAATCGACCTCTACATCGGTCATCTCAGTGGCTTTTTCCTTTTCGATGACCTCAATATGGGCCACGACCTCCGCCAATTTCAGTGCGATCATGTTGGCCGTGCTGTCGGCCGGAAGTATTTGGGATGCGATATGGGCCAATTTTGGAGAGGGTTGGGCAGGCTTGTGAACACTTCCAGTAGCAGATTGCGATCGAACCGCATTCGCCTTGCTTTCAAATTCGGGCGTGGCTACATTGGTTTTTGCTATTTGGTTTTGGCCATTTTTATCAAAAAGCACTCCTTCTTCATTGGTACTTCGCTCCTGCCCTTCTTTTTGTTCTACAGGGGCCAACACAATTTTATCCACTGGTGCGGGATTTGGGGAATCCTCCTTAAAAAATATGCCAAGGACTATGAGCAAGCCTATAAAACCTGCAGCGATACCTGCCAAAAAATAACGGTTGCTTTTAGGTCTTTCCGAGGCTTCCAACTTCTGGACCACTTTATCCCAAGATTCGGGGGCCGGTGTGAATTTACGTTCCAAAAGTTGTTTCCTAATATGTTTTTCGAATTTATTGGGTTCCATAACCAACGATATTTTGTTCCCTAAGTTTTTCCTGCAGAAGCTTTCTTGCCTTAAAAAGCTGTGATTTTGAAGTATTCTCCGAGACGCCGAGCATTTCGGCAATTTCATGGTGTTTATAGCCTTCCACCACATAAAGCATAAAAACGGCACGGTATCCTTCCGGCAGGGCATCGATCAATAATTCAATATATTCGGCATTCATGCTGTCGGGCTGCGCTTGGTCTTTCTGCACCGTTTCTTCATATAGCGCCCCATCGTAGACCACAAATTGTTGTTTCCTGAGGAATGAAATACATTCCCTTACCATAATTTTCCTGACCCATCCCTCAAAACTGCCTTCGAACCTAAAGCTTTCCAGGTTTTGGAAGACTTTTACAAAACCATTTATCATCACGTCTTCCGCAAAATGCATATCCCTGACATACCTTCTACAAACGCCCAACATTTTCGGCGCATGCCGGTCGAACAAACGCTGTTGCGCTTCCCTTTTTCCTGCAGCGGATCTTTTGATCAGCTGCTTTTCGTTATGGTAGAAGTTTATGATTTTCAAAATGGTTTTGGTTGTCTTCTATTAAGATAGACGACGTATCCCTTTAAATGGTTGCCTGGGGCAGTGTTTTTTTTAAAAGTCGATAGGTGAGATGGTGAGGACACTACTTTTTTCGATCGACCACATAATTCACCATCAATTCCAACGCCGCTTTATAATCGGAATCAGGATAGTCTTTCAAAAGCGCCAAGGCTTCTTCCTTAAAAGCGATCATTTTATTTACGGCATAATCGAGCCCCCCATTTTCCTTTACAAAAGCAATGACCTCCTTTACCCTGTTCTTGTCTTTATTATGATTTTTGATCGAGTTGATCAGCCAATGCTGTTGCTTTTTGGTACACCCATTTAAAACATGGATCAAGGGCAGTGTCATTTTTTGTTCTTTGATGTCGATACCGGTGGGTTTGCCTATTTGTTCGGACCCATAATCAAAAAGGTCGTCCTTGATCTGAAAGGCCATGCCGCAGAGCTCTCCGAATTTCCGGAATGTTTCCACGTCTGGGGAATCCGGTTTTACCGAACAGGCGCCCAAACTGCAACATGCCGCGATCAAAGTAGCGGTTTTTTGCCTGATGATATCATAATATACCGCCTCGGTGATATCCAGCCGTCTGGCCTTTTCGATCTGCAATAATTCCCCTTCGCTCATCTCCCGTACCGCCTTGGAAATAATTCTTAGCAAATCAAAATCGCCATGATCTATAGACAATAACAGCCCTTTGGAAAGGAGATAATCACCTACCAATACCGCTATCTTGTTTTTCCATAAGGCATTAATGGAGAAAAAACCACGACGTTTGGCGCTGTCATCGACCACGTCGTCGTGCACCAAAGTAGCGGTATGGATCAGTTCGATCACGGCCGCACCTCGATAAGTGCGTTCATTGACCTCCCCATGGTTCAACAGTTTTGCCGTCAAAAAAACGAACATGGGCCGCATTTGTTTGCCCTTCCGGTTAACGATATAGTAGGTAATCCTATTCAACAAGGCGACCTTTGAAGACATCGATTCACGGAACTTGGTTTCAAAAAGTTCCATTTCCCTATCGATCGGTTGCTTTATTTGAGATACAATTTTCAAGCTGGGTCTTTTGTTGACGGTCTGCGCTGTGCGTTATAAAATTAGGCAAAAGGTAGCACTATTCGATATCCTATGGTAGCTATTCCAAACAAAGCGGCAGAGCCATAGGTTCTTTGTTCGGAATGTATTGGGGATAATTCGGCATATCAAGATTTGTTGGCCAATTGTCCGCAGGCGGCATCGATATCCTTGCCGCGGGACCGGCGTACGGTAACAATAATACCATTTCGCTCCAGGGTTTCAACGTACATGGCTATGGCTTGTGGGTTGGCCTGTTGAAATTGGCCATCATCTATGGGGTTGTATTCGATCAGATTTACTTTGGAAGGGGCAAAACGACAAAACTGCACCAAGGCATCCACATCGTTTTGGGTGTCGTTGATACCCTTCCATACAACATATTCATAGGTGATCCTGCTGTTGGTCTTTGCATACCAATATTCCAGCGCTTCCCGCAAATCGGCCAAGGAAAAGGTGGCATTGAAGGGCATGATCGAAGTACGGATTTCATCGATTGCGGAATGAAGCGAGACGGCAAGTTTGAATTTAACGCCATCATCTGCCATTTTTTTGATCATTTTGGGCACGCCTGAAGTAGAAAGGGTAATTCTTTTGGGCGACATGCCCAAACCTTCGACCGCAGTGATCTTTTCAATGGCCTTGATGACATTGTTATAGTTCATCAAAGGTTCGCCCATGCCCATGAACACGATATTGCTCAACGGCCTATTGAAATAGAGCCTGCTCTCGTTGTCGATGGCGACCACCTGATCATAAATTTCATCGGGATTCAAATTGCGCATTCTTTTCAAACGGGCCGTAGCGCAGAATCGACAATCAAGACTGCAACCGACCTGGCTGGAAACACAGGCCGTCGTTCGGCTTTTGGTAGGTATGAGTACCGATTCTACCACCAGTCCGTCATGCAAACGCACCGCATTTTTGATCGTACCATCCTTACTGCGTTGGATCTGATCAACTTTGATGTGGTTGATCACGAAGTGTGATTCCAGGCTTTCCCTGGTTTCTTTCGAAATGTTGGTCATTGCCTCGAAAGAATGGGCTCCTTTTTTCCAGAGCCATTCATATACCTGATTGCCTCGAAACGACTGGTCGCCCTGAGCCACAAAAAAATCCCTCAGTTGGTCCTTGGTCAAAGACCTTATGTCTTTTTTCTTCTCGGCTTCCATGATATACAATTAAAAACCCCGCAAAACCCCATTATCGGAATTATGCGGGATTCCCTTCATTTATTTTATCCTTTTAAAGAATCAACATGGCATCCCCGTAGGAATAGAACTTGTATTGCTCTAAAATCGCCTCCTTGTAGGCCCTTTTCATTAGATCATGGCCAACAAAGGCCGAAACCATCATTAACAAGGTGGATTTGGGCAGATGAAAATTGGTCACCATGGCATTGGCGATGCTGAATTCGTAGGGCGGAAAAATAAACTTGTTCGTCCATCCATCGAAAGTGTTGAGGGTCTGGCCCGAGGAGACCGCGCTTTCAAGACCGCGCATCGCGGTGGTGCCCACCGCACAAATTCGCTTTTTCTTCTTTTTTGCGTTGTTCACGATTTCCGTTGCCCTTTCATCTATAATCAATTCCTCACTATCCATTTTATGTTTCGAAAGGTCTTCAACTTCCACGGGATTAAAGGTGCCAAGGCCCACATGAAGGGTTAATTCGGCAAAATCAATCCCTTTGATTTCTAGGCGTTTCAGCAGATGTTTTGAGAAATGCAGGCCTGCGGTTGGGGCGGCCACGGCACCTTCGTGCTTGGCGTAGATCGTTTGATAGCGTTCCTCATCCTCCGGCTCCACTTTCCTTTTGATGTATTTGGGCAGTGGGGTTTCCCCCAATTCCCTCAACTTTCTTCTAAAATCGATATAGGAACCATCGTATAAGAAACGAAGTGTCCTCCCCCTTGAGGTCGTATTGTCTATGACCTCTGCCACCAGGCTCTCATCCTCTCCGAAGTACAACTTGTTACCGATTCGAATCTTCCGTGCCGGATCCACCAAAACGTCCCAAAGCCGTTGTTCTTCATTTAGTTCCCGGAGTAAAAACACCTCGATTCGCGCCCCTGTTTTTTCCTTATTCCCGTACAATCGAGCCGGAAACACCTTGGTATTGTTCAACACCATCACGTCCCCCTCCTCAAAATAATCGATAAGATCTTTGAACAGCTTATGTTCTATTTTTCCGGTTTCTCTATGGATGACCATTAATTTTGATTCATCCCTATTTTCTGAAGGATATTCTGCCAGTAAATTCTGCGGTAACTCAAAACTGAAATGCGATAGTTTCATTTAAGATGATTAAGTGATGTTTTTTGCGGCTGCAAATATACGACCCTGCCATAGGGGAAGTCAAGCAAAAGCGGTTTTAATTCGCATTAGACCGAATCGATGCCTATTCCCAGGTGTTTCAAGTCGTTCCAAAAATCGGGGTAGGATTTGGAGACCACTTCGGCATTGTTGATATAAAGCGATGTTTTCAAGGCCAGAGGCGCAAAGGCCATCGCCATTCTATGGTCGTTATACGTATCAATTGCAATATCTTGAAACATGCCAACGGAGGGGTCCAAAGTCAAGGATCTGTCGGTCACCGATATTTTGGCGCCCAATTTGGACCCTTCGGTATACAAGGCCTCCAACCTATCGGTTTCTTTGATTTTTAGGGTATGCAGCCCGGAAAGGTGGCACCCGATCCCCAAACCGAAACAGCTGACCACAATTGTCTGTGCGATGTCAGGGGCGTTCGACAGGTCCAATTCCAAATGGTCTACCGGTTTGGTCCGCATTTTGGTCAATCGGATTTCATGGCGGTCAAAAACAGTATGCACGCCCAAAGACTCATAGATCTCTGCCAAAACACTATCCCCTTGAAGACTTGTTTTTTTGTAAGAAGACAATCGCACCTCGGAGCCCGGGTCTGCAAGGGCAATGGCGCTGTAGAAATAGGAAGCCGAACTCCAGTCCGACTCCACCACCAATCGGGTGTTGGCTACGGAGGCTTTCGGAAATACCTTGATGGTCTGGTCCACGAATGAATTTTCGACCCCGATTTCATCGAGCAGGCCCAATGTCATTCTGATATAGGGAATGGAGGTGATTTTGCCCACCAAATGGAGTTCGAGACCGTTGGGCAGTTTTGGGGCGATCAGCAGCAAAGCTGAAATATATTGGCTACTGATGTTCGCTGGGAGACTTACCTTGCTATTTTTCAACTTTTCACCCTTGATGCGCAGTGGTGGATATCCTTCTTGCTTTTCATAGGCGATCTCGGCCCCAAGTGCCCTTAATGCTTCGACCAATACCTGGATGGGGCGCTCGGTCATCCGTTGCGAACCTGTCAATAACACCTCTTTTCCTTCTTGTGAGGCAAAATAGGCCGTTAAAAAACGCATGGCCGTTCCGGCATGATGGATATCCACCAACCCGTTCCCGATTTGAAGCCCTTTTTGCATCACCATGGCATCATCGGAGTTCGACAGGTTGTCTATGGCAATGTTGGGATAAAGTGCCTGTAACAACAAACAACGGTTCGATTCACTTTTGGAGCCGGTAATCGGTATGCGCGATTTAAAGATCTTGCTGGAAGGGGTGCTTAGGTATAGTTTCAATGGATGCGGATTTGAACCCTTGTAATAAGGCCGAGGTTAGCATTATTTGAGTTTAGTGTTGTTTTGGTGCCTGTCGTGATCGCGCTGTGCCTTGAGTTTTAATTTTTTATCAAAAGCGGCCTGTAGGTCGACCCCGGTTTGGTTTGCAAGGCAAAGTACCACAAAAAGTACGTCGGCCAGTTCCTCGCCCAGATCTTTTCCTTTGTCCGATTCTTTTTCACTCTGTTCCCCATAGCGTCGCGCAATGATCCGTGCCACTTCCCCTACTTCCTCGGTGAGTTGGGCCATATTGGTAAGTTCGTTAAAATAGCGGACTCCATGTGCTTTGATCCAGGCATCCACCTCTTTTTGGGCATTGGGTATATTCATTATTCCTTGGCTTTAGAATCGATTAGGATGGTCACCGGACCATCGTTCAACAATGCTACTTTCATGTCGGCCCCGAAAATACCGGCACCCACCTTTTTGTTCATTTCGTACTCCATCCGTTTCACAAAACCTTCGTAGAGCGGGATGGCATCTTCCGGTCTGGCCGCTTTGATATAGGAGGGCCTGTTCCCTTTTTTGGTGGAGGCATGCAGCGTAAACTGACTTACGACCATGGCATCGCCCCCGACCTCCATGAGCGAACGATTCATTACGCCTTCGGCATCGTCAAAAATACGAAGGTTCACTATTTTTCGGGCGAGCCATTCGATATCATTTTGATCATCCGACGATTCTATGCCCAGTAAGATCAGCACCCCGGATTTTATTTCGGATACGATCTCGCTATCTACTTTGACACTCGCTTCGGTCACTCTTTGTATTACTGCCCTCATCAATTTAAGATATCCATTGCGATATTAAAAATTATTCCTTCACCTCTTCATGTGTGTCCTGACGGTAATTTTCATCTTCCCCGCTCACCATTTGTACATAACTTTTGTATCGGCTCCAGGAAACCAAATTCTTGTCCAATGCCTCTTTCACGGCACAGCCGGGCTCATCGAGATGCAGACAATCGTTGAACTTGCAATGGCCCTTTAATTTAAAAAATTCACGGAAGTAGTCACCGATTTCGGTCTTTTCCATATCCACGATTCCAAATCCCTTGATGCCTGGGGTATCGATGATCCTCGCCCCGAAACTGAGATCGTACATCTCTGCAAAAGTGGTTGTGTGCTGTCCTTGCAAATGTTGGTTCGATATTTCGGCCGTCTTCAGGGTTAGGGTGGGTTCCAGGGCGTTGATCAAAGTAGATTTGCCCACCCCTGAATGGCCCGCAAACATACTGGTCTTGTCGGCCATCAGCGACTTCACCTGGTCTACGTTCTTTCCGGTTTTGGCGGAAATACCGATACAAGTATAACCAATATCACGATAAAGCGATGCCATATATTTGATTTCGTCCAATGCTTCGTCGGGATAGGAATCGATTTTATTGAACAACAAAACCACAGGAATCTCATAGGCCTCCGCCGTGGCTAAAAATCGATCGATAAAAATGGTATAGGTGGTCGGATTGTTCAAGGTGACCATCAAGAAAACCAGGTCTAAATTGGAGGCGATGATATGGGTCTGTTTTGAAAGATTGACCGATTTTCGGATAATGTAATTTTTTCGGTCCCCAATGTGATCGATGATGCCCAAGGTTTCATCTCCGATCTTTTCCAGTTCAAAGTGAACCTGATCGCCCACCGCTATCGGATTGGTACTTTTAATGCCCTGTATTCGAAATTTTCCCTTGATACGACATTCATAAAAGTCACCTTTCCCCGTTTTAACGGTATACCAGCTGCCGGTCGATTTGTAAACGGTTCCTGTCATATGCTCCTCCTTTTGGGGCGTTGCTGCAAAATAACGCATTTTTGTCCGAACCGGTAACCCAAAACCTCCCAATCATTGGCCAAAGGCAGATGCGATCGATCATGAATTGTAAAGTTTGGTTGATAAAGTTCTTCAACAGCTATTTCATCCAAATAAAAAATATCTTTTCTTTATCACTCAAAATTAAAAATGAGTTCCCCCAAAACCATTACTAATTTAAACCCTTTAAAAAATGAAAAAAATCGTAACCCTAGTTTGTTTGATCATTGCCGGTACCTTGGAAATCAATGCCCAACAGTTCAAAATCATCACCAGCGTGGAATCTATCGTGCCCAGCGGCATTGGACGTTCGAGACTGGTCGATGGCAATGAGGAAAAAGACTATAAAGAATTCACTTCGGAACAGACCGATGAAGACAACTCCCGAAACAAATCGAGTCGCGATGACATTCGGATCCGGAACTTTGAAGAAACCAAACTTCTGAATTTTTACAATATCGCAGGCATCCGTTTCCAAAACATCGTTGCGAACGATGCCGTGGTCGCTTCCAAGCTCACTACCATGGCCGCCGAAGGTTGGGAATTGGTTTTTGTGACCAGTGCCGTTGAGGCCGATGCCGGCAAAAGTGACGGTCAGGGTATTTTTATCACCCGATACATTTTCAGGAAAGATTGAAAAAACGCGAATCGGGAGGCCCAATCCTTGAATTGAAGTCTCCCGATTCGCTTATTTGAACAAGAATGTCGTCCTATGCCTTCAGGATTTTCTCTTGATGGTTGATCGATTCTTGGTGAATGGCCTTGAACATCCGCAATACAAATTCCTCGCTCAGGCCCTTGGTCTCCCCTTCCAAGATCATCTTGCCCAAAATTTCATTCCAACGGCTGCTTTGTAAGACGGCAACGTTTTTCTGTTTTTTTAAGGCGCCGATACCGTCTGAAACCTTCATCCGTTTGCCCAAGGTCTCTATCAGTTGATGGTCAAGAATATCGATTTGGGCCCTAAGATTGCTCAGTTTACTGTTGAATTCCGTTTCAGGGTCCGATTCCTTTCGGATCTTTAAATCTTTCATAATCTGTATTAATGCGGCCGGCGTGACTTGCTGTGCCGCATCGCTCCACGCATTGTCTGGATCAAAGTGGGTTTCGATCATCAAGCCATCGAAATTAAGGTCGAGGGCCGTTTGAGAGATATCAAAGATCATATCCCTTTTTCCGGTAATATGCGAGGGATCGTTGATGATGGGCAAATCGGGAAACTTGGTCTGCAGGTCGATCGCCAACTGCCATTCTGGAATGTTCCTGTATTTTGACTTTTCATAGGTGGAAAAACCCCTGTGGATGACCCCCAACTTTTGGATATTTGCCGAATACAAGCGCTCCACGGCACCCAACCATAATGAAAGATCGGGATTTACCGGATTTTTCACCAGAACAATTTTATCGGTACCCTCGAGGGCGTCTGCTATTTCCTGGACAATAAATGGACTCACGGTTGATCTCGCACCGATCCACAATAGATCAACATCATGTTCAAGCGCCAGTTCAACATGGGCACGGTTGGCCACTTCCGTAGCGGTTTTCATGCCGGTTTCGGCCTTCACTTTCTGCAACCATTTCAGGCCAATGGCCCCAACTCCTTCGAACATTCCAGGTCTTGTTCGGGGTTTCCAGATTCCTGCACGGTAGTAATTGACATCGGTATCCTTTAGGTCTTTGGCGATACGCATTACTTGTTCTTCGGTCTCAGCGCTACAAGGGCCGGCGATGACCAGCGGATGTCCCAGTTCCATGTCGTTCAACCATTTGCGCAGTTCTTTTGTATTTTCCATTACTTCTTGTTTTATTTTTTGTTCAATGGTATTCCCTTTAATATTTCCTTGATTCTATTGGTTTCGTCCATTTCCTTGAAAATGCCCTGATAGTCTCCTTTTTCGAGCAATTGCTTGAACTCTTGAAGATTATGGATGTATTCCTGTAAGGTCTCCACCACATTGTCACGGTTCTGTTCAAAAATGGGGGTCCACATGGCCGGTGAGCTTTTCGCAAGCCTTACGGTACTCTCAAATCCACTGCCCGCCATATCAAAGATATCACGTTCGTTCCTTTCCTTTTCAATGACGGTTTTCCCCAGCATAAAAGAGCTGATATGCGACAGGTGCGATACATAGGCGATGTGTTTATCATGGGCCTCCGGATTCATATAACGAATACGCATGCCGATTTTTTGAAACAGTTCCAAAGCCCTTTCCTGGAGTTTAAATGCGGTTTTTTCAACCTCACATATGATGTTCGTCTTATCGACGAACAAGCCTTCAATCGCAGCGGATGGGCCTGAAAATTCAGTTCCGGCAATCGGGTGGCAAGCCAGAAAGTTCCTTCTTTTCGGATGATCTGCCAATGTCTTGCAAATCAATCCCTTGGTAGAGCCGCCATCGAATACCACCGCATCATCGTTGATCGCATCGAGTATTTTGGGCAATTCTTCGACCATGACATCCACGGGCACCCCTACGATGACCATATCGGCCTGATGCAGTTCATCATAACTCGATTTTTGATCGATGATCTTTAAGGCCAGGGCTTCTTCCAAATGCCGTTGATTGGTATCGATACCGAATATTTTCACATCGGGGCGCAACCGTTTCAAGTCCTTTGCGAAGGAACCTCCAATAAGTCCGGTACCGATGATAAAAGTGTTCATTTATTTCTTTCCTGTTTTATGACATTCATTGCTGCGCCCCAACCTCAAAATCGGGCGATCGCCTCTTCGATTTTCTCTTCCTTCACACATAGTGAAAGCCGGATATAGCCCTCCCCATTGCTGCCAAAAATGGTTCCAGGGGTGATAAAAATATTCTTTTCGTACAAAATTTTATCGATGAATTTTTCCGAAGATGGGCTCCCTGCGGGCAATTTGGCCCAAACGAACAAACCTACCCCTTTGCGATCGTAGGTACAGTTCAATTTGTCCGCCAGTTGAAACATCAAATTTCTCCTGGTACCATAAATCCTGTTCAGGCTGTCGTACCATTCCTGGCCACATTGCATGGCAGCGATCGCCCCTTTTTGTATGCCGTAGAACATACCGGAATCCATGTTGCTTTTGACCTTCAGTACCGCATCGATATGTTCGGCACTTCCCAGGACCATTCCCACCCGCCAACCGGCCATATTAAAGGTTTTGCTCAATGAATTGAGCTCCAATGCCACTTCCATGGCGCCTTTAACGGAGAGGATGCTCAGCGGGGCATCGTTCAATACAAAACTGTATGGGTTGTCGTTGACCAATAAAATGTCGTTCCTTTTGGCAAAGGCCACCAATGCTTCAAATTTTTTCCGGTCGGCGGAAGCGCCCGTCGGCATATGTGGATAACTGACCCACATCAATTTTACCTTCGACAGTTCTTGCCGCTCCAAACCCGCCAGATCAGGGAACCAATCGTTTTCGGCATTTAGCCTGTAAAACCGGGGCACACCGCCCACCAGTTTTGTCACGGAGACATAGGTCGGATAGCCCGGATCCGGAATGAGCACCTCGTCCCCTTGGTTCAAAAAAGCCATGCTGATATGCATGATTCCTTCTTTCGACCCCATCAAAGGCAATATTTCAGCGCTTGGATCGGCCGATACCCCAAAACGATCTTTATAAAAATCAGCGATGGCCTCACGCAATTCAGGAAGTCCCTGATAACTCTGGTACTGGTGTGCTCCTGAATCTGTAACAGCGCCTTGAAGTGCGGCCTTGACGGTCTCCGATGGCGATAGGTCCGGACTTCCGATGCCCATATTGATTATCGGGCGGCCCTCTGCCATCAAAGTACGGACTTCCCTCAGCTTTTTGGAAAAATAATATTCTTCAACGCTATGCAATCGATCGGCCGTACGCATCATAATCTGGCATTTTTGTATTCGCCCAAAACCTTGAAATCTTCAGACATGATGTTCAAGAGCGATTTGGCCTTGGCAAAATTATCGTATTTCTCAAAGGTGACATCCACGAAAAAAGCATATTTCCATGGCGTTTCAATGATGGGCAACGATTGGATCTTGGTAAGGTTCAACAAACAGTCGCTCATCACGTTCAAAATGGTCGCCAAGCTTCCTCTTTTGTGGTCGGTGACGAAACGCACCGAAGCCTTGTTGATTTCCGCCTTTGGTATATCCTTGTTCTTTGTCTTCACAATGATAAATCGTGTGGCATTATTTTTAATGGTCTGAATCTCCGGTGCTACGATGTCCAAACCATAAAGATCGGCCGCTACCTTGGGTGCAATAGCCGCGATTTGGGTCAATTGCCGTTGTTGAATGCGTCGGGCCGTCTCTGCGGTGTCGACATCCTCAACCAGTTTGATCTGTGGCCAATCGCGGAAAAATTCCTTGCATTGCAATAATGCCATGGGATGCGAATGCACCTCCTGTATGTCCGATAATTGCTGGCCTTTGAGCACCATCAAATTATGGTGTATGTTCAAATAATGCTCCCCGATGATGTGGAGGTTGTTCTTATTGATCAGCGCATAGTTTGGGATGATAGACCCTGCAATCGAATTCTCAATGGCCATGACCCCTTTATCCGCTGAATGATCGAGCAATCGGTCCACGAGTTGATCAAAAGACATACATTCAACGAGTTCAATATCGTCGCCAAAGTATTCCCTGGCCACTTGATGATGGTTCGATCCCTGGATCCCCTGTATGGCAATTCTTAATTTTTTCATTTCCTTAAATTCGATCCGACAACATTTTATCGGTCAAGCCCCCCAATATCGGGCTCCTTTTTCGTTAACGAAAAAGTCCCGCTTTTCGCGGGACTTTATATTATATCTTGAATTGAATATACTACAACAGTCCCGTCCCTCTTTTAAAAAAGAAGTAAAAATAGAAACCGTTCCAGAAATATTGTTTTGTCATTTTGCTTTAAAACTTCGGCTAATGTAACAATTAAATTGATAAATCGAATTCCTGTGCCCCATTTTTTTGTCCATAGCGTGGCCAAAGCGTGAAAATTTCATGCTTGAAAACTGCTGCGGAATTTTCTCCTTGCTTGCAATGCGCCTTATATTGTTTATTTTTGACCAAACTACAATGACATGTCGATAGTGGTCAACCATATTTCAAAAAGCTTTGGTGCGCAGAAGGCGCTCGACAGCATTTCCTTTGAAATACAAAAAGGTGAAATTGTCGGTTTTCTTGGTCCCAACGGGGCAGGGAAGTCTACCCTGATGAAAATCCTCACTACGTATTATAAGGCCGAGGAAGGAACGGCCTTGGTCAACGGTTTTGATGTCATAGCACAGAAAAAGAAGGTTCAGGAAAGCATCGGTTACTTGCCCGAACACAATCCGCTTTATCTTGAAATGTATGTGAAGGAATATCTGACGTTCAATGCCGAGGTGTACAAGGTGCCCAAAGATCGAATCGCGGTAGTGATCGATCAAACCGGACTAGCGGTCGAAGCGCACAAAAAGATTGGACAACTCTCCAAAGGCTATCGGCAACGGGTGGGCCTTGCGGCCGCCTTGCTGCACGATCCGGAAGTGTTGATTCTCGATGAGCCCACCACAGGGCTGGACCCCAATCAATTGTTGGAAATTCGAAAATTGATCAGAACCGTCGGAAAGGAAAAAACCATCCTGCTTTCAACCCATATCATGAAAGAGGTAGAGGCGGTATGCGATCGTGTTTTGATCATCAACAAAGGGCGAATGGTGGCCGACCGAAAACTTGCCGACCTGAGGGAAGAAGCGGAACAGATCATCGAGGTAGAATTCGACTATCGCGTGGAAGAGGCTTTTTTAAACCAGCTGCCACATGTGGGCCAAGTAAAAAATACCGTGGGTTTCGTTTATGAGATCACTTTTAATACGACGAAAGACATGCGGCCCGTCGTTTTCGATTTTGCGCACGATAACCAGCTGAAAACCTTGCAGCTGAGCAGGAAAAATAAAAACCTCGAAAGCCTATTCACCGCCTTGACTTCAGCCCCTGTGATCCCTTAAGCCTGGACAGTGCCATCCTTAATGATTCAAGTCGCCCATGGATGGGGAGCTTGGCCCAATTTGACCGAAGTCGTTATACGGATTTTGCATCGGCACCAAGGTCAATCAACAGCCCCATGACCTGGTCCAATACTTGCTGGATTTTTGGGTCGGTGCAATTCACCAAAATGGCGAAGACCATCTGTTCCTCCGGATAGACAAAAAAATTGGAATATCCCCCCACGCCATTGCCCACATGGCCATAGCAAGGCCTGCCCTTCGCATCTTGGCCAACTTGCCAGCCCAGGCCATAATAAGTGGAGATTCGATTCACCTCCAATGCCGTAAGGAATTGCGAAATCACCCCAGGATCGGCAATCCTACCCTGTAGGTAGGCCTGCCCCAGTTTGGCGATATCCTCTGAAGTCGATAAGTACCCTCCCCCTGCCAATTTGAAAAAATTGTTTACGGGGGCAGCCGTTCTAAAACTCCCTTTACTTTTGGAATAAAACGTGGCCAAGGGTTGATGGGCAGTATCGGAAATTGGCCCCTGCAATGTAGGCTCGGGCATGGTATTCCACATATCCATAGGCTCCAGCACCTTCGCTTTTACATAATCCTGAAAGGGAAACCCGCTGGCTTCCTGCATGGCCAAAGATACCAGCACCCAGTCGTAACTATTATAATGGTAATCCGTACCAGGCTCAAAGAGCAACGCATCGGCTTTAAACACTTCAATCCCTTCTTTAATGCCAAAGGGCTTGTTCAATCGATATTCCATACCCCTGTAACCGCGAATGCCTGCGGTATGGGAAGCCAATTGACGTAGGGTAAAATCGTATTCCTTCTTTGGAAAATAGGGCACATACTCGTAAAAAGAGGCGTCGAGATCGATCGTTTTTTCCGAGACCATGATGGCCAATGCCGAAGCGGCAATGGGTTTCGAGACACTTGCCGTCCTGAACAATGTGCTGTTGGGGCTGACCGGCGATTTCAGTGCCATGTCTGCATATCCGAAACCCTTTTGCAGCAATACGTTCCCTTCCTTGATGACCGTGAGGGCCAAACCCGGTATTTTACCCTCCTTGACCATCCCCTCGATCAATCGCTGGGCTTCCAGCAAGGCCTCAAGCGAAGGGTCGTGGCCCAGGATGTTTCGCATGGCGAAAAGGTCGTTGAAAAATTTGAGCAACGGATTCATCAAGCAACTAGTCTTTATATTCGAGACGCCCTTTATACAAAATATCGACCTCGACCACCGGAGGTCGGAAGTAGCTCAATACGTTGCCCGTGCCCCTTATTACCCCTTTTAAGGATTGCAAGGGTTGGATCAACAGGTCGTTCGACCCACGGTGATCCAAAGTGACCGATTGTGCGATCAGTTGTTCGGCTTCCACCCTCGAATCGCCGGCAGCAACGATCAAGTTCAGATTTTCCGTATTGCCCCTCAATTTGAAATAAGCAATCCCGTTGACCACTACGTTCAGGTTTTGGGTGTTCAGTTCCAAATCAAAGGAGCCATCGGTGGTCAGGGCTTCAGGATCGAGAAAGCTTTCCGAAAATAGGCTCATCTCGGGATACTCCAAAACCCCATGGCTTTCAATGGGCCAGCCGGTACTGCTTCGGATTTCGTTTAGGTCGGGAGAGGTCACAAAAACTTTGGTGGTGCCATAGGCCCTGAAATAGTTACAATCATTGGTGTCCCTTAAAAGCAGCCGGTCACCAACAACCGTGGCACTTACCTCATTCCTTAACAAGCTTCCCGTCTCGATCTCTACTTTCTGCTGCAAGCCTTGTTTGATGACCAAGGTCACATTTTCAAATACCGTAATTTTCGTAAAGCTGGGCAAAGGGATTTCCTCCCTGATCAAGGAGCCTGTATTTTGATAACAATCCGGCGCGTTTTCTCCGTTGCAGGCCAGGAGAAACCCTACGAGAAGTACTGTTAAAATGCGATTTCCTCTTTTCATTTTTTTTCAATGGGGCTTTTATAAAAACCGTCTTTTCTTATTTACAATCGTATGCCTATCCCAAACTCCAGCGCCTCTGCCGCAGCGGCATGGGATTTCAAGGAGATTTCCCCGAACCATTTCTCCCCGAAATAGCGTTTCAGGCCAACACGGTTGTACACTTTTCCCTCAAAATCAAAAGGATAATAAATATAATAGCCCAACTGGGCGGTGATCGAAATTTTATTGATAAATAGCTCATGGCCCACAAAAACCCCCACCCTTTTGTAATCGGTATCGACATCCACCTGGTTCTCTGGAAAGGCAATGGATTGATACCGGATCAACTCCTTCAGAAAATTGCTGAAAAATAGGTCGGCGCCAACTTGAACGGCGCTTTTGTTGCCCAAACGTTTGTCTGCATTGGCAGATATGATATAAAATGGGTATTGGCCTGAACCGATGATGTCACTTTCGTTGATGCCTGTCCTAAACGTCACATTATAGTGCATGGGCTCGGTTATTTTTTGTTTTTCCCTGATGAGGTATTCCTGTTCAGAATTCGTAAGCGTATAGGTCAGGCCCAGATTGAAGGCCAAGGTATTCGTTGAGGTATTGGGGGCCCTCACGTTCGCATTCGAATAATGTACCAAGGAAATACCGGCTTTTAAACCCAGGCCCCGATATAAATTCTCCCGATGTAAATTCAACATTAAGTAGGTAGAGCTCAGGAGCCTTGAACCATAGGCATTGTTCCTGAAGTTGTTGTCCCTGTCATAGGGATTCGTGGTATAGGCCACCCCCTGGCCGATTCTGAACTGGGCAAGGCGTTTTAAAAAGTAAAAATTATAATGGGCATATAAGCCATAGTTCTGGCCCAGGGT
Organism: uncultured Flavobacteriaceae bacterium; assembly: GCA_963760375.1. Classification (GTDB taxonomy): domain Bacteria; phylum Bacteroidota; class Bacteroidia; order Flavobacteriales; family Flavobacteriaceae; genus Pelagihabitans. The sequence goes on along the minus strand of CAVXCS010000005.1, from coordinate 169,471 downwards.
CTTGTTGCCCATATTTTGAAATACAAAAGAAGCCCCGATATCGGGAAAATTGTATCCCTGTTCCCACGCCGCTGCCCCAAAAGTCTTTCGGTTATAGCCCAGGATCAACCCGTTGGGGTGATCCGTGATCAAGTGTGAAATATCGGGATTGTGCAAAATGATCGATCCATAGAAGGCCGAAGCATCCAAGGTATAGGCTTTCGGAACAACCGCATCCTGAGCCAGACTACCTATGGTAACAAGAAGGATAGGGAGTAACAGCCTTGGGTTCATGGGGTGTAAAAATAGCACTATTCAACAGGAAAGGCCAACAATAAGGCTGTTTTCCGGAATCAAATTTTACCGAGGTATTTAAAAAACCTGCTCCGCTATGGCTTTGATGTTGTCCGATTTGCCCATAGAGTAGTAATGGAGCACCGGTACCCCTGCGGCCTTAAGCTCGTTCGACTGGGCAGCGCACCATTCGATGCCAACCTGTCTGACCTGTTTGTTATTGGTGCAGGCATCCACGGCATCGATCAAGTCTTGTGGCAGGTCGATACGGAACACCTGTGGCAATAATTGCAGGTGCCGTTTCACGGCTATGGGCTTGATGCCCGGGATAATGGGCACTTCGATGCCAATGGCCCTCGCCGCGGCCACAAAATCGAAGTATTTTTGATTGTCGAAGAACATTTGCGTCACCACATACTCGGCCCCTGCATCTACTTTTTCTTTAAGCCTGATCAAGTCCGATTTCAGGGAAGGCGCTTCAAGGTGTTTTTCCGGATATCCGGCCACTCCGATGCAAAAATGGGCACAGTCATCGGTTTCAATGACATCGTGCAGGTATTTCCCGCTGTTCAAGTCGCGAATTTGTTTCACCAGGTCCAGGGCAAAGGCATGCCCTCCCTTTGTGGGCTCAAAATACTTTTCCTCCCTCATGGCATCCCCGCGCAGGGCCATGACATTATCGATTCCCAAATAATGGCAATCGACCAACAGGTATTCCGTCTCTTCCCTGGTGAATCCGCCACACAGCACATGGGGCACGGCATCAATGTCGTATTTGTGCTTGATGGAGGCACAGATACCAACCGTTCCCGGGCGCATACGTGTCAATTTCTTATCCAAGAGGCCGTCACGGTCGATATATACGTACTCTTCACGGGAGGTGGTCACATCGATAAATGGCGGCTTGAATTCCATCAAAGGATCGATATTGTCGTATAGTTCTTTGATATTCCGCCCTTTCATCGGTGGGATGATTTCGAAAGAAAACAAGGTCTTCCCTTTTGCGTTTTCAATATGTTCTGTGATTTTCATCTTTGGTAAACTGGTTTCTTGATCTTCAATTCTATTTTTGGCGTTCCCCGAAGGGTCGGGTCGGGCTTTCGGCCGTCGCGTCCCAATGCAATCGGGAGCGCTTCGACATGGCCTCAATCCCTAACGCAGGGTCAATCATCGGCTATATTGGGTGCCAGCCACTTCACGGCTTCCTTCATCGCGATGCCTTTCCTTCGTGCATAGTCGGCCACCTGATCTTCCTTGATCTTTCCCAACCCGAAATAACGGGCCTCAGGATTGGCAAAATAATACCCGCTCACCGAAGATGCCGGCCACATGGCCAAGCTTTCGGTCAATTTCACGCCAATGTTTTCCTCTACCTGCAAAAGCTCCCAAATCGTGAGCTTCTCCAAATGATCCGGACAGGCCGGATAGCCGGGAGCGGGACGTATGCCCTTGTACGATTCATTGATCAATTCTTCATTGCTCAGGGTCTCGTTGGCCGCATAGCCCCAATGGTTCGTCCGTACTTCCTTATGCAGGTATTCGGCAAAAGCCTCGGCCAAACGATCCGACAATGCCTTGATCATGATCGAATTATAGTCGTCCAATTCCCGCTCATATTGGCGGGCCAAGGCTTCGGTACCAAAGCCCGTGGTAACGCAAAAGCAACCGATATAATCCTGCCTTCCCGAATCTGCCGGGGCAATAAAATCGGCCAGGGCATAATCGGCCACCCCTTCCCTTCGTTTGAGCTGTTGACGGAGGGTCCTAAAAACGAACTTCCGGTCTGCTTCCGATGCTGACCGCTGTTTCGGCCCGGGCAACGAAGCGGGTGATAGCACCTCGATATCATCCTCATCGATTGTGTTCGCCGGGAAAATTCCGAAGATACCTTTTGCCGTCAATTGACTTTCCTTTAATATCTTTTCCAGCATTTTCCGAGCATCGGCAAAAAGTTCGGTGGCCTGTGGCCCAACGATCTCGTCTTCAAGGATATCGGGATATTTGCCATGAAGTTCCCAACTCCTGAAGAATGGGGTCCAATCGATAAAATCGACCAATTTGGATAAATCGAGGTCTTCAATGATCTGGATACCCAGTTCCTTTGGGGCCACTATTCCTGAATCTGACCAATTGATCTGAAACTTATTCCTCCTGGCTTCGGCCAGAGATTTGTATTCCTTCTGCTGGCCCCGGTTCAGGAACTTGTTCCTAAAAACCTCATAATCATCCTTCACCGCCTTTTTGTAGCCATCGGAAGATTCTTTCTGCAAAAGATCCCCGACCACCGTTACCGCGCGGGATGCGTCGTTGACGTGTACCACCGCATTGCTGTACTGCGGATCTATCTTTACCGCGGTGTGGGCCTTACTGGTGGTGGCACCACCTATCAACAGGGGCACCTTAAAATTCTTTCGTTGCATCTCCTTGGCCAAATGCACCATTTCATCCAATGAAGGGGTGATCAAACCACTGAGCCCTATCACATCCACCTGATGTTCGATCGCGGCCGCAATGATTTTCTCCGGAGGTACCATCACCCCCAAATCGATGATCTCATAATTGTTGCAGGCCAGGACAACACTCACGATGTTCTTGCCGATGTCATGCACATCGCCCTTCACGGTCGCCATCAATATTTTACCGGCACCTTTGCTGTCGCCCGCTTGGGGATTGCGCAACTTTTCTTCTTCGATATAAGGAAGCAAATGGGCCACGGCCCTCTTCATCACCCTTGCCGATTTCACCACTTGGGGCAGGAACATCTTGCCACTGCCAAAAAGATCCCCCACCACGTTCATGCCGGTCATCAAATGCCCCTCGATTACTTCAATGGGTTTGTCGACTACCAAGCGCGCCTCCTCCACATCTTCCACGATATATTGGTCGATACCTTTGACCAAGGCCCTTGTAATACGGTCTTGCAAGGGTTCTTCGCGCCATGACAGGTCGATTTTATTTTCTCTGGCCTTCCCCACCACACTTTCGGCAAAATCCAAAAGTCTTTCGGTAGCATCGTCCCTTCTGTTCAGAATGACATCTTCAACCCGCTCCAAAAGGTCCTTTGGGATATCGTCGTACACTTCCAACATGGTCGGGTTAACGATTCCCATGTTCATCCCAGCTTTGATGGCGTGGTACAAAAAGACCGAATGCATGGCCTCGCGAACCGGATTGTTGCCCCTAAAAGAAAAGGAAACATTGCTTACCCCGCCACTTACGCTGCAGTGGGGCAAATTTTCACGGACCCATTTGGTAGCTTCTATAAAATCGAGCGCATTGTGTTTGTGTTCGTCCATCCCCGTGGCAACGGGGAAAATATTTAGATCGAATATGATGTCTTCCGGTGCAAAACCAACTTTGTTGACCAAAAGCGTATAGGAACGTTGGGCAATTTCTATTCGGCGCTCATAATTATCGGCTTGGCCCACCTCATCAAATGCCATGACGATCACCGCAGCCCCATATCTTTTGATCAGGGTGGCCTGGTGCAGAAATTGTTGCTCCCCTTCCTTTAAACTGATGGAATTGACCACACATTTACCCTGAACCACCTGTAGCCCGGCTTCAAGGATTTCCCATTTGGAGCTATCGATCATAATGGGCACGCGGGCAATGTCGGGTTCGGCAACGATGAGGTTCAAAAACTTTACCATCGCCCTCTTGCCATCGATGAGTCCATCGTCCATGTTGATATCTATGACCTGTGCCCCGCCTTCCACCTGGTCTCGGGCCACTTCCAAGGCCTCCTCGAATTTTTCTTCTTTGATCAACCGAAGAAATTTGGCGGAACCTGCCACATTGGTGCGTTCCCCAACGTTCACAAAGTTGCTTTCGGGGGTAACGACAAGCGGTTCCAAACCGGATAATCTAAGGTATTTAGGGCTTGAATCTTTCATTTATTCGCTTAAGATGGGCAGCCTTCTGGGCTGGTATTGAGCGACCAATGCGGCTATTGCCCCAATATGGTCTGGAGTGGTTCCGCAACAACCGCCCACGATGTTCACCAAACCTTTATCCAAATATTCCTTGATCTGCTCTGCCATCTGTTCGGGCGTTTCGTCATATTCTCCAAAGGCATTGGGCAGGCCCGCATTGGGATGTGCCGAAATCGCATGGTCTGTTTTTGCTGAGAGCACTTCCAAATGGGGGACCAGTTGGGAGGCGCCCAAAGCACAGTTGAAGCCTACCGACAATACCGGAATGTGCGATATGGAAATCAAAAAAGCTTCGGCGGTCTGCCCCGATAGGGTGCGGCCGGAGGCATCGGTGATCGTGCCGCTCACCATAATGGGAACGTCGATGCCGCGTTCCTCCTTGACCTCTTCAATGGCAAAAAGGGCGGCCTTGGCATTTAAGGTGTCAAAAATGGTCTCAACCAAAAGCAGGTCAACACCACCGTCGAGCAGGGCTTCCACCTGTTGCTTATAGGCAATGCGCAACTCATCGAAAGAGACGGCCCTGAACCCGGGGTCGTTCACATCGGGCGACATGCTCGCCGTTTTGTTCGTAGGGCCAATACTGCCCGCAACGAATCGGGGTTTGTGCGGTTCTTTGGCCGTGAATTCGTCAGCCACCCTTTTGGCTATTTTGGCGGACTCTAAATTGAGTTCATAGACCAACGATTCCATGTGGTAATCTGCCATGGCAATGGTAGTGCCCGAGAAGGTGTTGGTTTCCACAATATCGGCACCGGCCGCGAAATAGCTTCGATGTACTTCCGCTATGGCTTCAGGCTGGGTAAGGGACAGCAAATCGTTGTTGCCTTGCAAGGGATGTGGCCAATCTTTGAACCGTTCCCCCCTGAAATCGGCTTCCGTGAATTTATAGCGCTGCAACATCGTGCCCATGGCACCGTCGAGCACCAATATTCTTTGTTGTAAAATAAGACGTATATCTTTCATAAAACGCATTCATTGATCAAACGCATATCATCAAAAAAACGGAGCCAAATGGTGTTGACCCAGCGCAATTTTATAAATCAAGATCGTAGAAGAAAACCTCTTTTTTGGTTATCTATTCCCATTTTAGGGATAGAATGTAGCACCTTCTTTAAAGTTAAAGGGTTGCTAAGGTTTCAAAGGGTCTAATCCCTCCACCTTTCTTGATAACGTGTCTGCCTGCGAATGAACTGGGTGCAAAGTAACGGCACAGTCTTGGTAAAAACAAACAAAGTCCATAGTTTTTACAAAGTTGGCCAAATCGTGACAAAGTAAAAACCTCCCAGGGCTTCATGCCCTGGGAGGTTATATAGGGTAACCGTATGGCAAAGGGTTATAAAATGCTTTGGACCACTTCTTTTTTGGCCTCTTTTTTGCTGCCATCAAAACCTTCCACGCCGCCAACTGTGGTATACTTCATCACATAGCGTTTACCGGGATTGATGATTTGGTAAGCATATTGGCACATCACCGCAGCTTCATGAAATCCCGATAAGATCAGCTTGAGTTTGCCCTCATAGGTATTCACGTCCCCAATGGCAAAAACACCGGGAATATTGGTTTGATAGTCTTTGGCATTATTGACTTTTATGGCGTTTTTTTCAATTTCCAAGCCCCAGTCCCCAATAGGCCCCAATTTTGGAGAAAGACCGAAAAGCGGTATAAAATGGTCGGTTTCGACATAGGTTTCGCCCAATCCTGGATCGTTGTGTTTCACCACCACCGCCTCTAAATGCTCATCCCCATATAATCTGGTCACTTCTGCCTCGGTATACAGTTTGATTTTTCCCAACTTGGCCAAATGAGATGCTTTTTCAACCGAATCCAAGGCCCCGCGAAACTCGTTTCTGCGGTGTACCAAGATGACCTCAGTGGCCAGGTCGGCCAGATAAATGGCCCAGTCTAGCGCCGAATCGCCACCTCCGGAAATCACTACTTTCTTGTTGCGGTAAACCTCGGGGTCCTTGACCATATAGGCCACGCCTTTTTCCTCAAAATCAAGGATGTTGGCAATAGGGGGTTTCCGTGGTTCGAAAGAACCCAGACCGCCCGCAATGACCACCACCGGGGCCTGGTGTTCAGTGCCTTTGTTGGTGGTGACCAGAAAGGAGCCATCTTCCAATTTGTTCAAGGTTTCGGCCCTTTCCCCGAGGGTAAATCCGGGGTTGAAGGGTCTTATTTGCTCAAGAAGATTGTTCACCAAGTCGCCTGCCAATATTTCCGGAAATGCGGGTATATCGTAAATGGGTTTCTTGGGATATATTTCCGTGCATTGCCCTCCCGGCAACGGAAGCGCATCGATCAGATGGGTTTTTAACTTTAATAGTCCTGCTTCAAATACCGTGAACAAACCTGTGGGGCCAGCGCCGATGATGATAATATCCGTTTTGATCATAACCTATTTTTATTGAGATTTTTGGGCCCTATTTGAGGGTGCCAGAATGATTATTAAATGTTTTTTCTACCAAGGGCTTGGTCATCTCGTTCATTTTTTCCACTTTTTGTTCGAAATCGCCTTTTATGGTTTTCCGATATTCGTTCAGGTTTTGGACCATTTGGCTGATGTCGTCTGGAATGACCTCTTCAAAAAATTGCCTTAACCGCTTGGCGGTCGTCGGTGACTTGCCATTGGTGGAAATGGCCACTTTTACGTTGCCCTTGGTAACGATGCCCCCCATGTAGAAATCACAATAGGGCGGGTTGTCGGCAACGTTCACCAATTTGTCCCTTTTCCGGCAGTCGTTATAAACCAATATGTTGACCTCTGGCACATCGGTGGTGGCGATGACCATGTGTTTGCCATCCAGATAGGCTTCATGGTACTTGTCTTTGATAAGCGTTACATCGAATTGGGAAGCCAGGGCCAAAGTGCCCTCGCGAAACATCGGGGCCACCAGGGTTACCTTCGCATCCGGACTCGATTTGGTCAAGAAACTGAGTTTTTCTTCGGCTACGTTGCCACCACCAATGATCAGAATGTGCAGATTGGCGGTCTTCAGGAATATTGGATATAACTTGTTGGTTTCCATCTTCATAAGGCCAGTGCTTCGATTTGATATTCAGTCCGTAGTTGCAACATGATATCACGGTGCCGTACCACTTCCCCTATGATGATGATTGCAGGGTTCGACAATTTTTGTTTCTGAACCACCTGCTCGATGTTCTGTATGGTACCCACACCGGTTTTTTCATTTTCCATCGTACCGTTTTGAATGATGGCTACGGGCAATTTCGCTTTTCCAAATTTCTTGAAACAGGCCACGATTTCGCTGAGCTTGCCCATTCCCATCAATATCACGATGGTAGCATTGGACTGGGCGGCCAGCGCCACGTCGTTTGATAGTTGGTGGTCTTTGGTCGTTCCGGTAATCACCCAAAAACTTTCGGCCGATCCCCTTTTGGTCACGGGGATGTTTTGGGAGGCAGGGACCGATAAACAAGACGAAATACCGGGCACCATCTTCACTTCCAATCCATGTATCCTGGCGTATTCCATTTCTTCCGCACCCCTTCCGAAGACAAAGGGATCGCCCCCTTTCAATCGTACCACATGGCCTTTTTGACGGGCAAGGCTTACGATGAGTTCATTGATCTGATCTTGTTGATAGGCATAGCAACCCTTCCTTTTGCCCACGAAAATATGCTCCGCGGATGGTGCATAGGCCAAAAGCTCAGGCGCTACCAGGGCATCGTACAGGACGACATCGGCAGAATCCAAAGCCTTGATGGCTTTGATGGTGATCAGTTCCACATCTCCAGGACCTGCGCCTACGATGGTCAATTGAGGTTCTTTATACATGGGCGAGTTCTAATTTTCTAAACGCTTCCACCTGCCTTAAGAACCCTTTGGTATCATCCAGATAACTGCTAGCAAAGGATTCGGAGGGTTCGTTTTGGTTGATCTGTAACACCAATATTTCAAAACCGGTTGGCAGCACCAATCTCCCCGAGGCCACAAATTTTTCATCAAAATCTGCAATGATACTGGCATGGGTATTGGTCTTGGTATCTTCTACGGTCAACAAGGCCTTGGCCGCGTTCACCATTGCGGAATAGGAATAGTATATACTGGCGGCCCATTTCCCCTTGTCAAAGTGCGTGGTTGCCAGCTGGATTTTCTCTTCACTTTCAAAAAGAAGGGTCGCGATCAAATCGATCACAACACCGGCGCATTCCCCTACCCCGATGGCCTGTTCGTATTTTTCAACATTTCCCCAATCCACAAAATCGTCGGGGGTAAGATTTGAAATCTCCGACAAAGGTTTTAAATATTCATAAAAATACATCTGTCCTTTTTGTTCGTAATAATCCGCGAACTTGGCGCCGTTCCCATTGGCGTCGAAATCATCGAGCACCAACCTCAGGGCCTCAGGACCTCTTTTACTGGGCACTTTGATCACCTTATCCGCAAAGCGTCCCTTTCCATCCCCGAAATTTCCACCACCCAATAACACCTGCAATGCAGGGGCGACCAATTTGTCTTTGGTACGGATGCTCATGCCCTGAAATCCGATATTGGCCATGTTGTGCTGGCCACAGGCGTTCATACAGCCGCTGATCTTGATCACCACATCGGGATTTGAGATATACTGCGGGTATTCGGCCTTGATGACGCGCTCCAGCTCCGCCGCAATCCCCGTGCTGCTCGCAATGCCAAGATTACAGGTGTCGGTGCCCGGACAAGCGGTAATGTCCAAAGCCTTGTTATAGCCCACTTCGGCCATACCCAATGCAGACAATTCGTTGTAAAAAAATGGGAGCAGTTCATTTTTGACATAAGGGATCAGTATGTTCTGGCGCAGGGTGAACCGGATTTCGCCGGCCGCATATTTTTCAATCAAATCGGCCAGCAACCTTGCCTTATCGGTATAGAAATCGCCCAAAAGCACTTTTATCCCAATGGCAGAATATCCTGCTTGTTTTTGAGCCACCAAATTGGTTTCTTTCCATTGCCCAAAAGCGACCTCATCTTGAATCTCAATTGGTGGAATGGGCTCATCGGCTACCCTGATTACGGGATAGCGCGATGGGTCGATGACCACAGTCTGTTCCGGAATTGCTTTTTGTTCGGCCTCCAAAAGTTCTTTAAAACCATCAAGGCCCAAATCCTTGAGCAAAAATTTCATCCTTGCCTTGGCCCTGCTCTTTCGTTCGCCGTATCGGTCAAAGACACGCACAACGCCTTCCATCATAGGGATGATACGATCGGATGGCAAAAATGAATACAATTCATCGGCATGTCGAGGTTGCGATCCGAGTCCACCCCCCAGCATCACTTTAAATCCCCTGACGTTATTTTGCATTTTGGCAATAAAACCCAAATCGTGCATGTAAGAAAGGCCGGTATCGGCATCGCTGGCAGAAAAGGAAACCTTGAACTTCCTTCCCATTTCCTGACCGATGGGATTGCGCAGAAAATACCTGAAAACGGCATCTGCATAAGGCGAAACATCGAAGGGTTCATCAACATCGATACCCGCCGTTTCGCTGGCCGTTACATTGCGTACGGTATTGCCACAGGCTTCCCTAAGGGTTACCTCATCTTTTTCCAATTCCTCCCAGAGCTCCGGGGTTCGGTCGAGATCTACATAGTGGATCTGGATATCCTGGCGGGTCGTGATGTGCAATCGCCCGGTGGAATATTCGTCGGCCACATCGGCAATTCTACGCAATTGCTTTGCGGTTACTTTCCCATAGGGCAATTTGATCCTTATCATTTGAACCCCTTGCTGCCGCTGACCGTAAACGCCCCTCGCCAAACGCAGGCTGCGAAATTTTTCCTCATCGAGATTACCTTCCTTGAATTGCCTGATCTTGGCCTCCAATTCTATGATATCCTGGGCTACTATATTGTTTTCCAACTCTGTTCTAAAACTTTGCATGTCGCTTCCAAGTTCCCGATCTTCCTGTGAAGATCATATTTATATTATTCCTATAGATTTTATAGATTAATGAATCACAAACGTTTGATCCACAATTTGCTTAACATCATCTACTTTGAAAAACCACTTCTTTTATTGAAATTCCTTTTTGGCTTAATTGATAAAGCCGGCCCCCACCGTATTGTTCGACTGGCTATCGATCAAGATAAACGAGCCATTGGTGCGGTGCGCTTTGAAGGCATCATAAAAAATGGGCTTGTTCAGCTTAAAGGTCACCTTGGCGATGTCATTGATGCCCAGCGCTCCGATTTCCGTATCCAAACCGCTATAATCGGGATGGATCTTATGGTGAATGCGATCTACTTTGGCCAACACTTTGTTTACTCCATGCTGAACGATATATTTATTTCCTACCGCCATTTGGCGTGTATCCATCCATGAAACGGTAGCATCGATTTCCTTTTCGATTTTCGGGAGATCACCGGCTTTCACCAACATATCGCCCCTGCTCAAATTTATTTCATCTTCCAAGGTGATGGTCACCGAAGATCTACGGGAAGCCGTTCTATATTTTTTGTCATAAAAATAAATGGCCTTGATCTTGGTCCTGTTCAAGGAAGGCAGGGCAACGACTTCGTCGCCCACACTGAGTTCCCCGCCATAAACCTTACCGGCAAAACCCCTGAAATCGTGGTGTTCCTCTGTCTTGGGCCTAATGACATATTGCACCGGAAATCTTGGTGTCCCTACATTATAAATATCCTTTCTTTCCAAGGCTTCCAAATGTTCCAATAAGGTTTGGCCTTTATACCACGGGGTACTTTTTGATCTATTGACCACATTGTCGCCCTTCAGGGCACTGACAGGGATAAAGGTGATCTGCTGTTCCTGATAGTCCCTTTTGGCCATCAGTCTTTCGAAATCGACCTTGATGTTGGTATAGGTCTCCTCTGAGAAGTCGACCAAATCCATTTTGTTGATGGCCACGATCACATCCTTTATCCTAAGCAGGTTGTTGATGAAAAAATGGCGGTTGGTCTGTTCGATGACGCCTTTTCTCGCATCGATCAAAATTATGGCCACTTGGGAAGTCGAGGCACCGGTGACCATGTTCCGGGTATATTCTACATGTCCAGGGGTATCGGCAATGATATAGCTCTTGGTCTTGGTCGAAAAGTAAATGTGCGCGACGTCGATGGTGATGCCCTGCTCGCGTTCGGCTACCAATCCGTCGGTGGCCAAGGAGAAGTCGAGATAGTCAAAGCCTTTTTGTCGGCTGGTTTTTTCTATGGCTTCCAATTTGTCCTTGGTCAGTGATTTGGTATCGTAAAGCAATCGGCCGATCAAGGTGCTTTTACCGTCATCAACACTTCCAGCGGTTGCTATTTTAAGTACTTCCATATTCTTTCTACTAATTTTGGACTTGTTTGTCTTTCCCTTTTTGATTTCGGAGCTTTTATCGGGCCCTCGGTATTTCTTTAAAAATAGCCTTGTTGCTTTCTTTTTTCCATGGCGGCTTCCGAACGTTTATCATCGATGCGCGCCCCTCTTTCGGAGATGGTCGAATCCCTGATTTCCCTTACGACCGAAGCAATGTCGGCGGCATCGGAGAATACGGCGGCGGTGCAGCTCATGTCCCCGACCGTCCTAAAGCGGACCATACGTTCCAGGACCGCTTCATCCTCTTCCTGGAAAACATAATCGGAATGGGACCAAATTAGACCGTCCCTTAAAAAGATCTTGCGTTTGTGGGCAAAATAGATCGAGGGTATTTCAATGTTTTCGGCTTCTATATAGGACCAAACATCCAACTCCGTCCAATTGGAAATTGGAAAGACCCTCACATTTTGTCCCAATTCGATCTGTCCGTTGAGCATATCGAACAATTCCGGTCTTTGATTTTTTTCATCCCATTGGCCAAAGTCGTCACGAACAGAAAAAATACGTTCCTTGGCCCTTGCCTTCTCCTCATCCCTTCGGGCGCCCCCGATGCAGGCATCGAACCTGAATTCGGAAATCGCGTCCAAAAGCGTGGTCGTCTGCAAAGCATTTCTGCTGGAATACCTACCCGATTCCTCTTTCACCTTGCCTTGATCGATCGTGTCTTGGACTTTTCGAACGATCAGCTCCAAGCCCAGCTCTTTCACCAATTTATCCCTAAAACGGATGGTTTCCGGAAAGTTATGGCCCGTATCGATGTGCATCAGTGGAAATGGAATCTTTGCCGGCCAAAAAGCCTTCTGTGCCAAACGCACCAGGGTTATGGAATCCTTACCGCCCGAAAACAATAACACCGGCCTTTCAAACTGTGCGGCCACCTCCCTAAAAATGTAAATGGCCTCATTTTCCAAAGCGTTGATATGTGCTGTATCTGTCATGTTTTTTAGTTGTTTTGATTGGGTGGCGTTAGTTGTGCAGGCCACATTCCCTGTTTTCCAAAACTTTGGTAGGGTCGAAGTAGCGGTGTTCATTGGGCAGCCCATATTCCTTCAAATAGGCATCCAGTTGAACGTCGCTCCAATGGTAAAACGGACTCACCTTCAACACCCCATCCTTGCCAAGGCTAAGGATATCTAGGGAATCGCGTAGTGCGGTCTGGCCCTTTCTGAGATTGGTAAACCAAACATCGGGTCGATGTGCGGCCATGGCCCTGCGAAAAGGCTCCAGTTTTACCTGATCTGTGAATTCGGCATGCCTTGGGTCCTCCAGCTTGGGTATGCCCATTAATACATCGCGATGGGCGGTGGTTTGTTTGGGAACGTACAAATCGATCTGTAGGCCCAATCGTTCGATCAACTCCTCTGCGTGTCGATATGTATTCGGGGTATTGTAGCCCGTATCGCACCACACTACCGGAATATCGGCCTTAACGTCCACTACCGCATGCAGCAAAGCCACTTCATAGGGTCTAAAATTGGTCGTTATCAAAGGCTTTGTTGCCTTTTTTATGGCCCATGAGATGATTTCTCCAGGTGGTATACCCTTGAACTGTACGTTCAAATCCCTTATTTGTGTGTTTGTAAATACCATGGTTTTGTATTATTATTTCCCCCAACCAATTTGGTTCCAGATGCGTTCATGGAAGAAGTACAACAGCATTTTGGTGAATAATTCCACCAACCCTATGGAGAGGGCCACCTTGACTTCTCCCGTTATGATCCAGGAAATCAAAATGGTATCGAGCGTGCCGATCAATCTCCAGCTGATCGATTTGGCAATGCTTCGCAATGGCCGTTCCGATCTTCTATCGATTTCATACTGTTCCTTGGTAGTCTTTTTATTTAAAATTAGTTGGTCAGCGATCATCTTTTAATAAAATTCTAATTATCCTATCAATTTAATAGAGTAAACAAAAATAGTATAAAATTATTTTATGGGTCCGGGGGCGAAATCATTTTTTTATAATTACCCTATAGATTTACTAGATTAATAAAAAAGTGCTTGGTTTCTTGAAGATTCTGCAATGGTGTTAGTGAATATTTTGGGAAATCAAGGCTTGTGTACCACCAAATCGGCCAAAGTATTGTTGCGGTATACCTCCAGGGCACTATCCCTGACCTTTAACATTAACACGTGCACCGAACAACTTTCTTCATCAGGGCAATCGGTACACTTTTCATAGAAATTCAGGCTTACGCAAGGCACCATGGCAATCGGGCCTTCCAAAATCCGCATGACATCGGTCATCAAAATTTCCTTGGGATTTTTGATCAGGTAATAGCCCCCTCCCTTGCCCTTTTTAGAGCCTAAAAATCCTGTTTTTCTGAGACTCAGCAGTATGCTTTCCAAAAACTTCTGCGAGATGTTCTCATGCTTTGCGATCTCAGCGATCTGCACGGGTTTATTGTCCTTTTGTCCGGCTAAATAAGTCAGGGCCTTTAAACCATATTTGGTCTTCTTGGAGAGCATGACACGAAGATAGCGAAAATTAAGATTTCCAAGAGCCATCTTTAACGCCCAAACCTAGGTGGACCTATCCCAATGCTTGTTCAATATCATCGATAATATCATCGATATGCTCGAGACCGACAGAAATGCGGACCATTCCGTCGGTTATGCCGGTTTCTTCCCTTTCGGCGGGCGTAAGCTTGCTATGGGTCGTCGATGCGGGATGGGTAACGATACTCCTCGAATCCCCCAGATTGGCAGATAACGACAATAATTTGATGGCATCGAAGAAACGTCTCCCCGCTTCCAGGCCTCCCTTGACCTCAAAAGCGACCACACAACCGCCTGCCTTCATCTGCCTCTTGGCTATTTCGTACTTGGGATGTGATTTAAGAAAAGGGTACTTGACCCAGTTTACATTCTTGTGGCTTTCCAGAAACGTTGCCAAACGCAGGGCATTGTCGCAGTGGCGGTCGACCCTGACCGCCAGCGTTTCCAAACTCTTCGACAAGACCCAAGCGTTGAAGGGGGAAAGTGCCGGCCCGGTAATTCTTGAAAATCGGTAAATATGGTCGATGAGTTCATTGGTCCCTACGGTAATTCCTGCCAGCACCCTGCCCTGTCCGTCCATCAATTTGGTTCCCGAATGGATGACGAGGTCGGCCCCAAACTTAATGGGTTGCTGTAAATAGGGCGAGGCAAAGCAATTGTCGATGACCAGTATCAGCTTGTTCTTTTTGGCAATCTTTCCCAATTTTTCCAAATCCAAAATATCCACTCCAGGATTGGTTGGCGTTTCTGCATAGATCAGTTTTGTTTTCGGGGTGATGAGCGCTTCCACCCGGTCTAAATCATCGATCTTGAAATACGTATGGTCGATATTCCATTTTGGAAAATAATTGGTGAACAAGGAATGGGTCGATCCAAAAATATTCCGTGCGGAAAGAATATGGTCGCCGCTGCTCAACAAGGCGGCCAGAGTCGAAAAAACCGCGGCCATTCCGGAAGCAAAGGCAAACCCGTTCTCAGCGCCCTCCATCTGACATACTTTTGTTATGAATTCGGAGGCGTTCGGATTAGAATATCGGGAATATATATGATGTTCCCGCTCTTCCGCAAAAGAAGCCCTCATGTCCTCTGCATCCTCAAACACAAAACTCGAAGTGAGGTATAGCGGAACAGAATGCTCCATATTTGAGGTTCTTTCCAATTGACTTCTTATGGCGTTGGTCTCGAATCGTTTGGTTTTCATTTTTTTTATTCTTTAGTGCAAGGCGACAAACGCAAACATTTACGTTACGGCCATTTCAACGGGTTGTGGAATCTACGACACCAAGGTTCGGGGCTGACAGATCGCTATCCTTTTTCCGCTATCCTCAAGATATCGCCGAAGACGCCCCTTGCGGTCACCGCCGCTCCAGCCCCGGCCCCTTGAATGACCAATGGATTGGCACCATAGGATTCGGTATAGATCTCGATGATCGAATCAGATCCCTTTACCTGTCCAAGGGCACTTTCTTTGGGAACGGAAATGAGTTTGACGTCTAACAGCCCCTTGTCTTTTTGTAGGTCTCCATGCAAATCGCCCACATAGCGCAGCACGTGACCGGGCTTTTGGTTTTTTTTGATTTCACTGAACTTGATGTCGAGTGCTTCCAGGTTTTCCAAGAAAAACCCGACCGTTGCGTCCTGCAAGGCCTCAGGGATCAAATTTTGGATATCGATATCCGAAAATTCGTTTCTCAAGTCGAGTTCTCTCGCCAAAATCAAAAGTTTTCTCCCCACATCGTTACCCGACAGGTCTTCCCGCGGATCAGGTTCGGTAAATCCTTGCTTCATGGCCTCCTTTAAAATGGCCGAGAAAGGCTTATCCACTTCCGAAAAAGTATTGAAGATATAGCTCAGCGATCCCGAAAATACCCCTTTGATGCCCGTGATGTTCTCCCCCGAAAGGTGCAATAGTTTAATGGTATCGATTAAGGGTAGACCGGCCCCTACATTGGTCTCGTACAGGTATTGCTTTTGGTTTTTGGACAATTCGTCTCGCAACAGCTGGTAATAGTCAAAGCCCAAAGTATTCGCGATTTTGTTCGAGGAGACCAGATCAAATCCGTTTTCAACCAAATCGAAATAGTGGGCCACAAAATCCTGACTTGCGGTATTATCAACGGCTATAAGGTTTTCTAGATGGTGTTGCTTTGCAAATGATATGATATCTGCAACTTGGTACGGTTCACCTTTCTCCTTTATGACGTCTTTCCACCCTTTGGGAATGCCATTTTTGTTCAATAGCACTTTTTTGGAGTTGGCCACTGCGAAAATTTTTAAATCAAGTCCTTTACGGTTTTCGATACTGCCAGCGGATTGCAAAATTTGATCGATCATGGTACCTCCTACGTTGCCGTGACCGAAAACGGCCAAATTGATCTTCTTGCTGATCCCAAAAATCTGACCGTGCATTACATTGAGCGCTTTATGAAGGTCGGATCTATAGACCACCAAGCTCACATTTTTTCCGGACACCGTATTATTGAACAATAGCGGTACGATTTGGTTCTTGATGAGCGCATTATAGGGTTTATGAAAAGTGCTTAGGTCTTGCCCTACGATAGATATCACCGAAACATCGTTTACCACGGAAATCAAATTGATGTCCTTTGCCAAAAAATCGGTGCTGAATTCCTTGTCCAAAGCCTGTTTTGCCAGGTTTGCCCTATTTCTTTTCACCACCAATCCAATGCCCCTTTCCGAGGAACCTTGGGAAATGATGCTTACACTGATGTTATTGGCTTCGAGGGTTTTAAAGATTCGGGCATCGATGCCTACCTTGCCCAAGAGTCCGCGGCCCTCCAGATTGATCATGGCCACATCCTCGATGATCGAGAGCGATTTGATGCCCTCCTTGCTCGATTTGGCACTGATCAAAGTTCCCTCATTGTCTTTGTTGAAAGTGTTGAGGATGCGTAGCGGTATATTTTTTTCGATGAGTGGGATAATGGTCTTGGCATGCAATATGGTCGCCCCAAAATTGGCCAGTTCGTTGGCCTCCGCATAGGAGAGATTATCGATTCGCCTGGCTTCGTGCACAAAATCCGGGTTGGCGGTGTATATCCCATCGACGTGGGTATAGTTCTGCAGTTCTTCGGCGTCCAGAAAATTTGCCAGTAACGCGGCGGAATAATTGCTTCCATTCCTTCCCAAGGTGGTCGTTTCCCCTGCCTCGGTAGCGGCGATAAAACCGGTAATCACCGGAACAGTCCCAGGTTTGAGCTTTGCGAAGGCCAATAAAACCTTTTCCTTCGAGATCTGTTCCAACAATTTGGCATCGCCAAAGGTGTCATCCGTAATCATAAATTCCCTAGCATCCAATAACTGGGCGTGTATCCCCTTCCCTATCAATAACTTGGTGATCAACTTGGCAGATATCAATTCCCCATAGGCCAGGACTTCATCTTTGATTTTCGGGCTGTAATCTCCAAGCAGGGAGATGCCCTCAAACAACTTGGCAAGACTTCTGAATTCTTCGGAAAGGTTCACATTGGCGAAGGTGTGTTTTTGATATTTTTCAAAAGCCTCGAAGTCTTTCCTGTAATCTTGCCCCTTCGCGGCCATTTCGAGCAACTGCTCCAGTTGATCTGTTGCTTTTTCCCTGGCCGAAAGCACTACCGCGATATTTTCTCCCTCGCTCACCTTCCCGGAGATGATTTCCAGTACGCGCTCCAAGCCCTCTCCATTGCTTAACGAACGGCCGCCAAACTTTAAGACCTTGATCCTGCCCGATTGTCCTTTCGGATTAAAAATGGTCGTTAGCAGCTTTTCCATCTGCTCAAATTCGATCAGAAAAGCATCATGACCGTGTAAAGAACTTATCTCACCGTAGGTGACGTTGCTGTTGGCCTGTGCCAGGCGCTTAAAGGTTTCCTTGTTCTCTTTGGCGGTAAAGAAAAGGTCGGAGTCTACCCCAATGATATGGATGTTCGTGGCACTGTTCTGTAAATTGATGAAATTCTGTTCCCCATTTCTGGTCACATCAATGGTCTTGAGCAATTGGTTCATCAATTTGTAGGCCGACAGTTGAAATCGTTCCTGCAATTTCTTGCCATGGTGCATCAACCAACTTTCGACATTGAAAACCTGCAACGCTTCATTGGTACTCCTTTTAAACCGTTCCTTGAACGATTCCGGTGTGCGGTAGCACAGCATTGCATGCATGCGCGCGTCGTGCACGGGTTGTTTGGAATTGATGAGGAACTGCTCCTGAATCTGACAGTTGGCGATCAACCAGTCGGTAGACTTCCAGTCTGAAGCCACGGGTATCAGGTGTTCGGTGAGCTTAGGGTCTAGCGCGGCCATCTCCCAGGCAATGCCACCGCCCAGGGAACCCCCGATGATGGCGAACAATTTTTTGATGTTCAACTGCTGTAATCCCAAAAGGAAAATGCGGGCCACATCCCCGGCAACAAAATCTTTGTAGTTGTCGATGACGAATTGATCGTAACCGTTTCCCGGTATGTTAAAAGCCAAAATGGTATAACTGTGGGTGTCGATGCACTTGCCATCTCCTATGAGGGAGGCCCACCAACCCTCATCGCCGGTGATATTCGAGTTGCCGGTGAGCGCGTGGTTCACCAATACGATGGGCGCGGTATGCAGCGCCCTACCGAACAATTGGTATGAAAGCGCGATATCTTGGGATACCCCGTTAAGTGTGGTGTAGTTTTTTAGTTGGAGGTGGTGTAGCATGAAGTAAATTGTGTACCGTGATGACCATCATAATGAACAGGGACATTAATCAATGATTATGCGCCCTGTTCATACCGATGGCATTAAGCATTTTCCATTTAGGCAAAGACAGATTTGTCAATCGTGGCGAAAGCCGCGACCAAATCAGCTTTTAAATCTTCGATATCTTCAAGGCCTACCGATAATCGAATCAGATCTTTGGTGACCCCGGTCGCTACCTGTGCCAGATCGTCCAATTGCTGGTGGGTCGTACTTGCTGGGTGGATGATCAACGATTTCGAATCTCCGATATTGGCCAACAGGGAGAACAATTTGGTACCATCGGCTATCTTTTTGGCCGATTCGAAACCACCTTTCACCCCGAAGGTAACTATGCCGCTCTGTCCTTTGGGCAGGTAGGTCTTGGCAAGGGCATTATATTTGCTGGTCGCCAGTCCGGGATAATTGACCCAGGCCACTTCGTCACGGCCTTGCAACCATTTAGCCAGCGCAAGCGCATTTTCACTATGTTTTTTCATGCGTATGTCCAAGGTTTCCAACCCTTGGATCGATCTGGAAGGCGTTGAACGGACTCAGTGCCCCTCCATAATCCCTTAATCCTTCTATGCGCGCTTTGGCGATAAATGCGGCCGCCCCAAGGGCATCATGATACACCAACCCATGATAACCGGCCGAAGGTTCGGTAAATTCAGGAAATTTCCCATTGGCCCAATCAAATGTTCCGGCATCGATGATCGCGCCGCCCAAAGCGGTTCCGTTACCATTGATATATTTGGTTAGGGAATGGATCACAATATTGGCACCGTGGGCAATGGGGTTGAGCAAAGCGGGACTGGGCACCGTATTATCGACAATAAAAGGAACTTTGGCCGCTTTGGCCTCGGCCGCTATGGCCTTTAAATCCAATACATCCAATTTAGGGTTCCCCAACGATTCCACAAAAATAGCCCTGGTGTTTTCCTTTACGGCCTTTCCAAAATTAGTGGGATCGGAAGGGTCGACAAAGGTTGTGGTGATGCCCAATCTGGGCAGGGTAACACTGAGTAGGTTATAGGTTCCCCCATATAGACTGTTGGATGCCACGATATGATCGCCGGCCTTTAACAGCACCAACAGAGCAGTTGTCGTTGCCGCGGTACCTGAAGCTGTGACAACGGCTGCAATACCCCCTTCGAGGGCGGCAAGTCGTTGTTCCAAGATATCATTGGTAGGGTTATTGATCCTGGTATAGATATTTCCAAACTCCGCCAAGGAAAAAAGATTGGCAGCATGGTCGGAATTATTGAACACGTAGGCCGTGGTCTGATAGATGGGAACCGCCCTGGTACCCCCATGGGCGTTGGTGTCGTGCCCTGCATGAAGGGCATTGGTGGCAAATTTTTGATCACTCATGATTTCTGGTTTTTTTAATGGTTCATAGATCGATTAAAAAATCCAAACGAACGGGCAACAGCGACCGTGCCGGTCAAATCAAAGTGTTTCAAGAAAGCGAAAAATTACTTCTGTAATTTTTTTTTCGTTATCTGTCACGCCAATGGAGTGATAGAATTTAGCACCTTCTCTGCAAATGGAACAAAGGGTTGCTAAGGCTTCAAAGGGTCTACTCCCTCCACCTTTCTTGATAACAATTCAATAAGTGTTTGAACTTTTGGATTACAAATATAGGTGCAGGAAATCAAAAATTTCCAATTTTTTGAAAAAATTATAAATTGAACGCGGCTTTTACCTTATCAACCATATCCAGTTTCTCCCAGGTAAACAGTTCCACGGTTTTTTCAATTTTACCGTTATAAGGCGATTCAAAGACCTTTGTGACCACTTTTGGTTCTTTGCCCATATGCCCATATGCGGCCGATTCTAAATAGATGGGGTTTCTTAATTTCAATCGTTCCTCAATGGCGTAAGGTCGCATATCGAAGAGTTGTTCCACTTTTTTGGCAATTGCACCGTCGGTCAGCTTCACATTGGCACGCCCATAGGTATCCACAAAAATTGAAGTGGGTTTCACCACGCCTATCGCATAGCTCACCTGCACCAAAACTTCATCCGCTACACCTGCCGCAACTAGATTTTTGGCGATATGCCGGGCCGCATAGGCCGCGCTTCGATCTACCTTGCTGGGATCTTTACCACTAAATGCGCCACCCCCATGGGCCCCTTTTCCACCATAAGTGTCAACGATGATTTTTCTTCCTGTCAATCCGGTATCGCCATGCGGACCTCCGATCACGAATTTCCCGGTTGGATTGATATGATAGGTGATCTGATCGTCGAACAAGCCCTGGATTTTTTTCGGCAATTGCTTCTTGACCTTGGGTATAAGGATTTCCAGGATGTCCTTTTTGATCTTGGCCAACATTTTATCGTCGTTCTTGTCGAATACGTCGTGCTGGGTGGAAACGACTATGGTATCGATGCGCTGCGGTACATTGTCATCCGAATATTCAATGGTCACTTGCGATTTGGCGTCCGGACGCAGGTATTTGATCTCTTTGTTCTCCTTTCGCAGCGCCGCCAAAACCTGTAGTATCTTATGCGAAATATCCAAGGCCAATGGCATGTAATTTGATGTTTCCTTGGTTGCATAGCCGAACATCATGCCCTGATCTCCCGCGCCTTGATCTTCTTTTGCGCCCCGATCAACCCCTTGATTGATGTCCTGCGATTGCTCATGTATTAAAGAAATCACCCCGCAAGAATCCCCGCTGAACTGATATTCCCCTTTGGTATAGCCAATTTTATTGATGACGTCCCTGGCAATCGTCTGCACATCCAAATAGGTATGGCTCTTCACCTCACCGGCCAAAACAACCTGCCCTGTGGTGACCAGGGTTTCACAGGCTACCTTGCTTTCCGGATCAAAGGCCAAAAAATGGTCCAACAAGGCGTCGCTGATCTGATCTGCTACCTTGTCCGGATGCCCTTCACTGACCGATTCAGAGGTAAATAAATATGACATACTTTACTTTATTTAGCTGAAAAAGGATTTGACGGAAACGGGACAAGAAGTATGATATTGAACCTTACCAATACCAACTGCTTTAGCATTTTTTATACCGGTTCAATTGAATTGAAAGCCGACATCCGGTTTTCTAGACCAGGACCTGAATTTTGTTCAAGTATAGAGGTTGCAATCAGTCAAATCCTTCCTCTGTGTTGAATGAGCAAAAATATAAAATTAGTTTTGTTAAGTGTGCATTGTTGATCATTTTATTCTCCGTCCCAAAAAAAAAGAGCCTCGAACTACACTCTTATGTATCGCGGAAGCGGCAAAATGATCGAAATACCTTATGGCTATCGGCAGTGACCGTGGGTAAAAAATAGAGAAGTATTTAGACGTTTATTTTTTCCCAAACTCGATATACTTCGTATCTTGTCAGCCAGCGCTTTGATCAACAATCGAACCAAAAATTATAATTGCATGCACATTGCAGTTGCAGGAAATATCGGTGCCGGAAAAACCACCTTGACCCAATTACTTGCCAAACATTACAAATGGGAAGCCCATTTCGAGGAAGTAGTGGATAACCCCTATTTAGATGATTTTTATACCCAGATGGAGCGATGGAGCTTCAATCTTCAGATTTACTTTCTGAACCATCGGTATCGGCAAATACTAAAGATCAGGGAAACTGGCAAGAACGTGATCCAAGACAGGACCATTTATGAAGATGCATTTATTTTTGCGCCCAACTTACATGCGATGGGCTTGATGACGAATCGAGACTTCACCAATTACAAAAGTTTGTTCGAATTGATGGAAAGTTTGGTGCAACCGCCAGATTTGTTGATTTATCTGAGAAGTTCGATTCCCAATCTCGTCAAACAGATACACAAACGGGGTCGAGAATATGAAAATTCCATTTCGATCGATTATTTGAGCCGGTTGAACGAACGTTACGAAGCCTGGGCGCATACCTACGAAAAGGGAAAGTTATTGGTGGTCGATGTAGACCAGCTCGACTTTGTCGACAAACCTGAAGATTTAGGCCTCGTAATCAACAAAATAGATGCCGAAATAAACGGTTTGTTTTAATCTAACCCCATTATTATTTGATGAAGCCAAGCCAGCGGGCATGAAGAACCGCGTCTTCACTCTTTTCTACCAGCATTATTGGCACTGTCCCAAATAGACCCAACATTTGCTTTGCCTTGTTCATTTTTCGTCTGTGGGCCACACTTCGCAGGTAAATCGCTTTCACCCTATTGGGGAATGCCTTCACCACCTCCAAATAGATGGCCGCATCGTTTTCACCGCTGTCCCCGATTAAAATAAAGGAGAGTTCCGGATAGGTCTTCAGGATATTCACGATTTCCTTTTGTTTTTGCGGCTTTTCGGTTTTGGGTCTTCCAAAACCAAATTCCCTCCAACTTCTTAACAGTATCGGGCCCTTTGGAAAGTTGTTCCTGGCCAGGAAAAATTCGAGGTAGCGGTACAAATTCCAAGGACTGTGGCTCACATAGAATATGGGGTTCACATTTTGTTCGGATTTCCCTTTGTGAAGCATTCGATAAAATTGTGCCGCGCCCTCCAGGGGGATGCGTTTATCGGCTCTCTTAAAAAAGGTGTTGATGATCACCCGCCATTTTAGCGAGGAAACCACTCCGGTGTGCAGGATGGTATCGTCTATATCGCTGATTACCCCGAATTCTGACAAGTTCGAAGGGATCAACATTTCACCATAAAAACGATTGGGAAACGTTTTGTCGGCAACGTTGCCACTTTCGGCGAAGGCTATTTCATAACGAAGCCAGCCTTCACTATCGGAAAGTCTGTCCAGTTCCGATAGGGGCACATCCATGAGATAATAGCCATCAATATCGGTTTTGCCATCGACCTTACGGCCATCTGCCAGGGTTATGGTAAGCGGGGTATTGCGAATTTCATCGGTTTCAAACCGCTTCCAGGTATTGAGCAACAACCTGAAAAAGCCCTTATCCAAAAGATCGATGATCTCATCCTCCAAGGCACGGCCCCGGGAATAAAAGTGATTGGCATTTCCGTAAGAACGAAATGTAATGATTTGTAGCGCATCTTTGAAATCGATCAAACCCATTTGCTCAAATATAGCAACAAAAAAACCACCCTACTTTCGAAGGATGGTTTTATCTATTTCCTTGATCAATTATTTCTTTTTGATATCCACTCGGTCTATGGTAACTTCAACTTCAGCACCCTTTTGTTTTACCGAAGCATTTTCAAACTGTTCAAGTTGCGCTTTTACTTCAGCTTCAGTACCCTTAAAAACCTTCTCTTCAGTGACCTTTTCACCATTGATGATCGTGGTATATGCTATTGTGGCTTCCGCCATGGCATCTTTTTCTACATTCATGGTGATGGTGGTCGTTTTGGTTTGGTTTTCAACCGTATTCGAAGCGGTATCGGCCATATTCAAAGCGATACTCGGCGCTATCACCAAGGCAACGACCGACATTAATTTCAAAAGGATGTTCAAAGATGGGCCAGAAGTATCCTTGAAAGGATCTCCAACGGTATCCCCCACCACGGCCGCTTTATGTGCATCGCTACCTTTGCGACCATCGGCTTCTATCATTTTTTTGGCATTGTCCCAAGCACCTCCCGCATTCGATTGGAAGATGGCCATGAGCACCCCGGCAGAAGTTACCCCTGCCAACAGACCCCCTAACATTTCAGCACCGCCTATAAAGCCGGTTGCTACCGGTACGGCTATGGCCAAAAGGCCCGGGAAAACCATTTCTTTGATCGAGGCTTGTGTGGAAATCGCAACACATTTATCGTATTGTGCCACCCCATCGGCGGCATCGAAAATAGCCCTGTCTTCTTTGGTCGCTTTAGAGAGATCGGAATTGTACTTCCTCATAATTTCCAAAGCAGCCTTTAATTCAGGAATGTCCCTGAACTGTCGACGCACTTCCTCGATCATCGCCATCGCGGCTCGGCCTACGGCATTCATTGAAAGGGCCGAGAATACAAAAGGCAACATCGCCCCGACCAATAGACCGGCCATCACGTTCGGCTTTGATACATCTATCGAATTAACATGTGCTACCTGCATAAAGGCCGCGAACAGGGCAAGGGCCGTCAATGCTGCGGAAGCAATGGCAAAGCCTTTCCCAATGGCCGCAGTGGTATTCCCTACCGCATCCAATTTATCGGTTCGGTCACGAACTTCATGCGGCAATTCCGCCATTTCGGCAATTCCACCGGCATTATCGGAAATCGGACCATAGGCGTCTACCGCCAATTGAATCCCGGTATTGGCCAACATCCCAACAGCTGCTATCGCAATTCCATAAAGGCCGGCAAAATGATGCGAGACCAAAATGGCAGCGGCAATCAACAAGATGGGTATTGCAGTAGACATCATCCCAACGCCCAACCCAGCAATAATGTTGGTGGCGGCTCCTGTTTCGGATTGTCTTACGATCGATTTGACAGGCTTTGTTCCGGTTCCCGTATAGTATTCCGTTATCTTTCCTACGCCCAAACCGGCCACAAGACCTGCGATCGTAGCTAGAAAAACACCCCAAGATCCGAAGGGCAAACCTTCCAAAGATTCTGGTATCATGATATCAATAATAAAATAAGAGGCGATCACCATCAAACCCGCAGAACCGAATTCGCCGATGTTCAAAGCGGTCTGGGGATTTCCGCCATCCTTTACTTTCACAAAAAAGGTACCTATGATCGACATTACGATACCAATCGCTGCCAAGACCAACGGAAGGTACACCGCTCCAAGTCCTTCGAATCCCGGAGTAATGATGAACGCGCCCAATACCATGGTACCGATGATGGATCCCACATACGATTCGAACAAATCAGCGCCCATACCCGCAACATCTCCTACATTGTCCCCAACATTATCTGCGATGGTCGCAGGGTTCAAGGGGTGGTCTTCAGGAATTCCAGCTTCCACTTTTCCGACCAAATCGGCACCAACATCAGCGGCTTTGGTATAGATTCCACCACCAACACGTGCAAAAAGGGCTATGGAAGAAGCTCCCATGGAAAAGCCAGTCAATACGTTCAAAACCATCGCCAAGTTATCGGCACCAGGCCATATCTCCTGATAAATGGCAAAAAGACCGCTCAACCCCAAAACACCAAGGCCAACAACACCCAGTCCCATCACCGAGCCGCCCGCAAAGGCAACTTCCAGCGCTTTTCCTAAAGAGGTCCTGGCCGCTTGGGTAGTGCGCACGTTTGCTTTGGTAGCTACCCTCATTCCAATAAAACCAGCCAACGCGGAACAAACGGCGCCGACCACGAACGATAGGGCAACCATCCCGTTCGAACCTTGTTCATAGGTTCCTTTAAAAAAGAGGAGTATGGCTACGGCAACCACGAAAATTGCGAGAATTTTGTATTCCGCTTTAAGGAAAGACATCGCACCATCGGAGATATTCTTGGCAATCCGGGCCATCTTTTCATTGCCGACTTCCTGCTTGGTAACCCAAATGTTCTTAAGGACTACGAAAATCAATGCCAAAACGCCGAAGGCGGGTAGAAACTTTACTATTAATTCCATGTTGATCAGTTGTTAATTGTTTTAGAACGGCTGCAAAAATAGTAAAACCAAACAGAATAAAAAACATTAATGTGCGCCATTTAACCACTCTATAGACCGTGGCTCGAAAGGGACCTATCAAGGTTATTTCAGCAGTGTTCAGGAAACCACTGAACCTTTAAAGATTAAAAATTGAAACCAAATGTGCCGGTGACCGCAAAAGGTCGTGCATTGGGACTATTGAGGTAGTTGCCCCTAAAATTGAAATCGATGCGGAAGATTTTTAAGATGTTACCGATACCCAAGGAATATTCATAATAGATTTTGTCGTTGGGCGCGAGCAAGGGAATATTGGTAGGTGCGTTCAAGGCGATATTGCCGTTCGATAGATTGCCCCAAACCCCTCTAAGTCCTATAATTTCACGCAAATTGAATTTTCGCATAAAGGGAATCCTTGAGAAAATGCGGCCGTTGAAATTATGTTCCAAATGCATGGCCAAGTAAGTATCGGTCACGAATTCGTAAAAATCGAGATTGGGAAAAGTACCGTAGGTGGTAAACAAGGTTTGGTTGCCGGGGATAACATTCAGGAGCCCAAGGGGGACCTCGCCGAAGGTCTTCCCGATTTCAATGGTGCTGTACAATCTTCCCAAACCACCGATCTGCCAAGGCTGGCTATAGGAAAACTGAAGTTTTTGGTATTCAAAATCACTGTCAAGCGTGCCTTGTATACCCTTGGTATAATTTAAGTATAAGGTACTGTAGGTATCGTTGACGTCGCGCCGTTCCACGCCATAGCCAATCGTTTTTTTGCCCGGAGTATAGATCAAGACCATGTTCACATCGAACTGATTGATTTCTGATGAAATGCCCGTAGGCGAATCGGGATCCAGGTAGTCGAGGCTGAAATCGGCTGGCAGGGCGGAACTCAGCGTCCTGAAGGTCGACCCCAGCCCGAGGCGCAGGTTGGTAACGAGTTCTATTTCCGCATTGAAAGCGGTTAAATTGATATTGGTGAGCTTGTTGTTGGCCCCTACGGTAAGCACGGAGGAAGAGGCAATACTTCTTCCCAAAACATCGTTGGTCGCCGTTAAGCTCACCCCCAGCTGTTCAATATCCCTGCGGTGCCCCCCGGAAACGATCAACCTGCTCTTTTGGTCCAACAGTATTTTTCCCGAAAGCCCGTGCTTGAATTTTTGATCGGAAAAGCCATAGGCCATATACCCTTCCAAACGCCATGGGTCGTTCTGTCCGAAATAGGTTCGGGCCCCTGCCCTGATGCGTGGCCCCTCCGCATCGTTATAGCCGAATACGTCATAAACACTTCCAATATCCAGGTTCCATTTATCGATCTCGACATATCCCGATCCCAAAATACTGACCAGGTTGTAATAGGTTTTAAACTTGGGCACGGTTTTTAAGGTATCCAAAAGTTGGTAGATGCCCTTTTCATCCTTGTTTAAGGCCTCCAAACGGTTCTGCTGCCAAAACGTGCTATCCCTGTTGGTTACGGCAAGATCGAATGGATTGCCTACCGCCCTATAGAATTCCTTGGGCTTGGGAACATCAAAAATGTAATTGTTGTACACCGTGGTTCTTTTGCCGTATACCCCTCTCGAATTTTCCTTTTTGCGAAGACTGAAATCACTCAACATATAATCCCGTTTCAACAAAAAAACGGAATCGTTCAACACTTCAAAATCTTGCTCGATGTAGATTTCCTTCACCCAGTTGATGTTGGCGCTTTTGGTCACTTCGAGATTGATGTTTTTTATGGCATAGGTCGTGTCATTGACCCAAAAATCCCCTTTAAAGGTCAGTTCGTTCTTCCTCCGGGGATAATAAACAATGTTATAGCACCATTTGTTGTCGATAAAGGCGCTGTCTCTCAAGGCATAGTTATAGGTATCTACGCCAGTCCTGGATAATGGACTCGTAAAGCTTTTGTCGAAGAACTTCAGATAATTGTTATAGATGTCATAGTCTTGGTAAAGGTCTTTGACGAATGCGATGATGGCCTGGTTGTTGTCGAAGCCCGAGTTCTTGTTGCCGAGCACTTCCTCTTTTTCCTCGTTCAGGATATTGTCACCATTTACTTTGCTGAAGGTTTCATTCAAAAAAATGGGTAAATAGGTTTTGCCTGTGATGCGAGAAGTATCCAAATCCTGGAACATGAATTCAAGCCCCTTGAATATTTTGCTCTTCATCAGGGCACTGTCGATCGTATTGAGATCGAACTCTACTTTTTCGTATTTATCGTAGGCATACTGGTTAAATTTACGGATTCCGTTTTGCCTTTTCTTCGCCCAGATCTTCTTTAAGATTTCAACGGCTGGGTTATTTTTTTTGGATAGTTTCCCAGAAAACACGACCACTTCCTGAAGTTGTTCGGTGGCCTCGACCAATTTGATTTCCAAATTATAGGTGACCTTATTGGTTAGAATGATTTCCCGATCTTCGTACCCGATGAAAGAAACCACCAAGGTAGAATAGGTATTGTCCGATTCCATATAGAAACGACCGTTATCGTTGGTGATGGTCCCCTCGCTTGAATTCTTGAAGATCACATTTGCAAAGGCGACCGGATCGTTGAATTCGTCCAGGACGATGCCGCTCACCTTCGATTGGGCCGAGGTCACCAAAGCAAACAAAAGGAAAACTGGGAAAAGAAACTTTTTCATCAATACTGTTTGGTGCAACGCACATCGATCTTCCTGCCTAAAGGGGCAAAAAAAACTTCGTCAACCATTGGTCGGCGAAGTAAATATTATTTACACGATTAAGCGGCTTATTTGTACAAAACCTTTTTAACGGCCTTGATCACGTCCTGATGGTTAGGCAACCATTCCTCCAACAAAACCGGTGAATATGGGGCCGGCGTGTCGGCCGTATTGATGCGCTGTATCGGTGCGTCGAGGTAATCAAAGGCATTTGCCTGGATGTGATAGGTTATTTCCGTGGACACATTTCCGAACGGCCAGGCTTCTTCCAAGATCACCAAACGGTTGGTCTTCTTGACCGAGGTAACGATGGCTTCATAATCCAATGGCTTGATGGTCCTAAGATCGATGATTTCACAGCTGATCCCTTCTTTTTCCAATTCCTCTGCAGCTTTGTCGGCTTCCTTGATGATCTTTCCGAAGGAAACGATGGTCACATCCCCTCCTTGTCTGCGAATATCCGCTACGCCCAAGGGAATGGTATATTCCCCCTCCGGCACCTCTCCTTTGTCACCGTACATCTGTTCCGATTCCATAAAAATCACCGGATCGTCATCACGTATGGCCGATTTCAACAAGCCTTTTGCATCGGCGGGATTTGAGGGTACCACGACCTTTAGACCCGGACAGTTGGCATACCAACTTTCAAAGGCTTGGGAATGTGTGGCGCCCAATTGGCCTGCAGAAGCGGTCGGACCCCTAAAAACGATCGGGCATGGAAATTGGCCCCCTGACATCTGCCTGATCTTGGCAGCATTATTGATGATCTGGTCAATCCCGACCAGGGCAAAATTAAAGGTCATGAATTCTATGATGGGTCTATTCCCTGTCATCGTTGAACCTACACCCACCCCGGCAAAACCCAATTCCGAGATCGGCGTATCGATAACGCGTTTGGGACCAAACTCATCGAGCATGCCCTTTGAGGCCTTATAGGCGCCATTGTACTCCGCCACTTCCTCCCCCATCAGGTAAACAGACTCATCCCTTCGCATTTCCTCTGTCATGGCTTCCGCAATGGCTTCCCTAAATTGTATTGTCTTCATAGTGGTATGGCGTAACTTATTCAATTGGTTAAAATGCAAGCAAAAATAGGAAAATATATATTGATTAAGGGTTGGTTCGAATCAAAAAAAGTGACAAATTTTATTATGCGTGCATAGTAAATTATATAAATTTGTGTATCTTAGCGGAGCGATATAGGCGAACACAATACATCGGCCCAGCAATGCCCGCCTTGCCCATCATTGCCAACGAATAAAGGGTATTGGGGGACCATCGCAGTGCGAGCCAAAAAACACCGAAATAACATTAAAAACACAAACATGAAGATATTGGTTTGCCTTAGCAACGTGCCGGATACCACTTCCAAAATCAACTTTACGGATGGGGATACCAAATTCGATTCCAACGGCGTTCAATTCGTCATCAATCCGAATGATGAATTTGGGCTCACCAGGGCCATGTGGTTCAAGGAAAAACAAGGTGCCAGCGTTCATGTTGCGACCGTGGGAGACGCCTCCGTTGAACCCACAATGCGCAAGGCACTTGCCATCGGTGCCGATGAAGGCATACGGGTGAATGTTGCGCCCACCGACGGATTTTATGTGGCACAACAATTGGCCGAAATCGTAAAAAAAGGGGGATATGACCTCGTCATTGCAGGTAGGGAATCAATCGATTACAACGGGGGCATGGTGCCCGGGCTGCTGGCAACGATGCTCAATATGAATTTTGTGAATACCTGCATCGGTTTGGAAATTGAAGGTAACAACGCCACCGCCCTCAGGGAAATAGACGGGGGAAAAGAAAAAATAGCCACGACCCTTCCTTTGGTCATAGGCGGCCAAAAGGGATTGGTCGAGGAAAGCGACCTGAGGATCCCGAACATGCGGGGCATCATGATGGCACGCCAAAAACAATTGAACGTGGTAGAACCTATAACAGGTATTCAGGCCACCACCGATATCAAATTTGACAAACCGGCACCAAAGGGTAGTGTTAAATTGGTCGAAACGGTTGAAGAATTGGTGGATCTGCTGCACAACGAGGCCAAAGTAATATAGAAAACCAGGTCCGATTTTCGAATCAAATGGAAATGGAAATAAAATTTAAAAAACACAACAATGTCAGTACTCGTCTATACGGAATCAGAAAACGGTAAATTCAAAAAAAACGCCTTCGAGGTCGCTTCTTATGCCCATGCGGTAGCCACGCAATTGGGAACAACGGTCACGGCCATTTGCATCAACGCAACCGACAAGGAACTGTTGGGCACCTATGGGGTCACCAAAATCTATGATGTCAACGATGCCCAGTTAAAGACATTTAACGCGAAAGCATTTGCCCATTGTATCGCCGAAGCGGCCAAAAAAGAAGGTGCTAAGGTGGTCGTGATCAGTTCAAGCGCCGATACCAAGTTCTTGGCGCCGATCTTGGCGGCCGATTTAAATGCGGGCTACGTCCCCAATATCGTGGCAAAGCCTGAAAGCACCGATCCCTTCATCGTTAAAAGAACGGCTTTCAGCAACAAGGGGTTTGCCCATACCCAGATCAATACCGAAAACAAAGTACTCGGAATTTCCAACAACGCCTTTGGCCTGGTAGAGCATCAGACTACCGTAAAGGTCGAAGCATTTCAACCGGCTTTGGAGAAAAGCGATTTTATGGCAAAATCGGTAGAAATAGACAAGGTGGTCGGAAAAGCGACCATTGCCGATGCCGATATTGTGGTCTCTGGCGGTAGGGGATTGAAAGGTCCTGAGAATTGGGGCATGATCGAAGATTTGGCCGATGTTCTGGGCGCCGCGACCGCCTGTTCCAAGCCGGTTTCCGATTTGGGCTGGAGGCCGCATGGAGAACATGTGGGACAAACAGGCAAACCGGTTGCGAGCAACCTGTACATC
This sequence comes from uncultured Flavobacteriaceae bacterium, assembly GCA_963760375.1. Taxonomy (GTDB): domain Bacteria; phylum Bacteroidota; class Bacteroidia; order Flavobacteriales; family Flavobacteriaceae; genus Pelagihabitans. Next base: position 137,628 of record CAVXCS010000005.1, on the reverse strand, counting down.
GCCATCGGAATTTCAGGCGCCATTCAGCACCTTGCCGGCGTTAGTTCTTCCAAAACCAAAGTGGTCATCAATAACGATCCGGAAGCCCCATTTTTTAAGGCCGCAGATTATGGAATCGTAGGCGATGCCTTTGAAATTGTGCCGAAACTGACCGAAAAATTAAAGGAATTTAAAGCGCAAAACGCTTAATTTTTGTTAATTTGCACCCCCTAGGGGCTGTTTAAATATCTGGTACCCCCAACTATTTAAACAGCTTTTGTATTTTTAAATGATATGAGCTTAGTAAGGTTGAAAATAAAGGGGATTTCCTATAGCCAAACACAAAATGGGGCCTATGCCCTTATTTTAAATGAAGTCGATGGGGACCGTAAACTCCCGATAGTGATCGGGGCCTTCGAAGCACAGTCGATAGCCATTGCCTTGGAAAAGGAAATCAAACCCCCGAGACCTCTGACCCACGATTTATTCAAAAATTTTGCCGATCGTTTCGATATCGTCATCAAACAGGTGATCATCCATAAGTTGGTCGATGGTGTTTTTTATTCAAGTATTATCTGCGAACGCGATAAAATTGAAGAGATCATCGATGCGCGTACCAGCGATGCCATTGCACTGGCCCTAAGGTTCAATGCCCCGATTTTTACCTATAAGACTATTTTGGACAAGGCCGGAATCTTTCTGAAATTCTCCTCCAAGGAAAAAGACAAAGAGGAAAACACTGACGAAAGCATTATGGTCGATGAAATTCTACAGGAAGGGGAAACGGTTGAAATCGATTCAGGTACGAATGAGGGCTATTCCGAGCTCACCATAGATGAGCTCAACAAGGAGTTGGACAAGGCGGTTGCGAATGAAGATTATGAAAAAGCGGCCAAACTACGGGATGAGATCTCTAAACGCAACTAACCCAGCAACCTCCCCTTAAGTTATGGCTACCAAACTTTGGATTTTCCTGCTGGTACTTTTTTTTGCCCTACCCTTAACCGCCCAACAAGTTGTACAGGATTCCTTAGGGCCAGCCTTTGAAACACAATCGATTACCCCAATGGTCGCCAATAACGGATTTTCCATGGAGAGTCTGGGGCGCGGTATTTTGGGCATGGTGGCCCTTCTGCTCATTGCCTTCCTCTTCAGCGCCAACCGAAAGGCCATCAAATGGAGCACCGTTGGTATTGGATTGGGCATACAGATTTTCCTGGGCATCGGTATCCTGACCGTTCCCTTTATTCGACAGATTTTTACTTTCCTGGGAAAAATATTCAATGAAATTTTAAACTTCACCTTGGCCGGAAGCGATTTCCTTTTAGGGAATTTATTGAACCTTGAAAACCCCAACATCGGCTACATTTTTGCCTTTCAGATCCTTCCGACCATCATTTTCTTTTCTGCGTTGACCTCAGTGCTTTTTTACCTGGGGGCGATCCAAAAAGTAGTCAAGGGCCTGGCATGGTTACTGACCAAGTCATTGGGCATTTCAGGAGCCGAGAGCCTTTCCGTGGCCGGCAATATCTTTCTAGGCCAAACGGAGGCCCCCCTAATGATCAAGGCCTACCTCGAGAAAATGAGCAAATCTGAAATACTCCTGGTCATGATCGGCGGAATGTCTACCGTTGCCGGTGGTGTTCTGGCCGCATATATCGGGTTTTTGGGAGGCAACGACGAGCAATTGCGGTTGGAATTTGCCCGCCACCTGATCGCCGCCTCGGTCATGGCCGCCCCTGGAGCCATTATCATTTCGAAAATGCTATATCCACAAACCGAGTCCATCGACACCGATGTACAGGTTTCCCATGAGAAAATTGGAAGCAATCTGTTGGATGCCATATCGAACGGAACGACGGAGGGACTTAAATTGGCCGTAAACGTAGGGGCCATGTTGTTGGTTTTTGTTGCTTTTATCGCGATGCTCAATGGTATTTTTGGCTGGTTGGGGGAAGTGACTACCCTCAATGGATGGATCGCCGAACACTCCGTTTATGATAAATTGTCATTGGAGGCCTTGCTCGGCACCTTGTTTGCCCCGCTGATGTGGCTGATAGGGGTCGCTGCCGAAGACATAGTGCTTATGGGACAATTATTGGGCATTAAACTGGCTTCCAGCGAATTTGTGGGCTACACCCAGCTCGCCACCTTAAAGGAAATTTCGAGTCCGGTACATTTTACGTTCAATAAATCGGTGATCATGGCTACCTATATGCTTTGTGGTTTTGCCAACTTCGCCTCCATCGGAATACAGATCGGCGGCATAGGATCACTCGCCCCGGGACAAAGGAAGACCCTCTCAGAGTTCGGCATGAAGGCCGTTTTAGGTGGATCTTTGGCCTCTTTGCTCTCTGCCACCATAGCCGGTATGATTTTAGGCTGAGATGGGCCGGTCATTTTTGAAAAACTATTCGCCCACCGTTGATAATTTTTGAATAAAATGAAGGATCCAACTTTCATTTTGTTTTCATCTTTCTCTATTTTCGTTTTCAGTTCAAACTGCGATAGCAAATTATTCACAATATCAAATACCTGCGCATAAGCAGCATTTTTCCGGTTTATGAAACAATACCACGATTTATTGAAGCACGTTCTGGAGCACGGTACACAAAAAGGCGATCGTACCGGCACGGGTACCAAAAGTGTTTTTGGGTATCAAATGCGCTTCGACTTGGCCAAGGGTTTTCCAATGGTCACGACCAAAAAATTACACTTGAAATCGATCGTATATGAGCTGCTATGGTTCTTAAAAGGCGATACCAATATTGCTTACCTACAGGAAAACGGGGTACGCATATGGAATGAATGGGCCGATGCCAATGGCGATCTTGGCCCTGTATACGGGCACCAATGGCGGAACTGGAACGATGAAGGTATCGACCAAATCGAAGGACTGGTGGAAACCTTAAAAAAGAACCCCAACAGTCGACGCATGCTGGTCACCGCATGGAACCCCAGCGTTCTGCCCGACAGTTCAAAGTCTTTTTCGGAAAACGTGGCCCAGGCCAAGGCCGCCTTACCGCCCTGCCATGCCTTTTTTCAATTTTATGTGGCCGAGGGAAAATTATCCTGTCAATTGTACCAAAGGAGTGCGGATATCTTTTTGGGCGTGCCCTTCAACATCGCCTCCTATGCCCTATTTACGATGATGGTGGCTCAAGTTTGCGGTTACGAGCCCGGAGAATTCATCCATACTTTCGGGGACGCACATATTTATGACAACCATATGGATCAAGTGCTGTTGCAATTGGGCCGGGAACCCAGGCCTTTGCCAAAAATGGTGCTCAATCCCAAGGTCAAGGATATCTTCAAATTCAAGTTTGAGGACTTCAGCCTTGAAAACTATGACCCATATCCCCATATTAAAGGCGCAGTGGCCGTCTAAAGGGCCGAGGACGCCCTATCCTTAGATCGAGGGACATCCATTTGTCGGAAATAAACTTACCCAGGATCACAATTTGGCCTCCCTCCAGGCTTTTGTAAATAAAAAAGCCGGAAAGTCATACAACCTTCCAGCTTTTCGATTTTTTTTTCGGTAATCGATTATAGCTCCAAAACGGCGTTCTCGGTACCGGCATAATCGTTCCACTGGTAACGATCGGCCTCAGGTTCGTTTACGTAATCACCATCGATGATGTACTTGAACTCATAAGTGGATTCTTTAGGAAGTTCAAAAGTTCCTTTGAAGTTGCCATTTTTAAGTTTCTTAAGCAAGCTGCCTTTAGGGTTCCAATTGTTGAAGTCTCCTACAACGGCTACTTTTTTTGCTTCTTCTGCAGGTACTGTAAAGGTAACCTTACATACTGGTTTTGACTTTAGATATTGTTTAGCGATTGCCATGATATTTTATTTTTAAATTCAGCGCAAAATTACTACAATAAACATCTCATTCACAATGATTCATGTCAGTTTTATCATATTGTCAATATTTTGGTAACTTTTAACAGGGTTCAACAAAAATAGGTTTGTGAATTTCACAATTGAATAAACGCTATTGCCCTGTTTTTAAGATTCTTACAATTTGATCTACGTCGTTTTCCGTGTTGTAACAGTGAAAACTTAGGCGTATTCCCCTTCCCCGCTGCGCACAGATCACCCCGTTCGAGCTCAATTTTTGGAAGGTGGCATCATCTCCCGCAATGTTGAAAATGGTACTGTGCCGTTGCCTGCCTGTCACGTCAATATCCAACAAGTCCAAAGTGGTGAATGCCTTTTTCGCATGGTCGGACAGTTTCCGCAACTGTGCTTCGACCATGTCCTTGCCCAATGTCTCGAGAAATTCAAGGGAAAATTTAAGGCTGCCAAAATTTAGGGTGTCGAGATGCCCGGGCTCAAAGTGCTTCGAAAATCTGATTTCATTTTTTTTGGACATATCGGCATTGGCCGCATTGAAGCCTGTCGTTTTCAATGAAAAGCGCTCCATAATATCCTCCTTGAACAACATAAAACCATTGCCGTAGCCCGCCAGCAGCCATTTATAGCCACTACCGCCCAATATGTCGATTCCAGAATCCTCAAAATCAAAATTGGTGGTCCCACAAAACTGGGTGCCGTCGGCAATGATGATCAAATCGGGAAAATCTTTTTTGAGCTGACGCAAAAAATCCAAATCGATTCGGATCCCGTTCAACCATTGTACCACACTTAATGCCAGTACGTTGATTGAGTCTGATTTTATCTTGTCCCAAATGTGCTGTTCCAGTGCTGCATCGATCTTTGCATAGGAAATCGGAAAGCCACGGCTCTCGAAAGGCCAGTTCAGGGACGGATAATCGTTTTCCAAGAGGAGTACCCGTTGGCGTTTGTCAAGGCCTTCCAACAACATGTTCATCCCTATCGAAAAGTTGGGCACCAAGGCCACGTTTTCGTTTCTGCATCCAAAAAAACGCGCAACGGTTTTGCGGACCTCCGGGATTTGTTCCTGCATGGCCTTTATTTTCATCTTGCTTCCCCCAATGAGATAATCGATATCATGTTCCTGTCGCCATTCCATCAAATCTTCGCTGAGCAACCCTGCAGTGGCCGTATCCGTGTAGATATTCTGGCTTAGGACCGGAAAAAGTTTCCTGATCTTTTCCATAGGTTTTAATTCATGTTTGGCAATTGCTTTATCTTTGCTTTAAAGATAACCAATAGGATGTTTTCCAATCGAAAAAATACGCCACGGCTCGATCTTGAGCAGCATGAACTCCTAGAAAATGCCCAGAGGAGGGTCAAACAGAAAAAAAGGCTCTACACCCATTTTGTGCTTTTTTTGATCGGCAGTGTTTTTTTGGTGCTGATCAATAAGATATTGAAGTATGGCCAGGAATACGATTGGTTCATTTGGGCCATTACGCTATGGGCATTCCTATTCGCAATCCACTTGGTGAATGTCTTTATAGTACAACGGTTCCTTGGGCTGGATTGGGAACGTGCCCAGCGCGAAAAATTGGTGGCCAAGCAAAAAAAACGGATAGCGGAATTGCAGAAAGAGATCGAAACCGATTTTCCCCTTTCGAACATCAATAAAAAAAAAGAGGAGTGAGCATTACAATGATAGCAGCGGCCGGCGAAAAAAATGCCCTTGGAAAGGACAATGACTTGCTGTGGCATCTCCCCGATGATTTCAAGCGCTTCAAAACCTTGACTACGGGGCATCCGATCATAATGGGAAGGAAGACGTTCGAAAGCTTTCCAAAGCCCTTACCCAACCGCAAACACATCATCATCACGAGGGACCAAGGTTATAAAGTGCCCTTCGAAAATTGTGTGGTGGTACACGGATTGGATGCTGCCCTTGAACTGGTTGAAAATGAACCCTTGGCCTACATCATCGGTGGAGGAGAAATATACCGGCAAGCCGAACCGCTGGCCGATACCATTGAGCTGACCAGAATACACCATGGTTTTCCGGAGGCCGATACCTTTTTCCCCGTGATCGATGAACATAAATGGGAACTGGTGGCAGAGTCACATCATAAGGCCGATGAACGCCATAAATATTCCTTTACCTATTTGACTTATCAAAGAAAGCTGGATACTTAAATTCTTTCCTTTCGTTTAAAAGTCCAAATACGAAACCGCAACATTATTTTTGGCGTCCTCAAGAAAACGGCTCAAACTTTCGACTTCCGTATTGGTATGGAAAATAGATCTACCGATATTTACGGAAGTGTTCAACATGCCATTTTTTTCCAATACGTATTTGGTTTGCCTTGCCACCGCTTCCCCTGAATCTATAATGGTAACGTGTTCCGGCAGCAATTTCTTCAACATTGGTATCAGATAGGGATAGTGGGTGCAGCCCAAAACCAAATGATCGATTCCCCCGTCTAGCATCGGTTTAAGGTATTTGACCAACAATTGTTTGGTTTCACTGTTATCCATCTTGCCGGCTTCGATCAATGGCACCAGTCCCGTTCCTTCCTGTTCAATGATACGGATACCGAAAGCATGGTTTTCGGCGGTACTATGAAATAGTTTGCTGCTGAGGGTCCCTTTCGTGGCGAGGATTCCGACTACTTTCGATTGGGATTTCAAGGCTGCCGGTTTTATCGCGGGCTCGATACCGATGAACGGTACGCCGTACATTTTTCGCAAGGTATCAATGGCGTTGGTTGTTGCCGTATTGCAGGCTACCACAATCAATTTACAGCCCTTGCCCAATAAATATTCCGTATTTTTTATGCTGAGTTTCAGGATTTCCCCACTCGATTTTTCGCCATAAGGTGCATTCTTGCTATCGGCCAGGTAGATGGTATTTTCATGGGGCAGCAATTTGTGGATTTCCTTCCAAATGGAGGTGCCTCCGACTCCGGAATCGAAAATACCTATGGGCCGTTCGTTCATTCTCCTGCTTCGTCCAAAATGTCAACAATAGGGGTTCCCGTAGTGCCATTGGGAAAGGCAATTCCCATTAAACTGGCAAGGGTGGGTGCAATATCCGGAATTTCGGTCCGCTTGGAAGTACTGCCCTGCTTGATACCGTTTCCATAGAAAATCAGGGGTACGTGTGTATCATAAATTTGCGGCGAACCATGTGTTGAACCCGTGATTGAATACGTGATCGTTCCCGGTGCCAAAACCACAAGAATATCCCCGGAGCGTTTCTGGTTATATCCATTTTGGAGCACTGATGCAAGGCCTTCGGTGTATTGGTTCTGCCACATTTGATAAGCCGTAAAGGTCTGATCGATACCTTCATAGCTCAACAACTCCTTGGCGATGGTTTCCTGTACTTGTCTCAAATCCAGATCTAGGCTTTTTAAGACCTGGTGGTCCAGGAAGAATTGGTAATTGGAAAAGTTTTTGATGATGTCGGTGTTACCATATGTAAATTGGAGAAACTGGCTAAATTCACGATTGATCTTTGACCAATCCATATATGCCGCCGGAATTTTTTGATCCTTTAAATAGGCCGCTACATCGATGGCACCGTGATCAGAGGTCAAGAAGAGGGTATATTCCCCTTCACCCACGGTTTTGTCCAATTGGTTCAAGAGCCTTTCCAGATCCATATCCAGTCTTAAATAGGTATCCTGCACTTCTTTTGAGTTCACCCCATATTTATGCCCCACATAGTCGGTACTGGAATAGCTGATGGCCAGAAAATCGGTAATGCCGTCGGTACCCAAATTTTCGGCTTCCAAGGCCGCCAAGGCAAATTCCGTGGTCAGCTCATTACCAAATGGTGTCGACCTTAGGATATCGAATTTGCCGTTACCGTCCCATAGTTTTGGGAGATCATGCGGAAAAACCGGAGCCGATTCCCCTGCAAATAGCCCTTCATAGACATTATTGTCGTCCCCACTCTGTACATAGGTATCGATGTCTTTTATCGGCACCCAGGCTTTGTTGTAGCGAGCAGCCGCTTTGGAAGCATTGAAGTTTTCAACCCATTTTGGCAAGGTGGCCATATAATAACTACTGGTGATCCAATTGCCGTCATCGCCTCCATTGTACCAATAAGCGCCATTGGCAGTGTGGCCTCCCGGTAATACCGCACCACGATCTTTCAGCGCGATGGCAATGGTCTTCCCTTTCATTTCCGTATGCAATCGCAGCTCATCTGAAATCGTGGTAACCGTGAGGCGGTGGGGCGACATTTGCCCGGTTACGCCCGTTGTGCCCACTGTAGTATATGTGGAGTCCGAAACACAGTATACCACTTTGTCGTTCTCCTTATCGTACCAATCATTGCCGATAACCCCATGATATGCCGGTGTGGTGCCGCTATACACCGAGGCATGGCCTGGCGCGGTACTGGTAGGCGAATAGTTGAAATGGTTGTTTTTACAATTGAACCCCTGCCCGATAAGCCGTTTAAACCCGCCATCGCCATACCCGTCCCAAAATCGCGTGATATAGTCGTAGCGCATTTGATCGACCACAATGCCGACCACCAATTTGGGGGTGGTTTTCAATAGATTCTCCTGTTCTTGAACCGGACTCGATTTGCCTTTTTTCTGAGCGTTGATTCGGCATGGGGCCATAAAGCAAACCATTGCCAAAACACAGGGTAAAATTATCTTATTCTTCATGTGGATTTTATTGTTGCCCTAAAAATAGAAAAAATCAACCTTAATATTTTATTGGGGACATAAATGATACCCTTTATTATTATTTTTACCGGAAGAAGTCTATTTTTATTTCATGAACCACCTTGCACAGATCGGCAGCTACTTTTTGATGATCCGCGAAGTCTTTAAAAAGCCGACCAAATGGAGGATCATGAGAAACCTCATTTTGAAGGAAATAGACGAGTTGATATACGGCTCTTTGGGCATTATCATTTTTATCTCCTTCTTTATCGGTGCGGTGGTCGCCATTCAAACGGCCCTTAATCTCAATAACCCTTTAATTCCAAGAAATCTGATCGGTTTTGCCACAAGGCAATCGGTAATACTGGAATTTGCACCCACATTCGTCTCCATTATCATGGCGGGGAAGGTTGGTTCATATATCACCTCGAGCATAGGTACCATGCGGGTAACCGAACAGATCGACGCCCTGGAGGTGATGGGGGTAAATTCTTTGAATTACCTGGTCTTTCCCAAGATCATTGCCATGCTGTTCTATCCCTTTGCGATTGCAATTTCCATGTATGTTGGCATTTTTGGGGGTTGGTTGGCAGGTGTTTTTGGCGGTTTTCTGACCAGTGCCGATTTTGTAACCGGACTTACCCTTGACTTTAACCCCTTTCATATCACCTATGCCTTTATAAAAACCCTGATCTTTGCATTTGTTATTGCCACGGTGCCCTCCTTCCACGGTTTTTATATGAAGGGCGGCGCTCTTGAAGTGGGAAAGGCGAGTACCACTGCTTTTGTGTGGACCAGTGTGGTGATCATAATCTTGAATTATATATTAACGCAACTATTATTGGGCTGATGATCGAAGTAGACCACATAAGCAAATCATTTGGAGATTCACAGGTATTGAAAGGGGTTTCGGCCACTTTTGAAACCGGAAAAACCAATTTGATCATCGGACAAAGCGGCTCTGGTAAAACGGTATTCCTAAAATGCCTGTTGGGGCTCTTCGTGCCCGAAGAAGGCAGCATAAGCTATGATGGTAAGGTGTATTCCGAGTTATCGGGCGATGAAAAAAGAGACCTAAGGCAAGAAATGGGGATGGTTTTTCAAGGGAGCGCCCTATTTGATAGTATGACGGTTGCGGGCAATGTCATGTTCCCCCTGGAAATGTTCACCAAACAATCCCCTTCCGAGATGCAAGACAGGGTCGATTTTGTTTTGAAAAGGGTGAACCTCACCGATGCCCACGAAAAGTTCCCTTCCGAAATTTCGGGGGGCATGCAGAAAAGGGTCGCCATTGCCAGAGCCATTGTGATGAATCCCAAATACCTTTTTTGTGATGAACCGAATTCGGGCCTTGATCCCAAAACGGCCATTTTGATCGACAACCTCATCAACGAAATCACCAAGGAGTATGATATCACGACGGTCATCAACACCCATGATATGAATTCGGTCATGGAAATAGGGGAAAAAATCGTATTCCTGAAAGATGGTTTAAAGGCTTGGGAAGGAACCAAGGACGAAATTTTTAAAACCGACAATGAGGTGGTGACCAACTTCGTATATTCCTCCGAACTCTTTAAAAAAGTACGTCAAATGTACATCGAAGAGCGGAACTAGTTGTTGTGCTCCCTTATTTGAAGGGTTGTATCCTTGACCCTGATCTTTAACCAGTTCTCCAGTTTTTTACTATCCGCCTCAATCTGTTCTTTTGAGGTGCCCTCCTTCCATTGGGCATCGAAAATTGCAATGGTGTCGAGTTTGCTGAAATCTGTTTTGATCTCTCTGGCATAACCCAAAGAGGTCAAATTTTGATAGTTTGCCTTTGCTTCATCACTGATATCCTTGAACGGAATTTGTCCTTTTCTCAATTTGTTCAAATTCGTCACCTCCGCTTCCAAAATACGGATTTTCTCGTCCTTGTTCAGCAATTCCGCTTTTTTCGACTCATACAATTCATTTACATATTTCAATTGATCGACCGCCTCGTTCTTTGAGCCCTGAATGATTTTAAGTTCCGTATCCTTTAATTTAGAGTAATTGTTCTTCAAACCCGTCCATGTGGCAATGACGTTCTCGGGTATGTTTTCATTGCCCATGAATACCAGTTCCATGGAAGGCATTTTCCCATTGTTATACCTTAGCTCGGTGAGGTTGTCCAGATATCGGCCTTCCTTGGAAAACTTATAGGTGGCAATATTCGCCGTAATGAATTCATTGGCCTGTTTTTTGAATAGAAATTCCTGAAATACTTGATAAAAAATATAGCCGGAAGGAATCATCACCGCTATTGCGGCGAGCGAAACCAGACGAGCAATCAATCTGCGTCGCTTCGAATTGGCATAGCGCACCATGGGAAATCGCATTAAAATGATCACAAGAAAAGTTGCCAATGCGATGAAGATGGTATTGATGCCAAACAATAACAGTGCACCTCCCGCATATTCGAAATTACCGATGGCCAACCCAAAACCGACCGTGCAAAGTGGTGGCATCAGGGCCGTAGCGATGGCCACCCCAAATATAACACTGGCTATGGTGCCCCTTTTTGCCCTTGCGATCACCAAGGCCAATCCCCCAAAAAATGCGATGAGCACATCCCGGATGTCGGGTTTGGTTCGGGCCAGCAATTCGGAAGATTCGGTTTGCAACGGAAAAAAATAAAAGAATAGGAAGGAAGTGATGACGCTCAAGATTACCATCACCGCCAAATTATTCAGTGATCTTCTTAAGGTATCGATATCATTGATGGCCAGTGACAGGCCCAAACCTAGGATAGGGCCCATAAGTGGGGAAATCAGCATGGCGCCAATGACCACGGCGGTAGAATTGGCATTCAGGCCAACGGAGGCAATGAAAATGGAGCAGACCAAAATCCAGGCCGTATGGCCTTTAAAGGGAATATCGGCTTTGATGGCCTCTTTGGTAGCCTCTTGATCCGTATTTCCCCGAATATCCAATAATTCGGTCAAAAATACGCGTATGCTTTGCCAAAGTCCTTTAAATTCCTCCTTTACCTGTTCGCCGCTTTCCTCGGTCGATGGATCGGGTGTTTGGCCACTTGCCTTAGATTCCTCCATAACGCTTAGGTATAGGTTTCGCCAAATGTAGCCCTTACTTTGGCCAATACTTGTTTGATATCCTGTTCTTTTGATTTTGGATAGATCAACAGCACTTCATTTTTATCGACGATGATGTAGTCATTCAAACCATCGATGACCACCAATTTACCTTTCGGGGATCGTACCATATTGCCCGTAGCTTCAAGACCGATCACTTTGCTGTTGACAATGGCGTTCCGGTTTTCGTCTTTATCAAGCTTGTCATATAATGAACCCCAAGTGCCCAAATCGTTCCAATCGAAAGTGGCTGGCAACACATAGGTCGACTCGGAGTGTTCCAAAATGGCATAGTCGATGGAAACATTTTCGGCTTTGGGATAATTTTCAAGGATAAATGCAGCCTCCTTTGCAGTATTATAACTGCCGACACCTTTTTGGAACAATGCATATTGGCTCGGTTGGTATTTTTTGAATGCGGATATGATCGTACTGACGCTCCACATGAATATCCCCGCATTCCATAAAAAATTGCCTTGGGCCAAAAAACCCTTGGCCGTTTCATAATCTGGCTTTTCACGAAATTGGTGCACTTTTTTGAGCGGCGATGTTCCTTCTTGCTCAAATTCAACATATCCAAAACCCGTATTCGGAAAAGTAGGTTTAATACCCAGGGTACAGAGCACTGCTTCCCTTTCACATTTTTGAAAACACTGTATCACATCCTCGGCAAAGGCAACCTCATCTTCGATCCAATGGTCGCTCGGCGCAACGATCATCAGTCCATCGGGATTCATCTTTTGGATTTTTAAGGCCGCATAAAGAATACAGGGCGCCGTATTTCTCATGGCGGGTTCCAAAACGACCTGCTCTTGCTTTACCAAGGGCAATTGTTCCAAGACCAGATCGTTGTACCTCTCATTGGTCAAAATCAATATATTTTCTGTCGGTATAAATTTATTGAGCCGTTTGAAGGTCTTTTGAATGAGCGTATCGCCCGTTCCCAACATATCATGGAACTGTTTGGGGTTCTCCGAAGTGCTGACCGGCCAAAAGCGCGATCCCACACCACCCGCCATCAATACTGCATAATAATTTTTATTCATGTCATGGTCTCGTTTAAGCTATTTGGCACCGGATTCAATTCAGGTATAATATTAAACCATTCTGCGCAAAACATAGGACAAATCCTAAGCTAAAGGTGTTTTGCTCCAATGATTCCCGAGAATTCAGCGAATGACCTCCACCTCGGCGTTGGGCTGGAACAGATATAACCTGCCCGTGGCTACTTCAATGCATTCAAATCGCTTGGTTCGTTTGTTCCCTTTTCGATATAGTTTTCCATTATAAATTCTAAATACGCTCCCAATGGGCAATTCGAAAACATAGGTTTTGTCCTCATTTTCATCAAACTGCTTCAGCGCCAATGATAAATGGGTATCTACCCCGCTACTGGCCCGTGGATTCCTGAAATGTTTCGCTAAAACGGGCAACAATATGGTCGGGAAGATCTCGGGTCGGATAAAAGGGAGCATCAGATGTTGAAACGTATATTTCCATTCAACGCCATGGGGCTTGATACGCTTCCCATATTTTTCGAAAGCGACCAAATGGGCAATCTCATGCACCAAGGTGATCAAAAATTGGTACTGGTTCGTTGTCGCATTGATTGTGATGAGATGCTTGCCATCCAATAGTTTTCGATAATCGCCGTGCCTGGTGACCCGTTCGTTGACGATCTTTAGATGTACCCCATGTTGTTGTATCAACGCCAAACATGACACCACCGATCTTTCCGGAAGGTATTTTTGAAGGATATTCTGCATCAAGACAAAAATATAACTTTTATATGGCCGACGACATGACTAACAGCATGAAAGCAACAAAACTTTCAAAATGATTTGGGTTTGCCCCAACCTTTATACCTTGTTTCGATCAAATTTCAACCATTGAAGATCTGCCCTTACATCAAGGCGTGGTATTGCTGACCTGCAGTAGTTTTCCATTGTACAGTCGTTGCCCGGTCAGTGCAAAATCCATGATATAAGCAGCCATTTCAGAGGCCGTTACGGAGGCCTGGTATCCCGGGAAGGCTTCTTCCAGCATTTCTGTCTGTACCGCCCCCAATGCCAGCACATTGAAAGATGGACCGTGCTCCTTAAATTCCTCTGCCCAGAGTTCGGTAAGGGTAATCACGGCACCTTTGCTTGAACTATAAGCGGAAAGGCCAGGGAATTTTAGGCTGCCCTGCACGCCTCCCATCGAGCTGATGGTCACGACGTGCCCTGTTTTATCCATTTTTGGAAGCACGCTTCGTGTGACGGCGGCAACTCCGAAAACATTTACCTTATACACCTCCAAAAATGATTCCGTGCTGGTCTGAAGAAAAGGTTGGTTGAGCAATTTGCCCGCGTTGTTGATCAGAATATCGACCCTCTTCCAATGGGTATCCACAAAATCTGTTAGCCTTTTCAGATCGGCCTCCCTTGAAATATCAAAAGGAAAAAAATGGATGTTTTTGTGGTTCAAATCTCCAATGGGGGCCTGATTTCGGGAGAGTGCCAGCACCTGATGTCCCGCATCCGCAAAGCGCTTCGCCAATTCAAAACCGATGCCCCTACTGGTGCCTGTGATGATTACATTTGCCATTAATTATATTTGATTTCCTTAACAGGTGCGTTTGCGATGCCTTCGATGACGGGTATGATCTTGTTCACCACCTTCGCCATATGGTCAAAATCCATCAAGGAAGCTTCATCATCTACCCGATGGTAGTAATCGAAATTGGTAAAATCAAAGGTGCTGTAGGTCTGGGAAGGCACATTGAATAAATTGTGGAAAGGGTAATTGTCCGATCTTTTAAAAAGTTCGAATTCTTTTGCCTTTGGCAAGAAACCGGCAAGATTTTCCTTAGCATAGCCGTTGCTCACCATTGCCAAATTAGACAGTTCATAGCCCGTAAGGTACATCAAATAGTCTTTGTCGACCAAAGGTACCCCAACCATCTCAAAATTCAGCATGGCATACAGATCTAGGTTTTGGGCCTTTAATTTCCCCGCCAAATGTTCAGAGCCCAAAAGTCCCTTTTCCTCAGCGCTAAAAAGGGCGAAAATCATACTCCTCTTGTTCGTCCTGGCCTTGCCAAAGTACCTTGCCAACTCCAATACCACGGTACTGCCCGATGCGTTATCGTTGGCCCCGTTGGCAATGGAATCGTTGTTTTCGGGATCGATCAATCCGATATGATCATAATGGGCCCCCAAGATGATGAACTCGTTCTTGAGGGTGGGATCATTGCCCTCAACCATGCCCACCATATTAAAGGCTGGTTTTTCAAAATTGGAAAGGGTATCGCGATAACTTATAAAATAGGGCTTCACATCGTTTTTCCTAAAGATGTCCTCTATAAAATCAGCCGCCATATCGATTCCCGCACTGCCCGCATCGCGACCCTGCAGCGAATCGGAAGCGAGAAAGTCCATAATTCTTGCGATTTCCCCGTGACTTGAAAAATCAACGTGCTTGGGTTCCCCCTTGATCGGTTCGCCATCGGCAGTTTTCGTTTTTGGGGAATCCCCGACCAAGACGACACTTCCCTTTACCCCATCTGGGCCCGTGGTACCTATTGGAGCGGAATTTTTAGTGATATGTGAGGTTCCGCACCCCAGAAAAACCATTGTCAATAATAGCTGTCCGAATTTTTTCATTGTCCTATATCAAGTTGTTCCCTATAAAAAAGCATCCCAATGATATTGGAATGCTTCTTTTTGTTCGTTCGAAATATGATTTTGTAAACTGCTTATCAAAATTATTTGATTTTTGGGTAGCGTTACTACCCCTAGGCCAGCATCGTCACCGGGTTTTCCAAATAGGCCCTTAGGGTTTGCAGGAACTGGGCGCCCGTTGCACCATCGACCGTACGGTGATCGCAGGCCAAGGATAATTTCATGGTATTGCCCACTGCGATCTGACCGTTTTTAACGACCGGTCTTTCCACGATGGCACCCACCGAAAGAATGGCCGAATTGGGCTGATTGATGATGGAGGTAAACTCCAAGATACCGAACATGCCCAAGTTGGAAACCGTAAATGTGCTGCCCTCCATTTCATTGGGGGTAAGCTTTTTGTTTCTTGCCCTTCCTGCGAGGTCCTTCACCGAGGCGCCAATCTGTGTCAACGTCATTTGATCTGTAAATCGGAGCACGGGCACGACCAAACCATCTTCCACCGCTACTGCTACGCCTACATGTATGTGTTGGTTATAACGGGTGGTATCCCCGTTCCAACTGGTATTCACCTGTGGGTGCTTTTTTAGCGCCATGGCACAGGCCTTAACCACCATATCATTAAAAGAGACCTTGGTATCGGGCAAGCTGTTGATCTGCTCCCTAGAAGTTATGGCATTGTCCATATCAACCTCGATCATCAGATAATAATGGGGAGCGGTGAATTTCGACTCCGCCAGGCGCTTGGCAATTGTTTTGCGCATTTGGGAGTTTTTCACCTCTTCACTTCCTTCTGTCCCAACGGGCAGGTTCACCGGTGCCGGAGCACCGGCCTTAGGTGAACCGGCCGGTTCGGCTGTTTTTTGGGCCGCTGCTTGGGTTGAAGGTTGCTGTGCGGGGCTGAAATTTTCCACATCCTTTTTTACAATCCGGCCGTGATCTCCGGAACCCGTGACCTCCGCTAAATTGATTCCCTTATCGGATGCTATTTTTTTGGCCAAGGGAGAAGCGAATATACGCTTGCCATCGGCAACGATCTTTGTTGCTTGGGTGGATTCCGCTGCAGGAGCCACGGTTTCCTGTTGTGGGGCCGAATCGGCCACCTTATCGGATGCCGGTTTCGCTTTCAACACCGCATCAACATCGGTGCCTTTTGGACCAATGACCGCAAGGACCGTGTCTACCGGGGCGGTACCGCCCTCTTGGATACCGATATATAAAAGCGTGCCGGAATAGAACGATTCGAACTCCATGGTAGCCTTATCGGTCTCTATTTCGGCCAAAATATCGCCTTCCTCAACGGTATCCCCTACTTTTTTTAACCATGTGGCCACCGTGCCTTCTTCCATGGTATCGCTCAAACGGGGCATTTTTATGATTTCCACCCCCTTGGGGATTTCTGTGGAAGCCTGGGTTGATTTTTCTGCGACGGCAGCCTGTTTTGGTTCGTCTTCCTTTTTATCAGCAGCAGGCTTGGTCGACGCCGATGCGGCCTCAGGTTTAGCAGCACTCCCATTCAACAATCCGGAAATATCCTCGCCCTCTTCGCCTATGATGGCCAAAAGTGTATCAACAGGTGCCCCATCGCCTTCAGCAATGCCTATATACAATAAGGTTCCTTCATGGAACGACTCAAATTCCATGGTGGCCTTATCGGTCTCGATTTCTGCCAAGATATCGCCCTCTTTCACCTTATCGCCGACTTTCTTCAACCATTTGGCAACCGTGCCTTCCTCCATGGTGTCGCTCAAACGGGGCATGTTTATTACTTCTGCCATCTACTTATAGTTTATTTTGTACAAAAGGAAAATTTTCCTGTTCGTATACCATATCATACAACTGTTGTATGGGTGGGTAAGCCGATTCATCTGCGAACTTTTCGCACTCCACGACCAAGCTTTTAACCCTTTTATCAATGGCCTTGATCTCTTCGTCGGTAGCGTACTTATTTTCTTTGATAACGTCCAAAACCTGGGTTATCGGGTCGATTTTTTTATATTCCTCCACTTCTTCCTTTGTCCTGTAATGTTGGGCATCCGACATCGAATGGCCCCTGTACCTATAGGTTTTCATCTCCAAGAAAGTAGGACCCCCTCCGCTTCTGGCCCGTTCAATGGCCTTGCTCATTTCCTTGGCCACGGCCACGGGATCCATACCGTCAACAGGTCCGCATGGCATTTCATATCCAAGGCCCAGTTTCCAGATTTCCGTGGAGAAGGATGTTCTGGCTACCGAGGTACCCATTGCATAGCCATTGTTTTCACAAACAAAAACAACCGGGAGTTGCCACAGCATGGCCAGATTGAAGGTTTCGTGCAGGGAACCCTGCCTCACTGCCCCATCGCCCATACAACAAATGGTCACATTGTCCCTTCCGAAATATTTGTCACCGAAAGCCATACCGGCTCCTAGGGGAATTTGCCCTCCAACGATACCGTGACCGCCATGAAAACGATGTTCTTTGGAAAAAATATGCATGGAACCGCCCATACCTTTTGAAGTACCTGTTACCTTGCCATAGAGTTCGGCCATCACCCGCCTTGGGTCAACACCCATTCCTATGGGCTGCACATGGTTTCTGTAAGCGGTAATCATCCGGTCTTTGGTTAGGTCCATGGCATGCAGGGCACCGGCCAATACAGCTTCTTGCCCATTATAAAGATGCAGAAATCCCCTGACCTTTTGTTGAATGTACACCGCTGCGAGCTTGTCTTCAAACTTTCTCCAAAACAACATGTCTTCGTACCACTTTAGGTACACCTCCTTGGTGATTTTCTCCATCGAATGCTTTTTATGATAATCCAAAAATTCGTCCGCCAATTTGCCGACGGCCGCCGGCTCGGAACTGCAAGAAACAAAAATACATATTAAATTATTAGTGGAAAAAAATTGATGTAAAAGGTTTGGAGAAAAAACAAAGACCGCCCCAACTGATCTAATGATTCCATGAAAGACCCTTGTTCAAAGGTTATTTCCCCTTTAAATAGGCGCTGCCAAAAGCCAGTGGCAGCAGGTCGCCTATAGCATCGCATTGAAATATATCGCCTTCGGCCCCCATCATCAGAATGGCTATCGGTTGCGCCTGTTTCAACTCATATTCAGCGATAGACTGTCTACAATTGCCACAGGGTGCGGCGGGTATCTTTAGTGATCGTGTGGTTGAAGAGGCCGAAATGGCTATGGCTTTGATGACTACCCCCGGATAGGCCGCCCCGGCTTGAAATATGGCCACCCGTTCGGCACACAGTCCAGAAGGGAAACAAGCGTTCTCCTGATTGTTACCGATAACTACTGCACCATTTTCGAGCAGTACGGCCGCACCTACCTGGAAATTCGAATAGGGGGCATATGCATTTTTCCTCGCGGCAACCGCCGACAACATTAAATCACCGTGTTCCTTACCGAGCTCGGAAATCGAGCCGAACACACATAAATCAAAAGCGATTCGTTGTTTTTGCATAAAAACCAGTGAGGTTGAAATTAGACTAAAAATAATAAAACCCGCTCAAAAGCGGGTTTTATTTAAAATTATAAAATGCGAGAATGCTTCTAGTCGTTCAACATTTCCTCACCTATGTTGAAGGCAAGTGAAAAACGCAGGGAATTCTCGAGTGGGTTCTTGATCTGAGAGGTTGAGAACAGATACGAAAGATCGATCTGTACGATATTGAACTTGAATCCGGCGCCCAATGAAAAGAACTTTCGGGCACCCTTATCGACACTTTCGTTGAAATAGCCGGTTCTTACCATAAAGGAATCTTGATAGGTATATTCTGCACCCAATGCCCATGTAAACTCCTTCAATTCTTCACCGAAGCCATCGGGGGCATCCCCAAATGATTTAAAAACGCCTTCAAAAAAGCCGATGCTCTGGTATTCGTCATTGTCTGATGCGTCGATAACGCCATCGCCATTGAAATCTTTGGGAGTCGGAACCAACAGTTTATTGAACTCAGTGGTAAATGCTATTTTATTGTCAAGGTCCAAAATCATATCAAAACCGCCCCCAAACCTTAAATTGGTAGGTAGGAAGTTTTCCTGCCCTCCTTGATCGTATTGTACTTTTCCTCCCAAATTGGAAATATTGAATCCACCTCTCCAACGGCCATCAAAACTATTGTAGGCGATTTCCCTTGAGCGATAATAACCGGCCACATCGACCGCAAAGGAACTCGCAGCCTGTGAATCGGCATTTTCGGCCTGGGGTAGCCTAAGGTTCGAACGGATGTACCTTCCGGCAACCGCCATGGAAAATGTCGGACTTAATTTTAACGAATAAGAACCATCGAAAGCCAGCTCATTCGGCTTTACGGTTGTTCCCACTTCATTGATGGTCTGTCGCAATTCGATTTCACCCAAGGTAAAGTACCGAAGGCTCAAGGCGAACGCACTTTGATCGTTGATTTTGTTGAAATAGCTTCCGCTCAATAATCCAATATCCTTAATAACACTCTCCAAATATGGGGTATACCCCAATCCAACGCCCATTTTACGATCTGCAAAAGCAAATTTTGCCGGGTTCCATTGCTGTGAATAGGCATCGGTAGAAGTTGCGACGCCCATATCGCCCATCCCGGCCGCTCTTGCGTCGGCAGCAATGGTCAAAAATGGTACAGCGGTTGTAATTACCCTGTTGTTGTCCTGGGCCGACAAATTACAGGTGAGAGCCAATAGTGTTAGTATCGCTAATTTTTTCATTCGTTCCTAGCTAAGTTTAGTTGTTCAAAAGTAAATGGAATGTGTTCAATTCCAAAAAATAAAAATAATCATAATACTTGGTTAACGGGCATTTTGGAAATATCTTATATACGAACTTCACTATTTTTAAGTTAAACGGTACTTTTTGTGGTTCGAAAAAGATTTTTGGCCCACCATATTTTATTGCGGTTCGGTCAATGGATATTCAATGGCTCCCCCAATACGAAAGAAAACCATTTATCCTATAATATTAACCCCTTTATGCCGTTATGGAAATATATACGCTTGACGGTGCCCATCAATACCAATTGTGATTTGGAACCTATTTTTTTTTAGATGGTAAAATATAATGACCAAAACATCGTTTTATAAGCCGAAAGCGAGATTAAAAATCAATTAAAATACAATTTCGAACAACCCCTATTTGTCGTTCGAGCATTTGAACTCAAGTCCTAATTATGAAAAAACAGTTTATCAAAGTTGTACTTTCCATTACGGTGATCGCGTCTGGATCTATGGTAACCAGTTGTAAAAAATCTGGATCCTCCTCCAAAGATGTTTCCAGGGCCACCGGTTGGAAAATCAATTCAAAAGACGGAGGCTTTCAATTCAATACGGATTTCAAGGAGCAGGAAACCGCTCCAGGTCTCGTATTTGTTGAAGGCGGTACGTTTACAAAAGGTATGGTGCAGGATGATGTGATGCGCGATTGGAACAATACCCCGACCTCACAGCACGTGCAATCTTTTTATATGGACGAAACTGAGGTGACCAATGTGATGTATTTGGAGTATCTGGATTATCTAAAAAGTGTTTACCCCCCAGAAAACCCCATGTATACGAATATCTATACCGGCGCTTTGCCCGATACCTTGGTTTGGAGAAACCGTTTGGGCTTCAATGAGACCATGACCAACAATTACCTCCGACATCCGGCATATGCAGAATATCCGGTGGTTGGCGTCAATTGGATACAGGCTACCCAATTTGCGGAATGGCGTACCGATAGGGTGAATGAAATTATGCTGGAACGGGAAGGCTATCTTTCCGAAGATGCCAAATACAAAGCGGCAACAGGAGAGGTGCAGGGCACCTTCAGTACGGAAGCTTATCTTAACCGTCCTGAATCGGTGTACAACGGACAAATCGATTCGCTTCAGGGCAAGAAGAAAAAAGACAGTGTGAACACCTTTGCCAAGCGCAGCAGTGGTGTCATCATGCCCGAGTACAGACTTCCAACGGAAACCGAATGGGAATATGCCGCACAGGCAAATCAAGGCACAAGGGAATACAACAATTATAGGGGAAGGAAAAAATACCCATGGGATGGGGAATATACCCGAAACGGACAGCGTGTGGGCCGAGGCGACCAATTGGCCAATTTCAAACAAGGAAAAGGGGATTATGGCGGAATTGCAGGATGGTCTGATGACGGTGCCGATATCACGGCGGAAGTAATGTCGTACAAGCCCAACGATTTAGGACTTTATGATATGGCCGGTAACGTGGCCGAATGGGTTGCCGATGTGTATCGCCCCATCGTAGATGATGAAATAAGCGATTTCAACTATTTCAGGGGAAATATTTATATGAAAACCGCCATTGGGGAAGATGGTAAGGTGACCATCTTAAGGGATTCGGTTGTATTCGACACCTTGCCCAACGGAAAAGTGGTGGCATTGAACCTTCCTGGTGAAATTAAAATGGTGCCCGTCGACGAGAACGAAACCTATTTAAGAACGAACTTCTCATCCAGTGACAATAGGGGCTATAGGGACGGCGATGCAGGTTCATCGAGATTCTTCAACAAATTCAGTGAGGAAGAAGATGAAAATGACCCCAATGCAAGAAAAATGTACGATTCCCCAAAACATAAGGTGGAGCGGGATTCATTGGGCCATTTAACGAGACAGTACGATACGTCCAACAACAGAACCACCCTGATCAACGATGAGGTAAGGGTGTTCAAAGGAGGCTCTTGGAGAGACCGTGCCTACTGGCTTGATCCCGCACAGCGCAGGTACCTGCCACAGTACATGGCTACCGATTACATCGGCTTCCGATGCGCCATGTCTAGGGTAGGCTCAAAGTCCAAGACGAAGAACAAAACCCCAAGAGGAAAAAAAGCCAAATAAGGGTACTTCATGATATTTGAAAAAAGTCCCGAGGAGGAAGCTATCCTACTCGGGACTTTTTATATTTTTGGACCATGACAATAGAAGCGCTCCACCAACTCTTTCTGAAGTATCGGACAATTGCCACGGATACCCGAAAAATAGAGGAAAACAGTATCTTTTTTGCATTGAAAGGCGCCAATTTCAATGGCAATGCCTTTGCCCGTGAAGCCTTGGAAAAAGGAGCGGCCTTTGTCATTGTGGACGAGCCCGAATACGAAACCTCCAGCCGAACGATACTGGTCGACAATGCGCTTGAAAGTCTGCAAAAACTGGCGACATTCCATAGAAAATTCTGCCATGCGCAAATCATAGCACTTACGGGCAGCAATGGCAAAACCACCACCAAAGAGTTGATCCATGCCGTATTGGCATCCAAATATAGGACCATCGCGACCCAGGGCAACCTCAACAACCACATCGGGGTGGCGCTTACCCTATTGCGCATCGAGGAAGACACCGAAATGGCAGTGGTGGAAATGGGGGCAAACCATCAAAAAGAAATTGAATTTTTATGCGGGATCGCACAGCCCGATTTCGGTTATATCACCAATTTTGGGAAAGCGCATTTAGAAGGTTTTGGAGGTGTGGAAGGGGTCATCAAGGGAAAAAGTGAAATATTCGAATATCTGACAGGTCATGACAAGACGGTTTTTATGAATGCCGATGACCCCATACAACTACAAAAGCTGGGACCCTATGTACATAAGGTCGGGTTTAGTGGCCAAAATCCGAAGTATTATCAGATCAAATTTTTAGGCGCGCGTCCGTTCGTTCAGCTAGAAGTTGAAGGAACGGCAATACAAACCCAATTGATGGGCCATTACAATTTCAGCAATTGCTGTGCCGCAGTATTGATGGGGAAATATTTCGAGGTTCCCATGCAGGCCATCAAAACGGCATTGGAACAATATGAACCCAAGAACAACCGTTCGCAGATCATCTCCAGAAATGGCCATCACATCGTTCTCGATGCCTATAATGCCAACCCGACAAGCATGAACGCCGCGCTTGACAGTTTTGAGAATCTGGAGGCAGCTCATAAAATGGTCATTTTGGGCGATATGTTCGAATTGGGGGATAGTGCAAAAAAAGAGCACCAAGAAATAGCCGACAGGGTCGCCCAATTACATTTTCATAAATCTTATTTGGTCGGGGAGAATTTTTATGCGTGCGATTCAGAACTCCCTAAGTTTAGGAATTTTGATGCCCTTGCTGCCCATTTGGGCAAACACCCTTTGGAAAAAGGCACGGTGCTGATCAAAGGTTCGAGAGGTATGGCCCTTGAGCGGGTGTTGGAATTTTTGTAGCCTTGGGCCCAAGCCAAAACGCGGAATAGGGAATTTAGAGTGGTTATAACGGTCGGCGCGCGTTGTGTTAAAGGCCTATTGAATGGTCTTTGTAACACTTCCGCAGCTAAGCATCGCATCCCCGTAATATGGATTTCTGATCTCGCTATCGAAGCTCAACCAACTTGCGCCCTTATTGCCGTCGGCCATCGGACAGAACTGCACATAGAGGGGTTGGTCGAAATCGTTCATCATCGAGGCGATCGCCACCATATTTTCAGAAAGTGGTTTAAAAGCCCTGCGCTGTAGCTTGATATCTACGGTTTCGGAAATGGCGAGCGCCTTCTCCTTGATTTGTTTAAGATGGCTTTGGGTCATCCCATCCAGCATGGCCGACTCCTTTAATTGAATGAGTTGTTCGATCATTTTTTTCGAACCTTTGACCGCGCCATCGGCATCGGTCTTGACCAAGGCATCCTTCAGTATGGCATAGGTATCCAGCATTTCCGCAAATCGATCTTTGAAATTTGCTTCGAAATTCACGGCCGGGCTGCCATTTTCAATATTGGAAGCTGTCCTGTTCCCCTGCTTGGAGCCCATCATCGATTTTTTACCTTTCAGCTGGGCAGTGGCATCAACCGTAAAGGTTCCGTTCACAACCACTTCTTCGCCCGATTCCAATCCGTCAAGCACTTCATACGCATCTCCGATGGCATTTCCCAAGGTAACGTCGACCATCTCAAAGATGGGCCTACTGGGATCTGGTTTTACATAAACCAAGGAACGTCTGCCCGTCCACAATACTGCTGATTTTGGAACGGTAAGCACCGCTGTCGGCACATCGGCCTGCACCTCCCCTTCAACGAACATTCCCGGCTTCAGCACGCCTTCTTTGTTGATCAAGGTGGCCCTTACCGAGACCGTCCTTTTAGCATTGTTGAGCACGGGTTCGATGAACGATATCTTGGCTTGGTATTCCTTCCCCAATTGGGCATTGGAGGTGATCCTGATTTTTTGTCCTACCTCAAGGAGCGGCAATTGCGACTCATAGGCATCGAATACGGCCCAAACCGTGTAAAGATCGGACACCTTGAAAATGGGATCGCCTTCCTTATACCATTTGCCCGCCGTGGCCAACACCTCGGTCACCGTTCCCGATACATCGGCCACCAAGGGAAAGTTCATCAAAGGTTTTCCCGTTTTCAGCACTTCATCGATTTGGGCATCGGTCATTTTCCACAAATCCAAGGTATTCCTAGCTGCGGCATACAGTTTTTGATGGGTATCCTTATACGATGCGGAGGTGAGCAATTTGTCTTGTGCAGCATAAAGTTTGGGGGAATATATCATTCCCAGCTGGCTTCCTTTTTTGATGTATTCACCAACATAATTCACGTTCAGTTTTTCAATGCGGCCGTCGAACACAGTCGTTTGAATGGCATTGGTTTGTTCGTTGGCATTTATGGTTCCTGAAAGGACAATACGATTTCCCTCCAAATTTTCAATACCGATTTTGGTGGTTACAATATTGGCCAGGGCCATGGCGTTCTCGGTCATCTGGAATTGATTGTCTGCCAATGCATTGTCTGATGTGGCCATAGGGGTCAATGCCATACCGCAGAGCGGACAGTTGCCCTTCTCAGGCTGTTGCACTTCCGGATGCATCGAACAGCTATACATTTGTGGATGCGCAACATGCGATTCCTGCTGGGTGGGTCTTGCGTCCCCCTGCTTTCCCGAAATCAGGTAACCCAGAAAAAGGCCTACGGCCAAAACGCCCAAATAGGGCCCATATTTTTTAAACAACTCCATGCTCATTTGATTTATGTGCTGCCCAACCGAATGCCGCTTCTTTTCTCCAACTGAACAAAACCGGAACGATGAACAGCGATATCAAGGCGACCAACATGCCCCCAAAACCAGGAATGGCCATCGGGATCATGATATCGCTGCCCCGGCCGGTAGCGGTCAGGATGGGCAGCAAAGCCAATAATGTCGTTGCAGTGGTCATTAAACAAGGCCTGATGCGGCGCTCTCCCGCCTCCAAAACGGCAGCCCTTATGCCCTGAACATCCGAGGGTTCATTTTTATCGAACGACTGTTTCAAATAAGTGGCCATGACCACCCCATCATCGGTCGCAATGCCAAAGAGGGCGATAAAACCCACCCACACCGCCACGCTCAGGTTCACGGTTTTCATATTGAAAAGCGTCCGGAAATTGATCCCGCCCAAGTCAAAATTCATGAACCAGGATTGGCCATAAAGCCAAATCAGGATAAATCCTCCGGCAAACGCGACCGCAATCCCTGTAAAGACCATCAGTGAAATGCTTACCGAACGGAACTGAAAATACAGGATCAGGAATATGGCCAACAATACCAAAGGTACTACAAAAGATAGTGTTTTCTCGGCATGCAATTGGTTTTCATAGGTGCCCGCAAAACGGTAACTCAGTCCTTGGGGAACAATTAGTGTTCCACTCTCGATTTTTTCCAGGATCGCGCTTTCGGCCTGCTCTACCACATCAACTTCCGCTGTTCCTTCCTCCTTGTCAAAAAGCACATAGCCCACCAAAAATCCATCCTCACTCTTGATGTTCTGTGGACCTTGCTCATAGCGTATGGTCACCATGTCCTTTAATGGAAGCACTGTCCCATTCCGTGAAGTGATATAAATATTTCCCAGGTCTTCGGGCGAACCGCGCAATTCACGGGGATACCTGACCCGTACCCCATAGCGTTCCCTGCCTTCGACGGTTTGGCCCAGCACTTTTCCGCCTACGGCCACTTCCAGTAAATCCTGGACCTCGGTGATGGATATGCCGAACCTTGCGATGCGTTCCCGGTCGATATCGATCAACAAATAGGGCTTGCCAACAATCCGATCTGCGAATACCGCTTCCGCCTTCACGCCCGGAACTTCTTTTAAAATAGTTTCCAATTGTATGCCCAAGTCCTGTATGGCCTCAAGATCTTGTCCTTTTACGATGATTCCCATAGGTGCCCGCATCCCGGTCTGCAACATGACCAACCTTGTTTCTATCGGCTGCAATTTTGGCGCCGAGGTTACCCCCGGAAGTAGGGCCACCGATTGAATGGCTTCCCAGATATCTTCCTTGTTTCTGATTTCCGGTCGCCAGTTTCTATAAAACGACCCGTTGCGCTCGGGAACCAGATCCTTGATGCCCAACCCACTACCCGATGGCACATACGCGCCATTTTTGGTTTCGAAAAGACCGTTTTCATCGGTTTTGAAGCCCATGGGTTTGCCTGCATCATCCAAAATATATTCCGGTTTATACAGAATCACGTTTTCGTACATTGCAAGTGGGGCAGGATCCAATGCCGATTCGAGCCTGCCCGATTTCCCGACAACGGTTTCCACTTCGGGGAGACTGGCCACGGCCATATCCAACTGTGCCAGTACCCGTTTGTTCTCGCTCACCCCGGCATGGGGCATAGAGGTGGGCATCAACAAAAATGAACCTTCATCGAGTGAGGGCATGAATTCCTTGCCGGTATTGGCCATGATCAATATGCCCAACAACAGCAAAAATGCGGGAATTCCCAAAAATAGTTTTTTGTTTTCCAAAGCCCAGACCAAAATCCGCGCATAATATTTCTTGAAGAGGAGAATGATGCCCAAAATCAAAAAACAGATCAGCGCCACAAAGAAAAGGTTCACCGCAAGGGGATTGCCATAGCCCAAGGGGCGCCAGAAATAGCCCAATAACATGATGATCGAAAAGACGCTCCAGATCATTTGGTACCGGCTTTCGTTTTCCTTTGAAATCTTTTTGAGGCCTTCTAACAAGGAGATGGTTCCAAAGCCAATGAGAACTATGCCCAGTAGGTTCCCGAAAAACAGGACCAAAATACCTCCAAGTATGACGAGGCCGGCAAAAATCAATCGCAAGGGATGCTTCCAACGCCTTTTTGCAAACAACTGGGTCGCCAAGGGCGGGATTAAAAAGAGGGCCACCAACATGGAAGCGGTAAGCGCCGCTGTTTTAGTAAATGCCAGCGGACTGAAAAGTTTTCCCTCCGCCCCGCTCAGCGTGAAGACGGGAATAAAGCTGACAATGGTGGTCAGGCCTGCGGTCAATATGGCGCCAGACACCTCAACCGTGGCCTCGTACACCACTTGATCTATCGTTTGGTCTTCGGTCTTGAGATCGAGATGCCTAACGATATTTTCTGAGAGGATAATGCCCATATCCACCATGGTACCGATGGCGATGGCGATACCGGACAGGGCAACAATGTTGGCATCTACCTGGAAAAGTTTCATGGCGATAAAAACCATCAGCACGGCCAATGGCATTATACTCGAAATCAAAAGTGAAATCCTTAGGTTGTACAACAGTACGATGACCACCAATATGGTGATCAATACCTCATAGCTTAGGGCATCCCCCAGGGTACCCAACGTTTCCCGAATCAGATCGGTGCGGTCATAGAATGGGATGATGGTCAATTGTGAGGTACGCCCATCTATTAGGGTCTTGGACGGCAATCCAGGGGCAATTTCCTTGATTTTTTCCTTTACCCCATTGATAGTGGCCATAGGATTGGCACCATATCTCGCAACCACCACGCCGCCGACCACTTCGGCCCCTTCCTTGTCCAAAATACCCCTTCGCTCGGCAGGCCCCATGGTGACCTTGGCGATATCCTTTATGCGGATCGGTGTAAAATTACTATTGCGCACCTGCGCTTCCATAATATCCTCGATCTGCTTTACATACCCCAAACCGCGAACGAAATACTCCACTTGATTGATCTCAAGGGTCTTGGCACCAACGTCTTTATTGCTTTCCCTCACCGCATTTACCACCTCGCTCAGCGAGACATCATATTGTCGCATCAATTCCGGATCCACGTCTACTTGATATTCCTGTACGTAGCCGCCTATGGAAGAAACCTCGGTCACACCGGGCGATGCTGCCAATGCATTTTTAACATAAAAATCTTGGATGCTCCTGATTTCATGGAGATCCCAACCTCCGGTCACCTTACCATCGGCATCGCGCCCTTCCAGGGTATACCAGAAAATTTGGCCCAAGGCGGTCGCATCAGGACCGAGTGTTGGTTTTACGCCCGATGGCAATAAATCATTGGGCAAGGCATTCAGCTTCTCCAGAAGTCGACTGCGGGACCAGTAAAAATCCACCCCTTCCTCGAAAATCACATAAATGCTCGAAAACCCGAACATCGAGGAACTCCGTATGGTTTTGACGCCGGGAACCCCCAATAATCTTGAAGTGAGCGGATAGGTGATCTGATCTTCAACATCCCTTGGGGACTGTCCGTCCCACTGGGTGTAGACAATTTGTTGGTTTTCGCCGATATCCGGAATCGCATCGACCGCAACGGGATTCTTGGGCAATACCCCAACGCCCAGATCAAAAGGTGCGTTGATGATGCCCCAAAATAAAAAAAGCGCCAGCAATAGAAATGCTACCAGCTTGTTCTCTATTAAAAATTTGATGCTTTTGTTGAGCATTATTATTGCTTAAAAAGAAAATCGATTCGTCGATAAACTCCCGTTAACCTTAACGTTCAAAAGTACTAAATGATTGTGGGCAGGGAGAAGCTATTTTACCAAAAATATTCGCTTGTGCAGGAATTCCTCCAAGAGCGTACCATACATTGCCCCAAATGGGAAGGAGGAACTTTGAGAAGATCGAAAAGTGGGACATACTGGGTTCGAACCAGTGACCTCTGCCCTGTCAAGGCAGCGCTCTAAACCAGCTGAGCTAATGTCCCAAAACAGCAGGCAAAGGTAAAACTTATTTTTGATTACAAAAATTCGGAGCCCCAGTATTATTGCCAGTGTGCTTAGCCAAATGATTCCCGACGCATGAAATTCTCATTGCTTGGCATATAAACTGTTTCATTTTAACGCCATCGCACTATGATTTTCAAAAAAAATACGGCATATGTCAAAAAAATGTAATTTTAAGGGTTGCTCTAAAGAAGGCGAAAGGAAGGATCACGAATAGGCAGTTGCCTTTAATTTTTCTTTAACGAAAGAAATCTGCTGGCCATTCGTCACATTTTGGAGGTGAATTGTACAGATTTAGCGGGACCTTTCGATGGTTAGGACCTAAGCTTCACAGGGCAATAGAGCTATAAAATAGATCCGATATACATATGGAGTCAAAACCTAGTACGCGCAGAACCTTTATCAAAAAATCGGCCTTGGCAACGGGTGCCGGCATTATTGCCCCCGCCTTTACTTTCGGTATTTCACATTCGAACAAGCACCAAAAAATCGTGGGACAAGGCGGCTTCACCTATAGGGTGGACAAGGAATGGGGGGTACAGGACCCGTCCAAGATTCCCATAAACGATTGCCATGAAATGGTGCTCGACAACAAGGGAAGGATTTTTATGACCACCACTGGGGAGAACAACAATAACGTGATCATTTATGACCAGAAGGGAAAAGTCCTCGATTCCTGGGGAACGGAATTTCCGGGAGCGCACGGACTCTCGATTGCCGGCGAAGGTGATGACCAATTTCTTTTCATCACCGATCCCGAAACCCATAAAGTGTTCAAAACGACATTGGACGGCCGTATTTTAATGACTTTTGAAAGGCCCAGGGAAGTATCGGGCTATACGAGCGATGATCAGTACAAACCTACCGAAACCGCCATTATGCCCAATGGGGACATATATATCGCGGATGGTTATGGAGAAAATTACATCATTCAATACAATTCCAAAGGGGAATACATCCGCCATTTCGGAGGAAAAGGTGACGGGGAATCGGAATTTAACTGTTGTCATGGCATTACCCTGGATACCAGGGACCCGGCCCGCCCTACGCTGTTGATCACCTCAAGGGCAAATCAGCAATTTAAACGGTTTACCTTGGATGGCCAGCATTTGGAAACGATTTCGCTTCCGGGTTGCTCCGTGTGCCGACCGGTAATCAATGGTGAAAATATTTATTTTGCGGTGATCGTCACCAAAACCTGGGATGCCTATGACGGCATGTTGGCAGTATTGGACAAAGACAATAAAGTGGTTTCCCTCCCGGGCGGTAGTGCCCCACAGTATCAAGATGGCGTATTATTGGCACCGGAATACGATGGGAGTACTTTTCGAAACCCCCATGACGTATTGATCGATGATGACGCAAATCTTTATATCCCGCAATGGGCATCGGGGAAGACCTATCCGATCAAGTTGAGCAGGGTCTAACGTACTCCACGGCCAGGGCCCTGTTTTAAAATGGGGTGCATTGTGCACACCGGTTTATACCATTGGCGAATTCCCTTAGGGCATACTTTTTTGAACCGAATCAAATAATCATCCGTTTTAAATCGTCCAAGGTATTGGCCTCAGAAATCTTTTTGTCCTTTCGCCATCTCAGAATCCTGGGGAACCGGGTGGCCACTCCGCTTTTATGCCTTTTCGATAATGAAATGCCCTCAAAGGCGATTTCGAACACCAATTCCGGGATGACACTTCGCACAGGTCCAAATCTTTCCACCGTATGCGACTTGATAAATTTATCGACCTCCCTGAACTCCACGTCAGTTAAGCCGGAATAAGCCTTGGAGAAGGTTACCAATTGGGGGTTGCCTTCGGCATCCTTGTCCCAGAGCGCGAAGGTATAATCGGTAAACAAGTTACTGCGGCGTCCATGGCCCCGCATCGCGTAGGTAAGCACGGCATCAATGGTAAGGGGATCTACCTTCCATTTCCACCAGTCGCCTTTTTTCCGCCCCACCAAATAAGGGGAATTGTTTCGTTTCAGCATCAAACCTTCGCTTCGTACTTCCCTTGATCGGGATCTTTCGGCCGCGGCATCTTCCCAGCTGTTGAGGAACAAGGTTTCCGACAAGTGCATCACGCTTTGTTTTGAATCGATATCGCGATACAATTGTTCCAAGATGGTCCTACGATCTTTAAATGGCCGTACCCTTATATCGGCCTGCTGCCATTCGAGGAGGTCATAGGCTTTTAGGATGACGGGCGTTTTGGCCAACAGGGCCTTGGAAACGTTTTTTCTGCCTATGCGGGTCTGCAGGGCATTGAAACTTTCAATGTTACCATTTTTGAAGGGAAGGAGCTCCCCGTCCAAAACAGTGCCATTGGGAATAATGCCTACCAATTCGGAAAGCTCGGGATATTTGTCGGTGACCAACTCCTCCCCCCTGCTCCAAACAAAAAGCGCATTGTTCCTGAAAATCACCTGGGCGCGTATACCGTCCCATTTGTGTTCGGCAGACCAATCGCGCACATCGCCCAACTCTTGAACACTGCCCTCGAGGGCATAGGCCAGGTAAAATGGGTAGGGTTTTGACAAGTAGTCATCCGGGTTCTTTTGAAGGACCAAATCCTTATAGGTGGTCTTTGTTGGGTTCCATGCGCCCATCAGTTTATACGCCAGTATATCTTCATCGATGCCGGTAGCCTTTGCCAAGGCCCTGGTCATTAATTTCTGGCTGATGCCAATCCTGAATCCCCCTGTCATCAATTTGTTGAACACGAACCTTTCATAGTAATTAAGGCTTCTCCAATTATCGAACAGGTATTGCTTTTTGGCATCATCATTTTTTGTTTTCAGGTCGATCAGTTCTTCCAAAAACTGCGATAATGATTTATCGGATACTTCCTCTCCTTCGGGAATGATCAGTGCTATGGTTTCGGCCAAATCCCCCACGATATGGTACGATTCCTCAAAAAGCCAAGAAGGTATTCCGGCCAATTCCGTGGCCCATTCCCGAAGCAGGGTGGTATTTACCGGCCTGGGCGGTCGGCGGTGCGATAAAATGGCAATGGTCCATAACTTGTCTTGATCATCGGCATTCATAAAATAGTTGGCCAACGCTTCTACTTTCAAGTTCGTTTTATTGGTGCTGTCGAGCAGCTTCACGAGTAGGGCAAAGTGCTTCATTTTCCGGAGTCCAATTCATTAGCGGGCTCCATTTCGGCCATTTCCCCTTCATATTGCGTTTTTTCGGTTCGGGCATCATAACCGATTTCCCTTAGATAACGTGAAAAAATTTCGGTATAACCATGGGTACAGATCACCTTCTCTGCCCCGGTGGCTTTGATACTCTCCAAAAGCCCGTTCCAATCACAATGGTCTGAAAGCACAAAACCCTTATCGATCGCCCTGCGGCGCCTTGCACCCCTGAAAGTCATCCAACCACTTGCGGTAGCGGTCACAAAAGGAACCATTTTGCGGATCCAGGTACTCCCATGGGCCGAAGGCGGGGCCAAGACCATCGCGCCCTTAAAAATGTCCTTGGGCGTATCGGCAGTTATCAAACGTGTTTCCGGAAAGGAGATCGTGGGTCGTAAAACATCGGTCATCTTTTCTATCGCGCCATGGGTAAGGATAGGCCCTATTTCAGGATCAAGGTGTTTGAGCAACCTTTGCGCCTTCCCCAACGAATATCCGAACAATATGGAAGTATTTCCAGAGGCTTTGTTTTCGGCCCACCAAGTATTGATCTGGCGCATCACCTCCTCTTGGGGGGTCCATTTGAAAGCGGGAAGGCCGAAGGTGCATTCGGTGATAAAGGTATGGCACTTGATGGGTTCGAAAGGCTCTGCCACACCGTCATCCTCCGTTTTATAATCCCCGGAAAACACCCAAACTTCGCCTTGACAGGCCACTCTAACTTGGGAGGCGCCCACAATATGCCCGGCTGGATGAAGGGAGAAGGTCACCCCGTTGACCTGAAAGGTTTCGCCCCAAGCTTTCCCACTTACCGCAATGGGGCCTAAACGATGCCTCAGAATAGCGACATTGGTGTGATGGGTAATATAGCGTTGGTGGCCCCACCGTGCATGATCTGCATGGCCATGGGTGATGATCGCTTTGTCGACCGGCTTCCATGGATCGAGATAAACATCGGCCTTCGGACAATAGATTCCGTTTTCGTTAAACAACAACAAAGGCGTTTTCATGAACTCAATCCTTTGGGAAGAAAGTTATCCAATATTTCCGACCGACCCAAGGATTTTTATGAGGATCATGCACTAGGTGAGGTTTGAAACCAAAATTACAGGTACCGCAACATTATATAGGAGGCAAATGAAATCAAAACCCGGTCACAGGGCCGTTATATCCATGGAATTGAAGTGTTGACGGTCTCGAAGCCTTTCCCCTCCTTGATACACCATGGAAACAGCACCATTGATATTTAACTTATTTCATAGTCCCGCATTCTGTATCTTGGTCAGGAAATGGAGACGATCATAATCTTGATTTATACTTTGGTCACGCTCTGGTCACTGTTCAGCATTATCATGCACGGGAGCAGGCCGAGCCACTCTTTGAGCTGGGTTTTTACCGTGCTGGTTTTTCCTTTTTTAGGACCGATATTATATTACCTCTTCGGCGTCAACCGTCGGAAGTTCAAGTTTCACAAGCTAAGGGGCAACCTCAAAAGAAAATTATACGACGCGACCTATCCCGAATCACAGGTAAAAAATCTAAGCACGGGTTTTTATCCAAAAAGGGGGGTAAAACTGGCCACTTTGGTTAAAAACAGCGCCCATATGTATCCCTATTTTGGGAACCGGGTGAAGGTGCTGAACACAGGTATTTCCACTTTTGAGCGCATTTTTGACGCCATCAAGGGAGCGAAAAAGTTCATCCATGTGCAGTACTATATTTTCGAGGAGGGCGAATTGCAGGATCGGTTTTACGAGCTGTTCAAACAAAAGGTAAAAGAGGGGGTAGAAATAAGACTGATATACGATTCCTTGGGCAGCCATTCCTTTCGGGGAAAAATAAAAAAAAGGTTTAGACAAATCGGCGTAAAGACCTTTCCCATGATGCCCTTGCGGATAGGCACCTTCATGTACACCTTGAACTACCGGAACCATCGTAAAATAGTGGTGGTCGATGGCAAGATAGGGTTTATCGGAGGGGTAAATGTTTCCGACAAGTACATCAAACCGATCTCAAAGCTCGGGCTATGGGCAGATCTGCATTTGGAACTCCAAGGGCCGGTGGTGAGCAGTCTGCACCGGATTTTTATCAAGGATTACTATTTTGCCAGTAAAAAATCGGTGCTGTTGCGCCCCAAATATCTGCCCGAACTTCCGGAAATGGGCACTTCCATCGTTCAAATGGTCGCCAGTGGCCCCGACTCCCGAGAACCTACCATTTTACAGCAATATGTAGGGATGATCAATTTGGCAAAGAAACGTATCTGCATCGCAAATCCTTATTTCATTCCGGGAAATACCTTACTTCAGGCCATTGAGATAGCTGCCCTCAGCGGCATTGAGGTGGTGCTATTGGTGCCTGAAAAATCAGACTCCCTTTTGGCCAAATACAGCATGTACGGGGCGTTCGAAAAGCTTTTGTCGGTTGGGGTGAAAATATATCTGCGCGACGATTTTTCACACAGCAAGGTCATCATGATCGATGATCAAATCGTTTCCGTGGGCACCGGCAATTTTGACTATAGAAGTTTTGAACATAATTTTGAATGCAACGCAATCATTTATGATCCAAAAGTGGCGAAAGTCATCAAAGCGGAATTTATCAAGGAATGCGAGGAAGCCATCACTCTGGACTATGAAAAATTCAAGAAGCGTTCCTATGGGGATAAATTCTTGGAAGGATTGGCTAAATTTTTGAGTCCCCTTTTATAGTTGTCCCGCCGACCCTCGTTCAGAGGGCGTCAAATCAACCCGAAGCAAAGATCCAAAACAAACAGTCCGCTCCAAAGTGCGGTGCGCAACCAATTGCGGTTTACCAAGCGTTGCAGCATGGGCCTATCCACGATCCCAGAAGCAATTTTCCGGTGTATGGGAACGAATTGGGCGAAGGTCGAGACCCATACTGCGATGATGAGCGAAATCCGAATCACTTCCATGGCCCCGAACTCTCGGTATATTTGGAAAAGGGCCAATATGGCTTGCCCGACCATAAGTGGAACCACCACAGCCGCAATCCGCTTGGTATAGGTATTGTGCCATATGATCAGCTCATTGGCTTGATAATGCAGAAAACTTGGATAAATGACCAATTGTACCAACCAGATGAGCACCACAAGTCCAAAATCGATCGGCAAAATCAAATCATCTATTTCCATTTACGGTTCTTTATTTCAAATTATCCAGGAAGTCATTCGCAGCGGTCAAATGTCCTTTACGTTTTTCTTCGGGCATCTTATCAAACATTTTCACCAACATCCCCATTCTTGGGTTCTGCTCGAAAAAATCCCGGTGAAGGTGCATGAACCGCCAAAAAAGGCCGTCCCAGGTGACTTGCCAGTCCCCTTTTTTATAATCGCCCATTTTCATCAGGTAATTGCTCCCACTGATATAAGGTTTGGTCGACATCAATCCCCCATCGGCAAACTGGCTCATCCCATAAACATTGGGTACCATCACCCAGTCATAGGCATCGATGAAGAGCTCCATAAACCATTGGTAGACCGCATCGGGATCGAACTCGCAGAGGAGCATAAAATTACCGAGTACCATGAGCCTTTCGATGTGGTGACAATAGCCTGTTTTCAATACTTTCTTTATGGTTTGGTCAATCGGGTCGATCCCGGTAGTTCCATCATAGAAAGACTTTGGAATTTTTCGATCGAAACCCCAAAAATGTTTGAGCCGTTCTTCCCTACCCTTGCTTTCATAAACACCCCGCATAAATTCGCGCCAACCTATGATCTGCCTTATAAAACCTTCGGTGGAATTGATGGGCACATCATTTTCCAAGGCGTATATTAGGGTCGATTGTACAATGTCGCTCGGGCTGATCAAACCCACATTCAGCATAGGGGTCAAGACGGAATGGTTTAAAATGGACGCATCGGCCACAATAGCGTCTTCATAATCCCCGAAACCGTAAAAACGCGTGCTTAAAAATCGCTCGAACCAGAGCTCTGTCGAACCATAATTGATGGGATATAATGGCTTTTGGGCGAGTTCCCCGGGGTTGCTTGAAAAATATTTCCCCACATAGGCCAAGGCTTCTTCATAATGTCGGTCCAAATCGGGAAATTGCACCGGGGGCGGAAGTTTGTTTCGGGGATACTTCTTTCGGTTCTCGTTGTCAAAGGTCCATTTGCCGCCCACGGGATTTTGGTCTTCATCGACCAAGATTTTTCTTTTTTTGCGCTCTTGGGTATAAAAACTGGTTTGATGGTATTTTTTCTTTTCGGGCTTAAAAAATACCGACAACTCTTTTTTGGTGTTCAGGAACATAGGCGAATCATAGGAAACCGTTTCGATTTCTACCGCTCGGCTTCCATCCAGGATTCTTTTTTGTAGCCAATCGTCAACAGGGTCCACATAGTGCATCTCGCCGACCCCAAGGTCTTTGAAATGCGGAATCAATATCCTGATGTCTGCCAGTTCGGATCGGGAATCGATATAGATAACCTCATGGCCCCCCTCTTTTAAATGGGCCTCGAAGCTTTTCATGGATGCCCTGTGAAAGGCGATTTTCATTTTGTGGAAAGCATATTGTTTAAAAAACAAATACTCTTCCACAAGATAGATGGGAGTTCCCTTATCCAATAGGGGATGTCGCTTGAATAGCTGGTGGGGAAAAATAAGATTTATGCGTTTTGATTCCATTTGTGTCTCCGGCATTTTTCGCTACAATATTTTACGTGCTCCCAATCCTTTTCCCATTTCTTCCGCCATGAAAAAGGCCTCTGGCAAACAAGACAATCCTTTTGGGGGAGATGTTGTTTCTTCAAGGCCTCAAAACTTGACTTTAGACAAGTCTTCCACCCGGGCGTATGGAAACCAATCCAATTTGTTTAACCCGTAGTAGGTATTCAACCCCGATACCCCAACCCCATCGAGGGCCATGAGATCGATTTCTCCCTCGGAATCGATCGCGGTGTCGGACATGATCAAATGCCGTATTTCACCGATCACCAGTGAGGTGCCATTTCTGGGAATGGGAATCGCTTCCAAGAAATGCATGCCCATCTTTAACTGGCTTTCCTTTACAAAAGGTGCTTTGAACGAGGGCAGGAATTCGGCCTGTAGCTGACAAGATTCAAATTCCGATCGGCTCCGCTCCAATTTGGCAGAGGTATAGTGCGCCTGCTTTGCAAAGAATCGATGCACATGGTTGATGGTATATTGATGGTTCTGTATAATGTTTTCATAGGTATGTCGGGGGACCTCCCCAACTGGGCGAAGGATAAAACCCAGCAGGGCAGGATCGCTCCCAAGGTGTACCACCGAACTGAAGATGGCCAGATTGGGCACGCCCTCTTCGGAAATGGTACCGATGAGGTTCGCTGGTTTTATGCCGGTGACCGCATTGATCAGTTTTAACCGATCTTTCGAATCCATACCTGCGATATCTTCCTTTGTAAAGTGCATATTATTCAAATAATTGTGGATTGCCATTCTTCATTTCTTTTTTGCACTTCTTCCAAAATGCGAAAAAAGAGGGGTAGTAGCCCTGTACCTTGAACATCCAATCCCTAGGCTCTTCCATACCCTGATAATGTCTGTTCAATGGGTGCTCTTTGTAAAATACCATGCCTAGGCCATATTCTTTCTTGAGTGCTTCGAAACTGCCCACGA
Source organism: uncultured Flavobacteriaceae bacterium (assembly GCA_963760375.1). Taxonomy (GTDB): domain Bacteria; phylum Bacteroidota; class Bacteroidia; order Flavobacteriales; family Flavobacteriaceae; genus Pelagihabitans. Next base: position 99,629 of record CAVXCS010000005.1, on the reverse strand, counting down.
AAATTTGGACATTTGGAATGTTATTGGAAAGCTCCAATACAAAGTCGATGCTTTTTTTGGATACTGGATATTTTTTAAAATGGGATGGTTCGAGCAAAACAACCCTGTTGGCGTCGATATTTTTCTTCCAAAGGGGATCGAGATTATAAAAATTATAGATCAATGTAGGGAGACCTTGCTTAATTTGGATTGACTGCTGCAAGGGCAATGGCGTTTCGAAATGGGGTTGAACGCTCGGCACCAAGGGTTTAGGAACCGCCAATCGTTCGAAGGTACCGTACGCAACATCCAAAAACGTATTGGTTTGTCGAGTATGGCAATATTTGTTGATGTTTTCCTGATTTGCAAAGTATTTTTTATGGCTATTGGCCCCGGCCACCCATTGCCAGCTCAGGGCATTGCTCGCCCAGTCGGCATCGAGCAGGTGGTAGTACATCCACTTCGCGGGAAGATGCCAATGGCTTCTGCCCAGATTACAGGCCATCGATGCCACATACATTCTCAGATGATTGTGCATATAACCGCTTTGATATAGATTGGCGATGGCCATATCTATCGCTTCAATGCCCGTGTTGCCATCAAATATGGCCATGGGCAGGCCATTATTTTCGACGGGTTCCTGTAGGTGCTTTAAATCGGTATTTATCAAGTCTCCTTTGCTGACCCAAACTTGCTGCCAGTAATCGCGCCATGCCAATTCCTGCACAAATTTTTCCATTTTTGGAAAGGGATGGCCTTGCTCGATCAGGGTTTGAAATACCAGCTTTGTGGATATCACCCCTCGGGAAATATAGGGGGACAATCGGGAAACGGAGCCATCGATATAGTTTCTGGACCGTGCATACCCTTCGGGATCGATCTGCCCGATTCTTTTTAAGATGTCATTGTACAATGTCGGAAACGGCACCATACCTTCCCTAACAGCGGTGGACATTATCTTTTGCTGATTTTGTTATTGGATATGGCCTTTTGACGCGAACACTTAAAACGATCGATTTCGGGGTTTCTTTTTTTAAGGTGTTTTTGACTTACCCCACTGTTCACCCTTTTTCGCCAAGCTTTAAAACTCCTTTCCTTCAACTGCCCCCTCATGAGCCGTATGACATCGGGCTCGGAAAAACCGAACTGGTAAGCAATGGCTTCAAAAGGCGTGCGATCTTCCCATGCCATTTCCACGATACGGTCAAGTTCCCGTTCGGTCAAGCCATCGGCGCTTTTGTTGGAAACGTCATTTGGTATCAAGGCGTGGTAAGAAGTTTTGGTGGGCATGTCGCTATTCGCTCATTTCGGGCATGCGCCCTTTCAACCGTTTGTCCACTTTACGTTTGATCACAGTCAGCCGTTTCATGGTCTCCATGATCTCGGGTTCCTTTGTTTTCTTATATACTTCATTCAATTCCAGGATAAGGGCCTTGGCCAGTCGCGATGCGGAAACCCTATCGCTGGTAGTCATCCCAGACATTTTGCGCCCTTCAAATTCTAGAACGCGATCCGATAAATCATTACTTATTTGCATGAGCATGCGCATTAAATTCTCAATATACACCTATTCGCTCCAATCATCACCGAAGCTTATCGATTTCTTGCATCACCAGTTCTGCCTCAGCGATTTTACCATCGCTCTGCTTCCTATTGGTGGTCGATAAACGATGGGCTTCGGCCATTAATTTTTGATATTGCTCTTGGAGCTTTTCCTTTTGTGATTTCTTTTTAAATAATCCAAACATCTTATTCAGGGCTTAGTTTAAACTCGTTCCTTCATTCTCCCTCAAAAATAGTAAATGTCTAACGTTTAATAGCACTGGTTAAACACAATAACAATACTTTAACGTGCAATGGATTAACCAACCCATGTAAGGACCGCTATATTGCTATTTGAACAGCTTTCCTATCATTTTATCGGCACCAACAAAGGTTTCCATGAAATTGATCCACTTTGTCGAAAAATAACCCAATAGCTTACATCTTTTTAATCGAACCCCCAAAAGTTTCGTTCCGCTCAATTTGTTTGGGATTTCCAAAAACCTCAATAGATCCGCCGGCGGTAACATTTGCCTCCGCATATTCGGAAGCACTTATCGCAGCCTTTCCACCTGCAAAGACCGTTACATCGGTTTTTTCGGTCTTTAGATTTTTTCCTAGATATTCCCCGCCGGTCCTAACGGTGACTTCCTGTTCGGTCGCCGAGCCCGAAACTTCGATAATGCCTCCGGTGACCGCTTTTGAGCTCAAATTGCGTGATTGTACACCAAGCTTTATTTTACCGCCCTCCTGTGCCCTTAAAGTAAGGGTGCTCGCCATTAATGCCTCTTTACTGTTGATTGTGGCGCCTTCATTCGCATCGACCAAAATCAAATCTTCAGCATGGTAAAGGGTAACGGAGGTGTTTTTGCCTTTTAAGATGTTATCGAGCTCCATACGGATCCTCAACAGACCATTGTCATTGACAATTTTAACTTCGCTTTGATGGTCACCACTGACGACAGCTTGGTTCTTCGATGATTTTTCCAACGTGATATTGAGTTGGTCGTATCCCTTTACTTCCTTGAAAGATGCCAAATCGATTGTGGTTTCCTGGGCGTTTGCCGATGCCATAAGCATCATGGTCAATACACTGAATGCCAATATTTTCATGTTCGTTTTCATTTAATGGTATACTGCATTTTTCGCAGCTATTCAATAATACGATATGATTTTTAGACGGGCATCAATTTTTGTTTAAGCTTAACAATTTGGCAGCTTAACCCTTTTACATTGTAGAGGCCGAGACAGTAACGATCCAGGGTCTTGGAATAAAGGATGTAGAAATAACACATAACAAAAAAATCATCCGCAGGGGATGATTTTTGTGGGCAATGAGGGGCTCGAACCCCCGACCCTCCCGATGGACATCGGGATGCGCCGAACCAACAACAGCGATGCGATATCAGCTACCTTCCTCGATCAGCCTTTCCACCAATAGCCTGTTCTTCCACCTTTTTACCTGTCGTTCACGCCCGTAGGCGGCCGACTTTGATTGGAATGTTTCGTGATATACCAGTTTCCAGTCCTTGGCCTTTCCAGTAAATCCGCCATGCTCGTAAAGGTGCTGTCGAAGCCGGTTTTCGAGGCTGTCACAGCTATGGCCGAGATAGTAACGATCCAGGGTCTTGGAATAAAGGATGTAGAAATAACACATAACAAAAAAATCATCCGCAGGGGATGATTTTTGTGGGCAATGAGGGGCTCGAACCCCCGACCCTCCCGATGGACATCGGGATGCGCCGAACCAACAACAGCGATGCGATATCAGCTACCTTCCTCGATCAGCCTTTCCACCAATAGCCTGTTCTTCCACCTTTTTACCTGTCGTTCACGCCCGTAGGCGGCCGACTTTGATTGGAATGTTTCGTGATATACCAGTTTCCAGTCCTTGGCCTTTCCAGTAAATCCGCCATGCTCGTAAAGGTGCTGACGAAGCCGGTTTTCGAGGCTGTCACAGCTATGGCCGAGATAGTAACGATCCAGGGTCTTGGAATAAAGGATGTAGAAATAACACATAACAAAAAAATCATCCGCAGGGGATGATTTTTGTGGGCAATGAGGGGCTCGAACCCCCGACCCCCTCGGTGTAAACGAGGTGCTCTGAACCAACTGAGCTAATTGCCCATAAAGGTGTGCAAATATAGAATACTTTTGGCTTTGCCAAAAGAAAAACGAACAAAAAATCAAACCACCTCGGCGACCACAAAATTGCTTCCACCAACGAAAATAAAATCCTTGGCTGAAGCATTCCGCTTTGCCGCTCCCAAGGCTTTGCGCACACTTGAATATGCCTTGCCATGAAGCCCGTATCCCTCGGCATTTTGTTTTAGTACCTTCTCATCAAGGCCCCGTGCTATTTTGGGCCGGCAAAAATAATAAATCGCATTTTTGGGGAGCAAAGGCATAACCCCCTCCAATTTTTTTTCCTTCACAAAACCTAGAACGAAATGAAGTCCCTCGAATTTTTGTTGCAGAATCTGGTCGATGACCAAACTAAGTCCTTCGGCGTTGTGGGCCGTGTCGCAAACCACCATGGGCCTTGTTCCCAGTAGCTGCCATCTGCCTTTGAGTCCGGTGTTTTTCACCACATTTCTCAATCCCTTGACGATATGTTGCTGTTGCACCTTGAAGCCTTTCAATTGTTGTAAGACCGCCAAAACGCCCCTCACATTCCTCGGTTGGTAGTTGCCCAGTAAGTCGGTTTGATAAACCTTGTGCGCCATTTGATCCGCATATACCAACGGGGCGCGTCGATGATATGCGATCGACTTAAATACATCTTTGGTCTCCTCTTGTGTTTCACTCACAACTACAGGTATGCCTTCCTTGATGATACCCGCCTTTTCATGGGCGATCGCCTCTAAGGTTTCTCCCAAAATGTCGGTGTGGTCCAACCCAATATTGGTAATCAGCGACACTTCCGGTAAAACAATATTGGTCGAATCCAACCGCCCGCCCATTCCTACCTCAATGATCGCAATGTCCACTTTTTTCTTTGCGAAGTAATCGAATGCCATGCCGACGGTCATTTCAAAAAAGGACAAGTGGCTGGTTTCGAAATAAGCCCTGTGCCGTGTGATAAATTCTGTTACAAATTTCCGGTCGACCGGTTTCCCGTTGATACGGATCCGTTCACGGAAATCCTTAAGATGGGGGGAGGTATATAATCCTACGGTGTAGCCTGCTTCCTGAAGTATGGAGGCCAACATATGGCTGCTTGAACCTTTGCCATTGGTTCCCGCTATATGGATGCTCTTGAATTTTTGTTCGGGATGCCGAAGGTGTTCGGCAAGGCGTTGAATATTGTCCAACTTGGCGGTATAGGCCGATTTCCCGTTTTTTTGGTACATGGGTAGTTGGGCGTACATCCATGCCAAAGTTTCCTTGTAGGTCACTTACTCGCCCAATTTAAAATTGACCACGACAAACCCAACTTGCTGGCTTGGCGCATTCGAATCGAGGTTCCATTGGTGCATAAATGCCGTCTTTTTGGCCGGTTCCAATAAGCAGGCGGCAGTGTTGGTCGTGCCTTTTACCCCTGGGGTGGCACTGATCACCCTTCCGTTTCTATCGACTACGATCTGCACCACGACCCGCCCTTCCTCGTTGCATTCTTGGGGCACCTTGCCTTTATTCACTAAAGTTCTGCCATTGAGGCCATAACCACCGGTGCCACTTCCAGCACCCGGACTTCCATAATAACTTGTCGCGTACGGGTCGCCATCGGGTTGTCCCTTGTCACCCGCTTTGGTATCGTTACCTTCCGATCCCGAAGCAGTACCGTCAGACTTGTTGAGGCCGCCCATCAGTGCATCGAGCTCCCTTTTTTTGGCATCCTGGGCCTGCTTGGCCTTTTCGGCGGCAAGTGCCTTTTCCCGGGCCACGCGGTCTGCCTCTGCCTGTGCTTTCTGTGCGGCGGCTTCGGCCTTTCTTTTGGTTTCCTGCTGTTGTTTTATCCGAATTGATTCTTCACTTTCCTGGGTCAGGACTTTCTCCGCTGGGGCTTCTTTGGCCTTCTCTTTTTCGGCAACCTCTTCCTGCACTTCTTCCACCACCTTCTCTTGAACCGTAGGTTCTACCGGTGGGGTGTTCAAGGGTTCCGATTTTATTTTCTCTTTGGGCTGCACGGGGCCACTACCAAAGTCGGTAGTCCCGAAATTAACGGAGATGCCGTTCTCAATTGGGGGATCCATATAGCTCAGGCCGATATAAAACAGCACAAGCAGCAGCACGCTCAAAAGCAAGGTTGTGAGCGTGAAGGATTGTTTTTTGTGTCTCGTATCTAGTAACGACATCAATTGGGTCGCACGGCCAAAATAACCTTATAGTTGTTCCTATTGGCGATATCCATCACGTTGACCGCCTCTCTGATGGCAACGCTCTCTTCCGCCCTTAGGATAATAGTGGGTTTTTCCTGGCCTTCCAGTGCCTTTTTTAATTCAATTTCAATATATTCTCCGTTGATCTTCTGGTTGTTCACGTAGTACTGCAGGTTTTGATCGATGCTCACCGATACGTTTTGCGTATTGGTCGATTTCCCTTTTGCCTTTGGCAATAGAAGATCCAATGCATTCGGGGAATTCGCCGTGAGCATGAAAAATATCAGCAGTAAAAAAACGATGTCCGTCATCGACGCCATGCTAAAATCAGGACTGACCTTATTTCTTCCTTTTAATTTCACGATTTTTCATTTTGATGTTCTTTGTACGCCTTGCCTTCCGAATTTTTGTTCAGAACCCGGATTGGCAACCACCGCCCTTATTCCTATAGGGGCTCGTTGAGCAGGTCGAGGAATTCCACGGCATTGGCTTCCATGGCATGCACGACCTTGTCGGTTCGGTTCACCAAATGGTTGTAGCCAATATAAGCGATGATGCCCACGATAAGCCCTGCAACGGTAGTGGTCATCGCGGTATAGATCCCCGATGCCAATGAACCCATTTCGGCTTGCCCCCCGCTACTGGCCATTTCATGGAAGGCCAAGATCATACCGATCACGGTTCCCAGGAAGCCGATCATTGGAGCCGCACCGGCCACCGTGGCCAATATGGTAACGTTCTTCTCCAATTTATAAACCTCCAAAGTACCGGCATTTTCAATGGCCGTGTTGATATCGTCCAAGGGTTTGCCGATCCTTGAAATGCCCTTCTCGGTTAAACGGGCCACGGGCGAATCGTTCTGGGCACAAAGTATTTTGGCGGCATCCAATTTGCCGCTGGATACATAATCCCTGATCTGGTTCATAAAATTTTTGTCGATTTGGGAAGCCGCTTTGATCGCCAAGATCCTTTCGAAATAAATGTAGAGGGCAACACCCAACATGATGAACAATACGGAGATGATGATGATACTACCGGCACCCCCATTGAAGATCAGATCGATGACCGATAGGGTTTTCTCCTCGGATACAACCAAGCCCGTTTCCGGGTCTTGGGCAAGGTTTTGAAACAATAACATATAGGTTCTAGTGTTAATTTGCCTTAATAACGGCATTATGTCGAATAAATTATACGTTCAGTATAAAATTTCGCATTAGAATAAAGGCAGCGGCTCCAGCCAAAAATCCTACGAGGGCCAACAGCGATATTTTCTTCAAATACCAGAAAAAATCGATCTTTTCCATACCCATCGCCACCACACCGGCCGCAGAACCGATAATGAGCATGCTGCCCCCCGTTCCCGCTGAATATGCGATGAAGTGCCATGCGGGTTCATCAACACCAATTTGAAACATTCCGATACTTGCGGCGACCAGAGGTACATTGTCGATAACCGCCGATCCGACCCCTAAGATCAAGACCACAAGATCCGAGATTTTGGTCGAATTTAGTTCGGTACCCATACCCGGAACCGTTTCATTCAAGGTTTCGGCGAAGTGGAATAACATCCCCAACGATTCCAAGGCGGCGACCGCCAATAATATACCAAGGAAAAACAAAATACTGGGCAGCTCGATTTTGGAAAGCGAACGGTGTACGGGACTATGGTGGGGCCCACCATGTGCGCTATCTTCCCCGCCCAATTCGGTAATACTGAACTTTCTGAAACTATAGATTTCGGCGAATGCCGCCACAACCGCCAAAGACAGCATCATGCCCATATAGGGGGGCAAATGGGTCAAGGTTTTAAAGACGGGCACAAAAATGATCATCCCAAGTCCGAGATAGAACATGGTCGGTCCATACTTGGAAACCGCCATTTCGTTTTCCTCCGTCTCCATGGCGATATCACCCTTGAATATGGGCAGGCGCGAGGCGATAAATGTAGGTACCGCATAACAGACGATCGAAGGGATCAAGACATGTTCTATCAAAACGAGCGCCGTAACCTTGTTGGCGATCCAAAGCATGGTGGTGGTAACATCACCTATGGGCGACCAGGCACCTCCCGCATTGGCGGCAACAATGATCAAACCGGCGAACCATAAACGCAAGTCCCTGTCATTGATCAACTTCTGCAAGATGGTGATCAAAACAATGGTAGCGGTAAGGTTGTCGATAATGGCGGAAAGCACGAATGCCAATGAGGAAACGATCCAGAGCAATCTTTTCTTGCTCCTTGTTTTCACATAGCCCTTGATCGTAGCAAAACCGTTGAAATAATCGATAATCTCTACAATGGTCATGGCTCCTAAGAGAAAAACAAGGATTTCCGCGGTTTTCCCCATATGGTGCAACAAAATTCCCTCCAAACTACCTTCTTCCAGTTCCAGCAGTTCCGTGTTCACTTCAAAAACCGACATATTGTTGACGGCAATAATGGCCCAAAGAATGGCCATCATGCCCAGTGCCGGAATGAGCTTGTCGATTTTAAGGTTATGTTCAAGGGTAATGGCCAGATAGCCCACGATAAATACAATGATAACAATGGTCTCCATGCTTGGTTGGTTTAATTATACAAGTTGTTTCAAAGCGATTTCAAATCCTGTTTTACTCAAATTTATTTTGGCAGGATTTTGCCTAAAGATATTCAAAATTGCCTTTCCAATGGTATCGGAAGCATCTTTAAATATCAATTCATCATCTATGCCCACCCTTTTTTCCATGAAATAGGCAAATACCCTTGCCATTCCGCAATTGCTGACAAAATCGGGTATCAGGCTTACCCGGCCATCGGTATATTCCATGATGGGCCCGAAAAATATCGCCTTGTCGGCGAAGGGCACGTTCGCACCGCAGGAGATCACTTCCAGACCGGTATCGATCATTTTTGTGATCTGTTCCTTGGTGATAAGCCTCGAAGCGGCGCAGGGCACAAAAATTTCAGTGGTCAGTGTCCAAATGCGTTCGTTGATTTCATCGAAGGGGATCATTTGATCGGCATCGGCCATCAGGCTGTTTCCCTTTTTGTTCAGAAAAAAACGTTGGATTTCCTCATAGCTGAATCCTTCCTCGTTGATCACCCCACCGGCCCTATCGATGATCCCCACCACCTTCGCGCCCATTTGGGCAAGAAAATAGGCAGCGGCAGATCCCACGTTGCCAAATCCCTGTATCACGGCCCTTTTGCCCATGACGTTACCGCCATAGATGGCATAATAATGTTTAACGGCCTCGGCCACCCCATAGCCCGTGATCATATCGGCCACGGTATATTTCCTGGAGGCGTCAGGTGTAAATTTTCTATTTTCGATCGGCTTGATCACCCCAAGCCGCAATTGTCCGATGCGGTTTATTTTGTCGGCTTCCGTTGGTCTGAAATGGCCATTGAACACGCCTTCCTGCGGATGCCAAACCCCGGCTTCTTCCGTGATGGGGATTACCTCGTGGATCTCGTCTACGTTGAGGTCACCACCGGTGCCATAATAACTCTTCAACAGTGGCGCCACCGCGGCATACCATCGCTCCAGCACCCCCCTTTTTCTAGGGTCGTTCGGATTGAAGTTGATTCCGGATTTTGCCCCGCCGATGGGCGGACCGGAAACGGTAAATTTGACCTCCATGGTCTTGGCCAAGGAGAGCACCTCGTTCTGGTCGAGGCCTTCCCTCATCCTTGTGCCCCCTCCGGCAGCCCCGCCCCTCAAGGAATTGATGACTGTCCACCCTTCCGCGTCGGTTTCGGGATCTTTCCAGTTAAATACAATTTCGGGCTGTTTGTTTTCGAACGCCTTCAGTAAATCTTTCATTCCAAATGATCTTTAAAATTATGCGACCTTGCTATATTTCCTTTTCAGGGGAAACTTCTTTAATCAATGACGATCCCAAGCTACTGTTGATCCATAATTTTTTCTTTAATCGATTTGAATGGGCCAGAAAAACAAATATAAAAATTTGAAATGGGATTTAAGGATTCCATTTCTCGCAATGATATTATTTATAAATAAAACAAAGCCTGATTGCCCTTCCAATTATGAACAGACCCGTATCTTTGCAACATCAAAATAATACCGACAATATGGATTTTTCATTATCTGAAGAGCACTTGATGATACGGCAGGCAGCAAGGGATTTTGCCCAAAACGAATTGTTGCCCGGGGTAATCGAAAGGGACGAGGCCCAAAAATTTCCTGAGGCCCAAATCAAAAACCTGGGCGAATTGGGTTTTATGGGCATGATGGTTGATCCAAAATACCAGGGTAGCGGTATGGACACTTTGTCTTATGTGATCGCTATGGAGGAGCTTTCCAAAATCGACGCCTCTGCATCGGTGGTGGTTTCGGTGAACAATTCATTGGTCTGTTGGGGCTTGGAAGCCTTTGGAAGCGAAGCACAAAAGATAAAGTACCTGAAACCTCTGGCCACCGGGGCCAAGATCGGTGCCTTCTGTTTGTCGGAACCCGAAGCGGGCAGCGATGCCACCTCACAAAAAACCACCGCGCTTGACAAGGGGGATCACTATGTGCTCAATGGCACCAAAAATTGGATCACCAACGGGAATTCGGCATCGGTATATTTGGTCATGGCACAGACCCATAAAGAAAAAGGCCATAAAGGCATCAATGCGCTGATCGTCGAAAAAGGTTGGCCGGGCTTTGAAATCGGACCCAAGGAAAATAAGCTTGGTATCCGGGGCAGCGATACCCACTCCCTTATCTTCAACGATGTGAAAGTGCCCAAAGAAAACCGGATCGGGGAAGACGGTTTCGGATTTAAATTTGCGATGAAGACCCTCGCCGGCGGGCGCATCGGTATTGCCGCACAGGCCCTGGGCATTGCCGCTGGCGCCTATGAACTGGCTTTGAAATATTCCAAGGAACGCAAGGCCTTTGGCACCGAAATCATGAACCATCAGGCCATCGCCTTCAAATTGGCAGATATGCACGTACAAATAGAAGCGGCGCGCCATTTGGTGTATAAGGCGGCTTGGGACAAAGACCAAGGCAATAATTACGACCTATCCAGTGCCATGGCCAAGCTCTATGCTTCCCAAGTGGCCATGGATACCACGATCGAAGCGGTCCAGATCCACGGCGGAAATGGTTATGTAAAAGACTACCATGTGGAACGCCTGATGCGCGATGCAAAAATCACGCAGATCTACGAAGGGACTTCGGAAATACAAAAAATAGTCATCTCAAGAAGTATCCTGAACGCCTGAATCCTTGCCTAAATATTTAGTGGAAGACCATGTAATTGAACCAAAATCCAATTATCGGACCCACCCTTTGGGCACCAAATACTGCTTCCCATCAAAATTGACATCCAGACACCCCTGCCGATCATAGGGTCATGATCGCATGAGGCTATAATTTTTATGCCCTATCCTGAAAAAGAAGGGGGTTCCCATATGAAAAGGGGCGCTTTAGCTTCTTTCCACCCCTTAAAAGGGTTAGAATGATCAGTTTTTAGTTTATTTTTATGGTAATGGCAATAGATGCCCTTCAAAAATTCATATTTGAATATTTTTTAACGTTATATGCCAAACGTTGATTTTTTTATTGCTTTTAATGAAAATCACTGACTATAATTCAGATAAAACAATATTTTTGAAGAAATACGATAATTTATGCAATTGAGAAAACAAGGCTTGTACCTGCCCGAATTCGAGCACGACAACTGCGGCGCAGGCTTCATTTGTAGCCTGAAAGGAAAGCGATCGAACGATATTATCCATAAGGCACTGGAGATTCTTGACAAATTGGAACACAGGGGCGCGGTGAGCGCCGATGGAAAAACCGGTGATGGAGCCGGCATTTTAATAGATATCCCCCACGATTTTTTCAAGGCCGAATGCAAGTTCGATCTGCCCGAACCTGGCGGGTATGCCGTGGGCAATGTATTCTTGCCGCAGAAGGAAAACCAACGAAATTATTGTATTGCGCTTTTCGAAGAAAATATCAAAAAACAAGGGTTGCAATTATTGGGTTGGCGCAATGTTCCCGTAAACCGCTCCATTCCAGGCAGAATCGCAATGGAAACCGAGCCTTACGTAAAACAGGTCTTTATCGCCAAGAACGGTCCCGATCAAGATTTTTTTGAATTCAATTTAAAAATTTTCGTGGCCAGAAAGGTGACCGAACACGCCATTCTGAATTCGAAATTATCGGAGCGCAAGTTCTTTTATGTCCCCAGTCTTTCTACAAAAATCATCATCTTCAAGGGGCTGTTGATGCCCAAGGACATCAGTTTATACTATAAAGACTTAATGGACCCCCGAGTGGTCACACGCTTATCGTTGGTACACCAAAGGTTTTCGACCAATACCTTCCCTACCTGGGATTTGGCGCAGCCCTTTCGCTATATGTGCCATAATGGGGAAATCAACACCCTTCGGGGCAACGTATCGCGGATGCGTTCCCGTGAAGAATTGTTGAAAAGCGATTGGTTCGGGGAAGATATCAAAAATATCCTGCCGATCATCCTTCCCGGAAAGTCAGACTCCGCCACCATGGACATGGTCGTGGAACTACTATTGATGACAGGCCGTTCCCTTCCCGAAGTGATGATGATACTGGTGCCCGAGGCCTGGGAGAAAAATCCTGGAATGTCCGAAGCCAAACGCGCCTTTTACGAATACCACTCCTGTATGATAGAGCCCTGGGACGGACCCGCTTCCATTCCCTTTACCGATGGGAATTATATCGGGGCCCTGCTCGATAGAAACGGGTTGAGGCCATCGCGCTACTCGGTCACCAAAGACGACTATGTGATCATGTCGTCTGAAACCGGGGTACTCGACATCGCCCCGGAAAATATCGCAATGCACGGAAGGTTGGAGCCTGGCAAAATGTTCCTGGTGGATATGGAGGCCGGACGCATCGTGAACGATGAGGAAATCAAGGAAGAAATCGCGAAAAGGCACCCTTATCAAGACTGGTTGAAAAAGAACCTAGTGCATTTAAGGGACATCCCTTACAATGACTGTCCCCTCTTTCTAGGGGAAGCTTCTCTGGAAAAACGGAAGTCGACCTTCGGATATACCCTGGAAGACATCAATACCATTGTACTTCCCATGGGGAAAACGGGCAAAGAGCCCATTGGCTCTATGGGTACCGATACGCCTATCGCCGTGTTATCGGAACGGCCCCAACTGATCTATAATTATTTTCAACAATTGTTCGCCCAGGTCACCAATCCGCCGCTGGATGGCATCCGGGAGGAAATGATCACCGATATCAGCCTCACATTGGGCAGTGACCATAATATTTTTGATTTCAACGAACTGCATTGCAGAAAGTTAAAGATCCAAAATCCGGTCATCTCCAAGGAAGATTTGGACAAGATCAAGAACTATGATGTAAACCCCAATTATAAAGTGGTTTCCATTCCCATTCTTTATGAGATCGAAAAGGGTCATAACGGATTGGAAGATGCTTTGGAATCGATTCTGGCACAAACTTCCAAGGCGATCGATCAGGGCACCAATATCCTGATCCTTTCTGATAGGAACATTAACGAAAAGGAAGCCCCCATTCCAGCTTTGTTGGCCTTGTCCTTTGTAAACAGTGGTCTTCAGCGTTTGGGAAAACGTTCAAAGCTCAGTATAATCATCGAATCGGCGGAGCCAAGGGAGGTACACCATTTTGCCCTGCTCTTTGGTTTTGGCGCGAGTGCAATCAACCCTTACTTGGTCAATGAAATCATCGGCGAACAGATCGAAGAGCACGACATCACCGAATTTACCTTCGATGAAGCGATCAAAAACTATAACAAGGCCATTGGCAAAGGCATCCTGAAGGTGATGAACAAGATCGGTATCTCGACCTTAAATTCGTATAGGGGATCCCAACTCTTCGAATGCATCGGTATCAATACGGTAACGGTCGAAAAGTATTTCCCGAACACCCCGACGAGGATCCAGGGCATTGGGCTCTATGAAATCGAAAAGGAAATTGCGAAACGACATCAAAATGCCTTCGGAAAAAAAGAGGTAGCGGCCAATCTCGATCTGGAAATCGGTGGGGAATACCGCTGGAGAAGGGATGGTGAGAAGCACATGTTCAACCCGATCTCGATTGCGACACTTCAAAAAGCAGTGCGCAACAACGAGCCCGATACCTATAAGGAATTTGCGGAAATGGTGAATGAACAGTCGAAAAACCTGATGACCATCCGGGGCTTGTTCGAGTTTTCCAATTATGACCCGATTCCTTTGGAAGATGTGGAACCCTGGACGGAAATCGTGAAGCGGTTCAAGACCGGAGCCATGTCTTATGGTTCGATCAGCAAGGAAGCACACGAAAATTTGGCCATTGCCATGAACCGTATTGGCGGAAAAAGCAATTCGGGAGAAGGAGGGGAAGATGCGGATCGTTTCTATAAAAATGCAACGGGTGATTGGCGCAACAGTGCCATAAAACAAGTGGCTTCCGGGCGATTCGGGGTAACTTCCAACTATTTGACCAATGCACAGGAGATACAGATCAAAATGGCCCAGGGTGCCAAACCGGGTGAAGGCGGACAGTTGCCTGGCCCCAAGGTGAATCCGGCGATTGCGAAGACCAGGAACTCCACCCCCTATGTGGGTTTGATTTCCCCGCCGCCACACCATGACATTTATTCGATAGAAGACCTTTCACAATTGATCTTCGACCTGAAATCGGCGAACCGAAAGGCCAGGATCAACGTGAAACTGGTTTCCGAGGTTGGGGTAGGTACCGTAGCTGCAGGGGTTTCCAAAGCCAAAGCCGATGTTATTTTAATATCCGGATTCGATGGAGGAACGGGTGCATCTCCTTTAACGAGTCTCAAACACGCGGGCCTTCCGTGGGAACTGGGTATTGCTGAAGCCCAACAGACCTTGGTGATGAACGATCTTCGGAACCGGATCATATTGGAATGCGATGGACAATTGAAAACGGGGCGTGACGTGGCCGTGGCCTGTTTACTCGGTGCCGAGGAATTCGGTTTTGCCACCGCACCGCTTGTGGCATCGGGCTGTATCATGATGCGCGTCTGCCATTTGAATACCTGTCCGGTGGGCATCGCGACCCAGAATCCAGAACTTCGCAAAAAATTTGCAGGCAAGCCGGAACACGTAGTCAACTATATGTATTTCGTGGCACAGGAATTACGTGAGATCATGGCACTCCTGGGTTTTAGGACGGTCAATGAAATGGTAGGGCAAGTGCAAAAACTCGACCGTAAGAAGGCCCTGGATCATTATAAAGCAGCAGGGATAGACCTTACGCCTATCTTGCACCAGGTCGATGTTCCAGCAGGCACGAAATTTTACAATACCCAGAAACAACAACATGAGGTACATAAGTCTATCGAATTCGATATCATCGCCAAGGCCCATGCGGCTTTGTTCAGAAAAGAAAAATTAAGCCTCGATTTTCCGATACACAATACCAATCGCGCGGTGGGTGCCGTCATCAGCAACGAGATTTCAAAGATCTATGGTGCCGAAGGTTTGCCCGACAATACCTTGAAACTCAATTTTACCGGGTCGGCAGGCCAGAGCTTCGGGGCTTTTGCCACCAAAGGACTCACCATGGTCGTCAACGGAAACACCAATGATTATTTGGGAAAAGGACTTTCAGGAGCCAAACTGGTGATCAAGGTGCCCTATAAATCTACCTTAAAACCCGAGGATAACGTGATTACCGGAAATGTAACCTTATATGGCGCAACCAGCGGCGAGGCCTATATCAACGGCAAGGCGGGAGAAAGGTTTTGTGTGCGCAATTCAGGAGCACATGCCGTAGTCGAAGGTATCGGAGATCATGGGTGTGAATATATGACGGGCGGCGTAGCCGTCATCCTCGGAGAAGTGGGCAGAAATTTTGGTGCGGGCATGAGCGGTGGAATCGCCTATGTATTCGACGAAAAGAAAACCTTTATGAACCAGTGCAATACGGCCGATCTGAACCTGTTAAAGGTCGATGAAGATCAAGACATTGCCCAATTGAGGGCATTGATCGAAAATCATTACAACGCCACCCTCAGTCCGTTGGCACAGCGGATTCTTGAGAATTGGGACGTAAGTCTGGATCGATTTGTGAAGGTATTCCCCGAGGAGTACAAACAGGCATTGATTCGAATGGAACAGGAAAAATTACAAACCATATAAATCGGGAAATGGGAAAGATAACAGGATTTTTGGAATTCGATAGAAAGGTAGAACAATACGCACCCGTCGAGGAAAGGGTAAAGAACTACAAGGAATTCACACTGCCTTTAAAGGAAAAAGACCTTAAGGATCAGGGCGCGCGATGTATGGACTGTGGCATTCCGTTTTGCCACAGTGGCTGTCCTTTGGGCAACCTCATACCCGATTTTAACGATGCGGTATATCGTGGCAAATGGGAAAAGGCGGCCGAAATTTTACATGCCACCAATAATTTTCCCGAATTCACAGGTCGGTTGTGTCCCGCACCCTGTGAGGAAGCCTGTGTACTGGGCATCAACGAAGACCCGGTCTCCATAGAAAATATTGAAAAGAACATCGTTGAAACGGCCTTTAAAAAAGGATGGGTGATTGCCGAACCCCCGACCAACCGGACCGGAAAAAAGATAGCGGTCATCGGTTCGGGACCGGCCGGTTTGGCGGCTGCACAACAGCTGAACCGAGCGGGCCACTGGGTAACCGTCTTTGAAAGGGACGAGAAACCAGGTGGATTGCTCCGTTTCGGCATCCCTGATTTTAAGATGGAAAAGCATGTCATCGACAGAAGATTGGCAGTTTTGGAAGCGGAGGGCATCACCTTCAAATGTGGCGTTCATATCGGGGTCGACATCAAAGCCGACGTGCTCAGGAAAGATTTTGATTCGGTGGTACTGTGTGGCGGTGCCACGATACGCCGACCTTTACCCATTAAGGGTGCCGATCTGAAGGGCGTGGTGCAGGCCATGGACTTCTTGGCCCAGAACAACAGAAGGGTCGATGGCATCAAGGAGCTGGGTGAAGAAATCAAGGCCACCGGAAAAAATGTGGTGGTCATCGGTGGCGGGGATACCGGTTCGGACTGTATCGGCACGTCGTTTAGGCAGGGGGCGAAATCGGTTTCGAATTTTGAAATCATGCCCATGGCGACGACCGATAGGCCACAAGACCAGCCTTGGCCGTTCTGGCCGATGCGCTTGCGCACCAGTTCTTCGCACAAAGAGGGTGCCGAGCGATTTTTCAGTATCTCCACCAAAGAATTTATCGGCGATAAAAAAGGCCAATTGAAAGGATTGATCACCACGGAAGTGGAATGGATTACCGAACCGGGCAAAAGACCGGAATTAAAGGAAGTCGCGGGGACCGAAAAAGAGTGGAAATGTGAACTGGCACTTCTGGCATTGGGCTTTACGGGATCGGAAGCGACCATCGCTGAACAATTGGGGCTGGAAATGGACCCAAGGACCAATATAAAGGCTTCCATTAAAGATTACATGACCAATGTTCCCGGCGTTTTTGTGGCCGGTGACCAGAGAAGGGGCCAATCGCTCATCGTTTGGGCCATTTCGGAAGGCCGAGAAGCCGCCTACTATATCGACACCTATTTGATGGGAACTTCTCTCTTGCCCCTCAAGGGAGAAGGAGATTTGCCAAGACTATAATTTTTCATTTGAATTGCTGATAAGGAGACCGTTTCAAGTTTTGGAAGGGTCTCCTTTTGATTGGTGCCGTTGCCAAAAAGCACTACCATTTTGGTCATTGGATGGTCGATATCAAAGTCTTATCGTTTTATTGCGGATCAGGGGCCTGGCCCAAAAAGCGATGAACAGGATATAAGCCAAGGCCACAAAAATAAGCATCATCCCAGCCTGTAAAGAGACCCGATCACTGATCGCCCCGATCAGGACCTGTACCACAGCACCGCCCATGATACCGGTCATCAAGATGCCCGTAAAGGAACCATGGTGCAATCGTACCGAATTTAAGGCCAGCGACATCAAAATCGGATACATGACCGAAAGAAAAAAACCGGAGCCCATAAAGGCAACACGTGAAGTTTCAGAAGCCCCGAAGAGCGCCATTACCAAGCTCAACATGGCCAAGATCGTGAATACTTTCAGCACGATTTTACTGTCCATCAATTTAAGCAGTAGCAGTCCAACAATTCCCCCTACGGTCATCAGTCCCCAAAAATTGCCCACGGCATTTGCCCCGATGGTCTCATAATCGTACCCGTGGTACAGTTGCAAGTATTTTGACATCCAGTACGAAATCCCTTGCTCCACGCCCACATAGGCAAAGATTCCGAAGAAATACAAGATCACCGCCTTCTTTTTGAACAGGTCAAAATAACTTTCCTTGGTCCCCACCTTTTCCGCCTCCGTAAGGGCCACCTTTGGCAATGCCGTGATCAAGATCACAAATACCATGACAAGGCTGATCAGGGCAAAGAGCCAATACATCGAAACCCACGCCATATCCGATGGCACTAAGGATGATAGGTTCCGAATGAGCCAACCTTGGGCATTGGCCTGATCGCCCAAATGGAAAACCAGCCAGGAATACACTTGCGGACTCAGAAAAGAGGCGGCCCCAAAAATCAATTGTGCCAAGACCGAGGTAAAGGCATAATGTTCTTCCCCTCCCGCGACCCTTAGCAAGGGATTGATGACTACCTGTAAAACGGCCATGGCCGTACCAATGCAAAATAGGGTGATCAAAAAAACACCAAAGGTTGGGAACAGCGCGAAAAGGAGCGCCCCGAAAAGAGACAGGGCAAAGGCCACGACCATCAGTTTTTTTGCGCCATATTTCTCGAGCAGGAACCCGGAGGGAATCGACATGATGCCGTAGGCGATAAAAAAGGCGAATGGCAAGAAACCGGCCATGGTTTCGGTAAGCATGAAACTTGAGGAAACGCTCGGATTGAGCGCACCCAGAATATTGGTGAGAAAGGATATCACAAAAAAGATGACCAGGATGAGTACCACGATCCGGTAATTTTTTTGTGATCCCATTTATTTTTTATTTAAATATAGGGGATTCGCCAGTAGCATGGATGGCCGGGATGGAAATTCCGACGGTATAGGGCATAAAAAAAGGCCCCCCGCATTGCTGCGAGGGGCCCGAAGTAAGGCGGCTTCCTACTCTCCCACTTGGTATAGCAGTACCATCGGCGCTGGCGGGCTTAACTTCCCTGTTCGGAATGGAAAGGGGTGGGCCCCGCCGCCATGGCCACCTAGATCTTAAATGACATAATAATGGGACAGGTCGAAGTATTTTGTTGAACGTGTTTTTTGGGCAACGTGCGGTCTGTGAACGAAAAAAAGGGGGCTCCCCTCCCCGGAGGGAGGGGGCCTGTGCGCAAGCCTGACGGGCAATTAGTACCACTCGGCTACGGACGTTGCCGCCCTTGCACCTATGGCCTATCGACGTGGTAATCTCCCACGGCCCTTTAAAGAGATCTCATCTTGTGGCGGGTTTCGCGCTTATATGCTTTCAGCGCTTATCCCGTCCCGACATAGCTACCCGGCAATGCCCCTGGCGGGACAACCGGTGCACCAGCGGTCGGTCCGACCCGGTCCTCTCGTACTAGGGCCAGACCCACTCAAATCTCTCGCGCCCGCAGTAGATAGAGACCGAACTGTCTCACGACGTTCTGAACCCAGCTCGCGTGCCACTTTAATGGGCGAACAGCCCAACCCTTGGGACCTTCTCCAGCCCCAGGATGTGACGAGCCGACATCGAGGTGCCAAACCCCCCCGTCGATATGAGCTCTTGGGGGAGATCAGCCTGTTATCCCCGGCGTACCTTTTATCCTTTGAGCGATGGCCCTTCCATGCGGAACCACCGGATCACTATGCTCTTGTTTCCAACCTGTTCGGCCTGTATGCCTCGCAGTCAAGCGCCCTTGTGCCATTGCACTCTGCACACGATTGCCAACCGTGTTGAGGGCACCTTTAGAAGCCTCCGTTACTCTTTTGGAGGCGACCACCCCAGTCAAACTACCCACCACGCACTGTTCCCCGAGTAATCGGGGTTAGGCCCCGGACAAGCAAAGGCTGGTATTTCAACAACGGCTCCACCGCGCCTGGCGACGCGGCTTCGAAGCCTCCCAGCTATCCTACACATTGCTTGACCAAGGTCAATACGAAGCTATAGTAAAGGTGCACGGGGTCTTTTCGTCCCACTGCGGGTAACCGGCATCTTCACCGATACTACAATTTCACCGAGCTCATGGCCGAGACAGTGTCCAGATCGTTGCACCATTCGTGCAGGTCGGAACTTACCCGACAAGGAATTTCGCTACCTTAGGACCGTTATAGTTACGGCCGCCGTTTACCGGGGCTTCAGTTCAATGCTTCCTCCCGAAGGATTCACATCTCCCCTTAACCTTCCGGCACCGGGCAGGTGTCAGGCCCTATACTTCATCTCTCGATTTTGCAGAGCCCTGTGTTTTTGATAAACAGTCGCCTGGACCTCTTCACTGCGGCCACGCCTTGCGGCGTGGCGACCCTTCTCCCGAAGTTACGGGTCTATTTTGCCTAGTTCCTTAGCCATGAATCTCTCGAGCGCCTTAGAATGCTCATCCCGACCACCTGTGTCGGTTTGCGGTACGGGCCGCACATCTCGCTTTTCTTGGAAGTCGATACGCTGGATTATCGCCTCGGCCGTGGCCTTGGCGTACTATCGGGAGGTTGCCCTTCCCTTCAACGTGCAATTCCGTCTGCACGCACCAACTCCTCGCCTCCGTCGCTTTTGTCGATGTGCGGGTAGCGGAATATTAACCGCTTGTCCATCCACTTCCCCTTTCGGGTACGCGTTAGGTCCCGACTGACCCCCAGCTGATTAGCATAGCTGGGGAAACCTTGGTCTTTCGGCGTGCGGGTTTCTCGCCCGCATTATCGTTACTTATGCCTACATTTTCGTTTGTAGCTCCTCCAGCGCCCCTCGCAGGTGCGCCTTCAGCGGCACTACAATGCTCCCCTACCCCTCCGCGCGGATGCGCGGAAGTCACGGCTTCGGTGGTGTGCTTATGCCCGATCATTATCCATGCGGAACCGCTCGACCAGTGAGCTGTTACGCACTCTTTAAATGAATGGCTGCTTCCAAGCCAACATCCTGGCTGTCAATGCAGTTCCACCGCGTTTTGTCAACTCAGCACACACTTGGGGACCTTAGCCGGTGATCCGGGTTCTTTCCCTCTCGGACATGGACCTTAGCACCCATGCCCTCACTGCCGTCAATCATTTCATAGCATTCGGAGTTTGTCAGGAATTGGTAGGCGGTGAAGCCCCCGCATCCAATCAGTAGCTCTACCTCTATGAAACTAAAACGACGCTGCACCTAAATGCATTTCGGGGAGTACGAGCTATTTCCGAGCTTGATTGGCCTTTCACCCCTACCCACAGGTCATCCCAAGACTTTTCAACGTCAACGGGTTCGGCCCTCCACTGTGTGTTACCACAGCTTCAGCCTGCCCATGGGTAGATCGCACGGTTTCGCGTCTACTACTACTAACTATGGCGCCCTGTTAAGACTCGCTTTCGCTGCGGCTCCGCCCCTGAAGGGCTTAACCTTGCTAGTAAAAGTAACTCGTAGGCTCATTATGCAAAAGGCACGCCGTCACCCCGAAGGGCTCCGACCGCTTGTAGGCGTATGGTTTCAGGATCTGTTTCACTCCGTTATTCACGGTTCTTTTCACCTTTCCCTCACGGTACTGGTTCACTATCGGTCTCTCAGGAGTATTTAGTCTTGGCGGATGGTCCCGCCGGATTCACACAGGGTTTCACGTGCCCCGCGCTACTCAGGATACCGCTATGGCCAACGCTCTTTTCCCGTACGGGGCTGTCACCCGCTATGGCCCAGCTTTCCAACTGGTTCCGGTTCATCGCGCAGCCAATGCCGCGGTCCTACAACCCCGATGTTGCCGAAACAACATCGGTTTGGACTAATCCGATTTCGCTCGCCGCTACTCTCGGAATCACTTTTGTTTTCTCCTCCTCCGGCTACTTAGATGTTTCAGTTCACCGGGTTTGCCTTCCTTGCGGAATGACATGTCTTCAACATGCCGGGTTGCCCCATTCGGATACCCGCGGATCAATTCGTGTGTGCCGATCCCCGCGGCTTTTCGCAGCTTATCGCGTCCTTCATCGCCTCTGAGAGCCTAGGCATCCCCCATACGCCCTTTTCCAGCTTGTCGCCAAACCTTCTTGTTCTATTCTTACTCTCGTACTTTACCTAAAAAATTCGTTCTACTGTATTCTTCGCGCGCACATCCCTAAAGATGCGCGCCCTGTCCCAATATGTCAATGAACTCTTTTCCGATCGCAAAAAAAACGACCGGCCAGTGGAGAATATCGGAGTCGAACCGATGGACTTCCCGATGCGAGATCGGGACGCTCCGGCCCCTGTGGCCGAATCTCTGTACTTGGTGGAGAATATCGGAGTCGAACCGATGACCTCCTGCGTGCAAGGCAGGCGCTCTAGCCAGCTGAGCTAATCCCCCGTAACCGTGGTCGGCCGTTGCCGGTCCGCAGTCGGCGGTGGTCCCAACCCCCAGAATTTCCAGTATTCCAAAAAAAATGAACTTCACGCCCTCCCCCATTCAAGGGGCCGGGCTCCTGCGTAGTCCCGGGCAGACTCGAACTGCCGACCTCTACATTATCAGTGTAGCGCTCTAACCAGCTGAGCTACGGGACTCTCCCGAGCGCGCACGGACTTGACCGCCCTTGGGCGCCGCTTTACCTATTATAGTTTACCATAAAGACAACCTGCTCTGGACAGTGATCAAAATAAATCGAGGGGACGGGGCACGGTCGGGCACATCGGCCGCCGGCTTTCTCTAGAAAGGAGGTGTTCCAGCCGCACCTTCCGGTACGGCTACCTTGTTACGACTTAGCCCTAGTTACCGATCTTGCCCTAGGCCGCTCCTTGCGGTGACGGACTTCAGGCACTCCCGGCTTCCATGGCTTGACGGGCGGTGTGTACAAGGCCCGGGAACGTATTCACCGGATCATGGCTGATATCCGATTACTAGCGATTCCAGCTTCACGGGGTCGAGTTGCAGACCCCGATCCGAACTGTGACCGGTTTTATAGATTCGCTCCTGGTCGCCCAGTGGCTGCTCTCTGTACCGGCCATTGTAGCACGTGTGTGGCCCAGGACGTAAGGGCCGTGATGATTTGACGTCGTCCCCACCTTCCTCACGGTTTGCACCGGCAGTCCCGTTAGAGTCCCCATCATGACATGCTGGCAACTAACGGTAGGGGTTGCGCTCGTTATAGGACTTAACCTGACACCTCACGGCACGAGCTGACGACAACCATGCAGCACCTTGCAAATTGCCCGAAGGAAAAGCCATCTCTGGCCCTGTCAAAATGCATTTAAGCCCTGGTAAGGTTCCTCGCGTATCATCGAATTAAACCACATGCTCCACCGCTTGTGCGGGCCCCCGTCAATTCCTTTGAGTTTCATTCTTGCGAACGTACTCCCCAGGTGGGATACTTATCACTTTCGCTTGGCCGCCCAGGACTCAAGGCCCCGGACAGCTAGTATCCATCGTTTACGGCGTGGACTACCAGGGTATCTAATCCTGTTCGCTCCCCACGCTTTCGTCCATCAGCGTCAGTCAATGGTTAGTGACCTGCCTTCGCGATCGGTGTTCTATGTAATATCTATGCATTTCACCGCTACACTACATATTCCGGCCACTTCACCATAACTCAAGACCACCAGTATCAAGGGCAGTTCTGCGGTTGAGCCGCAGACTTTCACCCCTGACTTAATGGCCCGCCTACGGACCCTTTAAACCCAATAATTCCGGATAACGCTCGGACCCTCCGTATTACCGCGGCTGCTGGCACGGAGTTAGCCGGTCCTTATTCTTACGGTACCGTCAACAGGGCACACGTGCCCCTTTTTCTTCCCGTACAAAAGCAGTTTAAGACCCATAGGGCCGTCTTCCTGCACGCGGCATGGCTGGATCAGGCTCCCGCCCATTGTCCAATATTCCTCACTGCTGCCTCCCGTAGGAGTCTGGTCCGTGTCTCAGTACCAGTGTGGGGGATCCCCCTCTCAGGGCCCCTAACCATCGTGGCCTTGGTAAGCCGTTACCTTACCAACTAGCTAATGGTACGCATGGCCATCCCCTGCCGCCCGAAGGCTTTAACCGCAAACCAATGCCGGTTCGCGGTACTATGGGGCATTAATCCACGTTTCCATGGGCTATTCCCCTGCAGAGGGCAGGTTCCATACGCGTTGCGCACCCGTGCGCCGGTCGCCATCTTCCAGCAAGCTGGAAATGCTGCCCCTCGACTTGCATGTGTTAGGCCTGCCGCTAGCGTTCATCCTGAGCCAGGATCAAACTCTTCATTGTCGATTCTTATATACTTAATCGCCGACAACCGAAAAGCCCTCCCGGCCCCGTCTCTCGATTCAATTCCTGTCCGGGACGCCGCCGTTATGCGGCGCCCCTTGTCGGGGACCGGTCTCCCGGCCCCCTTTTGTTGTCTTTACAATATTCCAATGAACTTTTGTTTCGGGACCAAAAAAGGCCCCCGTGCCCAGAAAATAAAGGGAAATCACCACATCACCGTCTCCTTCATCATGCTCCCCCAATCCCAAAGCGGGTGCAAATATAAGAGGGTTTTTTCGCTTACACAATACTTGCTTCGTTTTTTTTGGAAAGGATTTTATAAATAGGCTTAAAGCCCTGTTGTTCAAGCCTTCACAAGTGAAAAAAAATAAAGGAAATTTATGCATCGCTACTGTAATGGGCAAAACCAGACCCATCGCAAGCGGAACTGACCCAACGAATCCGACCGCCAACGGTCTTGACCATCAAGGGATTGCTATAAAAAAGGGGGAAATTCACATCGCTAGGGCATCTTTACCATAGCCCCGGCACAAGCCTAGGAAAAGAAATTCCAGACCAGGCCAAAACGGATCACAAAGTCGCGATATGGGTAACTGGGAGCAGCATAAAAATTGTTTTTCCCAAAGGAGGAATTGAAATGTTCGGCCTTAAAATAGATTCGGGTCTGTTGTACCCGGGCATTGATGAAAAAATCGAGCAAGGGATAGGCGCCCAACTTTTCCGTGTTCTGTACATAAAACTCCCCGAGCAAAGGATTATAGGCATCCATGTTGTAGGCCGTGAAATATTTGAAGGTAATCCCGGTCTGAAGGAACATGGCCTTCTTAAAAACATCGGAGGAATAATAAAGGGTATTTCTGGTGACGAGCTGGGGTACGTTGAGCACCGCATTGGTCTGGGCCACTTGCTGATACATCACCGTATTGTTGAGGGCGAATTGTCCCACCTTAAACTCCTTGTTGTACTTCACTTTAATATGGCTTACCCCACTGGCCTCCTGAAAGGGCTTCAAATAGGCATTCTCCAAACCGGCGTCCAATTGTTCCTGGGTGGCCTGGGCGGCGTCGGGCGCAAAATAGCTGTAGTTGTCCAAGGTGGCGAACTTTGCCGATATGCTTCCCAATAACTTGGAATCCAAATTGAGTGCAAGGCTGTACACCCTTTGTTTTTTGAATGCTTCAATATTGTCCCAATTATAATTGAGGTAATCGCTCTGGTAGAGCAGAAAATTAAAATCGGGCATGCGGGAAGAGGAATGCAGGGTTACCCGAAACTTATTGCTTTCATTGAACTGATAACCTGCCGAGGCATCCAGAATGTTTCCCGTCAATTTTCCGGCAAGGTTATATTTAAAGGAAGCTTTGACATCAAATCCCTTGATCCTTTTGCTGTAGTCGGCCCCGACCGAGATCTCTTCCCCCTTTAATTGGTTTGGGATGGTCCCTGCATCGGTAACCAATAGGCTGTTGAAATAATAATTATAACTATATAGGTTCACATTGCCCTGTAACCTGCCCAGGACCGAATTATAGAACTCGAGGCTGAACTGGTTGTACATGGTCTTTAGCCTAGCCTTGTCATCGATGGCGGCGACAATGCCCGGACCGAAATAGTCGTTCTGGGCCGTCTGGGCGAACTGATAATACTTGGTCTCATAATTGAATTGGTGGCCAATGGCCAACGAGGTTTTCTCGATACGGGTGGAGTCGGAATCCTTTTTCAGCAATTTGTATTGCTGCTGCCAAAAATAGCGCTTGCCCAGAATCCTATTGTTGGCATCGGAAAACCTGACGTCGATCCTCGAACGATCGGTAAATTCCGCTTCTCCCGATTCGAATTGGAGTTCCTTCAACGCAAGTCCGCCATTTTCCTCGGTTTCGATTTCCTGTGCTGCGATATGCGTCCTTAACTGGTACCTTCTGTTCTTGGTCTCATAATTGGCCGTGGTTCGGAAATTGCCGGATGCCGCCTGATCATCGCTGTATTTCCCCAATGATCGGAAACCCTTATAGGCGATGGAAAAATTGAGGCGCCTAGAGGTGTTGAACGTAAGGTTGGCATCGAGCAGTTGGCCCTGTTCGAAGGTGGTCTTGAAAAAAAGATCGGTCATCGGGGTGGGGACATTGTAATAATCGATATCCCATACCTCCATATAGTTGTAATGTTTCGCCCTTGCCCCCAGCATCGGATATAGGTCCTTTCGCTCGAAATCGACGCCTAATTTATTGTAGGGCTGGCCCACATTGGCAAAGGGCATCAATTCAAAATCGTCCTTCCTTAAATAATTGTACTTGTATTCTTTTAGGATGGTAAGCGTGGTATCCAAATAGGTGGTGTCCCTGGCATAGGAGATGATCATGTAATGTTTGATGGTGATTTCTTCCGTTTGCGAAGACCCACTGCCCTTTTTGGCCGATTTGCCCTTGGTTTTGCCGCGGACTTTCAGGCTGTCCATCGCACGGCCGGGGGGAACCGTCTCTTCCTGGGCCAGCAGCGGCCCAACGATCAAAAGGGAAAAGAGCAATAGTATAAATCTCATTCAAAGCACTTGAGCCGGTAAAGTTAATTTTTTTGTTCGTAAGTAAATGTGAAAGTTTTAGAGGGAAGGATGCCTCGTCGGTAAAATTCTTGGCCAGTTTCTTAGCACCATAAACCTTATATTCGTGGGGTGAAAGCCAATTAAAATGTTGATTCCCCATAAAACCCAATTCCTGGAAGCCGGTACCGATGAAGCCGGCAGGGGTTGCCTGGCCGGGCCGGTGACCGCTGCCGCGATCATTCTTCCAAGGCATTTTCAAAACGGACTTTTGAACGATTCGAAACAACTTTCCGAAAACAGAAGAAACGCTCTAAGACCCCTATTGGAAGAAAATGCGGTCTGCTTTGGGGTGGCCCATATCGATCCCACAAAAATCGATGAGATCAACATCCTCAATGCCTCCATCATGGCGATGCACAGGGCCCTGGACCAATTGATCATGGCCCCGGAATATATCATCGTAGACGGAAATCGCTTTAAGCCCTTTGGCGACATCCCATATGAATGCATCATCAAAGGCGACAGCAAGTTCATGAGCATTGCGGCCGCCTCGGTTTTGGCCAAAACCTATCGCGATGCCTATATGGACAAGCTCCATGAAGAATATCCGATGTACCATTGGAACCAAAACAAAGGCTATCCCACGGCAGCGCATCGGGCGGCCATTCGCAAGTATGGCACCACCAAATACCACCGCATGAGTTTTCGCCTATTGCCAGAGGCATTATGACATCCGCATTGTCCAAATTACAATTCCGGCATGAGGATGGTTTCTACTTGGAGGCACCACACATCAAATTCTTGGGGAAGGCGTTTTAAACCGTGTTAATTATTATAAATTTGTGGCAAACTGAGACCTATGAGGTTTAAATACCTGCTGTTGCTGCTTCCCTTTTTGGTTTTGAACTGCGCCAAGGATAAAGGACAGTCCAGGCCATTGGACAGTTTTGTAGGTCCCGACGCGGTCTTGGTACTGAAGATCAACCACCTCGGGCAGTTCATGGACAGTCTCGAAAACAACGATTTTTTGACCCGATTGGAGGACCTTGAGCCTTACGGGACCGTGCTGCAAAACCTGCGGTTTTTATCCCATCTCCAACAAGAATCCCCTGGTATTGCGGTGCTGTCAAAATCGGGAACCGATCCATGGCGCTACCTTTATGCCGCCAAACGGTCTCCCGGCCTCTTTGCCATCGACAGCTTGAAGGACAAAACCATAGAGACCCTTGAATATAACGACCGCACCATTACCAAATATACCATCGACAACAACACTTTTTTCAGTGGAACGGTTGACGATATGGTGGTGATGAGTTCGTCGGAGGCCGATTTAAATCAGGCACTTGCAGGTTCAGATCGACCTTTGATAGACCCTTTGTTCAAAAGGTTGTACGACAGTTCGGACCCACGACAAGCGGCGACCCTATTTGTGAACTTCAACCAGAGCGACTCCCTATTGGCCACTTTTGCAATGCCGGAAACCAGCGCCGACATCTCAAGATTAACCCAATGGGTTGCCCTTGACATCGATGCCAAAGACACCCAGCTGGCCTTCAACGGGCTCGGCATTGCACGGGATTCGGTGACCGACTTTTTGAATCTCTTTCAAAACACAAGGCCACTGCCCAATGTCACCCCTTCTTTTGCCCCCATCACGGCGGATGCCATCCTCAGCTATTCCTTCGATGATTTCAAAGGCTTTGTCAGGAACCAACACCGCTATTACCCGGCCATCGAGCAGACCGATTCCCTTTTCAATGCCGTGGAAGAAATTGGTTTTATCTATCAAAAAGACCTCACGGCCATGGTGTTGAACACCTATGGATCCGAACGGATTGCAGACCATCTGGAGCTGATCAAAACCAGCGTTGCAGACTATCAGGGCAATCCTGTTTACGAATTGGAACAAACCGACTTTTTAAACAAGGGCCTGTATCCTTTGGCTGAAAATTTTGAGGCACGCTACGGGACCATTTTAGAAAACGCCTTTGTGTTTACGAAAGAGAAAGACTTCCTGCAATCGATCATCAGCAATTACAAAAACGGAACCACCTTCAACAATGGCCCGACCTACGAAATTGCGGGACAAACGGCAGTTAACTCCGCTTCCATTCTTTATATGGGCAATTCGGCCTATCTTGAACAATTGGTACAAGAGCGGTGCCTGCCCGAAATCGGGCAAGCCCTGAAGAAGAACGGATTTTCCGGGTATAATTTTACGGCCCAAATGGTCGCCGACGGCGACCTCTTCCTGATCAATGCCTCCGCACAGAAAATAGACAAACGCGGTCGTATAAGGGTGGCCAACCCCATGTTTACGGTACAATTCGACAGTGATATCGTAACCGCCCCCCAATTCGTGGTAAACCATTTGAACAAGAAAAAAGAGCTGGTGGTACAGGATATTGACAATAACCTGTACCTGGTTTCCAATACCGGCAAAATCCTCTGGAAAAAACAGCTGCAGGGACGTATCCAAGGGACCATCCACCAGGTAGACGTATTCAAAAACGGCCGTTTGCAATTGGCCTTTACCACCAACAACCAGCTTTTGGTGATCGACCGCGATGGCAATGAGGTAAAGGCGTTGACCAAAAGCTTCGAAGGCGGCAATGTCAACCCCCTGGCCGTTTTCGACTATGAAAACAAACGGGAGTACCGCTTGGTGGTCACCCAGGGCACCCATATTTTCATGTACGATCGCAACGGCAAGATCGTGGGCGGGTTCAAATTCAAAAAAGCCGATGCCGCCGTTGTCGATGCCCCAAAACACCTGGTAATTGGCAACAGGGATTATTTGGTCTTCAAGTTGGCAGACGGCAGCCTTAAGATTTTGGACCGCAGGGGCAATACCCGCACCAAGGTGAACGAGAAGATCGATTTTTCGGCCAATGAAGTGCTCCTCTATAAAAACCAATTCGTGGCGACCGATAAAAAAGGGTTGCTTTACCAGATAGGCACCAATGGCAAAGCCGCAAAAACGAACCTCAACCTCAACCAAGACCATGGCACCGATGCTTTCGGCAATACCTTGGTATACATGAACGACAACATTTTGAGCATCAAGGGCAAAAAGCTGGAACTGGAACTGGGGGTCTACAGCAAGCCCAAAATCTTTTATATCAACAACAAGATCTATGTGACCGTCACGGACATCCAGAACCAAAAGGTGTACCTTTTCGACAGCCAGGGGGTCCCGATTGCCAACTTCCCGGTGTTCGGCACTTCCATGATCGATCTTCACGACATCGACAACGACCAGCGTTTGGAACTGGCCGTGAAGGAACAGGAAAATGCGGTGGTAGTATATAAAATCGATTGATGTAGCGTTCCATTCATAACCCTTCGACGACCAATCACACATTTTAGACAGCCACACATGAATTTCTCCTTCGTTTTTACCCATGAGGGGGTTAACTTGTTGCTTTCTTTTCCCCAAACAACAGTTATGGACAATCTTTATGTGGCGGCCCAAAATGGGAAGTCATAATTTCTTATATTTATGGTACACTTAAAAATATTAAAAATGAAAACTTTGAATCGGCATGGGGCATTGCTCTTATTGGCGATGTTCGCCTTTACGCCCCTTGCCCATGGCCAACTCCTGAAAAAGTTGGGAAAAAGGGCGGAAAGAGCCGCTGAACGTACCGTGGAAAACAGGGTAGATAGGGAAACCCAGAAGAAAACCGATGCGGCCTTGGACAGTATTCTGGAACCGGGTTCGAAAGGACCGAACGATAAACGCAGTCCCACAGATGCTGGCAATGGCGAACCATCGATGATACCCATCCCTTCAGAAGGGAATGGAAACACTGCTGTCTCGAATGCCCCTAAGGGGCCAAAGACCCTAAAATACTATACCAATTACGATTTTGTACCCGGAGACCGTGTTATTTTATATGAGGATTTCTCGGTTGACAATATCGGCGATTTTCCTGCCAAATGGAATACGAACGGTTCAGGGGAAGTGGTCACCTTGGACAATAGTCCGGATCAATGGCTGAAACTATCGGACAGGACCATCTATGTCCCTGACCTCCCGGAAACCCTTCCGAACGACTTTACTATTGAATTTGACATGATGACCATGGGGCTCGACAGAAACATAAGCTCCAATGCCCGCTTGTATTTGAACTTGGAAGACAACAATACTTTAAGAAAAGGACAGAATTATGCCCAAATGGGCATACCGCTTTGTCAGTACTCCGATGTAGGGGTCTTTGTCTACAATTATTTCAATCGGGAGAATACCGTGCGCAACTATGTGAAAAAAGACATCAGAAACGATATTTTGCAACTGGCCCATGTGGCCATTGCGGTCAATGGGCAGCGCTTCAGAATGTGGATGAACGAACGAAAATTATTGGACCTTCCCCGTTTCATGACACCCGGACTTGCCAAATATATAAAGTTTGAACTCACCAACATGCCGAGTGAAACCAAGGAACAGTTCGTTTTTCTCACCAATGTTAAATTTGCTCAAGGCGGTGAAGACCTCCGAGGTAAATTGTTGAAGGAAGGGCGGTTTTCCACTACGGGCATCCTTTTCGATTCCGGTTCCGCCACCATTAAACCCGAATCCTGGGGCACCCTCAAGAACATCGCGGACGCCCTGCAACAAGAATCGGGCATGAACATCCAGATCGTGGGCCATACCGATGCCGACGGTACGGATGACAACAACCTGGAACTCTCCAAAAAGAGGTCAGCCGCGGTAAAGGAAGCCCTGTCGAACGAATTTGGGATTCCGGGGGCAAGGTTGGAAACCGATGGCAAAGGGGAAGCCGAACCGATAGCCGATAATGCCACAACGGCAGGTAAGGCGCAAAACAGAAGGGTAGAATTTATAAAAATGTAAACCATATGAAAAACCACTTGATTATCAACTTGATCTTATTTCTGGCCGTACTGGGCGCCAAGGCTCAGACCACCTGTAGTAGCTACTATCCCTTTGAGGAGGGCACCACCTTTCAGATCACCTTGTACGACGAAAAAGACAAACAGATCGGGGTGTTGGATTATTTGGTGAAGGAAGCCAGCGACAATACCGCCACCTTTGCCTATGAAATGCACGATGAAAAGGGAAAGATGATCACCGCCTCGGAATATGGCATCACCTGCAACGATGATGGGGTGTCTATCGATTTCAGTTCCCTTGCAGCCCCGGGCAGCATGGAACAATACAAGGATATGGAAGTGGAAATCACGGGTACGGATCTGATCCTGCCCAACAACCTGTCGTCTGGACAATCCCTTCCCGACTCCGATATGTTGATGACCGTTCGGATGGCGCCGATCAATATGAAAATGGCGGTAACCGTAAACAACCGCAAGGTAGAGGGCCGGGAAAGCCTCACCACCCCTGCCGGCACCTTCGATTGCTATGTGATCACTTTCGACACCGAATCGAAGATGGGCTTTAAATTCAGTGGTAGTGGCAAACAATGGATTGCCCAGGGCGTGGGCATGGTAAAGCAGGAATCCTATAACAAAAAAGGGAAGCTCACCGGGATCAGTCTGCTTACCGCCTTTAATAATTAACCTTTTTTAAATTTTACAAAACCGAAGCCCATGGCTCGGTTTTTTTATTGCATTACTATCAAAACAAATCGGCATTAAAGCCTATGGGTACACTTTTTGGCATATCGGGTGAATCGAGGACAAACACTTGCCTTATTGCCGGTATCCTATTGTTTAACGTACTGTCTTTTGGTCAAGGGAAAGCCCAACCCGAAACCTTTTTGATCACCCAAAAGAAATCGGATTCCTTATACAACGTCCAACTTTATGACAGCGCTTATGACTATGCCAGGCAAAATTATGATGGCCTGGGCAAAAACACCCATGATTCGGTACAGATCGAGGCCCTCATCCAACTCGTAAAGATGACCGATGCCATCAAAAAACAGGAACAGCAGGGGTATTTTGACTTGGCCGAAAAAAAAGCGCTTGCCCTGAACCGCCCCGCCCAGTTGATCGACCTCTATTTCACCAAGGGCGAAACCCTCTATGAAAAACAGGATTTCGCGACGGCCCTTCCCTATTTTTTAAAGATCGACTCCCTTTCAAAAAACCTTGGCATCAAAAACCCGTCGACCATTGATGGCATCCTTAGGAGGGCCGAAATATCGAAACTGTCGTTCACCCGGGAAACGACCAATATGGCCCATGCGCTATTGTTCGAGGCCTTGGCCATGGCCAAGGAAATAAAGGCCGTTGAAAGTGAGCACTTGGCCTATATACAGCTCTCCGACCTCAACCAGATGATCGGGAATTTTCCGGAGGCCAAAAAATATATCGATCTGGCACTGCCCTATTTTGAAAAGCGCGACAACGAGAGAAGGGTGTCGCGGCTCAACCTGATCAAGGCTGCCTACTATATTGGCGTGGATAGCCTTGACAAGGCCGAACAGACCCATTTAGATAATATGGCCTATCTCTCCAAAAGGGAAAACCGCTTGGAACAAGCGAACGCGGCTTACTATTACGGCAACTTTTTAAGACGGAAAAAGAACGCCCATACAGAGGCCATTGCCCCCCTGGAGGCGGCGAAAGCGCTCTTTCAAAACGCGAAAAAAGACAGTATTGAACTCTACCACCGTACCCTGCGCGATCTGGCCTTTTGCAACCAACAGATCGGCAATTACAAAGAGGCCAGTACCTATTATCAGGAAGCCTATGACCTGAAAATCGAGCTCTTGGAAAAATTCAATCGCAGTTCTTCCAAAACCCTCGAAGCCAAATACCAAACCGAAAAAAAAGAACAGGAAATTGCTTTGTTAAAGGCCCAAAATGAAGTCACCGCACAATTGCAAAAAAGCCAGCGCAATGTATTGCTGGGCGGGATCGGGTTGATGTCGATCGCCGGAATATTCCTTTTTGTGCTTTACCGGAACCGACAGAAAACCACCGAGAAGCTCAAAGAACTCGATGCCCTGAAAAACCATTTCTTCACCAACATCTCCCATGAGTTCAGGACCCCGCTCACCCTGATCTCGGCCCCAATCCAGGAGGCCCTGGCCACCCCCGACCTGCCTTTGGAACAGAAAAGGCATTGGGAAATGGCCTACAAAAACACCCATAGGTTGCTGTCGTTGGTAGACCAGCTGTTGGATCTTTCAAAGATCGACAGCGGCGCCCTGAAAATCCAGTTGGAAAAGGGCAGGCCCACCCAATTGATCGCCGCCTGGAGCGAATCTTTTTCCTTTTTGGCCAAGCAAAAACAGATCGAACTGACATTCAACATCACCGATAAGGAAACCATGGCCTGGTTCGATTGCGATGCCCTAGAGAAAATAATAGTGAACCTCCTTGGCAATGCCATCAAATATACGCCTGAGAATGGCAAAGTAGCGGTAAGCGCCTCCATGGAAAATAACCAACTCATTTTTAAAGTCTCGAACACCGGGAAAGGACTCGATAAAAAACAAATACATACCATATTCGATCGCTTCTACCAGGCCAGTGGGCAAAACGATGGGGCGGGGATCGGCCTTTCCCTGGTGAAGGAATTGGTGGCCCTGCACCAAGGAAATATCGAGGTCGACAGCACGCCCGACCAATGGACGCATTTTACGGTAAGCCTCTGTGTGGACACGGCCAAGTTCAAAAATGCCCTCTTGAAGGCCCCTTCGGCCGATAAGGAAGTGGCAGCCCCCGTCGCCTTCGCGACATTTGGGGAAATGGCAGACAGCGAGGTGGAAGAAGCCGGCCTGCCTTTGTTGTTGGTGGTGGAAGACAACCCCGACATTAGAATGTTGCTTTTCGACACCTTTAAAACCACCTACAAGGTCATTACCGCCAACAACGGGGAAGAAGGCATTGCCCTGGCTTTGGAACAGGTGCCCGATCTGATCGTATCGGATGTGATGATGCCGGGAACAGACGGCATTGAACTGACCCGCACCTTGAAGGAAGACGAACGCAGCAGCCACATCCCCATCATCCTGTTGACCGCAAAGGCGGGCGATGCCAATGAACTCACCGGAATCAAAGTGGGTGCCGACGATTATATCACCAAGCCCTTCAACCAAAAACTGCTGCTCTCGAAAGTGGCGAGCCTCATCGCCCTTCGTAAAAAACTGCAATCGCGCTACAGCCAGGAAGTGATTCTCAGGCCCAAGGACATCGCCATTACCCCGGTCGATGAACGTTTTCTGGAAAAGGTACAGGCCGTGTTGGACGAAAAACTGGTCGATGGCAACTTCAGTACCGAAACATTCAGCCAAGCGGTACACATGAGCCGCATGCAGCTCCACAGAAAACTGAAGGCCCTGACCGGACTCTCGGCCTCCGAATTCGTGCGGTCGCAACGTTTGAAACTGGCGACCCAACTTTTAAGGCAGTCGAACGGCAACATTTCGGAGGTGGGGTATAGCGTGGGCTTCAACGACCCCGCCTATTTCGCCAAATGCTTCCGGGAAACCTACCAATGTACCCCCACGGAGTACGCAAAACGGCACTGACCTTTGCAGAAAAAGTAGTAAACACGGGGCTTCGCGGGCATGTTACATAGTTCATAGCTTCTGTTACATAAGTCATGATCCTTTTTGGGGCTTGGCAGTACCTTCAAGCTTGAATGAAGTCGCATCCCCCATGGCTTTTATCCCATCGCCGATGAACAATAAACAAGATGGCCTCGAAGGCACGCTTGAGGATTTTCCCGAAAACCAGATTTTCCTGAACATCAACTATTTGGAAGACGGGCAGTATCGGTTGAACATCATGCACAGGAACAAGATCATCAAGCAGACCACCTTTAAAAAGAAGCCATGATGTCAACCTTTTACGGAACAACACCATTTTAGATCAAAGACCAGTAACAACATAAAAAACAAGCAAGATGAAAACACGCAAAACCCTTTTATTGATGGGCTGTTTGGCCAGCATGGCCTTGGTACGGGCCCAGACCGATCCCAAACCGGAAACCCCGGTCACCAATAACTTCCTAGATCTGCAGGCAGCGACCCTGGGTGACATTTTTGGCGAAGAGCTGACCGGAGGCAATGGGGAGGTGAACAATTATCTGGATCTGGTGAACAAAAGCGATATGCCTGAGGCCGACAAGCAAAATTTGAGGGATTCCTACGCGCGTTATTCCAAAACCCTGGACGCCCAGGGCAAGGATTCCCTGCAAAGGGCCATGGCCAAGGAATTCACCCTCCAAACCAAAAAAGACACCCTCAACTAAAAGAAGTTGACCCATAAAACCATTTCAATGAAAAAATCAATTCGCATCATCATCATACTCAGCCTGC
This sequence comes from uncultured Flavobacteriaceae bacterium, assembly GCA_963760375.1. Classification (GTDB taxonomy): domain Bacteria; phylum Bacteroidota; class Bacteroidia; order Flavobacteriales; family Flavobacteriaceae; genus Pelagihabitans. The sequence continues at coordinate 63,664 of CAVXCS010000005.1, read as the reverse complement.
TTGTTTCCTGTGGCGAAACCGTTAAAAAAGCGCAGGACACTGCAGAAAGCGCAACCGAAATCACCTTGGAAAACAAGGAAAAGACGGTGGCGAAAAACGCCGACAACACCACCTATCTGTGCAAGATCAACGGGGAAGATTGGGGGTATACCTCGGCCGACGGCCTGGTATCGCGCAGCAGCTCAACCCAGCTGCGCACCGCCATAATCACCTTTAAGAAGCAACTGGAAAAAGGCAGTGAAGCCGTGCAACTCGAATACGATGTGGACGCCAATACCCTGATCCGCATTCTGGCAGAGCTGAAGCGCCCGGATAGGGAAGGCAATTTATTCACCAATTTTTATAACCAGGCCGCAAACCGCTTGGATAAAAATCCCGAAGCCAGCATGAGCGGCACCGTCTCCCTGGACGAAGACGAACGCGTCGCTGCGGGCAATGCGGTTTTCACCGTACAGAACGACTTTGAAAAGGAGAAACTCGGCAATGCCTCAGACCTGCTCATCACCATTTCCGATCTTAACTTTTCGGGGGTGCCCTATTCCGATACCGACGACCTGAAAAAGATGTTTAAGAAATAGAAATCAAAAAATAAAATCATGAGAACAATAAAACTTTTTTTTCTGCTAACGGTACTGTTTTGTTCAGGGAACCAGTTATTTGGCCAACCGGGGGAATCGGATAAAAAATACAACGTTCACGAAATCAAACTTTTTGAAAGGGAGGATGGCAGCAAAGCGGGAGCCGTAGCGTGGTTTACAGCTTCGCCGGACAGCGTACAAAAATTTGTGATCCGTAATCTGAGTATTATGGAACCTGTAGAGGTGCTTTTACAAGCACTAACACCAAAAGATGAGGTTACCCTGCAATTCGTAAAGGAAAAATGGGACCAGCCAGAATCAAGCATCTCGGCAAAAGGAAAAAATATCGGAAAGAAAATCTTCCGGACCTATAAAACCGCCGCAATGAAAATAAGTGCGGAGAAGGCCGGAATCCCCTATCTGATCTTGGTACAGGTAGGTAAAAAATTGCCCGTAAATAAGTCACCGTTATTGCGAATTATCACCGACAAAAACGAGTACGAGGCATACCTCAAAAACAATGGAAAAACCTCTTCAAATGAAACAGATACCAGGGCTGCCGTAATCCCAGTGACCAATAACGAACCCGGTGGCGGCAATACCCCCAACAATTCTTCCCTCCTGTACATTATTATCGGCCTTTTGGCCCTAATGGTGGCGTTCTTGGGTTATTTTGTTTTTTTAAGGAAAGGAAGTAAAAAAGCTTTGGCATTAATATTGCTTTTTGGTTTAAACATAAATCTTGCTTGGAGTCAAGAAGGGGGTCCAATTCAGCTACCTGTTGAAAATACTGGAGATGGCTCAATATATACTGATGCAGGTGTCACTGGAATAATTAATCAGTATTTAATAGCGGATTTATTAAAAAGGCTTTCTGTACAGGCCAGTCAATTGGCTGATCTGGACAGAAGTTACGCGCTCTTAAGTGAACAATTAAATGCTCTTGAGGAAATGGTTTTCAACGACCGTGTAGATTTTAGCGAAACAGATTCGGCGTTGTTCGATGCCTATTTTGAGTTAAAAAATGAGTTTGAAACTTTTAAAAATGATTTTGCCGACAATATGCCCGGGGAGGATACCGAGGATGGCAACCGTACCATTAGTGAAGCAGATTTCAACCGACTCCGGGCAAGGACAGATGAATTGGAGGCACAAGTAGATTATCTTTCAAATAGGGACAGAAGTTATAACCCGGAGGATTATAGGGGGGATGCAAGCCGAGCTGTCCTTTGTGGTGATGATACGGTCTGTAAGGAAAAGGTCGAAGCTTGTGGTGAAAATTATGCGAGTAAAATTATAGATCGAAAGGAAAAATTAATAGAACTCAACAGAATTATGCGAAAAAATGATTGGGAGATCGAATATTTCGTCGATACAGGCAATAACTTGTCGAATATGGCCCCGGGGGTGGCACTAGGATGGCAAACTCAATATAAAAATATTCAAATTGCCAGAAGAAGTTTATGGGCAAAATATCATGCGAAGTATGATGAACTAAAAGATAAATATAACCAAGCTGTCGAAGAATTCGATAATTGTTTGTTCGATACTGTTGCTGGGTACGACATTGTTTTTTTCAGGAATGAAGCGAATAATTGGAGAGAAAGAAATGTTCCAGAGCTAACAACCCCCATGTTCTAGGAAATAGAGAATTGTGAAAAAGACTGATATACATGTAAATGGTTGCTGTTAATAACGTTAAATTAAAATTAGACCATTAAGCAAATGCCAAAAAATGGCGTTTAGGATATAAAATTATAACATAACGATGGTGAGAAAACCACCAAAATATAATATTATGAAAAAGTCCATCACCTTCCTATGCGTATACTGCTGCATTTTTTATGCCTGCAAAACCGACCCCAAAGAGCAGGACAAAGAGACCATGGATACAACTACCAAGGTGACCGAAGAAACGAACCAACCAAAACAAGGGGCAAATACCTTTGGCGAAACCACCGAGGCGTTCCTGGAATCGATCGGCGCCGATGAAGCGGTGAAGGAAGAATACCTGCAAAAATTAAAAGAAATGGAAGGCATGTCCGCCGATTCATCAGGGATGGTAACGATGTTGGAAGCCTTGATGGCCGAGGCCATAGAGCGCGAAAAAGTGGAAGGCAAAGCGGAGGAAAAGCGCCAAAGAAGATTGAGCGGCAACATGGACGACCTTACCGCCGCTTTTGAAAAACTCAATGCCGAATCGGGGGTGGAGGCCACCATAGCCAAACTCAAGAAGGTAGATTCCATGACCGGACAGAACAGTTTTCAGGTGCTGGACATGGATCAAGAAACCATCGACCAGATGAAGGAAACCTCAAAGAAAAGCAGTCCAAAAAAAGAATCGCCCCCAAAAGGAAAGATGACCAGGGAAGAAATGGACATGATGCGTGACTTTACCAGGCCTACCGCAACCTGCACAGCACGGCCGAAATGGACAAGTTACAACAGCTCATCGAGCGTACCGACCTCGAAAAAATGGCCGCGGAAAACAAGATCACGGAAACCTATGCCGAAAGGCAGGGGAAGGAATTCAATAGCATCATCAAGCGCCTGGCCACAAAAAAAAAGGAAGTGACCCAGGCACAGAAAACCTTTAAGAGCAGGAACCCCGATCTTTATTTCGGGGACGAGGCGGGCATGACCTATTTCGGCAACCGGGGCAAGGCCGTATACCTGCCTTTGGGCAAATTCTCGTTCGCCGATCGGGTCATCGCTGTCGACCACCCTGAAAACAAAAATACCGCAAGTTTCAGTTTGGGCGAGCCCGACGCCTATAAGACCGGGATGAGCTCCCTGATGAACGTCCACAGCATGGGCTTGAAAGGGAGTCTTGTGGTAAAGTTCGAGGACAATGCCTTGGTGGATGTGAACGGCCCCGACCTCTATATTTTTGAACTGGGCCAAATCGAGCCCACCGATCTCGACATTTCAAAAGATGGCAAGACCTGGATCTCCGTAGGCGAGATCTCGGGCGGGGTGGCCGAAGTGGATATCCACGATTTCGTGAAGCGCGATGAACTGTATTATTATGTACGATTGACCGACCTGGAAACCTCGAGCGGTATCCCGGGGGCCGATGTCGATGCCATAGCGGCCATTGGATCGGCGGTACGGTTGAATCTGGACAGTCAGGTGCTGTTCGATACCGGCAAATCGGAACTGAAGACCCGCCGGAAAAGAGGCGCTCAAGGAATTGGCGAAAAGCCTAAAGATTTTGGAAAGGGGCAATGTGCTTGTTGAAGGCCATACCGACGATGTGGGCAGTGCGGCGAAAGCAACAAACAACTGTCCCTAGCACGGGCCAAAAGCGTTTCCGCGGAATTGAAAAAATTATTGCCCAGCCAGAATTTTAAGTGGAAAGAGCAGGGCCATGGAGAGGAAAAACCCTTGGTCGAGAACGATTCCGATGTAAACAGGGCCAAAAACCGCAGGGTGGAAGTGTTGGTTTTGCCGAATTAACGGCAAAAGCTCTAGTGCGCCGTTTTCTCCTTCACGATCTGTGCCCCAAAGCGCTCCGCAAAATGCTTCAGCAATTTTTGCTTGACTTCGCCCATGGGCACTTCTTTGAGGCCCAGTTCCACGTTCATGGAGGTCACCGCCTTGTCCTTGATGCCGCAGGGGATCATCAGGTCGAAATAGCCCAGATCCACGTTCACGTTCAGCGCAAAGCCGTGCATGGTCACCCAGCGGCTGGCCCTCACGCCCATGGCGCAGATCTTTCGGGCAAAAGGGGTGCCCACATCGATCCAGACCCCCGTCTCCCCTTCCGAACGCTCCCCTTTGAGGCCGTATTCGGCCAGGGCAAGGATCACTGTCTCTTCCAGAAAACGCAGGTATTGGTGGATGTCGGTAAAGAAATTGTCAAGGTCGAGAATGGGATAGCCCACGATCTGCCCCGGGCCGTGATAGGTGATGTCGCCGCCCCTGTTGATCTTATAGAAGGTAGCCCCCTTGGCCTTGAGCTGTGCTTCATCGACCAGGAGGTTCGAACGATCGCCGCTCTTGCCCAGGGTATACACATGCGGATGCTCCACGAAAAGGAAGTGGTTGGGCGTCTGCAAGGCCAGGCCCTCCCGCCGGTTCCTGATTTTCAGGTCAACGGTCTTCTGGAAGAGCAGTTCTTGGTAGTCCCAGGTTTCCTTATAGTCTTTTAAACCCAGATCTTGTACTTCTACTGTTTTGTTTCTAGTCACACTTTATAAATAACAATATCGGGCCGGAAATAATCGATTTTCCCTACCCCAACCCTAAAGGGAGGAAAAATTATCATCTGCTTTTAAAATTTTTATCATTTACAAACCTGTTTGTTCACTGCTCGAATACCACTTCAATATTAAAATAGTCGGGGTCGTTGTTTGCTTCGAACATATTGGCTTCCAGTTCCACCCCCATAAAATCGGGCATGATCCTAGCATGGGGGTTGCTCACGCTTTTAATGCGATAGGGAAAACGGTACACCTGTTTAAAGCGCATCATATCCACAAACGGATCGTCGGCCTTGATGGCCGTGTCTTTCTTCTTTTCAAGGTCGATCCTGGCTTCCTCGGTGACCGTGCGCGTGAAACCGGTATTTGTAAAGGTGGTATGGAACGATTGTGCCGTGGCGTAAAAATCGGAAAGTCCCTTGTTCTGGGACGCGGAATCCCCGCTTGAAGCGCCCATGGCCGACATGGGATCCATCACCGATTGCATTTCCTTGATATTGGCCTTGTTCACCGCCTTGGCAAATTGGGCAAGGTCATCGATTTTTTGGAAGGTGTAGATCAACCGCATATCGAGCTCCTTGGTTTCCTCCTTCATCTTCATCACGAACTTCAAGGGCCGCAGCGCTTCCAACTCTTCCTGTTCGGCCTTGGGCAGGGTGGCGATACTGTCCTTTTTTTCGTCCAAAAAGGTGGCAAAGTTCACCACCGTATCGATCGCTGGCGAAGGGGGCACCGAATCGGATGCATCGGCCATGCCCATCATTTCCGACATGTCGAAACCCATTTCATAGGTGCCGCTGCCATCTTTGTTGAACTGTATTTCTTCACGTATTTGGCAGCTTGCCAAAGCTAGGGCCAGCCCCAAACAAAAAACGATTTTTTTCATAGATCGGTTCGATTAGTACGCTAAAGATACGACCTTCTTTTGGGAAATTCAGCAACCAAGGACAGGGCCAAAAACGATGGATCCTTCCCGTACACCTGGCCCTCTAATTCGGATTGTTCAAGATCACCAGGGCCGCGATCACCCCGGGCACCCAGCCGCAAAAAGTGAGCAACAGCACGATAAGAAACGAACCACAGCCTTTGCCGATGACCGATAAGGGCGGGAAGATGATGGCCAAGATGACCCTCCAAATACTCATTGTTTTGATTTTTGATTGATGTACCTTAATAGACGTATTTTCCCTTGTTTTGTTACAAATTACCTAGATACTTTTTTTCATCGGCACGTCGGTCCTTATTTGTGATTGAAACATTCACTTAGACTCCCTATATTTGCTGCCTTAAAGAACATTGGATGCAACTTTCGGAACAAGAAATCATTAGACGGGAAAAATTGGCCAAATTGAAGGAGATGGGCATCAACCCCTATCCGGCCCCCCTATTTCCAGTAGACCATACCACCAAGCAGATCAAGGAACAATTTGAGGAGGGCAGAAAGGTGGTTATTTCTGGTCGCCTGATGTCGAGAAGGATACAGGGCAAGGCTTCCTTTGCAGAACTCCAAGACAGTGCGGGCCGGATACAGGTGTATTTCAACAGGGATGAAATTTGCCCGGGCGAAGACAAGATCCTCTACAACGACGTGTACAAGAAACTGCTCGATATCGGCGATATCATCGGTATCGAAGGGGAACTGTTCACCACCCAGGTCGGGGAAAAAACCGTGATGGTGAAACATTTCAGCATTTTGAGCAAGGCCTTGCGCCCATTGCCACTGCCCAAACAGGATGCCGAAGGCCATATCTATGACGAATTCAACGACCCGGAGTTGCGGTACCGGCAGCGGTATGTAGACCTGATCGTGAACCCCGCGGTGAAACAGACGTTCATCAAGCGCACCAAGATCACCAACAGTATTCGTGAATTCTATAACGAAAGGGGCTATCTGGAAGTGGAAACGCCCATTTTGCAGCCGATTCCCGGCGGTGCCGCGGCACGCCCGTTCCTGACCCATCACAATGCCCTGAACATACCCCTCTATTTGCGCATTGCCAACGAGCTGTACCTGAAAAGGTTGATCGTGGGCGGATTTGACGGGGTCTATGAGTTCTCCAAAGATTTCAGGAACGAGGGCATGGACCGCACCCACAATCCCGAGTTCACCGTCATGGAACTCTACGTGGCCTACAAAGATTACCATTGGATGATGGACACCACGGAGCAATTGCTCGAAAAAGTGGCCATCGATGCCAATGGCAATTCCAAGGTAAAGGTGGGCAAACATGAAATCGAATTCAAGGCCCCCTACCCAAGGGTACCCATCCTGGAGGCCATCAAAATACATACAGGGTATGAGGTGGCCGGCATGGACGAAGGGCAACTCCGAGCGGTGGCCAAGGCCTTGCACATCGAGGTTGATGAGACCATGGGCGTGGGCAAACTGATCGATGAGATTTTTGGCGGCAAATGCGAGCACCATTATATCCAGCCCACTTTCATTATCGACTACCCCAAGGAGATGAGTCCGTTGACCAAGGAGCACCGCAGTAATCCCGCCCTTACGGAAAGGTTTGAACTGATAGCGAACGGGAAAGAGATCGCGAACGCCTATTCCGAGCTGAACGACCCCATCGAACAGCGCGAACGGTTCGAAGACCAATTAAAACTTTCGGAGAAAGGCGATGACGAGGCCATGTTCATCGATCAGGATTTCCTCCGTGCCCTCGAATACGGCATGCCCCCTACCTCGGGCATCGGCATCGGTATAGATCGTCTGGTGATGTTGTTGACCAACAATGCCTCGATCCAGGAAGTGCTTTTCTTTCCCCAGATGCGGCCCGAAAAGAAAGCCGTAGAGCTGAGCGAGGAGGAAAAGGCCATTCTGGCCCTTTTGAAACCAGCCGGAAAAATGGAGCTGGGCCTGCTCAAAACCACATCGGCGTTGAGCGGAAAAAAGTGGGACAAATCAATGAAGGCCCTTTCCAATCACGAGCTGATCAAGGTTACGGTCGAAGGCGATACGAAAATGGTGGTGCTGAAATCGTAGGCCGTACCGAAGTCCGGTTTTTTTCCACTATTGCTTCATAGCCCCAAAATTTCCTATATTTAGGTGCGCTGGCAACCTTGCCCATCGCATTGCGGCATGAACAAGAAAACGGGTTCCGGTATCCTTCTATTGGCGGCCATCGTACTGGCACTGTCCCTATGGTTTTTTTTGGAGCCTTCCGAAAAAGTCGATTTTAGCGCCGACATCAAACCCATCCTCAATAAAAACTGCATTGCCTGCCACGGGGGGGTGAAAAAGAATTCGGGCCTGAGTTTCCTTTTTGAGGAAGAGGCCAAGGGCGTTGCGGAATCGGGCAAACATGCCATTGTTCCGGGCAATGCGTCGGCCAGCGAATTGATCAGGCGATTGAAGGAAGAGGATCCCGAACTGCGGATGCCCTACCAAAAACCGAAACTATCCGATAAAGAAATCGATCTGTTGGAGCGCTGGATCGATCAGGGGGCCGAATGGGGCGAACATTGGGCCTATTCCCTCCCCGAGAGCGTTCCCTTGCCGATAGTACCCCAAGAAGCCGGTTTCAATATGCTACTACGGACGGGTCCTTTGTTAAAAATGACATCGATCGATTCATATTGGCCCGGATGGAAGGGCAATCGCTCAAGCCCAATGGCGAAGCCCCGCCCAACACCATCGCCAGAAGGTTGGCCTTGGATCTTACCGGGCTCCCGCCCGATCAAAAGCTGTTCGATGCCTTTACCGATGGCGAGATCACCTATGCAACCTATGTAGACAGCCTCTTGGCCCAGACCGGATTTGGTGAAAAATGGGCGAGCTGGTGGCTTGATCTGGCACGCTATGCCGATACCAAGGGCTATGAAAAAGACTTGGGCCGCAGTATGTGGCCTTACCGCGATTGGGTGATCAAGGCGTTCAACCAAGACATGCCCTACGATCAATTCACCATCGAGCAGCTGGCGGGCGACCTGTTGCCCGACCCTTCCGTAGACCAGCTGATCGCGACCGCGTTCCACAGGAACACCATGAACAACGACGAAGGGGGCACCGACGATGAAGAGTTCAGGGTAGCCACCGTGATCGACCGTACCAATACCACTTTCGAGGTCTGGCAAAGCACCACGATCGGTTGCGTACAGTGCCACAGTCACCCCTACGACCCTATAAAGCACGAAGAATACTATAATGCCATGGCCTTTTTCAATAATTCCCGGGATGAAGATACGCCCGGGGAAGAGCCCAATGTGCGATTGTACGGGGCAGAACAACAAAAGGAGGTCGACCGGATCCAACAATGGGTCGCCGAGCATGGCGATGCCGAAACATTGGAGGCCTACAACAACTTTCTCACCTATATGGAGCCCAAATACCAGCTCCACAACTGTGAGGATTTCACCAATGGCGAACTGGCCGATACCAAATGGCTGGCCCTCTGGAACAAGGGTTCCGCCCGCCTTAAAAACGTCCATACCAATAATGCCGGTGCCCTGTACCTCAGCTATTGGTCGGGCCACCACGGCAGCAAGATCACCATCAGAAAGGATGATGCCAAGGGGGAGGTCCTTTCCCGTTTCACCCTCGACAAGACCGAAGGCCGTATGATCAAAAAGGTGCCTTTCAAAAAAACCGATGGGAAGATCAATCTCTATATCGAGGCCCAAAACGAGGCGCTTGCGCCCGAAACCGCCACCGGTTTCATGGTCTGGTTCGCATTTTTGGAAGACATGCCAGGGGCAGGAAATCCAGGGTATCAAGGCATAGCGGATACTTTTTTGAACGTACTGAACAGCGAAAGTCCCCGAATATCCGATCGTGGTGGAAAATCCCGACTACATGCAACGCACCACCCAGGTTTTCGAACGCGGCAATTGGCAATTGAGGGCCGATACGGTGCACCCAAAAACCCCGGCCATGCTCAATCCCTGGGAATCTTCCTGGCCGAAGAACCGAATGGGACTCGCACAATGGATCGGCAGCAAAAAGAACCCCTTAACCGCCAGGACCCTGGTGAACAGGGTATGGCACCAAATGTTCGGTCGGGGCCTGGTCGCATCCATCGAAGATATGGGCACCCAGTCCGACCCGCCCTCCCATCCCGCCTTGCTCGATTGGCTGGCCCTTCGCCTGATGCACGAGCATGATTGGAGCATGAAGGCCTTGATCAAAGACATCGTCATGTCGGGTACCTACCGTCAAAGTTCAGCAACCGATACGGAGACTTACCAAATCGATCCGGAAAACAAGTTTTATGCCCGGGGACCGCGCCAACGATTGGCGGCAGAGCAAATACGGGATCAGGCTTTGGCCGTTTCCGGCCTCCTGAGCGACAAGATGTACGGTCCCGGTGTGATGCCTCCCCAACCGGAAAATGTATGGCAGTCGGTCTATAGCGGTGAACAATGGGTGGAAAGCAAGGGCGAGGACAGGTACAGGAGGGCGGTGTACACCTATCTGAAACGCACCAGCCCCTACCCTTCCTTTATCACCTTCGATGCCGGTAGCCGTGAAGTGTGCACCATCCGGCGCACGGTGACCAACACCCCCCTACAGGCCCTGGTGACCCTGAACGATCCGGTGTATTTGGAAGCCGCCTACCACCTGGCCAAGAAAATGCAGGCCATGGATACCGACAAGGGCATCGCCTATGGCTATGAAAAGGCCACCTTTACGAAGATAACGCCCGCAAAATTGGAAGTTTTGAAGCATTTATATGAGGCTTCCCTATTACAATTCAAAAATGACGCAGCACCGAACAATGCTTTTTTGAATTTCGGAAACGATACGAGCCCCCATTTGGCGGCCATGACCGTGGTGGCGAACGCCATCATGAACCTCGACGAATTTTTAAGCAAGGCCTGATGGATAAAATGGAACGGTTGATCAAGGAAGGATTGAGGCGCGAACTGGAGGCCCAAACACGCAGGCACTTTATCAAACAATGTGCCACCGGTATGGGCGGTTTGGCCTTGGGCTCCTTCTTTCTGGGCTGCGATCCCCTAAAAAAGGAAAAGCAAGGGAAGCGCGTCGCCTTTTCCGACCGTGACCTGAATCCGTTGGCCACCTTGGCGCCCCCTTTCGGCGCAAAAGCGAAGAACATCATTTACCTCCATATGGCCGGAGCACCCTCCCAACTGGAAATGTTCGATTACAAACCGGAACTCCGGAAATTGCACGACCAGGCCTGTCCGCAATCGCTTTTGGAGGGCAAAAAATTCGCCTTCATCAGGGGCACCCCAAAATTATTGGGGCCACAGGCAGAATTTTCCCAAGTGGGCGATTCGGGGCATTGGGTTTCCGACAACCTGCCGCACTTCAAGAAGGTCGTAGATGAGGTTTCCTTTTTAAAGGCCGTGCATACCGACCAGTTCAACCATGGCCCGGCACAGTTGTTCATGCATACCGGCAGCCCAAGATTGGGGAGACCGAGCATCGGTTCCTGGGTCACTTACGGACTGGGTTCCGAAAACCAGAACCTGCCCGGTTTTGTTGTACTCACCTCCGGTGGAAAGACCCCCGATGCGGGCAAAAGTGTCTGGGGCAGTGGATTTTTGCCCTCGGTATACCAAGGGGTGCAATGCCGGTCGAAAGGGGACCCCGTACTGTATATCGAAGATCCGAAAGGCATCACCAGGGATTTGAAAAAGCAGACCATCGATGCCATCAACCAAATCAATAAAGACGAATACGCCAAATATGCCGACCCGGAAATCTTGGCGCGCATCAACCAATATGAAATGGCGTACCGGATGCAAATTGCGGTGCCCGAAGTGATGAACATCAACAATGAACCGGAACACATCCAGCAGATGTACGGGATTGAACCGGGCAAGGAATCGTTTGCGAACAATTGCCTGCTGGCCCGTAAACTGGTGGAACAGGGCGTGCGATTCGTACAACTCTTCGACTGGGGCTGGGACAGCCACGGCACCGACCACGACAATGCGGTGGATCTCGGCCTTCGCAATAAGTGCAGGGAAATAGACCGACCCATGACCGCCTTGCTCCTCGATTTAAAACAAAGGGGATTGTTGGAGGATACTTTGGTCGTATGGGGGGGCGAATTTGGCCGTACCCCGATGCAGGAAAACCGTGAAGGAAAGAAAATGGGCTTCAAGGGACGCGACCACCATGGCGATGCCTTTACCATGTGGATGGCCGGCGGCGGCATCAAAAAAGGCGCTTCCCACGGGCAAACCGATGCCATCGGCTTTTCCGGTATCGACGGCAAGGTATCGGTACATGATATCCATGCCACGATATTGCATTTATTGGGCTTCGATCATGAGCAGTTCACTTTTGAATTCCAGGGAAGACCGTTTCGATTGACCGATGTGGAAGGAGAAGTCATCCGGGAGATTTTGGCATAAACCAACTTTATGGAAATAATGAAACAACTTTTGGGCCGGCTGCATCCTATACTGGTGCACTTGCCCATCGGTTTTTTGCTTTTTGGGGTATTGTTGATTTGGGTCGACCGGAAGAAAAAACAATATTATAAAATACTGCCCCTCATTTTTTTGTGGGGTTTTATCGCTGCGGTCCTGGCCTGTATTACCGGATATTTGCAATACCGGGCCGAGGGCTATGCCTTTGAAACCGTGAAGTGGCACCTCTGGCTGGGAATGTGCACTGCCCTTTTTTCCCTGCTCCTCTATCTGCGTCTTGCCCAACCATGGCCTATGGTTTGGTTGCAAAGAATTTCGATTTTGGCGCTTTCCTTGCCGTTTTTTTTACTGATTTCCGTTACGGGCCACAAGGGCGGACAGATCACCCATGGGGAAGAGTACCTGGTAGAACCCCTGCCCAATTCGGTGAAGTCGGCCCTGGGCATATCCATCTTCGAGGAGAAGCCCATTGCACTGACCGAGGAGAACTGGCAGGACACCCAGTTGTACGGGGAGGTGATCGAACCCATTCTCAACAACCGATGTGTAAGTTGCCATAACCCAAAAAAAAAGAAGGGGGAACTGCAGTTGCAAGCCCCGGAGACCATATTGGAGGGAGGCGAAAACGGGGACGTTTTGGTTGCTTACAGTGCCGTGGAAAGCGAAATGGTGAAACGCATGCGCCTTCCCAAAAACGATGAGGACCATATGCCCCCCGAAGACAAAACCCAACCCACCAGAGCAGAGATCGATTTGGTAGCGGCCTGGATCGATATCGGACATCCTTTCGACAAGTCGATCAAAGAAACGGGGCTTAAAAAAGAACTCTTCCGGCCTTTTTTTCCAAAGCCACCCAATGAAGAGCATCCGGAACTCAAGATTTCCCCCGCGCCGGCCGATAGTATCCAAAAGGTGAAGGGTTTGGGCATCCATGTAGACCAGCTCAATAAAAACACCTCCTATCTCAAAGTTTCCTGTCTGAACAGGCCCGGCTTTTCAGATGCCGATTTTAAGCACTTGCTCGCCCTTAGGGAGCATATCGCGGTGCTGGACCTGGGGGGCACGCAGATCACGGATGCCATTATGGAAAAATTGGCACAGCTCCCTCATTTGACCGTGCTCAAATTAGACCATACCGCAATAACGGGTGCTACGGTTGACCAGCTTGCCACGCTGGGCAATCTGAAATCGATCAATCTCAGCAGTTCCAAATTCGATGCTTCCTACCTGAATGCGCTCTTGGCCCTGAAATACCTGGAAAAAGCCTATGTCTTCGATACCCCGATGGCATCGGAAGGGTTTCGGCAGCTTCAACATGATCGATTGCAGATCGACTACGGCAGCTATGATCTGCCCCCGATCCCTTCCGATTCTATCGTTTATTGATTTGAGCAACCTGCCATTAAGATCGTTCGGGTACAAGCACTTTTAAATTTTCAAAACCGAAGGAAAAAACATAGCTTAGGCCCACGAATCAACCAATATGCCACTAAGTCAAAAATTAGGCCTTTTCCTGGGTCCCCTGCTCTTTCTTGTCGTGAACAACCTCCCTTTCGAATTGGTATCGGAAGACGGGGATACGGTCATTGCCGTCGCGCTCTGGATGATCATCTGGTGGATTTCGGAAGCGGTCTCCATTTCCGTGACCGCCCTTTTGCCGCTGTTTTTGTTCCCCTTGTTGAAAGTGATGCCCATTGAGGATGTCGGGGCAAATTACGGCAGTCCGATCGTCTTTTTATTTTTCGGTGGCTTCGTTCTGGCCTTGGCCCTTGAAAAGGTGAACCTTCACAAGCGAATTGCGCTGAACATCATAAAACTGACCGGCACCACCCCCAATAAGGTGATATTGGGGTTCATGATTGCCACGGCCAGTTTGAGCATGTGGATAAGCAATACGGCCACCGCCGTGGTGATGTTGCCCATCGCCATGTCGGTGATCGGGTTGTTGGTGAACGATGAGGATGGGTTCACCAAGAGCGATCAAAATTTTTCGCTCAGTGTGATGCTGGGCATTGCTTTTGCGGCCAATGCGGGCGGTATCGCCACGGTAATCGGCACACCTCCGAATTCGGTGATGATCGGCCTTTTGGAGAACCAGTACAATATTGAGATATCCTTTTTAAAATGGATGGTCATCGGCCTTCCCTTTTCGATCGTCCTGGTCGCCATCTCCTATCTGGTTTTGGTGAAATTGATGTACCCCAGCCGACAACTGAAGTTTACCGCTTCCAAAGAAGTGATCCATGATGAGCTCCAAAAATTGGGACCGATGTCTGGTAAGGAAAAAATGGTGATGGCCATTTTCGGGGTCACCGTGTTTTTGTGGATTTTTCGAACGGTGATCAATGACATTTTTCCAGGGTTAAAACTCAACGACACCATGATCAGCATGATGGCGGCCGTGGCCATGTTCGCGGTACCCTATAATCTAAAAAAAGGCGATTTTCTGATCGAATGGAAGGATACACAAAAATTGGCCTGGGGCATTCTGATTTTGTTCGGTGGCGGATTGGCCCTTGCCGAGGCCATGCAGGTGAGCGGCATCGTCGATCTGGTGGCCAACGCCATCGCCTCCAGCGAGATCAGTATTTTGTTGACTGCCTCTCTATTGATCGTATTGATGCTGTTCATGACCGAATTGATGAGCAACGTGGCCTTGGTGGCCGTATTGGCGCCTGTGGTTGCCGGCATTGCGTTAGGATTGGGGCTCCCCATCGTATATCTGTTGATCCCTGTTACCATGGCCAGCAGCTGTGCCTTTATGCTCCCCATGGCGACACCGCCCAATGCCATCGTATTTGCGAGTGGCTATATCAAGGTGCACGAAATGGCAAGGGTGGGCATCATTCTGAACCTCATCGCTTCGGCAATCCTTATTTTGATGTTCCAATTCGTGATCCCCTTATTGTTCTGATCGACGATTAGCTGAAATTGCCTTAAAAGAGTATTGGCCATTTTGATCGGCATGTAGGTCTATGCTACGATAATATCCTCAACCGTTCCGCCCCATAAAAAAACAAAACCCTTGTTTTGCACAAGGGTTTTGCATTGGCTAATTCAATAAAGTGATCGTTTTTTACTTCAATATATACGGGTCAAAGCCTTCGGGCAGATGTTTTTGGGTATCGAATTCCAGATCGATCTGGTCATTTTCATCGATATAATTGAATCCCTTTACGTCTTTGGGAAAGGCATAGGCATCGAAATCTTCCGGCAAATGCCTTTTCGAGTTCACTTTCAGACTGGGTTCCTCCTCGATATATGAGATCGCATTCAAATCTACGTATTGCTTATAGGGATCGAAGCCGTCCGGAAGATAGTCGTAGTGGTCAAAACCCAAATCGATCTGTATGTCATCCTCTATATAAACGATGCTGTTGATGTCGAACACCTCCCCTTCTGCGTTGGGATCTGTAGCGAAAGCCGCCCTGGCTATGAATAGTAACATTAAGCTACCTAATTTCAAATTCTTCTTGTTCATGATGTTCATGCATTATAAGTGTGAAAGGCTATAACGCCAGTTTATGGCGATATTGTCTGCAGGATTCGATTTAGCCCTTCCAAAAACCGGTGTTCAAAAATCGGATTGCCGCCCAAATCAAGAAAATGCTGTCAATTTCTTAATTCTTGCATGGTTTTGTTGCCACTTGCACAATATCATTCCTCAATTTTTGCCATAAAACGAAGTCTCATGGGGCTGTTATTTTTATGTTAAATACAATTTTCGGGTATTGGCAGGCAACCGCTGGGCCAGGGACCAAAAAAATAAAGCCGCCCCAGTCGAAGGGACAGCTTTATTCCTGACTAATTCAAATTCCGATGATTATCGGGCGAAAAATGAGACTTTTCTACAAATAAGACGGTATATAATTTGATTTGTTACAGTACAGTGCCTATTTTCTTAAAATATTTGGCTGCCCTATTAAGGTTTGTAGGACAGTAGTCGAAGGGAATTGACCACCACCAAAAGCGTTGAGCCCTCATGAAATAGTACCGCGATGCCAATGTTGGCCCAATCGAACAGGGTTGCCGGCACCAAGAGGGCCACCATGCCCAAACTGATCCAAAGGTTTTGTCGTATGATGGCCTTGGCCCTTCTGCTCAATCCGATGGCAAACGGCAAGTTGGCCAGGGTGTCTGACATCAATGCAACATCGGCCGTTTCAAGGGCCACGTCGTTACCGGTGGCGCCCAAGGCAATCCCCACGGTGCTCTGTGCCATGGCCGGGGCATCATTCACCCCATCTCCGATCATGGCCAATCGGTGTTCTTGGTCCATCAATTCCTTGACCACCGCGACCTTCTCTTCGGGCAGGAGCGACCCTCTGGCCTCCGTCAATCCCAATATTTTCGCAACACTGTCGGCCACTTGTTGATTGTCGCCGGTAAGCATTATCATTTTGTGGATTCCAAGATGCTGGAGTTGTTCCAATATTTGTTTGGCCTCCTCCCTTGGGGTATCCATCAGGCCCAAAATACCGATATAAAAATCGCCGAGTTTAACGAGCATGGTCGTTTTTCCCGCTGATTCCATTGCTTCGATCCGTTCCACGATCTGTAATGGAATCTTTTGGTCCCGCTCCACGAAAAAACTGAGATTGCCGATCAGTGCGACATCGCCCGCCAATTTTGCCTGCACCCCCCTGCCCTGTACTGCGATCAGCTTTCCGGCCTCAGGTATTTCCGTACCATTTAACTGTTGCATCCCATCCCTCACTATCGCCTTGGCCAATGGGTGGTCGCTCAAGCGTTCCACGGCAATCGCTATTTTAAGTACATCGTGCTCCCCATAACCCTCGGCGATGGCCACCACGTCGGTGAGTTTGGGCCTACCTTCGGTCAAGGTGCCCGTTTTATCGAAGGCCAGGGCAGAAATACCCCCCAAGTCTTCCAGGGGGCGGCCTCCCTTGATCAAAACGCCCCCACGGGCGGCCCGTGCAATGCCACTGAGCACCGCAGACGGAGTGGAAATAGCCAAGGCACAGGGACTTGCGGCCACCAATACGGCCATGGAGCGGTAAAAGCTATCGCCCCAGGTTTCATCGAGCAACAAAAAGCCAAAGTTGAGCAACACCACCAAAATCAGTACTGCCGGCACATAAAACCGCTGTATCCTATCGGTGAGCAATTGCGTGGCCGATTTATGCTTCTGGGCTTCACTGATCATGGTCACCATTCGACTAAGGGTAGAATCGGCAGCAATTTTGGTTACCCTTACCTCCAACAAGGCATTGCCATTGATGGTGCCGGCGTATACCTGGCTGTCCCTGGGAACGGCTTTTAGATCATCTTGGCCGTCAACAGGTTGAACAAAGGGTTTTTTATCTGCCGGGATGCTTTCCCCTGTAATGGGAGATTGGTCAACACTGCCCATCCCTTGCTCAACATAGCCATCTGCGGCAATGCTGTTATGGGGACGCACCTGAATGAGGTCTCCAACTTGCAGTGACGATAGCGGCACTTCGATGGTTTGGCCATTTTTTCTCAGCCATGCGGTTGTGGGAACCAGGCCGCTCAGTGCAGCAATGGAACTTTTGGCCTTGGCAGTGGCATAATGTTCGAGGGCATGGCCCAGGCTGAAAAGGAACAATAAAAGGGCGCCTTCTATCCATTTGCCCAAAAAACCGGCCCCTATGGCCGCAATTACCATCAAAAAATCGATTTCGAACTGCCCTTTGATGGTTTTCGCGATGGCCTCCTTAAGGATAAAATAACCTCCGAAAGCATAGGCCGCAAGATAAAGGCCCCAAGAAATGGGAAGTTCATTCTCGGTCAATGGTTCAAAAAGGAATCCAGCCAACAAGCATGCCCCACTGATCAGGGAAAAATAAAGTTCCGCATTCTTGCCCAATCCATGTCGATGGTGCCCGTGGTCGTGTCCCTCATGTTGATCGCACATGGTCTTACTGATTTAACGACAAAAATAGAAAGGGTATCAATGCAATGGAAGTGCATTAATCGGTGGCGCACTTGACGCATTTACCATTGACCACCACATTGACATCCTCTGTGGTGTAACCATCGGGCAGATTGATCTGAGGTATCTTGTGATCGGTCAGACAAACCGTTTCCTCACAATGATTGCAATGGAAGTGCAAGTGTAGGTCGTTGTGGGCGGCGCAATCACAGCCCTCCTCACAAAGTGCGTATTTGGAAATTCCGTTCCCATCGTGAATCGGGTGAACGATTCCGTTGTCTTCAAAAGTCTTGATGGTCCTATATAAGGTAGTACGGTCTGTTTTTTCAAAAAGGGCTTCCATTTCCGAAAGGGTCATCGCGGCACGCTTCTTGGCCAATAATCGGAATACCAGGATACGCATCGCTGTCGGGCGTACTTTTTTGTCGGTCAGGAATTTTTCAATTTCGTTCATAACCCCATCATTTGGGCGAATCGTGACAATTCTTCTGGTAAAGTTACGAAGTTATGCCTTCCAGTGAGGTCGGTCATCCATAAAAATGACCATTGAACCGATGCCTTATTTTAGGATTTTCGGAATGCGGATCATCTTACCACATTTTGGACCCTTTTCACCACAAAACAGGGTTAGATTCACAACAATTAAGCGGCACTACCCAATGGGATGGGATAATTTAGTACAAGAAATAAAAATCAAAAAATCATGTCATATAAAGCCAAGAGTCTCGCATATTTTGTTTGTTTCCTTATCGCCGCAATAGCCTATCACGGCACCAACAATAAAGGTTTAGCAATAGATCAAAACAATGATAGCCTTGTAAAAATAGAAGCCGACCAAACGAAGGCCCCCGAAGCTTTCCAAGCCTTTAAAGTCAAATAATACCTTATATATAATACCATATATTTCATTTTTCCATTTTAAAGGCGCAACCCAAGGGTTGCGTTTTCTTTTGTGCAATATGGGCTTGTTAAATGAATCCCAATCTTGGGTCGGTGATTAAACCATAATCCGTTACCAAGGTCATATGGTTATAAATCATAAATTAAAACAAAATGAAAAAAGTGATCTTATTAGCCCTCATGTTCATAGGGGTTGCAGCTATCGGTCAGGAGGCCGGACGCAAACATGATGCCCGTGCGATGAAAGACCTTACCCCAGAGCAGATGGCCACCTTACAGACCAAACGCATGACTTTGGATCTAGACCTTACCCAGGCACAACAGCAACAAATTCAGGCCCTCAACCTGGAACAAGCCAAGGTGCGAAAATCGAAGATGGAGGCAAGGGCCGCGAAAAAAGAGGGCGAAGCGGCCGAAAAACCGACTTCGGAAGCGGTTTATGCCATGAAAAATACTGAATTGGACCGTCAAATAGCCCATAAAGCCGCGATGAAAAAAGTTCTCTCCCAAGAACAATATGAAAAATGGGAAAAGATGGGCCATAAAAGGGGAATGCACCGTAGGTCCCATAAGGGCAAAGAGGGTGGCGAAAAGCACCGTGGACAGCGCAAGTGAGACGTTGAAGCCCCGCGGACCGTCATTTTTGCCACTTTGGAACGGTAATTACAATAATGGTTTGGATGTTATGGAGTTTGTCTGTCATTGCTATGGCAGTTCAAGCTCCATTTCTTTTTAAGGATGCCCTATGCGGTTACGCCAAGAGTTCGGGCAGAATTTCTTCGAGTGCGGCGATGGTCTCGTCTAAATCGGCATAGGAAAGGGCATCGTTCAAGAAATAGCTCTCAAAGGCACTGGGCGGGAGGTAGATCCCTTTGTGCAACATGCCGTGGAAATACTTTTTAAAAGTTTCATTGTTGCCCTTCGCGGACGATTTAAAGTCGGTTACCGGCGTATCGGTGAAGTGGAGCGAAATCATGGAGCCCAACCGATTGATCTGATACGGGATTCCTTTCCGCTTCAGTACATTATCGAACCCTTCATGCAGGTGTGCGGTTTTATCGGCCAAACTTTCAAAAATTTCTGGTCGGTTGTTCAGTTCGGTCAACATGGCGAGTCCGGCACTCATGGCCAAGGGATTGCCGCTGAGCGTTCCCGCCTGATAAACAGGCCCTTCGGGAGCAAGGTGCGACATGATTTCCGCGTTGGCGGCAAAGGCCCCTACGGGCAATCCGCCCCCGATGACCTTTCCGAAGGTCACCATGTCGGCATCGACGCCCAGCACCTCTTGGGCTCCGCCCTTCCCGAGGCGAAAACCGGTCATCACTTCATCAAAAATCAACAATATTTGCGCCTCGGTACAAAGGGTCCTAAGTCCATGTATAAAATCATCCGTGGGAATCACGCAGCCCATGTTCCCGGCAACCGGTTCGATGATCACCGCCGCTATTTCACCTTCATTGGCGGCCACCAAGGCCTTTACGCCTTCAAGATCATTATAGGCGGCCAACAGGGTATCCTTGGCAGTGCCCTGGGTTACTCCCGGACTATTGGGGCTTCCAAAAGTAATGGCACCGCTCCCTGCCTGGATCAAAAACGAATCGGAGTGGCCGTGGTAACAACCGGCAAATTTGATGATCTTCTCTTTTCCCGTATAGCCCCTGGCCAAGCGAACGGCACTCATACAGGCCTCGGTACCACTATTGACGAATCTGATCTGATCGATGTTGGGCACCATGGAAACCGCCAATTTCGCCAGCTCGGTCTCTATTTCCGTGGGCATGCCGAAGGAGGTACCCTTTCTTGCCTTTTCGATGACCGCATTGATCACCGGTGGGTACGCATGTCCCAAAATCAGGGGGCCCCATGAGGAGATATAATCGATCAGGCGATTGTCGTCAACATCATACAAATAGGCCCCTTTCGCTTCCTTTACAAAAATGGGGTCTCCCCCTACCGCCTTGAAAGCGCGCACGGGAGAATTTACCCCACCGGGAATATACTTTTTCGCCTCTTTAAAAAGGGCACTACTTCTTTGGTAGTTCATTCCTATTTGTTGATTTTATCAGACTTTACGGTAAGCTGCTGCCCGATGGAGAGGGTACTGTTTTGCATTTGGTTCATCTGCATCAGGTCTTCCACGGAAACCAGATATCTTCTGGAAATGGAATAAAGGGTATCGCCTTTCTGTACCACGTGTATCGCCGTGGGATAGGTATTCGAAGCTGTGGCAGTGCGGTAAATCGGTTTTAGCGGTTGCCCATCGAACCGGTACAATTGGTGCCTCTCGATCAAGGCGATCAGTTTTGTTGGATAATGCCTGTCGGTGGCATAGCCAGCTTCCTGGAGTCCAACGGCCCATCTTTTGTAATCGGTGCTGGGCAGTTCGAAGAGGCCCGCATAGCGTGAACGGCTGGTCAGAAAAAGACTGTGGTCACGAAAGGAGTACATGGGATGGTTATACTTCCTGAAACATTCCCCTTTTTCGTCATCGTCATGAAAATCGTAATCCCCTGTCCAGCCCTTATGGCATTTGATACCAAAATGGTTATTGGTTTTTTGGGCCAATGCGCCCATACCGTAACCGCTTTCCAAGAGCCCCTGTGCCAAGGTGATGCTGGCTGGTATGCCGAAGGCCTTCATCTCCATTTGTGCGATTTCGGCAAATGTCTCGATGTACTCATCGATGGAACGGATGGGGAACCGATAAAAAATGCCGGTATCTTCGGGCAAGGGGTACAAACCGTCCTCTTTCACTTCCATGGCGCTCGCATCAACGGTTCGCGTGGTCGATACCATTTTGTACCGATTGGCCTTTGTCGCTGATCGCTTGGCTTTACAGCCCCCTAAAAACAAGGCGATCGCCAATATTAATATCCCTTTTTTTATCATACGTTCAATTGTGGGATTCTTTTTCTTTTCAACATTTGGTTCATACCGGTTATTCCCTGCAGTCCCCCGCTATGGATGGCCAGAATCTTTGTTTCTTGAGGAAAAAAACCCTCTTTTACCATTTCAAGGACACCAAATAGCATTTTCCCCGTATATACGGGATCTAGCGGAATGGAGGTGCGTGCCTTAAAATCGTTTATAAAATCGACCAATGGTTCCGTTACTTTTCCGTAACCCCCGAAATGGTGTTCAACATTCAGGTCCCAATTCTGCCTGGTCGCAAATTTACGAATATCTTCTTTTATAAAACCGCCACGAATTGCCGGAAATCCCAAAACCCTTTGATGGGGCAAGGAAGCGTTCACTATTCCTGCAAGGGTACCCCCGGTTCCCACACAACAACAAATGACATCGAACCCTGCATCATCCGGGGTCAAAATTTCCTCACAGCCCTTTACGGCCGCTAAATTGGTTCCGCCCTCGGGCAAAATATAACAACTGCCGAATTCGGCTTCCAGATCGTTCAGAAAGCTTTTTTGGTGCTTTTCGCGGTACGATTCCCGGCTAACGAACTTAAAGCGCATTCCTTGGCCATGCGCGAATTGCAGGGTAGGGTTTTGTTGCCATTTATTGCTGAGCTCGTCTCCCCGAATAATTCCAATGGTCTTGAAACCTTTTTGTTTTCCGGCATAGGCAGTGGCCGCGATATGGTTCGAATAGGCGCCCCCGAAGGTCAAAAGCGTTTCGAATCCGCCGACAGCGGCAGCCTCCAGGTTATATTTGAGCTTTCTAAATTTATTTCCCGAAACGAATGGATGCAATAAATCTTCCCTTTTGATGAAAAGTGTGACCCTGTTTTCGGAAAGTACGGGCAGATGTACCTGCTGATTTACCATGATACGGAAAGCGTTTCTCTGGGTCAAAGGTATTTAATAAAGTCGAAAATCCTTCGCTTGTCCAGGTATTGGAGGTCCTGTTCGTTCCCATAAGCCTCGCGTTCGAAACTGATATTTTGATAGCCCCTGTAAAAACTGAGAAACCAAAGCGATCGGATCAACCACTCCGATAGGTAAAAAATGAAGAAGGGAACGATGAGCAACTCCTGCTGTTGCCGATGGTGTATTTTTTCGTGATTGATCAACACCACGTCATTTTTCAAAGATCCGTTCTTTAAAATAATGAAGGGCCATACCGACAAACCGACATAGTTCCTGTAAAAGAAATGTTTGATTACCAAAATCATCCTGCTGCATTAAAACGGCCAAGAACAAAGATAATTGTTAAATGGGACGCATTATCGTTCAACGCCCAGGGTTAAGAACAATCTTAAATACTGGCCAAAACCTCCAAAAGTTACGATAAAATATAGCAGTTCCGTGCCAAGTGCCATAAATTATCAACAGAAAAGGATTAATTTTGAGGAGTGGCCGATCACCACAACAGCCTTTCCAAGATGACTTGTGGCACCGATAAAAACCGTTTTGGTTTGAATGGTACGGGAAAGATAAAAGCAATGGTCATTCGATATATAATGTAGGCATGAAAGAAATCATTCCACTGGAGGAAGGTGATTTTTACCTTTCGAAGGAAGGATATAAGGTCTTTACCGAACAGTACCATCTCAAACGGGGCTATTGCTGTGAAAGTGGTTGCAGGCATTGCCCTTACGGCTACAACGCCAAAACCAACAAACAATAATAATGTTGTTGTTTCGGCACGATTTTTGAAGCTTTGTGAAGGGTAGTAAACCCCGATTGTATCCAAAAAAAAAAATTGACTATGAAAGCAAACAAAATGTTTATGGCGCTGGTGTTTATGGCATTTGCGCTCAGTTCCTGTACTTCGGTGCGGGTTCTTTCCGATTATGACCAGAACACCAATTTCAGCACTTTTAAATCCTATGCCTTTTATAAAACGGGTATCGACAGGGCCCAAATTTCTGACTTGGACAAAAAACGAATCTTGAGGGCCATAGAAAACGAAATGGGCGCCCGCGGGTTTGTTAAGTCCGAAAACCCCGATCTGTTGGTGAGCATCTTTACGAAAGAAAGCGAACAGGTAGACGTTTACAACAACAACTTTGGTTGGGGTTGGGGCGGCTGGGGCGGCTGGGGCTGGGGCGGCTGGGGCGGCTGGGGCTGGAATCCTTGGCTTTGGGGCCCAGGATGGGGCGGTGGTAGCCAAGTGAGCACCAGAACCGAAGGTTCCCTGTATATCGACCTGATCGATGCCAAAAACAAAGAGTTGGTTTGGCAAGGCAAAGGCGTTGGCCAATTGAACAACACAAGCAATGTTGAAAAGAAAGAAATGCGAATCAAAGAGTTCGTTGCCGAAATTTTGAGTCAATATCCGCCCAATACGGTGGCCCTGCAATAAAAGCCGTCCGGTTTACGGGTCGCTTTAATAGCAGAAGACCCATGGTTGGTCGAACAAAAACTTGAAGCCTTTGACCCTGCCGGGGGAAGAAGGCTTTTTTGTACCTTTAATCCACATTCAAGTGCAAAACAATGTCGTACGAAAGCAATCCCATCTTAGATAAGCTTCCCAAACACCTCAAGCAATATATAAAACCCCAAAATTATGGGGATTATTCCCCTATCGATCAGGCCGTTTGGCGCTATGTCATGCGCAAAAATGTGGACTATCTGAATAAAGTGGCCCACGGGTCGTATTTGGAGGGTTTGGAGAAAACAGGGATATCGATAGACCATATCCCGAACTTGTATGGGATGAACCGTATTTTAAAAGACATCGGTTGGGCCGCCGTGGCGGTTGATGGCTTTATACCCCCCTCGGCTTTTATGGAATTTCAGGCCTATAATGTGCTGGTCATCGCTTCCGATATCAGACAGTTGGAACATATTGAATATACCCCGGCGCCAGACATCATCCATGAAGGGGCAGGCCATGCACCGATCATCGCCAATCCCGAATATGCAGAATACTTAAGACGATTCGGGGAAATTGGATGTAAGGCCATTTCCAGTGCAAAAGATTTTGAACTCTATGAAGCGGTGCGGCATTTGTCGATCATTAAGGAAGCTACCGGGACACCGATGGGCGAAATTGAAAGTGCGGAGGAAAAGATCTCCGAACTGCAGCGCAATATGGGCGAACCCAGCGAAATGGCCCTGATCAGAAACCTGCATTGGTGGACGGTGGAATATGGCCTGATCGGCACGGTTGGCCAACCAAAAATATATGGGGCCGGGCTGCTGTCCTCCATTGGCGAGAGCGCCTGGTGCATGACCGATAAAGTCAAAAAAATACCCTATTCCATAGATGCGGCACATACCGCGTTCGACATTACCAAACCCCAGCCACAATTATTCGTAACCTCCGATTTCGCCTATCTGAACGAGGTTTTGGAAGAATTTGCCAATGGGATGGCCTTGCGGAAAGGGGCATTGGCCGGTTTACAAAAGCTTATCCATTCCAATGAACTCGGCACCATCGAATTGAGCACCGGCTTACAGGTATCGGGTAATTTTACCCAGGCCATATCATACGAAAACAAGCCGGTATTTTTTCAAACCACCGGACCCACTGCCTTGGCTTATCGGGAAAAAGAATTGGTAGGTCATGGCATAGCGAAGCACGGCGCGGGATATGGATCGCCCGTTGGCAGACTCAAGGGCATCAACCTTGCCATAGAGGATATGGGACCAAGGGATCTAAAGGCATATGACATCTATGAAGGAAAAACGGTATCACTCGAGTTTGAGGACAATATCAAAGTAACGGGGGAAATCGTTACGGGCACGCGAAATCCGAGAGGCGAGATCATCTTGATCACCTTTAAGAATTGCAAAATAACCCATCGCGACAAGCCGCTCTATGAAAATTTCGACCAACTGTACCACATGGCGGTGGGCGAACATATCGTTTCGGCCTTCAACGGTCCGGCCGACCTCAACAGTTTTGATCTGATTACCCACAAAATTACCGAAACGACCATCAAAATGCACAAATCTCCCGAACGGAAAAAGTTGGAGCAATACTATGGCCAAGTCAGGGATTTTAGGGAGGGCACCAACACTACGATCTCAAGGCACAAGGTGTTTGAGACCATGAAGGCAAACCATCCCCAGGATTGGCTGCTTTCGGTTGAACTCTATGAACTGGCCAAAATTAATGGCGATTCCGACTTTGCGCACGAAATCGCGCTGCACCTGGAAACGGTGAAGATGAACAACCCCCAATTGGGCCATTTGATCGACGATGGCATGGCCTTGGTGGATTTGGAAAACGCCACAATTAAACCCGATCGGTTCTAGAAAAGGCAGATTATACCCTTACCTATAAATACAGCCCGTGAAAAACCTCGAAAAAATAAATACCAACCAACATAATGAAAATAACGCAATCCTTTTTTTGCTCCCTTTTTGTCTTAAGTATGCTGAACGCGCAAGTTGAACCCAATTACGATGAAAGCAAGGTGCCAGATTTTCAGGTCCCTGAAGCGCTCCTCACCTTCGATGGTGAAAAGATCTTAACCGAAAGCGATTGGACAGAGAAGCGCAGACCCGAGCTCTATCGTTTTTTTGAACAGCAGGTATATGGCCAAGTACCTGGAAAATTGGACGAATATTCCTATAAGGTCATCGAAAACAGCGACTATGCCCTTGATGGGAAAGCCCGTCGCAAACAGGTGGCGATCACCCTCAAAAAAGACGATCGATCCATCACCTTCAATATTTTGATCTATCTCCCAAAAAATATAAAAAAAGCACCCTTATTTTTAGGCTATAATTTTCATGGCAACCATACGGTGACCCAAGACCCCGAGGTAATTATATCAACCGCCTGGTCAGAGGACAATGCAGCATTGGGCATTGCCGGTAATGTGCTCACCGAGGCCTCCAGGGGTGGCCGTACGAACCGATGG
This sequence comes from uncultured Flavobacteriaceae bacterium, assembly GCA_963760375.1. GTDB lineage: Bacteria > Bacteroidota > Bacteroidia > Flavobacteriales > Flavobacteriaceae > Pelagihabitans. The sequence continues at coordinate 36,934 of CAVXCS010000005.1, read as the reverse complement.
GCCATCGACAAGATCATTGCGGCCGGCTTCGGTCTGGCCACCATTTATTATGGCGAAGTAGACCCCGACAAAAACGATTTTGCCGACGGGCTCCACCAGCTTTTCTATGAGCAGGGACAGGAACAGCCCCATGCCAACGAATGGGGAAGCATCTCCGCTTGGGCCTTTGGGCTGAGCAGGGCCATGGATTACCTTATCGACGACGGGGACGTGGAGGGCAAAAAAGTCATCGTGTTCGGCCATTCCAGATTGGGAAAGGCGGCCCTTTGGGCCGGCGCTTCCGATACCCGATTTGCCGGAATCGTCAGCAACGATTCGGGCTGCGGCGGAGCGGCCCTTTCCAAAAGAAAATTCGGGGAGACCATAGGAAGCATCAACCGTGCCTTCCCACATTGGTTCTGCGATAACTTTGAACAGTATAACGAAAATGAGGAAGCCATGCCCGTAGACCAACATTTGCTCTTGGCCCTCATGGCGCCGCGCCCATTGTATGTGGCCAGCGCAGCGGAAGATCAATGGGCCGATCCAAGAGGGGAATTCCTGTCTGCCCGCTATGCCTCGGAGGTATACCGATTACTCGGCAAAAAGGGGATCGCATCGGATGATATGCCTTCGATCGATCAACCCATACAAAATACCGTAGCCTATCATATCAGAAGCGGGGGCCACGACGTCACCGATTACGACTGGGAACAGTACCTGCAATGGGCCAAAATGGCATTTCGATAAATAGTGCGGTTTTTGGGGCCAAGCCATTGCATCATAACCCTTTATGGTACGGGGTTAATCTTACCGGAATTCAATCCTTCAGCCTCAGCTCATTTAGGTCCTGTTGTACCGTTTGGCCTTGATAGGTCAATGTCCACCCCATTGAATTCGTCAAAATATAAAATTTTGCGAGTTCACTGATCAGCCGGTTCTGGGCATTCCGTTTTAAGGAAGAAGCTTCCACCTTTTTCAGCAAGGAGGCATTCACATTCCTTTTTATGGTATTGTAATCGGAGGCACTGAACGGATTGAAGTAGTCGGCGGTAACATCGTAATACTCAAAATCGGGACTGATCTTGATTTCGGGTTCTGGAATATTCTTAAAATCCAAGGTCTTCGTTGCCGCATCCACGTTGAAATCGAGCTGGCTCAGATCATAGGCGACCGTAACCTCCGCGTTGACCACGACCAAGGCCTTTTTGTCGGCCGTGATCAAAGGGCCGAACAATTGTTGGGAATCCTTGTAATTATAGATTTCGGCAAAATGCCCCTCGGTGACGATGAGTTTTGATACATTTTCGATTTGCTGCTGAATGAGCATCGAATTTTCCTGAAGAATGGTCTCCTTATTTTTATCCTCGGCGCAGGAGCGGAAGATGAGCACCAGTGCCAATGTGATCAATACGCCAATCAATACTTTTTTCATACGCTTTGCATTGTAAGATATCGGACCGGGAGGCCTGTTTTTATCTGTTGCGCCCATACCATAGAATGGAAACCCGGGCGAGGGCAACATTGCACTGCTATTGCGCTCCGGACATGGGCCAGTCGAATTTCATATGGGGATATCTTATCCGTAGCTTGTTGATCTTTTCTTGCAATGTCACCATAAATCGTTGATGCTGCTCCGATTCGGGATGGAAAGGCCTATGCTGCAATCCTTTTTGGATTTCTTGTACCTGTTCCATGGTGGCCTGGGCTTCAGCCGAAATCCAAACTCCCTTGAATTTCTCCCAAATATACGCAATGGCCACGGCATTGGGATGTACCATATCGGCTTCATAAAACCGATAGTCGCGCAATTCATCCATGACCAGTTCATAGGCCGGAAAGTAATGAAGCAGCTCGCTTGCCGTTTTTGTGGTCAACCATTGGCCCAGGGAAGCGATCAAGTGCGACTTGCTGCGCTGGTTTTCCACAAAACCGTCCTTGAGGTGGCGCACCGGGGAAACGGTAAAGACCAGTTGGGCCTCCGTGTTGACCTCTCGAACGTTCCCGACCATATTTTCCAGACATGTTTCCATTTCACTTATGGAAAACAGTTCTTTTTTAAATTCCCTTTGGGGCACCTTATGGCAGTTGCCCACCAGGGAATCGGAAGACAGATGGCGATACCCCCAGGCCGTACCCAGGGTAATCATGATGTGGGTGCATTGTGCCAACTCCTGCCGGGTGTCAAGCAGCGCTTGGTTTAAAGATAGCAATAGATCTTCCTTTCTGGTATGGCTCAAATCGGAGTGCACGTCAAAACAATGCCAGCGCTCATTGAGGTAAAATAGCTCCTCTTCCCTATACATTTGTCGGTTCACCGATCGTGAGATCAATCGTTCAATGCTTGCGGGATGGAACAAAATGCCAAAAGGGTTGCCGAAGGTCTTAAATTTGTGGCCCACCAATTTTTCTTCGATGTTTTCGGCAAAACAGGAACCCAACAGCAGCAAACGGCTTTCATAGTCGATTTGGTTCGAAACTGCCGATAAAGGAACTTGGGTTTGAAGTTTCATGGCTTCATTTAGCTTATGTAGGCTTTTGCATGCTGCAAGGCCGCCATAATTCCTTCGGGTTTTTTACCGCCGGCCGTGGCGAAAAAGGGCTGTCCGCCTCCTCCTCCCTCGATGTATTTGCCCAATTCGCGCACGATCGTGCCCGCATTGAGATTTTTCGAGGCCACCAAGGGCTTGGAGATGTAACAAGACAAAAGTGCCTTACCTTCCTGTTCGGTGCCAAAGAGCAAAAACAGGTCGTCTTGATCGTGCCCCATTTCAAATGAGAGGTCTTTGATGCCGGCGGCGTCCAAATCGACTTTTTTGGCCAGAAACCGCACCCCGTTTATCGCTTCCAATTCCTTGATGAAATCGCTTTTGAGGTTCATGGCCTTTGCTTTGTTGAAGTTTTCCACTTCCTTCCGCAAACGGGCATTTTCTTCCTGTAGGCCGGATACCGCTTTAATGGGGTCTTGCGGATTGTTCAAGAGGGCCTTGATCTCGAGGAGGTTTTGGTTGTTCTCGGCGAAATAGGTCTTGACCGCATCGGAGGTGATTGCCTCGATACGCCTGATCCCGGCAGCCACCGCTCCTTCCGATAGGATCTTAAAATGCCAGATTTCCGCCGTATTGTGAACATGGGTGCCGCCGCACAGCTCAATCGATTGTCCGAAGCGGATCGTTCTTACGACATCGCCGTACTTTTCCCCGAAGAGTGCCATGGCTCCCTCTTTTAAAGCTTCTTCCACGGGCACGTTGCGGCTTTCTTCCAAAGCGAGTTGCCCCTCGATCCTGACATTGACGAATCGTTCCACCGCCTGCAGTTCCTCGGATGTCATTTTTGCAAAATGCGAAAAATCGAACCGCAGGTATTTCGAATGCACCGCAGAACCCTTTTGTTCTACATGGGTACCCAATATTTCCCGCAGGGCCTGGTGCAGCAAATGGGTAGCGGTATGGTTCGCTTCCGTCCTTTTTCTTTGCTTCTTATCGACCACCGCCTTAAAAGTGCCGGCGGTATTTTTGGGCAGGTCTTTGCTGAAATGCAGTATTTCATTGTTCTCCCGTTTGGTATCGACGATATAGATCACATCGCCATTGGGCACTTCCAAATAGCCCTTATCGCCGACCTGGCCGCCCCCTTCCGGATAAAACGGGGTGACATTGAAGACCAGTTGGTACTGTTCCCCTTCCTTTTTGGAGGTTACGCTACGGTATTTCACCAATTTCACCTGGGCCTCCAGGGCATCATATCCAATGAATTCCTGGTCCTTGTCTTCCGATAGCATTGTCCAGTCGCCTTTGGCCACTTCCGACGCGGCCCGTGACCGGTTTTTCTGTTCCTGCATGGCGTCATTAAAACCGCTCTCGTCAAGGGTAAATCCCCTTTCTGCCAAGATGAGGGACGTAAGGTCGATGGGGAACCCATAGGTGTCATAAAGTTCGAAGGCCTTTCGGCCATCGATTTTCTTTCCCTTGGTGGTGTCGATCATATTATCGAGAAGCACCAACCCCTGTTCGAGGGTGTTCAGGAACGAATGTTCCTCTTCCTTGATCACGTTCTCGATAAGTTGTCGTTGGTCTTTCAATTCGGGGAAGGCGGTGCCCATACCATCTGCCAAAACCTTGACCAAGCGGTGCATAAACGGTTGTTTCGTATCCAAAAAAGTGAAGCCGTATCGAATGGCCCGCCTTAAAATGCGGCGAATCACGTAGCCCGCGCCCGTATTGCTGGGCAGTTGGCCATCGGCGATCGAAAACGCCACTGCCCTGATATGGTCGGCTATCACCCTTATGGCGATATCGGTTTGTTCCTTCTTGCCGTATTTGCTGTTGGTTATCGTTTCGATTTCACGGATCAAGGGGGTAAAAATATCGGTGTCGTAATTCGATTGCACCTGCTGCAGCACCATGCAGAGCCTTTCGAATCCCATTCCCGTATCGACATGTTTGGCCGGCAACGGTTCGAGGCTCCCATCGGCCTTTCTGTTGTACTGCATGAATACGAGGTTCCATATTTCCACTACCTGTGGATGGTCTTTGTTGACCAGGGATGCCCCGGGTACTTTGGCCCGTTCCGCGGAAGAACGTATATCGACATGGATTTCGGAACAGGGGCCACAGGGCCCTTGGTCGCCCATCTCCCAAAAATTGTCCTTTTTGTTGCCCAGGATGATGCGGTCTTCGGGTACGATGGCCTTCCACAGATCAAAGGCCTCCTTATCTTTTTCGAGCCGATCGGCATCGCTGCTGCCCTCAAAAACGGAAACATAGAGCCTGTTTTTATCGATATGCATCACCTCGACCAGGAATTCCCAAGCCCATTGAATCGCTTCTTTTTTAAAATAGTCCCCAAAACTCCAATTGCCCAACATTTCAAACATGGTATGGTGGTAAGTGTCCTTTCCCACCTCCTCCAGATCGTTATGCTTTCCACTCACGCGAAGGCACTTTTGGGTATCGGCCACCCTGGGAAATTTGGCCTGGCTGTTGCCCAAAAAATACTCCTTGAATTGGTTCATTCCCGCATTGGTGAACATCAGGGTGGGGTCGTCTTTGATGACCATAGGGGCAGACGGCACAATTTTGTGGCCCTTTTCTTTAAAGAATTCTAGAAACTGCGCTCTTATTTGGCTGGAAGTCATCAAAATGGTAAGGTTTTACAAAAAATAGGGGTTTCTACAAAACAATTTTTATATTTGTTTGTTATGATAAAGCGAGACAAAAATAGGATAATTTAGAGACATGTCTAAAGTAAAGTACTATTACGATCCCGACACGCTTTCCTATCGGAAAATAGAGCCCAAAAAAACCCGCAGGTACCGAAATATTGCACTTTTTGTACTAGGGTCTTTCCTTTTTGGACTGCTTTCTTTGGTTTTGTTGTTGAACACGAACTTGGTGAATACGCCGGCAGAACTTTCGTTAAGGCGGGAAGTAAAAAATTATGAATTGCAGTTCGAGCTCTTGAACAAGAAAATGGAGCAGATCGAGGAGGTCCTTTCCAACGTCGCCGAACGCGATAACAACATCTACAGGATTTATTTTGAGGCCAATCCGATACCTGAGGAACAGCGAAGGGCAGGATTCGGGGGCGTGAACCGATACAAGGAACTGGAAGGTTTCAACAATTCGGAAATGGTCATCGCAACGACCAAACGGCTCGATATCATCAAAAAACAGATGACGATCCAGTCGAAATCCTTGGACGAAATCACCAAACTGGCCGAGGAAAAAGAGAAACTATTGGTGGCCATTCCGGCCATCCAACCGATCAATAACGAGAACCTGACCCGAATGGCCTCCGGCTATGGTTGGCGTTCCGATCCATTTACCAAAGCGAGAAAGATGCATTGGGGAATGGATTTCAGTGCCCCAAAGGGCACGCCCATTTATGCCTCAGGTGATGGGAAAGTCACCAGGGCCGATAACAATTCCTCCGGATACGGAAAACACGTGCGCATCGATCACGGCTATGGTTATTTGAGCCTTTATGGACACATGAGCCAATACAATGTAAAAGTGGGCCAGAAGGTGAAGCGTGGCGACATTATTGGTTTCGTGGGCAGTACGGGCAGGTCTGAAGGGCCTCACGTACACTATGAAGTATGGAAAGACGACGAACGCATCAATCCGATCAATTTCTACTATGGAAGTTTAACCCCTGAGGAATTTGAGAACATGTTGAAATATGCCATCCAGGAAAACCAATCGCTCGACTAATGGAGGTTGCACTGCCCGATAAGCTGTATTACGGAATTGGCGAAGTTGCCAAAGCCTTTGGCGTGAACACCTCTTTGATCCGTTTCTGGGAGAAGGAATTCGACGTCATCAAGCCCAAAAAAAATGCCAAGGGCAACCGAAAATTCACCCCTCAGGACATCAAAAACCTCCAATTGATATACCATCTCGTAAAGGAACGCGGTTTCACCCTTGAGGGCGCCAAGATGCACCTCAAGGAAAACAAGCAAAAAACGCTCCACAACTTCGAAATCATCCAAAAACTGGAACGGGTGAAAACCGAGCTGCTCAAAATCAAGGAACAACTATAACTATATAAACATTCCCAAAATGAAAAAAGGACTAATTGCATTAATTATTCTGGTGGTCGTTGCTTTTGGAATCTACCAATGGGCCGTCGGCTTCAACAATACCGCGGTAGAATACGAGGCCAATGCCAAGACAGCCTGGTCAGATGTTGAAAGCAGCTACCAACGCCGTAACGACCTTATCGGCAACTTGGTAAAAACCGTTCAAGGCGCGGCCGATTTTGAAAGGGGCACCTTGACCGATGTGATCAACGCAAGGGCCAAAGCCACTTCCACGTCGATCGATGCCAACAACCTGACCCCCGAAAATATGGCGGCCTTTCAGGAAGCGCAGACCGGTTTGAGCGGCGCCCTGGGCAAACTGATGGTTGTCGTGGAACGCTATCCCGACCTCAAGGCCAACCAGAACTTCCTCGAACTGCAGTCGCAACTCGAAGGTACCGAAAACCGGATCAACGTTGCGAGAGACCGATTCAACGAAAAGGTGAACATCTACGACATCCATACCACCAAGTTTCCGGGGAAAATTCTGGCCGGTTGGTTCGGATTCAAGGAAATGCCCCGGTATAAGGCCGATGCTGGATCGGAAAATGCACCGGACGTGAACTTCGACTTTAACTAAAAATACCCATGTCGAGCATAGAGGAATTTTTGAGCCCGGAAGAAGAACAGGAAATTGTTGAGGCCATTCTGAAGGCGGAAAAAAATACCTCGGGCGAAATACGGGTCCATATCGAGGCCCACACCCATTTAGACCATTTTGAAAGGGCCAAGGAAGTGTTCCATTTGTTGAAAATGGACAATACCAAGCAAGAAAACGGGGTCCTGCTCTATATTGCCGTAAAGGATAAAAAATTCGTCATTTATGGCGATCGCGGCATCGACAAGGCCGTGGCCGACGATTTTTGGAACAGCACCAAAACCATTATTGAATCGCACTTCAGGGAGGGGCATTATAAACAAGGCATTGTAGCGGCGGTATTACGGGCAGGAAATGAATTAAAGGCGCATTTCCCCTGGCATCCCGGCAATCAAAACGAATTGAGCGATGAGATATCCAAAAGCTAAGGCGCTGCTACTGCTCCTGCTGGTAGGGAACCTCAGCATGGGTCTGGCCCAATTCCAGATTCCCGAAAAACCGAAGCTTCAGACCAGTGTCTATGACTATATCGGGCTGCTCGACGAAGGCCAAAAGCAGGCGCTGGAACAAAAATTGATCCGCTATTCCGATAGTACTTCCACCCAGATCGTGGTGGCCATCATTCAATCGACAGAAGGGGAGAACATCAATTATCTCGGGGCCCAATGGGGCCAAAAATGGGGCATCGGACAAGACAACAAAGACAATGGTGTACTGATTATTCTGGCCAGGGGCGACCGAAGGATCGCGATCAATACCGGTTATGGGGTCGAGGGCAGCCTCACCGACGCCATGTCGCGCAGGATCATTGAAAATGTGATCATTCCCCAATTCAAGCAAGACAATTATTACGGCGGACTCAATGACGGGGCGGATGCCATATTCCAGGTACTGCAGGGGGAATTCAAGGAAGACCGGAACTTTAACGACGGGGGCGGGTTTCCCATAGGGGCCGTTTTGCCCATTATCATCTTCGTGATCATCCTGATCATCCTTTCCAGACGCAATAAGGGCAACCGGGGCAATAAGGGCCGTGGTTCCGGACCCAGCATATGGGACATGATCATTCTGAGCAATATGGGTCGCAGCGGTGGCTCTGGCGGGGGTTTTGGAAGTGGCGGCGGCTTCGGCGGCGGCGGCGGATTCGGAGGCGGCTTCGGCGGCGGCGGTTTCGGCGGCGGCGGCTCTTCGGGAGGTTGGTGATAAAGAGAATGAACGGGTTTTCTCCAACTACCCATTGTTCATTGATAATTGTCCACTGCCTACTTTGCACTGTTTACTGCCTACTGCTACATTGTCTTCCTTCGCCCCGACCCTAAAGCCCACCCTCCGGGCCGGCAAGGGAGGGAAGCCAAAGTTTTTTTCAAGTCAATACTCACTGTTCACTATCAACTGCCCACTGTTCACTGTTCCCCAAACCTACTTTTTCCTCATAAAAATAGTGATCGGCACCCCGGTAAATTCGAAGTTTTCGCGAATTTTGTTCTCCAAGAACCGTTTGTAAGGCTCCCGCACGTATTGTGGCAGGTTGCAGAAAAAAGCGAATTGCGGATAGGGGGTCGGCAATTGGGTACAGAATTTTATTTTTACGTATTTCCCCTTATAGGCCGGGGGCGGATTGCCTTCTATAATGGGCAGCATGATGTCATTGAAAGTACGGGTGACGATTTTTTTGCTCCTGTTCTTATACACCTCCACTGCGGTTTCGATCGCCTTGAAAATGCGCTGTTTGGTTAGTACCGATATAAATAGGATGGGCACGTCGGTAAAGGGTTCAATCGCTTGCTTGATCCTTTGGGTGTATTGTTTGATGGTATTCGTTTCCTTGTCTTCGACCAAATCCCATTTGTTCACCAAGATCACGATGCCCTTATTGTTTCGTTGTGCGAGCCAAAAAATATTTTCTACCTGGCCGTCGAAACCACGGGTGGCGTCCAATAAAAGCAGGCACACATCGCAATGTTCGATCGCCCGCACCGAGCGCATCACCGAATAGAACTCAAGATCTTCCTTCACCTTGGCCTTTCTCCGTATCCCCGCCGTATCGATCAAATGGAACTCGAACCCAAACTGGTTGTACTTGGTATCGATGCTGTCGCGGGTGGTGCCCGCAACGTCGGTCACGATATAGCGCTCTTCTCCGATCAGGGCGTTGATAAACGAAGATTTTCCCGCATTGGGACGCCCGACCACGGCAAATCGTGGAAGTTCGTCAACTTCGGGCTCCCCTTCGGGCAGCACTTTTACCAGTTCATCCAAAAGTTCGCCAGTGCCGCTTCCGTTGATGCTCGAAATATTATAGTATTCCCCAAGGCCCAAGGCATAAAATTCAACCGCATCGGCCGCCCTTTTAGGATTATCGACCTTGTTCACGGTAAGAAATACGGGCTTGTTCACCCTTCTCAACAATTTTGCCACATCCTCGTCCATTCCGGTAACCCCGGTTTCGGCATCGACCATAAAAACGATGGCATCTGCTTCCTCGATGGCGAGCTCTACCTGCTTGTCTATTTCCTTCTCGAAAATGTCCTCGCTGCCCAGTACGTAGCCTCCGGTATCGATCACGGAAAATTCCTTGCCGTTCCAATCGCTCTTTCCGTAATGCCGGTCGCGTGTGACCCCGCTTACGGCGTCGACAATGGCTTCCCTTCTTTGGATCAAACGGTTGAAAAAGGTCGATTTCCCTACATTTGGCCTCCCCACAATGGCAACAATGGCACCCATACTTCCTTTAATTTTGCCACAAAAGTACCACTATTATCTGAAGAAAAAATGCTAACTTTTGCGGGTCGCCTATGCCATATGGGCGTTACAGGCCACAGTCACGGGCCAAACCCACAAAGGGGTCCGTTCAAGTCCCAAAAAGAAGAACCCGACAGCAATGAAAGTATTACCGAACGAAATAGTGCTGAGGCCGAGGTTCCAGATGGAACTGCCCAACGACAAGGAAGGGATACTGCAGGCATTCGAGCATTCCGTAAAAAAACCTTTTTTGGTGAACCGTGTAGACGATCATGTATTCATCAAAATCGATGCCTCCCAACAACACTTCTGGTCTCCCCAATTGCATCTTGAAATCATTGAAGGGGAGGAAGGACATAGCAAACTGTACGGTCTCTTTGGACCGAACCCCACCTTATGGACCTTCTTCATGTTCCTTCATTTCGGGGTGGCCACCGTGTTCATCGTGCTGGGGGTATGGGCCTATTCAAGCGGATCGTTGGGACGGCCCTATGGACTTCAATTGGGGCTCATGGGCTTTATGGTGGTCTTGTGGTTCGTGCTCTATGCCTTTGGACGGGCAGGCAGGCATAAGGGAAAGCCGCAAATGCACGAACTGCACCGATTCATGATGGAAGCGATCGATAGAAAAGCCTAGTTCTGATTGTAGCCAAATCGCTTCAACTGGGCCGCATTGCTGCGCCAGTTCTTGTTGACTTTCACGTACAGTTCTATGTGTACCTGCTTGCCGAAGAATTTCTCCAGGTCTTTTCGGGCTTCCACCCCTACCCTTTTCAGCGCGCTCCCCTTGTGCCCGATGATGATGCCCTTTTGCGAATCGCGTTCGACCATGATCACTGCCCGCATGCGTATGATATCTTCATCTTCCAGAAACTCCTCGGTTTCGATTTCGACCGAATAGGGGATTTCCTTTTTGTAGTGGATCAATATTTTTTCGCGGATGGTCTCGTTCACGAAGAAGCGCTCGGGCTTATCGGTCAATTGGTCTTTGGGATAATAAGGCGGCGATTCGGGCAACAGTTCCAAAATACGAAGGAAAACCTCTTTCACGTTGAAATTTTGGAGGGCCGAAATCGGATGGATTTCCACCGAAGGCAGCTGCTGTTGCCAGTACTGCACCTGGGCCTCAAGCGTTTCCTGATCGGTGTTGTCGATCTTGTTCAACAACAGCAATACCGGAATCTTGCTGTTTTCGATCCTGGCAAAAAACTGTTCGTCCTTCAACGCTTTTTCGCCCACTTCCACCATATAAAGCAGCACGTCGGCATCATCGAAGGCCGATTTTACGAAATCCATCATTGATGCCTGAAGTTGATAGGCCGGTTTGATGATGCCGGGGGTATCGGACAGGATCACTTGAAAGTCTTCCCCGTTCACGATGCCCAGAATACGGTGCCTGGTGGTCTGTGCCTTCGAGGTGATGATCGAGAGCTTCTCGCCCACAAAGGCGTTCATTAAGGTCGATTTTCCCACATTGGGATTTCCGATGATGTTGACGAAGCCCGCCTTATGCTGTGTCATTTTTTGCTTTTAAAAAGTAAGATTTCATCGCCTTGTTCACCTGAGGTGCCAAATACAGTACGGCGATCATGTTCGGGATTACCATCAGGGCAAATGCAAGATCGATCAAGTTCACCACCAGGTCTACCGAAGCCACTGCGGCAAAGGTAATGCTAAGGATATAGATATGGTTGTAATATTTCCCGATTTTGGCATTGGTCAAAAACGAAAGGCATTTGGTGCCATAGTAAGAATACGTGAACAAGGTGGAAAGGGCAAAGGCCGCCACGATGATCATCAGGAGCACATCGCCCAAACCGAAGAGCGATTTCTCAAAGGCGATGAGTGTCATGGTGATGCCATTGGTCTCCGCATCGAGATAGGCCCCGCTCAAAATGATCACCAAAGCCGTGAGCGTACAAACGACGATGGTATCGATAAAAGGGCCCAGCATGGCCACCAAGCCTTCCTGTATGGGTTCGGTGGTCTTGGACTGCCCGTGGTACATGGGAGCGTTGCCCACCCCCGCCTCGTTCGAGAACACGGCCCTACGTATGCCGATGATGATCACGCCCCAGAGGCCGCCCTGTATGGCCGTCTTGAAATTAAAGGCTTCGGTAAAGATCAACTTCAGGGAAGGAAAAATTGCGCTGGCATTCATCGCCATGATAACGATGACCGCGAAAAGGTAAACCAGGACCATGAAGGGCACCAGGGCCGTCGCCACTTTAGCGATCTTTTTCAGGCCGCCGAAAATCACGAAGGAGGTGATGATCGAAAGGATGATGCCGATGCCCAATTTCCAGTTGAAATCGCCCAGGGCGGCGATGTTCTCATCGGGGTTGATCACCCCCATGAGGGTTTGTGTGAACTGGTTGGTGGTAAAGGCGGGAAGCACCCCGAACAGTCCGGCCAAACAGAAAAATACGGCCAAGGGCCTCGCTTTGGCGCCCATGCCCTTGGTGATGTAGTACATGGGGCCGCCCTGTAACTGCCCGTCGCTGTCCTGACCGCGGAACATGATGGCCAAACTGCAGGAATAAAACTTGATGCACATCCCGACCAGGGCGGTCACCCAGATCCAAAAGACGGTGCCCGGCCCGCCCAAATAAATGGCGATGGCCACGCCTGAAATGTTTCCAAGGCCCACGGTGGCGGCTACGGCAGAGGACAGCGCCTGCAAATGGCTCACCTCCCCCGGATCGTTGGGGTCATCGTATTTGCCCCTGGTAATGGCGATGGCATGTGTGAAATAACGGTAGGGCAGCAGTTTGGAATAGACTACCAAAAAAAGGCCGCCCCCGATGATCAAAAAGAGCATGATCCATTCGGTATAGGGTATTACGCTCGCAAGAAAATCGTTGATGGCATCCATAGGTCCTGGTTGGTGCTCTAAGGTATGGATTTTCGGGCGTTAAGCAGAAAGGCCCTAAAAAATATTCTCACGACAAGTTTTGATTAAACCAACAATCCTTTGTATCTTTGCCTTCCATATCGCGGGATAGAGCAGTAGGTAGCTCGTCGGGCTCATAACCCGAAGGTCACTGGTTCGAGTCCAGTTCCCGCTACAAAGAAAGCCATCAACGAAAGTTGTTGGCTTTTTTCTTTGGGAACAAGCCAAACTTGTTTGAGCTTGGGAACAAGGAAAAAAGCCAATACCTCGCCGTGGCGAGGTTAATGGCTTTCTTTGTGAAGCCCCTCCCAAGGCCGCTTCCGAATGAAATGAGGAAGCAATCCAGTTCCGGGAAGAAATCCCAAATCCCAAATCCCAAATCCCAAAACAGTACCGGCTTTCTTTGTGAAGCCCCTCCCAAGGCCGCTTCCGAATGAAATGAGGAAGCAATCCAGTTCCGGGAAGAAATCCCAAATCCCAAATCCCAAATCCCAAAACAGTACCGGCTTTCTTTGTGAAGCCCCTCCCAAGGCCGCTTCCGAATGAAATGAGGAAGCAATCCAGTTCCGGGAAGAAATCCCAAATCCCAAATCCCATAAAAAACCCCATCTTATTCTTTATCAAAGCTTTAAATGATCTTTCCCTATTGATTCATTTGCATGAAATTTTTATCTTAGGGAAATAGCCCCCAGCGCTTTTGGGATGAACGAGATAAACAATATCGTGCAAAACCTTTATGAAGAACTGAAAAAAAGGAATGTCTACAAGGTGGCGACGGCCTATGCCATCACTGCCTGGCTGTTGGTGCAAATAGCAGATACCGTTGGTCCTAATTTAGACTGGCCCGATTCCGTTGAGGCCACGCTGATCAAGATTCTGTTGGTAGGCTTCCCCATTGCCTTGGTCCTGACCTGGCTATATGAATTCACCCCGAAAGGGCTGAAACGCACCGGGGCAGTACAGCAAGACACTATCGATAACCGAAAGGCAGGCCGCAGGCTCAACCGGGTCATCATCGGTACCTTGGCATTTACGATATGCTTTTTGCTGGCGGAACGGCTGTTCTTTGCCGGCCAAACTTCCATCAATGAACGGCAGGAAGCGAGTATCGCCGTATTGCCCTTTTTAAATATGAGCACTGATGCGGAAAATGAATATTTCGCGGACGGATTAACAGACCAGATCCTTAACGAATTGGCCAATTTGAGCGGATTACAGGTCACCGCACGTACTTCTTCATTTAAATTCAAGAACAAAAATGAAGATATCCGTGATATTGCCGAACAACTATCCGTAAACTATGTTTTGGAAGGAAGTGTACAATACGATAGCCGGCGCAACCGGATAAAAATAACCGCCCAATTGATCAATGCCAGCAATGGGTACCATTTGTGGTCGGAAACCTATGAGGATGCCTTTGAGGAGGTCTTTGGGATCCAAGAGGATGTAGGTAGAAAAGTAGCTTCGCAGTTGCGGGTACAATTGCTGCCAGAGGAAGATAAAATGCTCTCCTCCATGCTCACGGCAAACACAGAGGCATACAAACTCTTTATGAGGGCAAGGCAATTTTCAGTAAAAAGAGATGACAAAAACCTGGAACAGGCCATCAACCTGCTCAACCAAGCCCTTGAACTAGATCCAGAGTTTGCCGAAGCCCATGCCGAATTAAGTTTTTTATATCCCCAGCGCTTCTTTTATGGAAATCTAAAAAAAGAAGACCGGGATAAATTGATGCAATATCACCTTGACAAAGCCATTGAACTTGCGCCCCATAAACCGGAAGTACTCCGTGCGGAAGCTTCGTATCATTTGAGACTTCGAATCGATTCAAGTAAAGCGATCAAAAACTTAAGAAAATCAATTGCGCTCAAACCGAATTATGCAGATGCCCATTATGCCCTTTACCAGGCCCTGGATTGGGCCAAAAATCCCGAACTGGCCATTGAATCGCTCGAAAAGGCAGTGAAATTGGATCCGTTGGACTTTTTTGCTACCATGTTGGCCCAAAAGTATTTTTACAATTATAAAGATCACGAAAAGGCTTTTGCCATATTGGATAGAATCATCAAAAATGACCCATCTGCAGGAGCCGGCAGAACCAAAGCCCTAATGGTGGCAAGAGCGCCCTACGGCGATATAGTGCAGGCCTTCAAGTTAATTCATGAAGCTGGGAAGGAAGACCCTTATATGAAGGCAAACTTGAATTATCACGCTGTCTTTGCAATGGATCTTGATTTATTACCCCTTACCGAAAAGTATTTAAACCTATCCCAAATGAGATATCCGGATAACGAAACTACATTCTATAATGTAAGCTTTTTGTATGTTTTGAAGGGAGATAAGACGAGCCGTAAAGAATGGATCGATTTTTGGGCTTTGGAAAAAGGTCTGGATATAAAAACCGTATCCATGGAGAGGGCGGGTTTAAATGCAGATTTGGGCCATTATAATAAAGCTGTTGAAATATTGGAAAACGCCAATCCAGAACTTATACAAAATGATACGGAATTGGATAGTCTGGCAGTTTGGCAATTGGATGACTGGGTAGTTTACGCAAACTTACTTCGGTTTAATAATGAAAACCAAAAAGCGGATTCCCTGTCCCAGGAGATCTGTAAATTTTATCAAAACGCAATTGAGACAGATCCTATGCTCAGCTTAAGTAAAAAGAACGATATTCTTGTAGATTGTTACTATCTATCCAATGATACGCTCGAATTCCTAAACGCTTTGGAAAATAGATATTTTATCAAGAAAGATCGATTAGATGTCTTCCCAAATTTGAAATCTGGATGGTATGGACGATTTAAAAATAATCCTGACTATCAAGCCCTGGAAAAGCGTATAACCCAGGAAACCCACCGCATGCGTGCAGAGGTCATCGCCTACCTGAAGGACGAAGGCGATTGGGACCCGGCCTGGGACAAGGAACTGGGGCTGGATTAAGTTCCTTATGGGTTTTAGGCAATCCGTGTCGCTCCTTCCGTATTTCCAGGGTCCCACTTTGGAAAAAGTACTGGCCAAAGCAGTCCACCACCGTTATTTGAAGGATGGATATTATTAAGATTGGTTCACAAAACCCCATGATCGCACCTCGCAACCCGTAGCTTATTTTGCAAAACCCTTCGCTTCCGATAGCAATCCGGTTCCAGGAAGAAATTACAAATTCAATAAATTCTGGTCATTTGGACAATCCGTGCAAAGAGCGCTGACGGAAAGAATAAAGTTGGAACAAAACCAACCTTAGCAAACTCAAGATTTTAAGCAGTTTGGCCCTCTCACTACCATAAATTTCGTAACTTTTAGTCGGCGAGCCTACCCTGCTTCCCTATGGGGCCTCAACGCCGGGCCAGGGACGGGATCTAGGGGATATGCCGATTGGACCACTTTTTATTGACATCATGAATACTTGCATTAAAAATTCGATCTTTCTTGGAACGATCCTATTGATGGGAATGGCCTGCTACGGGCAGGAGCTCACCAATGAGATCGCCTGGAACATCAAATATGGGAATACGGAACAATTGGAAAAACTGATCTCCCCAGAGGCGATCAATGGCTGTTTCGGGGTCGCGGACAGCAAGAAATACAGTTATCTGGCCATGAGCATCAAATTGAAGTCGATGAAATCGCTTCAATATTTTATTGCAAAAGGGGCCGATATAGAGGGCGTTTGCGCCGATAAGACCCCTTTGATGTACGCCGCGAAATATGGCCCATTGAAGATGGTAGAATATTTGGTAGAAAACGGTGCCGATCTCAATGCCCGTTATCGGGGCAAAACAGCTTTGGACTTTGCCGTTCAATACCGCCACCCCGACATTCGAAACTTCCTGAAAAAACAAAAAATAAACTGAAAGCGCCCATAGTTAAAACCACCGTTCCCAAAAATTACTGGGGCAGCTACCGAACCGAAGACTTGAAGGCCGTCCAGTAATGGTGTGAATGGCTGAAAATCGCGATCAAGTGATCTAATAGGGTCCTTTAACCTATAAATGAATGTACATATAAGGCAATGCTAATGAAAGTGGCTCCAGTTCACCTACTGCAAAGTATATACAGGGAACCGCATTAATTTATTGTGCGCTAATGCCCGCCAATGATTACGGTTACTTTAAAACCCCATGTGAGGAGTGGCAAACCCCATGTTGCCATCCTATTTGAAAAAAATACCAGGGTAGCCGCCTATGTTCAAAACTACCCCGGGGCAGAATGGAGCGAAGCGGAACAGTTTTTTTATGTCCCGTACTCCAAAGACATCACAAAAGCCCTTTTTCATTATTTTCAGAAAAGGAAGTACTTTGTAGATTACTCCGCAATGCAAGACCGCAAGAAGCATCCCGCCCAAAAGACGATACGGAATGCGGTAGCGCCTTCGGTACTTTCGCCCGAAAATCTGGTACTCTATAAGAAATACAGGGCCTATTTGGAGGGGCTGCGTTTGAGCGGGAGCACCATTGCCACCTATACCAATTTTATCGTCGGTTTTATAGCTTTCATCGATACCGTTCCGTTGCATGCAGTCGACAATGCAATGGTTCAGCGCTATGTTGAACAAGTGGTAAAGACCAAGGCCTATGGCATTAGCACCCATAGGCAAATGATCAGCGCCATCAAGCACTTCGCGGCACGGTTCGAGGAAACGGGCATTCAGGAGCTCGAACTAAAACGGCCCTCGAAGAACAAACGGTTACCGGTAGTGCTGAGCCGTCAAGAGATAATGCTGCTACTCAGGGCAACGGCCAATTTAAAGCACAGGTCCGCTTTGGCATTGCTATATTCTGCCGGTCTACGGATCAGTGAGCTGTTGCACCTCAGGCCTGCCGACCTCGATATGGATCGAAGGCGAATCATGATCAGGAACTCGAAAGGCAGAAAAGACCGTTATGTGGTGATGTCGGTTCATTGCATTCCATTGCTCCAAAATTATCTCATCACTTATCGGCCCCAGAACTATTTCATTGAGGGGCCCGATGGCGGCAGGTACAGTGCCGTGAGCGTCCGTAACATTTTAAAACGATCTTGCCATAGGGCCGGTATCAAAAAACATGTTACGCCGCATACCTTAAGGCATTCGTATGCCACACATTTAATAGAAAACGGGGTGGGCCTGCGGCATGTTCAGGAATTGCTCGGCCATTCGAAACCTGAAACCACGATGATCTATACCCATGTCGCCCAAAATGATCTTTTGCGCATCCAGAGTCCATTAGACCATGCCATAGAGACCTTTCTTGACGCGGATAAAAAACAGGGATTCATTTCCTTATCCGGAAAAATGTTGGGATAATAGGTTATTTTTATGCGCATATAACGAGTTAGCAAATATTTAATTAGATGAAAGTTAAATACAACGAGAAGGAAAAATCAATCGAAATCAAGGATGGTTTAAAAGCTCCTTATTTAATCTTAAAAATATTAATGAATATTGAATATTATCACTGCTCAGTGGTTATATATAGTAATACATATGAAGGAAAATTAGGTTTGTTAGGTAACATCTATATCGTTTTAGGCATCCTTTCATTTGGAGTTCTTTTATATATCATTTCTAAAAAGTCAACTCAGGTAGCTTAACTGATTTGCCTAGATTGCAATTATATGCATGCACTTAATTTATCCAGATCGCCGTAGAAAAATACTTGACTATTAAACTGGCTTGATGAAGTAAATACCAGTCTAAGACAATTGACGAAATAATCGGATTAAAAAGTTTCGAGATTTATACAATAACGAAATTTGCCAATACTGCAATATAAGCGTCCCGACATCCTGAAAAAAAGAACTGAAAATCTAATCGCGCAATCAATGTTAGACATTAATTCTGGCAGAATCCTAAATCAGAAATACAGCAAACAGGCTTCATGCTAACAGATCGCGGCATATTAATCTCATTAACGCGGACAAGGCTGACCTAATTCATAGCCGAAACCGTTGTGCTTCATTATAACCAACCGCTAATCAATGATTAAATTCTTTAGAAAAATTAGACAAAACTTACTTTCAGAAGGTAAAACTGGGAAGTATCTGAAATATGCTATCGGAGAAATAGTTCTTGTGGTTATTGGGATTTTAATTGCGCTTTCAATTAATAATTGGAATGAGTCAAGAAAAGACTCGTTAAGCGAATTAACTGCTTTAAAGGATTTAAGACAGGAGTTCTCGAAAAACACCAAAGTATTTAAAGAGCATCATCAATTCAAAATAAATACGACCTTAAAATGGGTTGCCTTTATATCCAAAATCTCAGATCCTAATTTGACAGAATCAAACCTGACATTTAGACCCGCTGCAATTGGAGTCAGGACTTATAACCCATCAAAAAGCATTTTGAATTCCATATTATCAACAGGGAAAATTGACAAAGTAGAAAATGATTCCTTAAAATATTTTCTTACAGATTGGAATGACATACTCTTAGATTATATGGAAGATGAAGCAAGACATCTTGATTTCTGGGATAAAGAAATAACCGTTTTAGAAAGGAAGTTAATACCTTATCGGTATTATAATGTGGATTCCATTGATACACTTAAAAATGATTTCAAAAGTGAAATTGAAACAAAAAAATTGTTTTTAGAAGCCTATAGCAGTTTAGAATATCAAAATTTACTTTTAAGAAATGTTTATTTTTTACAAGAAAATGTAAGAAACGGGGAACATATCTTGAAGACTTACAAATTAATCAATCAATTATTAGAAGAAGAAGTAAAACTAAAAGAATAACGAAAGCACAACAATGGCTATAAGTAATTGCTTGTTCTCGCCTACTTTGGAAATTCCTGCGGAATTTCCAACTTGGTTTGTACTTGCTAAGTTACGTTGCTTTGCCTTCCTCTCGCTACGCTCGTCGGAGGCACTACGCAACTACTCATAGCCGAGACCGTTGTGCTTCATTATGAATCGTTCTGAATAAGGCTAAATTTCTAACAAAAGTTAGAGTCAATAAAGCCATTAATTACCCAGACCAGAACTTAAAAACTCTTCCAAAATTTAATAGTTTCATCATTCAATTTAATTCTAAGTGCAATAATAATTGTTGATATTACTAAGGCCATTTTCCATCAATTCAGTTAAGGAAAAAGAGTCTTAAAAAAGTGAATAGTGATTTATATCATTTTTTAAATATCTGATATACAATATATTAGTATTTGAGTCATTAATTAAACACTAATGACAACAATACTTTCTTACTTATTGCTCTCTGTTCAATGGTCTCTTTTAGCCAAGCAGAGAATGAAGATAATTCATTCTAAAAGAAACACAGTTAAAAGAAATATCATGAATAAAGAACACCCTAATATCAGTATTTTAAAGAGGTTCAATCCTGCAAATCCCGATACTTTTGTAGAGATATTGGCCGAAGATTTCGTTTGGCATTATATTAATCCGAAGCTACCCGAATTAGAAGGAGACTATTTTGGCTCTACTGGGTTAAAGGATTTCTTCCAAAAAATAGCAGGTCGCACAAATGGTTCCTTTAAGGTAACTCCAATATCCTTAACCCCTATGGGAGATGACCTAATCATCACACATGTTAAAGACAGGTTGTCATTAGAAGGTAAACCCATGGTGATTGACGCCATTGTGTTATGGTGTATTATTGATGGTCAGATTAAAGAGGCTTGGGATATACCTATTGTTCATACAGCAAAAATATCGGACACATCATAATCAAAAATAAATTACACCCACCATTACAACAACAAAAAAAGATGAAATATAATACTGTTATTGTTGGAGGGGGCTTAGCCGGATTGACTGCCGGAGCCACGCTCTCAAAATTTGGAAAGAAAGTACTTTTATTAGAGCAGCACTACAAACCCGGTGGCTGTGCAACCACATTTAAGCGAGGAGATTTCATTATAGAAGTCGGCCTGCATGAAATGAGTGGCCTGGCTGAAAACGGTTCCATATTGGACCTTTTCAAAATGCTGGAAGTGGACAAGCATGTTCAATTTCAGCAAGTACCAGAGCGTTACGTAGTGCTTTCGGATAAAGAGGATTTTGTGTTTCCACACGGCTATGATGCAGCAACCGAGGCACTGATCGACCGATATCCTGATGATGAAAATGGAATCAAACGGTTTATGAAGTTGATTGCCGGTATAAGAAAAGAAGGACTCCAATTGCCTCGCTCACCATTGAAACGTAAGCTGATCTATCCGCTTATGCCATTGCTTTATCCCAACATTGTAGAAGCATCTCGACATACAGTTGGTTCTTGGTTAGATAAGTACATAGCCAATGAAAACGCAAAACTCGATCTGGTAGCTCATATTGCTTATTGGGGCGATGACCCGTACACATTGTCTATGTTTTACTATGGCATGCCACAGTCCGGCTTTATTGAAAGCGGAGGCCACTATATAAAAGGTGGTTCACAACAGCTTTCCAATCATCTTGCAGCATACATTGAAAAGCATGGCGGTAGTGTTTTATTGGGAAAAAAGGCAGAGAAAATTGTTACTAAGAATGGCCAGGTAAGCGGAGTCACCTTCCGTGATAGTTTTAATGAAAGCTCAGAAGCTGTCACTATTCCATGTGATAATGTGGTGGCCAATTGTGCCATACCATTAGTGCCGGCTATGTTAGATGAGCCCTATGCTACCTCCCTTAAACAGAAAATCAGTTCAAAGACCATTTCATGTTCGTTATTAAGCTTATATCTTGGTTTTAAAACAGATGTGGAAGCATTTGGTGTAAAACATTTCTCAAATTTTATTCAAGGAGATGATGTGAAGACCTTGAAAGATGTACATCCCAACCAACTAGGTGATTGGTCAAAACGAAGCTTCATTTTTGTAGATTACGGCAAGATAGATGCCCAACTGGCACCACCTCCTAAATCTGTAGGTGTGATCTGTGGCGTAGACTACTTGAAAAACTGGGAAGGGCTTAGTAAGGAAGACTACAAGGCAAAAAAGGAAGAGGTAGCCCAAGTTTTACTACAGCGCCTGGAAAAGCAATTTCCCGGAATACGGGAAAGCATTGAATATTATGAAGTCGCCACTCCCAAAACTATGAAGCGGTTCACCTTGAATCCACATGGGACGCCTTACGGTTTTACACAATCAAAGGAGCAATCAGGCTTAAAACGCTTCAGGAATAATTTCATGATTCCCAACTTGTATTTTGCATCGGCATGGTCATTCCCCGGTGGTGGCTTTGAGGGTACCGTAATGTCGGGCTTTTTGGCTGCGTTGCAAATGAATCGAGACAAAATATGGTCAGAGTCCGGTGAAGCCAAGTATGTTGATGAGAGGATTGTTCCCCTCTTGGAGCGTAAGAAAATCGATGATAAAACTATTGAATTGTGCTTTGCAAAACCAGCCGGATTTCAGTACCAAAGGGGACAGTATGCCATTCTCAACCTTATAAACCCGAAAGTAACCAAGCTGGACTTACCCTATCGCTGGCTTCCTTTAGCTTCTACTATGGTGGAAGATAGTTTAAGATTTCACATTGAACTGGATGATAGCAGCTTCAAAAAAAGTTGTGACCAGTTGAAAGTCGGTGATACGGCTTTGGTCTTTGGTCCTATGGACTAGTATAATGTTAACAAATAAATAGCTAAAACAATATGTATTATGAACGGTGCAATTTTCTTCTCAGGCAAATATGGTAGTACAGAGCAATATGCCAACTGGATAGGCGAAGCTACAGGACTTCCCGTATTTGATATCAAGGATACCAATGCCGACCCTTCAAAGTACGAGTATCTGATATTGGGTAGTTCAATTATCTATCTCAAGCTATCTATCCGAAAATGGGCAAAGGCAAATCTATCCACGCTCAATGGCCGGTCAAAGATCCTTTTCTCGGTCTCCGGTGCCGGGCCAAGTGATAAACTCAACGGATGGGTTGCCCGGTCATTTCCTCCGGTGCTATTGTCACAAATGGAGCATGTGGCACTTGGTGGCAGGTTAGACCATTCGAAAGTCAATTGGTTGATCCGACTAAGTCTGTGGATCGGCTCCCTTATCAATCCTGATCCAGCGGCCAGTAAAGAAGAACGCTATGGCTTTGACCATGTTGACAAGGATAGTATTGAACCAATAATACAACTGGTTAGGCAAATCCAACTTAATAAAGTGACAGCACAGCAATAACCGCGATCGAAGTTCTAAAAGAAAATTAAAATGTGCTATGGTTAAATTCTATCAAGATGGATAAAAAACTTAAAAAATTAGCAATCTGACTAAGCCTATCCATAGGGAATAACTACAACATACTTTCCCTAAAATATTGATATTAACATGGTTTTGGATTGCGATTCGGTGGCTTTCAGTTTCAAACATCCTGAAAAAGGAGATTTTCTGATAGATGGTGGTTTTAGCAGATGTATTCCTTACACTTGCTCACCCCGACCATACATCTGGATTACCTTCTTTAAAATCAAATTATTTCGTTTTTTTTGAAAAAAAGAAAACACCTTATATTCTGGCTTGCTTGCAGGTAGACATTTGAAAGGAAAGAAAATTCTTAAAATTATATCCGAATATCGAAGTGCATATTCTCATGATAAGAAAGATTTGTAAAATGAATAGCTCGAACAACTGTTAATTTACTTGCTAAGCATACAACGGTATACACACAGATGCAAGTTTGAATTAGAATAACGAAAGCACAACACCGTGTATAATTCATCCCGAGGACTCGGGACGAAATCATACACTTAACCGTTAGCCTTCATTACTACTTCGCTTAAGCTACTTAGTAGGTACTATTAACAACCATCAACCAATGATAAAATTCTTTAGAAAAATCAGACAAAAACTTATGATGGAAAATAAAACCTCTAAATACCTGGCGTATGCCTTTGGTGAAATTGCACTGGTGATGATCGGTATTCTTTTGGCACTGCAAGTCAATAACTGGAACGAGAATAAAAAATCGCGCGCCCAGGAAAGGGTTATTCTTTCGAGCTTATTGGTAGATTTTGAGACTAATTCAAGAAATCTCCAAAATTCATTAAACGTATATAAAAATTCTATACCCTCTATAGACCGGAAGTTAAAGTATATAGGAAGAAATGCCGAGGAGTTCGACCAGGCAACAAAAGATGATATAATTGGAATACCGATTTGGTTTCCAAAATTAGTGAATGGAACACTTAATTCACTTTTAAATACAGATCAATTAGGGTTAATTCAAAATGATACCTTAAAATATTGGCTTACTACCTATCCTTTCGATATTGACGCCAATCTGGCCATTGTTGAACAGTATAGAGTAGTGTTAGAGGAGAAGCACCTGCCGCTCGTGGATTCCTATGTTTCCCTTTTGGATTTTTCTAGTATAAAAAAAGAATATCCAGAAGCATCTTCGAATGCTAAGTCCTCTGACTACAATGGTTTATTAAATGATACCAGGTTTCAGAACCTGCTCCTTAGAGAGAAACAGCTTATTAATCGGTATATCAATTTGACTAATGAATTTTTAAACAGGACCAATTATATTGTAGATCTGATTCGCGTAGAATTAGAGCTGCCAATAAAATTAGAGCGTCTCCTAAATTCTGATAAATCGATAGACGAGGTAATAGAAATAATGAAGCAGCAAGATAAAGATGCTCCTGTTTATGAGGTTTCTGAGGATATAATCATTGATTTAGGCTATAAATTGATGGATGAAGATGAAAATAATAAGGCCTTGAAACTATTTAAACTGAGTACAGAATTATATCCGGAGGCCTGGAATACTCATGATAGCTATGGTGAATGTCTATTAAAAATGGGAGATAAAGAAAATGCCATTAAAGCGTATCGAAAATCATTAGAATTAAATCCAGACAACGAATATGCTATAAAAGCGCTTTCAGAATTAAAATAACGAAAGGCTAACAGCGTATATAGAAAATAGCGTTGTAAATGCTAAATCGAAAGATAAATAATAAAGTAAAGGTCAATTATAAACAGAAAAGATAACGCTTAAAATATGCTACTTTTCATATACACGACCGTTAGGCAACATTTCATAAAAACCATTCTTCACTTAAAATAAAATACTTATCTTTGACGTTAGTAACGTGTAAAGATATGATATTATCCTTTGGTTCAAAAGCGACCGAACAGATTTGGAACGGAATCCGAGTTAAAAAAATGCCGATTGAAGTTCAAAACGTAGGACGCCGGAAACTCAGAATGCTAAATAACTCGCAAGACATTTTAGATCTAAGGATACCACCGTCACATCGACTTGAAAAGCTTAGTGGAAAACTAAGCGACTATTATAGCATTCGGATTAACAAACAATGGCGAATAATGTTCTTATGGGACAAAGGAAACGCAAGCGAAGTGGAAATAATTGATTATCACTAAAAAGTAAAAAATGGAAAAGTTAGCAAATGTACATCCTGGCGAAATTTTGTTTTACGAGTTTCTTGAACCTCTTGAAATTACGGCTTACCGACTTTCAAAGGATTTGAAAATTCCTCAAACACGTATTTCAGAAATCGTTAAAGGTAATCGCAGAATAACAGCTGACACAGCTTTACGGTTAAGTAAATATTTTGGGAATTCAGCCAAGTTCTGGCTCGGACTTCAAGACGATTATGATATCGAAGAAGAGAAAGAAACAAAAGAATCGGAACTTAATGAAATCAAGCACTTCGAGAATAAAAACGTTGCCTAACAATACCTATAGAAAATAGGGCATATAGTGCCTAATTTAATGGCTTTGTCCTGTTTATTAAGTCCGCCAAATCTTTTGGATTTGGCTTTTAAAATTTAAAATAAAAGCAAAACAATAAGCCTTGGCTACGTGTGCAGACGGAAACGAAAAGTTTCTTTGCCTGCCCTAATTGCCATAGCCCAAACGTTTTGCTTCATTATAACCAACCAATAACCAATGATAAAATTCTTTAGAAAAATTAGACAAGAATTACTTTCAGAAGGTAAAACTGGAAAGTATCTAAAATATGCTGTCGGAGAAATCTTTCTTGTGGTTATTGGGATTTTAATTGCGCTTTCGATAAATAATTGGAATGAAAACAGGAAAGACCGCCAACAAGAAAAAGTGCTGTTAAAGCAATTAAAATCTGAATTTCAAAGCAATTTAGATCAACTCGACCAGAAAATAGAATTAAGAAAAAACATGGTAAAAGGAGCGATTAAACTCTTGAACTATATTGACAACCCCGAACAGAGAAACCCAGATAGTGTACTTTATTATATTCCAGTCACGCAACTCAACCCAACTTTTGATCCTATTGTAAATGATCTAGTAAGCACAGAAAGAATCCAACTAATTCGCAATCAAAACCTTAAAGAGAAATTATCCTTATGGACCAGCGAAATCGTACAAGTTACTGAGGAGGAAGTAGTTTGGGTCAATTTTAGGTCGAATAGCTACCGGCCCTATTTATTTGAAAAAATTCCAATGCGAAGTATTACAAACCAGTTCTGGAAGAGTCAAATGATAAAAAGCTATCACCTTGATAAAGATGTTGAAACTAATTTCATCTTAGGCGATTCCCAACAAGAGATTAATGTAGATGAATTGTTAGATGATGTAAAATTTGAAGGGTATATGGCGGAATGTGCTTCAGTTGCCGAATCGTTAAATAGTCAATCCTACAGCCTTAGAGAGCGCATCGTAGAAATCTTAACTATCATTAATTCAGAATTACAAAAGAGCCTATGATAAAATTCTTTAGAAAAATTCGACAAAATTTACTTTCAGAAGGTAAAACTGGAAAGTATTTCAAATATGCAATCGGAGAAATTATTCTTGTTGTTATTGGAATTTTGATTGCTCTACAGATAAATAATTGGAATGAAAACCAAAAATTACGTAATCAAGAAATCACATATCTGAACAATTTAAAAGATGATTTAGAAATTCAAATTAATATGTTGGACGTGTATATTGATTATGAAAATATCATTATTGACCATTCGAACGACATTATTAAACATTACGAATTGAATAATGGATTTAAAAATATGGATAGTGTTTTTCCTAAATTGAATGACCTGACAACTCGTTGGACTTTTACAAATACCAATACTACTCTCTTGCAGATGCTGAATTCAAATCAAATTAACATTATTCAAAACAAAAAACTAAAGGAGGCACTGATAGGTTTCAATCAACAAATTGATTTATTTACTAGAAACACTAATATTAACAATACAAATCTTGTAGATAACTTAACAACTGGAACTTTTATCTCTTCAGGCGGATTTGCATCTTATGGAAATTCAGAAAGAATGGTTCGAAAATTTAATGACTTTTATCCTTTTCAAAACAAAAAAATTAATGATGATGAAATAAAGAAAATAGTTATTTCAGTAATCCATGAACCCAAAATCAAACTTGAGTTAATTAATAAAATTGCATATAGGAATACCATATCGAGTTTGCAAAAATCGGGAAATGAAGCAATAAAAGAGACAGCAATAAATCTGTTAAAGTCAATTGATTCCGAAATTGAATTAAATAACAAATAACGAAAGCACAACAATGCCTATAAGTAATTGCTTGTTCTCGCCTACTTCTGAAAATCCTAGTGGATTTTGCTTGCGCCAGTTCGCTGCGCTCGTGTCAGTTTGGAGTGTACTTGCGAAGTTAAGTTGCTTTGCCTTCCTTCTCGCTACGCTCGTCGGAGGCACTACGCAACTACTCATAGCCGAGACCGTTGTAATCAATAGCTCAAAAATTAATAGAATGGATAAATTATTTAAGAGTAATATTTATACTGATATTGTTTGGTTATTAATTGGAGTAATTGGCGGAATTTACTATTTCTCAAAAAACCGTTATTGGATTTGCGCAATCTTCTCTGTTCTTGCTCTTCTGTATATAGCGAAAATTATTAGAGAAAGAATGCTAAATAAAAGTCGAAATTCTGAATAAATAGGCTGGACAAGATAAAACTCGAACAGATTTTTGATAAAATTTATGCAGACGGACTTCACTCAGGCGCAACTGTTGCGTAAAAGGAATTCACTTGTGTGGAAAAAATAAAGAAACTCTAGAGTTCGTGCTTACTCGCACGTGTCGCTACTTATTACAACAAAACCTATACGTAATGCGGACTTTAGGGCAAAACCGAAAGGTCGGTGTATATTTATAAAGACACCAAATCTTATGGATTTAGCTTTGGGCAAGAAAAAATAAAACTAAACAATAAGCTTTAGCTTCGTGCGCAGACGGAAACGAAAAGTTTCTTTGCCTGCCCTAATTGCCATAGCCCAAACGTTAGGCACAAGCTAAAAACACTCAATAAGTTACCGTAATGGTAACTTTTTTAGTATCTTTGTTCGAAAGAACATGATTTGAGAGTAATCGCAAAAGAACTTTAAGGGACTTCTGGACAAAGCACGCCGATAGTGAACAGCAATTGACCGCTTGGTACAGGGAAACCGAAAAATCGGAATTCAAGAACCTGAACGAACTGAAAAAAGAATATCCGAGCGCCAGTATATTGAAGGAAAATCGAATCGTATTCAATATAAAGGGCAATAAGTACCGCCTAATCGTAAAGTTCAATTTCGAGTATCCAAATCTGCTGGATCCGCTTTGTTGGAACCCATGCGGAATATGACAAAATAAACGCAAACGAAATTTAAGATGAAAATAGCACCTATCAGAAACGAAAAAGACTATCAGAACGCCCTTAAAGCGACTCGAACTGATTTTCGACGCCAAAAACGGTACCGAACAAGGAGACGAACTCGAAATCCTATCGATTTTAATCGACCGATATGAAAACGAGAACTTCCCGATCGGAATGCCTGACCCAATTGAGGCCATCAAATTTCGAATGGAACAGATGGGAATGAAACAAAAGGATTTGGCAGAGGTAGTTGGATTTAAAAGCAGGGTAAGCGAGATTTTGAGCAAAAAACGCAAACTTACCTTAGTCATGATAAGAAAACTCAACACGACCTTGCATATTCCGACAGAAGTATTGGTTCAAGACTATTAGTAAAAAAAGCCTGTGCCTAACAATGCCTATAATTAATAGCTACCCTTTCCCTATTTAGAAAATTCTTAAATTTAAACGGCTTGATCAGAAGACAGAAAACCCTAACAGGTTTTATCGCAACGAATCATAGCCAAACCGTTATGTGCTATTACTGAAATTGCATGTGACTGGGAGCGTAAATTTGCAACTAAGTGCAAAAAATGCTCTATTTATCAATATTAACTAATCAAAATCACCTCATTATGTTTTATAGAATAAAAAACCTAACTATATCATCTATTTTGGTTTTCTTACTATTCTGCGCTGAATCAACAAGCGCCCAAGATGGAACAATCTACCCAATGAACTCCCGACCGAACCAAATGCTATTCCGCTCGGCACAGGTGGTGTGGATGACCAACCCGCCTCAGAGACTTGGTTCCGCCAGTGGGGCGACCCAATGGCTCGAAACATCACCACTGCGACTCTCACCCCCTTTCTGCCGGAACCCGGGAAGGCCAATGGAGCGACCGTGATTGTGGCTCCTGGAGGAGGATTCAGTTGGCTTTCTTTGGGTAATGAGGGCTGGGAAGTTGCAGAAGCACTCGCTGAGCAAGGAATCACAGCCTTCGTACTCAAATACCGACTCCAACCTACTCCAGAGTCGCTCGAAGACTTCACGGCATGGATGAATCGTCCACGCACACCCCCTGCCCAGCCTACCGATATTTCTAAAGACGCACCACCACCACGTCTACCACAACGAGACCTGTCCAACCAACTCGAGGATGCAGAGGCAGCCTACGCTATGATTGTTAAACGCGCCGAAGAGTGGGGTGTCGATACGGACAGAATAGGCATGATTGGCTTCTCTGCCGGCGCCGGTCTTACAATGCACTCAACGCTCAACTCCCAGACCATGGACCTTGCCTTCATCGGTCCAATCTATGGCGGCATGGGTCCTGTAGAAGTACCAGAGGATGCACCGCCTATGTTCAATGTTATAGCCACCGATGATTTTCTCTTCAAGGGTCAGTTTGGCGTTATCGATTCCTGGTACAAAGCAGGCATACCTGTTGAGTTTCATCTTTACCAAAATGGGGGTCACGGTTTCGGCCTGGGGAATCCTAATCGCACCAGCAATCGTTGGTTTGATGCCTTTGTACACTGGTTAGATGTGAATAGCTTTCTTATGGACAAATCTGGAGAGTGATGAGAGATTATTCTTAACGAGTGCAAAGTGGGAAATTGATACTAGAAAACATTAAAACCAGCCGGAAGAACAAATTACGATGTAAATACCTTTTTTTCGAACGGATAAACACTACATAACAATGTACAAAAGGCATTAAAACGCCCTTTATACTATACGTTAGGGTACATTATTTAAAATATGAAAACAATGAAATCAAAAATTTTAGTTTTTGCGACATGCATTTTAAGTGTATTACTGATTTCTTGCAAATCTAATAAGCAAACTACAGAAGCATTATCCAATGATGAAATAAAACAAATCAAAACCGAGGTAATTGAGAGTATTGCAAATCATATTGAAGTTTTGAAAAGACTGGACTATGAGGAAGCAATGAAATTCTACACGAAAGAAAATTATATAGTTTTTGGAGATGGGAAATATTGGGGAGATTATTCAACAGTAGATGATATTTGGAAAACCTGGTTACCCAGGTGGAAAGCAATCACAAAATGGGATTTAAAAAATCAAAAGGTACATGTATTTTCAAGAAATTCCGCCATTGCTTACGTTGAATGGGACCATGCAAGAATTGAGGAGGATGGAAGTGATACAAAAGCCTATGGATTTTGGGTTTTTGGCATGCAGAGATTTCAGGAAGGATGGAAGGCTGTCAACTCTGCTATAGATCATAGGTACACTATAAAAAATGGTGATTAACGCACCCTAACAACGTATAAAATTAATAATTTAATTTTGTGTATAAGCTAGATGGCAATTGTCTATTTAGCAACGGATTTTCCTAACGGAAAATCAGTCGCTGCATAACCAATTACTAACTTTATACAAACCGTTGTGCCTTCATTATGACCAACCAATGTACCAATGATCAAGTTCTTCAGAAAAATTAGACAAAATATGCTGGCTGAAAATAGATTTTAGCAGGTATTTGATTTACGCAATTGGAGAAATCATACTTGTAGTTATTGGGATTTTGATAGCATTACAAATCAACAACTTGAACGAAGAAAAAAAAGACAACATTCAAGAAAGAAGTGATTTTACAAGGCATTATAAATGAAATGCTTGACAATAAAAATGAACTTATAGATGTTGTTGATAGACAGCAAAAAGTCATCAAATCTGGCAGTCATGATATCCTAGGATTATTGAGTAAGAATTTAGATGCAATAGATGAAAAAAATCGATTCTTTACTTACTTATTTTGAATTTAATAGAACCTTTAATGGCAATTTAGGCATGTTGAAAATCGGCAATTCATCCGGACAAGTTAAATAAGAAGAAAAAACATAGAATTGAAAAGATTATTACTATCCTATGAACCTTTGGTGACAGATTTAAACGAAGAATATTTAAACATTTCTAATCTAAAAATTCAAACCCTTTGGCCTATAACAGATAAATTTATACCAGGAACTACACGTTGGAGTTTACATTATCCTAAACCTGAAGAAGAGTCATTTCAATGATGATTACAAGGGGCTTTTTAGTGTTAAAGAATTTGAGTCAGTAATAACATATATTACAGCTTTCAGAGAAGAAGTTAATACTGAAGAGCTAAACTTAATAATGGTAACAGACGAAATTTTAAAATTATTAAATGAAGATTTAGAATAGAAAATAACGAAAGCACAACAATGTATAAAAATAATTGCGGTTTAGTGCTTAACCAAAGGTCGTTGCATGTTTGCTACTTCTGATTTTCCTTCGAAAAATCCTCACACGCAAACACGCAACTTTCCATATACATAAACCTTGGGTGTAATTTGGCAAAATTACCAATATTTGGTACATTTGAATAAAAGGTACTACAATGAGTAAAAATACATCCATATCACTAGGAAATTATTTTGACGAATTTGTTCATAAGCGAATTTCTGAAGGCCGATATAAAAATGTAAGTGAAGTTATCCGTGCCGGGTTAAGACTGCTAGAAGAAAGAAGAAAGTAAAGTAATTGCTCTCAAGAAGGCAATTCAAGATGGAATTGATAGTGGATTGGCCAAAGACTTTGATCCAGAAAACCATCTTAAGTCGTTAAAGTCAAAAAGGCGACTTAATGGCTAAATATTACCTAACTAACAAAGCGGTCGAGGATTTGACCGATGTTTGGAATTATACCTTTGAACAGTGGTCCGAACAACAAGCTGATAAATACTACCAATTATTACTGGATACTTGTCGCGAAATAGCCGAAAACCCAGATTTAGGAAAAAACTATGAGGGAATCACTCATAATCTTCTTGGGTCGAGAACAAATCGACATATTATTTTCTACAGGAGAATTGATTCTGCCTTAGTAGAAATAACCCGAATACTCCATGGCCGAATGGATCTGAAAGTGCGATTTTGGGAATAAAAACTACACCCAACAACGCCTATACGCCATTGCTTTTCATCGCTTGTCCTAATTTGCTATCTTAGGTTCTTATAAATCAATTCTGGTTTGGCCTGGGCTTTTGAAGCAACTAGGCATAGCCAAGACCGTTGGGTATTTTAAAAGAAAGAAAATGGATCGTATAGTTAGACTTTTGCTTTGGACACTGCTTATCGTAAATGCAGTCGCCCTATTTGTTACTTTAATCGATTTATGGCCCGGTAATCCATTAAAAGAGTACAGTTTTCTTCTTGTGATATCCTTTATAACTTTGGGTGGTTTTATACGTCAGGCAATCAAAAGAAAATCTGAAAAGCAATTAACAGAGTAAGTTCAATGAATCTTTAGGACCACTCGATTTTCAAAAATCAATAACATACCCTAACAACGGCTAGAACCTGCCTGTCCGTCCTCCGTACTAGACTTCGGAAGGTGGGCCGGCAGGCAGGAATCATACCTAAGACCGTTACCAACAATTTGAGAATATTGTTGCGAGATAACCATTCTTAAACTTTTTGCGTCTATGTATATATGATCAATCCTGATTTCATCTAAAATTTTAAATTTATGTTTGAGAACGCAAAAATTGATATTAGAGTTAAACTAGCTTCGTTATGGACTGCATTAATATTTCTGTATGTATATGCAGATTATTTTGATGGATTGACGTCTTCAACTCAAGAAATGGTCAAAAACCTTGAAACACCTCTTGGCCCTCTAACTCCAGAATTGTTGTTGTTATTTTCAGTGATTACAATAGTACCTTCATCCATGATATTCCTGTCTATCTTCTTAAAACCAAAAATCAATAGGATACTTAACATGGTGATCCAGTTCTTTGGTCTTCAATGTCAGTCCTTTTATTTGTTGATACTATTAATTCAGATTGGCATAAGTTTTATGCGCTTTTTCAGTTTGTTGAGTTTATTATTCTGATTATTATTATTTACCAGGCTTATAAATGGCCGAAAAAAGAGTCAAAGTTCGATTCATAAAACTTTTGGCAACAGCTTGTATAATTAAGCATTCGGAATCCATAGCTTGACATTTTTTCTACATTTAAACTTCAGGATATCCTGAAACCGATTCGACATAGCCAGTCTAGCCTTCCAGCCGAAGCGCGTCAACAAGTTTGCGGTTCTACGGCGGCACATCCATTGGCGCAAAACGGCTTAAGCCTTTCCAAATCAAACACAAGTGCGATAGGCAACATTAAAACAAACATATGTGAGAAAATAAATAGCATCTAAATAATTTCAATATTCTGGCTTTCAGCTGTAAAACTGAAACTGAAATTCCAAGAGTCGAGTACTCGAAAGAAGTAGTTTCAAGTCCTATTCCTTTTGCAAAGGGAGTAATTTCGACAAGTAAAAATAGTGAATTGGAACTCACATTTCAGCGGACGGACAAACAGTGTACTTCTCAAAGTGAGCACCTAAAAAAAAGCAAAAAATTACGTAAGTAACTTCAAAAATGGAAAATGGACAGCGCCTATACTTGCCAACTGCTCCATTGACCGGGATGAAACCGCTTCCATAACACCTGACGGAAAATATTTATCTTTGGTTCAGAAGGTCGAATACCTGAAAAACCGAAGTAAAGGAATCCTTCGATATGAACATCTGGACGATGGAAAGAACAGACAATGGTTGGAGCGAACCAAGACCATTACCCGAACCAATTAATGCGGTTCAATTAGAAAATGAAAAATGGCCCTCTTCAAACAATAATTTCTTTTTCACAAATGATACAAAACTCTTCATTCAACATCGATGATGCGTGGAACAAAAAGTATAAAAATTTTTGAAACAAAATTTGACCGAAAAGATCTCTGAACCAAAAGCGATAGACGGAATTGGGACAATAGAAAAATTTTGGATCTATCTGCTGTGATTCCACCAAATGGAAAATATCTGGTTTCAATTCGTACGGGCTCCAGGAGGAGAAGGTGGAGAGGATGTCTTGTATCACGTAAAACGGAAAATGGATGGAACAAGGCCAAATCAATAGGAAAATTGGTTAACACAAAGAATGAGGAAGGCAGTCCAAGATATTCAAAGACGGCAAATATTTCTTTTTCAGCAGAGCAGAAAATTTAGGAAATTATGAGTACGGTGAATGGAACATCTTCTTCGTTGAAACCGAATATCTTAATTTAGAAAACATCTTTAAAAATTAAAACAATTGATATGAAATCAATAGTTCTTTTATCAATTGTAGTTTTTTGGTCAATTTCCACCTTTGGGCAAAACGTAGTTGATATTTCCAAGACTCAAAAAATAACCAAGAAGGGAAATAAGGAGATAACTACCTTTCAAGAAAAGCCATTAACAGGTGTTTTAATCGAAAATCATCCTAATGGCAAGCCTAAATCGTGGACTAAAATGAAAGATGGTTTACCTGATGGATTATGGCAAGAATGGTATGAGAACGGACAATTAAAATTTAATGCCTATTGGCTTGCAGGCAAAGGACACAGGCCTTTGGGAATACTACCACGAAAATGGAGTATTACGTCAAGAGGAGTTTTACAATATGGATATTCCAATTGGAATCCAAAAATACTTCTACAACAACGGGCGGTTAAAGTCCAAGTCGAGCTGGTTAAATGCAAAGAAACACGGAATTTGGACTTTCTTTAATGAATCGGGAAATTTAATGAGAACGGAAATATATGCTGAGGACAAATTGGTTTCAACAAGCGAAAAATAAAAAATGTTGCGTAACAATGTATATGCGACGTTGTGCTTCATTATCCCTACGCTATTCAACGTCGCCGAAGCTATGTTGATTTTAGTGCTTCGGAATAGAAACTATGACCAACCAATAACCGATGATATTATCGAAACTTAATCACGCCTTGGCGTGATCAAATGTCCCGGGGACATTTGGTTGAGATAACTCCGCCAGAGACGGACACGCGCTTGCGGACTTACTAAAAGATTAAATAAAAACTATGATTAAGTTTTTTAGACGAATAAGACAGGAACTGCTAACCGAAAACAAATTCAGTAAATATCTGCTGTATGCAATCGGAGAAATCATTCTTGTGGTCATTGGAATTTTGATTGCAATTCAAATTAATAACTGGAATCAAAATAGGCTTAAGGGAAAAAAGGAGATACAGATTTTAAAGTCCTTCGAAACTCAATTTCAAAATGATATATCCCAGTTTGATGAAAGTCTGAAATTCTACGAAGCTGCATCAAAATCTATTGATATCATTATCTACCATCTCGAAAATAAAATTCCCTATAATGATTCGCTAAATCAATATTTCTAAGTATCAACCAAATTTACGGAGATTCAGATTTAGATAATAACGTTTTTGAATCCTTAAAATCGCTTGGTGTCAAGTCTATCTCTAATACGGATATCAGGAAAAGAATTACTCAACTATATGAAGATGATGATGAATGGATAGTCAACTTTGAAATACTTTACAGAGACTTTCTTTTTAATGCAAGTCAAAACATATTTAACTCTCGATTTAAAGATTATTGGGGGGGAGATTATAAACTTTGACATATAGCCAAGGAGGAATGATTCCCCTAGATTATGAAAAATTACAATCAGATCAGGAATACCTTTATTTTATCCGGACTCAAAAGAATCATATTGGTTGGATGATATATAAACCTATCGAAGAAACAAAAACAAAATTAATAGCGTTGTCGAAGGATTTGAATAAAGAAATCGGGCGACTGGAGAAGAAATAACGAAAGCACAACAATGAGCTATAAGCAATGGCACTGTTCTTCCCAATCTCTGAAAATCCTCGTGGATTTTCAAGTTAGTTTTTGGTTGCAAAGTTAAATTGCTTTGCCTTCCTCTCGATACGGCGTCGGCGGCAGGTCGCAATTACTCATAGCCGAGACACCGTTAGGTGGAAATAAAGTCATATGAATGGGAAATACTGCAAATTTAAAACAACGCCTTAAAGAGAAATATCAATTAGTTGGTTCAATTGCTATTATATTTCAATCGTTGAGCTTACATCACCGCATATTCACCCCATTTCCGCTAAATTCTCCACTAAATGCCGTACCAATCCTATGTTGGCTCCTAATCATCGCTAGCTGCAGTCAACCACAAGAAGAACAGAAATTCATACCCAATGTCTCCGTCACAAAAGCGAATGGAATTGTAATTCGAGACAGTATTAGCCCGCCGATAGTAACCAAAATAACTCCCGCTAATGCACCCTAAGATAGTCCAGGCAGGAAAACCAAAAACTACCATACACCCAAAATCCAAAGTGCCAGGTAATGCATTTTTACTCAATATACAGAGGAGGATGGTCTCATGTCTAACAATACCTCGAAGATCATCGAAGATAGAATTGGCAACCTTTGGATAGGTGTTTACCACGAAGGATTGACCAAATTCGATGGAAGTAATTTTATTCATTACACTGCCGAAAATGGAATGCAAAATCAATGGCCTTTTTGGGTAGCAGCCGACAACACAGGAAATATCTGGTCTTATGTTGGTGATGGATGGGTTACAAAATACGATGGTATATGCTTTACCAATTACTTCTCAATCGATGATGAGTTATTTAATTGGACGCATGATATGATGATAGACAAGAATGATCGAATGTGGTTTGCTACGGAAAATGGCTTATTGAA
>CAVXCS010000004.1:0-25509 GCA_963760375.1 uncultured Flavobacteriaceae bacterium | reverse complement strand
CCCTCAAATATGATTATGTTGTTGTTGACACCGCACCCTTGATGGTGGTTACCGATACACTATTGATCAGCGAATATGCAGATCACATCATCTATGTGCTTCGCGCTGGTGTGACAGAAACCAAAGTAATCGATTTCCCGCTCAGACTTAAAGCGGAGGGTAAATTGAAAGGCTTGTCGTTTGTCGTTAACGGAGTAAAAGATTCCAATTTAGGCTATGGTGGCAACTACGGCTATGGTTACGGTAAGAGTACCAAGAAATGGTGGAAATTCTAATTCAATAAAAAGAATTTACGGTATTGTCAATTAAGGGAAATAGCGATTCGGCCATTTTTTGGTTGATCGTAATTTCCCTTAAATTTTGAAGTTGCGCCATGTTATGCACATCGGAGGCCAAAAAGTCGATCATGTTCTGGTCAATCAATTTAAAAGCCTTTTGTTGCACTTCCTTACCATAGTACTCCCCCAATGACAATAGATTCAACTGAAATAAAACACCTTGCTTTTTATATTCCCTGAGCCTTCTCGAGTTGCTTTTTAGGAATACATACCGTTCCGGGTGCGCCAAAATTGGGAAGAGCCTTTCTGAAGCGATTTTTTGTATGGCCTCGTTAAAATTGATGGCCGCTTGTAAATACGACATTTCAATCAAGATATAGTTGCCCCGCATCGGCATCACCTTACCCTGTTCCAAAATGGTTTCAAAATTGGAATCGATCATATGTTCCGCAGCAGCCGATACGGAAATTTCGGTCATCTTATGAGATAAGAGCGCCTCGTTGAGTTTAATCAGGGCTTGGCCTATGGTTCCCTTGTCGTTAGGGTAATAATCGTGCATGATATGCGGAGTGGCGATAAATTTTTGGATTCCAATTTCGGAGAACACTTTGATCAGTTCAACCGATTCCACAACATCTTTTGCCCCATCGTCAATCCCAGGAAGAATATGGTTGTGTATATCTACCATGCCTTCCAAATAATCGACTAAAAATTTTTTCTTTTTAAAAATCTGAAACATTTATGTGGGTGCCCCTTTATTGGTTTTTTGTTATAATTTAATTCTAATGCTATTGTAGAAATTTTACTTTCCGATACAAAAATTGGCGAAAATATTGCCCAACAATTCGTCGGAGGTGATCTCGCCTGTAATCTCGCCCAGATAATTGAGCGCTTGACGGATATCGATCGCCAACAAATCCCCCGAAATACCGTCATTTAGTCCCATTTGTATTTTTTGTACTTCCTGTAGCGCCTTGATCAAAGCATCATAATGCCTGGTATTGGAAATTATGGTACTCCCACTGCCAAGAACCCCTTTATCGATCAAGCTGATCAAATCGGTTTTGAGTTCCTCAATGCCTTCTCCATTTTTTGCCGACAATAACAATACGTCCTTAAGGCTTTCCTTGATTATCAAATGTTCTTGATCCTCAAGCAGGTCAACTTTGTTAACCACTGTCAGCACGCTTTTATCCGGATAATTCAGTCTCAGTTTTTTAATTTCGTGCTTGACTTGATCCAGGTTTTCTAACAAGCCACCTTTCGACCTCAATCGAAAACCATCCACCAAGTAAATGACGGCCTGGGCCTGTTGCATCTTTTGGTAAGTCCGTTGGATGCCCATTTCTTCAATGGTATCGATGGTTTGTCTTATACCGGCCGTGTCTATAAATCGAAACCCTATCCCACCTATACTGATTTCATCCTCTATGCTATCCCTGGTGGTACCCGGAATTTCCGATACAATGGCGCGTTCTTCCCTTAAAAGCGCATTCAACAAGGTGGATTTACCCACATTCGGTTCGCCGACAATGGCGACCGGTATTCCATTTTTGATCACATTGCCAAGGGCGAAGGAATCGATGAGACGCTTCAGCAATGTTGTAATCTCTTTAAGCAGGTTCTTAAACTTGTCGCGATTCGCAAATTCAACATCTTCCTCTGCAAAGTCGAGCTCCAATTCGATCAGGGAGGCGAAATTCAACAATTCACCCCGTAATCTCTTTATTTCGTTACTAAAACCCCCGCGCATCTGGTTGATGGCGATTTCATGGCTCGCTGCGTTTTCAGAAGCGATCAAATCGGCCACTGCTTCGGCCTGGCTCAAATCCATTTTGGCATTCAAAAAGGCCCTAAGGGTAAATTCCCCAGCTTCTGCCATGCGACATCCCGCTCGTAAAAAGAGTTGTATGATCTGTTGTTGGATATAGGTTGAACCGTGGCAAGAAATTTCAACCACATCTTCTCCTGTATAGGAATGTGGCCCTTTAAAAACGGATATCAAAACCTCATCCAAGATAAGGTCCCCATCCTTTAAATGGCCTAAATGAACCGTATGGCTCTTCTGTAACCTGAGGTCTTTGCCCCGAACTGAACTAAAATGGGCCGATACCATTGAAATGGACTTTTTCCCAGAAATTCGAATAACCGCAATGGCGCCGCTGCCCGGGGGGGTGGCCAATGCTACGATGGTGTCATTCGGGATCATTCAATTCTTTTGCGGCAAAAATAGGCAAAATAGGAGGAACATGGCCAGCACAGGAACAGTCGTTAAAATAATCGGTTCATTAGAACTTGTAAACGGTAAATTTTATACCTTCGATCAGGAAATTGTCAGCATTTTTAGAACAAATTCCGGTCAACAATAACAATGTTTTTTATTATTTATAATCATGAAAAAAATAGTTTTAACAGTAGCTTCGATTTTGCTTATAAACCTCGTTTCGCATGCACAAGAGGCAGCGCAACCAAAAGACTCTGTCTCCATTGCCCAGGCTGCACTGATCGAGGCGCAATTGAAAGAGGACAAACGGATACAAAAAGAGATAGCAAAGGCCGAAAAGGACAGGAAAAAGGCGGAAAAGGCCCAAAAAAAGGCTGAAAAGGAAGCCAAAAAAATGGAGCGACTCACCAAAGACATCAATAAAAAAAGAAAGTCGATCGACAAGGGGGACAGCAAAATCGTAAAGCTTCAAAACCAGCTTACCAAAGGTAAGAGCAGAGGCAAATTGTCTCCGGTAGATGAGATGAAACTCAATCAGAAAATCGAAAAACTAAAGATGGATGTTGCGAAAGAACGTGAAAAACTGGCCAAATTAGAGCGGAAGCAATAATGGCGGTTTGAATATTTGTAACATTTTGGGTAAAAAATCGTCATATTGGTGTACAACCTTTTAAATCGATCAAAAAATGGAAGTCATCAATCAAAATAATTCGCTTGCCATCAATAATCAGTTGTTGGTACTGACCCATCTTTCACAGTTGCTTACCTATGTCACTGGTTTTGGCGGACTCATTGTACCCCTTATCCTGTGGCTTACTTCAAAAGACAAAGTGCTGGGAATGGATGAGCACGGGAAGGCCATTGTAAATTTTCAACTGAGTATGCTGTTGTTTACCATTTTGAGCATACCGGCCATATTGTTGCTCGGCCTCGGTATCCTTAGCCTGATCTTTATAGGGGTCATCGCTTTTGTATTGCCCATCGTGAATGCAGTTAAAGCCAGTAATGGGGAATCGCCCACTTATTTGATGACCATCAAGTTTATCTCATAGGACTGAAAAAGATTCATTAAAAAAAGCGCCTTGATCAAATCAAAGCGCTTTTTTAATTTAAGGAAAGTGGGAACTTAGTTGTTCAACATCACCGGCATGACCAACATGGTAACCGATTCGCCTTCATCCAGTCCATCGATTGGAGTAAGAATGCCAGCGCGGTTCGGCAGGCTCATTTCAAGTGAGACTTCATCGGATCCCAAATTATTCAACATTTCGGTCAAAAAACGGGAATTGAACCCTATCTGCATATCGTCGCCGTTATAGGAGCAGGTCAAACGTTCCTCGGCCTTGTTGCTATAATCGATGTCTTCCGCGGAAATATTCAATTCGGCACCGGCAATTTTCAATCGAATCTGATGGGTGGTCTTATTAGAAAAAATAGATACCCTCCTTACAGAGCTTAAAAATTGATTTCTGGAAATGGTCAATTTATTGGGGTTTTCCTTTGGAATGACCGCTTCATAATTGGGATACTTTCCATCGATCAACCTACAGATCAGTTGGGTGTCGTCGAAACTGAACTTCGCATTGCTCTCATTATATTCAATGGTAACGTCCGATTCACTTCCGGTCAAAATGCCCTTGAGCAAGGTCAAGGGTTTTTTTGGCATTATAAATTCCGCGACTTGGGAAGCATGCACATCCGACCTTTGGTATTTCACCAACTTATGGGCATCCGTAGCCACAAATGTGAGGTTTTCGGGTGAAAATTGAAAGAATACCCCGCTCATTACCGGTCGAAGGTCGTCATTCCCCGCAGCGAATATGGTTTTGTTGATGGCAGTGGCCAAAATATCTCCCAAGAGCACTGTCGAACTTGGATTTGCAAGTTCCACCGCTTTTGGGAATTCAGCTCCATCTGCATAGGCCAGGGCATATTTACCGTGATTGGAACTGATTTCCACGGTATTGTTGTCTTCTACAACGAAGGTTAAAGGCTGCTCCGGAAACGTTTTCAAAATCTCAAGCAACAACCTGGCAGGTACTGCAATAAGCCCCTCATTGTCCGACTCCACCTTGATCAACGAACTTATGGTGGTTTCCAAATCTGAAGCGGAAACGGTCAATTTTTTTTTCTTCAGGTCAAACAAAAAATTATCCAAAATTGGGAGCGTATTGCTATTGTTGATCACGCCGCCCAAAACCTGTAATTGTTTTAAGAGATAGGTACTGGATACGATAAACTTCATTGGTTGTTTTTTTTTATTGGACGATACATGGGATGTCCATCAATTTAGAAGTGGCAGAAACGTGAATTGACCGCCAAAAAGTGAGGGGTTCCCATTCCACTTCGTCATTAAAAATGCCCTTAAATTAGCTGAAATCAACAATTTTATGGAACAAACAAATATATTTTAATTGGACTTTTTAACGAAACAAACTTATTAACACCTACTGACCGTATTTCCGTTTTCTAAAATAGTTGAAGCCCCACCCAAAAAGGAGCATCAAACCTATGGGGACACCTATGTTTACTATCTGCCATCTTGTTTTTTGTGACGATGCCTTGACCTCATCCAAAAAAGGAATCACTACCTTCTTATTGCGAATGTTTATAAGTCCACTATCATCTAAAAGGTAATTGAACGCATTTATCAAAAATTCCTTGTTCCCATAGTAACTATTCGTCCATTTGTCATAGCCCAGTTCCAAGGGCCGACCATTGCGCAATTGATTTTTGACGATATCACCGTCTGCCACCACCAGCATTTTGTTGGAGGGACCTTTTTTCTCAAAGCTTGACAGCTGAATCGGTTGGATCCGGTTGGCATAGACCGAACTGAATTCGCCTTCGATCAGCACTGCCAATGGCTGGTTGCCATCATTGTACAAATCTTTTTGTGGCGGGGTATCAATAAGGTCCAAACTGATCTGTCTGGGTATTTTGTCCAGTTTTGAAAGCGGGGAACTTTTGTAGAGGATGCTTTTTTTGTAGGCATTGGGCAAGGTGTCCATAGAACTTGCGAACTGAAATCTCAGCGCTTCCATATTATTGTTGATGGGATGGTCATTTTTAGAGAAGACCATCGGGTTGTACAACCATGGGACGGGGTTGTACTGAGCTTCGTTCCCTTCGCCCGTAGCAAGGACAATTTGGGTAAAATACATATCGTTCACAAGATCGGGATTGATCCTAACACCGAAGGAAAAAAGAAAATCGTTTAGATTAAGGTCTAATGGCAATAGCCATCGCTTTGCCGCTCTCATTAAAAAGGCTGTCCAATTCCATGGCCACGGCATCGATGAGCCAAACCGATTTTCCCCCGCTCACGATAAATTGGTCCATTACGAACTTTTCAACATCGGTGAAGGGTTGGGTAGGCTTGGCCACCAACGCCAAGTCATATGTTTTAAGTTGATCTAGGACCTTTTGCGGGTTTGTCGCAACAGAATCCAAGGTAATAGCCCCAATGTTGTAATAATCCCTGATGCTGCTCAGAAAATCTGCCAGATAAATATCCTGCAGTTCACCGTTCCCTTTTATGACAGCAATCCGTTTCTTATCGGTTAGGGCTATCTTGGTGAACGCATCCGCAAAGGCGTATTCCAATTGTTGCACGGAGCTGTTCACGCGTTCTTCCGTCGTTGCTCCCAGCTTGTTCTTAAGGAGTGGTACCCTGATGGTTTTATTGTCGGTGTTGACCATTGCCCATGGAAATACTATTTCTTGTGACACCTTGGTATTATCACTTGTGGTCACACGGGTAGGGGTTAGGCCCAGCGCCTGCAGTTCGGTAATGGTTCCCTCGATTTGTTCGACACCCTGTAACGGATCTACGAAACTAAATTTGATATTTGCATTGATTGAGGCAAAAGACTCTAAAATTTGCCGCGTCTCTTCCTGTAGTCGCTGAAATTCAGGCGTTAGGTTCCCTGCCAACAGCACATCAACG
This sequence comes from uncultured Flavobacteriaceae bacterium, assembly GCA_963760375.1. GTDB lineage: Bacteria > Bacteroidota > Bacteroidia > Flavobacteriales > Flavobacteriaceae > Pelagihabitans. The sequence goes on along the minus strand of CAVXCS010000004.1, from coordinate 19,058 downwards.
ATGACGGGGTTTTTAAAGTCCTTAACGGTATTGACCGATGGCTGGGCCAACGTAAATCTATGGTCTTCGGTCAAATCGAACCGAATGGGAAACAAACCCGCAAGTGCGTTCGCCACAATCAAAAAGACCAATGCCTTTATCCAAGAAATGATATTCTTTTTCATGGATTGTTCAGCTGTTTAAGTTGGACTACGGTCAGAAAAAGGAAGAAGGTCGACAGGGAGACGAAATATACCAAATCCCTGGTGTCAAGAACGCCTCTCGCGATGCTTTCGAAATGGGCCTTCATCCCAAGTTTTTGAATAAAAATTGTGGTCTCTCCCTCAGAGAATAGGGAAGCGACTCCCTCAAATCCATAGTAAAATGCAAAACAGCACAGCATACCCAATAGGAAGGCCACGATTTGATTTTCAGAAAGGGTAGAGGTAAACAGACCGATGCAGGTATAACAAGCTATCAGGAATAAGGTGCCAAAATAAGAACCCATTACAAGGCCCAAATCTATATTGCCGACGGTACTTCCAAGTTCGGAAAGGGTATATACATAAAGTAAGGTGGGCAACAATGCAATGATGGCAAGGCAAAAGGTGCCAAGGAATTTTCCCAAAACCATGTTCCAGATCGATATGGGCTTAATGAAAAGCAGTTCCAGAGTGCCTATTTTTTTCTCCTCCGAGAAGCTCCTCATGGTGATGGCGGGGATCAAGAACAAAAATACCCAAGGGGACAGTAAAAAGAAACTGCCCATGTCGGCAAAACCCGCATCGAAGATATTAAAGGGCCCTTTGAACACCCAAAGGAACAAACCGTTGAGCACCAAAAAAAGTCCGATGACCAGATAGCCTATAGGAGAAGTAAAAAAGGAACGGATTTCTCTTTTAAAGATCGATAGCATTTAATCCGATGGGTTTTTAATAACAAATGCCAAAACTAAGAATAATATATTTTCAAAACTTTATTTAATTCGAGCTGCTCCCGTCACGTAAAACTGATGGTAATGGTGTCGCGGTAATCCAATCCCAGCAGGGTAGAGGCACCCCCTACGGTATTCAAATCGCTTTTATAGATGGCAAGCTCAATATAGTTCGCTGAGTTGAACAGGGCCATGAGGTCTCCGGGGCCCCTTCGGTTGGCTTTGTCCAGGTCGAAGTTGATGATATCGCTGTACCTATTGTGAATTTGACTGATTTTGGTGGTTCGGGCATTCAATTCGAAATTGCGACCTTTTCTATAGGCATCAAATAAATTTTTATGGATATTGGTCACGATATTCCCATAGTTGTCAATATACACGACACTGCCCACTATTTTATTTCCGTTGTCTGTTATGATGGGTGCATAGGTCTTGAGCTCCGTCAATTCGTTAAAAGGCCTCCCAATGACTTCCAGGGTGCCACCACGGGCCAGGTGGCAGGCTACCTTCACAAAGACATCCATCACGGGAAACGAACCGTTCTCAGGGTTTGGGATATTGATCTGGACAACTTTTTCCGGATTGATTTCAGAGGTGATCAAACCGATTACCCCGGTGTTCGCCGTAATAAAATAATGGCCATCGACCAAAATGGCGATATGCTGGTTTTCGGGAGTGGGCTCTGCATCCAGGCCTACGATGTGAATAGTGCCCTCCGGGAAGTTCTTGTAGGCATTTTTAAGGATGTAGGCACACTGATGAATGTTAAAAGGGCTGATCTCGTGAGAAATATCAACAATTTTAGCTTCGGTCAACTCCTTATATATACTCCCTTTCAAAGCACCTACAAAATGGTCTTTAAGTCCAAAATCTGTCGTTAAGGTGATGATTGCCATGCAGCAATGTTGATATGTTTTTGATTATGCAAACTGATTTTTTACTTAAGTTTGTTAAACAAAATTAAACAAAAAAATAGCCTTTCGAAATTAATCTTTAAGGCCCCAACCCTAAAAAAATCGATATTCATTGAACGAACTAATTCTAGAGCTCACCGACATCAGTCCGAGGGAATTTTTTGGACAACAAAACGAGAATATTGATCTGCTTAAAAAGTACTTTCCGAAATTAAAGATTGTTGCCCGAGGCAGCAAAATAATGGTCTATGGCGACGAGGATCTATTGGAAGAATTCGATAGGCGCTTCGATATGCTCACCGATCATTTCGTGAAATACAATAAGCTCGATGAAAACGCCATTGAGCGGGTACTGACCCGTAATGGAAGTGAAGACGATCAATCCCCGGCCAGCAGCGGCGAGACCTTGGTTCACGGTGTTAGTGGCAAACTGATCAAGGCACAGACCGAAAACCAGAGAAAACTGGTCGATGCGGCACTAAAGAACGATATGGTTTTTGCCATAGGCCCGGCAGGTACCGGGAAAACCTATACCGGCGTTGCATTGGCGGTCAAGGCCTTGAAAGAGAAACAGGTGAAACGCATCATACTTACTCGGCCAGCTGTCGAAGCAGGCGAAAATCTTGGTTTTCTCCCGGGCGACCTGAAAGAAAAGCTAGACCCATATATGCAGCCACTGTATGACGCCTTGAGGGATATGATTCCTGCAGAAAAATTGGCCCATTTCATCGAGAACGGTACGATTCAAATCGCTCCATTGGCTTTTATGCGTGGCCGTACCCTAGATCATGCCTTTGTGATCTTGGACGAAGCGCAGAATACCACCCATGCGCAGATGAAAATGTTTCTGACCCGGATGGGCAAAGAATGCCAAGTTTATGATTACAGGCGATCCGGGACAGATCGATCTTCCCAGACGGGTCATTTCCGGATTGAAGGAGGCATTGCTCATCTTAAAAAACGTGGAGGGCATTGAAATGATATACCTCGACGACAAGGATGTGATACGGCATAAATTGGTCAAGAAAGTAATCGATGCCTATAAAGACATCGAACATCAGAACTAAAATTGATCATGGGCAATACAATTACAACCACCAATTTTAAATTCCCGGGACAACTATGGGTCTATAAGGGAAAGGTGCGGGAGGTTTATGCCCTGGAAAATGACCTGTTGGTCATGGTCGCCACCGATAGGCTATCTGCATTCGATGTTGTGATGCCCAAAGGTATACCCTACAAGGGCCAAATCCTGAACCAAATTGCCACCAAAATGATGGAAGCGACAAAGGATATCGTTCCGAATTGGCTTTTGGCGACCCCAGATCCCAATGTGGCCATTGGCCAGGCCTGTGAACCTTTTAAAGTGGAAATGGTAATCCGTGGCTACTTGTCGGGCCATGCGGCAAGGGAATACGCTGCAGGTAAAAGAATGCTTTGCGGAGAGTCCATGCCAGAAGGGATGAGGGAAAATGACAGCTTCCCCAAGCCGATCATCACGCCAGCTACAAAAGCCGAAAAAGGCGAACACGATGAAGACATTTCCAGGGAAGACCTATTGCGACGGGGCATTGTTAGCGCACAGGACTACTCGGTTCTTGAAAAATACACGAGAGCACTTTTCAAAAGAGGTTCGGAAATAGCAGCTTCACGCGGACTTATATTGGTCGATACGAAATATGAGTTCGGCAAAAATAAGCAAGGACAAATTTTGTTGATCGACGAAATTCATACGCCCGATTCTTCACGCTACTTTTATGCCGAGGGCTATGAAGACAGACAACAAAAGGGGGAGTCCCAGAAACAACTTTCAAAAGAGTTCGTTCGACAATGGCTCATCGGTAATGGATTTCAGGGTCTAACGGGCCAAAGTGTACCTGAAATGTCAGATGCCTACATCAATACGGTTTCGGAACGGTATATTGAACTTTATGAAAATATTACAGGCGAGACTTTTGTAAAGGCCGATTTATCGAATATCCAAGATAGAATAGAACGCAATGTGCTTCACTTTTTGGAAAACTACCCCACTAAATGACGGGACTGCTGGAAATAGCAATCATCATCTATTTGCTATTAACGCTGGCAGTCGGGTTTTACAGTTCAAAAAAAGTTAAACATACTCAGGATTTCACACTTGCAGGCCGAAGCCTGCCTGCTTTGGTTGTTGGGGTGACCATTTTTGCCACCTGGTTCGGGCCGGAACTGATCATGGGGATCCCCACCCTTTTTATTAATGAAGGTATTCAGGGCGTTATTATCGATCAGTTCGGCAATTCCCTTTGCCTCATTTTAGTGGGTACTTTCTATGCGCGAAAGATGTATGCACTCAGAATCACCACCATCAATGACTTTTTTCGGTTGCGGTATGGAAAAAGCCTGGAAATGTTGACGACAATAGTCAACATTTTAACCTATTTCTCTTGGATTGCCGCCCAATTTCTGGCCTTGGCATTGCTATTTCAGCTGTTGTTGGGCATGCCACTTGCACTTGGCATTGCGCTTAGTGCCGGATTTGTATTGACCTACACCTATGTTGGAGGGATGTGGGCCGTTTCGATAACCGATGTTTTTCAATCGGTGGTGATCGTCATAGGCCTCCTGGTTTTGGCAATGACCGTTTTGTCGGATGCAGGTGGGTTAACGTATGTGCTCCACAATACCCCGGAAGGGTTTTACCGACTATTTCCAGAGGGGGGAGGGTTTTATGATTGGACCGACCATATTTCGAAATGGATTTATGTGGGGTTAGGGGCCATTGCGGCCCAGGAGGTATATCAGCGGGTGTTATCGGCAAAGGGTGCCAAATCGGGTGCTCAAGGCGCCTATATCAGCGCGGGTCTCTTGTTTTTTATAGGGGCGTTGCCGCTGGTCATCGGATTGGCATCAAGTCAATTATACCCTGAATTGATGCAGGTGAACGACGGGCAGAGCATTATTCCCGAGATGGTGAATACCCATATGGGGATACCGTTAAAAATCTTGTTTTTCGGCGCCTTGATCAGCGCTATTTTAAGCACGTCGAGCGGAGCCCTTTTGGCACCCGCCACGATAATAGGAGAAAATTTGATCAGGCCGGCTAAAAAAGAAATCACCGACGCCCAATTGCTGCGTTACACCAGGCTATCGGTCGTTGTGGTCGCTATTATTTCTGCGGTTTGGGCCTATTTGAACACGAGTATCCATGAATTGGTGGTAAATTCAATAATTCCCATGTTGGTTTGTATTGTGGTTCCATTTACCCTTGGGTTATACTGGAAAAAAACTTCGGTGGTTGCCGTATGGTGGGGTATCATCACCAGTGCATCAGTTTGGGCATTGTGCAGCATTTTTGAAACCCGAATAGATGCTGCCTTGGTCGGAATGATTACTAATATAGTGATTACAGTAGGGGTCAGTTATTGGAGCCCTGATAATAGCCATGCGCGGTATGTTCTCAATAAAACATCCCATCTTCAACAAGATTAAAATTAGCGTTCACCTCAGCAATGATTTCGTATTCAGTTGTTTTTTTTGTTCCAACCTTCCCAAAATAACCATAAAAGCAATGGCCGTGATATAGGCATCTCCCAAGGCAGTGTGTCGGTCTTTTTTCGAGATATTGAATTGGTCGGCCAAATCGTCCAAGGAATATTGTTCTTTCCGCACCAAAATGGGCGATTTGATCAAGGTTCTTTTATAGAGTGCTGCCGTATCCAAAACTTTGTTCCTCAATTTGGGCAAACCGTGTCGTTTTAAAGCATTGTTGATCATTGCCAAATCAAAACCGGCATGATGGGCCACGATCACCGAATCTTTTAAAAATACCAACAATTGTTTCAGGGCATCCAGTTCATCGACGCAACTTTTGTGTTCCTCTTTTAGAATACCATGTATTTGGATGCTTTTTGGGTGATAAAGCGGTTGTTTTAGGTATATTTCGAAACTTTCATGAATCGCTATTGTTTTGTTTTTAAGGGCAAGGGCCCCAATACAGAGCATTCGGTCGGTTTCCGTATCGAGTCCGGTGGTTTCCGTGTCCAATACCACAAATCGCACTTCTTTCAGGTCAGCAGGTAAATTGCCCGAAAAACTGTTTGCATAGTTAATCCAGAAATCGGGCAAGGATGTTTCTTTTCGTTTAAACAAATTCATTAGCTGACTGTGTTGGTGACCTTAAACCTTATCCTTATCAATTCTTGCAGTGCCTTAATGGTTTTAAAGGTTCGTTTCAGTTTCATTTTTTCTTCTTTGGTAAGCATGTCCAGTGCGATAAAACGACCCGAATCGTTGTGCAGCAGGCCTTGTTTTGTCCTGAATTTTTGTAAAGCCTTGATGGCGTAAGAGCAAGAGAGAAAAAGTTCTTCATTGGCAGGCTCCATTTCCGCCAACTTTTCAAAGCGGGCCGCAGTGTTGTTGATCGATTTTATTTGATGGGCAATGACCAACACCCTTGCGGCATCGATCAGGGGCATCAGGGCCCTCCGTTTTACATCGAAAAAGTCTTTGTGGGCCCCATCTTCCTCCACCAGGAACTGCCTAAAAAAACCTGAAGGGGATGGGCTTTGCAACGCACCGCTGGCCAGTTGCAGGAAGAAGTTGGGATGGTCCTGGGTTTTTTCCATAATGGTTTGTGTCAGCTGGTCGACCAAGTTTTGTTCGCCATAAGACAAGCTGTAATCGAAAAAAATGGAAGACAAGAGTACTTCATCGGGCCCAGGGTTAACGATCCAATGGGTGAACTGTTCTTTCCATTCTGAAATGCTGAGGCACCATTTGGGATTGGAGGCCATCATATCTGCCGGGCAGTATTCGTATCCGACATCCCTAAGGCCTTTTGTGACATGTCCCGCCAATTTTAGAAAGTAGGCCCTGGTTTGGGCCAACTTGGTATCCGGGACATTTTCGAAAACCAAGGCATTGTCCTGGTCGGTAAGCAATAATTGTTCCCCCCTGCCTTGGCTACCAATGGCCAACCATGAAAATTTTACCGGCGGTGGCGCGCTCATTTTTTTTAAGCTGATGCCGATAACCTGTTTGATGCTGGCATCGTTGAGCTCAGAGATGATTTTTGAAATGAGGGTCATGGGAATATTCTGGTCTAAATAGGCCTGTAAGAGATGCATGATATGCACTCGCACCTGTTTTATTTTTTTGATTTTGGCAGTACGCTTTATTTCCTTCATCAATACGGAAGGATTGTTGCCCATTTCAAGCATCAGGTCGTGCTTGGAAAGTATCCCAACGGCTTCAGTGTTCGGGGTGCCGTCCTTGGTGATGCACAAATAACTGATATTACTCTTCATCATGGCCATCTGTGCCTGGGCAACGGTCATTTTTTTACCATAGGTGATTACCGGGGATGTCATGATATCCTTGGCTTTGGCGGTTATTGGAAATTTCCCGGTCGCTATTTGGTTGCGAATATCTTTGTCGGTAATGATACCGATGGGCAGCTTGTTTTTAAGAACAAGCATGGCTCCAACTTGTTTCCGGTCCATCAACTCCGCCAGGGATTTAATACTGCTGTTTTGGGAGCAGGAGACGATTTTTTTTGAATAGCTTATCGGTTGAAGATCGTAAACGACCGGATTTGTTTTGTTGTTTTCAGGCTTGGCAGCCTCACCATATAAGCTACCCCGATGTGTTTTTGAATAGGGGTTTCTGGTATTGGAGGCAAAGCTTTCAATTAAAAAGTTACCCACCTCTTCATAGCGCTGTGCCAATGGTTTAAATGCGACAATGGGTATCGCATAAAGAATACTTTCCTCAAAGGCCGTTGCATCCATTTTGTAGGCCTCGTTGGCCATGAGGGGCCGAAGACCAAATATATCACCTTCATCGCACAGGTCGACCATGGTGCTATCGGTACTTTTTTTAAGTACCACCGCTCCTTTGTGCACCACATAGAAGAAGTCGTGTGGCGATTCTTCCTCTTTGAAGATGATGCTATCTTTTTCTTTATAGACAATGGAAACTTCCGAAGCGAGAAGCTGGAGATCTTTTTGATGTAGTTCGTTGAAAGGTGGAAAATTTTCAAGAAAATCGGCCACCCTTTCAGATATGCTGTTCTTCATCCATTGAATTTAAATCTAAAGTTACTTCAGAACGAGATCGCACAAAAGAAAAAACAAACAATTTGTGATTTTAAGTCACTGGACCGGTCTATATGATCGGAAGGAACCGAAGCATTTGGAAAAAACCCAGAATTGAGGAAAAGGGCAAGGCTGGGCCATACATTGACCGGTTGGGCGAAGTCATTTAATTTTCATTCCCGGGATTAGGGGCATGGTCTCGACAAGTTTGAGCGACTTTACCATTTTGTTGGTGAGGGCCTTGTATTTTATGAAATGCGGTGTTTCCAAGTGCGTTTTATAGGCAGCTTCATTCGCATAAATTTCCAATATCGTGATATGGGTAGGGTTTTCTTTTTCAGAAACCGCATATAGGGTCAATACCCCAGGTTCCAGAAGAACGGAGGCTTCGATCTCCTCTTTGAGTGCCGCCTTGTATTGCTCCAACTGTGTTGAATCAATTTCCAGCAATGCCAGGCGTACCTTTTGGTTGTTTTCTTGGGCCATGACCATATGGGTTGTACCGAAAGCCAGTGCGGCAAAGATCAGTATTTGGGCCGGAAACCTTTTGTTTATTATTTTCATAGCAATCATTTTAGCTATTTGATTTTAGTAATGATGTAGCCTTGCTCCATTGGGGTGACCGATTGGTTGGGCAAGGATTCCCGTTATGATTTACTGTCCACTGTCCACTGCCCACTGCTATTGTCCACTGAACGGTGTCCCGAACACGCCTACGGCAAGTTCCGCCCAAATAAGCAGGAGGACGAGCAGGATTGCCACACAAGCCATAATCCGATACTTCATGTTTGTTATTTTTCTTATGGCAAACTCACACATGAAACCTGTACCTAGCAGTAGTGCAGCTGCAACTATGAAATCGGACAAGGTCCAATTTACTTCCTCGGTAAACCGCATCGCTATCAATGGTATACACAACAACAGTGCCGATGTAAGTACGATGATCAAAAGTCTTTTCTTCTGCAAAATCAATATGTTTTTGACCGACAAGGCAACTGGCCGGACTTCGGTCATTTTTCCCTTTTATCCGAACATGCGATCTAATGTGATCGATTTTCAAGTACTATATTGGTGCCAAACCAAATTTACACTTTGAGCGAGCCACGGAATCCCCTGGCTGCATAGTAAGACTGTGCGCCATTGTGATATACGAAGACATGGCCATACCGGTAATCGGCAAAGATCGCACCACCATGTTTCCTGATTTCAAGCGGGGTTTTCAGCCAGCTCGATGTTTTCGCATCGAAAATTCCAAGTTGTTGTAATCCCCTGTATTCTGCTTCCGTTAACATTTCGATGCCCATGGCGGAGGCCATATCCACTGCGTTGTGCTTTGGTGGATATTCTTTCCTCGATTGCAGTCCTTCAAGGTCATAACAAACACTTCTGCGGCCTTTTGGACTTTCCTCGGAACAATCGTAAAAAATGTATTCTCCGGTCTTTATATCCTGTCCCACCACATCGGGTGCCCCGCCGCTGCTTTCCATTTCATTGAGAGACCACAATTTTGCAGTATTTGCTTCCAATTTGGCTTGTATTTTTGTCCATTCAAGATCTTTATGCCGGTGCATATTTTTCCCAAAACGGCTTTTTAACGTGCCGATCAGTGCCATTCGCTTTTCTGGCGACAACTCCCTTTCCATAATTTTATTTATTGATACGATTACCAGAAATCGCCTTTGGTATATGCCATATCGCACTTAACGTTCCATCGATCCATACTTGTGAAAAGGCAACTATCACATAGAAGTCCTCTTGCTATTTAAATGTAAGAAAATAATCGATAGGAGGGAAAATGCCGAATTTTGAAGCAGCTAATGATCAAAGAAATAACTGTGAACGCTGTGCCTGCATTTGACTGAAAAATATGTAGGGCACTTAGATTTGAACGCCCGACCTCAGTTACAGTTTAGGGCTAAATTCCCTAAGTGCTATGGCAAATGACTGCTTTTCATTAAAATACAAGCTAATTTTTTTACTTTAATGCTGACGCGATCCTTTTCTCCAATTCCTCTGTATCCTGCAAAGCTTTGGTTTTCCAAATCAGGGCCAGTTCCCTAAAATGACTTCGGTGCGCGACCATATTCTTATAGGTGGCATCATCCATCAAAGCCTCGTAGTCGGTTGGTGTGAGTTCGCGAAAACCGGTTTGCCGAAAATGCTTATGTATCATGGGCAGCACCGAAGAAGGCCAAAATTGATTTTCCAATCGCACGGTTTCGGCAATTAAATTGGAATAAACGACATCAAACAAATTGACAATACTTCTTTTCAATGATTCTTCTCGAATAATATCAATGCCTTTAAATTTTAGCGATTCATAACTCGATGCGGAAATAATGATATCGGGTGAGTATATGGCTTCTGAAAAAACGGCGTTTAATGAAGGATGATATGGTTTTCTTTCATCCAGATGCTCAATGATTTTGGTTGCCTGGTCAATGGTTCGTTGCTCCAGTAAAATGTCTTTTTTTAAACGGTCAATGTTGATCAATAGATCTTTTTGTAGGGCGGTAAGCATGAGCTGCTCCGTCATCCGATCTTTTCGCTGCTCGTTCCAAGTATTCACTTGGAGTGCCAACAAAATACCGATCATTACCAAAGCGATTTCCCCGATTGCGTAGATGAGGTATTTGCTAAATTTGTTTTCAGTGAGCAATTTTTGGCGGATACGCCTAAATAATTTAATCATTTGTTGCTGTTTTATTACAGTAAGGGCAACAGTTTTGACAATGATTTGTGCGATTGAAAATAGGCAGGATTTTCAATCGCACAAATCTTTTTTTGAAGATATAAATTTAAAATGAAGTAAGAGGTTAGCTTTAATTATATATGTAGTTGTGCGTTTGTGCCTGATTGAACCCAAAGCTCAATAGAAACAGTTTTCAACTCCTAACTATTTGCCACTAGTCCATGCGTTGTTTTTTCTTTCCAAATCAGGAAATTGATTTTCCGGATCAATAATTACTTTGTCAATTGTAGAGGTAGAAGCATGTTTAAAAGTCCAGTTGGATTCTCGTGCCCATATTTCAACCGGCAGTTGAATGGTCTCCGTTAGTCCATTCGTTTGAATCACATTAATTATTACGGGCATAATCATTTTGCCTTGGTTTTCAATGGTGATTAAAGCGCCTTTGGCAGGGTCATTGTCAACGTAGGTTACCGAAGTTACTGCTTGGTCCAGTTTCCAGGTCGTATAAAACCATTCCTTCCAAAACCAGTTCAGATCTTCTCCTGTTGCATTATTGATGCAGTGAAAGAAGTCATAAGGGGTTGGATGTTTAAATGCCCATGCTTCGGTATATTTTTTAAAGGCATAATCAAACCGCTCTTTGCCAATAATAACCGTACGAAGCAAGTTGAGTCCGTAGGCTGTTTTGCCATAGAATTGATAATGTTGTTCTTCATCCATTGCATCCGATACGGCCATTAAGGGGTCTTTATACTGCATAAACTGGGTATAATCCCTAGACCCAAAAAAATCTTTTTCAAAATAGGAAGGGTCGGTCTGATACTCTCCATTATTAAAAATATCGTTGGCTATATAGTTTACATAAGTATTTAAGCCTTCATCCTGCCACATATATCTTCGTTCATTTGAACCTACGATCATTGGGTACCAGTTATGCCCAATTTCGTGTGATATCAGAAACCATAAACTGGCTTTTGTCTCTTTATAATTATTGAATATCATTCCGGGATATTCCATTCCATCCGTAATCCCTGCGCTACTTACTGCATTATTCCATGGATATTCAAAAAAATGTTCCGAATAGATTTCTATACTGGCTTTTAAATATTCAGTTGATCTCGCCCACGCCGTATCACCGGCACTTTCAACTGGGTAGCAAGACATTGCAAGTGCTTTTCGACCAGAGGGCAAATCGATCTTTGCCGCATCCCATATCAATCCTTTTGATGCGACAAAGGCTACGTCTCTCGTATTGTCCATCTTGAAATGCCAGGTCAGGTTTCCTTTGGAAGTTGGCCGCATCGAGGGTTTCCCCACTTCATCAGCAGCAATAATGGCAATTGTTTTATCGCTCTTTGAAGCTGTCAAAAGTCTTTTCATTTCTTCTGCCGTCAAAACATCTTTTGGATTTTGCAAGTCACCAGACCCGTAAACAATCATCTCTGCAGGTGCGGTAATGTAATACTCATAATTTCCAAAGTCGCAATAAAATTCGCCAAGCCCCAAATAAGGAAGCGTGTTCCATCCTTCTACATCATCATAAACGCACATGCGCGGGTACCATTGGGCTATTTGATAAATAATGCCGTTCTTGGTTTCCTGTCGACCAAAGCGAACTGCCCCATCACGCGGGATTACAAAACTGAAATTCATTTTTATCACGATCCGATCACCTTTTGGTTGCATGGCCTCGTTTAAACGAATCTGCATCCTTGTATCGGTAATAATCGGTTGTACCGCATATGATTTCTCTCCTTGGAATATGGTCACATCCTTTATTTGGTAACCACCATTTGTATTTCCAAGCACCCCAAAATAATCACCTGGGTAGCGGGTAGCTGCAACCGACCTTGAATCTGGCTTAAAAATATTTTGATCTAGTTGAAGCCATAAATACTCCAGTTGATCAGGGCTATTGTTGGTGTAAGTGATCGTTACATCACCGAAAACAGTAGTATCTTTTTCACTTAAGGTGGCATGTATGAGATAATCGGAACTATTTTGCCAATACATAGGGCCAGGAGTACCGTTTGCAGAACGATATTCGTTTCCCGCTGTTGGATTAAATGATGGTACGTGGAAATCCCTGGGATTGTAGCTTGAACTTTCATTTGCCAGGTTCTGGGAATACAAAAAAGCTGCGTTTAAAAATAGTACTAAGAGTAGGGATATCTTTTGCATGATGGTATATTTTATAAAGCTATAATTTTAATTCAATCCGAAAGTTAATGTACAGGGCCATGGCATGACCCACAAAGGTTCGGCTATGATTAGTTGCGGACATTTCTGTAGGAAAGTGTCCTACTGATTGAAAGATAATCGATTGCAAAGGATTCCGTTTTAGGAATCTGGCGGCAATTAGTTCATACACCGTGTTGTGGCACGTTTTATTTTTTCACTTTTCAGAATCTGAATTGTAGATTTTAAATCATATCCTTCATATACTTTTTGATATTGGTATCCTTATAGATTTTCTGAACTGCCTCTGTATACAACTTTGTAAACCGCTCATTTTTAATAAGATTACCAAAAAGAGATTCTTGTCTTATAAAGGCTAATGGGTCGGTTGTGGTTTGTTTGGCCGCTTGATGAAGTTCGGTGCTCATGGCATCGATAATTTCGATTGGATGCCCATGTCTATCCATTCCTTTATCACTATAATAACACCAGGCAGCAATAACCAATGTTGCAAATTTGATACTGCCACCAGTTGCTAAATTATCATGTATGGTAGCAATTAAAAATTTAGGCAATTTGGCGGAGCTTTCCGAACAAATACGGCTGACACTGTCTTTGATATTCGGGTTGGCAAAACGCTCTAATAGACTGTCTTTGTAGTCCTCCAAATCAATGCCTTCAATGTTTCCCAAAATGGGTGTCGCTTCTTGGTCCAGGTAGGCCCGCAAATAGGTTTTGAAGATTTGGTCTTCTATGCAGGCATTGATGGTGGGGTGACCGTGAAGGGCTCCTAAAAGCCCCAATACTGAATGCCCGGCATTGAGCAGTCGTAGTTTCATTTTCTCATAAGGCCCCACATCAGGGACGAATTGTACGCCAACTTTTTCAAAAGCGGGCCGCCCGTTCGAAAATTTATCTTCTACCACCCATTGTATAAAAGGTTCGCAGGTAACGGGCCAAGCATCTTGTACGCCATAGTTTTGTGCAAGGGTTTCGATATCTGCTTTCGTTGTTACCGGTGTAATGCGATCAACCATACTATTGGGGAAGCAGACTTCTTGGGCTATCCATTTTGCCAAGTCCGGCATCTTGCGCTTCGGCAAAGGCGAGTAGCATCTTACGCGCCATATCGCCATTGTGCTCAATATTGTCACAAGACAAAATGGTAAAAGCAGGTAGCCCGTTATCGCGACGTCGTTTTAAGGCAGCGGTTAGAAAACCATATACGGTTATCGGGTCATTGGGGTGTCGTAGTTCGTGTTGTATGTCAGGGTTATCAAAATTGAATTCCCCCGTTGTGGGGTTAAAATTATATCCGCCTTCGGTAATCGTAAGCGATACAATTCGAGTATCAGCATTTGCCATACGGGCGATTACGGGTTCGGAGTCTGTGACTCCCATTTTAAAATCGACTATCGACCCGATGACTTCGGGTTCAATTTTTCCGTCGGGGTGTTTGACCATCAGCGTATACAGGTGGTCTTGCTTATTGAAAATATCGTGTAGTTTGGCATCCGCTTCGCGTAGGCCTATACCGCAGATTCCCCAGTCTGAAGCTTCGCCTAACTGTCGGAGTTGATGTAAATAGTAGGCTTGATGTGCACGGTGAAATCCACCGACACCAATATGTACGATTCCTGTTTTATTCGTCCGTACGATTATAATTCGGCACGGGCATACGGCTTCCCACTTCCTTTAAATTTTGTTGTTGGAGTTGTATTGGTGTTTTCATTATTGTGTAGCTGTTTTTGATTTTCCGCGTAGTAGCGCCCAATAGGCAAGTGCAAAATAAATGATGGTACAGATGAAGGCGTAGGTATAAAAGAGTTCCCGATTTTCGATATAAGCAGTTTCCGACGCACTTCCGAACATTACATTACTAGCTAACACCAAGGTGGCGACCAAAGCGACAATCGCAATAAATTTTAATCCCTTAGAGAAAAAAGAAACATCCTTTATAGATAACAGGTTCCTCCTTTGCTTGCTGTTCTTGAAAGCGTTCAATCGTTTCCTTCCGAACTTCTTCTTCCTTTTCTTCCTCAGGATAATTTTGCTTTCGCCCCGTAGCGAGACGCGAGCAACGTATACACCGCGATGGTAAAAAACCAAGTGGGGATAAAAAGGTAATAGAAGGAAATCACATCCAAGGCATTCAATCCGAAACCGAAGATCAATGCCCAAGCCCCATGAAGCGACAGCAGGCATACTAAAGGTCAGCTGGCGGTACGAAGACCAGTAGCGCGTAAAGCCAATTCTAGGAAAAATCTGATGTTCTGCAAACACAATGCCCCCCACAGGAACTACCAGCAGTCCGGCATAGGTAAGCAACGGCAGGATTTGTGAAAATACAAAGGGGAAACAAGCGATGCCAACGGTGACCAAACCTACTACAATGGTCGTTTTCTTTCGGGAGTGGTTAAAGAAAATCGCTTGTGCGGCTAATCCTGCTCTATATAAATTGGTAATGGCGGTGGTCCAACCTGCTACAATCACAATCACAAAACCGGACCAACCAAGAGCATAATAGGCCACATCACCCGGGTCGAGTTCCACGATGGATTTTCCTAAGATGACGGCGGCGCCGGCGCCCATGATTCCGGCAGCTATCCATGCCACGTAGTGACCGAACATCATACCGGTACTCGTGGCATAGCCATAGGATTTCTTTTTTGCAAAACGCAAGAGGGCCATATCAATCAATCCGAAATGGGTTATGGTATTGGCCGCCCAACCAAAGCCGATGACTTCGACCAATCCGATGCCGGGTGCTCCGTCACTGTTGATACCTGTCCAGATACTTTGGTCGCCCAGGGTCAAAAAATCGGCCCAGCCTCCCGGTAAGGTTTTATCCAATACATCCAAAGACAAAGCGGGGAGGAGCACCATGGCCCCACTGGTGAACATGACAAAAAGCCAAGGCGCACAAATACCTGAAAATTCGGAAACCGCATTAAAACCATATAGCGCAATGGAAACCACAAAAATCCCCACTGCCAACACAATTAAAATAAACCAGGCATTGGTAGGGTACCAATTGAGTTGCGCAGGAATATCAAAGGCAAAACGAACCGCCGTCGAGGAGACCGTTATCATCGCCGCCGATATCACCGAAAAGATGATGACATTGGCCCAATTGTACAACTTGGTCATCGAATCACCCGCAATCTTATTCAGATAGGTATAGAGGCTCAAGCGCGTATCGACGGCAATAGGGGAGGTGATGAACCGCCAGCTCAGTACGGCCAAGATATTGCCGATCAATAGACCCAGAATGATATCCATGGTCTTGGCGCCCAACGCCACAAAGGTCGCCCCGATGACAAACTCTGTTGCTGCTACATGCTCGGCGGCATATAGTCCGGCAAAATGGGTCCAATCATGTAATTTATGTTTGGCGACTGGTAATTGTTCTTCGTCCAGGTTTTCAAATTGTTTAAAATCTTCGGTCGTGTTCATATTTTAGTTTGGTGTTGGATGGTAGATTCCTATAAATTTTTGCGGTATTGGTTTTGCTTTTGTTAAAATATGTTGATGGAATGTGCCATAACTGCCCCGGCTATGATTTCGGCGCGCTTACGACGTTGCGCTAGCGGCGGATCTCCCTGGATTTCCCGGAGAAATTAGCACAGACAGAGCGTAACGACGACCTAAGCAGTCTGACCTGGTTTTAGTTTGGTTTAAATGTAGGAAATTTTAAGAAGACGGGGGGCAGCGCTGAATTATAACCGATGTTGTGGCTAGTGATCTTTCTTAAGATCATAAGTTAGAATCATAAGCCCCTTATCAAACGACTCTTTTTCAATTAAATGTCCGATCAACGAAGACTTCGAGTCTCCAAAAATAGAAATTCCATCACCGAGTATTATCGGATTCAATTTCAGCTTCAAAATGTCAATTAAGCCATTATCTAGTAGCCAACCTGCAAATTGTCCGCCGCCACACAAATAAACGTCTGTTTTTGATTTCTCCATTATTTCTTTAATTCGTTTAATTGATCTCTTTTCTATTCTAACATTATCGGCAAGTTGCTTTAATTTGAGTGTGTCAGAAAAAATATGATGATTCATATGTGGGTATGCTGGCTGTCCAGGGACAAGTCCAAATTGATAACCAAATTCGTAAGTGCGACGTCCCATTATTACTGTCTGGAACTTTTTTAAATCGGTTAAATACGTTTCCACAAGTTTCCCGTCCGGAACAAATTTACTGACGTCGTCATCGACGCCTGCAATAAAGCCATCTAGAGAACTCGCTACATAGTAAACTATCTTTTGCATCCTTTTTTTATTGAATTCTGGGTGGTTTTTGCATTAACCACAACGGTATTGTATTTAAAAAGTACGCCTTTTTTCAAAGACGTATTTTTCGGTTATGATGTTTTGTCATTTAATAGGGGAGAACTCAAATATAGCTAGACCAGCCGTATTTTTTATATACGTCTTTGGGCTTGGTTTTAATTGATACCATAAAATATTTCAACTAGTTGTTTAAACTTGTTCGGAGACTCGATGTATTCGAAGTGACCACAATTCTCAAATAGTTGTAATTCCGAATTAGTGAGTTTGTTATGAATGGCCTCTGCACCTTCTACTGAGAAAACACTTTCTGTGCCATGTACAATTAGTGTGGGACAAGTTATTCGATATAATTGATCATGAATATCATATTTTCCTAAACCCTTTCTAACATGGTTATTGGTAGCATCAATCTTTTTAATACTGATCGAATCAAAACCAAGAGCGAGTTTCGAAGTATCCCTCGGATTAGCAAAATAACTTGTCAGATAGGTTTTGTAATACTTATCATAGGCAGCAACATTATAGTTTTTGTATTCTTTGGAATCGAATATACTATCTAAATAATTATTTTGTTCTTGGGTTAGTCGCGCGTTAATAGTTTTTATCTGATAGGGCGTTCTGAGTTCATAACTAGCTGCATCAGTATCAATTAGAACGACGGAGTTTAAATTATCGGGAAAAGTTATTCCATAATACATACCCAATAGTCCTCCAAAAGAATGACCAATCAAGTTCATTTTTGATAAATTAAAATGTTTTCTGATTTCGTTAAGATCAGATATGTATGTTTGCATATTCAGTTTAAGTGTGTCCTTAACACCCTCTGACCATCCACTGCCTCTTTGATCGTAATAAAGCAAGGTAAAATTGGAAGAGAGTAAAGAGTCGAGTTGTGGTTTAAGATATTTATGACTTAATCCCGGGCCACCATGGAGAACAACCAATGTGTCACCCGAGCCAATTATCGAGTAATAGAGTTTTGTATTGTCAATATTTACAAAGCCATCACTTTCATCTATGGTTGCATTCTTTTGAGAACAAGAGAAGAGAAAAATCAACGATAATATCGATATCTGAAGGAATTTCATGAGAGTGTTTAAATAATGCCCATCGGCTCGGCTATGATTCCCGCCAGAGGCTGGCAGGTCGTTGTGGATTTTCCCACTGGGAACAATCCAACCGAAATCAGTCATTAATTAAATTTAATCTTTTTTTGTGGCATTTGGCCACAATGAATTATAGCCGTTGTTGAGGTGCGTTTTATTTTTTATTGATTTCTTTTCGTTCAGCTAATTCCACCTGTTTTTCTAGTAATTCTGTCATTTTATTCAATAGTTCAATATCCCTAGGTGTCGTAACTGTTTTATCTTGAGGGTCTTGAGCTTTATTTCGTAAGGTATTCATTAGTTTTATAACAAGAAATACTGTAAAGCCTATTATTAAAAAATCAACTAAAACTTCAAACAATTTACCATAACCAATAGCTATTTCTTCAGGTTTTATAATGCCATTTTTATTAACAGCTTCTCTCAAAATCAATCGTTTATTTGACCAATTAATACCGTCCGTTAAATATGATAAAGGTGGAAGAAATATCTCTTTTACAAGTACATCCACCACCTTATTAAATGCAGATCCTATGATAACCCCGATAGCAATATCAATCATATTGCCTTTAATTGCGAACTCTTTAAATTCTTTAAGTAAATTCAATTTCATGTCGTTTATTTAATGCACCACAGCGTGTTTGTGTATAGTTTGTTGCGGAAAATCAGTTGTGATTTACCGATACGGGACTAAATCAATTAATTCATGTGAATTTTCAGTGAGGAATCCGCCAGCAATTAATTATACACGTTGTTGTGGTTTCGTTATTTTAGTTTTTCACTAAACTAACTATCATAATATGCAAGTCCAGGATTGCAAATAAACTGCCCTCTTTCTTTAATAAAAATTGTTGGTTTTTGACCGGTTATTCTCTTAAAATCA
>CAVXCS010000003.1:0-104877 GCA_963760375.1 uncultured Flavobacteriaceae bacterium | reverse complement strand
CCCCGGACAGCTAGTATCCATCGTTTACGGCGTGGACTACCAGGGTATCTAATCCTGTTCGCTCCCCACGCTTTCGTCCATCAGCGTCAGTCAATGGTTAGTGACCTGCCTTCGCGATCGGTGTTCTATGTAATATCTATGCATTTCACCGCTACACTACATATTCCGGCCACTTCACCATAACTCAAGACCACCAGTATCAAGGGCAGTTCTGCGGTTGAGCCGCAGACTTTCACCCCTGACTTAATGGCCCGCCTACGGACCCTTTAAACCCAATAATTCCGGATAACGCTCGGACCCTCCGTATTACCGCGGCTGCTGGCACGGAGTTAGCCGGTCCTTATTCTTACGGTACCGTCAACAGGGCACACGTGCCCCTTTTTCTTCCCGTACAAAAGCAGTTTAAGACCCATAGGGCCGTCTTCCTGCACGCGGCATGGCTGGATCAGGCTCCCGCCCATTGTCCAATATTCCTCACTGCTGCCTCCCGTAGGAGTCTGGTCCGTGTCTCAGTACCAGTGTGGGGACTCCCTCTCAGGGCCCCTAACCATCGTGGCCTTGGTAAGCCGTTACCTTACCAACTAGCTAATGGTACGCATGGCCATCCCCTGCCGCCCGAAGGCTTTAACCGCAAACCAATGCCGGTTCGCGGTACTATGGGGCATTAATCCACGTTTCCATGGGCTATTCCCCTGCAGAGGGCAGGTTCCATACGCGTTGCGCACCCGTGCGCCGGTCGCCATCTTCCAGCAAGCTGGAAATGCTGCCCCTCGACTTGCATGTGTTAGGCCTGCCGCTAGCGTTCATCCTGAGCCAGGATCAAACTCTTCATTGTCGATTCTTATATACTTAATCGCCGACAACCGAAAAGCCCTCCCGGCCCCGTCTCTCGATTCAATTCCTGTCCGGGACGCCGCCGTTATGCGGCGCCCCTTGTCGGGGACCGGTCTCCCGGCCCCCTTTTGTTGTCTTTACAATATTCCAATGAACTTTTGTTTCGGGACCAAAAAAGGCCCCCGTGCCCAGAAAATAAAGGGAAATCACCACATCACCGTCTCCTTCATCATGCTCCCCCAATCCCAAAGCGGGTGCAAATATAAGAGGGTTTTTTTAAAATAAAATATAATTTGAAATCTTTTTTTAAATAAAATTTCACCCCGTATTTAATACCTTATGGACTAGCTTATTAGCTTTGTGTTTTTTTTGAAAGGGCATTAAATATAATACATTTTGTTATTTCCCACAAGCCACCATGGTTTAAAATTGTCCCAAAACCTATCTCGTTTGAAAGATGGCCGATAGGTACCTGACAAGTTAGCGCGGCTATTGGGCACGCTTCCGACCCAACGAACCACAGCATCGATATATGGGAAACCTCAAAAACATCCTTATATATATTGTAGGCATCGAAGCAACGTACTATCTTTGCCTTCCTGTAATTAAACCAAGTAAATGATCAAGATTACATTACCAGACGGTGCAAAAAAGGAATATGCCGTGGGCATAACGCCAATTGAGGTGGCCGCGGATATCAGTCAGGGTTTGGCTAGGAACGTTTTATCGGCCAAATTCAACCATACAGTGGTCGAGTCCACAACACCCCTAACCGAAGACGGTGCCTTGGTCCTATATACTTGGAACGATAACGAAGGTAAAAAGGCCTTCTGGCATTCTTCTGCCCATATCCTGGCACAAGCTTTGGAAGCGCTCTATCCCAATGTCAAGCTCTGGGTGGGTCCGGCAATCGACAACGGTTTTTATTATGATGTTGATTTAGGGGAAGAAAGCATTTCAGACAAAGACTTCAAGTCCATTGAAGACAAAATGTTGGAAATTGCACGTGGCAAACACGATTTCAAAATGCGCGCGGTGCGAAAGGCCGACGCCCTTTCCTACTACCGTGATAAAAATGAATACAAAGTGGAGCTCATCGAGAAGCTCGTAGATGGCGATATTACCTTCTGCGACCATGATACCTTTACCGACCTCTGCCGAGGCGGCCACATCCCCAATACCGGTATCGTCAAAGCGGTAAAAGTCCTGAGTGTGGCCGGTGCCTACTATAAAGGAGATGAAAAAAATAAAATGCTTACCAGGGTCTATGGTATTTCCTTTCCAAAACAAAAAGACCTTACCGAATATCTTGAACTGTTGGAAGAGGCCAAAAAAAGGGACCACAGAAAACTGGGCAAGGAACTTGAACTCTTTACCTTTTCCCAAAAAGTTGGCCAGGGCCTACCCCTATGGCTACCGAAAGGTGCCGCTTTGCGGGACCGCTTGGAACAATTCCTGAAGAAAGCACAGAAAAAAGCCGGATATGAAATGGTGGTAAGTCCGCATATCGGGCAAAAGGAGCTTTATGTCACTTCCGGCCATTATGCCAAATACGGCGCCGATAGCTTTCAACCGATCCATACCCCAAAGGAAGATGAGGAATTTTTGTTGAAGCCGATGAACTGCCCCCATCATTGCGAAATATTCAACCATAAACCGTTTAGTTACAAAGAACTTCCCAAAAGGTATGCCGAATTCGGCACCGTTTATCGCTACGAACAAAGCGGGGAACTTCATGGGCTGACCAGGGTACGCGGTTTTACCCAGGATGATGCCCATATCTTCTGTACCGCGGACCAGCTCGACCAAGAGTTCAAAGACGTCATCGATCTGTCGCTCTATGTCTTGGGTTCGCTCGGGTTTGAT
Source organism: uncultured Flavobacteriaceae bacterium (assembly GCA_963760375.1). Taxonomy (GTDB): domain Bacteria; phylum Bacteroidota; class Bacteroidia; order Flavobacteriales; family Flavobacteriaceae; genus Pelagihabitans. The sequence continues at coordinate 102,177 of CAVXCS010000003.1, read as the reverse complement.
AACTTCAGGGCCCAAGTTTCGGTCAGGGATCTCGATTCCCCCGAAAAATACATCGGCTCGGTCGAAAACTGGGAGAAAGCCGAAGCGGCCATCATCAATGCCGCTACCGAAAAAGGGTTGAACTTCGTTATCGAAAGCGGGGAGGCAGCCTTTTACGGCCCAAAATTGGATTTTATGGTCAAAGATGCCCTTGGAAGGGACTGGCAGCTGGGCACCATACAGGTCGATTACAACTTGCCGGAGCGATTTGACCTGACCTATAAAGGCAGTGATAACGAAATGCACCGTCCCGTAATGATACACCGTGCGCCTTTCGGAAGTATGGAACGTTTTATTGCGCTGCTGCTGGAGCATACCGGAGGAAATTTCCCTTTGTGGCTAACACCGCAACAGGCCATAATTCTATCGGTGAGCGAGAAACATGAAAAATATGCCGAAAAAGTTTTAAATTCCCTAGAAAATAACGAAATTCGCGCCCTCATTGACAACCGGAATGAAACCGTAGGTAAAAAAATACGGGAAGCAGAAATGAACAAAATACCGTTTATGCTCATTGTCGGGGAAAATGAAGAAGCCAATGGAACCATTTCGGTGCGGAGGCACGGAGGCGCCGATTTGGGGACGATAAGTTTGGACGATTTTAAGCGCTTGGTCGATACCGAAATAAATAGTACCTTAAAGTCGTTTAAAGCGTAATAATAAGTTTAACTAAAAAGCAGGAGTCATAGCAATACGTAAGAGATTTAGGCCTCAACCAAGAAGGGAAAATAAAAATCCCCATAATATCAATGCCAGAATTTTAGCACCGGAAGTGAGGTTGGTAGGTGATAATGTAGAAGTTGGCGTCTATCCTATCCGCGTTGCATTGGACAAAGCAGAAGAGGCAGGTCTGGATTTGGTGGAGATATCCCCGAATGCCGCACCGCCCGTTTGCAAAATTATCGATTACAAGAAGTTTCTTTACGAACAAAAGAAACGGGAGAAGGTGATGAAGGCCAAAGCTTCCAAGGTGATCGTGAAAGAAATACGATTTGGTCCCAACACGGATGACCATGACTTTGATTTTAAGAAAAAGCATGCAGAAAAGTTTTTAAAGGAAGGGGCCAAATTGAAGGCTTACGTTTTTTTTAAAGGACGATCGATAGTATACAAAGACCAAGGCGAGATTTTGTTGTTAAAACTCGCTTCGGAACTTGAAGAATGGGGCAAAGTAGAACAAATGCCTAGGTTGGAAGGGAAAAGGATGACCATGTTCCTGGCGCCCAAAACCAAGAAATAAGAGGTTGCATACCACAAGATGGTATTAAAACCAATAAAGGATACTGAACCCTGCCTGCAATCATTTGCGGGCAGTTTCAGCATTAAAAAGCAAGCCCCCGTTACCTTTCGGAACTTGCCATAGATTGAGCAGTACAAGTGAGATTAATATATAAATAGGAGAAAATGCCTAAACAGAAAACAAAATCCAGTGCCAAAAAGCGATTCAAGCTGACCGGCTCCGGTAAGATCAAAAGAAAGCACGCTTTTAAGAGTCACATTCTTACCAAGAAATCGAACAAGCGAAAGCTTAACCTGACCCACTCGACCTTAGTGCACGAGTCGGATGTCAACAGTATCAAAGAACAATTGTGTTTGAAATAATCGTTCTTTAGGTAATCTAGTATTAACCCTGGAGTGAGGCGATGCCCGACAGAAAGTCGATAGGCACCACAGAAGCGTCAAAAACAGACCGCCCGCTACAAAAACTTAAAAATTATGCCAAGATCAGTAAATGCAGTTGCTTCCAGAGCCAGAAGAAAAAAGGTGATGAAGCAGGCCAAAGGTTACTTTGGAAGAAGAAAAAATGTCTGGACAGTAGCGAAGAACGCGGTTGAGAAAGCCATGTTATATGCTTACCGCGACCGTAAGACCAAAAAGAGAAATTTCCGCGGATTGTGGATTACCCGTATCAATGCGGGAGCCCGTTTACATGGGATGTCCTACTCGCAGTTCATGGGCAGGATCAAAGCCAACAACATTGACCTGAACCGCAAGGTGCTGGCCGATTTGGCGATGAACCATCCGGATGCCTTTAAAGCCATTGCCGAAAAGGTAAAATAAATCAACAACGATCTCACTTTAAAAATCCGGTTCCGAAAAGAGCCGGATTTTTTATTCCCCAAAAGCGGTAAGTACCAATTTGCGCCCGGCGGCCCTGTCGCGATGCTCGCACAGATAGATGCCCTGCCAAAGGCCAAGGTTCAATCTGCCCTTGGTGATGGGTATTTGTACGGAGGCCCCCAGCAAGGAAGCCTTGATATGGGCGGGCATATCGTCCGGACCTTCATCATTGTGTATGTAGTATGGCGCGTTTTCCGGTACCATTTCGTTGAAATGGCTCTCGAAATCGGCCCTGACACCGGCATCGGCATTTTCATTGAGGGTAAGGCTCGCAGAAGTGTGTTTGATGAAAACCTGTAACATACCGATTTGGATCTGGTGCAACTCCGGAATGGCGTCGGCAATACGATTGGTCACCAAATGGAAACCCCTGGGATACGGCGACAACCTCAATTCTTTTTGATAAAATTTCATACGCCAAATGTGGAAATGTCAAGAAATGGTAAATCTTACTAAATCTAAACCATATTCTGCGCTATAACAAATACCTTTGTCGCTTTAAAAAAGGAAGTGGATGGATTTCTCCAAAATTAAAATGGTCGTTACCGACATGGATGGTACTTTGCTGAACTCCAACCATGAGGTGAGCGATCTATTTTTTGAACTATTTGATAGGCTCAAGCAGAAAGGAATATTGTTCGCCGCTGCAAGTGGCCGGCAATACGACAGTATCATTGATAAATTGCACCCGATCAAAGACGACATCATCGTAATTGCCGAAAATGGCGGATTCGCCAAGCATCGCGAAGAAGAGCTCGTCGCTACCCTGTTGCCCGATGAAGCCAAAAACAGAATTCTCGACCTGCTTCAAGACTTGGTCGGAATACATCCCGTATTATGTGGAAAACATCATGCGCACATCATGTCGGGTGCCCCGGACTTTGTTGAAAAACTCAAGGAATATTATGCCGCCTTTACACAGTTGGACGACCTGAAGTCTTACCAGGGGGACATCGTGAAAATCGCCATCTATCATTTTGAAAATTCGGAAAAGTTTATATATCCTGCCGTGAAGCACCTGCAAGGCGAACTGCAGGTAAAAATATCGGGAGAGCATTGGGTCGATATTTCAAGCCCCAATGCCAATAAAGGATATGCATTGCAGAAAGTCTTGGACGCGCACAAGATCAAACCATCCGAATTGATGGTTTTTGGCGATTACAACAACGATCTGGAAATGTTGGCCCTGGCCGACTTCAGTTATGCCATGGAAAACGCCCATCCCAACGTAAAAAAAGCGGCCCGATACCAAACCCATAGCAATGATGCCTATGGTGTTGAGCGCATTCTGGAAGAACTGGTAAAGGCTTAGGTTTTTTGCTTTTTCTTCTGGGCTGCCGGAAAAAGTACATTGTTCAGGATGAGACGATAGCCTGGAGAAGTGGGATGCAGTTCAAGTTCGGTCTTGGCATCGCCGACCCTATGCTGGTAGTCTTCCGGATCATGGCCGCCGTAAAAGGTGAAGAAACCCTTGCCCTTAATGCCGTGAATATAGCGCGCCTCCCCATTGATCTTGTTCTCCCCCAAAACCATCACGGTAGGTTTGACCTCGTCTCGGGTAAAAGCCGTTGTTTGGCCCATGAACCCTTTGACCAGGGCCGTATGGTTCTGGCAGAGCATGGTAGGTACCGGATCCCATTTGGCCGAAAAATCCATCAAGGTAAAATAATCGGATTCCTTGAATCCGTTTCCCCTCTTATCGGTCATGTCTATCGAGGAAAACTCATAGCGCAAGGGGTTTCGTTCCAGAACAAAATCGGTGAACGCAAAGGTCTTGCTGAAATCGAGCCTGCTTTGGTAATTCGCATCCGACGGATCGCCGTCGAACATCGGCTCGCAAATGTCAACCCCATCTGCTGCCAGGGCAATATCGAAACTATCGGTGGCCGAGCACATCGCGAACATAAAGCCCCCACCGATCACATAATTCCTGATTTTCAATGCTACGGCCCTTTTTTCTTCGGATACTTTGGAATAGCCCAGCTTGGCCGCCAAGGCTTCCGCCTCCATCTTTTGATCGATATACCAAGGTGCGGCACGGTAAGCGGCGTAGAATTTACCATACTGTCCCGTAAAATCTTCATGGTGCAGATGCAGCCAATCAAAAAGTACCAATTTATCGTTGAGCACTTCCTCGTCATAAACCGTTTCATAAGGAATTTCAGCATAGGTGAGCACCATGGTCACGGCGTCGTCCCAAGGGGGGTTGTCCTTGGGCGAATAGACGGCAATTTTCGGCGCTTTCTCCAAAACCACCGCTTCCTGGTTCATCGATGGACTACCGATCGCCTCCAGAATACCCTGTGCCTGATCGTCCGATAATATCTCGTACGATACGCCACGGATCTGGCATTCCTTTCTGATTTGTTCCCCGTCGGGCAATAGAAAAGATCCGCCCCTGTAATTGAGCAACCATTGAACCTTTTGCTGTTTGGTAAGCACCCAATAGGTAATGCCGTAGGCTTTTAAATGGTTTTTCTGGCCTTCCGCATCCATGGGAATCAAAATACTGGAAGCCATCGCAGGCAGGGTACATAGCAGAAAGAAGAAAAAAGTAAGGGCAAATCGAGGCATAGGCGGTACTGAATTTTAGGGCTTTTTCCCAAAGTTAACCGAAAATCGGCAAAACCCGTGTTAACAGCTTCAGAATACTGCAAAAGCGAGCATGCCTTGTGAAAAAGAAATCGTGTTCGGATAATAGGAATAAGTCGGTTGTGGCCTGCCAGATTTTTGATCAGAACGGCACATCGTTAGGACCGCCCACATCAAGGTCTTCGTTCATTGAACTGCCAAAGGCTTCCCCCGTGCTGGGATAGTTCTTGGTGAGGAATGGGTTGCCCTCATTGGCGTTCATTTTCGATTGAAACTCAAATGGGGAGTCAAAATCGTCAAGATTATCGAATTTACCCAGATTGCCGATGAACTTGAGCCTGATACTGTCCAAACCACCGTTTCGGTGCTTGGCCACGATAAATTCGGCCTGGCCCTGGGTAGGTGTTCTTTCCTCGTCGTCCCATTCATCGATTTTATAATATTCCGGCCTATATATAAAGGAAACGATATCGGCATCTTGCTCGATGGCGCCGGATTCCCTCAAATCGGACAGGATGGGCCTTTTACTGCCCCCGCGGGTTTCCACAGCCCTCGATAATTGGGAAAGGGCAATTACCGGCACATTCAATTCCTTGGCCAAGGCCTTTAAGTTTCTCGATATGGTCGATATCTCCTGTTCCCTATTGCCGCCTTTTTGGCTTCCGCCCGCGGTCATGAGCTGCAAATAATCGATCACGACCATCTTAATGCCATGTTGGGAGGCCAGTCGCCTTGCCTTGGCCCTTAAATCAAAGATGGAAAGGGATGGGGTATCGTCTATAAACAAAGGGGCGCTTTCGAGTGCTTTTACCTTCACGTTCAATTGTTCCCATTCGTGCTTCTCCAACCTACCCGTTCGCAGTTTCTCGGAGGAGAGCCCGGTTTCTGCGGAAATAAGGCGGGTAATAAGCTGTACCGAAGACATTTCCAAGGAGAAAAAGGCAATGGGTATATCAGAATTCACGGCTATATTGCGGGCCATGGATAAGGTGAGTGCGGTTTTGCCCATACCGGGCCGTGCCGCCACGATGATAAGATCACTCGGCTGCCAACCAGAGGTAAGTTTATCCAATTTATCGAAGCCTGAGGGGATACCGCTCAATCCTTCCTTATTGGCGATTTCCTCGATCCGCTTTTTCGCCTGTATCACCAAATTCTGGGCCGTTTCTGCCGAGCGCTTTAAATTGCCCTGGGTAACCTCATACAGTTTGGCCTCCGCATTGTCGAGAAGATCAAAAACATCGGTAGCCTCATCGTAGGCATTTTCAATGATCTCATTAGAAATCTTGATCAGGCTTCGCTGGATATATTTCTGAAGTATGATACGGGCATGGAACTCAATATGCGCCGAAGAGGCGACCTTTTGGGTCAGTTTGATCAAATAAAAATCCCCTCCCACCGATTCCAATCGGCCATCTTTCTTCAATTGGGAAGAAACGGTTAATAAATCGACCGGTTCAGACGATTCGAACAATTTGAAGATGGCTTCGTAGACATGTCTATGGGCGTCCTTGTAAAAGGCATCGGGATGAAGGATATCGATGACTTCGTCGACCCCTTTCTTGTCAATCATCATCGCCCCCAACACAACTTCCTCTAAATCAACAGCTTGAGGAGGTATTTTTCCTCTTTCAAGGCTTATGATCGTTGATTTATCGATCTTGCGGGCAATTATGGGGTCTGTTCTTTCCATCGGTACGAAAATATGTAATTAACCTTAGGTTCACATGGACATGGCCTGTCGCGATATCAACACTTGTTCAACAATTTACTTGTTGATAAGTTACGATTTTGTGTTGACAACCTAAAAAATCAGCAAAAGTAAATTTCTGGATATGGCTCAACTTGCCAAAAAGGGAGATTACCCATGAAAAACACCCATCTGGGCATATTTTTCCATTCGGGCATGCACCAAATCTTTTGGTGATAACTTTTTCAATTCGTCAAAATGTGAGGAAATTTTGTTCTTGACGATTTCAAAGGTCTTTTCGCGATTGGTATGGGCGCCCCCTGTGGGCTCCCTCACGATCTCATCGATGAGTTTCAATTTTTTCATATCGGTAGCGGTCAATTTTAAGGCTTCGGCCGCCACTTCCTTATACTCCCAACTGCGCCACAGGATAGAGGAGCACGATTCCGGTGAGATGACGGAGTACCATGTATTTTCCAACATAAGCACCACATCGCCCACGCCTATACCCAAGGCACCGCCTGAGGCCCCTTCGCCGATGATCACCACGATGATGGGCACCTTTAAACGGGTCATTTCAAGGATGTTCCTGGCAATGGCCTCCCCTTGCCCGCGTTCTTCCGCCTCGATTCCCGGAAAAGCGCCCGGGGTATCGATCAATGCCACCACTGGAATATCGAATTTTTCTGCCGATTTCATCAACCGCAACGCTTTTCTATAGCCCTCCGGGTTGGCCATCCCAAAATTTCGAAACTGCCTTGTTTTGGTATTGTATCCTTTTTGCTGTCCTATGAACATATAGCTTTGATCCCCGATCTTTCCGAGTCCGCCCACCATGGCTTTGTCGTCCTTGACATTGCGGTCTCCGTAAAGTTCCAAGAAAGTTTCCCCGCAGATCGCACGGATATAATCCATGGTATAGGGCCTGTTGGGGTGCCTTGACAGTTGAACCCGCTGCCATGCCGTTAAGTTCTTATAAATCTCCTTACGCGTTTCGACCAGCTTCTGCTCTATCTGTTTACAGGTTTCCGTTACGTCGACATCGCTTTCCTTACCGATGATCATGCACTTATCGAGCTGCTCTTCGAGCTCTTTGATGGGAAGTTCAAAATCTAAATATTCCATGGTGATGAACGAATTAAGTCAATTCCGGGGTAAATATAAAACATTATGAAGAACCGATATCCAATCGGCCCGCTTTTATCGAGACCTCATTGCCAAAGGATCGCAGGGCCTTCATGAGAATCGATCCACTTGAATTTTGGCGGTTGGCCCCTATTGACCAGACGGGAGAAGGACGGTTTGGGTCATGGGGTTGAGGTGCGCGGACCGAAATCTCCGGATATAATCGATCATCTTAAGTAGCAAAAAAATCATTTGGGTGCCATAAACGTAGCTCAGCATCATGGTTATGGCGCAAGTGACCGCATCCCTTCAGCGTTTGGCGTACTGCAATAGATAATATGCCGTAATCCCGAAGACCACGTTGGGTATGAGAACGGCCAGTAAGGGCGAAAACCCAGCTTGCTGGGCCAGCGTTCCGAAGACCTTATCGAAAAAAATGTAAATAAAGGCCACAAATATGCCGAAGGCCAAATTTAGGCCCATCCCGCCCCTTCTTTTGATCGAAGAAACCGCTACGGCAATGATGGTAAGGATATAGGCCGCCACGGGCAGGGCCCAGCGTTTGTATTTGACCAACATATAGGCGTTGATGTTCGAAGCCCCTTTCTGTTTCTGATCCGAGATAAATTGGTTGAGTTCGAATAGATTTTTGGTTTCCGCTACATAGGAAACGGGCGTAAGATCGTCGATTTTAAAGGTAAACAGCGTATCGAGCCTCCTTTGGGTCTCCATTATTTCGGTATCGCCCCGCAACTTCCTTTTTTCATAGGAGGTGAGCCTATAGATGGTATCTTTTTCTATCCAACGGATGTTGGCAGCCGAAATCTTGAAATCGAGTTTGTTCTCCTTATCAAACCGTTCAAATGTAAAATTATAGCCGATCTGTCGCGCTGGATCGAAACTGCTCACATAAATAAAATCGGTCTCGTTCAACTGGGTAAAGATGTTATTGGTGACCCTATCCTGGCGACCCTTTTTCAGATATTTGTATACGAACTCGTTGAACCCGAGGCTGGCCTTGGGCACGATGAACATCCCCATGAAAAACATCAGCACGGCAACGAGCGTGGCCCCGATGAAATAAGGTCTCAAAAAACGCCCAAAGGAAACCCCCGAACTTAAGATAGCCACAATTTCAGTATTGCTGGCCATTTTGGAGGTGAAAAAAATAATGGAAAGGAACAAAAAAATCGGAAACAATAAATTGCCTATATACAGGGTAAAATTGCCATAGTAGACCAAGATTTCGTTCAAAGGCGCCTCATTGTCGATCATCTTTCCGATCTGCTCCGCCAAATTCGCCATAATGCCAATGGGAACGAACAGCAAAATCATCACGATAAAAGTGATGAGATAACGTTTGAGGATATACTTGTCTATGATCGTCAGCACTATAGTCGTTTATCCATTTGCTTTACCATTACCGATTTCCAGGAGGCAAAATCCCCGGCTAAAATATGTTTTCTCGCCTCACGGACCAACCACATGTAAAAGCCGAGGTTATGGATCGTGGCGATCTGCTTGCCCAGATATTCATTGGCCGCGAACAGGTGCCTTAAATAAGCCTTGGTATATTCACGATCCACGAAGGTAGTGCCTGAAGCATCCAAAACGGAAAAATCATTCTCCCATTTTTTGTTTTTGATGTTGATCGTGCCGTGGGCCGTAAAAAGCATGCCGTTCCTGGCGTTCCTGGTCGGCAGCACACAATCGAACATATCGATGCCCAGGGCAATATTTTCTAGAATGTTGATCGGCGTGCCCACGCCCATCAGGTAGCGCGGCTTGTCTGCGGGGAGTATATCACATACCACCTCGGCCATGGCATACATTTCCTCTGCCGGTTCGCCTACCGAGAGCCCTCCGATAGCGTTACCTTCGGCCCCTACCCCAGCGATATACTCGGCCGACTGTTTTCTTAAATCGGGATAGGTAGACCCCTGCACAATGGGGAAAAAGCTTTGTGAATAATCATAGCTGAGCGGCGTTTTTTCCAAGTGGGCCATACAGCGATCCAGCCATCGATGGGTCATGTGCATCGATCTTTTGGCATACGCATAGTCACAAGGATAAGGAGTGCATTCATCGAAGGCCATGATAATGTCCGCTCCGATGTTCCTTTGTATTTCCATCACGTTTTCCGGAGTGAACAAGTGCAATGAGCCGTCGATATGCGATTTGAACTTCACCCCTTCTTCCTTGATCTTTCTGTTGGCGGAAAGGGAATATACCTGATATCCACCGCTGTCGGTAAGGATACTGCGATCCCATCCCATAAATTTGTGCAGGCCACCGGCCTGTACCAGAATATCGATCTTGGGCCTTAGGAAAAGATGGTAGGTATTGCCCAAAATGACATCCGGATTTATTTCTTCCCGCAATTCCTTTTGATGTACCCCTTTCACCGAAGCAGCCGTGCCCACCGGCATGAAAATCGGTGTTTCAATGGTCCCGTGATCGGTCGTCATGCTGCCTGCGCGCGCTTTGCTTTGGGGGTCGGTATGGTGTAAGGTAAATTTCATGAATTAAAACAGCGCATTTCATATGTTAAGGCAAAACCCAGTAAAATCCAAACCACCAGTTGAGGTCATGGAAAAATCGGCAAGGCCCGTTCAGCACATCCAAGTTGCGCTATTTACGGCGGTAAAGATAGTCAACTGACCTGCAAAAGTTCCTTAACAAAAAAATAAAATTAGCCCGTCGGCACTACATTCCCAGATCTAACGGGATTGTTTTCCTTGCGGTCACAAGATTTAGGCTACCCCCCTAAGAATTAATTCCCATGGTACTTGTATACCCAAAAGATTGCCATTACTTTTGGAAATCGAAAACAAAACAGCCATGCCGAATTTAGAGGAACTTCAGGATATCGTACAACAGACAAGGAGAGACATCCTCCGAATGGTACACAAGGTAAATTCAGGGCATCCTGGAGGATCGCTGGGCTGTACCGAATTCATGGTCGCCCTGTACCATGAGATCATGGAATTAAAGAAGGGTTTTAACATGGACGGCATTGGAGAGGACCTCTTCTTTTTGTCGAACGGGCATATCTCGCCCGTCTTTTACAGTGTCCTGGCCCGTAAAGGCTATTTCCCGATTTCCGAACTCAATACATTCAGGCTCATCAATTCCAGGTTACAGGGGCATCCGGCGACCCACGAAGGTTTGCCCGGTATCCGTGTGGCATCCGGTTCGTTGGGCCAGGGAATGTCGGTGGCCATTGGGGCCGCATTGGCCAAAAAATTGAACAAAGACAAACATTTGATCTATAGCCTCCACGGTGACGGGGAGTTGCAGGAAGGGCAGAATTGGGAGGCCATTATGTACGCTGCGGGCAACAAGGTGGACAACCTTATTTCTACGATCGACCATAACGGACAACAAATAGACGGACCGACGGATAAGGTATTGCCCATGGGCGATCTTGCCGAAAAATTCAGGGTTTTTGGATGGGATGTTTTGGAGGTAAAACAAGGCAACGACCTAAAAAGTGTGATCGATGGACTAAGAGAAGCCAAATCAAGAACCGGCAAGGGCAAACCGGTCTGTATCATCCTCGATACCATCATGGGCCATGGAGTCGATTTTATGATGTATACCCATGCATGGCATGGCAAGGCTCCCAATGATGCCCAGTTGGAAAATGCCCTTTCACAGAATCCAGTAACCCTAGGCGACTACTAAACCATAAGCGATGAAAAAATACATTGATCAAGGAAAAAATGATACAAGAAGCGGATTTGGTGCTGGTATGACCGAATTGGGCAGAACCCATCCAAATGTGGTCGCCTTATGTGCCGACCTGGTCGGTTCCCTAAAAATAGAACAGTTCATTGAAGAAAATCCACACCGGTTTTTTCAAATAGGCATTGCCGAAGCGAACATGATGGGCATTGCCGCTGGGCTGACCATTGGCGGGAAGATACCGTTTACGGGTACATTCGCGAACTTTTCCACCGGACGCGTGTACGACCAGATCAGGCAATCGATCGCCTATTCAGACAAGAACGTGAAAATATGCGCCTCCCATGCAGGGCTGACCCTTGGAGAAGATGGTGCCACCCACCAGATCCTGGAAGATATCGGTTTGATGAAAATGTTACCGGGCATGACCGTGATCAATACCTGTGACTACAATCAGACCAAGGCGGCAACCATTGCCATAGCAGACCATCATGGTCCCGTATATTTGCGATTTGGACGGCCCAAAGTGGCCAATTTTACGCCCGTGGACCAAAAATTTGAAATTGGTAAGGCAGTGTTGCTCAACGAAGGGAAAGACGTGACCATAGTGGCCACCGGACATTTGGTCTGGGAAGCCCTCATCGCGGCCGAAAACCTCGAAAAAGAAGGTATTTCCGCCGAGGTCATCAATATCCACACCATCAAGCCCTTGGACGCTGCCGCCGTGTTAAAGTCTGTTAAAAAAACAGGGTGTATCGTCACTGCCGAAGAACACAATTATTTAGGCGGACTTGGGGAAAGTGTTTCAGGAATGCTTGCAAGCCAGCATCCTACGCCGCAAGAATTCGTAGCCACCAAAGATACTTTTGGCGAAAGCGGTACCCCTGAGCAGCTGATGGAAAAATATGGCCTTAACAATAAAGCCATATTCGAGGCCGTTCAAAAGGTACTAACGAGAAAATGATGATGGTATCGTTTTTGATACCCTCATGGTTTAAAAACGAGAACATATGAAAAGTATACAAAAATCTTTATTTACTGCGCTTTTTGCCCTATTGGGGCTCACGGCCCTTGCGCAGGGCGGTCCCGGATTCGGCCTCAAGGGCGGATTAAACTACAATGCCAATGGCGATTATTTTGAATCGGCCGGAGATGCGGCCAGAGATCCAGGCGGCAACATTGGGTATCATGTTGGTCTTTTTGCAAAGTTTGGAACCCAGATTTACATTCGCCCCGAATTGATCTATACCAGAACGACCTCTGATTATGACGGGTCGGATTTCAAGATGGGGAAGCTCGACGCTCCCTTGCTTGTCGGATTAAAAGTAATAGGCCCATTACATGTATTTGGAGGGCCGGCGTTCCAATACATCCTGGATACCGAGTTCGATGGTATCGCTATCAATGATGTGGAGAATGATTTTTCAGTGGGCCTGCATGTCGGTGCAGGTTTAAATTTGGGCAAAGTTGGAATCGATTTGAGGTACGAACGCGGACTGAGCAACAATGAGGCAAGGTTCATCAACACCAACATCACCAATGTGCCCAACAGCCGGTTAGATACCCGGCCCAATCAATTGATATTGAGCCTCTCCCTTCAATTATAAAGGCCTTGGCCCTTAACGGAAAAAGCCCGGACATTCTCATGTCCGGGCTTCTTTTTTCAATCATTCCGTATTTTGTTCGCGATTTATTTTACTTGCGATGATCAACTGTCTGGATCCAAATAATCAGGTACGCCATCGCCATCGGTATCCGGAAAGGTTACATTGCCCTCCGCATCGATTATAATTTCATCCTTGGTGGCGATCTCATCTCCATCATCATCATTGTCCAAATAATTGGGGAAACCGTCATTATCGGTGTTCTCATCCAGAAGGTTTCCGTCGCCATCGAGGTCCTCCAATTTGGTGGGCACCCCGTCCCTATCATGATCGGCAGTTTCAGCAATGAGCAACTGAATGTCAAAAACCAAAGGGGCGTAAGCCGCACCCGGCTGTGTGCCCCTGAAGTAGGCAAGACCGGAAGGCATAAAAATGATGCCTACCCCAAAATCTTCTATATCAAAAGTACCGTCTTCGTTCACGATGATGGCACCACCGGACTTGAATTTTGGCAGGCCTTCCTTGAATCCTGTAATGGTTCCCGGATTTGACTGGGTCAAAGTTCCCGGAAGGTCGAACCAGATCGGTGCGAGAATATTGCTGTCAAAAATGGTCCCATCCAATCTAAAACCATTGTATCGCAAATAAACCGAGTCCATTTGGGTGGGGTTTTCGCCAACACCTTCCCGTGCGATCAGGTAATAAAGCGTATGTGGCACGTCATCTTCCACTTCCGTTAAGCCAAAAGCACTGGAAGAGACGTTTATGGTTTCTGAATCGACCTGATCGATCAAGGGGGTTTTATCGGCATTGCTGCCGGCAATGGTGTCTATCTTTATCTTAAAATCAAAATCTACCGGAGGGGAGGCGAATTCTTCATAGTTGTAGAAATGGGTCTCCAAATAATCCCGAATGGCAACGTCATCTTCCAGGGTAACCTCCCCCAAGGGTCTCGGCGGTATCACTGCTACCTGTGGGTCATCGTCCTTTCTACAGGACGAAATCGCCATCATGATCACTACCATCAATAAAAATACTCGGTTAACGCCCATCTAGTCGGTATTATCAACAATTAGGGGCGCAAGATACAATTTTCCACTATTTTTGCGGAAGTAGTTAACAAAGAATTTGGAATGTAAATGCGCATCGACAAGTACCTTTGGAGTACCCGCTATTTCAAAACTCGCAGCATCGCCACCACGGCCTGTAAAAAGGGACAGGTAAAGGTCAATGACCAAGTGGTGAAACCCTCACGCGAGGTATATCCATCCGACCGTATCATGGTTCGAAAAGATCAAATCAATTTTCAACTTTCCGTCCTTGACCTGCCGCCGAACCGGGTGGGCGCCAAATTGGTGGATATCTATCGCAAAGACACCACGCCCAAAGAAGCTTTTGAGAAAAACGAACTCTTGCAGTACTCAAAGGATTACTATCGGAAAAAAGGCATGGGGCGGCCGACAAAAAAAGACAGAAGGGAGATCGAAGGCTATCTCCTGCCCAATAGATCGGTCGAATCCGATGCTCAGGAGGCCGACGACAAGGAGAATACGGGAGAGGTTTGATTTTTGAAAGCACCTCCAATACGACACGGCAAAGCCGTAACGCAAAACTTGCGAGGTTATGAAACCGTTCTTTATCTTTGAACTCCAAGACCCTTTCAAAATGGACAACAAAATCCTATCCCACCAGCAAATACAGCACAAGATCAGGCGCATCGCCTATCAGATCTACGAGGCCAATGTAGACGAAAAGGAAATAGTCATCGCCGGAATCGATGGTGGAGGCTTGAATTTTGCCAAGAAAATCCAAACGGTGCTCCGAACCATTACAGAGGCCGAAATATTGCTCTGCAAGGTTTTTATGGATAAAAAAAATCCTTTGGCCAGTGGCGTGACCACCTCGATACCCGAAGCAGCTTATGCCAACAAGTCGGTGGTCTTGGTCGATGATGTCCTGAATTCGGGCACAACCTTGATCTACGGTGTGCAGCATTTTTTAAAAACCCCTCTGAAACAACTGAAAACCGCTGTCTTGGTGAACCGAAACCACAAAAAATATCCCGTGAAGGCCGATTATAAGGGCATCTCGCTCTCTACTTCATTAAAGGAACATGTGCACGTAAAGTTCCAGGCCAAAAATGACATGGTTTACCTAGACTAAAAGGGTAAGTATTTCATCTACAATGGCTTCGACGCCATGTCCATCACCATTGATGGTATGGTTTGCCATGGTATAGAATCGATTTCGCTCAAAAAGATGTTTGCCTATAAATTCGGGCAAGGCCTCCTCTGAATGGTGCTTTATCAATGGCCTGTCCTCTTTTTCCCTGAACAGGCGTTCCACCAAAGTCGCAATCGAAAGCTTGAGGTAAAAAACATTGGGCGTGGCTTCCAAAATGAATTGCATATTGTTTCCATAACAAGGGGTGCCCCCTCCGGTCGCCAGAACGAAGTTATCTTGCAGATCCAGAATTTCCTTCAGATAAAATTGCTCTTTTTTTCTAAAGTATAGCTCTCCTTTGGTACTGAATATTTCGGGTATGGTCTGGCCTTCAGCTTCTTCAATGTACCGATCTTGGTCGATGAATCGAAGTTGAAGCCGATCCGAAAGGACTTTCCCCACGGTCGATTTCCCACTGCCCATATAGCCCAATAAAACTATTTTCACCGCTACGTTTTTTAAAAATATACTGCGCTCTTTTTCAATTTCAAAGAAAAGGTAAATTTCTCGTAAAATCGACTTGTTAAATAAATTATAGATATTATATTTGCACCCTCATTGGGCACACCCCGCTACAGCAATCTGTGCAAGATGCCCAATTATTGAAAAAATGACCTGGTAGCTCAGTTGGTAGAGCATCTCCCTTTTAAGGAGAGGGTCCTGGGTTCGAGCCCCAGCCCGGTCACTGATCTGTGAAAAACCCCGCCACATGGCGGGGTTTTCATTTTATGCAAAACCCAACGAACTACATGTTACTCAACCACGTTTTGGGAAGATTAGGAGACAAATCGAAAAAGAGGACTGAATAACGCGGTCACTTTGTGCATCGGTTTTGAAGGATTTCAAGAATCAAGGGATAATCATTCGAAGAAAGGCGTTTTATGCCTTTTATACATCATCATGAACTCGTTTCTCTTTTTAGTATTTTTACAATACGATTATAAACGATTTCCGATACATTCCAAGTGTATCCACCACTTGTATTAATAAACTGTACAACGACCGCATCAATACCTTTGTGATACCTGGCGATACTGGAGTATCCTGGCAATAGCCCCGTGTGTTCATACCCATAAATGGAGGAATAGATAGCCTGCTCCCCATCATTCAGCAAAGCGCCATCGTTCAAGGCCCGCAAGAATATGGCCACATCGGCCGCAGTAGCTACCATTGAGCCGGCTGGGCTAATAAAATCATTTGGCTTTAAATCGCCGTCATACCCTACGGCATATCCACTCATAACCTCCTCCAGATCCACTTCACTTAGCAAACTGTACGTGTTGTTCAGCCCAAGTGGCAACAGAATTTCCTGTTTGATATAGTCATGGTGGCTATATCCCAATGTTTTATCAAGGATTTCACCTATCAACAAATAATTCGTATTTGAGTACCTATATTTTTTATCCGGTGCAAAGTCGGCAGGAGTGTCCAGCACCAAATCGAGCGATTCTTCAATGCTTTTCGAATAATCGTTTTCCCAAAAACCAGGATAGTCGCTGTAGTTGGGAATGCCACTGCGATGCTGCACCATCATTCTCAAGGTAATTTTACCTGCATTTTCAATTCTTCCCTCTAGTTCGGGCAAGTAATCAGCTAGCGTTTTATCCAAAGACAACTGTTTGCCGTTTGCCAATTTGGCGACGGCAACCGCAACATACAACTTGCTGATACTGGCAATCCTGAATAAAGCTTTCGGGTCGGCAGGAATTTTTTTATTTCGGTCATGCCAGCCTGCGGCATACAACTCCGGTGGCTTCCCGGCTTGGTCCACGTAAACAATGATTCCGTCCAAACCATAGCCAATGGCATCATTGACTTGTTCCTGGACCGTATCAGGTAAAGGTGTCAACAGCACTCTTAACAAAAGCCATGGTACGAAGAACAGGGAGGTTATGGTTCCTACAAGCAATACTATTCTGAGTATTCGTTTTGTTCGTTTTTTGCTCATAACTTATTGGTATGAAATGAAATCATCAATTTTGTATACATGGTCATTATTTTTTTGCCGTAATTTCATTTCAATCAAAAAAATCAACCATCGGTGATCATTGCATTTATTTCATTGACAACGGTTTGTCCAACAGCTCCCAATTGATTGTATTGATCGATCATCGTATCAAATTGAAAGGCTGCCAAACTAATTACGTTTCGGTAAGGAGCAGACGCCGTGTATTGCTTAAAGGCCCCATAATACTCAGATTGTGGTGTTGCCCTTATGCTTAGGGAATCCTGTGGCATAACGCCAAACGCTAAAATTAACGATATATCGAACTGGGTAGAAAGATAGCCCTCTTGATTCACCATATAATCGTTATAACTCTTCTCGTTTTCGGCAATGACTTCCAATAAACCATGGTATTTAGCCAATAGGGAATCCAGTGGGGTATTGTTGATTTTGCCAAAATATTCGGAATTTTTCAAAGCTTCGTATCCCCCTGTATTGGGTTTGAAATAGAAATCTGCAAAAGCATAACCGCTAGCCATAAAAACAAAGAGATTCTCCTCTTCCGTTTTATCCAATATACTTATGCGCGCCTTTTTACAAGCCTCGGCTATCTGCGCCCTACCCTTCGTAATCTCCTCCAAATGCTGCAGATCTTCCAAGGTATGGGATTTGATTTTAACCAAATACTCCTTCAAGGCGTTGTTATCCTTTCTGGTCTGATTCCAATTGTTGATTTGCAGTGCAATCAAAATACCGACCA
This sequence comes from uncultured Flavobacteriaceae bacterium, assembly GCA_963760375.1. Classification (GTDB taxonomy): domain Bacteria; phylum Bacteroidota; class Bacteroidia; order Flavobacteriales; family Flavobacteriaceae; genus Pelagihabitans. The sequence goes on along the minus strand of CAVXCS010000003.1, from coordinate 84,391 downwards.
CTACCAACACTATTTCGCCAATGGCATATTTTAAATACTTTCCGGTCTTATGTACACCCAATAGTTCAAAACGTATTTTTCTAAAGATTTTCATCACAATTATCGGTTAAAATTATGTTGTTAAGGTGTTCGTTTTATTTTGGCACCTCAATAACTACATTTCCTCTTTTTCGTCCCAGGTCGACATATGCATGGGCCAACTTAATTTCCTCGAGCTTAAAGGTTTTGTCGATAAATGGTTTTAGTTCTCCACTTTCCGCAAGGCTTTTTATTTGATTTAAGTTTTCATCCTCCTCCTTGGTCAGCATTTTTACAGAGACGAATTTTCCTTCGGAAGCTAAGATCTTTTTTGCGCTCGACTTGCTTGTCTTACCTACGGCATCAAAAACGATATCGAACTTCCCACCGCAGTTCGAATAGTCTTCCATTTTGTAATCTATGACTTTTTTTGCGCCCAGTGCTTTCACCATTTCAACATTGGAACCGCTACAAACCCCCGTTACCGATGCGCCTTTTTGATTTGCCAATTGAACGGCATAGCTCCCCACACTGCCTGAAGCACCATATACCATTACCTGCTGACCTTGCTTCAGGTCGGCTTTCTTAAGCAGGTACATGGCAGTCATGGCGCCAACGGGCAAGGCCGCTGCTTCTTGAAAGCTCATATTTTTGGGCTTTATTGCGACCACCCCATTTTTCCATTCCTGTGGCAAGCAGATGTATTCTGCATAAGAGCCCGTTTTTAGCATTGTGGAAGTGCCGAATACCTCGTCCCCGACCTTAAATTTTGTAACGTTTTTTCCAATTTCCTCAACGGTGCCGGCCAATTCATGACCCAATATCTTCTTGTTCGGTTTAAACAATCCGAATATGATTCGGGCCGGGAGCCAAAATAAAGGTGGGAAATCGGAACTGCGTAATCGAACGTCTCCTGAAGTTACGGTGGCCGCATGTATTTTGATAAGGATTTCATTGTCTTTTGGACGTGGCTTTTCCAGCTCCGTTAACTTCAAGACATCAGGTGGGCCGTATTTTTGATATACCACTGCTTTCATATTTTCTTTCTTTTAAAATGAAACACAATTTTCAGGTTCATGATCTTGACTTTCTGTTTTTAATTGAACAACATGTAGAAATTTGAAAAATGGCCCCATGAACGGCCCTTTGTTCGGGCACATTATAAGACATATTGCGCTTTAACCAAGAATTTCCCATTTGCCAACACTTCGAGCAGCTTTGTTAATTGACCATATGTGCAACTCATGAATCGTCATTTATACGAAACATGAGGGTTCTTTTTATATCGATACTAAAACCTATAATAGCAACATTTACAACTGCCACAAACGAAAGTGGTTCTAAATAGCAAATGAGGTAAATCGTTTGGGGGGCTTGTTCCTCGTTGTGAAATTGAGGTGGCATTTTTGTTCGAAATGTGAGACAGCCTTTGATCCAGTTATACATGGATACAAAGGCAGTTTCCAGAACATCGCCTCTGGCCAAAAGGCTTTTTAATTGCTTTGGGCTGCCAACCATTCCATAATGGTGACGGGCCTATTCTGATACATTACCGGGGTTCCGTCATAATCAAGCTTGGCGCGGTTGGCATGGGAATAGATCCACGACCAGTGGCCGTTGTAATAATAGTTATTTCCTCCAAAAAATCCCGTGATATCGGTCACATGGTCATAATAGGAAAAGTGGACATTTGGGGCCCCTGCCCCGATCAACCTTTCGTAAACCGGAACAACGGTCTTTTCGGGTATGGTCGTTCGGTCGTCTTTTGAATGGACAAACCATATCGGCACTCCCTTGATCGCGTTTATTTGTGCATCGCTAATATATTCCGATTGATAGGCCAGTGCGCTGATATATCCCGCGGCAAAGTAGTCGGGATGCAGCATGATCAGCTTCAGGGCCATGTAACCGCCATTGGAGCAGCCTCCAACATATATTCTGTCGACATCTATTTTTGGATTTGACATTACGTAGCTCCGTATCAATTCCATTAAACCTTTGTTATATATGTCATCTTCACGGCCATGGGTGGTGACCCCTTCGCCATTGTGCATCCAGGCACCCGGACATTGCGGGGAAAGAACATAGGCCCCGTCAAAGAAAGACTGGATTTCATCGGAAGCATAATTGGCCGCCCTGTTGGCAATAATCGGAATACTCGGATCAGTGCCCCCTTCTCCCCCTCCGTGCAACCAAATGATCAAGGGTGATTTTTCATTGGCCGTATTGGGCGTAAAGGAAGCGTACGACATGGTAATGCCGTTGCTATCTTTGAAGGTTCCCGAAAGATCGAAGGAATCTACGAGCTCCCTGATGCGGCCTGCCTCCTTGTCCCAAATGGTATTGGAAGGTGTGTGGGTAATCGACAGTTTATAGTCGATCCATAAGTTTCTACCCCCTTTGTCTGTCCTGATATATTGTATGGGCGATGCCAGGGCCACATCGGGTCCAACGGCCAAAACAAGGGTAATGTGATTGCCTGTTTCCAAGCGGTTGCCCTCCTCATCCGAGACATAGGCATAGATTACCGTTCTCTTGCCCGACGCCTGTTCGGGTGCGATTTCGGCGTATTCGGTATCACGCGAAACAGCAACGGTATAATCCCCTGCCATGGCCTCGGTAGCTGTTACATCGAGCGAAAGGACAACCCTGCTTGCAGCGGGGCCCCAATCATAACCTTCCACGATCAGCACGTATTCGCCGACAAGGGCATTGCTTTTCGATGGTTCATTATGGGCTACTGCGACAACGACGGATAACAAGAACGTATACATTGCAGCCCTGAAAAAAATTGCTTTTACCATCATACCCGCTTTATTTATAGTTACTTAAAATATACTTTGTAAATCTTCAAAATCCCAATGTTCCACCGTTCCGCGAATATATCCCTCACCCATCGGAGGTCACCCCATTAGAAGGCACACTTTCGTAAAATGTATTAAAACTCCCTGACCTTGATACTCTTAAAGGAAACCCGATCCCCATGGTCTTGCAATAGGATCAAGCCTTCCGGCAAGCGGCCAAAATTTTCCCATTGTTCGTACTTGCTCTTTTCTACCAGGGCCTTGAAGGTTTGGCTGAACCGATCGAATTCGACCACCTTGACCTGATTGAGCCAATGTTCGACATGCCCCCCTTTTACCACGATCCTGGCGTTGTTCCACTGCCCTACCCCCTTGAAGTTCTTGCCCCTTGCATTATCGGCGTTCTCGGCTCGGATAAGGTCGTACAGAGACCCCACGGTTCTGTTGCCGTTTTTTCCTTCTTTTGCATCGGGATGCCTTTCATCGTCAAGGATCTGGAATTCCAGCCCGATGGCCGAACCTTCTCCCTTGTTCAGCCCGGGGTCCACAAAATACTTGATGCCGCTATTGGCCCCTTCGGTAATCTTGAAATCGACGCACAACTCAAAATCGCTGAAAGCGTCAAGGGTTACGATGTCGCCCCCATTTCGAGATTCGTGTCCATCGGAAGACTCCACATTCAGCATGCCATCCGCCATATTCCAACCTTGCTCCGGAAAAGCCTCCAATTTTGCGCCACGCCAGCCTTCTGTACTGTTCCCATCCCATAAAAGTCGCCAGCCCTTTCTTTTCTCGTTTTCGGTGAGCTGGTTGGTCAGGTAACTTATTTCGGGAACCTCGGGATCAACGGCTTGCCTTGACTTTTCGAGATTGTTGGTCTGGATATTGATATTGCGCCATTTCACGGTCTTGCCCTCCAAGGCCTTATCATCTATGCCGTGCACTTGAAAGGCGATGAAGCCCGAAGCGGTGGTATCATCCACCAGGTTGGCACATTGCACATGGTTCACCCAGGTGCGGATGCTCGGCCCAATGGCTTCGATCCTATAATGGTTCCACTCGCCGGGCACGAAGGCATTTTGCCCTTTTTCGTTTCTGGTCAGGGGGTAAAGCCATCCGTTTCTGGCCTCATCATAGACCCCACCGGCCCACTTCCTTGAACTGGTCTCGATCTCACATTGGTAACCGTGCACCCTACCCTCCATATTGGAAGGGATGCTCAAACTCCTGAACTGTACCCCGGAGTTGAGTCCGTTCTCCACGAAGACCTCAAATTCCAGAATAAAATCGCCATATTGTTTTTTGGTGGCCATAAAGCTGTTGGGGGTGCCGAGCTTGGAGGTCCCTATCATTTCTTGATTGCGAATCTCGTATTTCGCGGTCCCGTTCAACTGCTCAAAATTGGAAAGGTCCTTCCCGTTAAACAGCATTTCCCATTGCCCTTGGGCCGCCCAAGGCAGACCTATCGCGACGATACAGATTAAAATGAGCTTACGGAAGAAGGCATTGAGTTGTTGGTTGGGCATATCGTTGATTTTAAATTTGATTACCGAATCGATTTTGGGCAGGAAAATTATAAACCGTTCAAGTTCCCGAATATAAAAAATATTAATAACTTTCAGGGATACACTGGAAAACAAAAACAGTATATTTAGGCGTCTTTGGGGCACATTGGGGCCATCATCAACATAGTGCCCTCCTCCAAAATCGAAACAATCATTCTTAATTGAAAACCGCAGCATCCCTATATTGAACCCTTAGCTTCATCGATACCATGAACAAAGCGCCCTTGATACATGAAAACTTCTTATTGGAAAATAAATATGCGCAGACCCTGTATCATGAACATGCCTCAAAACTGCCCATCATAGATTATCATAACCATCTATCCCCCAAAGACCTGGCCGAGAACGTGATCTACGAGAATCCGACACAGGTGTGGGTGAACGGGGATCATTATAAATGGCGCGCTATGCGAAACCTGGGCATCGATGAACAATATATTACGGGGAAGGCTTCCGATCAGGAAAAATTTCAAAAATGGGCCTATACCGTTCCATACACGATGAGAAACCCACTGTACCATTGGACGCACATGGAGCTTTCACGATATTTCGATTGCTACGACCAACTGGGCCCGATGAATGCCGATAAGCTCTACTACGGGCTTTCCCAACAGTTGAATACCGATGCCTTTAGTTGCCGTAACCTGATCGGAAAAATGAAGGTGGAGGTGCTCTGTACCACAGATGACCCTACAGACACCCTGGAACACCACCGGAAATTGGCAGAAAGCGATTTCAGCACCAAGGTAAGCATGGCATTCCGGCCCGATAAGGCCATATTCGTTCGAAACGCAGGCTATTTGGACTACCTATCACGTTTGGGGGAAGCAGCGGCAATGGAAATCACCACTTTTGATGGGCTGTGCGAGGCGATCAAGCGCAGGATGACCTATTTTCATGAACAAGGTTGCCGTTTGAGCGATCACGGCTTGGAACATCTTTATGCCGAGGATTTCACCGAAAAGGAAGTCAACGCCATTTTCAAAAAGATACGCGAAGGCAAAACCGTTAGCGATCTGGAAGCCGATAAAGTTCAAAGTGCCCTGCTTATTTTTTTGGGTAGGAGCTATCATGAGCTGGGATGGGTTCAGCAATTCCATCTGGGGGCGCAGCGGAACAACAATAGTAGGATGCACCGTTTACTGGGGCCCGATACCGGCTGGGACTCCATTGGTGACTATCCGCAGGCCGCAAGTCTGTCTAAATTCCTGGATGCCCTGGATTCGGCCGATCGATTGACCAAAACCATTATCTATAATGTCAACCCCCGCGACAATGAATTGATGGCCACCATGATAGGCAATTATAACGACGGCAGTATCAAAGGCAAGGTACAGTGGGGATCGGCATGGTGGTTCCTAGATCAAAAAGAAGGGATGACACAACAATTGAACGCCCTTTCGAGTATGGGCATGATCAGTTGTTTTATAGGGATGCTTACCGATTCGAGAAGTTTCCTGTCCTTTCCCCGGCACGAATATTTCAGGCGCATCCTGTGCAACCTTTTTGGACAGGATATCGAAAAGGGCGAATTGCCCGCCGATCTGCCATGGATCGGCAAACTGGTGCAGGATATCTGTTATTACAATGCCAAGGCCTATTTCGATTTTTAAGTTTTGGCAATTTATCCCACTGCTGCTGCAACTAGGAAGGACTGGGGCAATGCATACCAACCATCATGGAAATCTCGGAACCGATCAGGAAACCAAAGTGAGGTATTCCAATTCGTTGTTGCATGACTTGCCCTGTTCCCAACAATCGATATTCACGAAGGTCGTTTCTGCGATATTGGCCAAGGCTTCATCGGTAATAAACGCTTGGTGCGGACTCAGCAGCACGTTGGGAAAGGACAGTAATCTCTTTAAGGGTTCCTCCTTCAAGCCATCATTGGAATGGTCTTTAAAAAATACCCCTTTTTCCTTTTCATAAACATCGGTGCAATAGGCCCCAAGTTCGTGCTTGGATAAGGTTTCGATAAGCGCCCTGGTATCGACAATGGCCCCTCTTGAAGTATTGATCAGCACGGCATCCCGTTTCATCAAGGACAATTTAGACCTGTCGATCATAAAATGGTTTTCAAAGGTCAGGGGAATATGGAGGCTGATGATATCGGCCTCGATACAAAGATTGTTCAAAGTTGTATAGGTAATCCCATAAGTTGATCTTAGATCATCGTTCGGAAGCAGATCATGGGCCAAAATTTTACACCCAAATCCGTGGACGATCTTGGCCATCACACTCCCGATACGTCCCGTACCGATAATCCCAAAGGTCTTACCGTTCAGGTTGAAGCCCAAAAGGCCATCTTGCACAAAATTGTATTGGTGCACCCGTTTATCGGCCAAAATAAGCTTGCGGTTCATCGCCAGCAAAAGGGCCATGGCATGTTCTGCTATGGCATGGGGGGAGTAATCGGGCACGTTGGCCACTTTAAAACCGATCCGGTTTGCGGCCTTGATATGGACGTTGTTATAGCCGGCCGACCGCAGGGTGATATAACGAACCCCCAATTCCCAAAGTTTCTCGAGTACCACCAAAGAGGCGTCGTCCCCCGAAAAAATGGATATGGCCTTGTAGCCCATTGCCTTCCGTGCAGTGCGACTGTCCAATGCGTCTTTGGTGAAGGTTACCGTATGCTGGTTTTTATTCGCCTTTTCAATGAAGGGAATCTCAAATTCCTTAGCGCTAAATACCAGTAACTTCATCGCTCTTTTCTTTTCTAAAAATAAGGTCTTGTTCCTCCATGGCGAGCACGACCAACTTGATATAATCGTTCACCGTTTTTTTCACGTCGATGGGATCCAGGATATCGATCGATCCCTTCCAGATCAAGGAACGTTCCTTATCAACACAAATGCAGTACAAAGAGGTCTCTGCATGGTAAATCCTATACTCCTCATAATAATCGGTATCGTAGTATATGTTCTGATGGGTCATGTAATCTTCCCTGAAAGTACTGTTATAATCATCCAATTCCGAGATGCTCTCAACCAAAGGTTTCCTGCTTTCGGAACCCAGGATTTTGGTAAAAAGAATGGCATCGAAATCTTTGTCCAACAGTTGTTCCTCCACCGCGGATATTTCTTCCTCAGACTTGTGGGAGTTCGTAAAGGCCACATCAAAGAGGTCGATGCTCCTTTCCGCATCAACGCCTCTTTTCTTGAATTCCCTTTTGAGTTTTGTCTCAAATTCCGAACGGGCGTCCTCATTTTGTGTCATCCCTACGATCAACACCTTGTTGGCGTCAAAAATGACGATGTCAGGATTCTTCCAGTTTTCGACCAATTCGGCCGAAGAACATCCCATAAGCGCAAGTAAGGCAATCAGCAAAAATTTTTTCATGTCGGGGTTTTTTAATTCAACAAGCGTTTTTGTTTTTCTTCTTTCAACACCTTCGAAACCAGTTCCATCAGGGATTCTTTCACCTTTCTATATGACTTCATATAATCGTCAACGGCGATCAACAATTCCTTATGGGTCTTTAAATAGTCTTTTTCCATTTCAAGCTGGTCTACCCCGTCGAGCATGATCTCCAACTTATTTTCATGGTTCTGCACCCTTTTCATCAGGGAAACACCATCCTTCTCTACCTTCGCAAGGGCCGAAACGACGGCCTTACTCTTGTCGAACCTATTGTGCTCGGTAAGTTGTAGGGTATGGGATTTAACAAGATCGTTCAAAAAGGCCTGTTCGTCCCTTGCAAAATTCAGCTCGGAAAACCAAGCCAAACTGGCTTCATGCAATTCCTCTGGACTGAACCATTCCAGATAGGTATATTTTGGGCTATTATTAGTTTTCATCACCTAGGCTTTTAAAATTTGGCGTTACAAAAAAGGTTCTTGTCAGATCAAACCTATACATGACATTTTCCGATGGGCCATTGTACTGTTGGCCATAACGACATGGGTCAATTTACGAAGTCCGTCCGGTCCCGAAAATGACCAATATCAGTTTGTTGGCGATGGGGATTCCTCGCGTTAATGACCAGGTTTCTTTCCTTTGAGGATGCCACCCGCATAATTGAATATCTCCGATTTCAGATTTTGGAAACTCTCCAGGCAATCGGTCCACTCCGCCTTCAATTTTGCATGTTTTTGGTAATAGGCCATGTCGCAGGCTTCGTCGGTGCATTCGAGCATTCCGCCCAAATTGTTTTCATGTTTTTTGATGTTGGCGGCTATGTTCGCTTCCAAGGATTTGGCCCTTTTTACCCGTTCTTGGTAATCGATCAACCGTTCAAAAAGATTGGGGGTGTTGGGTTCAAATACATAGGAATTGAGAAGTCGGTCGATAAAATGGATTTCATCGAGCATAAACCGGAGGCCCGATTTCCATTGTTTTATCTCCAAATAGAGCTGATCGACCTTTTTGGTCTGATCGATTTTGGTATGATCGTTTTCGGCATTCATCGGTAATCTTTAATTCGTTAAAATTACCACCGATATCGGTTCCCAAAAATGATATTGGTCAGTTCATCGATTCAAATGACAACTTCCATGGTTTCGTTCAGTTTTGGAACATGAACGTGCCAACCAAAACTGTCGGCGATCTTCACGCGAAAGGCATCCAAGGCTACGGGTTCGCCATGGATCAGGAATACTTGTTCGGGAATGTTCTTAAGTGCCCCCAACCAGTGCAATAATTCATATTGGTCGGCATGTGCCGAAAGGCTTTCAAAATGATAGACCTTTGCTTTGACCGGTACATATTTTCCGAAGAATTTCAGTTCATGTGCCCCCTCCAACAACTGTCTCCCGCGGGTGCCTTCTGCCTGGTACCCCACCAGTAAAATGTTGGTCGTGCCGTGATCGATCAATTGTTTCAAATAAGTGAGCACACGGCCCCCGGTGACCATCCCGCTTCCTGCGATAACGATTTTTGGCCTGGGGTCATCTATGGTTTTCCAGGTATCGGCATAGGAACTGATGATGGTAAAGTGGTTGCACATCGCCCGGTATTCGCTGGGCGAAAGCTTGTGCCATTTTGGAAATTTCTCAAAAACCGATAGCACATTATTGCCCATCGGGCTATCGATGAAGATCGGAATATTGGGGATCCGGTTTTTACCGTACAATTGGTACAAAAGGTACATCAAGGACTGCAATCGTTCCACTGCGAATGAAGGAATGATCAAATTGCCCCTTTCCTTGATGGTTTTTTTTATGATGGATACCAAGTTTGCTTCAACATCTTCCTTGGGATGCAACCTATTGCCATAGGTGCTTTCGACAAAAAGATAGTCTGCCCATTCCGGCCTTTCGGGCGGATAGAGCAGTGAATCCTCCATACGGCCAACATCGCCCGAGAAAACGAACCGCTTGCCGAAGATATCCAATTCCAAAAAGGTCGCCCCGATAATATGCCCATTGTACCGAAACCTGCATTTAACATTTTCCGAGAGCTTGATCCATTCGTCCCTTTCCGCACTTTGAAACAAATCGATGGCCTTTTCCGCATCTTCAAGCGTATAGAACGGCAAAGCGGGATGGTGCTTGCTGTAGCCCTGTTCATTTGCGCTTTGGGCCTCTTCTTCATGTATCTTGGCACTGTCGCGCAATATAATTTTCGTAACGGCGAGCGTCGGGGCGGTACCCATAATTATTCCTCGAAAACCTTCCTTGAGCAATCTTGGCAAATAGCCCGTATGATCTAAGTGGCCATGGGTCAGCAATACCGTATCTATTTTGGAAGCATCGATGGGCAATGGTTCCCAATTGATGAGCCGTAGTTCTTTTAGACCTTGAAACATCCCACAATCGACCATGAGGTTGGTTTCCGGGGTCTCCAAATAAAATTTGGAGCCTGTTACCGTTCCGGACGCGCCTAAGAAATGAATCTTTACCTTTTCCATAATAACATTGCTTTCAAAAATTACAGAGTTGTTCAACTTCGTTCAAAATCTTCTGCTTCCGGGTTTCGGAAATCCCCAGATGGTCCAAAAAAAATCGATCTTTTAACAATTGGCGGCAGAGCACCACATCCCTACTCAGTAAAAACTGCTTTTCACGGTTGCTCAGAAGCGTGGACACCGTAATGGGATAAAGGCCCAAACGATCGATGCGGTCCTTGAGACCCTCCTCTTTGGGGAAATCCCAGCTCAACAAAAAGAGACCAACACACCTACCATAGTTTAGGGCATCTTCGGTGAAGCGGGTATTGGTCACCAGCCATCCTTGATGTAATGCCTTGTTTTGATTTTTTTTGCTTTGCCAATGCGCTTTGACATCGTTATATCTTGAATTGATATACAATGGTATTTTCACATTACATTTAAGGCCCTCCTCCCCATGGAATTTACACTCTATAATATCGACGGTACCATTTTTCTCTGCAACGACATCAATTTCATGGGTGACACATGCCCCCGCCAAAATTTTTCCTACTTCCGTGCGATATCCCGAATATTGAAGGATGGCGGCGATGAACCTTTCGAAGGGAAAACCGGTGGGGCCCAGTTCATAAATGGCTTTTTTCAGTTTATACTTGGAGGCGAACACCGATTTTTTTCGCTTGAGCAGGGCATACGCCCTATTGTAAATTTCCTTGGTGGAAATGCCCTGGTACAGTTCATCCCTCACCTTGTCAACGATCTGATCGGTCAACAGATCATCGGCACCGCTCCTTTTTAATGAGTTGCGCAGTTTGTTCAAGGAAAACTTTGCCTTTTCGCCAGAAGATTTAATAATATCGATCTCGGCATCTGCCATTGTTTCAGGATTTTAGCCGGACATCGACTTCCGGGATTTTTAACAGCTGTAGGGTAGTGGAAGCCAATTTAACTTTCCCTTCGGTCTTGTTCACCGATTTCTGGATTTCATAGAAGAGTTGGTGTTGGGTAAACCGCCTCCGTTTATAGTCGGTAATGTACCTCAGGTTCAATTCCACCCAATTATCGGTCAAACGAACCGCGATGGTAGGGTCTATGGTTGCATTTTCAATATAATAATGCGCTACCATTTCTTGCCATTTGGCTTTGGACGCCTCGCTATAATCAGATAGTAAGCCAACAGCTGTGTCAGTCACCAGTTTTTTGGCCATTTCAATATCGGAATCGAAGGTGACCAAGATATTCAGTTCGTCCCAAACGAAAGGGAAATCCATCGAGTAGTTCTTTATGGGGCCTTTGAAGACGAAGGCATTGCTGATCTTCACGATCCTTCCCGAGTAATTATCGCTGCTCACCCACTCTCCCATCTCCATGATGGTGGTATAGATACTATCGATGTCGATGACATCACCTTTGATGCCATTGATCTCAATACGATCTCCCGGCTTATAGACCCGCACAAAAAAGATATAGAACGAACCGGCAATGCTCAAGATCAGCTCCTGGAGCGTAAAGGTGAGTCCGGCTGTAAAAAGTCCGATGATGATGGTATAATCCTTTACATCGTTCAGGGTAAAGGAGATCAAAAGGAGTAGGATGATCAGTGCATAACCGATGATTTCGATGCCCTTTTGTGCCTTGTACCTGATGGTGGCATCGGTAATCCTCCTTTTGAGCAGTTTGCGAAGAAAATTAATGGCAAGGACAATCGCCGACAACCACAACAAGACCTTAAAAATCTTGAGCACCACGGGATGTGAGAAAAATTCCGTCAATTCCTGCACCTAGCCTACCGATTTAAAAAATTCCTTCACCAACGCCTTGACCTGATTTTCGGTCATACTATCACACTTCACCACAGATTTTAATTTGGTATGCAGCGATTTATAGTTTTGTGATAATTCTTGCTGCAGTTTATCCGGGGTGTCGGAAGGTCCGAATATGGCAATGGCATCGGCATGGGAAAGTTGGTGGGCCACATTGGCAAAGTATTTTTTGAGTTGCTGTTTCTCCCTTTCCAAATAGGTTCTTTCCTTTACCACATCCTGCAGGCCGCCCCATTTTACCCTAGATCCAGAACCCCCTTTGGGATGGAAGTTTTCAACTTCTGACTGCAGGGTTTTGAAACTGATTTCGTTTTTTTTCAGGGTCACCAAATGGGCCTTCTCTTTATCGATCCAAATTCCTATGTTGGTCATGTCTTTATGAATTTATTTTGATTCGTGCATGGTAAGCACCGGTATTTTTGAATGGTAGCCGATTTCCTTGGCCAAAGGTTTTGACCAAATTTTGCCGAAAAGGCCATGTTTTTTATTGATGAAGGCGATCATATCGCTTCCCCGGCTTTCAACGAATACACTGATTCCCGTGGGCACCTTAAGATCGCTCAGATTGTGAAAACTATGGTTGCAGCCTTCCAAAATCGCTTCCAACAATACCTTATTGCTCTGCTGGGTTTTGTTCAGGTCGGGCTCTTTTACAATGTGCAATACCCTGATAAAGGCTTGATGGTACTTCGCAATTTCCAATAGATACTGGAGTTCTTTTCGTTTGAAATTTGATTTGTAGTCGGTCGGAAAAACGATTTCCTTTGGTGCCGAAAAACGCACGTTATCGGGAATGGCCAAGATGGGGCATTGGGTGACCTGTTCCATGACATTCACGGTATTGGTTCCAAAGATCACGCTTTCGGCCCCAGTATACCCTTTGGTTCCCATTACCACGATGTTGATGTCTTTTTTGGCAATGGTGTCTTTGATGGCATAGAGCAAGGAATTATAGGTAGATACCTGGTGAATCTTATGCTTGGCATTATCGTGATGCAGTTCCAGGATGTCCATCAGCTTCTCCAATCTTTCCTCCGATTGCTTTTTCGCGGCTTCATAGGCCATTTCCCCGGGTTCGGGGACCATCATTTGGTTATCGAGAGAAAATCCGTCTACCTGAAAGGCATTTAAAAGGTAAAACTCACATTTCTGGTCTTTGTAAAGATCCAATGCATATCTGATCGCGTTCAACGCGTTTTTTGAGAAGTCGGTAGGTAATAGTACTCTTTTGTCCATGATGCGCAAATTTTGAATTCGTTCAGGTATAAAATTAATTTCCCTTTGGTTGTAACGCTATGACAATTATCAGTCGCTTTCGGGAATCACCAAAAACGGAATGGTAATATTGAACATTATTTTAGTGATCACCGGTTCCCGTAACAGCTTCTCCATAAATCCCAACTTATAGTCGATCATCACGAGCATGCCGATGCCCAGACCGTCCAAGAAGGCCTGAATGGCTTCTGTTTTACTGGCAAAATTAGGCAGCCAATGGGTTGAATGGTCCAATGGTTTCAGTTGGTCGAGCAGTGATTTGAGATTCGTCTCCTGCACCTTGTCCAATTTTTCCTCCTCATGGATGTGCAATATCCTTATCGCCGCATGGCAGAGATGCGCCATATCCTTCAAGGGCTTGGTCATTTCTGGTTTCAACGGCCTTTTATAATCGGTGGCAAAGGCCAATTCATTCGGCATTATAAACTCGGCTTCCTCAGGCACGGCCAATACGGGGCAGGTTTTAAGGGTAGAAATGGTCTTGGTACTCTTACTGCCCAAAAAGACCGATATGTTGCCGGTGGCGCCCTTATTGCCCATCACCACCAAGCCTGCCTTATGCTTGCGCGCGGCCTTCACGATCTCTTCGGTGACTTCTCCCTGGGCACTTATCAATTGATATTGGTGTTTGGGGTTCGGTTCGTCCAAATTGATTCGATGCATGGCCTGTTGCAGGCCTTCCATGGATTCATCGCTCAACTGTTCCAAAAAATCTTTTTTCTCCTCGTTCGCGATGCTTTTGCTTTTCAACGGGGTATGAACGTCATAGGTGTTGAGCAAAAAAAACGTACAGGTTTTGTGCCTGAACAATTTCGAAGCATAAAAAAGAGCATTATAGGCATTGTTGGAAAAATCGGTAGCGACGACGATATGGTGCATAGCTGTTGGTATTTCTGTTAATTTAGGGAATGACCAAAAACGGGATGGTGATGTGGAATCCTATTTTTTTGATGACCGGTTCAATAAAGAGGCGTTCCATGAAAGTGTGTTTGTTTTTGACCATCGCCAATAAATTCATGGGCTTTTTTATTTGGAAGTTGTTGATGGCCCCAATGATTTCCTGATTGGGCACTTCGTGGAAAAGATGGGCGATTTTGCCCAGGATATGCTCTAGTTTCGCCTTATGGCGGAGCTGGGGTTCCGTGAGGTCGTAACCCATCGATACATGCATTACTTCAACGCTGGAAAGATGCATTCTTGCGACTTCCAAAAGCATCCGCAACCGTGGTTCGGTATAGTCTACCTCATAGTCGGTCGGAAATAAGATCTCTTTCGGATTTTCATATTCAAATTTCGGGGGGATGGCCAAAACCGGACATATGGCCTTCTTCATCACATGTACCGTATTCGATCCCAACAACAGCTCTTTGGCACCGGACGCTCCTTGGGTGCCCATGACCACCAGGTCGGCCTTTTCATTTTCGGAAATCTCGAGTATTTCATCGACCAAAATGTTGAAGGCGGCATGGATCTTAAAAGTGTGCTTCGGATTCTTGAATTCTTTTTGGAGCTTCGACTGTTGGGCTTCCAGTTGTGTAGTGGTCTGAGTCTGGTAGATATCTCCCAATCCTATTTGTCCCGGGCTGTGCAAAAGGTATTCCGCCTGATAAATGGCCGGTGTATAGGTATGCAACAGGTAAAAGGTGCATTCCTCCCCTTGAAAAAGCCTGAGGGCATAGCGAATGGCATTATGGGCAATTTCTGAAAAATCGGTGGGCAAAATTATTTTCTTCATTTCCGCATCAATTTTAGACGACGCCTTAAAAGTAAAGGTGAAGCGGATAGCCCGCTATGATATTGGTCAGTTTTGGATTTGGCCAATTTTTTTAAATTGCCTGCCTAAATTGAATTTCAATGAAAAGTAGTTTCCGAAAGATCATCGACGCCGAGACCCCGGTTCTGGTCGATTTTTTTGCCGAATGGTGCGGGCCCTGTAAAATGTTGGCCCCCATCCTCAAACAGGTCAAGGATGAAATGGGCGACGGACTAAAAATCGTAAAGATCGATGTGGACAAAAACCAGGACCTTGCTGAAAAATATCAGGTACGCGGGGTGCCTACCATGCTACTTTTCAAAAACGGAAAACAGGTATGGCGCCAATCGGGGGTATTGCAGAAGAACGATATCATCAATGCGGTTCGATCCATGGCGTGAGACCCCCCCTCGTTTGTTATTCATGCAGGACCAGAAAAGGTACCTTCACATGATAGCTTATTTCCTCAATTCGGGGTTTGAACAAAATCCTTTGTAAAAAATTCAAATTTTTTGCCACCATCGCGATCATATCGATTTCCCTGCTTTGGGTGAAGTATTGAACGGCGACCGAAAGGTTTTTGCCATCCACATGGTGGAAACTCAGTTCATATGACTTGAAAAAATCTTGAAGCAGGTTTTTGTTCCTTTGCTGCTCGAGATCCAGATCGGCATCTTTGTTCGACATGTAAAGAACCCGCAGGGCAGCTTTGGTGGTCGCCACCATTTCTTCGAGGGAATCCAAAACATTCCGGCTATAGGTCAACCTATAATCGGTCGGAAATGCAATTTCCTTGGGTTTGCGATACTTGGCCTCTTGGGGAATCGCCAATAGCGGACATTTCACTTTGGTCATGACTGCGGCGGTGTTGCTCCCCAACGATATCTTCTTGAAACCCGTAGCGCCCTTGGTCCCCATGAGCACCATGTCGATCTGTTGCGCCCGAATCACCTCCCTGATGGTTTCTATGAAGAAGGCGTAAGCGGTATGGGTAACGAAGATGTGGTTGTTATCGTTGGGCAGTGATTCGATCCGATTCAGCAGCTTCCCCAACTGTTCCCTGCTCTTTTTCAAGACCTGTTCTTCAACGGCCTGCGCTGTCCTTAGGATCGGCTTCTTATCCCTGGCATTGGAAAGCAGCGGATTCACATGCAATAAATGAATGGTACAGGGGCGCCCTTTATATAGTTCCAAGCCATATTTTAGGGCGTTCCACGCATTTTCGGAGAAATCGGTCGGAACGAGAATTGCAGTCATAAAACCTTTCAATATTTAATTGGTTACCATCGCCTATTCGAACCACGCTCGTAGTCTTCCAGATAACGGTTTTGCACAATCCTGGTAGTTCTACCAGCAAGAAAATGGGTGTAAAATTCAAAAATAGTGGCAATCGATGCCCCATCAAATGATTTTGCTCATATCCTAAATTATTGGGACATCAAACGCAAAGCAGATTACAGTGTTGAACCAGAGAGCGATCACAAAATTGGAAGCCTTATATGATCAAAATCATATGCCGGATTTTTAGTTCCCTTTATTTTTGGGACCAATCAAAAAAACTAGAATGGAACAATCGGTCAACGGCCCTGTGCAAATCCAATATGAAATGGCTTTGGAATGGATTTCGGAGCTTTCGCTCTACAAAGATGAAATGCAATTTTTAAAACGGCTGATCGACCGCTATTATCTCGAAGTGGTGAAGCTTGAAAACCTGGACGAAATTCGGGAAGAGGTGATGCAGTTGCAAGACCTGGTCCATGCCAATAAATCACTGTTGAAGGAAGTGAGCCAGTATCGCGACCAACTTACGCGTTTCATGGATCGATCCAAAGATTCGGTATCGCCCGAACTGGACAGCACGCACAAAAATCTTCAAAAAAAAATGGCTACCTTCAAATTGCGTTTCCATTCGGTCAAACAAGAGATATTTGGCATTGCGAACAGCGTTTTGGAGAAAATGAAAGCGCGATAAAATAATTTGAACTGAACGTGGAGTATATCGATTATTATAAGATTTTAGGGATATCCAAAAACGCCTCGCAAAGCGATATCAAAAAAGCCTATCGCAAACTGGCCCGTAAATACCATCCCGATGTCAACCCGAACGACAAAGGCGCGGAAGCCAAATTCAAGCAAATCAACGAGGCGAACGAGGTTTTGAGCAATGCGGAAAACCGTAAAAAATATGATCAATACGGAAAGGACTGGCAACATGCCGAAGCCTTCGAAAAAGCAAGACAAGCCGACCAATCGAGGGGCCGAGGCAGTGCGGGACAACCCTTTGGCGGAGGCTTTTCGGGAGGCGATTTCTCCGATTTTTTTGAATCGATGTTCGGTGGAGGCGGTGCCAATTCCGGACAAAGACAGGTAAAATTCCGGGGGCAGGATTTCAATGCCGAACTGCGGTTGCAGTTACGCGATGTCCACACCACCCAAAAACAGACCCTGACGGTCAACGACAAGAATATCAGGATTACCATTCCCGCAGGGATAGAAAATGGACAGACCATCAAAATCAAAGGTCATGGTGGACCCGGGCGCAATGGAGGCCCGAACGGGGATCTTTATATCACTTTCTCCATAGAAAACAACACGCCGTTCAAAAGGGACGGCAATCACTTGTACCGCACGGTGGATCTCGATCTTTATACCGCCGTACTGGGCGGAGAAATTACCGTTGATACTTTTGATGGGAAGGCCAAGTTAAAGGTAAGGCCTGGGACGCAGAACGGTGCAAAAATCAAATTGAAGGATAAAGGATTTCCGATCTATAAAAAAGAAGGGGGCCACGGCGATCTGTTTATCACCTACCAACTAAAAATACCGACCCATCTCAGCGATCGAGAAAAAGAACTGTTTAAGGAATTGGCCCAGCTAAAAAAAACATAGGTTATGGACATTTATGAAAACATCGCCTTAAGTGAATTTTGTAACAGTCACGGCATTAGCCCTCAATTCGTGTTGCAATGGCACGAGTATGGCCTCATTGAAATCATACATGAAGCCCAGACCCCATATATTCAGCATGAGGAACTGCCCAAAGCGGAACGGATCATACGACTCTATACCGATCTCGACATCAACTTGGAGGGCATCGAGGTGATACAACAACTGTTGCACCGCATCAACGGGATGCAGGAGGAAATCAATCTGCTGAGAAACAAGCTCCGACGTTTCGAATAAGGTTCCCATGACCGAAATCATGTATTCCCAGAATTGTCCAAACTACCTTTAATAGACAATTATTTTTTCACTTAAATTCGAATGTGATGAATGACTATAGAATGCGTCCAAAAGACAACTATTTGCAAAATTCACAGTGGCAAGAACTTTATGTTTTGACGGAACATTGGAAATCGGATCTGCTTTTTTACAAAGACGATTTGAAGTTCCTTCACCATCTTCTGGACAAATATTTTATCTGGATCACCAAAACGGAGAATTTGAAGGCGGTGCAGACCATTGGCCAGAATATTCTTGAAGATACCTTGGCCTGCGATAAACTGCTGGATCGATTGGACAACCATCTGTCACAGATCGCGCGACTTATCGATGATTCCACAAAATTCAACACCAAGGTATTTCGCGCCGATCATGAGGAATTGGAAGATGAGATCGCAGCATTCGTCAAAAGTGTGCGCGTCAACCGAAAAGAGCTTTTTAAGTTGACCGAATTTGTGGTCGACAGCGAGCGCTTGGAGCATTTGTTGGAACGTTAGGCTTTGGTTTTGGAGCGATCGATCTGCTGCCATGCCAAGGCAGCGGGACCCAAAACCGCACTTGCACCCGGAAGGTCGGAAATCATGACCTTGATTTTGCCCTTGTAGGCCTTAAACAGGTTTTCTTCCATACTGGCGACTACGGGATCTAAAAGGATGGCCCCGGCCTTGCTGAGTCCCCCACTCAAAATAAAAGCCTCGGGATCGAGGTGGGCGGCGGTGTCTGCCATTTTACTGCCCAAGACCGAAGCGGTTTTTTCGAACGCCTTCAAGGCGACCACATCGCCTTCCAGGGCGGCGTTGGCAATTGTTTCGCCGGTCATTTCATCATAGCTTATCTGCCGCATCAAGGATTCATCGGTCATTTCGGCCAACAGCTCAAAAACCGTCCTTTTAATGCCGGTTACCGACGCATAGGTCTCCAAGCAGCCCTGAAGGCCACATTTGCAATTACGCCCGTTGGGGTCTACGTTCACGTGGCCGATTTCCCCCGCCATGCCGTGGGCCCCTCTTAAAATTTCGCCATTGGCGATGATACCACTGCCCAGTCCGGTACCCAAAGTCAGGATCACAAAATCCTTCATATTTTTTCCCGACCCGAAATACAGTTCGCCCAAGGCGGCAGCGTTGGCATCATTGGCAATATGAACCGGCAATCCAAATAGTTTTTCGATTTCAGTGACCAAAGGTACTATATCGCCCCATCTAAAATTCACGGGATGTTCCATATTTCCGGTCAAATAATTGGCATTGGGGGCGCCTACCCCGATCGATATCAGCCTATCATTGTCATTGAGTGCGTTTTTGAGCAGGACCACTTCCATTTCCAACTTTTTCAAGAAATCTCCAAAAGCGGCATTTGCCCCGGTCTTATAGACGGTGTTTTTAAGGACGGCTCCTTCCGCATCCACCAGTCCGATTTTGGTAAAAGTACCCCCGATATCGATGCCTATGACATATTCTTTGACCATTAGATCCCCATTATTTATTTAGAATTACAAACCAAGGTAAAATAAAAAAGCACACACATGACCCAGGTCATTTTAAAGGCGTCACCATTTCCTTAATTTTGCATAACCCAGAAAAATATGCCCATGAAAGCCACCGCAAAAATTGAAGATTTAAAATCGATCGAATCGCAGAATACCATTATGAGAAACCTCAGTCGCATCCTCGATATCAGGATCGTCGACATCGATATCATCGGGGGGATGGTTTCCTTTCTATATGACAGCCCCGGTTGTTTTGAAAAGGTAAAACAGGAACTTCGCAGGATCGGTCATCCGATAACCGATTATAATTGTACCGCCCCGGACTCCAAGAACTGGATGCAAGGCGATTTCAAATCGGACATCGCTTTATAAGCGGATTTTGCTCTTGCTATTTTATCAAAGCACGCTTTCAATCAGGAATGACCAATAAAGGAACTTCCGATTTGAAGGCTATTTTTTTGATGACCGCCTCCCTGGTCAATTTTTCGAAAAAGCTGTGCCGGTGATGCACCAAAATAAGTAAATCTGCATTGATCTCGCCAACGTAACTTTCAATGGCATCCGACACATCGGCCTGTAACGCAATTTCCTGGAAGTTTAGATGAAGACCATCCAAGAGGGCCTCGAGCTGTTTTTTATGGGTTTGCTGTTCCCGGTCAAGATCTTGTCCCGATGAGGCGTACAGGATGTGGATCAGCGCACCCCACTTTTTGGCCAGGGATTTGGGCAACGCAAGTGCCGGCCCCTTAAATGTATGTGTATAGTCGGTCGGTAAAACGATTTGTTTCAATACCTGAAAATTATAATCTCCCGGCACCGCCAAAATCGGACAAGTCCGCATATCCTTGATCACCTTAACGGTATTGCTCCCCACAAAAACCTCTTTTGCCCCGGTCGCCCCTTTGGTGCCCATGACCACCAGCTCAAAACCCTGTTGTTTTTGAAGGTCTCGAACCGCATTCACCAAGCCGTCCCGTTTTGAAACAGTTTCAAAACTGTGTTTCGGATTCTCGTGATTTTTGATCAGGTATGCTAACGATTCCTTTAGTTTCAGTTGCGATTCGGTGGCGAGGGAATCGTAGATGGCCGCGAGGCGCTGTTCACTTTTGTCGCCCAGAATGTTCAGCAGATTGGGCTCGTAGGCATTCAACAGATAAAACTTACATTCTTCTTTGTTAAAGAGTTTTAGCGCAGTAAAAATGGCATTCCATGCGTCATCTGAAAAATCGGTGGGCAGCAATATGTTATGCATCGGCTACTTATTTAGATATTTTTGCGGTGTCTTTCATTACCAAAAACGGAATTTTGACATGGTACCCAATGGCATCTATATTCTGCTTGACCAACAGTCTATCCAAAAATGAATGTTTTCGGTTCATCATGGCCAATAGGTCTATGCTTTGTTCAGCGATGTAGTCATGAACGGCATTGGGCATGTACCGATCTTTCATTTCTTCGAACTTCGCATCGATCGACTTAAAATAATCCATCAGATAGGCTTTGTTCTTGGTCTGCACTTCCTTCAATTCCTGCTCTTCACCGGCATGCATCACCATCAACTTTGCGGCATTTAAATGAATCATTTCGTTCAGGAATCTAAGCTCGGCCTCCTTATAGCGGGACCAATAATCCACTGCGAACAAAATCTTTTGGACCGGCTTGAAACGGAAATTTTCCGGAATGGCCAATACGGGCACCTTGGCCTTTCTGATCACGTACACCGTATTGGTGCCCAATAATATTTCCTTGGCTCCGGTAGCCCCCTGGGTCCCCATCACGATCAAATCGATCTTATGGCTTTCACATAGGTTGTTGATCTCATCGGTGAGGGTGTTGAAGGCGGAAACGGTTTTAAAACTATGTTTTTTGTTGGGATGGCGCGATTTTATGTCGGTCATGGTTTTCTCCAGGCCCGCCAGCGACAAATCGACACCTACATCGGGAACGGCACTGAATTCCGGACCGCCCATCATATAATCCAATCGATAGAACAAAGGGGTATAGGTATGCAGGATGTAAAAGGTGCAGTTTTCATTTTTAAAAAATTCCAGTGCATAGGCAATGGCATTCCATGCATTTTCAGAAAAATCGGTGGGCAAAAGTATTTTCTTCATATCGTAAGGGATCAAATTATCTGGGCAGGTTTTGCATGACCAAAAATGGAATGTTGGCATGCAACCCAATTTCATCGACGGTTGAGCGATAGAGCATATCCTCCAAAAAAGAATGGCGCGAATTCACCATCACCAGCATTGAAATATCGTTTTTGTCGATATAGTCCAAAATAGCTTTGGCCTTGTTGTCGACCGGCAGTCTTTCGTAAAAAAGATAGGCCTTGGAAAGCGATTCCCTCAGGAACCTTTTGTTGTCGATCTGCCTATTGCTCAGCTCTTCAAAATCGGAGAAATACAGACAGTAGATCTTAGATTTGAATTGGGCCGCCATATCGTTGAGGAGTTTGAGCTCCCTTCGTTTGTAAGGCAGCATATAATCGGTCGGAAAAAGAATTTTTTTGGGTTGTTGGTATTCACATTGTTGTGGAATGGCCAAAACAGGGCATTTTACATATTTGAACACTTGAACCGTGTGGCTTCCGAAGGTGATCTTTTTGTCGGCAGTTTCTCCCTTGGTACCCATGATCACAGCATCTACATTTATTTTATTGGCAAAATCGTTCACGGCATCGACCAAGGTGTCGAAAGCGGAAATGGACATGTAGGTATGCAACGGATTATTCGTCTTGGAGCTTACTTCTTCCAAAAGCTTTTGAAGGGAAGCATCCGATTTGATCTTGGCCTTTTCTTTCTGCTCCTCTACTTTATCTGTTTTGGCCGCCTTGAACAAGTCGTAAAACGAATCGGAATAGGCATGCAAAAAATGAAAATTGGTCTTTTCGCATTTATAGAGTTGCAATGCATAATCAATGGCATGACGGGCATTTGCGGAAAAATCGGTGGGAATCAAAACAGTTCTCATCAGCATTTTTTTTATGTCGATCGGGGACCCGGTAAAAGTTGTGAACCTGCTGTTTCAACTGAAATGGGACTCCGAAGGTATTCTATTCAGTGCGGCCAACAGAATATCCGTGGCTCTGGGATTGTCCCCAAATACAATTGCACTACCGTTCAAAAGTATGGTTGCAGGTCGCTAAAATCTATGATAATTATCAGTGGGGAAGAAAAAAAAAGCCATTTAATCGTGCAATACCAGCATCGGGACCTCAGTGTGGAAACTTAGCTTCTTGATCGAGGAATCGAAAAAGAGCTGTTGCAGAAAATTTAAATTCTTGGCCACCATCACTACCAAATCGATGCCCATTTGGTCCACAAAAACCTCTATTGCCTTGGATACCTTGGTGTTGGTGATGGTATGGAAAGAATGGGCATTCCCAGCAACCTCCTCCAGATAATCCTCCAGGTAGGCCCTATTGAATTCCTGATTTTGGTTGAGCCTCCCGTTGTTGACCTTCACGTGCATCACACGCAAATTCGTTTGGTCTTCGGCCAAAAGATCCGATATGGATTCAAGGATATGGTGGGTGTAAAAATCATTGAATTCCGTTGGAAATACCACTTCATGAACTGGCCGAAAAACGGCGTTTTCAGGAACGATCATAATATCGCAATGTACCTTGTGGATGACATCGCCGGTATTGCTGCCGATAACACTTTCCTTTAGCCCATCGGCACCCTTGGTTCCCATCACCAGCAAATCGATGTTGTTCTCGGCAATGGACTTACGCACCATATCCACGAAATAGCCATATTCTTGTAGTGCCATGAATTTATGGTTCTTATTGGGCGGTAATCTCGAAATTCTTTCGAAAAGGGTACGCAAATCTTTTCTGGCAGCTTTGTTTTCAGACTTCGCAAAAACCAAGGAATTGGACACTACTGGCGAGTCGGCAAGGTCTGCCACGTGCAGGATATAAAACCGACAGGGAACATGTTCGAATCGCTTTCGGGCAAATTCAAAGGCATTCCATGCGTTCGATGAAAAATCGGTGGGAACTAGTATCTGCTTCATTCAAGGAATTTCATGGGCTGGTTGGCGGTTTTTTAACATACTACCTCCAAATGTAGCTCCCTAAATAAAATCCCGTTATGATAAATATCACTTATGGGGTGAAATGATCCATTGATCGACGAGGATCCCTATGATACGTGATGCAGGGCTTTCAATTCCTTGATCCTGATGTTCCTGCCTTCGATGGCGATGAGGCCTTCTTTCTTGAATCCGCTAAGCGTACGGATCAGGGTTTCGGTGGCGATGCCCGCTACACTGGCAAGATCGTTCCTTGAAATTTTGATGGGATCTTCTGTTTTTTTATTCAAGACCTCTGCGAACTGCAGCAGGGTTTGGGCGGTTTTCTTTCTCACGGAACTATAGGCCATCTGCAACAATTGGCCCTTGATATCGGTAATGTTTTGGGTCAAGAGTTCCATCAGTTCCAGCGAAATGGAATGGTTTTGCTCCAAAACGTCCTTTAACCGCGACTTTGAAATGCCTACAAGTACCACTTCCTCCATGGCCGTTGCCGATTCTTGATAGGGCACGTTGTTGATAAAAGAGGTCAGTCCCAAAAAATCATCTGCCCTGTAAAGGGAGGTGATCAATTCCTTCCCATCGGCATCGATTTTATGACATTTCACCAAGCCTTTTAGGATAAGGTAAATTTTATGGGTGTGCGTACCTTCCTTGAAGATCATTTGACCTTCGGCAAAGCGTTCCTCTTCCCCATTATCATCAAAAAAATTCTTGAGTTCGTTCAAGGACCGCATCTCTTCATCCGAAATTTCCGATCTAACCGGAGGTGCCTGGTTCATTCTTGCCAATATCTCGGCCTTGGCCAGCCTGCTCTCAATGGCGCTGATCAGGTCGTCTTCCTCAAAAGGTTTGGTCAGGTAATCGTCTGCGCCAAGGTCCATCCCCTTTCTGATTTCCTTGTGCTCTGTTTTGGCCGAAAGAAAAATAAAGGGAATGTTTACGGTATTTTCATGGGAGGCCAGGCTTTGGAGCACGCCGTATCCATCGAGTTCCGGCATCATGATATCGCATACAATAACGTCGGGCCGGTGATCTTTGGCCATTTGTATCCCGATAATCCCATTGGAAGCGGTCATTACAGCATAGTTCGATAGTTCGAGCAGCTCGGCGGTATTTTCCCTAAGGGCCTTATCATCTTCGATTAAAAGTACGCTCTTCATCTCTCCGTTTTATTTTTTCGTCCAAAACCCATGGCTAAGATCTATCCGGATTCCATAGTGCGCTGCACCGATCCGAAACCAGGCCCAGCATGTCATGAAGTGGCTTTCGCTGCCATGTTTTCCGGAATTTTTATCGTAAATATAGATCCTTTATTTTCTTCACTGACAAAACTAAGGGAAGCGCCCAAATTTTCAAGATGTTGTTTGGTGATGCTCAACCCAATTCCCGTGCCTTGGCTCAGGAGGGCGTTCTCCGCCCTAAAATAACGATTAAAAATATGTTTTTGCTCTTGGGACGGAATGCCTATTCCTTGATCGATAATATCGAGCTCCAAGAGCTGGTTGTCTTTCTTCACCTGAATTTCCACCACGGTATGCTCGGCCGAATATTTAATGGCGTTGTGTACCAAATTCGACAAGGCCAACTCTAAGATCTTCTCCTCGAACGCCACTGTAATATGATCGATATCATGGGGGTATATTATTTTTTGGCCCTCCTTCAACAACATATTGGCATCGTATACCACTTCGTTTATCAATTTGCTCAAGGGAAAGCGATCTATTTTGTAATTCACCTTCCCCGAT
This sequence comes from uncultured Flavobacteriaceae bacterium, assembly GCA_963760375.1. Taxonomy (GTDB): domain Bacteria; phylum Bacteroidota; class Bacteroidia; order Flavobacteriales; family Flavobacteriaceae; genus Pelagihabitans. The sequence continues at coordinate 58,820 of CAVXCS010000003.1, read as the reverse complement.
TCCAAACGCTCCAGGGAAAGAAAATCGTTGAGGATGGCATCTAAATAACGCACCTTGTTTTTGATGGTGTCCACATGCTTTTCCCGATTGCCCTGTTGTTCTGTCCGGTCGTATTTCGACAGCAGGGTGACCGAGGTCAGGATACTGCTCAACGGGGTCTTGAACTCGTGGGAGACCAGGGATAAAAAACGGGTCTTCAGTTCGTTGAGTTCTTTCTCCTTCGCCAAGGCATCGGTGAGCTGTTTGGTGCGTTCTTCAACGGTCCTTTCCAATTTTTCCGTATAGTTCTTCCTCTCGGTAATATCCAAAATGATCGCAACGAACACTTTTTCTTCGCTCAAGTCAGACATCTGCAAGTGTACTTCCACCGGATAGGTAGTACCGTCCTTTCGTTGGTGCAAGGACTCAAATTCCAATTTTTCCTTTTGCCGGTCGAGCAACGGGGCGATCAGATTTCGAAATCCGGTTTCATCGTACATGGGTTTGATGTCAACGGGCGTCAATTTCCTGAATTCTTCCAAATCATAGCCCATATTCTTCAGAGCGCCCTTGTTCACATTTTTAAAATGGAGGGTCTTCGCATCAAAAATAAAAATCTCATTTAATGATTCGTTAAAAATCGTCGACCAATGGATCAGTTCCTTTTCGGCCTTCTTTCGCTCGGTAATATCCATGACCAGGGCCATGACATAATGGGATCCATAAAGTTCAAAGGGATTTAAACCCGCTTCGAGGGGGAACTCTTCCCCATTTTTGTGCAGGCCGTACAGGTTTCTACCTCGACCCATCTGACGTTTTTCACTTTTGTCCACGAAATGGGTCACATAATTTTTATGCGCATGTCGATGCTTTGTTGGAATCAGTAGATTCAACGATTGTCCCAATAATTCATCCTTTGAATAACCGAACATCTCCTCCGCGGACGAATTGGTGGCCACAATCACCTGTTCATTATTGACGACAATAATGCCTTCGGACACCCCTTCCGAAAGCAAGTTGAAAATATTACTGTTCTTTTGAAAAACCTGCATGTTTCAAAATTAGCTTTTATAACTGACATTTATCATATCTCGAAAATCAATTTAAAGTTAGATTTGAAATTGCTATACCATTGAAAATATGATGACAAATTCTGAGAAAATCGGCCACCAATTGTACCAAAACCTGGGAAAACTGTTCTATGCCATCGCCATGGCAGACGATGCAGTACATATCAAAGAATTAGATCGGCTCAAAGAGATCATACGGGAAAAATGGCTCGATGTGGATTCGCTTGAAGATCGGTATGGCACCGACGCCGCCTACCAAATCGAAATTGTTTTTGACTGGCTCCTGGAATATGAGAAGCAAAGCAATGCGTGTTTTGATGCCTTTACCAAATTTTACAAGGAACATCCCACTGTTTTTACGGAAGACCTCAAAGACCTTATCATGGCTACCGCGAATGCCATAGCCGCCGCCTTCTCCGGTAAAAACAAAGGCGAGTTGGTCTTACTTGGCAAGTTGGGGCTGCTGTTGAAATAGTGCTGTTGGAAAACTACATAGATCAAACCCTGTTAAGGCCCGATGCCACCATATCTGAAGTTGCAACATTGTGCGAGGAAGCCAAAAGGTATCACTTTTATGCCGTTTGCGTGCATGGATGCCACTTGGCGACCTGCAAAAAAGCCCTATGGGGTACCGGAGTGCGTTTGGTTACCGTAGTAGGCTTCCCGACGGGCGCCAACCTGACGGAAACGAAGTGCTCCGAGGCCAGGCAGGCCATTGCACTTGGAGCGGATGAAATTGATATGGTCATGAACATCGGGTGGATGAAATCGGGTGAACATGGATTGGTGGAGGCCGAAATTGAAAAAGTCAAAAATACCATTGGCGATAAAGTGTTGAAAGTAATTCTCGAGACCTGTTATTTGAATGGCAACGAGAAACGCCTGGCCTGCGAGATGGCCATCCGTGCCGGGGCCGATTACGTAAAGACCTCCACAGGATTTGGTCCGTTGGGAGCCACCTTTGAAGATGTTGCCTCGATAAAAAAGTGGGTCGGGGAGGCCATAAAAATAAAGGCATCCGGAGGCATCAAGGATGCCGAGACCGCAAAAAAATATATAAGCTTGGGCGCTTCCCGTATCGGCACCTCCTCAGGGGCCGCGATGATGGCCACCCTTAAATAAGAAATCCATGAGCACCCACATCGAAGCCAAAAAAGGAGACATTGCCGAAACCGTGCTCATGCCCGGCGATCCCATGCGCGCCAAATGGATCGCCGAGACCTTTCTTGAAAAAGCATATTGCTATAACGATGTCAGGGGAATGTTGGGCTATACGGGCACCTACCGCGGGAAGCGTGTTTCGGTACAAGGAAGTGGAATGGGCATTCCTTCGGCGATGATCTATTACCATGAACTGATCAACGACTATGGGGTAAAGAACATTATCAGGGTAGGAACTGCCGGGTCCTATCAAAAAGAGGTGAAGATCAGGGATATTGTGCTGGCCATGGCGGCCTCCACCACTTCAGGTATCAACAATTCCAGATTCATCAATGCCGATTACTCCCCTACCGCCAACTTTGAACTCTTGATGAAGGCCGCCTTGTACGCCAAGGAGCAGGGGATCGCCATCAAGGCGGGAAATGTACTGTCCTCTGATGAATTCTATACCGATGATGCCGAGGATTATAAGTTGTGGGCCAAATTTGGTGTGCTCTGCGTGGAGATGGAAGCATCCGGACTATATACCATCGCAGCAAGATATAATGTAAGGGCCCTTGCCATACTCACCATTTCCGACTCTTTGGTCACCGGGGAACGCTCCTCTGCAGATGAAAGGGAAAAAACCTTTAGGGACATGGTGGATATGGCCCTGCATCTGCTCTGAGCCAGGCATCGTTTTTTTGGTTCCCCAGCCCAGCCATCAAATCTTAAAGGTCATCACCGGAAGATCGATATGGTTGGCGATATCCTCTGCCAAACTTTGTCTAAAAAAGTGCGATAGCCCCTGCCTTCCATGGGTAGGCATGGCCAAAAGGTCGGCATTGACCTTTTTGCAGTAGCGGTAGATGCCCATTTCAATGGTGTGATCGCACACACAAACGGGCGTTTCATTCAAAACGGCTTTTCCATCGTGCACCACAAAAAGGAAATTGGCCATCTTTTCTTCGATTTCGGTACTGCTCTTGAATTGGGTATTGGGCAGGTTGACATAGAGAAGGTGCACCTTTGCTCCCAATCGTTGGAACAGTTTCATGGCCTTGCGGTAGGCGCTTTCATTTTCCAAATTGAAGTCACAAGCAAAGACGACTTCCTTCATGCCAAAATTTGGCGTTTGTTTTTTGATCACCAAGACCGGTACTTCAGCGGAACGAATGACCTTTTCGGTGTTCGACCCCACAAAAAACCCGCCAATACCGCTGGTGCCGTGCGAGCCCATGACGATCAGATCAATATCCTGTTCCCCGGCCACTTGGTTCAATTCACTGAAAATTTTGTAGTTCTGCACGATTCGATGTACCGATATTCCCTCCAGATATTCCTTGTCCAAAAATTCGTTGAACCTCTTTTTGGCCATTTTCATATAATACTTGGCTTCGGCCATTGCGGAGGTCTCATCCAGCTCATAGGAAGATTCGAACAAACCCAGCATATGGAGCACCAAAATTTCGGCCCCATGCTGTCTTGCCCATTGGGCCGCCACCTCCAAGGCATAGGAGGCATGTTCCGAAAAATCGACGGGGACAAGAATTTTTTTGATATCCATAGTCGCGGGAAGGTTTAATGATGCTTTTTTAAGACGCCCTTGCGTTTTTTTAGCTGCCGCTCCAAATCGCTGACGGTCTCCATTGCAGCCTTTTCAAAACTGCTCTCGTCCGATTTTGCAAACAGCCTTGGTCCAGGGGCACTGAGCCGAATCTCGCAGATCATGCCACGTTCGCTGGGGTCGTTTTCTTCCTTGAAAATCACATCTGCCCTCAAAACAAAGGGGAATTTATGGGCCAACTTGTTCAAATTTTGGGTGACCATCTCCCCCAAGGAATCATTGGTGGGCATCTTGACATACTGTATTTGTACCTTCATATTTTTCGATTTGGCATTTTTCAAAAATAAGGGTGTTTTTTGAGCCCATAAATGACTTATATCATTTGACCAATCATGATTCATTATCATCTTTATGGCACATTTAAAAAAAACGATCATGGGACTCAATTTCAACGAATATGCAAAAGATGGCAATACCTTTATAAAGGATTATGCCAAAGAAATGAACCTTGGAACCGATACCGATAAGGCCGGAAGGATAATAAGTGCCATCCTACATGCCCTGCGCGACATCATTCCACCGGAAGAATCGCTGCAACTTGTTGCACAGTTGCCGATGTTCCTGAAAGCGGTTTATGTGAATGGGTGGAACCTGAGAAAAGAAAAGCCCAAAATCAAGCGCATGGCAGAATTTATCGACCTGGTGCGCCAACACGATGGCTCGGCAGCGGTCAATGATTTTGAATACAACGATGAAGTCGCGGAGCGGTATATCGATACGACTTTCATCTATTTAAGAAAATATATTTCTTTGGGGGAAATGGAAGATATCCGTGACGGACTTCCAAAGGACTTGAAAAGCATGATCTACTCCAATTTGATGTTTTGAGCTTTTCACGACTTTGATCAAAAAGACAGCGGCGCTTGTTTCGGTCGCTGTTCCATGATGACCCACGCCGTGGTTGTCCCATTGGATTTGGAAACAGAAATCCAGTACCATTTTAAAACCCGATATGAATGAACCCATGAATCGTATCTATATTTTATTGACGTTCCGGTTGTGCTTTTCACTTGCAGAACGGTCGAACATCCTCATGTCGAAAAAAAGATACCAACTTCCCACGCTCCATTCAAAAATGCTGGGCGCCATCTTATTGGCGCTGAAGACCGCCGACAATCGTTGGCAAATCAATCAGTTAAAATTTCAACTTGACAAACCATGAACAGATTAAAAAACAAAGTAGCGGTCATTACAGGTGGTGCAGCGGGAATAGGCAAGGCTACGGCACAATTATTTCTTTCCGAAGGGGCCAGGGTATTTTTGGTCGATAACCAGCCAAAGGAATTACAGGCGACCGCAAAGGAATTGAACAGCCCAAACGTCGCGTATTGTACGGCCGATGTCTCCAAATCGACCGACGTCAAAAAATATGTTGGGGAAGCTTTAAAGGCCTTTGACCGGATCGACGTATTCTTCAACAATGCCGGGATAGAAGGGACGGTGAGTTCTATTGCGGAATATCCTGAAGAAATGTTCGACAGGGTCATCGCCGTCAATTTAAAAGGAGTTTGGTTGGGCTGCCAACATCTTATCCCAAAAATGACCCAAGGCGGCAGTGTGATCATCACCTCCTCCGTAGCGGGCTTAAAGGGATTTCCGGGCTTGGGCGCATACGTCACCAGCAAACATGGTGTCATAGGGATCATGAGAACGGCGGCACTCGAATTCGCCAAAAACGGGATAAGGGTCAACAGTATCCATCCCGGCCCGGTGACCACCAAAATGATGCAAAGAATTGAAGTGGATATGTCTCCGGAAAAAGCCGAAGAGGTGCACAAAGGATTCGAGGCGAGCATCCCGTTCGGACGATATGCCACTGCTGAAGAAATCGCGCAACTGGCCCTCTTTTTAGCCTCCGACGACAGCAAGTACATCACCGGCGACACCCATGTCATCGATGGCGGGATGGCAAGCAAGTAAAGGAGCATCCCAACCTTGGAAAATCAAAAACATTATACTTTATGAAAACGATCTATCCGGCCTTTTTTATCTTGGTAAGCCTTTTTTGGGGCTGTAAACAAAAAGCAACGGCCGAACCTCAACCAAAGGCCACGGAAACGGTAACCGAGTCGCCCGCCAAGGCACCGATGTCTTCAATTATAAAGGAACTTGGCCAGTTTGCCGGTATTGACATCCCCGATGCGAACGCGGCGGATGAGATGATCCATTTCAAACAAATCAATGGCAATGGGGAACTCGAAACCATTGATTCGGAAACCTACCTAGAACTTTACCAGATCACCGTAAAGAACGGAAACGTCGCAGCACTCCCAATTTTTGAAATACGAGGAAATGACCATGCCATTCTTATGATGGGGGGCAAAGGATTTGGAGGGCCGATCTGGGCCAAAGTATTGGTGGACCGAAAGACCCAAACGGTAATAAATATGGCCTTTGACCATCGATCGGAATCGGATGGTTATGGGGCCGGCATCAGCGAGATTGGTTTTGCAAAGCAATTTTTGGATGCCAAAATAAACATTAAAGCCAACACCTTCGGACTTGACCAAACCGGTAAAAAGATTATTTCGGGAACACAAATGGTCGATGGCCTATCCGGGGCGACCGTGACCAGCGGGGCAGCCGTGAACATGGTCAATAAAGGCTTGCTAAAATATGCCGGATACTTGAATCGGATGGAATGATCCCCTAATCGGCAGATCCATGGGCAAACTGCCTTGTCCTAAAAAAACCAAATCCCATTATTTCCTTAAAAACCAGATACAAATCGCTGACTTGGGTCATGATGTTGCATTCAAATATTCTTTACATTTAATATCGCAATTACAATAATGATCTTCAACAAGGAATCGTAAACATTTAATGCCATAACCTATGGAAACCCGAAAACTTTTCAATGTGTTCAGAACCGCTGTCTTTTTGAGCACAACTATTTTACTTACTGCAATGAACGGTTGTAAAAAGGCAGCCGAGAAAACCAATGAAAAATTGATCGAAGAGTCGATCGGCGGAGACGCCAAAGTTGATATCGACGACCAGAAGGTGGTCATTGAAACCGATGAGGGCACCTTTACCACCGATGCCAATGTTCACAGCTGGCCTACCGATATTCCAAATGCAGTTCCGGAATTCAAGGAAGGCAAGGTCATGGGGGCAACAACACAGACCATGGAAGGCACGAATAATTGGATGATCCTTTTCGAATCGGTCCCGAACAAGGCTTTGGAAGATTACAAAAAACAATTGGAAAATGCAGGCTTTGCCATCAGTTTTACTACCGTGACAGGATCGGGCGGACAACTCGCCGCCGAAAAGGATGACCTATCGGTCATGCTGATGATGGGCGATGGCAATGCCACGGTCACAGTGAGCCAGAGCGAGTAAAACCGATTCGCCTTTTCTGTCGAATACAATAGGAACAGAACACGGATAAAACGCCTTTCATCCTACAAAACAAAGCATATTGGCCTCCCCGGTTTGCCAAAAAGCAGCCGCTTGGTTGTTTTCAATTGCAATTGCGTATTCCCTAGATTTCCCGGGAATACTGTTTTTATGCTATTTCTTGACCGCCTTTGTTTTGGTTTTTTTGCCCCATCGCTTTAAATGCGGTAATGTGGTCGCTACCAAATCGGTGGCCTTTGTCCTGGACATACCCATTTTTTGGGCCATGGCAATATTTTTGGCGATTTTCTCTTCCAAGCTGATATCTCCATCGGTAAATGCCCCATTTTTATAGCAGTATTGGCAATATTCGGTGTTGATGCTGCCGTCGCTATTCCAGCCAAAGTCGGAAAGCTGTACCATCGACATGCCACAACTCTGACAGATGTTTTTTTGTGAAGGTTTCATAACAATGATTTTTTAATGTCGAACATGAATTAAGATCATGAACCAAAAATTAGGTTCCTTTTTTATCATTCGAAATGACTTAGGTCACTTAAGCCAAATCGGGGCCCATTTTTTTAGGCTTGAAACAGGCCAAATTGAGTCTCCAAGTGTAGGCAAAATCAAGCCTTACCAATATTATAGGTATGATGACGGTCATATTATTTTATACCTTAGCGCCCTATTTTGCATGTTCAATTCATTAAAGCACGACCATTATGACCACAAAAAAAGTAGATAAGAGTAATTGGGCCATTGGGGGAATGACCATGGTTGGAGTAGGTGTTGGATTTTTTTTCCTTCAATCGAACCCGATTTTCTTCGTGGCCTCCATTTTGATCGGAATCGGTTTGGGCCTGGTCATTGCCCCTATTATTTCACGAGCTAAGGCGTAAATTAAATTTAAATGCCGCATCGCTGATTAGGGTTGGCGGGCAAACCCGATTTTTTTTGGTCATAGCGATTTTTACCCTGTAAAGCCTTATGTCAAAGTCTGTTCGGCATCATTATTCTGCAAGTGTTGCGATGTCATGATCAAGTTTCATGTTTTATTATCCATTCCATGTAGGTACTATAATCGAGATCCATTATGTCTGTTTCCAACTTTGACGTGAAAGGTTTGAGCCCCGAAGAAGTATTGTCTTCCAGGGCAAAAAATGGGCGGAACGAACTTCTGTATAAAAAAGAGAATCCGCTTTGGAAGCTGTTGAAGGATTTGGGCCAGGAACCCATGGTCATCCTGCTCCTGGTCACTTCCACCCTATACTTCATTTTGGGCGATAAAGGCGATGGGATTTTTCTAGCGGTGGCCATTCTGCTCGTCTCGGCCATTTCCATTTACCAAGATTCAAGAAGCAGAAATGCCCTGGAAAAACTCAAGGTCATCAGCCAACCCAATTGCAATGTGATCCGCAATGGAACGGTCGAGGAAATAGCCATAGAGGAAATCGTCGTCGGGGATAGCCTGATGGTAGAGGAAGGCACCACGATCCCTGCAGATGGCATCATCGTGCATTCGAATGATTTTTCGGTGGACGAAGCGATACTCACCGGGGAATCCCTTCCGGTATACAAAGACAGCGAAAAAGCAGACCATTTCATTTATAGGGGCACCACCGTGGCCAGTGGACTGGCCATTGCAACCGTCACTGCCATAGGCAATGCGACCCAGTTGGGCAAAATCGGCGAGAGTCTTGAAGCCATTGCCGATGAAAAAACGCCATTGGAATTACAGATCAATAATTTTGTAAAGAAAATGTCTGCCATTGGTATCGTGGTTTTTCTGCTGGTCTGGGGCATCAATTACTTCAATTCGTACAATGTGCTCGATAGTCTGCTAAAGGCCCTGACCTTGGCCATGAGCATTCTACCCGAAGAAATACCTGTTGCTTTCACCACTTTTATGGCCTTGGGGGCCTGGCGATTGATGAAAATGGGCATCGTGGTCAAACAGATGAAGACCGTCGAAACCTTGGGGAGCGCCACCGTGATCTGTGTTGACAAGACCGGTACCATCACCAAAAACGAAATGGGTTTGGCGAAACTCTTTGTCATGCAATCCCAAAGGATATCCGAGCCCACAGCCCCCTTGGGAAAGACTGAGAAAGAACTCATTGAACTTTCGATGTGGGCCAGCGAACCCATTCCGTTCGACCGCATGGAAATGGCATTGCACGAGGCCTATGGGCAGATGATCGATAAGGATGAGCGGCCAAACTTCAAAATGGTCCATGAATATCCCCTGGGCGGCAAGCCTCCGATGATGACGCACCTCTTCGAGAACGCATCCGGCAGAAGAATCATTGCAGCAAAAGGTGCCCCTGAAGCCTTCTTCGAAATTTCAAATTTTACGCCAAAACAAAAACAACGGGTCCAAGAAGCCATCGGTCATCTGGCCAATGAGGGCTATCGGCTACTGGGGGTCGCGGAGGCCATTTTCGAAGGCAACCATTTTCCAAAGCAACAGCAGGAATTCCGATTTGAATTCAAAGGCATCGTGGCATTCTATGATCCGCCCAAAGAAAATATAAAAGGGGTATTCGACGCATTTCACAAAGCTGGCATCAAAGTCAAGATCATCACGGGCGACAATTCGCTGACCACCATGGCGATTGCCAAATTAATAGATTTTAACGGGGAACATGATCTTATGGAAGGTGATGCCCTTATGAAACTGGATGGTGAGGGGCTGAAAAATGCGGTTGGGGAAGTCAATATTTTTACCAGGATGTTCCCCTCCGCAAAATTGAAGATAATCGAAGCCTTAAAAGCCAAGGGCGAAATTGTGGCCATGACCGGCGATGGGGTGAACGATGCCCCCGCATTGAAAGCCGCACACATTGGGGTGGCCATGGGCCAAAAGGGAACCGAGATCGCCAAACAGTCGGCCAACCTGATATTGATGGAAGATGACCTTTCCAAAATGGTCGATGCGGTGGCCATGGGCCGAAAGATCTACGCCAATCTGAAAAAGGCGATCCAATATGTGATTTCGATCCATATTCCCATCATCCTCATCGTATTCCTTCCCTTGGCCCTCCATTGGGCCTATCCCAACATTTTCTCGCCTGTACATGTGATATTGTTGGAACTCATCATGGGGCCGACCTGCTCTATCATCTATGAGAACGAACCTGTGGAAAAACATACCATGGAACTAAATCCCAGGCCTTTCACCACTACTTTTTTCAATTTGAAAGAACTGGTTACCAGTATCATACAAGGACTGATGATTACCTTGGGGGGCTTGTTGATCTATCAATATGCCGTGTCGGAAGGCTATGGCGAAGGGGTCACCAGGGCCATGGTCTTTACGGTCCTGATCTCTGCCAATATTTTTTTGACCTTGGTCAACCGCTCGTTCTATTACAGCATATTCACCACCTTTAGATATCGGAATCGATTGGTTCCTCTTATCATTGGCATTACCATGCTGATTACCGCTTTGTTGCTCTTCCTCGATCCCTTAACGCATTTCTTTGAATTTGAAAGATTGAATGGTATGCAATTGTCGCTCAGCATCGTCGCGGGTTTCCTGTTCGTGGTTTGGTACGAATTCGTCAAATGGTACAAACGTACCTATAGGCCACGATAATTGTGGCCTATGCCAAATTTATGAAGTTAGGTTCTCTTTAAAATCGTTCCCTACAATTCATGACTGACATTTGCAAATTACCAGCCGATCATGATTTTTTCTGAACCGGATTTCGGGGCAGTACTTCCTCAGGGAACGGAAATAATATGGTCGAATTCTTTTCGGCCGCAATGTGCGATAAGGTTTGATAAAGCCTCAGCTTGATGGCCGAAGGGGACTGATCGATGAGTTTTCCGGCTTCGAGCAACTTCCCGGCGGCCTGCTCTTCCGCAAGCGCCAAGATTACCCTGGCCCTTCTCGATCTTTCGGCCTCTGCCTGGTTGGCCATCATCCTTTTCATATTTTCGGGCAACTGTATGTCCTTGATTTTTACGTCCATGATGTCGATGCCCCATTGTTGGGTTTCCTGTTCTACGATCGACTTGATATTTTTGCCCATCTCCTCCCGTTTCGAAAGAATGGTGTCGAGTTCCACTTTCCCGCAAACATCCCTTAATGCGGCCTGGGAGAGCTGGGTTATGGCGAAGGTGAATTCCTCCACTTCCAATACGGCCTTTTCCGGGTTGGTGATCTTGAAAAAGACGACACCATCAATACTGCAGGGTACATTGTCTTCGGTCATAACTTCCTGGGAAATAATATTGATGGTGATCACACGAATGTCTACCACTTGTATCGTTTCCACGAAAGGTATGATCCACCGAAGTCCCGGTTGCAACGTTTTTACATACTTCCCAAAACGGAATTTGAGGGCTCTCTTATATTCAAAAATGACACGTACCCCGATGAAAAGAAACAGGGCCAAAACGACGACAAACAATAGTGCTGGATTCATGGCTTTTGGTTTTAATTTGGATTAAACATTGGAACATATCTGGAATTTTTTATATCCTACTTTTAAGGTTTCCCCAATTTCATTTCTTGATAAACTGCAATATCGATCAGCACGAACCAACCCAGAAACAGTATAAAAGTAATTTTTTGGATCAGCGCGAGGGTATTCAGGTATTTGCCCGTTTCATAGATATAGTAATTGATCAAGAAAACGATCAGACTTAAAATACCCAACGCCAACAAACGGGCATAGCCAGCCTTATAAAGTTCCACAAAGCAGCTCACGAAGGCAATAACCCCTAAAAAACCCGCGAGGCGAACGATAAGATCGTGCCTTTCCGAACCAAGCAAAACCAGGACCAGGAGCGACAGGATACCAGTCCATTGCATCAGCTTCAGGTTCTTGCTTTTCTTCGGAAACAAACGGGGCAGATAGGCCCAAAGTACCAAGAGGCCAAAACAAAGGGAAGCAAGTGCAAAGCGGGCCGTATATCGTGCCGTATTGAGGTCTCCATTGATGGCATATTCGTCGAGTAGGTCGCATAGATAATTGTTCCAGAAACTGAAACCTTCTTGTTGGGGCGAAATCCATGATCCCCCGGGATAGTTTAGGGCGGCGAGAAAATAAAGGAGCACGAACAATCCCATGGCAAATAGTGGAAACATTGCAAATAAGCTACTTTTAATATGGCTTAATGACATTGTTTTCATGGGCAGTTCTTAAAAGATCGATCATAACAAAGAAAGACCGAAGTCGCCGTGGGTCTGAGGCAAGGTTTCAAAAACAAGGGTTCAACCTTTTTGTTTTCCAAAGATGTTGCTTGAATGTCGTGAATTTATGACGAAGTTACTATGACGACGGTCAGGCGTTATGATTGTATTGAAATGGCCATCAGCAAGACATACTATGGTTTAGACCACATTTTTGAAGGATTTGATTCGGTTTGCTCCCGTCGCGATAAATGGTAATGCCCTTTAAGCCATATTCCCAGGCAGTCCGGTAAATTTTTGAAATTTCCATTTCGGTGGCCGTTTTCGGAAGGTTGATGGTTTTGGAAACCGCATTGTCGGTGTGCTTTTGAAAAGCCCTCTGATGCAGTAAATGATATTCCCATGGTATTTCGTGGCTCGTTTCGAAAAGCATTCGCACCTGTTTCGGGAGCGTCTCGACCTGCTGTATACTTCCCGTTTCCAATATTGCTTCCCTTATTCGCCGATTCCATAGTTTCATGTGCTTTAACTTTTCAATCACTACGGCATTGACTTCAGTTTGTATTTTACCGCCCAAAATACCCACACGGTCGTAGGCCAGTGCATATAACGGCTCGATGGAATAGGAGGTATTGGCAATGACCGAAATACTTCCGGTAGGGGCTATGCTATTGCAAGTGGCGTTCCGGAGTGGCATGTTGGGTGCATGAATGCTTGCAGCCCACGAATCAAAGATTCCCCTTTCTTTGGCCAGTGCTTCGGAGGCCTCGTAACTCTTTGCCATTACAAAATCCATCAATCGTTCACCCAAGGCGACCGCTTCATCGGAAGCATAGGGAAGGTTGAGCGAAAGGAGCAACTCTGCCCACCCCATCACACCTAAGCCTATTTTACGGTTCAAATATACCTTTTTCCTTATTTCGGGTAGCAAATAATGGTTTACCGTTATCACATTATCCAAAAAACGAATGGCTACCTGAATATTGGATTTCAACTGATGCCAATTGATGGCAGCTCCTTTTTTGCCATCTTCCAAGACCTTCATCAAATTCAAGGAACCCAGATTACAGCTTTCGTAATCGAGCAGCGGGACCTCCCCACAGGGATTGGTGCTTTTGATGCTGCCCTGTTCGGGCGTTGGGTTCTTATGGTTGATCGTATCCAAGAATACCAGTCCGGGATCTCCGGTTTTCCATGCCTCCCGAACGATCGCCTCCCAGATCGATTTGGCCTTAACTATTTTCTGGACTTTGTTTGTTCTGGGATTCACCAAAGTCCAATCAATCTCTTTTGCAACGGCTTGCATGAAGTCGTTTGTGATACCCACGGAAATATTGAAATTCTGCAATCGCCTCCCCTCCGTTTTCGACACGATAAATGCCTCGATATCGGGATGGTTCACATTCAGGATGCCCATATTCGCACCCCTTCGCTTGCCTCCTTGTTTTACATGTTCGGTCGCAGAATCGTAAATTTCCATGAAGGCAAGGGGCCCTGAAGAGGTGCCGCCCGTGGCACTCACAGGGTCGCCGTTGGGCCTGAGATCGGAAAAGTTATATCCCGTTCCTCCCCCACTTTGGTGGATCAATGCGGCATTTTTTAGGGTGGTGAAAATGGAAGTTAGACTGTCTTCCACCGGCAAAACAAAACAGGCACTCAATTGTCCGTTGGGTACTCCGGCATTCATCAAGGTAGGGGAATTGGGCAGAAATTCAAGATTTTTCATCATCCCATAAAAAGTCTCTTCCCATGTTATGTTTTCGAATTCTTCGGCACTGGCCACGTACTTGGCCACCCTCCGGAACATTTGGTCGGGCGTTTCCCTGGTCCCTTTCTTTAAAAGGTAACGGTCCTCGAGAAGTTGTATGGCATTTTTGGTCAACATAGGCAACCCTTAAAGTGAAAAGCCCGAAGTACTTGTTAAAATTTGCTTGAGCCTTTTTGTGGTGGTGGCATCGATCAAATTCAACGCCTTCACCCGACATAGTCTTTCCACCATTTGGATACCCGCCAAAGTGTTGGAGGTAATGCCCGTTACAATGTCGGGGACAATATCGAATGCCTTCATCAAGCCATAGACCGCATAAGGGTCTGAAGCGCTCAAGATGGTACATTTCACAAACTCCCTGAGGGCTTCGATCGCAATATCCCCGTTATACGGTTCAAGGGGCGATGCCCCAATTTCAACTATGGCCACATCCGCCTTTTCTTTGGCCATCAGACTGAGCATTTGCATCAACTTTTCCTCATATTCTGTTCTCGGACAAATGGAAGAAGGAAGGCCCACATCCACAAAGTCGTAAACGGCATCGGCACCTACATCCTTAATGGCGAGGATATCTTTATAACGACCCGCACCGGTGAGTTTGGCGCCCACCACCTTATGCCCTGCCTGTTTGAACAAATTGGTTACGATACGGGCAGAGGTGGTCTTTCCCGCAGACATGGAGGTGCCCACGAATAGGATTATAGGTGTTACAAAAGGAAGGGGCTCGATGGGTTTTACAAAATGGTCCATGGTCAGTTTTAGGGAACCCCTAAAAGCATGGCCGGCATATGCAACGGTCATCAATTGGGGCAGGAATACAGATTTGGAGGTCAACTTGCCCAGGAGGCCCGCACCCGTAAGAACGCTCATTTTAAGGTCGTCCTCCACATTGCGCCATGATCCGGTGACTTCCAACGTGGCAAATCGTTCGCCAAGGGCACCTACCAAGAACTCCCCTCCTATTACCCCGCGCATTCTGCCATTGGAAAGTTCGAGTTTCAAGATTTCACTTCCCGCGTTCACTATTTCACAGACCACATAATCTCCGTTACGCCATTGTTCCTTGGGAAGTTTTTTTATACTGAACCCTTTTTCTTCCATATTGGAAATACGGGTCAACGAGGTGAAGATATATTGATGGTTCATGTCGAAGGCTTTAAAGGTTCGGTCAGTAACAGAAGGCCCAAAAGAGCAGTTCTTTCCAGTAACTTGTGCCGTACGATATATTCGTGATTGGCATGTGCCCCATCGCCAGGCGTTCCGAGTCCGTCCAATGTTGCCGTAAACCTACTGGTCGTATTGGCATCGGAACCGCCGCCGGAGGTTGCCTGTTCGAGCGAAATCCCCAATCGGCTTCCCTGTTCCTTGGCCACATGCCATAAGCGTTGGTTACGCGCCGTTCTTTCCATGGGCGGGCGGCCGATTCCACCCTCTATGAGGAGTTCCACATCCTTTAGATGCGGTTGCAAACCCTTGATCCGTTCGGTGATGTATTGCCCATCGGCTTCCTTTAGTACCCTGACGTCAACGATTGCCTTGCTCATTGGCGCCACCACGTTGGGCGAAATACCGCCTTCTATCATCCCCACGTTTACGGTAATCCCTTTTTCCATGTCGTTCATGGCATAAAGCTGCTGGACCTGATGAGACAGTTCCACGATCGCGTTGATTCCTTTTTGGGGGTCCAGGCCCGCATGGGCGGCCTTTCCCTTAACGGTTATCGTAAACCTTCCCAGTCCCTTTCGGGCGGTTTTCAGTTTTCCGTCCAAGTCCAAAGGGGGTTCCATCACAAAGGCGCGATCGGCCAATTTCGACAGTTTGGTGATGATGGCGGTCGATTCCCTGCTCCCGATTTCCTCATCTGAATTGATCAAGACCACCGGTGTTTCTTTCAGTGGCAAGCTAAGTTCGGCAATGGCCTGCAATGAAAAAATGAGTTGGGTCAGGCCCGCTTTCATGTCATAGATGCCCGGACCCTTCAGGATGTCCCCGGACTCGGAAATGGGCATTTCATTGATTGTTTCCATGGGCCAGACCGTATCGCAATGCCCTAACAGCAATTGCAGCGGCAATTTCTTATCCCTTTTTTTTGGACGGGCATAGAGGTAGCCCCCTGTCTTTTGCCCTGGAACATGTACCGCGACAAAACCCAGGCTTTCCAATTTTTTTTTGAGAAACAAAATGATATTGTGCTGTACGGCAACATCTTTTGAAGGCGATTCCAACGCCACCAATTGCTTTAAAAACAGGAGCATTTCCTCTGATCGGGTTTTTAGATATTCATTCAGTTGCAATGCCTGATCCTTCATGACGGTCATAATTTAAAATCCTTCGGGTAGGGAAAATTATAGGTCTGTGATATCTCCGCGAACCGGCCATGGGCCAAATAGGCCAATAAGGGGTGTCGATAGATCTGATCTTGCTCGTCCTTTTCTGAAACCCTCAGGTAATCTTTATGCACAAATGAGGCGACCACCTTTCCCGTTATGAAACTGTATTCGTCAAATCCGTCGATGAGCTTGTACAACTCACATTCCAAATACAAATAGGAATTTTCGACAAAAAGTGCATCGATTTTGGTTGCTTTCAGGGTTGGGATCGACTGAATGACCTCCTTGTTCCCCGATGCAGTGCCACATCTCGGGGAGGCGCTCAGCGAGGCCAAAATGGTTTGATCGGGCATAGGAAAGCTCACCGAGAATTCCCCGGTGGCCATGATATTATGATAGGTCGAATGCCTTGGCGTACATACGAAGCCAAAATAGTTCTTGTGCCCTAAAGGCGTTGCCATATGCTTCGGCGCCAGGTCATATCCTTCTCTTTCTTTGGTGCCTACGACAATTAATGGCGCTACCGTAAAAAAACGGTTCCAAATGGGCGTTTCGACCTCCAACGGTATAAAATCTTTGTTGAGTTTGCTTGCCATTTTGTCTATATCGCTATGGAATGCTTTAAGATACAACAGTCTGTCTCTAAAGAAGATGATACTGATCAGTATCCGCCTATTTCCAATTGATTTACCCTGCTATAGTTGATCGACCATGCGTTTCAGCTTTTCCGTGACCTGGGTCGCCACTTCCGCTAGGACTTCATTCTCAACAGCCTGCATGGAGGCCATGGGATTCACCGCGGCGACCTCAACTATACCCTGCCTTTCTTGAACGATGACATTGCAGGGGAGCATGGTTCCTATTTTGTCTTCGGCCTGTAAGGCCTTATAGGCGAAGCCCGGGTTACAGGCGCCCAAAATAACGTAGGGATGAAAATCGACATCCAATTTCTTCTTGAGGGTGGCTTTGATATCTATTTCTGTCAAGACCCCAAATCCTTCTTTTTTTAGAGCCTCTGTCACCTGCTGGATCGCTTGCTCAAAAGTTCGCTTTGGAAGTTCTTTTTTAAAATAATAGTCCATTTGATCACATTTAGGTATCCAGTTCAATTTTATGGGGTTTCTTGGAATGCTCAACAATCCATTCATAGAGCACTTCCACCTCTTTCTTCTTGCAAAGCTGGGTGCCCTCGCTCATCGCTGTGGCGGTTCCACAGGCCACGCCGTATTTCGCCATTTCCCCCAATGATTTTCCCTCGGCCAAAAACTTCACCATGCCAGCCAGCATACTGTCCCCGGCACCGATGGTACTTTTGGCGTGTACGGTTGGCGCAAGAATATATTCGGTAATGTCTTTGGTGACCAACAATGCCCCCCTTGATCCCAAGGACACCACCAAGATCTCGCAAGTATTTTGGTCCAGGAACTGTTTGGCCAACGGCAACAAGTTCATCGATGAGATCGACTTTACGCCGCAGAGGCCGCTGAGTTCCCCTAAATTGGGCTTTAACAAATATACGCCTGCGGCGGCCCCCTTGATCAGCGCTTTCTCTGAAGTGTCGAGTATAAACTTTACCTTTTTGTCCATGGCCAATGCGGCTACTTCGGCAAAAAAATGGTCGGGCATTCCGGGAGATAAGCTCCCGCTGGCCACAAGGAAGTCACCGGCGACCAATAATGCTTCCAGATGTTCCAAACACTGTTTCCATTCACCTTCCCTGACCTTAGGTCCGGGCATTCCGAAGCGGTACTGAAGCTCGTTGGTGGTATCCGTCACCGCCAGATTCTCCCTGGTCCAGCCCGAAATGGGAACGATCTGTTGCATGATATCCGCTTGGTCGAGCATGTTTTTCAAATGTTCCCCTGTGGCACCTCCTGAAAGATACATGCAGAGGGAGTTCCCGCCGAGTTCCTTGATGACCCTGGAAATATTGATACCGCCCCCTCCGGCCTCAAAAACGGGCGGTTCGCACCGCAGTTTGCTATTGGGCCTGATGCCTGCCACGGAAGTACTCTTGTCTATTGCGGGATTCACGGTAAGGGTGATGATTTTCTTCATGGGGTTCTATTTATTCCTGTCCCAAAAATAGCGGTAAGCCTTGGCCATTCATATGATAATTATCATTGTTGTACCTGCCGTTCAAAGGTATTTTCGTAACCAAGAATAAATATTATGAAAGGCGTATTAAGACTGGGCAGTGTTTCTGGAATCAAGATCGAGGTCCATTGGACTTTTACCTTATTATTGATATGGGTGGTTTTTTTGGATATACAGCGCGGTGGTACCCCACAGACCGCATTTTTTAACATGGCCCTGATCTTGGTCCTCTTCGTCTGTGTGGTACTGCATGAGTTGGGTCATGCCCTCACCGCGAAAAGATTCGATATCAAAACGCAAAAAATAACGCTATTGCCCATCGGAGGCGTGGCCTCCCTGGAAAAGATGCCCGATAAACCCGGCCAAGAACTATTGGTAGCATTGGCGGGGCCGGCCGTGAATGTGATCATTGCCATCTTGCTGTCATTGGTCATCCCGCTACGGAGCTATTTTAATTTTGACAATGTGGTGATCGACGAGATGTTGTTTCAACCCAGCTTGAGTAACTTTTTATTTTATTTGTTCATCGCCAATGTGATGTTGGTGGTCTTCAACATGATCCCAGCCTTTCCCATGGATGGCGGTCGGGTGCTGCGGGCACTGCTATCGTACAATCTGGGTCGGGTCAAGGCCACCGCGGTAGCGGCTACCTTGGGCCAGGCCATGGCCTTGATTTTCTTTGTCTTGGGTCTCCTGTTCAATCCTTTTTTAGTGCTCATTGCCTTTTTTATCTTTTTCGGCGCCTATGGGGAAAACCAAATGGTGAAACAGGCCTCCATCTTGGAGGGCCATTTGGCAAGGGAGGCCATGTTGACCCATATTACCCTGCTTGCCCCTGAAAACACCGTGCAGGAAGTGGTGGATATACTGTTGGCCGGTACCGAGAAAGATTTTGTGGTGGTCCAAAACGATCAAATCGTGGGTTTGGTATTTCAAAAAGATATCATCAAAAATGCGGGCAACCCCGCCCTATCGGTTCTCGAAATCATGCAGAAAAATTTTAAGACCGTCGATGCCACTACCGAGATCGTCAAAGTGATGGAATTGATCGGAAAGGAAAAACACAGTTTTATCCCGGTCACCTCCGGCAATAAATTGTTGGGTGCCATCGATATGGTGAACATCAGCGAATTTATCCTTTTGAAGACCTCAGGCACCTAAACCATGATCAAAGAACTGACCGAACGTTATGGAAGCTTGTTCGAGGGAGCATTGTTGGAGGAAATCAGCCATATTGGCCTCTTTAAGGAAATTCCTGAGGGGGATACCTTGATGGAAATCGGGGAGTACATCAAATCGATGCCGCTGCTGTTATCGGGCGTGATCAAAATTCTACGCGAAGATGACCAAGGGGACGAATTACTGCTCTATTTCCTCGAGAATGGCGATACCTGCGCCATGACCCTTACCTGTTGCCTGGGGCATACCAAAAGTGAAATAAGGGCCATTGCCGAGACCGATGTTACATTGATCATGGTGCCCGTTCAAAAAATGGAGGAATGGTTGACCAACTATAAAACTTGGCGCAACTTTGTGCTGCAGAGCTACCATAACCGCCTTAATGAAATGCTGGAAACGGTCGACAGTATCGCGTTCCTGAAAATGGACGAACGCTTATTGAAATACCTAGGCAAAAAGGCCAAGGTCAACAAAGACCACATCATCCACAGTACCCATCAAGAAATCGCTTACGAACTGCACACCTCACGTGTGGTCATATCCCGTTTGCTCAAAAAACTGGAAAATATGGGCAAGATAGCGCTCAACCGAAACCACATCACCATCCTGGATCTTTGATCGCTCTGTAACATAGGTTACTGCCGTTGCTTTCCAAGCCCCGTACATTTGACCCAAAATAAAACCACTTATGGAATTCTTGGAAATTTTGGGCTATGTCGGGGCCTTGCTGATTGGGGTAGTATTGGGCTTGATCGGTGGTGGAGGATCTATTCTTACGGTTCCCGTTTTTGTTTACCTATTATACCTCAACCCTGTCGTGGCCACGGCCTATTCCCTGTTCGTAGTGGGGGTCTCCTCGCTGGTCGGGGCGATTCAAAATATCAGAAAGGGATTGGTCGACTTTAAGACGGCCATCGTCTTTGCCATTCCCGCATTTATCGCCGTGTATGCCACCAGAAAATACATGGTGCCCGCCATACCCGACGAACTGTTTACGGTAGGCGGGTTTTTGGTGACCAAGGATATCGGCATCATGGTGTTCTTTGCCCTGATCATGCTCTTGGCCTCCTATTCAATGATCAAGGGCAAGTGCAAAAACTGTGATGACGATAATGCCGTGGTCGAATACAATTTTCCCTTGATCGTTCTCGAAGGATTTGTGGTTGGGGTCATAACCGGTATCGTGGGCGCAGGGGGCGGTTTCCTGATCATTCCCGCCCTTGTGATGTTGGCCAAACTACCCATGAAAAAAGCGGTCGCCACTTCCCTGCTGATCATCGCGATAAAGTCTTTGATCGGTTTTATAGGTGATGTGGAAAACCTCGACATCGACTGGGCGTTTCTGTTTCGATTTACGGCCCTCTCGGTGGTAGGCATATTCTTGGGCGTTTGGCTCAACAAGTTTATCGATGGCAACCGGCTTAAAAAATCTTTTGGATGGTTCGTGTTGCTCATGGGGATTTACATTTTGTTCAAAGAACTATTCTAAATTCGAAAAACTGATCTTCATCATGCGCTTGACCATGATAAACTTCGAGTTTTGTAACCAATGTTACTGTACAGGTTTTTAACCGTCCTTACATTTAACCTATAAATCAAAAATTATAATAAAATGAAGATAGAACAGATATACACCGGATGTTTGGCCCACGCGGCCTATTATTTGGAAAGCAAGGGAGAAGCTGCCATATTTGACCCCCTACGTGAGGTACAGCCCTATATCGATAGGGCCAAGAAAGATAAGGCCAAGATAACTTATGTTTTTGAAACCCATTTTCATGCCGACTTTGTCAGTGGCCATCTCGACCTGCAGAAAAAAACGGGAGCCCAAATCGTATTCGGGCCTACCGCGAAGCCCGGATATGAAGCTTTGGTCGCAAAAGACAACCAAATTTTCAAAGTGGGCGACTATAAGGTCAAGGTATTGCATACACCGGGACACACCATGGAAAGCACCACTTACCTGTTGATCGATGAAAACGGGAAAGAACATGGCATCATTACCGGGGATACCCTATTTATTGGGGATGTGGGAAGACCCGATTTGGCACAACACGTGGTGTCGGAACTTACCGAGGAAAAATTGGCCGGGTACTTGTACGATTCCCTGAGAAACAAAATAATGCCCTTGTCCGACGACCTTATCGTATATCCCAACCATGGTGCAGGATCTGCCTGTGGCAAGAAAATGAGCAAGGAAACCTCCGATACCCTGGGCCATCAAAAGAAAACGAACTATGCCCTCAGACCAGATATGACCAAAGAAGAGTTCATCAAAGAACTTTTGACCGGTTTGACCGCACCTCCGGGATATTTTCCGCAGAATGTGCTGATGAACATCAAGGGTTACGAAAGTCTCGATACGGTTATGGAGCGTGGCGAAAAACCTTTATCGCCCGAGGCATTCGAAGCGGTCGCCAATGAAACCGATGCGTTGATGTTGGATACCCGGGATGCCGAGGACTTTGCCAAAGGCTTTGTCCCCAACAGTGTCAACATCGGGCTCGAGGGCAGTTTCGCCCAATGGGTAGGGGAAATGATCCCCGATGTGAAACAGCCCATCCTTTTGATCACTTATCCGGGCAAGGAGGAAGAGGCCATCACCCGTTTATCGAGGGTGGGTTACGACCGAACCGTAGGATTTTTAGAGGGCGGTTTCGAAAGCTGGAAAAAAGCCAAGAAACCCTTTGAAAACGTGGATAGGATCACGCCCGAGGCTTTTGGAAAGAAATACAGAACCAATGACGTTTTGGTCATTGACGTTAGAAAAAAGAGCGAGTTCGATTCGGAGCACGTCATCGGTGCCATCAACGTTCCCTTGAATGAGATCAACCAGCATTTATCGCAATTCCCGAAAGACAAACCTTTCGTATTGCATTGTGCAGGGGGATATCGCAGCATGGTTGCCGCATCGATCCTCAAGCAAAGAGGCTGGGAAGATTTTGTGGATGTGATCGGCGGGTTCGACGCGTTGAAGAAAACAGATATCAAAAAATCGAAATATGTGGAGCCTACTACCATGCTATAGGGCGCAAGCACGGATTTACACCAAAAAAATTTGTAAAATAAATTGGTTTTGTTAGGTTGGTTGTTTAGGGAAACGGTTATCGTAATAGGTGCCGTTTCCCTTTCATTACCGCCAAAGAACCTCAATACAGGATTATATGTCGTTTTTCAGTAACTTATTCGGAACAAAACAAGCACCGTCGGATAAAATCAAAATATTGGACCCCATGGCCTATGCTACCGCGGTTTCCGGGAAAAAAGTGCAACTCGTGGATGTGCGCACGGCCCGTGAGTATCGCAGTGGCCATATCAAAAATGCCCTCAACATCGATTTTTTCGATGGGGCGAATTTTAATAAATCCTTTGAGAAATTGAACAAGAACAAACCGGTTTACCTCTATTGCCGATCGGGATCTCGGAGCAAAAATGCAGCAAAGAGATTGTTGGCGATGGGATTTTCAGAAATTTATGACCTGAAAGGCGGTTACCAAAGATGGAACAACGAATCGGCTTTGGCAGGGCGAATGTAATTTTTCACCTTTGCCGATGAACCGACTTCAAAGGGTTTGGAGAACACTGGGGTAATCCTATGTCGATACCTCGGTCATGGTACCCTATCAAAATCTGGAAATTATGAAACGTATCGCATCGCTGCTTGTTTTTTTGGTCCTCGTCAATTGTAGGGAAAACACGAAATCGGATCCGGTACCCATCGTATCCGATGCCTGGCAAGAAACGGTACAGGATAAAGATACGCATCCCGGCAAAAGGGTCTTGGAAACGGAATGTTATCAATGCCATAATCCCAAAGCCTCCCAAGAGGCGATGATCGCACCGCCCATGGTGGCCATCAAACGTCATTATATCGATTCGAATACCACCAAGGAAACGTTTACGGAAGACCTCATCCGATGGATGAACGATCCTGAACAAGAAACCAAAATGCCCGGTGCCCATAAACAATTTGGCACCATGCCCTATATGCCCTATCCGGAAGATGCCCTTGCCCAGGTTGCCGCGTACCTTTATGATTATGACATTGAGAAACCCACTTGGTACGACGGCCGCTACCAAGAGCAATACGGGAAGCAAAAAGGAAAAAACAAGGGCATGGGTATGGCCGCAAAAAGGGCCCAGGCCCGGTATACCAAGATGGGGCTCGATTATGCATCGGCCGCGAAAAGCCAATTGGGCTCAAATTTGATGAAGGCCGTTCAGGAAAAAGGTACGGTAGGGGCCATTGGTTTCTGCCATAACGAGGCTACCGGACTAACCGACAGTGTGTCGATAATGAACAATGCGGTCATCAAAAGGGTATCGGATAAACCAAGAAATCCCAAGAATAAGGCCAGTTCGGAAGAATTGGGCTACATCGATTCTTTTAAAAAGGCCTTGGCAACGGGCGGGGAAGTCGAACCTATTGTAAATACCGTCGAAGGGGAGGTGCATTTTTATTACCCCATCACCACCAACGCCATGTGCCTGCAATGTCATGGAACCCCTGATGAACAAATCGCACCGGCCACCATGGCCACCTTGAAGAAACTTTACCCAAAAGACCTGGCCGTAGGGTATGATGTGAACCAGGTCAGGGGCATTTGGAGCATCGTCTTCGATGAAAACAACCCTTAATGAGCCCCTCTAAAATGAAAAGGATTTGAGGCTAATCGGACTTATTGGCGGCACGTCGTGGCATTCCACCATCGTTTATTATAGAATGATCAACGAGATGGTAGGCGAAACCATTGGGCCGCAGGGCAACCCGCCCCTGATACTTTTCAGCCTGAACATTGAATTGATGCGGGCGCAGGAGGTAAAGAAAATCAACGACACCTACCTGGAGGTGGCCACAATATTGCAAAATGCCGGGGCACGGGCCATCGTTATCTGTGCCAATACCCCACATATGGTCTATGATTTTGTGCAACCCAAAATCAAAATTCCCATCCTGCACATCGCTGACGCAACAGGGCGCGAGGCCGCCCGTTTGGGACTCAAAAGACTGGGGCTTTTGGGGAACAGGCCCACCATGACCAAAGGTTTTATCCAGACCCAGCTCAAAAAAAACCATGGCATCGAGACGATTATACCGGAAGCCGAATATATCGATACCTGCCATCAATATGTTTCCAACGAACTGACCCAAGGAAAGTTTACCCCCGAGGCCAAAACCTTCTTTTTGGAACAGATACGATCGCTTAAGGAAAAGGGTGCCGATGGCATTATTTTGGGCTGTACGGAACTTCCACTGCTGATAGGGCCCGAAGAGGGAGCCCTGCCCCTACTGGCCACTACCCGATTACACGCCAAAATGGCCGCTGACTTTATCCTCTCAGACCAAAGCGGAAAGCTTCTTTTAGAATCCTGACCCCACCTATTTTTTAAAATACTATGGGCTGTGTAACCTAAGTTACTGAAAATCAAGGAAGGCTTCCTTAACTTTAAAAACATTAAGAAAACAATCGACAAACAATAACAAAAGAACCCATGAAAGCACATCATCAAATTCTCATTATAGGCGGGGGAACCGCGGGCATCATGACGGCCGCGCAACTCCTGAAGCGCAATAAAAGTTTGGACATCGCCATCATTGAGCCGGCCGATACGCACTACTATCAACCTGCTTGGACCCTGGTGGGCGCAGGCACTTATGACTACGATAAAACCGCCAGGCCCATGGCCTCGGTGATGCCCAAAGGGGTCAATTGGATCAAGGACTATGCCACCGGCTTCGACCCCAAAAAAAATGCGGTAACCACCAAGTCAACCGGCACGATCACCTATGATTATTTGGTGGTCGCCCCAGGTCTGGTGATGGATACTTCGCTCATCGAAGGCCTAACGGAAGCCATCGGCAAGGGCGTGGTATGCAGTAATTATACCGACCCCAAACATACCTGGGAGGTCATCAAAAATTTCAAGGGCGGCAACGCCGTATTTACCCAACCCACCACACCCATCAAGTGTGGGGGCGCGCCTCAGAAAACTGCCTATTTGGCGGCCGATTATTTCAGAAAACATGGGCTGGCCAAGAAAACCAATGTCATCTTTGCCACCCCGGGATCGGTCATTTTCGGCGTGAAGGAAATAAAGACCACCCTGACAAAGGTCCTCGAACGTTACGACATCCATTTCAAACCCTTTTATGCCCCCTTTAAAATAGACGCGGAGAAGAAGATAATCTACTTCAAAAACACGGCAACGGGTGAAAATCAAAGTGTGATCGCCGAGAACAATCCCTTGGGAGAAAAAATGACCGGGGAGGCCGTAATCGAGATCCCTTTCGACATGTTGCACCTAGCGCCTCCCCAAACAGCGCCCAAGTTTGTGAAAGAATCGGTTTTGGTGAATGATGCCGGATGGCTCGATGTTGACCACCATTCGATGCAGCACAACCATTTCACCAATATTTTTGGGTTGGGCGATGTTGCGGCACTGCCCACGGCCAAAACGGGGGCGGCGATCAGAAAGCAAGTGCCGGTAGTGGTAGACAACCTCATGAAACTGATGGATCACCAAGAAGCCAGCAATAAATCTTACAACGGGTATTCGTCTTGCCCCCTGGTCACCGGTTATGGCAAAATGGTCCTCGGGGAATTCGACTATCAAAACAATTTTACGCCCGACCCCAAATTAAAGCAGATGCTGGTCTTTGACAGCGCCAAGGAGCATTGGAGGCTTTGGATCCTTAAAAAATATATACTCCCCTATCTGTACTGGAATAAAATGATGAAAGGTCAGGACGTTTAATCCCCTTCTTTCCCCCTTATCATGCGAAAGATGGAACCATACAGGTTCCATCTTTTTTTTGAACCTTTTTGCAATGCTAAAAATTGTAATTCAAAATGATATCGATATGGAACATATCGGTCTTGTTGAAGTAATAATTCGGATTATCGGGGAAGTCGCCATTGGCGATCTTCGTCACCAACAACAGTTCGGGTTGAAGGTTCTTTAGCTTTTCAAACTTAAAAAACAGGTCAATGTTGATATGGGTATAGTCCGGAATGGCATATTTGTTCAATCGGGGATCTAAAACAGAGGGCTTCCAATGTTTGCCAACACTGAAAATACCTTGAATTTGGTCCTTGCCTTTGCCAAGGCCAAAGTGATCGTCATAGTATAAGACCAAGGCATGGTTGTCTCCAGACCCCTCGCTGCGTTCCCTTTTCTGAAAACTGAACAGGTCTTCCCTTCCCCATTCCCGGGGCGAAAGAAATTGCCCATGGGCGAAAATCCTGTTATAGGCCAGGGAGATTTCCGATCTATTCGATCGATAATTCATCCTAATGCCCAAAATGTCTGAAGATTTGCTCGTAAAATAGCGCAATGAATCAACGGCATTGCCCCCATTGCCCACTTTGTTTTGGTGCAACCATTCCATTTCCAGGTTCCATTTTTGGTTCAACTGCATTTTGGGCCTCAAATAGGTGCTGTTCGAAACATTGTCTGCATACAAGTTCCAAAAATCGAGTCGAACGGTTTCCGTGACCTTCAATTCCGTATTGAACAAGACCAAATAATCGGAATCGGTGTTCCCCGCATAGCCACTTGTTTGGCCCGCCGGGTTCCTCCCCACAGGGTAAGTGCCGATACTTTCCCCTATGCCGTAAAATCCACCGGTCGATCGGGGGGCTATTTGGTTAAACACCCCAAATTGCAAGACATTGGAGGTGTTGGGTCGATAGCCGTACCAGAGACCTTGTACAAGAGTGGGTATCATCCTTCCGTCCTGGGGGTTCAGCAAAGGGGAGTTTACTTTCATTCGACCCAAGGTGAATTCATGTTTCGGTATTTTGACTTTTGCATATAGCTCCCCCAATAAGAATACCGCATCGTTGGCAAGGTCGAGCCTATTGAACAGACCTTCTTCATAACGGCTCAACCTACCGGTTGTTGGATCGGCCAGCGTAAGATCTTGTAGACCCAGGTTGGTGGCATTGTAAACCGCTGCCCCCAGTTCCAATTTGTCATTGAACGAATATTGATACTTGATCTTGCCACCGGAAGCCAGCGCATAAAAATCCTTTAAATTTCCGTTGTTGACTGTCCCCATGAAATAGGTTCTCCATTGTCCGGACAGCTTCCCTTTATCTTTTGTTTCGACCTTATCCTGGGACAGGGCGAAATTCGACATCAGGCATAACAGGGAAGCAAGGGCAAGGGTTGGTTTCATTTGGTCTTGGTTATATCGTATTGCCTTTTGTAGAATTCCATAATCGGCTGAAAAGGACCGAATTTATGCTGTTCGGCCGAAAAATCATCGGCCCAAGGGCCATAAGGTGTCGATACCGGTTTTAATTTTTTATCGGGATAATCATTTTCCGTGCCTGCCTTTACAGGGCGATCAAAGCTATTGATATATCCCGCCACATCGAAGGCTTCCTCATCGGTCAATTTGGGATTGTCCCATGTGGCTTGGCCAAAGGGCATATTCCCTTTGATGAATTCGGCTGCCGTGATCACCCGGTGCATGCCTGCCCCATTGTTGTAACTATCCGGGCCCCATAAGGGCGGATATAGGTATCCTTCCGAGGCATCCGCCAAACGAATCCCTTGACCGCTCTCCCCATGACAGACCATGCATTCCTTCATGTACAGGGCTTCTCCCTTCGGGAGGTCGACTGCCCTTTCTGGTATTTCCATTTCGGCATAACCCATGTATTCATTTCGTCTGTCTGCCGGCAATCCTACCCCGAGCCATTCCATGTAAGCCACGATCGCTTTCATGGGTTCAGAATCGGGCGGAAGTTTTTTTCCGTTCATACTGCGCTCCATGCATCCATTGATCCGATCCTCGATGGTCCCTATCTTGTTGGAACGCCCTCCGAATTGGGGGAACCGGTCGATGACGCCCACCCATGAGGCGGACCCTGCCTGCGTACCCTCCTTCAAATGACAATTGGCACAGGCCAGGTGATTCCCGCTAAAACGCATTTCGGGATTATCGGCGGACGGGCCCATTTGACCCGGCGTTTCCTTGATCAACAGATAACCCAGTTTCACTTCGGAATCCATGGTACTCAATGCTTCCAGTACATTTTTTGGCTGCCATTCCTTGAGAACGACATCGGGTTGGGGTGCCGGAATCGGAGATGACCCCTCCGGAAAGCGAAACAAGCCAATAAACACCGTGGCAATCAACAAAAACACGGTCAGGAACAACCAAAAAAGCTTTCTTATAAGTGACCGTAACGCTTCCATAGGTTTAAAAGGGGTTGATGAAAGTATTTAAAAACGCGATAAAATATGGCACGAATATAATGTTTTGGGCGGTGCTGCACTGTAACATACATTACAGAAACCCTTGATATATCCATTCGCAAATGACTAAACCAAGTTTTATCGAATCTCAAGACATTCACCATTGGCGTGTCTTTTTGTACAGGTTTGATTCGGGAGGTTTCTATCCAGATAGGGAAGTAACATTACCGTGTAACAAAAGTGACTGTAGGGTCCTTTGGCATGAACTAATTTTAACGATAATTCCAAAACATATTGACATGAAAATACGCAAAACAACCCCCATCGCTTTAGCCCTTATCATTTCAGGGATATTCTTCCAATCCTGCAAACATAAGCCTGAGTCGGCGCCTGTTGCCGACCCGCAGGACGAGACCACATCGCAGGAAATGGCCCGAAAAAGCGAAGAAGCCATCGTGGATTATTATCCCGGGGCGAATTTTATGCAAGTGCTTGCCGCACCCCGAAACGATCTTGGGCTCAACGATGAACAGGAGAAAATACTTTCAGAATGGCGAAAGGGCAATCATTCAAAAATCGAAACGGAAATGAAGGCGCTCGCGGCCCTTGAAAAAGAGATCCATTCCCTATCCATGTTAAAGGCAGATACCGTTGCCCTATTTGAGAAAGCAAGGGAAACCGGAAAACTTAGAAAAGAAATTGCGGCCACCAAATTGCAATGTAGGGAATTGATAATGAATACCTTACTGCCCGAGCAATGGGATGCCTTGGTACTAAAATACCAAAACGAACATCCCTTTAAAGAACGAATCAAAAGGATGGAGGTGATGCAGCATGTAAATCCCGTTCCCAATTATATTCAGGCGATAAACCGCGATGCCGGGACATTGGGCATTACCCCCGAGCAAAAAACCATTTTTGATGCTTGGATTGCGGACCACCATCCCAAAATGGATGAAATGGCCAACCAAATCAGCGCTTTGGAAAAGGAAACATACCAAGCCTCTCTGCAAAAAGGGGCCCAAGAAGAAATCCTGGCCAAAATCGATCAAATTGAAGTGTTGAGAAAAGAGGTCGTTACGATGAAAACCAACTGCAGGGATATGGTTTTATCAACCTTGACCCCAGAACAATGGAGGCTTTTGGTCGAAAAAATAAAATAGGTCTTTGTTTGGTATTTTTTAGTGGTTGGTTGATAAAAGGCACTTTCCCATAAAGAAAGTGCCTTTGCCGTGTAACAAAAGTTGCTGTAGGTATCATTGCATATGGGGAAATTCGTAAAATAATCCTGAACTATTTGTTATGAAAAATCCGGAAAAATCAATAAAGCCAGTGCTTGTACTCGGATTTCTATTCGTAAGCCTGTTTGCGGGCTGCTCCAAGGATGGTTCCGAAATGCCATTGGGTGATATCGAAAGCAATGCTATTGGCCAAGAAGATCAAAATGCGCTGCTTTTTATGTTGGAAGAAGAAAAACTCGCGCGGGACACCTACGTTTACTTAGGTGAACTATGGGGAATCAATGTATTCTCCAATATAAAGAACAGCGAACAATCACATATGGATGCCGTAGTGGGCCTTCTAAATCAATATAAAATACCCTATTCCATTATGCCGGATGGGCAATTTGCAAACCAAGAAATACAAGCCCTGTACGATCGCTATGTAATAGACGGTAGTATTAATGAAACCAAAGCATTGGAGGTGGGCGCCACCATTGAGGATATGGATATTGTTGATTTGGAAAACTACTTGGTAATGACCAATAATATCCAAGTGATTGCGGTTTTTGAATCATTGCAATGCGGTTCGCGCAACCATTTGAGAAGCTTTACCTCCACCCTGGATGGGATGGGAATGACTTATGTACCACAATATTTAGCTTTTGAAGATTATAATGCGATCATCAACGACAGCAAAGAACAATGTGGCAGGTAGTCCATAACGGTTTATTGGAGGTAAAGGACATCCGCTTTTAATAACCTATCGTTATGTAACAATTGTTACATAAAAACCCTTGGAAACATCAATAAAATATAGGGTTTCATGACCTATATCATTTTCTACACGGGCATGGTCCGGTACATTTGCCACAGTATTAAACAGAATTAATTTAAATCCATATACAATGAAAAAAGTGATATTATTAGTATCGATCGCCCTTATGGGTACCGCTTCTTTAAAGGCACAAGATCAAGACCGCATCCAAGATCGAGATCAAGATCGACTTATGATGGTCGATGGGGAAGTATTGCAGATACGAGACCGCGACCAAATTCGATTACAGGACCCCATCACCTTAAATGACGGTACCGTTGTGAACCCTGATGGATCATACCTCACCAAGGACCGCGACCGATTGCGGTTAAAAGATGGCGAATGTTTGGACAATGATGGGGTCAAGTACCGCAATGAGTATCAATATCGATACAAGGTACAACAGGAAAATAAGGGTTTGAGCGATGCCCAGATCCAAAATCGGAACCAAAACAGATATCAAATCATGCGCATCGATGGTGAGGTATTTCAAATCAGGAACCTGGAGCAGCATCGGATCCAGAACCGAGTGGAACTTGGTGATGGCTTGATGGTAAACGCCGATGGAAGCTACCAAAATGCCCAGCGGGAGCAACTGCGGCTCCAAGATGGGGAGTGCATCAATATGGATGGCGCCAAGTTTCAAAATACCTACCAGCATCGTAAAATGATGGTCCAACAAAATAAATTGACCAACAAAAATTTGATGAAAAAGAATATCCAGAAAAAGTCGACGCTTCAAAAAAAGAAAAAAAGCAGCTGATAAGCCCAGTTTCACGGGCTGTCCGGAAAACGGTATTTTGTCCTACCTGTGATCCGTACGGCCCATATTCTTCATGAATCTCAATTTTCTTTAAAATGAGAACCCGGTCAACCACAGTCTTGATATTTCTCCTATTTATGTCTTTGGGCCTCATGGCACAACCGCGAAAAAATTCCGCCAAGGAAAAACCCGCGGACGTGGAATCTTTTTTTCTAGCAGATGTGAGCTTTCGCAATGACGCCGTTTTCATGGGCAGGCGAGATTCCATTGCCGCCCCTTATATTTTTCCTTCACTGGGCTATTATGATCGATCGGGATTTTTTGCCGATGCTTCGGCCTCCTACCTCGTCGGTTCGGGGGAACAACGGATAGATCTGTTTTTGGTCACTGCCGGTTACCTGTCCAGTTCCGAAAAATTCAACGGTGGCCTTTCGGCGACCGCCTATTTCTTCAACAAAGACAGTTATAATGTACAGTCGGAAATATTGGGTGATATATCCGGTTTTTTGAGCTATGACCTCAAAGCGTTGGAAGTATCGTTAATGGCCAGCACTTACTTTAACAGCGATAGTTCTGCCGACATTTTTGCTGGGATCGTGTTCGACCGTATTATCTATAGCAGTGACAAGAACTTTTTGATCGGCCCTTCCATTACGCTGCAAGCCGGTACACAATATTTTTATCAGGAATACTATAGTACCAGTCGTCTGGGCAATAGAAAAGGACAAGGCAAGGGGACCGTTGGCACAACACCGTCGATTCCTACCTCGGTGGAATTGAAGGAAGCATCGGAATTCAATTTTTTAAATGTAGCGCTAGGCCTGCCCATGCAATACTACCACGAACAATTCATTTTCTCCTTTTCGCCCGTTTTGGCCTTTCCACAAAGCAGTGCTACGATCACGACCGAAGATACGGTGATCAAGGAAGACTTGGAAACCGTTTTCTATTTTTCGGCAGGTATCGGCTATTGGTTTTAAACCCCAAAAAGATGATAATAGTTCGGCCTTTATTGGCCATCTTAAGGTTCCCCAATTGAATATTCAATCACTACCATGCACCACTTGGTTTCATAACGATGCTAAAATCGCCTTGGTAACCATTGTTACCGACCAACATCCCCTTTAGGTCTACTTTTACCCCAGATTAAAAGAAAATAACAGATCCAAGATGAAAAATATAATGTTCCTGTTTGCCTTACCAATTCTTTCCCTGTCAATGTCAGCACAGGAAACCGTTTTGATTTCAAAGACTGAAGTGATGGACAAGGTGAAAACGGGCAATGGCACCCTTAAAATGTCGCAACAGGAGGTGCTGATGGCCAAGGGCGACTACAACCAGACCAATGCCGTCTTGTTGCCCAATATCAGTATCTCACATACCGGTATCGCCACTACGAACCCTTTGATGGCCTTTGGGTCGAAACTCAACCAGGCCATACTGACCCAAGCCGATTTTGATCCTGCTTCATTAAATGCGCCTCGACAAATCGAGGATTTCGCCACGAGGATGGAAGTACAGCAACCCCTGTTGAACTTCGACGGCATATACCAAAGAAAGGCGGCCAAGGCCAAATGGGATGCCACGGCCCTACAAGCGGAACGCACCCAAGAATATATTGGCTTGGAAGTCGAAAAGGCCTATATGCAATTGCAATTGGCCTATAAAACGGTTGAAGTTCTGGAAAAGACCAAAGCGACCGCCATGGAAAACATGCGTATCGCCAATAACAACTTTCGACAAGGCTATTTGCAGAAATCAGATCTCCTGTCGGTTGAGGTACGGGCAACCGAAATAGATAATCAGCTGCAGTATGCCAAGAGCAACATCCTGAATGCCTCGAATTATTTGTCCGTTCTGATGGATGACCACAATGATCAAATCTTAAAGCCCAGCGATTCCCTAATGGTCGTGAACCAAGAACTTAAGGTGGAAGGCTTGCCGGAGAACAGAAACGATATCCAGGCCTTGAACGCCGCATCGGAAGCCTATAAACAAATGTACAAGGCCGACCAAATGTCCTTTTTGCCCCGCTTGAACGCCTTTGGCACTTACGAGCTGCACGACGACGAAATATTCCAAGGCGCCGCGAACGGCTATCTCTTCGGGGCAGAATTGAAGTGGAACCTTTTCGAGGGCAGCAAGCGTTTCGGCCGGGCACAAAAGAGCAAGGCCGAATTTGAAAAATCAAGATTTCAGTTAAAGCAATATAGGGCGGAAAGCCAACTGGAACTCAACAAGGCCAAAAGAGGGCTTCAAGATGCCAATAACAAATTAAAACTGACCCAATTGGCCTTGCAACAATCCGAGGAGTCGTTGCGTATCCGCAGCAATCGCTTTGAACAAGGTCTGGAAAAGACCAATGACCTTCTTATGGCAGAATCACAATACAGTCAGAAACAACTGGAATATTATGCTACCATATTCCAGCATAATTATGCACTGGCCTATTTGGAATTTTTAATAAAGGAATAACGCCATAGCCCTTTTACAATACCACCAAAAATTTGAACATTCAGAAGAAACAAACGCTTAAATAGCCTAAAGTGAACTATAAAAACAAAATCATGACAAAATTGTATACAACCCTTTTTGGGACTGCTATGTTGGTGCTTTCCAGCTGCAGCGGCGAGGGCACTAAAACCAACGCTGACGATGCCAATGCGGTACCAGTGACCATAAGCGGGATAACCGAAAACCATAGCAGCGGTTTCCTAAGCGTAAGCGGCAAGATACAGGCTGTAAACAGTGCCGAATTAAGCACCCGGATGATGGGCCAAGTGAGCAAGATCTACGTCAATGTGGGTGATAAGGTCAAAAAAGGACAACTGTTGGTGTCGATCAACAATACCGATCTACAGGCCAAACGCGCACAGGTCAATGCCGGAATTACGGAGGCCAAAGCGGCCTACGCTAACGCAGAAAAAGATTATGAACGTTTTAAAAACCTCTTTGCCGAAAATAGTGCCTCCCAAAAGGAAATGGACGATATGACCACACGATTTGAAATGGCAAAGGCAAGATTGGAAGCGGCGAACCAAATGAAAAATGAGATCAACGCACAATTTGACTATGCCAACATTACGGCCCCTTTTGCTGGTGTGATCACCGGTAAATTTACAGAAGTCGGGGATATGGCCAATCCAGGGATGCCCTTGTTGGCCCTCGAATCTCCCGGAGTCTTTGAGGTCGTCGCCATGGTGCCCGAAAGCGAAATCTCCAAGATCAAATCAGACGCCACCGTTGAAGTATTGATCAAATCATTGGGTACATCGGTCAAGGGCAAACTGAAAGAGGTAAGTGCTTCCGCCAAAAATACTGGCGGACAATATTTGGTTAAGGCAGCGGTTGACAAAACCGATGTTAAACTCCTTTCCGGAATGTTTACAACGGTCCAAATTCCTATCAGTACTAAATCCGACGCCCCTTCCTTGGTGCTCATACCACGATCGGCCATCGTTACAAGCGGCGGTTTAAAAGGAGTTTATACAGTTAGTGACCAAAACAAGGCCCTTCTTAGATGGCTCCGTTTGGGCAAAATATATGGCGATCAAATAGAGGTGCTGTCTGGCCTGAATGCGGGCGAGCAGTATATCGTTTCCGCGGAAGGCAAGTTGTACAACGGGGCCAAGATATCCATCCAATAAAACAAAAAAGATGAACGAAGGAATATCAGGAAAAATAGCCAGTGCATTCATCAACTCGAAGTTGACCCTTTTGTTGATGGTCGTCTTAATGATCATTGGGGTGTACAGCTCTTTTTTGATCCCCAGGGAAGAAGAGCCCCAGATCATCGTGCCCATGGCCGATGTGATGGTGGGCTATCCGGGCGCGAGTCCCGAAGAAGTGGAGAACAGGGTGGTCAAACCCTTGGAAAAGATCCTTTCCGATATCAAAGGCGTGGAACATCTCCATACCATGGCCATGAACGGCCAGGCCATGATCATCGTGCAGTTCTATGTAGGGGAAGACACCGAACGCTCCTATGTGAACCTCTACAATGAATTGATGAAGCATGACGATATGTTTGTCAATGGCATCTATGCACCCATGGTGAAAACACGTTCCATAGACGATGTGCCCATGTTGGGCATCACCCTTTGGAGCGATTCCTATGACGATTTCCAACTGAAACAAATTGCCGGGGAACTTGAAAATGAGGTGGAAAAAATAAAGAATGTTGCCATGACCAAGACCATCGGGGGCAGAAATCGCGAATTGAAGGTGATTCTGGACAAAGATAGGATGGCGGAAAATGGGATCGATGCCCTTGGCATTATGCAGATGATCCAGGCCAACAACCAACAGGCCCAATCCGGGAGTTTTGTAAAAAACGATACCGAATATCTCTTGACCACCGGCGACTTTTTGGAAACGGTCGATGATGTAGAAAATCTGGTAGTCGGGGTGAACCGGAACCTCCCGGTGTATCTGAAACAGGTGGCAACGATACAGGACGGACCTGCCACCCCTAAAAGTTATGTGTCTTTTGGGTATGGCCAGAACCACGAAAAGTATTCCGAATATGGTTCCGAATATGCGGCCGTGACCCTCTCGATCGCGAAGGTAAAAGGGGCCGATGCCATGAAGATTTCCGAGAAGATATTGGAACGGGTCACAGATTTAAAAAAGCACCTGATACCTGCTGAGGTTCATATCGAAGTTTCAAGGAATTACGGAGAAACGGCTTCGGACAAGGTGGGCGAACTGTTGTTGCATTTGGGGGTTGCCATCCTGGCGGTCACCATTTTGGTGATGCTTGCCATGGGATGGCGCGGGGGGCTTGTCGTTTTCTTTTCAGTGCCCTTGACCTTCGCACTTACTTTGTTCAGTTATTATATGTTCGACTATACCCTGAACCGTATCACGCTTTTTGCGTTGGTCTTTGTCGTGGGTATTGTTGTTGACGATAGTATCATCATTGCGGAAAACATGCACCGGCACTTTAAGATGAAACGCCTGCCGTTTAAACAGGCCGCACTCTTTGCGATCAACGAGGTCGGCAACCCCACCATCTTGGCCACTTTCACCGTCATCGCTGCCATATTGCCCATGGCATTCGTATCGGGAATGATGGGACCCTACATGAGCCCAATGCCAATCGGCGCTTCAATCGCCATGTTGCTCTCTTTGTTCGTGGCGCTAACGGTTACGCCCTATTTGGGCTACCATTTGTTGCGTGAAAAAGACGATAAGGGGCATAAGGAAGAAAAAAGTTTTGAATCCGGATTCATTTATAGAATTTATAATAAAATTGAAAAACCTTTGTTGGACAACAAGACAAAACGGTGGGGCTTTATCCTCATTACCGTGGTGCTCTTGCTTGGATCGATCCTCATGTTCTTTACAAAAACGGTGGCCGTTAAAATGTTGCCTTTCGATAATAAGAACGAATTCCAAATCGTGGTGGACATGCCCGAAGGCACCACCCTGGAAAGGACCGCAATGGTGACTAAGGAAATTTCCCTCTATCTGGCTTCCCGGCCCGAAGTAGTGGATTATCAAAACTACATCGGCACCTCGGCGCCGATCACCTTCAATGGCCTGGTGCGTCATTATGACCTGCGGGGCGGAAGCAATATGGCCGATATCCAGGTAAACTTGCTGCACAAAGAAGATCGAAATTCCCAAAGCCATGACATTGCCAAGGAGGTACGCCCTGAAGTACAAAGAATCGGCCAAAAATATGGGGCCAATGTTAAAGTGGTCGAAGTGCCGCCCGGCCCCCCAGTACTCTCCACCATTGTTGCCGAGATTTATGGACCCGATTATGGGGAACAGATCAAAGTGGCCGAACAGGTGAAGACTATTTTGCAGGGTACTGCCGATATTGTGGATGTCGATTGGATGGTCGAAGCCCCGCAGACCGAGTACCGTTTGGAAGTCGATAAGCAAAAAGCTATGTTAAACGGCGTGGCCCCCCAACAAATCGTGACCGCCCTGACCTCCATTTTAAGGGAAATACCGGTTTCCGGTCTTCATGATGCAACAGCGAATGAATCGGTCGGGATTGTACTTTCCTTGAACGATGCGGAAAAGAGCTCATTGGCGGATATCCAGAACATCAAAATAAGATCGGTAAATGGAACCATGGTTCCAGTGGTCGACCTGGTCAGCGTGAACACGGCAAGCCTGCAGAAAACCATTTACCGCAAGGATCAAAAAAGGGTCGTTTACCTGACCGCCGACATGGCCGGGGCCTTGGAAAGTCCGGTGTATGCCATTTTGGGAATGAATGAAAAATTAAAAACATTGGTGCTGCCAAAAGGGTATACGGTTCAGGAATCTTACATGGAACAACCCTCCGATGAAAGCGACTTCACGGTAAAATGGGATGGAGAATGGCAGATTACCCTGGAGGTCTTTAGAGATCTTGGCATCGCTTTTATGGTGGTCATCGTGGTGATCTATATGTTGATCGTCGGTTGGTTCCAAAACCTGAAGACCCCGATCGTTATGATGGCGGCCATACCCCTTTCATTGATCGGGATCGTCTTGGGCCATTGGCTTTTCGGGGCCTTCTTTACCGCTACCTCCTTCATAGGAATGATCGCCCTTGCGGGGGTCATGGTGCGCAACTCGGTCCTGATCATCGATTTCATCGAAATAAGGTTAAAAGAAGGAATTCCTATAAAACAAGCGATCATCGATGCAGGTGCGGTTCGAACCACCCCCATATTATTGACGACGGGTGCCGTGGTCATCGGGGCCTCCATCATCCTGTTCGACCCCATATTTCAAGGGTTGGCCATTTCCTTGGTCGCAGGGGCCATCGTTTCGACCATCCTCACCTTGATAATGGTCCCTTTGATCTATTATATGATAGAAGGGAAAAATTACGAATAAATGAACGGGGCAAAAATTCTCAAAAAAAACCCTTAAAACAACAGTAAAATGAAACTATTAATCGTAACGGCCGTAGCGGATTTCGAAGAAGAAATATTGGCACTGTTCAAAAAAGCGAACATAAGCAGCTTCAGTGGGTCCCATATCGATGGATTCAAGAAGCGGGCATCCTTGCTTCGCAGTGCTAGTTGGTTTCCAAGTGAACAGGGAGGGGTCGAATCTATTTTGTTCTTCTCCTTTACCGAAGCGGATAAAATTGAGGTATTGTTCGGGTTGCTTGAGGAGTTCAACAATCATTTGGAGACCCAAAACCCGGTCAAGGCCGTGGTGGTGCCCATTGAACGGTACCTTTGATTTAGCATCGGGAGGGCAAGAACAAATCGCTGTAATATCGGTATCGCACCAAAAGGGATCGGTTACCAAAGTTTCATTAACCTTAAATTCAAGACTATGAAAAACAGGATCGTCAGGGCCGTTGCGGGCTCTTTCATATTGATCAGTTTGTTATTGGCCATTTATGTCAACATCAACTGGCTGTGGTTCACTGCTTTTGTTGGGGCCAACCTATTCCAATCGGCCTTTACCAAGTGGTGCCTCATGGAAAACCTGCTGTCGAAGTTCGGAGTACAGGCTTAGTCGGTTATAGATCGACTCCCATTGGTAAATGCAGTAACCTTTTAGTAGTAACCTTGTGTGCTATCTGGCATCGCTACAGTTTGACTTTCCCAAAGGCAGTGATTTCCCATAATCCCCAAGATCATTGATTTTAAAATCGTATTTTTAAGGGTAAGCAGAAACCAAATGACCGTACACTATTTTGGGGATGGAAATTCCCTGTTGAACCAATTCATCGCAGAGATCAGGGATAT
Source organism: uncultured Flavobacteriaceae bacterium (assembly GCA_963760375.1). Lineage (GTDB taxonomy): Bacteria > Bacteroidota > Bacteroidia > Flavobacteriales > Flavobacteriaceae > Pelagihabitans. Next base: position 19,420 of record CAVXCS010000003.1, on the reverse strand, counting down.
CGAAATACAAAAGGATGCCATGCGTTTCCGTCGTAATATTGAACGGATCGGGGAAGTGCTGGGCTATGAAATGAGCAAGGCCCTCAGCTACAGGCAACAAAACCATCCAGACCCCTTTCGGTACCAAGGAAATGTCCTTGCCCACCGATGCGCTTGGTGCTGTGTTCGGTATTAAGGGCCGGCCTGCCACTGCATGAGGGGCTACTGCATTATTTTGATCGGGCGGAAAATGCCTTCATCTCGGCGTATCGACAGCATAAAGAGGATGAAGACGCATTTGAGGTGATCGTAAAATATTTTGCGGCCCCTTCCTTGGGAGGGAAGACCTTGATCCTGACCGATCCCATGTTGGCGACCGGCAAAACCCTGGAAAATGTATATGAGGCCTTAAAGTCGCACGGGGTGCCCAAACAGATCCATATCGTTTCCGTCATCGGTTCGAAAAGCGGGGTTGCCTACGTCAAGAAAATCTTTCCGAAAAACACCCACCTCTGGATTGCCGCCATCGACGATAAACTCACCGCCAAGGGATACATCATTCCTGGTTTGGGGGATGCGGGAGATTTGGCCTTCGGGGTGAAATTATAGATTTCCACCACGCTTGCCTTCCTCTTTAACCTTGCTGCAGGTTGCTTTTAACGGGCAGCACAAAAACAAGGAAGTAACCTATGATGGCCAAGGTCATCGCCCCGGTGAACATAAATGCCATGCTTGCCCCAAATTGGAACCAAATAAGTCCAGCCGATGCACTGGCCACCATGGTGCAAATACTCTGGAACCCCGCATAGGTTCCAATGGCGGTCGCAGTGTCCTTTTTTTCGGAAATATTGCTGATCCATGCCTTTGAAATCCCTTCGTTGGCTGCCGCATAGATGCCATAGAGGAAAAACATGGCCGCTACGATGTAGGGATCGGTACTTAGCCCCATCCCAAAATAAACGATGGCAAACAAGCCCAGGCCGATGATGAACATGGTCCGCAACCCGATATTATCTGCCATGGCGCCCACAGGAAAGGAGAACGCAGCATATACCAGGTTATAAAAAATATACACCCCCACCACTGCCGTGTCATCCAGCCCGGCTTCCTTGGCCTTCAATAACAGAAAAACATCGGAACTGTTGATCAGGGCAAACGCCAGCAGACCGATAGACCAATTTGCGGTAGATTGGGGGACTCTGCTTCCAATAGCCCAAAAATGAAAAAAAAGGTACCGGTCTTTTTTCTTTTCCCGACAGCATCTTTTTATGGTCTTTCAGTAAGGAACTTGTCAAAACGGCCAGCACCCCGGGCACAAAGGCGATGAAAAACAAGGTTTTGTAATCTTCCGGAAAGAAATAGAGGTACAAGAGGGCCAGTGCGGGGCCGATGACGGCGCCCAAGGTATCCATGGCCCGGTGCAGTCCGAATATTTTTCCCTTGTTCCGCTCCGTGGCCTCTTGGGAAAGCAGGGCATCCCTTGCCCCGGTCCGGATCCCCTTTCCCAGCCGATCGAGTGTTCGTGAAAAAAAGATCCATAACGGAAAAACAAAGAGGGCCATCATGGGTTTGGAGACCGCACTCAGGGCATATCCCAACTGAACAAAGGGGACCCTTTTGCCGGAAACATCGGATCTTTTGCCAAAATAGCCCTTGCTCAAACCGGCGGTGGCCTCGGCAATGCCTTCGAGTACCCCGATCAATACTACCGAAAAACCGATGGACTTTAAATAGATGGGCAGGATGGGATACAGCATTTCGCTGGCCATATCGGTAAACAGGCTGATGCACGATAAGATCCAAACCGTTCGGGTAATATATTTCAAAGGTCCATTTTTTTGTATCGCAAACGGTGATGGTTTGGCATTGAATCGCTACGTTCATGAGGATCGCCACTTGCCAAATGCCACAGCTAAAGATAAGGTTATTTGAAGACCCAGTTGGGTTTTTATGGAAATGTGCTGGCCCTGACCTAGGTCATTTTGCCGAGGTGGCGCTGTACGTACTTTAGTGGTATCAAATTGTTTAACCTAAACATATCATACCATGTCACTAGTAAAAGTTAGAAGAAGGCCTTTTGGAAATCTCGTACCTCAAGACTTTTTTGATATCGATGATTTCTTCGACAATCGCAACTGGGTCAGAAATATGCCGCCCGATCGTTTTTGGAACGGCAAAACCTCAGAACCAGCCCTGAACATCAAAGAGACCGACGAAAAATTCGAAATTGAACTGGCCGCACCCGGTTTCTCCAAAAAAGATTTCAATGTGACCATCGACGATGGCTGTTTGAACATCTCGGCCGAAAAATCGACCTCCAAAGAAGAGAAAGAAAAAGACTATACCCGTCAGGAATTCAGTTACAATGCTTTTGAAAGGTCGTTGCAGTTGCCTGAGAACGTAAAGGAAGAAGCCATCAAGGCCTCCTACAAGGATGGCATTCTGTGCTTTAACCTGGCCAAAAAAGAAGAAGCCAAGAAAAAACCGTCCAAAAAGATTGAAATCTCATAATGACGTGAAATACTGTGGCAAGCATCACGAATGGGCTGCCATAGATTTTTAAAATGCCCTTTTGTCGATTCCAAAAAAAGCGTCCATGTTACTTTGGGAAAGATAGGAGGGCATTGTTATTTTGGCTAAATTTAAAAGGGCTTTCCAAGGAAAACTTATCGATCGCGACCAAAAAATGATCAAATACCCATTCTCCCTGACCATATTGGATGTTGTTCAACACTTAAAAAGTGATGGGGAATATGGCTTGACCCAAGAAGAGGCCTCCAATCGTCTCGCACAACTTGGCAATAATCAGCTGCCCGAAACAAGGCCAAAAAAGAGGAGCCGCCTTCTTGTCGAACAGTTCACAGATCCCATTATTTACATCTTAGGTGCCGCCGCGGTTTTGGCCTTCCTGTTCGAGGATTGGGCCGAAGGATCGGCCATTGCCATTGTGATCTTGATCACGGTGGCCATCGGTTACTTTATGGAATTACAGGCGGTGCGTTCCCTGGAATCGTTACGTCAACTGGGCCAGACAATGGCCCGCGTGATCAGATCCGGGGAAATTTGCAGCATTCGCGATTCCTTGTTGGTGCCCGGAGATATCGTTCTTCTCGATGTGGGCAATATCGTTACGGCCGATGCCCGTCTGCTGTCACAAGAAAATCTTTTGGTCAGGGAATCTGCCCTAACCGGGGAAAGCGTCGACATCGAAAAAAGGACCGCAGCAGTATCGCAAAAAACGCCTTTGACCGGGCAAACCAACATGGTTTTTAGGGGTACCGTTGTCACCGGTGGCACCGGGAAAGCCATCGTCACCGCCACCGGCAAGGGAACACAACTGGGAAAAATCCATCAAATGGCCATGGAGGCCACCGAAGAGCGCACCCCCCTCGAAAAGAAGCTCAACAAGCTCAGCAAAAAGTTGATCGTGTTGACCCTGGTTTTGGCCGTACTTATCATGATTACCGGATATGTTCAGGGTAAAGCATTCTTTTTGATGTTGGAGACCGCTTTGGCCCTTGCCGTTGCAACGATACCCGAGGGCCTACCGATCGTTGCCACGATCGCCCTGGCCAGGGGGATGGTACGCTTGTCAAAAAAACAGCTCATCATCAAGAACCTCAAAGCGGTAGAGACCCTTGGTGCTACAAACATCATCTGTACCGATAAAACGGGTACCTTAACAGAAGACCTGCTAAGGGTACACACCCTATTGTACGATGGGCGTTCGATTACCGGGCTCAACACCAAGTCCATGGCCGAAATGCCCGTCGATAACCGTGCGTACCAAGAAATCATCATGGCCTGTATGCTTTGCAACGATGTTGCCCTGGCCGACGAACATGCGCACAGGGATACCATAGATCAGGCCTTGATCGATTTTGCGAGCAACCTCGGCTATGACCCAAAAGAAGCCCAAAAAAACAATGTGGAATTAAAACAGCTCCCCTTCAATACCGATCGCAAATTGATGGCCACCGTGAACCGGGGCCAAAATGCCTACCATACCTATGTAAAAGGGGCCTTTGAGGGCATTGTGGCATGCTGTGATACCATACTCGAAAAGGATACCGCCCAAGCCTTCAATTCAAAAGAAGCTTGGTTGACAAAGGTGGATGCTCTGGCCTCCCAAGGATTGCGTACCATTGCATTCGCCTCCAGGGTCTCCAAAGAGGAGCCGGAAAGGGATGCAATCTTGAACGACCTTACCTTTTTGGGGGTCATAGGCTTTATCGACCCGGCCAGGCAAGATGTAAAACATACAATCGAAGTCTACAAAAAAGCCGGGATACGGGTCGTTATGATGACTGGGGACCATATGGGCACCGCCATAAAAATAGCACAGGAAATTGGCCTTTTGACCAAAGATGACGCCCATCGATTTGTTAGGCATGGCAATGAACTGCCGATCAAAGCTGCGTTGGATACCAAGATGACCTCGGCCCTGATGAATACGGTGGTTTTTGCAAGGGTGGTCCCGGAACAAAAATTGAAGTTGATACAATTCTTTCAAGCCAATAACAATGTGGTGGCCATGATAGGTGACGGCATCAACGATGTTCCCGCTTTGCGAAAGGCCGATATTGGCATCGCCATGGGCATCCGTGGTACCGAGGCGGCTCGTGAGGCCGCCGATATGATCCTGAAGAACGATAAATTTACGGCCATCGAGTTGGCCATTCAACAAGGCAGGGTCATCTATCATAACATTCGGCAGTTTGTGGTATACCTGCTTTCGAGCAATCTGGCCGAAATTGTTTCCGTGGGAATCGCCGCCTTGATCAACCTCCCCTCCCCTTTGCTGCCATTACAGATTTTGTTCCTGAACCTGATCACCGATATTTTTCCCGCCCTTGCTTTGGGCCTTGGTAAAGGCGATCCCACACTGATGCAAACCCCTCCAAGAAAACCCGATGAGCCCATTTTAACACCAGCGCATTGGTATGCAATATTGATCTATGGGTTATCGATCAGCACTGCCGTACTTGGTATCACCGCCTTCGGCTACTTTACCCTAAAGCTCGAACCGGGTTTGATCAATAATATGGCATTCTTCACTTTAATACTCGCCCAATTGCTCAATCTTTTCAATATTCCAAAAAGCGGGGGGTCATTCTTCAAAAATGAGGTCACGGCCAACCCTTGGGTTTGGGCCGCTATTGTGCTATGTGCATTTTTGACCTTTGCGGTGTCGGTAATTCCCGTTGTTGCCGAAGCCCTCGCCTTGACCCACCTTACCTTAAGTCAATATTCGTATATCGCGCTGTTTGCACTTGGTTCGCTGCTCATGGCCCAGTCCATCAAACGGATCGGCAACTTTTTCCCTAAATCCTAAATAGGAATCAATTCCATTTAACGCAACTGGGGGTATCAATGTAGTTTGGATTTCATGCGATTTTGGCAAGAAAGTAGCTATACCCATCGCGTTCCCTTAAAACGAGCTTCTTAATCTTTGGGCCCATTAAGGGCTTCGGCAACAACGGAAAGTGTTTTCTCGGGCATTTAAAAACCATCAGCGTCCTCCAATGCCTCTTTGGCAGCTTTATACCCCAACTTGAAGATGGTATCCATATTTTTTGTCGAAAAGGTACTATAATTGCTCAGGTCCTGTGGGCAAATCAACATATCGCAATCGATAAATTTGGATTCTGAATCGCGGGTGGACCTAATCTTATAAGCGCGTTCCAAAATATTGTAGGAATGCTTCAAATCGCCGATTTCCACTTTATCAAACGGGTTCACATAAACCCCGACGATATGTTCGCAAAAACCTTTGATCAGGTCTACAGGAAAATTATTGAGGGTACCGCCATCCACATAATAGGCCCCATTGATCTCGACCGGGGTAAACATGCCCGGAAAAGCGGCGGAAGCCAAAATGGGACGAATAAGTTCGCCTTGATGGAACACTTTAAGGGTGCCCTTCAATATGTCGGTGGCCGTGATGTAAAGCGGCATTTTTAGGGTATCGAAATCATCCTGGGGAAAGAAAGGGGTAAAACGATCATAGAATTTTTCGGTATCGACAAAGCCCGGCTTGTTCAACGCATATTTATTGATGGAAAACAGGTCGATCGATTTAAAAAAATCGAAGATGGTTTCCCAACCATAACCACCGGCATATAAGGCGCCCACGATGGCGCCTGCGCTGGTGCCGGCTATATAATTGGGCTTGACACCGTGTTCTTCAAGGGCTTTAATGGCTCCAATATGGGCCATGCCGCGCACCCCGCCCCCTGAAAGCACCAATCCTGTGTTCATGGTTGATTCATTTTAATTGTGATATAAAATACGACCGCGCATCACAGACCCGATTATTCGGCCCAAAGCTTTATAGCTATGCTGACCAATATCATTTTAATACGGAGATAGCTATGATACATTTGAACTGCGGGGAATTACCATTTTGGAAATCCAACGCCTGTTACCAAGCTATTTTTCCGGTTCACAGGTAAATGGAAACCCGATAATGGCAAAAATGCAAAAAACAATCGGTTTTCGCCGCCTTTTTGAACATGATGGCACAAATTACAGATTCGGTTATTTTTAAGCACGTCTTCGACTACGGTTCGGAAGCGGTCGGCCTTCTTGATTTGAACAGCAAGATCGTTATGGCCAATCCCTCCTTTTTGAACTTATTCGGGTACGCCTCCAATCAAATGGCGGGTCGAAAATTGGTGGACCACATCGCAAAAGCCGATCGCAAGGCGCTCTTGGACCAATTGCGACAGCTCAACGGTGATGCCAGCCTTGAATTCGTGGGCCATGACAAAGAAGACAACCCTATGAACTTGAAGCTCAAGTTGGTGTCGTTGCGCCAAAAAGAGCAACCTATAGCGCTTGCCTTTGTGAACCGCACCCATGATACCTTCAAAGGAATATCGACCATGGCCAAATCGGTGGCCCATACACTATCGGTACAAAATTCCCTTGATGTTCGCAACAGGGCCCTGAACGCTGCCGGCAACGGTATTTTGATAGCGGATGCGCTTGATCCCGAAATGCCCGTTATCTATAGCAACCCGGCCTTTAGCCGCATGACGGGATACCGAAACAGTGAAGTTTTGGGTCGTAACTGCCGCTTTTTACAAAACGGAGATCGAAATCAACCCGCTTTGAAAAGACTGCGAAAAGCCATCAAAAAAGGGAACGACTGTAAGGTGGTACTTCGAAATTACCGCAAAGATGGCACCCTGTTCTGGAACGAACTCACCATTACCCCGGTATATGACCAAGAACAAAACCTGACCCATTTTATCGGCGTACAGCATGATGTGACCAAGGAGAAAAAGGCCCTGCAACTTAAAGATGATATCCGAAGGATCTTGGAGAAAATCGCGATGGACCAACCCCTCAAAGTCATTGCAAATTATATTGTCAGGGCTGCAGAAGCGCATTTTCAGGGCTGTATGGCGAGCATTACGGTTCTTGACCACAAAAAGGGCACCTTGCACCAATTGGCGGCCCCAAGTTTGCCCAAGGCCTTGCAAAAAGCCTTGGAGGGAATGCCAGTGGGTCCCGAAGGGTGTTCCTGCGGTGTATCGGCCTACACCAAAAGAGAGGTGTTCGTGCCCGATTTTGCAAAAGATCCCTATTGGAAGGCCTATCATGAAACTGCCCTTGAAAACAACTTGAAATCTTGCTGGTCAATACCCATTATTTCAAAGAATCAAGAGGTGCTGGGTACCTTTTCGGTGTATTGTGAATCCCCTAAAATTCCGCTTAAAACCGATAGGGAAATCATGGCCGATCTTTCACAACTGGCGGCTTTGGCCATCCACCAAAATCAAATCGGAATCGAATTGGAGGCCAGTCAAAGGAAATTGGAAAAATATACCCAAAACCTGGAAGACCAAGTACGGGCACGTACCGGGGAACTGAATGCGACGGTGCAGCAATTGAAGGAGAGCAATCTTAATTTGGAAGATCAAATCAAGGAAACCCAAATCGCTGAGGACAAAGCGCTAAGGAGCCAAACATTGATTTCGGCAATCGCCCAAAATTTTCCAAAAGGTATCATTGTCGTCTTCAATCAAAATCTTGAAATTGTGTATGTTGAAGGGGAAGAATTGGAGCGGTTGCATCTAAAAAAGAGCGATTTGGAGGGAAAACGCCTAGAGGATATCCCGGAATTTTCCACGGCCCAAATCGAAAGAATCCAAGCCCTGGTGCTTCAAACCCTAAGCGGCGAACATGCCACCGATGAGATCACATACAACGAAAACGTCTATTCGATCAATTCAACTCCCCTCTATTCCGATGACAAAATAGTATGGGGCCTGTTTGTATATAGCAATATCACCGATCAAAAAATGGTACAGGATGAATTGCTCAAGGCACTGATCAGCGAAAGGGAACTCAACGAATTAAAATCGCGCTTCATATCGATGGCCTCCCATGAATTCCGTACCCCATTGAGTGCCATCCTTTCCTCCGCCATTCTTATCGGCAAACAAAATGAACCTGGTAAGGAGGAGAGAAGGGAGAAACATGTTGACAGGATCAAAGCGAACGTCAAAAATTTGGTGGTCATTCTCAATGATTTCCTTTCCTTGAGCAAGTTGGAAGAAGGCAAGGTGAAGCCCAAACCGGAATATTTTGATATTTCCTCTTATATCAAATCCTTGATGGAAGAGATGGAAATCAACAAAAAAGAGGGTCAGCAATTGGTCTTGAAAACGTCCGCAGATCCAATCATCACTTGTTCCGATAAAAAGATGCTGGGCCATATGATCAACAACTTATTGTCGAATGCCATAAAATATTCGAACGAGGATCAAGAAATCACCTGTCTGGTGTCGAGCGAACGGGGCCGTGCCAAAATCGAAGTGATCGATCGGGGAATCGGTATTCCGGTAGCAGAGCAGAAAAACCTGTTCGATCGGTTTTTTAGGGCCGCCAATGCGGCCAATATTCAAGGTACGGGACTGGGCCTGCATATCGTGAAGCAATACATCGACCTGGTGGGCGGTACCATCGATTTTGAAAGTGAGGTGGGTAAGGGAAGCACCTTTACCATTGAAATTCCATTAAATTTAAAAGAAGATGCAAAAAGTACTGCTTATTGAAGACAACATGGATGTGCGGGAAAATACGGCAGAAATCCTAAGATTGGCCAATTACGAAGTGGCCACGGCGGAAAACGGCAAAATCGGTATCGCCATGGCGTTTGAATTTTTGCCCGACATTGTGATCTGTGATATCATGATGCCGGAAATGGATGGTTATTCGGTGTTGCGCCAATTGAACCAAAATGGCGGTACTGCGGGCGTCCCGTTTATTTTTTTAACCGCAAAGACCAGTAGGGCCGATGTCCGTGAGGGGATGAACCTCGGCGCAGATGATTATTTAACCAAACCCTTTGAAGAACAGGAATTGTTGGATGCCATACAGAGCCGCCTTCAAAAGCGCGATTTCCTGAAAACAGAAATAGCCAAAAACCTTTCCGGCATCAATAACTTCCTCGAAGGGGCCTCTAATCATATCGATTTGGAAAGTCTTTCCAAATCGCACGATCTGAAAAAATATGAAAAAAACGAATTCGTTTTTTGGGAAGGGGATGGTGCCCATGCCCTCTATCTCATCGAAAGTGGTACGGTAAAGACCTATGTGGGCACTGAATCAGGGAAGGAATTCGTTACGGGCATCTACAGTGCGGGCGACTTCGTAGGGCAACTGTCATTGCTCAACAGCGACGGAAGGTATATTGAAACGGCAAAAGTGGTTGAGGATGCCAACCTGTATGCCATTCCAAAAGAGGAATTCACCAACCTACTTTTCAGCAACCAAGTGATTTCGCAGAAGTTCATCACCATGATGTCGGCCAATTTGATCGATGTTCAAGAGCACCTGGTGGATATGGCATATGCTTCGGTGCGGCAAAGGGCCGCCAAGGCACTATTACAGTTGTTCGAGAAAGGGATTGTTCAGGATAGGGCGAATAATGGAGTCGGGATCCCAAGGGAAGATTTTGCCGGGATGATCGGAACCGCGACCGAAACCGCGATCCGCACCTTGTCCGATTTCAAGGATGAAGGATTGATCACCACCGATCAGGGAAGAAAAATCATATTGAAAGACAAAGAGGCCCTAAAAAAAGTGGCTCAGTTCAGTTGATCGACCTTGGTTTGTTCGGAAACTTCTTTTTCCTTGGGCTTGCGAAACTTGGCCACCATTGTTTTAAGCACCCAAGTGAGCACCAATTTTTGGAGCGAACCGCTCAATCCGCTGATAATATGGGAAGGAAATATATCCCTTTTGGCAGAATAAAGGTTCAGCTTTAGGCTCTCCTTGCTGATTTCCCGTTGCAGGGCCAATATCCTAAGGCGTTCATCGATTTCCTTGAAAGAGCTGTAGTGGTAGTTCATAGGGCGTCGAAATAATATTTAGAAAACTTTTTTAATATGGGCGAATTCAATTTTTCCCTTAATAGATAACAAACGATGGCAAGGACCAAATAAAATAGTCCCACAGCCAAAAAGCCCAGGTAGATGTCGTTCCATAATTCCCCAAGGGCGTATGATACGGCCAAAGAGAGCATAAAAAGAGCCAACAGCGATATCGCACCGATCAGCAAAGCCTGTGCTGCGGTGGTAACGGAAACCATAAACACCTTGAAGACTTTCAGCTTCAGGTGCTCTTCACTATGTTCCAAATAAGACCTCAAATCGGCATCCGCCTCCTTGAGGTCCATTTTTAATTCTTCAAAAGCCATGGGCCGTTATTTCTGGAATTGGGCGTTCTTTTTCTTGAGCTCTTCCAATTTGTGCTCCAAAGTGGCGATGATATCGTCTGCCTTATAGCTCATCTGGGAAATGGTGTCCTCCAATTTTTGCTCGAACTCGTCCTTTTTTTCCTTGGCGGTCTTGGTCAGTTCGTCCTTGGCATGCGAAATGCGATCGGTAAGGTCGTGTTTTGCATCCTTCGCTTTTTGCTTGATTTTCGAACGGGTTTCAGATCCTTTGTCCGGGGCATATAAAATTCCGATACCGGCACCTATGGCCGCACCGGTTAATAACGCCAATAATACGTTTCCACTATTGTCTGTCATGATCTTTGATTTTTAATTGTTGTAACTATTAAATTGCTGAGTAAAAGTAATGTATTTGCCAATCGAATGATATGATTTATGTCATATCATTTTTTTAGATTCCTACCTACCTTGGATACCGTTGCAGGCAATTGCCCTTTGATCTGTTGGCTGCGATGGATAGACCCATGGGCAATAGCGATGAAGTCGTTTGATCACGGGCGAATTGGACGGGTTCGGGCATGGAAAGCACTATTGACTTTTGGAATATTCTATCCTCGAAACCCGGTATAATATCCAGTGGTTTTATCGTATATGGCAGTTGAACAGTTTTGAAGATTGCTCAAAAGTGGTTAAAATCGAGCCTCAGGTTATTTAGTTGGAATAAAGATGAACTCTTAATCCTGGAACTATGAACAAGACAAAAACAAGTCCCAAAATCGAATTTTTATTGGGGGCAGGTTTGAATATCCTGCATCAGGAAAGCCGGGAATGGCTTGAAACCGTTGCCTTTTGGAAAGATGAGACCAAATTCTTCGATACGCTTTTAAAGAACAAGGAAAAATCGGGACAGCAGATGTCCGAGTACGGAAAAATGCTCCAATATCTCGATACGATCCATAGCAGCCTGTACGATTATCTGGTGAAAGACATCATGGAACACGATCAATTGTTGTCACGACTGATCAAGGGAGAAAAAGGATTGTCTGATGGGGACTACCGCGAAAGGCACCGTGAGTTGGGGGAGAAGATCGCGATTTTCGAAAATGACTTCCGGGAGTTTAAAAAAATGGTCTTTGGATATGCAAAGAAACTCTGAATACCCTTAAAGATTTGTGCATCATAGACCGATATCAAGGCCGATGGGGCAATGGTCAGACCCTAGGATATCTGAATAAATGGGGACCCCTTTTACCTTATCGATCAAAATCTTGCTGACCAAAAAATAGTCGAGGCGCCATCCCGTATTGCGTTCCCTGGCCTTGAACCGATAACTCCAATAGGTATAGGCCACTTCCTGCGGGTGAAAATGCCGAAAGGTATCGATGAACCCCGCCTCCAAAAAATGGTCCATGCCATCGATTTCGATTTGGGTATACCCTGCCGTTTTGTTGTAATTGGCCTTGTCGTTCTTGAGGTCGATGGGCCTGTGCGCCACGTTAAAATCCCCGCATACAATTACGGGTTTGCTTCGCTCCAGTTTTTTTAAATACTTCAAAAAGTCGGAATCCCATTGCTTGCGGTAATCCAATCGGTCTAATTGTTGCCCCGAATTGGGAACATATACGTTGACCAAATAGAAACCGGGGTATTCGGCGCACTGTACCCGGCCTTCCTCGTCATGGGCCGCGATGCCCATATCTTCATTGATGCTCAGGGGCTTGGTCTTACTCAATAAAGCGGTTCCGGAATAGCCCTTTTTGTCGGCCGAATTACATTGTACATGGTACCGTTTCAAAGTGGCAAGGGCTTCCTCCGCCTCCGCTACCTGTGCCTTGGTTTCCTGCAGGCATAGGATGTCGGGATCCATGGCTTTGATGGCCTCAAAAAAATCCTTTTTCGCAGCTGCCCTTATGCCGTTCACGTTCCATGATACCAGTCGCATCGTTATTTTTTCAAAGTAATAATAAAGATAAGACGATCACCCCAATTGACAAACCGTGAAAATCAGCCTTTAATGAAGGATGACGATAAATAAAAAGCCAATCACAAGAATGCCCCCAAAGGTAAGGCCTACCATTTTACCGGTCGTCCTGGACCCTTTAAAAAGGGTAATGCCCAATTTGACCAACATATTGCTCAAAGTGGCGGCCAAAATTACGTTGGCCGCAAGTCGGAGCTTCTCCCCCTCAAGGGAAAATTTTGCCATGCTGATCGTGATGGCATCCGTATCGGCCAAGCCCGCGATCAGGGCGGAATAATAGAGTCCGCTTTCGCCGAAGAACCGATTGGCATAAAAAACGGCATAGGAAATCACCACGAAGAGGATACCAAATCCGATGGCATTTACAATATTGAGCGGGTTGCCCAACTTGATTTCCGTATTCATGCTGCTGCTGTCCTTTTTGATCAACGTTAGGGCAACGATCAGGCAGATCAAGCTTAGGATTCCAAACGGCAATGCGAGGTACCATAAAATTTTGGCGTTGAAAATGTAGGCCAATAAGGCCAATCTAGGAAACATGATAGCCGAGGCGATACTGATGCCCGCGGCATATTTGGAGGATAGTTCAGGGGATTCCCTGCTTCGTGTGGCATAACTCCAACTCACCGCGGTACTTGAGATAAGACCGCCCAAAACCGCCGTGAACAAGATGCCCCTTTTGGCACCTACAAATTTTACCAAAAAATATCCTATAAAATTCAACAGCGAAACGATGACGATGATCGAACCTATTTCAAAAGGGTTCAACAGCTTCTCCGGGCCATAGTTGCTGTTGGGAAGAAATGGTAAAATAAGCAGGGCAAGGATGGCAAACTTGATAAATGCAAAAAGTTCCTCGGAGGTAATATTGCTGATCACCGAGCGAAAACTGGCCTTCATTGAGAGTAAGGTTACGATGATGACCGCCGTGGCGACCGCATCCCTATAATGTTCGGCAGAGACCATCAGGCCCAGAATAAAAGTGGCGATGAGCGCCAAATTGGTGGTCAGGCCCTTGGTGCCTTCGGTTTGCGCCCTCGACAATTGGTAGATTCCCATGATCAAGATAAAGGTGCCCAAACCCATGATCGATATCCATGGGGAAAAGTGTTCCCGGAGACTACCCACTGAAAAACCAATGATGGTCACAATGGGGAAGGTACGGATACCCGCAACACTCTGTTCTTGTTTGAGCTTGTCGTATTCCCTTTCCAAGCCCAAGATAAGACCAATGCCCGTACTGATCAAAACCCCAAGGATGTTGGAGTCGATCATTTGGCTGATTTCCTCATGGATCTGCATTCAATTTGGTGTTGGGTTATCTCTCGTGATTTCCCATGTAAAGTACGATTTATTGCCCGAAACGGGAATGGTTCCGGAAATGAACTACATGTACTTGGTAAGGAACTTGAAGAAATCTTTTTTGAGATCCGCATAGATCTGCCTTTGGGTTTCCATTTGATCTCTGAATTCGAGGTGTTTCTTGAACAATTGGGTATCCATCACCTCCACCCCCGTTTTACTTTGGGCGGCGATACGGGTCTCATGTTTTTCTATGGTTTCCAACAAATCGTCGATGACCCCGCCATGGAGGATAAATTCGTTCTGAAAATGCTCCAACTGTTTCAAGACCTCTTGCTTTGTCCATCGGGTAACCAATTCGCTCAAGCGGATATTGAATGATTTGAGCTCATCCTTCCAGAAGTACAGTTCCCCTTTCCATTGTTCATGTTCAAAATGCAGATTCGAATTATAAATGACTTCGGTTTCCATAATATGGTTTTTAAAATAATTTCAATTCATATGTTGCTCCAAAATTATTACAAATGATTCATGACCAAAATGATTTAGATCATTCCAAAAGCAATCGGACACCCCTTATTTTGTGCTTGAATTGATAAAATATGTCGACCATGGAAAACACATCTTCGTTAAGGAGCATAAGATCGCTCATGCCCTATTTATTGCTATTGGTTTTGGTGGGTTGCGGTCCTGTGATCATTTCATCACGGCCCAGCCATCCCCCTCCGCCATGGTTTTATCCCCATCGGTTGGAAGTGGTTCGCTATATCTATTTTCCTGAACTGAGCATCTATTATGACCTTTCGGCCCGAACCTATCTCTATCTGGATGGAGGCGTGTGGGTGAGGCGCAACGAGTTGCCCCCCAGATACCGGAATTTCGATCTGAGACGCACGAGATATACCCGCATCAGGGATTATCAAGACGATAATATTCAACGCTATCATGAAGACCACAATGCCAACCGCGGAAGGAGCAACAGAACCGTTAGCCCAAGAAGAAGTGGATGACGGCCCATCATTGAATTTTGATGTTTTGTCTTTAAAATCTTGAATCATGAAAAAAGGAATACGATGCGTTGGGCAACCTGATCAAATACGATTCGATCTATTCCCATACCTATTCAAACATGGAGTGCGATTCGTTACGGGTGAACCTCGACAGCATCATGGATTCGATGCGAAACACCTTTATGAAGCAACACTACACGGGCTTGATGAAGTCCAAAAATAATTGAATGGGCAGCACTCCTTCATTGGGTATCGGTGTATTGGCACATATCTACAAGCGGGCCTTTTAAAAAACTGAACAATCATCAGGAAAGCAGTTGAAAGGCCTGCTTTGCGATTTCGAGTTCCTCTTTGGTCGGAATCACCAAAACCTTCACCTTGGCATCTTTTGTTTGGATCTCGCGAAGCGATTTCGATGGCGAGTTGTTCGCGACACTGTCCAAAGCAATGCCCAGATACTCCATATCGGAACACACCAATTTTCTCATCTTGCTCGAGTTTTCCCCTATCCCGGCGGTGAAAACGATCGCATCCAGTCCGTTCATGACCGCCGCATAGGCACCGATATATTGTTTGATCCTATAGGCATTCATTTCCAGCGCCAAAATGCAATCGGCATCCCCGTTGTCGGCCCTCGATTCGATATCCCTTAAATCGCCATGGCCTGTAAGTCCCAACATCCCACTTTCTTTGGTAAGGATTCGGTTGACCTCCTCGAGCGAATATCCCAATCCCTCTACCAAATAAAAAATAATGGAATGGTCGATATCCCCACTCCTGGAACCCATGATAAGGCCGTTCGAGGGGGCAAAACCAAGGCTGTGCGCAACACTTTTTCCCTTATTTACCGCTGTTATACTGCAACCATTGCCCAAATGAACGGTAATCATCTTGGCTTTCGGAACTTTTAAATGGGCCATGGCCCGTTCCGACACATATTTATGGCTGGTGCCGTGAAAGCCATAGGCTTGGATGCCATGATGGGAGTAAAAATCATTCGGTATCGCATATTTCTTGGCTTTCACCGGCATGGTCTGATGAAATGCAGTGTCAAAGACCGCCACTTGTTTGGCCGATGGAAAAGCCTGTTCTGCCATGAGAATACCTTCCAAATTATGGGGATTGTGCAGGGGTGCCAAGGGAGAAAATTCCCGGATTTGGTCCTTTACTTCGGGGTCGATCAAAGTGGTCTTGGAATAACGGTTCCCGCCATGAACCACCCGATGCCCTACCACGTCGATTTCCCGTGTATCCGAGATGACCCCGAATTCTTTATCCTGCAAGTAGCCCGTGATTTTCTCCAAGGCCGTTTTGTGCGTTAAAATCGCCTCGGTAGCCTCCAGAAACACTTCGCCCTTGCGGTATTTTAAAATGGCGTTTTTACCTCCGATACGTTCCACGATACCTTCACAGTGCAATTTTTGGGAAGGCATTTCCAACAATTGGTATTTTATGGAGGAACTGCCGGCATTGATGACCAATATTTTCATTCCCTTTTTCTTTTAAATTCCTTGGGCCTGTAGGGCCGTTATCACCACCGTATTAAAGATATCGTCAACAGTACAGCCCCGGCTCAGGTCGTTCACGGGTTTGTTCAAACCCTGCAACATGGGCCCAATGGCCAGGGCGCCCGTTTCCCGCTGTACTGCCTTATAGGTATTGTTGCCGGTATTGAGGTCGGGAAAGATGAAAACACTGGCCCTCCCGGCCACCTTTGAATGGGGCAATTTGCTTTTGGCCACTTCCAAATCAACCGCTGCATCGTATTGTATGGGACCTTCGATCAAAAGATCCGGCCTTTTCTCCTTCACCAATTCGGTCGCCCTGCGCACCCGCTCCACATCCTGCCCCTCACCCGAACTACCGGAAGAGTAGGACAGCATCGCAATGCGCGGTTCAATGCCAAAAGCGCTGCTGGTATTGGCCGACGATATGGCGATTTCGGCCAACTGTTCGGCGGTGGGGTTCGGATTGATGGCGCAGTCGCCAAAAATGGTCACCCGGTTCTCAAGGCACATAAAGAAAACAGAGGAGACCACCGATACCCCAGGTACCGTTTTTACGAATTGCAGGGCGGGCCTTATGGTATGTTGGGTGGTATGGACGGCTCCGGAAACCATGCCATCGGCATCTCCCTTATACACCATCATGGTGCCATAATAGGAGACATCGGCCATCAGATCGCGGGCCATGGCCAAGTTGACGTTTTTTTGTTTTCGCAGTTCATGGAGGGTTTGTGCATAATCCTCGAAATTGGGAGCGGAAGTGGGATCTATGATGCTGATCTTATCCAGATCAAGGCCCAGGTCGAGCTGCGCGATTTTGGTCTTGATCTCGTCCGGGTTGCCCAAAAGGGTGATATCGACCGCGTTGGCATCGATTAGTCTTTTGGAGGCCAACAGAATACGTTCATCAAGGCCCTCGGGCAGCACGATATGTTTTTTGTTCGACTTGGCCTTTTTGAGGAGGTTGTATTGAAACATGCGCGGGGTGATCCCTTCGGCCTTGAACGTGATCAACCGTTCGGCCAAGGCCTCTACGGGCACATATTTCTCGAATTTTTCAATGGAAATAATTATTTTTTGGGTATTTCCAGGATAGATCTTTGGCCTGATGGCGCCGATTTCATTGGTGATGGAAAAGGTTCCCCCTTGTACCGATACAATGGGCACGACTTCTGAAAGGCCCTCGATGAGTTTGATGATCGAGTCTTCGGGAAGCAGGCCACCGGTGAGCACGATGCCCGAGATGTTTGGATAATTGCTGGAAATATTGGCCTGTAGCGCCCCCAAGATCAGGTCGGCCCGATCGCCTGGGGTGATCACAAGGCTTTCTTCCCTTAGATAGTTCAGATAGTTGCGCAATTGCATCGCCCCTACGCTATAGGCCCCGGCCTGGTTGTTGATGAATGCTTCCCCGAACAGGATCTTTCCATTCAGTTTTTCCACGATTTCCTTCACCGTAGGGTTTGCCAGGATGGGGTTCAAGGGAATGGCGCCTACCAAAATGTGTTTGGGCAATCGCTTTTGAAGTGCCTTTTTCACAAGGGAAATATTTTGGTACTGTACTTTATTGGCCACGGTCATCAAAACCTCGACCCCTTTTTCCTTAAAGGAATCATAGGCCATATACAGGTTGCTGACCAGTTCTTCAAGGCTCTTCCCTACCCCACTGCTCAGAATGATGGTCGGGATGCCCAGATTTTGGGCAACCAAAACATTGATGTCCCACTCAATAATGGCGCCTTCCCCTGAAAAATCGGTTCCCTCCACCAACATAAAATCGAACCGATCCTCGATGCGTTTATATTTTTCAATGATCGTACTGATGATCTCATCGTCTTCATCCCTGTTTTTTTTCTGTACCACTTCGCTACGGGTAAAGGCGTAGGCATCGTCGTGGTTTAACTGCAGGTCGAAATATTGGATCAGGGTTTGGATATGGTTATCGTAGCCATTGAGGTTATCATCAATAATGGGCCGGAAATAGCCCACCTTGGCCGCTTTGCCCAAAAGGGTCTGCATCAGGCCCAGGGAAATAATCGATTTGCCGCTATGGGGTTCCGTAGTGGCGATATAAATGGCTTTGCTCATAATGGGCCGGTTGCTTTTAGAAGGGATAAAGTAGCGAAAAAAAATTGAGGCATAAAAAGAAAAAAACTTAAACCAAAGGTGTTCCCATGTTTTTAAAAATTTCATGGCCCCATGGCCTATCAAAACCGAAGAACGAAGGGGTTTAAACGAAAACAGGAGGCCGAAGCCTCCTGTTTCCTATGAAGAGATAAAATTTGTGCCTACTTTCAATAAATCCTTTAAACCACTTTATCGCTAAAATGACCTAAAAAGTGCATCTTGGCAAGCACGGCATCGCACCCTTCACGATGATCCCTGCTGCCTCGCGGAAACAAAGATCGATATCTTAAAGAAACCGGGACACCGAAATATCCCGGTTTCAGAGAAGGTACTACATTTACAGTCGGACCACTTACAACGACCTTCATCTCGACCTATCGCTAAATCTTCTTGTTGGCCGAAAGGTGCAAGCAATATTTCTAATACCTCCTCGGGCCCCGATCGTATCGCTACGTCCGAAGGCTTTTCTTTACTTTATTTTTTTCAAAGAACAGCAATTCATTTTGCTGCCGCGAATCTATCCCAACTTTCCCGGGCGTTAAATGACCTAAATCAGTTTGACGATTTTTTTTATTTTTTTAAGAAGAAACCGGGACCTGAGCGGTCCCGGTTTCCTAAAAGCTATCAATTGTGCCGATGGTCTGTCCGTTCTAATTCGTATACACCCTGAAATGGGTCAACACAAAAAATTAGGGTGAGCAAAAGCAACATTGATACCTTCTTCTATAATGGGTTACGTGTTCCCCCAAACCGAAACCCATTTTCTCAAAGCGCAACATTAACTTGTAATTGCGATGCTAATATAGGTTGCCTCTGGGGCAGA
>CAVXCS010000002.1:215000-216063 GCA_963760375.1 uncultured Flavobacteriaceae bacterium | reverse complement strand
GACGGTACCGTAAGAATAAGGACCGGCTAACTCCGTGCCAGCAGCCGCGGTAATACGGAGGGTCCGAGCGTTATCCGGAATTATTGGGTTTAAAGGGTCCGTAGGCGGGCCATTAAGTCAGGGGTGAAAGTCTGCGGCTCAACCGCAGAACTGCCCTTGATACTGGTGGTCTTGAGTTATGGTGAAGTGGCCGGAATATGTAGTGTAGCGGTGAAATGCATAGATATTACATAGAACACCGATCGCGAAGGCAGGTCACTAACCATTGACTGACGCTGATGGACGAAAGCGTGGGGAGCGAACAGGATTAGATACCCTGGTAGTCCACGCCGTAAACGATGGATACTAGCTGTCCGGGGCCTTGAGTCCTGGGCGGCCAAGCGAAAGTGATAAGTATCCCACCTGGGGAGTACGTTCGCAAGAATGAAACTCAAAGGAATTGACGGGGGCCCGCACAAGCGGTGGAGCATGTGGTTTAATTCGATGATACGCGAGGAACCTTACCAGGGCTTAAATGCATTTTGACAGGGCCAGAGATGGCTTTTCCTTCGGGCAATTTGCAAGGTGCTGCATGGTTGTCGTCAGCTCGTGCCGTGAGGTGTCAGGTTAAGTCCTATAACGAGCGCAACCCCTACCGTTAGTTGCCAGCATGTCATGATGGGGACTCTAACGGGACTGCCGGTGCAAACCGTGAGGAAGGTGGGGACGACGTCAAATCATCACGGCCCTTACGTCCTGGGCCACACACGTGCTACAATGGCCGGTACAGAGAGCAGCCACTGGGCGACCAGGAGCGAATCTATAAAACCGGTCACAGTTCGGATCGGGGTCTGCAACTCGACCCCGTGAAGCTGGAATCGCTAGTAATCGGATATCAGCCATGATCCGGTGAATACGTTCCCGGGCCTTGTACACACCGCCCGTCAAGCCATGGAAGCCGGGAGTGCCTGAAGTCCGTCACCGCAAGGAGCGGCCTAGGGCAAGATCGGTAACTAGGGCTAAGTCGTAACAAGGTAGCCGTACCGGAAGGTGCGGCTGGAACACCTCCTTTCTAGAGAAAGCC
>CAVXCS010000002.1:0-210000 GCA_963760375.1 uncultured Flavobacteriaceae bacterium | reverse complement strand
TGCGCTTTGGATGGGCGTTGCCGATAAAGTAGGTACCATTACCCCTGGGAAAGATGCCGATATCATTGCAGTTGACGGCGATGTATTGCGATATATCAGTCTTTTGCAGGACGTGGATATGGTCATTAAACACGGGAAACGCTATAAATAGCCCCTAAATATCCAATGGCGATGACCGATGCTACCACTTTTCACAGGGAGGAAAGACTAAATGCCTTTTCCCATGCGCTTGGAGCGCTGTTGGGCATCATCGGGTTTTTCCTGTTATTACGGAACAATGCCCATAAAACCCCATATGCGGGCATCAGCATTATCATTTATAGCATTTCCTTCGTGGTCCTGTTCACCGCTTCGACCATCTACCATACCGTTTCAAGGGTGCATTTAAGAAAGGGGTTCAGAATACTGGACCATATCAGTATCTATCTCCTGATAGCGGGCACCTATACGCCCGTGGCCCTGATCAGTCTTATCGATGGGAACGGTTGGCCGCTCTTTTATACCGTATGGGGAATCGCTGCTTTCGGCACGTTGTTCAAACTGTTTTATACCGGAAAATATGAATGGCTCTCCTTACTACTGTACTTGGTGATGGGATGGCTCATTATTTTCGATTTTCAGTATTTAAAGGAACAGAGCAGTACTTTTGGAATTCAATTGTTGTTCCTTGGCGGTGCGTTCTATACATTGGGAACCCTGTTCTATGCCATAAGAAATATACCCTATAACCATTTTATATGGCACCTTTTTGTCCTAGGTGGGGCATGCTCCCACTGGCTCTATATTTATTTGGATGTGATTTAGGGTTGCATGTCGATGACACTAAGGTTTCATCGGCGTATCATCGCAGGCCAGATCACCGATAACATATTTTATGCCATCGGCAAGAAATCCGAGCAATCTAGGGTTCTCATAGCTTTGCGCATTGTGCGAAGGGGAGGCATAGAACACCCTTCCATCCCCAAATCTTTTGATCCATGAAACATATTTGATATTATCCCCGACTGCTTCCTTTTTACCTACGAGTTGATCGGCTTCCATAAAAAGAAGGGGCCGAAAATCATAATCGAAATAGGCGTTGTTGAAAAAATAGGGTTCATCGATGTGCTCAAAGGCCTCTCCCTGAAACGCCCGGACCAAAGTATGGCCGGAATCTGCCAATTTTACAATTATTTTTTGTTGTTTGGGATGATAATCAAAACTGCCACCGACCATGTTGCCGAATGCTTCAGACTTGTTCTGCATGACGATTCCGCCATGTAAAATCATCAATCCACCTCCGGAGGACACATATTGGATCAGGTTTTTTTCCAGGGCGTTCGCACGTGCTTCACGTTCTGTATCGGTCAAGGCAGGATCATCCTTGAACACATCCCAAAAAAGGTCGCGCCGATCGCCTATCGAGCAGTTGTTGTTCAGTACGATCGCATCGAATTCATGTAATTGCTCGGATTCGAACATCTCTATGTCCTTGGAAGTGCTCACGGTATAGCCCGATCGTTCGGCCAGAAGTTTTGCCACCGCTTCGGTATGGGGAATGGTCCAATGCCCATATCCGGTATGGAGCGAAAAAATGAGGATGCTTTTCTTTTCCGCAGCCTTGTTAACAACCTGGGATGGTGCGATCGCGGCGATTTTGGAAAGCCATGTTTCCGTGACTTCAAAGGGTTCCAAATCTTGACCTCTGGCGCTATCGACAAAAGTGAGGCACAAAAACAGGCCCGTTATGAAAATTGATTTGGGATAAAAAGGATTCAAAAAACTTTGTTTTGCCATGCTGCACTATTTCAAAGTCAAATTCGATTTATGCAAAACTAATTGTAAATTACCATATATTTTTCATTGATTGGATCGATACCATCAAAACTAAGCAACCAATTTGACCAAATTTTCAAAAATAAGCGTACCCTTTCATTGTTTTTTGCTGCTATTGATAATGGTTTTGGGTTGTCAAGAAGATCGGCAAATACCACTTCAGATATCCGAAATCACGGAACATATCACCTTTCCTGTATCCGTACATCTCGACTCGGTCCCTGACGGGCACTATTCGATTATCGCAAAAATCAATGCGGAAGAAATACATATCCCGGTTCAAAGTGATGACGATCGCCTTTGGTTTAGCCTGTCGCAGGAAAATACAGACAGGAAAGCGGCCTATTATGTCCAAAATATCGGACAAAACAATATGGGACAACCATTGCTTTCGGCCAGTAAAAAAAATGGGGACCTGCAACTGTCTTTGGCGGGAAAACCCTTGATTTCATATCGCTACGAAATGACCTACCCACCGGTTGGGGTCGACTCGGTATTCAGAAAGTCGGGTTATGTACATCCGGTACTTACCCTAAAAGGGGACACCTTGAGCAGAATACAGCCCCCGGACCATTACCATCATTACGGTCTGTGGGGCCCTTGGACCCATACACAGATCAGTGGAAAACAGGTAGATTTTTGGAACTTGGGCGATCGCAAGGGCACCGTGCTTTTTAAGGATTTTGTGAGCAATACCTCCGGCAATGTTTTCGCCTCTTTCGAGGCAGTGCAGGAGCACATCGATTTAATCACCGAAGAAGTCCCACAACTGGCCCTGAATGAAAACCTAAAAGTGACCCTCTGGAATTTAAATAGACCGGACCGCTACATGTTCGATTATACGACTACCTTCAATACGCCGCTGCCCTCCGGAATATTGTTCGAAGCCTATCGTTATGGAGGTGGGATTGGGATGCGCTTCACCGAACGATGGCATCAGGGAAATAGTACGGTATTGACTTCTGAAGGGCACGATCGTTCGACTGCCGACGGCACCAGAGCGCGGTGGTGCATTGTTAGCGGGGAATCGGCGGATGGTAAAGATAAAAGCGGCATGCTGTTTCTGAGCCATCCTAACAATCGTGAACATCCCGAACCCATGCGTGTATGGCCTATGGATGCCAGTGAAGGGCGGGGCGATATGTTTTTTGAATTTTGTCCCATCCGATATGAAGAATGGTCTATAAAACCTGGAAGGGAATATCAACTCAAGTACAGAATGGTCGTTTTTGATGGCGAGCTGCTACCGGAGGAGGCCGAGGCCTATTGGCAGGGTTTTGTCCACCCCCCCAGGGTTGACATCAAAACCGATCGACGCTAAACCAAACGAGATGAAAAGAAGAAAATTCATAACCAATTCAACCCTGGGAACGGTAGCCATGGTGGGCTTTCCAACCATTGTGCCCGCCCACGTACTGGGCAAAGACGCCCCAAGCAATAAGATCAATATTGGTCAGATCGGCTGTGGGCGTATCGCCCGCGTACATGATATTCAAGAAACCATCCAATTCGATGGCGCACGATTTATTGCCGTTTGCGATGTGGATACCGATCGTGCCATCGATGCCAAGGTGCTCATCAAGTCACATTATAATAACCAGCCAGGCAAAGAAGGGTATGCGGATGCAACAACCTATGGTGATTATCGAGAAATGCTTTTGAACAAAGATCTTGACGCGGTTATGATCAGCACGCCCGATCACTGGCATGCCCAACCCGCCATGGAGGCCGCCCTGGCAGGCAAGGACATCTATCTTCAAAAGCCGACCTCCCTTACCATAAAGGAAGGCCAACAACTGATGGAAATCGTTAAGAACACCGGCGTCATTTTGCAAGTGGGCACCCAACAGCGTTCGATGCCCCAATTTCGGGTCGCCGCGGAACTGGTAAGAAACGGCAGAATTGGCAAGATCCATACCGTAAAAATAGGGCTCCCCGGCGACCCTTCAGGTCCGGATGCCCCAGAAATGGTGGTTCCAACGAATTTGAACTACGATATGTGGTTGGGCTCCACGCCGAAGGTACCTTATACCGAAATAGGGGTACATCCGCAAAAGGGGTATGACCGGCCGGGTTGGCTAAGATTGGAGCAATATGGAGCGGGCATGATCACCGGATGGGGCCAACACCATTACGATTCTGCCGCATGGGGGATGGATACCGAATACACCGGACCCAGATATGTGGAGGCTTTGGCCGATTTTCCGAGATCGGGCCTATGGAACGTTCATGGCGACTTTATGGTAAAACAGGAATACGAAAATGGAATCACCGTTTTGACGAGCGGTGGATATACCAATGGTATTCGATATGAAGGAACCGATGGCTGGATATTTGTTTCGCGCGGTGATTATAATGCATCCGCTTCCGATCCGGTCGAAAAGGACAAGAGCAGCAAGGCCTTGGATGCCTCAGATCCGGGCATTTTGCAATCGGCTATCGGGGAGAACGAAATACACCTTTACAAAAGCGATAACCAACATGGGAACTGGTTGGAATGCATCAAAACCCGTAACGAACCCATCTCACCTATCGAGATTGGCCATAGGGCCTGTTCGGTCTGTTTGATCAGCCATATTGCGATGAAATTTTCCAGAAGATTGGAATGGGACCCCAAGACCGAAATGTTCGTGAACGACGAGGAGGCGAATGCCATGCTCAGAAGGGACCAAAGAAGGCCATATGGAACCGATTATGTTTAGCACCGGACCTTGAAAATGAAAAATAAATTGACAATAATCCTGTTTTTTCTTGCTTTGTCCTGTGGTCGGGAAAAACAGCACAGTAGTCCGGTCACTATGGAGAAGGCTTCCGATAAAGTAAGACTGATGATCTTAGATCCCGGCCATTTTCATGCCGCTTTGGTACAAAAAACGATGTACGCCCAAGTCGATTCCACCATATATGTCTATGCTCCCGAAGGACCTGAAGTAAACGACTTTCTTGAAAAGATCAATTCGTATAATTCAAGAGCGGAAGCGCCAACGGCCTGGAAGGTCCAAACCTATTTGGGACCTGATTACCTCGATCGTATGATTTCTGAAAAACCTGGCGATGTTATGGTCGTTGCCGGAAAAAACTTAAAAAAAATAGACTATATCCTGGCTGCGGTGGAGGCGGGAATCGATGTATATGCCGATAAGCCAATGGTCATTGACCCCGATGGATTTAAAAAATTGACAAAAGCCTTTGCGATTGCCCAGGAACAGGGGCTGCTCATCTATGACATCATGACCGAGCGTTTTGAGATAACGACCATGCTTCAAAAGGAATTATCGATGTTGCCCTACGTATTTGGGGAGTTGGCGGATGGAACGGTGGAGGAGCCGGCGATCAGCAAGGAAAGTGTGCACCATTTCTTTAAATCGGTTTCGGGATATCCTTTGGTCAGGCCCCCATGGTTTTTCGATATTGCCCAAGAAGGGGAGGGCATTGTGGACGTGACGACCCATTTGGTGGATCTGGTGCAGTGGGAAGCTTTTCCGGGCCAATCGATCGACAGCTCTAACATTGAAATGATCAATGCGAATCGCTGGCCTACCCTGCTTAGCAAATCACAGTTCCAATCGGTCACCAAGCTAAAAGACTACCCCGAATATTTAATGAAGGAAGTGGCGGACGATCGCTTGAAGGTTTTCTGTAACGGGGAAATGAACTATATAATCAATGGCAAACATGCCAGGGTATCGGTTTTATGGAACTTTGAAGCCCCCAATGGTACCGGAGATACGCATTATAGCATCATGCGGGGCACCAAATGCAATTTGATCATCAAACAAGGGGCTTCGGAAAAGTATGTGCCGACCTTATATGTTGAAGCCACCGGAAGGCCAGGTTTTGAAGGAACATTGAAGGAGGCCATGGAAAATGTCCTTGAAAAAAAATATCCTGGCCTTGCGATTGAAAAAATTTCAGAGGGTAGGTGGCGCATGGCCATTCCTGAACAATACAGGATAGGGCACGAGGCACATTTCGAACAGGTGACAGAAAATTTTTTGAAGTACCTCAACAAGGGCCAACTACCCCCTTGGGAAGTACCCAATATGCTCGCCAAGTATTTTACGATCATGCAAGCCTACAGAATGGCCCAAAATCATTAATTTCAACGGTCGGCATCCGTCGCAGGAGATATGGGCGACCGGCATTGTTAGAACAATGGAATAAGTTAGAAAAATGTATAGAACCGTCAATCGAATCAACCAATTCGTTTTTTTATTAGGTGTAGTGACGGTATGCCTTGTTTTTGATTCTTGCCAAGAGATCCAGCAGGAAAAAATTCTATATTTTGCCCATTCACTGCCCACCACACATCCTGTTCACAAGGGAATCCTGGCCATGCAGGAAGCCTTGAAAAAGAAGTCGGACGGGAAACTCCAGATCAAGATTTTTCCTGACGGACAATTGGGTTCTGAACGGGAGGTGTTGGAATTGCTTCAAATTGGGAGCATCGCCATGACCAAGGTAAGTGCCGCTTCCATGTCGAATTTTGCGCCTGAGTACCAGATCATGGGCATTCCCTATCTTTTCCGCGATAGCGAACATCTCTTCAGCGTTTTGGAGGGCGAGGTGGGCAAACGCCTTCTGGCCAGTGGCAGTGAGTACTTATTGCGGGGCCTCTGTTTTTATGATGCGGGCAGTCGTAGTTTTTACACCAAGGAACGGCCCATCAAAACCCCTGAAGACTTGAAGGGCATGAAAATCCGTACGATGTCAGATCAAATGTCGGTCGATATGGTCAATACCCTGGGCGCATCGGCCACCCCAATGGCCTATGGGGAACTTTATACCGCCTTGCAGCAGAACGTGGTAGATGGGGCTGAAAACAACATTCCCTCCTTTGTGACCTCCAACCATTATGAAGTTTGTAAATTCTACACCTTTGATGAGCACAGTATGGTGCCCGATGTGGTGGTCATTGGCACGCGATTTTGGGATTTGCTGAGCGAAACGGAAAAAAAATGGCTGCAAGAGGCTGCCGATGAGAGCGTATTGAAGGAAAAACTGTTTTGGCGGGAAACCGTCAAGGAAAATATGGAAGTGCTCAAAAAAGCACAGGTCGAGTTCTTCTATCCAGATAAGGACCTATTCTCGCAAAAAGCCCTTCCCGTGATGGACCGATTGATGGAAGACCCCGACTTAAGGTGGTTGATCGAAAAAATTAAATCGGAATGATGCGCAAGATCCATAAGGTATTGATGAAATTGATCGAGGCGCTGCTGGTGATCATTTTTGCCCTGCTCACCTTGGATGTGGTATGGCAGGTCGTATCGCGTTATCTGGTGGGGCAGTCGAGTTCCTTTACCGAAGAGTTTGCCCGATTTGCATTGATTTGGTTGACCGTTTTGGGGGCCGCCTACATCAACGGTCAGGTAGAGGGGCATTTATCGATGGATTTCCTGCTGGCCAAACTCCCTTTGAAAAAGCAAAAACGCAACCATAGGGTCATCCAAATATTGATGGCTTGTTTTGCCTTGGTGGTCATGGTGATCGGTGGCATCAACCTGGTGTACCTCACTTTGAGCCTTGGGCAGGTGTCCCCCGCCCTGAACATTCCCCTTGGATGGATATATACCATCGTCCCGCTGAGCGGTTTTATCATTATTTTTTTCTGTTTTTACCATTATAAGGTCACCTATAAAAATTGAGCCATGTCCATTGAAACGCTAAGTATCATCGTCTTGTTCGTAAGCTTCATCGGTATGTTGGCCTATGGGGTTCCGGTTGCTTACAGCATTGGCATCTCCACCACCCTGACGCTTTTGCTCAACATCGCATTCATGCCCGCAACGACCACGGTCATGCAAAGGATGACCACCGGGATCGACAATTTTGCCCTATTGGCCATTCCCTTTTTTATCCTGGCCGGGGAGATCATGAACAAGGGCGGCATCGCAAAACGATTGATCGAGTTCGCAAAGTCTTTGATCGGCAGCCTACCGGGAGGCTTGGCTTATGTGAACATCATCGCGGCCATGTTGTTTGGGGCGATTTCCGGTTCGGCCATCGCGGCGGCCTCCGCCATTGGCAGCACACTCACCGATAAGATGGAAAAGGAAGGCTATCCAAGGGAATTCAGTGCCGCGGTAAATATCAGCTCCTCCACGACCGGCTTGTTGATCCCGCCCAGCAACGTGCTGATCATTTTTGCCCTCGCCAGCGGGGGAACCGCTTCGGTGGCAGCCTTGTTTATCGCAGGATACATACCCGGTATCCTGGTCGGCCTGGCGCTGATGTTGATGGTTTACTTTTATGCCAAAAGAAAAGGATTGCCCAAAGCTGATCGCGTTACTTTGAAACAGTTGTTCCGGGATTTCAGAAGGGCGGTACTGGGGCTATCGCTTTTGGTCATCGTCGTAGGAGGTATCGTTGCAGGCATTTTTACGGCCACGGAAGCAGCCGCCATAGCGGTGGTTTATGCGGTCTTTCTGGGGTTTTTGAACAGACAGCTCAAATTCAGCGATTTTAGCCCCATACTGTTGAGCAGCGCCAAGACCACTGCAGTGGTCATGTTTTTGATCGCCACCTCCATGGCCATGTCTTGGCTGTTCTCATTTGAAGGAATACCGCAATTATTGACCGATTCCTTATTGGACTCGGTGAGCGAGCCTATCCTGATCTTTCTGTTGATCAATATCATCTTGCTGGTGGTGGGCACTTTTATGGACATGACGCCCGCCGTACTTATTTTCACGCCCATATTTCTACCAGTGGCGATGGCCTTGGGCATGCACCCGGTACAATTTGGGATGATCATTGTTTTGAACCTATGTATCGGGGTCTGTACCCCGCCCGTAGGAACCCTGCTCTTTGTGGGTAGCGGGGTGGCCCAGGTTCCGGTAACCAAGGTCATCAAACCCCTTTTGCCCTTACTGGGCGCCATGACCCTGATCCTTTTGATCATTACTTATTTTCCCGAACTTTCACTCTGGTTGCCCCGGTTTTTCGGCTTGATCGACTAAGACGTCAGCACCTCCCCATAATCTTCAAAAAAGGCTTCAAATCGCTGCATAGCTTCTTGGAGGAATATCATACTCTCCTGCCAGGTATTCTTGTTGTGGATTGAAACACCTTCTTTTACAACAAAGATCCTAGAGATTTCCTTTTGGTTGTCCAATAGATAACTGTCGTTGAATTGGGCGTCGGGCAGATACTCGGTCATCAATAAAGTTTTTAGGGATAATAATTTATCCCATAGGGCCACGCGTCTTTCCAGATCGTTGTGGTCTACATCAAGGGAAACCATGGCCCCGTTCACTTCGAAATGAAATTTGAAGGCCATTCCTTTGATTTTGGTTTGGTACAATACCCACTTACGGGGAAAGGATTTCCCGAAAGCAATCCAAAAATCCTGTCTCAATCGTTTTGATTCTTCCTTACCGTACATTATAGCAAAAATGCAATGGTGATGCCCATGACAATGACCACCAGTTTTCTGAGGTTGAATTTGTGCCCTTCCGAACTTTCGAACAAAATAACGGTCGATATATGCAGAAATACACCAATGACCACCGCATTGATGTTCGCGCTATAGACGGGATCGATCACGTAATGGGCGGCAATAAAATAGCCCAATGGGGTCATCAACGAAAAAAGCACGATAAAAAAAATCGCATTGACCATTTTGGTCTTGGAATTGAGAAAAAAGATGCTCAATATAATGGCGATGGGTATCTTATGGATCAAAATGCCATAAATGATGGTAGCGTTGCTTTGCATGGGAAACCCTTCCAATAGGGAGTGTATCGACAAACTGACGAACAGCAGCCATGGAAAACCGGTTTTTTCAACATCAAGGTGAACATGTCCATGTTCCGCACCTTTTGAAAAAAATTCGAGGAATATCTGCAAAAGGATGCCCAGCATCACAAAAACGCCTATGGTCTTGGGAGCGCCGTGTTGATAGGCTTTTGGAAAAAGTTCAAAAAGCGTTAACGCCAATAGGAAGGCCCCGCTAAAGGCCAGCAATAACTTGAAATTTTCCCGATGTTTCGGTTTGGCCACCAGCACAAAAACGAAACTCAACAGTACCGCGAGAATGGGAAGCAAATAATTCATGTTGGGCCTTATTGTTTAAGTTCCGAACGGACAGATTTTCAATCCGTCGTCATCCCTGCCTTGGTCTTCCTCTAAAAATTCCAATACAATGTTTTGAACGAAAAAGGTTATGGGCCAAGAATGGACACCAAGGCCTAAAATTAGTGTATTTTTGTGGCAATCCTAAAGGAAGGCATGAACAATAATTTTAAGATGGTGGCCAAAACCATGTTCGGTTTTGAAGAAATTTTGGCGAAGGAATTAAGGAATCTGGGCGCCGGAAATGTCGTGGAAGGGGTAAGAAGCGTTTCATTTGAGGGCGATACCGGTTTTATGTACAAGGCAAATCTTTGTTTGCGTTCGGCCATTAAGATCATAAAGCCCATCCATGCCTTTGCAGTGCGAAACGAAGAGGAGTTGTACAAGCAAATTTATGCTTTTGATTGGGCGAATTATCTTTCACCGGAAACCACTTTTGCAATCGATACCACCATCAATTCCGACCATTTTACCCATTCGCTCTACGTTTCCCAAAAAACAAAGGATGCGATCGTCGACAAGTTCAGGGATACCGATGGGAAGCGGCCCGATGTGGACGTGAAATTTCCAGATCTTAGGATCAATATCCATATCCACGACAGCCATTGCAACGTTTCCCTTGACAGTTCCGGAAGGTCATTGCACCATAGGGGATACCGCACGGCCACCAATATCGCCCCGATCAATGAAGTATTGGCAGCCGGACTCTTATTGTTGAGCGGGTGGGACGGGCAGTGCGATTTTCTCGATCCGATGTGCGGCAGCGGTACTTTTTTGACCGAAGCGGCCATGATTGCCTGTAATATTCCCGCCAATATCAACCGAAAGGAGTTTGCATTTGAAAAATGGGATGATTTTGATCAGGAACTTTTCGACAAAATCGTGGCGAGCAGCTTAAAACGGACCCGGGAGTTCCACCATGGCATCATGGGCTATGACAAGGCACCCTCCGCGGTGCGAAAGGCCCAGGACAATATCGCGAATGCCAATCTTTCGGAGTATATCCAAGTAGAACAAAAAGACTTCTTTAAGAGCGAAAAACCCAAGGAAGGTAAATTGCACATCGTCTTCAATCCGCCCTATGGGGAACGCCTCGATCTTGAAATGGAAACTTTTTACACGGCCATAGGCGATACCCTAAAAAGAGGGTATCCTGGCACCGATGCCTGGCTGATCACTTCAAATCTGGAAGCCTTAAAATTTGTGGGCCTTAGGCCATCCCGTAAAATAAAGGTTTTCAACAGCCAGTTGGAATCGCGTTTGGTGAAATATGTAATGTACGAGGGCAGTAAGAAAGCCAAATATCAAAACAAGGAATAGCCATGCGGCCCAAACACAAAGCGCTTCTTTTCAATTTCATCGGTTTTGCGGTATTGTTCATCATCGCCAGGTTGGCACTAGGCTATTTCATTGACATCAACCGTATTTTTTTGGCGGTCGGTGCGGCCATTATCGCCAATATCTTGGCACCTAAGTTCGGCGCCATCGATCGTGCTGGAAAACAGAGGGTATTGATGAAGTGGATTTTCCTGAAAGGATTCCGTGAAATCTGACTTTTATTCGGGAACGGGAACGGCTTCCGATTCTTCTGCTTTCTTGGTCTTTTTATAGAGGGGTACCAGATAGCTGACGGAATAATTGTACCCAACGCCAAAACCACTGCCATCGGTCACCTTGTTGAAACCTGGGATAAAAAGATTCGGAAAACGTTCCGATTCCTTGTTGCCTACCAATATGCCCATACGGATGCTGCCTCCCAGGTACAGGTTTTTGAAGACCTCCATTTTGATGCCCACGACGGCTTCGATCCATGAAGCGGTGCGGCCTTTGAATTCCTCTGCGATGGAGGAACCGGGCGTGAAACCGTTAGGGTTCCAATAGCGATAGGTGTCGAACAGTTCATAATTGTTGAGGGTTTGGCTGAAACTGGCCACTGCATAGCGCCCTCCCACGGTAATCATGTTCTGTTCCCCATACCAATTGCCATAGGTGTTGTAATCGACCCCCACTTTTAGATAGCTTCCCGAAGTCGTAAAATGATACAGGTCTTCTTGTTTGGTCTTTTTTTCATTGCCCAACTCCCCTGCAAGATATAGGTTCTGCGATAAGCGATAATCCCCAACAAATTCAAGCCCCGTGTAATCCTTGTTAAAAAATGAAGTGAGGGGGCGACTCAAGTCTATGCCAACCCTTAGTCCGTATGGTTGTGTATAGACCACCGTATCGGTCGGGTTCAAATCGATCGGTTTTCCTTGGGCCTGGCCCTTGAACAGGAACAGCAGAAAAAAGAGGCTAATGGAAAATCTTAACATGGGCCGATGAGGAATTTTCTATGGAAGGGTTCACAATGTTTATCGCCTGTATCCAGGGTTCGATTTCCGCACCTAGATCGCCCTGCAATTCATCATAGTTGGCAATGAAGCCGCAAGCACGGGAAACGAACAATGATTGGGTCACATAATTGAAGGTAACGGTATCTACCTTGACCTGGGTCGTATCGGACGGCGTCGGATTTTGGGAGATCAAAAAACGGGTCGTTCCGGCATCGCTCCTCAATGGGATGGCGATTGAATCTCCGGAAACATTGGCGATGATGGGCAGCAAAGAATCCTGGTCAATGATGCCGCGAACCACCATATTGGGAACACTTTTCACCAGGGTGGTATCGGCATTGTCATAAAATCGGATGACCAGAAGGGGTGTATTCCCATCCACGCAAATGTCATCTTTTTCACAAGATGAAAAAGCAAGGATGCCCAAGAAGACAATAAAGGCAATTTTTTGTTTGTACATGGGCCTATAGCTTCTCCAAAAGTACGACATTTTCGACATGGTGGGTTTGCGGAAACATATCTACCGGTTGTACCTTGGTTATTTTGTATTTTTCCTTCATCAAGGCCAGATCTCTCGCCTGGGTGGCACTGTTACAGCTAACGTATACCACTTTGCTCGGGGCGATTTCCAAGATCTGTTCCACGACATCCTTATGCATGCCATCGCGGGGCGGATCGGTAATGAGCACATCGGGCGCCCCATTTTCGGCAATAAATTGGGCATTGAAGAGATGCCTCATATCGCCGACAAAGAAAGCTACATTGTCAAGTCCGTTACCTACAGCGTTTTCCTTCGCCGCTTCGATCGCATCGGGCACCGACTCGATACCGATGACCCTTTTGGCCTTTTTAGCGATGAATTGGGCGATGGTTCCGGTTCCGGTATACAGGTCATAGACCAATTCTTTCCCTGTTAATCCGGCAAAATCACGGGTAATCTTATAGAGCTCATGGGCTTGTTCGGAATTGGTCTGATAGAACGATTTGGCATTGATCTTGAACCTAAGTCCTTCCATTTCCTCAAAAATATGGTCACGGCCCGCATAACAGATCACCTCTTGGTCGTACAGGGTGTCGTTCTGTTTCCGGTTTACCACGTAAAGCAAGGACGTGATTTCCGGAAAAGCTATTTTTATATGGTTCATCAACAGTTCCCTTTTGGCGGGGTCTTCTTCAAAAAATTGAAGCAGTACCATAATTTCGCCCGTGGAGGCCGTTCGGACCATCAGGGTGCGAAGAAGGCCATATTGGTCTCTTGGGTTGAAGAACGTCAATCGGTTTTTGAGGGCAAAATCCTTAATTTCAAGCCGGATGGCATTCGATGGGTCGGGTTGCAGATGGCATTCCTTTAAATCTAAAATTTTGTCCCACATACCGGGAATATGAAAACCCAGGGCTTCCCTATCCTTGATCTCTTCCTTTGATTTGATTTCCTCCAGGGTCATCCATCGGTTGCTCGAAAAGGAAAACTCCATCTTGTTGCGATAGTAGTACTGTTTCTTGGAGCCCAGGATCGGGGAAGTTGCGGGCAATTCCAAATGCCCGATACGCCTGAGGTTGTTCTCCACTTCTTTCTGTTTATAGAACAGTTGGTGTTCATAGCCCATATCTTGCCATTTACATCCACCACAAGTGCCGAAATGGAGGCATTTCGCCTTTACCCGTTTGGGAGATAATTGATGGAAATGGGTGGCAACGCCTTCAAAATAGGCCTTTCTTTTTTTTGTGGTCTGTATGTCCACCACATCTCCCGGTACCGCATTGGTTAGGAAAATGACCCTGCCATCGGGTGCTTTTGCAATGGTCTTGCCTTTGGCCCCCGCATCGATGACGGCCACCTTTTCAAAAACCTGTCTTCCATTTTGTTTTCGCATTTGGCAAAAGTAGTAATCCACCGCCTTTTTTACCGCTTACTTTTAAAGGAAAGCACGCAATAAATAAAATAATGGTGACCGGTGTAGTTATGCATGTCACTCACTAGGCACCTTAAAAAAGACAGCACAATGAAAATTTTTTGATCCTTTTTTGATATTCAAATGATGAATTCAAGGGAATGCGCCACCGAACCGATTTGTGCTGTATTTCAACTAAAAAGCTTTGGTTTTGAGCGGTTTATTCGCTTAATATTTCTTAATTTTACGCTGCTAAAATAGGATGATTTCTCTCCAGAAGAAGGAATTGCTGAAGTATTATTTAAAGTAATTTTTATCATGTCGGTCTTGGAAAAAAAATCCTCGCAGGAGGCAATCGCATTGGAAGAGAAGTATGGGGCACACAACTACCACCCTTTGCCGGTGGTGCTGAGTCGTGGTGAAGGGGTTTATGTTTGGGACGTGGAAGGCAAGAAATACTATGACTTTCTATCGGCCTATTCTGCGGTAAACCAAGGCCATTGCCATCCAAAGATTGTCGGGGCCTTGGTGGCTCAGGCACAGACCCTGACCTTGACCTCCAGGGCTTTTTATAACGATATGTTGGGCAAGTACGAAAAATACGTGACCGAAACTTTCGGATACGATAAGTTGCTTCCCATGAATACCGGAGCCGAGGCGGTGGAGACCGCCATCAAAATCTGCCGTAAGTGGGCGTATGAAAAGAAGGGCATACACGACAATGAGGCCCAGATCATCGTTTGCAACAATAATTTTCACGGAAGAACCACCAGCATTGTTTCATTTTCCAGTGATCCGGTGGCCCGCAAGCATTTTGGCCCCTTCACCCCTGGTTTCCTGAAAATAGCTTACGACAACCTTGAAGCCCTGGAAACTGCATTGGAAAACAACAAAAATGTGGCCGGTTTTCTGGTAGAGCCTATACAGGGCGAAGCCGGAGTATATGTGCCCTCAGAGGGCTACCTAATGAAGGCAAAGGCACTTTGCGCGAAATACAACGTGCTGTTCATCGCGGATGAGGTACAAACCGGGATTGCCCGTACCGGAAGGTTGCTTGCCACTTGTGGCAACTGTTCCTGTTCCGATAAACACTGCAGCGGTACCCCTGATGTGAAGGCGGATATCTTGATCCTTGGCAAGGCCCTTTCCGGTGGTGCCTACCCGGTTTCGGCCGTACTGGCCAATGATGACATCATGGGCGTTATCAAGCCCGGGAACCACGGCAGTACCTTTGGCGGCAACCCCATTGCCGCAGCGGTGGGTATGGCAGCCTTGGAAGTGGTCAAAGAGGAGGAGCTTGCCCAAAATGCCTTTGAACTGGGCGAACTTTTTAGGGAAGAGCTCAATAAATTCATCACTGGCTGCAATATTGTGAACGCTGTAAGGGGCAAAGGCCTGTTGAACGCCATCTTGATCAATGATACCCAAGAGAGTTCCACGGCTTGGGACATCTGTATGGCCCTCAAAGCAAATGGCCTATTGGCAAAACCTACCCATGGCAATATCATTCGGTTTGCACCGCCATTGGTTATAGATAAGGAGCAATTGCTCGACTGCGTCTCGATTATTATCAAGACCCTGAAACAATTTGAACAATAAAAAAAATCCCCTGAGCGATCAGGGGATTTTTTATGGATGTCTTCCTCTTTAAAAACTGTCCCAATCCCCACCAGAGGCCACGATGGCGACTATGGCGCCGAAATAGAGGATAACGAAAATCAGCATTAACAAGGCAAAACCCAATCCGACATAGGATAGTATCCGGCCCGTTTTTACATTTTCAAATCCGGTATAGTTTTCAGGGTTTTCCAGGTATAGTTTTTCTGCCTTACTGGCGCTTGAGAGTCCAATAATGCTAAAAATAGCACCAAAGGGTCCGCAGCAGACGAAAGTGAGTACGATCGATAAGATGCCGAAGGTAAGCGCATTGCTTGCCCCCGGAAGTGGTTGTTGGTTCATGTGGTTGGTTTTTTATTCTTCAATGCCGTATTGTTCCATTGTTTCCCTTACTTTTTCCATGTATCCTTCAATACCGCCCATCTGATTGATCGCGTAAATGGTATATAACAATGTAACGATGCCAAGTACGAGTCCGATTATGGCTACGATCTTGGCCGTTTTCAATTGGCTGAAATTGGAATACTGTTCTGGACTTTCCTGATAGGTCTTGTTATCTTTCGAAGTCAGGAAAAGTGCGATGCCCGACATGACGATGCCCCCTATACCCGAGCTGCAAAAACAGCATAGAAATGAGACAATGCCCAATACTAGGGCGATGGTCACATTGGGCAATTTTTGTTGATCCATAATATTAAGGTTTGGTTAGAATAATTTTAGCAAATAGTTGCCCAATATCAATAGCACCGTTGCAAACATGAGCACCATGGTAATGACATTGGAATATTTTATTTTGAAAAGATGGTCGGCCAATAAAAAAAACATCAAAGGAATTAGCGTATAGATAGCGGGATACATATGAAATGCCGCCGCGAAATCACCCTGTATTAGAAAAGCCACGGCACGTTGAATGCCACAACCCGGACATTCAACCCCAAAAATACGCTTGCTGAAACATGGAAGCATATAATTTTCAATAGCCGATATAAAAAAAACCCAGTTCATTTTCTGGCCAATTGCGATTCTTAGCTGAAAATTACTATTATTTTTGGGGAATAAAAATAAAATGATGGCTGTTTTTAAGATTGGGGACAAGGTTGAGACCATCGACGATACGATCATGGGAACGGTCGTAGAAGTAGATCGGGAAGAAGTCACGATTGAAAGTGACGAGGGATTTATGTTGACCTATCGCCCGAACGAATTGCTTCTTGCACAGCGTTCTTCCGAAATTAGGGTCACCAACCATGAAGTGTCAATGGTAAAGGCGGAAAAGGAATTGCCCAAAAAAAAACATACCCCGGTTCCGAGATCCAAAGAACGCAATGCCCCAAAAATGGAGGTGGATCTTCACATCAACCAGTTGGTGGCTTCCACAAAGGGCATGTCCAATCACGACATGTTGAACCTACAATTGGAGACGGCCAAAAGGCAGTTGCAGTTTGCCATGGAGAAGCGCATCCAAAAAGTGGTGTTCATCCATGGGGTAGGGGAAGGCGTGTTGAAAGAGGAGTTGTATTATCTTTTTGGACGTTACGAAAACCTCACCCATTATGATGCCGATTACCAACAATATGGCTTGGGCGCCACCGAAGTCTATATCTATCAGATGCCCTAGGGCGCTATGGTCGTGTAGGTACCCAAGGAAACCGTAGGAATGGCTTCCAACACAATATCCGCAACATTGTCACCATTGCCCTTCAGCACCAAGACCAGGTCGGTGAGCGAGAGCGTATGGGTGTAGTTCAACTGGCCCTGGGCATTGGGCGCGTTCTCGACGGTGGTTACCGTAATGCTTCCGGAGTCACTGACAAAATCCCAAGCAGTGATTGCTTCCGGCAATGCGGTACCGCAAAAAAATTCTTGGGTCGCCAAGGCATTGAAAACCGTATTTTTAAAACGAACGGTCCCTTCCAAAAGGGCGCTTCTTGGAGCTTCTCCAGTGGCTTCATTTGCAATCAAGGATTCCGGAATTTCCAGGGTGATCGATTCGTCGTTCAAAACTTTATAGAGCCTTATGTTCCCGACCGCTGGTGGCGTCTCACATGCGGTCCAATCGATCGAAGTATAATTCGAAAAAGGAACATCGAGACTGCCGCTGTTTTGTGTATCCGTTGTAAAGTTTCCATAATCGAGGGTCGAGGTATCGGTGAGTCTTTCCCCCAATTCATTGGTCAGTGAAAGATCGTTTATCGCCATATTGTGGGTATAGGTTTTATTGGACTTACCCACTTTGCTCACCGAAGTGGTGACCGTTACCGTACCACCACTGGCGCTGTTTTCTTTGACCACGCCCGGTTCCGCGGCAGGAATGGCATCACAAAAATAACCCTTGTTCACGGTACCGGTAAAAAGCCGGTAGATCAATTTTGGATTGGCGCCGGCGCTTAAATTACTTGTGATGGAGCCGTCCAGAGAGGTGGTATTCTTGAACTGACCGGTGCCCATGGTAAGCAATAAAGCTTCATCGCCCTGAATTTTAAAGAAAAAGGTATTGGTCAATTTGTCGTCGGAAGCCGTAACACAAAATTCGACCGAGGCGGCATCGAAGTCGAGGGCTTCTATTTGAAGTTCTCCATCGTTACAAGACAAAAATAGCAGGGGCAAGACTAGGATTAAAATACGTTTCATGGCCCAAATTTAATCGAAATTAACCTTAGGATTATCGCAATTCGAGCATAAATTAACTTTATTTGGGTTATTTTTGGGAATCTGAAAATGAATAGGGTTTGGAGGTAAAAAAAGTATATTTAGATAGTGCGGCGACCACCCAGGTAAGGGACGAGGTGATTGCCGAAATGCAGAAGGCCCTGGCAGAGTGTTATGGCAATCCATCTTCCAGCCATAGTTTCGGTAGGGCCGCCAAAACCGCGGTTGAAACCGCAAGGAAAACCATCGCCAAATACTTGAATGCCCAACCCTCGGAAATCATCTTCACCTCGGGCGGCACCGAGGCAGATAATATGATATTGCGCTGTGCGGTGCGCGATCTCGGGGTGCAAACGATCATCACCACCAAAATAGAGCACCATGCCGTGCTCCACACCGCCGAGGATCTGGTGAAGGAGCATGGGATTTCCCTTCAATACGTGAACTTGGAGGATACTGGAAATCCCGATCTTTCCCATTTAGAGGAACTCTTGCAAAAAGACGATTCGAAAAAGTTGGTTTCGCTGATGCACGTGAACAACGAGATCGGAAATCTTGTCGACATTCAAAAGATCAGCGAAATCTGTACAAGGAATGCGGCCCTTTTGCATTCGGATACGGTACAGTCAATAGGCCATTATACCTGGGATCTGAAGCAGGTGCCCATTGATTTTTTAACGGCCGCCGCGCACAAGTTCCACGGTCCGAAAGGGATCGGTTTTGCCTTTATCCGGAAAAACTCCGGTTTAAAACCCTTCATATCCGGAGGATCTCAAGAACGCGGCTTCAGGGGAGGCACCGAGGCCTATCATAATATCGTGGGTTTGGAAAAGGCATTTATGGCGGCTTACGACAATCTGGAAACGGAGCAGGCCTTCGTCAAAGCGCTCAAGCGATATTTCATCGAAACGATCCAAAAGGCCATTCCCGGGGTAAAATTCAATGGACTTTCTGGAGACCTGGAACAAAGCACCTACACCTTGGTGAATGTCTGTTTGCCCATCGATGCACATAAGGCATTGATGTTGTTGTTCCATTTAGATATCAAGGGAATTGCCTGTTCGAAAGGCAGTGCGTGCCAATCGGGCAGTGACCATGGGTCTCACGTCCTTACTGAAATACTTTCAGAGGAAGATCTTAAAAAACCTTCCATAAGGTTCAGTTTTTCAAAATACAATACCAAAGAAGAATTGGATTATGTCATCGGGGTATTACAAGAGTTCATGGCCACTTAGCCCTCCTGTTTTTTTCGTTCTTTCTTTTTTTCCCTGTCGTACGGAAATTTACGGGAGGCCAGTTTCATCATCCGATCGATCATATCATTGGTGTTTTTCCCCGACTTTTTGTTGATCTCTTTTTCGTATTTCCATAGGAGTTTCCCTTTGTCACCATCACTGATCTTGATCCCGATTCGGCCGTAATTCGCTTCGCCCAAAAAATAATCTATTATGCTGAAATTGGTAGCAACGCCATCCGAAAGCAGTACATTGAGGTCTAGGTTTCCACTGATGATACCATCTACCTGCAATAATTCACTCAATTGCTTGGTGGTGTAAATGTCCATATTTTCAAAAGTGATGTTGTTCTGGGCCAGAATGGCATTGGTGTTTTTGGTGTTTTGGAAATCTACCGAGAATTTCTTTTTCTTCTTTCTCTGGGAAAAATAACTCTCCAAGGCATTCTGCACTGCGAGCCCCTCTTTTTTTTCCATCGCTTTCAACTCGTCCTTGGTCAAATTTTCCTTGAGATCTAAATGGGTGATAAACGGCAATATGGCCAGCACCTCATGTTTTTGGCTCAATTCATCGAAGGCATCGCTTTCATATATATTTTTTTGGGCATGCAAAATGAGTGTGCCCATAAGGAAAAAGGAAAGCAGTATCGTATTTTTCATTTTTGAAATCGTTAAAGTGGCCGTTGATCATAGCCGAAACCCCACCCTGATATTGAAAACCCTACTGGTCATAAAATTGGGGATGGCATATTGCTGTTTGCTGTCAACGTCCCTTACCCAGGTATTGGTGATGGCATTTTGGGTGTTGAACAAATTGAATATTTCGAAACCACCGTTAAAGGCCTTAAATCGCCCGAGCCAATGGTTTTTTGGATATTTCCTATTGCCACCTACAAAAATATAGGAAATTCCCAAATCTGCCCGTTTATAATCTCTTAATCTATTCTGAAAAATATAGGGATCGGCATAATTGGGCGAACCACCGGGTACCCCGGTGTTGTAAACCAGGTTGAGGTACATCTTCACGTTGGGATAATCGGGCAGATAATCCTGAAACAGCAGGCCTAACTTTACCCGTTGATCGGTAGGCCTGGATATGTATCCGCGTTGGCCGATGTTTTCTTCGGATTTAAGATAGCCGATGCTCACCCATGATTCCGTTCCCGGCACAAAGGCCCCGTTCATGCGCATTTCAAAACCATAAACATAGGCCTTGGCATCGTTGTCGGCCCGATATCTTATCCGCACATCTTCCAGGGTATAGGCGTTCACCTGGGTCAGGTGTTTGTAGTAGGCCTCTCCGACCAAGGTGAACGGTCGGTCCCAAATCGTAAAACTATACTCATTGCCCAAAACATAGTGGATCGATTTTTGTGCTTTTACACCAGGTATTATGACGCCTTCCCGATTACGCATTTCCCTGTAAAAGGGGGGTTGTTGGTAGACGCCGCCTGAAATTCTGAAGAGCATGTCGCGTTTCCAGTGCGGTTTGAGGGCAAACTGGGCCCGCGGACTGACGATGGTCTGTGCTACTTTTTCGACACCGGTACCGCTGACCGTCCAGTGTTGTGCCCTAACCCCCAGGTTAAAATAGACATCCATCTGCTGCCATTGCCTTTGGTCGCTGAATTGTACAAACCCACTGAACCGGTTGGTTTTTGTAAAATTCACTGCAGTTACGGCCTCATAGGCCGCCAACGGTGCTATAAAGGGTTCTTCAGGCTGGTTATTGATAAAGCCGTCCAGGGGAGGCCTGATGAAAAATCCTGCGGAGTCGATGAACTCCGATTCGCGCAATTGGTCCCTGATATCCTCATGTGAATATTTGACCCCCCATTCCAAGGCGCTTCCGTCCTTGCTGTACTTGCCTTTTTGTTCAAGATTAAAGATCAACGCGTCCAAGTCGTTCCTTGCCCGGTTGAGGGTCGATCCCAATCCCCTTGAAGCCGTAGCCTCTCCCAAAGTGTCACTGCCAAGATCCGTGTCGACGGCCCCCAGCTGATATTGTGCGAGGACATCGGAATATTCCTCTTCGGTGGCATGGAAAATTGAGGATATAAGCTTTAAGGTTACGCGATCGTTCAAGGAATAATTGCCTTTGAACGCCGCCATGGCATTGGCAAATCGATTGTTTTCCCGGCCATTGTAGAACACCGTCAATGCGCGTAGGTCGTTCAAGGTGCCAAAATTGGTCTGTCTTTGCAATGGTTCATTTTCATAGTCATTGACCGATATGTTCCCTAGGAAGTTAAGATTGAACTTGTTCGAAAATCGATAGGTAAGATAGCTCTGAACATCTACGAAAGACGGATTGAAATTCGATTGGGTCTCCTGACTCCTTACCAAAAGACCGTTGTTGCGATACCGTATTCCGGTAATCCCGCTAAAATTCCTGTTTTTTGAAATGGTCTCGACGGCTGCGGCCGCTCCTAAAAAACTGGCATCGAGACTCACCCCGAAAGCGGTCGGATTTTTATAGGTAATATCCAAAACCGAGGATTGTTTATCGCCATATTTGGCTTGAAAGCCCCCAGGCGAAAATTTAAGACCTTGCACCAAATCGCTGTTCACGAAACTCAATCCCTCCTGTTGCGCGGATCGGACCAAAAAAGGGCGGTAAACTTCTATTTCGTTGACATAGACCAGGTTTTCGTCATAATTGCCCCCCCGCACCGAATATTGGGTACTGAGCTCATTGCTCGAGTTCACCCCGGGCAACAGTTTTAAGATGTTTTCCACCCCCGCATTGGCGCCAGGTATTTTTCTCACCATTTCAGGAGCGATCGAGATCACTCCTTCCACTTGTTTTTCCCCGGTCGGGGAAACGGTGACCCCATCGATTTGGGTGACACTTGTGCGCATCACCGGATTAAATTCATAGGTTTCGTTGGTGGTCAGGATAAGATTCTCCAAAACCACATCTTTATGGCCTAAATGTGAAAAAGTAATGTTGGTGGGAATCTCCGCGGTAATCCGCAACACGTAAAATCCATCATCGTCTGTGAAGCCACCTTGATCTGCGGCAGATATATTGACTCCTGGGAGGGGCAGATTACGTTCATCCAGCACCAGGCCGGTTATGGTTGCCGTCTGTGCCCAAGCCAGTCCCAAATGGCATAGGACCAACAGCGTAAAAAGGAATCTAGTGCACTTCAATCTATTTATTTTCGATAAAACGTACTTTGAAAGGTGGCGGTGTTACCGACATTATCGGTAACGACTACTTCCAGCTCGCACAGCGTTTTGTCCAGGATTTTATCATCGAAGTTATAGGTAAGCGTTCTGGTCTTCGGTTCATATTCCATCAGAATCCATTCTCCATTGAGGGTAGCGGAGTACGTATCGATACCGCTCATATCGTCCGAAATCTGTAGACTAAGATAGCGATAGTTGTTCAACCATTGTTTTTCCTTAAAGTTCTTCGGTTGGATTCTGGGTGCCGTGGTATCCCTGGCCAAGGTATACATTCCAAGATCACGGGTTCTTGTGGTAAAAGCATTTCCCCTTTTATAGGTGGTCGTATAATCGGGATTTAGTTTTCGATCCAAACGGGCGATGAACAATTGCTCACGTTCTTCCGGTGTATATTTTGCAACGTCAAAAGTGATGGTAAAGTTTTTTTGGGCCGGCACTTTGCTGTTATGGATCGTCACGGTGTCCGTACCTTTTTTAAGGTCGATGTAGAAATCTTCATAGAAGGTGTTGGCCGGAAAATACACTTTGGCCGCACCCAAATCATAGTTGTTGTTCTTTTTTGCCACCAAATAATCCGCTGTTTTCTCTTGCGTTTCCCTGACCCTCAAGGCCTCGTTTTTTCCCTCAACCGGAATCAACAATTTGGTGGTATTCCCTGCAACATCGGTGATCAACAGCTCGATGTTATAAGTAAGGCCCTCGCTCACATCAATTTTGCCGTCATTGAAGATGGTGTTGTAAATGTCCAATTGGTTCCCCGGTTTTTTAAAGCAGGTCTGGATGCGTTCCCGGTAGGTGCCCATATGGGCATAGTCTATCAGTGTATTGATGTACCTGGTTTCGCCAAATGAAAAACTGTCGAAGTCATAATCGCAATACACCTTGCCATTCACCGACATTTGCACCGAATACACCCCGTTTTTATTGGCTGCCAAATCCTGTCTGTCATAGCCCACAAACCCCAAACCTATGGGGCCAATGGCACTTACCTTATCCGCAAGGAACGAACGGTCGGCCTGTCGTGAAAAGCGAAGTTGGGCCTTGCCATTGCCCTGGTTGACCTGTGCGTTTTCTGCAAGTGGGTAAATGAATACCTTTTCCAATATTGGATGGGTCGCATCCCTTACCTCTAGTCCGTAAAGTAGCGGGTTGGTCGGTTTTTCGG
This sequence comes from uncultured Flavobacteriaceae bacterium, assembly GCA_963760375.1. GTDB lineage: Bacteria > Bacteroidota > Bacteroidia > Flavobacteriales > Flavobacteriaceae > Pelagihabitans. The sequence goes on along the minus strand of CAVXCS010000002.1, from coordinate 186,027 downwards.
AAATACTGCTCCTGATTTCGAAGTGCAGGTGAGGCCCCGAAGATCCTCCCGTGTTGCCACTGTAGGCGATAAGGCCACCCTTCTCAACTTTGAGTGCGCCAAGATCGGGAAATACTTCCAACTCATAGGATTTCTTGTCATATTGAAGTTTTTTGACGTAGGCCTCCAACTCCGGGGAGAATTTTTGGAGATGCCCATAAACCGAGGTATAGCCATTGGGATGGGCGATATACAACACTTTGCCATATCCCCAATGTGATATTTTGATGCGCGTGACCATGCCATCGGCAATGGCGTAAACTGGCAAACCTTCCCTTTGTTGCGTTTTGATGTCGATTCCGGAATGGAAGTGGTTCGATCTCAGTTCGCCAAAAGTGCCGGCGAGCACCAGCGGAATGCCCAATGGGGATCTGAATACATCTTTGGGATATTCTTCCTGACCATGAACCAATATTGAACCAATAAGCGTTAAAGCAATGATAATGTTCTTCATAGTACAATAGCGAACCTAATTATTAAGTGCGGATCACATTCTTGGTGGAGGGCATTGGTGAAATCCATTTTCCAGTTGTTAACATCCCTATAAAAAAGGATAAATTTAAACAGACCATGGCAATTATTGGCTTTGATTGGCCAAAACCTTTAAAATAATTGTTGATAGGCCACACAATCATCGGAATAGCGGTGTTTAAAGTAATACTTCAAGAAAATTGCCAAAAGAATTGCTAAGTCTGAGCAGGTATGTTAACTTTGTGTAAAGGGTATTGAATTTCGTTTATGAGCGAATTGGTTCAAATTGTTGATTCTCTGGAAAACAAAATTAGCAAGATGCTGCATAAGTTAGACATGTTGCATCTCGCGAATCAAAGGTTGGAAAAGGAACTGGTTTCCATCAAAGGTGAAAAGGAAACCGTGAACAGCTCCGTATCGGAATGGGAAGAGAAATACAACGCGCTCAAACTCGCAAATTCAATGCTAGGCAGTAATACCAATAAAACAGAAGCGAAGCTAAAGATAAACACATTGATCAGGGAATTGGACCATTGTATTGCCCAACTTTCTGAATAATTGTCTTAAATAGTATGTCGGAAAAGCTCAAAATCAAGCTTTCTATTGCAGATAGGGTGTATCCCTTAACCATAGATCCAGGCCAAGAAGAAGGACTGAGAAAGGCAGCGAAAAATATTGAGCAACTGGCAAAAAAGTTCGAACAAAGCTATGCCGTTCGCGATAAGCAAGACGTGCTGGCCATGTGCGCCCTTCAATTTGCATCAAAAATTGAACAAAAAAGCATCGAACAAACGGAAGGATCGAGTGAGGCCCTTGAGCGCTTGAAGGCTCTTGACCAACTGGTGAACACCAAGCTAAGCATAAAGTAAGTTCTTTAACATATATCAAAGTTACTGCCCATATTGGTAATATCTTTTGACAAACTCAACGTTAATTAGTTTAAAAGGGTGAGTTTAGGTCGTAAAAGCATGCCTTGCTTGTACAAGGATCCTTGATCGGTCTGTTAGCCCTAAACCTGTTCATAGGAGTTTGTGCAAAACTTCGCCAATGTGGGCTTTTTTTTTAACCAATACTCTCAAACAAATGGATTATACACTAATGATCATAGCGGCAATAGCAGGTTTGGCAATAGGCTTTGCGATCGCTAAATTTATGGAGAAGGGCAAGGCCTCAAGAACCATAGCAAATGCCAAGAAAGAAGCGGAGGGCCTGCTCAGCAGCGCCAAAGTGGAAGGTGAGAACATCAAAAAAGACAAGATTTTTCAAGCAAAGGAAAAGTTTTTGGAATTGAAGGCCGAACACGAGAAGGTCATTATCAACAAAGACAAAAGGATCAACGAGGCCGAAAAACGCATACGTGATAAAGAGTCCCAGGTGAGCAGCGAACTGTCCAAAAGCAAAATATTGAACGAGGAGCTTCAGAGCAAGATAAAGGACACGGAACACCGCAATGAATACCTCGATAAAAAACAGGCCGAACTCGAAAAACTTCACAAAAACCAAGTTCAGCAGTTGGAAGTAATTTCAGGACTTTCCGCGGAGGATGCGAAAAGCCAGCTGATGGAATCCCTAAAGGAAACGGCACGCAACGATGCCATGTCGTACATCCAAAATACGGTGGAGGAAGCCAAGCTGACCGCCGAACAGGAAGCCAGGAAAATAGTCATCAATACCATTCAGCGCATCGGGACAGAAGAAGCCGTTGAAAACTGCGTATCTGTTTTCAATCTTGAATCGGACGATGTCAAAGGGCGTATCATAGGTCGTGAGGGAAGAAACATCAGGGCCTTGGAGGCAGCGACCGGCGTGGAGATTATCGTGGATGATACCCCCGAGGCGATCATTCTCTCTTGTTTTGATTCGGTACGCAGGGAAGTGGCCCGGTTATCGCTTCATAAATTGGTGACCGACGGCAGGATTCACCCCGCCAGGATCGAAGAAATCGTAAAGAAGACCGAAAAACAGATTGAACAGGAGATTGTCGAAGTAGGCAAGCGAACGGTCATCGACCTTGGGATTCACGGATTGCATCCTGAACTGATCAGGGCGGTAGGGCGCATGAAATATCGGTCTTCCTATGGCCAAAACCTTTTGCAGCATTCCAGGGAAGTGGCGAAACTTTGCGGCGTGATGGCCGCAGAATTGGGATTGAACCCAAAACTGGCCAAACGGGCGGGCTTATTGCACGATATTGGAAAAGTACCCAATACCGAGGCAGAAATCGAAACACCACATGCCATACTCGGCATGCAATGGGCCGAGAAATATGGAGAAAAGCCAGATGTATGCAATGCGATCGGCGCCCACCACGACGAGATAGAAATGAAAACCTTGATATCGCCCATTGTACAGGTCTGCGACGCCATCAGTGGTGCAAGGCCAGGGGCAAGGCGACAAGTCCTTGACTCCTATATACAACGGCTCAAAGATCTGGAAGATATCGCTTTTGGATTCGGTGGCGTTCAGAAGGCCTATGCCATACAGGCTGGGAGGGAACTCCGCGTCATTGTGGAAAGTGAAAAAGTGAGCGATGACAAGGCAGCCGAGCTATCATTCGAAATCTCCCAAAAAATACAAACCGATATGACCTATCCAGGTCAGGTGAAGGTTACCGTGATCCGGGAAACCAGAGCGGTTAACGTGGCCAAATAGCCGCGGCAGGATAATAGTGGAAACGGGGCGGTTCAACCGCCCCTTTCTTGTTTCGGGAGTAAGCCCAACAGATTTGTTAAATACCCATTTGCCATTTAGGAAGCCATCAAACCAAAACGTTTTCCGATTGCGAATCGATACAAAAAATGGCTGAAATCCGGGAGGCCTTCACCAGATCGATCATCTCGGCCGTATGCATGCCTGGATTCGCACTGAAGATGTTGATATCGGTGCTTCGGTACTTTTTGGTGTTTTCCAGCAAATCGCCCTGCGTTATATTGATAACGGTGTTTTTTGGGAAGCGGACCATGGTTCTCAAATCCTCGATGTCGTCATCGGTAAAGGTAAGTTCAGGATTGTTGTTCACCACATGGGTTTCGATCGTCCCTTTCCAGTTCTTGCAGATGAGCAAGGCCAAAAGGGTGCCCAGATCATTGTTCCCAATATTGAACGTTTCTTTCCAATCGACTGGTATATCGGTCAACCATAAATTGATATTCTGTTCAATGGCCAAACTGGCCGTAGAGAAGGGTATGAAGATGATTACTCCAAAATCGTTCTTTTCGGCGTCCGATCTTAGCCGGTCATAAAAGGTGTTCTGAGCATTGGCCGAATCGATGCTTACGAAGATGACGTTGGGTTTAAAGAATGCCGCGTTCAACGACTGCATGCTTATTTTAACCGTAGTATTGAATTCCGTGCCATCCACGAAGGCATAGGAAACTGAAATACGGCTTTCCCTGAACTTTTTGATGGCGTTTTTCAAAAATTGCTCATTGTCTCTCTGTTCTTGGCGGTTTTCATTGATCAAAGCCAGGATCTTCACCGAACCTTTGGGATGTACAATAGAGTGAATCAATTTATAGGCGCCCCTGATTTCTTTGGGCATTTGCATGGGAATCAACAGGTTCGGTCTCCATGAACGCACCTCCTTTTCAGGGCTTAAACTGCTCGACTTTTTGGTAGCCCATTCGGCAAGGGCGGTAAAAAGGCCACTGCGCGAATCCCCAACCTCAGATTTTAAATTGAGCTTTACCAGATAATAGTAAAAAACAAAGATAAAGATGAGCGAAAACAGGGCAACGATCACGTTGATGACGAACATGATGGCTATAGACCCGAAGGCCCCTAACGCCGGTACCAAGAGCGATATTTTTAAGGTTGGCCGATAGCTGGGTAAACCCAAAGACTGCTCCAGCAAAACCACGATGTTGATCATCGCATAAGTGATCATAAAAAACATGGTGAGGATCGGGGCGATAGTATTGAGGTTGCGCAGCGATATACCGATAAAAACAACAATGGCCGTAAAATACATCGCGTGCAGCGGTTCTCCCCGGGCAGAAAGTTTGGCCAAAGTCGGACTTTTGGGCAGGATGCCTTTTTCCGCCAAGGCAAGCATGATCCTTGGTGCCCCGATAAAGGAACCCAGGGCCGACGATAGGGTGGCGCCCAATAAACCGGCGATGACCAAAGGTCCGTAGAGCGCTTTCTCGATGAACAGATTATAGTTCTTGGTCATTTCCTCCGGAGTGGCTATCAGGGAAACCACAAAGATCAGGCTGATGTAGATCAATGCGGTGATGATTACGGCGGAAATAGTACCTAGCGGAATACTCTTCCGTGGACTCGTAAGATCGCCCGACATGTTGGCACCGGCCATCACGCCCGTTACGGCGGGAAAGAATACGGCGAAGACCACCCAAAATGAAGTGCCGCTAAAATTATTCTCGATGGAGCCTGGATATTTACCGAACAATTCAAAATCATAATTAAGATCGTTCACGAAAAGTGCGCCATAAATCGATACCAGGGAGAGGACAATGACTCCCAAAATCACATATTGAATCTTAAAGGCAAAACTGGTGCTGGTAAAGGCAATGGCCATTACCAATATGAATATGCCAAGATCAACCGCATAGGCATTCAGATCGGGAAATATGAAGGCCAAACCCTCCCTAAAACCAAAAATGTACATGGCCACTGCCAAGGCCTGGGCAATATAAAAAGGGATGCCAATGGCCCCGCCTATCTCCAATCCGAGCGACTTGGAGATAATACTGAATGCGCCACCGGTCCCGATCCTCACATTGGTGGTGATCGAAGATAGGCTCATTGCGGTGGTAAAAGTAATCGCGACCGAGAGCAAAATGATGGCCAGGGCACCTATGATGCCCGCGTTGCCCACCACCCAGGGTTGCCTAATGTACATGATCACGCCCAGGATGGTCAGCGTGGTGGGCGTAAAGACCCCAGCAAAAGTTCCAAAAGTTTTTTTAGCCATCTCTATGCGATATCATGGGGTTAATTTATTGTGAAAATTCTTTTTTAGGTCATTTTCGTTTTCATTGCTCTGCTTGCCGTTTTCTTTTTCTCGCACCGAAATTTGGCACAGTTGGATACATATCAAGAGGCCTTGATTGTACGGCAAGGTATTTATCCCTCCCACATGGCCCAAGGTGGCCGATAGGTCGGTTTTAGAAAATTCATGGCTTCGGTTTCATTGGTAATGGTGCCTTTTTGGTCGTCCCATTGCAATTTTTTGCCCGTCCTGTAGGCTATATTTCCCAAATGGGCGACCAAGGCCGCGTTTCTGCCCATTTCAATGGTACAATTGGGATCCTCTCGGCTCATGAGGCATTCATAAAAGTTCTTGGTATGGGCATCGAGGCCGTTGCTGTGACTTGATCTGGGCGGTAAGGATTCGGTCAGGTACTTGCCGTTATCAGCCAAAGGAAGTACCTTCCAACTGGCCCTGTTGATGGCCAAAATACCGTTCTCCCCAATAAAAGCCACTCCCGGCTCCCCCGATTCCTCAAGATATGGCGAGGTGCCCATGGCCATAAATTGCTCCCATATAAAGCTGAAGTCCCCAAAATCGTAAACCGTGGTCAAGGTATCGGGCGTTTCTGCAGCATCCTTGGGGAAGGCCAATTTACCTCCTATGGCCACTACCGATTTTGGGGCGGTCGCCTTCATGCCTGCCAGTACCATATCGATCATATGGACCCCCCAATCGGTCATGAGTCCCCCCGCATAGTCCCAGAAATAACGGAAGGTGCCATGAAAGCGATTAGGGTTGAAAGCTCGATTGGGAGCAGGACCCAACCATCGGTCATAATCAACGCCAACTGGGGCTTCCGTGTCGGGTACCACATCAAAACCACGCCCATAATTGACGTCTGCCCAAGCCTTCACCTGTCGTATCTTGCCCAAGGTGCCGCTATTCAGATATTCGAGTGCCGATTCCCAATGGGGGTCGCTTCGTTGCCATTGCCCTACCTGCACCACCCGATTGTATTTGCGGGCGGCGCTAACCATCAAATCGGCTTCAAAAATACTGTTGGCTATGGGCTTTTCGACATAGACATCCTTGCCAGCCGCACAGGCATCGATCATTTGGATACAATGCCAATGATCGGGGGTTCCGATGAATACGGCGGCCAAGTCCTTGACCTTCAAGAATTCCCGATGGTCGTTGAAAGTACTTGGGCGTATGCCGGTTTCGGTCTCCAGTTCGTCCGCCCTGTTGTTCAAAAGGATCGCATCCACATCACAAAGGGCAGTGCATTCGGTTCCGGGGTTTTTAAGAAAAGATTTCAGGTCTGCCCAGCCCATGCCGTGAACCCCGATTAGACCTACCTTAAGGGTTTTGTCGCGCCCCTTTTTTTGGGCTGCCGCCAACGGACCGATCGGCAGCGTTGTCGCCAGGGAAGCCACGCCTAGATTTTTGATGAATTTCCTTCGGTCGCCCATGATCTGTATTTTGGTTTTTGAATATAAATATTTTTAACAAGGTACACGTTCTTCGTTTGCCATAACTTCCGATTTCGGATGATACGGTGCCTCAAGCGCCTGCTACGGGGTCGTTTAAAGATAGTAAAATCAAGTAGTTCTTATCGGAATTCGGAGGATGTTTTATATCTGGCAGCCAAGGTAAACTTGCAATCATGCCAATGTCGTTCATAAGATATGATAGAAAATATAATAGGTCATCGCAAAATTGAATCCTGCATGTCCCATGATGGCACCGTAAATCGATCCCGATTGCGTTTTACACCAGAAAAAGATACGACTGGTCAGATACATCAAGGCCATCCATATAAGTGCCGGAATCCAAATCATTTTCCATACCCCTTGATCAAAGACGAGGCCAAAATGGGCCAAATGCACCAGGGCAAAGGCGGCACTGTCAATTATCGATGCCCCGTGTTCGCCATACCTTGCGACGAAGCTCTGATGGATCATGCCCCGATAAAGCAGCTCTTCCCCAATTGGACTCAAGGTCATTGCCACCATGGCAAACATCAGAAAGTAACCCAGCTGGTCAGGGCCTTTGAGCTCAGTCAGGGGAATGCTGCCATAGGCCCTTGAAATATAAACAAACCAATTGTCGAGCGTGTCTTGAAAAAGGCCTGAACCCAAAACGAAAATGAACGAACATGCACCAATTCCCAACAAAAAAGCATAGAAGAGCCAAACGAAGTTTTTTGGCCTTTTCATTCCGATGGTTTTTCTCCCGTTTTTCGCCAGTAGTACATAGGGTGTGGCCCACATCAGTATAAAAATGATCGAAATTAAATTGTAGTTGCCTGTTCGATTGGCATCCAATACCAAAAGAAACCTAGGGACGCCGAACAGGAAAATCAGCCCCAATCCCAATTGGGAATTGAAGCGCCATCCATGCATTCGAAAATTTTTCATACGATAACCAGCCTGTAGGAGAAACTTTTGGAGTCCGATTTGAACCATCTTACCCTCTATTCCAATAGTTTGGAAGGCATGGGTTCATTTTTTGAAGGTCCGGTCTACCGAACTCAAATGTCCTCGGAAGACCGGATCAGTTGTGCTTTCAAATTTGGACGCACCATATCCTTGTCCAAGGGGAACATGGGCCTGTTGATTCTTTTGTAGCCCAATCGCTCCAGATCCTGATCTACCCCGCCCGGGGTCGTGGCCATGATCCAATCGGCCCGCATGTCGTAGAGTTCGGGTACCAAATACCCAATTTTGACGATGACGATATCGGTTTCCCTAGGGTTGAGCCCCAATTTTGTAAAATCGGCCTCCCGGTGATAGGGCTTGCGTTTTTTGGTGACGATGACATTGATACTCCCCACCTTGACCACCACTTCGGTTTCGGCGTTGATATCGCCCTCCAAGATGGCCATGATCGTTCCGGACAGTTTCACTGGTGGCGCAAAACGATCGTCTACCGCAGCACCTACAAAGGCTTCGATGTGGGCACCCACTCCGGCAATAAGGGCCTTTTCAACCAGCTCGGGTCCGGGAATGGAAGCATAGATGACCGAAGGCCCCTTTTCAGATTTGAATTCTTTTCTGGACAAGATCTCCTTTAATGTCCAGGAGACATCCCCTGCGCCTCCCGCAGTGGGGTTGTCGCCCATATCACTGATAAAAAAGGGGTGTTTTTTACTGGCCAAGGCCAGGTTGAGGCTTTGTTCCAAGGTTGCGGTCGGGGCAACAAATTCAAATTCGTCCCTAACCTCCCAAAAGTTGTTGGCAAGTTGTTCGGCTGTGGCCGTTACCTTGTCGCCATCATCGCCGGTGACCATTACCACGGCATGGTTGCGGGGTTCGTCTGCCCAGGCATAGCCGATCCAGATGGCAGCGTCCAGAATCCCTTCCTGGTTGGCCGCGGGGCCTACTTTGGCATACAAACCTTTGCCCGGCTCAATTCTCGTGCTCGTCTTTTCCCCTGGCAATAAAATGGGCACGGGTATCCATGCCTTGTACTTTGGTTTTCCCTTACCGTTTTCAAGTCGCTCTAAAAGCAGATCAACGGCCCTTTTTTTAGATTCTAGGGCGTCTTCGTGGGGGGCCATGCGATAACAGGTAATGAGATCGGTATGTTCGGCAAGTCGTTTCGAAACGTTTCCATGGAGGTCCATGGAAGTCGATATCATGGGCCCCTTACCGATGACTTCCCTTATTCGGGTTATGAAGTCCCCTTCGGGATCCTCCAACCCTACCACGCTCATCGCCCCGTGGATATCGAAGAAAAGACCATCGTACGGCGCACCGTCCTTGAGCATCTTAAGGGTTTTTCCGACCAACGATTCATAAGCCTCACGTGTCACGGTTCCCCCGGGAAGGGCATGGGCACGCAATGTCGGTACCCAGTCCGCCCTTTTTCTGTCCAAGGAATCGGGTGAAAGGAAAGGATAAAAGGCGAAAACGGAATCGGCCTCTTTTGCATGAAAGGCTTCTTCATGGGTCAGGGCAGGCGAAAAAGTACTTGACTCTATCGCCAGGCCAGCTATGGCAATACGCGGCAATTTTTTGGTTTCCTGCTCTTGTTGCTGTGTATTGTTTTTGCAGCCGAGGAAAAGGATAAGGGCTGCCAACGCCATTTTTTGGATCATGGCCCGAATATTCTTCATATATCGCATGTTTTTTGAATCCTACCCTTCTTCAGAACCTTCAACATCTTCTTCGGAAGCCTCATCTGCCGCCCTGTTCAGACTATTCTCTGCAATGTTCAGTTTTTTCAGTTTTCCCTTCCAGGTTTCCAAATCTTCCCGATGCCTGTCAATTTTTTTGATCACTTCCTGCACGATCGGGTTGTCTTCCGAGCCGTTCGAAAAAAACTGAAGGTTGTTTTCAAGTTGTCTTATTTCGGCCTTGGTTTCATCCAATTTTTTACGGATGAATTGCCTTTCGTTCCCAAGGGCGCGCCCATGGTCGTCGGCTTTTGCCAATTGCTGTATTTTATTGCCATATTTCATCAACTCGGCCTCCTTTCTGCCAATATCCAATTTTTTGAATATGGCATCCAGGATCTTGTTGAACTTTTGATCGATGTTTTTGTCTTTGTAGGGTACCCTGCCGTAGGATTTCCATTCCGCAATAAACCCCTTCAATTGGGCGATATCCTTGTCCCGATCCCCGCTCAAGGAAAATTGGCGCAAGCGATCAAGGCCGGCATTCTTCTTTTCCAAGTTTTCGGCTTCCTGCTTATGGGCACTGTTTTTTAACGAATGCAGCCTTTCGAAATAGTGATTGCAGGCATTTTTGAATTCTTCCCAGAGCCGATCGGAAAATTTGCGTGGTACATGGCCGATTTTTTTCCATTCGTTCTGTATCCGTTTCATTTCCTGGGTGGCCATTTCCCAGTCTTCACTGTCTTTAAGTTCGATTGCCAGGGCCAATAATGCCCTTTTTTGATCGAGGTTGTGCTGCTGTTCTTTTTTGAGGTTTTTGTAAAAGGTATTTTTCTTGTGGTTGAATTTTCGGGTTGCCGCTTTAAAGGCCCCCCAATTTTCTTCGTTGGCCCTTTGCGGTACTTTGCCGGCCTTGAAAAACGAATCCCTTAGGGTGTTCACCAATTTGATCTGTTGCTGCAAGGCCCTATGGTTGTTGGCCACCTCTGCCGCCAAAGCATCGATCTGTGCTATGATTTCATTTTTCTTCAATAAGTTCGCCTCGTAAACCTGCTCCAGTTCCTTGAGCTGCTCTTGTCTTCTGAGGTGCAGGGCTTTGGTGGCGTTGCTGAACCGTTCCCATATGGCGTCGCGGTGTTCCCGGTCAACTGGGCCAATTTCCTCTTTCCAGATTTTGTGCAATTCCTGAAGGTCTCTGAAAGCTTTTCCAAGGTCTTTTTCTTTGGCCAAGGCTTCGGCGCTTTCCACCAGTTTTGTTTTTTCCTCCAAGTTGTGCTTGAAATCGAGATCTCGAAGTTCCCTGTTGAGCGACAGGAAGTCATAGAATATTTCAATATGGTGCTGATAGGTTCGCCAAACATCATTGTAATTGGCTCGTGGAATAGGTCCTGCTTGTCGCCATCGTTCCTGTAATGATTTAAAACTATTGTAGGTGGTGTTGATATCCTCTTCCATATTCACCAGACCTTTGAGCTCATCGATGATCGACAAACGATCGGCCAGGTTTTCCTTGAGGCTTTTTTCCAGGTTTTTATAATAATGGTCACGCTTTTCACGATAATCGGCATAAACTTCGTTGAACTGGCGTTTGGTGTTGGAATTGTACTTAAAATCAACTTCATTGCCGCCCGCGTTGACAAATTCTTCTTTTTTGCCTTCGAGAAAATCCTGAAATTTAAGATCAAATTCATGTTTGATACCTTCAACATGCCTTTTGATGGCCTGCACCTTCTCGTTTCGTACCAATCTTTGCAGTTCGCCCACCAAATTCTCCATCGGCATTGAATGGTAATCCAAAAGGGGGATATGGTGGCGGTTTTTGTTTTCATGGTCTTCGGCATCCTCCGCATTCTCATCGTCTATCTCGGATTGAACCGCTTCATGTGTCTCTTCGTCTTCAGTCTTGATTTTTCCGCCATCGGCCGAAATACTTGATTGCTCCTCCCGTGCAACCTTTTCCTCAATGGGGGCGTTTTCCTGTTCGTCTTTTCCCGGACTTAATTTTTGGGATTCTTTTTTTGCTGCCTTTTTTTTGGGCGCCTTCACCTTAGTACCTTCCATCTCGTCCAAATTGTCATCTTGAAGGTGCTCTTCCAGTCCAGAAACCAGATCGCGCTGCACACGTTTGTCCTTTTTCTTTTTCGACTCCTGTATTTCCTGTTCTTTCTCTTCTGGCATTTCTCCAAGTTTTCCGGTTATCCCTATCATAAGGGAAGATAGTGACAACCCATCTAATGACAAAGTTAATGCAAAAGTCTTTTCCAATGGGTATTTCGAACGAAAAGGCCCTTACCAGTGGTCAACTCCAGTCTTTGTCGTAGCTTTTATGAGGGGTGTTGCGGTTATGGGGACAGTTTTGTGCCTGTCCATATTTCCCAAGCTTTCTCGGCCTGTAGTTCCAGCATGCCAAGCCCGTTGGAGAAGGTTGCACCGCGGATTTCCCCCTCTTGGAGGAAGGCCGATTTTTCCGGATTATAGATCAAATCGAACAACAAATGTTCAGGGCCTATGAATTCGTAGGGGATCGGAGGTTTGTCAAGAATATTTGGGTAGGTGCCCAAGGGGGTACAGTTCACCAAAATCGGGTTTTCCTGCATGATCGTTTCGTTCAAAGATCCATAGTCTATCTGCTGCGCTGTGGGTGTTCTCGACACCCCTTGGTGTGCAATCCCCAATTCGTCCAAAACGAAAGCCACGGCTTTAGAAGCCCCACCAGTTCCAAGAATGAGCGACCGGCGATGGTTTTTTTTCAGCAGGGGCTCCAAGGCTTTGCGAAAGCCGTATACGTCGGTATTATAACCTATGAGCGATTCCCCTTCAATTTTTATCGTATTGACGGCTCCTATTTTTCGGGCAGTGGCGTCCAATTCGTCCAAATAAGGTATAATGGCTTCCTTATATGGAATGGTTACGTTTAAACCGCAAATATCGATTTGGGTTTTCATCAATTGCGCAAAGGCATCGATTTGGGGCAGATCAAAGTTTTCATAGGAATGGTCATGCAACCCTTGGGCCTCGAATTTTTTGAGGAAATAGCCCCTGGAAAAGGAATACGAGATGTTCCTTCCCACCAAACCGTACCTAAATTTACTTTTTCCTGTTTTTGCCATACCAGTCCAATCCCAATAATATAGTGATTCCCAAAATGATAAAAAACAATGCCCACCAGGTCTCCGAAATGCCGAATTCAGGAAGGTAACGCTCATAATTTACGATGATCGCCTTGCCATTGGAGTCGAGGAACAGCTGGCCCAAATGATCGGTTCTATAGATGGTCTTTTTCCAGGGCCACACAACCCCCAAAGAACCGGTTATGAAACCGATGATGGTGGCGGTCGTGATGTGTTTGTAGTGTTTTAAAACATAGGTCAGGATATGTGACAGGGTTACCAGTCCGGTGGCCGAACCCGCCGTAAAAACGGCCAAAATTTTAAGGGTATATAGTCTTTCCAGGTTGTTTATGAAACTGAAATCGCCCCGAATCATTTCCGCAAAGGTATCGTAGAGGGCATTGACCGAATCGACCAGTAACAGCACGTAGTTCCCGAGCAATATCAGAATAAAGGAACCTGATAGTCCGGGCAAGGTCATGCCAGAAACACTGATCATGCCACATAAAAAGATAAATAACAAATTGTCGTTTTCCTTGGCCGGACTCAAAAAACTGATCGAAATGCCAACGATCAAGCCGATCAGGCCTGCCGTAATGGTTTTTTTGTTCCAGTGTTTGAAATCCTTGGCAATAAAATAGATGGAGCCCAGTATCATTCCGAAGAAAGCCGCCCAGACGAAGAGTTCTTTACGCTCCAAAAAATAGTCCAAAATCTTGGAAATACTGAAGTAACTGACCAACATGCCAAAAATCAGCAGGCTTAAAAAAGTGCCGTTGACATATCGATAAAAGCTTTTGAAACGACCATTGATGAGCAGTCGAAATGCCTTGATGTTGATTTTTTGAAGGGAGTAGATGAATTCAACATAAAAACCGCCCACAAATGCCACGATGCCCCCCGATACACCGGGCACTTTGTTCGCAGCACCCATACAAAGTCCCTTGATCACCAGAAAAAATTTATCTAAAAAGGACCTTGGTTCGTACATGTGGCAGGATCATTATTTTTTAGCGGCGAGTTTTTCGAGCAAAAGAATAAGCAAGAAACCCCCCAAGGCCGCCATAAGGGCGAACCAAAGTTGGTTTTCACCTTCATAGGCAAAGGGGGAGATGTTCTGTTCTTTCACGGTAATGATCTTGTCACCAAAAATACGGGTCTCCAATACTTCCTTCCATGGCCAAATTTTTGGCAATGAGCCCACAATAAAGCCGGTTAGTATGGCAAGTGTAATATTTTTATAATTACTGAACATCCATTTGAGCAATTTGGCAAAGCTGAGCAGACCGAATACCGCGCCCAATCCCACGGTGACGATGACTTTCAGATCCACCTCATGTACCGCATCAAGAATGGTCTTGTACGACCCGAGGAGCACCAAAATGAACGCGCCGGAAATACCGGGAAGTATCATGGCACAAACGGCCAAGGCACCGCACAAAAACAAATAGGGCAGCCCGGCAATATTATCGCTTGGGGGCAGTGTGGTGATGAAATATGCGATTGCCGCCCCTATAAAAAGCATGAGGAAAGTGACCGGTCGCCACTGCTCTATTTCCTTTCCGACAAAAAGAATGCTGGCCACCACGAGCCCAAAAAAGAAGGACCACAACAAAATGGGTTCATTTTCCAAAAGCCAGCTCACCAAAGCGGCAAGTGAGAACAGGCTGATGAAGATGCCCAAGAAAAGTGCTACCAAAAAGTTGCCGTTCAACTGAGACCAGCATGCTTTAAATCCGTCGCGTTTCCAAGTTGCGATCAAGGACAGGTTCACATTGTTGATCGAAGTGATCAGTTCTTCATAAATACCTGAAATAAAGGCTATGGTGCCTCCAGAGACTCCCGGAACCACATCGGCCGCACCCATGGCCATTCCTTTTAAGGTGATCACTGCATATTGGAACAGGTTGCGTTCTTTCATAAAATCTGGGCCATTTTTATTGGGGCATTTCAATTAATGCTTCAAAAATAACAATTCCTTTTCAAGCATTTCGGCCTTGGGAACCAACCGTATGGGATCGGCATGGGCTCCCTATTATTGGCCAATACAAATATGGACAAATACGGGGAAGCGCCCAAGATGGAATAGATAAAATTAACTTAATTATCGAGGTGTTTTTTTGGAAGCCGAGACCACTTCCAAAACCCAATCGAGTTGGCTGAATTGAGGAAACTCTGCGGTGAAGAGCGAAAGTTTTTTAAGATCTTTCCTAAGGGCATTCATTAAACTGATACGGCCATTGATCTTATCTCCTTTCAATAGATAATATCCCGCCCTCTTATAAAGGATTTCAACTCGCTCCGGAAAAAATTCGTGGCACTGCGACAAAATACCCAGGGCAGTATCCAAATTGTTGTCCAATTTCGAAACTTCCGCCCAACTGAACCAGGTGTCCAATTCATAATTGCCCATATCGATGGCGTGTTTATAGGCAAAATCGGCATTGTCAAAATCGCGCAAAGCCACATGGATCTTCCCGCATTTTTTCCAATAGTCAGGATTGTCACCATCTATGTTGAGGGCTTTGTTGATGTAGTGGAGCGCTTTTTTATAATCTCCTTTTTTATAATAGAATTCGGTGATCATCAACCATCCCTTATCCAGAAGCGGATCTTCATGAACCGTTTTGTAATAATGGTATTTGGCCATCTCCAGGTTGCCCAATTTCTCGTAGCACCGGCCTATTCGCAAATAGGCGTGCGAAGTGGGGTCTTCAAGTTTCAAGGTGGTTTCATAGTTCTCTATGGCCGCTTCATATTTGGCCAATTTTTCGAGAACCTTTCCTTTTTCGAAATAGGCACCCATAAAGCCATCATCGGAAATGATGGCAAAATCGAAGGCGGCCAAGGCTTCCGGAAACATTTTTTTGGTATAGTACTGCTTGCCCAATTGGTGCCAAGCCACTTCGCAGTATGGGTTTCTTTCAAGGTAGTCGTTCAGATAGGTAATCGCCCCGTCATAGTCTTCCAAAAACTCGAAACAGTATACCACGTTGTACAAGGCAGAATAATCCTGTTCGTCAAAGGCCACGCATTTCATGAAATTTTCCTTAGCCCGCATAAAATCGTCCATGAACAGATATTCCATCCCCAACAAGGAGTGTATGTCGAAGGTATCGTCGGTCAAAGTCAGGGCTTTCTGTAGTAGATCGACCGCCGCTTCATGATTGTCTTTTTTGGAAAAGATGTTGGCCCGTTGAATGAAGATTTCTTCATTATTGCCGTCGAGTACCTGAAGTTCATCGAGCATTCGTTCGGCCAATTCCAGATTGTTTTCGAACACCAGTACCTCCACATCCAATAATTTGAGCTCGACAGAAGCAGGGTGCTGCTGTAAACCTATTTTGATTGCTTTTTTGGCCAGGGCTATTTTTCCATGGTTGAGATAGTGGTGGATGATTTCCTCAAAGTCCTCAGCATCAAAGAAATAGACGTCATCGGTCTTGAGCATGGATTCGAACTTGGTAATTGACTGGCTTGGTCTTTCCTCAGATTCTAATGCCATAGGAACGTATTGGTTAAACTATGGTTTTAAAAATAGTCTTTTGATCCTACCTACAATTCGCGGATTAGGCTATATTATTAACAAATTAGTTAACACTTTATTGTTTGTAGTCGGATAAAGCCTGTAGCAGCAGCCTACAGCCCTTTTCAATTTCTTCTTCAGATATGGTGAGTGGCGGCGATATTCTGATCGCTTTGGGTTCAAAAAGCAACCAAAAGAGGATCAACCCCCTTTTTGCACATTCCAGGACCAGATAATCGGCGATTTCGGCATTTTCCATCAGGAGCGCCAACATTAGGCCCTTTCCGCGTATTTCCTTGATCAGTGGATGTACGAGCGATTTTCTGAATAATTTTTCTTTTTCCAGGGTTCCGGGAATCAGATCGGATTCGGTGAGTTCCTTAAGGGTGGCCAGACTTGCCGCCGCAATCACCGGATTTCCGCCAAAAGTGGTGATATGGCCCAATTTTGGACTGGTTTGAAGGCTCGCCATCATTTCCTTTGAAGCGGTAAAGGCCCCGACCGGTAGCCCCGAGGCCATTCCCTTGCCCATCACCAAAATATCGGGAACGCATTGGTAATGTTCAAAAGCGAACAATTTTCCGGTTCGCCCGAAACCGGGCTGTATTTCGTCCAAAATCAAAAGGGCGCCGACCTCATCACAGCGGTGCCTTACTTTTTTCAGGTAGTCGTTCTCGGGAAGGATAAAGCCCGCGCCCCCTTGAATGGTTTCCAGTAATACTGCCGCAGTTTTTTCGGTGATCTGTGCGATGGCTTTTAAATCATTGAACTTGATAAAGCGCACATCGGGCAACAAAGGCCTAAAAACGCTTTTTCGGGCTTCGTATCCCATGACGCTCAAACTACCCATGGTATTGCCGTGATAGGCCAGCTCAGCGGATACGATTTCGGTACGTCCGGTGAATCTTCGGGCCAGTTTTAAGGCCCCTTCGATTGCCTCTGTCCCGGAATTCACCAAATAAGTGCTTTCCAGGGTAGGGGGCAGGAGGGATGCCAGCAACTTTGCATAGGCTACCGCTGGTCGTTGGATGTATTCCCCATACACCATGACATGCATATATTTTGCGGTCTGTTCATTGATGGCCGCCACCACCTTGGGATGGCAATGCCCCAATCCACAGGCGGAAACGCCAGCTACGAAATCGAGATGGGCATTACCTTTAACATCATAGATGTAACTGCCCGAGGCTCGTGAAATTTCCATGGCCAAGGGATGGGGGGTGGTCTGTGCCTGGTATGTAAAAAAGTCATCCTTCATGATCAGGGTAGCTTATTGGCCTTGACCTTTTCAACTTTCGGCCGTAATCCCGTTTTACTTTCTTTCTTAGGTGGGACTTTGGAAGCATTCGGCCCGGGTTCAGCGGTCGGAATGTTGTTGACCGGATCGGTCACATTCTTATCGCGTTCCTCTTCCGCCGCATCCATATCAATGGGGTTGTCGATACCTTTTATGACCGCAAGTTCGATATGGTTGTCATCTTCGTCGAAGATATCATCCTTGGTCAATATGCGTTCATCGCCCCGCCAGATAAATCCCTGGAGGATCCTGCTATTTTCGGGCAGATCCTTTTCTGGAAAGATATCCCCATCGGGATTGGTAAAAAAGGTAAGGTCTTCCACGTCGTTGTTGGCCATGGTGATCCGAATGGCACTGCAAATTGTTTTGTCAATGCCCAGAAGTTCGTCATCATCGTTGTACATATAATAAATCACCTCTGTATTCTTGACCAGATCGATGATCTTGAGTTCATTGTCGACAAATTGGCCAAAAAGATCCTTCCCTTTGGCCTGGTTGAAACCGATCTTGCCGATGGTGTCCTGGGAGATGATAAAGGCATTGTCGAGTACTTTCAACGAATCGAGTTTTTCGGTCTTGAGATTCGAGATCAGGTGGATGCTATCCCCTGTCATCTGGTTCTCCCCGTTCCACAAAATAGGGTTCCGGATCAGCTGGGTCACCCCTGTTCGCTGCTCCGAATGGATGGAATCACTTTTGCCGCTGAGGTCGGTCTTATAGAATTTTGCATTCCGAAAGGCCCGCAAAATACGATGCTCGGGTTTTCCGGTGACCATCAAGGTGTCACCGTGCATATACAGCGAATCTTGCTCCACAAGGCTTACCGAGACGGCCCTTTTGGTGGCGAACACAGAGTCTTTTGCCTTGAATACTTCAGCATAATGTGCCCTGATGATTCCCTTGTTGATGGTATCGGTAACCTTAATATTGTTGGTAGCGGAGGCAAACTCCCTGGCCTTGTCAAAAAACACGCTGTCGCCTTCGATGATACGGTTGTTATAATCGATTCTTGTGTTTTTGATGCCATAGCCACTTTCGATCTTGGTATCGTAAAACCCCCGTTCACAATAAAGCTTATAGGTGTCCCCGGTGATCGTCGAGGGCCCGTACATGTATGCATTCTTTGAACTGGTGTAGTAATCGAGCTGTTCCGAATCAACCGTATATTCGGGGTTTTGGATATGAACGTCATCCAAAAATTGATACTTTTCGATTTCCATGAAATACCTTCCGATCTCACTTGTCAGGGTATTGGAGGAGTCGATGATGGTGCCGAAATCGCGATAGTACGATTCCTGTTTTTCCCGATCAAAGTAAAGCGTATCGGTGGTGAGCGTCATCGCATTGTTCTTTAAAATGACCTGCTCATAGGCTTTGGCCAATTTGTTATTTCCATCATAATCTATCTTTCCACCGGTCAGCTGTACCGAATCGCCTTGCTGAAGACGGATGTTTCCAATGGCCCGCAATCTGTTTTCGCGCTGATAATATATGGCGATATCGCACCATAGGTCTGCACCTTGATGCTCGAACTGCACCTGTCGGTCATCTTTGCTGAAAATGGACGCTCCTGGAAATTGGGCCTCATCTTTGGTAAAATTTGCCCCGTAAACGATGTTGATCTGTTTTCGCTCAGGTTCGGGCTTTTGGGCAAAAGCGATCTGGAGGAACCCAAGAATTAGTAGCAAATGGAAATACCTGTGCAAATCGCTCAATTTTTTCCCAAAAATAGGATTTTTTGGGCGAGGCTTAATCCCATTGGCATAGTTTTGGCAAAATGAAGGGCAGCATTCTTGTGTTTGGCGGACATTGGCACTTAGGGCACCATTTTCATAAGACCCCGCACATAGCCCACCGATTCGGCCAAGCCGTATATCGCATGGTCGCCATCTTTCTCATATTCAATGCCTATCACGCCCTGATAATTGATTTCCTTCAGGGCGCTTAAAATACTCGGAATATCCATTTTGCCCCTGCCTATTTCGAGGTTTTGGCCATCGGCCTCCTGTGCATCGATGTCTTTGAGGTGCACGTCAAAAAGGCGGTCGCGGTACTTTTTAATTTCCGTGGCGGGATCTAATTTGAGCCTAAAGGTGTGGCCTGTATCGATACAAAGCCCTATACGGTTATCAAGGGTTTTAATTTTTTCAAATACGCTTTGGGGAGACGGAAAAATGGCATCTTCGGGACCATGGTTGTGTATGGCCAATTTGATGTCGGTTTCCTTTACTTTTTGCTCGATAAGGGGCAACAATTGATGATCGGGGGCCCCTATGATCATTTTTAGACCGGCAGCCTTTGCATAGTGGAAGTACTTGTCGACCTCCTCGGGCGTTTTCATATAAATGACCCCACCACCGTACAGGTTGATGCCACGGGCCTTTACCTTATCGCTGATATAACGAAGTTCTTCGTCTGTCGATTCATAGGGCAAGTGGAAGCTCTTAAAGGCCACGTCTTTCAGGTTCAATCTCTGCATGATTTCCAGGACTTCGTCAAGACTGTATTTTCTCAGGGTGTAGGAAGCCAGCCCCAGTGTGAGTCCGTCTGCTTCGTAAACATGGCCTTCCATCGGGCTCAGGGCCTTGAAGGAGGCGGTGCCGGCGGCCACGGCTCCCAGTGCAAGGGACTTGATAAAGTGATTTCTGTTCATTTGCATAGTGTACTTTTTTTGGCGCAATTACCCATTAAAGTTTCCTTTTTGTGCTATACCAGCTTCCATGCTTTTCGCGGTTTACGGGACAACATTTTGTTGGCTTCCGCATCTCCGATAAATTTTTCTTTGATCGGGTTCCAATCCAATTTTCTGCCCAACCGCCATGAGATAAGGCCCAGGTGCATGGGCAAGGTCATCGTTCTTGCATATTGCAGGTTCGATTCGGCAGGCTTGCGCGATTTGACACTGTCTACAAAGTTCTGTTGGTGTCCGGGTGACCTGACGATGGTCTTGGGCACCTCCGCAATATCGGCCAGCGTTTCCCCGTTGATGGTGATCGACCTGGTTTCGTAGTCACAGATCAGGCTGCCCTGGTCTCCTTCAAAATAGGCGCCGATGCCGCGTTCCGCTGCCCCAGGAACCTTGGGAGGGTCGGTGGTCCAGTGTATTTTTAGATCTTCGAACTCATAATCGACCTCGATCCATTTGGGTGTATCGGCGATGCCATCGGCCTTTTCACCACGAGCGACCACCGTTTTAAGGCCTTTGGGCTGAAGTGCCCAGAAAGCCACATCGGCGATATGGCACCAAAAATCCGCAAAGATGCCGCCGGAATAATCCAGAAAATAGCGGTAGTTAATATGGCATTTTTCAGGAATGTAATCGACAAAAGGCGCCGTTCCCAACCACATATCCCAATCAAGAGTTTTGGGCACGGGCTGAACTTTGGGGTTTCCCAGATCGGGAGGGGTACCGGTCTTCCAGAGCCGAACCGTATGTACTTTGCCGATCATCCCGGATTGTAACAGTTCGATGACCCTGTGGTAATTATCGGTGGCATGGATCTGGGTCCCCAATTGAAAAATACGTTGGTGTTTCTCCAGGTTCCGGAGCATCATCTGCCCTTCCTTAACGTCATACGACAGTGGTTTTTCGCCATAAACATCCTTGCCGGCCTGAAAGGCGAGGGCAGCGATTTGGGCGTGCCAATGATCGGGGGTGGCACAGGTAATGGCATCGATATCGTTGCGGTCGAGGATGCTG
The DNA here is from genome assembly GCA_963760375.1 of uncultured Flavobacteriaceae bacterium. Classification (GTDB taxonomy): domain Bacteria; phylum Bacteroidota; class Bacteroidia; order Flavobacteriales; family Flavobacteriaceae; genus Pelagihabitans. The sequence continues at coordinate 164,828 of CAVXCS010000002.1, read as the reverse complement.
CGAAAATCTTTGTAACCTTCCACCTTTTTTCCGGGCTGCAGGGTTTCCATGGCCTTAAGGCTGCTGGCCAAGTGAAGTTCATCCAAATCGCAGAGCGCCACCACTTCCACTTCCGGAAGGGCCGAAAACCATTTCATGTGGTTGTTGCCCATGCCCCCGACCCCGATATGTGCAACCCGAAGACGGTCACTGGGGGCTGCCTTGCCGTAGAGATTGGGCAATAAGGTCAAGCCAAGAAGGCCCAAGCCACTTTTTTGTACGAATTCCCTACGGTTCTGATTTTTTGGTTTCATGCTGGCTGGAATAGAATAGGATTATTATTTAAATTGCTTTTCCTCGTATGTTCCTGAACGGTACCTCATCGCCTAGGTCCTGAATTCCCGGTTCAATGCTTTAACCTTGATTTCAACCCCGGTCAGGCAATGATCCCCAAAGGATCGGTTTGCTGCCAATTGCCCCGTGTAAAATCTGGAAATGCCTGGGGTGCACCGCCAGCGGCCACCGATTTTTCGCTCAAGGGCGCTACGGCGCTCCAATAACAGCCTTCATAGACATTCTGGTCGAGTGGCTGGCCAAGCTGCAAACATTCCACTATTCTGTACATCATCATTCCGTCCATTCCGCCATGGCCGCTTTCCTTGGTTTTTTCATTGAGCCGTTGATACAGGGGATGATCGTATTTTTCATAAAGCACGGCCAACTGTTCCCCCTGTACCCAGCTATGATGGTCTTCCGTAACCCCTTTCACCCCGCCTTCCAAGGCGACCCTGGTGGGAAATCCGGCTAGTATGCCTTTGGTTCCTTGAATGAGGTTGAGTCGGGTATAGGGCCTCGGACTGGTTTCATCCCATTGTACCATGATGGTACGGCCCAAAACCGTTTTGATGATCGATGTATTGAGATCTCCGCCCTTATATTGAAGCTGGTTCCATTTATGATCGGGAGCATAGTTTTTTTCAGCATATGCTTTTCTGCCCAAAGCGGGTGTGGAAAATGAAACGATACTGCCGAAATTATCTTCATTTCGGGCTAGGTTCATATATTGGGCCACCGGCCCAAGCCCGTGGGTAGGGTAAAGATTTCCATTTCTTTGGGCATAATGATAGGTTCGCCAAGAGCCCGTACCCCGCTCTTGATCCTCCATTTGCCCCCTCAATTCATGGATATAGGCGGCTTCCCCATGTAGCAAATCCCCTATGACCCCCTGGCGTACCATGTTCAAAAACATCAATTCGTCACGGTCGTAGTTTACGTTTTCCATCATCATACAATGCTTTCGGGTTTCTTCCGAGGCATCTATGATGGCCCACATTTCTTCCAAAGTAACGGCGATGGGCACCTCCACGAGGGCATGTGCCCCTTTTTTCATGGTTTCGATCGCCATCGGTGCATGGTTTTTCCAATTGGTGGCAATAAAGACCACATCTGGCTTTACCTCTTCCAGCATGGCTTTCCAACGTTGTTCATCCCCATGGTAAAGGGCTATTTTTTTATGGCGCCGACCAGCCCCGATTTCAGTGGCAACACTTTCCCATTTTTTAACATTCTCTTCATAAAGGTCGCTGATAGCAACGATTTCGGTACCGGGCAAGGTGCCAAAAAATTTGAGGTGACCGCCTCCCCGAGAACCGACGCCAATGAAGGCGGCTCGAATCGTTTCCAGTTTTGGCGCGGCGTACCCGCCCATGTATTGTTGGGTTATTGGCCGTGACATTGGGGCATTGGCAGCCTGTGCGACAACGGGTCCCATGCCGATTGCGGCGGTGGCCAGCGTGGTCTTTCGGATAAAGTTTCTCCGGTCTATATTTTTCATTCCAGCAAGTTTAAGGTGCAATTCCCTTTCTCCAACCAACCAGGACAATGCAGCGGGATCGATTAGCCCTTTGCTGTTGGCAAAATGATGGGGATTACGTTTTTATAATTTAACCGTAAGATAGGAAAAATATGCAAACACGAATCAAGTTCGCTTTGGATGCACCGTTGCATTTTTAAGGACTCAAAAACGGCACGGAAATAAGGCACGGTTCAGCTTGTTAGCGAAGAACGGCCTGCCGATTTCAAGAAAAACATGAAATTTTTCGAAGTGGGATAATTCTTGGCAAAATGAAGGCAGCGATTTCCCAGTAGCCCTATCGATGGATGGTCTGCGTGCGGTCAGGGCCAACCGAAACGATCTGGATCGGAATTTGAAGTTCCTTTTCAAGAAAATCGATATAAGCCTGTAAGTTTTTTGGAAATTCCGCAGTTGATGACATCTTGGTCAGGTCTTTTGCCCAACCATCCATTTCGGTATATACGGGGGTCACGTTTTCAGGTTCTATATTAAAGGGGAGGTGTGTAATGGTTTCCCCTTTGTACTTGTAGGCGGTACAAACCTTTAATTTTTTAAACCCGCTGAGCACATCGCCCTTCATCATCATCAGGGAGGTGACCCCATTGATCTGCACGGCATATTTCAAGGCAACAAGATCAAGCCAACCGCAGCGGCGTGGCCTCCCGGTGGTGGCCCCGAATTCATTGCCGACACGGCCCATGGTCGCCCCATCCTCATCAAAAAGTTCGGTTGGGAATGGGCCACTGCCCACCCTTGTGGCATAGGCTTTAAAGATGCCGAAAACCTTCCCGATCTGGGTTGGGGCAACCCCAAGTCCGGTACAGGCACCTGCAGCGGTGGTATTGCTCGAGGTCACATACGGATAGGTGCCGAAATCGATGTCGAGCATCGATCCTTGTGCCCCTTCCGCCAATATTTTTTTGCCCGCTTTCTGGGCTTGGTAAAGATATTCCTCACTGTCGATAAAGGTGAGTTTTTTAAGATCTTCGACCGCACTGAAGAAATCTGCCTCGAGTTCGCCCAAATCGTATTGCAGGTCCACGTCGTAAAAGCCGATCATCGATTCGTGCTTATCTGCCAATGCCCGGTATTTATCCTGCCAATGATCGAGTTCCAGATCACCGACCCGCATGCCGTTTCGTCCGGTTTTGTCCATGTACGTTGGCCCTATTCCTTTTAAGGTCGACCCGATCTTCGCCTTACCCTTGGAAGCCTCGGAAGCCGCGTCCAACAAACGATGTGTGGGCAGAATCAAATGTGCTTTTCTGGAAATCAGGAGGGTACGCTTAAAATCGATCTTGAATTTCTGAAGATTGTTGATTTCCTTTTTAAAGATCACGGGATCGATCACCACCCCATTCCCAACGATATTGATGGCGTTTTTGTGGAATATGCCCGAGGGTATGGTATGCAACACGTGTTTGATGCCATCGAATTCCAGGGTATGTCCTGCGTTAGGGCCCCCTTGGAATCGGGCAATGATATCGTAATTATCGGTCAGTACGTCAACGATTTTTCCCTTTCCTTCGTCTCCCCATTGTAATCCTAGTAGTAAATCTACCGCCATTGTAAGTTGCTGCTTATCGGTTAGTGTTGCGTTTTTTCTTCTTCTTTGTTGCGGGTACCATAAAAATAGAGCGAGTGGTTACTGATCTTGATATCGAACACCTCCTCGATGGTCTTTTTGATCGATTGGATACGGGGGTCGCAAAATTCCATCACTTCTCCGGTATCGGTGAGAATCACATGGTCGTGCTGTCTGTCGAAATAGGACTTCTCATATTGAGCCTGATTTTTGCCGAATTGGTGCTTGCGTACCAATTTGCACTCCAACAGCAATTCAATCGTATTGTACAGCGTGGCCCGGCTCACCCTATAGTTTTTATTCTTCATGTTGATATAGAGCGATTCGATGTCGAAATGCTCCTCGCTGTCATAGATTTCCTGGAGAATGGCGTAACGTTCGGGCGTTTTTCGATGTCCGTTATCCTCCAAAAAAGCGGTGAATACGTTCTTGACTATTTCCTGATTTTTGTTGAGTGCCATAAGTGGTTTTCCCTGCATCAATTCGCAAATGTACAGTTAAATTTTCATTCCAATTCCAAACCGATCTAAATGCGGGTCACTTTATCGATGCCATCGATTTGCTTCAGGTTGTTGATCAATTTTTTGAGGATAATGTTGTTTTTGACCACCACCGTTATCCTTCCCGTAAAGGTGCCACCGTCTGTACTAAAGTTCAGATTGCGCATGTTCACGTGCATGTTATCGGAAATTACTTCGGTGATTTCGCTGACTAGGCCCAAGTTATCGATACCCGTAAGTTTGATCTCGGATTGGAATTCTTTTTGGGACGAATCGATCCATTTGGCACTGATAATGCGGTAGGCATAATTGCTCTGCAAGGAGATCGCATTCGGACAGTTTTTCGAATGCACCTTGATGCCCTCGGTAACGCTCACAAAACCGAAAACATCGTCCCCCGGTATCGGATTGCAGCACTGCGATAATTTGTACTCGAGTTTTTCCTCCTCCTTGCCAAACACCAACATATCGTATTTGGTGGTGATTTCATCTTTGTCAATGTCCTCGGGGACGGGCGTTTTCCTGATTTTATTTTTAAAGAAGCTGATAAAGGCATTGCTATAGGATGAGGCAAAATCCTTGATCTTTTGGTTGTCGATCGACCCGATACCTACCCTATAGAATAGGTCAAGACTGGTCTTGAGTTTGAAGAAGACCACCATCTTGTTGATGGTATCTTCGTTCAGATTGATTTTTTGCGACTTGAGCTTTCTCCTCAAGATTTCCTTGCCCTCGATGGCCACTGCCTTCTGCTCTTCCCGCAGGGAGGATTTGATTTTAGAGCGCGCCCTGGCCGTAGTGGCATAATCCAACCAGTTCTGGTTGGGTTTTGCCTGATCGGAAGTGATGATTTCCACTTGATCGCCGCTGTTCAAGGTAGTGCTCAGCGGAACCAATTTGCCATTTACTTTGGCGCCCCGGGTGCGTATGCCCACTTCGGTATGGATATTGAAGGCAAAATCCAAGGGGGTAGCTCCTTTGGGCAGTGATTTTAACTCTCCTTTGGGGGTGAACACGAAAATTTCCTTGGCATAAAGGTTGAGTTTGAATTCCTCCACAAAATCAACCGCATTGGTCGTGGCATTCTCCAAGGCTTCCTGCAACCTATTGAGCCAGATCTCGATGCCCTGTTCTTTCTGCTCGCCGTGCTTGTACTTAAAGTGTGCGGCATAGCCCTTTTCAGCAATTTCGTGCATGCGCTCACTGCGTATCTGCACCTCCACCCATTTCCCTTTTGGCCCCATGACGGTGATGTGCAAGGCTTCATAGCCCGTCGATTTCGGCGAGGAGATCCAATCGCGCAATCGCACCGGGTTGGGTGTAAAATGATCTGTGACGATCGAATAGATCTTCCAGGCCAAAAATTTCTCGTTCTGTTTGTCCGATTTATAGATGATCCTGATGGCGAATTTGTCATAAATCTCATCGAAGGTTACATTCTGGGCCTTCATTTTCCTCCGCATCGAAAAGATCGACTTCATCCTGCCCTTGATGACATAATTGAGTTTTTCCTCGTCCAAAGAATTTTCGATGACCTTCTTAAAGGCATCGATATAGGCTTGCTGTTCTTCTTTCGATTCTTCGATTTTGCCCTGAATATCGGCGTAAACCTCTGGTTCGGTATACTTCAAACTGAGGTCTTCCAGCTCGGTCTTGATATTGTAAAGCCCTATTCTGTGGGCCAGTGGGGCATAGATGTACAAAGTTTCCGATGCCATCTGAACCTGCTTGTCCTCGGGCATGGCATCCATGGTGAGCATGTTGTGATAGCGGTCGGCAATTTTGATGATGATTACCCGAACATCATCGTGCAGGGTGAGCAACATCTTTCTGAAGTTCTCCGCTTGCTGGGAGATGTTCATGTCTTTTTTAAGATGCGCGATCTTGGTGAGTCCGTCCACGATCCTGGCCACGGTTTCCCCGAACATGCGTTCAATATCGTCGAGGGTATAGTCGGTATCCTCGACCACGTCGTGCAATAGGGCGGAAGCAATCGAGACTGCATCCAGGCCTATTTCCGAGGCGACGATCTTGGCCACTGCTATGGGATGAAAAATATAGGCCTCCCCCGATTTCCTTCGCTGGTCTTTGTGCGCATCCAAAGCAACCTCAAAAGCCGAGCGGATCAGTTTTTTGTCCTCTACCGAGAGGGTCTGGTAACTGATGCGCAGCAGTTCTTTGTATTGCTTCGCTATTTCCTTGTTCTCTATTTCGAGTGCGGCTTGTGTCATCCTAAAATAAAAGTAGCATAATCTATATGACTATACAACAAAAACTATGCCTTTAAATTCCTGATCCTTGCGATCAAGGGTGGATGGGAATAGTGCATGAAAACATAGGCAGGATGGGGGGTAAGGTTGCTCAAATTGTTTTTGGAGAGTTTTTTGAGGGAGCTGATCAGGGGTAGGGCAGCATAGGTCTTTTTTGCGTAGTCATCGGCCTGGTACTCAAACTTTCTCGAGAAATGGTTCATGACCAGTCCAGTGATTTCGGATATGGGGGAATAGAGGATCCCGAAACCAATCAGGGCCGCATGAAAACTGGGCTGGGAAACACCAATGGCCATCGACACTTCAGGGTGGTTGACAAAAATCGAAAGGATAAACAGGGTGAGCCCGGTGAGCACGATCGAGGCCCCAAGATTGAAAATGATATGCTTGCGTTTGTAGTGCCCCACTTCATGGGCCAGTACAGCCACAATTTCCTCTTCACTCAGATCGTTGATGAGCGTATCATAAAGCGTTACCCTTTTTTCCTTGCCGAAACCGGAAAAATAGGCATTGGCCTTGGTGGATCTTTTGGAGCCGTCGATAACGAAGATCTGGCTCAGTTCAAAACCTACCTTTTTGGCATATCCCTCGATCTTGCTTTTTAAACTGCCCTCTTCCAATGGGGTTTGCCGATTGAACATGGGCACGATCAATTTGCTGTAAAAAAGGTTCATGAAGATCGTAAATATCGATATCAAGGTCCATGCATAGATCCAGAAATGGCTTCCGGCCCATTGGTAGAACCATATCACCATCGCCAGGATCCCGCCGCCCAGCACGGCCAGCATGAACCATCCTTTTAATTTATCGACAAAAAACAGTTTTTTGGTGGTTTTGTTGAAGCCGAACTTTTCCTCGATGACAAAGGTGGAATAATAAGCAAAGGGCAGGCTCAACAAATCGGAGCCGAACATGACAATCCCAAAAAACAGCAATGCCATGAACGTGGCGTTATCGGTGATGCCCCTTACGATCTTGTCTACCCATTCAAAGCCGCCGAACGAGAGAAATCCTATGGTGAGCAGTACCGAAAAGGTTGAGGATAGGATACCAAATCGGTAGTTGGTTTTTTTATAGTCAAAAGACTTTTGATGTTCCTTGGCATCAAAGACATCGCTCAATTCACTGGGTAGGGGGTCTTTGAAGCGTTTTGCGTTAAGGTAATTGAGGTAGGTATCCAGTATAAATTGAAATACCAAAATAAAAATGATGATATAGAACAGGTTATTCAAAAGCTATGGTATTTATTTTCAATTCCGATGTTTTGACCATCACGATCGGCGATGATTTTTGGGTTGTCGATCAGGCAAATCCGCGCTGCCTTTTCGCTTCAAAGATAAGGATTGCCGCGGAGACCGAAACGTTCATCGAATCGATTTCGCCCTGCATGGGAATAAGGATGTTCTGGTCGGAGGCTTCGAGCCATGTATTTGAGAGTCCGGTCGATTCGGTGCCAACCACGATGGCCGAAGGCTTTTTGAAATCGACCTCGACGTAATTTTTGGAGGCGGAAAGTGCCGCGCAGTAGATGGTTATCTCCTTCCGTTTGAGATAGGAAATGATGTCGCCCGTGCTGCCCAAGGCAATATTGTTTGTAAACAGGCAACCCACACTGGATCGGATGATATTAGGATTGTACAGATCGGTCTTGCCATTGGCGATGATCACCGCATCGAGCCCTGCCGCATCCGCTGTGCGCAACAAGGCGCCAATGTTTCCAGGTTTTTCTGGTGCTTCTGCGACCAAGATCAAAGGGTTTCGTTTGTTGAGGACCAAAGATTCCAGGTCATGGGTCTTGCAACGGCCAATGGCCACAATGCCACCCGTACTGTCACGGTAGGCCAATTTTTCATAGACTTCCTTGGTCACCGCAATGAGCTCGGGTTTTGGGGCAGTAGCACCCAAGAGTGAATGTAAACCCTCGATGGTCATCAACCCCTCATAAAACAATAGGGTTTCCATGGGATAACCTGCTTTCAGGGCCAGTTGCAGTTCCTTGATCCCTTCCAATACAAATCGCAGCGCAGATTTCCTTTCCCTAGACTTCTCTTGAAGCAAAAGAATTTTCTTTACCAGTGCATTCTGAAGGCTGCTGATTTGTTTAATTTCGTGCATGGCAACAAAAGTAATCGATTCGGTAAATTATTTGTTGTTTCCACGACAGAATGCATATCCTTTAAAACATACACATGAAAAGATTGGTTCCCCTTGTGCTCCTGTTCTTGATAACAGCCTGTAAACCAGCTCCCGAAGCGAAAGCTACCGTCATCACGGCTAATATTGCGGAAAACGCAAAATCCGATTTTCCAGGACAACTAACCGCGGTTTTTGATGCCCATGGGGGTTTGGCCCAATGGCGCGCCATGAAAACCCTGATTTTTGAAATTCCGGCCGGGACGCGGGAAGCATCAGGGGAAACCCATACCATCGACCTCACTTCCAGGATGGACAAGATCGTTATGGGCGACATCGAAATGGGCTTCGACGGGAAGGCGGTTTGGGCGTTCGATCCCCAAAACACGTATCGAGGCGATCCCATGTTCTATCATAATTTAATGTTCTATTTTTTCGCCATGCCCTTTGTGTTGGGTGACAACGGCATCCACTACGGGCTAACCGATCCCTTGGTTTTTGAAGGTAAATCCTATCCGGGCATACAAATCGGATATGGTGATGGAGTGGGAACCTCGCCCAAGGACGAGTATTTTATCCATTACGATCCCGATACCCACCAAATGGCTTGGTTGGGGTATACGGTTACCTATAGGAGTGGCGAAAAATCCGATAATGTGAAATGGATACGTTACAACGATTGGTCGATGACCAACGGCCTGTTGCTGCCCAAGTCGATTACCTGGCACGATTATGAGGGCAGGAAGATCAAAGCGGCAAAAAGTACCACCCATTTCAAGCATGTTGCCATCAGCGATAAAGCCATGCCCATAGATTTCTACGGAATGCCCATCAATGCCAAAATAGTCGAGAAACCCTAGGCGGGCGGTAAATTTTTGTAACTTGTATCTTAATTGGTGAAAGTGATAATATGGAAATTTTGTTGTTTGGTATAGCTAAGGATATCGTTGGGAAATCCAGAATTCATTTTGAGCCCGGGGAGGCCCGGCCCACTTCCGTGGAACAGCTGAGGCAAAGCTTAAAAAGCACCTATCCCGATCTGGGCCGGTTGTCCTCGATCGCGGTTGCCGTGAACAGCGAGTATGCCAAGGATGACCTAGTTTTGCAACAAGGCGATGAAATCGCCATTATCCCACCCGTAAGTGGCGGCTGATGAATAAAGCAATCATAGAAATCGTGGACACCCTGGAGGTGTCAAAGGTGTATGCCGAACTTTCCGATCCACAAAGTGGCGGCATCTGTGTTTTTGTGGGCACGGTACGGGAGTTGACCCAAGGCGAAACGGTCGTTTCCTTGGAATTTGAAACCTATAGGAACATGGCCCTGAAGGAGATGGAAAAAATCGCGCTGGAGGCCATTGAAAAATGGCAGCTGAACAAAGTGGTCATCCGCCATGCGATAGGGGCCAAAAAAGTGGAAGAGCCCGTGGTGGTGGTCGGAGCATCAGCACCGCATAGGGATGCCTGTTTTGAAGCGTGCAGGTATTTGATCGATACCCTGAAGGAAAGGGTACCCATATGGAAAAAGGAAATCTTTAAAAATAAGACGGTTTGGGTTTCGGCCCATCCATAAACATAGGATAAAGTGAAGAAACGACTCTCCCATATCGATACCGGCGGACAATTGAACATGGTCGATGTATCGCACAAATCGGTCACCGAGCGAAGCGCCACGGCCATAGGAATTGTGGTCTTTCCCAAGTCGGTATTCGAAACCTTGGCCGAAAAGGATTTTTTGGGGCCAAAAGGAAGTATTTTGCAAACAGCGATCATTGCGGGCATCCAGGGGGCGAAAAAAACTGCTGAACTGATTCCTTTATGCCACACCCTGCGGCTATCGAAGATCCATATTGAAATCAACCCCATGGAAAATGCCCTTGAAATCGTCTGTTCGGTAAAGTGCAACGAACGTACCGGAGTGGAGATGGAAGCCTTGACAGGGGCCAGTATCAGTGCCCTTACGCTTTATGATATGTGCAAGGCACTTTCCCATGACATCAAGATCACCAACATTCAACTACAACAAAAAACGGGAGGAAAGAATGATTTCCAACGCTAAGCTATATGGTTTGGTCCTTTCTGGCGGAAAAAGCAGCAGAATGGGCACCGACAAAGGATTGATCGACTATCATGGGAAGCCCCAACGGGAGTACCTGTACCGAATGCTCGATCAAATCTGTGAACGGACGTTTGTCAGTATCAGGGGCGACCAAACAAAGGATATTCCTTCAGATATGGCCGTGATCATCGATGAGGACGAAGTGAAGGGGCCTTATAACGGACTCCTTTCCGCCCATCATCAATTTCCCGAGGTAGCCTGGCTGGTGCTGGCCTGCGACCTGCCCCTGATCGATCTGGAGGCCCTGAAGGCATTGATATCGGAAAGACGACCCGAATTGATGGCCACCGCCTATGCCTTACAGGACAACCCCCTGCCCGAACCATTATGTGCCATTTGGGAACCCAAGGCCCTGGAACGGTCGCTATCCTATTTGGAAAGTGGACAAGGCACTTGTCCCCGTAAATTTCTGATCAACCATCCGGTACACTTGGTATTTCCCAAAAAAGAAGAAGTGCTGCTCAATGCCAATTCCAAGACCGAATATCTTGACGCCCTCAAAAAACTATCTTCCGCATGAACCTAGAACGATATAGCCGTCAGATCCTCTTAAGGGACTTTGGTTCAAAAGCCCAACAAAAGCTGTCGGAGGCCAGGGTTTTGGTGGTGGGTGCCGGGGGCCTTGGCACTCCTGTCTTGACCTATCTCAACGCCATGGGCGTGGGCACCTTGGGCCTGGTTGACCGCGATGTGGTCGCCCTTTCGAATCTGCATCGTCAGGTATTGTATGACGAAGCGGATATTGGAAAGTCGAAGGTAGAGATGGCCATATCCAAGTTGAAGGCCCAGAACGGGGATACAGCACTTATTGGCCATGCGTTGTATCTGGATCGGGACAATGCGTTGGATATCATTCGTTCCTATGACCTTGTTATCGATGCCTCCGACAACTTCCCGACCCGCTATTTAATCAATGATGCCTGCGTGATTTTAAAGAAACCTTTTGTTTATGGCGCTTTACATGGTTTTGAAGGTCAGCTGAGCGTATTCAATTATAAAGGCGGCCCAACGTACCGATGCCTCTATCCCGAGATGCCCAAGGCCGATGAGGTACCCAATTGCGATCAACATGGCGTACTGGGCATTTTGCCGGGCATTGTAGGGAACCTACAGGCCTTGGAGGCCATTAAGGTGATCAGTGGAGTCGGAGAGGTCCTTTCAGGTACCCTGCTATTGTTCGATGGACTGGCGAATCGTTTTCAAAAAATAAACTTCAAATCGATTCCGATTCATTTCGCCATCGACGCCCTTCAAGAAAGCTATGAAATGGATTGCGGCCTGCCCATACCCTCGGTGGATGCGGAAGCGTTCGAAGTGCTGCTGGCGTCAGGGCCATTGCAGTTGATCGATGTGCGCAGCCCCGATGAATTCACGACCTTCAATATCAGAAATTCAATGAATATACCCTTATCGGAACTCCTTAACAGAAAAGGCGAAATCGATATCAAAAAACCCATTTATTTCTTGTGCCAATCGGGCATCAGGAGCCAAAAAGCCATACTGGAATTGAGGCCTTATTATCCGAACGCACAACTCGTAAATGTTACGGGCGGTATCAACCAACTACATCAATATGTCGCTAAGTATTGAAGGCCTGCTGCTCTTGTGCATCGGTTTTTTTGTAGTGGCCACCTTATATTCTTCGGTTGGATTTGGCGGCGGGTCGAGTTATTTGGCCCTGTTGACACTCACCATCATGGGATTTTTTGCCATTCGTTCCCTGGCCCTGGTCTGTAACCTGGTGGTCGTCTCAACGAGCACCTATTTGTATTTTAAACATGGGCATGCCAGGATAAAGGATTTTTTACCGTTTGTCCTGACCAGTATTCCCTTGGCTTTTATTGGGGCTTCCTTCAAACTGAGTGAGAATGTGTTTTTTGTGATCCTTGGGCTTTCCTTGATCGTTTCTTCACTGTTCTTGGCCTGGCAAACCTATACCATGGCCAATACCATGGAAAGGGTCAAGGTGTATCCGAAATATCTCAGTTACGCGATCGGTGCCGGCATCGGACTCCTATCGGGTCTGGTTGGTATAGGCGGGGGCATTTTTTTGGCCCCGGTATTGAACCATATGCGATGGGACAAATCGATAAAAATTGCGGCCTTGGCCAGCTTTTTTATCTTGGTCAACTCGATTTCCGGACTTGGGGGGCTTATTTGGGCGAATACCTTGGAACTGCCGCCCATTGAAACCTTGGCTCTGGTCAGCGCGGTGTTTCTGGGGGGGCAACTGGGCATCCGCATCAGCTTAAAAAGGCTATCCCCTAATGGCATCAAAAGGGTCACCGCCTTGTTGGTATTTATGGTCGGGTTACGGGTTCTCTTCAAAAACGGCCTGGAGCTGTTTTAACGGAGTGCCGCGCTTCGACAATCTGGGCCCGATAAAATCACCTGCCTATTTCAGACTTATTTTCCGTTATATTTTCCCATATATCGCTTCCATAGTTCGGTTTGGTGGGTTTCCAAAGAAAGTTCCCGACCATCGATAAAGGCGTGGGTAAGTTGGTTGCCGCGCATATCCAGTGCATCGCCTTCCGAGATGAACAATGTTGCGCTTTTGCCCACGGCTAGGGTTCCATATTGATTATCTATGCCCAGAATTTTTGCCGGGTTCTGGGTAATCAATTGGAGCGCTTTTTCCTTATCCAATCCCTGCCCTGCGATATGGCCAGCATAAAATGGCAGGTTCCTGGTTTGGAACACGGCCTCGTCGGCATTTTGTATGGCCACGGTTAGTCCTGCCTCGGCAAGCAACACCGGTAATTTATAGGGAAGGTCGTAATCATCATCCGCATATTCGGGAAGGTTGTGCGGGGCACGAACCAAAACGGCCACCTTGTTTTCTTTTAGGAAGTCTGTGACTTTATGGGCGTGATAGCCGCCTACCAGCACAAGGTGCTGCGCCCCGCCTGCATTCGCAGTGGTCACCGCATCGATGATTTCCTTTTCACTGTCCGCATAAAGATATAGCTTCTGGGAACCATTGAACAATCCCTGCATCGCGGCAAAGGGCTGGTTGATTTCCTTGGCGGTTGCCTTGCCATAGGCCGCGGCGTTTTTCATAAATGTGGCTATTTCGGCAACTTCTTTGGTATAGTCCTTATTGGGTTGGTATCCCCTGTCCTCGCCCATCCACCATCGGCCCCTGCTATAGCTGTTGGGCCAATGTAAATGAATGCCGTCATCGGCCTTTACGGTGGCATCTTCCCAGTTCCAGCCATCGAATTGCATGATGCTGGAGGTACCCGAAATTCGGTTGCCATTGGGGGTGATCTGCCCCAACAACACCCCATTGGGCCGCATACTTTCCACTACTTTGCTCTCGGCATTATAGGCGATTTGGCTGCGAACATGGGGCAACAATTGTCCTAATTCTTTTTGATCGTCGCTGGCGCGCACCGCATCCACTTCCACCAATCCCAACGGGGTGCTGGTGGCGATGAACCCTGGATATATGTGTTTTCCTTTCGCATCGATCGACCTTCCCTCGGCGGGCAACCCGGTGCCCAAAGCCTTAATAAGACCGTTTTCGAAGACCAAAGTCGCATTTTGGAGCACGGTCCCGTCCCCGATATGGGCAGTGGCCCCGGTAATGCTGATCACTTCCGATTGCTTGGGGGCCGGAGCCTGTTGTGCATAGGCCTGTATCGTCATGATCATGATCATGAATCCCAAGCTGGTGTTGAATACTTTTTTCATCTTTTGGTTTTATACTGTTCTACCGCTTCCAATAGTCTTGTTCCGAGATATGGATATCCAACTTTGCCGTTCAGCGATTTTTTTTTAACTGTTATTCTTCTAAAGGCTATCGCAATGAAAGCGTTCTTTCTTCTTCCCATTGGGACCCTGCATGGCACTGCCCGCATCCTTTTCTTTAAGCATCATTTGGATCAAGGTGCCGCGTTCTTTCTCGACCGCTTTGCGCTGCTGCAGGTCTTTTTCCAAATCAAAATAAGTGGCGCCTTCGATTAGGGTTTTTATCGGTTTGGCATAAACCGAAAGCGGATGTTCGTTCCATAATACCAGATCCGCATCCTTGCCTTCCTTGATACTGCCCACACGATTGTCGATGTGCAACAATTTTGCGGGATTGATGGTCACCATCTTCCAGGCCTCCAGCTCCGACATCCCTCCGTATTTGACCGTTTTGGCCGCTTCCTGGTTCAGTCTTCGCGACATTTCCGCATCGTCGCTGTTGATGGCCACGGTAACCCCTTGGCTGTGCATGATGGCTGCATTGAAGGGGATGGCATCATTGACTTCGAATTTGTAGGCCCACCAATCGCTGAATGTGGAACCGCCAGCCCCATGTTCGGCCATTTTATCGGCCACTTTGTACCCTTCCAGGATGTGGGTGAAGGTATTCACCTTGAATCCCATTTTGTCGGCGACTTTCATCAACATATTGATTTCGCTCTGTACATAGGAATGGCAGCTGATATAGCGTTCGCCCCTCAAGATTTCGGCCAAGGTTTCCATTTCCTCATCGTATCGGTAAGGTTGTCCGCTTTTCTTTTTGGCATCATACTCTTTGGCGCGTTGGAAATAATTGATGAACACTTGTTCCACGCCCATTCTCGATTGTGGAAACCGGCTTGTACTGCCCCAATTGCTCTGTTTCACATTTTCGCCCAAAGCGAATTTTATGAATTTTGGGGAATTGGAGTAGATCATATCCTTGGCGCTGCCACCCCATTTCAATTTCAGGATGGCCGAACGGCCTCCGATGGGATTGGCCGATCCGTGCAACAACTGAACGGAAGTGACGCCCCCGGCCAGGTCACGATAGATATCCATATCCTCCGGATCGACAACATCTTCCATTTTCACCTCCGCCGATGAATTTTGTCCACTTTCATTGACGGCCAGGGCAGCGATATGGGTATGCTCGTCGATTATACCGGCCGTGAGATGTTTGCCGGTGGCATCGATGATTTTTGCATCGCCTGCGGTCAATCCTTTGCCGATTTGGGCAATCTTGCCATTCCTGATCAACACATCCGTGTTTTCCAAGACCCCGGCGTCCTCACTGGTCCAAACGGTTGCATTTTTGAACAAAATATTTTCCGCTCTGGGTACTGCTGAATAGCCATAGCCTACGTTGGGGAAGGTGACCGGCAGTACGGTCGGTTTTTCTTCCTCTTTTTTGTCGCTGTCGTCTTTTTCGGTAAAGGCTTCCTTTTTAGTGGCGCTAAAAGTCGTTGCCCCGCCTTCCGGCAACATCAGCTTGCCATTTAGATCATCAGACTTGGTACTTACCAAACCGGTCATGCGATAGGTCTTTTCCCCTTTGTCGGTGGTGAACGATAATTCGAACCAATCGTCCTGATAGCTGAACTTCGAAGGGAGTTTCAACGTATCCTGTTTGATTTCCACTTTGGGTTTGGCCGCTTCGCCCGTTACTGAAAGCGAATAGATTTTTCCGGCTACGGCTAAATCGTAATCTCCTCGAATATCCTTTAAGGTCAGGTCGTTGATGCTGTTTTTATTGCCTTGGACCCAATTTTCGAACAGGGTGGTATTTTTGTCAAAGATATCGCCTGAAGCGATCAGGAAGTTGGCATAGTGTCCGCTTTCGAGCGTTCCAATGGTGGCGGATTTGCCCAAGATTTGGGCCGGCACGGTGGTTAAGGCCTCCAAGGCTTTGGTTTTGGGAAGCCCATATTCGATGGCCTTCATCAGTTTAGCTTTAAAATCACCTGTCGATTTCAGGTCGTGCAGGGTAAAGGAAAAGGAAACTCCGTTGTCGGCCATGGCTTTTGGATTACCGGGTGCTTGGTTCCAGTACCGCATTTCCGCGTTGGTCACATAATCGGCCTGATAAGGATTCGACACATCATAGGGATCGGGAAAATTTAAGGGCAGTATGAGCTTGGCATTCGTAGCTTTGATATCGGCCACCGATTCGAATTCGTCACCGCCCCCCAAAATGACATATTGTATGTTGAACTGGTCTCCAATCCCATCGGCACGCAGCACATTGCCCTTGTCGCCTGCCGCAAAAATCTGCACCAGGCCCCTGTTCGCGTTCAGTGCCTCCAAGGAACGATCCTTGGTAGCGACGTTGCCTTTGGCGTACCAATCGGCGTCATAATACATTTGTCGCAGCAAGGCCATGCTGCCCATGAGCGAACTGGGATAGGATTGCGTTTTTTCAACACTTCTTTCAAAAGAAAGGTATTCGGCCGAACGATCTTCCAAAATCCTGTCGGCATCGTTCCCTTCCCCGTTGAGGGCCACCAATACCCCGGTACCGCGAACGATACCGTCCTGTATGTGCGAATTCACCACGCCAAAACCAATGTCTCTCAGCTCTTTTGCTTTTTTCTCGTCGTAGCTGAACTTGGAAATGGCATCGTTTTCGGGCATCACATGGTCGTTCCAATAAAAACCTTCCCTGGAGGGATCGTATTCGGCGCTTCTGCCTGAGCGTTCCGGTCTTTTGGCCTGGGTTACCCCGAAATCGGAGAAAACATCGATAAAAGAAGGATAAATCGATTTCCCGGTCAGATCGATCACCACTACATTTTTGGGCAAAGCGACATTGGCACCCACCTGCACCACCTTACCGTTTTGAATCAACAAGGTTCCGTTTTCGATAATTTGGGAAGGGGTCACGTAGATCTTGGCGTTGGTCAGGGCCGTATAATTGTTGTTATCCGATTTTACACCATCGTTTTTTGGAAAGTAATCCTGACCATAAAAAGTAGTGGCGCAAAAAAATAATGCGATTGCAAGGAATTTTAAGTTCATGAAGAAAAATCTAGAAGAATTAGTTGGCAGCAAAAAAAGCAAAAAATATCGATTGGGCTACCTTATGGTCTTTTTTTTAGTGATCATTTAATAGTTTTTGTCTATGCTGAATTCCAAAACAAAAATTTTCGATGGTTTGGTTCCTATCGATCGAAGTACTTAAATGGGATGCTTTAAATGATAGGCTACCATCAAGTGCACCACCTTGCCATAACTTTGAACGCCATCGGGTTGGTTGTTGGCCTTAAGAAAGGTATTGAACACCGATTGGAACAAGGGTTCGATCGGATTTTCGTACTGGGCATAGAAGGCGTTGAGTTCCCTATAGTTTTTTTTGGTGCCCTCGTTCAGCAGGGCATACAAAAGTTCGAATTCCGGTTTATCGACCCGTGCGATGGCCATAAGGCAATGGCTTAATCCAAAGGCGTAAGCCGAATATTGAAAATAGGGGTCATCGTTTTTCATCGTCACCAAATAGCCGATCAAGTTGGTCTCGTTTTCGGCGGAATAACCGACTTGGTGGCCGACCTCATGGCCCACTACCACGGGAAAGCGAAAAAGCGGTGTGAGCGCGTTTACCTGTGCCTCGTTCGTGAACGGATTGAGATAGCCGCCAATGCCAAGATAGGTGCTGAAGGTACTGTACATCGATTTTTTGATGCTCGGACGATGGTATTTCAAAAATGGATATTGTTTTTCGAGATGCCCATAACCCGCCACGGTTTTCTCAATAATGGCATTCCTTCCGTAAGGCACCTGTACTATGGCCGTCGTATCGCCTGTGATCTTGAATTGGATTTCATTGGTCTTTAAGATCAGCTTTTTGGTGAATTCCAGAACTTCGGTCTTAGTGACGGAATCGCGGATGGCCAAATGCTGGGCCAGGGGTTCCCGGTAATAGTTGAGGCCCCAAAGCAGATGGAAGGTGAAGTAGAACACGGCGAGCAACATGGCCACGTTCCGGAAAAAAATGAAGGGTTTCGACTTGATATGGCTGCGCTGTTGATACACATAAAATAGGGCCGTGACAATGAGCAGGCTATAGACAACCTCGCCCATGGAGAATGGGATCCACCCATAAAGAAACCTAAAAAAAAGACCGATCTCTGGATAAAGGCCCATGCTGTAATGTTGTTCGACCCATCCGGGATATTGCCCCATCCATTTTACCAGGATAATCTGAGGAATAAGGCTAATGGCAATGCCATTTTTAAATTTTTGATCCATTGCGTCAAAAATAGAGAAAATACGACCAAGCTAATTTTTCAATCCCTATTTTTGGAAAAAGTTTAAACTTCATGACCAAAGCTTTACGAGAATTGCGCCCCACTGCCGTTTGGAACAAATTTGCCGATCTCAACGCCGTCCCACGACCCTCCAAGAAAGAAGAAAAAATCATACAGTTCATGCTCGATTTCGGCCGGGCACTGCATTTGGAAACCATTAAAGATCGTGTGGGCAATGTCATCATCAGAAAACCGGCCAGTGAGGGGATGGAAGACCGCAAGATGGTCACCCTGCAATCACATTTGGATATGGTGCACCAAAAAAACAGCGATACCCGATTCGATTTTGAGACCCAGGGCATCGAAATGGTCGTCGATGGCGATTGGGTAAAGGCCAAAGGCACGACCCTGGGCGCCGACAATGGCTTGGGGGTTGCTGCCATCATGGCTTTGCTGGAAAGTTCTGAAATCCCGCATCCCCCTTTGGAAGCCCTGTTCACCATAGATGAAGAGACCGGCATGACCGGGGTGATGGGACTGCAGAGCGGAATCCTCAAAGGTGAAATACTCTTGAACCTCGATACGGAGGAAGACGACGAACTCGATATTGGCTGTGCGGGCGGTATCGACGTGACCGCTACAAGAATATATTCGGAAGAACCGGCTCCCTCCGATTGGGTTGCTCTTGAGATCAAGGTCAAAGGACTGAACGGGGGACATAGCGGCATTGACATCCATAGGGGATTGGGCAACGCCAATAAGATCATGAACCGCCTGCTTTACCATGCTTCAGAAATTCATGGCATCCGTATCGGGGAAATTAACGGTGGCAGCCTGCGCAATGCCATTCCAAGGGAAAGCAGCTCAAAAATTGTGGTATCGGTTTCAAAACAGGCACAATTTTCAATCGATTTCAAGAAATGGGCCCAAACCATTTCAGATGAACTTGCTGTGGTGGAACCCGATCTTTTGATGACCGTGGCCCCTTGTGAAAAAGTGCCGATGGTGATGGGGCCGGCCTCCCAAAAACAACTGTTATGCGCCCTGTATGCGGCCCAAAATGGGGTCTACGCCATGAGTGCCGCCATTCCCGATCTTGTGGAGACTTCGAACAATGTGGCCAAAGTAGAGGTAAAGGATGGGTCGATAAGGATCGCATGCCTTACCCGTTCCTCGGTAGACTCCGCTAAAATTGACTTGGCCAATGCACTTCGCTGCACTTTTGAACTCGGGGGGTTTGAAGTGGTTTTAGGCGGCCAGTATCCCGGTTGGAACCCAAACCCGAATTCGCCCATCTTAAAACTACTGGAATCGAAATATGAGAAGTTGTTCCTAGAGAAACCAAAAGTGGTCGCATGCCATGCCGGTTTGGAATGTGGTATCCTCGCCAAAAGTTATCCCGAAATGGACATGATCAGTTTTGGTCCTACCATCAAAGGGGCCCACTCGCCAGATGAACGGGTCAATATTAGCTCGGTACAGAAGTTCTGGGCCTTTTTATTGTCGGTTTTGAAGGATGTCCCCAAAGCCTAAATTTTTGGAATATCGGAGAGTAATTGATTAAAAATCAGTAACTTTAAGAAACTCCAAAATGATAAGTCATGGGAATCAAAAGCTTTCAGGGCCCGATGAAGCCCAAAGAGGGAAAGTCGGTAGACATAAAGGTCAGTGATTATATGACCCGTAAGTTGATTACCTTCCGTCCCGACCAGTCAGTGGAAGAAGCGATTTCGGCCCTCTTGAAATACAAGATCTCCGGAGCACCTGTCGTAAACGAAAACAATGAACTCATAGGGATGATCTCTGAGGGCGACTGCATCAAACATATCAGTGAGAGCAGGTACTACAACATGCCCATGGAAAACAACACCATCGAGCATCGGATGGTTACCAATGTGGCCACCATCGATGGCAATATGAACATCTTTGACGCCGCGAACAAATTTTTGAACGAACGCCGCCGCCGTTTTCCGATTGTTGAAAATGGCAAATTGGTCGGTCAAATTTCCCAGAAAGACATCCTTAAGGCAACCTTGAAATTAAAATCCCAAAATTGGGGCAAATGAGCATTTGGCGTTCCAAAATGCCTTGGTTCAAACCACATGAAAAGAAGGTTGTATTTTATTCCTTACCGGTGATTGGACCCACCAGAAGGATGTGCCGCCGCTTCGTCGTACTATAGAATTCCTTATGAATTTAGACTTCATTTTTTGGCTTTTATGAGGGTCTTACTGGCTTTGCCCTTTTTACTTGCTTCCTTGAGAGGCAATCGACAGCACGGAAACTTCTGGTATTTTGCGGCATTGTCGAGTACAAACTTCCTTACCCAAAAGGTTTATTGTAAACTTCGTCAATTCTACCTTTACACTTTTTGGCGGCAAGCGCATTTCGCAAGGCCCGTTCTTGGGGTTGGGGTCGTGGGCGCTTCACACCAAACGGGCTTGACCGCCCTGGTCGCCAATTTGATCGCTGAAATCAAGGAAGGATGAACGAATGGTTCGATAGGGAATGGTTACTGACCAATGCGCTTGGCGGCTACGCCTCCAGTACGCTATGTGGGGCAAATACAAGGCATTATCACGGCCTCTTGGTAGCCGCGTTCAAACCTCCCACGAATAGGATTTTGATGGTGGCCAAGGTTGAGGAAAGGGTATCGGTACACGGGGAAGACTTTGAACTGTCGACCAACCTATATCCCAACTTCGTGCATCCCGAAGGGTTTAGGTATCTTCAAGACTTTGACGTTACACCACTGCCCAAATGGCAATACGGAGCGGCACTTTGGCAATTGGAAAAAAGTATCTGCATGGTACAGGGCAGCAATGCTACCTTGATCTTTTACAGGAATTCCGGCAGTGAAACCATGGCCTTGGAAATACATCCGCTCTATGCCTATTCAGATTATCATGCCGCTTTTCATGAAAACCCGGCCTTTGATTTTTATTCCGAATTTGCCAACGATCATATAAAAACCTACGCTACCTATGGGGGTCATGCCCTCTTTACCGGATGGTCGGCAGGGGAATATACCGAGTTACGGGACTGGTACAGGAATGTTCAGCTTCCCAAATCGCAAGGGCGCGGCCTTGATTGTGTCTGCGATTATTACCAGATCGGCTATCTGAAAAAAGAACTGCGACCCAACGAAACGCTTTTTGTCATATTTTCGACCGAAGAAGACCTTCTCCAAAAAGACCTTAAAAAGTTGTGGGCGGAGCAAAGTCGTAAGGCTGCCCCAAAAAGGTCGGATACCAACGCAATATTCTACAACGACCTCTTGACCGCGGGCAACCGTTTTTTGGTGCATAGGACCTCCACAAACAGTGAATCGATCATTGCAGGTTACCATTGGTTCACCGATTGGGGCAGGGACACCATGATCTCGATGCGCGGACTCACCATTGCCACGGGTCGAAAGGCGATTTCAAAATCCATTCTCGCCACTTTCTTTAAAAGCATCGACCAGGGGATGATTCCTGACCGCTTTCCCGACAATGGAGACGGCACGGTCGAGTACAATTCAATGGATGCTACCCTTTGGCTGTTTGTTGCAGCTTTTGAATATTATAAAAAGTTTGGGGATACCGCTTTTGTCAAAAAACATTTGAAGGCCTTAAAAGGTATATTGGATGCCCACATCAAAGGTACACGGTATAACATCCATGTTACGGAAGAAGGTTTTTTATACGGAGGGCAGGAGGGCGAACAGCTCACTTGGATGGACGCCATCGTCAACGGTAAGGTTATTACCCCTCGAATCGGTTGTCCTGTGGAGGTGAACGCGCTTTGGTACAATGCCGTCAAAATATATCTTTTCTTTTGCGAGGCCCTCGAAATAGTGCAGGACAAAAAATACCGTGATATCATTGCCAAATTTGAAGTGAATTTCCCAAAAATGTTCACCAATGCCGAGGGTACGCTTTACGATGTCATCGTTCCCGGGGTTTCGGCCGACAACAGTTTTCGGCCCAATCAGCTGTTCTGTTTGAGTTTGCCTTTTCCCTTGCTGGATAGTAGCGCAACAAAAAACCATTTTTGAAGCGGTCACTGAAAAATTGCTAACCCCATTTGGACTGAGGACCTTGGATACCGATGATCCAAATTTCGAGGCCAGCTATCAAGGGGACCAATGGTCGCGGGATCATGCCTACCATCAGGGAACGGTATGGCCTTACTTGCTGTACGACTACTACTGCGCTTATTTTAGGATGTATGGCGTCAACATCAAGAACCGACGGAAAGTGATCGTCGATCTCACCGATTTGAAGGTGCATTTCTACGAACATGAAGGCTTACATTGCATATCGGAGATTTTTGACGGACTCGAACCCAACCATGGCAAGGGATGCATCCATCAGGCATGGTCGGTCGCGGCCTTGATCAAACTATACTCGGATTATGAGCTATCTGAATTGGAAGATCATTGAAACATTAAAATGAAGTTTAGATTGGGGAAAGCGAATTAAAGGAGCCGGCCAAGCTTTTTTCAAGATTCTATAGGGAAGACAACACTTTGAAGTCAACCGGTCTGGGCCTGGCCATTGTTGAGAAAATATGCACATTGTACGGTTTCCAGATCCACTATTTCTTCAAGTGACGGTCGGCATGTATTCAAAGTTGACTTTCATTGAGGTTCAAAGAGCCCGGATTTCTGCCTAAAAGAAAAACCGCTTTAAACTCCCTTTAGATTTATGACCTATTTTCGCCAAAAATTGAAGCCTTAAGCCCTATGAAAATTTGCTTGTCCTTTTATCTTTTACTTTTCAACGCCTTTATTATATGCGCACAGGATAGGGTGACCATCAGCGGTCAGCTGTTCGATGCCGAACTCAACGAGCCCTTGGCCTTTGCCAACGTGGCCGTACATGATTTTGATGGCAATGCGCTGGTGACCGGAGCGATCACCGATGCCGAAGGGCGGTTCGAACTGCTCGGTCTCCCCTTGGGCAAATACAGGCTGTACTTCTCGTTCATTGGATACGCAACTACCGAAAGAACGCTGGTAGCCGGCGGTCTCAACACCATATTCGACATGGGCAAAATAGCGCTTCAAGCCTCGGCTGAAAATTTGCAGGAAGTAGAAGTCATAGGGAAACAAGCGACCACGAACGCCGACCTGAATAAAAAAACCTTCAATCTGGCCGATAATATCGCACAGTCGGGAGGATCGGTACTCGATGCGATGAAGACCATGCCCGGCGTAACTTTCGACCAAGAAGGCAAGGTCATTCTGCGGGGAAGCGATAAAGTGGTGGTGCTGATCGATGGCAAACAGAGCAGCCTTACCGGTTTTGGCAACCAAAAAGGCTTGGCGAACATCCCGGCCTCAAACATCGAAAAAATTGAAATCATCAACAATCCCTCCGCAAAGTACGATGCCAACGGCTTCGCGGGTATCGTGAACATCATCTATAAAAAGGAAAAACAATCGGGCCTGAACGGGGATGTTGGCCTTTCCTTTGGTCTGGGCGCCTTGGGACAACGCAAGCCCGACACCAGAACAGACTTGGGGAGTTTCACCACCAATCCGAAGTTGATTCCGAGTCTCAACCTGAATTATAAAACGGGGAAACTCAACTATTTCCTACAGTCCGAATTCATACTACAGGAGGCCCTGCCCAACAATGAATTCACGACCAGGAACTATGATGACGGTCGAAATATCATTTCCCAAGTGCCGGAGAACAGGAAGCAGTTCAGGGCCATCATCAATGGAGGCATCGACTACGACTGGAACGAGAACAACAGTTTAACATTTTCAGGACTCTATGACCGTGAAAAGCACATCGATACCGCCCAGGTGGCCTTTATCGACCTGAACACCAACGCCCGGAACCGCTTTTATAATTGGGAGGAAGAAGAAGTGACCCGCTATATCAATGCGGCGGTGAACTACCGCCACAAATTTGAACAGGTGGGGCATACCTTAAGTGCCAATGCCCAATATACCCAAGGCCTGGAAGACGAGACCTATTCGCTCAACGACAGTTCGGCGGTTCGCATCGGAAGGGATAAAACGAATATCCGGGCCATCGAAAATACCACCAGTATTTCAACCGATTACGTTCGGCCATTGCGCAGCGGCCGCATCGAACTCGGCGCGAAACTGCGCATCAGACGGTTGCCGGTAGATTATACGATCACGCCCGGGAACAATTCGATCATCTATCCCGATCTGGGCACTTTTTCCGATTGGGGCGAGAACCTTTACGCCGCCTATTTCAATTATTTGTGGGAGCGGGAAAAATACGACATTGAAGCGGGATTCAGGGCAGAACAGACCGATGTTTTTTATGATTTGGATCCGGTCAATGCCTACTATCCCAACAATGATAAATACGATTACTTCAAACTTTTTCCGAGTGTGCGATATACCTACAAGCTCAATGAACGCAATAAAATATCTGCCTTTTACAATCGTAGGATAGACCGCCCCGGCGAACCTGAACTTCGGGTTTTTCCGAAATATGACGATCCCGAGCTATTGAAAGTGGGCAATCCCTATCTACGGCCCCAGTATACCGATGCCTTTGAAATCGCCCATAAATATTCCTGGGATTCGGGCTCCATTTTTTCGGCGGTCTACCACAGGATCATCAAAGACCAATACATGCGCATTTTCAGCATCGACAATTCCAATCCCGATTATGATATCGTGAACCGTATCTATCAAAATACGGGAAGGGCCACCAATACGGGGCTCGAACTCCTGTTGAGCCAAGACCTGACCAATGACTGGAAGGCTTCGGGCAGTCTGAACTGGTATTCCAATGCCATTGACCGTTATCAAGGGACATTGTTGTTTCCCTTTCAGCGGCCCTTTACCATCAGCGCCTCCACCGCCAATGCCTGGGATGCCAAGTTGAGCAATGAATTCAACTTGCCAAACGCTTTTTCCGTGCAATTGACCGCCCTCTATTTTTCGAAAAGGAACATTCCGCAAGGCGAGCAACTGGCCCGTTCCTCCGTTGATTTTGGTGTTAAAAAAGCCCTATGGGCCAATAAGGCCGAGCTTACCTTGTCGGCAAGTGATATTTTCAACCGTTTCGGCATACGGCAAAAGGTAACCGATCAAGGATTCACGGCACTATATGAAAACTATTATGAAACGCAGGTTTTCAGACTGGGGTTCAAATACAAGTTTTAACCTTATCCCTCGGCCCTGTTTGGGTTCAAATGGCCAAGGGCCATGGTTTTTCTCAGTCGATGGTAGTTTAAAACTTTAAGATTCCTTTAGAATGTATTTTTATTTTTGGGATTTTAAGGGATAGATGCCGAAAATACGTACTTTGTGGAAACCGAACTAAATCGATGAACCAACGCGGAATGTATTCCAGTTCTGCACCATTACTTATATCATAAAAACGCTCAGACTTGCCATTTTCATAGCATTGTGTTGCCAAACATTCAGTTCGAAAGGCCAGAGTGTGGCAATAGAGACCACCAGCGACGTACTTTTGATGGCCATGCCAGCTGCCGCGTTGGGCAGCACTTTGATTCTTGGGGATCGTAAAGGAACCTGGCAATTTTCCAAAGGGTTCGTTTTGAACCAGGTGGTGACGGCCGGTTTAAAATATGGCATCAACAAAAAAAGGCCCTTCGACAACGGGGTACGGTCATTTCCCTCGGGACACACCTCTACGACCTTTCATAGTGCCGCCTTCCTTCAAAAAAGATATGGTTGGGAATATGGTATTCCCGCCTATTGCCTGGCAGCTTTTACCGGATATAGTCGAATCAATGCCCAAAGGCATGATGGCTGGGACGTGTTGGCGGGCGCCTTGATCGGAATAGGCAGTGCTTATATTTTTACGACGCCCTATCAACGGGAGCATTTCGATCTGACTTTTTCCAGTTGGGACAACAATTACGTATTGGCTTTTACCTATAAATTTTAAAACCTAGAACATGCTTAAAGATGCCATTTTTAATGATGCCCAGAGACCTGCATATGATTTCAAGTTCAATAAGGAAGTAGCTACTGTCTTCGATGATATGGTGGTACGATCGGTACCATACTATATTGAAATGCAACGCATGATCGCCGAACTCACCAAAGATTTTGCCGTGAAGGGCACCAATGTTTACGATCTTGGTTGTTCTACGGGCACCACCATGATCAATCTGGACAAGGTGCTGGCCAATGACATCCATTTTGTGGGTATCGACAATTCCGATGAGATGCTCATCAAATGCGAGAGCAACCTGAAAAAAGAAGGGGTGACCCGCCAGGTCCGCTACGAGAACCAGGATTTGAACAGCAACGTAGAACTTGACAATCCCTCCGTTGTTATTTTTTGCCTCACATTGCAGTTCCTTCGGCCCCTCAAACGGGAAAGAATCCTGAAGCAGGTATGTGAAAGTTTGCCGGAAAACGGGGCGGTGATCTTGATCGAAAAGATTTTGACCGAACACTCCATATTCAACAGATTGTTTATCGAACATTACTACGATTTCAAAAAGAGAAATGGCTACAATGAAATTGAAATAGCCAAAAAAAGGGAATCTTTGGAAAACGTTCTGGTACCCTATAAATTATCGGAAAATGAGGAACTCTTGAGAAATTGTGGTTTTCGATATACCGAGGTCTTTTTTAAATGGTACAATTTCACAGGACTAATCGCAATTAAATGAGCATGGTAAGAATAGGCAACTTTTTCTTTAGAACACGGAACTATCTTTTTCCGGTCTTTTATCTTTTTTTGTTCCTGCCTTTTCCCAGGATTTCCGAAAACTATACCCGTATTTTTTTTATTGGCCTTGCCGTAGCGGTGGTGGGCCAATTGATCCGCATGCTCACCATAGGACTTGTCTACATCGTTAGGGGCGGCAAAAACCGAAGGATCTACGCCGAAGGTCTGGTCACCGATGGCTTGTTTTCCCATTGTCGCAATCCCATGTACGTGGGCAATATTCTTTTGATCGTGGGGATGAGCATCCTGTCCAATTCCATGGTGGCCCTTTTTGTAATGATACCGCTGTTTATATTCATTTACCAGGCCATAGTGATGGCGGAGGAACATTTTCTAAGGGATAAATTCGGTGCCGGTTTCGATGTCTATTGCAGCAAGGTCAACCGATGGTTGCCCAATCTGAAGGGCATCGTGAACACTTTTAAGAGCAATGAATTCAACCTGAAGAAGATTTTTTATAAAGAGTACAATACTTCTTTTATTTGGATGATGGGGGCCACCCTATTGTTGGCCTATAATATGAACTGGTTCGAAGGCCGCACCATTATGGAAAACAACGGTATGTACTTCGCTATTGCGATAGCGGCTTTGGGGATTTTCTATTTTACGGTAAGGTTTTTTAAAAAGAAGGCACAGCGGGAGGATCGGGAGAAGCTGGCCAAAGAAGGTTCTTGAAAGTAAGCATTCACTCAAAAAAAAGGCCCGATATTTTCGGGCCTATTTCTTTTCAATTTTTTATTGGTTTGCGGGCGGGAGAATCTCCAGGTCGAATGCCAAATCGGCATTGGGCGGGATAACCCCTCCGGCGCCTTGCGCGCCATAGCCCAAATGGGGAGGAATAAACAACCTGACCTTATCCCCGGTTTTCATGGAAAGCAATCCTTCTTTGAATCCGGCGACCAGCCTGGCATCCGGACTATAATCCATCGGCACGGGCTCATAACCTCCCTGGGCTTTTCTATTGGGGTCGAACTTGCCAAATTTGGTGGCCACGGCCTCATCATTGCTGTCGAACAATGTCCCATCCATAAGATATCCAGCGTATCGAACCAACACCTGTTGCCCTACCGTAGGCACTGTACCGGAGCCTTTTTTCAAACTCAAAATTTTGAGTCCCGATGGCAACGTTTCGGCCTGTCCCATTTGTTGTTGCAGTTCCGCTACGAATTCCTGTTGAATTTTGGCCATCTCGGCCTGTCTTGCATCTTCCTCGGCAAAATATTCGGTCATGATCTTCACCGCGTCGAATTTTTTGGCGGCTTTCCCGTTCCTGATGATCTTTACACTGTTCATTCTAACGGTATCAACAGGCTTGTCGCCGGCGCTGGTGCGCACATTGGCGATGGAATCAACGACTTCCATCCCCTTCACCACTTCGCCGAAAACGGTATGCTTCCCATCGAGGAAGGGCGTTTCTTTATGGGTAATGAAAAATTGGCTCCCATTGGTGGTTGGACCGGCGTTCGCCATGGAAAGGATTCCGCCTTTATAATGCTGAAGCGAATCGTTGATTTCATCCTTGAATTTATAACCGGGGTTGCCGGTTCCTGTGCCGGTCGGGTCGCCCCCTTGGATCATAAAATCTTTGATCACCCGATGGAAGATAATGCCATCGTAGTATTTTTTGCCCTTGTACGCGGCACTGACAAAAGGGTTCGAGCCATCGGCGAGGGAAACGAAATTGGCAACGGTCACGGGTGTTTTTTCATATTCCAGCCGTACAATGATATCACCCTTATTGGTCGCAATATCGGCAAAGACACCATCGCCCAGATCGGCATACTGACTTGATTTACAACTAGAAAATGCCATGGAGGCGATAAAGATTACTAAAAAGGCTTTTTTCATTTGAACTGTTTTTGTTTAAAGAATAATTTTGATTTTAGGGTTTTGGTATTGAATCGGCTTGCGAGGCTGTTTCTATTTTCAGGATACTTATCGTGGCCTTCAGGGGTACGTTGACCCCAATTTTATGATCATCGCCATGATAGCCATAGGCCAGGGAAGAAGGAAAAAGAAAAGTCGCTTTTTCATTTTCCTTCAAGAGTTTCACGCTGGATCGCAGTCCGGGGAAAACATCCTGCTTGTCGACTTTATAACTTTGTACCCCAATTTCTTCCTCAGTATAGATCGTATCATTCGAGAGGCTGATCAGATTATAACTCAGCGTTACCAGATCGTCCGTTTTTGGGTAATAATCGGAGGTGTCGTTTTTCGCCTCATAGTAAAACCAAGATCCATTGGCACTGTGTTCGTAAAGATGCAATGAATCTTTGTCGATGATCTGCTTGATCAGTTTTACCTCCGAAGCCAAAAGTTGCTTGCTCCTTTCTATCGATTCCTTGAAATAACTGCCCGATTTAACTTTGATGGGCCTTCGCGCTTCCGGACCTTGACAGCCCAGCAACGTCAATATCCCAAAAATTAGAAATAAATGCCTCAAACTATTGATTTTGGTCATGATGAATATTCAATTCTTATGTTGGTAGTATCCAAACCATGTTATTGGGCTACTTGGCTCAACTCTCCCTTATATTTTGTCAAATATCCCAAAAAGTTGGATACGGTCTCTTCCATGGAAACATCGCTCTTTCCACCCGCAGCGTTCATATGTCCCCCACCGTTAAAATGTTTACGGGCAAATTCGTTGACCGAAAAATCCCCTTCAGACCGCAATGAGATTTTAACAATCCCCTCTTCCTTGTTTTCAATGAATATAAGGGCGAAACAGATGCCGTCTAAGGTAAGTCCATAATTTACAAACCCTTCGGTATCCCCTTTTTGATGTCCGTACAGATCCAATTCTGCTTGGCTTAAAGTGATATAAACCGTTCGATAGTCTTCCAAGATAACCATGTTTTTCAGGGCACAACCCAGAAGATGTAACCTACTTGGCGTATTGGTATCGAAAACTTTATTGTGGATACGGGTATTGTTGGCCCCTTTGTCGATCAGGTCGGCCGCTATTCTGTGGGTGCGGCTCGTGGTCGAGGAATATTTAAAAGAACCGGTGTCGGTCATGATTCCGGTATAGATACAATTGGCCATTTCAGGGGTTATGGCCTCCAAATCTCCCAAATATTCTATAAAGTTGTACACCATCTCGCAGGTAGAACTCATGTTCACGTCGGAGTAGGTTATTTTTGCATAGGTATCGGGTGCTTGGTGGTGGTCGATCATGACGAAGGTGGCCTTCGATGATTCCAGCAACGGTGCCATCTGACCGCTTCTTCCCAAATGGTTGAAATCGAGCGTAAAGATGATCTCTGCTTCTTCCAATTTTTCTTTGGCCTGGCTATTCTGTTTCTCGAAATTGAGCACCTCATCGTTTCCCGGCAACCACTTCAAGAATTTGGGATATTCATTGGGCACGACCACGGTGGCTGAATGTCCCTTGCCGTTTAGGTAGAAGTACAGGGCCAGGGTTGAACCGACGGCATCGCCATCAGGATTTTTATGGGGCACGATCACTATTTTTTTCGGCGATGATAACAGTGTCCGAACAGCTTTGATTTCCTCAAAATTCATGCGGGCAAAGATACGATTTAATAACTTAGACTTAAATGTGGTTGTGCTATTTTTGTAATGTACCCTAAACCGTTACCATGCAGCGCGTTTTAATTGCCCTTATGATCATTATACCGCTTACCATGCGCAAAACGGGGCAGTCTTCTCCGGGGGTGGACCATGGTTTAAAAAGCATATCCCAAAATACCTCCGATTTTAAGATTGCCTTTGGCTCTTGTAACAAGACCAATTTGCCAAACCGACTATGGGACGACGTCATGGCCACAAAACCGGATCTTTGGATATGGGGCGGGGATAATATTTATGCCGATACCGACGATGCCATAAAATTGAGGGAAATGTACCAAGACCAAAATAGGATACCGGGCTATCAAGAATTGAAAGGGCAAGTACCGATTATAGGCACCTGGGACGATCATGATTATGGAAAAAATGATGGAGGTACGGAATTCATCGCCAAAAAGGAAAGCGAACAGGAGTTTTTTAATTTCATGGGTGTTTCCAAGGAAGATCCTATAAGAAAACAGCAAGGGGTCTATAGTGCCCATGAATATAAACAAACCAATGGCAGCATCAAGATACTGGTCTTGGATACCCGATATTTCCGGACGCCCCTTACTTCTGACCCCAGTCTGAAAAAACGTTTTAAACCCAATGTCTATGGGGAAGGTGCCTTGTTGGGCGAAGTACAGTGGCAATGGTTGGAATCGGAGCTGAAGAACTCATTGGCCGATTTCAATGTGATCGTGAGCAGTATCCAGTTTCTCTCCAAGGAGCATGGTTTTGAATGCTGGGGCAACTTTCCCCATGAAGTGGAACGCCTCGAAAAATTGTTGGTGGCCTCAAGGGCCAGGGGGGTCATCATACTTTCCGGCGATCGTCATATTTCAGAATTTTCCCGGACCACCGTGCCCGGTATGGACTACCCACTCATCGATTTTACCAGTAGCGGGTTGACCCATGTGTATTCCAGATTTAAGGGCGAGCCCAATGCCTATAGGGTAGGGGCCGTAGTGGCCAAGGAAAGTTTCGGCCTGTTGCAATTCGATCTGAACGCTAAAAAAGTATTCTTTGGTATGTTGGGCGATGATGGAAGGCTTTATGGGTCACTGCAACAAACCTATTAAAAGTTGTGTGTTGGTACGAAAAGCGTATTTTTGCGCAAAATTTAAAAAAGCATGACTACGAATAGAACTTTTACAATGATCAAGCCCGACGCGGTCGAGAATGGTCACATCGGTGCCATTTTGGAGAAAATTACCAGTGCCGGATTTAAGATCGTCGCTTTAAAATATACTCAACTGAGCAGAAGGGATGCGAGGGAATTCTATGCCATCCATAAAGAGCGCCCCTTTTTTGGGGAGTTGGTCGATTTTATGACCAGAGGTCCCATAGTCTCGGCCATACTTGAAAAAGAGAACGCGGTGGAAGATTTTAGGGCCTTGATCGGTGCAACCAATCCAGCCGAAGCAGCAGAAGGTACCATACGCAAGATGTTCGCAAAAGATATTGGTGAGAATGCGGTACATGGTTCCGATAGCGATGAAAATGCGGCCATTGAGGGTGCCTTTCATTTTGCGGGCAGGGAAATATATTAACGAATAGTCGAGTTTTCTCGCTTCAAGCCCAACCGTAGCAATGCTGTTGGGTTTTTTTTAGCGCAACACCAGTTTTTTGATCAGATCTTTTCCGAGTTCCTCATTGAGCATGGCAATTATTTTTGATTTTCCAAGGCCCAGCTCCTCACGCAGCACCGAAGACGTCAGCGAGACATAGAGGGTGTCTTTTTGAAGCTCCACTGCGGTGGTATAATGATTCACCCCATTGCCCATAAGTTTGGCCCACGCTTCCCGGGCCTCCACCTTATCGATACCTCCCTGCAGCCTATTGGTCTTGATGAATTCGTGAAGGGCATCGCCAAGGGGCACCAGATCGTTTTTTCTTTTTGCCATTATTCGTTGATATTGATGGGGGAAAAACGCTTGTACTCGTAACGTATAAGTGCCTCGTTGACGACCGAAAAATGTTGCGCATCGAGCTGCACCAACCGCTCCGTCCATTCGCTCAACTCGGTTTTATAGAACATGATCCAATCGCCTTCCCGCTCTTGTATGGAGAAGAATTCCGCATCATTGGAAGTATCGAAGGTGCCATCGAATTTCGGCTGTACCTTTTTGCGAAAACCCTTTAAGCCCTCTACCTGAATATAATCGATGGTAGTGCTCATGCCATATTCCTTGGTCTGGCCATCAGGAAAAACCACTTCATTGATTTCCCAATACCCGTTCAACTGCGGAATGGCCTCTTTCCTTACTTCCTTGGCACAACCCATCATAATCACCGCCATGCAAATCAAACCCCGTTTTCCCATGTTACAATTTAAAGATTTTATACGTTTGATGGATATTTTTTATGACACTTTCGGTCCTTTCCACATGGGTATCGCTAATAAAGATCTGTCCGAAGTTTTGATTGTTCACCAGAGCGACAATGTGCGCTACCCGGTGTTCGTCGAGCTTGTCGAAGATATCGTCCAATAGCAGTATTGGGGTGGTTTGGGCCTGTTCCTTTATAAATCGGAACTGGGCGAACTTTAAGGCGATGAGAAACGATTTTTGCTGGCCCTGACTCCCAAACTTCTTGATGGGATGCCCTGCTATTTCGAAACTTAGGTCGTCTTTATGGATGCCCACGCTGGTGTATTGCAGGGCGCGATCTCGTTCGATGTGAAGTTCCAATAGGCGCAAAAGGCCTTCTTCCCGCAAACTGCTGTTATAGTTGAGGTCCACATCTTCCTTATCACCTGAAATGGCTTTGTACTGTTCCCTGAAAATGGGGATAAAGGCTTCCAGAAAGGCTTTGCGCTTTTTAAATATCTCCATGCCATATCGGTCCAACTGTTCGTCATAGACCTGTAAGTTCGAGGGGTCGAAGGTTCGGTTGGCCGCAAAGTATTTCAAAAGTGAATTGCGCTGGGCAAGTACCTTGTTATAATGGATCAGGTCTTGCAAATAGGGTTTGTCTGACTGTGAGATCACACCATCCATGAATTTGCGCCGGGTATCGCTGCCTTCAATGATAAGGTCACGGTCGGCCGGGGAGATGATCACCAAGGGAAGGAATCCGATATGATCGGACAGTCGATCATAGGCTTTGCCGTTGCGTTTGATCATTTTGGCCAATCCCTTCTTCAGGCTGCAAACGATTTTTTCGTTTTGGCCATTTTTCTGGAACTCCCCATCGATCATAAAAAAATCCTCTCCGTGCCGGATATTTTGGGTGGCGACGGGGTTGAAATAGCTTTTGCCAAATGATAAATGATAAATGGCATCGAGGATATTGGTCTTGCCGATGCCATTGGCACCCACAAAGCAGTTGATTTTATGATCAAACTCAAATTCACGGGATTCGAAGTTTTTGTAATTGATAAGCGACAACTTCTTCAGAAACATTCTTGCGGTGTAAGGATTTTGATTGGCGCCACCGGCGACTTGGTGAAATATCAAAAATAACGAATAAATACCCGTTCGGTTTTGGATAAAAACTTTATTTTTGCGCCACCAATAAAAGAAAACAATGGCAACATACAAGAAGCGGGGCTATAAACCGAAAGATAAGGATGAGGAAAAGCGATTGGAAGAGCAGGAAAGTACCACCGCTGAGGTATTTAGTTCATTGGACGAGGGCGCTTCCCGGACAGAGGAATGGGTCTCCAACAACCAAAATTACATTTTAGGTTTTATCGGAGTGATCGCCGTAGGCCTTTTGGGGTATTTGGCCTATAACCAGTTTGTGCAAAAGCCCAAGGATATAGGAGCGGCCAACGAACTTTATTACCCACAGCAATATTTCGACCAGGCATTGAACGCCACTACAGAAAAAGATTCCCTTTTCAACCTTGCCCTGAACGGGGCGGAAGGAAAATACGGATTCCTTGATATCATTGAAGAATATCCGGGCACCAAAGCGGCCAATCTGGCAAACTATGCTGCGGGAATGGCCTATTTGAGCATGCAGAAATATCAGGAAGCCATCACTCATCTTGGCAATTTTTCCTCCGATGACGAGATGCTCGGCGCCATGGCCAAGGGCGGACTGGGAGATGCCTTTATGCAATTGGGACAGCCTTCCGATGCCTTGGGGTATTATGAAAATGCCTTTGGATTCAGCGACAACGAGTATACGACGCCAAGGTTTCTTTATAAAGCCGGGGTCACCGCGCTTGAGCTGAAACAGAACACCAAGGCCCTTCAATACTTTCAGAGGATCAAGGATGACTTCGCTACGGCCGACGAAGCCCGTACCATCGATGCGTTTATAGGAATGGCCAAAAGTGGAAAATAATGGCCACGGCGCATAAAAACCTTTCCGAATACGACCTTTCCAAAATTCCCAATCTGGAACGCCTGAAGTTTGGGATAGTGGTCGCGGAATGGAACAAGGAAATCACCGAAGCACTTTTCGATGGTGCCTATGGCACCCTAATCGAATGCGGCGCAAAGACCAACCATATTATTAGGTGGAACGTTCCCGGAAGCTTCGAACTGGTATTCGGTTGCAAAAAGATGCTGGCCGACCATAGGGTAGATGCCGTGATCGCCATTGGAAGCGTAATTCAAGGTGAAACCAAACATTTCGATTTTGTCTGTAACGCGGTTTCCCAAGGCATCAAAGATCTTAATGTAAAACTCGATACCCCCATTATTTTCTGCGTCCTTACCGATGATACCCTGCAACAGGCCAAAGACCGTAGTGGTGGAAAACACGGCAACAAGGGCACCGAGGCTGCCATTGCCGCGATTCAAATGGCCGTTCTGGGCAAATAAACCCATCGATTTTAGCGCAGAACAAGCATTGTAAATATTAATTCTTGCTTTACCATGCGGATATCCCATTTTTTCTGCATCAGGGACCTTTTTCGTGATATGACCCAAAAAACAGGACATTTCGGCAGTTGGTGTTAACAAATTTTGGCAATAGGGTTACGGCATATTTTTTGATTTTGAGTAACTTTGAAAAAATGGGTTTACTAGATAAATTTACCAAGCTTAAAAGGAATAGAAAATTTGGTTATTCCCCCCGTTACTACGATGATAAAGGCGAGGGGAGTCCATTTAAGTTTGAACACAAATTTGACAAGTTCCGAAGTACCGTCGATACCCCCAGAGGATTAAAAAATAAGGTTAGAAACGCCACCGAAGACCTAAGGCGCAAAGGTGACCGAAATCTAAGAATCCGATTTCTGGCCATCTTGGTCATCCTGTTACTTATATTCCTATATATCATCGATTTCGACCTTTCTATATTCTATACCAAATAAATGGCAGCGATCATCAAACTTTTGCCAGACCACGTTGCCAACCAAATCGCAGCAGGAGAAGTGGTACAAAGGCCGGCCTCCGTGGTTAAGGAACTGCTCGAGAACGCCATCGACGCCGGTGCGACACATATCAAGCTTATTGTCAAAGACGGTGGCAAAACGTTGATTCAGGTCATCGACGATGGTTCCGGAATGGGCGAAACAGACGCAAGGCTAAGTTTTGAACGGCATGCGACCTCCAAGATTCAAAGGGCGGAAGATCTGTTTCAGTTGACCACCAAGGGTTTTAGGGGCGAGGCTTTGGCCTCGATCGCGGCCATAGCGCACGTGGAAATGCAGACCAAGCCCGAAGATGCGGAATTGGGAACGCATTTACGGGTGGAAGGCAGTAAGGTCATTTTTCAGGAAGTAAAATTGGTTCCGAAAGGCACCTCCATAGCGGTAAAAAACCTTTTTTTCAATATCCCTGCCCGTCGAAACTTTCTTAAATCGGATCAGGTGGAACAACGCCATATTACCGATGAGTTTCACCGTGTGGCCCTGGCCCATTCCAACATCGCATTTGAGTTCTATATCAATGGAAGCGAACTTTTTGGGCTGCCCAAAAGCAATTTAAGACAGCGAATCGTACATATTTTCGGCAATAAAACCAATCCAAAATTGGTTCCTGTCGGGGAAGAAACCCAGGTGGTCAACATCAGGGGTTTTATCAACAAACCGGAATTTGCAAAGAAAAGCCGGGGCGAACAGTTCTTTTTTGTGAACGACCGCTTTATCAAGAGCCCTTATCTTCACCATGCCGTGGTTTCTGCTTTTGAAGGGCTGGTGAAGCCAGAGAACCATCCCGGTTACTTTTTGTATCTGGAGGTGGATCCGGCCTCGATCGATATCAACATCCATCCCACCAAAACGGAGGTCAAGTTCGATGACGAACATACCCTATACGCCATTCTTCGATCGACCATCAAGCACAGTTTGGGACAATTCAATGTGGTTCCGGCACTCGACTTTGAAACGGATCAAAATCTGGAGACCCCGTATGCCTATAGAAACAAGGCGGCGGAAGTACCTGGAATTTCCGTTGATGCTGCGTTCAATCCGTTTCTTGAGCCACGGGAAAAAATAGCCAACGCAAATTACCGAGCCATAAAAGGTAGTCCTACCGCGCACGGACGTCCCTGGGAAAGTTTATATTTGGGCCTTGAATCGAAATGGGGAAAAGAAAGTGGTTTCAGCAGTCTGGAATACGAATCGGAGGCCATAAGCGGTTCCATTTTTGAGGGTAAAAACGATAGTTTTGAATCATTTTCCACCACTTTTCAACTCAGGAGAAAATATATAGTCACAACGATAAAATCGGGGATGGTGGTCATCGATCA
This sequence comes from uncultured Flavobacteriaceae bacterium, assembly GCA_963760375.1. Lineage (GTDB taxonomy): Bacteria > Bacteroidota > Bacteroidia > Flavobacteriales > Flavobacteriaceae > Pelagihabitans. The sequence goes on along the minus strand of CAVXCS010000002.1, from coordinate 127,489 downwards.
AAGCAGGGCCCATCAGCGGGTCCTTTATGAGCGCTTCTTAAGGCATAGTACCATAAAGCAGGCGATAAGCCAGCAATTATTGTTTCCCTTATCCCTCTCGTTTTCGAAAGCCGATATCGGAATTTTGAAGGAAATCATGGAGACCCTTATCGCAGTGGGCTTTGTTTTCGGAGAAATTGGGGAAACAGCGGTGCAAGTATCGGGGGTGCCGTTATTGGTCCCAGAGAGTGAGGTGGGCATGGTTTTGGATCAATTGATTGCCGATTGTCAGCAAGAAGTATCCGGTGCGGGTTTTTCCCAGAGCGACATACTATCGAAAACCTTGGCGAAGACCTTGGCCGTAAAAACTGGGGAAGCCCTCGACAATGTTTCCCAACTCGCATTGGTAAATGATCTGTTTGCTTGTAAGGAAACCAGGATAAGCCCCTTTAATAAACCCGTGTATATCACCATAACGGAGAACGACATTGATAAAAAATTCATTTAAATGGGAAGACTGACCGAGGCCATAAAACATTTGTTGATCATCAATATCCTATTTTTTGTGGCAACCTCATTGTATGGAGACCAAATGTACCAGTTGTTCTCACTGTGGTTTCCCAAGAATGAACATTTTAGGCTATGGCAGATCGTCACCCATATGTTCATGCACGGCGGTTTTATGCACATCGCCTTTAATATGTATGCGCTTTGGGCATTTGGCTCCCCATTGGAGGCCATGTGGGGCAGGAATAAATTTTTCTTCTTCTACTTTTCGGCCGGCCTTGGCGCCGCCTTGCTGCATACGGGGATAAATTATTACTATTTTAATGAAGGGATGTCGGCCCTTGTGAATGCAGGACTCGCGGAAAGCCAGGTGCTCGATATCATTTCGGCAGGGCAATATAGTCCCAGTTGGTACGAGATTGCGGGAAAGGGCACCATCGACAATTTTTTGAGCGCCTATAATACGCCTGCCGTCGGGGCATCAGGCGCTATTTACGGGGTTTTGGTAGCCTTTGCATTCAGTTTTCCCCAAGCAGAATTAATGCTTATATTCCTCCCAGTACCTATTAAAGCAAAGTATTTCGTACCCGTTTTAATTGCGCTCGACCTCTTTTCGGGGGTAACGGGCTATGGTATTTTCGGACAGGGCATAGCCCATTTTGCCCACGTGGGCGGGGCCGTGGCAGGGTTTATCATGATGTGGTATTGGAAAAAGAATCAGTTTAATAAAAAACGCTGGAATTGACGATGAACAGAGGAGGAATAAGATATCAATTTGCAAGTTTGAGCATTGCCGAAAAACTGATAGCCATCAATGGTGGTGTGTTTGTCCTGAATGCCCTGGTCCCTTTTTTATTGGGCCTGGCCCCGGATGCCATCGATAGATGGTTCGCCCTCCCCAGAAACCTGGGCGACTTTATCACGCAGCCTTGGTCTTTGGTCACCTATTCCTTTTTTCATGGCAGTTTGGGGCATATCTTTTGGAACATGCTGTTGCTGTATTTCACAGCACGGATCTTCCTTAACATTTTTGGATCCAGAAGATTTGTGAACGTATATTTTCTCGGGGTCATTTTTGGGGGGCTGCTTTTTATGTTGAGTTACAATATTTTTCCCGCCTTTATGGGGGTCAATTCTACCCTGATCGGTGCTTCGGCCGGGGTCACCTCGGTGTTGATCTTTGTTTGTGCCTATATACCCAACCAAGAGGTAAGGGTCATCTTTTTTAATGTAAAACTTTGGCAACTCGGCTTGGTGGTGGTATTGATCGATCTGATTCAAATCCCGTATGGTACCAATGCAGGTGGACACCTGGCACATTTGGGAGGGGCCGCTTTGGGGTATCTTTACGGAAGGCAGTTGCTCAAAGGGCATGATATAGGGGAGGGTTTTTCTAAAATGCTCGATGGAATTTCCGGCCTTTTTAAGGCCAAAGAAAAAAAAGCGCCCCTGAAAACGGTATACAGGAAACAAAAGACTACAGTTGCCTCATCGGTGAATTACGACAAAGAGCTGCACCAGAGAAAAATCGACGCCATCTTGGATAAGATCAGCAAGTCGGGTTATGAGAGCCTATCAAAGACCGAAAAGGATTTTTTATTCAAGGCAGGTAAGGAAGACTAGCATCGTGAAACGACCATCGATATTCAATAAAATCGTGTACGCGGTGAATTGGGCCTTAGCAACCTTATTGTTATTGGCTTGTTTGGCAACCTATATTCCGGCAGACATTTTCCCTTATTTTGGGCTGTTGGGCATAGTGGTTCCCCTTTTGGTTTATGCCAACCTTTGCTTCGTTTTGTATTGGGTTTTAGTACGGAACCGAATGGCCTTTGTCTCCACATTATTGCTCGTTATCGCTTATCTCAGCTTGGGTTCGTTCGTAAAACTGAAACCATCGGATGATGTATTGAAGCCCGAAGGCCTAAAAGTGATGAGTTTTAATGTGAGTGATTTCTGGTGGAGTAACGGGGGAGAGCGGGAAAATCAGTTCGAGAATGTATTGAATTTTGTTGCCGATCAGGATCCCGATATCCTATGTTTCCAGGAAGTGGATTATCGGAAACGGGATAAATTTAAGGAATATCCATACCGACATCTGAATTACATCCATAAGGGGAAGCGTGCCTTGTTGGGGATTTTTTCGAAGTATCCGATCATCAATGAAGGCACTCTCGATTGGCCGGGCACGGAAAATAATGGGGCTTTTGTCGATATTCAATATAAAAAAGATACCATCAGGATTTATAACCTTCATTTGGAATCGTTCAGTTTCCACCCTCAAATAAGGAGAATTCCCAATGATGTATCAGGGCGTTTGTTCCTGCGTTTGAGCCATTCTATTAAAAAACAGGCAGAGGAGGCCCGATTGTTCCTAAAACACAGGAATTCGGTTCCTTATAAGACCATTGTATGCGGGGACTTCAACAATACACAGTTTTCTTATGTGTACAAATTGATCAAAGGTGACATGTATGATTCCTATATGGAAAAGGGGAGCGGTTTTGGGCGTACTTATCAAAGCTTGCGCTTACCTTTCAGAATCGATTATATCATGGCCGATCCTCAATTCGAAGTCACGGGCCACAAAAACTACGATGTTCGTTTTTCCGATCACTTTCCGGTGATGGCCTCATTTCGATTGAAAGAGCACTAGCCAACAATCGACCTGATCGGCGAAAATATGCAGCAATAGCGCCAATCCAATTATTCTCGTCATTTTTGGGAGCAACAATAAAAGGTAAACACCGATGGCCCAGTACGTGTGCAGTGGATGGAAATCGATACTGCAACGGTTTGGATCGAATATCGGCACGGCCCATAAATGATCGAGATCGATCAAAATACCGGCCCAAAGAATCAAAAGCGCCTGTAACCGATATCCCTTATAGAAGCCCCAGACGATCAGCAAGGGGACCAAAAAATGGATTCCATAATGAATGATGAACCTAAGCATGAAGAAATGACAGGGTTTGCGATTTTAAATAATTCACCGTATTGGTTCCTTCATTGAACATCAGGTCCAATATACTCAGATTTCCCTCAAAACCATGACGGTCACCAAAAACCTGGACATAGTCTTGCGGATGAAAGTCGATTTGGGCCTTCGCGCTGACCAACGGCCTGCCATCCAAGATGTTCTGGGGCCTTTTTTCGTATAGGGCGGTTCTTTCCTTTGGCATTTCTGTTTGCAGGCATCCGCAGAGCACCGCTATGGCCGATAAATTGAAATCGAGTAAATATGTATGGCGTTTTTCAAACAAAGGGGCCAATTCATCCTCGTAAAACTCAAAAAAAGGGGAGGTGCGGTATGCCGTTTGAAGGGTTCTCCAATGCAGGCGTTGCCAATGATATGAATAATCTAACCGTACCTCTTTATATTTCTGCCGTCCCTGTTGGCCACCGACATGTTCGATCGGTACGCTGAGCAGCTGCCGGCCTTGGTCATTGCAGATATAACAACGATTGCGATAGGTTTGCTTCTGGTAGTTGTCTTCCACCTCCCAAACCACTTCTTGCTGTTGCATCGCAGCAAAAGAGGCAATGTCGGGGAAATAGGTGGGATGCAGGAGCAGTTTCAATGTTTTTGCTTGCTTAAAGTCTGAATAACAATGTTTTTGTTTTCCAAAAAGTCCAGCCCTTCTCAATCCATAACCGATGACATGGAAGGTAGGAATCAATTAATTAATTGGCAATTTATGGGAGCCGGCTATTTTTTATCTTTTTTTCTTCTACCCCAAAAATAACTGCCCACAAAATATGCGGCCAAAGCGATCAGGAAATATTTGAAATACGACCTCGGCTGGCCATCACCGTGCACCGTGGTAAAAATACGGTCCCATCGGGGCTTCCAATGGGTAATCCCGTCATTGAAGTTGTCAAAACTCAACCAGATAAAAATGGGGGTGCCAACAATATGGTTTTCAGGCACATAGCCCCAGGCACGGCTGTCTTCCGAATGATCCCGATTATCGCCCATCATCCAGTAATAATCTTGTTTAAAAGTATAGGAGTCGGCCACCTTGCCGTTGATCAGGATCTGGTTGCCCGAAACTTCCAGTTGGTTGCCTTCATATTCGCGTATGATTTTTTTATAAAGCGGGAGTACCTTGAGGTTCAGGGCTACGGTTTTGCCTTTTTCAGGAATGTAAATGGGTCCCATTTGGTCATAGTTCCAATCGTAATCCGGACTTTGGGGAAAGAGGTTGATGCCGCGTTGTCCTTTAGGGGTAATCACCCGTTTGACCGAGTCAATGGAGGGATCTTTCTCCAGTTCGGCCACCATTTCATCGGTCAAGGCCGCTTCCCTTGCCCTGGCCGTTTCCTCCTTCAAGGGGAGGTTTAACTTCCTGATGAGGTCAACCGGTATCCCGTTTTCCTTGGTATACAGTTCCAATTGCCCATCGGCCCTTCTGTTGAATCCGATAATGTACTTGCCAAGGGCGTCAACCTGTGCTTGATTCAGGGGCGGGGAAATGAACTTCCTTTGAAAATCGATGATTCCTATGTCCTGAAACAATCTTGAGGAAACCCCATTATTGCCATAAATGGTATAGTCATATTGCGGTTTGGCCCGTTCGGGCAACACCAATTTTTTGCCATCGATATAGACATAACCGTCAATGACTTCCAAAGAATCTCCAGGTGTACCGACACATCGCTTCACATAGTTCGATTTTTTATCGATGGGTTTGATGACCCCTTTGTCCTTTTTGAAAAATTGATATACGGTATCGGCCGGCCAACTGAACACCACAATGTCGTTCCGCTTCACCTTGGTGAATCCCGGAAGCCTGAAATACGGGAGTTGTGGTTTGTTCAGATACGATTTGATCCCTAGTCCTGGAAGCGTATCATGCACCATGGGGGCCGCTACGGTGGTCATGGGGGTGCGTGCCCCATAATGGAATTTGCTGACGAACAGCAGGTCGCCTATTCTTAGAGTACGTTCCAAAGAACCGGTAGGAATCACATAGGGTTGAATAAAATAGGTATGCACCAAGGTCGCGGCGACCACGGCAAAAACGATCGAACTCACCCATTCCCCCAAGGCCGTTTTCGGATGTAGGCCCCTGTTCTCGATATAGGTCACGTCTAAGGAATAGTTTACATAATAAATATAAAAGCCCAGGGTGAGGACCACCAACCAGCTCTCAAGCAGGCTGTTCCTACCATAGCTGCGAATGGTCTCCACCCATATCACGGGAAACATGAGAAGGTTAATGATTGGAATAAAGAGCAAAAAGACCCACCATTTTGGCCTATTGATGATTTTCATCAAAACAATTGCATTGTAGATCGGAATGGCAGCTTCCCACGACTTTCTGCCTGCTTTAACGTACAGTTTCCAGGTACCTAAAAAGTGTACCAACTGTACGATCAAAATAAAAAGAATCCACTGTGTTCCGTCCATCTTTGTTTTTTATGGTTTGTTGTATTAAGTATGCGTTGGTTCGTTGCTCAAAATCGAATGGTTCTTTTTAAAATTCATCAATCCCCGGGCACCGTATTTCATTGGCATATTTTCGATGGGCAGTTACAGGCCCAAAACGTCTTTCATCCCGTAAACCCCTGTTTTTCCAACGAGCCATTCCGCGGCTACCACTGCTCCCAAAGCAAAACCCTCGCGATTATGGGCCGTATGTTTGATTTCGATTTGATCTACTTCACTGGTATACAAAACGCTGTGGGTTCCTGGAGTCTTCCCGATCCGTTTGGATTCAATCGGTATTTCAGATTCCCCGGCATCGCCATTGGACCACCCCACATAATCGGAATCTGCCAAAATCCCTTCCGCCAACGTTATTGCCGTGCCACTTGGCGCATCCAACTTTTCGGTATGGTGTATTTCCTCTATCGCAACCCTATAAGATTTCAATTGCCGCATCATTTTGGCCAAATGGGAATTCAGTTCAAAGAAAACGTTTACCCCCAGACTGAAGTTCGAGGCATAAATGAAGGCGCCCTCCAGCTTATGGCAAGTAGCAACGGCTTCCCCGAATTTCCCGAGCCACCCTGTAGTACCCGATATTACCGGTACGCCGTGTTCGAAGCATTTGGTGATATTATCAAATGCCGCGTCGGGGGTACTGAAGTCAATGGCCACATGCATTTCATCAAAGTTAATGGATGTTGTGCCTATATCGATCTTTGAAACTATGCGATGCCCTCGGGCGGTAGCTACCGCTTCGATCATTTTCCCCATTTTTCCGTAACCGAACAGTGCGATATTCATAGGCTGATTTAATTTCGGAATCGTTCCGAATGTATTACTTTCCAAGCAAATGGTCTCTTTTCCGATCTCAAAGTTCTTCGAATTGCCTTTTTAATCAAAATCGTATGACCATGGCCAGGCCGTAGTTGGGATCATTTGTAATTGGGTTGCGTTCCAAATAGGGCTGCACATCAAAACTTAGGTCATCATCGATGTTGAACTGTTTCAGATGCGCGTCAACATTGGCATCCACGATGTTCAGGATATACAGTCCAATCGTAACCACTAGCGCCAGATCCCGATCTCGTTGATAGCGTTCCTGCGCATCTTCCAATGCTGCATTCGATAAATCCGGTTCGGCGGGAAGTACCCCGTCACCCGGTGACCTGATATCGTAAAATTCGTCATCCGTAAAACCGGCCTGTCTTCTTTTGAACGCGGTTCTAAAACGTCCATAAAGGTCATTGTTCCAGGTATAGGCATAGATTCCGGTTCCAATGGCCCCATAAACCAAAGGTACTTTCCAATAACGTCTGTTGTATATTTGGCCCATGCCGGGAAAAATGGCAGAGTAAAAAGCGGCCCTGCTCGGCGCTAGCGGATTGATGGGCTTTCTTTTTTCGATCTGGGCATCTTTGATATTGATTCCCTGCTCCTGAAGATTGGTCTGTATAGAATCCAATTGAGCCTTGGCCGGTTCTGCTTCCTGTGCCTTGCATACCAGCGACAAAAGCAACAGTAAAGAGGCCATATATCGGTTTTTACCCACCCAAAAGTATTTTTTTGATTCGCTTGAAATCGGCCTCTGATTGAAAAGGGATGGTAATTTTTCCCTTGCCCTTCTCGGTTGCCTGCAACCCTACTTTCACCGAAAGCCGTGCGGTGAGTTCGGCCATATCGTTTGCGATTGATTCCGGCACCTTTGGCTTTAGGGCCGAAGTTTTGTTCTTGCGAGGGCTTGGCCCTTCCTGATAGGCCTTGACCGCCTTTTCGGTATCCCGTACCGAAAGTTGTTCCCCTACAATCCGCTCATAAAGCGCGATTTGATCCTCTTTTTTGTCGATGTTGACCAACGCCCTGCCATGTCCCATAGTGGTGAAACCATCGCGAATACCGGTTTGAATAATGGGATCAAGTCTTAACAATCGGAGGTAGTTGGTAATGGTCGAGCGTTTTTTGCCCACCCGTTCGCTCAACTTTTCCTGGGTAAGTTCTATTTCATCGATCAGGCGTTGATAACTCAAGGCAATTTCAATGGGGTCCAGATCTTGGCGTTGGATGTTCTCCACCAAGGCCATTTCCAAGGACTCCTGATCATTGGCGATCCTGATGTAGGCGGGGATGGTCTCCATCCCGATGAGTTTTGAAGCCCTGTAGCGCCTTTCTCCGGAGACCAGTTGGTATTGGTTAAAATCTATTTTACGAACCGTTATGGGCTGAATGACACCCAGTTCCTTGATGCTGCTGGCCAGTTCCTGCAGTGTTTCATCGTTAAAATTGGATCGAGGCTGAAAGGGGTTGACGACAATGGCATCAAGGTCGAGTTCCACGATATTGCCGACGACCTTATCCGCGTTTTTGTCGGAAACCGATTGGATATCATTTTCCGGATCTCTGAGCAGGGCCGATAATCCCCTTCCCAAAGCCTGTTTTTTGATTGCCTTCGCCATTATACTTTTTCCTTATTTCGCTTTACCATTTCATTGGCCAGGTTCAGGTAATTTTCGGCACCTTTACTGCTGGCATCGTACTTGATGATGCTTTCCCCGTAACTGGGTGCCTCACTTAACCGAACATTTCTTTGGATTATGGTATCGAAGACCATATCGGCAAAGTGCTTCCGGACTTCCTCCACTACCTGATTGGAGAGACGTAATCTTGAATCGAACATGGTCAGGAGCATCCCCTCGATATCAAGATCCGGATTATGTATTTTTTGTACGCTCTTAATGGTGTTCAGCAATTTGCCCAAACCTTCAAGGGCAAAATATTCGCATTGAATGGGAATGATCACAGAATCGGCCGCGGTAAGGGCGTTGAGCGTCAGCAACCCCAGCGAAGGGGCGCAATCGATCAATATATAGTCATAGGAATCCCTCAAATCGCCGATGGCCTGCTTCATCATGTATTCCCGTCGATCCATATCGACCAATTCAATCTCTATCGCCACCAGATCGATGTGGGAAGGGATCAAATCTACGTTGGGGGATGAGGTTTTGATAATGGTCTCCGCAGCGGTTTTGGAATGTTCCAAAAATTGGTATGTCCCCAATTCTATGCTGTCGACATCAACGCCGAGACCGGAAGTGGCATTGGCCTGGGGGTCGGCGTCGATCAACAACACCTTCTTTTCGAGCACCCCCAAAGATGCCGCTAAATTTACGGTAGTCGTCGTTTTACCAACCCCGCCCTTTTGATTTGCTATAGCAATTATTTTGCCCATTATGCTTGTAAGTTAAGAGGGTAAAAATACGATTATTTACGATGCCAGAAAACGAATTTTGTTAACAGAAAGTGAATAACTTAAGGGCGTCGCGTTAAAGTAAGTTAAAAGGTATCGGCCGGTTTTCCCTCAACCTGTGCTGCCGGGTATGTTTCTTGGTAAAAACGGTGCTTATCGTTTCCTTCTATGAAGTCGTATCAAAAAGGGCGACAAATTTATTCCTCTTCCTTCTTTACCTTCAAACTATCCTCGAACTCGATGAGGTATATCTCCTCGTCCTTCTTCTTGAGATAGTATTGTTCCCTGGCAAATTTTTCCAGTTCTTCAGGGTCTGACAGTTTCTCTATTATTTTTTTGTCGTTGGTTATTTCTTCTCTGAGAAACTCCTGTTGTTTTTCGAGCTTGTCGATTTCCCTTTTTAGTTCCAGATGGATCAACAATGAATTGGTATCAAAAAATACCATCCACACCAGAAAAACGGTCAGTACCAGTACGTACATATTGGTGAGGATTCCAAACCATTTCTTCTTCTTGATTTCCTTAAATCCCATTTTTAGACTATTTTCTGATTGATGATGGTACGCACGATATCAATAGCAACCGTATTGTAGGTATTGTTGGGAATGATGATGTCTGCATGTTCTTTGGAGGGTTCGATGAACTGTTCGTGCATCGGCTTGATGTTCGACTGATACTTTTGAAGGGTCTCGTCGAGGTTCCAGCCCCGCTCATTCACATCCCTTTTCACCCTTCGTATCAAACGCTCGTCAGAATCGGCATGAACATAGATTTTGATGTCCAACATGTCCCTTATGGTCGGGTTGGTCAATATCAAGATTCCCTCTACGATTAGCACCTTGGTAGGTTTTGTGGGAATGGTGGCATCGGTTCTGTTGCATTCCAAAAAAGAATAGACCGGTTGCGCTACGGAACTGCCCGATTTCAAGTGCGTCAAATGACTTTCCAATAATTCGAAATCGATTGATTTTGGATGGTCGAAATTCGTTTTTCTTCTTTCCTCCAAATTCAAATGGGATAGATCTTTGTAGTACGAATCTTGGGAAATAACACCCACTTCCCCTGTCGGAAGTTCGTTGATGATCTGGTTTACCACGGTTGTTTTCCCACAACCGGTGCCCCCCGCAATCCCTATGATCAACATCTTTTTCGTTTTGCACAAAAGTAGCGATTTGCGTGCCAATTTGCTACAATTCCTAAAATCGAACTTTTATGGTTCGGTTTGGCTGCCATATTACTATTTTTGCCGGATGCAAGATCAAAAAGTTACACCACACTTCGAATTTGTGGCCATGATGGCCTCCTTGATGTCGATTGTGGCCCTTGCCATCGATGCCCTTTTACCGGCCATTGCCAATATAGGCAGCGACATCAACAGCCTAGATCCCACCGCCAACCAATTGTTGATAACCATGATTTTTTTGGGCCTTGGGGTTGGCCAGCTTTTTTTTGGGCCGCTATCGGACAGTTTCGGTCGCAAGCCCATCGTTTATATGGGTTTTGCGATATTTGCCATCGCAAGTATAGTATGTGTGATGGCGCCTTCCCTCGAATGGATGATCTTCGGTCGCATTCTACAGGGCATTGGCCTCTCGGCACCGAGAACCATCAGTATATCCATAATCAGGGATACTTATAAGGGGGATCATATGGCCCGCGTAATGTCGTTTGTTACCGCTTTTTTTATATTGGTGCCCGTCGTTGCCCCTGCCATCGGAAAAACGATCATGGATGAGTTTGGATGGCATGCCATATTTTATATGCAGTTGTTTTTTGCGCTACTCGTCGGGATATGGTTTTGGAAGCGCCAGCCCGAAACCCTGAAACCAATTTATAAAATTCCGTTCACTTCCCATGTTTTCTTCGACGGCATCAAAGAATTGATCAGGTATCGGGAAACCATGGCATTTACGGTCATCAGCGGACTCATCACCGGCGCTTTTTTGGTGTACCTGAGTGCCGCACAGCACGTTTTTGAAGACCAGTACGGGTTAAAGGACTCCTTTCCCTATATTTTTGCGGGATTGGCCATTTCTATAGGCCTTTCGACCTTCTTGAACGGAACCCTGGTGATGCGGTTCGGGATGAGGAAATTATCTTTTATTGCCTTAACGGCTTTTTGCGCCCTTGCATTATTGTACGTGATACTGTTTTGGGATAGCCCCAATCCGGCAGTAGGGGTATTGTTCGTCTTCTTGGCGCTGCAGTTTTTTTGTTTGGGTTTTATTTGGGGCAATCTACGGTCGATAGCCATGGAACCCATCGGGCATATTGCAGGTATTGGCGCATCGATTACAGGATTCATCTCCACGCTTTTATCGATACCGATCGCCGCCTATATCGGGAGTTTTGTGGTAGGGAGGGTATTGCCCTTGTTTGCAGGGCTTGCCTCATGTGGACTCTTATCCCTTCTCATTTTTAGCGTTATGCTTTGGAAAAGGATGGCCGCAAGGAGTTTGGCCAAACGCTCGATTTCATGAAACCGGTAGGGGATGACCTACTGGATCCCATAACCCGATCCTTGTGACAACGTCCTGTTTTTAAAGGGCATTATCCATGATTTCCTTAACGACCTCCGGGTTTAATAAAGTGCTTGTATCGCCCAAATTGCCCGTATCCTTGGCAGCGATCTTTCGCAAGATACGACGCATGATCTTCCCCGATCTTGTTTTCGGAAGGCCGGAAACGAACTGGATTTTATCCAATCTTGCAATCGGTCCGATGTGCTCTGTGATCTGTTGGTTGATTTCTTTGCGAAGGTTGTCGCGATCTCTGCTTTCCCCCGTTTCCTTCAGAATAACATACCCGTAAAGCGCATTGCCCTTGATATCATGAGGGAATCCGACAATGGCCGATTCTGCAACTGCCGGATGTTCATTGATGGAATCTTCAATGGGTGCGGTTCCCAGGTTATGGCCTGAAACGATGATCACGTCATCCACGCGTCCCGTGATCCGATAGTAGCCTACGGCATCGCGTAAGGCCCCGTCCCCGGTGAAATATTTGTCTTTATAGGCGGAAAAGTAAGTATCGTGATATCGTTTGTGATCGCCCCAAATGGTACGTGCCATCGCCGGCCAAGGAAACTTGATGCACAACCTTCCCTCCACCTGATTGCCCATGATCTCCGCTCCTTTCTCATCCATCAGTGCCGGTTGTACCCCGATAAAAGGGAGGGTGGCATAGGTGGGCGTCGTAGGGGTCACATAAGGTATGGGAGAAATCATGATGCCTCCGGTTTCGGTCTGCCACCAGGTATCCACGATCGGACTCTTCTTTTTCCCCACATTGTTGTTGTACCAGTGCCATGCCTCCTCGTTGATGGGTTCGCCCACCGAACCCAAAACTTTCAGGCTTGAAAGATCGTATCGCTCGACAAACTCCAAATTTTCCTTTGCCAATGCCCTGATGGCGGTGGGTGCGGTATAGAATTGTGTTACCTTGTGCTTTTCGACCACTTCCCAGAAACGTCCATAATCGGGATAGGAGGGAACCCCTTCGAACATCACGGTCGTGGCCCCGTTGGCCAATGGCCCATAAACGATATAAGAATGGCCGGTAATCCAGCCTATATCGGCCGTGCACCAATAGATATCGTTTTCCCTATACTGGAATATGTTTTTAAAGGTATAGGCGGTGTAGATCATATAGCCGGCTGTCGTATGCACCATCCCTTTGGGTTTGCCCGTTGAACCTGAGGTGTAAAGTATGAACAAAGGGTCTTCGGCTTCCATAATTTCAGCTACACAGTCGGCATAGGCATTGTCCAATAGGGGTTGTAGCCATTTGTCCCTGCCCTTGCGCATTTTAATATTACTGTTGATCCTCTTGGTGACCAGGACGGTTTTGACCCCGGGGCATTCTTCAAGTGCTTTGTCAACGATTCCTTTGAGGTCAATGGTCTTTGATCCTCGGTATGAACCATCGGAAGTGAGCACCATTTTACAATCTGAATCGTTGATGCGGGTAGCAAGGGCATTCGATGAAAATCCCGCAAAGATTACAGAATGGATGGCGCCGATCCTGGCGCATGCCAATAGGGAAATGGCCAGTTCCGGGATCATCGGCAAATAAATACAGACCCGATCTCCTTTTTTAATGCCGTGTTCCTTGAGCACATTGGCCATTCTGCAAACCATTTCATGCAATTCCCTGTAGGTGATGTGCTGTGGTTCCTCCGACGGGTTGTTTGGCTCAAAAATGATGGCGGTTTTTTCACCCCTGGTAGGAATATGTCGATCGATACAGTTCTCCGTAATATTGAGCTTGGCACCGTCGAACCATCGCACTTCCGGTTTTTTGAAATCCCATTTCAAGACCTGGTCCCATTTTTTGCGCCACACGAAGTGTTCTTCGGCAATTTCCTCCCAAAAAGCTTCGGGATTTCTAACCGATTTCCGATAAACTTGAAAATATTCCTCTAGGTGTTTAATATGATAGTTGCTCATCTCAGCTATGCTTTATGCCATAAAATTAAAAAAAATATCAGTGCCCGGTAGCTTCCTTCGCGCCGCTGGGGATGCGGATATCCTCTACGATATCCTGCACGTGCTGTGGCGGGGGAGGCGTAAATTGCATCACCAAAATTGAAACAAGGAAATTGGCGAACATCGCCACGGCTCCAAAACCTTCCGGTGAAATACCGAACCACCATTCACTTTTATCTGGAAGGATGTCATCGAACCAGCCCAACTTATATTTGAGCATATAGTACAACATCAAGGTTATTCCAACGACCATACCGGTAACAGCGCCTTCCTTGTTCATTTTTTTATAAAAAATGCCCAAGACAATGGCCGGAAAAAAAGAAGCGGCGGCCAAACCAAAGGCCAAGGCCACAACGGCGGCAACGAAACCGGGCGGATTGATACCAAAATATCCGGCGACCACTACGGCGAAGGTGGCAGCGATTCGGGCCGTCCATAATTCGCCCCGCTCCGAGATGTTCGGGACGAAGACCTTCTTGATGAGGTCATGGGAAACCGAAGACGAAATGACCAATAGCAATCCCGCTGCCGTGGAAAGGGCAGCTGCAAGCCCACCTGCCGCCACCAAGGCAATCACCCAGGCAGGGAGATTGGCAATCTCGGGATTGGCCAAGACCATGATATCGTTGTCGATTTTGAGTTCATTGGTTTTCGGATCGGCCACATACTGTATTCTGCCATCTCCATTCTTGTCCTCAAAGGTCAACAGGCCGGTTTTTTCCCAATTTTTGAACCAAACGGGCAAAGTTTGGTATTCCTGATCGCTCACCGTATCGATCAGATTGGTTTTGGCAAAAACTGCCACCGCAGGGGCGGTGGTATATAAAATAGCGATCAACAACAAGGCCAAACCGGCCGACTTTCGGGCATCCTTAACCCGTTTTACCGTAAAAAAGCGCACAATCACATGTGGTAGTCCGGCCGTACCGACCATCAAGGCCAGGGTAATGGCAAAAACATCGAGCGTACTTTTTGACCCGGAAGTATATTCCGCAAAACCGAGCTCGGTAGAAAGTCCATTGAGCTTATCCAAAAGATAGGTTCCCGAACCATCGCTTAAGGTCGACCCCATACCCAGTTGCGGGACAGGGTTTCCGGTCATTTGGATGGAAATAAAAATGGCCGGTACCATAAAAGCAAAGATCAACACGCAATACTGGGCTACTTGGGTATAGGTTATGCCCTTCATGCCCCCGAGTACGGCATAGAACAGGACAATGACCATCCCGATGATTACGCCCGTATTGATATCAACCTCGAGAAACCGCGAAAAGACCACTCCGACCCCACGCATCTGTCCGGCCACATAAGTGAACGATACCAGCAGCGCACAAAATACCGCTACGATCCTTGATGAATTGGAATAGTAACGATCTCCTATGAAATCCGGAACGGTAAACTTGCCGAATTTTCTCAGGTATGGGGCCAAAAGTAAGGCCAACAAAACATAACCCCCGGTCCATCCCATCAAATAAACCGACCCGTCGTAACCGGCAAAGGCAATGATGCCTGCCATGGATAGGAACGATGCGGCCGACATCCAATCGGCTGCCGTGGCCATGCCGTTCGCCCATGGCGAAACGCCCCCTCCAGCAACATAGAATTCTTTAGTGGAGCCGGCCCGCGACCAAATCGCGATGCCGATGTAGATCGAAAATGTAATTCCCACTAAAATATAGGTCCATGTTTGAACATCCATAGAAAAAATAGTTTTGATTGGTCGGTTTATTCGTCGTAGCCATATTTTTTGTCCAACTTGTTCATCAAGTGAACATATACGAATATCAAAATCACAAATACATATATGGCGCCCTGTTGCGCAAACCAAAATCCAAGTCTGAAGCCGCCAATTTTAATTTGGTTGAGGGTATCCTTGAAGAGTATCCCGGCCCCATAGGAAACGGCAAACCATATCCCGAGCAGTATGAACAAGTATTTTACATTCTCTTTCCAGTAAGCCGTGGCCTTCTCTTGTTTGGTTGGCATATGCTTGATTTTAATATTGCATTTCGAAATTCCAAGATAGGCAATTGTGATGTAACTAGTTAATTTGGGAGGTATAAAACCCCGCTCGATGAATCTCTTTTTGCCCCGGTTACCGAAGCGAAAACATTGGTCCGCCGCGCCAAACGAAGGGCACCCATCAAGGCAAAAATCAAGGCTTCCTTATATTCGATCAAGTGACTAGGGGGCACTACCACTTCGGTGTCTGCTCCAAGCTCATGCTGCAAGGTCTCGATCAAAAAATCATTCAAGGCGCCGCCGCCGGTCACCAATAGGGTTTGACCCTTCGTTTTTTGATGATGCCTTATCCGATCGCCAATTTTTTCGCAAATATGGACCACGGACGTATGCAATAAATTTTGGGGCGTGTCATTCGTAGCATCCACTATGGGCACCACCTTTTCAACAAACCATTCATAGCCAATCGATTTTGGAGGGGGCAGTCGATAGAATTCGAGTTGGTTCAACCTTGTCAACATCTCGACGTTGATCCCGCCCTTACGTGCCAAAGCCCCACCACGGTCGAAGTCGAGATCTATTTTTCGTGTAATGTGGTTCAAGATCATGTTCGCCAGTCCGATATCGTAAGCGATTCTTTTTCCTTCCAGATCGAACGAAATATTGCTTATCCCCCCTAGGTTCAGACAAAAGTCATATTTCCCGAAAAGCAATTGGTCGCCAATGGGGACCAAAGGGGCCCCTTGCCCACCCAGCGCAACGTCGTTTGTCCTAAAATCACAAATGACCATAAGGCCACAGGCATTTGCCAAGTGTTGCCCCGAACCGATTTGATAGGTAAAGCCCTTATCGGGTCGGTGGTGTGTGGTATGCCCATGACTGGAAACGGCATCGACCACCAATTGGTGTTCATCGATGAAGAACTTTGCTTGTTCGCCGAGCCAAGTGCCATAAGAATTATTCAGTTGCAACAAGTCTTCCGCCTTTAAAAAAATGGCATCCTTTAAGGCCGTCCGCATCGCGTTGGAATAGGGAATGCTTTTATGTGACACGATCTTGTATTCCCACTGATCTTCGGTATTCGAGAACTGACAATGGGCAAGGTCCAACCCATCCAGGGAAGTTCCCGACATCAAACCTAAGATGGAATAGGATTTCATGGTTTTGGAAGTGTTATGGGCAATTTGCCGTCAGCTTTAAATGTACC
Organism: uncultured Flavobacteriaceae bacterium; assembly: GCA_963760375.1. Lineage (GTDB taxonomy): Bacteria > Bacteroidota > Bacteroidia > Flavobacteriales > Flavobacteriaceae > Pelagihabitans. Next base: position 110,672 of record CAVXCS010000002.1, on the reverse strand, counting down.
TAAAAAATGCGCTGCGGCCTCCTTTTGGAAGACTTCAAAATCTTGGTAGGCGACCACAACGGCCCGTGCTTTGGAAATATCCAGAAGTCCCAATACATATGGGTTTCCAAAAAGATAGAGTATCACCTGATTGGCTTTTAGCAGCGTATTGATCGATTGCAGCTCCTTTTTGCTAAAGCCGAAATCATTCGCGGGCTTTACCTGACGTGGAAACAAGGCCAAAAGTATGTTTTGTTCTGTTTCCATTGCCTTTTCCAGTTGAGGCCCATGTTCGATGTCCGTAAAGAAGCGACTATTGGCGGTCTGCGGTATGGATCGTTTTATGAATGCCTTCTTTCGGAAGGAGGCAATGGCATACTCATCGCCTTTGAACAAGGTCAAACTCATACGGGCCATCTTTTTGTTCAACAAGTTAGGATCCGATAAGGTTCCTTGCTGGACAATCGTTTTTTCTGAAGATCTTGCATCGACAGCCTTTTCCTTCAGTTGCCATACCTTTTGAAAACTTTCTTCTATCTGTTGTTCAGAGGCTTTTTGAAGGATGGTTTCAATGGCCTCCTTCGTATGTTCCGCAAAACAGAGCACGTCGTTGCCCGCATCAAAGGCCAACCATTCCAGTTCGCCCTTTTTAGGATGGTTTTTGGAGACTGCGTGCATGTTCAAGGCATCCGAGATCACCACGCCTTTAAATCCCATTTCCTTGCGAAGGACGCCTTTGATGATCTCCTTGGATATGCTTGAGGGAACGGGTTTGCCTCCGGCCAAGGAAGGCACCGATAGATGCCCTACCATCACTGAATCTACGCCATGGTTTACCAATTCTTGAAATGGAAAGAGTTCGTTTTCTTGCAGGGCTTCCTTGGTCTTATCGATCAATGGAAGTCCCAGATGTGAATCCGTCTCCGTATCACCATGGCCTGGAAAATGTTTGATACTGGTCAGCAGACCTTCACGTTCCATCCCTTTGATATAGGCCAATGCCTTTCGGGTCACACTGGTCTTGTCTTCCCCGAACGACCGGTATCCGATCACGGGGTTATTGGGGTTGACATTGATGTCTACCACAGGGGCCAAGTTCCAATGGATTCCGGCGGCCAAACAGTCTTTAGCGATATTTCGACCCATTTCAAAGATAAGGTCATCTCCATCTTGCATGGCCCCCAAGGTAATGGCATACGGGTATTGCGGGGTGTTTTCCACGCGCATGGCCAAGCCCCATTCGGCATCGATGGCGATGAGCAAAGGATGGGTGGCCGCTTTCTGATATCGTTCTACCAGAGACCTAAGGGTTTCAAAACTCTTTTCGTTGTAAACGACCTTTTTTTTCCCTTCATAGTTGGTGGCGGCACTCGCGCGACTATGGAAAAAACAAAGCCCACCTACATGGTGCCTGCCAATCAACTGTTCCAATTGTGCAATTTCAGCCTCCGAATCATTGATGAAGGCGGCGGGCATGAACAATTGTCCGACCTTCTCGGTGGTGGTAAGCAAGCCTTTGGCTTGCCGATAACTAGGAATTTTCCGCATTTCTTGAACTTGCTTTACCAAAATCTGGGGGATAGTAGATATACTTGAGCATGATGATGGCCGGAAACGCCGCGATGACCACCCATACAAAAAAACCGCCGTACCCGAGCCACTCCTGCATATAACCACTGATCAAACCTGGTAGCATCATGCCAAGGGCCATAAATCCGGTGGCTATTGCGTAATGGGAAGTTTTTGACTTTCCGTCGGCGATATAGATCAGATACACCATAAAGCCGGCGATACCGAAACCATAGCCGAACTGTTCAAGCACCACCGTGCCGACCACGGCAGCGATATGGGTGGTTTTGGTGATGGCGAGCAAGGCATACAGCGCATTGGGCACATTGAGGGATAGCAACATGGGCAACATCCATTTTTTCAATCCGTCGCGGGAAATAAGTATTCCTCCAAGGATGCCGCCAACAGTAAGCATAATGACCCCAATGGTGCCATAAATGGTTCCCACTTCTGTAGTGGTATACCCCAAGCCTCCCACTGATGTTGGATCTAATAGGAAGGGGGATGCCATTTTTACCAACTGCGATTCACCAAGGCGGAAAAGCAAGATAAACGTCAAGGCGGCCGCCATGCCCGGTTTTTTAAAGAACGAGATGAATACTTCCATAAAACTGGCCGGTTTGTCAAGTGCAATGGCATTTGAAGTCTCAAACTTCGGCGTGACAAAAAAGTTGGAAATAGTCAGTAAAAGCATCAGAAAGGCGGCGCAGATCATGGTAAGCGACCACGCTTTGGTATTATCACCATATCTATTCTCAAGGAAACCGGCCAAGATAACCAGCAGCCCCTGTCCGGTGACGGTCGACAATTTGTAGAAGGTACTGCGCAACCCGACGAAAAAGGATTGTTTTTCCTCGGTGAGGCCAATCATATAATAGCCATCCGATGCAATATCATTGGTGGCGGAGGCAAATGCGGCCATCCAAAAACAGGCCAAGGAGGTAATGAAAAAGATATTGGTGGGTATCGTTAGCCCTACCCCTAACAGAGCCACTGAAACCAACAATTGTGTAATGAGGAACCAGTTGCGTTTTGTGCTCTTCAAATCTACGAAGGGGCTCCATAAGGGCTTGATGACCCAAGGGAGATACAACCAACTGGTATAAAGACCGATATCTGCATTGCTTATGCCCAATTTTTTGTACATGATCACCGAAACGGTGACTACCATGACATAAGGCAAACCTTGAGTAAAATAGAGAATGGGTACCCACGCCCATGCCCATTTATTCTTTTGGATCATAATGGTTGGTTTGGTTTAAATGTACTAATATCGGTTTGGTTTCACGACCATAAAAATCGATAAATGAAACCGCAACCTGCTTTTTTTTTGAAAAATAGGACCTGGGGAGTACCAACTCCGTTGCATTCAAAATTGAAATTTTCTTTTTCAGTTTTTTCATCGGGTAGTCCTTTTTTTGCTTTCTCCCGGAATCATATATCATGGCGTACCGATAGCCCTCGGGCACTTTGAAGGCAAGGGGGTCGGAAGCTGAGGTTACAATGGTCGGACTGACTTTTTCTTTATTTGGAAGCAGAGAGGAGACGGGCGGCAGCGCGGGTCGACGGTAGTATTTTTTCTTAAGATGGGCGACGATATCACTATGATCTTGCATCAAGATCTTGGCACTGAAAAACACGTTGCCGCCAACCTCCGGGGTTTTTCTGGCAAGGGTGAGTTGTCTGGGCAGTTCCTTTTTGTCATACCAGACACTATCGGCATTGTTCCTGATTTTATATACCCCGTTACCAATGTAGAGATTGGTTTTTTTTAAATGGCCGGCCCACCAATCCATAATTTTTCTGTGCGAGGCGACTGGTAAGTCCATGCTCCAATAGATCTGGGGTAAAAGGTAATCCAACCAACCCATTTCAGACCATAACAGCGGATCCGCATAAAGGTCTTCATAAGTGGTTTGGCCCGCCTGCGTATCCGATCCCCTGGGATCTGTGGCCTTGTTTTTCCATACGCCAAACGGACTGATACCAAATTGTACCCAAGGTTTGTTGCTTTTGACGGTCTGATGTACCTTTTTTACGAGACTATCAATATTGGCCCTTCTCCAGTCCTCCAACGATGCGTTGATCTTATTATGGAACCGGAAGGAATTTTGGTCTTCAAAGACCGCATCCTGTATTTTGTAGGGATAGAAGTAATCATCGAAATGGATGGCATCAATGTCGTATTTGGAAACGACCTCGTCGATGATGGAAACCAATCGATCTTGAACTTCGGGCAGGCCGGGGTCATAGTAGTATTTGGAGCCATATTTTAGCATCCACTCCGGATGTAGGTTAAAATCGTGTGTCGGACTCAGTCGTTCGGTCTTTAGGTCGAAAGTGGCGCGATAGGGATTAAACCATGCATGGAATTCCATACCTCGTAGATGGGCTTCTTCGATCATCCATTCCAACAGATCTTCCCGGGTATCAGGGGCACGACCTTCTTCTCCGGTCAAAAAACGCGACCATGGCGCATAGGGCGAGGCATAAAACGCATCGCCAGCCGTCCGTACCTGTACCACGACGGCGTTGAAGTTCAAGGCTTCGTAAAAATCCAATATGGCGAGGTAATCTTTTTTTTGCTTTAGAACCCCATCGAGGCCATTTTTCGGCCAATCGATGTTCGCCACCGAAGCGATCCAAACACCCCTAAATTCCGTTTTGGGCTGCGGTATGGGTTTGAAGACGGAACAAGAGGTCGCGAGCAACAGCAATAAAAAGCAAAAGCGATGGAGCGTCATGGTTGGTTGTAAAAAGAAAATGGCCATGGGCACCCGCGATTCACTTTGGATTGCCCATGACCATTGTGCACTTATTATTTGAACTTGTACCTCACAAAGCCTTCCATTGCCTCATATTCGGCCATTCCAAGGGAATTGTACTTTCGGGCGGTATCCATATTTCGCTGTTCGGCCCGTTGCCAAAATTCCCTATCGTCGTTACCCGGGAACATGGCCGCATCTTTTTGTGACTGGTGCTTAAAAATGGCGTTTTTCTTTCTTTGCATATCCTTGGGGCCAATGGGCACGGCCATTTCCATATCTGCAATATCCCATTCCTGCCAAGCGCCACGATACAGCCATAAGTAGCAGTCATCGATCCATTCAGCACCTTCTTTCACCAATCGGTCAAGGGCTTCATAAATGATCTGGAGGCAAACGCGGTGCGTGCCATGCGGATCGGAAAGGTCCCCTGCTGCGAAGATTTGATGGGGTTTGACCCGGCTTAATAAATCGTAGGTCAATTGAACGTCGGCTTCGGAATGCGGTTTCTTCTTGACCGTTCCGGTCTCATAAAAGGGGAGATTCTGAAAGTGGGCATTTTTTTCATCGACGCCGCAGTATCTACAGGCGGCCAGGGCTTCACCTTTTCGGATCAAGCCTTTAAAACGTTGTATTTCAGGACTATCGACCTCACCAGGGGACTTGTTGCTCAAGAATTCCCGAACTTTTTTAAATTCTTCCCTCAGGGTCTTGTTTTCTTTCTGGATGTCGGTGGCAAAATCCATGAACCGGATTACCTCATCATCGAATACCGCGATATTTCCCGAAGTTTGATAAGCAACGTGTACTTCATGTCCGTGGTCGACCAGTCGCAATAAGGTCCCGCCCATCGAAATGACGTCATCATCGGGGTGCGGACTAAAGATCAACGACTTTTTCGGATAGGGCGAATTGCGTTCGGGCCGGTTGGTGTCATCGGCATTGGGCTTGCCTCCTGGCCAGCCGGTGATGGTGCGTTGCAGGTGATTGAATACTTTTAGGTTGATATGCTCGGCAGAACCGATTTCGGCGACCAAACTACCCATTCCATGTTCGTTATAATGTTCATTGGTGAGTTTCAAAATGGCCTTATCCACTTTTTCGGAGAGCCAAATGGCCGCCTTTTTGATCAATGCGTCCGTCCAGACACATTCACTGACCAACCAAGGGGTACAGATACGGGTCAGGGAGGAAGCTGCGGCATGGTCGATGATAAAATCACAATTGGGATGTTCCTGTAGGAAGGTAGCGGGTACCGATTCCCTAATTTTGCCCTCGACGGCCTGCTTGATGATGCCTGCTTTCCCTTCGCCCCACGCCATCAATATGATGCGTTTCGCTGCCATGATCGAGCCAACGCCCATGGTCAGCGCTTTGGAAGGGACGTTTTCCAACCCGAAGAAGTCACTGGCCGCATCCAATCGGGTTACGCGGTCGAGCCGCACCATCCGGGTCTTGCTTTTCAGGGAGGATCCAGGTTCGTTAAAACCGATATGACCCGTCCTGCCTATACCCAAGATTTGGATGTCGATGCCCCCTGCTTCCTCGATCTTCTTTTCGTATTCGGCACAAAAATCCCGCACATCTTCCTTGTCCAAATTTCCATTGGGTATGTTGATGTTCTCCTTCTTGATATCGATATGGTTGAAAAGATGTTCGTTCATGAAACGAACATAACTATGTATGGAATCGGGCAAAATGGGATAGTATTCATCCAGATTGAAGCTGATCACATTCTTAAAACTAAGGCCTTCTTCAAGGTGAAATTTAACCAGGAATTCATAGACCTTGGTAGGGGTAGAGCCCGTTGCAAGCCCTAACACCATATTTTTTCCCTCTTTTTGGCGTTGCCGGATCAATTCGGCAATTTCATTGGCTACAAAGAAGGAGGCATCTTGTGAGCTCTCATGGATGATGGTGTTGATTTTCTCGAATTTTTTTGATTCTTCGTCCATTGGGTAGTTCATCAGTTTGGGTTTTGTGGAAGTATCGGCCATTTTGTGAATTTTAGAGATTTTTTGATGCCACAAAGGTAATCAAAAAAATAATATGTTGCAGTTTTGTGCAATATATTTTGCAGTATTTTGCATTTATTTTGAAAATGAACTGATTTACAAATTAAAAACGGTAAAAAACGGCAAATCAAATAATTTTCTATCTTTGTGGAAACAAGTTGAATTTTTATGCTCAAGGAAGAACGTCAGCAGTTGATTTTGAACGAGGTGGCCTTGCACAATAGGGTACTGCTCACAGATATAGCCGAATCATTGGATGTATCCATCGATACCGTTAGGCGCGATGTCAAGGAACTCGATGCCGAGAGCAAGCTGAAAAAAGTGCATGGGGGGGCCATTTCTTTGGGATTTACTAGTTATGGCGCAAGAAACGGAACCATTTACGCCTTGGAGGAAAAGACCATCATTGCAGAGAAGGCGATCAAGTTATTGCGGCAAGGAGGGGTCATCTTTATCGACGGGGGTACAACCTGTTTGGAACTGGCGCGATTGATTCCAACAAATCTTGAACTCACTTGTTTTACGTTGAGTTTACCGGTCGCTTTCGAACTATTGGCCAAACCCAACATTGAAGTCATATTTATCGGGGGTAAAATCTCCAAGGATGCACAAATTTCCATAGGTTCCCATGCCATACATCAGCTGTCGGAAATCAAAGTCGATTACAGTTTCATCGGGACGGGTTATGTAGATTCGTTATACGGACTAACAGAGTTCGATTGGGATATCGTGCAACTGAAAAAAGCGGTGATCAAGGCTTCCAAAAAAACGGTACTTTTATGTATCTCGGAGAAACTCAATTCCCAGCACCGATACAAAACCTGTGATATCAATGCCATCAATACCATGATCACTGAATTGGAACCCGATAATAACTTGCTGAATCTTTTTAGAAACCACGACATACGTCTTTTGTAAATTTTCCTATGGATTACATAAAAATTACGGAAACCCCTTCACTTCATGAGGGCTTGGAGTTCATGGATACCCATACCCTCCTCACCAAAATGAATTTGGAAGACCAGAAGGTCGCCAAGGCCGTTGCCCTGGCCATACCACAAATTACCCTTTTGGTGGATGCCTTGGCCGAGCGCTTTGTACAAGGGGGTCGACTCTTTTATATTGGTGCCGGTACCAGTGGGAGGTTGGGCATTCTTGATGCCTCCGAAATCCCCCCGACCTACGGTATGCCGCATACCCGGGTAATAGGATTGATCGCCGGGGGAGACGGGGCCATTAGAAAATCGGTGGAACATGCCGAGGATGACAGAAAACAGGCCTGGAAGGATCTTATGGTCAATGAGCTCAACGAACGGGACGTGGTCGTAGGTATCGCTGCTTCCGGTACCACGCCTTACGTTCTGGGCGGGGTGGGGGATGCCAAAAAAAATGGATTGCTCACCGCCGGTATCACCAACAATCCCGGATCTCCATTGGCTCTAGCGGTCGACATTCCCATCGAAGTCAATGTGGGCCCGGAATTCGTGACCGGAAGCACCAGAATGAAGAGCGGTACCTCCCAAAAGCTGGTGCTGAACATGATTTCGACGGCCCTGATGATCAAAATAGGACGTGTAAAGGGCAACAAGATGGTAAATATGCAACTGAGCAATACCAAATTGGTCGATCGAGGGGTGCGTTATGTGATGGAAGGTTTGGCCGTAGATTATGCAATAGCGGAACAGCTGCTCAAAAAACACGGTTCGGTCAAGAAAGCTTTGGATGCCGGTAAAAATTAGACACCCTTTTGGACCCGGACCTTATTTTTTTTGGATAGCCTCGACCTCTTCTACCGTGACCATTTTGTCGGAGGTATTGCCCCAGGAATTAAGGATATAATTCATAACATCGGCAACCTCCTCATCTTCCAGTCCCATTGGTGCCATCACGCTGTTGTATGTCACTCCGTTCACCACCAATTCCCCTTGTTGGCCGAATTTGATACCTCTTATGCTGCCTTCCCTGTTGTTCTGCAAATAGTCCGATTTAGCCAAAGGAGGAAAGGCAGTGGCAACGCCTTCTCCTTGGGCCATATGGCAGGTAACACAAAAATCGGAATAGATTTCGCTGCCACGTTGAACGCTTGCTTCCAAGGTTGGGTCTTGAAATAAATACACCGAAAAACCGAGTACAATGGCCAGGTACGAGAATAAGAAAGTCTTCATTAAATCAAATGGGTTATTAAATTTCGAAAATGCTATGGATAGGTTCGAAGGGCTTTATTTTGGGTCCAATCTATAGATGCCCTTACCCTCTATGGCCACGTAGATGAGGCCGTCCGGTCCCTCCTTAACATCGCGCACCCGGCCTAGGTTTTCCAATAATTTCTCGCGCTTCACCACCTTGTTGCCATCGAGTTCCAAGCGCTCCAAATATTGAAAGGCCAGGGAGCCTACCAAAACACTGCCTTTGTAGCCACGGTATTTGTCTGAGGTAATAAAAGCCATTCCGCTAGGGGCAATGCTGGGCACCCAATAATGTATGGGTTGTTCCATGCCTTCCATTTCGGTTTTGTCGGTAATCGGGGTGCCGCTATAGTTGATGCCATAGGTAATCACGGGCCATCCATAGTTTGCCCCTTTTTTAACAATATTGATTTCATCACCACCACGGGGCCCATGTTCATTATCCCATATTTCGCCCGTTTCGGGATTTTTTGCCAAGCCTTGCGGATTTCGATGCCCATAACTATAAATAGCGGTTTTAGCGCCGGAAGTGCCTACAAAGGGATTGTCTTCCGGAATCCGCCCGTCATCGAAAAGTCGATAAATTTTGCCCCCATCCAACGTAATATCCTGAGGATTGATGTCGCGCTCCCCGCGCTCTCCAACTGAGAAATAAAGGTAGCCGTCATTATCAAAAACGATTCTCGAACCAAAGTGCTGCCCTTTTGTGGTATTGGGTTCAGCTTTGTATAGTAACTCCTTGTTTACCAAGGTATTATCTTGCAACTTGGCTCTCATCAATGCAGTATTTCCCCCCTTGTCTTCTCCTTCTGGCGAAGCATAGGTGATGTAGATCCATCCATTGTTCCCATAATCGGGATGAAGTTCGATATCCAATAGTCCGCCTTGGCCCCGATCGTAAACTTCAGGAACATCGGCAACCGATACTTTTTTACCGTCCTTAAAATGAATTATTCCCCCTGATTTTTCCGTTACCAGCATGCTTCCATCGGGAAGGAACGCCATGCCCCATGGAATCGGCAGCCCATCGACCAACAGCGTTGCGGAAAACGGAACTTCAGTTGGCATAGCTACCTGATTTTCAGCATCCTGTCCACAGGAAAAATTGAACGTTACAACGAATAAACAAATCAATAACACACTATTCTTCATAATTTTTCGTTAGATAAATATTAATAAAGTAACCTCCGGGTTAAAGATAAAGAGAAATTATAAGTTTAAATAATTACGCTGAGGAATAATCCGATCCCCAAATCATGGTTGTTCCAGCCAAATCAGACTTAACCTATGCTCCCAAAAAAAACAAGGCATATATACTATGCCGTGCTGCTGCTGGCCCTTTCTGCAGTATGTACTTCTGCCGTAGCTAACTCAAGAATATTCGATTTTATTTCTGAAGTGGCCTCTGTATTGGATCGGCCCAACAAGGCATCCATAGTGGGGGACATGGATGCTACTACCAGGGATCTCGACGGTATTGCCAATGCTTCCAAGAAGGAAACCGCCTTCTTCAAGCCGGTATTCGCGACCATTATCCAAGGGGCCGACCAGCTGGTAGGTTGTGCCAATGATGGAAGTACCTTGGCCCGCTTTAACCTTTGTGGGGATTCCGACAATAGAATCGTAACGCTTTCGGGCAGCTATTCTTCCGTTTCTTGGCAAATTTTGGGGGGTAGTTGCAGCCCTGATATCAACAACGATTGTCCCAATACTACCCTTTCCTGTTATAGCCAGGTCGCCACCGGATCTAGTTTTACCATCAATGCCGCTTCCATTCCTTCCGCCGTAGGCGCTGAATTTAGGGTGGTTGCCGATGGTCAGCAATATTTCTTCAAAGTAAAGAAGAGCAACATCACCCAGACCTTTGTAAAAAATGACTTTATCTGTGGGGTGCCCGGAAGGATACAGATTACGAATCTATCAAGTGCCTATGAGTTCAGCATCAATAGTGGGAGTGGATTTGGACCTTGGCAAGGCCCTATCTTCAATACCCTGAATCCAGGTACTTATGTTGTCAAGGCCCGCCTCAAAAACACGCCCGACGCTTGTGAATACCCTTATGCCCCCATTGTTATCCAACAAAGGGATATCGACATTGATGTAACATTTACAGATGCACAATGTGCAGGTGATACCGGTACGATAACCGTTACGGCCAACAATGTGCCTGGACCCTACAAGTATACCTTGCTCGATGCTTCCGGTACCGCTCAGGAGTTTACCGCATTTATTCCCAACAATCCATACACCTTTGCCGCAGTAGGTTTTGGCACCTATACGGTACAGGTGGAGACACAGCAATGTACCGGTGATCCACTGAACGGCATTTTACCGCCAAGGCAAAATGTCGATACCTCGGGGAACCCCATCATCATTGGAAACGGGGTGGTGGCCCTTTCGGCATCCGCGGAACCGAACAATAGTTTTAGTGCAGCCTGCGGTATCAATAGCGTCGACATAACGGTATATACTTCAGGTGGTTCGCCACCATATACCTATATCGTTAACGGTGCAGGGCCCTCCAGTCCTCCTTACGGAGCTTCAAGGGTTCATACCATCAACAGTCCAGGAACCTATGAATTTACCATAACCGATGCCAATGGATGTACCATCATGGCCTCAGCCAATGTGGAAGAACTTACCCCACCGGATATTACGGTCAGTGGGGTCGACGGTACTTGTACCAATGGTGGGGCCCGATTGCAATTCAATATCATTGACGCCAAAGGATACGATCTTTCGTTCAGGGCAGATCCAGGGGATGCATGGAGCACGAATCCTGTACTTTCGGTATCAGCCGGAACCTATAACAACATTGAGGTGCTTTACGAATCGGGGGCATTCAATTGTATCTTATCGATGCCCAATACGGTCACGGTTACCGAAGTTGGGGCTATTAATGGCAACGCCATAAAAATCGCCGACAGGACATGTATCGCCGGTGGGGGTGTCAATGGTGGGGAAATAGATATACAAGGAGTGTCCGGAGGTTCAGGGAGCGGCTACCAATATAGCATCGATGGTGTAAACTTTTCACCTTCCCCCAATTTCACTGGACTGGCTGCAGGCACCTATGTCCCTGCCATAATAGATGACAGTGGTTGTAGACGAGATCTTAACCCGATTACCATCAATAATGTCGACCCCCCAACCGATATCGCTTTTGCACAGAGCAATATCAACTGTTCGGCCGGCACTTCGGATGTTCAATTGACCGTTACGGCCAATGCGGCGATCGCCACCTATGAGATCATTGCGCCCATAATTGTCAACAACGGGGGAAGCAATAACTTTATAGGCCTCCCCACAAATGTTTCTTATCAATTCAGGGCGACCGATGTCAATGGCTGTAGCATTACCGAGAGCTTTACGCCTGCCCAAATAAGCTCGATTCGAGCCAGGGTCAAATCCGGGGGCGATTTGAGGGTTTGTACGGGGGCTACTGATGGAACGGGTACCTTTATCATCGATGGTTTTGCAAATAACTATACCTATGACATCAACGGCGGACTCTATACCGGGGGGCCACAAAATAACGCCGAAGTGGTATTGCCACCCTCTGGCGCAGGAACTTATACCATTACAGTTACCGATGCGGATACCGGTTGTACAGATTCTATAGGGTTTACCATTTCAGAACCTGCAACACCTATTGCACTTACGGGAAATGTAACCGCAATGAGTTGTGCGAACGGAAATATAGGTAGGGTAATCGCATCGGCCTCTGGCGGATGGGGCGGCTACCAATATACCTTGGTCTATCCCGGCGGGGTGACCACCGTGGGCCCCAAAACGGGCGCCACTTTTAATAACTTATCGCTACCGGGGGCTTACACCCTTTCCGTGGACGACGCCGAAGGCTGTACGACCACTTTTGGATTCACCCTGACGCCAATCAATGCCCCGAACATAAGCATAGATAATGCCTTAAGCGATTATTGCTATATTCCGGGAACCGGCGCAACCATCGCAGTATCCTCGACCGCCGGAACAGCCGCTTTGGCTACCCATCAGTATCGTGTCAATGGGGGCAGTTTGCAGGCAAGTCCAATATTTGCCGGATTGAATCCGGGCAACTATACCATAGAAGTGGTAGATGGCAACAACTGCCGTGACCAGATCGGGGTGACCATCAATCCACAATTGAGGGTCAATACAGGGTTGGATACCGCCATCCCATGCGGCGGGGCTCCCGGACAGATACAAGTAACGGTCACAGGTGGTTATTTGGCGAATGCCGTACCCAAGGAATACCAAGTGAGCGCCGATAATGGGGTCAGCTATGGCGCTTTGCAACCTTTGGCGGCCAACAGCTTCCTCTATCCCGTAACCGCGGGGGGTACCTATATATTTAGGGTGACCGACAACGAAGGGTGTGAGGCTTTTTCTTCACCTTTGGTGGTGGACCCGCCCCAACAGATAGCACCGGCCACCGTTACAACCACCCCGGTAAGCTGCGGCAATCCCAACAATGGTACCGTGACCATCACACCGGATGCCACGAGCGGTATCCCTCCTTATGAGGTCAGTTTCAATGGAGGACCTTTTACGGCCCAAACGGTCTATTCAAATTTGGCGGTAGGAAGCTATCCTTTTATTGTAAGGGATTCAAGGGGTTGTGAAACACCGGCAGCAAATGCTGTCATCGTTTTGGATGCCACGCCAGGCCCCGACGCAAACGTATCTGAAATTCAAGCCACTTGTAGCGCTGGAAATGTTAGTGGCGGAATCACCATCAATAGTGTGACCAACGGCACCCCCAATTTTAACTTTATCATCGAAGATGATTTGGGCAACCCATTGTTCACTTTTAATAATGTGGCACCCGCTTCGTTACCACTTGTCATCAATGATCCATTGTTGATACCCGGAAACTATACGGTGGTAACCTTGGATGCCAATGGATGTAGGGATGTCGATCCCCTCACCATCACCCAGAATACCGTGGATGTGGTTCCCGATCCGGTACCTTTGCCGGTATGCAGTGCCACCGGTTTCAGCAATACGGTGGAAATATTTGGGGGCATCGGTCCGTTCTTGATCCGGTTGGAGAACGATCCATTACCTCCGGTTGCGCCGAGTTCTCCTCCTAGAAGACATACTTTCAATGGACTTCAATATGGTGTGGCCTATACCGTTGAAGTTACCGATACGGCCACTGGATGTATTTATTTAGATCTTATTCCGCCTGTAAATGGACCTTCCACTTTAGATGTCACAGCAACTTCTACTGCAGGTTTCTGCGATTTGAATAGAAATGGTGAAATCATCTATACCGTCACGGGTTTTGCCCCTGGTGATAATTTGCAGATCGAACTGCTGAACAATTTGGATGGTTCACGGATCATTCTTGAAACCGTTGCCCCGGCCTCAGACCCCTATTCCAATAACTATCTTGCTTTACCGGGCGACTATCAGATCATTGTTACCAATTTAACCGACGATTGTACCGATGCCACGGGCGTCATCATCGACCAAAACCTGCCCACCATCGATATTTTGGCCGAAGAACCGGCCAATTGTAATGCCGCAGGTCAAATTACGGTACAGGGCGCAGGTGGAGCAGGCGGACCTTATGAATTTGCATACATGCCCACTGGATCAACCCCCAATCCTGGTGATTGGACACTTGAAACCACTTTTGTGGCCGCAGCTGGGAGCTATGATGTATTTGTAAGGGACATCAGTGGTTGTACCTCCTTTGCCATTGCAACGGTGATCCAACTGCAACCCGATTTGGTACCGCCTACCATTACGGTAGACAACCAATGCGTGGTCACCGCGACCCAATTCGACGTTACCGTGAGTATGGATGCCAGTACGGTAGACACTCCCCGGTTCACCCTTGCGGGGGATACCCAATTTGGGGTTTATAATATTGGAAACAACCGATATGAATATACTTTTCAGGTCAGCAGTCCTGGCGTATATGTCGTCGACGTAACCGATGCGAACGGCTGTACCAGTCAGGGTACTGCGGAGGTTTATGAATTCTTGTCGGCCTCTGGCGATTTCACGGCCAGTCCTTCCTGTAACAATGCCGATGGTGTGATCACGGTAAGTGTGATTGGCGGTAGTAACCAGTTCAGCTTTCAATTACAGGATGGTGGGGGAACCAACATTGGTGCGCCCATCCTCGGAGATCGCACAGCCGGGGTTTTCAACGGAATGGCGCCGGGAACCTATCAGGTGGAAGTAACCGATACGGAGACCCTCTGCGATTTTGTGTTGGATGTTGAGCTGCAACCAGCGGTTCCGCCAATTATTGATAATGAATTTAAACAAGACATCAGCTGTTTTGGCGCTGATGATGGCAGCATCGATATTCTTTTGCAATTTGGCACCGATGTGGATACGCCCATCGAATTCATATTGAACAACCTGAGCAGTGGTCTGGAGCAAGATCGAAACTTTACCGGTTCTTTTTCAGGGTTGCCACCGGCCCAATATCAGGTCGAAGTTTTAACCGCCAGAGGTTGTTCGGTGCTCTCAGGGGTGATAGATATCATCGAACCCAGTGATTTTGCCATCACCGCAAGTGCCCCCGATTTTACCTGTGAACCCGGTGCGAACCGTTTCAGTTCCACGATTATCACGGTGAACGTAGATCCTGGCAACCCTGGAACAGTGGGCAGCGGTTATCAATACAGCATTACCGGTTTCAGCAATTACCAGTTTGGTAATACATTTGAAATAGTTGATAACGGTTCGCCCCAGAACATCACGGTCTATGCAATCGATGGCAATGGATGTCAAACTACTTTTAATTTGCCCACCATCAATCCACCTACCGATGTGGTCCCCACCCTTACCGTGGTGTCGCCCTTGAATTGCAGGGATCCGGAAACTATAGAAATCAGTGTGATCGGCACCACAGAGTTTACGGTAATCACCAGTGGGCCGTTAGGTACGGTAGTTCCAGACGTAAGTGTTAGCGGGGTCAGTGTTGCAACCGTGTTTTTGCCCGATGCGGGGGATTATTTGATCATCGTTCGGGATGATTCTCCCAACGGGTGCGATTACCCGCTGCCAAAACATACCGTAATTGCCCCGACCGATCCCACAGCCGTGGTCACGGAAGCCAAACCGGTCACCTGTTTTGGGGATTCGAACGGAGAACTGTTTATTGACGTAAGCAACTATGGGGGCATATATAACTATACGGTATACCGTTCTTCGGATGTTACCAAAACCACGCCCATGGCGACCGGTAGTTTTGATACCGCCAATTTTCCGGACATCAATGGCGACCTGGCCAGGATAACAGGCCTTCCCGCCGGCAACTTCTTTGTGGAAGTGGTGGAGGCAGGCGCACCATATTGTTCCGTTGACAGCAATGTGGTTACGGTTCGTTCCCCCAACGGGGCACTGGACGTGCAGGCCGCAGAGGTAGGCAACGTAAGTTGTGATGATAATGCTGGGACCATAGATGCCACAGGTAGCGGGGGTTGGGACACCAGCCCTTATGAATATCAATTGTTGAAAGATGACGGCTCGGGAACTTACCTTGTCGAAGTCGGTTTCAATGCCAACAACCTGTTTCAAAACCTGACCAGCGGCGATTATAGGGTCGAGATCAGGGATGTGGAAGGGTGTACCGATACTTTTGATATCACATTATCGGCCATTCCATCGATTCAGGCCGGCATCCGGGAACCACAGAATTTGGTATGCCCAGGTGGGAATAACGCAGTGCTGGAAGCCTATGACCTGATATCCGGTAATCCCGGAGCAACAGGCGGGGTGGCTGGTGCAGGCTATAAATACCAACTGATCTATCTGAACAGCAACAATATTGCCGATGAACGTGAACGCAGTGGCCTTCAAGACAGTCCGACCTTTATCGGGGCTTTTGGTGGTGTTATCAGCGCAGGTTGGTATGCCATTGAGATCACTTCCAGCTATAACTGTAGTTTTATCACACCGCCCTATGAAGTGGTACCTCCGCCGCCTGTACAGCCCAAACTGGTGCAGACCCAAGTGCCCGGTTGCGGTGGCATGGGGGAAATGCGTCTGTACATAGAAAATCCAGATCCGTTGTTTAACTACGAATATCGAATTGTGCCCACGCCGGATCCCATCAATGATCCCTATACCGATTTGGTGGGCAATACGGTATTGATACCCGGTGTCGCCGGCGTTCTGTACCAGTTCGACGTGCGCAAGAAAAATGCATCAAATACTTGTAATCCGGTGCGATCGAACGGGATAAACATGACCGACGCGACCGGGGTGACCTTGTTGCCCAACCAACCCGATGATATTTCCTGCGCCTCCGAACTCGATGGCCGCATAGAATCGTTCATCAATGGTGGCGTGGGGAACGATATGTTCACCTTGTACATCGGCGATCCGGTGGATGCCTTTGCTCCGGTAGTTCCGGCATTCCGTGGTCCACAGAGTTTTGGTACTTTCGAAGGCTTGCCTGAGGGCAATCAGTACTATATCGCGGTGACCAGTGGTGTTACCTGCCAGGACATTGCCGGACCTTTTGAGATCATTAGGCCCGCACCCATTGTTTTTACTGCAGACTCGATGCCGGTTTCCTGTAACGGGGAAAATGATGGCACCATAACCGTTGAGGTGATGAGCGGTGGCGTAGGCCTGATACAATTTGCCATAGAACCCAATTTCGGCGAATTTTTTAGCGAGCCCGCTACCCCCGGCATTTATACTTTTGGCGGATTTGGCCGCAGGGGATTATGAAATATTGATCCAGGATGAAAACGGATGTTTTGAAAAAGATGTCATTACCGTTACCGAGCCCATGCCACTCCAAACAATCAATATACAAGTGGTTCCTGAACTATGTATTGGTGCCAATGATGGTACAATGGTCTTTGAAGTTATCGGTGGTACCCCATTTGTGGATCCCTTGGTGAACCCCTTGCCCTATTTTGAATACAAGGTAGAGATGATATCACCGATCGACCAGACCGGTACCGGGGTATTTGCGCCTTATAATGGCCAACCGATCCAAAATCTGCAAGGTGGTGCTTCCTATGCAATCTATGTACAAGATGCAAATTTATGTAACTTTTCAGACGTATTCAATGTGGGAATTGGCGTTGATCTCACGGCAGAACCGATGGTTCAATATGGTTGTGAGGGCATATTCCCAAATAGCACGGCCACTGTTCAGATGCAAGACCCAAGTCTTTTGCCACAAATGCTGTTCTATCTTGAAGATTTGGATTCAACAGATCCCCCTTTGACCCTGTCTGAGATGATCCTACTTGCGGAACCTGAAAATACCTTCGGGGATTTACCGGCCGGGCAATATAGGGTGCATCTGTTCCATTCCAATGGATGTTCCAATACCACCGAATTTACCATAGATCCGTATGCCCCGTTGACTTTGACCGCAGAAAAAACAGGTCCCAATGAGCTGACGGCCATGGCATCGGGCGGCTATGGTGGCTATGAGTACTTCTTCCAAGGCCAGTCACAAGGCACCGATAACGTTTACCTTACCAATGTCAGCGGCAATGTTGAGGTGCGGGTGGTCGATCGTAACGGATGTGTGGCCGTGGTCATGATACCCTTTGAATTCACAGGAATGCTCGAATTGCCCAATTTCTTTACCCCGGACGGCAATGGTGAAAATGACCTATGGATGATCGCTGGCAGGGATTTCTTTCCCAATATTGAAATTAAGATTTATGACCGATACGGAAGGGTAGTCGCCATTTTAGACCAAGTCACCAATTGGGACGGTACTTATGAAGGAAAAGAATTGCCAAGTGGCGACTATTGGTATGTGGTTAACCAAAACGACGCCAGGAACACCCGATTCGTAGGCCATTTTACATTGTACAGATAAGCGGTAACCTGCAAATAGTTTTATACGAAGGGATGTCAATTTTTTTGACATCCCTTTTTTTATTTTGATTTGTTTCAATCATGCCCACATCTTTTGCTTGGACAAAAAGGAGTTTTTCGATAGTTACGCCACTGAAATGGGTAATGCCCTGAGTTTGTTTTTATGGATTAAAACAAACAATTAAACAATATCTTTGCCTTTTGTTTATCGAAAGCCATATGAGTTACAAGATTTCATTAATGGTATTGTTGGTAGGTGCACAACTATTGGTCAGCGGCTGCGCGGGAGATGCCCCTGGAAGTGCAAAACCAAGCGAATCCGTGTTGAATGAAGCGGTGCTGACCGATGAAGAGTTACTCGACATGGTTCAACAACAGACCATCGAATACTTCTGGACAGGTGCAGAACCCATTTCGGGAATGGCGCCGGAAAGAATTCATTTAGATGGCATTTATCCCGATAACGACCAAAATATCGTAACTACCGGAGGTACCGGATTCGGACTTATGGCAATTTTGGCAGGCATTGACAGGGGGTTTGTGCAACGTGACCAAGGCATAGGTCGATTTGAACAAATCGTCACTTTTCTGGAAAATGCAGACCGCTTTCACGGGGCCTGGCCCCATTGGCTGGACGGCGCTACCGGGAAAACCAAGCCTTTCAGTCCCAAAGATGATGGTGCCGATTTGGTGGAAACCGCATTTTTGGTTCAAGGTCTTTTGACCGTTAAGGAATATCTCGACCCGGCGAATCAAAGGGAAAGTCTCTTGGCAAACCGTATTCAACAGCTTTGGGAGGCAGTGGAATGGGATTGGTTCACCCAAGGTCAGGAAGTGCTGTACTGGCATTGGTCGCCGAACCATCTATGGGAAATGAATTTCGCGGTAAGAGGGTATAACGAGTGCCTGATCATGTACATCCTTGCCGCGGCATCACCCACACACCCCATCTCAAAAGCAGTATATGACCAGGGTTGGGCCCGTGGCGGTGCGATTAAATCGGATACCGATTACTATGGGCTACCAACGGTTTTGGATCATTACGAAACCAATGATGAAGCGGTAGGGCCACTTTTTTGGGCCCATTATTCCTATTTGGGACTTGATCCGAAAGGCTTGGAAGATCAGTATGCAGATTATTGGAAGCTGAATGTGAACCATACCTTGATCGATTATCGGTATTGTGTCGATAATCCCAAGAATTTTAAGGGCTACGGACCCGATTGTTGGGGCCTTACCGCCAGTTACTCGGCGAATACTTTTTATGAGGCACACCGACCCGGGCAGGATGTGGGCGTAATTACCCCAACGGCGGCACTCTCATCGATGCCCTATGCGCCAAAGGAGAGTATGGCCTTTTTGCGACATCTCTACCAAGAGCATGATTC
The DNA here is from genome assembly GCA_963760375.1 of uncultured Flavobacteriaceae bacterium. Taxonomy (GTDB): domain Bacteria; phylum Bacteroidota; class Bacteroidia; order Flavobacteriales; family Flavobacteriaceae; genus Pelagihabitans. Next base: position 90,948 of record CAVXCS010000002.1, on the reverse strand, counting down.
CTTGATCGGAAAATACGGTCCGTATGACGCCTTCAGCGAAGAATATAAATGGTATTTGCCAAGGTATTTGGCCATCGATCAGGGACCGATTCCGGTGATGATCGAGAATTACAGATCGGGACTGCTTTGGAGTTTGTTTATGAAAAACCCAGACATCATCAACGGCCTAACAAAACTGGGTTTTACCCGAACACCTTGATTTAATTACTGCTAAAGCACAATTCCAATGAAGTTCATCGTTATCGCATTGATGGTTACCATTCTCTTACAAGGATGTGCCGCACAATCGAAATCACAATTGATCAGTGGTTCCATGGAGACCGTGGTCACTGAAAAATTACGCTATTATCTGTACTATCCGGAAGATTATAAAGTCGACAGTTTAGAGCAGTTCCCACTATTGCTATTTCTTCATGGTGGCGGTGAGTCGGGTGATAGTTTGGTAACTGTAAAAAGGAACGGACCCCCTAAACTGATCGCTAGGGGAAAACAATTTCCCTTTTTGATCTTGGCACCGCAAAACCCACATCGAACGAAATGGTGGAACACGGAGGCGGTGATTCAATTATTGGATACGATTGTTAGCCAACAACCGAGTGGATAAAAAGCGCATCTACCTGACAGGTTTGAGCAGGGGAGGGGGCGCGGCCTGGGAGCTGGCAGTACAACATCCCGATAAATTTGCCGCTATGGCCGTGGTCTGCGGCATGGCACCGTTGCCCTACGCGGCATGGATCGACAAGAAGATGCCCATCTGGGTGTTTCATGGGGAAGAAGATGAATCGATACCGATTTCGGAATCCGAAAATATGGTGAAGCGACTCCTCGGGATGGGCTACCAGGTGCGGTTCACGAGGTATCCCGGCGTGGGCCATGATGCCTGGATTCAAGCCTACGATACCGAAGAACTCTATGAATGGTTCATGGAACAGGCACGAAAAGATTGAAAAGAGGGTTTGGGGTTTCGATTTTTTAGGTATTTTGTAGGGATTAAACGATTTCCTTCCATCGATCGAATAAAAACCCATACCCAATATGAAAAATCTGACTCATTTTCTAATAATTGTTTTGGCCCTCTGCACTTCGGGCAAAATAGCTGCCAACACCAATTCAAAGGACAAGGACAAAAAAAAGCCCAGAAACGTTGTTTTTATCCTTACCGACGACCACAGATACGATTATATGGGCTTTACGGGCAAGGTGCCCTGGTTGGAAACGCCCAATATGGACAAGCTGGCTGCGGAAGGGGCCTATCTATCGAATGCTTTCGTAACAACCTCTTTGTGTTCCCCGAGCAGGGCCTCCATATTGACAGGGCAATTCTCCCATACCCATACCATAGTCGACAATCAAGCGCCCGACCCGGGCAATTTGACCTATTTCCCCCAATATCTTCAAAAGGCAGGCTACCAGACGGGGTTTTTTGGAAAATGGCATATGGGCGATCATGGCGACGAACCCCAACCCGGATTTACACATTGGGAGAGTTTTCCCGGACAGGGGGTTTACTACAACCCTACCTTGAACATCAACGGTAATCGCGTGGCGTACACCGATTCTACCTATATCACCGATTTGTTGACCGAACACGCGGTAGACTGGCTGGAAAAAAGGGATAAAAAGAAACCGTTTTTCCTTTATTTATCACACAAAGCCGTACATGCAGGCTTTCAGCCTGCCCAGCGCCATAAGGGCAGGTACAAAGGCAATAAGATTGCGCTTCCTTTGACCTATGACCAGACCAAAACAGGGAAGTACCGCGATTTGAAATGGCCCCAATGGGTCGCGGACCAGCGGGTGAGCTGGCATGGGGTTGACTATATGTATCACGACAACAGGGACATACACGAGATGGTCGTCGATTATTGCGAGACCTTATTGGGCGTTGATGAAAGTGTCGGCACCCTGATGGAATTTCTTAAAAAAGAGGGATTGGACGAATCTACCTTGGTGATCTATATGGGTGATAACGGTTTTAGTTGGGGCGAACATGGCCTGATCGACAAACGACATTTTTATGAGGAATCCGTAAAAGTTCCACTTTTGGTGCGTTGCCCTGAAATATTTGAAGGCGGGAAGAAACCCACACAGATGGTCCAGAATATCGATATTGGCCCTACGATCCTGGCGGAAGCGGGCATTGCCACAACCTGAATATATGCCCGGGGTTTCCTTTATTCCCATTTTGACCGGCGATGTGAATGCCCCTTCGCGCAAGGAGATTTTCTACGAGTACTTTTGGGAATACGATTTTCCCATGACCCCAACGGTATTTGGCATGCGAACCGATCGCTATAAATACATCAAATACCATGGTATTTGGGACGGGAACGAGCTCTACGATCTACAAAACGACCCTGAGGAAATGTACAACCTGATTGCCGACCCGACAAACAGGAAGTTGCAAAATCGATGGCAACGGCCATCTATGATTGGTTGGAGAAAACAAAAGGGATGAACATCCCTTTAAAACGAACCGTGAAATATAGGTTCGGGGACTATAAACATCCCGATGAATATTAGTGGAACACGGAACCATGCCGCTTCGGTCTTATAGAATGACACAATAATTGGCCTGTTTTCCTATTGCCCAATGATTCGGGTCTCTTTCCCGCTATTATCAAAAAACTGTGACCGACTTCATGTTCCCGGTCATGAAAATAGAACGGCTACTTTGGGATTGAAAGGTACTTCCCCAGTAAAACTCCCTCATGGTTTCAGTGCCATTGGCAAATTTTATTTTTGCCTTCACCTCTTTGTGGACCAGTTTTAGCATTTTACCCAATGGCTTGATCATGGGTTCAAAAACTTTTAAGGAGTCATTGTTTTGCGATGCGATGATCAATTGATTGTCGTCGGCCATAGCCACGGAAACCAGACTTTTTCCATCCCCGGGTACAAAAAAGTGGCTTTCTTCAATCGGTAACGCATAAAAATCGCCCTTGCCATTGTTCCTTAGCACCACACCATTCAGCGCGTCGGCCTTGCCTTGTTGTACTTCCATGCCATAATCGTTGCCAATGAGCAGGAGGTCGGTATTGCCGTCCCCGTCGATATCTTCAGGAAGTATCCCATAAATGGGGGCCAATTGGGCTTCTATGGGCAAAGAATGAATTTTGAACTGACCCTTGCCCAAATTCTCTACCCACGCACTTTGCATATAGTTGAAGGTGAGTTGGGTCGCATCATTGAGGAGGCCATCGGAAAACATTTCTGGTAGGGTTGATTCGCCGAATGCCCCATAGGAATTGAACTTTTTTCGTATGCCCACATATTGCTTGGTGACATCTTGCCAAGGGTGGTACAGATATTCTTTTTTGGTGCCGATGCTGTCTCTCAAATAATAGGATATCAAGGGGTCAATCGTGCCATTTCCATCCAGATCCTTGGCATAGACGCGAACCGGTTCTTCCTTATTGCCCCTCAGATACATGTTCTTTCCAAAATTCCCGGCCACATAGTCCATATCCCCATCATTATCGATATCCGCCGCGGCCAGGCTGTTCCACCAACCCAAGTCATCGGCAATGCCGGTATTGGAAGTGACATCCACCAATTTTCCATTTTCATTTTTGAAAAACCTCAAAGGCATCCATTCCCCGGCCAATACCAAATCGGGCCTGGAATCACCGTTAAAGTCGGTCCATAGCGCATCGGAGATCATGCCCGCATAGGCAAGTTCTTTGGCCACAATTTCGGTAACATCGACAAATTTTATATTTCCCGGCGTGCTTTCATTTCTCAGGATAAAGCTCCTATCGGGCATGGGATAGGCAAAAGGCAATACCCTGCTGCCTACAAAAAGGTCAAGATCGCCATCCATATCGAAATCGGCGGCCTTCACGGTCGAGGAATTTGCGGTAATACCGGGAAGTGCGTCTTTCACTTCACTAAAATTTCCCTTTCCATCATTTTTATAAAGTACATCGGTATAAAATTCATGATTGATGGGGTACTGCCCACTTCCCCGTGCAATATAAAGATCCAGATCGCCATCGTTGTCGGCATCGAACAGCAAGCTGCCCGCATCTTCTTCCTCCATTTTCGCGCTTGTCTTGTAACTGATTTCCTTCCGGTCAAAAACGCCATCTTTGCGTTGTACGAACCAATTTTCCTTGAACATACGGCTGGCGCCCACAAAGACATCGTCAAAACCATCATTATTGATATCCCCAACGGCGATTGATGGCCCGTACTGTGAAAACTTGTGGGGTATGGTCCTTTGAAAATTGAAATCGATGAAGTCGTAATCCCCCACCAAAAAGTCAAGATTACGTAGCCGCAGCAGTTTCCTTGAATAGGGATTGGCCTATAGGTCTTGGCCGAAGCTTTCCAGCGGCCAGCTGCGGATCATATTTGAAGATCAATGTGGTATCGACCTTAGAAATGCCCAATAACTGTTCACTTCCATTGGGCCATTTGATCTTGATGCTATCCACCTGGTCCGTGGCCCCCAATCCAAAATGGAGCACCTGTTCCGGTTGGGAGAGATAGCCCCGACCCGATAGCACTTCTTTTTTCTGTGTCTTGCCATTTGCAAAAATTTCAACGGATGACCCAATGGCTTTGCCATTCTTTTCGGAACCGGTAAGATTGATCCTGAGGTAATGTTGGTCGGGGGCCAATCGATCACTGTGGTTTTCCAGGAGCAGTGCAGGGTCGTTGATATTGTTGATTACGATATCCAAATCCCCGTCATGGTCAAGATCCCCATAAACGGCGCCACTGGAAAAGGTCCCGAAATTGAGGCCCCATGCCCGGGTTTCATCAGTGAACTCCAAACCGCCATTATTTTTGAAGATAAAATTGGGCAATTTGATTTCTGGAATGGCACTGATCAATTTTTCCTTACTTACGAGGCGGCTTGCGGTCATCCTAAAATCTCCGAAATCGCGGTCGGTGACATCTTTTGGGAACCCATTCGTGATCAAAAGATCTTGCCAGCCGTCATTGTCGTAATCGGCGAATAAGGGTGCCCAGCTCCAATCGGTTTCCTGTACGCCGGCGAACATGCCCACATCCCCGAAAATCGGCAACTCGGTCAGCGGATTTGTGCCCATGTTCATCTGCAGCGTATTCCGGGCATACTGAAATTCGTACCCATACTTTTTGGTGAATATTTCTTTTTGGTAACTGCTCGGTCCCTGGAACAATTTTTTCCGTTTGTTGTAATAGGGTTGCATTTCGGTGGTATAGATATCCATTCGGCCGTTGTTGTCGACGTCGGCGATATCACTGCCCATCGAAGAGAGACTGAAATGCTTGAAGATGTCGTTGGCGTGGTTCGTAAAGGTACCATCGTGGTTGTTGATGTAGATGATGTCGTTGCTCAGAAAATCGTTGGCCACATAGATATCGGCCCATCCATCTTCATTGAAATCATGGATCACCGTACTATGGCTGTACCCATGGTACCGAATGCCCGCCTTTTCGGAGACATCGACAAAGATCTGGCGGTTGAGGCTGTCGTTGAAGGTGTTCTCGTAGAGCTTGTCCCTGCTCATGGAGGTCCCGTCATCGTCCAAGGGTCGGAACTCGCTGGGATCGATGCCTTCGATGCGGTTCACGCCGATAAAAAGATCCAGATCTCCATCGTTATCAAAGTCAAAAAATTGCGCGTGCGATGAATAGGTATCGTCGGCCACCCCATAAGATTGGGCCATTTCCTTGAACGTAGGTAATCCGTTGGCATCGTTGCCTTGATTGATATACAATAGGTTGTTTCTTTGGGAAGGCACTTTTCTAAAAGTGTTGCAGACGTAGATGTCCAATTTGCCATCGGCATTGACATCGACGAGCGAAACGCCCGAAGACCACATCAAGGTGTCCGGTTTTGGCAATGTTGGCCTTAGTTGAAATGTCTTCAAATTTTAGTTTTCCCTTGTTCAAAAATAATTTGTTGGCCACTTGGTTGCCCGCAAAGAAAAGATCGTCATAACCATCACCATTTACGTCTCCCAAGGGCGACGCCCGGCACCGTTGTACACAAACTCATTGTCCAAAATATTGATACTGTCATTCTCGGTAAGCTCGGTTGTTGAAATCCAGTCCGCTTTGGGCATTGGGAACGATGGTGAACAAGGTGGTGGGCAAGGCATCGGTACATCCCAAAACCACGAGCATCAAAAAGGTCAAAGTGCCAAAAAAGGAATAGGAAGGTGAATTCTTAAATTTCATCGATGATTAAGAATTAATAATGATTTAATGGTGCAAAGATGCGTGAACCTTGGTTAACACGCAAAAAAAAGCCGCCCATTGGGCGGCTTTTAACTTTCTTATTTCCAAGTTATCAATAACCGGGATTCTGTTGTAAAATATCAGAACCTTGAATATCGATCTGTGTTTGTGGGATGGGATAATATTCACTTTTCCCAGCCGTAAAGCTGGCGCCACCAAACTTGGTCACCAAAAGCGTGGACTCATAGGCCAAATAAGCGTTCAACTCAGTTCGCTGCAACGCCCCATCGAACCAAGTCAAAGAAACGGTGACCTTCCCCGGACAATTCCAATTTTCTTTCGAAGCGAACTGCTGCAGTAGCCGATGCCTTATCGGCAAATTGTGAGGCGGGATACTCTGCGATCGACATAATTGGCTGCAGGGGTGGCACCCCCATCATTGGATACCCAATAGGCTGGATTGGCAGCCCTGGCCCTAACCTGATTCACATAGCCCCTAGCGGTTTCCAAACTACCGGCTTCGATTTCAGCTTCAGCGGCCATCAACAGCACATCGGCATAACGGATGATGGTATAGTTCATGGTCGCGTAACCACGGGTCCAAGAACTACCATCGGTAAAGGAGTTTTCTTGTGACTTGTAATAGATGTATTTCTTGGGAGAATAAGGACCGGCATAAGGCTGACTCCTGATCCAGGCTTTCCCTGGGTGGGGGATCCAATCCAAATACTGAATGCCCCTTCTTCCGATCGACCAGTCGATCCTTGGATCCAATTCCTTGGTGGTAGGTGTAAAAGGATCGTCGGCCTCAAGATTATAATCCGTTTCAATGGCATTCGCTGCGTTGTTGTAAGACTTATCCAATAATGGCAGACCACCTACGGTACGGAACGAATTGCCCAATTCAAAGCTTGGCTGAAAGAAACCACAACAGTTTCCTGGACCATCCGGGCCGGTGTTGTAGGGATAGTTCAAATCATCAAAGTAATTCGCGTTGTTCACGCTACCGGTATTGTTGGCAGATTCAACATCGAAAACCGATTCGGCATGCTGGTCGTTCTCCGCGTTATATATCTGTGCATAATCATCCAACAGGGCATATTTCAAGCCGTTGGAAGTGGTACCGTTGGCAATGACATCGTCGAACCATGTTTTGGCCTCAGAGAACTTCTGCTGGAACAATTTGGCTTTGCCCATATAAGCGGCTGCGGCCCATTTGTTGTTCCTGCCCGGGCCGTTAACGGCTGGCAAGTTATCGTAGGCAAACTGAAAATCGGCTTCGATCTGTCCCCATACATCGGGGTATTGGGAACCTCAACGACTTCTGGAGCCGATAAGGTCTCATCGAAAACAGGAATACTGTTGAAGTGCTTTTTCAGGTCGAAATAAAAATGTCCCCTTAAGAAACCTGGCTTCCCCGGCAATTCGCGCTGCATCGGCAGCGGAGATGTCGGTAGCATCTTCCAAGGCCCTTAAGCACTGCATTGGCCCTGCTGACCCCTTCGAAACGCCCTCTCCAAAGGTTGTTCAAATCCCCACTGGTGGGATCGGTTTCATAGCGTTGGATCGGGTTGATGGAGGAATAATCCCCCGCATCGGTACCCTTATTGGCCTCGCCGCCCATAATAGATCCTGTGATCCAGTGGTTGGGCCCTTCAAAACGGTTTCCAAATACCCCGTTAACGGCAGCATAGGTTCCGATAAGCAGGCCTTCAATACCATCTTTGGTGCCTACCTGGGCATCTGCAAGCGCCCCTGCCGGTAGCACTTCCAAGAATTGGTCATTACACGAGACCCCAAACATGAGCAGGCCCATGGAGAGTACGGTAAATTTTTTAAGTTTATTCATTGTTTTCATAGTTAAATTTTTGATAAAGATAATATTTTTTTTACAGACATAATTCACAGTTTTATCATCGTTCAATTATATGCCCAATTCGAGGGTGATCAAATACTGCGGAGAGACCGGATAGTTACCCACATCGATACCAAAGTTGGTATCGGCTCCACCACCAACCCCTGGATCTAATCCGCTGTAGTTGGTAATCGTCCAGATGTTGTTGGCAGAAAGACCCAATTTGAGTTTGCTCAAACCTAATCTGTCCAAAATATCTACAAAGTCGTAGCTCACGGCCAAGCGCTGTAAGCGTACATAAGTACCATCTTCTACATACCAGGAGTTACCGGCACCACTGGTACTTAGGTTCGAGGCGCTTTCCCATATAGGGGCAGCGGCACTGTTGCCCAATGCAGGGGTCCATGAACGTTTTGCGTTCTGGCCTTTGGCAGATCCTTCGAAGGTGCCGAAGAAATCGGTAAACCATTTAGATTGGTTGAAGATCTCATTGCCTACGGAGGCGAACCAATAGGTTTCGAATTCAAGATTCTTATACCTCAAGTTCAAAGTAGCACCCCCGGTGTAATCCGGTACGGCACTTCCCAAAAAGGTTCTATCGTCCGGGGTAATGGCACCATCGCCATTGACGTCTTCATACCTGAAACGGCCCAAACCTTTTCCATCCTGTGCTGGCGAACTGTCAACTTCGGCCTGGCTATTGAAATAGCCGATCACATTATATCCAAAGAACGAGGACAATGGTTGCCCAACAGAGTTTCTGGTAGCTTGTATACCGCGATAGCCTGGACCATCGAAGAATTCGATTCCCGGAGCCAATGAGGTGATCTCATTGGTCAAGAACGAATTGTTCAAGGTAAGGGTGAACGATAGGTCATCGGTGAACTTCCCGCGCCCTATGATCTGGAAATCGACGCCTTGGTTGGCCATACTGGCGATGTTCACGGAAGGTGCTGCGGCATAAGAACCGGTAACCGCGGCCAAGGGTACTTGGTATAATAGGTCTTCGGTGTCTTTTTTCCACCAATCCAGGATGATTTCCAGATTGTTGTTCATGAAAGAGGCATCGAAACCAATGTTAAGGGTGGTACTGGTTTCCCATTTCGCATCGGGGTTACCGATTCGGCTCTGGGCGAAACCTTCATTGGCGCCACTGTTCTGTCCGTCGATGGGATAAAAGGTATTGCCCCTATCTGAAGCATACAAAGAATACTGGTTATTGGGATCTACGTTGTTCGAGTTACCCATTTGTCCCCAACCCCCACGGAATTTTAAATCGGTGATGAAGTTTTGGTTTTGCATAAAGGGTTCCGCGATCACACGCCAAGCTCCAGATACCGCAGGGAAGGTTCCATAACGGTTGTTGCCCCCAAAACGGGAGGCCCCATCCCTACGAATCACCCCTGTCAAATAGTACCTTTCGTTCCAGTTGTAATCGAGTTTCCCGAAGGTAGAGTAGAAGTTAACTCCTTTGGCAATGCCGCTGCCTACGTTCGGACTCTGTACCACGCTCAAACTTTGGAAATCCAAATCGGTGGAGAATGGGTTGATACCGTTACCGAATATGTTCCTGCCACGACCGGTGTTCAAGGCCTCCATACCTGCAAAGGCACGGATTTTGTGATTGCCGAACAATTTTTCATACGTAAGGGTATTGGTGAAGGTCCAGTTGAAATTATAAAAACTGCTTTCGTTAAAGCTGTTGCTGGCCTCTGGCTCTGAATCGCCCAAATATCGGAAACCATAACCCACGAAATGTCCGTTGGTATAACCTCCGCCCAAGCTGGTACGGAAGGTAAGTCCGTCAAGTGGTTTCAATAAAGCATACAAGTTTCCAAAACCACCTATGGTATAGCCCTTATCGGAACCATCATTAAGTACCAATTGTCTAACCGGGTTACGGGGGTTGTTGAAACCTGCGGCCCGGGTACTGGCAAAACTGCCAAATTCGTCATATACCGGAATGATGGTCGGCATACGATAGGCAGAAAGTACAACCGATTCGTCATCGGCACCGCCGATACCGCCTTGGCCTCCAAAACCACCGATCGTGGAGCGATAAGTCACCTGAAAGTTTTCGCCAATGCTCAACCATGGGGCGATGTCCCATTCAGAATTGAAACGGGCTGAATATCTTGAGAAATCGTTTTGTAATAAGATACCGGCCTGGTTCTGGGCCGAAATGCCCATATAAAAGCGGCCATTTTCTGTTCCGCCATCAAATCCTAAGGTAAATCGGCTAATGGGCGCGATCCTTGTAATGGCTTGGTACCAATTTGTCCCTGCCAAATTCGGCTTGATCAGGAATACGTTCCCGGGATCGGCCTCGTAATTGGCCCTAATCTGAGCCAGGTTGATCTGGTTCGCAAATACTCCGTTCTGCCCATCGGCATGTAGATAATCTGGAAATCGAGGGGTAGGGTTAGATCCATATTGCGGATGGGAATACTGCACCGGCGTACCGTTGGCCGCAGCGTTATTTTCATAAGCTATATGAGTATAATTGGCCATATCCTGTGGATTCAGGTTTTGTGGTGCCCCAGCAGTATTGGGATCTTGCACCCCACTGGCGATGTTCAGGCTCATGCGTGTTTTGCGACGCGCCCTTGATCCTTGCTTGGTGGTATAAACGACCACCCCGTTGGCTGCCCTTGCCCCATAAATGGAAGCTGCGGCGGCATCTTTAAGAACCGTAGTGGTCTCGATATCATCGGGATTAAGGAATTCTGTATTGCCTACAGGAACCCCATCAACGACGTATAATGGTTCGTTACCGCCAAAGGCGCCAAAACCACGGATACGAATCTGGCTGGTGGTACCTGGCTGGCCGTTGGTCAGTACGGTTACCCCTGCGACCCTACCTTGTAATTGCTGTTCGATGTTACCGGATGGAATCGCGGCCAATTCTTCAGCTTTTACAATGGATACCGCTGCGGTGGTTTCCCGCTTGGTCTCCGTTTGGTAACCGGTAACCACCACTTCGTCCAATGCCGCTGCATCCTCCTGCATCGTAGCATTAACAGTGGATCTACCACCTACGGCAACTTCCAGGGTCTGGAAACCCAAGTAGCTGAACACCAATACGGCACCGCTATCTACATTGAGGGTGTAGTTGCCATCAAAATCGGTTTGGGTACCATTGGTGGTTCCCTTCACCAGTACGTTTGCTCCGGGTAGGGGGGTACCGTCGGCATCCGTTACAGTACCTGTTAATGGTTGTTTGCACAAAATTGTCAACTTCAACCAAAATTGAAATGGTTTTTGAATTCGCCTGGAGGAGTTGCGTTCCGAGGCAAATCATCATCGACAAAAACCCAAGTGTTAAAGAAGAGAACTTCTTTTTAGGTTTTAACGAATTGAAAGAGCGTTTTTGATTCATAATCCTTGATGTTTGTTAGTTTAAATTATTCTTGATTTAGATAGTTTTTCCAACGATGCTGGTTTGGACCAAAATGTTAACAAAAACCAAATTTGGGATAATAATAGCAAAATATTATGATATAGCTGTAGTTCATCAATAAAAATTTCTCTTTTAAAACAACGGTTCAAACCTTAATATTTTGGGAATATGGTCTGTAACCCCTGTATTATTTAGGGATATCAGAAAAAAACCCTGTACGGATTGAAGAATTCGAAGTCGATGTTAATCACAATGAAAACCAAAATTGTTAGCAATTTTCACATTGCGGTGAGGAATAAATTCAATGACTTTTGTGGTGAATTGGATACGGTTTTTTGGTATTTGTTAACGTTAAAAAATACCAAATGGAACCTTAAATTATACCGCTTAAAACAAATCTGAAAAACATGGCCTAGCACCACAAACGGAATGGCCGCCAACAGGCAATTTTATAGATAATGAAATCATGGCGAGGATATGATTTGATCACACCTTGGTACAGACCAAAACAATCGGTTTTTCCAAAATCGACCGGATAAAAAACAGATAGGTATCCCCCCCGTCCTTGATGCGGTGTTTTTTTCTGATTGTGGCCACCGTTTCTGGAAAATTTCGCGTCGCCACGTTCGCCTTTGTATCGGCCAAGGTTTTCATCCCGCTTTTTCGATAGGGAATCGCGCCTTCGACCCTGAATATGCGACCAGGAAAATCGATCCGTTGCTCACTGGTGTAAAGGTGTGTGTTCGGGTGCAATTTTTTGAGTTGGTATTGACTGCCGATGCTTTTGAATCCGCCCGATTTCATGATGGCGGCATTGGGTTCGTACAGATAGGCGAGCGGAAGACCATAGGCTACGCTGGCTTGCTGTTCCCCTTCCATATCAAATTCGAAAGTCTCGTCTTTGGCCAAGCCAAGGTTTACGGTTTTGATGCTTGCCTCACCATGAAAATCTTTTTCCAACCACCACAACACCTCTTTAACCTCGTTGGACACCGCCACTATATGGATTTCTTTCACAAACTTCATTTCGCCCATGCCAGCTTTAAGGTCCAACAAGGGCGCGGTTTTGATCAATATATTGTCCGTTTTGGAGAACAACAGCTCGAGATGTTCCAAAACATTTGGTGAACAATCGGCCAGCCGAAAAACTTTTCCTTTATGGTCATTTCTTCTGGAGGGATCGAGATATATCCAAGAAAAATGCTGTTCGGTATTTTGAAGGAAGCCAACAAAGTTTCCGGAAACAGAGTGAATGTTGCTTCTGCCCAATATCTGAAAATTATGGGTGGCTATTACCGATAGTTCCGGATCCTTTTCCACATGGGTTACCGAGGGTATTTTCCGACTGAAAAAATAACTGTCGACACCCAAGCCACCAGTGAGATCGGCCAACGATTTACCATGCACCAAACCCGCCTTGTAGGATGCTGTTCTTTCGGAAGAGGTCTGTTCGATATTCAGTTTGTTCGGGAAATAAATTCCCGGGCTGTTGTACCAGGTAGGGAGTTTTTTTTCGCACTTTTTTCGAGCCTCCAGCTGTGCGGCCAGCTCCTTGTTCGAAATACCTTCATAAACTGGTTTCTGAAGCAAGACTGACATGATGTCAGTATTCAAATTTTCAGCTATAAAACTTTGTACACCAGCATTTAATATTGCTTTATTCAATGTGATACTATAAATTTTGGGTCAGTGACTTGACCAGCTTAATTTCAGAGAAAAATTCCTTTAAAATCACCTTGATCGCTGTATATCCGGGTACCGCAATGATCATTCCCACCACCCCGAACAGCAGTCCCGCAATAATGATGATCAGGAAGATTTCCAAGGGGTGCGATTTTACGCTATTGGAAAAAATAAAGGGTTGGGAAAAGAAATTATCGACCAATTGACCCACGGCAAAACCGATTAAAACATACCCAGATTTTGGCAAGATTACCGCACTAAAATCCGCCCCTAAATTACTGGTCATGGTGAGCACCACCATGATAACCGCGCCGATCATGGGCCCGATATAAGGGATGATATTAAAGAGCGCGCAAAGGAAGGCGATCACGATTGCATTTTCGATGCCCACAACCAACAATACGATGGTGTAGATCACGAACAAAATGAAAATCTGCAGCACCAGGCCCAAAAAATACCTGGAAAGCAGGTTATTGATCTTTTCAATTGATTTTACCATCCCCGTTTCCCTATCATTGGGTACGAACATCAACAAACCGTTTTGGAACAGTTTACTGTCTTTTAGAAAGAAAAAAGAGATGAACAGTACCGAAAATAACCCGATACTCGTAGCGCTCAGCACATCGAGGAAAGAGTTCAGCAGATTGGGTATAAAACCGACATCGAGGCGCTCCAAAAGGGTCTTTCCCACATCCGAACGCTGCAGCATGTCGTTCACAGAAGCAGGCGAAGCACCAAAGTATTGGGTAATCTCCAAATAAAGCACGTTCAATTGCTGTTGCAGCGAATCGATATTCAACAAAGAGAGATTTTTTCCCTGCTGGGAAATGAGCGGCACGAACAAGGCAATGATACCGGCCATTGCCCCGACCATAAACAACATGGTCACCACCACTGCCAGGGTATTCGGGAATTTCAGTCGTCTCCTGATAAAAAGCACGATGGGCCGACCAATCAATGCGATTACTGCGGCGATGGCCAAATACGCCAAGACCGATTGGATTTTATACAAAAAATAAAGGATCAATACGATACCCACTATAATTCCTACTGCCCGTAGAATGCCTTGTGCAATGGTATTTGTGGTCATCTATCTAATGATTTTAATTTTTAAAAACATAGGAAATAATGTTAGCGCCCATTTTTAATGCTTTTTCCCGTACTTCAGGCGGATCGTTATGAACCGTTGGGTCTTCCCACCCGTCTCCCAAATCGCATTCGTAGGTAAATAGGAGCACGAGCCTATTGTTCTCAACGATACCGAAAGCCTGGGGCCTTTTTCCGTCGTGTTCATGTATTTTGGGAAGGCCCTCTGGAAACTGATATTCCTGCTTGAAGATCGGATGGTCTGCCCCCAGTTCTTCCAGTTGCTTATCGGGAAATACCTTGGCCAATTCCTTTCTCAAATAGGGCTCCATGCCATAATTATCGTCAATATGTATAAAACCGCCTGACAGGAGATAGGTACGGAGATTGATGGCTTCCTCGGGCGTAAAAAAAACATTGCCATGTCCCGTCATGTGCAAAAAAGGGTATTGGAATATGGCATTGCTCCCAACGGTTACCTGTCCGGTGCGTTCCTCCAGAATCGTGCCGATATTTTGATTGCAGAAGCGGATGAGATTGGGCATGGCCGTAGGATTGGCGTACCAATCGCCACCGCCGTTGTATTTGAGGATGGCGACCTCCTGGGACAGAACGACCCGTGGTGCGATAATCATATAAAGCAAGCCTAGTACCGCAAAAAGTTTCATAGGGCGCCGTTTAAAATTCATAAGACCCCCAAAAGTAATGAATATCACAACTAAATGTGCGCCATCTAGGGCAGAAGTTTTGATTCCAATAAAAGCGCTACAATCGAAAATATTAAGTCTTGTTGTTTGCCATGGCCACTACGGTACAGGCCACTATGGCAGCCGTTTCGGTGCGAAGGCGATTGTTCCCCAGGGATACGGGCCGAAAACCCTTGTGCAGTGCTTGGGCGATTTCACGGGGGCTAAAATCCCCTTCCGGACCGATGAGCACGGTCACCTCCGATTTGGGAACCAATTCTTGCAGCATATCGGTTTTCCGATCTTCCTCACAATGGGCAATAAGACATATTCCTTGTTCTGGCCTTTGCAAAAAGGCCTCCAGAGTCATTGGTGCGTTGAGCAGGGGCAAATAGGTTTGAAGGCTTTGCTTCATGGCCGCTTGCAACACTTTTTCCAACCGTTCCGCTTTAACGGTTTTTCGTTCGGAACGTTCACAAATGATAGGCGTTATCTCATCGATCCCGATTTCTGTTGCCTTCTCCAGAAACCACTCGAATCTGTCGTTCATTTTGGTCGGTGCCACTGCCAAATGCAGCCGATAGTTCTTGGGCAATGATTTTTCGGACCTGAGGATGTCCCCGATACATTTTTTCCCCTGTACGCCCATGATTTTGGCATGGAACACCTCGCCTTTGCCATTGGTGATGAGCAAAACATCACCTATTTGGCGTCGAAGTACCTTTAGAATGTGCTTGCTTTCATCAGCTTCTAAACTAAAATGTTTGCTGGAAGTCTCAAGGTTTGGATTAAAGAAGTATTGCATTTCCCCGATTTATTTATTGAGATGATCAAGGGCCTGCAGTGCATGTTCCAGACCAAGTTGTAACCAAGATGCGAGTTGTTTCTCGGTGTTGAAACCCGCAGGGGAAACAAAAACAAATTCCTTCATGGGGCGATTGGTAAAATCCATGGGCCTCACTTGGTCCGATGCCAATACTCCTTTCATTTTAGCACTGATCACGCGAACCATCAAATCTTCCTTTACGATGCCGACCGTCATTTTTCCTTTATAAAGAAATGCTATACCGCCGAACATGCGTTTTTCGGTAAAATCCTTGGCCAGAGTTTCCGGGAGCTTCATGATGGCCTTTAGTAGTTTATTTTCCAGATCGGTATCGAATGCCATTGTTTTGGTTGTTATTTACGACAGACAACATACAATGCCCCCTTGTTTCCTTTTCGATGTATCTTATTACCATGATCCACTTCCATGATCTCGAAGCCCACTTGCTTGAGTTGGTTTAAAATTTGTTCTTTTTTGACCCAATATACACTTGGCGCACCTTTTTTGAACAATCTCCAATTGATTTGGGTATCATTAATCTTGAGCCAGGGCAAATGGTATTTTGAGCGGTCTTCCCCACGTATTGTTCTGATCGCGTTCGTGATCAGACTTAATAAGGGGTTGTAAAAACGACTTTCATAGTCCAAAAATGAAAAAATGACGATTGCGTCCTTTTTTGCTATTCGGTATGCTTCCGATAAAGAAGCGTTGAAAAGGGATTTGGGCACAAAACAAAGCACTTGTTGAATGTAAACCAAATAATCAAAGGAATTGGAGTCAAAAATATTGAGGTCTGCAGCGTCCCCTATTTCAAACTTTATCTTGGATTTTCTTTTTAATGCTTCTGCCTGTGCCAATGCCACCATTTCGGACACAATATCAAAACCGGATATTTCTCCAAATCCCAGACTTTCAATAAAAAAAGTAAGCCGACCGCCACCGGCACCGGCTTCTACAACCTTTTTGGAAGGCTCTTTCAGGTATTTTCTCAGGATTGCTTCTTCCTCTGGCCACACGCCCTGTCTGTAAACAGTACTGTGCACCATAAATTTTGAATAAATTTCCTTATTTGGGTTTTGCGTCTGATCGCTCATGCATGACGATTGGAAATAGTTCGGGGATATCCCTTGGCGAGGTATTTTTTCTAATTCATTAATACCTCGCCCAGGACATTCACTCAAAAATAAGGATTTTTGTACAGAACTTAATGTCGTGCCGAAGATTAGAACCGATACCGGGCTTTTACCCCTATGGTCGTCTTCGAAAAATCACCCTGGAGGAATTTAAGATGGCCAACAATTCCGATCATCGCCCCGTTATCGGTACAGTATTCGAATTTGGGGATATAGGTGTTCCAGCCATGGGACCCCTCCATTTGCTTGAGTGCAGCACGTATGCCTGAATTTGCCGAAACCCCACCACCAATGGCTATTTCTTTGATGCCCGTCTGTTCGGCGGCCATTTCCAGCTTATTGATCAAGATACTGATAATGCGCTTTTGGATGGAGGCACAGATATCATTGAGGTGCTCCTTGATGAAGTCGGGGTCGCTTTTCGATTGTTTTTGAATAAAATAAAGGATACTGGTCTTCAATCCACTGAAACTAAAATTCAAACCGTCTACTTTCGGTTCGGGAAATTGGAAGGCATCCGGGTTGCCCTGTTGGGCATACCTGTCCAAAAAGGGCCCTCCGGGATAAGGTAGACCGAGCAATTTGGCACTTTTATCAAATGCCTCTCCCACCGCATCATCCAGTGTTTCTCCTAGGATTTCCATATCAAAATAATCCTTCACTTTTACGATTTGGGTATGACCCCCGCTGATGGTCAAGGCCAAAAAAGGAAACCTTGGTTTCGCTTTGTCGCCATCTTCAATGAAGTGGGCCAAAATATGCGCCTGCATATGGTTCACTTCGATAAGCGGCACCTTGAGGCCCATCGCCAATGATTTTGCAAATGAGGTTCCGACCAAGAGGGAGCCCATAAGGCCGGGACCTCTTGTAAAAGCTATGGCGGATACTAGTTTTTTGTCGATATTTGCGGTAGCTAATGCTTGGTGAACTACGGGAACAATGTTTTGCTGATGGGCCCTTGAGGCCAATTCGGGAACGACACCACCGTATTCTTCATGTATTTTTTGAGTGGCGACCACATTGCTCAGTACCTTTCCGTTGCATAAAACTGCGGCAGAGGTGTCGTCACAAGATGATTCTATGGCAAGGATATATATTTTTTGCTGTTCCACGATGTTTGGAATAAAAATTGGTGTGCAAAGGTAAAACATAAGGCCCTATCAAAAAATTGAAAAAAATTCTGATCAGAACACTTTTGGTGTTCTTGCTCATTTGTGTCTTGGGCACCTTGGTGCTGTCTTTGCCTTTTGTACAAACCAGGTTGGCTAAATATGCGACCAACTCGATCAACAAAGAATTCGGTACCCATATCAATATCGATGGACTAAGGGTTTCGCTGATCTCTTGGGACACCTCCTTGAAAGGGGTTTATGTGGAGGATTATCAAAAAGACACCTTGTTCTATATCAGGCAGCTTTCTACCTCGATCTTGAGCATTAGCAATCTGATAGACGGCAATCTGGAATTTGGGGATATCGATGTTGATGAGCTCATTTTTAAAATGCATACCTACCGCGATACCACCGCATCGAACCTCGAGATTTTTATAGATAAATTGGATGATGGTAAACCTAGGGCTCCCGGAACGCCGCCCTTCCTGTTCACTTCCTCCCGAATCAATATCAAGGATGGAAAATTCAAGCTGATCGATGATCATTTGGAAAAGCCCAAAATCTTGGATTTTGAAAACTTGAACATAGAAGCGCCCGATTTTATGATATTGGGCCCTGAGGTCACTTCCCGTATCGAATTTTTGGCTTTCGATAGCAATCGGGGCATCATCGTGGAAGATTTTAAAACCGATTTCAAGTATACGAAACAACAGATGCGCTTCGATTCCCTTACCATAAAAACTCCCGTTTCCCAAGTGTATGGCAATATCGTTTTCAATTACGACAGAAAAGACTTTTCCGATTTTTTGAATAGGGTCAATATCGATGCGGAGTTTAATGAATCCATTGTAGCTTTTGATGAGATCAACCGTATGTACGATCAATTCGGGAAGGGCAAGGAAGTGGCCTTCTCGGCCAAATTGAATGGCGTATTGAACGATTTGAACGTCGAAGACCTTTTTTTGCAATCCGATAACACAGGTGTTCGGGGCGATTTCAATTTTAAAAATTTGTTTTCGAAAAACGAAGCGTTCTTCATGGAAACCAATATGCGGAACGTGACTTCAAGTTATTATGAGCTTCGTGCCCTGATGCCAAATATTCTGGGTAAATCCCTTCCTTCCACCTTCTCCAAATTGGGACAATTTACCATTCGGGGGAAGCCGAGGTAGGGGAAACCTCGGTAAAAGCAAAGGTGAACATCAATACCGTTATAGGAAGCAGCTATGCCGATTTGGAATTGACCAATTTTGATAATATCGACAATGCCCAGTATAAGGGATTCGTTTCTTTGATAGATTTTGACCTCGGCAAGTTTGTCGACAACAAACGATTGGGCCTAACGACCTTGGATTTCAATGTCGAGGGAAAAGGTTTTGTTCAAAAGAGCCTCAATACAGAGGTCATCGGGGAAGTCTACACCGTCGATTTCAATGATTACGTTTATCAAAACGTGAAGGTTTCCGGAGTATTGAAGGAACAATTGTTCGATGGAAGTTTGGATTGCAATGATGAAAACCTGAAATTCAACTTTAAAGGTTTAGCCGATTTCAGTGCCGAGCGCAACAATTTTAACTTTGTCGCCTCGGTAGACTATGCCGATCTCAGAAAGCTCAACTTCATCAAGGACAGCGTATCTATATTCAAGGGAAACGTGAATATGAACGTTACCGGAAATACACTCGACAACATTGTAGGGGATATCAACTTCACCAAAACCAATTATCAGAACATCAACGATGTTTACTATTTTGATGACTTCAAGGTTTCTTCCACCTTCGAAAATGATTCACTGCGTGTGATCGATATCAACTCACCTGACATCATTACAGGTTACCTTAGGGGCAACTTCAAGGTGAAGGAATTGGGCCAACTGATCCAGAATTCATTGGGGAGCATCTATACGAACTACAGGCCCTTTAAAATTTCGGATGGGCAAACCTTGGCCTTTAATTTTAGGATCTACAATAAAATAGTCGGGGTATTTTTTCCTGAGATCAAATTCGACCCCAACACTTTTATCAAGGGTAATATCATTGCCGATGAGGGCGATTTTAAGCTCAACTTCAAATCGCCCAGTATTGAGGCATATGGGACCAAAGCCGATGAAATTGATATCAAGATCGACAACAAAAACCCGCTCTTCAACACCTTTGTCTCGGTCGGGGACCTGACGAACCCTTACTATGATGTCAAAGACTTCAACATCATCAACACCACCTTGAAAGACACCCTTTTCTTTAGGGCTGAATTTAGGGGAGGAAAAGAATTCAATGACACCTATAACCTCAATTTCTACCACACCTTCAATCAAGATAACAAATCGGTGATCGGCTTGAAGACCTCGGAGGTAAGTTTTAAAGGAAATACGTGGGTCCTGAATAAAGAAGGGAACAATCAAAACAAGGTGATCATCAATAGCACATTGGATAGTGTTGATATTCAGGAGATTGTAATGAACAATAGCATACAGGAACAGATTAAATTAAGGGGACAGTTCGCCGATTCAACGTACAAAGACTTACAGCTCGAGTTCAAAATAGTGTCTTTGGATAAAATTACCCCTTACATCGATGGGCTCGAATTAAAAGGGGAAGTCAACGGAACTTTGAATGTCTTGCAAAAAGATGATATTTACCTGCCCTCTTCGAACTTGGGCATTACTGATTTCTCCGTGAACGATTTTAGGCTGGGAGACCTGACCATAGGAATTGTGGGAAACCGTGATTTGACCGACTTCGTGGTGAATTCACAAATTACCGACATGGGGCTGGAAAAGTTGGGGATAGTCGGCAACATCAGCAATAAAGCGGAAATGCCGACAGCGGACCTGCTGGTGAATTTTAATAATTTCGACCTGGAGCCCTTTAGTCCACTGGGGGAAGGGGTGATCAGCAATATCAGGGGCGACCTGAATGGAAATGCCCGTATTAGAGGTAATATTGATAATCCCGAATTCAGTGGCATACTTACCCTAGACAATGCCGGGCTGGCCATCCCATACTTGAACGTGGACTATAGTTTTGCGCCAAATTCAAGGGTGAATCTTGTGAACCAGACCTTCGATTTTGATCGCATTGCGATTACGGATATCGCGGAAAATACAAGAGCTACCCTAGACGGTACCATAACCCATAGCTTTTTTACGGACTGGACGCTAGATCTTAATGTAGATACCAATAATGATCGATTACTGATCTTGAACACGCCCTTTGAAGAGGAAGTGCTGTATTATGGGACGGGTTTTTTGAAGGGTTCCGGCCGGATATTTGGTCCTACAAAAGCATTGAATATTGAGGTAAATGGATCTACGGCCGCGGGTACCTCGCTTAAAATACCCCTTAGCGACGTTACAAGTGTGGGCGATTATTCATTTATCAAGTTCATGGATAAAAGAAATGTCACCACTTTTGAAAAAGAAAGGGTGCTCGATGAGGTTCAGGGTCTCGAACTTACTTTCGATCTGGATATTACCCCGGATGCCGAAGTACAGATCGTAACGGATACCAAAACCGGCAGTACCCTCAAAGGTACGGGGGTCGGGATCTTATTGATAGAGATCAATACCACGGGCAAGTTTCGGATGTTCGGCGACTTCGTAGTTGTGACCGGGGAATACAACTACAGGTTCGGGGGGGTGATCAACAAAACCTTTATCGTAAAACCGGGTGGTACCGTGAATTGGGATGGCGAGCCGCTTAAAGCATTGCTCGATATGGAAGCGGTGTATTCTTTATATGCCAATCCCGCACCACTGCTCGATAACCAATCGTATACCAAGAGGATACCGACCAATGTGGTCATTAAGCTCACCGAAGAATTGGAAAGTCCGAATATCGAATTCGATATCGAATTTCCTGGTACGAACTCCATCGTACAGTCTGAACTGGAATATCGGTTGCAGGATCCCACCATTGAAGAAAAAAATGCCATCTTTCTTTTGGCACAGGGTTCTTTTGTGAACGAGCAGAGCGGTATCAATCAACAGGCCGTTACCGGAAATCTATTGCAGTCCGCTTCCGGTCTGTTGAACCAGGTGTTGAGTGGTGACAACGATAAATTTAATCTTGGCCTTTCCTATGAACAAGGAAATAACGTTGCCCAAATTCAGACCGAAAATCGGCTCGGTGTAACCGTCTCCACCCAGATAAGCGATCGCGTATTGTTCAACGGCAGGGTGGGTGTCCCTGTCGGTGGTGCCAGTGAAACGGTCGTGGCCGGGGATTTTGAGATACAATTGTTGTTGAACGATGAAGGCACCCTGAGCGCGAAATTTTTTAGCAGGGAAAGTGAGATCCAAGAATTCTTGGCCGAGCGGATAGGGTCAACACAGGGGATCGGCCTTTCCTATGAGGTCGACTTCAACAATTTTAAGGAACTGCTCCGGAAAATTATGGGAGAAAGCAAGCAAAGCAAGGAGACGGCTCCCGAATCGTATACCGTGCCCTCAACGGTCATGGGAAGGGATACCCTGATAAGGATCTTTCCCAAGACGAAGGGATTGAGATAGTTATTCACAAATCGGATTGAAATTGTGGTATTTTATCGATTCATACATTTCCATACTGTTGGGCCCTTTGTCGGCGATAGCTTAAAGCATCTTTATAAAAGGCTTTGATACTTTGGCCGGCCTCGCAGCGTATCTCAACATACCCTTGAAAAATATGTGCTTTCCTACTATTTTGCATTATATTCGGCCCAATCAATGCAAATGAACGACATCAAAAATTGAAGTTTAACAATTCTTTAATTGAAATAAGTTCGTTAATTTTGCAGCTTAAATTTTTCAATGGGTTCAGCGATTAAAAAAATTGGGGTGCTCACCTCTGGAGGCGATTCCCCCGGAATGAATGCAGCAATACGTTCCGTTGTACGCACCTGTGCGTATTTAAAAATTGATTGTGTTGGAATTTATCGTGGATACCAAGGAATGATCGAAGGAGACTTCAAACCGATGGACGCCCGAAGTGTCAATAACATTATCAATAAAGGGGGGACCATTCTCAAATCGGCCCGTTGCGATGATTTCAGAACGAAGGAGGGCCGAAAATTAGCTTATGAGCAGTTGCGCAAAGAGAGCATCGATGCTTTTGTGGTCATCGGTGGGGACGGTAGTTTGGCCGGCGCCATGATTTTCAACCAAGAGTACAACTTCCCTGTGATGGGCATACCAGGTACCATAGATAACGATATTTTTGGCACAACCTTTACCCTGGGCTTTGATACGGCACTGAACACGGTGGTCGAAGTCATCGACAAGATTCGCGATACCGCAAGTTCCCATAATAGGCTGTTCTTTGTGGAAGTGATGGGGCGTGACGTGGGCCATATTGCCCTTAATGCAGGTGTTGGCGCTGGAGCTGAGGAAATTTTGATACCCGAGTTGAATTTGGGGCTGGACAGGTTGCTGGAGTCCCTGAAAAGAAGTAAAAAATCTGGGAAATCCTCAAGTATTGTGATTGTTGCAGAAGGCGACAAAACCGGCAAGAATGTCTTCGAATTAAAAGAATATGTCGAGCAGAACTTGCCCATTTACGATGTGCGGGTGTCGGTCCTGGGCCATATGCAGCGTGGGGGTTCGCCTTCTTGTTATGATCGTGTGCTGGCAAGCAGGATGGGGGTCAAGGCGGTTGAATCGCTTTTGGAAGGGAAAACCAACCTCATGGTAGGGATTCAGGACAATAAACTGATCTTGACGCCCATTGCCAAGGCCATTAAAGGGCACACGAAAATTGACAAAGAGTTGATCCGGGTCTCGGAAATCATGACGACTTAAACATTAATCTAATCTAAACTAAAAATATCATGTCAAAATTAAATATAGGAATCAACGGTTTCGGTAGAATAGGAAGAATGGTTTTCCGCGCCACGGTCAAAAGGGATGACGTAGATGTCGTTGCCATCAATGATTTGTTGGATGTGGAACATCTGGCCTACCTGCTCGAATACGATTCGGTTCATGGGAAGTTCGACGGAACCGTTTCGGTGAAGGACGGCCATTTGGTAGTCAACGGTAAAAAAGTTCGGATTACTGCGGAAAGAGATCCGAAAAATTTGAAATGGGATGCGGTAGGAGCGGATATCGTTGCGGAATGCACAGGTATCTTCACCTCAATGGAAACTGCCCAGTATCATATTGACGGTGGTGCCAAGAAAGTAGTGATTTCAGCACCATCCAAAGATGTACCCATGTTCGTGATGGGCGTGAACCATAAGTCAGCCAAAGCCTCCGACAAAATCGTTTCAAACGCATCCTGTACGACCAATTGTTTGGCACCCTTGGCCAAAGTGTTGAACGATGCCTATGGCATTGACGAGGCCCTTATGACCACCGTTCATGCGACCACCGCAACCCAGATGACCGTCGATGGTCCTTCGAAAAAAGACTGGAGAGGTGGTAGGAGCGCCATGTTGAACATTATACCTGCCTCCACCGGAGCTGCCGTTGCGGTAACCAAGGTTATTCCCGAATTGAAAGGAAAATTGACCGGGATGGCGTTCAGGGTACCTACGGCCGACGTATCGGTGGTTGACCTTACGGTGAGGTTGAAGAAGGATACCTCTTATGAAGATATCAAAAAGACCTTTAAAAAGGCGGCAGACGGGGAGTTGAAGGGTATTTTGGGGTATACCGATAAAGCCGTGGTTTCCCAAGATTTTATCGGGGACGCCAGAACGAGCATTTTTGATGCGGAAGCCGGTATCGAATTGAATTCAAAATTTTTTAAAATTATTTCCTGGTACGATAATGAGGCCGGGTATTCCAATAAATTGGTAGATTTGGCACAATACGTGAACAATCTGTAGACATTTCAAAACATGAAAGAAATTCCTGAAAATGGGTACATAGCTACTTTTTTTCAGGATTCTTTTTTAAACCCAAAAACATGGTATTGATTGTAGATAGTGGGGCAACCAAATCCGATTGGATCGCCTTGGACGAAAAGGGCAACCAAATATTCATGACCCAAACCTTGGGCTTGAGTCCGGAAGTATTGACCCGTGAGGTCATCGAAGACCGTTTGGCCAATAATTTTGAACTCTCGAAAAACAGGGATAAAGTGACCCGACTTTATTTCTATGGGGCCGGTTGTGGTACCGACAGGATGAAGAAGTTTTTAGGAAATATCTTTAAGGATTTTTTCCCGAACGCGAAATCTGAAGTCAAGGAAGATACCTATGCCGCCATTTATGCCACCACTAAAATCGGGCACCAGGGCATCGTCTGTATTCTGGGCACTGGCTCGAACTGCAGCTATTATGATGGCCACCAGCTCTTCCAAAAGGTAACTTCTTTGGGTTACATTCCCATGGATGATGGAAGCGGTAACTTTTTCGGAAGAAAACTGATCCGGGATTATTATTTTCACAAAATGCCCCAGGATTTGGGCATGAAATTCGCCAAGGGATATAACCTGGATGCTGATGCCATCAAGGAAAACCTGTACAAACAACCGAATCCGAACACCTATTTGGCCACTTTTGCCAGATTCTTGATAGAGAACAAAGACCATCCTTATTGCAAGGGCGTTATTGATAAGGGATTACAACAATTTGTCAACAACTATATCATGCAGTTCGAACTGGCCACTAAGGTCCCGATCCATTTCGTGGGCAGCATTGCCTATTTTTTGAGGGAGGAACTTTCCATGGTGCTGGAACGCAACGATTTGATCGTTGGGGTCATCAGGCAAAGGCCGATCGAAGGGCTGATGGAATTTCACAAGGAGAATCTCTAATATTACAGCCGCTATTTCTTTGATGGGTTTTTAAGTTGCCCGAAGTGGGTCATCCATGTGCCGTCTAAGATGAAGCAATAATAAGATTGACGATGGTGCCACCGCTGTCAAAGCATGGCGATCATCGATATTTCCACATTGACGAATTTGGGAAGGTTGGCCACTTCCACGGTTTCCCTCGCGGGCGCGGTTTCGGAATTGAAATAGGCCCCGTAAACCTCGTTGATTTGTGCAAACTGGTGCATATCCTTAACAAATATGGATGCTTTCACCACTTGTTCGAAAGTCATACCGGCCTCTTGTAGAATGGCCTTCAGGTTTTCCATGACCTGCTTGGTTTCTTTTTTGATATCGCCCTCGATCATCCTGCCACTGACCGGGTCGCTGGGAATCTGTCCTGAGATGTATAACATATTGCCGGCCAAAACGGCCTGATTGTATGGTCCGATAGGCGCTGGCGCTAGGGAGGTTTTGATGATTTTTTTCATGGTCGTCAATGTTTGTGTTTATTTTGGTTACTGATTACTGTTAACTGTTTAATCGCAGGACCTCATTTACATTTTTACAGATCTCTTGAGACAATATTTTGAAATCGCCGGGTTGAACGACTACCTTCTGGGAGGTTGGCTTCGGTTCTCCCATTTCAGGTCTTTTAGCACCGAACTCTTGATACCGATAAAAAAGTACCAACGCTCATATTGTCCAAAAGGGGTCCAATTAAAGCGTAGGTTAAAGCTTTTCAGGTCGCGTTCAAAGCGAAGCTGGGTCAAGGTAAAACCCGAATTTTTAAAATCATATCCCGACGAGCCACCGATTTTCCATCGAGGGGATAATTGGATATTACCGGAGAACATCAAGGAATGGCTGCTGAATTCATTCTGCCTTGCGGGATTGGAGTAAGTGGCGGAATAGGCCAACCTGAAATCCCACGGTATCTGGGTGCCATAATAGGGGTTTTCCACATCTTCGGTGCCTTTTTTGCCCCTATTGCTCAGTTCGTCATCGTAAAAATCATCTGCTTTCCCGAAAAGATCATCGGTTCTCCCGCCGCTTGCCGCAACATAGTCATATCCGCCTTCCTCCAATTCTTCTTCTTCATCGTCAGTCTTCTTTTTGCCAAAGGTATCGCTATTGATCGAGTAGCCGACGTTCATATTGGCCCGCGTTAACCGCAACAGGCTCCCACCATTATCTATGTTGAATTTGTCGATCCGCTGCCCGTTGTTGTTGATGGCATAGGGGTCCAAGGCGGCAGAAAAGTTGATGTTCATCTTTTTTTGCAATATGGTGGTCCCTCCATTGAGGGAAAGCGGACTGAGCCTCAGGGAGTCGGCTTCAATGTTATAGGAGGTCGAAAGGTTAAGATTGCTGAGCAGGGGTATTTTTTTGGGTTCCAATTTTGTGGAATCCCTGTCCCTGACCTTGGCTTCAAAGGTATTTGCCAAGGAAAAGCCGATACTGTTCGATCGGCCAAGGCTTGGGGCCCCGTTCAATGTTCCTTGGAACCTCGTGTACTGCACCACTTCACCAGTATCCGCATTGAGGTACTCATCAAAAAACTGTTCAAAGGAGGGGGCGTAGCCATAACTGATCGATGGCCGCATGACATGGCGGATGGCTTGGATCTTTTTGTCTTCTCCAAAATTGAAGGTGCCATAAATGGTCGTTCCCAAACTTGCGCCAAAGTTGTATTTGTTGAAACGGTCAAATCCATTGATGGTATCGACCACTACCGTGCCATTGGCCCCATCCACCCCCGGCTGAAAACGCCTTTCATAAGTTTCCAAGGTCCAGATATCTTCATAGTTGCCCCCTACACTGAAACTGAAAAACTTGGCGATTTTAAAGTTGGTGCTTATCGGGATCCGGTGCCTAACGCCCACTTGGGAATTGTCGAACATCCTAGCGGTCAAAAAATCGGTATCGTTGGTGGTCAAACGGTTTTGTCCGTTCACATCATATTGAAAATTGACATTCTGTATGGCCCCTTTCTTGATCCCTTCGCGTTTGGCGAAAGGAAAGATGCGTTCCACGCTCCCCTGAAAAGTCGGCAAGGTCATCGAAATATTGTTGGCATCCGCATTCGCACTCGTGTTTTGGCTATGCGTGGCCGTAAGGCTCATGTTTACCGAAGGATACTCGGGGAAGGTTTTAGAGTAGGATATGGACGATGAAAGGTTATTGGTTTGCGTTAAAGGTAAATCGCGTTGCAAAAGGGAATTTTGAAAATACTGGCTGCTGCCGAGGTTGACCGAGGCAGAGAACCTCGAATTGGGGCTCGCTTTGGTATCCTGTGAATGGGAAATTTGAATGTTGTACAGGGTGCTTCGGCTGTAATCGCTGAACCCCTTCTGACTGGTCACCAAATTCTGAAAATTGAAATTCAAATTCCCCCGGTATTTATAGCGCTTGGCATAGACCGACTGGGTCCTGAACCCATAACTGCCGTTGGAGTAAAAATCCCCGGTCAATGTGAGGTCGGCATATTCACCAAAGGGAAAATAATAGCCTCCATTCTGCAGAAAATAGCCCCGGTTGGGGTCATTGCCAAAAGTAGGCATCATCAAACCAGCCGTACGTCCAACGGTCAAGGGAAAATAGGCAAACGGCAAAGCAATGGGGGTGGGCACATCGGCTATGTAAAGATTGCTGAAGCCGGCGATCACTTTTTTTTTCGGTACAAATTTTGCCTTTCTAATCCTAATATAGTAATCGGGATTGATGGTATCTGCGGAAGTGGTGAGTTTCCCCTCGTTCAGAAAATAGACCGAATCGTTTTCCTTTTTGGTAATCTGGGCATAGACCTTCATGGCATCGCTGCCCAAACTGCCCAGTCCCGCCTGTTGCTCGGTCCTTGAATTCCAGATCAATGCCTTTTGGGTGTCGAAATTGAAACGGATCGAATCGGGCCTTACTTCCTGACTGCCCTGTTTAAAGAAGGGTAGTTGTGAATAGTTGCCCAAAGAATCTTTGAGTCGACCTGCGTACACCTCGTTCTTGATATAATCCATTACAATGATACCGGCTTTTAACTCGGTATCCTGATAATATATTTCCGCCTCGTTGTACAGGTATATTTTTTGATCTTTTTGACTCAATTTTACATAATCCTTGGCCTTGTACCTTATTTTATCGAGTAATATGGTCTTGTTTGTATCAAGAGTATCTGAAGAGGCCGTAGTGCCCGTTATACTGTCATTGAGGTCCGACGCGGTCATTAATGGCGCTTTAATGCTGTCGCGAATCGCTTTGATGGGTAAAGGCTTGATTTGATCTTCTTGCGATGAAGCGGTGAACACACCGATCATGAGTAGGAATAGGAAAAGAAAAAGATGTTTGTTTGATTGCAAGGCTATATATCCTATTTTTGTAACCGTTAGGCGACCCTTGACTGACGGGATTTGGGTCAAACTTACATATATTTTTTATTCCGTTCATGGAACGTTACCATAAATTTAACCATAGAGAACGCTCTAAAATCAACGCCCAAAATGAAGTTAAACCATTTTCTTTTAATTCTGATTTTCTTCTTGGCAACTCCCTTATTGTCCTTTGCCAACCATTTGGATGACAGGGGGAAAGATGGAAAGTTCGTCGTGGTTCTCGATGCCGGGCATGGCGGACATGATCCCGGAAATTTGGGAAATGGCTATTTGGAGAAGAATATCTCCCTGAATATCGTCTTGAATATAGGAGCAATCTTGGAAAGAGATCCCAATATCAAGGTAATCTATACCAGAAAGGACGATACCTTCGTTGATCTTTTCGTGCGGGGCGAAATCGCAAATAAGGCAGACGCTGACCTTTTCGTGTCGGTACACTGCGATTCCCATACCTCCAAAGCATATGGAGCGGGCACCTTTGTTTTGGGTCTGCACGCCAACAAGCAAAATTTTGAAATCGCCAAAAAAGAGAACTCGGTGATTTATTTGGAAGACAATTACCAACAAAGATATGCCGAATACGATATCAATTCCCCGGAATCGATCATCGGCCTGACCATCATGCAGGAGGAATTTTTGGATCAAAGTATTGCTTTGGCAAAAGGGATACAGGATAATTTTTCCAATAAATTGAAACGCAACGACAGGCAGGTCAAACAAGCGGGTTTTATCGTATTGCACCAGACCTTCATGCCCAGTGTTTTGGTGGAGACAGGTTTTCTTACGAACGATGAGGAAGGGGCCTATCTCAACTCCAAAAAGGGACAGGCGGAAATGGGAAAGGCCATAGCCGATGCGATTATGGTTTATAGGGGCAGTGTAATGCCCAGCATGGTGCAAAGCAATGAGCCCTTGACCCCAATTGCAGCGGAACCCAAAAAAGAAATGGACAAGCCTGCCCGGGAGGTCGTGACAAAACAGGAGGAAACCCCAAAACCCGTTGACGAAGTTCCAACGGCCGTAGCAACGGCAGAACAGGTTGAAGAACAAGCCAAAATTCAAAATATAAAGCAAGAGAACAAAACGCAAGAAGTGCTCGAGATGCCTGCCACTGGCGACTTGGAAGCTAACAAAGGAACAACGGCCAAACCCGAAGTGGAGCCACCATCTGCAGCATCCACTGCGGTCGGCAATGAGAAAAAATCGACCAATATCATCTTTAAGGTACAGTTGTTGGCAAGCGCCAGGGATATGGACCTCCGCTCCGATAATTTTCGTGGGCTGAACAGACTTTCCCGTGAATCTTACAAAAACCTTTATCGTTATATGTACGGCAATACCGATTCCTACGATGAGGCCCTGCTATTGAAGTCGAATGCCGACGCAAAAGGATATCCTTCCTCCTATATTGTTGCCTATAAGGATGGGGAGCGGATAACGGTTCCCGACGCCCTCAAATACCTATCGGATAAATGAGCGGGGTCTAAAATTTATTTCTAATTTTGTTAAGAACCGAAAAGCGAAGCATTTGAAACTATCCAGGGAAATCAAAACCGGAATTATCGTAATTGGCGGCATCCTGCTTTTTCTTTTAGGGTTCAGTTATTTAAAATCAACACCGCTTTTTGACAATAGCAAGCAGCTTTTCGCCATATATCCCAATGTGGGTGGCTTACAGGCGGGTACACCGGTTTCTATCAATGGTTTTACGGTGGGCAAGGTGGCGGATATCCGGTTCATCGATAAAAAAGGCAATCTGCTCGTGACCTTTACGGTTAGCAACGATTTCAATTTTTCCAGAAATAGTCCGGTCGAATTGTACGATACGGGCATCATAGGTGGAAAAGGCCTTCAGATCAATCCCGTCTACGACGATGGCCCTTTGGCCAAATCCGGGGATACCTTGGCAACAAACACAAGACCTGGCCTTACCGAATTGGCGCAGCAGAAACTTACGCCGCTTTTCAGAAAATTCGAGTCAGCCGTTTCCTCCGCTGATACGGTCTTGATCAATGTCAACGAAGTGCTCGACGACAAAACGAAAGGAGATCTGCGCAAGGCCATTTCCGGTTTAAGTGTTTTGATTCAAGACCTTCAAGGCAGTGCGGGGTCACTCAATAATATTCTAAGCTCGAACGAAAGCAAACTCGATAGTGCTTTGACCAATTTCCAGAAACTTACGGCCAGTTTTTCCAAGTTGGCAGATTCGCTGAACAATGTTGGCCTGCCCAACACCTTAAGAAGCCTTCAATCGACGGTTGCGGGGTTGGATCAGGTGATGGCCAAAATTGAAAAAGGGGAGGGGACCATGGGAAAATTGATGAACGACAAAGAACTTTATAAAAACCTGAACAATGCCTCCAGGGAACTCGACCTGTTGCTCCAAGACTTCAGATTGAACCCCAAGCGATATGTCAATGTATCCGTTTTTGGGAAAAAGCAAAAGGAATATGAACTTCCGGAGAATGATCCTGCCATTAAAACCGATAATCAATAGCGGGTATGGAATACCTTCCCAATATCATTTTTGTAGTTGTACTCATTTTGGGCATTGGTTTCTTTGCCCGTAATGTAAAACGCCTTTCACGGAACATAAAATTGGGAAAGGATGTAGATGTTTCAAATGAAAGAAAGGCACGTTGGGGCAACATGGCCAAAATTGCATTGGGACAGACCAAAATGGTCGTCAGGCCCATTGCGGGCATGCTGCATGTGATCGTGTACCTGGGCTTCATCATTATCAATCTTGAGGTTCTTGAAATTGTCCTGGACGGTATTTTTGGGACACACCGCTTATTCTCCCCACTGGGAAAGGCCTATGATCTGTTGATCGGTTCCTTCGAGATTCTGGCATTATTGGTGATTGTGGCCGTGGTATTGTTTTGGATTCGAAGAAACGCCTTGCGGTTACAACGTTTCATAAAACCCGAAATGAAAGGTTGGCCTAAACAGGATGCCAATCTGATACTGTACATAGAATTGGTGCTGATGGTCCTTTTTCTGACCATGAACGCTGCCGACCACTCCTTGCAACAATTGGGCGCCGCACATTACACTTTGGCCGGGAGCTTTCCAGTAAGTCAGTTTATCGCACCGCTGTTCGAAGGGTTGACGACTTCCAAGCTTATTTTGGTGGAACGCACCGCGTGGTGGCTCCATATTGTGGGAATTCTGCTATTTCTGAATTATCTGTATTATTCCAAACACCTTCATATTTTATTGGCCTTTCCCAATACTTTTTATGCCAATTTGAAGCCTTTGGGGCAATTTGACAACCTTGAGTCGGTGACCGATGAAGTTAAGTTGATGATGGATCCCTCGGTAGACCCATTTGCCGCTCCGGCCGATGGGGCTTCGGTTCCAGAGAAATTTGGGGCATCAGATGTAACCGATTTGAGTTGGGTACAATTGATGAACGCCTATACCTGCACCGAATGTGGTCGCTGTACGAGCGAGTGCCCCGCAAACCAAACCGGCAAGAAATTATCGCCCAGAAAAATAATGATGGATACCCGCGACCGATTGGAGGCCGTGGGCAAGAATATTGACAAGAACAAAGGCAAATTTGTCCCGGATGGCAAACAACTGCTCGATGATTACATCACCCGTGAGGAACTCTGGGCCTGTACTTCGTGCAATGCCTGTGTGGAGGCCTGTCCCGTGAATATCGATCCCTTATCCATCATCATCGATATGAGGCGGTATCTGGTCATGGAGCAATCGGCCGCCCCAACCGATTTGAACAATATGATGGGAAATATCGAGAACAACGGCGCCCCTTGGCCTTTTAATCAAATGGATAGGCTGAATTGGGCAAATGACAATTAAGAAGTAAGCAATTTGGAACTGCCAACAATGAATTTTGAATTATGGGAAGCGAAATAAAGGTACCGACCATGGCACAGATGTTCGCCAATGGGCAAACACCCGAAGTGCTCTTTTGGGTGGGCTGTGCCGGTAGTTTTGATGATCGGGCAAAAAAAATAACGAAGGCGTTTGTCAAGATTTTAAATAGGGCCAACGTGTCCTTTGCGGTCTTGGGCACCGAGGAAAGCTGTTCCGGAGATCCTGCCAAAAGGGCCGGTAATGAATTCTTGTTCCAGATGCAGGCCTTTGGCAATATTCAGGTGCTCAATGCTTATGGCGTTAAAAAAGTGGTGACGGCTTGTCCCCATTGTTTCAATACCCTAAAAAATGAATACCCCGGGCTAGGCGGAACTTATGAGGTGGTGCACCATACCCAATTCATCAACGATTTATTGGGTTCCGGAAAAATTGCTTTGGAAGGTGGAAAATTCAAAGGGAAACGAATTACCTATCACGATCCCTGCTATCTGGGAAGGGCCAACAATGTGTATGAAGCCCCCCGTGAATTGATCCAGAAATTGGATGCAGAACTGGTGGAAATGAAAAATTGTCGCAAGAAGGGCTTATGCTGTGGCGCGGGTGGGGCACAAATGTTCAAGGAACCCGAAAAAGGGGATAAAGACGTCAACATAGAACGTACCGAACAGGCATTGGAAACCCAACCTGAAATCATTGCGGCCGCTTGTCCCTTTTGCAATACCATGATGACCGATGGCATCAAGAACAAAGAGAAGGAGGCTAGCGTAACGGTTTTGGATATAGCGGAACTGATTGCAAATGCTGCAGATCTTTAAAAATAAAGGAAATGTTGGTAGAATTTGAAAGTTTGCCGGAAGATGCCCGAATATGGATTTATCAGGCCAGCAGGAGTTTTTCCAAGGCGGAAATCGCTGAAATGGAACCGGCCCTGGATAACTTTATTCAAGAATGGACGGCCCATGGCCAAGATTTAAGGGCTGGCTATGAAATTCGCTACAATCGTTTTATTGTACTGGGATTAGATCAGGGCATGAACATGGCATCAGGTTGTTCCATAGATGCCTCGGTCCATTTCATACAGTCATTGGAAAAACGTTACCAGGTGGAACTGCTCGACAAGATGAACGTATCTTACAAACAGGGAGAGTATATCGCTTACAAGCCCTTGCTCGAATTTAAAAAGATGGCCAAGGAAAAAGCGGTTTCTGAAAAAACAATCGTTTTCAATAACCTGGTGAACAACAAGGGCGAATATCTTGAACATTGGGAAGTTCCCGCTTCTGAAAGTTGGCATGCCCGTTTCATGTAATGCAAAGCACATGGCATTTGCCGCAAATGGACCCTTCTTTTGGAGAAGGTATCGACGAATTGCAATATATTTTATCGATTGTAGTTATTTTCATAGAAATTTTGATATGCGCTGTTTTTTGCTGTTCCCTTTAATTTTGTTGGGCATTTTTAAGGCACAGGGTCAAACCGATCCCTTGGTGACCAAAGATACCCTTGCCCAACAGCAATGGGTAGAGGCACAATATGCAAGCATGTCGACCGACGAAAAGTTGGGGCAATTGTTCATGGTAATGGTTGCCTCCAGTGGTGACAAAGCATCAGAGGAGCGCACCAAAGCCCTCATCAGCGGCCAAAAAATAGGAGGCGTTATTTTTTCAAAAGGCGGCCCTGTACAACAGGCCAAATTGACCAATATCTTTCAATCCCGATCAAAAATACCCTTGATGATCGGTATGGATGCGGAATGGGGCCTGGCCATGCGACTCGACTCTACCTATGCCTTTCCATGGAACATGACCCTTGGGGCTATAAAAGATAGCAGCATCGTGGAAAGTGTGGGCTACCAAATCGGAAGGGACGCCAAGCGATTGGGCGTCCATATCAATTTTGCGCCCGATATCGATGTCAATATCAATCCTAACAATCCCATCATAGGGAACCGTTCTTTTGGGGAAGATCCCAAAAACGTGGCCCAAAAAGGAGCCGCGTTGATGCGGGGATTGGAAAAGGCGGGCGTTCTGGCCAGTGGCAAGCATTTCCCTGGACATGGTGATACGGCCATGGATTCCCATGAGTCATTGCCCACCATCGGATTCAGCCGCCAAAGATTGGACAGTATTGAACTCTATCCATATAGAAAATTGATTTCAGCAGGACTCAGCAGCATCATGGTGGCGCATTTGAGCGTGCCCAGTATGGAGATTCAGAAAGACCTGCCTTCATCCTTGTCTGAACAGATCATTTCAGGGGTGCTCAGAGAGGAACTCAACTTTAAGGGGTTGATCTTTACCGATGCCTTGAATATGAAAGGGGTGACCTCCTATGGCAACGATGGAGATGTTGCCTTGGAGGCTTTTATGGCTGGAAACGACATTCTGTTGATGCCTACGGATGTGGTGAAAGCAAAAGAAAGACTTTTGAAAGCTTATAACAGCGGACGAATATCGGAAAGGAGGCTCGCGGAATCCGTCAAAAAGATTCTTATGGCCAAATACAAGGTAGGCCTCAATGATTACCGCCCCATAGAGCTGAACAGCCTTTATTCCGATTTGAATTCAATGGATGATGATTTGGTCTATGAAACCGCCATCGAAAATGCGATTACCGTGGTAAAAAACGACTTTTCGCTTTTGGGTATAAAAAAGCTACAGAATAAAAAAATCGCCTATGTGAAATTCGGCGATGCCGACAGCAACCCTTTCTTGGAGGAACTGAACAAATACGCCAATGTCACGCAAATCAATGGGGCCGATATCGCGACATTGAAGCAAAAATTGGCCGAATTTAATTTGGTGATCATTGGGCTGCACAAAAGCAATGAAAGTCCATGGAAATCTTATCAATTTACCAAAAATGAACTCGAATGGCTACAGGAAATCGGCAGGGAACGCACGGCTAACACCATACTCGCGGTCTTCGCGAAACCATACGCCCTGTTCGACGTCGTTAATTTTAATTCGATCGACGCCGTGGTGGTAGGCTACCAAAATAGTGAAATGGCC
Source organism: uncultured Flavobacteriaceae bacterium (assembly GCA_963760375.1). Classification (GTDB taxonomy): domain Bacteria; phylum Bacteroidota; class Bacteroidia; order Flavobacteriales; family Flavobacteriaceae; genus Pelagihabitans. Next base: position 55,011 of record CAVXCS010000002.1, on the reverse strand, counting down.
CAACGAAAAACCGCACAATTGATTTTTGGTGCCATCCCTGCAAATGGGGTATTGCCGGTAACCATCCATCCAGATTTCCCGGTTAAAACTGGCTTGCCCTTACCTTCTTTGCTCCGATTGGGATATAGTTATCCCGAGAGGGTGGGAATAAGCTCTTCAAAACTGGCCGTTGTGGATCAAATGGTGAAGAACGGGATCGATTCGTTGATGTATCCTGGGGCACAAGTCGTGATTGCGAGGAGGGGCAAGATTATTTATGACAAGGCATTTGGCAAACCAACCTATGATTCCAAGGACAGTATTACCCAGAACAGCATTTATGATTTGGCTTCCTTGACCAAAATATTGGCCACATTGCCAATTGTCATGAAAATGGAAGAGGAGGGAAACATTCGACTCAACGATACTTTCGGGGAGCTCATTCCGGAATATGCCGCATCAGGATTAAAAAATGTAACCGTATTGAAGGCGTTGTCGCACTATGGCCGTTTACCGGCGTGGATTCCATTTTATATCAGCACTTTGGACGAGCAACGGAAACCGTCGGGACAGTATTATCGCAACGGACCGATGACGGGTTATTCAGTCAAAGTTGCCGACAATCTATATCTCTCGGAATCCTATAAAGACTCCATTTATGACCGAATTGGTCGGCAAGAACTGAAATCGAATCGCTATCGCTATAGCGATGTGGCCTATTATGTGATGAAAAAATATGTCGAAAAAAAGCTGGGTGACCGATTGGATAGACTGGCCGATGCCTTTCTGTACAAATCCCTGGGTGCCTACAGTACCAGTTTCAATCCCTTGGAGAAGTATCCCAAAAACCAGATCGTGCCGTCTGAAAACGATAATTATTACAGATATCAAACGGTTCAAGGATATGTGCACGACATGGGTGCCGCCATGCAGGGTGGGGTAGGAGGCCATGCCGGCTTGTTCAGCAATGCCAATGATGTGGCCAAGATCATGCAGATGTATCTGCAGGAAGGCTATTATGGCGGAGATCGCTTTCTGGAGGCAAGAACCGTTAAAATGTTCAACACCTGTTACTTCTGTGATCAAAGAGTGAGAAGGGGAGTAGGCTTCGATAAACCGGAGTTGACCGGAGGGGGGGCTGCCTGTGAATGCGTCTCAAGAAAAAGCTTCGGCCATAGCGGCTTTACGGGTACCTATACCTGGGCCGACCCGGAAAAGGAATTGGTGTACGTTTTCCTATCGAACCGCACTTATCCATCGGCAACCAATACCCTTTTGGCCAAATCTGCGCTCCGCATCCGGATTCAAAAGGCTATTTATGAAGCCATTTTAGATTAAAGGAGATCATTTTACACTTAAATTTTGACCGCTCATGGCCAATGATTTCAATTTCATGAAAGATTTAGGGGCTATTATTGAAAATAAGACCTAACGAAATTGTAATATTCAGGCTATAAGACCGACTGAGCACAAGGTTTCCGTAAATTTGAACTATGAAAATAGCAATCGTCTGTTATCCAACCTTTGGTGGTAGTGGTGTTGTGGCCACAGAACTGGGACTTGCCTTGGCAAATCGCGGGCATGAAGTTCATTTTGTCACCTACCGGCAGCCGGTAAGGCTCGAATTGTTGAACAGCAATGTACACTTTCACGAAGTGCATGTGCCCGAATATCCGCTCTTCCATTACCAACCTTACGAATTGGCATTGTCGAGTAAACTGGTGGATACCATTAAAATGTACGGGATAGAACTGCTGCATGTGCATTACGCCATTCCCCATGCATATGCGGGCTATATGGCCAAAAAGATGCTGGAGGAGGAAAATATCTTTATTCCTATGATCACCACCTTGCACGGAACGGATATCACCTTGGTCGGCAAGCACCCTTTTTATAAACCGGCGGTTAACTTCAGTATCAATCAATCGGACGTGGTGACCTCGGTATCGCAAAGCCTGAAAGATCGTACCTTGGAATTCTTCGACATTAAAAAGGAAATCGAGGTGGTACCCAATTTCATCGATAAGAAAAAATACAATTCAACCTTTACGGACTGCCAACGTTCCTTGATGGCCAAGGACGATGAAAAGATCATCACCCACATCAGTAATTTCAGAAAAGTAAAGCGCATCCCAGATATCATTAAAATATTCCATAAGATCCAAGAGAAAATACCCGCAAAACTGGTGATGGTAGGGGATGGACCCGAAAAGGAAGTAGCGGAACAGCTTTGCGATGAACTGGGAATTGCCAATAAGGTCATATTTTTGGGTAACAGTAATGAAATAGATAGAATTCTTTGTTTTTCAGACCTTTTCTTGCTCCCTTCAGAATCTGAAAGCTTTGGCTTGGCGGCTTTGGAGGCAATGATCAATAAAGTACCGGTTATTTCCAGTAATGCCGGGGGCATTCCGGAAGTTAATCGACATGGAATAACTGGCTTTTTGAGCAATGTTGGCGATGTTGACGATATGGTGGCCAATGCGCTTTATATATTGCAGGATGAGAAGCTTTTGGAATTGTTTAAGGAAAATGCCCGAAAAGTCGCCTTGGAATTCGATATTTTGAAAGTGTTGCCACTATATGAGGCGATTTACAAAAAAGCGTATGACGGAAGATTCAAAAATGCCTTTGGTTAATATCAAATACAGTTTGTTCATCTTGTTGATGGCGATCCTCTCTTGCAATAGCCAAAAAAAATCCTTGACGGCCAATGGGAATGGGGAAATCACTGGCGATTCCTTAGTGCTTTTGGTACAGGATAACTATGCGCCCACAGATGCTGAGGAAACCTTGGTGATTCGCGATGAACCGGCGTTACGCAACTTCTTTTCAAAAATCAATATGACCCGAAAGCCTGGGATACCGGTTCCGGAAGTCGACTTTTCCAAGGAAATGATTCTGATTTTTTGCGCTGGTAGCCATAAGGATGCCAAATTACCCCCGCTGACCATCTCCCAAGAAACCGAAAATGAGGTCGTGATTTCGGCTTCAGATAATAAACTGATTGACTCATCCGCTATACTGCCCTATGCGAGTCCGTTCAGCGTTTATAAAATGCCTGCAACAAAGAAAGAGATCGTCTTTAAAGTAGTACACCGCTAGGTTTTTATAATCTAAGCAACCTTCCATAAAATTTAAGTATCGCCCCGCCCGCCCATTGGCGGGCTTTTATCGACCATCAGAATGCCACGTTTTCCGACAAAATGGTTTTTTCCTACAAATCGTGTATTCCATCGAAAATAATGGCGCTTCAAGGCGCATTTTTAGAAAGGCTTGTCAACGGCCATAACTTTGATGTTGAATTAAGTCCCAAATTTTAATCTTATGAAAAAATTTACACTGAAAATGTGCGTTTTGGCCTTTCTACTGGTTGGCCAAAGCTATTCCCAAGAAGAATTACAACTAACGGCCAAAGACAGCATCGTAAAGAGTGCCTGGATGTTTGGGGTTGGTTTTAACGCTGTTGACGATTCCGGAGACGCCTTTAATGACTTTACGACGATCAAAGACCAATGGAATGCGGTTGCATTTCCTTCAAGGTTGAGCATTGGACGATATTTCAAAAGTGGATTGGGCCTCGAGGCGATTGCCACCTATAACAATTATAAGGAAGGAAACATTATCGATGGTACTGTGAATCCGGCGGATAAAAGTTATTATGGTTTTGATACGCGACTTAGTTACGATTTGAACAAGCTGATCGGGGAAACCGGCTGGTTCGACCCTTATGTCGGGGCTGGACTTGGTTATACCGATGCCAATGATATTGGAAGGGGCACCTACAATGCCGTGGTTGGTTTTAGAACCTGGTTCTCCGATCGATGGGGACTTGATTTGAGCTCCTCGGGAAAATGGTCTATTGGAAATGAAGCGACGAATCATATTCAACATGCCGCAGGAGTGGTATATCGATTTGGTATAGAAAAGGGACTGTCCAAAAAAGGAGAGGAGAAACTGGCCTTGATCGAAGCCATGGAAAAGGAAAAACAACGGGCGCAGGATTCCATCGCGGCTGTCAATAGGGCCAAGGAAGCGGCTGCTCTGGCCGAACGACTTGCCAAAGAGAAGGAGCAGGCAGCGTTGGCCGCAGCTGAGAAAGCAAGATTGGAAGCTGCCCAACAAAGAAAGGCGGAACTCCAACAGTCGATAAACGATTTGGGTTATGTATATTTCAATTTCGACTCTTCTAGTCTTACCAGAAAATCCAAAGAAGTATTGGATGCCTTATCGGTGCTATTGCAAAATGTCCCGGAAGCGGAGATACAGGTAAGCTCCTACACCGATTCCAGAGGCCCTTCAGAGTACAATAAATGGTTATCCGAACAAAGGGTCAAACGCACCACCGATTATCTGTTAGACAAAGGGATTGCACCCGACTCGTATGCAATCTGAAGGATTTGGAGAGACCAAGTTGTTGAACGAATGCGATGACAATACCTATTGTCCCGAATCGAAGCACAAATTGAACAGAAGATCCGAGTTTTTGGTGATCAAGCTATAGAAAACCAATTCTAACATAGAAAAAAGCCCAACCGACCGGTTGGGCTTTTTTGTTTGTTTACTTATCAATAGCTAACTATTGCTTAAGCTATTGATAAAAGTATATAATTTACTTATGCTATTAAGATTATATTGGAAAAGAGGGCTATAGATTACTCTCCAATTTTAGGAAAGTAAGTTGGGTTGTAATTTAACCCTGTCCAATATGAAAAGATATCAAGAAGAATATTCATTGCATCTTTAAAGGCCAAATTGGCCTCTGAGTGGTTAAAGGAGCAAAGCAGCCTGAAAGAGTTAGCGGCCAATTTCAAAATACTTCCTATTTAAATATAAAGTTGGAAACGGGAATTTTTTGGAAAATGAAGATATAGCCTCCGGGACCAAACCAAAAAAAGAAGATGACGATTCTGGGACCGGGCAGCCTCATAGCAAAATCGGTCAGTTACAGGTAGAGAACGATTATTTAAAGAAATCCTTGGGCAAATGAGTACTACAGAAAAAAGACAAAAGTTAGTAAGGTCCCCTCAATGACTAAGTCTTGTCCTACATTTCATGCTGCAATAAATTCATCGATAGATTCTTCATTATATGCCCTTTTGCGAGAGTTCACTCAACCTAAAGCTAATGAAGGTATTGGATACTTGCTTTTAGGAACATCCCTACCATTGGATGGAACGGATGACTAATTGTCCGAACCTTGACCTTCGATACCGTGTAAACGTGAAAAGGATATGGATTAGGCGTATAAGCAAATGTGCTTATAGACTATCTATAGCCAGCCCAGTACCACAATCAGGAACAAGTACCGCTTGCTGCCAAAGGACTTGAAAATAGTACGTCCCCATCAGCTCTGGAAGACCTATATTACTTAAATCCTATTGTTAATCGGCTTTAAGTACATGAATGCCATAATCCATGTAAACAGCCGAAAATTTCTTAATTGAAGCAACTCGAATTCAAAGGACAATCAGTGGTAAATAGAATTATTTGAGGACCTTATTGACAAATAAGAGCCATCGGAGATACAAAACTCCGACTTGGAGTAACAATATACCAGTAAACATTACAACGTGGTGTTCAATGAGCATAAGTCCAAATATAAGTGAATACTTAAAGCAGGGTCCTGGACAAATTTTTTTTCAACGTTTCTGCAAGTCCTTCAAATATGATAAGATATGTCTGAACCCACCGAATGGGGGTCTGGACATCTTTCAAATGGTATAGGAGTTCCTCAAGTTCTTCATAACAAAAAAGAAGGAATATGGAAATAGGAAAAGTGCCCCCGATTAAATTTATAACACTAAAAGATTAGTATTATAATTAACAATAAAAATCTTTATACTGTCTTACAGATGGGGAGTAGCATTGTGAAATTAGAAATTAGACTTATACTAAGTATAATGTTTTAAGAATTAATTATAACAACTACATTAAAATCAGCTAACCCTTAAAAGAGTAATTATATCCCCCTAGAGAAGATAATTGTGGTTAAAGTCTTAAATATAATTCGCAAATCAAGTATAACAGATCGACTTTTAATGTAATATAAGTCATATTCCAACTTATGAATAGAGTCTTCTAGATTCTCTCCGTACTTATATTTAACTTGGGCCCATCCGGTAATCCCAGGCTTAATGATATGCCGCATACTATAATATGGGGTAATTTTATTAAGTTTATCAACAAACACCTTTCTTTCCGGCCGAGGACCAATAATTGACATATCACCCTTAAGTACAGATAAAATCTGTGGTAATTCATCCAATCTAAACGTTCGCAATATTCTGCCGAAAGAGGTAATCCTTGCGTCGTTTTTTGAAGCCATTTTTGCGCCACTTGATTCAGCATCTACAATCATTGACCTAAATTTATAAATATTGTATTCCTTACCATGTAGGCCTATCCTTTTTTGAACAAAGAATAAAGGTCCACGATTGAATATAAGATTTAGAACAAATATAAAAGGGATTACAAGTAAAAAAATCAACAAAACAAAAAAGCATATTAGGAAAGTTGCAAAAAAACTAAAGATTCGATATAAATATCTAACCCTTGTATGTTGTAATTGCAGAATTTCAATGCAACTCTCATTCGCGTTGTGAGAAACAATAGGTAACGCTTCATAAATATTTTCATAAAAAGTAGAAAAAGTTATTACTTCTTTGCCTTGAAGCAAGGAATTTAGCATTACAGTTTCTAAGTTTTTAGGCAATGGCTGTCCAATATCAATATCTAATATCCAAGAGTCTACCATTTTGCTAATTCCTAATAACTTATCATCAAATGGTTCTTTTTCTTGCTCAATATTTAAGGCTTTTACTACCTGATAAAAGGTATGGATACCATCTCCGTTGATTATCCTTAAGTATTTCTCCAAGTGGTCGGTTGTACTATGATTGTATAGGAAAAAAACCTCTTTGGTAGTAGGAATAAATTTAAACGCAAAAAAGAAAAGTTTTCTCCATGAGACCAGCACAATAGGAATAAAAAAAAGAAAAATAAGAAACCCAAATTCATTAAAGTCGGTTTTCCAAATAATTATGGAGAAAAAAAGTAATAAAAGTATATATAGAGTGCCTATAATCAAACCTTTAGCGATTGATCTTCTAGGGTATTTTGGGGAATTCCCTAAAAAGTAAAAATTTAATATATATGCCAAAAAATAATAAACAATGAAACCTGAGAATATGAAAAAGACGCTAATCCAGTTGGATGGTTCAATGGAATTAATAATTAGATTATTATAAAATAGAAGTGCAAATAAAATGATAATAAAATCACCGAATACAAGAATAAGTTTCCGTTCTGGAATGTTTAGTTTAGATCGACCGGTCATATTTTGAATTTGAACTAAATGCGAACTACAAGTGTTAGGGAATTTGCGGAGGAATAAAAATAACAGTATTGGATGGTAATAATGGTTTTAGATAAAAAAATTAGTTTAAGGCACATAATCGTAGTCGAAATGCAATAAATATTAAATCGATAGACCAAAACTATCGTTTTTGAAATGTGATTTCAACACCCTTGAAAGTAATAGAGACTTTAACAGAAATTTTAGAGGTAACAATAAGATAGTTACAATCATCGAGTATTTTGACCCTAAATCGATTAAGAATCGGTTTAGGGATGATAAGCTTTTATGATTCATATCTTTAACAATATGAGTAAACTAGTTTCTATAATTACACCTAGTTATAATTCGGAAAAATATATAACTGAAACCATTCGGTCCGTTCAGGGGCAATCATATTCTAATTTTGAAATGATTATTATAGATGATTGTTCCTCAGACAAAACAGTGGATTTAATTAGGTCTTTGCAACAAAAGGACAGTAGAATAACTTTGTTCATTTTGGAGAAAAACTCAGGTCCGGCAGTTGCAAGAAATACGGGTATTAGCAGAGCCAGAGGAAGATACCTGACGTTTTTGGATGCAGATGATATTTGGGATGCAAATTTTATAGAGAAAAGTATTGACGCAATTGAGACCACTGGCATACCCTTTGTCTTTTCATCTTATAGGAGATATGATGAAAAACTAAATCCCCTTTTAACAGATTTTATTGTTCCAGAAAAAGTCACCTATCATGATATCTTAAAAACCAATTCAATTAGTTGCCTCACCTCATTTTTAGATATAGAACGATTGGGCAAAAAATATATGCCAATTATCCAAAAGCGCCAGGATATGGGTTTATGGTTGCAATATTTAAAAGAAATTGATTATGCTCTGGGTATAAAGGAGCCTTTAGCTACCTATAGAATTAGAAAATCTTCTTTATCTCGAAACAAAACTGGCCTATTTAGATATCAATGGTCTTTTTATACAGAAGTGGAACATCTTAATTTTTTTTCGTCAATTTATTACATGATACATTGGATGATAAGAGGTTTGATGAAGTATAGTAGATAATTATGCATTGCTGGCTAAGCGTTTAATCAAGATTGAACTTTTTTTAGTTCAATATACTCTTATGTTTACTATTATTACGAATTTTCTTATAGATGGGAAAAAATATTGATTTGGTTGTATTTTTGAACTTCCTTATTATTCTTCGTCTCTTTATTCCCTTAAATTTAGAAAGATTTTCAATTTCAGCATAGCTGGTTCCTCTTTTAGGACAGACCCTACCAAAAATAAATGCACCTTCCAAACTCCTTAATTTTAATATTGGCTCCGAATCAAAAATGTATTTATAACCACAGGCAACTGCCGATTGATAGGCATCCGGATTTGCATCCCCTCCTGGAATAGAACAATAATCTACAGGATGTTTTAAGAGTTTTTCTAGAATTGATTTACTTTTTGACCATTCCTCCATCATCTCGTTATAGGATAAACTTTTAAACACATTAGGATGAGTATGGGAATGGGAACCAATAATATGGCCTTGCCTATCCAAGCGCAATATTTCATCTTCGGTCATAAAGTAAGGATCACCAATTAGGCTGGTTGCAATAAAAAAGTGACCCTTTAATTGTTGGGTATCTAAATAGTCTGCACTTAATAGATTAGACTTGCCGCCATCATCGAATGCTAAAAGTGTTAAGTTACTTTTATTACTGGCTTCAAGTCGATCAACTGTTGTGATAACTTCACTGTTTTTAAAAATAATATCAATGTTCTTTTTGAATTCATGAATACCATGTTTAAAGGGTAGGGCAGATTTTCTTTGGAATCCTGAGTCGGTAGGGTTATCAACAACTTCGTGGAATAAAATTGTAAGAACTTTTAACTTGTTGTTTTTCATGGCAGACAAGGGTATTTCCATTTATGATCAAAAATATAGATTTATATTTTCTAAAAAACTAATATCCATTCTCTTCATCAAAATTTTGGTATTAGTTTCTATAACCTTGTAATGTTATTTAAGTCTCCAATGTAATATCTTCATTGATTTCATTCCAAACTTTTCGAATATATTACGGGTATAGAAAATCAATTAATTTTGACATTTTCAAATGGCGCTACCAACCCAATCCAACCTAATTTTGACCTATAAGTTATTTTTTCAAGGTACCGTCTGTAATATTTGAGTTGAAAGACAGCTCAGGTTGATAGCCAATCTTTCTATTAGTCTATTGGCGAGCTTGTCAATAGAGACGTCCTTGCCTATCCCAATTATGATCTGAATCTTACTTATTTCGGTTTAGTCTTTCAGATTGTTATTTTCGTAATATAATGTTCTATAAGAAAATACAAGGGTCGGTCATGTTTTCAGAACATAAAAATTCACGCACGAGTTGTCTACTTCCCCAAATTTCAATCGCAACCTCACGACTTTTCCTCCATGTAAAACATGTTTTAGCGGGATACACGAATTGTTTACTAATTGAGACTCTACAGCTATCTTTTGTTAAGGCAAATGTGCATATGGTTTTTGATGAAGCCTAAACTACTTTTAAAAGCTATCTCCAAATAAATTAATCGGATAAGAGCAGGCAACATGTGATTTTTTAAAATCGAAATTATCCTTATGAACATATTTGTCGCTTGGCATTGCCGAAATATAATTGATATGGTTCTGTGGTTGTAGTTTTCGTAAGGTAATATACCCACTATCTGTGTGATTGGAAAAGACCATTTGTTACATTCTTGTTATGAGATAAGCAGATTTTTTTCTTTCATATGTTGTCGGATTGTTAAGTTGTCAAGTGTTTGATGCTTGAGACAATTTTCTATTTAAGTATAACGAATAAAACTCCGGTCATATAATGAGTTCATTCTCTCTTTCTTGCTATCTCAGAATAGATTTGTAAATATTCATAGGCAATCAATGACCAATTAAATTTGGAGAAGTCTATAAAATTCAAATTGTATGAGCTGTAGTTTAAAATTATTTTTTGCAATCCATGGATAATTGAAGTCAATGATGCTGGATTTACAGCTTCTCCTATTGTTTCCGAAAAAGAGCCATCTATTCCTTGATTTTTAGAATAGATAATAGGAAGTCCTTGCGATAATGCCTCAATATAAACAAGGCCAAAAGTTTCCCCAATTGACGCCATTGCAAAAATATGGGCGGTGGAGTAGTGTTTTTGAAGTTCTTTATTATTATAAATTGATCCATGGTAATTAATTGTGTCCTTATACTTTTTGGAATATTGAATAATTTTGGATTCTTGTTTTCCATTTTTGCCTATTATATCCAACATTATTTTAGGATATTTAATCTTTAAATGTAGTACAGCTTTAATCAATCGGATAACGTTTTTATTTGTACTTAAGTTTCCGATATACAATATTCTGATTGGTTCAATTTCCTTTTTAGGGATAATATTTTGCAACCAAAAGGAATCAATGCCATTAAATATAACCTTACTCTTAAGCCTAAGTTCATTAGCCAAGGGCTTGATTAAAGGCAAACTATAAAAATTCTTCTCCAGTGACTTACTTATGAATATTATTTTTGAGGCGTTTTTTAAAATTTCCCTTGCCAAAGTGTGTAAGTCAATCCTAAGCTTTATATAAGCATTTACATCAGCACCCCTAATCGCTACTATGTAAGGAATCTTGTATTTTTTATAAATTTTAAGCGCTAGGGCACCATCGCTAAAAAGTGTGGTAGCATGAACACAATCAAAATCGCCAAGAGAAGCCTTCGAAGATATATCTTTAAATAAATATTCAATTTTGCTTTTAAATAAAATTTTATGGTAAATTTTTAAGGGTTCAGATCCGATTAACTCAAATTCCTTGAAATTACATTTTAAATCGTAATATTCGTTTCTTACAAAATAATAAATGGTTTGATCTAACCCATTCTCTGATAACACCTTATATAAATTTTCATGCACTTTACTTCCATTAAAGCCATTGCATATATGAAGACATTTCATAAATAACTTTCCTTATTTTTTGTTAATATAAATCCGGGATAATAAATTGCAGTTTGCATCAAAATGGCAAAAACAAAATCTGTATTGAAAAGTAAATTAAAATTCCGCTCTTTGATTTTTTAATATTTTAGAAATTTGCCGAATAAAGGCAGACATAAAAACAAGTTTACTTTCACTATTCAATATAAAAAACCAAAAATGGTTTTTTATCCATTAGATATAATTCAAATTATTAATAATTACAAAATAAAAATATCGAGTTGTAATTAATGAGGTAAGTTTATTAGTTACACGCATTTCAAAGTATTAATTCATCAAATAATCGACAATCATTTAAGGAGTGTTAAATTAACCATATTTTTCGTTTTTATTAACACATAGAAAATTTATTGAAGCCTATGATATTTCAATACTTCTGCCAAAATTTCTCAGAGAAAAAAACCAATTCTTTTTTAGGAATTATTCTTGTAATTGATTTGTTGTTTATAATCGCCCATTTAACAATCGGAGTCATTGCCTCCCTTGATCCCAATTTTAAGTGGACTTTATATGAGCCGATAATGGTTACCACGGAAAAGGGATATCCTGAATATTTCCAATTTGTAAAATATACCTCTATCATCCTGGCATTAGGGCTAATAATAAATAAAGAAAAAGCGAAAAATTACATTTTTTGGATTTCTTTATTTATATTATTGTTCTTGGACGATTCCTTGGAAATACATGAAAAAGCAGGTATAATCATTGGCGAAAATATTACGTTCAAACCTTTTTATGGGTTAAGAGAACAAGACATTGGCGAACTGATTTATGCTGGAGCAATGGGATTACTTGTTGTTTTTATAATGGTTCTTTCCTTCAAGAATTCTAACAAATTGTTTAAAAGAACAAGTATTGATATTAGCATATTACTAGTGATATTTCTATTTTTTGGGATAGTTATTGATTTTGCTCATGTTTTATTTAACAGTAATGAATATGTAAGTTTTATACTTGGTTGGTTGGAGGATAGTGGCGAGATGATTCTATTGAGTTTAATAGCGTGGTATATTCTTTACCTACTATATTTTGGCAAAGATCAAAAAAATATTTGTATTTCATTTTCAACAAAAAATATCTCCCTCAACACTAAATACAACTTCAAATTCTTAAATTATTTTGGGTTTACGTGTAGGCTTTTATTCATTCAGCAACGGTGAGTTGTTACTCAATGAATCTAAAATAACATTCAAGGTGCTATACATATTATGATGAATGCAATTAAACAGGTGAAATGAACTATAGTAGAATGAACAAGAATGATTTTCTTAAAATATAAATGCGCATTAATAAATATCAGTTATTGTTTGGTTGTCTTTATTATCCTAAAAATATGGTTGCGTAGTACCGGTAAATTCGATTATTATGAAGAGTTTTATTAAGATTAGTATACTCGTACCTGCTTACAACGTCGAAAAATACATACGCAATTTTTTGGATGGTTTGGTAAATCAGACTTTAAGAGATATAGAAATTATTTTAGTAAATGATGCTTCGCCTGACAGTTGCCATTCCATAATACAAGAGTATTTATGTGATGATAGAATTAGATATGTTAAGAAACAAGTAAATGAAGGATTATGGAAAGCCAGGCAAACTGCTTACGAATTAGCAACAGGTGAATATATTATCAATTTAGATCCTGATGATTTAATTGATATAAATTTTTTAGAAGAGCTTTATTTATTCGGCAAGCAACATAATCTAGACATTGTTCAAAGCAATGTTGTCACTATTGATCAAAATGGCAGACAACTTACCAAAGGTATTTTCAAAGACTTGGAAAAAAAAGTATTAAAAAGTCATAAAGATTATAACCAAATATTAGGCACACCCTATGCCTCTTGGTTCAGACTAGTAAAAAAAGATCTTTTAATTAGATTTGACTACAATTATATCCATCAAAGAGAATTGATTCACTTTTCATACCAATTTTGTGACAATGTAAAAGTTGGGATAAATCCATTGGTGTCATACTATTATAGAAAGCATGAAACATCACTTTCCAATTATCATAAAAGTTCTAAAAGATTAAGGGAAACAAATGAGTTTAGTTGGCATAATATTCAGCTTAAGGCGTTAGAAATAAAAAACTTACCTATAAAAACACCTTATATGAGAGCTATACTCAACACTTATGTTTTTAGGGTGTATTATACATTGATAATGATTTCTTGGTTAGCAGATAATCCTCCATCGGATTACAGAAAACAGGTGAGACTGTATTTAGCCGATCAGTTTGATTTTAATTTGGCAAATTATTTAAAACACGTTTATTGGTTCAAGAGGTCAGAGCAAATATTTTTAACTCTTGCTTTAATAAGATCAGAATTTTTGATCAGGAAAATTCTTATGATTCGTTTAAAGAATAAATAGGAAGGATTATGAATCGATAAATAATTTCATATTTATTTAAATTTACTTGCTTATGCCACTTGAAAATAGCTCTAGACTAAGGGTTTTTTTTCAAATTCCATTTAAAAAAGTAATCCATTTCTCTTTTATTTGTTCAATTTCAAATTGTTTGGTTAATGTACTGTTCGCATTTGAGAAGGCCAATCTTTTGTTTTCATCTTGAATTAAGACATTAATTTTCTCGACCATTTCATTAATATTAAAAGGTTCTACCAAATAACCATTGACCCCATCTTGTATTATTTCATTCGGCCCAGTTGCAATATCAAAACTTACCATTGGAAGTTGGCAAGCCATGGCCTCGATCAAGCTCATAGGAAACCCTTCATATCTTGAGGTCATAACAAACAATGAATAATCATTATAAATTTTATAAAGGTCGCTGGTATGACCTTTAAGAATTAGTTGCTTTTGAAGATTGTTTCTCACTATTTTATCTTCAATTTCCTTATGATCACTACCAATTCCATATATATGCCAGACATAATCTTTGTTTTTACCCAGTACTTCAACGGCGACGTCCACCAACAGTAAAAAATTCTTTGGGTAACTTAAACGCCCCACACTAATTATCTTATTTGATGACAATTGATAGTTTCTGCTTATATTTTTAAACAAAGGATCTATGGGATTATATATTTGCTCAACATGCTTTGCATAGGAATCTTTTGTGTAATTAATCAAATCTGTTTTGGTAAGGGTAATTATGTAAGGGGCAAAAACGCAAAGTAGGTATTCGTTTAAAAATTTATACTTGTCACTTGTTTTACCCTTGAAGCTAGTATGTGACCAATAGACCAGTCTGCATTTTTTTCCTAATGTCGCAAATACGGCAAGCGAAGCCACTTCTTCTCCACAGCAAATAAGAATATCTATGTTATTTTTTTTAATGATTTTACGAAGTCTTATAGACGCTATTACAATGCCTCTTTTTAGCGATACATTATCTTTATCATGCAGGTTATGATATGTTAATTGTTTACTCCAGTTATAGGCATTCACCTGTTTTTTTTGATAGCTTACGGCATGTATTTTGAAGCTCTGTTCGTTACTTAGCTGATTGGTAATTATTGACGAAACCCTCGAGATTCCCCCAGCATCTTTTATTCTTGATAAAAGAAATACTATATTTTTTCTTTTCTCCATATTTTTGCTAATACTAAACTTAATAGGTGTCTTAATTTGATTTTCATTTCTTTATTTTCTTCTAGTTTTAAAATTTTATTTATTAAAATAAAAAATAAAACGCCTATCACCATTTGGAGAATCATCATATGAAACAAATTAATTCTAAGGAATGTAATTGAGTACATAGATAAAAAAGTACCAATTGCTATAATCAGGAATGGGAAAATATCCTTTAGTTGCTCTTTTTTTGAATAATCAAGTATTTTTTGTGTATAAAAACTGTTCACAAAATACTCAATTATTGCAAACAAAATTAAACCAAATAATAATGCCAAAATACTATAGAATACTGTTGATAATATAATTGGTATTAATATTGCCTTTTTGATTAATTCCAATCTAAGGTTAAGATTAGAATATCCTTTAACTAGCAATAGATTTTGATGTAGTATTTGCAGTGGATAGAGCATACCTTGAACACAAAGTAATTGTAAAAACAAAATAGAAGTACTCCATTTCTCACCAACTAATATTAGCACTATAGGTTTTGACATTGCTGCAACCCCGGACATAATGGTAAAATTTAGGAGCATGCCAAATCGAAGAAACTTAACGAATGTCCTTTTTAGTTTTATGCTGTCCATTTGAACAATCGATAGAATTGGGAAACTAATTCTATTTATTGCCAAGGTAATGTTTGTGGAAAAAGGGATTTGAAATTGTTCAGCCCTGGTATAATAACCCAATGAAGCTGTGGAGAATAATTTGCCGATAAGAATTTTATAGAAATTTTTGTAGACATTGTTTATCAGGTTCGTAATTAATAATTTGTAACCATAGTCAAAAAGTTCATTAAAACTTTTGATCGAAAAACGAAAATTCGGTGTCCAGTCACCAAAAAACCATAATAAAAGGCCATTTATTAAAGGTTTCAAAACAGCCAATGCCACTAGACTCCATACGCCGTAATTGTTGTATGCCATTATTATGGCTATACTACCACCTACTGTGGACGAGATAATTGAAACAATCGATTGTATCTTAAAATTTAGATTTTTATATAATAATGTACGTTGTATAATAGATAAGGCATTTATTAACAAAAGAAGACCAGAATATCTTAGTAAAGATGTTAAAATGGGGATATCAAAATAACTCGCAATTTCCCGAGAGAATAAAAAAAGAAGACTATAGAATAATATACCTATTAGAATATTGGTAATAAAAACAGTGTTATAATCGTCTTGATTGGCATCTATTTTTCGAATTAAGGCATTGCCCAATCCACCTTCCACAACGCTATTACAAATTGCAATTATGGCAGTAATTATTCCAATCACACCGAAATCATCAGGAGTTAGAATCCTTGCTAAAATTATACCAACAATAAAAAGAAATCCTTGACTAAAAATTCCTTCAAAAATAGTCCAGCTAAACCCTTTAATAGCTTGATTTTTAAGCATTTATAAAGTATTCTCGATTTTTATCTTTTTTGGCATTTAATTGTTCCATTTTCAGTTTTATTTTATATTGAATACTGACAACCAGGAAGAAAAATAGCATTGAAAATGAAAATTTGTAGAATGTGTAGAAATTATTATACAAATAAAAGGTTAGGAAAAAGAGAAAATTAATTTTAGTAAACGAATTCTTAGGGTCTTTTTTTAACAATACATAACAGTTTTTGAGTGGTATGCCAAACAATAAAAGCAGTATGATACCACCAAAAAGCCCTTGTTCAGAAAATATTTCAATATAAGAATTATGAGACATCAGGTGGTATCTTGTGTAATTGGGAACCTGATTCAGCCCTACACCAAAAATTGGATTTTCCGCAAATGCAGTAATTCCATCAACGATTAAATCCTGACGTGAGTCCGTTTTGTATTGAACTTCATTGACCCTATTTTTAATTTGAGATTTTTCATAGATGCCAATAAACTTTGTTGAAAGTAATATAAATACAACCAGAAAAATCACATATCCTAGAATTTTCTTAAGCGGACTATTGAATTGCAAGTTGTAGACATATACCCAATATGTAAAATTTATTAAAATTATTAAAAATAGACCAGCCCTCGAAAGAGTGACGAAATTAAGCAATAAGAAAACTATCGATAAAGATATAAGCAGAGTAGTAGTAAATACCGATTTATAACGTTGATTTAAATAGAACAAGGAGAAATTTGCAAAAAAGCTGAGATAAGAATATTGATTTGCGTTTAACAAGAATCGATCTCGATAATCTTTCCTAGTGGCAAAATCCGTTAATTCGAAATTCTTCTCAATATACATTATAAAAATTAGAACTAAGATCGAAATTATATAGCCAACATGAAAATACTTCGAGTAATCACTGTTCCTGTTGTTTAGGGCTAATGGTATAAACGCAGCCATTATGGCACCTAAAAGGTCGCTATAACCTCGCATAAGATCTACATAATTGATATAGTGATAGACAGAAGTCAGGCTTGAAACAAATATTAAAAGCAAGAATAAGAATTCTGTTTTATTTCTAGTAATATAGGGTAAATCCTTCATGAAGGATATATAAAACAATAAGGGTACTAAAACGAATGTTGCAACCCTAACTATTTTAAAATAAGGGCCAATAGCAAGAAGTATTATTAGGGTAATTATGATTAAAGTACCAATAACTATATTGCTACTTTTTTGTTGGTATAACATTTTACAGAATTGAAATATAGTTGACTTAAATGTCTTAAAAATAATTAAGACAAAATTTTAATTTCAATCTGCAAATTAATGCCTTTAGTAGGATTTAAGATCATATTAAAGACAAATGGTTTATTTATTGGTTAATCATATTAGATTATATGTGTTTACTGTTATTCATTTCCTGAATAGTCAATTTAATAATACTTTTAATTTTCGCGGAATTATTTAGGCTCTTAAAGACTTATTTAAGTTGAGAGTATAATTATATGTTCTATTTTATTCAGAACTTAAGTATCATTTCGAGCACCTTGATGGTAATAGATAAAACATTCATGGAGAATCAAACAAAATATAACCTTATGTAATTATATTCTGATTTCTCCAAATTATTGTTTAATTCTAACATCTCATCAAAAGAAACATTCCTGAACATTCTCCTTTTTTTTCTTTTTATTAGATTGTCTAAACATTTTATAGAATTGTTCGAATTCCGGTTAGACAAAAAAGTTTTTTCCAGTAAGATTTCAAGTTAAGTAGAAATATAATAATTGAAATTAACGCAGCGAAAGTTCTAATCCTAGATATTAATCCTATGTTTCAGATTTAAAGTCTAGCCTAATTTTCGATGATATATTAATCCTAGATGGAATCATTTAATTCTTTTCAATAAATGAAACTTGTTGGACTTGAAGGATATTTGATTAAACTTTTTACAAGTTTAATTTGGGCTTAACCCTAACGGACTTACATCCTCATATCGAACATTGGATCCATATCCGATTCTAAACGCATCATATAGTATCCTCCCACCTTCACTGCCATTCCCATAATATAACCCTATTTTCAAGTAATCTAACGGCTCTTTTAGATTCCCACAAACATCGTATTTATATACCGTAGCCAAGTTATGTAAATCTACTACCTTATTACCGTCTATCCATACCTCCCAGAATCCGGTATTGTCGGTCGCATACTTAAAGTGAAGTATAAAGTCGTACCATTGGTTTAGGTTTCTTTTAACGCTTACCGTTTCTAATCGCGCAAGTGCTGCACCACTTGAAGGGACGACATTAGTGAAGTTTTGGTTCGTGGCGGTCATTATCTCAAAATTTCCGTTATTGTCCCTAATCGCAAAACCGTTGGCTCCTGCACTGCAAACATAATCATCATTGAATGGCGTCGCGTGATGCTGTTGAATGATTTTGTATCCCGTTGCCTCTTCTACAATCTTTATCGAGAAACCTTGCCAGTATTCGGTTCCCCAATTGTAGTGATTCCCCAAGGGGGCGGGCATCAGCTCACTTCGTTCCTTTCCAGGTGTCGGCCTGAACGCTATAGAGTTGTTGCCTTCCCTCGCGTCATTGGATATTGCAACTGTCATTGCTCCCCCGTTGCTGGTCCATGGGTTGCCATCTGTCCAATCATTGTTTCCACCATCAAACCCGTTGTTAAAAAAAACCACTCCTGAACCTTCTTGGACAGGGTTGTTGGATTCGCCAGAATTTAGATAATCTTCAACAACATTAACCGTTACATTTCCAGTTTCTGTAGTTGTTACCTCATTTTGATCTACAATCTCAATAGTGTACGTAAAAGTATCGGTGGTTGCTTCAGGTGCTACCGCCACTTCTGCGGTTACTTCCGGCGCCGGCGCCACTTCTGTGGTTACTTCCGGTGCCGCCGCCACTTCAGTGGTTACTTCCGGTGTCGCCGCCACTTCAGTGGTTTCGGATGTTGCGACCGTTTCGACCGTTGCGATTGTTCCTGGCGTATAAGAAATAGTTTTATCATCAAGAATTTCTACAACTCCATTGGATGGAGTCGATAATTCAACAATCTTAACTTCGTCGATATTATTGAAGTTGTCGTTGGACAAAACATCAAGGATTATTCGATTTTCAGGGGTTATGCTGTACACATCATCAACGACATACATTCGTAAATCCATTGCGTTGGATGCATCTGAGGTAATATACTCAGCTAATAAATCAGAATCCTTGCTGCAGGAAGCGTTGAAATAAAGGACGAATAAAACAACGGTAAGTATGGGGGCAGGGGCATTGATTTTCATAGATTATAGGTCAAGTAATAATTTTAACATGAAATCTTTGGGTAATACAATAATAAAATATTTTCAAGTAATGTCGATAAAATTCATGTTATATTCGATGAAATACACTTGTTGCAAAGGATTCAATAAATATTTTTAGTATCACCTTAGCTTAGTCTTTATGTTTACAACAAGATTTAATGTAGAATAGGGTACGGGCCAATTCAATATATGGATGTTATACAACGAATATTTTAACACTAAAATCGATGAAATGCAAAATAAAGAAGAAAAGGAATCTACATTTGGACAAGTTAAAGAATAGGCCAACTTAACAAAGTATAGTGTTCTCTTTAAAAAAAATAATATTTAAAGTAATTAGCTTATTGTTGAAAAGGTTAATTCTATTAGACCCAAGAGGATCATAATGATTATCGAAAAATCGCTAACAATAAGGAATCAATGATAATCATAAACAACGATGATTTTGGCGCTTCCAAAGAGATTAATCGAGCGACTTACCTGGCATTCAAAAATAACTTAATCAGTTCTACTACGGCGCTTGTTAATTTTCCAGTTGCCCTTGATGATGCTTGTACTTATGTTAGATCAGGTAGAATTGACCCTAATGCAATAGGAATTCATTTAAACTTAACAGAAGGAGAGCCATTATCAAATAAAATAAAAAAAAATGATATTCTTTGTCAAAATGGAAAATTTAGGGATGAAAAATTCATTCCTGACTTTATTTTAGATCGCTTTTCCTTGGATTGTGTCTATGGTGAATTAGAAGCTCAAATACGTCTATTTATAGATAAATTTGGATTTGTACCCAGTCATATTGATTCTCATCATCACGTACACATGAAGTGGCCCATATTGAAATGTGTAGTTGATTTGGCAAAGAAATATGGAATTGAATCCATTCGTATTTCGCGAAATATTGTAAAATCGAGAAACTACATAAAAAGATTTTACAAATACTTCATAATAAAGTATCTTAAGTTTAATAGATTTAGAATTGTCGACAAGTTTGGTAATGTTAGAGAGGCAGTACTCCAAGGCATTGATAGCTCAAAAAATTATGAAATTATGGTACATGTTAATCTGAGCAATCTAAATGATGAAATTGTCGATATTGATAATAAACCGCTAAAGCCGTTAATACTCAAGTTATTAGGTGAAAAAACAACAACAATAGTTAATTATAAAGAATTCAAATCATATTATTAAGAAAACCCCAATTGTATTTCCAACCATATTGTTTACTTTAAATTTAATTAGCCATTTTTTTTCGATTTTTATATAGGCTTTATAAGAAAATGTCTATTCCTTAATAGTTTTGTAATGTGTGATTTGGAGCGGGCATTATTTCTTATCGTTTAATTAGGCAAAATATATTGCTTTTTAATTAAAATAGATGATAATACAGGAAGGTAAGGTTTTATCCGATAAGGATTCCAAAGTTAATAAAATAAGCACTAAAACTAGTGATGTATATTTTAAAGGATTGATATTTACTTCGGGAAAAAAGTGTGGGCCAGAAAGTATTGATTTTATTGTTAATACTCTGTTGGAAAAAGAAAATCCAAATTTCAATGACATTTTTGGAAATTATTTTATTTGTGTTGTTGATCGCGAAAATCACAGTCAACATATATTCATTGACAATAGTGGAATTTTCAAGGCCTATAAATATAAAAATTGTATCTCTACTTCTTTTTTAGAATTGGTTGATTTTTTTCAAGAGATTACGTTGGATAAACTCAAGCCAAGCAGCATTGTGGAATTTTTTCAATTTGGATTTCCATATTTCGAGAATACATTAATTGAGGATATTAAAAGAATTGGAGGAAACGAGCTTTATGCATTTCAGGATGGTCGACTTATGGTTAAAAGCAAAAATATAAGGGAAATTAGTAATCCTGGTGAAATTACTATGAAAGACTTTTTTGCCGATTTGAGTTACGCTGTTCAGGATAAAATGATGTCTTTGGATTTGACCGGAGGGTTTGATTCTAGATTAATACTTAGTTTTTTTGTAAAGGAAAGGGCTTCATTTGAGATTGCAATAAGTGGGAAGGCAAATCATACAGATGTTTTAATTCCAAGAATAATTGCAAAAAAAATCAATAGGAATTTTTTTCCAGCCTACCATGAAACAAATAAATTATCAGCTGCAGAGTTAAAAGATATATTCAATTCCACAGATTCTCAAATTGACATAATTGAATATCACAGAAACCATCAATTAAATTACAACAGACTTTCGAGGAATATCGATTTACAAATTAGTGGAGTAGGGGGTGAACTATACAAAGATTTTTGGTGGTTACAAGATTTTCCGTTTTACAAAAGAAAAAAAACAAATCTTGAAAAGCTTTATAAATATAGAATTCAAAGTATTTCATTTCCACACGAAATCATAGGGAATAGATTAAAAAGTTATTCTTTAAATCTAAAACAGAACACTTTACAAAAGTTAAAATTTTATGTTCAAAAAATTAATACTCAATCATATGACAACATATATTATCAGTATAAGATGAAGACCAATGCAGGAGTGTATATTTCTTGTGCTAATAATTATTTTTTGTCATATGCGCCACTACTGGAACCAGAATTGGTAAGAATTGGATATGGGTTAAAAAGAAGTCAACGTTTTTTTAATAGATTTCATAGAAAAATGATTACGCAGAATTGTCCGGAAATTTCTACTGTAAGAACTACCGAAGGTGTTACATCCTCTTCTTCGCCATTTTTTCTTATAACTGACATTATATTTTATATCATTGACAAATCCAAAAGAGCGTTGAAGCAGATTTTGAGAAAAATATTAAATAAAACCTATTTTCAAGATTCTGCCACAAATCAAAATATATATTCTTTAGGCAAGGCCTCTGAAGTTTTTGAAAAATATGTTGAGTTATTAAAAAGTATGGATTACTTGAACAGTGAAATCGAATTAGCCCAAATTCCAGATAAAATGGTAGGAAAGATTCTGACATTAGGTCTACTAATAGAAAGGTTGCAAAAAAAATCTTAAGTTTCTTGTTTACTATTTAGTATTAGTCATTGCTGTATTTAGGAAAAAACGATCTTTCTCATAGGTTTGATTTTCTTTCGTTAGCTTTTTGGTAAAGATTTTGGTTTAATCTATACCTCCAACCCATAAAAATTCATCTTGATTTATCTTTATTAATGGAAAGCCCTTTTTGCAAACTTTTCGATTCTCATTAAATTCCCGAACTTTGAGCGCCATACAGAGGCAAAGCTATGCTGAAGTTATTTTATGCTGGCCTAGCATATCACCAATGATGTATATTTAAAGGAGAACTAAATGGTTGGACAACCAAATCGAACTTTTTAAGTGGAAATTTAACCTAGCGAATGATACATTTTGAATAAAGGCTTACGGTCACCCAACCATTTTTGTATTCAAACTGGTATTCTGTAAGGGTATTAAGAGTTATTCTTATCAACTCTACGAGCTCATCAAAAGATAGAAGCCATAGTCAATTTTCAAGGTATGTAAAAAATCAAAAGTACCTAAAATATGAGAGAAAGAAGACATGAATTATTTTGGGATAAATCTCCAAAGGTTTAAATCAAATATATTCACTAAATCCATTATTCCTTTTCCAGGTCACTTCCTAAAAAATCTTCATTTAGAAAAACCTCTTCAAGAGGCAATTTTGTCGGTGCCTTATCAACAAAAAGTTGTGTGTTTTGACTTTGCAGATATTTATTGAGCACCCCTTGAATAAAACAATAGGTAACGAACATACTGAACGCCCCTTGCATGATGGGTTCAACAAAAAAAACAATATTGGCAGCTATGGTAAAGGTTAAAACGATGGTCCTGAACGGTAAATCGACCATTCTGTTACGTACCAATTTTTTTAGTTTTAAAAAGTTCCTAGTCGAGAATACGATTAATAAGCAAAAAGGCAGTAGGCCCGTAACTTGTGCGACATCCAGCCATAAGTTGTGGCTATAGCCAAATTCATCGAAGCTCCAACCCAATGGTTTTGATACTAAATTAGGAATCGATAACGCCCATCTTTGTGTACGCCCACCTGCGGTTCCGGTGTTATTGCTCTGCTCCAGGCGGTTGCCAAGGACGGAGAAATAGTCCGCATCCAAGTTCAATGGCACGAACAAATAAACGAGCAATCCCA
This sequence comes from uncultured Flavobacteriaceae bacterium, assembly GCA_963760375.1. Classification (GTDB taxonomy): domain Bacteria; phylum Bacteroidota; class Bacteroidia; order Flavobacteriales; family Flavobacteriaceae; genus Pelagihabitans. Next base: position 31,194 of record CAVXCS010000002.1, on the reverse strand, counting down.
AAAATGAGATGACCATGAATAACCTGAAATTCTTTTTGGACGATTGATTGGGAATTACATACAATAAAGAAAAAATGAGTAGAATTAAAGCAATGGCAGCCTGGGTTCGACTGCCCAAACGAAACGTACAGAGCAGGGATACGATAAAAACACCGAATACGACCAATAGTTGTATTTTGCTAAACTTTTTCCTCTGGGCAATCTGTACTACCAGCAAGGGAAGGATGCACATATTGAACGTAAAAAAGGACGCCATTAAAGTCGTAGATACCAATTTCTTGTCCCAAAACATCGGTACAGTTCGTTCCAATTGCACAAAGCCCCCTTCCAAAAGATTCATACTGACCGACACAAAAGAGGAAAAGGAAAAAAGAAAGCCTACTGCCAACAAGAGAAGATAGAATTGTTCAATGGATTCACTTTTTTCCACAAAATAATTGCCCAACAGAAAGAAAGAATTGGGAAACACCAAATAGAGGATGCTAATAATTCTTTAGAAAGAAAAGCAAAATTAAAACTATTGGAATTTGAATTATTAAAAACTAAACATCTTTAATAAAGCGTGCAGGATTACCACCCCATATTTCGTTGTCTGGAATCGACTTTGTGACGACCGAACCGGCACCAACGATTGCATTTTCTCCTATGGTAACGCCTTTTAAAATGATGGAATGTGCTCCGATGAATGCATGATCCTTAATTAAAATTGGCTTCGTGTTCCCTATATCGGATTTTTTCGACTTCCTCTTTTCGAAATCCAACGCATGAAAATCGGTGTCATAAATCTTTACACTGCCACCGATATTTACATATTGACCTATTTTGATCTGGTTCTGACAAACGATGGTGCAATTGGAGATTCCAGAATGGTCACCGATTTCCAAAACGGCATCTGCCGCGACCGAAAGGTTCGTACGGGTGTCGCCGCCGATAGGATTGTACCTGGCGCCTGAGTTGATTACAATTCCATTGCCTAAATTGATTCTTCCAGTTTTATAAATATGGATTCTACCATTTATTTTGGGAAACTGCTCAAAACTCAACATTCTTGATGATTAGAATAAGCCAATTAAAAGAATTGTCTACAACTGGACCAAAAAAGTAAATAAAGGATTTTAATGAATTTATCATGGTTGCAAATGGTATAATTTATCGTTGGATTTTACGGTATTATTTTTCCTCGTCAATGGTAGACCAGTCTATATATCTTTCCGCATCTTTAGTTTCCGCGACCAACATGAAGTTCTCAATATACTTGGTCACGATTCCCGTGAAAAGACAATATAAGGAGAATAGTGCAAAAAGACCATCAATGATGGGTTCTACCATGAAAACCAAGAAAAACGCCATAAGATAGGTAAAAAACAAAATATTGGTAGACAGTTGTTTGGAATCAATAAATATGGCCTTTTTTACTTTCCATATTGAACGCACACTGAAGATGACCAATAAGACAAATGGAATGACACCCGACACCCTTACCACATCAAGCCAGACATTATGCGAATAACCCAACTCTTCTAATTCCCATCCCAGTGGCTTTTCGATAATGTTTTTTATGGAGGCTGCCATACATGGGAGCGATTTCCGGCATTCGCCACCGTATTGTTGGAACTTTTTATTCTTGATTCGAAGGCAGATAACCAGTCGGCACTTAAATCAAATGAAACCTTCTTCGAGATAACAATAGACAAGTATTCCAAAACAAAGCAATAAGGCAAAGTTCTGTTTAAAATTTTGACGTCGTCAATAGGTACAATAAAGAAAACAAAAATGAAAAGAACATAACCCCTATTTGTGTCCTACTCCCAAGCCGAATAACACAAAGCAATGATATAAAAAACACAAATGCTAAAAACAGTTTAGAAATCAAGCGTATGCCTTTTGGATTACTAAGCAAAAAGGCTGGAATGCACATGTTGAACAAAAATAGTGCTGCCATGCCTGTGGCATTTCGCGCAGAAGTGGTCCAAAAAAAAGGAACTGACCGTGAAGCTTGACCTAAACCGCCCTTATAAATATCAAGGACAACCGATATCGTGGCAAGTAATGAAAAAGCAATACCCATGAAAATCAAAAACCATTTAAATTCCGACTTCTTTAAAGTTCTGCCTATGAATTTACCAAGCAAATAGAATGTAGGCGGGAAGAGCAAATAAATAAAGATAAACTGGATTCCAGCAATGGGATTGGTAGCATAAAAAAGCGCATATGTAGTGCTGAACAAAATAATCAGCACAAAATCTATATCCAAGTTGCTCTTAATAAATTGTTTATTCAGCATTAGTGAGAAAACCAAGAAATATCCAAAAAGCAATCCCGGACTACCAGGGATGCATAAAAATCCGAGTAAAAGCAAGGCGTTTAGATAGCCAATTCTTTTAAAATAAGATAATAACTTGGCCATGATTTAACTTTGGACAAAACTATGAAGCAAATTATAAAAAAGACAAATGATACGATGAAATAAACATCCTTAGAATTATCTCCCAATTACCGAGTAAAGATAAAACGTTTTTAACTAGTGCATAATATGGGTTCGTTTAAATATGCAAAATATAGGTTAATATGAAAATATGACCAGAAAGCAAAAACCTATCATCGAATAAGAGCAATAGCTTTGGAGAACTTGATGTTTCAAACGACACAATAAATCATGTTGCTAAAGAATAAAATTTTAGTTTTGAACGTTAATGTTTATTTAAATTATGACTATGATATATTTAAAACCTCTGGGAGGTTTGTGCAATAGGATGAGAACCATAGACTCTCATGGTATCCCTTTGCGAAAAATATGGACATGCCCTCACCGTACTTTGGGTAATGGATTCTTCCTTGAATTGTGCATTTGAGAAGCTTTTCAAACCACTGATTCATCCTAGGCGTTGCGATTCAAGTCATCAATTGTCCAACAGGATTTCCTGAAAATTTTGCGAAAAATAGTCATTTATTAGGTGGCTCTAATGTTCGGCCCACAATTTTTGACCGGACATTCCGACAGCTCAAAAACTATCTATAAGGGGAGGATTCTAAATCCCGATCTAAAAAGAATTAAAAAGGCTCTTTTACAATTAAACGAAAAGGATGTTCTTTTGAACACACGAATTAGCGAATATATATGCAGCACAGGAAGTTGACATGGCCAAATCGGGCAGGGATATGGATTTGGGTTTCATAACGCAGATCGGCAAAAAAATGACCTCTTTTATGGAAAGTGAGGGAGAGTCCAAATTCATTTCTTCTTGCTACAGGCTTTACGCTATGGAAAGTCATTACAGCTATTTTATTCCAGTCGACGGCATTTCTGATAAGGTTGAAAGTACAGCAAAAAAATTCAAAAAGACCATAGGCTTACACATTAGAAGATCTGACCATGAGGTTTCTAAAAATTTTAGTACGACAGATCGGTTTTTAGAGATAACCAATGAAATATTAACGAAAGATCCTGAATTTTCATTTTTCTTGTCTACGGATGATGGGCCCACCAAAAAATCATTAATCGCGACCCATGGTGCTAAGATTATAGCGAATGAAATCAGTAGTTACGATCGAAACAATTCGGAAGCGGTAAAAGAGGCTATAGTGGATCTTTATTGTTTGTCAAGAACTTTGAAAGTCATTGGATCACATCAAAGTTCGTTCAGCCAAACTGCTGCAGATATAGGAAAAATCGAGGAAGTAACGGCTAAATAATACCTTGGGGCCATCTGGAATTGAAGATTATTTACCAATCATTTTTTTTGTTTTTTGAATGATTTCGGAAAATTCCTCTATTTGAAAAAGTCTCATGCAAAGAAAATAGATGGGTAAAGAAACAATTGCAGCAATTCCTAGTTTAACAACATCATTTTCAAGAACTTGATTTATTAGATAAAGGGGCGCAATCATGATCAGTCCAGATAAAAGGATGAGCCAAATTGCTTTTAATTGCTTTGTAGCCCCAAAATCCATGATTTTTCCCGGATAATAACTATTGATGAAAAAGTGAATGGTGGTCGCCAACAATTCGGCAAAGGCGATGTAAACAATTCCGAACTGGAGTGCCGCTATGAGCAGTAGAACCCGAATGGCAATACACCAATACTGCTGTTTCAAAACCAAATCGGTTCTTCCTATGACATACAGCAAATTAATATTTACCCCACAAATAATGGTGATGAGACGTGCGACACAAAAAATCTGCATTATGGGAACAGCCATCATCCACTTCTCTGTCAACAAAAGTCGAATAATGGGTTCAGCCATTACTGCCAGCCCCAGAAATATGGGCACGATGACCAAAGTAGAAGCCTTGATTATTTTTTTGGTCTGCATTATCAATACTTCACGCTGGTCTTGAACTGGAGCAAGACCGGGAAGCAAGACATTTGTTAGCGCAGCATTAAGAATCCCGAATACCACATCGGAGAATTGAATTCCCCTGGTATAAAATCCCAAATCTTTTGCACTCAGATATTTGCCTATAAGCAAGGCATTTAGCTGGCTAAAAAAGGTGCCCAGCAGGGATGATACCAATAGCTTAGACCCATATGAAAACATTTGCCTGAACGAGTCCATCGAAAAAATAAGCTCTTGGAGTCCACCGCAAAAAAATCCACATTAAGAGGGCTGTCATCAATGACCTTAGAAGTGTTTGCCAAATCAAGGCCCAAACCCCGTATCCGGCATATGCCAGACCAATGGCTATACCGCCTGAAATCACCACCGCGATCAGATTAATCTTGGTAATCGATTTAAAATCGAGGTTAATGGTGAAAAGGGTATATGGAACGGTAAAAAGCGCATTGATCATTAGTGATATGGCAATTACCTTTAATAAAAGCGTTAAGGATGGTATTTCATAAAAGCCAGCTATAAATGGAGATAATACCCATAGCGTCAAATAGCAAACGATACTTATGGCGATATTGAACAGAAAAACCGTAGAAATGTCAATATCGGACCGATCTTTTTTCTGGATCAATGCTTTTGTGAAGCCGCTATCAATAAAGACATTTGAGATACTGATAAAAACTATAAGTATGCCTAAGACACCATATTCTGTAGGGGTCAGAATGCGGGCGAGGATGATGCCAAGTACAAATTGAACAGCTTGAACAGCTACCCGTTCCAATGCGCTCCATGCCATTCCATGAAACATTTTGTCTCCCTGGCTCATAGTTTATGGCGTGTTAAACTTATCATACTTTAAATTCAGGGCTTTTGCCATGATATTATGCCCATGGCCCTTATTTGCATTGTACATTTCTATTTTCTGTACTCCAATAGTTAATATATCTATATAATGACTGTAAAGCTATGCATACCTAAGATTGAGTCATCAAAAAAAGTACACGGCAAACAATGGTGTTAAATTATTATTTGACCAGCTACACGCCAATCCAAACATTATTGAAGGAACTAGCTCTGGAGTTTCAATTCATCATAATGTGACCAAAAACATAAAAAGATTGAGGCTAAAGAGAATGCATGGCAGCATAAATACTTAACAATTGCCTTACATTAATATCTTTATCATGTCTTTCAGTAGCTTGTCTTATTCCATTCGTCGATAATTTATTGGCCAATGCGTCCGCATTAAAAATGCGCTTTATCGATTGCGCCAGCATTTCCACCTCTTCAAAACGATAAAGCAGCCCAGATTGATTATGAATCACCATATCGGGAATCCCCCCTACGTAAGAGGCGATGCATGGCACCCCTAATAATTGTGCTTCCCCTAGCGAATTTGGGCTATTTTCGATACTTGATGGACATATAAAGATATGGGCATTTAGATATTCTTGAATCATTTGTTGTTCGTCCAAATATCCTAAAAAGGAAATCTGCGTTTCCAATCCATATTTTTGAACAAGAGAGTGAACATATTTGCCATAACCATCACGTTTCAAGTATTCTTTAAGACTTTTTGATTTTCTAAGGATATCCTTACCTGCAACGCGCACTCTTAAATCAGGAAATTCATTTTTCATCAAAGCCACCGCCTCCAAAACCTTGTGAAGTCCTTTGATCGGGTAACCTGCCTGACTCAAAAAGATGGTATGGTTTATCTTGGTTTTGGCATTCCATTTTTTGGAATTATAAAAAGATTCCCTTAAGGATTCATTGCAAAAATGGTATTGAACCAATGGATTCATTGTTTTAACTTGGTCATGGTCCCACTGGGTCCTGCCAATGACATGGGATGTTTGATCCAAATATTTTCTTTCGATTCGATTGCTCCTGATAAGGAAATTCCTCCTGGCTTGGATGATGGTATCGCGCTTTATAATATCCCGTATCGTGATGCTCCTTAAAATTTCCTTTATCGTGATGCCCGCATAGTAATAACGGTATATAATTCCAATTAAGCCTTGAATGGAAACTACGTAATTCAATTGTGGAAAGGTATTCATTAAAACAAGGCCATACCCATTTTCCGTACCATGTATATGTACAAGGTCGGGTTTAATGTTGTTGATTACCTCTTTCCATTGTACAGCCAAGGAAATATCATATTCAGTAACAGGACGTTTACTGCCAAGCAAATAAAAATTAATATTATTTATCTTTTTATGAACATGGTTTGATTTGGTTTTTGCGGTAACAACAGCCAGTTCAATCCCATTATCAACCATATTTTGCGATAAGGCATACATCCAACCGCCTCCCACGGTCTTAGGTTGGCCCAGGGCTTCGGAAAACTCGGGAAATATGGTATTGGTTACCCAAAGTACTTTCATTTCTTATACCAATTTTTCGAGGTTGGATGGGCAGCGCTGCATGGACCCTCAAGTATTTCAATCGATTGCTTATCCAAAAGTCCCTGAGCGAACAAAAGGAAATTGTGCGAGGCAGTTTTGGCCGACCACGATGTAGTAATGGTTGTATAGGCATTGCGTCCTAGTTGTTCACATAAATTTCGATCTTCCATCAGTTTTTGAACCTTAACAAACAAATCGTCATTGTCTTTTGATTTAAAGATAAGTCCGTTTACTCCATTGTTAATAAGAAAGGGCATGGCTCCAATCATATGGCTTGCCACCAAAGCACAGGCACTGCCCATAGCCTCATTGGCGACCGCCCCCCAACCTTCATTTCTGTCACTAGTGAAAATGAAGATGTTCGCGTCGCGCATTTTATTTACCACTTCTTGATTGGCCATGTTCCCCAGAAAATTGACCGTCTTTTTCAAGTTCAGATCGGCACTCATTTGTTTTAATTTGTTTTCAAGGGGTCCAGACCCGATGATGTCCAATGAAAAGTCGTACCTGTGTTGGTTTAATCGGTTGGCCAATTCCAAAGCCATTTCTGGATGTTTCCAGGCGATCAATCTGGAAACATAGAGCAATTTTAAAGTTTTATTCCCTTTCTTATTATCGATCAAGGAATCAACATCCAAATGCTTTGTTGCGGGAAAATATCCCCATTTGAATATTTTCTTGGGGTAGGCAAAAACCCAAGCCATATCATTGGCTTTATACCCACTATTACAGAGCATGTATAAATTTTTTCTTCGATATCTAGTGTGTTTTAGAAATAAATTTCGAAATACCCTCGGGTCAAATTTCTGATAATTGCCTTTTTTAAAATCCCTCTCCCCATATCTAAAGGTTATTTTATCAGCTGCCAAGCGTGTTTTTATGAATTCTTCGGGTGCTGAGCCTGTAATCACAATATCTGATTCTAGGCCAAGTCTCAGTGCCTCTTTGTAGGAATGGGTTCCTTGATACGAATTAATATTGTAAGGTACAGTTGATAAGTCGTCGTATCCGCTCTTGATGAATTGCTGTGGTATTTTTATGGTCGACACAAATCTGAAATGCTCCCCTAATGCATCATAAAAGTAATCACAGAGTGGTTTTTGGTGGTGGTTGAGGAAATTGGAAAAAAAAGTCAGCGTCATATTAGATAATAAATGCCATTAAATGGCTAATACAATTCTAGGTAACCTTAGAGGGTAAACTATTTAAATCAATTACCCAAATACCATTTGTATTGGTTTTCAATACCTTCCTCTAAACCAACTTTATGCTTCCACCCCAAATGGGACAGTTTAGTGACATCGGTCAACTTTTTCATGGTGCCGTCGGGTTTGTTCGAATTAAAGCGTAATGTACCACGATAGCCTATCTTTTCCTTGATCAAATGGGCGAGGTCTGCAATGGAAATATCAATTCCTGTACCTATATTAATGTGGGTATTGCGTATTTCTTTCGAACCTTTTGGATAGGTGTCCTCAAAATCGCGCTGCTCCATCAGATAAACACAGGCATCGGCCATATCTTCCGACCATAAAAATTCGCGCATAGGTTTGCCACTGCCCCAAATTTCAACAGATACTACACCATCCGCTCCCATGGTAATCCCATATTTTACCAGGATATCCAAAATGGATTCCTCATTCGAGTGGCCATCAATATTTTCTATGGGCAAATGGTTCAAATCTTTTCTGATGACATTCCATTGGCCTGTTTCCAAGGCTTTACCCAAATGAATTTTTCGGATCAAGGCAGGCAGCACATGCGATTTTTCCAAATCGAAATTGTCGTTCGGACCATACAAGTTGGTCGGCATCACCGAAATGAAATTGGTTCCATATTGGATATTATAGCTCTCGCATAATTTGATACCGGCAATCTTGGCGATGGCATAGGGCTCATTGGTATATTCAAGCACATCGGTAAGCAGATAGTCCTCTTTCATGGGCTGCGGGCAATTTTTGGGATAGATACAGGTACTGCCCAAAAACATTAATTTCTTCACCCCGTTGAGATAGCTCTGATGGATCACATTGTTTTGGATCATCAAATTTTCATAGATGAATTCGCCCCGATAGACATTGTTGGCGACAATGCCGCCCACTTTGGCAGCGGCCAAAAAAACATAGTCGGGTTTTTCGGCCTTGAAAAAAGACGCAACTGCGGCCATATCCGTTAAATCGAGTTCGGCATGGGTTCGTGTGACCAGATTTGAATATCCCTTTTCCGATAGGTTTTTAACGATGGCGCTGCCTACCAAACCGCGATGCCCGGCTATATAAATCTTGGCGTTTTTATCCATCACTATTCGAAATAATTTAAGGTTTGATAACCTTCTTCTTGCAGAAAGCGGTCCTTTTTCATCAGTTTCACATCACTTTCCATCATATCCTTGACCAAATCACTTAATTTGTACTCAGGAATCCAGCCTAATTTATTATTGGCTTTGGAGGCATCCCCGATCAACAGATCCACTTCGGTGGGCCTGAAATATTTGGGATCCACCGCCAAGACCTCTTTCCCTATTTCCAATTGGTATTCCGGATGGCTACAGGATTTTACAAAGGCTTTTTCATCCACGCCTTGCCCTTTAAATTCAAGGGATATGCCCACCTCATTAAAGCTCATGCGTACAAATTCCCGTACAGGCGTGGTAATGCCCGTGGCGATGACCCAATCTTCCGCTTCGTCTGCCTGCAAGATCATCCACATCATACGCACATAATCCTTGGCATGGCCCCAATCTCGTTGTGCATCCAGGTTACCGAGGTAAAGCTTGTCCTGAAGCCCCAAGGCGATTCTTGCGGTAGCCCTTGTTATTTTACGGGTCACGAAGGTTTCGCCCCGGATGGGGGATTCGTGGTTGAACAAGATACCGTTACAGGCGAACATCCCATAAGCTTCCCGATAGTTGACAGTGATCCAATAGGCGTACATTTTTGCCACGGCATACGGACTTCGCGGATAAAACGGGGTCGTTTCACTTTGGGGCACCTCCTGTACTTTGCCATAAAGTTCGGAGGTGGAAGCTTGATAGATCCTGGTTTTGTTTGATAGCCCCAATAAACGAACCGCATCCAGGATCCGTAAGGTACCAAGACCATCGGCATTTCCGGTATATTCAGGAATCTCAAAAGACACTTGTACGTGGCTCATGGCGGCCAGGTTATAAATTTCGTCCGGTTGAATTTCCTGTATAAGGCGAATCAAGTTGGTACTATCGGTCATATCCCCGTAGTGCAGGATAAAATTTCGGTTTTCAATATGGGGATCTTGGTACAAATGATCGATTCGATCGGTATTGAACAGGGAAGACCGCCGCTTGAGGCCATGAACGATATAGCCTTTTTTTAATAAAAATTCACTTAGATAGGCGCCATCCTGACCGGTGACCCCTGTAATCAATGCTACTTTACTCATTAATTGATGTGTTATTGATTTTCCTGATATTAGGAAATCATTAATTATAAAACGTTAACGACAAATATCGGATTAAAGTTTTAGTGCTTGAAATAAAATGGCCAAAACATAAAGAATCTTGGTTCTGCGTGCTTTCAAATCCATTTTATTCTCCTAACAAAGGATATTGATATTTTTTCTCAATGGATGAGAAGACCAAGCAGGTTTTTGGTTATTATTTCCGCAACTTCTTGTTTTCTGGAGGTTCTTAATCGCGGCGCATTGTAATCGTCCAATCCCCATGCCCATTGCATTGATCCACTTGCAAAAACCTTAGTGCCATTCTCGGTTTCATAAAGGGTCATATGTGAAACGCCGTACTTTTGAGATTGTACGACGAACAGTCTTTTACAGTTTGCTGATTTTTGAACAAAATAAGCAAGTAACCAAAAGAATGGCACATATAAAATTACTGAAAACCACCTATTACCCAAAATACCATGAACTGAAATCCTCCAGATAAAGGCATAGTATAGGCCACTAAAGCAATAAATGGCCCGTTTCCTTTAATTATTGGAAATATAGCATCTCAATTTTCTTACGAACTTTTTAGGTGATACCTTTTATCATAAGGTATAATTATTTGTCCAAAAGATTTTTGCCTTGGGAAGTAGGCAAAACTACGATATTATCAGGTGAATTTGGAGTAATACCATCTATTTCATAACCCAAAACGCCCTTGAATTTTATCTCCAGTTTTTAAATTTGTCCCGGTGAAAATGGGATGGTCGGCATTGGTCACCACAATATCACCATCCACGGGATCCACAACATACTGCACCCCTATCAAACGTGATTCCGGATTGTTAACCGGGATCATCCCTAAAATTAACCGTAGCCATATTTCCAGAAATTCGGATCGTTCAGGTCTTTGTAACAGACCATGGTCCGATTCGGCACTTGGTTAAAGGAGCTGTTTTCCAACCGTATTTGCCAAAACATCGTATTGGAGGAAAAAAAGGCCAAATGGGTACCGCTAGTCCCTTGCCGTTTCTACATTGTTACGCATTTTGGCAGACCAGTATTCATCATGCCCATGCGACATAAAAACTTTGGCATTTCTTAAACTCACTATATTATTGTGGGTATCGATATTGGTAATATAGGTAGAGGTCATAGTTGTTTTTTTCCAGCCACCGTACCATATTGTAATCCCAAGAAGCACTGCTGATGGGATAAAAATGAGTGGTCACCGGCTGTATGTTGGTCAAAAACTCGCCCGCACCCATGCCATGGGCTGCTTTGGGGTTGTTGCTTTGCACATAGGGTCGGTTGAAGCTCACTTTGCTCGCCCGTGTACCAGAAACGGTACCCCAGGCAGTAAGCGAGCCACTTCCCCAATCGTATAATGATTTACCGCCCCAAAAGTTATACGCCTGATAGGTGGTCACCGGCAGTTGAAAAAGGATTTGGGGCTTGGAATCATCGTCCCGAACCACAAATAAAATGTAACTCTGTTTTCGTGTAAGGTTTTCTTCCAGTTTAGCCAAATATACTCCGGTAGTCCACTGTGCATCGGTGTTCAATGTATGTGGATTGACCCAGTCGCATTCTACCATACCGGTTTTGGCATCGGGTTCTGGGATGGATTGCGAGGTACCGGGCAGGATATGGGGTCCTGAAATCAATCTTGCACCCTAACCCATTGTACCAACCCATTCTGAAAACAGTCAACGTATATTCGCTGGCTTCCGTATTGATGAACAATTTGATGGATTCGCCTTTGTTGATGCTGGTATGGGAAGCATATCCTTCAATTTCCCTCAGGGTCGCAGGATTTGAAAGCTGCCATTCCAGTGTTCCTTGAAGTTGGTTTTCTTTGGTTATTTTATTCATTTAATGTGATTATTGGGCAGAAAGCTTCTTATCCGAAGTAAGACAATTTTACCTTTCATTGAAACAATGCCTTAAAATTATGCTTTATCCTCTATAGGCAGGAAAGAAACCTTCCTGAACTGCGCCATTTTTTTCGGTCAGCTGGTCATATATTTTTTGGTCGGCAATATATTTCCATACTTTAAATTCTCGATGATCCTTGGAGAAAGACGCTTTAAAATCAAACAAAGAGTCTTCCTTACTGCCCAATCCGCCCCCCAAATTGAATATCTTATACCCTTCCTCAGTTGCACGTATTCGCATATCATCCAAAAAGACATTGGCAGGCGCCAAAGAAAGATAGTCGGTCCGGCTTCCCGATAGATGAAACTGTACGATGTCATTTGTTTTGATGAACATTGAGGCAGCTATGGCCTCTTGGGTGTCATTATGAACCACCAAAAGAATCTCGGTTTTGAAGTCGGAACAGCTCAAGAAATCAAAAAAATATTGGCGGGAAAAATAATAGTCTTTTGAGGCAGACAAGCGGTCCATGTTTTCATAATAGATATCGATGAAGGTATTGACATCTGCATCGGACATCGCTTTTTTTACCGTGCATACCCTACGGCACTTGTTCGTCCTATTTTTTGTGCTTTTACCATATTGGGTACGTTGTTCTTCAAGGGTTAGATTAAGGTCTATGTTCACCACTTTCCCTAAAGTTGGGGTTTCCCCGATGCCGGAACAGATTTTTAACTGGTCCTCAAGATAAGGATGTAGTCTCGAAAATACCGATACTATATTATTTGATTTTAGCCAAGTATCAAAGGCGTCCTTGAAGTCCCTTGTTGGAAAATTCTGGACCCAATTTTTTGGCAATAGGACCTGCATAGCCATAAACCGAAGTAAGATCCGCATAGGGTGTGCCTTTGATGTCGCGTTTCAGGAAGGGGACCGCCAACTTCGTGTTTTCCTCCTCATACACCACTAAAATGGGTTTTTCCCCTTCTTTTTTTGAAAGTTGGTGGTAATCGTAGGTATGGTAAAAGTCATAGGTGCCAATTAATTCCAGGGTTTTTTTCCAACTTGTACCGTCTTCTATAACTTTGATCATCGTATCTCTAAAAGGGTTTGGATATCAGTCTTCAGTACCCGTAAATAATTCCATGGTCACCTCGTCACTGGCCGATATACCCTCTGATTTAAAGACTTTGTGCAAGGTTTTCCAGAGAATCTTCAAGTCGGTTTTAAAGCCTATATGTTCCACATACCATAGGTCATATTCAAACTTTTGTTTCCAGCTGATCGCATTTCGGCCATTCACTTGGGCCCAACCGGTAATTCCAGGTTTGACGAGATGTCTTTTTCTTTCTTCTTGATTGTAAAAGGGCAAATAAGAGACAAGTAAGGGCCGAGGGCCCACGACCGACATGTCGCCTGTCAATACATTGAACAATTGTGGTAATTCATCAAGCGAAGAATTCCTTATCAATTTTCCAATTTTCGTCATTCGTTCATGATCGGACAACAAGTTGCCGTTGGCATCTTTTTTGTCGTTCATGGTCTTGAATTTTAGAATACGGAATATCTTTTCATCTTTGCCCGGCCTTTGCTGCACAAAAAAAGGCTTGCCCTTATTGCTGATGGATAAAATAAGGGTAATCAGTAGAATAATAGGGGAGAAAATCGCTATTGCGATCAATGCGGTAAGAAAATCCAATATGTTTTTGATGCCGTTTTTGTACATGCACAAATGGTGTTAATGTATTCTTATCTTTTCATAGACTGCCAAGGTCTTTTCCGTCATCACGGGAATGGTATATTCCTTTAACGCTTTTGCCTTGGCATTATTGGCCAACTGTAGCCTTAGTTTATCGTCTTGCACAAGTCGTTCTATGGCACTTGAGAATTCGGATGTATTTTCAGATTCGAAAAGCAATCCCGTGATGCCGTCCTCTATTTGTTCATAGGCCCCCTCCACGTCACTTCTGATGGGGCAACAACCAGACATCATGGCCTCCAAGGTTACCAAGGGAAATGATTCCATACGGGAGGGCAGGACAAAAATATCGAAGATATCATAAAACGGTTTGGGATCTTCGAAGGGCACCCAGCTCATCAACTCTCCAATCCCTGCATCATCGATAAGGCCCTGAAGCCAAAGTTGTTCCTCACTACCTGGAACGCCTCCTAAGAAGATCACATGGATTTTGGCTTTGGTGGTGGAAGACAGATTTTTTATGGCATCGACCAAAATATCGGTTCCTTTTCGAAGGGAAATACTGCCTGCAAAGCCTATGATCAATTTGCCTTCTGAAATCCGCAACCGCTCCTTGAGCTTTGATTTTTCCTAGTTCCGATATGGAATGTGCATATCGATCGGAAACACCATGGTGTATTAAACTGATATTTTCTTCGGCCATATCAAAAACCTTTTTGCTAAATTCATAGGACTCCTTGCTGATGGCGATCAAATGTGGCGGATTCTTAAATTTAAAATTTTTCTTTAGATAAAGGATATGTATGGTAGTGGTGAATTTCTTACCCATCAGCCATGGGATAAAGGTCATATATGGTGATTGGGAATGGATGACTTCCGGGTCGAATTTTTTGAGGTCTTTCATCACTTTGTAAACCACTACAAAAGAGTCCACTATTTTTTTGGGGAGCATTCCTTTGGGGGTTTTGAATTCTTTTATTAGTCACTCCAAGGTCGACAAAAGCGTTATAAAAGTGGTCGACCCTATCGGTCGCATTTTCAATTTTACCGCCCGTGATCAGGCAAACTTCATGGCCTTTTTCAATCAAGCCCTGAGCAAGATCCAGGGTATGGGTAGTTACTCCGGTCTGTTCAATTCTGCTAAGAAGTAGGGCAATCTTCATTGTTTGCAATTATTTAGGTAGGCTAGTATGTTGATCATTATAATCCGACCTTAATGAACGAACGATTCGATGTTACGTCGGGTTTCCCATGTAAAATATTCAGTTTTTTAAAATGAAATGAAAAAGGATTTATGTAAATTTAAGTTGATTTTTATTAGGTGCAATGTTTTTTTTGAGCATCGATAACATCTGCAAATTCCTTCGCATAAAATAGAAATGTCGTATTTGGTTTCGGCCAATAGGCGAGCCTTTTTGCCCATTTCAAGAACCATTTCCGGTCGCTCCCTTAAAAGTAAGATTTTTTGAAACAAATCATTGGCATCTTCGGGATTTACAAATAGGCCGCATTGTTGATCTTGTACCAAATCTTTGGTCCAGCCAGGTGAATTGACAATAATCGCCTTGCCCGCTGATAAGGAATCGAACAATTTGTTCGGTGAATTCGTGGCCAATATGGGAATGTCGGAAAAAGTGACAAGAGAGACATCACAAAAATTGACGATTTCCGAAAGTTTGGCCATAGCCACATTGCCAAAGAATTTTACGTTGGTTAAATTTAATTCCATACATTTTTCCTTCAAAACATTTTCCATGGTTCCTTGGCCCAGGAACAGGAATTCGATTTCTGGGTCATTTTCAAATTTTACAATGCCTTCCATAACGTACTCCATCGCATTGGCGAGCCCCATGGCACCAAAATAAACGACCTTGAAAGAGGTTTTACTTAGGCCAAGTTCTTGTATTAATTCATAATTTTTAGCTCTTGGAAAAAAGGCATCGATCTTTGACATATTGGGAATCATGGATACCTTGTCTTTTGCAATGTTTCGTGCCAAAACCCCCTGCTCCATTCCAGGTGAAAGTGCAATGATATGCAAGGCATTGTCATAAATGCGTTTCTCGAACCAAAGCGCGAGATTAATAATGAATTTATTCTTAAGCGCTCCCATCTGAATGGGAACTTCGGGCCAAAGATCACGAACTTCAAAAACAAAGGGAATTTTCTTCAACTTTTTAAGCACCAGTGCGGGGAATCCAACGGTCAGTGGGGTAGAGGTAGCCACTACCAAGTCAATGTTGCGTTGCTTTCTGGCAATATTCAACGACTTCATCATAAAGCGGATAAATGAAAAAAGCCGCTGCAAAATACTCATGCTATTCTCATAGGGGACATTGATGTAGATGACCTTGATGCCATCAATGATTTTGTGTTCGGTCTTAGAGGCCATCTGTTGGTCCGTAGTGGTAAGCATGGTCACCGTGTGTCCCCTTTCAATAAGTTCACGACTGATCCAATAAGATCGTGTACCCCCGGGCTCATAGGGAGTTCTAAAGTATTGATGTATGTAAAGTATATTCATTAGATTTCCAATTAATTGCAAGAATCCGAAGGAAG
Organism: uncultured Flavobacteriaceae bacterium; assembly: GCA_963760375.1. Taxonomy (GTDB): domain Bacteria; phylum Bacteroidota; class Bacteroidia; order Flavobacteriales; family Flavobacteriaceae; genus Pelagihabitans. The sequence goes on along the minus strand of CAVXCS010000002.1, from coordinate 14,898 downwards.
CCAATTGCTATTGATTCGGGACCTTTCATCTTAAGTAACAGTTTTGTAGAGCTTAAAATATTTGTTCGCAATATTTTCCCATTTGAAAATGGTAAAATCGATTTTATTTAGTTCATAGGAGCTATAATTTTCAATGATTCGGATAATTCCGTTCGAAATAGAGTTAATTGATTTCGGTTCCACCGCTTCACCAATGTTAATATCGAATGTACCATCGATACCTTGATTTTTGGTGTATAAAATTGGCAGGCCCTGCGATAGCGCCTCCACGTAAACCAATCCAAAAGTCTCTGCTATTGAAGTCATTGCAAATATATGAGAGCCATTAAAAATATTTCTAAGTTCGTTTTTGTCATAGACTGGACCGTGATATTTGATAATTTCTTTATGTTTTATTGCAAGTTTATGTATATGCTGTTCTTGGCGACCTCCCTTTCCTATTATATCGAGTGTGACAGGATTATCTGGTTTGTGGGTTTTCAAAACCGCATAGATTAAGTTCAAAGCGTTTTTGTTTCTATTGAACTTTCCGATAAATAACAATTTATGGGGTCGAAGGTTCTTTTTTGCCGTAATGTTCCGTAGCCAAAATTCATCCAAACCGTTGTATATCGTTTCACATTTTGGTTTTAGATATTTCTCCAGCTTTTTTATTGAAGAATTTTTAAAAAAATTAGATGCCATTGATTCACTTATAAAAATGATTTTTTTGGAATTTAGTAGTATTGATTTCATCAATGGATTAAGGTCTTTCCGAAATCTTAAAAATAGATTAACGTCAGTGCTTCTAACCGCTAGAATATATGGAATTCCATAGTTTTCATAAATTTTCAAAGCCACAGCCCCATCACCGTAAATGGTTGTGGCATGGACCAAGTCAAAAGTCTTTAAATCGACTTTTTGATCCAAATCTTGATATAAATAATCAATCTTATTCCTAAAAAGGAGTCGATGGTATTTTTTCAATGGTTTGGAACCGACAACATTTAACGTTGTTGTGGCCTCATATTGCGCTGCCTTTTTAATACTATTGGGCCTTACATTATAGTAGACAACCTGTTCAAGACCCAACTCCTCCAGATGGCTATATAAGTTCTCATGCACCTTACTGCCCAGTAAATCATTACAAATATGAAGGCATTTCATAAAAAAATTGTGTAGCTATGAGTGATGAAAAGTAATTCTTATTGCTATAAATCGCTAATTTTTGAAATAACAATGGACTTTACCTCGGCCTAAAGTACTTTAAATATAAAGATGGAAAATAGAGTTTGAACCATCCAAAAAAAACAACGAATGGATAGCGAAACGGGAAAAATTTCCACATGTATTTTTTATAGGAAGTGAAGGCCAAACCTGTGGGATTGTTCAATTGCGCCCGTCTTTCCTTTAAGGTTTTTTGTGCAAATCCATGATATTTGTCTTTATGGTCATTTACACAATGTCCACAAATATTCGGAGCGATCAGAATAGGTATTTTTTTCTTACTTGCGGTAAGTGTGTAGTCGTAATCGGCCATTCCATGACTATAACCGTGGCTTAGAATACCGATGTGATTTACCACTTGTTTTGAAACCAACATAATATTGGCATTGGCCATTTCGCATTTTTGAACGGTTCCGTTGGGGACCAGTCGATCATATGTGGCCAAAAATCGGTTCCTGAACACAGAACCACTATAGGTGAGCTTTCCTTTATAACGATCCTCGGTTGATCCAATATAAATGCCCCCTTGTTTGTGATGCGACAAACTATGACGGTGTGTGGCCAATAATTGATCGAACACGTTGGGATAGAGTTCCACATCGTCGTTCAACAATAAAAATCCATCATATGGCTTTTTCAAGGCTTCTTTCCAGGAATTTCGCATGCCCTCCGCCCAAAATAATTTGCCATTACCTTCCAATATTCTCACTTGGGAAAATTTTTGCTTTACGGCATCCGCCGTACCGTCTGTGGAACCATCATCTGTGAGGTAAACATCCAATAGCATGTCGTTTTGACTGTGCTTTTCTGCTTCAAAAAGCGTTCTTAACGAATTCAATGTTTTTTGTTTACGATTGTGACAGGTGTATAGACACTGCAATATTTTTCATCTAAATTCAAAAAGTTTAAAATTCAAACCTTGATTTGTTCGATTTATTGCTTTAAAACAAAAGAAAAATATAGGAATTTTAATTGGATTCTAATCTTGTGCCTATTGTGGTTAAAATAAAACAAAAATCCCCGGCAGGGATTTCCGACCGGGGATTTTCTATTATTATCAGCTTTTTAACTGCCTGAAATGATTCAAATTTTAGTAATTTTCGGGATATGCCGGTCTGCCATCGGCCAGAATTTTGGCGTTTAGGGCTGCAATTCCTACGGGTTGTAGTCCAACATATCCAAGGTAAGTCGAATTCTCATATTCAACCCTTATTTTGTTTTGTATTTCTTGGCTATATCTACCAAGTACGAGCCATTCATGAGTCCAATTATTATCTGTATTATTGCCACCTGATCCATTCACATATTCTTTGGCTTGTCTAAAACCTCCTGGGCAGACGACTTTTGTGAAGGTTGCAATCAACGCATCAATGTCTGTACGATTCCAATACATTTCATTTTCATATGCCGCTGACCAAAAACTAATTATTGCACCTGCATGGGATGTATCTTGAGTGCTGCTCCCATTCCAACTGGAGCTCCAAGTATAGGCCGAAGGTACGTTCGGATTGGATTTTAGTTGATTTCTTAAATTGGAAGGTTCTCCAACCATGTTGCCGAATGAAATGTTATCGAATACATCCTTATATTTTTGCTTGCCGGTAATGATGTACAGTTCCATTCCGATACGTGCCCAGTGGGAAGCCATATGGGTATTTACCCTGTAGATATTGGAAGCTAAGCCCTCGTATCGTTCCCACATGTTTTTTTCAGAAAAATTCAAAAATCTTTCATAAGCCGCTTGATAGTTTTGATTCGACCTTAAATTGGGAGACTGGTGCATGATACGAGTCAAACTGGCTACAAAGCGCCAATAGAAGCTATCCCATAAGGAAACCTGTTCTCCTGCTGCAGAAGGCCATCCTAAATAGCCATTTCCCATGGGAACTGCATCATTAATGGTTTCGTCTATCAGGCCAATTACAGTATCTAGATAGCTATTGTCTCCCGTAGCCTGCCACATACTAATGATGCCATCGATGTAGTAGGCATAGTAATAATATTCCTGATTTTTGTTGGCACTCTGTGAAAATCTTGAAATTTCAGCTGCATAATAACTCCAACCTCCATCAAATTTGTTTTTCCAATACGTAACCTCTTCGTTTATTGTGATGGTTACCGTGGCCTGTTCGGTAACTACCGCGTTTTCTTCAGTTACTGTTTCGGTGGTATAAGTGAAAGTATCGGTTACCGTTTCCTCGGCAACGGTTTCTTCTGGAGTCGCTTCTGTCTCAGTAGGACCAGCAATATAAGTAAGGGTTTTGTCTTCGTTGATCTGCACTATTCCATTTGCCGGCGTGGAGGTTTCAACAATCTTTACCTTATCGGGATCGGTAAAAGAGTCGTTTGCCAATACGTCCAAAACAATGGTACTATTGGGAATGGTAGAGAAGGTGTCATCCATGACATAAAGGCGAATTTCCTTCGAAATTACATCATCGGCAACAACGTAATCCGCTAACAGGTCAGAATCTTTACTACAGGAAATAGCTAGTATTGAGGCAATAGCAGTTACCAACAAAATTGAATTTTTTGGGGGATGGACCATAAGTAGGTTAATTTTTTAATAAAGTGTTTAACAAAAGACTTCGGGTTACAATACTATTCAAAATTTTTTGATTATCGATGAAACCGTATTTTTTTTCGATGAAATGCATTATTGACTGAATGCATTCCTATTTATACGGGCAAAGAAAACAATTGGACGGTCAGGTACCTGGAAATTCGACGAAATGCACTTTTTGTTAACATCTCTTAACATAAAAGGGAATTTCACATTTTGTAGAACAGAGGTGGGATTCCCTTCAATAGAAGTAGTTCTCACCGGTTTTTGATGTAAGTTGAAAGGAACGGTTATAAAAATAAAAAAATGAAGAATTTCTTAAGGCCAACCATAGGTTATTCGGAAGGATGTCCCAAAAAACAATTGGAACAAAAAACATCTAGCAACATTCAATCATATGAAGATGATTATGATTGGGAATCTAGGGTTGTTCAGAACAAGAATCTGACTGTCGTTATTCAATCTGCAAGTTAATCCCCTTAGCAACGAAATACATACGATTCGAGCGTATGAAGCGCTACAGGGAGTTCCGGTCTTACAACACACTTTACAACCGACCGTTGACCCTGTTTTCGAGAATGCCCTTCACATCATATAAGATCCCCTCAGGGGTAAGCAGTTCATGAAAATTCAGTTGCAGGAAGGCTTTGTGTGCCACGGTGAGCACCACTGCATCATATTTACGTAGGGGCAATTCTTTGGAAATGTCCAATTGATATTCATGGTTCACTTCTTCAGGGGAAGCCCATGGGTCGTAAATGGTAATATGGCTTCCATAACTTTGTAAATTGGTAATCACATCCACCGCTTTGGTGTTCCGCACATCAGGGCAATTTTCCTTAAAGGTAATGCCCAAAACCAAAATATGGGATCCTTTTACCTTGATATCGTTTTGAACCATCAGTTTCACGACCTCCCCGGCAACATATTTGCCCATACCATCGTTCAAACGCCTTCCTGCTAGAATGATCTCTGGATGATATCCATATTCCTGGGCTTTCTGTGCCAAATAGTAAGGGTCAACCCCGATGCAGTGGCCCCCGACCAATCCGGGCTTAAAAGGAAGGAAATTCCACTTGGTGCCCGCAGCCTCCAATACATGATGTGTGTCTATGCCCATCAGGTTGAATATTTTAGCCAGTTCATTGACAAAGGCGATATTGATGTCCCTCTGGGAATTCTCAATGACCTTGGCCGCCTCTGCCACTTTAATGGAAGGTGCCAAATGGGTACCCGCGGTGATGACCGATTTGTAAAGCTCGTTGACCTGATGCCCTACTTCTGGCGTAGATCCCGAAGTTACCTTTAGAATTTTCTCCACGGTATGTTCCTTGTCACCGGGGTTGATGCGTTCTGGAGAATACCCTACAAAAAAGTCGACGTTGAACTTTAATCCGCTTACACGTTCCAATACGGGGACACATTCTTCTTCGGTTACCCCAGGGTAGACGGTCGACTCATAGATGACGGTATCCCCTTTTTTAAGTACTTTTCCAACCGTTTCGCTCGATTTATAGAGCGGAATCAATATAGGTCTGTTGGTTTTATCTACAGGCGTCGGAACGGTTACAATATAATAGTTGCAGTCTCCCAAGTCCTCCAACTTGTGCGAACAATATAAACCTGTGTCACCGCTTGGGGTGTCGCGCAGGACGGCTTGAAGAATATGGTCTTCAACCTCAAGGGTCTTATCTGTTCCCGACTGTAGTTCGTTTATTCTTTTTTCATTGATATCAAATCCAATGACGGGATATTTTGTGGCGAACAAACGCGCCAATGGCAATCCTACATACCCCAGACCTATAATTCCTATTTTTGTGGTTGACATTTATCTTAATTTAATTTTTACCAATTTGAAAATATTCGAACCCTAGTTTTACCATTCGCTCATGATTGTACTGGTTTCGGCCATCAAAAATAATGGGCTGTTTCAGTAACTTTTTTAATTCTTCAAAGTCCGGCGATCTGAATTCCTTCCATTCCGTCAACAAAATCATAGCATCTGCGCCCTTCAGTGTCTCATATTTTGAACTGAAATAGGTTACACCTATTTCGTCTTTTAAATAAAAATGTTGGGCCTCCTTCATGGCTTTTGGGTCGTAGGCATTGATTTTCGCACCCCTTTTTACCAATTCCTTGATGATATAAATAGCTGGAGCCTCACGCATATCGTCGGTCTCCGGCTTAAAGGCAAGGCCCCAGACCGCAAAAGTCTTGCCGCTCAAGTCGGCTCCGAATCGTTTTACTACTTTCTGCGCGATTACCAGTTTTTGTCTGTTATTCACTTCTTCTACAGAACTAATGAGTTGGGCCCTATAGCCATGTTCCTCTGCCGTTTTTTGCAAGGCTTTCACATCTTTAGGAAAACAAGATCCTCCATAACCACTACCTGGGTAAATGAAACTGTACCCAATTCTGCTGTCTGAACCAATACCTATCCTTACTTTATTCACATCGGCTCCTACCAATTCGCAAATATTGGCGATTTCATTCATAAAGGAAATTTTAGTGGCCAACATGGCATTGGCCACATATTTGGTCATTTCTGCAGATCGCACGTCCATGGTGATCAATCGATCCATACTGCTGCGAAAGAAAGGGGAGTAGAGGGTCCTCATTTTCTCCGTGGCCTCTTCGTTATTCGACCCAATCACCACCCGATCTGGTTTCATAAAATCGTTGATGGCGTCACCCTCCTTTAAGAATTCAGGATTCGATACCACATCAAAAGACAACTTCAATTTGCGATGGTCCAATTCTTTTTGGATGGTCGCCTGAACCTTATCTGCAGTGCCTACGGGGACGGTCGATTTGTCCACAATGAGCAAGGAATGGCTGATATGTTGGCCAATGGTTTTGGCCACTTGCAATACGTATTTTAAATCTGCCGAGCCATCACTGCCCATAGGCGTACCGACCGCAATAAACGCGATATCACATTTCTCAAGGTTATCCTGTAATGAGGTGCTGAACCGCAATGTTTTATTCTCATAATTGCGTTTGACCATGGCTTCCAAACCAGGTTCGTAAATGGGAATGAGGCCACTTTTTAGGTTTTCGATTTTTTGGGCATCCACATCAATACAGGTGACGTTATTTCCCATTTCGGCAAAACACGTCCCGCTGACCAATCCTACATAACCAGTTCCTATGACTGTTAGGTTCATCTTTAAGCTATTTTAAATTCATCCAATACCAGCGAACCGCATTTCGCAGACCAGATTTGATATCGAATTCGGGTCGATAACCCAATAATTTTACGGCCTTTTCTATCGATGCCAAAGAATGTGGCACATCTCCTTGGCGTTTAGGGCCATAAATTGTTTCTACTTTTGCTATTTCCGAGTCAAATTCAGTCAGATATTCCTTTAAAAGTGCCACCAACTGATTTAAATCGGTACGTTCCCCACATGCTACGTTATACACGGTATTTAGGGCTTGCTTGTTATCCGTTACTATGGCCCGAATGTTCATTTGCACTACGTTGTCGATATAGGTAAAGTCTCTAGAATAACTGCCATCCCCATTGATTTGTGGCGACTGATGGCGCATCAACTGCATTACAAATTTTGGGATAACGGCGGCGTAAGCACCTTGCGGGTCTTGTTTTCTCCCAAATACATTAAAATATCTAAGGCCGATGGTTTCCAAACCGTAGGTTTTGCTAAAGTATGTCGGCATAGAGTTCGTTGACATACTTGGTAATGGCATATGGCGACAGGGGTTTGCCAATAATATCCTCCACTTTGGGCATGTTGGTGGAATCTCCATAGGTCGAGGAACTCGCCGCATAGATGAACCTTTTTACGTTGGCATCCCTTGCAGCAACCAACATATTCAGGAAACCACCGACATTAACCGCATTGGTGGTAATGGGATCTTTGATTGAGCGTGGCACAGAGCCCAAGGCTGCCTGGTGAAGCACAAAGTCAACCCCTTCACAGGCCTTATGGCAATCGCCCATCTCCCTGATATCACCTGTTATCAGCCTGAAATTTAAATTCGACAGCAGGGGTTCGATATTTGCCATATTACCAGTGGCAAAATTATCAAAACATATAACCTTGTTGCCATTTTTCAGCAGTGCTTCGCATAGATTTGACCCGATAAAACCCTGCACCTCCGGTGACCAGAATTTTATATTGGGAATCAAGGTTTAAGGGCGATATATCCATGCCATCTTTGTTTTAAGGTGCAAAGATGAATAAAACTAATTAATTGACCTTTTATTTCTTTTGAGCAGTGAATTAATTCGATGAACTAGACACTACCCATGATATAATTGAGATGGCCTTCCGCTAAACTTTATAGTAAGCCTTGTACCATGTAATGAATGCCCCGATTCCCTTTTGGAGACTGGTATTGGGTTTATAATGATAATCTTTCACCAAAGCCATCAACATTGGCCCATGTTTTTTCAACATCTCCCGCTTGCATGGGTAACATGTTTTGTTTGGATTTTTTTTTAAAACCAGTTTCTATGGCCGCTACAAAATCCATTAGTTTAATGGGTCGACCATTTCCGATATTGTAGATGTTATAAGCCTTCACATGCTGTCGATTTGATTCCAGTATTAATACCAAGCCCATCACGATATCATCGATATAAGTAAAATCACGTTGTAATTCTCCTCGGTTAAAAAGATTGATCGGCATATCCTTGGCAATGGCATCGGCGAATAAAAATAACGCCATATCTGGTCTTCCCCAGGGACCATATACCGTGAAAAACCGCAAACCAATAGTGGTAATGCCGTACAGGTGGCTATAGGCGTGCGCCATCAGTTCATTGCTTTTTTTGGTGGCTGCGTACAGACTAACGGGTTGATCGACTTGGTCGGAAACCATAAAAGGAATTTTTTGATTATTCCCATAAACACTGGAACTGCTCGCATAAATCAAGGTCTTTATTTTGTAATGACGACAACACTCCAAGACATTCAAAAAACCAACTACATTACTATCTATATAGGCTTCAGGATTTTCCAAGCTATAACGCACACCAGCTTGGGCGGCCAGGTGACAGACCTTGTCGAACTTAAACCTTTCAAAAAGAATCGGCAATTCTTTTCGGTCCTCGACCGACATACGAACGAAATGAAAGGTAGGCCAAATATGACTGCTACAAAGCCTTTGAAATTCTTCCGCATGATTTTTATCGACACCCAAATTGGCCAAACGATCATATTTCAAGTCGACGGAATAATAATTGTTAACGTTGTCCAATCCGATAACAATATGCCCTTTATTTAGCAAATGCTGAACCAGATGAAATCCAATAAAACCCGCAGCTCCGGTAACCAGTATTGTCATATGCCCATTATTTTGTAGCAAACTTCACATGCTAATCGAACCGAAAGATAAATACAATTAAATGTACAAACAAAAAACCCCATCAGCTATGACGGGGTTTTTCTGATTTAGTTTAGGCTATCTCAATTTAATTACCTTCTTGTAGGTATTCTCGTCGTTATTGCTTCTTGCGATTTCCACGATATAAACACCACCACTTAATGAAGATACATCTATTTCCACTTCGTCGCCATGAGAAGTCGGTATCATTTGGCGAATGGTCAGTTTACCATAAATATCGAAAAAGGATATGAACATCATTTCATTGGGATAATCTGTCAAGACCACCCTTACCCTTCCATCCGTTACCGGGTTGGGATAAAGCACGATATCCTTAAGTACCGGATCTGGATCTGGATTAGGTTCGGCCACTTGTACATTGAGTACCAACGACGCTGTACAACCATTTTCAGACAAATAGGAATAAGTACCAGCTTGATCCATCGTCACATTCCCCAAATCCAAAGTGCCGTCATTGGTTGTGTTATCCGGTAAGGTAATGGTGTAGGTTATTCCTGTTTGAACAATACCAATAACCAAACTACTGCCCTCTGTAAGGGTAATTGTATTGCTGCCGCTGGAAGATTCCACCATCAATAATGTACTGCGGTGTAAATCCACCAGTAGGGCATGGATCGGTGGCATCGGTTACTTCAATGTTCAATGGTGGCTTCGCAGCCCTGATCCGAAGTAAAGGTATAAACCCCAGCTTGGGCCATGGTAATGTCACCCAAATCCAATGGGCCGGGAGCAGCGTTGCCGCCTGGTGGCGCTATGGAATAATTGACAGTGGTTTGTACCAAATCGAGCATTACCGGCTGTTCCTTCAATAACCGAGATGGTGCTTTCGCTGCTACCCGCCACCCCATCGATAGTATACTGTGGAGTAAATTTATCAGGGGTACAGGGATCAACAACCACAATGGTCAATGAGGCGTTACAATCATCAGGGGATGTGTACAGGTATAAGCCTGCATCATCCATGGTGATAGCGCCCAAATCCAAATTTCCATTGCTGACCGTGGCATCGGGCAAGGTAATCGTGAAGCCCGGCGTACCTTGAACGGTTCCTAGGCTTACGGTATCGCCAACATTCACGGTAATCGTATCTGATCCACTTGCAGTGACCCCGTTAATGGTATAGGAAGGGGTGAACGTACCTGGCGCACAGGGATCGGTGACCACAATGGTCAGAGTGGCGGTACACCCTTCAACTGAAGTAAAGGTGTAAAGTCCGGCCTGGGCTTCGGTGATGGCCCCAGATCCAAATCCCCATTCGTTGTATTCTGATCGGGGTCTGTTATAGTGAAAGCCACATTTTTTTCAACCGTGCTCAACAGGACCTGCGTGCCCAAATCTACGGTAATCAACCTGTTGACCACTTCCAACTGTTGTATCAATGGTATACTCGGATGTGAAAGGTCCGCTTGGGCAGGGTACGTCCAATGTAAGGGTGGTTTCACAGCCTTGGGAGATGGTAATGATGTAGTCACCATTGTCAAAAGGGGTGACATTTCCAACAGTGTAATCGAACTGCCCACTATATACTTGGTCCCCTTCGTAAGTCACCGTAAAAAATACTCCATTGGGTAGCATACTGATTTGAAAGGGTTGTCCATTGGCGACCTCCACCGTGATGGGTTGTTCATCCGGCGCGCTGAAAAAAACGCCATTGATACTCCATTCGGCCCTGATATTGGTGCCATCGCAGATTACTTCCGTTACGTTCAAAGTTAATGTAGTGGAACATCCACCAGCAGTAGTGATCAGGTAATCCCCATTATCCGAAGGGTCCACGGCGCCCAAAACGTAATCCGGTTGACCGCTATATACCTGAGTACCTCCAAAGTTGACTGCTAAATGGCGTATTATTCGGCACCATGCTGATGGCGAAGATATCCCCCGTAAGCACGTTCACCGTGATCGGTTGTTCGTCCGGGGCCTCAAAATAGGTGCCATTAAGACGCCATTCCGCTTTAATGTTGGTGGCATCACAATTGGGATCGGTAACATTCAACGTAAGGATTGTGCTGCAGCCACTCGCCAAGGCGATAAGGTAATTCCCACTATCGGAAGGGTCGACTGAGCCCAGAACGTAATCTCCTTGCCCGCTATAAACTTGGCTTCCTCCAAAAGATAACGTAAAATTGGTTGCATTCGGCACCATACTGATTGCAAAGGTATCCCCTGTGAAGGCATCGACGGTTATGGGCTGTTCATCAGGTGCTTCAAAATAAGTGCCGTTCAGACGCCATTCGGCTTTAAGCACGGTTTCATCGCAGTTCACTGGGTTCACCGTAATGTCGATAATCACGGAACATCCTTCCTCTGAGACCAGTTGATAGGGCCCTGACTGACCAATAGTTATTCCAGGGATAATATGATCTCCAGTAATATTGGTGATCATTCCACCGTTGGGCTGGATCACGCTGAAACGCAGGGCGGGATTACCTGGATCCCCCCAAAATTGTTGGGCAATAGGCTCAATCTTATATTGTCGCCAACATTGACATCAATGGCAATATCTTCTCCAGGAGCACCGTTCAAATAAGCCCCATTGTTGATTCTATATTCTGCAGAAACCACAGTTTCTCCTGGATCGCAAATTCCCGCAACATTTAAGTTCACTACGGTTGAACAACCTCCTGCGGTCGTTATAACATATTGTCCTACGCTGCTGGCATCCACTAAGCCATCATTTCTTCCAGGGATACCATTAGGGCTCACCCCGCGTATCGATCCTATACCCGTTGGTTTGACTAAAATCGATTGCAGATTCAAAAGTTGGACTGTCATTATCGTTTTGGGGGGTGGTGACAAAATACGATCCACCTTGCACCGCACGGATATATACTTCAGCGCCTTCCGAGGCATTGATGTTATTACTGGCAATCCAATCTCCGGCCCCTATCTTATATTCAACAGTGACGGTTCCTGGAGGGCAATTTGGAACGTCTGGAAGGCCAACCCCCAATTCGTAAAATAATTTGATTTCCTCTGCGCCTAGGGCCTTATTATAAACTTTTAACTCATCTATTTTTCCCGTAATTTCGTCGGTTACCCCACTACCATTCGGTGTATAACTCACTAAGCCCGATAGCTCGGCTACACCGCGTTTTTCATAAAAACCCGAAGTGGTAAAGGAAGAAAAATTCGGTGTGGTAGGATTGATTTCTATGTTGCCAGAGGCCTGTTGGGTGCAGATTTCTACACCATTCGCAAATAACCTGGCGGTGGTGCCGTCGTAGGTGGCAGCGATATGCACCCATTCATCGGCCGGGGAATAGCCTGCATAACAATTCACGGAATCGCCAGAATCGGTCGGGAACTCCCATTTATACAAGCTGTTATGGAAGCCGAAGAACAAGGCGGGATAATCATGGGCCATAATCCCAACATTGTATTGGAGGTCACTGCGGTTGACCCATGCCATTACCGTTACCGAATTTTCAATCGGGGCAAAGGAAGCGTCATAAGGCACATCAACAATAGTATTACTGACGAATTCATAACCATCCATCTGAATGGCCCCTCCGAAGAGACCAGAGGTCCAGTTGGTCGTGCTGGGAACCTTAGTGGCTCCATTGTCGCTAACATTATAGATGGTGGCATCATTGCCATTGATTGAACTATCTGATGCGGTAGATCCGGAATTTTCTTCAAATTCCAGGTGCAGCACCAAATTGGGATTATCATCGAGCGGTACGGCATTGCCTATTTTCATAGTTTCTGCCACAGAGGGAACGCCGTTATCGTCTATCGCGAAGAGCATGTAATACCCTGGGGGCAACAAATTTCGGTCTGGGAATGTTCACACGTCGTAACTTCCACCTGTACCCGAAACGAAACAGGTATTCTTCGTTGTTCGTTGTTGGTGCTATGGGTCACTGCGGAAAACCGTATCAAACTGAATTCGTGATATTGGTACTGCCCGTAACCGTAATAGCAGTATTATAATCAGCTTCCGAAGGGGCACTTATCGTAGGCCTTGTGGCCAACGCACCTCCAGTGGTGAAAAGATATGGCGGACTATAAATTTCCGCATCTTCATGGTTCACACATCCAGGGGTATTATCGCAAAGACCGCCACCGCCTACAAAAACGCGGCCATCGGTCATTAAAATGGCCAAACTATGGTAGGTTCTCGGTGTCGCCATATCCGTGACCGTGCGCCAAGTATTGGTGGTCGGGTCAAATAATTCTGCCGGAAGTTGTGCGCCTGAATCTGAAAACACCTCTGCATGATCGATACCACCGGTTACCAACACCTGTCCATTGGGCAATACCGTACTGTTATGCATGGTTCGCTCGAAGGCCATGTTGCCGGCTTGGGTGACTTGTGCCGTTGCTGTGTTTATGTCGATAACATAAGATGTGTTTTTGGCAGGTGTATCACTATCATATGATCGAGATCCTCCCACTTTCAGTATTTTACCAATATCGAACATCACCGTGGTCCCTTTCATCGAATAGGTATCGCTGCCTCTGTTTCCCGCAGAAACAATAGTTCCGCCGTTTGCTACGTCGATCCAGTGCATTTCCTCGCTGGGTCCGGCATGCAATATCCTTCCATCCGGCGCTTGCCATAACCAGAGGTGGTTGTCGACACGATAAAGTCCTCTGGCCTCGGTAGCCAAATCATTTGCATTCCATATATCTTCTCCCTTAATGCCCGGCAACAAGATCCAACCGGTTTCAGGCGTCCATAGTTCGGCATCCTTTCCTCCGTTGATAGTAGTACTTTCGCTCCAAGATCCGCCTAACGTGAAAACAGACCCATCGGCTAATGTCGTATTTCCTTGATATCCCCTTCGGATATTCATGTCGGCCGCCCTTGTCCAAGTGCCGGATACGGGATCATAAATACTGGTACGTTCGCTACTGGTGCCTCCCGCCGACAAGATACGGCCGTCCGGCAAGTTGTTGATGCCGGGACAGAACATGTCGTGGTTGGTTTGGGTAACGGTCGAGGGTTCGGTGGAGTTGGTTGCCGGATTGAAAATTTGAGTAAAGGTCATGCCATCCTCAATTTCGGTATAGGTATCCCGAAACTTGGAGGCCCATGTTATCAATCTGCCATCTGGCAAATTGGCGGCCGCCACTGGAACTATTTCAAAACCAATTGGGGAACTCCATGCTCCATCCTGTTCGGGACTTTGCGAGAATATTCCCTGAATATTGACTGCAGTTAATACAATAGCAAAAATTATTCGAATCGTGTAATTTTTCTTCATAGCGATTTTGGGCTTTAATGTAATGGCTCAAAATTAAGGTTATTTAAACAGGATGAATTAATTTAAACGATAAAGCCTGAATTTTAATCGATTAAACTGTTGTTGTAACCTCAATAAGCAATACAAAAAATTCTTTTCAGGATGCAAAAGTAATTATTGGGAAGCATATTTGTCTGGAATGCTGATAAATACCATAAAATGTTTATAAATTATTTATAAAAGAACCAATGGCACTACGCACGACCGATTGCCGAATGTAAATTTGCACGGTAATAATCATCGAATTTATTCTTATCCCAGGGAAACAAAACCGCGGAAAATTAATTTCCGTACCTGTAAAGGAATAGGACGATTTTCAAAGGATTGATATCGCAACACCCCAAGTGGTTAAAATAAATACAAACAGGGTCTTTGATTTATAGCGCGTTTAGTTGTAAATTATACATAAAACATGGCAATTTATTGCCTTGACCAGACTTGAAGTGTTTAATTCAAAGGTTGAGTTCTTTAGATTCGTTTAGCAAAGGCGTAATTAAATCCACC
>CAVXCS010000001.1:0-538537 GCA_963760375.1 uncultured Flavobacteriaceae bacterium | reverse complement strand
ATTGACCTTTATAAACAATTTAATTTCCCCCTTATTTAATATTTAAGTTGTTTTTTATTTATGTAAACATTGAACTAATTATAAATCTTCATTTTGTTGAAGGGGAGTAAACCGAAAATCCTTAAGAGTAGGTAAAACAAAAATCATTATGCATATGAAAAATTTAAAACTATTTTTGATCGGATTAGCAGTTTCTGCTTTTTTCGCATCATGTTCAATTATGTTACCTGTAAATGCTACAAGTAATGCAGTAGGATCAAAAGTTGGAAAAGCAAAAGCTACTTGCTACTTTTATTCACTTTGTTTTGACCAAGATGCCAGTATAAAATCTGCAGCAAAAAATGGTGGTATTACTAAAATTTCTACAGTTGACATTAACTATGGAAACGTTTTAGGAATTATCGTTACTTATGAAACTATAGTAACAGGAGAATAATTTCAACAATATAAAAGAGGAGGGTGAATTTTTTACCCTCCTTTTTTTGTATCCCTACTTGAATGAAAAAATTTATTTCCTCAACGCTCATTTTGTTTGTGATTGGTTTTAGCAGCTTGCTCAACCACTAATAAAGGAGAAGTTACCTTAGGCGTAAAAGATATTTATAAGCTTGCGCCAACAGAAAAAGAAGCCGCTTTTAAAAACGATAAACAAGCTGGCTCATATAATCGCTTATTTAATCATTATGAAAAAGCGCAAATACCATTGCACAAATATGTGACCGGAGAAGATTATGACATGTATTTTGGCATACCTATAGGCTATAACCGAGCAGGATTTTATTACACCTTTATGAAAGACAGTGTCTTTACGGTTATTAGCAATAATGCCGATGAAAAAATTTATTACAATAAATTACTTCGTAAAACGAGATAGCCAATTCATTTCCACAGCTGTAATTGAAAATATTAATAATGCTTCTTACTATATTGTACACATAGTGGGTAAAGATTCTACTCAAATTTCAAACATGTATGAACAAGATTATGCATTCAAAAAACTTACATTTAAATAGAGCATTTATTCTTATTCTTTTTTTCACCTGCTTATTTACTGCTTGTCATTCGGTAAAACCAGATGCAGGTAAATACCGTGCATCAGATTACGAATCCTTTTTTTTAGGTGCAGATAAAAACCAATACTTTATTCATCCCTTAAAGTACAGCTCTGAGAATGCTGAAATGCAAATTGATTTTACATTTAGAGATTACAATTTTAATGACTCTGCAACAATTGCAAATTTTACTATGACATCAGAAGAGCGAATTATAAAAGTGGATAGTTTAATTTTTGATACACAAAACAAACTAATTGCTGCCAAGAAATTGGAAAAGCTATACTACGAAAAAGATAAAAAGGAACATGAAATTAGAACAACCAGCAAGTTAGATGGAACAGAATTTACAGAAATACTTAAAGCCCCGAATTCCACCATTTATGTTTTTGCAAATAACAAGAGAGAATATTTCTACCAAGCAAAAAAAGCAATAAGGCAAGAATGCGTGTTTATACTCATTTATTAAAAGATCAGCTTTTAATTGATGAATAATTGGGCCAAATAGGCATAATTATAGGAGAAATAAATTTTGCCGTTTTTTAAAACTAACTATATTTGCAAACTCTAATTTGGGCGATTAACTCAGTTGGTTCAGAGTGCCACCCTTACAAGGTGGAAGTCGTAGGTTCGAGTCCTACCATATTCTTGTTTTTGAACTAAAGCAATTTTACCATCATCCGTAAAAATTAAAACTGGTTATAACAGAAATAATAGGTTTTCTGATTTTTAGTCTTAAAAATGTTAGTATGATAGTTAAAATTAAAGCCGGCCTGCAACAACTTTTCTTTGGTAGTAACAGCTTTACCTTTAGGGTTCATTTCAGATAGAATTCTCCGGTTTTTACGCAATACATTATTCACGTTTCTAACTAGATTGTTTGTGTCTCGCTTTTGCTTATTGTTGTATAAACTTCTGCATTTATTATCGCAAAACTTTTTATCTGCTCTTCCGGTGATTTTTCGCCACATTCCAGGCAAACTCCAGTATCATTCATAATTAATTGATTTTAATAATATTGCAAATATACAAAAACGTTTTCAAACGGTTACAATCGATTACAAACGGGTTTTACGGCATTCTCGTGTAGCCTCCGACTTAGCTTCTTCTTTCCCCACTTTTGCACCATCGGATTTAAACAACCGAAAACAAAAAAATTATTAATTATTTAAACTTTATTATCATGAACAATTTAAGAAACAGAGTACAACTGATCGGAAACCTAGGAGCGAATCCGGAAATCATCAATCTAGACGGTGGTAAGAAACTAGCTAAAATGTCTATCGCCACCAACGAGACATACAAAAATCAAAAAGGCGAAACGGTAAAAGAAACGCAATGGCACAATGTTACCGCATGGTCTAAACAAGCAGATATCATTGAAAAGTACCTCACAAAGGGAAATGAGGTGTGCATCGAAGGAAAACTCAGCAATAGATCATACACAGATAAAGATGGCGTAAAAAGATACACTACAGAAATCATTTGCAACGAAGTCCTTATGCTTCGCAACAAGTAGTCTAAATTCCTTATTAATATCAGCCGCATACTTCTAATGAGTATGCGGCTTTTTTTATGCATACTAAAATACTACTTATTATGGAGGTTAATTGATATTTCAAATGATTTCAGTATACTCTAAATTATTGCTAAATTTATGAGACATATATTTTAACCATTTTTAAAATTTTCAATCATGAAAAATCTGGTAATTACTTTATTTTCCCTCTTATTGGTAATAGCTATTCCTACATCAAGCTTTGCACAATCAAAAGAAGAGAAAAAAGCAAAAATTGAAAAGGCTAAAACAGAATTGCGAACTGCATTAAATGATGAAAATGCAACCGTAGACTTTTTAAAAGCCGAAGTAAAAAGAGTTGAATCAATGAATTTGAAAAATGGAGAAATTAAATTTTTACTAGGAGAAATAAAAAGACGAATAAAAAAACACAAGTTCCACTTGCTGTAAAAGATAAACAAGTGAAAGAAAAGAAACCGGAAAAAGCACCAAAACCTCCAAAATCGGTAAAACCGGAAAAGCCCGAAAAAGCAGAAAAAACCAAGAAGCCTAAAAAACAAAAAAAAGTAAAAGCAGAAAAACCCCCAAAAATAAAAACGCCAATTAAAGAAGAAACTCAAGAAATCGAACCGATTCCCGAAGTTCCGGAAACACCAACAACGGAAGTGGAAGAAGTTAAAAGTGAAAAATTTGAAAAATTAGCGAGAGAAAAAGAACTGGCACTTGAGGCAGAACAATTAGAGGAGAAAAAACAACTCAACAGAATATTTAATGAATTTACACTAAACCCTAATGCGGATGTAGAATCAATATTAGAATATTTTGCAAATGAAGATGCTCCTGTACTTATAAAAATTAGTGAAGCAGAGGGCAAAGCCCATTACGATAAGCCTACATACCATTAGAAGTATTTAGAATATCTTAAAGACCAATCAAAAAACCTCAATTACATAGAAAAGATAACCTTCAACGATAAAAACCTAGTAACTGAACTTGAATTAGCAAGAACGAATGTTGGTGTAAGTTTAAAAGCACCTGACAATGTTCGCGCACCAAGCCTGAAAGGCGCCATGGACCCATGCCTAAAATGGCAGTTGATTCTTTAGCAATTGAAAAAGTAAGAGATCTTGGGAAAATACATACATATAATAGGCTCAAAAAACACACCTTTTTCCGAGGCTAACAGAGCTATTGATCGTGCATCAGAATTATTTGAAGTAGGAAAGCACCATGGAAGTTTCTTCATCAACTAAAAAAACCATTAAATCATACCCTATTAAGGAATACTTTAATCGATTAATGTCACTAAACTACGACCAAGTAGAAATTACGTGGACAGAAATAAAGTATTTAAATAATTTAGAGTTATTACCAAACGGAAAATATATGGTGCATTTTAACCTACCAGTACTTTGAAGGAAAAACTGGTGGGCAATTAATATACAAGGGATAGAACCGTAAAAGACGTCACTGTATATGTTGAAGGTAAGCAAACTCAAATTGGTGGCCCGTGATTAAAGAATTTTGGGATGGCTTTTAGGAGATGTAAAAGTTGCTGAAACTGAAATTACCCTTCCAAAACTAGATTAAACCCTTTTTGTAAAAGAGAAAGTATTATTTATGTATAATCGCTCTACTATAACCAAGTCATTTAAATCGATATTGGTTCTTATTCTATTTTGAATAAAACTTTTCGCTAGCCCAATCTATAACCACACCATTAGACAGCATTGCCATACAGGATTCCATTAACGTTTCTAACACCTACAATTCTGTGCAGATTACCAAATACAAAACACAGGTATTGGAGTTAATAAGTTATTTAGAATATAACTTCAAATCTATTGGGCTCTGATTCTGTTACTGCACAAGAAAAAGATATCATTATAAATAATAGTTATTTAAAATTACTTAAAGATGCAGATGTGCAAATAGAAGATGATTTGGATGAAAAAAAATTATTGTAACAAATAAAGATGCACAAGCATATTTGAAAGACATTCATTACTTTTTTAAAAAAGTAAAAATAACATTTGATATAAGTGAACACGAAAGCACTGCTAACGAAGGATGAAAAATTATATTTTAAAGTAACACTCAACAGAAATTTAAAAGGTCAAAATATTAATGGCCAAATGGTGGAGTCAAATTAACCAGATATGTAGAGATTAATCTAGATGAAATAAACCAAGACCCTTCAAAATTGCAAGCATATATTCTACAGGCTTAAGTATGGAGGAAGATTTATGCATTTGGTTTAATGAATTGAATAAAGAATGGAAAAACCAGTTTGCCAAAGAAATCATGGTAAGCAATAGCAAAAATATAGAGCACACTCCTGTCAAAAATCCAGACTTTCTATTCGGTAATACTTCTTAATTGAAAATAACGACTCCATTCAATCTTTTAATAAATTAAGTGCTAATGGATTAATTAACCTTGTGAAGAAAACGAGTTTAAATCTGTCCTACTCAAAAAATCTTATCGATTTAAAAGCTCTAAAAAAATTCTCAAAACTTAAAAATCTTGATATTTCCAACAGCGCTGTTACCGATATTTCTGATTTAAGAAACATTTCTTGATTGAAGAAACTGGAAATGGGAAAAACAATATTTCAGACATCAGTGCTTTAAAATATTGTATTCACCTGGAAGAAATTTATATGAATAACAGTAGCGTTTCGGACGTCGACTGTTTTGGCAAATTTTCAAAAACTCAAAAAATTCTATTGTAAAAATTCGCCTATTGACAATTTAAATGCACTGAGTAATTTATCCAATAAATTGAAGTCATACAACTATCTAATACCAATATTTCCAACATCAATGCGCTAAGCAATAGCAAATCATTACGCAGATTATCTTCAGACTCTACTAATATTAGCAGCTTATCACCAATTAATGGATTCAAACATCTTGAAGTTATTCCCGTTAACCATTGCCCTATAACTGATTTAAACGTAATTCACACACTTCCTAATCTTAAAAAAATAAATTGCAATGGCATTTCAAATGGAAGATAAAAAGCTATTAGAACTTGAATTAATTGCTAATCAAAATACAAGCATAATTTATTTAACTGATAAATTAAATGGTACCTGGAAAAACTTATCGGTGGCATGGCAAAATGTAATTAAAAACCCAGTTAAACATCAAAGGGAAACGCAAAACAGAACAGCTTCACTCCATACTACCTATTGATAATATGGATGTAAGTAATAATAAAGAAATAGATGACTTAAATTTACTTAACAATACTTAAACTTAAAATTCTAGAATATCAGTAATACTTCTGTTACAAATTTAGCAGGCATAGAGTCTGCAAAGATTTAGAAATAATTAATTTTTCGCGAAACCAATATTCAAAATATAGAAGCATTTCGTAATTTACAGAAAATTAAAATGCTCTATGTGCTCTAAACCAAAACGTAAACAGTATTAAACATTTAAACTCCCTACAAAACCTGGAAGAGATTCATGCAAGTGGCAGCCCAATAAATGACTTTCATTTACTTAATAGTCTTCCTTCGTTAAGAATTGTTTATGCGGATAGCACTGCGGAATCAGAAAGTGACAAATTGAAATTAGCAAAAAATGCACCATTTTTTCAATTTATTTATAGAACAAATCCATTAAAAGAATGGTGGAATAATTTAACACCACAATGGAAAATAATTCTCCTGAACAATTTAACATCTGAAAACAAGAAAGAAAATACTGAAACGATACATGAAATTTTAAAACTTAAAACATTATCAATTCCTGCCAATACTGAAGTAAATAATTTAAGTTATTTAAAATTTTCATTCAACTTCAAAAAATTCAAATAATAAAATGCGAACTCACTAATCTAAGCCAATTGATAGCATTAAGTGAATTAGAAGAAATTGAAATTAGTAATTGCCCGGTAAACGATATAAGTGCTGTACAACAAATGCAAAATTTAGAAATTTTCATCCATTCAAAATACGCCAATTGAAAGTTTTAAAGCGCTTAAAAAAATGACCCGACTAGAAAATTAAATATTGCAGGAAGTCAGATTAAATCATTAAAAAATATTGATGCATTTATTGAACTGAAAGAATTAGACATTTCAAATACTTATATAAAAAATATAAAAGAAATTGATGAGCTACCCAAGCTGGAGAAATTTATTTGCTTCAACACAAAAATTAACCCGAAAGATATTGCTCAGTTAAAAGCGAAAAGACCTAATATGATAGAGTTTTACTAATTATTCACTTTTTCTGCTAATTTTTTTTCCATTTCCTGTTTTCGCGGCAACAATTCACCTTTAGGACTAATTAAAAACTTAGCAGGTATATCTGTTACATTATACTTCTGAGCTAAATTAGAAAAGCGAACAAATTTTGTCTTATCCACCACTTGGTGCTTCCAGTCAATTCCCAATTTATCTGCAACCAGCTTCCAGTTTTTTTCATTTTTCTCAAGGGCAATACTAACAACATAAATTTTATCAGCATCAGAAAATTCTTTCTCTTTGTATTTATCTATATAGCGTCACTAATTTCGGACTCTCTGACCTGCATGGTCCACACCAGGAACCCCAAAAATCTAAGATGACATAATTACCTCTTAAATCTGATAACTTAAAATCACTTCCATCAATCAATTTAGTTGTGAAATCTGGCGCTAATGCACCATGTATGGGGGTGCTGCATTTTGAGAATAGCCCATCGAGCTAATTAATATTATCGTAGAGAGTAAATAATTTTATAGTTCATGAATATTGTATTTGGAACAGCAAACTACGTCAATTATTGAAAATCAAAAATTAACAGATATCATTATAACATGAAAAAGACATAAAAAAACCCCCGGAATGAACCGGGGGCTCTTCATTTTGTTTTAAAACCTTACTTGATTTCAACTACCGTAATCTCAAAAGTCAAATCTTCACCTGCTAAAGGATGATTTGCATCAATTGTAACAGCTAGCCTCTTTCACTTCCGTAATTTTTACAGACCATTTCTCTTCCATCCGGTTGTTTAGAAACTAATTGCATGCCAATTTCCGGAGTTACATCTTGCGGTAAATGTGCTCTTTCCACTTCATTAAATAATACGATCATTAACCGGACCATAAGCTTCCACAGAAGGAATTGTTACTTTTTTAGTTTCGTTTACCTTCATGTCCATTACAGCTTTTTCAAAGCCGGGTATCATATTACCCCCGCCAACTGTAAACTCCAATGGCTCACGGTTTTCAGATGAATCGAAAACGGTACCATTGTTTAATGTTCCTTTGTAATGCACCTTTACGGTGTTGTCATTTTTTACTTGTTTCATAATTTTTAATAAGTTCTTGGTTTAGGTGGGTGTGCTTCATTTCCTTTCATTTCGCGTCCACCAACATCAGTGCCGTCTAATTTTGTAATCGCAGCATTGGCTTCTTCTGCATTAGGCATTTCTACAAAGCCAAAACCTTTAGCTCTGCCAGAGTATTTGTCTTTTATGATTTTTACTGAGCTTACTTCGCCAAATTCGGCAAACGCAGCTTGCAGCTCATCTTCTTCAAGCGTGTAATTTAAATTTCCTACAAAAATGTTCATGGTTTTTTAATTAATTGGTTTTTACAATTAGAGCTACAAAAACACTTATACAACTCTAACAAGATAACTCATAAATAATAAAAATTCATTTGGCAAATCAAAGATGTGTTAAAGCTATTCAATAATTTTTGCCACAAATATACCCTTTTGTTTAACTATGTGAAAAGAAGGGTAATAAATACTTTTTTCATTCATTAAATCAAATTTACAGCAATTAAATTAATTATTATAGCAACTCAGTCTTGTTGGATAAATGAAAAAACAAACATTTAATAAAAGAGAAATATCCTGGCTTTCATTCAATGAGAGAGTGCTTCAAGAAGCGATGGATAAATCTGTTCCATTAGTGGAAAGGATTAAGTTTTTAGGGATTTTTTCTAATAACCGAGATGAGTTTTTTAAAGTAAGAGTTGCTACCATAAAAAGAATGACCAAAATGGGAAGTAAAACGCAAAAATTAATTGGCGATAAACCCGAAAGCATTCTCAAAAAAATAAACAAGATTGTAATTAGTCAGCAAGAACAGTTTGATAAAATTTATGGAAAACTTAAAAACGAGCTCAAAAAGGAACAGATTTATATAATAAATGAAAATCAAATACAAAGCAGCCATCATAAATTTATAAGAGAATACTTTCACCAAAGGTACTTCCCTCTTTAATACCGGTTATGATTACTGAAAAGTCAGTTTTCCCATATCTTAAAGACAAATCTATCTATCTTATTGTTAAACTGATTAATAAGAAAAAACCCAGTCAATCTAATTATTCGCTTATAGAAATACCTACAGTAGTGGTTTCGCGATTTTTAGTACTTCCGTTTGTAGACAATAAGCGCTATGTTATTTTATTAGAAGATGTTATTCGTTTTTGCCTGGATGACATCTATTCTATTTTTGACTATGATAGTTCTGTAGCTTATACCATAAAAATTACCAGAGATGCAGAATTGGATATTGAAGAAGACGTATCGGCCAGTATCACTGAAAAAATATCTAAGAGTTTAAAAAAACGAAAAAAAGGCAGACCGGTAAGATTAGTTTACGACAGAGAAATAACCGCAGAGCTATTACAACTGGTAACCAAAAAAATATCTTTAAAAGAAGAAGACAACCTCATTGCAGGCGGAAGGTATCATAACTTTAAAGACTTTATGAACTTTCCACAGTTAAGAAATCAAACACTTCTTTACAAAAAACAAAAGCCCTTACAGCACCCGTTATTAGCAGCAAGCAAAAGTGTATTTAAAGTAATAAAGAGTAGAGACGTGCTTCTTACTTATCCCTATCATACATTTCATCATACGATAGATTTGCTTCGCGAAGCATCTATTGATCCTCAAGTAAAATCTATAAAAATTACATTGTACCGTGCTTCCAAAAATTCTAATGTTGTAAACGCCTTAATTAATGCCATTAAAAACGGCAAAAAAGTAATTGCGGTTGTAGAGCTACAGGCCAGGTTTGATGAAGAAGCTAATATTGAATGGGCAAGTAAATTAAGAGAAGAAGGAGCTCATGTAATATATGGGGTTCCTAACTTAAAAGTACACTCTAAAATTTGCTTAATTGAAAGAGCAGAGGGGCATTCCACTGCTCTTTACGCTCAAATTAGTACGGGTAACTACAATGAAGATACCGCCAAAGTTTATTCTGACCATAGTTTGCTTACAGCACAAAAAGAAATAACAGAGTGAAGTAAACAGGGTTTTTAATTTCTATTTAGATAATTTAAAAGCCGGAAAATACAAGCATCTGGTTGTATCACCATTTTATATGCGCGATCATTATTTAAAGCTTATTAATAACGAGATTAAAAATGCGAGGGCTGGAAAAACTGCTTCTATATTTTTAAAACTGAACAGCCTGGTAGATCCGGAAATGATTAATAAGCTGTATGAAGCCAGCAATGCCGGTGTAAACATAAAAATAATTGCCAGAGGTATTTGTTGCCTAATGCCCGGAATAAAAAAATGTAAGCGAAAACATTGAAGCAATAAGCATAGTAGATAAATACCTGGAACATAGCAGAGTGTTCATCTTTCATGCAAATGGCGAAGAACTAACATATATTTCCTCTGCAGATTGGATGCAGAGAAATTTAGACCATCGTTCTGAAGTGGCCGTTCCTATATATAACAAAGAGTTAAAGGCAGAATTAAAAAACTTTTTAAATATACAATGGAGTGACAATACAAAAGCTCGCTCATTAGAAAGTCCGCAAAATAACAAGTACAGAAAAACTAAATCAAAGGAATCAATAAATTCTCAAAACAAAATCTATAAATACTATTTTCAACAATTTAAATTATTTAAAACTAAATGAACCTAGCTGCTGTTGATATTGGCTCCAATGCTGTTCGCCTATTACTTTGTAATGCAATAAATGTAAATGGAGGTCATGATATAAAAAAATCTGAGCTATTAAGGGTACCACTGCGTTTGGGAAACGACTCATTTAGCAAAGGGTACATAAGCCCGGTTAAAATAGACAAGTTGCAAGACACACTAATTGCTTTTAAATTATTAATGAAAGTAAATGACGTGGTTGATTATAGAATTTGTGCTACTTCTGCATTACGCGATGCAACAAACAATGAAGAAATAGTAAAACAAATTAAAAAAAAATTGGGTTAAGTATTGAAATAATTGACGGGAAAACCGAAGCGAAAACCATTGTGTCCAATCGAATTGCTGAAAGCATGGACCATAGAAAATCTTACTTGTACATTGACGTGGGAGGTGGAAGCACGGAACTAACATTTTCTCAAAAAACAAGGCAATAGCTTCTAAATCATTAAACATTGGAACACTGAGAATACTGAACGATGCGGTATCAAAAGAGAATGGAAAATCATTAAATAAGTGGCTAGAAACGCATTGCTCAAATCTAAAATCTCTATCTGCAATTGGCTCGGGTGGCAACATCAATAAAATAAAGAAAATCGCCAACTTACAATTAGATGAACATTTGAGTACTAAAACATTAAAAAAAATGTACGAAGATTTTAGCAGAATGTCTTTAAATGATCGCATACAAATATTGGGGTTAAAACCAGACAGAGCAGATGTTATTGTTCCGGCAGCAGAAATATTTTTAACCATTACTGCAAAAACAAACATTACCCAAATTTTGGTACCTCAATTTGGTTTATCAGATGGAATTGTACATGAGCTGTATACCAAAAACAAGAAAAAATATAAAACTCAATCAACGTAACAATCCATCTCACATTTATCCATTTACATCTAATCC
This sequence comes from uncultured Flavobacteriaceae bacterium, assembly GCA_963760375.1. Classification (GTDB taxonomy): domain Bacteria; phylum Bacteroidota; class Bacteroidia; order Flavobacteriales; family Flavobacteriaceae; genus Pelagihabitans. The sequence continues at coordinate 527,141 of CAVXCS010000001.1, read as the reverse complement.
AAATATTCGTTAAATTGGCGCTATGAACAGATGGTCTCTTATTTTTTCATTTCTATTATTTTCAATTTTTTACCTATCAGGTATAGAAGCTCGGGCACAAACCATTATTTATTCCAATCCGGAACATGATTTTAATGGGTACGAAAATGTGAAAGTAATAGGCCAGGATGCAGGCGGTATCTTTTTACTTCAAAGCAACCTTTCTTTAAGTCATGATAGGGAAAGAATAGGGTTCAGGTCTCGAAAATATCAACTAAGCTATTTTACAAAAGAATTAAAAGCTGTTTGGGCAAAAAAAATTATTCCTCCTGAAAAGTCAATGGGAATTGAGCATATTGAATTTGTTAAAAACAAAGTACTTACTGTATTTGCCAATATGGGTAGTGGCGATTTAAACTTCACACTTAATTGGATAAACTCAAATGAACCCAACAATGAAAAAGAAGAAAGAAAAATAATATTTGATATAGAAAAATCAAGTGGATACACAAAATCAAACTTCATTCTCTCAAAAAATCAAAAACAGTTTGGCTTTGTTTTTACAGAAACCACCAATAAAAACGAGCAACTATTTCACTACATAATTCTGGATTTAAATTTTAATGTGATTAAACAAAGTAAAACCAAAATTGCCGACAAAGAAAATCGGTTAGTTTTACTGGATTTCGCTCTTTCTAATAAAGGAGACATCATGATTCTTGCTGATAAATACACAAGAAAAAACAGAATGGAAGAAAACAGAAGCAAATCATACCAACTACTTACTTTGCCTCTTGGCGCTAATACACCAACTAACAAAAACATTACCGTTGATGATAAAATCATAGTACAACCAAGCATTCGTTTTGACCCTATTCAAAATAAAGGAGTGTTATTGTGCTTATATTATGACCCCAACTTAATAACAGAGTCGGGTATATTTTACACTCAAATTAATTTAGAAGACAACACACTTTTAAACGCAAAAAAAATATCTTTAAATAATAACTTACATATAAAACTTATTAGCAATGAATATGACAATGATATTCGCGGCCTAAGCGACTATACCATCTATGAAATTATTTTGCGTAATGATGGTGGCGCTGTAATTCTTGCAGAGGCTGCTTATGAAACAGAATATTCTTACTACGATTATTTTACACAATCATATAGCAGAAGAACAGAGTACTATTTTGCAAATGTCTTTTTAGCCTCTATAAATGCAGATGGAACGCTTGACTGGTACGATGTAATTAAGAAAAGTCAATATTCAAGAGATGATGGAGGAGTATATTCTTCCTTTCTTCCCATAATAACCTCACAAGAAATATTATTGCTACTGAATACAGACATGAATAAAAACAATGAAGTGGTAGCTTACGGTATAAATAACGCTGGGGAAGAATATCAGAAATTAATACTTGAATCAAAAGAACATATCTTATTATTGCCAACTGCGGGCAAACAAATTACTGCCTCATCTATAGTTATACCGGTTCTAATAAAGAAGAAACTTGCATTAGCCAAATTCGATTTTTAATTTTAAAATTGCCATACAGTAAGTTTCATATCGCCTTTCATTACTTTCAGTATTATCTTAATGCAGACTCGTGGCGTACGGTTCAATCACCATTTAATTATAAAGTTGCACAAACAATTTGCGATGATGAAATTCTAAAAGATTTTAAACCCATTGAAAAAAGAAGAAAAACACTACTGAAAAACAAGTCTTCCATCAACGTTATTGATTTTGGTAAAGGGGCCATAAAATCTGAAAATAAAATAAACGTAATTGCAAAAAAATCACTGAAATCAAAAAAATATGCACGCCTGCTTTATCGTTTAGTTAAACTAACAAATGCATCTAATATTTTAGAACTTGGTACTTCATTTGGAATTAGCTCTGCGTATATGGCAATCGCAAATAAAGAAGCAAAAGTAATTACCATAGAAGGTAGTGAAAGCATAGCTAAAATAGCACAGGAAGGGTTTAATCTTTTAGACTTAAAAAACATTCATCAGGTAATAGGCAGTTTTGAAAATACGTTAACATCAACCTTAAATTATGTTACCCTACTTGATATTGTTTTTATTGATGGACACCATCAAAAAAAAGCAACCATTAATTATTTTGAGCAGTGTTTAACCAAATCACATTCTAACACTGTTTTTATTTTTGATGATATAAACTGGAGTGATGAAATGAAAAGTGCCTGGAATGAGCTAAAAAATCACAAACAAACCACATTAACATTTGATTTGTTTATGATGGGGTTACTCTTTGTTAATCCGGGCTTAAGTAAACAAAACATAATTTTAAGGTATTAAAGAGAAGAATTAAAACATTTTAGCATTAATTAGCTTTGTATTTTAGAGCTACCATATATAGATTAAATGGAAAAAGAAAAAATCATCGAACTTAATGACATTGAGCGTTTGTACACTATTGGTGCAGAAAAAATATATGCTTTAAGAAGTATAACAACCAACATTTACCAAAATGAATACGTTGCATTAATGGGACCATCAGGTTCAGGAAAATCAACTCTTATGAATATTATAGGCTGTTTAGATACTCCAACTAAAGGTTCTTATATTTTAAATAATGTAGATGTAAGTAGAATGAAAGATGATGAATTAGCAGGTATTCGAAACAAAGAAATAGGATTTATTTTCCAAACATTTAATTTACTACCAAGAAGTACAGCCTTGGATAATGTTCCACTGCCATTAATTTATGCGGGTATTTCAAAAGAAGACAGAACTGAACGCGCAACAGAAACCTTATCTAATGTTGGCTTAGCAGATAGAATTAATCATAAACCAAATGAATTATCGGGTGGGCAACAGACAAAGAGTTGCAGTAGCCAGAGCTCTGGTAAATAAGCCTTCTATCATATTAGCGGATGAACCAACCGGAAATTCGATTCAAAAACTTCTAATGAAATAATGGGCTTGTTTGAAGATATACACAAAATGGGCAACACCATTATTATTGTAACGCACGAAGAAGATATTGCACTATATGCACATCGAATCATAAGACTAAAAGATGGATTAATTGATTCGGATGAAATAAATAAACTATCACCACTGTTAACAGTTTGCACAGCACTTAAATCATGACCTTGAAAATTTATACCAAAACAGGTGACAAAGGAAATACTTCTTTAATTGGAGGTACTCGCGTTCCGAAACATCACTTAAGAATTGAATCTTATGGAACGGTTGATGAGCTAAACTCCTTTATCGGTTTGCTCAATGATCAGGATATTGCTAAAAATGTTAAATCCTTTTTATTAGAAGTTCAAGACAGATTATTTACCATTGGCTCTAGCCTTGCTTCTGACCCTGAAAAGGCTAAAATGAAAATACCTGACTTGCTGGAAAGCGATGTAAAAGCTTTGGAAAGCCAAATTGATGACATGCAAAAAGCACTTCCTGTCATGAAATCATTTATTCTGCCAGGGGGCCATACCTTTGTGTCATATTGCCATATTGCACGTTGTGTTTGCCGTAGAGCAGAAAGGCATGTTACTCATTTATCTGAAAATGAGGAAGTTAATGAATTAGTCATAAAATATCTTAATCGCCTTTCGGATTACCTGTTCGTCTTGGCCCGAAAATTGGGACAGGATCTAAAAATTGAAGAAATACCCTGGCAAAGGATTTAAATCTATAAATAAGTGTGAAAAAATACTTGCTTTTTCACGATAGATTTATATATTTTTGCACGCCTTTTGTAGTATTCACTTCGAAAGACATTTTTAAACAGATAATTGATTAAATAGAAGAAGTATATGTATTGGACGTTAGAATTAGCTCAGCATTTAGAGATCATGGCCTGCAACCAAAGATGAATTGATAGATTTCAGTATTGTCTTAGGAGCACCATTAGAAGTAATTGAAAATTTACAGGAATTAGAAGAGGAAGTAGATACTTTTGAAAGCATTGAAGAAATATGGCTGTTCAACGATTTTCTCATCATACTTGGTGCTGCGCATCTGTGATAAATAGGCTTCCATTTCTTTGTCAGCGGTTAACCAATTAGTGATTACAGGTTTCATATTGTAATGCATATTGGTTTTACCATCGGCTATGTCAAAGTCCATAATGCCAACAAATTTACCATTTGTTAGAACCAGCATTTGTTACGAGTGTGTTATTGCCGCCTTTACTCTTGACTTCAAGTGGTTTTGGCACGCCCATCATGTGTATGACCACCAAATATTGCATCATGCAATATTTGGTGGTCATACACATGATGGCATGCCAAAACCACTTGAAGTCAAGAGTAAAGGCGGCAATAACACACTCGTAACAAATGCTGGTTCTAACGGTAAATTTGTTGGCATTATGGACTTTGACATAGCCGATGGTAAAACCAATATGCATTACAATATGAAACCTGTAATCACTAATTGGTTAACCGCTGACAAAGAAATGGAAGCCTATTTATCACAGATGCGCAGCACCAAGTATGATGAGAAAATCGTTGAAGCGCGCAATGAAAAACCAGGCCATATTTCTTCAATGCTTTCAAAAGTATCTACTTCCTCTTCTAATTCCTGTAAATTTTCAATTACTTCTAATGGTGCTCCTGAGCGAATACTGAAATCTATCAATTCATCTTTAGTTGCAGGCCATGGTGCATCTTCTAAATGCTGAGCTAATTCTAACGTCCAATACATATACTTCTTCTATTTAATCAATTATCTGTTTAAAAATGTCTTTCGAAGTGAATACTACAAAAGGCGTGCAAAAATATATAAATCTATCGTGAAAAAGCAAGTATTTTTTCACACTTATTTATAGCATTTAAATCCTTGGTTTCCAGGGTATTTCTTCAATTTTCAGATCTTGTCCCAATTTTCGGGCCAAGTACGAACAGGTAATCCGAAAGGCGATTAAGATAAATAAGGACTAATTCATTAACTTCCTCATTTTCAGATAAATGAGTAACATGCCTTTCTGCTCTACGGCAAACACAACGTGCAATATGGCAGTATGACACAATGGTATGGCCCCCTGGCAGAATAAATGATTTCATGACAGGAAGTGCATTTTGCATGTCATCAATTTGGCTTTCCAAAGCTTTTACATCGCTTTCCAGTAAGTCAGGTATTTTCATTTTAGCCTTTTCAGGGTCAGAAGCAAGGCTAGAGCCAATGGTAAATAATCTGTCTTGAACTTCTAATAAAAAGGATTTAACATTTTTAGCAATATCCTGATCATTGAGCAAACCGATAAGGGAATTTAACTCATCTACCGTACCATAAGATTCAATTCTTATGTGATGTTTCGGTACGCGCGTACCTCCTATTAAAGAAGTATTTCCTTTGTCACCGGTTTTGGTATAAATTTTCAATGTCATGATTAAGTGCTGTGCAAACTATTAACAGTGGTAATAGTATTGATTGATTTCATCCGAATCAATTAATCCATCTCTTAGTCTAATAATTCGATGTGCATGCTTGTGCAATATCTTCTTCGTGCGTTACAATAATAATGGTATTGCCCATTTTGTGAATGTCTTCAAACAAGCCCATAATTTCAATCGATGTTTTAGAATCTAAATTACCGGTTGGTTCATCTGCTAATATGATAGAAGGCTTATTTACCAAAGCTCTGGCTACAGCAACTCTTTGTCTTTGCCCACCCGATAATTCATTTGGTTTATGATTAATTCTGTCTGCTAAGCCAACATTAACTAAGGTTTCTGTTGCACGTTCAATTCTGTCTTCTTTTGAAATACCCGCATAAATTAATGGCAGTGCAACATTATCCAAGGCAGTACTTCTTGGTAGTAAATTAAATGTTTGGAAAATAAATCCTATTTCTTTGTTTCGAATACCTGCTAATTCATCATCTTTCATTCTGCTTACATCTACATTATTTAAAATATAAGAACCTTTAGTTGGAGTATCTAAACAACCTATAATATTCATTAAAGTAGATTTACCGGAACCGGATGGTCCCATCAATGCAACGTATTCATTTTGGTAAATGTCTGTTGTGATAGATCTTAAAGCATATATTTTTTCTGCACCAATACGGTACAAACGTTCAATATTATTAAGTTCGATTATTTTTTCTTTTTCCATTTAATCTATATACTGGTAGCTCTAAAATACAAACCTAATTAATGCAAAAGTGTTTTAATTCTTCTCTTTAATACCGTAAAATTCATGTTTTGCTTGCTTAAGCCCGGATTAACAAAGAGCAACCCCATCATAAACAAATCAAATGTTAATGTGCTTTGTTTGTGATTTTTTAGAATATTCCATGCACTTTTCATTTCTTCACTCCAGTTAATGTCATCAAAAATAAAAACGGTTTTAGTGTGCGATTTGGTTAAGCACATTTCAAAATATTTTATGGTTGCCTCTTTTTGATGATGTCCATCAATAAATACAAAATCCAGTTGCGGCATATAGTTTAGGGTGGAAGATAAAGTATTTTCAAAACTACCGGTAACCAAATGAATATTTTCTAAGTCAAGCGATGTAAAATTTTCATGTGCAATTTTTGAAATGGCTTCACTGCCTTCAATGGTAACTACTTTAGCTTTTGGGCTGGCAATAGACATGTAAGCAGTGCTCATTCCAAAAGAGGTACCTAGTTCTAAAATATGAGTTGGGTTAATTAACTTAACTAACCGGTAGAGTAGGCGTGCGTATTTTTTAGATTTCAGTGATCCGGAAGCAATTTTACGTTTATTTTATTTTCGCTTTTATGGCCACTTTGCCAAAGTCGGTAACATTAATTTCTTTACTGTTTTTCAATAGTCCTTTTCTAATTTTTTCTATGGGTTTAAACGCATCTTCCATATTGTCATTCGCTATGGTTTTTGCCAGTTTAAAATTAAATGGAGATTGTACCGTACGCCAGGATTCAGCGTTTAGTAAATACAAAAAATAATGAGTGATAATATATAGTTTGCCGTGTGCCAATGTTATCTGATTAAAATTCAAATTTAGCCAGGGCAAGTTTTTTCTTAACCAGCACAGGTATTACAATAGAAGAGGAGGTTATTTGCTTGCCAGCGGTTGGCATCAGCAACACATGTTCTTTTGATTCTAAAAGCAGTTTTTGATATTCTTCACCGCTATTATTAATGCCGTAGGCCATTACTTCATTATTGCGATTCATTTCTGTGTTTAAAAGCATTAAAATTTCCTGGGAAGTTATCATTTGAACAAATGATGAATAGGCCCCGCCATCATCTCTGGAAAATTGACTTTTCTTAATTACATTATACCAATCCAATGTACCATCTGCGTTTATGGATGCTAGAAATATGTTTGCAAAGAAATACTCTGTTCTTCTTGTGTAAGATTGAGTAAAATAATCGTAATAAGAGTATTCAGTTTCATATGCAGCTTCTGCAATGATTACTGCACCGCCATCACTTCGCAGTATAACGTCATGTATTATGTAATCACTCAACCCTCTGATGTCATTATCATATTCGCTACTAATTAATTTTACATGTAAATTATTATTTAGAAATACTTTTTTAGCGTTTTCAAATTCATTGGTTTCTAAATTAAGTTGCGCATAATAAATGCCAGATTGTGTAATTAAATCAGGATTGTAATACAAACAAACCAATACCCCTTTTTTTAATACCGGGTCAAATTTAATTCTAGGTTTTACTATTGTTCTGTCTTCTATAGAAACCTCTTTAATGTTCAGAGTATTTTTATTTGCTGCTATAGATAATATGGTATACGAATCGCTGCGGTTTTCTTCCTTCCGGTTTTTCTTTTTATACTTATCTGCTAGTGCCATTAAATCACCATTGTTAGATAATGCATATTCATGAATTATTAAACGGTTTTCTTTATCAGCAATTTTAATTTTGTTTTGCTTTACTATATTCAAGTCTAAATCTAACACAGCATAGTGCAGTACTTGCTCATTATTGCTATTACTTTCTGTTAATACAAAAGCAAAATTTTGTTGGTTTTTGCTTAGAATAAACTTGGGTTTGCTAAAGCCGCTAGATTTATCAAAATCAAAAACAACAGATTTTCCATCTGATACTTTTTCGGGTTGTTGCGTTCATTTGAGTTTATCCAATTAAGTGTGAAGTTTAAATCGCCACACCCTTAATTGGCAAATAACCGTAAGCATTTTGTTTTTAATAAATTCAACATGCTCAACTCCCATTGTTTTTAAAGGAGGAATAATTTTTTTTGTCCAGATGGCTTGTAATTTTTATTGTAAAGTAGGATACTTTATATTTTCTAGTTCTAAATCCAATGCGTTCCCTATCATGACTTAAAGAAAAGTTGCTTTGAAGTAAAAAAATGCCGTCTTTATCCTGGCCAACAATTTTTACATTTTCAAATCCATCAAAATCATGTTCCGGGTTAGAATAAATAATGGATTGAGCATGAGCCTAAACCTAATAGATAATAAATTGAAAATAAAGAAATGAAAAAATACTTGGCCCTGTTCATAACGGCAATTTAACGATAATTTGGATTACATGTAAATGGATAAATGTGAGAGGGATTATTCGTTGATTGAGTTTTATATTTTTTCTTGTTTTTGTCATACAACTCATGTACAATTCCATCAGACAAACCAAATTGAGGTACAAAAATTTGGGTAATATCTGTTTTTTCAGTGATGGTTAAAAATATTTCCGCTGCCGGAACAATAACATCTGCTCTATCTGGTTTTAACCCCAATATTTGAATGCGATCATTTAATGTCATTCTGCTAAAATCTTCGTACATTTCTTTTAGTTTTTTAGCACTCAAATGTTCACCTAATTGTAAGTCGGACATTTTCTATATTTTATTGATGTTGCCACCCGAGCCAATTGCAGATAAAGATTTCAGATTTGAGCAATGCGTTTCCAGCCACGCATCTAATTATTTCCCATTCACTTTGTGATACCCCTATCGTTCAGCATTCTCAATGTTCCAATGTTAAATGATTTAGATGCCACAGGTTTATTTTTTGAGAACAATGTAAGTTCCGTACTGCCACCACCTACATCAATATATAGATAAGCCTTTCGATGGTCCATTTTTTCAGCAATACGGTTAGAAACAATTGTTTTTGCTTCTGTTTTGCCATCAATTATTTCAATGTTTAATCCTGAATTTTTTTTTATTGTTTTAACAATTTTAGCATTGTTTTCGGCATCTCGTAATGCTGATGTTGCACAAATTCTAAAATCAACCACATCATTTACCTTCATTAGTAATTTAAACGCCTGGAGTGTATCATTCAATTTTGAAATTTTTTGATCGGATATATAACCCAAGCTAAATGAGTCAGTTCCTAAACGAAGTGGAACACGTAATAATTCAGCTTTTGTCATAATGGTTTTACCATTTGTTTCAATTACGTTACAAAGAAGTAGCCTTACGGCATTTGAACCTATATCTATTGCTGCTATATTCAATGGTTATTTATTAATTAGTTGTTTGCTTAATTTGATTATAAAAGTAACGGTATAAATTATTTTGAGATATTATTCTACGTTTAGATTTTGTTTTTCTGTATTTATTTTTTTGCCTGCCTGTTAAAATGCGCGCTTTAGTATTATCCGCCCACTGCATTTCTAAAAAAGTTTTTAGTTCTGCTTTAATATCCTTATCATAAATTGGTACAGCAACTTCTGAACGGTGATCAAGATTTCGTTGCATCCAATCTGCTGAAGAAATATAAATTAATTCTGCCCCGTTTGCATGAAAAACAAATACGCGACTATGCTCCAGGTACTTATCTACAATACTGATTGCTTCAATATTTTCACTTACATTTTTTATGCCGGGTATTAAACAACATATTCCACGTATTATCAACTTTATTTGCACTCCAGCCCCGCTTGCTTCATACAACTTGCTAATCATTTCAGGATCTACTAAACTATTTAGCTTTAAGAAGATGCTTGAGTTTATGCCATTTTGTGCATTTTTTATTTCATTATTAATCAATTCTAAAAAATAGTTTCGCATATAAAAAGGAGAAATAACCAGATGCTTATACTTACCAATTTTTAAGTTGTCTGAATAAAAATGAAACACCTTATCAATTTCAGATGTGATATCTTTATTTGATGTAATTAAGCTATGGTCTGAATAAATTTGAGCCGTATCCTCATTGTAATTACCAGTGCTAATTTGTGCGTATAGCACTTTGGACCGGCCTTCTTGTCTGGTAACTAAGCAAATTTTAGAATGCACTTTTAAGTTCGGGACACCATAAATTACCTGAGCACCTTCTTCTCTTAATTTATTAGCCCACTCAATATTTGCTTCTTCATCAAAACGTGCACGTAATTCAACTACCGCAATAACTTTTTTACCGTTCTTAATAGCATTTATCAATGCATTTATCACATTCGAATGTTTAGATGCACGGTATAAGGTTATTTTTATTGATTTTACCAATGGATCTATAGATGCTTCACGTAGCATATCAATAGTATGATGAAAGGTTTGGTATGGGTATGTGATCAATACATCTTTATTTTTTACAACTTTAAAAACACTTTTAGATTTGGCCAGTAAAGGATGCGGAACCGGATTTTGTTTTTTATAAATAAGAGTTTGGTTTCTTAACTGCGGAAAATTTATAAAATCCCTGAAATTATGGTATCTGCCACCTGCAATTAAATTATCATCTTCTTTTAATGATATTTTTTGTGTTACTAATTTTAACAATTCCGGTGTTATTTCTTGGTCGTAAACTAATCTTACAGGGCTTCCTTTTTTACGTTTTTTGAGACTCTTAGAGATTTTTTCAGTAATACTTGCCGATACATCTTCTTCTATGTCTAATTCGGCATCTCTGGTAATCTTAATGGTGTATGATATTGCGGTATCATAATCAAAAATAGAATAGATATCATCTAAACAAAATCGAATTAAATCATCTAATAGAATAACGTACCTATTATTATCAGTAGAAGGAAGCACGATAAATCGGGATATGAGGTCTGTTGGGATTTCTAATAACGAGTACTTAGATTTACTGTTTCTTTTTTTATTAATTAGTTTAATGATTAAATAAATTGACCTGTCTTTTAAGTATGGAAAGACAAGTTCATTTGTAATCATTACCGGCACCAGAGTTGGAAGTACTTTTTGTTGAAAGTATTCTTTAGCAAACTTGTAATGATTAGGTTTTAGTTGATTTTCATTGATAATATAAATATGTTCTTTTTCTAACTCGGTTTTTATTGAGTTATATAGATTGTCAAAAATTGCTTGTTGCTTAACAACTTTTTTATTTATTTTTTTTAGAATTAATTCAGGTTTATCGCCAATTAATTTTTTAGCATTGATTCCCATTTTGGTCATTCTTTTAATGGTGGCAACCCTTACTCTAAAAAACTCATCTCTGTTATTTGAGAATATTCCTAAAAATTTTATTCGTTCAACTAGTGGAACCGATTTATCCATAGCTTCTTGCAGCACTCGTTCATTAAATGAAAGCCATGATATTTCTCTGTTAATTAGGTGGTTTATTTTCATCTTCACTATTTTTCAACTTGTTCTGAACTTAGTAATATATTGTTCAGCTATATTTAAGAATGCGTAAAGTTAAATATTAATGAATGTGACAAAAGCAGTTCTGAAACTATTTAAATAATTAATAATAAAAAGTATATTTGTAGCCAAAATAGGGACAAGTGGTTAAATTATTTTACAAGAAATCTGTTAAATTTTTTATTCTTTTTCTCGAAAAATTAGAGCCAGACACCCAAGTGTGTTCTTAATAAAATCAATTAATTAATATTTACAATGAACATTTTTGTTGGCAATTTGAATTATAATATTCAAGAAGAAGAGTTGCAGGTTGCCTTTGCAGAATTTGATGATGTAAGCTCTATAAAAATAATTAAAGATAAATATACAGATAGAGCCAAAGGTTTTGGTTTTGTCGAAATGCCAAATACGGAAGAAGGTATTGAGGCAATCAATATAATAAATAACACTGAAATTGGAGGATGCGCCCTTAAAGCAATTGAAGCTAATCTTCCTAAACCTAGAACTCATTAATTAATATTATGGAACAAGTAAAAAACAACAACACAGTAAAGGTTCATTACAAAGGAACTTTATCAAACGGTTCAGTATTTGACTCATCAGAAAACAGAGAGCCATTAGAATTTACCATTGGTGCCGGCAACATGATACCGGGTTTTGAAGCAGCGGTAATGGATATGAAAATTGAGGAAACAAAAACGGTTACCATTCCTTCTACAGAAGCTTATGGTCCGGTTATGGATGAGTTATATAATGAAGTAGAAAAAGCTCATTTACCTGAAGACTTAACTCCGGAAGTAGGAATGCAATTAGTATCAAAACAACCTGATGGCAGGGAGATGATTGTTAAGATAGCTGAAGTAAAAGATGCTACAGTCGTAATAGATGCTAATCATCCCTTAGCAGGTGAAGATTTAACATTTGAAATTACTGTTGTCGAGATAAAATAAGTTAAAAAGCCCTTTGTAACGGCAAAGGGCTTTTTTATTTGATTTTGGTTCTTATTGTTTTCTTGATTATTGCTTTCTTATTTTTTTGATATGCGTTACCTAATGTAATTTCGATAAATTTCATTTTAGTTTTGCCTTTCCAACAATTTAATAGAATAATGAGATTAAATAAAATATTAATTTTACTTATGTTGATAATAAGCACTGCTTTTTTAACTAATTGTAGTGCACCTAAGCATGGTTCTATGGCACCTGATTTTGAAACTGAATTAATAGATGGAACAGAATTTAAGTTATCTGAACTTAAAGGCAACTATGTTATTCTTGAATTTTGGGGTTCATGGTGTGGGCCATGCAGGCAAGAAAGTCCGAAACTAGTTTCATTATACAATAAATATAAAGAAGTAAAATTTTCTGATGCGGAAAATGTATTTGTTGTAAGTATCGCTTTAGAAAAGAGCAATGATAATTGGAAGGTATTTGCAGAAAAGATGGGATTTAATTGGAAGTATCAAATTGTTGAACAATCAAAATTTGTTCGCTTTTCAAAACTGGCTAAAAAGTATAATGTTACAGACATACCAGCAACGTTTTTAATTGGCCCTAAAGGTGAATTATTACCAATGCGAGAACTTCACGAAATGGAATTATTTTTAGCCGCAAAAATCAAATAAATTAATAATACTCAATAATAAGGTTTGGCCTTTTTGCTTTTAATTCAGCTATGTCTTTTGGATTTATTTTACTGTTAAAGCAAATAAATTTTTCAAGTTTAGGAAGCTCATCAATTTCTTTAATTTTTTTAATGTAGGTATTTGAAATATCAAGAACTTTTAATTCAGTAAAAGCATCAATGTTTTTTAATGATTTAATTTGGCTTCCTGATATATTGAGTTCAACTAATGCTGTCATCTTCTTTAATGCTTTAAAGCTTTCAATTGGCGTATTTTTTATAGTGAGCATTTTTAAATTAGGCATTTGTTGCACTGCACTTATGTCATAAACCGGACAATTAGAGATTACTATTTCTTCTAAATGTTTTAAAGAAACCAAATTATCTAAATTGCTTAGATTGCACTTTGTAACGCTGATTTTGTTAAGTTGTATTAGGGTGTTTAAGTAGCCTAAGTTACTTACATCAGTGTTTTCGGTAACGTTTATTGATTGTAGTTTTGCAATTTTGTGCAGAGATTCTGAATTATCTGTCTTTTCATTTACACTATTTAGAAGTAATTTTTTCCATTCACTAGTTAATGGATTCCACCAGGTTTTTAGTTCTTTAGTTCGGTATATAAATTCATATGGTGCATTCTTTGCTATTTCTATACTGTTTATAACGGATTCACTGGTGCTGTCTGCATAGATAATTTTTAATGAAGGAAAATAGTTTAATAAATGGAAGTCTGAAATAGGACTGCCACTGGCGTATATTTTCTCCATATTTTGAAGCGAATCTATGATAGCTATAGAAGTAACTGAAGTGTTCATTAAATAAATTTCTACCAGGTTTGGAAGCAAGTGTAAGGGGGAAATGTCAGAAATATTTGTGTTTGACAAATTTATTTTTTCTAATTCCGGGCATTTTTCAATTCCTTTTAGGCTTCTAATGGAAGTACCACTTATATTTAATTCTTTTAATTTTGGGAATAGGCTTAGATCAATTAATTCATCTATCTGATCATTGTTTGCAATGTCTATTTTCTCAATTTGAATTAAATCATGAAGTTCTTCATCTTTCGGTTTGCCCTTAATATCAAGCTTGGTTTTTAAAATACTTTGCCATGCAAGCGATGAATTATTCCAAATACTATTTAACTCATCAGATTGATAAATGATTTTTATATTCTGATTTTCAATGGATAAATTAAGTAAGTCTGTTTTATCTATATTGATGCCGTTGCAATAAATCTTTTTCAGATTAGGCAACATTTTGATGGCATCTATATTTGTAATAGGGCAGTTATTAACAGATATAACTTCAAGTGCTTTTAAATTTATAAGTGAATTTAAATCTGCTATTAAGGAGGAGTCTGCACTAAGTCTTCTTAGATTGTGACTATTGCCAAGTGGATTTAGATCTGAAACACTTGTGTTTGATAGTTGCAATACTTCTAATTCAGTTAATTGTAAAAATGACTTAATATCACTAATTGGAGTACTTTTTAGGTATAGTTTTTTTAATCCGGGAAAATTTTCGATAACATTTAGATCCTTTACCAGACTATTGTTTAGATAAAGTTCTTCCATATCAATGCAATATTTTAAAGCATTTATATCTGTAATTTCAGTTCTGCCCATTTCCAACTTTTTAAGAGACGAAATATTTCTTAAATCGGAGATATCTGTAACAGAGCTATTAGAAATGTCTAAATTTTGAAGCTTTGAGAATTTTTTTAATGCACTTAGATTTTGAAGCTGTTTGGAATTAGATAGGTCTAATGACGTTTTAGTAATTAATCTTTTTAACGACTCTACACTAAATTGATTAAATGAAATAATAGTATCCCCATTAGATGATATGGTATCTCCTAATAAAAATTCGGGATTCAGTTTTAACATATCGGCAAAACTAACTGAATTGCTTATCATTATTTCATTTGAAAAATAATCTTTCCATTCTTTTTGCAGCTCATTAAACCAAATAAGTAAATCTTCTTCCACACTTAAACCGGTAGAATATATACTTGCAATTTTTAAATCCTGATTTCTTTCATCTAAATTTACTTCAACATACCTGGTTAAATTTGATTCAATGGGTTTGTCTTTAATACTAACCCCCTTTAAATTTCTATTTAAAGTAACTTTAAAATATAGCTGATTGTCTTTGGTTAATTTTGCAGTTACTTCACTAACATCAAATTCAATTTTCACTTTTTTAAAAAAGAAGTGTATGTCTTTGAGGTATGCTTGCGCATCTTTATTGGTAACAATAACTCTTTTATCATCTAAATCATCCTCAATTTGAACTTCAGAATCTTTAAACAATTTTAAATAACTGTTATTAATAATGATGTCTTTTTCTTTGGCGGGAACGGTATCAGAACCAAGTAAATTTAAATTGTATTCTAAATAATTAATTAGCTCCAGAACCTGACTTTTGTAATTAGTAATTTGAAGAGAATCATAGGTAACAGCAATGGTTACAGAATCAAGGTAGGCTGTGCTGTCTATAGCTATAGTGTCTGTTTGTGCTGATGAAATAGTCACAAAACCAAAATTAAGCATAGCAATTAGTGCAATTGTTCTGCTTATCATTTGGCATTTTTTCATAAATCTGTACTCCTAATTAAGTAAGATGTTTACACTTAGTCTTTTTTAGGTGGAGTTAGGTCTGATGTTTCTGCAACTTTTACATCACCTAAAAGCACATCCCAAAAATCAATTATTCGTCCGCTAATTTGGGTTTTTTTACCTTCAACATATACAGTTACATCTTTTACTGTTTTGTCTTTATAAATTAATTGTCCACCAGTTTTACCTTCAAAGTATTGATAGGTAGTTATTACACCCATGTATTTACCATTTGGCAATAATTCCAGGTTATCCAAATATTTTATTTCTGTCCATGTAATATCAACCTGGTCATAGTTTAGTGTCATTAAACGATTAAAATATTCCTTAATAGGATATGATTTAATGGTTTTTCTTGTGGTAGAAGAAACTTCCATTGTGCTACCAACTTCAAAAAGTTCAGCTGCTCTTTCAATAGCCCTATTGGCTTCTGAGAAAGGTGTGTTTTTAGAACCTATAATATGAATGTATTTACCCAAGTCTCTTACTTTTTCCAGTGCTAGTGAATCAACTGCCATTTTTCTGGCAGGATTGAGCGATCCTTTTAGGGAGGGAGACTCCGTAATTTGTGGTTCGGTTAATTTTATTGCTACGTTAGTTCTTGCTAAAACAAGTTCGGTAACCTGGTTATTATTATCAAAGGATATCTTTTCTATGTAATTAAGATTTTTTGATTGGTCTTTTAGATATTCTAAATACTTGCGAATAGTGGTAGGTTTATCATATTGGGCCTCACCTTCCGCTTCACTAATTTTTATAAGAACAGGAACATCTTCATTGGCAAAATATTCTAAAATTGATTCAACATCCGCATTAGGATTTAACGTAAACTCATTAAAGATTCTATTTAATTGCTTTTTCTCCTCTAATTGCTCGGCTTCCAATGCTAATTCTTTTTCTTTAGCCATCTTTTGAAAATCTTCGTTTATAATTTCTTCTTCTTCTGCAGTTGGTGTTTCCGGAATTACAGGTATAGGCTCAACTTCTTTAGTTACTTCTTTAACAGGAGCTTTGGTTTTGTCGGGTTTTTCTGCTTTTACTTTTTTTGTTTTTTTGGGCTTCTTGGTTTTTTTTGTTTTAACTTTTTTTGCCTTCTTGGTCTTTTCCGGTTTTACCGTTTTTTCGGGTTTCGTTTCTTTCACCTGCTTTTCTTTTGAAACCGATGAACCAGATTTTTTAATCTTCCTATTTAATTCATTTATTAAGAATTTAATCTCGCTGTTTTTTAAATTTAATGCTTCAACTCTTTTTACTTCAGACTTTAAAAAGTCTACTGAAGCATTCTCATCATTTAAAGCAGAACGCAATTCTATCTTTGCTTGTTCAATTTGTGCTTTCTTTTCTTCTTTTGATTGAGCGATGCTTGATGCAGGAATGGCTATTATCAGAAATACTGAAAATAATGTGATTACCAAATTTTTCATGATTGAAAATTTTAAAAATGGTTGAAAATATATGACACCTAAATTTAGCAAAAAATTGGCGTAATTTGAAATATCAAATAACATCCTATTTATTATAAGCCATAAAAAAAGCCGCATACATTGGGGTGTATGCGGCTGTAATTAGAGAGGAATTTAGATTACTTGTTTCGAAGCATTAAGAATTCGTTTACCAATATTTCTGTAGTATATCTTTTAACACCTTCCTTATCGGTATACGATTTATGCTGAAGTTTCCCCTCAATAGCAACTTCCTGGCCTTTTTCTAAATAGCTTTTTGCAAATTTCGCGTTGCTGCCCCATGCTACTAAATTATGCCATTGCGTTTCTTTTACTTTTTCGCCTTGCGCATTTTTGTAAGATTCGGTTGTTGCGATAGAAAGTTTGGCTACCATTTTCCCATTTTCTAAATCTTTTACTTCCGGGCTGGCGCCTAGGTTTCCAATTAGCTGTACTCTGTTTCTTAAATTGTTCATGATAATAAATGTTTAAATAATTAATAATATTTTGTTTTTCGGTTGTTTAAATCCGATGGTGCAAAAGTGGGGAAAGAAGAGAAGCTAAGTCGGAGGCTACACGGAAGTACCCGAGTAAAACCCGTTTGTAATCGATTGTAACCGTTTGAAAACGTTTTTGTATATTTGCAATATTATTAAAATCAATTAATTATGAATGATACTGGAGTTTGCCTGGAATGTGGCGAAAAATTAGCCGGAAGAGCAGATAAAAAGTTTTGCGATGATCAATGCAGAAGTTTATACAACAATAAGCAAAAGCGAGACACAAACAATCTAGTTAGAAACGTGAATAATGTATTGCGTAAAAACCGGAGAATTCTATCTGAAATGAACCCTAAAGGTAAAGCTGTTACTACCAAAGAAAAGTTGTTGCAGGCCGGCTTTAATTTTAACTATCATACTAACATTTTTAAGACTAAAAATCAGAAAACCTATTATTTCTGTTATGACCAGGGTTTAATTTTTACGGATGATGGTAAAATTGCTTTAGTTCAAAAACAAGAATATGTAGATGCTTAAATGGAAAAGAGTGTTCTCTGTAATAGATTAAAGATAATCCCAAAATACGAAATAGAGAAAAGAGAGGGCAAAGAATAATTTAAAAATGGGGTTAAACTTTATAAATAGGAAAATTTATTTAGTAATTGCCGGTTGCAATTTCAATTGAATGATTCCTATTTTATCAAACAGCCAAATAAAAGGATATGCAGGGTCTAATTCAAACCACTTTATGCCAAAATTAGGTCTCGCACCAAAATGATGATGATTATTGTGAAGACCTTCACCCATCATAAATATGTCTAATGGCATAAGGTTTCTAGAAGTATCCGGGTTTTCAAAATTCTTATATCCATATTTGTGTGCAAACCAATTAATGATTGCACCATGTATAGGACCCATTAAAAAATGAATAGGAAGTAATAAAAACATCCACCATTGCGTAGCAAAAAAGATATAGAAAATTACGTAAAATGCAACCCATCCAATTCTTGAAATCCAACTGTCTGCTATATGCTCTAAAGTCATCCATTTAGGCAGTTCTTTAGTAAATTTTGATTCCAGCTTTATTTTACTTTTCAGTATATTGTTATACATGTTTTTTGTTCTCCACATCATTGAAAATAAGGAATTATCATATTTTGGCGAGTGAGGGTCTTTTTCTGTATCCGCAAATGCATGGTGCATTCTATGCATAGCGCCATAAGCATACGGACTTAAGTAGGATGAACCTTGAGTTATATAAGTAAAAATATAAAATACCTTTTCCCAAAATTTTGACATGCTAAACATTTTGTGTGCTGCATACCGATGTTGAAAAAAAGTTTGAGAAAACAATGATAAATACCAATGCAAAACGAAAAATATTAAAATAACCATATCTCGGTAAATAATTTGAAATTAAAAATTTAATACTGTTAGTAAAGATACTAGTAATTAGTAAAATTCAAATTGGCAAATAATACTATTTTATGAATTAATTGGATTTCAGAAAAAGGTTGATTTTCAAGGAATTTATTTAATATCAGAAAAGCATAAGAAGGGGAAAAAAGTGGGCAATGTAGGACTCGAACCTACGACTTCCACCTTGTAAGGGTGGCACTCTGAACCAACTGAGTTAATCGCCCGAAATTGAGTTTGCAAATATAGTCAGATTTAAAAATTACCAAAATTTATTTGTGATAAGATTGCAAATATTATTTGCCATATTAGAGTGTATCTACAATGCTTTCTATCAAATTACTATAAATTCTTTGTCTTTTCGCATTTACTTTCTTGCTTGATTCAAATTTCAGCTCCTTATTATGGGCAAAAATTGAAATTTGCAGATTATTTGATTTTAAAATATGGGCTAGTTTAGAGCCCGTTATTTTGCAAGTACTTCTTATTCTGTGCTTTTTGCCGTCCCTTTCCTGAAATATTTTTTGGATTTGAGTTGCTTTTATTTTAGAATCAGAGGTGATAAAAACGATACTATCAATTTTGGTGATAGAAAATTCAGAACTAACAGTATAATTGGTTACCAAAAGTGAGTCTATAAAATTCTCATCCCTAAACGTAAAATCAATTTCTAAATTCGAATCTTCTCCATTAAAGTTAATTGGCTGAATAAAATATTGGGTTTTTCCATCGCCTAAAAAAAACGATTCGTAATCTGAAGCTTTGTATTTTCCACCTGCAGGTTTAACAGAGTGGCAGGCAGATATAATACAAATTAATGCAATGGTTAAACTACTTAAAATGGAGTTTTTTAAATGCATAGTCTTGTTCATATTTATTTGTGATAGACGCAGAATCTTTTCCGCTAATGTGTACAATATAATAAGATGCTTTCTGAATATTTTCAATTATTTCAGTAGAAATATAAAGACTATCTGTTTTTCTTAATAATTTGTTGTAATACTTATTTTCATCTGCATTTTTACTCAATAAAGTAAAATTGCTATCCTTCATAAAGGTATAGTAATAACCGGCCCTATTATATCCTATAGGTATTCCAAAATACATTTCGTAATTGTCTCCCTTAACATACTTATGGAGCGGTATTTGAGCCTTTTCGTAATGATTAAAAAGGGAGTTGTAAGTTAATGCATGCTTGGCATTTTTATTCGAGCTTTCTTTTTCGGTATCGACTAAGGAATAAGTGTCATTTATGCCTAGAGTAATTTTACCTTTTTGCGTTGAAGAGCAACTTATAATACTAAAACCAATTAGTAAAAAAAATGAGCAGTAAAGAATTATATTTTTAGTCATAAACATAAGGGTATAAAAAAAGGAGGGTAAAATTATTTACCCTCCTTTTTTATAATGATTTTATTACTCTCCAGTTACTATTGTTTCATAAGTTACAATAATACCTAAAATGTTACCGTAGTTAATATCTACAGTAGATATTTTGCTAATGTTACCATTTTTAGCAGCAGATTTTATGCTGGCATCCTGGTCAAAACACAACGAATACAAATAGCAGGTTGCTTTTGATTTTCCAACTTTAGAACCTACAGCATTGCTTGTAGCTCCAACTGGAAATGTAATTGAACATGATGCGAAGAAAGCAGTAACTGCTAATCCCATCAAAAAATGTTTGAAATTTTTCATATAGCATAATTAGTTTTTGTTTTACCTACTCATATGGCTTTTCGGTTTTCGCCCCCTCAAAAATTAAAGGTTAATAATCTAGTTCATTTTATTAATAAACACAAAATGATACTTAAATTTAACTAAGGGTTAATTCAAATTGTATCTAAAGCTCAATGATATATTTAATTTTTATATTTTCCAATAATTAGAATTATATTTTTGCAACTAAATCAAGGCGCTCAGAATTAAAGGCTTAGAGAATTTCTGCACAAACAAAAGCACTGCCTCCAATAAAAATTAAATCTGATTTTTTGGCATTTTTTAATGCTGCATTTCGCGCCTTTTTTACGCTTGGAAAAGACTTACCATGTAATTGATAGTTTAAAGCTTCTTGCATCAGCATATTTGCATCAAGACCGCGCTCAATATTTGCTTTACAAAAATAATAAGTTGCTTTTTTAGGTAGTAGTTCTAGAATATGATCAAGATCTTTGTCTTTAACAACCCCAAAAACAAAATGCAATTTATTATGCTTCGTATTTTTTATCTGATGTATTATTTTATTGATTGCATCTGCATTATGACCGGCATCTATTATAATTAAAGGATTCTTATTTACTATTTGCCATCTGCCTAATAAGCCTGTGTTTTTTGATGTATTTTTTAGACCGGTTAAAATGTGTTTATCTTTTAAATTAAATTCTTGCTTTAAAATTTCCAAAGCTTGCAAGGAGGTACAAATATTTTGTTTTTGATACTCGCCATGTAAATCTAAGTTTACTGAAAATTTATTTTTTGTATTGTTGTTTGTAATCTGAATTAATTGTTCTGTGCCATTCTTGCTCGGCTTAGAGCCATTAACTGTAAACAATTTTGAGGCAAGGTAAAGGATCGCCCTTTTTTTATTACTGGCGTTTTTAAATACCGAAAAGTATTCTTTGTTGTATTCCCCAAGCACAACCGGAATACCTTTCTTAATAATACCTGCTTTTTCTTTGGCAATTTTCTGAATGGAGTTGCCAAGCATATTGGCATGGTCAAAACTAATATTCGTTATAATGCTAAGTTCAGGCTGTATAATATTTGTTGAGTCTAATCTACCACCAAGTCCGGTTTCTATAATTGCTATGTCAACATTGTTATTGGCAAAATGCTCAAAAGCCATTGCCACTGTCATTTCAAAAAAAGATGGTTTAATTTTTTGAAGTAGATTTTTGTGCTTATTAATAAATGATGTAACACGATATTTACTAATCATATTACCATCAATTTTAATTCTTTCTCTAAAATCTTTTAGGTGTGGAGAAGTGTATAATCCTGTTTTGTAACCTGCCTGTTGAAAAACAGATGCCAACATATGTGATACCGATCCTTTGCCATTGGTGCCGGCAATGTGTATTGTTTTAAATTTGTTTTGAGGATTGTCAAGAGCAATGCACAGTGAAATAATATTGCTTAAGTCCTTTTTATAAGCTACAGAACCTACACGCTGATACATGGGCAATTGCCTATACATGTATTGCAGCACCTGGCTATAGTTCATTTTAATATATGAATAAAGGTAATGGAACCCTTTTGGTGAAGTGTACCATCAGGACTTGGATTAAATTTGGTGTTTAGGGCAGCTATTTTGTCTTTGCTTACTAAGCTATTGTCAGAGGTAGTTGATCCTCTTCCCGGTCCGGTTGCATTTATTACATTTCCATTTTTATCAACCGTAATATCAATTACCACTATACCTGTTTTTTGAGAAGTGTCGTCTACTTTCGGAGCAACCAACATTTTTCTACCTGCTAAAGACCATTTTGTTCCACTATTTCCTAATCCGCTTCCGGTGCTATTGGTAGAGTTTAATGAGCCATCAACACTACCGGCATCACCAGGTTGCTGAGTGTTACCTTGGCTGCCTGAGCTGCTATTGTTTGTTTTATCTTTTTTACCCATCATTGCCCTTGTGTCAACAACCGGTTTTGGTTCAGCGGGTTCTTCTTTAGGTTTTGCAACCGGTTTAGGTTCTGCAGGTTTTGGTTTTTCTTCTTTAGGTTTTATAACCGGGGCTTCTTCCGTGTTCTTGTGTTTGGTTTGGTTGTACTTCAGTAGGTGTAACCGGGTCTGGTGCAGGTGCTTGTTCTTTTTCAGAGTCAGACTCTTCCACATCTACAACTGCTGTTGGTGTTTGTGGCTGCACATCCCCACTACCAAATTCAACATTTCCAAAACTAATTAGAATACCTTCTTCTTCTTCGGGTGGAATAGGAGCTAATAAATGGAACAAAAATAAAGCAAGCAGCAGCAATAGGTGGGCTATAATGGTGCCTACAATTCCTGTTTTTTTGCTTTGTTTGTTTTCTTCCGTCATTATTATTTCTCCGGGTCGGTTGCTAAAACCATTTTTACCTTAAGTCTATTTGATATATCCATAATTCGTACCACATTTTCAATAGGAACTGTACGTGCAGTATGTAATATGATTACAGGATTTGTTTTGCCTTTAACGTAGTTTGTAATTGCTGCTTGTAAATTGCCGGTACTTGTTTTATTTCCATCTACAAAATATTGCAGGTTATCATTTATTGCAACACTTACGGTAACGTTTTCAGTAGGTTTGGCTGTATTGCTATTTGGTAATAATAACTTTAATGTATTAACATTAGGTACCACCATGGTAGTAATAAGCATAAAGAAAATCAGCAATAGAAAAACAATGTCAGTCATAGACGACATGTCGAACTTTGCGTGTGTTTTATGTCTGGAGTTGAGTTTCATGCTTTATTGTTTAGCAGGTTCTTGCAACAAATCCATAAACTCAATAGAACTGGTTTCCATTTTATATATAACTTTTTGAACCATTGCAGCTAAAAGATTATAGGCTATTAAGGCAATTAATCCAACAAACAATCCGGCAACCGTAGTTACCATAGCCTCATACATACCACCCGAAAGCATGGCTATTTCAACCTGTTTACCTGCTTTGCTCATATTATAAAATGCTTTTATCATTCCCAGTACTGTACCTAAAAAACCAATCATGGGAGCTGCACCTGCAATTGTTGCCAGGGTTGATAGGCCTTTCTCTAAACGAACTACTTCTATATTGCCAACATTCTCAATTGCCTTCTCAATATCATTCAACGGTTTGCCAATTCGGTTAATTCCTTTCTCCATCATTCTTGCTATTGGGTTAACCGTATTTTTGCATAGTGCACGTGCAGCGTCAATATTTCCGCTATGAATAAAATCTCTAATTTTATTCATAAAGTTCATTTCAATTTTATTTGCTTTTTTAATAGCTACATATCTTTCAATGATAATGTACACTGAAATAATTGAAAAAAGTAAAAGAGGAATCATGATAATTCCACCTTTTAAAGCCATATCAAAAAGAGATATAGTTTCTTCAGTGGGTTGTGCAGCTAAGTCAACAGTGTTACCTGCTTGTTGAATTTGTAACAGCATAAATAGATTGTTTAATTGCTTGAATTAAAATAGTTTAATAAAGTAAAATTATACTGCTTGGGCTTGGCTTTGATTAAATCAGTTCTTACTTCTTAACACATTTATGTTAATAGAGTATTCGTTTGTTTTTAACCTCAAACCATAAAACGAAAAGGAGGGGAAAATATTATTCGGATGAAATTTATAAAATCTCTTTTCTGATGCTATATAACTAGTGCAAAGACCATTACATCATCATTTAAGTAACTTCAAATTCTTTTTTTGAAATGGAATAGATAAACACCGGAAAGTTATGGTAATTCGTTCTGCTTAACTGTTTAAGTCTATTTCTGGCAGCTACTTTTTGAGAATTATAATTATCTACATGAATTAGTGAAATAATATTATCGCTAAGATTATTTTCGAAAGCGTATTTTATCAGTGCTAATGCAGCTTCAGTGGCAAAACCTTTTTTTCTAGCCGATGGCAGAAGATGGTAACCGACCTCAATTTCATTTATACCATTTATTTCTTGAACCAGCAAACCAGCCTGACCTAAAAACCGGTTTGTTTTTTTATCTATAATTGCTAATAATCCTCCGAGGTTGTTGTTGTAGCGCCTATGCTGATTAAGTATCCACTTTTTACTTGCTTCCGAATCTGTTTGGTCTATTTTTAAAAATACTTTAGATGCATCATCAGCAATAAATTCGTCCCATACTGGTATATCGTTTAAATTCAGTTTTCTAAATTTTAAACGATCCGTTTCCAGGTTTTCGGGTAAAAGAGCGTTATAAGAAGTGTTTTTCATACAATTAGTATAAATATATAAAAGCAGCTTATTCGGATTGTAAAAATGAAATTTTATCGAGCATTTTGTTAATTCTTACAAATCCATAATTCTGGAATAAAGCGTATGTATCATCTTAAGTTGTTGATAATCAACTAAAAGAAACTTTTCTCGGTTTTATTACATGTAACTTTGTATCACACGCTATGTATATATATAAAACAAGGCTAATTAGTCGCTTTTACATTGAATTATGGCAACACTACAATTAGAAAAACAATACGCATTTAAAAGAACGCTTAATTTAAATTATTTTAACGTGGGAGAAAATAAGAAAAACCTTACTGCTGAAGAATTAAAGAAAAGAGGCATTAAAATTCATCAGATGATTTTGAAATCTCAAGTATTAGACAACGAGAAATTTTATAAAGCTCTAACGACTAGCAAGTCAATAAAATATCAATTTGGTGCCCAATAAATAATTCCTGCAGAATGATTTTGTGTTGAACCGGTAACACTACATAAAACATTATCCTTATTTATTTTTCTAAGCACTCCCATAAAAGCAAATATAATTGCTTCTTTAAAGTTAATAATTTCAGGTGTTGGAATTATTATATGATAATTTCCATCTTTTTTTAATTGTTCAATCAAGAATTTGTTAAACGCTCCACCCCCGGTTACTAATATATTTGAAGAGGAAGTTGTATTTTCATTTAGAACAGATTTTATTTGGTGTGCAATATGTAAAACAGATGTATGTAACAAATCATTTATTGATTCCTTTCTGTTATCAATAAAAGGCTTTATAAATTCATTAAACCATTCTATACCCATTGATTTTGGTGAGTTTGATTGGTAGTACTCATGACTATTTAAATGACCATAAAGTTCAGGAATTAGTTTTCCTGCTTGTGCCATTTTTCCTGACTCGTCATACTCTAATCCCTTTTTATTGGCTAGGTAATTTAAAAGTATATTACAAATACAAATATCAAATGCAGTACGAAAGCGGTTCTTTTCAAAAGACACATTCGCTATGCCGCCAAGATTTAAACAAAAATCAAACTTATTAAATAATAATTGGTCTCCTATCGGAACCAATGGAGCACCTTGTCCTTTTAATGCTACATCAGTAGATCTAAAATCACAAACAGTTTCTATATTAGTTAGTTTGCAAATTTGATTTCCATCTCCAATTTGCAAAGTGTAATTCTTTTTAGGTTCATGAAAAACAGTATGACCATGCGATGAAATTAAATCCGGTTTTAGTTTATTTTTTTGAATAAAATCCAAGGTCCACTTTGCAAATATTTCTCCTAAACGATAATGAAAAGTTAAAAGCTCCTTTTCATTTAAGTGAATGGCATTTTTTAATTCGGCCTTTAGATTATCGTTATAATTTATTGTAGCGCCCTTTTCTAACTCAAACTGCCAATTCTCATTCTCAAAATGGAACTTGCAAAAAGCCAAATCCAGCCCATCTAAACTGGTGCCCGACATTAATCCAATAGCTGAAAGGGAAAACTTCTGATTCAAATTGATTGACTGTTAATTAGGGGCAAAAATCACCATTATTTTATGAATATTAGCCTGAATAAATTACTTTTGAGCTACTCCAAAAGATATGAAATTTACATTCACCGAAGAACACAAATTAATACGCCAGGCAGCCAGAGATTTTGCTCAAAATGAGCTTTTGCCGGGTATAATAGAAAGAGATGATAATCAGCAATTTGCCGCAGATAAAATAATGATGTTAGGCGAGTTAGGCTTTATGGGTCTAATGGTTGATCCTAAATATGGTGGTGCCGGAATGGATACCATTTCCTATGTGCTGGCTATGGAAGAAATCTCTAAGATAGATGCGGCTGTATCGGTTACCATGTCGGTTAACAATTCATTGGTTTGCTGGGGGCTTAGAAACTTATGGCTCTGAAGAGCAAAAGCAAAAATATTTGGTGCCATTAGCTAAAGGCGAAAAAATAGGAGCATTTTGTTTATCTGAACCTGAAGCAGGTTCAGATGCAACTTCTCAAAGAACAACTGCTGTAGATAAAGGAGATCATTATTTAATTAATGGAACCAAAAACTGGATTACCAATGGTAAATCGGCCGGAGTATATCTAGTAATGGCTCAAACAGATGTAGAGAAAAAACATAAAGGAATTAATGCCTTTATTGTCGAAACAAATACGCCAGGTATTAGTTTAGGCCCTAAAGAAAATAAACTTGGGTATTCGCTCGTCAGAAACCTATTCAATCATGTTTTCTGACGTTAAAGTTCCCAAAGAAAATAGAATAGGGGAGGATGGATTTGGTTTTAAGTTTGCAATGAAAACCTTAGAAGGTGGAAGAATTGGAATTGCAGCGCAAGCATTAGGAATAGCATCAGGTGCGTATGAATTGGCACTTAAATATGCAAAAGAAAGAAAAGCATTTGGAACAGAAATTGCCAAACATCAAGCCATACAATTTAAACTTGCCGATATGGCAACACAAATTGAAGCTGCAAGATTAATGTGTTTAAAAGCAGCATGGTTAAAAGATCAACATGAAGATTATGCTCAAGCCAGTTCCATGGCAAAATTATATGCATCTGAAGTAGCTATGGCAACAACTATTGAAGCGGTTCAAGTACATGGAGGTTACGGCTATGTTAAAGAATTTCATGTGGAAAGATTAATGAGAGATGCGAAAATTACCCAGATTTATGAAGGAACATCTGAAGTTCAAAGAATTGTAATATCTCAATCTGTATTAAAAGACTAAATTACTTAAGCCTTAAAAATTCTCTGCAAAACAAAAATGCCCAACAGATATTATTTCTCTATTTCTACTCATTATTGTTCTAGGTGCTTTAGCTTCGTGCACTCCTCAAAAAAAATTAATTTATTTCCAACATGGTGAGGTAACTAAATTAGATTCTGCCAGTTTATTTCGGCCATTTGAATTAAAAATTTATCCAAATGATATTATTCAAGTTCAATTGTATTCAATTAATCCGGATGCACTGCCTAGCCTGAGTTTAACAATGGATAGAACTTTTGCAGATAATCGTTCAGTTTATGAAAAAGGGTTTATTGTTGATAATCGCGGATATATAACCATACCGCTTTTGGGTGATATTTATATTGCAGGTTTAACATTAGATGAAGCAAAACAAGCAATATTAGCAGAGTATAAAAAATACATTGAGGCACCAACCATCACTGTACGGAAACTATCATTTAGAATTTCAATATTGGGCGAAGTAAATAGACCTGGATTGATGTATGTTGCAGGAGAAAAAATTACCCTGATTGAGGCAATAGCAATGGCAGGCGATCTTACAAATTTTGCAGATAGAACGGAAATAAAAATAATCAGAACAATCGAAGGAAAGAATCAAGAAATTATAATAGACTTTACGAATAAAGGAACAATATTTCCTTACCCAATTTATTTACATCCGGATGACATAGTTTATATTAAACCTGTTAAGCGTAAAGCATTAGCTAATGTAAGTCCTGGTTTAACTGTAATAACGTCAGTTATCACAACCACAATAGTTACGCTCTCTTTTATTTTGAGAGAAACCAAGTAATATGGAAATTAACGGACATACCAAGCCTGCATTACATGAAGAAATTGATTTAGTTTCTATCTTTTACAAATTGCTTGCTAAGTGGTATTACTTTGCAATTGCATTAGTATTGTGTTTCATTATTGCATTTGTTGTAATTAAACTTGAACTGCCAGAATACCAATCATTTTCCACCATTTTAATAAAAGATTCAAATTCTTCATCTTCTAAAATTGAAGACGTTATTGCCGGAGAAATGTATGGCGAATCAAGAAATCTTAATACTGAAATTGGAATAATAAAATCAAGAGCAGTACTAGAAGAAGCCATAGACCGATTAAATTTGCAAATAAATTATTACAATTTAATTAATATTCCTCCCCGACCAATTTATCGTACGCAACCTATAAGAGTTATAAATCAAAATATAAACTCTGAATTATACGGTGTTGATTTCAATGTCCGTTCTTTAAATAATAAAGAATTTGAACTTGAAGTGAGCACAGATTCTAAATTTCTTCCTGGTTTTGAATATAAGCAAACGCATGAATTTGGTAAACTCATTTCAACAGAGAATTTTCAATTCATAATTGAAAAAGTTGATAGTATAGATATAACAGAGATTAATAACGAGATAAAATTTATAGTAAATAGAAAAAATCAAATAATTAACCGCTTAAAAGAAAAATTGAGTGTTACTCCTTATGATAAGGATGCTAAAATAATTCAATTGCATTTTTTAGATTACAATCCGGCAAAAGCAGCTGACATTTTAAATACCATAGCTGACGTTTACATTGATAAAAATGTTGAAGACAAAACTTCCATAGCATCATTAACTCTTCATTTTGTAGATGATCAACTAAAAAAAATTATTGAAGTATTAAATACTATTGAAACAGATCTTCAGGATTTTAAAAAGAAAAACGGAACGGTTAATTTGAGTGAAGAATCAAATTCAGTTTTGGTTAGACTCAATCAAATTGATTTAGAAAAACTAAAAACTGAAATTGAATTAAAATCTTTAAATAATTTAGCCACATACATAGATGAAAATAAAGATATAACGCAACTTGCCCCATCTGTAATTGGTATTAACGATCCAATTTTATTAAAGCTTTTGGAGTCTTTTCAAGCTCTGCAGTTAAAGAGAAAGAGTTTATCTTTTGGTGTTTCAGATGAAATTCCCTCCGTACAAATTATTGATGAGCAAATTAGTGATACCAGAATTTCACTGCTCGAAAACTTAAAATCTATAAAAATTCAACTCGAAACAAAACTTCAGGCGCTGGACTCAAGAGTTTTAAGATACGAAGGAAGCATCAATAAAGTACCTGAGATTGAACGACAATTGTTAGCTATTCAAAGAAAATTTGAAGTAAACCAAAACATCTATATATACTTATTACAGAAAAAAGCAGAAACAAGTATTTCGAAGGCTACTGCTATTTCTGATAATAAAGTATTAGATCGTGCATTTATAATTGCAGAACCAGTTACTCCGGATAAATCTCTGATTTATATATTGGCTTTATTTGCATCTTTAGTGATACCCGGAGTTATTATATTTATTCAGAGCATTCTTAAAACTACAGTAGAAAATAAAGAAGATATTGTTAAAAGCACCAATACACCAGTAGTGGGAATAATTGGCCATAAATTTAAAGACATTAACCTGGTAGTTTTTGATAATCCTAAGGGAAGAATTACAGAAGCATTTAGAACACTTAGAACAAATCTTCAGTTTTTAAGCACTGAATCAAAAAAGGTAATAGCAATTACTTCTTCTATAGGTGGTGAAGGAAAGTCTTTTGTAACATTAAATCTTGCATCGGTTCTTGCATTGCAAGATCACAAGGTTTTAATTTTAGGAACGGATTTACGTAAGCCCAAATTATTTGATGATTTTGGATTAAGCAATGACATTGGATTAAGTTCATATTTAATTGGAATTGCAAAAATTGATGATGTAATTCAAAAAACACACAATGAGAATTTAGCATTTAATACCTGCCGGTCCAGTACCACCAAATCCGTCTGAATTATTAAACAGGAGCGAAATGGCAATCTTTAATTGCAGAATTAAAAAATACGATACGATTATATAATTATTGATACACCTCCAATTGGTATAGTTTCAGACCCAATGTTAATAGCGAAATTTGCCGATATAAATTTATATGTTATTAGAGAAAATTATTCTAAGAAAGGCTATTTAAAAGTAATTGATGAATTATATCATGAGAATAAATTGAAAAATTTAAGTATTGTTTTGAATGATGCAAAAGTTAAGCATGACCCTTATGGATATGGGTCTGGTAATTATTACTCTTTCGGAAACGGTTACGGATATTATGAAGAAGAGGAAGAGAGCACCAAAAGTTTTTTTGGGAAATTCATAAAAAAATAATCTTAATCAAAAGCTTGAATTACTTTTTCCATTTGCCTGTTGCTCTTGAACCCTTCACTAAAAAATTAGCGTTCTTAAACTCTTGTTGCTGAATCCACTTACTGGCTTCATGCACATTACTAAATAGTTTACGTTTTTCCTCGAGTTTTAAAGGGTTCGAAATTATTTCCAACTAAAATAAATTCGCTAAAACCAAGTTTGTTTAATTCATTGAATATTTTTTCATGCTCCTGCTTGGCATAGGTTCCAAGTTCAAGCATTTCTCCCAACACCGGTATCTTTATGCCGGTAAAACTATTGCTGAAGTTGCTTATGGCGGCTAACATGCTACTTGGATTTGCGTTGTAGGCATCTAACACAATTGTATTAGAATTTTTAATTACTACTTGTGAGCGATTATTAGATGATTCATAATTTCTTATTGCCAGATTTATATCTGTTGCAGGTACACCAAAGTAACTGCCAACACAAATTGCAGCAAAATATTTTCTGCATTATAATCGCCAATCAATGAGCTGTGGGCAATGTTTACCATATTCTCATTTTTAGTTCGCCATTTGATAATTAAATGTTCTTTTCGGTCAAAATCCAATAACTCACAAAAGTTAATTGGCATTGAACCATAGCTGATAATTTTAGCATATTTAAGTTGCAGACTTTTTAAATTGGAATCGTTATTGTTTAAAAAAATGGTTCCATCATTTGCTAATTAAATAATTGAATAACTCTTTCTTGGCTTTTAAAATGCCGGCTCAATAGAGCCAAAACCTTCTAAATGTGCTGAACCAATATTTGTAATTAAACCATAGTTGGGTTCTGCAATTTCACTTAAAAACTCAATTTCATTTAGGTGATTTGCACCCATTTCAATAATTGCAAGTTGGTGTTTATTAGTAAGACTTAACAGGCTTAGCGGTACACCGATGTGGTTATTTAAATTTCCGGCAGTTGCAAATACATTATATTTTCTTGCAAGTATTTCTCTGGCACAATTCTTTGGTTGTGGTTTTTCCATTACTTCCTGTTATTGCTATTACCGGAATATTTAATGTGTTTACGGTGTAAATTAGCAAGTTGCTTGTAATGTGATTCAAGTACATCTTCAACTAATAAGCAATTATCAGTTTGCATATTTTGGTCTCATCCACCACGCAAAATGCTGCTCCTTGTTCTATTGCTCTTCAAGCAAATTTATTTCCATTAAAATTTGGGCCTTTTAAGGCAAAGAACAATACAACCTTTAGTTATTTTTCTGGTATCTGTGCATATTACGAATGTTTGATAAAATGCTTGTATAAGTCTGTTGTTGAACAATACATAGACTGCAAAATAAAAAAGCCTTGAGAAATAATCCCAAGGCTTTTTAAATGTTTTATGAACTTATATTATTTTCTTTTTGTATTGTTTACAATTTGACTCTTATTTCCTAATCCAACAGGACTACCAACTCTTGTCATTGCGCAACGGAAACCAATATCATCTGTAGATTGATCTTCATCTAAAAATCTTCTTGCTCCGGGAGTTAACCCAATAAGCTCTGTCTTTCCAGCCACCGCCTTTATACACTCTGGCTTTATCACTTATTAATGAAGTTTCTCCGTACTTGTAGTTAATATACTCAGATTCGTCTCCATCAATATATGAAATATTGTCAGAGCGGTCATAGTTTCTTCTGTTCTCAACTTCTCGGTCTGTAGCGCTTAGTCTCTTATTAATTCTACCTAGTGAATCTTTTTCAGCAATAGCACCTTCTTCATCTTTCTTCATAAGGATGTAAATACATTTCCTCTAAATGGATTAAAATCACTTGCATCTTCTAATGATAATGGTCTGTAAACATCCATTACCCACTCATTTACGTTTCCAGCCATATTATATAATCCATAATCATTTGGCCAATAAGAAGTTAACGGTGCAGGAATATCGGCATTATCATTTAATCTTCCTGCAACTCCCATGTTATCACCTCGGCCACGTTTAAAGTTAGCTAAGCATTTCACCTTGGTAATTTTTAGATGAATTTCTAACTATATGTCCATCCCATGGATATAATCTTCTATCTGTTACTCTTTCATAAACTGTATTTCCAATTAAACCAAGAGCAGCAAATTCCCACTCAGCTTCAGTTGGTAGGCGATATCTTGGTAATAAAATTCCGTCTTCCATTTTTACTCTTCTTACATCTCTGTTAGGATTTAAATCATCGTAATGGACTGTTTTACTAAACCTTCATATTGACCAGCAAAATATGCATCAGTATTAAAGTTGTCTTCATTTACTTGTGCATGGTTTTCTCTTAATACGCCTTCTCGAATTAAAATTCATTTCATTTACACGGTCAGTTCTCCAGGCACAATAATCTGTTGCTTGTAACCAATTAACACCAACAACAGGATAATATTTATATGCAGGGTGTCTTAAATAATATTCAACAAAAGGTTCATTGTATGCTAACTGAGTTCTCCAAACTAAAGTATCCGGAAGTGCTTTTTTAATACTTCAGGATAATCTAATGCAAATACTCTTTCTATCCAATATAAGTATTCTCGATAGTGAAGATTTGCAACTTCTGTTTCATCCATATAAAAACTGGAAACAGTTACTCTTCTTGGAATGTTATCCCAATCCATTTTTATTTCTTGTTCTGTGCGACCCATGGTAAATGTACCACCTTGAACAAGTACTAAGCCTGGGACCGGTTTCTTGTTCGGTATAGGGAGTATTTTCAAACCCCCCGTTTTTAGGATCGTTATAATTCCAGCCTGTAGTTGAAGATCTGTCTTTGTTACATGCTGATGTTGCTACCATAAAGGCTAGCAACACAAGTGGAAATAATTTGTTTATCGATTTCATTATCGCAAATATAATTTATTTTATAAAGTTCTAGCTAATCAGTGCTATATAACTAAAATTGGGGGCATCTTATTACACGTGAACGCCTTTTTTTTGGTCTGCAATCAAATTGCAGCCCAAATGTTATCTCATGTGAGCCTGCGGCCACATTGCTTAATTCAGAAACAGTTACATCGTAACTATAGCCAATTTTAAACACGCCTCTTTGAAGCCCTACAAGAGCAATAAATGAATCGCTGAATAAGAATGAGCCGTCATCAAAACTACCTCTATACCATAAACCACCTACTAAGGGTGAATGAAGTACATAAACACCAACATTCATGGTGTTAAATTTATCCTGTTGTTGATACATTATATTCGGAGATATAAAAGTACCATCATCTAAATCATCCATATCAGAACCTGCAACAGGAAGCATAGCCCCTAAATGTGCAGTTAATTTCATTGGGAGTGGTGAAGCACCTTGAACAATAAATGCTTCATCAGGCTCGGTTAAGTGATGTGCAGCAAAACCGCCATATACTTGAGATGTAAAGCCTACAATTCCGGCAGAAAAATCAATATAGCTTTGTGTTTCATCTGTTCTTTGTTCCAGTGATTCATATATTACACCAAATCTCGGGTCTATTTCATCTCCAAAAACCAACTTATCCCAGTCTATTTTTTTTTGCACGTAGGTTGCTTGTAATCCTGCTTTAATAGAAAAGTTACGGCTTACATTTAACTGGTAAGAATAAATGCCGGAAATTTGAGAAGTATTCAACGTGCCCTCGCCTGCTTGATCGGTCAATACCATTAATCCTATTCCACCGGAAATAGCATCAATATGTTGATCATAGGCTGCAGCGTATGTTACAAATGCACGTGGTATAGAAGGCCATTGGTTGCGATAGTTTAATGAAACTCTGGGACAGCGTGCAGAACCTGCAAATGCCGGATTTAGATAAAGGGGAGCGGCATAGAACTGAGTAAATTCAGGGTCTTGCGCTTGAGCCTCTGGTACGCACAATAACAATAAAGTGCCAAAAGCAAAAAGAATTATAAGTAGGCGTTTTAACATAGTAAATTCGAAATTACTGTAATTTATATTATGTATACGCAGTCTATGTAAATAGTTTCACAAGCTGACCGGCATTCTAACAATATCTAATATAAACATACGTTTTTTCACAGCAAAGGTTATAATAGTGCGTAGGGGGAATAACAAATGTAGTTTTTTAATCATTTTAGACAAAACTCTTAACGTTTGTTATTTCTGCTTGTTATGTTAGCAAATAATCGAACCATTAATAGTAAATTTGAACAGAGCCAAAACCATCAACAAATGACACGCAAACTGCTGTTTATCATTACTTTATCAATTGTTTTCTCCTTTAATTTATATGCACAACAAAGAAATGCCTCTCAAGCTTATGTATTAAAGTGGACTGAAATAGTTGAAAAAGAGAGTGTTAACAAGACTGGTGATCCTGTTCTTTTATTTGAAGGCGCAAGAATAAGTGCTGAATTAGCTGATTTGCCGGTTTTCTTTAAGAAATGGGAAATCAACAGTAATTTTTCTGGAATTAAAACAACCATTAAAAATGTTGAAAGTAGCCGTTTAGCAAATAAATTGAGTGAAAAGCAAAAAACTGTTTTAAGCGCTGATTTTGAAGTTAAATCTTACATCATTCAATCCAGAAGAAAAAAATGGGCCGTTGTAGAAATTAATGCCTTACGTAAAAACAGCAGAACAGGAAATATTGAAAAATTAGTTGCTTTTGAATTAGAACATCAATTCGAATCCAATGCACAAAGAATCGGTGCTGCATCCTTTGCAACTAATTCAGTTTTAAGTACCGGAACCTGGTACAAAGTAGCAGTAAGTACTAAAGGTATACACAAATTATCT
Organism: uncultured Flavobacteriaceae bacterium; assembly: GCA_963760375.1. GTDB lineage: Bacteria > Bacteroidota > Bacteroidia > Flavobacteriales > Flavobacteriaceae > Pelagihabitans. The sequence continues at coordinate 491,413 of CAVXCS010000001.1, read as the reverse complement.
GCTGATTTTTTTACATCGCAATTAGGCATTCCTTTAAGTTCTATAAACCCAAAAAACATTCGGGTGTATGGAAATGGAGGAGGTATGGTACCGGTGCTCAACAGCGATTTAAGGCACGATGATTTAGTTGAAAATGCCATTTTGGTTGTTGGGGAAGATGATAATGTTTTTAATAGTGATGACTATGTTTTGTTTTACGCACAAGCCGCAGATGAGTGGGTTTATGATGCAAGTACTGAATTGTATGACCATGTAAACCACCTTTTTTCAGATTCTACCTATTACTTTATAAATGTAGATTTAGGTGCCGGGAAAAGAATTGCAACCAGAAGTTCTTCTTCGCAAACTCCAACTCAAACCATACAATCTTTTAATGATTATGCTGTGCATGAAAAAGATGAATTAAATTTTATTAAATCGGGAAGAGAATGGTATGGAGAAACATTTACAGACATACAAAGTGCCCGGTTTTTTGCTTTTGAATTTCCAAATTTAATTTCTGCTGAACCGGTTCATATAAAATCTAGAGTAGCAGCAAGATCATTCACTACAAGTTCTTTTTCATTGAGGTATAATAACAACCTGATTGCAAGCCAGGGTATTGCAGCAACTTCTTCTAATTACCTTGATTATTTTGCAAAAATTAATTCAACTTCACAAACATTCAGCGCAACTGCATCACCAATAACAATTGAATTAAAATATAATTTACCTAGCCCTTCATCAACCGGCTATTTAGATAAGTTAGTGCTTAATGCAAGAAGGCAATTAAGCATGGTTGGTAATCAACTGTTTTTTAGAGATGCGAAATTTGTTGGTGCTGGTAATATTGCAAAATATGAAATTGCAAATACCAATGAGCAAATGCTTATATGGGATGTTTCAGATGCATTAAGTCCTGTTATGCAAGAATCGAATTTCACTAATGGTGTGACTAGTTTTGTAGTTGATAATTCTGCGTTATCTGAGTTTGTTATTTTTAGTGGTAACAATTTCCCAAGTCCTAAATTTAGAAACAGAGTGGCCAACCAAAATTTACATGCATTGGGAGATCATGATTATGTAATTATTACTCATCCATTGTTTTTATCGCAAGCCAATCGACTGGCAAACATACATCGAACCATGGATAATATGAAGGTTGTAGTAGTAACAACAGATGAAGTGTATAATGAATTTAGCTCCGGTAATAAAGATGCAAGCAGTATTCGCGATTTTTTAAGAATGTTTTATGAAAGAGCTGCACTGCCGGATGATATTGTAAAATACGTTTGCTTGTTTGGTGATGGTTCTTATGATAACAGAAGCATTATAACCAGTAACACCAACTTTGTTCCTACTTATCAATCCAGAGATTCTGAATATCCGATTGGTTCGTATGTTTCTGATGATTTTTATGTTTTACTGGATCCTGTTGAAGGGGTATGGTCTCCATCAACTAATACGGAAGCACTAGACATGGGCATTGGTAGAATACCCGCAAAAAATTTAAAAGAAGCACAAACTGCAATTGACAAAATTGAACAGTATTTGGGTATTAGTTCTAATACGGTAACCTGCAATACCGGTTTGAGCACTGAGTCAATATATGGTGATTGGCGCAACGTAATCATGTTCGTTGCAGATGATGAAGACTCGAACACACATATTAGAGATGCAGATGACCTAACCGAAACTTTAAAACAGAATAATCCTGAATACAATATTGAAAAGGTTTATTTCGATTCTTTTGAACAGCAATCAAATGCCGGTGGGCAAAGATATCCTGATGTAACGGACGCAATAAAAAAACGAATTGAGAAAGGAGTGTTATTTATTAATTATACCGGACATGGAGGTGAGTTAGGTTGGGCACATGAAGGCGTGTTAACAATTAATGATATTAATGGTTGGAATAACCCTACCAGAATGCCTGCTTTTATGACAGCTACTTGCGAGTTTGCCCGTTATGATGACCCGGCAAGAACATCGGCAGGTGAAATAGTTTACCTGAGAGAAGGTGGTGGAGGAATTGCTTTGCTTACCACAGTGCGTTTAGTTACTTCGTTTGCAAACAAACAATTAAATGAAGTGATGTATAGCCATATTTTTGAAAGGGTAAATGGAGAATTGCCTCGCCTGGGTGATTTAATGCGCTTAACTAAGAATGACTACCTGACTTTTAATACCAGAAACTTTACATTGTTAGGTGACCCTGCATTGCGTTTAGCTTATCCTGAATATAATGTAGCAACAACTACCATTAATAATGAGCCGGTTGCCAATTTTGCAGATACATTAAAAGCCTATAGTCGGGTTACAATTAAAGGAGAAGTACAAGATCATAATAATCAAAAAATGGCCGGCTTCAACGGGGTGTTGTACCCTTCTATATTCGACAAGGCGGCTACTATAACAACCTTATCAAATGATCCGGGTAGTCCTGCCTTTAATTTTGAATTACAAAGCAATGTTATATATAGAGGTAAAGCCAGTGTAACAAATGGCGATTTTGAATTTTCATTTATCATTCCAAAAGATATATCGTATAAAATTGGATATGGAAAAATATCCTACTATGCACACAATGATGTGATTGATGCAAGTGGTTACCATGATACTGTTTTAATTGGTGGTATTAGTGATAGTATTTTAGTGGATACTGAAGGGCCGAAAATTGAGCTTTATATGAATGATAAAAAATTTGCATTTGGTGGTATTACCAGTGAAAACCCATTTTTATATGCAGAAGTAAGTGATGATAATGGCATTAATACAACCGGAATTGGTATTGGGCATGATGTTACTGCAGTATTGGATGATGATTGTGAAGATTTATTTGTTATTGAATGATTTTTATGAATCTGATTTAAATAGTTATAAATCTGGTAAAGTAAAATACCCTCTAAGTGATTTAGAAAGAGGAAGACATACTGTTAAATTAAAAGTGTGGGATATTTTAAATAATTCAAGCGAAGCGTATACTGAATTTGTGGTTGCATCTGAGCGCAAAATTGGCATTAGAACATGTGCTTAATTACCCTAATCCTTTTACCACCAGAACACAATTCTTTTTTGAGCACAATAAAGATTGCTCTTCGTTGTTTGTACAAATACAAATATACACGGTAAGCGGTAAATTGGTAAAATCTCTTGAACAATATGTGAATACTACAGGATTTAGATCAGAGCCGGTAGAATGGGATGGAAAGGATGATTTTGGTGAGAACATAGGTAAGGGAGTTTACGTATATCGTTTAAAAGTCAGAGACCAAAATGGCGAAGTTGCCTCAAAAACAGAAAAATTAGTACTATTAAAATAAGCCCAATGGGTGATTAATCAATATATTAATATATTTGTCTCCGTTTTTAACCCTTCACAAATGAAGAAAATAATTTCAGCAATTGCAATTGCTGTGTTCTTAGTTAGTTCATTATCAGTATGTTAAGGCTCAAACCAATAATTTGCTTAGGCCAGTTAAATACCATTACTACTGCCGTTCCATTTTTAAGTATTAGCCCCGATGCCCGAGCAGGCGGTATGGGAGATGTTGGTGTAGCCACTTTGCCCACTAGTAACTCCATGCATTGGAATATTTCCAAATTAGCCTGGATTGAAGATGATATGGGAGTTTCTATTTCATATACACCTTGGTTACGGTCATTGGTACCGGATATCAATCTTGCTTATTTAGCTTGGCATAAAAAAATTCAAAAAGACCAGGCTGTTTCGGCCAGTCTTAGATACTTCTCTTTAGGGGCAATTCAATTAACAGATATTAATGGAAATCCTCTAGGTGAATCTAATCCGAATGAATTTGCTATAGATGTTGGTTACTGCACGAATATTAGGTGATGAATTTTCTGGTGGATTGGCATTGCGTTACATCAATTCAAATTTAACCAACGGCCAATCTTTTCAGGGTATTGAAACAAAAGCAGGTCAATCTGTAGCTGCTGACTTATCTGCTTTGTGGAGACATGATGTAGATATAAGTGGTAAAGATGCAAAGGTGCAAGTAGGTGCTAACATTTCAAACATTGGTTCAAAAATTAACTATACCAACTTAGGGATGCTAAAGATTTTATTCCAATTAATCTGCGTTTAGGTGGAGCATTAATATGGACTTAAATGAATACAATGAATTAACTGTTGCATTAGATTTTAATAAATTATTAGTTCCATCACCTCCTATTTATTGTGATACAGCTAGTACAGGCAAATCTCAAATACTTTTTGGTGAGAATCCGGATAAGAGTGTGGCAGAAGGAATGTTTGGTTCTTTTTCTGATGCACCAAATGGATTTGAAGAAGAGGTACAAGAAATTAATATAGCCTTTGGTATTAGAGTACTGGTATGACAAGCAATTTGCTTTTAGATTAGGATACTTTAATGAGCACGAAAACAAAGGCAACAGAAAGTACTTAACGCTTGGTGCCGGTTTAAAATTTAATGTGTTTGGTTTAGACTTTGCATATTTAATTCCTACTGAACAAAGACATCCATTAGAAAACACGCTTCGATTTACTTTACACTTTGATATTGCCGGCTTGAAAGAGCAAAATGCAGAATTAGACGAATAATGAAGTGGAAAGTAGGGTTTGGTTTTGATGTTCACCAACTCACAGAAAATCGAGAATTTTTTTTAGGTGGAATTGTTATTCCACACAATTTTGGTGCATTAGGTCATTCAGATGCAGATGTGTTAATACATGCCATTTGCGATGCACTTTTAGGTGCACTAAGTTTAGGTGATATAGGAACACACTTTCCTGATACAGACCCGAAGTACAAAAACATTGACAGCAAAATTTTACTAAAAGAAGTAGTTGAAATAATTAAAAACGAAAACTATTCGATTGGAAATATTGATACGTACAGTCTGTTTAGAAGTTACCAAAACTATTCCTCATATTCCTGCAAATGAAAAAAACATTGGCTGGTATTTTACAAATTCCCGAAACAGATATTTCTATTAAAGCAACCACCAATGAAAAAATGGGTTTTGTAGGAAGAAAAGAAGGTGTTGCTGCATATGCAATTACTTTATTACATTCACTTAGATTAATATTATTAATTTAATGAGTGCCATTCAACCAGATTCCAATTTCACTCTGTTAAATTCCATTAATGATTTAACTGAAACAGAGCAGTTGCTAATTGCTAAAGCAAAAGAAGCTGCTAAAAATGCATATGCTCCATACTCCAATTTTTTCGTTGGTGCTGCATTAGAATTGGAAAGTGGTGAAATTCTTGTTGGAAATAACCAAGAAAATGCGGCCTATCCTTCCGGCCTTATGTGCTGAAAGAGTTTTGCTTTTTAATACAGGGGCAAATTACCCAAATAAGCAGATAAAAACACTTGCTGTGTTAGCAATTAAAAATGAGAAGGTTATTGCTGCTACACCATGTGGGGCATGCCGCCAGGTAATGGTAGAGTATGAGCAAAAACAAGAAAATCACCATTCGCATAATTATGTATAAAGGTGAAAATGAGATTATTGTTTCTGCATGATGCCAAAGGCCTTTTACCCTTTGCTTTTGACGTAAAGAGCTTGTTAAACAAATAGATTTAAGAGCTAAAAAACCCTGATTATTATATTATTTTTGTTTCAAACTTAATTTTATGACGTAAGACGAAAGAATTGGTGAAATTGAAATACGATAAGAAAACGTATATGTATTGGTACGAAAGCATGCTTTATTACCGAAAGTTTGAAGAGCGTGCCGGGCAATTATACGGGCAACAAAAAATTAAAGGATTTTGCCACTTATATATTGGACAAGAAGCCGTAATTGCCGGTGCCATGTCGGTTTTGAAAAAAGAAGATGCAATGATTACTGCTTATCGTGATCATGCACATGCACTTGCAAAAGGCATTAGTGCAAGAGAAGTAATGGCAGAGCTGTATGGAAAAGATTACCGGTTGCACAAAAGGCAAGGGTGGTTCTATGCACATGTTTTCTAATAAACATCGTTTTTTTGGTGGTCATGGAATTGTTGGTGGACAAATACCATTAGGTGCAGGAATTGCTTTTGCTGAAAAATATAACGAATACAAAAAACATATGTGTTTGTTACATGGGTGATGGTGCTGTTAGGCAAGGTGCATTTCATGAAGCATTTAATCTTTCTATGTTATGGAAGTTACCGGTTGTTTTTATTGTAGAAAACAATGCATATGCAATGGGTACTTCTGTTGAACGTACCAGTAACGTAACCGATTTAGAAAAATTAGGACTTGCTTATGATATGCCTTCTTATTCTGTTGATGGAATGGTAGTAGAGGAAGTGCATGAACGAAATGGATAAGGCAGTTAAGCATGCACGAAGCGGCAAAGGTCCTGTGTATTTAGAAATGAGAACATACCGTTACAAAGGCCACTCTATGAGCGACCCGGCTAAGTATAGAACCAAAGAAGAGGTAGCAAAATACAAGGATCAAGACCCTATTGAAATGGTGAAGGCAACCATTGAAAAGAATAAGTTGGCTACAGAAAAAGAAATTGAAGCAATTGTTAAAAAAGTAAAAGATGTTGTTGAAGACAGTGTGAAAGTTTGCAGAAGAGTCTCCATATCCGGATGTAAGTGAACTGTTCACCGATGTGTATAAACAAGAAGATTATCCTTTCATTAAAAATTAATTCATAAAGGTAATAATGGCAGAAATAGTAACCATGCCCAAAATGAGCGACACCATGGAAGAAGGTGTTGTTGCAAAGTGGCTTAAGAAAGTTGGAGATACGGTAAAGACCGGTGACTGTAGTTGCAGAAATTGAAACCGATAAAGCTACCATGGAATTTGAAAGTTACCAGGAAGGGGTGCTTTTATACCAGGGAGTAAAAGAAGGTGCAGCTGCACCGGTAGATGGAATACTTGCCATACTTGGTACAAAAGGCGAAGACTATAAACCTTATTAGCAGAATTTGAAAAAGAATTTGCTGCCAAACAAAAAGAAGCTGCGGTAGAAGCCGCACCTGTGGAGGAAAAAGCACCGGCACCTAGCTGCAGGCAGCACCTGCTCCTGCAGTTCAGCAAGCAGTTGCCGAACCGGTACATGCTACAACCAGTGATAATGGTAACGGAAGATTAAAAGCATCGCCACTGGCAAAGAAACTTGCAGCAGACAAAGGAATTGATTTAAGTCGTATACAAGGTTCAGGTGAAGGCGGAAGAGTTAGTTAAAAGAGATATTGAATGGTTTAAACCATCATCATTTGTTGCAGGTGGTAGTGGAGGATTTTCTCCTGCAGTAACTAAAGAAGGATTTGAAGAAGTTGGTATATCGCAAATGCGTAAAACCATTGCGAAGCGATTAGCTGAAAGTAAATTTACAGCTCCACATTTTTATTTAACCATGGCTATTGAAATGGATAAAATGATGGAAGCGCGCGAAGTAATAAATCAGGTTGCACCGGTTAAGATTTCGTATAATGATATTATGATGAAAGCTTGTGCAATGGCTTTAAGAGAACACCCACAAGTAAACTCATCTTGGTTAGGAGATAGAATAAGAACCAATAAGCATGTGCATATTGGCATGGCAGTAGGTGTCGAGGATGGTTTACTGGTACCTGTAATACGTTTTACAGATAGTAAAACACTTTCTCAAATTGCAACTGAATCAAAAGACTTTGTGAAAAAAGTAAAAGAGAAAAAAATACAACCTGCAGATTGGGAAGGCAACACCTTTACCATTTCTAACTTGGGTATGTTTGATATAGATGAGTTTACTGCAATTATTAATACACCAGATTCATGCATTTTAGCAGTAGGTGGCATTAACGAAACTGCTATTGCAAAAAACGGTGAAATTTACGCAGGACACATTATGAAGGTTACTCTTTCATGCGACCACCGTGTGGTTGATGGAGTAGTAGGTTCTAAGTTTTTGAACACACTGAAAATGTTGTTAGAAAATCCTGTTATAATGTTAGGACAAGCTTCTATCTGATTGCAATGCTAGTGGAGTAAACTCAAATTTTTCTGCATCAAATAATCCTTTATCACTTAATTTAAGTTTTGGTATTACCAGTAATGCCATAAATGATAATGTCATATAAGGTGCTTTTAATGTTGAACCACATTTTTTAGCTAGTTTATCCAACTCTGAATACAGCTCTCCTACTACGCTACAAGGTTTATCGCTCATTAAGCCTGCAACAGGCAAGGCAAGTGATTTGCTTTCTGTTTCTGATACCACACTTAAGCCGCCTTTATTTTTTATTACTTCATTTACTGCTTTGCAAATTAGTTCATCACTGCTACCAACAGCAATAATGTTATGTGAGTCATGTGCAACAGATGAGGCAATGGCTGCATCTTTTAATCCAAAGTTTTTTACCAATGCAATGGCAGGTTCTTTATCAGAATAACGATTTACAACCGTCATTTTTAAAACATCTTGTTCTACTAATTTTGCTTCATCTGTATTTTCAATCCAAAGTTTATTGGTAATTAGTTGCCCGTCTAATGCTTCTATTACCTGAACTTTATCTCCCACAAGCGCTGTTTTAAAATCAGTAACTGTTTTTAAACTACAACTAAATTGATTTATTACCGGAGCTTTTCTGTCCGTAAGGTGAACTGTATCATTTTCAAAAACAGAATTCCCGTCAATGACAGTTTGCTCTATAGTTAGGTTTTCTAAGTCATTCAAAACAATAAAATCAGCTTTGTCACCTGTTTGTAGCAAGCCTACATCTAGTCCGTAATGCTTTACAGGATTCACGCAGGCACAAGTAAGTATATTCATTAAATCCATGCCTTTGGCAAGAGCGCGCTTTACCAATAAATTAATATGTCCTTCTAATAAATCATCCGGGTGTTTATCATCACTGCAAAGCATAGTCTCAGTCTGTGTGACTGTCTATCAGCGAGTAAAGTGCTTCAAAGTTTTTAGCAGCTGACTTCCTTCACGAATTAGAATTTTCATTCCATGCTTTAATTTATTCAGTGCTTCTTCCAATGTAAAGCATTCATGGTCTGTGCTAATTCCTGCTTCAATATATTTTCTGGCATCCTCACCCATTAAACCCGGTGCATGTCCGTCAATGGGTTTATTGTATTTTTTTGCACTGGCAATTTTATCCATTACCATTTTATCTTTAAACAAAACACCCGGGTAATTCATCATTTCTGATAAGTACTTAATGTCATCTCTTTTTAAAAGTTCATCTACTTCTTTTACATCTAAAACAGCTCCGGCTGTTTCAAAAGAAGTTGCAGGTACACATGAAGGTGCGCCAAAATTGAATTTTAAATGAGCTCCTTTTGCATTTTCTAAGCATATAATAAACACCTTCCATGCCCATCACATTGGCAATTTCATGTGGGTCAGAAACCGTTGCAACGGTTCCATGTCGTAAAGCAATTTTTGCAAACTCATATGGAATTACCATAGAGCTTTCTATATGTACATGCGCATCCACAAAACCCGGTAAGATATATTTAGCTAGATATCAACCGCTTCTCTTTTAATTTCCTTAATTATTCCATTTTCTATAAGAATTGTTCCCTCATAAATTTCTCTATTTAATACGTCAACTATTTTTCCTGATATTTTTTTTATTTCCTTCATGTTATTCATCTTAAACAGAAAAATACTATTTTTTAAGGTATTTTCTATTTCATTTCTTCTGCAAGGTATTTTAAATTATTTTTATTGAATGATAAAATGTACAATTCAGTATTAGATAACCCAATTGAATACCTTAAAGGTGTTGGTCCTGCAAAAGGGGAAGTGCTTAAAAAAGAATTTGGCATTTTTCGTTTTGGGGATTTACTCAAACACTATCCCTATAAATATTTAGACCGTTCGAAGTTTTATAGCATCACTGAAATTACGGATACCAATGCCTATGTACAGATTAAAGGGTAAAATCACCGAGTAAAGGAAGTGGGTGAGGCGAGGAAAAAAAGATTGTTGCTACGTTTAAAGATGAAACCGGTAGTATAGACTTGGTTTGGTTTAAAGGAATAAAGTGGATGAAGGAAGTTGTTATTCCCGGTAGAGAATATATTGTTTTTGGTAAAGCAAGCCGCTTCAATAGAACCTTAAATATGCTTCATCCCGATTTGGATGTACTCACCAATCAGGCAATGAGCAGTGCAGGAATGCTTGCAGGCATTATATCCGGCTACAGAAAAATCTAAAACAAAAGGTGTAGACAGTAAAAGCATTTTAAGAATTGCAGAAAGCGCTCTTTCCTCAAATTCCGAAAAGCTTGCCTGAATCCTTGCCTGCTAGTTTATTAGAAGAGTACAATATGCCGGGTATTTATCAGGCTTTGGTAGGAATTCACTTTCCAAGAAGTACAGAAGAGTTAAAGAAAGCAGAATTCAGATTAAAATTTGAAGAGCTCTTTTATATTCAATTAAGATTGATAAAACAAAAACTGGTTCGTAGCGAAAAGTTGAAAGGAAAAGTATTTTCTGAGGTGGGAGATTATTTCAATAAATTTTTTACAGAGAAATTACCTTTTGAATTAACCGGTGCACAAAAAAGAGTAATTAAAGAAATAAGAAAAGATGTTGGTTCGGGTAATCAAATGAACCGCTTGTTGCAAGGGGATGTAGGAAGTGGAAAAACCCTGGTTGCATTGATGACTATGTTAATTGCATTGGATAATGGTTGCCAGGCTTGTTTAATGGCACCAACTGAAATTCTGGCTACTCAACATTTTCATACGCTATCAGAATTACTAGAAGGGACGAATGTTAAAATTGATTTGTTAACCGGTTCAACTAAAACAGCAAAGCGAAAGCAAATTCATTATGAATTAGAATCAAATCATTTGCATATTTTAATTGGTACACATGCCTTGATTGAATCGAAAGTGAAATTTCATAATCTAGGTTTTGTAGTTATTGATGAACAACATCGCTTTGGAGTAGAGCAGCGTTCACAGCCTTTGGAAAAAGGATAAGTTTGTTCCACATGTATTGGTAATGACTGCAACACCAATACCTCGTACGCTTGCAATGACTTTGTACGGTGATTTAGATATTTCTGTCATTGATGAAATGCCACCGGGCAGAAAACCAATTACCACATTTCATTATTTTGAATCGAAGCGATTAAAATTAGAAGCCTCTTTAAAAAAAGAAATAGCTGCCGGCAGACAGGTATATATTGTTTATCCATTAATTAAAGAATCTGAAAAATTAGATTATGCTAATTTGATGGAAGGTTTTGAGGCAATTAAAAGAGACTTTCCGGATAAAGATTATAAGGTTAGCATTGTACACGGACAAATGAAACCGGCTGATAAGGAATTTGAAATGCAACAATTTGTAGAAGGTAAAACAGATATTATGGTTGCCACAACAGTAATAGAAGTTGGAGTGAATGTTCCGAATGCTAGCATTATGGTAATTGAAAGTGCCGAGCGTTTTGGATTATCGCAATTGCATCAGTTAAGAGGAAGAGTAGGAAGAGGTTCTGATAAGTCATATTGCATTTTATTAACTTCTTATAAATTAAGTGCAGATGCTAAACTTAGAATGGATACCATGGTTAGAACCAATGACGGTTTTGAAATTTCGGAAGTAGATTTAAGATTGAGAGGCCCGGGAAATATTGAAGGAAAGCAACAAAGTGGAGTAGTAGATTTAAAAATTGCAGATTTAATGAAAGACCAACGTATTTTAGAAGTGGCCAGAAGCAAAGCCATTGCAATATTAAATGAAGATCCCAATCTGGTTTTGCCCAAGAATTTACCAATTCTAAATTATTTCAGAAACCGTTCAAAAAAGAATACAGATTGGAGCCTGATATCTTAAAACAGGCTATTGCCAGACAGTATATATATCTTAATTTTGAAGCCATTAGACTAAAGAACGAAAAATGAAAGTTGCATACAGCTGGCTCAAAGAGTATATAAAAACAGATTTAGAACCCGAGGCATTGGCTACTTTGCTTACCAATACAGGATTGGAAGTAGAAACGCTTGGAAAGATTTCAGAGTGTAAAAGGCGGACTGCAAGGTTTAGTTGTTGGTGAAGTGCTTAATAAAGTAAAGCATCCAAATGCAGATAAGTTGGTTGTTACAAAAGTGAATGTTGGAAATGGGGAGCCATTGCAAATAGTTTGCGGTGCACCAAATGTAGAAGTGGGTCAAAAAGTTGTGGTTGCTACTCCGGGTACAACCATACATCCAATAAATGGAGAACCGTTTACAATTAAGAAAGCTAAAATTAGAGGTGAGTCGAGCAGCGGAATGATTTGTGCCGAAGATGAAATTGGCTTAGGTAATTCACATGAAGGCATTATGGTTTTGGCTAGTGATAAAAAACCGGGTGCTGAAATAAAAGAAGATTACAATATATACGAAGATTGGGTTTTTGAAATTGGATTAACACCAAATCGTGTAGATGCTGCATCTCATATTGGAGTTTGCAGAGATATAAAAGCAGTATTGGGAATGAAAAGTCCTGTTAACCTTGAATTGCCCTCTGTTTCTGCGTTTAAGCCCGATAATACCAATCATACAACCAATGTAAAAATTGAAGACCCGCAAGCTTGTAAAAGATATTGCGGAATTACTTTGCATAATATTAAAGTTGCGCCATCTCCACAATGGATGCAAAACAGATTGCTTTCTGTTGGGTTGCGCCCAATTAATAATGTGGTAGATATTACCAATTATGTGTTAATGGAAACCGGACAACCTTTGCATGCTTTTGATATAGATAAAATTAATGGCGATGTAATTGTAAGGCAATTGAGTGAAGGGGAAAAGTTTGTTACACTGGATGGAGTGGAGCGAAAATTATCTGCAAAAGATTTAATGATTTGCAATGAAAAAGGCGGTATGTGTATTGCAGGTGTATTTGGCGGAGAAAATTCAGGTGTAAGTGAAAGTACCACAAAAATATTTTTAGAAAGTGCCTATTTTAATCCGGCAAGCGTTCGGGCAACTTCAAAAAGGCATGGTTTAAATACCGATGCATCTTTTCGATTTGAACGAGGTGTTGACCCTGAAATGCTTGTATATGCTGCGAAGCGGGCTGCTTTATTGTTGAAAGAAATAGCAGGTGGGGTAATTGTTTCTGATGTTACCGATTTTTATCCGGAGAAAATAGAGGACGTAAAAGTAGAGTTGAGATATAATAAGGTGAATACGTTAACGGGTATTGATTTTGATTCAGAATTGGTAAAAAATATCATTCAAAATCTGGATATTAAAATTGATAATGAATCGAAAGAAAAATTATCATTAACCGTACCTGCTTACCGGGTTGATGTAAGCCGAGAAGCAGATGTAGTAGAAGAAATACTTCGGATATACGGTTATGATAATGTTCCATTACCTGAGAAATTAAATTTCTCTTTGCCCGATTCATTTAAACGAACAGACAGTATTGCGGTTCAAAGTAGATATTGGTGATTACCTGGTTTCTAATGGGTTTAATGAAATATCGAATAACTCATTATTTGCAGAGAAGCATGCAGAATTGCAATTAGCAGAAAATCACAGCGGGGTTGCAATTTTAAATCCATTAAGTATTGAATTGAATTACATGCGTACGGGCTTACTGGCAAATGGCTTGCAAAGCCTTGCTTACAACGTAAACAGAAGAAATAGCAACTTAAAGTTTTTTGAATTTGGAAATGCATATTCTAAGAAAGACGGTAAGTATATAGAAGAATTACACTTAAGTATTTTGCTTACCGGTAACAAGCAAGATGAAAGCTGGTTAGCTAAAAAGGGTGATGATTATTCTGAATTTTATTTAAAGAGTTTGGTTGAAAGTATTTCGCAATTGGGAATAAAGAGCAGTGCTTTAAAAAGTAGTCACGCTGCAGGTTCAAACAAATACATGAAATCAGCTTATTTTTACCAAATAAAAAACAAAGCCATAGCAGAGTATGGAGATGTAAAGAAATCTGTTTTGAAAGAGTTTGATTTAGATCAAACTGTTTGGTACGCAGAAATTAATTTTACTGAGTTGTTAAAGTTTAAGCAAAGCGGTGATTTTAAAGTAAAGGGAATTCCAAAATTTCCGGAAGTAAAACGCGATTTATCTATGATAATAGATAGCAAAGTAACTTTTGATGAGTTGAAGAAGGCTGCTTTTAAAACGGAGAATAATTTATTGAAAGAAGTAAAGATTTTCGATGTGTACGAAGGGGAAAACATAGGTGCAGGTAAGAAGTCGTATGCGCTTAGTTTTATTTTGCAAAGTGATGCTAAAACATTAACGGATGAAGAGATTGATGCAGTAATGAATAAGTTGATGAAGGTGTACGAAAAAGATTTTTCCGCCCAAATCAGAAAATAAATGCTGTTACTTTAATCCATTGTCATTTTCAAACCACTTTGAATACATGGTATAATTGTTTGCAATTCGCTCATTCATATCTTTAAAATGTTCAGGGCTTAGTGTTTTTACTTTTTTTGCCGGAACACCTGCATAAATACTTCCCGATTCAACAATTGTGTTTTCTAAAACAACTGCACCTGCTGCAATGAGTGAATTTTCTTGCACAACTACATTATCCATTACTATTGCACCCATGCCAATTAATACATTGTCTTTTAAAGTACAGCCATGCACCAATGGCATTATGCCCAATAGAAACAAAATTGCCAATAGTGGTTGCAGCTTTTTGATACGTACAATGAATCACCGCGCCATCTTGAATATTAACGTTATTACCAATCTTTGATAGAATTGACATCACCACGTACAACCGCGTTAAACCAAATGCTGCAATTATTGCCCATTTTTACATCTCCTACTATGGTGGCGTTAGGCGCAAGCCAACAATTGTCTCCAAACTCGGGTTTTGTGTCTTTACAAGGTAATATTAATGTCATTTTTTTAATTATTTGATTTAAATAAATGCGGGTCTGTTAATTTTTATCTAAATTAATATTTTGAATCTATTTTAAATGAAGCACCTGGCATTAATTGTAATCTTTTTATCATGTTTTAGTGTTGCACATGCAACGCATTTAGCCGGTGGTAATATTTCTGTCAGAGATTTGGGTTACAATAATTATGAAATTACCATAAACATAAGTAGAGATACTTCGGCCGGCAGTTCGCAACTAAATCAAATTAAGTACACTTTTTTTAAAACCGATTTAACCTATTCGTTTAACCGATTTATTTCATTTCAGTTAATTCCTTCGGCTCCACTTAACGGACATCCACAGAATGTTGAATTATATCAAGCTAAAGACACGGTTAATTTTTTAACTGCCGGTGATTATAAAGTTTTCATACAACAGTGTTGTAGTCCTGGACCATTTAATAATGCAAGTATAAATCGTGCATTTTATTTGGAATGTGCTTTTCGGGTTTTCCCTTACACCATACAAAACTCATCTCCTGTAATTTTAAATCCATCTATAAATGTGGTTCCTGTTAATCAATCATTCACCTATAATATTAATGCATATGATGAGGATGGCGATAAATGGAGAATTTACAGCATACATCCTTTGGAAGCAGACAGCACACCAATTCCTTTTTACGCTACCCCTTCTTCTGATTCTGCAAATGTGTTTCATATTGATTCGCTAAGTGGAGATGTAACCTGGACTCCCAATCAAATTGGTCGGTTTTTGGTAAGTTTTGAAATACAAGAATTTCGAAATAGAATATTGATTGGAAGAACTATACGTAATCAAACAATAATTGTGGTACCCGATTCAAATCACCTGCCAATTATAAATAATTTTAGTGCTATACCGGTTGATGCAAATGGATATAAATGCGTTCAATTAACACCTAATCAAAATTATTCTTTAACCTTATTTGCCCATGATCTTAGATTTGGATAGCATAAATATGATTGCTTATGGTGAACCGCTATTATTGCAATCGAATCCAGCATTTTTTAGTGTAAGCCCATTAGGTGCAAACCAAATTCAGGGTGTGTTTAGTTGGGCACCGGATTCATCAGCGGTTAGAATTGAAAAATACCATGTTACTTTTCGAATTCAGGATGCGCACTATGCCAGAGATTATAGTTTGTTTGTTAAGGTTGGAAATTTATTTCCCGGAATGCAAGATGCAAGTAATGTAATTTCGGATTTGATTCTTTTTCCGGTACCTGCACAGAATAATTTAAC
Source organism: uncultured Flavobacteriaceae bacterium (assembly GCA_963760375.1). GTDB lineage: Bacteria > Bacteroidota > Bacteroidia > Flavobacteriales > Flavobacteriaceae > Pelagihabitans. Next base: position 475,342 of record CAVXCS010000001.1, on the reverse strand, counting down.
AATAGAATTTGACTTAAAAAGCCAACAGACATTAAGTTTTAAGATTATTGATAGCGGTGGTAAGTTGATGCTGGAACACAACAATAAAAACTATGCAAGCGGAACACATAAATTAGATTTGCCAATTCAACTACCAAACGGTATATATTATTTAGAGACATCAAATTCAAACATGCTTTTGAAAACAAACCCTTTATTGGTAATTACAAAATAGTTTAGAAACACAATAAAGCCCTATCTTTGACATTAAGATAATAAGAATGAATTCATTTATAAAATATTTTTTGTTTGCCCTTCTGTTTGCTTTTATAGCAAGCAATTATTCGTGTAAGCCCGATAAAAATTATCCGGATGAACCAATCATCAAGTTTGAAGATATTGGTAAAGGTAAAAGGGCAGAATGGAAAAGACACCATATCTATAGTTACCATTTCATTTACAGATGGTGATGGGGATTTAGGTTTAAAACAATCTGATACATTTCCGCCTTTTGATACATTGCCTTACTCGAGTAATTTTTTTGCTGCCTATTTTGAAAAACAAAATGGTGTGTTTGTTGAAATCAATTTAGCCATTCCAATTACTGCGCGTATCCCAAATTTAACTCCCGAAGGAAAAAACAAAGCCATTGAAGGAGAAATAGATATGAATGTGCAATTAAAACCGGGTGCGGTAAATGATACCATACGTTATGAGATATATATAGTAGACCGTGCGTTGAATCATAGTAACACGGTAACTACTTCAGAGATTGTGATAAATACGCAATAATTTAGATACTTACCTGAATTTCAGGTATCTATATTTAAAAAAATCATTTTGTTAATAATTATTTCTAGCTTTAATGCAACCATTATAGGGCTTTTTAGCATCTATATACTATCAAACTAAAACTATAAACCATGATTCAACCTCGACATTTTTCAAAGTTTCTATTTTCTTTATTAATATTTGTTTTAACTATTTCGCCTTCTTTTATACCAAAAAGTGCAAACGCATCACATATAATGGGTGGCGAAATAACGGCACGCAATATAGGAGCAAATCTATATATAGTTAGTGCAGCTATTCGTGTTGATATGAATGGGATTTCATTGGGACAAACGCTTGGCATACAATCTGTGGATACACTATCAGGAATTTCAACAACAATTGCAGTTCCACTTGACAGTATAACTTTAGATAGTCTTTTGGATGCTAGTGGATCTTTAGTTACAGGTATGGAAACATATTACTATACTTCAGATACGGTAAGTTTTATGTTCGGTTCAATTAATAAGCTGAGTTGGAATACGTGTTGCCGAAACCCATCTATTCTAAATATTAATACTCCCTCTAACAATTCCTTTTATATTCATACTTATTTAACAGTACCGGTTGCAGGTACCGTAAATTCTACACCAGAATTTTTAACTCCGGTGGTTAGTTATGTGCCGGTTGATTCTAACTGGCAATTTAATCAATTGCCTTTTGATGCAGATGGTGATTCTCTGGTATGGAGTATAGTTGCGCCCAATCAAAGTGCTGTTATGCAAACTTCCGCATGGGTACTTCCAACTTCCAATGCATCAAACATATTTAGTATTGACCCATTTGGAGGACAAATAACCTGGAAGCCAAATACTTTAGGTGCTTACATTGCTGGGGTTTTAGTTGAAGAGTACAGGGGTGGAGTAAAAATAGGTGAGGTGCAAAGAGATTTAAGTTTTATAGTTGTTCCTCTTGGATTTACAGTTGCAAAAATTGCCAATATGGGTTCTTTATTTCCGGTTAGTAGCAATGGAAATTATAAGATGTCATTAAGTGCCGGTGTGCCATTCAATGTAATAGTTGTTGCAAATAATGCAAATCTAAGTAATAACTCGATGAAGAGTTTTGGTGAACCCTATCTTTCAGCAACTAATCCCTCATTATTTAGTTCTGCTCAAACTTCAGTAGATGTAATTTCCGGATATTTTTCCTGGACTCCCTCTTCTGCTCAAATTCGAAGTAACCCCTACATAGTTACCTTTAGAGTAAAAAGTGGTTCTTTTTATTCGGATGAAACGCTGTTAATTGAAGTTGGCAATTTTACATCTGTTCAAAATGAAGCGGAAAATATAGTTGGTTCTTCATACCCAAATCCAACGCAAAGTTTTTTGTTTGTTCCTTTTGAGTTAGAATCAAAAGCGGATGTGCATTTTGAGATGTTTGATATTTTAGGTAATAAAGTTTCAGACGATGTGGTGAAACAATATGCAAACGGGCAACATGTAGAGAAGTTTAGCGTGGAATTTCCTTCCGGAATTTATTTTATTCGAATATCTGTTGACGGTAAATTAAGGAGTAGTCAGAAATTTACAATTCAATAATATTTATAAGTAGTTGATTTATAGCATATTAAAATTTCATATTGTTAAGGAGAAATTCTTAAATTTAAAAATCCATTTTTAACTAAAAACTATTTAACATGAAAAGAATATTACTAATCCTTGCTTTAGGACTTTTTTTGGTACCTAATACAAAAGCTACTCACTTAATGGGTGGAGAAATAGTTGTTGCACACATTGGTGGCGATGATTTTGTTTTACACTTAACTGCTTATCGTGATACATTGGGTATTCCGTTTGCAGGTGTTGCAAATTTTGATGTTTATGATATGAATGATTCATTAATCATGACAGTATCAGTACCGCAAGATTCTATTTCGGGTATGTTATTGCCTGGTGTTCCTTATGGCGTAGAAGTTTATTCTTTTACCGATACAGTTACTCTTCCCGGTGCAGGTGAATACAGAGTAGAGTGGTTGAACTGTTGCAGAAACGGTGCTATTACTAATTTAAGCTCGCCTCTTGCAGAAAGCATGTCGTTAAATGCAACCATTACTCACTTTGGTGCAGGAACAACAAATTCATCTCCGGTGTTTTTAGCTCCTCCTGTTACTTATTTACCACAAAATCAACCTTGGCAGTACAACTCTTTGCCATTTGATGTAGATGGTGATTCATTGGCTTGGTCTTTAGATACTCCATTAACAAATATTGGCTTATATGCTGTAGGCTATACTGCTCCTTCTGATACTGCCGGGCCTTTTACACTTGACCCTATTTCAGGTCAAATTGATTGGACTCCTGATATGATTGGAAACTTTGTTGCTTCTATACGAATTGAAGAATTTAGAGCCGGTGTTAAAATTGGTGAGATAAGAAGAGATTATCAAATGATTGTTATTCCTGATACGAATACAACACCAAGAATTATGAATTTGAGTGTGTTTCCAACAAATGCAAACGGGCATTTAGTTGCAAACGTTTCTGTTAATGCACCATTTACAGTTTCTTTATTAGCTGAGGATGCACAAAATGACCAGATAGAATTCTTTGCTTATGGCGAACCATTTTTGCTTGCAAATAATGCAGCTACATTTAGTACGCAAATTATTTCAGGTACTAAAACATTAGGTACTATGGACTGGACTCCATTACCTAGCCATGCAAGAACGAATCCTTACATAGTTGTCTTTAGAACAAGAGACCACATATTCTCAATGGACGAAACAGTTTTATTCTCAGTTGGTAATTTTACCGGAATTGATGATGATAGCAGTTCTGATATTGGAGATGTTTATCCAAACCCTGCTACAAACTTGGTTATGGTTCCAATTAATTTAGAGCGAGATGCAAACATTACAATTACATTGTATACAGTATTAGGAACAAAAGTTGCTGAGTTTGCTGATAAGAAATACACGGCAGGTAGTCATTTAGAAACATTGAATTTAGATGTTGCGGATGGCGAGTACTTTATAACATTAGTTGAAAATGGAAAAACACTTACTACGAAAAAGGTAATTGTTTCGAATAACAGATAATTAGAAATACTATACTAAAAGAAAAAGCCCTGCAATATGCCGGGCTTTTTTTATGTCTTCATGCAACGGTTTAATAATTAATTGCATCTATATAAGTGATGGCGAAAGGTATTAAGCTAATTTTTCGTCAGCGCATTTTAATAATTCCAAATTGGGGAGCCCTGTTATCCTAGCAGGGCTTTTTTATTAATACTTTATAAAAGAACCTTTATACTTCTGCTTATTATTTTCAATTAAAAGAAAGTAAGTAGAGGTAGCTAAGTTTTTAGTGCTTATTATTAGCTTGTTCTTTTCTAATTTATAATCTGCTAAGATTAATTTCCCTGCACCATCCATTAATTGAATAAGGATATCGTTAGAACTAATACCACGTAAATCAACCATTACAAAATCACTTGTTGGATTTGGATAGGCATTAACCGGAATGATGTTTTCTGCATTATTAATTCCTGAACCAACTCTTACATCCAATGCTATATTACCCGGAGACAAGCTCACATTAACAGAATCTATGATAGAACCGGTTAAATTCATTTTATAAATTTTACCATAACTGGTAAAGTCTGTATTGCCTGCATAAATAAATTGGTTAATATCATCATAGGTAATACCGTATAAATTTTTATTAATAGATAGCGTATCAAAAGTATTTAATGTTGAAGTGCTAAAACGCTGAACCGCATTATCTCCCGCCACTTGATAATAAATAAAATTACTTGCCATTGCAGATGCTGAGCAGCCGGTTGGAGTTAATAAGTCTGTTGTTGAAATAGTACCACTTATTAAATCATATTCACTAATGCTGGCTGTACTGTAGTCTTGATTGTTCAAGGTGTAAATTTTATTATTCAATAACAGGATGTTCTCAGGGTTAGTTGCGTTGCTTCCTAAATTTACTTCGCTTACAAAAGATTGAGAATTTAAGTCTATTTTCCGAATGATATCCTTTTCATTGCCCCAAACAAAACCATTACCTACTGCTATATATGCTTTGTTATTGCTAATTACAATGCCTTCACTACTATATTCAGCACCGGGAGCAGAGCTTATGCCATAAACAAAACTCAATGTACTTGCATCATATACTTCAAGGTAGTTGCTAAATGTTTTTAAATATTCTCCTTTTGTAACAAGTACCTGATTATTCCATAGTGCAATTTTACGAATGCCCGGTACTATGATGCTGTTAATTAGCTGAAGCGTATTTTTGTCATACTGAATTAAGAAACTGTCTGCAGAAGCATAGATGAATTGGTTGCCTATAACCACATCGCTTGCAAAACGTGCGTTTTGAATAGTATCAAAAGGGGTATAATTAAAAGTAGAAGCATTTATAGTTCCAATAGTAACCGGAACTATTTGCGTGTTTTGATTGTAATCATATCTGCCTTCATTTAATACAACTACCTGGTGAATGTAATTTTGTGCAGTAACTTGTGATAATATTAAAGATACAAGGCAAAGTAATTTTAAAAATTTCATATTATTTAATTTTAAGAATTTTAAATGCAAATCTAAAACAAAAAACTATTTTGCTTCAATGATTTTGTCAATATATTGTCTGTAATCTGTATGGTGGTCAATAGCAGGCACTCCTTCGTATTTACTTAAATTATGTAAAGCATCTGCAATGCTTAGCTGTCTTTGATTAATTACATAAGCCGAATTTGGTTTTCCAATTCTTTCCGCTAAATATTCTTGTTCGGTTTGGCCCGGAGTTGGTGTGAAAATTACTTTTTTACCAAAGCAACTTAAATCCATTAAAGTAGAATAGCCCGGTCTGCTTATTACTACATCTGCTTTGCTAATTGCAGCAGCAAAATCAGCAGATGATAAATGCGATACCATTTTAACATTTCCACTTTCATCAGAAAATGATTCATCCGGGTCTCCTGAAATGATTAGGGTTTTTTTACTGAGATTAATTGCCTGCTTAATAATCAGTTCTTTTAAAATAGTTTTTTGCGGTTCCGGACCCGATACAATTGCAAGTATATCATGATCAAAAGCAGTGTTACTTTTTTTAACATCGCTAAATCTGGATAGCCAACCTATGTAATGAACCGGTATTTCTAGTTTTGCAGGGTGCGATAAATTACCTGATAAACTATTTTGTGCATTAGGTAAATCGGGAATCCAGCATTCATCAAAATTATTGATGTAGCTGTTTAGTTTTTTCTGTACCAAAACAGATGTCCACCATAAGGCACCCGGAATCTGAATATTTAATTGGTGAGTAAGTAAAATATTTCTAGTTGAGTGATGAAAACAACCATAACGGTTATCAGAAATGATAACATCAAATTTATGTTGTTTAACCAATTTACTTATTTCTATTTGTTCTGCTTTAATTGTTTTTTTAAAATGTGGCAGTTGTTTGGCAAGTTGAAGCCATGTTTTTTGATTTGCATGATATTGCACATCATAGCTCGGTAATACAAATAATGTGATATTTGGGAATTCAGACTTTAAATAACTATAGGATTTACCATCACTGGCTAAATAAACATCTATGTTATTAGCCAATAAATAATTAATTAATGGTACACAACGTGTAGCATGACCAAGACCCCAGTTTAGGGCGGTAATTAAAATTTTCTTTTGATTGCTCAATTATATTTGAAAAATTCTATTTATCAAAGTTAGAAAATAGCATTAGAAACCATTTATTTGCAAATAATATTTATTAATTGTTTATACCTACTTATTAACGTGAAACAAAAACTTAGAAAATTTGCAGAACTAGGCACTTTTAATCGTGTATTTCAGCCTGAACTGAAATATATGAATCAAAATTTTGAATTTAAAGGCAAATGGGCAAATGATATTTTTAAAAATAATAATCCAATTGTACTTGAACTTGGTTGCGGTAAAGGTGAGTACACTATTGACTTGGCTAAAAAAGCACCTTTCAAAAATTTTATTGGCATAGATATTAAGGGCAACCGGTTATGGCATGGAGCTAAAATTGGTCACGAAGAAGATATAAATAACAGTGCATTTCTTAGAACGCAAATAGAATTTATCGAATATTTTTTTGCTGAAAATGAAATAAGTGAAATTTGGATTACATTTCCCGACCCTCAAATAAAAGAAAAGAGAGAAGAAAAGCGATTAACTCATGCCTCATTTTTAGAGAAGTATCATTTTTTATTGAGGCAAAATGGAATTATACATTTAAAAACAGATAGTGCTGAATTTTTTACTTATTCTTTAAACTCCCTGAAGCAGGATAGCCGAGGTTCTTTAACCTGCATTTCGCAAGATATACATGCTGAACAGGATATGAGAGATGAATGGCTAATAGAAACCTTTTATGAAAAAATGTTCAGAAAGCTAGGAAAGCCAATTCAATATCTACAATTTCAATTTAAATAGTAATCATGGCAAGAGGTATATTTTGTACTTTTGGCTCAAGAAGAGAATACTATGCAAAACAAAAAAACCGAGGTATTACAAGAGGTAATTATCAAATTTGCAGGTGATTCCGGAGACGGAATGCAATTAACCGGCTCACAGTTTACCGATACCTCTGCCTTATTTGGAAACGACATTAGCACATTCCCTGATTTTCCGGCAGAAATACGAGCACCAATAGGAACCCTGGCAGGAGTTTCAGGTTATCAATTACATTTTGGAAGTGTAAATATATACACGGCAGGTGATACATGCGATGTGTTAGTTGTTATGAATGCAGCTGCATTAAAAGCGAACCTCGATTATTTAAAAAGAGGTGGAATTATCATTGCAAATATTTCAGGATTCGACAGTAAAAATTTACGATTAGCCGGAATAGCAGAAGAAGACAACCCATTAACAAATAACTCTCTTTCTGAATATCATTTGATTGAAATGGATGTTACCAAAATGACCAGGGAAATATTGAAAGATTCCGGTATGGGATTTAAAGAAGTTGACAGAAGTAAAAATATGTTTGTTCTGGGATTTCTTTACTGGATGTATGATCGGAAATTGGATCACAGTATTCACTTTTTAGAATCTAAGTTTGCAAAGAAGCCGGATATTTTAAAAGCAAATATTGATGTATTAAAGGCAGGTTATCATTACGGAGATACCACTGAAACCTTTACTACGCGTTATTCTGTAGAGCCTGCACCAATGGTAGCAGGTACATACCGAAGTATAATGGGAAACCAGGCAACTGCTATAGGTTTAGTAGCTGCAACACATAAAGCAGGGTTAAATTTATTTTATGGTTCCTATCCCATAACTCCTGCTTCAGATATATTACATGAGCTAGCTAAGCATAAAAATTATAATGTTAAAACATTTCAGGCAGAAGATGAAATTGCGGCAGTATGTTCTGCAATAGGTGCTTCATTTGGCGGTAGCTTAGGTATAACTGCCAGCTCTGGTCCGGGTATAGCTCTAAAAGGAGAAGCAATTGGCTTGGCAACCATATTAGAATTGCCGCTGGTTATTGTTAACGTGCAGCGCGGAGGACCATCAACAGGCTTACCAACCAAAACAGAACAGGCAGATTTATTGCAAGCAATGTATGGTAGAAATGGGGAAGCACCCTTACCAATTGTTTCTGCTTCTTCACCCGCAGATTGTTTTGAAACTGCTTACGAAGCTTGCCGAATTGCTATTGAGCACATGACACCGGTATTTTTTCTTTCAGATGGATACATTGCAAACGGTGCTGAACCATGGAAGTTTCCCAATTCAGAAGATCTAAAACCGATTAATTATTCCTATGCTAAGAAAAAAGAAGGAAAAGATTTTATGCCATATGAGCGGAATGAAAATTTAGTAAGGGAATGGGCAATACCAGGTACCAAAGACTTGGAGCATAGAATAGGAGGATTAGAAAAAGAAGATAAAACCGGCAACGTTTCTTATGACCCCAAAAACCATGAACTAATGGTTAAAACAAGAGAAGCGAAAGTAAATAAGATTGCTGAGTTAATACCGCCACAAAAATTAGATAATGGTCCTGCAAAAGGTAAGTTATTAGTGTTGGGTTGGGGTAGTACTTATGGTTCTATAAAAAGTGCAGTGATTCAAGCAAATGAAGAGGGACTTGAAGTTGCACATGTGCATATTCGATACATTCATCCATTTCCTAAAAATCTTGGCGAAATATTATATAGCTATGATAAAGTATTAATGCCTGAAATTAATAACGGGCAATTGATAAAACTGATAAGAGATAAATACTTAATTCCGGCTATCGGTTTTAATAAAATTCAGGGAAGACCATTTGGAGTGGATGAAATTTACAACAAAATTAAAGAAACACTGAAATAAGATGGCAGAGGTAAAAGATAATATAAATCCGGATGAGTTTACATCAAAAGATTTACAAACCGATCAGGATGTTCGTTGGTGTCCAGGTTGTGGTGACTATTCCATTCTTAAACAAGTTCAATCTGTTGTACCTGCTATAGGTGTTAAAAGAGAAGACATTGTTTTTATTTCAGGTATAGGTTGCTCTTCCAGGTTTCCATATTACATGAATACGTTTGGCATGCATTCCATACATGGTAGAGCAGCGGCAATTGCAAGTGGACTAAAAGCTACACGTCCTGAATTGAGTGTATGGATTATTACAGGAGATGGAGATTCACTTTCTATTGGCGGTAATCATTTCATTCATTTATTAAGAAGAAATTTTAACGTAAATATTTTATTGTTTAACAATGAAATTTATGGCTTAACAAAAGGTCAGTACTCACCAACTTCACATCGAGGTAAGGTTACAAAATCTACACCAATGGGGTCTATAGATCATCCGTTTAACCCTTTAGCTTTAGCTATGGGTGCAGATGCAAGTTTTGTTGCCCGCTCAATGGATAGAGACCCTTCACACTTAAAAGAGATTTTGGTAGCCGGCAACAAACATAAGGGAACCTCATTTTTAGAAATATATCAGAACTGCAATGTGTTTAATGACGGTGCCTTTTTTACCTATACAGATAAGGCAACCAAAATGGAAGAAACCATATTTGTAGAAGATGGCAAGCCAATGGTATTTGGTGCCGAAAGACAAAAAGGGATTAAGCTGGATGGCTTTGAACCTGAGATTGTAATCCTTGGTGATGGAGTTTCTGAAAACGATTTATGGATACATGATAAAGCCGACCGTCTAAAAGCACAATTACTTGCACGTATGTTTCATAACCCAAAAATGGAAGGACATTTTCCAAGACCATTTGGTATTTTTTATGAGCACGACAGACCTTGCTATGAAGATTTATTAAACGATCAAATTGCTGAAGCTTTAGAAAAACAAAAGCCAGGTGATTTAGATGCATTAATAAGAGGTAATAAAGTTTGGGAGATAGAATAAAAGCTCAATTTCTAATGATAGATAAACGAAATTAGAATTTGCAAAACATACGTAAAAGACCCCAACAAAATAAGATAGTTAAGCGACATAAATTTTGCTTATAACAAGATGCCCTGCATTAAAAAATGAAAACAGTTACTTCTATTTTACTTACAATTCTAATTACTACAGGACTAACTAAAGCTTTTGTTGACTCATTCTAATATCGCTTGTTTCCAATTGGAATTATTAATGTGGAATTAGTAGTAATTAAAACTAAAATGGAAAGATATTGAGGAACAGGTACTTTAAGTGGCGATATAAACCAAAGAACTTGGTGGAAAGGAAATGTTAAACTAATTTCTCTTGATATAAATGGAAATAATAAACTTATTCAAGAATTTCAATCAGTATTTGTGCGATATATGTACTATGTCGAAAAAAGGAATTTACTATATGCAAAGGCATATTAATCCACATAGTCATTAGACAAATTTAAACAAGCCGACATTCCTTTAATTGAATTCTGTAACTATAACAGATGCTTTGAAAACATTTACTTTTATCACAGACTCCAAATACGCTAAAGTAAGAGCAAATGCGAGCGAAAAGCTTGCCATATTACCCCGCGTTGAAGGTCATCCCGATCTTTTCGGAAAGGTCGTAATTCCCGTTCAAAGAAAGGAAATGATCCCAAATGGTGTTGTTGTTATCATAGGTGGCCAAGAAACCGAAGATATCCGTGTTGAACTCAACCCCACCTTTGTCGGAAGAGTTGACGTTTCGCTCGTTATAGAAATCCAGACCGGTTCTCCAGGTCACTCCCAAATTTTCGCTCAGCTCATAGTTCAAGGTCGCGTTCCAATAAAAACGATTGGTCAACTGGTTGAAGGTGATGTGCTTGGCGACCCAGTTCGGGTTGATGATGTCGTTACCGTTCCTGTAGTAAACACTACCGCCTGTAATCGGGTTCTCGAAAGGCAAGCCTACAAGATCCACACTGATCGGAGTAAAGAGTACGGCCCCATAAATGGAGTTTCCGCTTACACCCCCGTTACCCTGGCTCGCCGCAATCGGAGGCGTCCGGTAATCGGTACGTGCATAGTTCATCGCCCCGGTTATGGTGAATTTATTTGACAACTGCGAACGGCCCCCAACGGAGAAGTTCAATCGGCTCAAGGAGTTCCCTGGGGTAAAGCCTTTGTCATCAATATATCCTAGGTTGGCATTGTATGTGGTGGTACCGTCACCTGAACCTCCAGCAAAGTTGATGGAGGTATTGGTCACCTGCCCGTCCTTGAAAAAGTTTTTGACCGAATCATATGGCTTCCATGGGTAACGCGCATTCTGCAATTCCGGGAAGGCATCTTTCGTAGCCTGTATGGAGGTCGTAGAATAAGGATGTGCCAAAGTTCCGGCATCATCGATTTGCGATTGGCTGCCCCATCCTGCAACGCCTCCTCTATCGAAACTGGGTCCCCAGTTACTGAAGAACCATCCGAAGGCCTGGTCAAAACCGCCTCCGTATTGTTTTTGATAATCGGGAAGTGAAGCGTATTCGTTCACGAAGAACGATTGGTTCACGGTAATCTCATTTTTCGTTCTCCCACCTTTACCGGCACCTGCCTTGGTGGTGATCAAGATAACCCCGTTCTTGCCCAGCGTACCATATAGTGTGGTCGCTGCCAAACCTTTTAAGATCTCGATATTGGCAATGTTGTTGGGATCGATATCCAAGAAACGCGAGGACCCGGTGTTACCTGAAAGGAAATCTCCACCTGGAGCCGTGTTGGTGTCGTTGCTGAAGGGAACCCCATCAACGATGAACAAAGCCTGGTTGCTGCCACTGAATGAGCTCAAACCACGAATGGTAACGCTGGTCGCAGATCCCGACATACCGCCTGCGGCAGTAATCTGAACCCCAGAAGCCTTACCGGCAAGTACCCGTGCAACATCGCCTTCTGCGCGTTGTTCCAAGGCTTCCTCACCTACAGAGCTTACTGCGTATCCCAGGGCTTTCTTTTCCCGTCGGATACCTTGTGCAGTTACGATCACCTCTTCCAAAGCTTGGGCATCTTCCTCCATTTGGACGTTCACGGTATTTCCTGCACCGATAGCCTGCCTAACGTTCTTCTGCCCGATGTAGGAGAAGAGTAAGGTTTGGCCGGCACTACCCATAATGGAGTAGTTTCCGTCAAAATCGGTTTGGGTACCATTGGTCGTACCTTCTACTACAATGTTGACCCCGGGAAGCGGCAGACCATCTTGGTCGGTCACCGTTCCGGTAATCGTTTTTTCCTGCGCAAATGATATATGCACAACGAACGCCAATAACAGCGTTAAGATTACATTAAGTTTTGTTCTCATTTTTAATTTATTTGAATTAGCTGGGCAAAAATCACAAAAGGAAGTTAATTATCCAAACCTTTTTTAATAAAACTTTAAGATTTGAGTGTTAATTAGGAGTTACAGCTAAAACAAATGAGCTAATTGTATAACTATTATATAACAATATGCATTTTTATCGATTTGATAAAAATTTGACGATCGCGCATTTTTTTTGGTGCGAAAAGTGTCGATAGTGTGATTATATAATATTCCAATAGGTTTTCCCAAACCGTAATTCCGTTACTTTTTAATCCCAACTGTGGGCATCATTTCTAAAATGTTCCGATTGAAGATTTGAGCAGCGATTTCACTAAAGAATATTTTTTTGGCGGAAATGTGGCCCATGATCGCAATTGGATCCGATCCCTGTACGGCAAAAAAGCGCTTTTTTGAGGATTGGAAGGTGACCTTCAAGTCTCAATTTATAATGCAGGATACTTTTTTCTTTTGCTTTTTGGAAAATTAATGTGCCTGCATTTGAATTTCTTGAAAATATCATTACATTTGCCACCCCTTAAATAGGGGTAAGTTTTTATACATATAATATAGTATGCCAACAATTTCACAATTAGTACGAAAAGGAAGGGCCACGATTACTAAGAAGAGTAAATCGGCTGCTTTGGATTCGTGTCCCCAGCGAAGGGGGGTTTGTACCCGTGTTTATACCACTACCCCGAAGAAACCGAATTCTGCCATGAGAAAAGTGGCCAGGGTGCGGTTGACCAACGGTAAAGAGGTAAACGCGTACATCCCGGAGAAGGGCACAATTTACAAGAGCACTCGATAGTATTAGTAAGGGGCGGAAGGGTAAAGGATTTGCCGGGAGTTAGATATCATATCGTCAGGGGCGCGCTCGACACTGCAGGTGTCGCGGGCAGAACCCAGCGTAGATCTAAGTACGGGGCAAAACGACCCAAAAAGTAAACAGGCGTTCGCGCGACGGGATAGACGCATTTATGCACGACCCCCGATCGGCAAACCAAAACTTTGAAATGTAATGAGAAAAAAACAGGCAAAGAAAAGGCCATTATTACCAGACCCGAGGTTTAACGACCAATTGGTCACCCGATTCGTCAACATGATGATGTGGGACGGGAAAAAATCAATCGCTTTCAGCGTTTTCTATGAAGCCATGGATATCGTGGAGTCAAAGAAAACCGATGAAGCCAAAACGTCGTTGGAGTTGTGGAAAGACGCATTGTCCAATGTAATGCCGCACGTTGAAGTGAGAAGTAGAAGGGTAGGGGGCGCGACATTTCAGATACCGATGCAGATCCGTCCAGACCGTAAAATATCGACGGCCATGAAGTGGTTGATCAGCTATGCGCGTAAACGAAACGAAAAGGGCATGGCCCTGAAGTTGGCCGGAGAAGTACTTGCGGCCGCTAAGGAAGAAGGCGCAGCGGTGAAGAAAAGAATGGACACGCACAAGATGGCGGAGGCCAACAAGGCATTCTCCCACTTTAGATTTTAATCAAAATGGCTAGAGATTTAAAATATACCAGAAATATAGGGATTGCCGCGCACATCGATGCCGGTAAGACCACTACCACCGAACGGATCCTCTATTATACAGGCGTGAGCCACAAGATAGGTGAGGTTCACGACGGGGCAGCGACCATGGATTGGATGGAGCAAGAGCAGGAGCGTGGGATCACCATTACTTCGGCCGCTACCACCTGTACCTGGAATTTTCCGATGAAGAACGGTCAGGTGACCGATGATACGATGCCTTATCACTTCAACATCATCGATACCCCGGGCCACGTTGATTTTACCGTAGAGGTGAATCGCTCGCTTAGGGTACTTGACGGCTTGGTGTTCCTTTTTAGCGCCGTAGATGGCGTGGAACCACAATCGGAAACCAACTGGAGGCTTGCCGATAATTACAAGGTGCCAAGAATGGGCTTCGTGAACAAGATGGACCGACAAGGTGCCGACTTCATGATGGTCTGCAACCAGGTGAAGAGCATGTTGAAATCGAATGCAGTGCCCATCGTACTTCCCATCGGGGACGAGGCCGATTTTAAAGGCGTGGTCGATTTGGTGAAAAACAGGGCGATCGTTTGGCATGAAGATAATTTGGGCGCGACTTTCGATGTGATCGATATTCCTGCCGATATGGCCGCTGAGGTCAAAGAATATAGGGCGGCGCTTATTGAAGCGGTTGCCGAATATGACGAAACCTTGATGGAAAAGTTCTTCGAAGATGAAGATTCCATTACGGAAGATGAAGTGCACGCGGCCTTAAGGGCAGCGGTCATGGACATGAGCATCATTCCTATGATCTGTGGTTCTTCCTTTAAAAATAAAGGGGTCCAATTTTTATTGGACGCCGTTTGCAGGTATTTACCTTCCCCCATGGATAAGGAAGGTATCGTTGGCATCAACCCGGACACCGAAAAAGAAGTGATCCGCAAGCCGGATGTCAAGGAACCTTTTGCCGCCTTGGCCTTTAAGATCGCTACTGATCCCTTTGTGGGCCGTTTGGCATTCTTTAGGGCATATTCGGGCAGGTTGGATGCAGGGTCTTACGTGTTGAACAACCGTTCCGGGAACAAGGAAAGAATTTCCAGGATCTACCAAATGCACGCGAACAAACAAAATGCCATCGACTATATCGAGGCTGGCGACATCGGCGCTGCGGTAGGGTTTAAAGATATCAAAACAGGGGATACGCTTTCTGCGGAGAAACATCCCATCGTTTTGGAAAGCATGAATTTCCCCGATCCCGTTATCGGTATCGCGGTAGAGCCGAAAACAAAGGCCGACATCGATAAATTGGGCATGGCCCTTTCCAAATTGGCCGAAGAGGATCCCACTTTCCAAGTGAAGACCGATGAAGCCTCAGGGCAGACCATCATTTCAGGGATGGGCGAGCTTCACCTCGATATTATCGTAGACCGTTTAAGGCGCGAGTTCAAAGTGGAAGTGAACCAAGGACAGCCACAGGTGGAATACAAGGAAGCCCTTACCAAAGCGGCAGACCATCGTGAAGTGTACAAGAAACAATCTGGTGGACGCGGTAAATTCGCCGACATCGTCTTTACCATGGAGCCTTCTGAAGAAGGCAAGACCGGTCTGGAATTTGTGAACGTGATCAAAGGGGGCAACATTCCCAGGGAATTTGTGCCTTCTGTGGAGAAAGGATTCAGGGAAGCGATGAAAAACGGTCCTTTGGCCGGTTTTGAAATGGACAGTATGAAGGTGACCTTGAAAGACGGATCCTTCCACGCGGTGGATTCCGATTCTTTATCCTTCGAACTTGCCGCAAAAATTGGTTACAAAGCAGCGGCCAAGGCGGCCCGTGCGGTATTGTTGGAGCCTATTATGAAAATTGAAGTGCTTACGCCCGAAGAAAACATGGGCGATATTGTTGGGGATCTCAACCGAAGAAGGGGGACCATCACCAACATGAGCGATCGCGCCGGTGCCAAGGTCATCAAAGGGGAAGTGCCATTATCGGAAATGTTCGGTTATGTCACCTCTTTGAGAACGCTATCCTCGGGTAGGGCAACCTCGACCATGGAATTTTCGCACTATGCGGAAACCCCGTCGAATATTTCAGAAGAAGTGATCAAAGCAACCAAAGGCGTAACCGCTTAATATTTTAGAGATGAGTCAAAAAATCAGAATAAAGCTAAAATCATACGATCACAATTTGGTGGACAAGTCTGCCGAGAAGATCGTGAAGACGGTAAAAACTACCGGAGCGGTGGTCACTGGGCCGATACCATTGCCAACGCATAAAAAGATATTCACCGTGCTGCGTTCCCCGCACGTGAACAAAAAGTCAAGGGAACAGTTTGAGTTGAGCTCCTACAAGAGATTGTTGGATATTTATAGCTCTTCCTCAAAAACCATCGATGCTTTGATGAAATTGGAACTGCCCAGCGGTGTTGAGGTAGAGATCAAAGTCTGACAGGCACGGTTGCCCAAGGCGACCTAAACGACATGTCCTGAGCCGCGTGCGAGGGAAAAACGGTAAAAAGAACACATTCAGGGCTGGATGATTTCTTTGCCCTGTTTTTTTGTAACAGTATTTTATAGTAAGAACGCGTAAAACAATTCATAAACAGATTTACGGTATTCGTTCCAGATCTTGGAACGAAAATCGAAAGATCTAAAAACTAAATCAAATGTCTGGGTTAATAGGAAAAAAAGTAGGCATGACCAGCATCTTCGATGAGAACGGGAAGAACATCCCCTGTACCGTCATTCAAGCTGGCCCATGCGTAGTTACCCAAGTCAGAACCGAAGAGGTCGACGGGTATAGTGCCCTTCAACTTGGTTTCGATGACAAGGCAGAAAAGCGTGCGAACAAGGCCGAAACCGGCCATAGTAAGAAAGCAGGCACTTCTCCCAAGAAAAAAGTCGTCGAGTTCAAGTATTTTGAAGCGGATTACAAATTGGGAGACACCATTGGTGTCGACATTTTTGTGGAAGGGGAGTATGTTGACGTGGTCGGCACCTCAAAAGGGAAAGGTTTTCAGGGGGTCGTCAAACGTCATGGTTTTGCAGGTGTTGGGCAATCGACCCACGGGCAGCACAACCGTTTAAGGGCTCCGGGATCGATCGGGGCGGGTTCTGACCCCTCCAGGGTATTCAAGGGCATGCGAATGGCCGGAAGAATGGGTGGCGAAAGGGTTACCGTTCAAAACCTTAGAGTTTTAAAAGTGGTTCCGGAAAAGAACCTCATCGTAGTAAAGGGAGCCGTACCTGGCCATAACAACGCCTACATAACTATCGAAAAGTAATGAAAGTAGCAGTCTTAGATATCAAAGGAAAGGAAACAGGGCGGAAAGTAGAGCTTTCAGACGCTGTTTACGGGATAGAGCCCAACAATCATGCGGTTTACCTGGATGTGAAGCAATACTTGGCCCACCAACGCCAAGGTACCCACAAATCAAAGGAGCGCGGAGAAATTTCGGGCAGTACCAGAAAGATCAAAAAACAGAAAGGTACCGGTACCGCTCGTGCGGGAAGTATCAAGTCTCCCGTTTTTAGGGGCGGTGGTAGGATATTTGGCCCAAGACCAAAAGATTACACCCAAAAGCTCAACAAAAACCTGAAGCGCTTGGCCCGTAAATCGGCCCTGAGCATCAAGTCAAAAGAGAACGCCATTTTGGTGCTGGAAGACTTTAATCTGGAGGTTCCGAAAACCAAGGATTTTGTCCAGATTTTGAAGTCGCTGGGCCTTGAAAACAAAAAATCTTTGTTTGTGTTGGGCGATTCAAATAATAGCGTATATTTGGCTTCGCGTAATTTGAACCGTTCTGAGGTTATAACTAGCTCAGAATTAAGCACTTACAAAATATTAAATGCCAATAACATCGTGCTTCTCGAAGGCTCTTTGGAAGGGCTCGAATCGAATTTAACTAAATAGAGAAATCATGAGTGTGTTGATAAAACCCATTATAACCGAAAAGATGACCGCCGATGGCGAGTTGTACAATCGTTATGGTTTCGTAGTGGATCCCGGGGCCAACAAGATACAGATCAAAAATGCGGTGGAAGCGGCTTATGGCGTTTCAGTGCTTAAGGTGCGTACCATGAATTACGGGCCCAATAGAAAAACAAGGTTCACCAAGACCGGCGTACAGCATGGGAAGACCAATGCTTTGAAAAAAGCCATTGTCGATGTTGCTGAAGGCGATATTATTGATTTTTACAGTAATCTATAAAGACAAGAAATGTCAGTTAGAAAATTAAAACCAATCACTCCTGGACAGCGTTTTAGAGTTGTAAACGGATTTGACGCGATTACAGCTGATAAGCCGGAGAAAAGCTTGCTTGCTCCGTTAAAAAAGTCGGGAGGTAGAAACAGTCATGGAAAGATGACCATACGCCAAAAAGGTGGAGGTCATAAACGCAGGTACCGAATTATCGATTTTAAGAGGGACAAACAGGATATGCCAGCCACAGTGGTGTCTATCCAATATGATCCCAACAGAACGGCTTTCATCGCATTGGTAGAATATACCGATGGTGACAAGCGATATATCGTTGCGCAGAACGGCCTTCAAGTAGGTCAGCAAATTTCAGCCGGAAACAACGCCGCTCCAGAAATAGGAAATGCATTGCCTTTGATGGAAATCCCCTTGGGAACCATTATCTCCTGTATCGAGTTGCGGCCGGGTCAAGGGGCCATAATGGCCAGGAGCGCGGGAACTTTCGCCCAATTGATGGCGAAGGATGGTAAGTATGTTACCGTGAAAATGCCTTCAGGGGAAACCCGTTTGATTCTTTCAGGTTGTATGGCCACCATTGGTGCCGTTTCCAATTCCGACCACCAATTGTTGGTGTCCGGGAAAGCGGGCAGAAGCCGTTGGTTGGGCAGAAGGCCAAGAACAAGGCCGGTTGCGATGAACCCTGTCGATCACCCCATGGGTGGTGGTGAAGGAAGGGCTTCCGGAGGTCATCCAAGATCTAGAAACGGAATTCCGGCCAAAGGTTATAGGACACGTTCCAAGACCAAGAGCACGAACAAGTATATAATAGAACGTAGAAAGAAATAAAAAGTAGAAAAAAATGGCACGTTCATTAAAAAAAGGACCTTACGTTCATTACAGTCTGGACAAGAAAATCCAGCAAGGGGCAGCGTCCGGCAAGAAAACGGTGATCAAGACTTGGTCTAGGGCATCAATGATAACACCCGATTTTGTAGGTTTTACCATCGCGGTGCACAACGGCAGACAATTTGTTCCCGTTTATGTGACCGAGAACATGGTAGGGCACAAATTGGGAGAATTTTCACCGACAAGATCGTTCAGGGGACACGCCGGTGCGAAGAATAAAGGAAAAAAGTAAGCTATGGGAGTTCGAAAAAGACAAATGGCCGAAAAGATCAAGGCCGATAAAAAACAGATCGCTTTTGCAAAATTGAACGACTGCCCTACTTCGCCAAGGAAAATGCGACTGGTAGCCGATTTGATCAGGGGCGTTAAGGTAGAAAAGGCCCTGGCCATACTCAAATTCAATTCAAAGGAATCTTCAAGGCGGTTGGAAAAGTTGTTGTTGTCGGCCGTTGCCAACTGGCAGGCCAAAAATGAAGACGCCAATGTGGAAGAGGCCGATCTTTTTGTTCAGGAAATCAGGGTAGATGGCGGAACCATGTTGAAGCGTTTACGCCCTGCGCCGCAAGGAAGGGCCCATAGGATAAGAAAACGTTCCAACCATGTGACTTTGGTTTTGGGATCTAACAATAATACAGCAAGCTAGAATGGGACAAAAAACAAATCCGATAGGAAATCGTCTAGGAATCATCAGGGGTTGGGAATCCAACTGGTACGGTGGAAACGATTATGGCGATAAGCTGGCAGAAGACGATAAGATCAGGAAATACATCCATGCCCGTTTGGCCAAGGCCAGCGTTTCAAGGGTGATCATTGAAAGAACCTTGAAGTTGATTACCGTTACGGTGACCACGGCACGTCCGGGCATCATTATCGGTAAAGGAGGACAGGAAGTTGACAAGCTGAAGGAAGAGTTGAAGAAAATCACCAATAAGGAGGTTCAGATCAACATCCATGAGATCAAAAGGCCCGAAGTTGAGGCCAATTTGGTCGCCGCCAGTATTGCGCGTCAGATCGAAAGCCGTATATCGTTTAGAAGGGCCATTAAAATGGCCATTGCCGCTGCCATGAGAATGAACGCGGAAGGAATAAAGGTTATGATTTCAGGGCGTTTGAACGGTGCGGAAATGGCACGATCCGAATCCTACAAGGAAGGCCGCATTCCGCTTTCGACCTTTAGGGCCGATATCGATTATGCACTGCACGAGGCCCATACCACCTACGGTCGTTTGGGAATCAAAGTTTGGATCATGAAAGGCGATGTTTACGGTAAACGAGATCTTTCCCCACTAGTGGGAATGTCGACCAACCAAGGAGGTCCTTCAAACAAACAGGACGGGCCAAGAAAACCACGTCGCAGAAAGTAATTTTTTAAAGAGACAGAAAAATGTTACAGCCAAAAAGAACCAAGTTTCGTAAAATGCAAACCGGCCGGATGAAGGGGATCTCCATGAGGGGTCACCAGCTTTCAAACGGGATGTTCGGCATCAAGTCCTTGGATTCAAGTTTCATCACCTCAAGACAAATTGAGGCGGCCCGTATCGCGGCGACCAGATATATGAAGAGGGAAGGGCAATTGTGGATCAAAATATTCCCGGACAAGCCCATCACCAAAAAGCCTTTGGAAGTGCGTATGGGTAAAGGTAAAGGTGCCCCTGAATATTTTGTGGCCATCGTAAAACCAGGAAGGATTATGTTCGAGATTGCAGGGGTTTCGATGGAAATTGCCAAAGAGGCATTGCGACTTGCAGCACAAAAATTACCTGTAAAGACAAAATTCATTGTCGCAAGGGATTATGTGGATCAAAATTAATAGGGAGGAAGCATGAAAAATAAGGAAATCAAAGAATTATCGGTAGAATCGCTTAAGGAAAAGCTTGCCGAATACAAAAAACAACACGCAGATCTAAAAATGGCGCATTTTGTTACCCCATTGGAGAACCCTCTTCAAATAAGGAGCGTCAGGAGAACTGCAGCACGATTGGCAACGGAATTAACAAAACGGGAAAACCAATAATTGGTTCTGCTTTATGGAAAAAAGAAACTTAAGAAAAGAGAGAATCGGTGTGGTGACCAGTGACAAGATGGAAAAATCCATCGTGGTCGCAGAGGTTAAACGAGTGAAGCACCCCATGTACGGTAAATTCGTATTGAAAACGAAGAAGTATGTTGCACACGATGAAAAGAACGATTGCAACATCGGGGATACCGTTAAGATCATGGAAACCCGTCCAATGAGTAAGACCAAGTGTTGGAGGTTAGTAGAAATTTTGGAAAGAGCTAAATAATTATGTTACAGCAGGAATCTAGACTAAAAGTAGCGGACAATACTGGGGCAAAGGAAGTTTTGACCATCCGGGTCCTTGGGGGCACCAAGAGACGGTACGCTTCGATCGGGGACAAAATCGTGGTCGCCGTTAAGGAAGCCACTCCGAACGGAGGTATTAAAAAAGGTGCCGTTTCCACAGCTGTTGTGGTACGGACCAAAAAAGAGGTGCGCAGGCCCGATGGATCGTATATTCGGTTCGATGACAATGCCTGTGTGCTGTTGAACCCAACCGGGGAAATGAGGGGTACCCGCGTTTTCGGTCCGGTTGCCAGGGAATTGCGCGACAAGCAGTTCATGAAAATTGTATCATTGGCCCCTGAGGTACTATAATTGAGCAAGATGAAAAAGTTAAAGATAAAAACAGGAGATACCGTAAGAATTATCGCTGGCGACCATAAGGGCGTTGAAGGTAAGATCATGAGGGTCGATAGGGAAAAGAACAAGGCGATCGTGGAAGGTGCCAATATGGTATCCAAACACGAAAAACCGAGTGCGAAGAACCCCCAAGGCGGTATCATCAAAAAAGAGGCTCCTATCCATATCTCCAATCTTTCGTTGATCGACACCAAGTCGGGCGAATCGACCCGTGTCGGTTTTGAAGAAAGAAATGGAAAGAAGGTGAGGTTTTCAAAAAAATCCAACGAAGTAATTTAGTTATGGCTTACGTAGCAAGATTAAAACAAGAGTACAAAGACCGTGTCGTAGATGCGCTCAAGGCAGAATTTGGATATAAGAATATCATGCAGGTTCCAAAACTTGAGAAAATTGTGGTGAGCAGGGGCGTAGGTTCTGCCGTGGCCGATAAAAAACTTATCGATCACGCCGTTGATGAGCTCACCAACATTGCGGGTCAAAAAGCGGTATCGACCATCTCCAAGAAAGACGTGGCGGCCTTTAAATTGAGAAAAGGCATGCCCATCGGCGCAAAAGTAACCCTAAGGGGCGAAAGGATGTATGAATTCCTAGATCGGTTGGTGACCAGTGCACTGCCCAGGGTAAGGGATTTTCAAGGTATTCGCGCTACCGGATTTGATGGCAGGGGAAACTATAGTTTGGGCATTACCGAACAGATCATTTTTCCCGAAATCAACATCGATAAGATCAATAGGATCAACGGTATGGACATTACCTTTGTGACCTCGGCGGAAACCGACAAAGAAGCAAAATCATTATTAACCGAATTGGGATTACCCTTTAAAAAGAACTAGTATGGCTAAGGAATCAATGAAGGCCCGTGAACGAAAAAGGGCGAAAACAGTTGAAAAGTATGCCGAAAAACGCAAGGCGCTGAAAGCGGCCGGCGATTACGAGGCATTGCAGAAATTACCGAAAAATGCTTCACCGGTTCGTTTGCACAACCGTTGTAAGCTCACAGGAAGGCCACGGGGCTATATGAGAACCTTTGGCATCTCCAGGGTAACGTTCAGGGAAATGGCCAATCAAGGATTGATTCCAGGAGTAAAAAAAGCCAGTTGGTAAATTGGTTCGGGCCCATGGGAAGCCTCGGTCGGTTTGCACCGAAGAAGGCCTCCGAAAAGCCCAGATCTAAAATATAATTTTAAGAAAAATGGTAACAGATACTATCGCAGATTACTTAACCAGGGTCAGAAACGCCAGTATGGCGGGCCACAGGGTCGTTGAAATCCCAGCTTCCAACCTGAAGAAGGAAATCACAAAAATATTGTTCGATCAAGGCTATATCTTGAGTTATAAGTTCGAGGACAACGACATCCAGGGTACGATAAAGATCGCCTTAAAATATGATAAGGTGACCAAAGAGCCCGTGATTCGAAAAATTCAGCGGGTAAGTAAGCCAGGTTTGCGGAAATATACCGGCTCTGAAACCTTACCAAGGGTGCTGAACGGACTTGGTATTGCAATCGTCTCTACCTCGCACGGGGTGATGACCAGCAAACAGGCCAAACAAGATAATGTCGGCGGCGAAGTGCTGTGCTACATTTACTAATTGAAGAAAGAAGTAGAAAATGTCAAGAATAGGTAATAATCCAATCGCAATTCCTCAGGGAGTCACCATCGAAATCAACGACGGTATCATAGCCGTAAAAGGTAAGTTGGGGGAACTTTCCCAGGAATTTTCTGAAGTGTCGATCAAGGTTGAGGACGGACAGGCCTGGGTAACCAGACCCTCCGATTCAAAAGAACACAAGGCAAAACACGGCCTTTATCGTTCGCTCATCTTGAATATGGTACACGGGGTTTCAAAAGGATGGTCAAAAGAATTGGAACTGGTAGGGGTTGGTTATCGTGCCAGCAATCAAGGCCAAAAATTGGATTTGGCCCTTGGTTTTTCGCACAATATCATTCTCAACCTTGCCCCTGAGGTAAAAGTGGAGACCGCCTCGGAGAAAGGAAAAAACCCGATCATTAAATTAACCTCCCACGATAAGCAGTTGGTAGGTCAGATTGCAGCCAAAATACGTTCCTTCCGTAAACCGGAACCTTACAAAGGAAAAGGAATCAAATTTGTGGGCGAGCAATTGAGAAGAAAAGCAGGTAAATCAGCTTAATCATAGTATTATGGGATTGTCAAAGATTCAAAGAAAACAAAGAATTAGAAGAAGGATACGAAAGGTTTCGGTCGGTACCGAAGCCCGTCCAAGACTATCCGTTTTCAGGAGCAATAGTGAAATATATGCCCAAATCATCAACGATACCGAGGGTAAGACCTTGGTAGCCGTTTCCTCCAGGGACAAGGCATTGGCGAAGGCCAAGGGCACCAAAACGGAGGTAGCCAGCCTTGTGGGCAAGGCCATTGCGGAAAAAGCTAAAAAAGCAGGTATTGACAAAGTCGCTTTTGATAGGGGAGGCAACCTCTACCATGGCCGTGTGAAATCATTGGCCGAAGGGGCAAGGGAAGCGGGACTTGAATTTTAAATAAAACTTATGTACCAGAAATACAAAAACGTAGAGACTGTAAAACCGGGAGGTTTGGAGCTAAAGGATAAATTGGTAGGCGTACAGCGTGTGACCAAGGTAACCAAAGGTGGTAGGGCTTTCGGATTTTCGGCCATCGTTGTCGTAGGAGACGAACATGGTGTCGTTGGCCATGGTTTGGGAAAATCAAAAGAAGTGGCCACGGCAATCGCCAAGGCCATCGAAGATGCCAAAAAGAACCTGATAAGGATTCCTTTGGACAAACATACACTGCCACACGAGCAAAAAGGTAAGTTCGGGGGTGCACGTGTCTACATAAAGCCCGCCTCGCATGGTACCGGAGTAATTGCAGGTGGCGCCGTAAGGGCGGTCTTGGAAGCCGTTGGAGTACATGATGTACTTTCAAAATCACAGGGTTCATCCAATCCCCACAACGTGGTAAAAGCCACTTTCGATGCCCTTCTTCAATTAAGGAATGCCGGTACGGTAGCGCGTCAAAGGGGCGTTTCCTTAGAAAAAGTTTTTAAAGGATAACAACAAGAATGGTTATGGCAAAGATAAAAGTAACACAGGTCAAGAGCAGCATCAAAAAACCGAAAACCCAAAAGAGGACTTTAGAATCCTTGGGACTAAGGAAAATTGGTCAGGTAGTAGAGCATGAAAACTCGCCCAGTATTCTTGGAATGATCGGTAAAGTTAAACACTTAGTTTCTACACAAGAAGCTTAATATATACAAGGGAATGAATTTAAGCAATCTGAAACCGGCGAAAGGCGCAGCCAACAAAGCTGGAAAGACAGTAGGCAGGGGCCAAGGTTCCGGTAAAGGCGGTACCTCCACAAGAGGTCACAAAGGGGCAAAATCAAGATCGGGATACTCCAAGAAAATAGGATTTGAGGGTGGACAGATGCCCTTGCAACGCCGTGTGCCCAAATTTGGCTTTACCAATATCAACCGGAAGGAATATAAAGGCATCAACCTTGAAAAATTGCAGGAGTTGGTCGATAACAAAATCATCAAAGATGTGGTTTCCCTCGATATCCTGATCGAAAATGGGCTGGCCCATAAGAACGATCTGGTAAAGATTTTAGGGAACGGCGAACTTAAGGCATCCTTGAAAGTTTCTGTACATAAATTTACCGCCACTGCCAAAGCGGCCATCGAAGCAGCTGGGGGCGAGGCGATAAGTTTATAAGCAAAACAGATATGAAGAAATTTTTAGAGACCATATCCAATATCTGGAAAATCGAAGAACTGAGGAACAGGATCCTCGTGACCCTCGGCTTGCTTTTGGTATACCGATTGGGTTGCCAGATCGTGCTGCCGGGTATCGATTCAAATCAGTTGGCGGAATTGGCTTCAAGCACCGACCAAGGTATTTTCGGTCTTTTGAACGCTTTTACGGGAGGGGCATTTTCGAATGTGTCGATCTTCGCTCTGGGCATCATGCCCTATATCTCTGCTTCCATTGTGGTGCAGTTGATGGGGATCGCCATTCCGTACCTTCAGAAATTGCAGAAGGAAGGCGAGAGCGGCAGGAAAACGATCAACCAGATCACCAGATGGTTGACCATCGGTATCTGTATCGTACAGGCACCGGCCTATCTTTATGGCCTGGGCGCTTTTGGGGTACAGGACAGTGCCTTTCTATTGGGCAAGGGGCTTGATTTTATGATTCCCGCCGTGATCATACTGGTGACCGGATGTGTGTTTGCGATGTGGTTAGGGGAAAAGATTACCGATAAAGGTATCGGAAACGGAATTTCCCTTTTGATCATGATCGGCATCATTGCCAATATGCCGCAATCGTTCGTGCAAGAATTTGTGTCAAGGACGACAAACAATACGGGGGGACTTATGTTCATTTTGATCGAGGTCATCATATGGTTCTTGGTAATCTTGGCCTGTGTGCTCCTGGTAATGGCAACACGGCAGATTCCAGTGCAGTATGCAAGGCGAACCGCTTCCGGTGGATATGAGAAAAATGTAATGGGATCTAGACAATATATTCCGTTGAAATTGAACGCCTCAGGAGTTATGCCCATCATCTTTGCACAAGCGATCATGTTTGTGCCCGGACTGATTGGGAGCACTTTTGACGACACCACGGCAGGCCAATGGATGCAGGTACAATTTTCCGATATCTTCGGTTGGGCGTACAATCTGTTATTCGCCTTTTTGATCATAGTGTTCACCTATTTCTATACGGCGATCACCGTTCCTACCAATAAAATGGCAGACGATCTGAAGCGAAGTGGTGGGTTTATACCAGGCATTAGGCCCGGAAAGGAGACCGGGGATTTCTTGGACAAGATCATGTCCTTGATCACCCTACCGGGTTCTGTATTCTTGGCATTGCTTGCCGTACTGCCGGCAGTCGTGGTCAAAATGATGGATGTACAATCGGGTTGGGCCCTCTTTTATGGAGGTACCTCGCTTTTGATTATGGTCGGGGTCGCCATCGATACGGTGCAACAAGTAAACGCCTACCTATTGAACAGGCATTACGACGGGTTGATGAAGACAGGTAAAAACAGAAAAGTAGCATAAGTGTATGGCTAAACAGGCAGCTATAGAACAGGATGGAAGTATCATCGAAGCCTTGTCCAATGCGATGTTTCGCGTTGAACTGGAAAACGGCCACGTTGTTACCGCACATATCTCAGGTAAGATGCGCATGCATTATATTAAGTTGCTTCCAGGGGATAAGGTAAAATTGGAAATGAGTCCGTATGATTTATCGAAAGCAAGAATTACATATAGATATTAAGTTAAAGGGATGAAAGTTAGAGCATCAATAAAGAAAAGAAGTGCCGACTGCAAGATTGTTCGCAGAAAGGGTACGTTGTACGTAATCAACAAAAAGAATCCTAGATTTAAACAAAGACAAGGATAATTATGGCAAGAATTGCAGGTGTAGACATACCCAACAGAAAAGAGGCGTAATTGCCCTGACCTATATTTTTGGTATCGGCAAAAGTAGGGCCAAAAAATATGCTCAATGCGAAAGTAAGCAGGATACCAAAGGGTCAGACTGGACCGACGATGAAATCGACGATCAGGGAAGTCGTTGCACCTTTTACAATTGAGGGGGAATTGCGATCAGAGACTCAACTGAATATCAAGCGTTTGATGGATATCGGTTGCTACAGGGGTATTCGTCACCGATGTGGATTGCCAGTAAGGGGTCAACGTACAAAGAACAACTCCAGGACGAGAAAAGGAAAAAGAAAAACAGTTGCCAACAAAAAGAAGGCCACTAAATAATAAGTAACACAGTATGGCAAAGACAAATCCAAAAACAACGAAAAAACGCAAGGTAATCATCGATTCTGTCGGTCAGGCCCATATTACGGCTTCGTTCAACAACATCATCATCTCTTTGACCAATAAAAAGGGAGATGTGATTTCGTGGGCTTCCGCTGGAAAAATGGGATTTAGGGGTTCTAAAAAGAACACCCCCTACGCCGCACAGATCGCAGCAGAGGATTGTTCGAAAGTGGCCCATGAAGCTGGGTTGAGAAAGGTGAAGGTATATGTAAAAGGCCCGGGAAATGGTAGGGAATCTGCCATACGATCCATACACAATTCAGGAATCGAGGTAACCGAAATAATCGATGTAACCCCAATGCCGCACAACGGTTGCCGTCCTCCCAAAAGAAGAAGAGTTTAATCAATTATTTCATAAATCGAAGTGTAGTTAAAGATTATCGAAGGAGAAGCCTTAATTCATAATCACACTTCAAACAGATAAAAAATGGCAAGATATACAGGACCAACAAGTAAAATCGCCCGAAAATTCGGAGAAGCGATTTATGGGGACGATAAGGCTTTTGAAAAAAAGAGTTATCCTCCAGGACAACACGGACAGAACAGACGTCGTGGAAAACAGTCAGAATATTCCGTCCAGTTGATGGAAAAACAAAAAGCAAAATACACTTACGGTATTCTGGAAAAACAATTCAGGAACCTTTTCGCCAAGGCCAACAGAAGCAAAGGCGTAACGGGAGAAGTGTTGCTCCAGTTGTGCGAATCCAGATTGGACAATGTGGTGTACCGAATGGGAATTTCCCCTTCGAGAAGAGGTGCCAGACAATTGGTTTCCCATAGGCACATTACTGTGAACGGCGAATTGGTGAGCATTGCGTCTTATTCCTTGAAACCTGGGGATGTGGTCGGTGTTAGGGAAAAATCGAAATCGGTTGAGGCCATTAACGACTCACTTTCCTCAAGCAGCAGTGTTTACGAGTGGATTACCTGGAACAGTGCTAAAATGGAAGGAACCTATGTTTCCATCCCCGAAAGGATCCAGATTCCTGAGAATATCAAAGAACAATTAATAGTGGAGTTATACTCTAAATAAACCAACAAGGATCCAATTATGGCATTATTTAATTTTCAGAAACCCGATAAAGTAATAATGATCGATTCCTCAGATTTTAAAGGGAAGTTTGAATTCCGCCCTTTAGAACCTGGTTATGGATTAACCGTTGGGAATGCATTAAGAAGGGTATTGCTTTCAGCATTGGAAGGTCATGCCATTACTTCGGTAAGGATTGATACGGTTGAACATGAATTTTCGGTCATCCCAGGCGTTGTTGAAGACGTCACTGAAATCATCCTCAACCTGAAACAAGTTCGTTTTAAGAAACAAATTGATGATTCGGAGGCAGAAACCGTGTCGATATCGGTAAGTGGTAAAGACAAGATGGTGGCCGGTGATTTTCAAAAATTCATTTCGGGGTATCAAGTATTGAACCCGGATTTGGTGATTTGCAACATGGATTCCAAAGTGGGCATCAATATGGAGATCACGCTTGATAAAGGCAGGGGTTACGTACCGGCAGAAGAGAACAAAAAATCTGGAACGCCACTAGGTACCATTGCGGTCGATTCAATCTTTACCCCGATCAAAAATGTAAAGTACAGCATTGAGAACTTCAGGGTAGAGCAAAAAACCGATTATGAAAAATTGGTTTTCGAAATAGAGACAGACGGTTCAATTCATCCCAAAGATGCTTTGACCGAGGCTGCAAAGGTTTTGATCCATCACTTTATGCTGTTCTCCGATGAGCGCATTACATTGGAAGCCGATGAGATTGCCCAGACCGAGACCTATGACGAGGAATCATTGCACATGCGACAGTTGCTCAAGACCAAATTGGTCGACATGGACCTTTCCGTTCGTGCCCTGAACTGCTTGAAAGCAGCGGAGGTCGATACATTGGGAGATTTGGTTTCCTTCAACAAAAACGATTTGATGAAATTCAGGAACTTCGGTAAAAAGTCATTGACCGAACTGGAAGAACTGGTCATCAACAAAGGGCTGAGCTTCGGCATGGACCTTTCAAAATACAAATTGGATAAAGATTAATTAACTTTTGTTGGAAGGGAGAATCCCCGACAAGAAAGTCAATATAAATAAAAATGAGACACGGTAAAAAAGTCAATCATTTAGGAAGAAAGACCGCACATAGAAAAGCGATGTTGGCCAACATGGCCTGTTCCTTGATTGAACATAAAAGAATCAACACCACAGTGGCCAAGGCGAAAGCCTTGAAACAGTTCATCGAACCTCTGATCACAAAATCAAAGGCCGAAAACAACCTCACTGCTGAAAAAGGAACGCACAACAGGCGCATCGTATTCAAGAACCTAAGGGACAAATATGCGGTCACCGAATTGTTCAGCGAAGTTTCCGAGAAAGTGGCCGACAGACCAGGAGGTTATACCCGTATCATCAAATTGGGAAACAGACTGGGCGACAATGCCGATATGGCCATGATAGAGCTGGTTGACTTCAACGAGATCTACAACGCCGGCAAGCCCAAGAAAAAGACCACCAGAAGAAGTAGAAGGGGCAGTGGCGGCAAAGGGGAACAACCTGCCGTTGAATCGGTTCAGGAGACCAAACCGGAAGCGGCGGTAAATCCTGAAGCGGAAGCCAAACCGGCCAAGGAGGCAAAACCTGAGGCTAAGGCCAAAACGGAAGCTGTCGCGGAAGTGGAAGCACCTACGGAGACCGCACCGGCAGCTGAACCTGAGACCTCCGCCGAACCAGAGGCTGCTTCCGAAACGGAGGCAAAGCCGAAAACCAAATCCAAGGATGAAGGGTCTGAAGCATAAAATGTCAATAAATTATAATAATTTTAAAGGATAGGCCTAAAAGCTTATCCTTTTTTTATGTTTTTTTGCAAAGTACCGGCCATTTGGCGATAAAGGCCTTCAAAACAAAAAACATCGACAATTGGGATTAATTTAAAAGAGCAACGCTAAGAATGAAATATCAATCAAGAAAAAAAGCACTGTTATTATTGGCCGATGGAACCTTATTTTATGGGAAATCGGTAGGCAACAAATCCGGTACCGCATTTGGAGAGGTATGTTTCAATACGGGCATGACGGGATATCAGGAAATTTTTACCGATCCGTCCTATTTCGGCCAACTCATGGTCACCACCAATGCCCATATCGGAAATTACGGGACCAATTCAGATGAGGTTGAATCCGATTCCATAAAGATTGCCGGGCTGATCTGTAGAAACTTTAGTTATGAATATTCACGGCCCATAGCCGACGCCAGTCTCGAGACCTTTTTAAACGACAACCAACTTTTTGCCATTTCCGATGTCGATACCCGGGCTTTGGTAAACTATATCAGGGATCATGGGGCCATGAACGCAGTGATCTCGACCGAAGTGGATAATATAGAAGAACTTAAAAAACAACTCGCCCAGGTACCCAGTATGGAAGGTTTGGAACTGGCTTCGAAAGTATCGACCCAAAAACCATATCTTGTGGGGGACGAAAAGGCCCAGTTCAGGATTTCGGCCTTGGACATCGGCATTAAAAAGAACATTTTGCGCAACTTGGCGAAGCGGGGAGCTTACATCAAAGTGTTTCCCTATAACGCCACGTTTGAGGAGATGGCGGCCTGGAACCCCGATGGGTACTTTATCTCCAATGGTCCGGGTGACCCAGAACCCTTGACCGATTCCATTGCCTGCGCAAAAAAAATGATTGCCAGCGACAAGCCTGTTTTCGGTATCTGTCTGGGGCATCAGGTAATCGCCTTGGCCAACGGGGTCTCAACCTACAAAATGCATAACGGACACCGTGGTATCAATCATCCCATCATGAACTTGATCACGGGCAAGGGGGAAATCACCTCCCAAAATCACGGTTTTGCCGTAAACAGGGAGGAAACCGAAGCCCATAGCGAGCTGGAGATAACCCACCTTCATTTGAACGACCATACCGTGGCCGGAATAAGAATGAAAGGCAAGCATGTTTTTTCGGTCCAATACCATCCTGAAGCAAGTCCGGGCCCCCATGATGCGGAATACCTGTTCGACCAATTTTTTGAACTGATCCAGTCGGTCGCCTCGGTATCGGTATCCTAGTTTATATTGATGTTATAGTTCCAATAACAAGTGTTGGCCGGTACAATTTACCATGGCGGTTTTGTATCTTTGCCGCTTAAACTAAACCTAAAAACAATCAAATGAGTATCATCCTAAGCGTCCACGCAAGGCAAATATTAGATTCTAGGGGTAATCCTACCGTTGAGGTGGATGTGATTACCGAAAATGGCATCATGGGAAGGGCTGCAGTGCCTTCCGGTGCTTCAACCGGTGAACATGAGGCCGTTGAACTCCGTGACGGGGGCAAGGCCTTTATGGGCAAGGGTGTTGAAAAGGCAGTGAACAACGTGAACACGATCATTGCGGAAGAAATATTGGGGATGTCTGTTTTTGAACAAAATCTGATCGATCAGGTAATGATCGATCTTGACGGGACACCCAACAAATCGAAACTGGGTGCCAATGCGATCCTAGGGGTATCCCTGGCAGCGGCCAAAGCGGCAGCCAACGAATTGGGACAATCGCTTTACCGCTACGTAGGCGGGGTTAGCGCCAATACCCTTCCGGTTCCCATGATGAACATTATCAATGGTGGCTCACATTCCGATGCCCCCATCGCCTTCCAGGAATTCATGGTGATGCCGGTAAAAGCAAAAAGTTTTTCACATGCCATGCAAATGGGCACCGAGATATTCCACAATCTTAAGAAAGTATTGCACGATAGAGGGTTGAGCACCGCAGTGGGCGACGAGGGCGGTTTTGCCCCAAAGCTCGACGGTACCGAAGATGCCCTGGATACCATCGCAAAGGCGGTTGAAAAGGCGGGCTACAAATTGGGCGATGATGTGATGATCGCACTGGATTGTGCCGCGGCCGAATTCTATGTGAAAGGGAAATACGACTATACCAAATTCGAGGGTGACAAGGGAGCGGTGCGTTCTTCCGCAGAGCAAGCACAATATTTGGCCGACCTTGCTTCCAAATATCCGATTATTTCGATCGAGGATGGCATGGATGAAAACGATTGGGAAGGGTGGAAAGTCTTGACCGAATTAATTGGGGACAAGGTGCAATTGGTAGGTGACGATCTTTTTGTGACCAATGTGGAGCGGCTTTCACGTGGCATTGAAAACGGCATCGCGAATTCTATTTTGATCAAAGTAAACCAAATAGGCACCCTAACGGAGACCATCGCGGCCGTGAATATGGCCAAGAACGCTGGCTACACTTCGGTAATGTCGCACCGATCCGGAGAAACGGAAGACAATACCATCGCCGATCTGGCCGTTGCCTTGAATACCGGACAAATAAAAACGGGTTCTGCCTCGCGATCCGATCGAATGGCGAAATACAACCAATTGTTGCGTATTGAGGAAGAATTGGGCGAAATGGCCTACTATCCCCAGCTAAAGGCTTTTAAAATCAAATAATTTAAAGTATACCAAAAGGCATCCTTCCCTACCCATCTACTATATGGGTAGGGAAGGTTTTTTTTTGGGTATCGACGGTATTTCCCATTTAATTGAATATCTTGTATTGACTGAAATCCTTCCCGTAAAATATGAACAATTTTCTTTTTGTTGCTGCTGAAAATGATGCCATACCTGAATGTAAGGCCGGAGGAATGGGCGATGTGGTGCGCGATGTACCGAGACAGATTTCCGAGCGTGGCGACAAGGCGCATGTGGTGGTTCCAGCCTATTCCAGATTATATAAAAACGGCACCTTCAAATCGCATCTGAACGTTCAGCTCCGAGGCCAAACCTATACTGCCGATCTCTATGAGGTGGTGCCTAAAAAGGAATTCAAGAATGTACACCACTATGTAATACACCATCCCGAAATAGAAGCGGGCGATATTGCGCATATCTATCACAACGACCCTACCGAACCGTTTTATACCGATGCGGTCAAGTTTATTATTTTTTGTACCGCCGTGGCCGAGGCCATCAAAAAGGATTGTTTTGGCAAGCTCGATATTGTGCATTTGCACGATTGGCACACCAGCTTAGTGCTCTTTTTAAAACAGTACCATCCCGCCTATAATGCATTGAAAAAAATCAGGTTCGTTTATAGCATCCATAACCTGGCCATTCAGGGCATTCGCCCATTTAGGGGAAATTATTCCTCTTTACAAAATTGGTTTCCCGATATCGAACTCGATACCAATGCCCTAATGGACTACCGGTACCAGGATTGTGTAAATCTGATGGCCGTGGGCATTCGATTTTCCGATGCCGTTCATACGGTTTCCCCATCTTATAAGGAAGACATCCTCAAACCCAGTGCCCCTCCGGAGTTTATCGGCGGGGAATCATTGGAAATCGATTTGGTCAAGGCCAATGATGAAGGCAGGTTGTACGGCATCCTTAATGGGAGCAATTACAACAACATTAGGGTGGCCGCAACGGGCCAGCTCTATCGCAATACCGTAAAGGCCTTGTTCCGTTGGTTACAGGAAGAATCAAAGAAATACAAGGCCGATTTCTTGGCGCATACTGGCGAAAAGATCATGAAATATGTAGATGTACGACCAAAGTTCATCATGGCAAGCGTGGCCAGATTGACCGAACAGAAGTTCTATTTCCTAAAACGTTCTCCGGAAGCCTTGGTTCAAATACTGCAAAAACTAAAGAAGGTGGACGGGATTTTTATGCTCTTGGGCACCGGTGCACCTGAGTACGAAGAGCTTTTCAGAAAAATGAGCTACGAACATCAAAACTTCATTTTTACGAATGGGCAATCGGAAGACCTGATCGACTCCATCTACCTAGAGTCGGACCTCTATTTCATGCCAAGTCTTTTTGAACCTTGTGGCATCAGCCAAATGCTTTCCATGCGCAATGGGAATCCATGCTTGGTGCACCATACCGGAGGATTGAAGGATACCGTGGAGCATATGAAAACAGGCTTTTCCTTTGATGGGGCCACCTATGACGAGAAGATCAAGAACATGGTGTCGACCTTTGATGAAGCGCTGTGGCTTTTTGAGCATGATAAGCCCAAATGGGAGGAGATCCAATCCAATGCCAAGAAAATGCGCTTTACCTGGAAGAAATCGGTCGATGATTACTACAAATTCCTCTACCTGCTATAATGGAACCTTCAAGACAAGCCAACACTTTTTATGCCCATTGTTAATAATAACCTAAATGAAAATACTAAATTGTTAACATGAGGTGTTTTCCTTAAATTTACGTTTAACCTAAAGTAACTACCGCAAATGTCAGACTTCGCAATTATTGAATACAATGGTCAGAGATACGAATTTCCCGTTATAAAAGGCACCGAAGATGAATCGGCCATAGACATAAAAAACCTGCGATCGGTTACCAAGGGACTTATTACCCTTGATCCCGGTTATAAAAATACCGGTTCCTGCGAAAGTGCCATTACTTTCCTCGATGGGGAAAAGGGTATTTTGAGATACCGTGGTTATGCGATAGAAGAGTTGGCCGAAAAGGCCGATTTTTTGGAAGTCGCCTATCTGCTGATTTTCGGGGAATTGCCCAATAAGGAAAAATTGGAGGCGTTCCATAAGGATATCAAGAACGAATCGACCGTGGATGAGGAAATGAAGAAAATCCTTGACGGCTTCCCTAAATCTGCCCATCCGATGGGAGTCTTGTCTTCCTTGACCAGTGCGCTCATCGCTTTTAATCCGATTTCCGTAAATGTGAGCTCCGAAAAGGCGATGTACCACGCCATCGTTCGCATCTTGGCAAAATTTCCGGTGCTCGTGGCCTGGACCTTGAGAAAGAAAAAGGGACTTCCACTGGATTATGGTGACGAAAGTCTCGGATATGTGGAGAACATCCATAAAATGATGTTCAAAAAACCCAATCAGGAATATAAAAAGAACAAAAATGTAATTGAGGCCTTGGACAAGCTACTGATCCTTCATGCCGATCATGAGCAAAACTGTTCCACTTCCACCGTTCGTATCGTGGGATCCTCACATGCCGGTCTTTTTGCCTCTTTATCAGCGGGCATATCGGCCTTATGGGGCCCATTACATGGGGGTGCGAACCAGGCCGTGCTCGAAATGCTCGAGGCCATCGAAGCCGATGGGGGAGATACCAAAAAATACATGGCCAAAGCCAAGGATAAGGATGATCCCTTTAGGCTGATGGGCTTCGGTCATAGGGTCTATAAAAATTTCGATCCAAGGGCAAAGATCATAAAAAAGGCCGCCGATGAGGTGCTGGATGAACTGGGCATCGACGATCCCATTCTGGATATCGCCAAAGGATTGGAAAAGGAGGCGCTCGAAGACTCCTATTTTGTGGAAAGAAAATTATATCCGAACGTCGATTTCTATTCCGGCATCATTTATAGGGCCCTTGGCATCCCAACCGACATGTTCACGGTGATGTTTGCTTTGGGAAGACTTCCCGGGTGGATTGCCCAATGGCGCGAAATGCGGTTGAACAATGAACCCATCGGAAGGCCAAGGCAAATCTACACAGGAGAAAACCTGCGGCCCTATGTCGATTTAAGCCTGAGGTAAACCCTGCTGAGCCAAAATCAAGATAAGCTCCTTTTATTGTTAAAGGAGCATTTTTTTTACACCCATACAGTCTTATCTTAGCACAAAATTTCCGGCATGCTGCAGTTGAACATAAATGATGAGACATCGCGCTTGAGGGCCGTGGTATTGGGAACGGCCGAGAGCTGTGGACCCACCCCCAGGCCTGAAGACGCGTATGACCCAAAATCGCTGGAACATATCTTGGCGGGTACCTATCCGGTTGAATCCGACATGGTAAAGGAAATGGATGCCTTTGCTGCCGTTTTCGAAAAATACGGGGTTCAGGTCTTTCGCCCTAAAGTGCTGCAGGATACCAACCAAATTTTTTCTCGGGATATTGCCTTTGTCATCGGGGACACTTTTCTCAAAGCAAATATATTGCCCGATCGTGAGGAGGAATTCCTGGCCATAGGGCACGTGCTCGATCAAATAGACCCGTCCAAATTGGTGTACCCGCCAGCAGAGGTTCATGTGGAAGGAGGCGATGTGATGCCATGGAACGACTATATTTTCGTGGGCACCTATACGGCCGAGAATTATCCGCAACATATCACGGCTCGTACGAATAGGGCTGCGGTAAGCTATTTGGCAGGCTTGTTTCCCAACAAAAAGGTCAAGGCCTTCGAGCTTCGAAAATCGACAAATGCCCGGGAAAACGCACTACATTTAGACTGTTGTTTCCAACCGGTGGGAAGTGACAAGGCCATTCTCCATAAAAATGGGTTTTTGATCGAATCGGAATACCAATGGCTGGTCGATTATTTCGGCCCGAAAAATATCTTTGAGATCACTGCCGATGAAATGTATCACATGTTCAGCAACGTTTTTTCGATTTCTCCGAAAGTTGTAGTATCCGAAAAAAACTTTGTAAGGCTGAACAAATGGTTGCGAAGCAATGGCTTTACCGTTGAAGAGATCCCTTATGCGGAAATCTCAAAACAAGAAGGATTGCTCCGCTGCAGTACGCTGCCTTTGGTTCGCGATTGATCAATACTATTCAGAACAAAATGAAACAGATCACCAATAACATTTTGATGGTTCGTCCAGTGAATTTCAGGATGAACGAACAAACGGCCGTCAATAACTTCTTCATGGAAGATATCGATGTGAAAAACCAGGTCATCAACACCAAAGCCCAGGAGGAGTTCGATGCCTTTGTGGAAATCTTGAGGGCAAAAGGCGTCAACGTGATCGTGGTCGAAGATACCAAGGAAGCCGATACCCCGGATTCTATTTTTCCAAACAATTGGATCTCCTTCCACAGTGATGGAACGGTTGGTCTTTATCCGATGTTCGCCGAAAATCGCAGAAAGGAAAGAAGGGAAGATATTTTGGACCTGCTCGAGGCCAAGGGATATTTGATCAACAACGTGATGGACTATACCGCTGCCGAGGCGGAAGGATTGTTTTTGGAAGGTACCGGAAGCCTCTTGCTCGATAGGGAGCACCAGAAAGTGTATTGCGCCCTCTCTGCCCGTGCCGACGAAGAACTGGTAATCGAATTCTGTGAGGATTTTGATTGTATGCCCATCATCTTCAATGCCTTTCAAACCTATGAGGGGCAGCGTTTGCCCATTTACCACACCAACGTAATGATGTGCCTTGCACTGGATTTTTCGGTCATCTGCCTCGATAGTATCGACGATTTGAAGGAGCGCAAAAATGTGGTGAACCATCTGAAGGAGGATGGCAAAGAGATCATTGCCATCACCGAGGAACAGATGCATCACTTCGCCGGTAATATGTTACAGGTATTGGGAACCGATGCAACACCTTATCTCGCGATGAGTTCACAAGCTTACCACAGCCTGACCCCGGCCCAAATCAAGGCCATTGAAAAGCATTGCGAAATCGTTCATGGTCCTTTGGATACGATTGAGACCTGTGGCGGCGGCAGCGCGCGATGCATGATGGCCGAAGTATTTTTGCCAAAAGCCGTATGATCGCCGCGTATTTAAAGGATGTTCCGATTTTACTTTGATCAAGAGCGTTTATTCATGTTCGCCCTGTCGGGTGGAGACCAGTAGTCGCTTCATGAAAATCCCTGTCATGGCGACCATGAAAAAGGCAAAAGGTAGGGAGGTGATGATCAATAGTTTCTGAACCGCGGTCAAGACATCGATATCGGTTCTGAAATTACCCAATAAGATCAAGGCCAGGGTCGCCAGTAAAATAAATACCGACCAAAGCAACCGATGCCGTTTGCTGGGGTCTTTTTTACCTTGGTCGGTAAACATGCTGAGCACGAACACGGCCGAGTCGACCGAGGTGATCAGAAATCCCATCAATAAAATAATCGTGGTAATGTTGAGAACCACGGAAATAGGATAATGTTCGAGAAAGACAAAGATGGAGGAAAACACGTTCCCGAATTCATTGTTGTAGCTTCCCCAAACTTCGATCAACTGAAATGCCGAAGCGCCGAAGACCGAAAACCAAAAGAAAGTGCCAAGCGAAGGAATGATCAACACGCCGAGCAACAACTGCCGCAGCGTCCTGCCCTTCGATATCCTGGCGATGAAAATTCCCGTAAAAGGTGCCCAGGCCAACCAAAATGCCCAATAATAAAAGGTCCAATCGGTCAAAAAATCAAGCCCGGGATCAAATCCTTCCAATGCCAGGCTCATGGGGATGAAATCGAGCAGATAATGAAGTGTGGCTTTTGAAAACGACAAAAGGATAGCAGCCATATCGCTCGAAAAAAAAATGAAGAGCAACAGGGCCAAGGTCATAAGGATGTTGATCTTGGAGAGGGCTTTGATGCCTTTGTTGACCCCTTGCCAGGCCGAATAAAAGGCAATGGTCGAAACAAGGGAGGCCAACACCAAGGTCGTTCCCAGGCCAAAGTGGGGGCCAAAAACGTGGTTGAGGCCGCCATTGATTTGGGTGGTGCCCAATCCGATGGCCGCTATGAGCCCAAAAACAGTGGTCACAATGGTCATCACATCAATACCATTCCTTGCCCACTTGTTTTTGATCGTACCCTCGATGGTCGCACTGACCAAAACCTTCTTCTTTCCCACGAATAGGGCATAGCCCACTACCATGGCAAATAGGCCATAAAATGCCCAAGCGGTAAAGCCCCATTGGTAAAAAGTGAATTCCAGGGCCAAAATGTCTGGTTCCATGGCCGAGGGATAGGGTGGATACTGTTTCATGAAAACGGGTTCTTGAACGGCCCGCAGCAGGATACCGGCTCCCATTCCCGCACTGTATAGCATGGCCGTCCAGGACCAAAGCGAATGCTCGGGTTTGGAACCGACCTTGCCAAGTTTTATCCTGCCCAATGGCGAAATGGCAATCCCCAACAACAAGAGCACACAACCCAAGCCCAGGTACAGATAAAAATAGCCGAAATGATTCCGCACCCATAGTGACAGCGATTCTATGGCCCCATAGCTCGCTTCGGTTTGGAAGAATACGGTGAGGGTGAACAACAGCAATATGCCCAGGGACAGAAAAAGCAGTTGATTTTTTAAAAAAGCGTTCAAAGACGGGATGCTTTAGTGCGATTATGTTCAGCGGGCGTTCGCGATATTTCTGATCATTCCACCAAAAATAAAATAATGGAAGGGAACAATGCTATACCAATACAAGCGGCCCTTGAGCCCCCTAGGCCTAAAAGTGGCCGTTTGGTGGAGCACATCGTTTTCATCGATCCTGAATTCCAACCAGGCTTCGCCGGGAAGCTTCATTTCAGCAAAAAGCAGGAGCCTCTTTCCCTTTTTATCGGCCAATAGGACCCTCCAAAAATCAAGGGCATCACCTGGGTAGATCTTATCGGGGTGGGTGCGACCACGGCGCAATCCCACGCCCCCTATCAATTTGTCGAGCAAGCCCCTGGTTTTCCAGAGCCAATTACCATAATACCATCCGTTTTCACCGCCTATTTTCCAAATATTCCCGATCACCAGCTCCGGATCGGAGATCTTGAGTTTCTTATGGTCCTGCAATACTCCATATTTGGGGACTTGAATGTATTTGCCAAGATTCTTGTTGAACCGCCCACTGATCATACTATCCTTCCAGCTGCTCACCACAAGGTTCTGCTCAATTTTTTTAAAGGCCATGTCGATCGCTTCCCTGTAGGTATGCGTTTTGATGCCCAAAATTTCTTGAAGCCGGTTATCCCTGGCCACCACCTCGATTTTCATGCTGTCGACCAGGTTCATGGCCAATTTGTAGGAGGTGGAGGTGACAAAGTAGAGCCAGTAGGAAGACAGTTTGGGGGTCATTACGGGTACCGTGAAGATCCAGTTCTTAAAGCCCCTTGCCTCGGCATACTGCTCCATCATCTGTTTGTAACTCAGAACGTCGGGACCGGCAATATCAAAGGAATCGCCATAGGTGCGTTCATCGCCCAGGACCCCGATAAGGAAGTTGATGATATCCCTTATGGCTATGGGCTGCGTTTTGGTCAATACCCATTTCGGAGTGATCATTACGGGCAATTTTTCACAAAGATCTCTGATGATCTCGAAGGAAGAACTGCCCGAGCCCACAATGATGCCTGCCCTTAGCACGGTGAGGCTGAAGGGCCCCTGGTACAATATTTCCTCCACATTTTTTCGGGACCAGAGGTGTTTGCTCAGGTTGTCCTCATTGGCGATGCCACTGAGGTAAATGACCTGCTTCACTTGGGTCGCTTCCAGGTACAGGTTGAAGTTATGGGCCGTTTTCGCTTCCATTTCATCGAAGGCCTCCGTGGAGGCACTCATCGAATGGATCAGGAAATAGGCCGCCTCGATATCTTTTGGCATTTTGCCCGCTACCACCTCCTCCAAAAAATCGATTTCCACTACTTCGATCCGCGCGAGGGTTTCCTTATCTACGGAAAGTCGCTTGGCATCCCGCACGGCACAGACCACTTCGTGGCCCATATCGAGCAACTGTGGCAGCAACCGCATGCCGATATAACCATTGGCGCCGGTAAGTAGTATTTTCATTGGGTTCTGTTTTTTTCGGGCTTTTTGCTTTAGCGGTTGATATACTACAATGGATGTTCGATTGTTAAGGATTTGCGGACCGTGCCCAAAAGGCTTTGGCTACAGATCCAAGATGTCCACAGGCCCATTGTCCGCTTTATAATCCAAAAGTTTTCGAAAAAATTTTTGAATGGCCTTGGTGTCCGATCGTACCTTGATAAAATAATGGTCCCTATAAATCGAGTAAACGGCAAAATCGCCTTTGTAAATGGTTAATTTATAAAAGGGGATGACGAGGGCGAAGGTTTCCAGCAAGGAACGAAACCGGACAACGATTCCCTTCGGCCTCAATTCTATATTACAGGAATCGAGATTATTGTCCAATATCAACAGATTGCGTATTTCGATGCTGGCTTCGGTTATGAACAATTTCGGGGAACCGATGCCGCCCATGGCCCATCGTTCCTTTAAGGTGAAGGGCTGGCCTACTTCTTCATCCACTTTTCTGGTAATTTCCTTGTTGTTATAGGAGACGTTGACGAGCATATACTATTTTCGTGCGCTTTTTCTTCAAAGTTAGCCAAAAGCAGGTAGAATACCTTGGACCATCCTTAACAAAGCATAAAAAAATACGTAATTTTGCGCCTTCGTGAAACAAAAATCAATGGACCTCCCAACTGTTCTGGACGTAAAGGTAAAGGAAGCCGTAAATGCCGTTTTTGGGGTAGCCCTGCCCAATGTCGAATTTCAACCGACCCGTAAGGATTTTGAAGGGGATATTACCGTGGTGATCTTTCCGATGCTTCGATTTGTAAAGGGCAATCCGGAACAGATCGGCGCCAAGATAGGATCCTATTTGGTCACGGAAGTTGAAGCGGTCATTGATTTTAATGTGGTCAAGGGGTTTTTAAACCTCCTGATCGGTGATGGGCATTATCTAAATGCATTTAACACCGTCAAGGACGAAGGAAATTATGGTTTCAGGAAACCGAACAATAACGATGCCATTTTGGTGGAGTATTCTTCTCCCAACACCAATAAGCCCTTGCATTTGGGACATATCCGAAACAACCTTTTGGGGTATTCCGTGGCGGAAATCCTTAAGGCTTCCGGAAAGAAGGTTTACAAGACCCAAATCATCAACGACCGCGGCATACACATCTGTAAGAGTATGGTGGCCTGGCAGAAATTCGGAAATGGTGCCACCCCTGATGGCACCGGTTTGAAAGGCGATAAATTGGTGGGCAATTATTATGTCGCCTTTGACAAGGCGTATAAAAAGGAGGTGGCGGCCATGGTTGCTGGCGGTGAGGACGCAAAAACGGCCGAAAAGGAGGCCCCCATACTTCAAGAAGCCCAAAAAATGTTATTGCAATGGGAAGCGGGAGATGAGGCCGTGGTTTCCCTTTGGAAAAAAATGAATGCCTGGGTCTATACCGGTTTTGAGGAAACCTACCGCAACCTGGGAGTGGATTTCGATAAGCTCTACTACGAGAGCGATACCTATTTGTTGGGGAAGGATGTGGTTTTGGAGGGGATACAAAAAGGGGTTTTTTACAAAAAGGCCGATGGCAGTGTTTGGATCGATCTCACCGACGAAGGTTTGGACGAAAAAATAGTGCTGCGTTCCGATGGTACCGCGGTATACATGACACAAGATATCGGTACGGCAATACAACGGGTGAAAGACTATCCCGATATTGGCGGCATGGTTTATACCGTGGGCAATGAACAGGACTACCATTTTAAGGTCTTGTTCCTGATCCTTAAGAAGCTCGGCTACACTTGGGCAAAGCAGCTGTTCCATTTGAGCTACGGGATGGTCGACCTGCCCAGTGGCAAGATGAAGAGCCGCGAAGGCACCGTGGTCGACGCAGACGACCTGATGGCCGATATGACCCAAACCGCTGCTTCCATTTCGGAAGAATTGGGCAAGTTGGAGGGCTACACTGAAACTGAGAAAGGGGAACTCCATCGCATGATAGGCCTCGGGGCGCTGAAATATTACATCCTTAAGGTGGATCCCAAAAAACGCATTCTGTTCGATCCCAAGGAATCGGTCGATTTTCAGGGCAATACCGGGCCGTTCATACAGTACACCTATGCACGGATACAATCCATACTGAGAAGGGCCGATGCCGAGTTCGATTATTCTTCAAAAGTGGTAAGCCTATCGGATGGCCTGCACGAAAAGGAAAAGGAGCTCCTCAAGCAGCTTTTACAGTTTCCAGAGACCATTCAATTGGCCGCGGACAATTTTAGTCCGGCATTGATCGCCAACTATACCTACGATCTGGTGCGGGAGTTCAATTCGTTCTACCAACAGGTTTCGATCTTGGGAGAACCCGAATTGCCCAAGAAGAAATTCAGGGTGCAATTGTCAAAAAAGGTTGCCGAGGTAATCCAATCGGCATTCCATCTGCTGGGCATTCAAGTTCCGGAAAGAATGTAGGATAAAACCTGGGAAGACAGGTTTTGACTGGGAATCTCCATCAGTTTTTGTAGAACCATTTCTTATAAGGAATAAACATAAAAAGGCCGCTCTAAAAGAGCGGCCTTTCAACAACCAACTAAATTAACAATAACTTATGCTTCTGCTTTTGCAGTGGCGGTTACTGCTAAATTGTAGACCACAAGACCAAAAC
Organism: uncultured Flavobacteriaceae bacterium; assembly: GCA_963760375.1. GTDB lineage: Bacteria > Bacteroidota > Bacteroidia > Flavobacteriales > Flavobacteriaceae > Pelagihabitans. The sequence goes on along the minus strand of CAVXCS010000001.1, from coordinate 431,546 downwards.
CGATCTTGTTGATGGCATCACCGATGTTGTACACAACGTCCATGGAAAGTCCACCAAACAGACCTTCGTACCATCCTGGGGTACCGGCCATGTAGCCGATGGGATAAATGGCCCATCCTACCAACACGAACCAGCAAAGCGTTTTGTGGGCGGTCAAGACAGCTCCACCGGCGGCTTCGGCCAGTTTCTTGGCCTGACCCAACCAAATATCATAAACTATGACGAAGTAGGCGATTCCTGAAATCAAGCCCCATAACCAGGCTTGGTCCCTGAATACGGCTTCTCCCAAATATCCGGTGACCAACATGATTACCGATAGGAAGATCAAGCGCCACATCAACGATTTTTTGGCACCTGCCACCTTGAGGATAAGGTAGAATTCAACACACATCAGTGGCACTGTCAAAATCCAGTCCACATAGCGGAAAAAAGTCGGGGACTCACCGAAGTTGGCCCAATAATCGCGCATGTACCAATAGTGTACCGCAGCGATGAAAGTGATCAATCCTGAAACCAGGATGGAAGTTCTCCATTTTCTATCATAGCTGTTCATAGAAAAGAAGAAAAAAGCAGAGGCCGCCATCATGGCCATACAGCCAACGAAAAAGGTAAAGCCCACATAGTCATTGGTAGCCATTTTGGACACCAAAGGAATCGAAATCAGAAAAGTTTCCATAAATTGAAGAGTTAAATTAGTTTTGTTTAAGTAAATTTATAAAAAATTAAACACATAATGTTTAATTTTAAGTTAAAAATTTTACACATAATGGAAAATACAACGCTGAAATATGGGAAATTGCACAGTTTTATTGTGGTATCGACCTTTTTTGCGCTGTGGCTGGCCGTTTTTTTCGGTGATGATGTGGAGAATATTCTGGCCTACGTCCTGATCCTTACCTTTGGAATCCTTCATGGGGCCAATGATCTGAAGTTGTTGCAAAAGTCGAAGCATACCAATATCAGCGGGAAGGGATTCGTAACGGTTCTGGCCTACTATATCATTTTCGTGGGGACCAGCCTGGCCCTGTTTTATTTCATTCCTACCATCGCACTGCTCTCCTTTATCATTTTTAGCGGTTACCATTTTGGGGAACAACATTGGGTCTTTAAGGTAAAGGAATCGCGAATTGTGGGCTATGTATTTTACCTCAGTTACGGCCTCTTTATCCTCTTTCTGCTTTTTTATGCCCACTGGTCGGAAGTATCCGGGGTCATCGCCACGATTACCGGCCATGACCTGCCCAAGTGGGTTTATGGGTACGGTTTGGTGTTCAGCGCTTTGGGAAGTATAACTGCGCTGGGGTATTTGTGGTACAAGGGGTCTGTTCGGGCCCATTTGCCGAAAGAGGTTTTTTTTGTTCTGGTATTCTTTGTGATTTTTAATACGGCCTCTCTGCTCTGGGCCTTTGCCATTTATTTTATTCTATGGCATTCGCTTCCCTCCCTGGCGGATCAAATCATGTATTTGTATGGCAATATCGGACGGAGGAGTATTCGCAATTACATCAGATCATCCTTTCCATATTGGATCATTTCTGTTTTGGGCCTGCTGCTGTTGCTATTTGTTTTTAGGAACAATGTAGAAACCTCCCTTTCCTTTTTCTTTTCATTTTTGGCGGCGATCACTTTTCCCCATGTTTTGGTGATCAACCGACTGAATCGGGATTAAAAACGCACTCGGAAGCTCAGGTTTGGGGTAAGGCCCAGAGAAATGTTCTCCACTTTTTCAATTTCATTCGACGCGTTGAGGCGGTAATAGGTATTGAAGATGTTTTTCCTATCCGTAAAATTGAGCACGGAAATCCCTATCGTTGCTGCCGCCCCGGTTCCCAGGTCAAAATCATAAATGGCCGAGGCATCGGCCCTGATATATTCCGGGAGCCGTCTTCCATTCGGTTCGTCGTAATTGATGCGGTTGGGAAAAACGCTGCTATCGATGGGGTCACTGGCCAGGGGTTCGGTATAGGGTTTTCCGCTGCGGTAGTTGAGCCCTACACCGAGTTTTAGATGGCCTATATCGTAAGTTCCGGCCAAGGTTAGCGTATGCCTGATATCCAGATTATTGGGGAATTGGCTGGGTACGATATCATCGAAGGTGTAGTCGTTGAGGTTATAGGTATAACTCGTCCAAATACTATATTGTTCGGTTTTCTTATTGATCAAAAACTCGATGCCCCTCACCTCATATTTTCCGATTTCCCCATTAAACTGGTCTTGGTTCTGAAAACCTTGTGTGGCGGTGCTGATGCCGTTGACCTCCTTATAAAAACCCTCCAATCCAATGTACAATTTCTCTTGGTCGTAATTGATGCCTACCGAACCCTGTTTGCTCCGCGTTACGGGAAGGCCCACCCCATCGGAAATGATCCACCTTCTTTTTTCGATGCCCAGGAAGTTCTGTTCCAGGTCTACGATCTGGTTGGTCGCCTGACTCTTGAATTCGCCCAAGACCAAGACTTTCCACACTTTTGAAAAACTATAGTTGAGGTTGAGCCTGGGTTCCAGGATCACCTTTTCGAAATTCCCCGGATTTTGAAGGTAGTTCAGCCGTACCCCAAGCTGGGCGAACAGTTTCCGATAGGGTGAGGTATAGCCTATTTCCGAGAAGAGCGAATGCGTTCGCACCACTCCTTTGATGTTGCTGTTGAAAGGGGGGGCGGTTACGTTGGTGCCATTGGTAATTCCCGTTTCGCTCAGTTGATACCCGTTCAACCAATTGAGATTTTCATTGGGACGGAAATGGGTATTGAGCTTCAATCCGGTTTCTTTGACCTGGTTGTTCTGGAACAGCTGCTGTTGGGCATCCGAAGAAATATTGCGGGCATCTAGATTGTACCTGGTATAATACATGTTGACAAAGGTCGTGAACCGCTTTGTCCACTCACTGTCCAAACTGCCACCGAATGACAGGTTGGTCTGGTCGAGACTGCTTTGGGTGGCACTGTTCATATCCCTGGAAAGCTCGGAATAATCCAATGCATTGTTGATGTTAATAAAACTCAGGCGCAACTTCTGCTTGGCATCGATATCATAAAGCAACTTCCCGGTAAAATCGTAAAAATAGAAATCGCCTTCCCTTTCCACGATCTGGCTGTCCTGAAAGGCCCGATCGAAGAACTCGTTATAGGTAGGGGTATTGAAGAAATCGGTGAGGGAGCGTCTGGCCGAGAGCTGCAAGGCCATCTTGTTGCCCAAGGGGAATTGCCCATAAACGTCCCCGCTGATCAGGTTGATGCCCGCCCCTCCAAAAAATCGGTCTTTGAGCTCATTTTTGGTGTGCATGTCTATGATACCGCTCACCCCATCCCCATATTGGGCGCTGGAGCCGTTTTTGATCAATATCACCTTGTCGGTAAGATAAGGATTGAAAGCGGAGATGAGCCCGAAAAAGTGACCGGATTGGTACATTTTGATGCCGTCCCAAAGCAATAGGTTTTGATCGTTGCTGCCTCCTCTGATGTTGATGTCGGAAACGGTTTCATCTATACTTTTGATACCTGGAAGGGCTTGGACCGTTTGTAGCACATCGGGTTCGATGGTACCTGGCAGTATGCCGAATTCAGAACTGTTCAACAAGATACTGGCATCGGTTTGTTTGGTAAGTCCCGTAGTAAGGAATTTGTACACGACCACTTCCTCCAATTCCTGGTAGTATGGATCCAACAGCAAGGTTTTGCATTTGTTGGTGTCGATCAGTTCCCCGGCTTCGATGAACAGCGTTTTGAAGCCCAAAAACTTGATCTGGAGTATTGCTTTCCTAGGCACTTTCTGCAGGGTAAAGCGACCCTCCGAATTGGTCACCATGGCGATCTTGCTCCCCAAAACTTCCACGGTCGCCCCCATAACTGTATTTTCTTCAAAATTATCCAACACCGTTGCGCAAATGTCGACCGTAGTGCTTTTGGCCATGGAATAATAACGATCGCTGATCCTTTGGATCTTGATCTGGGTTTGGTCCGTGATACTGGCCAGGATTCCCGCAAGATCTGCGCTATTGGGAATCATGATCTGAACATTCCGCAAGTCGTCATCTACGTAAGAGAACTTGATGTCAAAATCTTCTTCCAGTTTTTGGATAAAGGGTATGAGGTAGGTAGGAGCCGCTGTTTCCTGGGCCTTGGTGGTCAAGGCGGAAAGCAAGCAAAGACAAACAAATAAGGATAATGCCTTACGGAGTGTTTTCGGCATAGAACAACACTTTATTCCCCTCAAATTTAAACTTTATTTGGGAAGGAATACTGATGCTCTGCAAAGCCAAGTTGGCATCCGTATTACTAAAGGTACCTGTGAACAATTGTTCGGAATCCACATTTTGGGTTTCCACCTTGATATCATGCTGTCTTTCGAATTCGGCAAGCACATATTTCAAAGGTATACTTTTAAAGCTGCTCTCCTGGTTCATCCATGAGGGCAAGTTGGCATCAGGGTTGCCTACGGCCACTTTATTGCCTTTGATGGCAATAAATGATGTACCTGCGGGCAATTTTGTTTCTTCACCTTTAAAGGTCACGCTCACCAAACCTTCATAACAGGTTACTTCGAAAAAGCCCCTTCTGTTTTCCACATTGAACTGGGTACCCAGTACCGCAACGCTGCCGCTTTCGGTGATTACCGTAAAGCGTTTGCCTTTGGCCACCTTGAAGAATGCTTCCCCTTCAAGATTGACGTTGCGCTGTTGGTCCCATTTCTTTGCACTATAGTTGATTTCGGAATCGGCGTTCAATACGATTTCAGAATTATCGGGCAATAACACCGCCTTGTTTTCAGCATATTGCGTGGTCACCGATTCGTTGAGACTGTTCAAATAAAGATAGGCCCCTGCCAAAAGTACCGCCACGACCGCCGCGACCCGAAGGAACATTTTGAAAGGCGCAAGTTGCACTACCTTGGTATCTTTTAGGAACCTTCTGTTTTTGACCTCCAACAAGGCCCCTTCCATATCAAAATCAGGGGCTTCAAAGGTATCGGTTGCCTCGACAATGCGCTGGTATGAGGCATATGCGTCAGATTTTTTAAATTCTGCCAGCTCTGCCTCGGTGAGCTCGTTGTTGAGCCATTTTGCTAAGTAATTTTCTTGCATGGTTTCTAGCTTTAATACTTTAATAACAACCAACCTTCACAAAACCCTACCTTTTATCGACATGATGTTGCAGAGCGGTTGTTTTGTTGGTCTCCTTGGCCGGACCAATGCCGATCGATTCAGATACCGTCGATTTGATCCCGTAAGGTTTTTAGGGCCAGATGCATTCGTTTTTCGATCGCTTTGACGCTCACCCCTTCCATCTCTGCAATTTCCGCATATTTCTTTCCATCGATCCGGTTCAACAAAAAAACGGTGCGCTGGTTTTCGGGCAAACTGTCCAATGCCCGTTCCAATTTTTCTTGGAACTGCTTTTGTTCCATGAGGTATTCTGGCGTTTCCTGGGTGGTCTTGAGCGACTTGTCGGCGTATTTCAACCGTACCTTCTCGGCTTTGATCACATTCAAATAAAGATTGTTGGCCACGGTAAAAACGAAGGATTTGGCTTTTTCCGGGGATACCTTGCCGCAGTTCTCCCAAAGTTTTACGAATGCCTCCTGTACGGCATCATGGGCCTTTTCTTCATTGCCGAACTTATAATAAATATAGTTAAAAACCGTTTTTGAATTAGCCCTGAAGATACTGGCGAACACCATTTCTTCACAGACGTTATCCTTGTTGTTGGTTTCCAAGTGGATCAAATTTTTTAGATAAACATTTTGGTTTACTGCAGCATCGAACAAGTAATTAACACCTGAATGCAGTACGATATCGCCTTCAAACAATTGGCGGCATCAGTGATTAAACGAATTGTTGAACAAGATATTTCAAAAAAAATTAAGATTTGGGGTAGGGTGTTTTCAATATCGATTGTTTTAAGGATGAAGTAACAAAAAAATCCAAATCGTTATGAAAAAGTATTTAAAGCATGCAACCTACATCGTAATCACGGTAATGGCCTTGGCATTTACCGCCTGTCAAGATGAATTTGAACAAGTGGATTCGGTCAATGAACAGGAAACCCTGCTTGCCAATTCCAATACAGCAAAATTGTTGGAAAGAACTGTTTCCAATGATGGGTCTAAAGATAATATTGTGGACGGTACCAGCTGTTTTAGTATTCATTTTCCCTATACCGTGAAGGTAAACGGGGAAGAGATCACCATCACCGCCCTTCCCGATCTGGATAAGATCGAAGCCGTTTTCGATGCCATAGATGACGATGAAGACCTATTGGACATTATTTTCCCGATCACGGTATCGCTTGCCGATTTTAGCGACATCAATTTGAACGATATGGATGATTTGCGCGAATTGGCCGAGCAATGCACTGAGGGCGGGCAGGATGATGATATCGAATGCATCGATTTCGTGTACCCGATCAAGTTGTTCACCTTCGATGCCAATTTGCAGCAGACCGGTAACGTGGTGGTTGAGAGTGATAAGGAATTTCGCCGTTTTTTCGCCGGCCTTGACGGTACCGATTTGGTGAGCATCGAATTTCCGATTGCCCTGGAGCTATACGACGGTTCTGAGATTCGGGTAAGCAGCAATGCGGAATTGGCCGATGCCATAGAACGAGCCAAAACCGAATGCGATGAAGATGATGACAATGACTACAATGATGACGATTTCACCAAAGAGCGCTTAGACAATTTGTTGGTCGAATGTCCGTGGTTGATCACCGCCATCGACAGGGACAACATCAGCCAGATCGATCAGTATCGCGAATGGTTGATGAATTTCAAAGAAGATGGCAGCGTAACGGTTCTCGATAGAATGGGCAACAGCCTAACCGGAACATGGAGCACCAGGGTGAGTGACTGGAGGGTGCTTTTGAAGCTTGAATTTGATGTGATCGTCGACTTCAATCTGGAATGGTTCGTCTATGAAATAGCGCCAGGCAAGATCAAATTATTCTCTGGTGAGGGCAATAGGATCTTAATGGAAAGCATATGTGACATCATCGACCAGGATCCCGATACCTTAAGGAGCATCTTACGGGAATGTAGCTGGGTCATCAAAAAAGTGAAAGTTGGTGGTGACGAGATCAGAAGATTGCTGGGCTTTGAGTTCGAATTCAAGGCCGGAGGCATGGTGACTTTGAGCAACGGGGAACTTACCTCTCAAGGTACCTGGGAAATCGCACTGAATGCCCAAGGCAGATTGGTGATGGCCATTGTGATGGGGGAAGAGCCCGGCGTAAGTTTTGAGTGGCCCTTGAGCGAGTTGAGGAACGACCGATTGAAATTTGAAATCGAGGGTACCGATTATGAATTGATCTTGGAGCGCGTTTGCAACGACAACATCGATGACGATGATGTCATGGAAATCAGAAACATCCTAATGGGTGGCAATTGGATGGTCGCGAACTACAGCAGTGCCGAAGTGAATGGAACGACCAACTTTATGGCCTATACCTTCAACTTCCAAGGCGCCAATGTGCTTGCCGTGACCGCGGGCCAAACCGGCCCTACCATGCTGGCCCACTGGAGGGTGCTCAGAAACAGCGATGACAAATTGAACATATATCTCAATTTCGGGGACCAATCACCCTTGGCCGACCTCACCAACGACTGGGAATTGGTTTCCTTGGAAAGCAACCGTATAGAATTAAAAACCTATAACGAAACAAATGCCAGTTATGAAGTATTGGTATTTGAAAAACCCTGATCAATTTCAGACCCGGTGCCCCGGCACCGGGTCTTATTACTTAACCTAAAAACATGAAGATGAAACTGAAAGACTTATTACCGATTCCGATCATATTGATTTCCATGGTCATTGCTTCTTGCAGTAAGGAAGAAAGCAATGCAACGAATGAAACCGACCCGCTTGATAACGATGCGATAAAGAGTGCCATGGCGAATGGTTCGTGGCAGATCAGTTATTACTATGATACGGATACGGAGGAGACCGCAGAATTTATGGGATTCGTTTTCACCTTCAATGCCGATGGCACATTGAACGCCACCGATGGCAATACGGCGCTATCCGGTGCATGGTCGATCGAGGATTCCGACAATGATACGGCCGATACCATGGATGATTATACCGAGTTCAATATCCTTTTTTCGTCACCGGCCAAATTTGCCGAACTCAGTGATGGATGGGAAATAAAAACCTTCACTTCCAATTTGATCGAGCTCATTGATATCGGTGATGAAGGCGAAGGGGACGAATACCTTACTTTCGAAAAAATATGATTTAAACTTTTTGCCCCATACCTTTTTTGCCCCACAAGAGAACGTTCATCGAAAGATGGGCGTTTTTTTTTAGGGCAGTCCCATGGATGCAAATTCAATCAGACAAATGGGTCGCCGACCGGGGTTCGCCCCCTATAAATCTTCTTGGCAGTGGCCACGATATTTTGTTACTTTGCAATCCCCGTAAACAAGCGATACAATGTTCGATAGTTTAAGTGAAAAGCTGGATAAGGCCTTACATGTCCTTAAAGGGCATGGCCAAATTACCGAAATCAATGTGGCCGAGACCACCAAAGAGGTGCGTAGGGCCTTGTTGGACGCCGATGTCAACTTCAAGATCGCCAAGGAATTTACCAATAGGGTAAAGGAGAAAGCGTTGGGCCAAAATGTGTTGACCACGCTGCAACCTGGGCAACTGATGGTGAAGATCGTGAAGGACGAACTCACCGAGTTGATGGGGGGCGAAAATGAAGGAATCGATTTGTCGGGTAACCCCTCCGTCATTTTGATGTCGGGGCTGCAAGGATCTGGGAAAACCACTTTTTCCGGAAAATTGGCCAATTTTCTCAAAACCAAAAAATCAAAGAAACCCTTATTGGTAGCTTGCGATGTCTATCGCCCGGCCGCCATCGACCAATTGCATGTGGTCGGGGAACAGATTGGGGTCGAGGTCTATTCCGACAAGGAGAACAAGGACCCTATCGCCATCGCGCAAGCAGGTATCGCACATGCCAAATCGAAGGGCTATAATGTGGTGATCATCGATACCGCAGGCCGTTTGGCCGTTGATGAAAAAATGATGGCCGAGATATCCAATATCCACAAGGCCATCAAGCCCCAAGAAACCCTTTTTGTGGTCGACGCCATGACCGGGCAAGATGCGGTGAACACGGCCAAAGCCTTCAACGACATCCTCAACTTCGATGGGGTAATATTGACGAAACTCGATGGGGATACCCGTGGAGGGGCGGCCATATCGATTAAGTCGGTGGTCGATAAGCCGATCAAGTTTATCGGTACCGGGGAAAAGATGGAGGCCATAGACATCTTCTATCCCTCGAGAATGGCCGAAAGGATTTTGGGAATGGGCGATGTGATCTCCTTGGTAGAGCGCGCGCAGGAGCAATTCGATGAAGAGGAGGCCAGGAAAATACAAAAGAAGATTGCCAAAAATAGGTTCGGGTTCGACGATTTCTTAAGTCAGATCCAACAGATCAAAAAAATGGGCAACATCAAAGACCTGATGGGCATGATCCCAGGTGCCGGAAAGGCTTTGAAGGGTATGGATATCGATGATGATGCCTTCAAACATATCGAGGCGATCATCCATTCGATGACCCCTGATGAACGTTCCACCCCGTCAAAACTTGATGTCAGCCGTAAAAAACGCATCGCCAAGGGCAGTGGGAGAACCATTCAGGAAGTGAACCAACTAATGAAGCAATTCGATCAAATGGGCAAGATGATGAAGATGATGCAGGGCGGTGGCGGCAAAAAAATGATGCAGATGATGGGGGGGATGAAAGGGTTGAAATAAGTTTCTTCATCTCCTTGCTTATCCGTAACGTCTTTTTCAACCAGTTGAGATTTCCTTTTGGGGGTCGAAACCGGTTAACCCGTTCAATAATGTTCCCTTTGAGAAATAAATTAAAGAAAAACCATTCCGCTTTACCTGATCGCAAAGGGCAAGCCTAAATTCAATTCCCATGGAAATCCTTGACGGAAAAAAAGTATCGAATCAGATTAAGGAAGAAATCACCGCTGAAGTGAGCAAAATGAAGGAACGGGGCGAAAAAGTACCCCATCTTGCAGCGATCATCGTGGGCAATGACGGTGCGAGCCTTACCTATGTGGGAAGCAAGGTCAGGTCTTGTGAAAGAGTGGGTTTCGAGTCGACCATGGTGCGAATGCCGAGTACGACTTCGGAATTGGAACTCCTGAATAAAATCGATGAGCTCAACCAAGATTCGGATATCGATGGCTTTATCGTACAGCTGCCCCTCCCCGAACAGATCGATACCCAAAAAGTGATCATGGCCATCGACCCCGATAAGGATGTAGATGGTTTCCATCCTACCAATTTTGGAAAAATGGCGCTCGACATGAGTACCTTTATCCCTGCCACGCCCTTCGGTATCCTTGAACTCTTGGAACGGTACAAGGTAGACACCAAAGGAAAGCATACCGTGGTGATAGGCCGGAGCCATATCGTGGGCCGCCCGATGAGCATTTTGATGGGAAGAAAGGGATGGCCCGGCAATTCGACCGTGACCCTGACCCATAGTCATACAAAAAACATTACCCAGATCACCTCGCAGGCCGATATCATCATTTCCGCTTTGGGCGTGCCCAATTTTTTGAAAGCTGAAATGGTAAAAGATGATGCCGTGGTTATTGATGTGGGCATTACACGCGTTCCCGACGATTCGGAAAAGGGCTACCATATTGCCGGGGATGTCGATTTTGAAAATGTCAGCAAAAAGGCCTCCTATATTACCCCGGTTCCCGGCGGGGTAGGACCCATGACCATTGCCATGCTCCTTAAAAATACGCTTTTGGCCAGGGAACGGCACCGAAGCAAAAACTAGCCCAACAACCGATCGCATAATTTGGGTATTGCGGCCCATAGTTATCGCAATAGGCATTCCAAGGATCAAAGTAGGGTCACATTGAGATCAAAAGAGCAATCCTTGCACTGTAACGTTTGGCCCCCAAAGGGCTCAAATAATCCATGATACCGTTATATAATCCAAAACAAATGATGTACAACACTATTAAAATTGCCCCTTTGGCCGCCATCTTACTAATGACGGCCTGCAAAACCGAAAATCAAAAGGAAATAGCTCAGGAACTGACCTCCGGGGTCTTGACGCAGAACATGGACACTTTGGTAAAACCAGGGGATGATTTCGATGCCTATGTCAATGGCAACTGGGTGAAGCATACCGAAATTCCAGCCGATAAGTCGTCTTATGGTGCTGCCTACATGCTCTATGAGGAATCCGAGGAAAATGTCAAAAAAATTATAGAGGAATCCGCTTCAGGAGCATTTGAAAAAGGATCTGAAGAGCAAAAAGTGGGCGATCTGTACGAATCGTATATCGACATGGAAACAAGGAATGCCATAGGGGCCGCACCACTTATGGAGGAGTTTTCAAAAATTGATGCCCTTCAGAATTATGATGATTTGGCTTCCTATTTCGCCTATGCGATCAAAAATGGAATCAGTGCACCGATAAATTTCTTTATAAACTCCGATTTTAAAGACCCCACCGTTTACGCTGTATTTACCGTACAGTCGGGATTGGGACTGCCCGATCGTGAATATTATTTAAAGACCGATGCAAGATCCGAAGAAATCAAGGCAAAATATCTCGAACACCTGGAAAAGATGTTCACATTGGCCAAGCTGCCAAATGCCAAAACTTCAGCCCAAACAGTGATGGCTGTCGAGACTTCCCTGGCCAAGAAACATCTTGAAAAGGAAAAATCGAGAGATTGGGTAAACCTCTACAATATGATCCCTACCGATAGCCTAGGGAAGGCCATGCCGCGATTCAATTGGTCGGTCTTTTTAAAAGAGGCAGAATTGGATAAGCAGCAAAAATTGGGCATTTTGATGTTGGATTATACCAAAGCGCTCGATAAGATCATCACCTCTACCGACATGGAGGCATGGAAAACCTATTTAAAATGGGGGGTCATCGATGCGAATGCTTCCCGCTTGGATGCGGCATTCGATGAGCAGAACTGGTCTTTTTATAGCAAGGAGCTAAGGGGCATCGAAGAGCAGCGTCCTCTCTGGAGAAGGGGTGTTGCCATCGTGAACGGCACATTGGGAGAGTTAGTGGGCAAGGTGTACGTGAAAAAACACTTTCCGCCCGAAGCCAAAGAACGTATGGAAAAGTTGGTGCAGAACCTTTTAAAGGCCTACGAGAGCAGTATCAAGGAACTGGATTGGATGAGCGACGCCACCAAAAAAGAGGCACTTGACAAATTGGCCATGTTTACGCCAAAAATAGGGTATCCGGATAAATGGAAAACCTACGATGTGGACATCAAATCGGATGACCTGTTTGGAAATATGACACGTGCCGGCATTATGGAATACAATCGCGAACTGGCCAAATTGGGAAAACCCATAGATAAGGAGGAATGGGGCATGACCCCGCAAACGGTGAATGCCTACTACAATCCTACGATGAACGAAATAGTTTTTCCGGCCGCCATCCTGCAACCGCCATTTTTCGACTTAAATGCGGATGATGCCATCAACTACGGTGCGATCGGGTCGGTAATCGGCCATGAAATCGGCCATGGTTTCGATAATAGGGGCAGTACCTTCGACGGCAGCGGGGCATTGCGTGACTGGTGGACCGACATCGACAAGCAAAATTTTGAAAAACGTACCGAGGCCCTGGTTGCCCAATACGACCAATTCAAGGTCTTTCCCGATCTAAATGTCAATGGGGAGTTTACCCTTGGTGAGAACATAGGGGATCTGGGTGGCTTGAGTATTGCCCTAAGCGCCTATAAAATGTCGCTAAATGGCAGTGAATCCCCTGTTTTGAAAGGATTTACGGGGGATCAAAGGGTATTTATCGGTTTTGCCCAGGCCTTCTGCAATAAATCAAGGGACGAAGCACTTCGGGTACAGGTGAATACCGATCCCCATGCGCCGAACCACTTCAGGATAAACGGGGTAGTTCGGAACGTGCCCGAATTTTATACGGCTTTCAACGTCCAAGATCGGGATTCACTTTTCTTGCTACCGTCAGAAAGGATAAAAATTTGGTAGACCGACGCCCTTGCCTTTTCCGAACCCTTGGGTTCATTCGGAAAAAGTAAACCTCGAATAAAATCCCTCAGATGAGGGATTTTTTATTTTGGAGTGGGCTCAACCCCCGTGTTCAGGGAATCGTTTGGGGTAAGGATGTCCAAATCGGTATTGCGTTCATCATTGGTGCAATTGGCCAGCCCAATGCAGAGGGCCAACAAAAATAGGATTGCGATCAGCTTTTTCATATCAGGTAATTTGCCAGGGTTCATCACCATGAAACTATGGTAATAAAACGTTGGAAAGGCGAATTTGTTATTTGTCGATCAAATCAAATTCAGTACCTTTTCTCGAAATACCCATTCCATGAAAAAATACTTTCTGTTACACTTTTTGGCCCTATTATGCCTGAATGCCTGCGAAAACAACACGGAGAAAAAATCGAATTTTAGCATCAACGTCAGCTTTTCGGATGCCCTTGCCCAAGAAGCTTTGGATGGTCGATTGCTGTTGATGTTTTCCAATAATGGGGAGGCAGAGCCCAGATTTCAGATCAATGACGGACTTCAGACCCAAATGATTTTTGGAATGAACGTGGACGGCATGAAAGCGGGCGAATCAAAAACATTTGATGGCGATATCTTCGGATTTCCTTATCCCAGTTTGGCCCAAGTGCCCCCGGGGGAGTATAGTGTACAGGCCTTATTGCATGTGTACGAGACTTTTGACCTATCTACGGGGCATACGGTAAAATTACCCATGGATAATGGGGAGGGCCAGCAATGGAACCGATCTCCGGGCAACCTGTACAGCAAGCCCTTTAAGGTCACCGTTACGGAAGCGGGTCTTCAGGACATAAACGTCGTCATGGATCAAGTGATTCCTCCGATAGTTGAACCGGAAGACACCGACTGGATCAAACATATCAAGGTGAAGTCCGAAAAACTGTCCGCTTTTTGGGGAAGGGACATGTACCTTGGCGCCCATGTCTTGTTGCCTAAAGGTTTTAAAGAGCATCCCGAGGCCAAATACCCACTGATGATTTTTCATGGACATTTTCCTTCAGATTTTGGCGGTTTCCGAACCACGCCGCCCGACCCCGGTCTTGAATCCGAATATTCTGAAAGGTTCCAGCTGGAAGGGTACAACATTATAGAGCAACAGGAGGCCTATGATTTTTATAAGCGTTGGAACGAACCCGATTTTCCTAGATTTCTGATCATTGAAATTCAACACCCGACACCCTATTACGACGATTCATATGCCGTGAACACGGCAAGCCAGGGCCCTTATGGCGATGCGATCACCTATGAGCTGATACCGGAGATAGAAAAGCAGTTCCGAGGTTTGGGCGAAGGATGGGCGCGGTTTCTTTATGGGGGCTCCACAGGGGGTTGGGAAGCCTTGGCGGTTCAGGTAAAATATCCCGATGAATACAATGGCTGTTTCGCCGCTTGTCCGGATCCCATCGATTTTCGGGCCTACTGTTTAACCGATATCTATGAGGATGAAAACGCCTATTACTATAACAGTGCCCATAAAAAATTGGAAGTACCCAGCCATCGAAATTATTTGGGGCAGATACAGTCGACCATCCGCGAAAGCAACCACTTGGAACTGGTCTTGGGAGATAAGAGCCGTTCGGGCCAGCAGTGGGATATTTGGGAGGCCACTTATTCCCCTCAAGGTGCTGATGGCTATCCGGTAAGGCTCTGGGACAAAATAACCGGGAAAATCGATCATGAAGTGGCCGAGTATTGGAAGGAGAATTATGACCTGCGCCATATTATGGAAAGGGATTGGGACAAGCTTGGGGAAAAATTGAAGGGCAAGATCAATATCTATTGTGGCGATATGGACAACTATTATTTGAACAATGCGGTATATCTCATGGAAGATTTTTTGGAGCGTACCACCGATCCCTATTATGATGGAGAAGTGCTGTACGGAGATCGTGCCGAACACTGTTGGAACGGCGACCCCGATCAGCCCAACGCCATCAGCCGCCTGAGGTACAACAGCATGTACGTGCCTAAGATTATGAAGCGAATCGCCGAAAGCGCACCTAAAGGAGCCGATCTAAAAAGTTGGCGGTACCAATAACTGTTCCCTTTATCGTATGAGCCTTCCATGAAAGAAAATAATGGATCTATGTTGTTGCCACGCTCGAAAGGCAAGAGGTGACGAACAACATTTATAAAGAGCCATTCCATATTTAGTATTATATTTATTCTGATAACGGGCATCCTCGATCGGATGTCGACTACCTTAAACAAGTCAACATGCAACAATCACGACGCAATTTCATAAAAAAGAGCGCCTTCGCAGCAACTGCGATTTCCATTCTTCCCGCTTATGCGGCCAACCTGCCCAAGAAGCAGCTTAAAACAGGGGTGCAACTGTATTCGATTCGGGACGAAATGAAAACGGACCCCCAAGGCAGCTTGGAAAAATTGGCCAAGATGGGCTATAAGGTGGTCGAGCATGCCAACTATGTGGACCGAAAGTTTTATGGATGGTCAGCTTCTGATTTTAGGAGTATATTGGATGGACTTGGCATCAAAATGCCAAGCGGTCACACGGTTTTGGGCATGAACCATTGGGATGCATCGAAGAAAGATTTTACCGACGCCTGGAAATATACCGTTGAAGATGCGGCAACCGTTGGGCAGGATTTTGTGATCAGTCCGTGGCTCGATGAGAAGATATGGAAAGACCATGACCAACTCTTGGCTTTTATGGAGATATTCAACAAATGCGGGGAGCTCTGTCGAAAGTCGGGAATGAAGTTCGGATACCACAACCACGATTTTGAATTCGACCAACAGGTGAACGGGCAAGTTTTATACGACTTGATCCTTCAGAATACAGATCCCAATCTGGTGATACAACAGCTCGATTTTGGCAATATGATGAACGGAGGTGCAAAAGCAGATCCATGGTTGGAAAAATATCCCGGCCGATTCCCATCGGTGCACGTGAAGGATATGATCAAAGGCAGTGGTGACCACCCTTATGAAAGTACCGTACTGGGCGAAGGCATCGTCGGCGTGGAGGAAGTGGTTCAGAAATGCAAAAAATTGGGCGGTACCACCGATTTTATCATCGAACAGGAATCCTATCAGGGAAAAACCCCTATGGAATCTGTCGATGCCGATCTGAAAATTATGAAACGTTGGGGCTATTAGACCTTGGTGGTTTACCTTTAAAAAAAAATTTTGGACGGCACTCGGACCTCTGGCCATAAAAATGCATTACATGGCAATTCCAACAATTCCATCTAAAATAGGGCCTACCCTTCTGGTCTTAAGTAATAAAAACAGGGGTTGGGTTCACCTACCGATCAACAAACGAAAAACGCAAAACCATATTCAATAATGAAAAAAAATTCCATTGCCATTGCCATGATGCTCATCATAGGCCCGCTGTATTTGTTCGGTCAAAAAGCGACCCTAAAAAAGAAACAAGAGGTACTGGCTTCCGTTGCCAAACATCAGGAGGAACTCGTAAAGCTGAGTGACCAAATATGGGCATTTGCCGAACCTGCCATGATGGAGTACGAATCTGCAAAAGTACTGGCAGATTATGCCGAGGCACAAGGTTTCTCGGTAGAGCGGGCTGTGGCAGATATTCCCACCGCCTTTATCGCGACCTACGGTTCTGGTAGCCCGATCATCGGTATATTGGGAGAATTCGATGCCTTGCCCGGACTTTCCCAAAAAGCATTGCCCACCAAGGAACCCCTACAAGTGGGGGCTGCTGGCCATGGTTGTGGTCATAATATGTTCGGGGCGGGCAGTTTGGGTGCTGCGATTGCCATCAAGGAATTGATGGAAGCCGGAAAATTGAAGGGAACCATTCGTTTCTACGGCACCCCCGCCGAAGAAGATCTGGCCGGAAAGGTATATATGGCCCGTGCCGGTTTGTTCAATGACCTTGATGTGTGTCTCGACTGGCATCCCTCCTACGAGAACGAGGCCAATATGGCCAGCTCTCAAGCCGTTTCAGATTTTACCGTTTCCTTTAAGGGGAAGAGTGCCCATGCGGCAGCCGACCCATGGAATGGGCGGAGCGCTTTGGATGCCGCCGAATTTTTTACCACAGGCATCAATTCGCTGAGGGAACATGTACAACCTACCGTTCGTATGCACTATGTGTATACCGACGCCGGGAAAGTGCCCAACGTTATTCCCGATAAGGCGAGTGTCTGGCTCTGGATACGCGATTCGAAGCGGAGCGGAGTGGCCGAAGTTTCGGAGAGGATGAAAGATATTGCCAAAGGCGCTGCTTTGATGGCGGGGGTTGAGGTAGAAGTGAAACTCAACAGTGGTCTTTATGAATTATTGATCAACGAGGCAGGTGCCAAAGCACTTCAGAAAAACATGGAATTTGTGGGTCCGATCACCTATACCGATAAGGAGTTGGCTTTCGCTGATGAAATCATGGCCGAATATGGTGCGGAACCAAAGGGAATCAGCGGTGACATCCAACCATTGGGGTCTGAATTTCAGGAGGTGCCCGGGGGTTCCACCGACGTGGGCGATGTGAGTTACATCGTTCCGGAAATCACTTTACTGGCCACCACGGCGCCCTATAATTCTCCATGGCACTCTTGGGTGGTCGTGGCCTGCGGCGGCATGGAAATCGGCCACAAAGGGATGCTTTTTGCCGCCAAGTCATTGGGAACGACCATGGTCGACCTATTCGAAGATGAAAACTTGCGCAAACAGATCAAGGAAGAATTTTTGAAAAGGAAGGGGTCTGAAGTTTGGGAAGCCATGTTGCCCGAAGGGCCTCCACCGGTGCCTCACAGAACCGCGGGCGCACAATAAAAAGTAAATTGGGATGAACTCGACGAACAAGGTAGCTTGGATAGTGTTTGTGGTTTTGGCCATAGCAGTCGGGCTCTACCCCTTGACCTATTTTTTTATTGATAGGGAGTTTGGCCTGCTGGCTTCGAAAAGTGACGCGCTGCTGTCAAATGCGTTTTGGAACATCGGGTTTTATGGCCATATCCTTTTTGGAGGCCTGGCTCTCTTGATCGGGTGGTCGCAGTTCAGTAAAAAAATGAGGACGGCCCATCTGAAAAGACATCGCTTGGTGGGAAAGATTTATATCGTATCCGCGCTGATCAGCGGCAGTTGCGGTATTTATATTGCCATTTATGCAACCGGGGGGATTATTTCCACACTTGGATTTATGGGTTTGGGATGTCTTTGGCTGTTTACGACCCTTAAGGCCTATTCCGCCGTAAAAAAAGGGGACCTCCAACTGCACCAAGGCTTTATGATCTATAGTTATGCCGCCTGTTTTGCGGCGGTCACTTTGCGCATATGGCTGCCCGTATTAAGCCTACTGCTAAAGGATTTCGTTTCGGCCTATCGTATGGTGGCCTGGCTATGCTGGGTACCCAACATCGTCTTCGCCTATTTTTGGGTAAGGCGAAAAGGAATCATTTTAGGTTGAATCGCGAGAATGGCCCCACCCCCGCGTTGCTCAAAAAGGGCATTCGTAGTTATCTATAATCGATAAGGTATTATTGCTATCTTTATAAGGGATATCGGTCCAAAAAATGATCTTGGCCCCATCCTCATTCAATTTATGAACCACTAATTTATGCAAACATGATCACTATTTTGGCGTTATTGGGCTTACTGGTAATGATTTTCGTATTCCTAGTTGGAATATTCAATCGATTCGTAAAGAATAAGAATGTTGTAAACGATGCCTGGAGCAACATCGACGTCGCGCTAAAAAGGCGGTACGACCTCATTCCCAACTTGGTGGAAACCGTAAAGGGTTATGCCAAACACGAAAAATCAACCTTTGAAGCGGTCATCAATGCGCGAAACGCCGCCATGCAGGTTCCGAAGGGGGACATCAATGCCCAAATCAAGGCAGAAAACCAATTGCAACAGGGCCTGAGAAGTATTTTTGCACTAGGTGAAGCCTATCCGGATTTAAAGGCCAACGCCAATTTCTTGGATCTACAGGAAAAATTGAATACCATTGAAGAAAATCTCGAACGCAGCAGGCGCTATTACAATGGTACGGTCAGGGAAAACAACACCTATGGCGAGAGTTTCCCAGGGGTCTTGTTTTCGGGCATGTTCAAGTACCAACATTTCGACTTTTTTGAAACCGATGAGGCCAGTAGGGCGAATGTCAAAGTTGATTTTTCCTAAAAAGTAGCATTCGATTCATGCAATGCCGATTCGTATCCCCCTTTCCGACCTGTTTTGGTAAAAAATTCCATATGGGGTTAACAGTACAAACGAATTACGGCCAAACGGACATTTGAAAAAGTGCAATGAATCAAACTAGGCGACATGAAGAAATTCATTCTGTTTCTTTTTGCAATACTGTGGTCGTTGGCGGTCTCGGCCCAGGATTTTGCTGGTAAAGAATTATTCGGTCGAAATCTTTATCAACGAAAAAGGCTATTTCGATGTGGTTGAAAATTATGACTTGAATTTTGAGACCTACAAGCACGGGATATACCGCACCATATTAACCAACTATGACCTCATCGATTCGGCGGGGAACCCTACAAAACGAAGGATAAGGATCGACAACATCAAGGTTCCCGATTATAAATTTGAAGCTCCTTTCGATTTTGTCCAAAAAATGACGGATCAAATCGATATCAAGATAGGGGACAAGGACATCACCTTGATCGGGCCGCAGCATTATGAAATCAAGTATCGGGTCTACAACGCCTTTCTTTTTGAAAACAGCCAAATACGATTTTATTGGAACCTCAAACCCCAAGACTGGCAGGCCGATTTTGAGCAAATCAACTTTAAGGTATATCCGCCGGACAAGTTCGGTTAGGGCCGGAAAATTGCTTTGTTTACAGTGGTGCGAGGGGCAACTTCCTCGTTGACCGAAGATATGGAGATCACATTCAAGAGCGGTTCATTGGAAGGCAGGAGCCGGCGCAATTATACTCGCATCCGGGGAGAGCGTCACGGTCTTGATCAATC
Source organism: uncultured Flavobacteriaceae bacterium (assembly GCA_963760375.1). GTDB lineage: Bacteria > Bacteroidota > Bacteroidia > Flavobacteriales > Flavobacteriaceae > Pelagihabitans. The sequence continues at coordinate 411,557 of CAVXCS010000001.1, read as the reverse complement.
TGCCTCCCCAATCGGTGGAGGAATTTAAGCCATTTTGGCCATTTTGGGACAAGTTCGGCTGGTTGTTCCTTGTTGCCGCATTGTTCAGTGGGTTTTATATGACTTGGCACAAGTATGGCAAAGATGAACGGGTCGTGCGCACCACGAGCTATTATCCCCCCGAAAACCTAGATCCCGCAATGGCGGGTTTCCTCATCGATGATAAGGCCGACCATTCCGACCTCATATCCCTCTTGCCGCATTGGGGGTCTCAAGGCCACCTCAGGATAGAAGAAATCCCAAAGAAAGGTCTCTTTGGAAAGAAGGATACCAAACTGATCCGTTTGGGTGCACTGCCGGAAACCGCCCCTGAATATGCCAAGGAAATATTCGACGGGCTATTCGGGAGCGATTCCAAGATGGTGGGGGCCGAAGTTTTGGTGAGTAGCCTGAAGGATAGTTTTTATACTACCATGGCCAGTGCGCGCAGTATCTTGAAGGATAAAGCACAGCCCTATTACGAAGCCGAATCGAAAAAGGCACAGACCATTACCTTGGTCATTTTAATCGTCTCGGCCATACTGCTCTCATTGTTGGGCCTGTTCTTCTGGGGAATTCTGGCCTTTGTGTCGATCTTGTTGAGCTGCCTGATCTTACTTGGTTTCAACGTGTATATGGTCAAGAAGAACAGCAGGGGGAATCGGGTGCTTTCAGAACTGAAAGGGTTTAAACAATTCATAAAGGTCGCGGAGGTAAACAAATTGAAAATGTTGCTGCAAGATGATCCCCATTATTTTGAAAATACCATGGGCTATGCCCTCGCCTTCGGCATGTTCGAAAAATGGGCCAAAAAATTCGATGCGCTCAACGTACCCCCTCCCCAATGGTATACCTCAACTTCGGGCCATATGTTGGGCATGCAGCAGTTCTCAAAATCGTTCTCCGGGGCCATGACTTCTACCCAATCGACCATGGTGAGTGCCCCATCAAGCAGTGGATCGTCGGGAGGCGGTTCTTCAGGTGGCGGCTTCGGCGGTGGCGGTGGCGGCAGTTGGTAAAGCTAAAATGGGGGAATCATATTTTAGTGGCAAAAATCCATACTGTTTTAGTATCTTGTTATCAAGAACCACCAAGACGCTATTTTATGAGAATTCTCTTCACTTTCCTATGTAGTTTTTGTATGACCTTGATGGCCTTTGGCCAGACCGGAAAAGTTTTCGACAACCTTTCTATGACCAGTAAAATTTTGAAAAGTGAGCGGAAATATGCCGTATACCTGCCACCGGATTATGAAACTTCGAACCGAACTTATCCCGTATTGTACCTATTGCACGGCGGTGGAGATGATCAAACCGGCTGGGTGCAGTTCGGGGAGGTGCTCCGCATCGCAGACAATGCCATTAAAGACGGTACCGCAACGCCTATGGTAATCATCATGCCCGATGGAAATACCGGTAAAAGGGGATATTTCAATGTAGGCGATTGGAAATATGAGGATTTCTTTTTTCAGGAGCTGATGCCCTACGTTGAAAAAACCTATCGCATCAAGGGCGAAAAACGCTTTCGAGCCGTGGCGGGACTCTCGATGGGCGGTGGGGGCACCTTTATGTATGCGCTGCACCATCCTGAACTGTTTTCATCGGCCTGTCCGTTGAGCGCCTCGGTAGGATCGCTCACCCTGGATGATTTGAAGGAAAGGCTTAAAAGGAACGGCGATCAATTGACCGAAGAACAAACACAAAAATTCTTCGAACAGCACAGTGCACTTAACCTTATAGAAAGCGTTCCCGTGGAGGACATCAAATCGGTACGCTGGTATATCGACTGCGGTGATGACGATTTTTTATTCGAAGGGAACAGCCTGGTGCATATCGCCATGACCAAAAAGGAAATCCCGCATGAATACCGCGTTCGGGATGGACGGCACAGCTGGACCTATTGGCGAGAGGCGCTACCGACAGTACTTGGCTTCGTATCCGATGCTTTCCATCAATATTGAATTTGGCATGATTAAAAAAGTAGCTTTCCGGGTTTTGGCATTTATAGTCCTCTTTGTGGTGGTTTCGATTATCTTGGAAGGGGAATATACCCTCGCCATGTTACAAAAAAAACTACGCGATGGTTTGGTCATTGGGTTAATTTATGGAATCATCCTTTGGGCCGTCTATCAATGGAACAACAAAAAAAGAAAATCATGAAATATAGAAGGTTTGGAAGAACCGATTGGCAGGTGAGCGAAGTTGGTTATGGCATGTGGGGCATGGCGGGATGGACGGAATCGGATGATCGGCAATCTGGCAAGTCGCTCGATTTGGCGGTAGACCGCGGGGTCAATTTTTTTGATACCGCCTGGGGATATGGGGAAGGCCACAGTGAAGAACTGTTGGGGCAATTGGTACGGAGACATCCCGATAAGAAGTTGTATACCGCCAGTAAAATTCCTCCGATGAATTTCAAATGGCCCGCCAAGCCAGAGTATCGATTCGAAGATTCCTATCCAACCTCACACATCGTGGCGTTCACGGAAAAGACCCTTAAAAATTTGGGATTGGAACAATTGGATCTGATGCAGTTCCATACCTGGGACGATGGTTGGGCCGAAAGGGAAGAATGGCAACGCGCCGTGCAGGATTTGAAATCCTCGGGAAAAATTGCCGCGATGGGCATCAGCATGAACCGATGGGAACCTGAAAACGGGATCAAGGCTTTAAAAACGGGGCTGCTCGATGCTGTTCAGGTCATCTATAATGTTTTTGATCAAAATCCAGAAGATGTCCTTTTCCCATTGTGCGATAAAATGGATATTGGAATCATCGCCAGGGTCCCCTTTGACGAGGGTACTTTAACCGGCAATATTACCAAGGAGACCACCTTCCCGGAAGGCGACTGGCGGGGCACCTATTTTGTGCCCGAAAACCTTATACCCAGTGTGGAACATGCCGATGCCCTGCGTCCCTTGATACCCGGGGGGATGACCATGGCCGAGATGGCCCTGCGTTTTATCTTGATGAACAAATCGGTGGGCACCGTCATTCCAGGGATGCGCAAGGAAAGGAATGTGCTCGCCAATACGGCAACCAGCGACGGCAAGGGCTTGTCTGCGGAGTTGCACCGAACATTGCGGAAGCACCGTTGGGATCGAAAGCCAACGGCCTGGTCGCAATAGGAAGGAATATGGGTACTAAGTAGGGAAGGCGGCATGGATCACCCGCTTGCCCTTGCGGTGCGATTGAAAACAAGCATGTTCAGGTTCAGGAAAGTTTTATCTTGTCCTTGTTTTTTGTGAGCCACTTTTCGAATGTAAGCAAATCCGGGTTCAATTTTCTGGCCAAAGAAATCGGCCGAGCCCCACAAAACTCCTGATCAAATTCGGCATTGACCTGAAACATATTACCGAGATCATCGGCCCCCGGAAAATCAAAACTGCGATAAACCGATGCGGGCACATTGTTGTAGTTTACCGATATGTCGAGAACATTCGAAAATGTATCGGCCATTTGTTGACCTGTTAGATGTTCCCCGGAGATCCCCACCGCTTTATTTTGGTAGGTGCTACCTTGCTTGATGATGCCGAAGGCACATTTGCCAATATCTGCAACGGCGATTCCGGGCAATTTCTTGGTTCCGATAGGGAATGTGATGGCATATTTCCCATCAGGTCCTTTTTGGGGCCCCGAGCCAAGATAGATGAAGTTTTCCCAGTAGAACGAGGTATATAAAAGGGTATATGGAATCCCACTTTTTTCAAAATAGATGTTCGATGCCCCTTTGGCATCAAAATGGGGCACTTTATATTTGCCCATCAAGGTGGGCATGCGATTGTCTTCCAAGGGCACCCATTTACGGGTATCTTCCAAAGTGGACCAAATGACGTGTTTTAATTGGGCCTCCTTTGCAGCTTCGGCCATATTTTTGGCATTTGCCATTTCCTTATCAGGCGAAAAATGATCCCAGAAAAAGGTGACACAATAGGCGGCATAGGCCCCTTTAAAAGCTTTGATCAAACTGCCCTTGTCATCGACACTGGCTTCCACTACTTCCGCACCTTGATTGGCTAGGGCTTTGGCCTTGTCCGAATTTTTGTTTCGTGTAATGGCCCTAACCGCAAATTCATGCTTTGGGTCGCTCAAAATGGCCGCGACCAAACTACCTCCTTGCGCTCCTGTGGCACCCACAACAGCAATTATCTTTTTTTGTCCCATGGTGAATGATTTAGTATAAAAAGGGGGACCTTTAAATTACAAATAATTCATGTTCGGCGCAATGCATCTCTAGGATATTTAAATCCAAGTTTCAAGTACGGGATAAGATTGACCGTGGTTATATATAAAAATGGTTTTTTTGGGACAAAGGATCCTATTTGGCGAAAAGTTAGCCGATATCCCTAAATACCTTGAATGGCAAGGCATTCCCTGCCGGATTCAAAAAGAACATGGTCGCTACTTCGGCCTTCCCCACAATGGAGTATTTTTCTGTAAAAGGTGCTGCATTCGGCCAGATGATAATCCGGGATGGCGATATGGAAAGGGTCACCGCTAGCTTTTTTTTGTTGTATCGGGCTTTCCCCATTACCAAAAATGAAACCTTAAGAACCGCTTGCAAGTATTCACTTTAAAAGGGACCTGTACAAAGGTTTTTTGTCGATGATTTTGGGTTTTATATCGAAAAAAGAAGCCATGGCTTCAAAATCAAATGGAAATTGACCTAAATCATTATTAATCCATGGTAGGCAGGGTAATTTTGCCCATGTAATTTTAGGTATTACCTATTGATTCCTATCAAAGTTTAGAAAATGAAGAAGAGTGCACCCCACATTTCACGGCTTGTCATTTTGGCCTTAGCCGTAGGTCTTTTGTCGTTTATTCCTTTTTTTGTAGGTCCCGGTCTGACATCGCCGGAACCGATCGGTCCATTTTTGAATGGGATATTTCCAAATAGACCTACCACCAATCAACCTTATAGGATCGCGTTTCCAAACCTTAGGTTCGATTCACCGCTTACGTTCACACCGGTACCGAATACCAATGTTCTGGTTGTAGGGCAACGGAACGGTATTGTCTATTCGTTTCAAAATGATGACGCGGTAAGCAGTAAAAAACTATTGGCCGATTTATCCGATGATGTGGGCGTGGTATGGGACGGCGGTTTTCTGGGACTGGCCATACATCCCGATTTTGGGCAGCAGGGCAAGAACTATATGTACGTGTGGTATACCACCAAAGATGCACAAGGAAGGCATTATCCCAATGCATTTTTGAGTGGGTTCGGGTGCAATCTTGAAGATCATTGGGGCAGCTATCTCTATTTGAAAAGAATCGAGGTAGACCCAACTACCTACGTCATGGTGCCGGGCTCAGAATTTACCATGATGAAGATGAGAATGTACGGGTCAACCCATAGGGGCGGCGGAATGGTGTTTGGTGATGATGGGTTCTTGTATGTGGCCACTGCAGACCAATGCGCATACAATAAACCACAAGATATTGCGGGTAATTTGGATGGAGGCGTACTGCGCATCGATGTTGATATGGATGCAACAAAAAGCCACGCGCCGTTACGAAAAATGCCGCAAAATTCAAGATTTTCCGATGAGATTTCCGGTCAAGGATATTTTATACCCAATGACAATCCATTTTTAAGTCCTTCTGGGAACAACTATGAGGAATATTATACGCTTGGACACCGAAATCCCCATAGAATGACCAAAGACCGGGCCACCGGAACAATGTATATCGGTGAAATCGGTGAGAATACACACGAAGAAATCAATGTGGTATCAAAGGGCAAGAACTACGGATGGCCCATATTCGAAGGGAATGTTGCGGGCGGCTCAAGCCAGTGCACTTCGATGTACAACAATATGCCCCATGAACATCCTTTGGTGGCTTTTCCCCGTTCGGATGCCAATGCGATCATCGGTGGTTTTGTGTATAGAGGGAACGAGATGCCCGATTTTTATGGAAAGTATATTTGTGCCGACTATGGCGTGGGCGAAGAAATCTGGGCGGTCGATACCGCAACGGGCGAGTATGAGTTTTTGACACAGTTTTCTCCTACCAATATCATATCATTTGGAGAGGATCATAGCGGGGAATTGTATCTTTTGAGTCAAGGCGATGGCGTCTATTTGTACCGACTTAGCCAAAATTCCCGACCATTTGGGGAGGTTCCACGGCTTTTGTCACAAACAGGGATTTTTCAGGATTTACAGACCTTGACGCCCAATGATGGGGTAATCCCCTATGATCTGACCGAGGCATTTTGGTCTGATGGCGCCTTAAAAGATCGATGGATGGCAATACCCAATGATGGAACACATGATACCCCTGAGGAACAGATAGTGTTTTCGGAGAATGGCGATTGGAATTTTCCGGTAGGTTCGGTCTTGATAAAGCATCTGGAACTTCCAGTGGATGAAAACGATCCTTCAATCATCAAAAGATTGGAAACCCGACTTGTCATAAAAGCAGAGGATGGGTCTTACTATTATCTGGTATATAAGTGGAACGATGAGGGAACCGATGCGGTGCTCTTGGAAGATAGTCTGGATGAGCAAATCACCGTAAAACGGACAGATGGCAGTACCCGTATCCAAACATGGCATTATCCGGATGGCCCGGAGTGTTTTTCTTGTCATGATACCGGTGGTACTTTGGGCCCGAGGACCCGGTATCTCAACAAAGAAATCACTTATGACAAAACGGGCATATATGCGAATCAATTGGTCACTTTGAGCCATTTGGGCATTTTGAACGAAAATATCGATGATGCTCAAGCTGCCCGTTATCAAACCCATAAGGCAATGGACGACTTAAATGCGACCTTGGATGAAAGAGCGCGTTCTTATCTCGATCTCAACTGCGCTTATTGTCATCGGCCCGGTAGATCTGGTGAAAGGGCCCAGTTCGACCTCAGGTTGTTCAATACCTTGGCACAGACGGGTCTTTTGACGGCCGGTGCCAACACACCGATTGGCGTGCCGGGCGAGAAAATAGTCGTACCTGGTGATGCGTCCAGATCCATATTGTTCCATAGGACCAATTCCGTGAACAATGCAATCATGATGCCGCCATTGGCAAAAAATCTGGTAGATGAAAAAGCGGTTGCCTTGATTAGGGAATGGATCAATCAATTGGAACCCGATATAGTAACAACAGGTATACAGCCCGGAATTTATCAAGTGACCAATGTGGGAAGTGGTAAGGTGATGGATGTTTTCAATTCATCAATGGAAACCTTGGCCGATATTGTACAATCCGATGTAAGCGCCGCAACCAGTCAACAATTTATGTTCGAGTACGCAGAGGGAAGTTTTTATTCGATCAAGGCCCAGCATAGCGGATATTATTTGGATGTAGAAAACGATGGTCAGGGTTCGGGCGCAAATGTTCTGCAATATCCTTACAATGGCAATCCCAATCAGCAATGGGCTATTGAATATTTAGGCAATGATGAATATGCGATAAAGGGCAAGTCGAATGGTTTGTACTTGGGCGTGGAGAATAGCTCCATAGGGAATGGGGCCAGCATAAAGACCTATTTGAACGATGGTTCCGATTTCATGAAATGGAAGTTTACGAATTTAGCCAGTAACGCGGTTTCCGGCGTAGCGCTTTCATCCGGTGAATTGATTTTGAACATTGGGGAAAGCACGGATTTGGTTGCGTTGATAAGTCCAACCAACGCCAGTAATACTGCGGTTACCTGGAGCAGCAGCGACAGTGCTGTTGCAACGGTCGACGCGAATGGCCATGTAACGGGGCAATCTGAAGGTGTGGTCACGATTAAGGTCACTACCGACGATGGGGGTTATACCGCAACGCTTGCCATTACCGTTCAAAATGAATATGTCCATGTGAGCGGGGTAAGTGTTTCCACAGCATCGGTCACGTTGTCAGCGGGCGAGACTGTAAACTTGATCGTAACGATTGCCCCATCTAATGCGCAAGACGCTTCGGTGGTATGGTCATCCAGCGATGAAAGTGTGGCGACGGTCAATGGCAATGGGGTGGTGACAGCGGTCTCGGAAGGTTCGGCATCGATCAGGGTGACAACCAATGATGGGGGTTTCTATGCCACGACGGCCATCACGGTGAACAATAATATGGTACATGTAGGCGGAGTGAGCGTTTCCCTGACCACGGCCGTGTTGTTCGAGGGGGAGACCTTAACCTTGAATGCCACGGTTTCTCCGGCCAATGCCGATAACCCTTCAGTGGTATGGTCGACAAGTGACGAAAGTATAGCCTCGGTCGATGCCGACGGACAGGTAACAGCGATTTCGCAAGGTACGGCCATGATTACGGTTACATCAAACGACGGCGGTTTTACCGACGCTACGCTGATATCCGTTGAAAAATTGGAGAATGCCGATTTTGAATCGATACTCTATCCCAACCCGACGAAGGGACTGCTAAATGTAGATTTGCGAAGGTACCGATCAGGGGAGGTAAAGGTCATGCTTTTCAATGGACTTCGACAGAAATTGGCCGAGCATGTCTTCGATCTGGAACATGGCGATTTTGAGCAAATTGATGCAACAGCATTGTCTGTTGGCGTTTATTATCTCGCCTTTGAATCAGTTGGCCATAGAGAGGCCAAAGCCTTTATCGTGAGCAGATGATCGATGGTTCTTTTGCACGTCGAAAAGTATGTTTCAAAGAAATATTATCGCACATTGTAAAAAGCATTGGCAAAAAAGTACGCTAATTATTTGGCGAAAAGTTGGCCGATATCCTTAAATGCTTTGAATTCCAGCGCATTCCCTGCCGGATCCAAAAAGAACATGGTCGCTTGTTCGCCTACCTGGCCGGCAAATCGGATATAGGGTTCAATGATGAATTTCACCCCTTTTGTTTTTAGTTCTTGGGAAAAGGTTTGGAAGCTATCCCAAGGAAGAACCACGCCATAATGGGGCACGGGAACATCGTGCCCATCTACCGGATTGTGGTGCAGGCCGTCACTTTCAGCCTTTGGCTTGTAATGGATCACCAATTGGTGGCCAAATAGGTTGAAATCGACCCAGTGGTCGCTACTTCGGCCTTCCTCACAATTGAGTATTTCTCTGTAAAAGGTTCTGCATTCGGCCAGATTGTGAACCGGGATGGCGATATGGAAAGGGGTCACTGCTTGCATTGTTTTGGAGTATGTTTAGTCTTCCCGATCATGGCATTTGGCACCCGGGGAATGCGTCTAAATTAAGTTATTCCCGGGACTTTAAAAAATCGATGATCTGCTCGTTTACATGCTCTTGGTGCATCGAATGGCCCAGGCCTTCGGTACTGATCAAGGTACTTCCTTTCCAATGGGCAACTACGCGTTCGGAGGCCTCATATTTGGTGATAAGGTCGAATTTGTCATGAAGCAACAAACCCTTTTTATCATTGGTTTCAACAAATTTCACGGAGGAAAAATCCCTGATACCCAGACCAAATTTTGATTTGACATAGGCATCGAGCGCGTTCATTACGGTATCATTGAATCGCAATAGTTGTTGATAATGTGCCATGACCTCATGAAATTCGGAAGGAGCGCCTATGGTCACGATTTTTTTAGTGAAGGTTTCCTGGCGGAGGTAGTGGTGATAGAGTATGGTAAACCCCCCCATGGAATGCCCTATCAAATAGTCGGGATCGTATTTTTTGGAAAGGTGGTTCAGGGCTTCCTCATAGAGGAAAAGATGGAGTTGGGTTCCGGAAGAATGGCCATGGCCCGGGGCATCAAAAGTAATGATATCGAAATCGGCCTCCCGAAGTTTTTCGATAAGGTTTCGCCACCTAAAACTGTTGCTCTCCCATCCATGCAGCAACAACACCCGCTCTTTGGTTCCTTTCCAACGATACGATTGTACCCTGTGTTCCCCGATGGTATGGAGTTCGTCTTGCGCATTTTGAAGATACTTTTTTTGATGGGGCAAAATTTTTCCCTTTCGAACCTTGATGAACAGGTCAAAGGCCTTTTTGGCTGCCATTTTCTCGGAGAACAGCGCCAAAAAATTCAAATAAAGACCATAAAATCGGGTAATGAATTTATAAGCGATAGGATGCATGCTTGGCAAAATTGATGGCCGATCAAAGCCAGATTTCAGTGGATTTAACGGAGTTGTTCAGGCGATTCGGACAGCATTCGAAAAGATTTTGTCAATCCCATCCCAACATCATGTATTTGATTTTGGCCTTGTCTGGAATTTGCACCGCTTCAATGTTTACACTTGAGGCATAACGGAGACTGCTGGGCAGTTCTTCCTTACTGATGGTAAAATAGACCTCACTCTCTTTTACGAGAATCAAAACGTTGTTCATCGAGGTAATCACTTTTTTGATGGTATACACCTCTTTGATATCCTTAAAAGTGCTGTTGATATTGATGCCTTTTTCGGTATGGTAACGCTCGTCCTCGAAACGCACGTTCTGTATTCTTGGGATGCTATCCGAGCTGGGGGTAAGGGTGAGCAACAAATTGCCCCCTTTTTCAAATATCTTGAATCGCTTGGCCATATTGCCAAGGTTTAAGGCGGCGGTATCCCGCACCACCGAATCTTGGGCATAGATGAGCTCAATATCACGCGAGAGGCTATTTTTGTCCAACTTCCCGATGGCATCGTCTTTGATCAGATAAGTGGTGTCAACTTCGTTTTTGCAATGGATCAAGAACAGGGCAAGAATGGCAATGGAAAATCGATGTTTCATAGACATTTGATGTAGTTTCCTTTTTTATAAATGGGTTTGGTACCTGCCCATTGAATTTAAGCCTCTTAATAATCAATCAAATCGGATGGTATTGATCGAAAATATCTAATTTCATTGTGAACGTTGGCCCCATGCTTTGGGCGTTGCTGTTTATCGCATCACCTTTTTCAGGATTCCGAATACACTGCGTATAAACGTTGCGCTGGTAAGCACCTTGACCACTGGGTTCATAGCGGTACTTCTTCTGCCGCTGGCGGTTCTCCTTACCGTTGTCTTTTCCTTCTCGTCCGCCCTTTCCTTCTCGGCAACCACTTCGGCCCTTTCTATTTTTTGGTTCAAGATTTCATAAGCACTTTCCCGATCTAAGATATCATTATATTTTTTCACCAGTTTAGAACTATCGATCACTTCTTTCAATTCACTATCGGTCAAAATATCCATTCTGCTCATGGGCGCGCGCAGGAGGGTAGCGGCCAAAGGGGTGGGCCTGCCCTTTTCGTCCAAGGCGGTGATCAGGGCTTCCCCGATTCCGAGGGAGGTCAGTACTTCTTTGGTATCGTAAAACTCGGAGTCAGGATAATTTTCGGCGGTAAGTTTTATCGCTTTTCGGTCTTTAGCCGTAAAAGCCCGCAGGGCATGCTGCACTTTTAATCCCAATTGGGCCAGCACGTCGTTGGGCACATCGGTGGGGTTCTGCGTTACGAAATATACCCCGATTCCTTTTGAACGGATGAGCTTGACAATATTTTCGATTTGATCCAAAAGGGCCTTTGAAGCCTCATCGAATATCAAATGGGCCTCGTCGATGAAAAGAACCAGTTCTGGACGATCGCTATCGCCCTGTTCGGGAAAGGTAGCATATATTTCGCCCAACAAACTGAGCATGAAGGTCGAGAAAAGTTTGGGGCGATCCTGGATGTCGGTCAAGCGAAGAATATTGATATAACCCCTACCGTTCGAATCGATTCGGGTAAGGTCTTCCACTTCAAATGATTTTTCGCCAAAAAAGAGGTCTGCCCCCTGTTGTTCCAATTCGATGACCTTCCTCAGGATGGTACCTGTGGAACTGGTGCTGATCCGGCCATAATTTTTCGTGAACTCCGACTTCCCACCTTCGGTAGCATATTGAAGCACTTTTTTGAAATCCTTCAGGTCCAATAACGGCAATTTCTGGTCGTCGCAATACTTGAATATGACGGCCATAATGCCTTCCTGTACTTCTGAAAGGTCTAAAATACGGGAGAGCAGTACGGGACCGAATTCTGAAACGGTGGCCCTTAATTTAACGCCATCCTGTTCTGAAAGTGAGAGGATTTCCACGGGAAAGGCTTTGGGCTCGAAAGGGATGCCGATCTTGGCATGCCGCTCGTCGATTTTGGGGTGACCGGGACTGGGTTTGGCCAGGCCGCTCAAATCTCCCTTTAAATCCATGAGCAGTACCGGTATTCCCTTATCGGAAAGGTTTTCGGCAAGCACCTGAAGGGTTTTGGTTTTTCCGGTCCCTGTTGCCCCGGCGATCAGGCCATGGCGGTTCAGGGTCTTTAGGGGAATCTTTACCAAGGCGTTGGTGACCGCTTCTCCGTTCAGCATGGCGGCACCCATGGCGATAAAGTCACCTTTTGTGGTATAACCTTCTTCAATTTGCTTTCTAAAATCGTCTTCGATGCTCATCCGATAATCATATTTTGTATAAAAATAAGGGAAAATTGGATAATGACGCAGTAATTACCGATAGTGATACGAACAAAAACGGCTTCGATTATTTGTAGTTCCCGTTATGAAGCCGTTTCCGATATTAAAACGATCGTCTTTTAAGGTCAGATACCGATGAAGCCGTATCTTTGCCAAATGAAAAAAGAGGATGTTTTAACTTTGGTGGACGAAGGCCTTATGCTACCGCTGATGGAGGAGTTTTATACCATTCAGGGAGAGGGCTTTCACACCGGTACCGCTGCCTATTTTATTCGGGTGGGCGGATGCGACGTCGGCTGCCACTGGTGTGATGTAAAGGAAAGTTGGAATGCCGATCTTCATCCGCCCACGCATATAGACCATATTGTTTTGAATGCTTCCAAATATGCCGATACCATTGTGGTAACGGGAGGTGAACCGCTGACTTGGGATATGGCCCCTTTGACCCACGCGCTAAAGGGAAAGAACCTAAAGACCCATATCGAGACTTCCGGGGCCTATCCGCTTACCGGCAAATGGGACTGGATCTGTCTATCTCCGAAAAAGAACAAACTCCCCGTACCGCCCATATACCAAAAGGCCCATGAATTGAAAGTTATTGTTTTCAATAGGCACGACTTCGTTTTTGCCGAAGAACAGGCGGCCCAAGTGAACAAGGATTGTATGCTTTACCTACAGCCCGAGTGGAGTGTCAGGGATAAAATGACGCCTTTGATCGTAGACTATGTGATGGAACATCCAAAATGGAAGGTTTCGTTGCAGACCCATAAGTATTTGAACATTCCCTAAAAGACGAACACCTTACAAAAAGGTATTGGCTCTGGCCTTTTCAGATAAAATAATCTTTGGCGGGGCCCATACTCATTTACCTTCCCCCATTGGCCTGCAGATCTGCTACGCACTCGGCATCCAGTGGCGGTATCTCGGCAAGGCCCTTATTGTTCCGTTGTTCGAATAATTTCATCACGCTTTTTCCGCTTAGGGCGCATCCCGCAATAAGACCTTCGTTGGCGGCCAATATTTTTCCCGGGGTGCTTTTTCCAGTAAAACCGCCGAACTGCAGCTCCGCACGCATCAGGCATCCCGTCACGTTGCAGTGGTTCACGGCTTCGGCATCCTCATGGGCATTGACCATCTCGGAACCCAAATTCACCAAACCGAACAAATGGCCGAATTCATGGTTCAAGGTGGCCGTTTCCACGTCGGCGTTGGTAATCAACGGACTTTGCGCGGCCAATTTCTTAACGGTGACCTCATGTACGATCATCGAGGTATTTCGGTAGACGGCCCCCAAGGTCACCAAACCCTCGGTTTCATCGTCATCATCGGAGGGGGCGTCGGCAAAGTAGATATATATGGCCAGGGTATCCTCGCCGTTATAGGCCGTTCTGTTGTCGCTTTCCAATTCCGCTATCTCCTGCAGGGTAAGCGTTTCTTCATTGGGGGAAGGCAGTTCAGTGTAAACCATTTGAATGTTATCCTTGAACGTATGCAGCCTCAGGTAATCCACAAAATTATCCATGGCCTCAGCCGTGGGCCTGAATCCTGTCACAAAAGCGATTTCAACGAGCAAGGTGCTGAAGCTTTCGTTCGAGAGGATATCATTTGCCGAATCTCCCGTACCCAGCAGGTTGGCCGATTTGTCGATAGGTTTTGGTGGCACTACGGGGTCATCGGAATTGTTTGAACAGCCAAACAGCAAAAAGGCAACCAACAAAAGGAAGCACGAAGAAAATCTACCCATCATCATTGAATTTTTATGTTTTAAAAGATTGCGCAAAAACCATACCTACTTTCATAGGGGCAATCCCAATCTTGCCAAATAGTCGTAATGGTTCCCAGAAATTACAAGTTCACAACTCATATCGTGGGCTTCGACATTCTCCTTCAAACGATCGAAATCGATGTAAAGCCAAGAAAAGGGCTTGCTTTGAACGCCTTTATACGCCATGGTGTAGGTGACTTCGCCGTAATATTTACCGTTGTCGGGTACCCAATACCCCCCATCTTCATCTTGCTCGAACATATAAATAATATCGCTTGAATCCAACAGAATTTGTCCGTTTGGGTTTAAAAGCGATTTCAGGTGTTCCAGAAAAGGCCCCAATTTTTTTAACTTTTCAGCGATTCCTATGCCATTCATCAGCATCAATAAAGTATCGAATTTGCGGTCCTGGTATTGAAGAATGTTCGCCTGTACCGTATTTTTGACGCCCCTGCGACGGCAGGTTTCTATGGCGCCCGGGGAATGGTCGAGCGCAAAAACCTCAAATCCGCCCTGTTGCAAATGAAGACTATGGCTACCGGCAGCACAGCCAATATCGAGCACGGTACCTTTACATAATGCCAGGGCCTTTTGTTCTATGAGTGGCATTTGGTCCCAATCGCGAAACAAATAGGGCAAGGGAATACTATCTTCTTCATCCAGGGAAGAAACCGTCATCAAATCATCGGTATACGCACCGCTTTGATAATCCAATAATGCCTCGCCCATGATATCACTGACCATCGCTATGCCGATTGAACTGCAAATTTGGCATTTTTCCCTCTAAAATAGCCCTCCACCGACACTTTTTTAACAAGGAACCATTTGAAATACCTACGGATTTTAAATATTTCCAATTATGAAATACCTTTGGAACGTAACAGGGGGGAGGCCCCCTTTCAATATTAAATGATGTAATGGATGAAATTTTACGTCTTCTGCCCGCCAGGGCCAAGGAAAAACATACCGAAAACAAGAAATTCTTCACCAGCCTCAAAAAGAGGCCCCCTAAGAATTTGGACCTCACCATGCGGGAACTCCATAAGGCCGAATTTGAACGAACCGATTGCCTGAAATGTGCCAACTGCTGTAAAACTACAGGACCACTTTTCACAAGTGCGGATATAGAGCGTATCGCAAAACATTTTCGTCTGAAACCGCAACGCTTTATTGAGACTTATCTTCGCATCGATGAAGATAACGACTTCGTTTTGCAGCAACTGCCCTGTGCTTTTTTGGGAAGTGACAATTATTGCTCCATCTACGAGGTCAGGCCGAAGGCCTGCCGCGAATTCCCCCATACCGACAGGAAGAAATTCGAAAAGATCGGCGACCTCACCCTTAAGAACGTTGCCATCTGCCCCGCGGCCTATAATATTGTAGAGGAAATGAAGAAACGGATCCAAACGTAATCCCTAGTTCGCTATCTCGTTCACTTGCCCCTTTTCCGAGGGGATCCATTCCTCTTGTCCATGAATCAAAAAAAAGTACTTTTGAAATGCAGCAGAGCGATTTTTGTATCTTTAACGAATGGAATCAATCATACATTATTTCGAGACCATTCCGTCGAGCCATCGTACCCTATTGCTGGTAGGTGGCATCACTTTTTTTTGGATTTTGGAAGGGACTGTTCCCCTCTTTCGGTTCGGATATAAAAAATGGAGACATGCGCTCCCCAATCTATTTTTTACACTCACCACCATTGTCATTAATTTTGCGCTGGCATTCCTACTTTTGAGCACGGCGGACTTTACGGTCGCCCATCAATTTGGATTGTTGAACTGGTTGCCCGGCATGCCTTTATGGCTTTATATTTTGCTGGGCGTGCTCTTGCTCGATTTTGTAGGGGCTTATTTGGCCCATTGGGTCGAGCACAAGGTGAGACCGCTATGGATGATCCATCTGGTGCACCATACCGATCACCATGTCGATACCACCACGGCCAACAGGCACCATCCGCTGGAAAGTATCGTACGATTTGTGTTTACCCTTTTCGGGGTCTGGATCATCGGTACCCCAATTGGGATTGTCATGTTGTACCAGTCATTGTCACTCGTGGCGACCCAGTTTGGCCATGCCAATATCAAATTGCCCAAGAACATCGATTCGGCTTTGAGTTGGGTCATCGTCTCCCCCGATATGCATAAGGTGCACCATCATTATGTATTGCCCTATACCGATAGCAATTACGGCAATATATTTTCGATTTGGGACCGGCTTTTCGGCACCTTTATGAAGAAAGACAGGGATACCATCGTTTATGGTGTGGATACCTTTCCCGATGAAGTGGAGAATGCCAGTATCAATGGACTGCTCAAACAACCCTTCCATACCTATAGAAGGCCCACCACGGTAACGCTCGACCCAAAAGATTAGTCGTACAGTAGGTATTTCGCCCTTATTTTTTTGAACCTTTCCAAATCATCCTGCCAAGTAAACTTTATCTCGGCTTCCGAAAGTCCGGCTTCGATCTGTTGTTGGAGTTTTGCGGTTCCGGCATGTTTGGTAAATCCGCTTTCATTGAAAACTTTTTTCTTGTCGAGGGCATGGGCATAGGCATCGATCAACCATTGCAATCGCACTTCCGATAGTCTGGGCGTATGCGAGAGGTCGCTTCCATAACAGACCGCGCCGTTGTGCTTTGGTGTTTTGGAACCGAAATTGGGCACCGGAGTATAGCTGAAATCAAAGAAAGAAGGGTCTAAAAAAGGTGCGCCAAACCGCTGGAACTGGAATTCGGTTCCACGACCGGCATTGATGTTCGTCCCTTCAAAAAGCCCCAGGCTGGGATATAGGTTAATGGCGGTATCGTTCGGCAGGTTGGGAGAAGGCCGTATCGGCAGGGCATATTCCGACACATGGGACCAATTTTCAAGTGGTATCACCGTTAAATCGGCTTTTAAATTTCCGGCAAGCCAACCTTCTTCGTTGATCATCTTGGCGTATTCCCCAATGCTCATCCCATACACCAAGGGGATGGGGGCCATCCCCAAAAATCCCATATGTTCCTTTTCCATGTTGGGTCCGTCAATATAGTGCCCATTAGGGTTGGGGCGATCCAATACGATCACGGGCACCTGGTTTTCGGCACAGGCTTCCATCACCAATTGCAAGGTGGCGATATAGGTATAAAACCGTACCCCCACATCCTGTATATCGAACAATACCACATCGAGTTCTTTTAATTGATCGGCTGTCGGCTTCCTGTTTTTTCCATAGAGCGATATCAAAGGCAGCCCGGATCTTTGGTCAAAACCGTCGGTCACTTTTTCACCCGCATCGGCCTCGCCCCGAAATCCGTGTTCCGGCGCAAAGACCTTTTTGATATCGATTTTCAAGGCCAGCAACGAATCCACCAAATGGATATGGGATTCGGGTGTCCCGTCATCTTTTGATCCGCTGAAGATTACGGTGGTCTGGTTCGCGACAATACCCACTTTTTTCCCCTCGAGCATCGGCAGGAACAGCGCGGTTCGATTGGCGCCGACGATTATTGTTTTCGGGGAATCGACCTGTATTTCTTGGATTGTGGGATCTTCAGGGGCGACCTTGTTCTGTATTGGCTTTCCACAGGTGTTGTTGAGCAAAAACCACAATAAAAATGTACTTTTGAGACCGGACAGAAACACCATCTATTGAATTTAGAGTTTTACATCGCCAAGCGATTGATTACCGGCAAGGAGCATAAAATTAGTATTTCCGCCCCAATAATAAAAATAGCGATCGCCGCGATTGCCATCGGCATTGTAATGATGCTTATCGCCATTGCCACCGGTGTTGGTTTAAAGGACAAAATCCGGGAAAAGGTTACTGCCTTCAACGGGCATATCCAAATTTCGAACTACGATAACAATAACTCCGATGTTTCGGTGGTCCCCGTGTCCAAGAATCAGGATTTTTATCCCGAGTTCAAATCGGTCAACGGTGTTGCGCACATCCAGGCAGTGGCCAATAAGGCGGGCATCATACGGACGGAGGACACCTTTGAAGGTTTCATCGCCAAGGGCGTCGGCGCCGATTACGACTGGGAGGCCTTCAGCGAGTATCTCATCGCGGGCAGCCTGCCCAATTACAAGGGCGAGCTCAATGAAGCCGTTTTGATGTCTCGGATCATGGCCGACCGATTGCAGCTCAAGGTGGGCGATTCCTTTTTTGCCCTCTTCCCAAAAGACGAGGATCCGCTAGCCGCGGCCAACCAACGCAAGTTCACGGTCAAGGGCATCTATGACAGTGGGTTCGAGGAATTTGACGGGCTGTATATTTTTGTGGATATCCGTCATGTGCAACGCATGAACAAATGGGCCGAAGACCAGGTGGGCAATTTCGAGGTCTTTTTAGACCGTTTCGATCAAATCGATGAAAAGAGCAAGGAAATTTATGGCAAAACACTTTCCGATTTGGACACCGGCACCATCAAGGATAGGTACTACAAAATATTTGAATGGATCTCACTGTTCGATTTTAACATCGCCCTCATCATTGGCATTATGATCATTGTGGGGGGTATCAATATGATTACCGCGCTACTGGTATTGATTTTGGAACGCACCCAGATGATCGGCATCCTGAAGGCCCTGGGCACGCCCAACTGGAGCATTCGAAAGATATTCCTGTACAACGCGGCCTATTTGATCGGGGTGGGTTTGTTTTGGGGAAACCTGCTGGGTCTTTCCCTATTGTTCCTGCAGCAACGGTACCAGTTCTTGAAGTTTCCAAACCCCAAGGAATATTATATCGACTACATTCCCGTGACCATCGATTTGCCGACAGTGCTCTTGCTCAACATTGGCGTACTCGTGCTTTGCTTGCTGATGTTGTTGCTTCCATCCTATATCATCACGAAAATAACGCCTGTCAAGGCCATTAAATTTGAATAGGCACTTTGAGTTGGCCGCCTTGATCAGAGATCGCCGCTGTCGATGGAATCGGAATTTTCCTGGAAATAGTTCATAGATCGACAAACATCGAGCGAGGAAATGGAAGTATAAACGCCCAAATCCCTAAATTTGCAACAACTATGAAATACGCAGAAACGATACTGGGCACCATTGGCAATACGCCCTTGGTAAAATTGAACCGCATTACGGCAGAACTGCCCTGTTTGGTCTTGGCCAAATATGAGACCTTCAATCCGGGCAACTCGGTAAAAGACCGAATGGCATTACAGATTGTTGAAGATGCCGAAGCTGCTGGAATCTTAAAACCTGGGGATACGATCATAGAAGGAACCTCCGGGAATACCGGAATGGGACTGGCCTTGGTCGCTACGGTGAAAGGGTACAAACTCATCTGCGTCATGAGCGACAAACAGTCCAAGGAAAAAATGGACATCCTAAAAGCCATGGGCAGTGAGGTTCATGTTTGCCCTACCGATGTGGCCCCGGAAGACCCGCGGAGCTATTATTCCACCGCGAAAAGGCTGGCATCGGAAATCCCGAATTCATGGTATGTGAACCAATACGACAATCCGTCGAACTGCCGTGCGCATTTTAACAGCACTGGCCCGGAAATTTGGGAACAGACCGATGGCAAGATTACCCATTTTGTGGTTGGCGTGGGTACCGGGGGCACGATCTCAGGCGTGGGATCCTATTTGAAAATGAAGAACCCCGATATCAAGGTTTGGGGCGTTGATACCTACGGTTCGGTGTTTAAAAAATACCATGAAACGGGCATCTTCGATCAAAACGAAATCTATCCGTACATCACCGAAGGGATCGGGGAAGATATCCTCCCCAAAAACGTGCGATTCGAAATCATCGACGGCTTTACCAAGGTCACCGACAAGGATGCCGCTGTCTATACCCAACGTTTGGCCAAAGAGGAGGCCATGTTCTTGGGCAATTCAGCCGGCGCGGCCATCAAAGGCGTGCTACAGCTCAAGGAACATTTTACAAAAGACGATGTGGTGGTGGTGCTATTTCACGACCATGGCAGCCGATACGTCGGGAAAATGTTCAATGACGATTGGATGCGCAGCAAAGGCTTTATCGAATAGTTTTGGTATATTCGAAAAAAAAATTGATGAGGCCAAAATACGTTCCCTTTCTTGTTTTCTTTGCTTTATTGTCGGTTCAAGGTTTTGCCCAAAACCTGAATCGGGCAGAGAAAAAATTGATCAACTCGATTGAAAACAACAATATTGAAGCCATTGATTTTTTGAAAAAGGTGGTCAATATCAACAGTGGAACCTTGAATTCCGACGGGGTCAGGGAAGTAGGAATGGTCTTCAAGGAAGCCTTTGATGCCATTGATTTCAAGACCACCTGGGTATCGATGCCCGAGGACATGAACCGCGCGGGACACCTGTTTGCAGAGACTTCCGGGAAGAAAGGAAAAAAGTTGTTGCTCATTGGGCACTTGGATACCGTTTTTGAAGAGGATAGTCCGTTTCAAAATTTTGAAATGATCAATGATAGTGTCGCCCATGCTCCCGGGGGCAATGACATGAAAGGAGGCGATGTCATCGTGCTTTATGCCTTGAAAGCATTGCATGAAAACGGTTTGCTAAAGGATGCACAAATAATTGTCGCCTTTACCGGTGATGAAGAAAGTACCGGAAAACCCTTGGACATCAGTAGAAAAGATCTCATCGGGGCGGCAAAACGAAGCGATATCGCGCTAGGTTTTGAAACGGCCACCGGATTCAACTATGCAACGGTTGCCAGAAGGGGTGCCAGTGGTTGGGAAGTCAAGGTGACCGGTAAACGTGCCCATTCTTCAGGTATTTTTAGTGAAAACACCGGTGCTGGTGCCATCTTTGAAATTTCCCGGATCTTAAACGAATTTTACGATGAAGTCAAAGGGGAAGAATTCCTGACCTTCAACCCGGGCATTTTATTGGGGGGCACATTTTTGGATTATGACCCAAAAACCGGAAAAGGGAATGCCTTTGGCAAGAGCAATGTGGTTTCACAGACGGCCATCGTAAAAGGCGGACTTAGGTTTATATCTGAGGAACAAAAGGAAAACGCGCGCAACAAGATGAGGCAAATCGTAGACAACAATTTGCCACAAACCACTGCGGAGATAAGTTTTGAAGACAGTTATCCGGCAATGACACCTTCTGAAGGGAACCTTAAATTATTGGAACAATTAAATAGGGTAAGCCTCGATCTGAATCAGGGTGAAGTGTTGGCCTATGACCCCGGGAAGCGCGGTGCTGCAGATACTTCTTTTGTTGCAGATTATGTTGCCTGCCTCGATGGCTTGGGTACAATGGGTACCAATGCCCATACTCCCGAAGAGACCGTAAATCTGAACACCATAGAAGCGCTCACCAAAAGAACGGCGGTGCTCATCTACCGTCTTATCAATCAATAGCAATGCCCACACTAACGCTTTTAGGCCAAACTGTAAATATTGATGCCGGCGAACTGGTCGGATATCAAATGAATAATCATGAATTCATCCATCAAAAAGGAAGTCCCGGGTGGCGGAATTCCGATACCGAGATGTTCCCCATCATAGGGCCTACCAACGAGGCACGGTTTCAGGTGCAGACCCCTAGGACCATTGCCGTCCAGGATCAGCACGGATTATTGCGGGAACTCGATTATGCACCTATCTCCCAGACAGCTACCACCGCTTTGTTCAAAAAAGTATATAAGGCGCATACCCGGGTCAACAACTCAAAATATCCCGAAAAGTCGAGCCAGCAATTTTTGTTTTGGCCCTACGATTTTCAGTTTGAAAAAAAGTTCGAACTGTTGCCCGACGGTCTTGAGATCACCTTCACCGTTTCAGGGGAGCGCGATGCCCCCTTTATGTTGGGTTATCATCCCGCCTTTAAATTGGATTCGAAGCATCCGGTTATCCAGGCGAATGGTGAGCAAATCACGCTCGATGCCGTTTTAGAGGTGGGCAGCAGGGCCTTGTTGGTCGCCGATTGTGAGGAAATCATCCTAAAGGACGGGCAGGAACTTCGCATCACTACCGAGGGGTTCGGAAATTTCATGCTATGGACGGAAGTCAGGAACATGGTCTGCATCGAGCCCATCACTTTTTACCCTTACCAGGTGGCCCAGAATAGATTGTTCGAGGGATTCCAATACTTGTTGGATGCCCCAAAGGAATTCAAAGTACGACTGGCTCCAATAAATTGAATGCAACACATATGAGCACCAAACTACAACAGAACTATGGTTATCTTTTTGAGCAGGCGCTACTCGATGAAATAGAAGCCTTGGGCATTTATAAAAAAGTAAGTCAGGGCGATATGTTGATGGACATAGGGGAACCCATTACCATGATGCCGTTGCTGCTCACGGGTGCCATAAAAATCTTAAGGGAAGATGACAAGGGCGACGAGTTGTTGTTGTACTTCTTGGAGACCGGAGACTCCTGCGCCATGACCTTCTCCTGCTGTATGGGAAAGCGCATCAGCGAAATACGTGCCGTAGCCGAGACCGATGCCGAATTGCTGATGATCCCAGTCGGGAAAATGGAGGTTTGGATGGGCAAGTATAAAAGCTGGCAACAGTTTATTTTGGATAGCTATCACACCCGCTTGTTGGAACTCTTGGATACCGTTGATACCATTGCCTTCATGAAAATGGATCAACGTCTTTTAAAGCACCTGCAGGACAAAGCCATGGTGAACCGTGATGAGGTGGTTCAGACCACGCATCAGGAAATTGCCCAGGACCTGAATACTTCGAGGGTCGTTGTCTCCCGGCTTTTGAAAAAACTGGAAAATGAAGGCCATATCGCCATGAACCGAAATCAGATCAAAGTTTTGGCACTTTAAAAATCGGATTGTTATTTCAATGAACAGACCTTTAAATTTGTATTTTTAATGGTTTTTACCATAAACCGAAAGCCTAAATCATTTTATATGAATCAACACGCGTTCAGAAGCATTCTACTTTGCCATTTTTTGTTCCTTACTACCTTCAACTTTGCCCAAACACCGCCCCGGCCCATTCAGATCGATGACCTATTGAGCCTAAAAATGGTCAAGGCGCCTCAATTGAGCCCGGATGGCCAATGGATCGCTTTCACGGTCACGGAGATGGATATGAAAAAGGACAAACCGGAGACAAGGATTTATATGGTGCCGGCAAAAGGAGGGGAATCCATTCCGATGACCGCCAAAGGCTATTCAGCGAGCCAGCCCCGTTGGAGTCCCGACAACAAATACCTTTCTTTTTTGGCCTCCAAAACAGAGGAAGATAAAACACAGGTATGGAAACTGAACCGTTTGGGCGGGGAAGCCGAACAGTTGACGAAAATTCCCCAGGGGGTTTCGGGCCATGAATGGTCTCCCAAAGGAGACCGTTTACTATTGAGCATCAAGGATCCAAAACCCGAGGAATTGACCGAAGACAAGGAAGATGACAAGAAAGCGAAGCCCTATGTGATCGATCGGCTGCAGTTCAAGCAAGATTATGAAGGATACCTAGACCGTTACAGGACCCATTTGTACGTCATCGTGCCTGGTGATTCGATACCTACGCAGCTCACTTCGGGAGATTTCGACGATAGTGATGCGAAATGGAGTCCGGATGGCACTTCGATCGCCTTTGTGAGCAACCGGAGCAGCAACCCCGATGCCAACTCCAACAACGACATTTGGATCGTTTCCTCCACGGACCAGGAGAAGGGGAAGAGCCTGCGGCAGCTGACCACGGATCCGAACGATGACAATAGTCCGTCATGGAGCCCCGATGGCAAACAGATCGTGTATCGAACCATTACCGACCCCAAAGCGATCTGGTATGCCACCAACAAGCTTGCCGTTATTCCTGCTGCGGGAGGCGCCAGAAAATTATTGCTCGATGATCTCGACCGGAACATCAATCAGCCCGAGTTTTCCGCCGACGGTAAGTCGATCTATTTTCGATTGGAAGAAAGCGGTACCGATATCTTGGCTTCCGTTGCGCTCAGCGGCACAAATTTGGTTAGAATGGTGGCAGGAGATTTGAGCATTTCCGACTTCGATCGACAGGGCGCGCAAATAGCCCTCTTGTTGAGCAAGGCCAATGATCCCTATGAGGTCTACACTTTTGAAAATAAGGTGCTCACCAAACGCAGCATGATGAACCAGGCCCTACTGGCAAATATCCAAAAACCGACCATCGAGAAAATCCAATTCAAAAGTGCCGATGGTACCCAAATCGAAGGTTTCGTAGTCAAACCCATCGGCTTTGACGCCTCAAAAAAGTATCCAACCCTACTTTGGATCCATGGCGGGCCCGTGGCCCAGTACCAATTCGAATTTGACCCGGAACCACAACTTTTCGCGGCGAACGGCTACGTAACCTTATTGATCAATCCCAGGGGTTCCTCAGGGTACGGACAGGCATTTTCAGAGGCCCTTTTCGCGGAATGGGGCGTCAAGGATTTTGAAGATGTGATGGCCGGGGTTGACCATGCGATTGCAGCAGGATATGCAGACCCCGACAAACTCGGGGTAGGGGGCTGGTCGTATGGGGGCATCCTCACCAATTATGTCATTACCAAATCCACGCGTTTCAAAGGTGCGGTCTCTGGGGCCAGTGAGGCCCTCTACAGGGCCAATTATGGCCACGATCATTACCAACTCACCTGGGAACTCGAATTGGGTTTGCCATGGGAGAACGTGGCCACATGGGAAAAAATATCGCCTTTCAATGATGTTGCCAAAATCAAAACCCCCACCTTGTGGATCGGGGGGGAAGAAGATTGGAACGTCCCCATTCTGAATTCGGAACAGATGTACCAGGCCACCAAACGTCTCGGACTGGATACCCAATTGGTAGTCTATCCCGGGGAGCACCACGGTATCAAACGGCCCAGTTTCAATAAAGACCGGTACGAAAGGTATTTGGCATGGTTCGGGAAGCATGTGAAAGGAATTTAGGAATTTTATCGGTATCGTTTCTGCCAGAACTTCATGTCCTTCACGCTATGGGCATCCTTTAAAACCGCGATGAGGATAAGGTCATCGATTTCTTCCAATGACCTGTACCGGAGCGAACGCATCATTTTGCGCCCGGCCGTCGTCATGTATTGAAGATGTACCGTTAAATGGGCGGCATTCCAAAAACCGAGGTCTACATAATCCTTGGCCTGGTTGAGATAGCAAAAGGGTCTTCCTTCGAGATAGTAAAAGGGAATTTTGTATTTATATTTCAGTTCCGCTTCGGGGACGGTATGCCGGATCACCGATTGCAGGTGCAACAGGATACCTTGAAAAGGTTCGCGTTTTTGAAGTATGTATTCTTCCGCAGGATTCATATCTTTATGTTTTGACGATGTCCATGTTGGCTAAATTATTATTCTTCTTTTCAATTTTTACGATCGCTTTGGCGTATCCCCAAGACTATGGGGAGGTAGACCGAAAAGTGGAGTCCTATCCCCATTTTAACACATTGACCGCCCTGGGATATCGAATTCAGAACGATTTCATGGAAGATTCCTTGAGGGTCAGGGCCGCATTTATTTGGATAACCCATCACATGAGGTATGGCAAAATAAAGGAGTCCGAATTGGAGGGCGCTCAAAAAATTACCTTCAAATCCGAATCGGATAAACATAAAAAAATTCGTCAACTGGTCAATGTTAAAATTACCAGATCCTTCAACGCCAGGAAAGGGGTCTGTATCGACTTCTCATTAATGCTGCATGAATTGTGCAGACAATTCGATATTCCATCAAAGGTCATTGCAGGAGTGGCCAAAAACGAGATTAAGGACATCAGGGGCGACCAAATTTTCAAAAACCACAGTTGGAATGCGGTACAGATCGAAGGCCAATGGAAACTCCTGGACCCCACTTGGGCTTCCGGACATATCGATTTGGAAGGCAGGAAGTTTGAGAGGAAACTTGTAGAACATTATTTTTTCACCGAACCTGCCGAGTTCGTCAAACACCATTTGCCAAGCAATCCAGATTGGCAATTATTGGACCAACCTCAGGATGCCAAAAGTTTTTATGGTGCGCCCATTTATTTTCCCGAATATTTTGGCAAGGGCATAACGCTTTCCGACAAAACTCCGGGTATATTGAACCTCAGCGACAATGAAGCCAACTATCTATACTTTGATAAACTGCCCCGTTTCCATGACCTCCACTATAGTTTCAATGGCTCTTCCGAGTTAAAAAAAATGGGTTTCAGGAAAATAGAGAACAAATCTTATCGATCAAGGTTGCCTTTAAAAAGAAAGCTCAAAAAAAGCAATGGTTACCTAACGGTGTATATGGAAAACAAACCGATACTGAATTTCAAAGTTGAAAACCATCAAAATAATTGATTCCACTAAATACCAATTCTCAATGAAACAGCATTTCCTGATTATTTTATTATTGTCGAACATGGCCTTTTACGCCCAAAACCATTCGCATCGGGGCAATATGGCGCTAAGCTATCCCAATATCCCGGGCTACCTTTCATTAAAGGCCGATTTGCACCAGCACACGGTTTTTTCCGATGGCGCCGTATGGCCAGGCATCAGGGTACAGGAATCGTTGCGTGAAAATTTGGACGCCATTTCTTTGACCGAACATCTGGAATACCAACCACATCTTGAGGATATACCAAATCCAGACCGAAACCGAGCCTATTATCTGGCGTTGGAAGAAGCACAAAATCACGATCTGTTGATCGTGCCAGGTTCCGAGATTACCCGTTCAGAACCGGTAGGGCACAGCAATGCCATTTTTATCTCAGATGCCAACACGCTTTTGAACGATGCCCCTGAAACCGCTTTTATGGAAGCCAAAAAGCAGCAGGCCTTCGTATTTTGGAACCACCCGGCATGGCATGCCCAAAGTCCGACCGGTATGCCCATCATGAGCGATTTTCAAAAAGAGCGTATCAAGAACGGGGAATTGCACGGTATCGAGGTAATCAATTCTTTGGACTACGCGGAAGAATCGCTGGCTCTGGCACTTGAATATGATTTGACAATTATGGGCACCAGCGATATCCATGGCCTTATCGATTGGGACTATACCGAAAATGGCAACCACCGGCCCATTACCTTGGTATTCGCCAAAGAGAGGACCTTGGCCAGCCTGCGTGAAGCTTTGTTCGCTGGCAGGACAGCGGCCATTTTCAATGGTCTAATGGTTGGGAGGGCCCAATATCTGGAACCTTTGATAAAAGCCAGCGTGGAGGTGTTGAAGGCATCCTATATTGAGGATACGGCCGTTCTGGAAGTGGAGCTGAAAAACAATTGCAGCAGTGATCTGTTGTTCGAGAACCAGATGCCTTTTACCTTCTATACCAACCCGCCCATTTTTGAAATCAAGGCCGGTGAAACCGCGGTACTGCGCATCAAGACCATGGAAATCCTGACAACGCTCGATTTGAAATTGAAGGCATTGGGTGCCTATATTGCGCCAAAGCAACACCCCGTGATTACATGGAAGGTTGAAGTGAAGTAGGGATCAGCAGCAATTTTGATTGATTTCCATCTCAAAATCGGAACCGATGAGTTGAAGGTATTCTTCCGGGGTCTTTTTGGAAAGCGTGATTTGTTTGCTTTCCATATCGATATCGAAATGAAAATCGGTAAAATCCCCGTCATAGTCAATTTCCAGACGATCCAATAAGAACCGGGTGATTTTGGGCCTCAACTGGTATTCCAGTTCCACGCAAAACCTTTTGAGTTTGTCGTCGACCTTACCTTTAAAAATCCAATTAAAATTCACAATTCAATTTTAGAAAGCAATACAAGATAACATTTTTTGCAATATTACGGCAGCCTAAAAATTGATATTATTTGTTCAGGAAATCCCATCAACATAATCCTGAAGATAGGCATATCGTTCCGTGAGTTTACCGTTTTGCGTCATGCGGGCCCGTTGTAGAATGCCATCCCGGTCGCCGTTGAAGAATGCAGGTATGACATGTTGCAGGAAGGCACTGCCAAATCCGTAGCTCGCATCACGGGGCAATTCACAGGGCAGGTTGTCGACCGCCATAACCGCGATCGCATTGGGCGCTTTAAAATCGGTTTCCCGCTCCGTATGTGGATCGTACCCATAAATGGGTTCTGCGATGGTTGAGGCCCTGATGGTAGTGGCCACGGGGCCATCGATATCACAACTAACGTCGGCCACCACCTTGATTTTAAAGTCAGGGCTTTTGGCATCTTCCCTTGTGAACAAATAGGGTGCGCCCTGCCCATAAAAATGACCGGCGATGTAGAAATCGGTGACCTTGGCAAAACGAAAGAAATTCGACCGATAGTCCTGTGGGTTTTGAAAGAAATCTGCTTTATTGCCCCGTATGCCGTCTTTGCGCTTATTATATTCCGAGGCGTCGATCTGGCAATAAACAGCTTCCTTAAAATTTTGATGGAGATACGCCTCCACGGTTACTTTTTTCAGCTGCATGGCATCGAGCATTTCCTTGGCACCGTTACCCACCCTTCCTTTGCCGGTAAGCAATATTTTAATGTTCGGTAACTTTACTTTCTTAAGTTCGGCGATCAACGCCTGCTGATCTTTCAAGCTTTCTGCCTTGGGGAGTTCAAATAGATCATTTTTAAGTCCAAAAGCACGGAATCCGTTATAGGCGCCCACGATGCCCGCATATCGCCCGAAGGCTACCAGTCGAACACCCTTTGGATTGGTTATGACTTCATGATCGTACAATTCGATCCGCTTTTCCAATATGGCCCGTAGCAATTTTCTGTTGTAGGGCTGTTTCTTGATGGTATGGGAAAAGAAGAAATATTTTTTATCGGGAATCAACGCTTCGATCGGCACTTCCTTGACGCCTAAAAGCACATCGCAATCGTTCATTTCTGGGGCAACGGTTACGCCTTTTGCGCGATACTCTGCATCGGTAAAGGTTCTTATGGGCGACGGTTCAACACAGATCTCGGCCGTTTTGTAAGTGGCCAATACCTCATGGCATGCTTCCGGTGAAAGTACCACCCTGCGATCGGGCGGATTTTTGCGTTCCCTGATGATTCCGAATCTCATATAACTTAGTATTGTAACAATCTAGCCCGTTAGAGTGTCAAATGTAACAGATGCGTTGTCCTTCACAAAACTTTTTGTTGGAATACTGGATGAGTAGCTTAATTTCCTGGTCAATCCTTCACCATCAACCATTCGGTAAGGCCGTTCTTTTCTATTTTTTTGACCAGTCGAAAGCCATTTCGGAGGTAGAAATGTTTTAGATCTTCCTCCTCTATGGTGAGCCAGTAATTTCCCGTGGGATCGTGTTTTTCCAACGCTTCAAGCCACAACGATCCCAATCGCCGGTTCCGTCTGTTTTCAATGACCCATAGATAGCCGATGTATCGATACCCTTTATCGACCCATTCCGTAACTTCTTGAAAAAAATGGTGCATATCTAGGGGCATTCCTTCGGCCACCACCCCGCCAGCAACAATTTGGTCCCCGTCCTTCAGCACAAAAATTTGGGTTTTTGTGGCATAACGTTTCCAGATCGGGGTGATTTCATTTTTCCATTCGACCGGCAAAATTTGGAAAAAGTCGTCCGGATTTCCTGAAAGTTCCACAAAGGTGTAGTCCATTTACTTTGCCATTAAAGAAGGCCCCAAGACCAGAGTTTGTCGGAATCCTCGAACCAACGATCCCCGATATCGGTTCTATAGTACCCATTGTTGATGATCACATTGCTGATCCTGTTGTACATCATTTTCTGAGCGTCGCGCATGGTGAGCCCCGTACCGGCGACCAATACGGCGATACCGGTATTGCCAGTGATCAGCCATTCATCGTTTACCTTTTTAACATGCATCGGATGCACCCCTTCTATCTTGTCTTTTTTGAAGACGACCACGGCATCTTTGGAAAAGAGCTCGAAGGTTTTTTTATCATCGTACGGGAAGGGCGGCACCACGATATAGGAGCCTACTTGGAATCCCTTTTTCACCTGTATCTGGGTCTTTTCCCCACTGGCCACGCCATAGAGCAGATCACTGATGGGTTCGGCAAGGCCCGCCCGCTGTATAAAAATTTGCGGAAAGCCGAAGCGCGAGGTGAATTCAAGGGGATAGATTCCCACTCCATTAACGATGCAGTTGATATCGATATGGCCCCGGAATCCGGACTGGGCCAAGGTAGCCTCGAATTTCTTCAGGGTACGGTCGAAAATCGGTGAATCCTTGGTCCAGAACATACTCGTGCCCATTTCACCGGTAGAGACACCCAATTCTTTGGGAAACAGTTTTTTATGTTCGAAAGTGATGTTCACCGGATTGAGGAATTGCGTACCGTTGAAAAAGGCCGCAATTGAAATTTCTACGCCCTTTACCTTGCGTTGCAATTGAAAGGTGCCGAAATCGTCGCCCCATGATTTTTCATAGGCTTTTAGGATCCTGATCACATCAAGTCCCTCGTCATCATTTCCCACGAAGAGCAATTGCTTCCATTCCTGGGTTTCCCCCGAAGGTTTGATCACATAGGCATTCGGATGGTTCTCGACATAGCGGATGGCATCTTTGAAGGTATGGAACTCCTTGAAGGGCAAGATGTTGATTTTGTGTTTTTTGAGCTCATCTTGGCCAAAATTACGGTCCAATTCGAGTTTATCGGTATAGGGGGTTCCGCCAAAAACATATTTGCCCGAAGCGCGTAATTTCTCGCATTCATCCCCATTGCCGGTATAATCAAAAATCACCACATCTGCCCAGTCGATATGCTTCCGCCAGTTCTTTACTTTGGGTACAAAACCCGCACCGATCTCACGGCAGCTCGGTTCTTCTATGCACATTTTTACCGCCATGCCTTCGTTGAGGGTGGCGAGTACAATATCCAACGACTCTCCCCAACGGGAGATGAACAGAAATTTTTTCGAGTTTTTAACGGCTTTGTTCAATTTTACTTTTCGTTTTTATAGAGCGCCTTGCATGTTGATCTATTGAATGGACTTGGCATTCGCGATCCTGCTGCAGATCATATTTTGTACAATAATGGAGCGTTCGTTCAAAGTGCTTAAAAGAGGACAGTCTAAAGCGATATCATGGCCTAAAGGAGCAACTAAATATTCGACACAAATGAACTAAAAAAAAAGACATCAAGTAACTGATTTCCGTGATATTTTCGAAAGTATGAAAACCTTTGGCAACTAAGTTGTCCCAATCGCAAAAATTCGAGCAGTATTGGGGGTTCTGATTCCATGGGCCTCCGTTTTAGGTATTGCAGAGCGGCCTGTCAAGTTGACCTATGTTTTTTTTGGAATACTTTTTGGGGTATCTTTGCTGGCCGCAGTGGAAACCTACATAACGGTTTGAACTGCAATTGTTCTTTGAAAAAAATCATTGAGGGAATATCCCGCCGCTGGCGGGATTCAATTCGTTGAGGAAAAACAAGTTTTTCCAACTCATTGAACGGGGCCGACTGGTTTTGACAGCGAGACCAATTGGAATGTAAGCATGTCGAGCGCTGGGATACAGCTCGTTAATCTCATATTTCACACTTTTAATTGGCGAATCTAATTACGCTCTTGCCGCTTAATCCGAATTACAGTAGGATTTAGCCTCGTTCCGACCAGGTCGGAAAGCGAGATGTCCCTGAAAAGCCCTTGTTGGCGGCGGTTCATCAAGGGGCACCAGAAATGTCAACATAAGGACACTATTGCTTCGCTAGTGTCACCAAAACCTTAAGAAGCTAAGTGTACGATAGGCGGTTTTCGGTCGGTCGTGCATCGAAAAACAAATGAAGACTAAACATGTAGAAAGCATTGTAATTGCTTGTTTGGACGAGGGTTCGAATCCCTCCGGCTCCACGATTGAGCGCAGCTATGCTGCGGTTTAAAACCTAAAATATCCGCCAAGTTTACTTGAGCGGATATTTTTGTTTTAAGACGCCCGGACCGCAGGAACGGATAGCTGCATTTACAGGACGGTAGCTTTAGGGAACACCGTAGGTAACCCCTCCGGCTCCACCTTCGCCCTCCGAAGCTCTCGATATACAGAGCGCGCAGGAGGACTTTTTATTTTTGTTCAAAACGTTCCTGCTCGCTATAAACTATGGGCTACGGTGGATTCCGATCCATGATTTATAATTATCTTTCATAGACAATATTCCAAAAAGCCAAGCCTATGGATCTCCCCTACGCCGTCTACATTTTAAAATGTGCCAACGGAAAACACTAAACCGGCTTCACATCAAATATTACCAATAGATTGGCTGATACAGCGGCTAAACGATACGTGATCATTTAGCTACCCAATAAAAAATGTTTTCAACTTATGTTTTATTTACATTGTATTCTTTAAATGCATACTGATTTTAAGGGTTAAAAATTACATATCTTCTATTAAAGGTATACTAAATAATGATCTGTAGAGTAAGGAATATATAGGCAAAGCAGTGTTGCCGGTATATTATATTTTGGTTTCAAATAAAACCAATACGGCAAACCGAAATCAATGGATAATAAGCAGACCAAACAGGGTTAATTATCCAATTCGATGCGACGTCCAAGCTAGGACCATAAACGGTACGCTGCAATCCTAAGCTGATCCTCCTAGAACATTTCATTATCTCGATAATACATGATGAAGATTCACAACGCCATCCGAAATTTTAATGGTGGCGTTGTTCTTATTCACCAAGATAAGGTCAAAAGTTCCGGAAAAAGCGCAATCTTCATATTGATAGCTACCACCGGTAAGCAAATCAACCTGCGTTTTCGTAATGCAGTTGGAAATTATAACATTGAAAGAACCTGATTGATAGATATAAACTTTGGTTGAATCTATCGGAACGATATTTCCGGTGCCGTCCTTTTCTGTCAATACACATCCTTCGTTGTTAAGGATTACATCGCCCGTGGGTTCTAAATAAGCGCAGGCC
This sequence comes from uncultured Flavobacteriaceae bacterium, assembly GCA_963760375.1. Taxonomy (GTDB): domain Bacteria; phylum Bacteroidota; class Bacteroidia; order Flavobacteriales; family Flavobacteriaceae; genus Pelagihabitans. Next base: position 378,665 of record CAVXCS010000001.1, on the reverse strand, counting down.
TTTTCAAAATAGATGCCACCTCCCAGTGAATCGGACATATCGAATAATATTGCCGCTTGCCCATTTATACCCCTAAAGGCACCCGCATTTGCTATATTGTTCTTTCTGATTAAATTGTAGGTTCGACCATTGTAGGTCCAGGAAAAGGCATCAATTTCAGGTATGATCGGATTATCATCTTTACTACAGGATACCAAAAGAAGAACAGAAACAATCAGTAGATGTCTCATTTCAAGTATTATATGGTAGAAAAAACTATATAAAGGTATTCATTTGTAGCATCGGTTTAACATTTATCCTATTGTTTATAAATTGGATTCCAAAATGATTTTTTTGGTGTTTTAGGCCATATCGTATCCAAAATCAATTGTGGTTGCACTATTTGCCTTGGAATTGGTTTTTCATTCAGAAATGCCGTTCACAAATTAGGGTAGAAAGGAATTCTTACGAGAATAAAAGTTAAATGGCGATAAGTAATTTTTAAATTACAACCGAAGTAAATATGACGAATCAGCTTCCTTGCTTCAGGGGTTTAATTCGAAGAAAGCAGGTTTTTGATTTTATAAGGGTTGCGACTATAGCTCTTTGCACTACTTTTTCCACGGACCTCGGCTATGGGCCACTAAACTTTTGGATGCCTTCTTTGAAAAACACCCTCCGGAAATATCCTGTTTTTAAGCAAAAGAAAGAGCACTATCAAAAGACCGATGGCCATTACGATCCACCAGATATAGCTGCTTTGGGTCGAAATCGTGATTGGGGCAGTATCTCCCATCAAAACAAGGCCTGCCCAATACTGCGGTGCCATCGTTCTCCCGGTGGCTTGCTTCAAATAAGCTAGCTTTGCCTGTTGCAAGGCTTTGTCTTTGTCCATCCCTTTTTCTAGATTTTCATAAAAATTGGATAAAATTTCGGTACTCGATTTTTCATCTATTTCCCATAAGCTCGTTAAAATGCTTTCGCTGCCAGCATAGTTAAAGGCATGGGCAAGTGAAATCATGCCCTCTCCAGCTTGATAGGTCGGTTTTCCCGTTTCGCAAGCCGTCAGGATCGCCAAATCGGACGATAGGTCGTAATTATAAATCTCATAGGTATACAGGGAATTGTTATCCAAGGAAGGTGACTCTTGGGCATCCTTGGCAAATATCAAACGGGAAAGTTCAGGGTTTATATTGTTGTTTTCGGCATGGGTACCAATATGGATGATCTTATGTTCCTTGGCCGTGCGTTCAAAAACTTTTTTGGAGGCTTTTTCATTTAAGAATGAACTGCCCTTAAAACGTTGTGAAAATCGTTTGGCCAGATCAACACTAAAAGGTTGTGGCAAGAGTGTAAGGTAGGTTTTGTCCAAGTTTATGGAATCAGTAATGGCCAGTTCATAATCACGTTTCATCTTCTGGTTGAATTCGGGTGCGAAGGCCACAAAATCATGGCCATAGTCCACTTTTTTTCTTCCTTTTTGCAGCAATAACAGACTATAATTGTAGGACAAAGTATGTTTGGCCATGAGGCTATGGGTGGCCAATTCCTTAAAAGAGGTAATTCGTGTAGGGGTCAACAGTTCAAAACTTAAGTTGAAAAGTTCTCCGTCTGGGAAAACAATCACTTTTTCATTATGGATCAGATGTTCCAAGGGCTTCCATAATTGTCTGTACAGCTCCACCGATACGTCGGATATCGTCTCAAGGGTGTTGTCGTAATCCGACAATTCCCGAATGCGATTTTGGGTACCATCATAGTCGAGCTTTTTTAAATGGGTGGTAGTGCTATCAACGACATAGGCATAGAGGTGGTCGTCAATAAATAAATATCTGATCAAGGTGGTCGCTTTGGGAATACTTTTACTGAGGTCGGGCAAGGACTCCTCCAGTAAAGCATATCGCATTTCATAATACTCAGGATAAGCCGTTTTAAGCGAATCCAAAAAAATATTCCTGGAATTATTGGCCTTAAAAAATTGATCGGTCCCTTTTAAATTGATTTCTTTCAGTGATGACCTCAACTTTTTTTTGAGCTGTTCTTCTCGTTTGATCACAGGTTCGGGCACGTTGGCAAATGACATTTCATGGATGTTCATTCTATCCCTTATCCTGGTATAGATCGAAGACTCGTTCATCGAAATCATCGCATTTAAATATTTCGGATCATCTGTTTGGGCATACAATTCGTAATACAGTTTTTTGGTGAATTGAAAGACCTCGTCACTTTCCTTCATCAGGGTGCTGATGTCAACATACGAGCTTAGTATGGCTTTTCTTTGGTTTAGAATAATAAAACATTCTTTCATGCTTTGTAGCAACGTCAAATAAAAAGCTGATTCCTTATTGCTTTCAAGTTCGTAGGCACTTTTGGCCCAAAGCAGGAGATTTTCGGGTTTTCGAAACTGAATCTGGATGGAATCTTCCTTGGAAACCGGATTTAAGTTTTTTTCAAAGAACTCAAGGCCAAGACGTGCCTGTTCTTCGGCAAGGCGATATTGCTTTAGATTATAGCTCACCATGGCCCTGTTCAACATTTGCAGATATTCTTGAATGCCATTGTTCAATGCACCATTTTGAACAAAGACCATTGCTTCTTGTGAAAGGGCCACAGCCTTGCTTTCGTTGCCTATTTTGGAATAAAATAGGGCCATATCGGAAAGTTCATCCAAAAAATCCTTGGTATAGTCTCCATTCATCGTTTTCCTAAACAGTTCTTCGCTCACTTCGAAATTCTTGGCCGCTTCGCTGTGTTCCCCCAGTGCTTCATAAACGCTTCCCAAACTTGAATGGGCATAAGCCAGATAATATAGGTTTGGGGATGGGATTTGATTGAGGTTGTCGATTGCCTCCTGCAATATTTTTTTTGCCTCACTGAATTTTCTCAGATTGGTTTTTTCTTGCCCTATCAAGATCATAGAAATTGAAATATTGATATCGTTGCCTTCCAACACCTTTTTTTTCTGTTGATAGGAGTATTCGAGAAAGCGCTCGGCCAGGTTAAACTCGCCCATACTGCCGTAATAACCCCCTAAATTATCCAGTGACAAGAATTTCTGCTTAAGGGCATTTAATTTTTCGGCCTCGTTCGTGACAATTTTATCGTATTGATCGAGCTGGTCAAGGGCATTTACCGAAAGCGCAATGGCTTGACCTACCTCTCCCATACCATGTAAAAGTGCGGCCATATTGCTCGTGACGACTGCGGGTCTATAAAATCGGTTTTTTGGTGTTTTATCCAATTTTTCAATGGATACCAAAGACGCCTTGAAATAGTACAAAGAACTATCGGGTTGGCCGGAATACCACATCAATCTGCCCATGGTGTTGTAGGTGAGATAATTCATTTCATGGTCCTGGTCCTTACTGAGCTTTCGCAATGCCAAATTTTTAAGCTGGTGTTTTTTCGATAGGGCGATATCTCCCATATTGAATGCCTTGGTGCCCAAGTCATAATAAATGCCCTCCAAATCCGCTTTTTTGGGATCTTCGATTTTTTCGGCAAAACCAAGGGCTTTTAAGGTGAGTTCATAGGCCTTGGACGGTTTTCCGTGATCATCGTAAAGATTGGCCAATTCTAAATAGGCATTTTTGGAAAGTAAATCGTCATTCAGGGAAAGCAGTTTCGATACAAATTGTTCGCCTTTAGCAAGGGCGAGATCCCAGTTGTTATCGGCCAATCTATAACTTGCAACAACTTTCACATAATTCGGAAGGCTGTCATATTTTTTAGATTCCCAGTAAAAATCCAATTGTTGTTTTAGCGCCGCACGGGCCAATTGGAGCTGGTCTAAATGGATGAGGCTGTCTATAGATCCTCGCTTTATGGTATTTGTATTACTTTCCTGCGCAAGGGAAGCGTGACCAAAAAGCTGAAAGATGAAAGCTAGCCATAGGGTCGAAATACATATTCTCATAACGGGCTAGTTATTCATTTTACCTAGCAGCTCAATGGCCATTGGGGATTTGCTCTGCTTGAAGTACTCTTTTGCAATTTCTTCGTGCCCTAGCTTTAAATGGGCCATTCCTAAATAAAATTTGGTTTCGTCGAGAAATGACGAATTCGCATTTCCCAAGGTTCTCTCAAAATACTTAATGCCTTCCTCTTCTTTGTCAAGGGCGAGATAGGTATTTCCTAAAAAATAATTAAGGGTATCGTTTTGCGGTTTGGCCAGCAGGAGTTTTTCCCACTTTTCAAGGGCTGCTTCATAATCTCCATGTTTGTAATAGACCATAGCTTCATCAAAATCATAGTTCTTGTCGCTGGTGCGCATGACGGTAGGCAAGCCGGGATCGGGTCGGTAATATTCCTCAAACAGCCGTGCGTCTTTTTTTGAGCCGATCAAGAACCAATAACCACCCAAGGCCATCAATATGGCAATCGAAGCAGCCATGCCATAGTATAATTTAACACGTAAAGGAATAGCGCGTTTTTCGTGGTTTTTTTTATTCCTGTCAAACGCATGGTGAAAATCTTCCAATTTTGCACGAAGTCCGGCCTCCTCTACGGCAGTGAAGAGTGCTTTGAAGGCTTCGAAGTCTTGTCGCAAGGCAGCATCATCCCCTAAACCGGCCTGAAAAGTAGCTTGCTCCTCCTCTGGCATTTCGCCCATGAGAAAGCGTTCGAAGCGTTCCTGCCGCTTTTGGGACATGTATTTGGGCCTGTTATCCATTAGCTTTGATTTCAAAGGTCAAACTGCGCAACTTTTCCATACAACGGTACTTCTGGTTGCGAGCAGATGCAGCAACGATTTTAAGTTCTAAGGAGATTTCATCCATGGACTTACGTTCAAAATAGAACAGATTTAATAGAACTTTGCAGTGTGCCCCCAATTTCTCAAAAGCTTGCCGCATGGCATCCATCTCTTTTTGTGTGTCATCCGTTTCTGTTGGGTCATCCTCTTCTCTTGCTTCAACACGTTCCATGTTGATTGCAGAATTGGAGTACGATGTTTTCTTATACTTTGACGATCTCAAATAATCCAACCATTTGTTTTTGGCAATGGTATAGAGATACGCCTCCACACTGGTGCCTTTTTGTTCGGTAAACTTCCCTTCTTTGACGTTTTTCCAAGTTGCGATAAATGCTTCCTGAAAGGTATCTTTTGCCTGTTCCTCACTGCCATTGTTTTGAAGGATGAACCGCCTCACTTTAGGGAAGACACCTTCATACAGCGACCGTAAAACCAAATCATTGTTTTGGAGAATGCCGCTAAGGGTTACCTTCCGTGTGCCGGTCTGGTGAAGTCTGGTATTGGTCTGGTTCATTCACTGGCTTATAGCGCAAGAGAAATGTACAGATTTTAACAAAGCCACCAAATAATTACGGTCAAAACAATTTAATACTTGGTCGAAATGATATTAAAGCCGACACTCGTTTATTGGAATGTGAAAAGGAAAGACGGAGGAAAAATAAAGCCCACGATCTCCTTTCGTTGCCCAATATAGAAACGCTTCCCCACGATTCAAGGGATTAATTGCCTACCGTAATAAATACTCTAGCGCTTCCGGTAACATTGGCATAATATGCACGTGCCTGAGCTATTCCTGCTGTATTGGCGATATTTAATCCGGCACCGTAATCAAAATAAAACACATAGTTGCCTTGATCGTTTACCAATATGGGAAGCGCATCTGTTAAGGGATCCCAGGTATATTGTATTCCAATACGGGTAGGACTGGAGTCTGGGTTCATTTCCAATATTTCAATGGTATAACTTTTTGCATTTTCCACAGGTTCGATTACAAAAACGGCATCAATGTTAAATGAAGTGCCCTCGGTTCTTTCTACTATCGAAACATCGATTGTCTGAATAATTAACTCGGGTTCAGTGGTAAAGAAAAAATCCGCCTTGTTCGTGCCTCCTTTACCGTCTCGTGATTCTACATAACCGGAATAGTTGGTTTCGGATTCCAAGCCGGTGAAGGAATAGGTCAAGGAGGTTATGCTTTTTGAGATTTCAGTACCTTCCAGATAAACCGCATAGGTAACGGGGTCGTCATCAAAATCAAGTGATTCGGTCCATTCGATCGTGGCTGCATCGAACCCTATTTCAGTGGTATTTGCGGAAAATATTCCTGGGTTGTTGTTTGGCGTTTCCACAGGGGCCACGGGATCATCTCCACTGGAGCAACTTGAAATCAATAGTGCTAAACTTGCTAGTACTGAAAAGCCATGGGGTGTTAAATTTTTCATATTAAGGAATTTTAATTGAGTTGAACTTTTGTTTTACGTTTATCGCAATAGGTGCATTATGTCATCAAGGGATTGTTTCAAATTCAATGATCGTCTTTGACTTTAAACCATTCAACAGTATTGTTGAGGTTGGCGTTTGGGTCAAAAAATAAGTCGTTGCTTTTAATATAGTTGCCATCGCTATCCATCCAATACTCCTTGGCGCCCGACTCTACTTGATAATTGTAGCCATTGGGGTTTGCCACTGTTTCCTCTTCATTGATCATGTTCAAAAAGCTTTGTTGACCGTTCAGATTACCGGTTGAAGAGGTGGCGCCACTACCAAAATTGTTGTTCATGAAGGCAGCATGGCTGGCATCGCCGGCCGCAGACCTATCGGCCATACGTTGTTGATGCGCATCAAAGCTGGCCTGTCTTTGAACCATGGTATTTTGGTGGTTTACGATCATATCGTTAGTGGCCCGGTTCAAACTTTCAATTTGCCGTTGGCTCTGTCTCCTTGTTTCTTCCCGCCTTTGGGCACTTATTGCGGCAACATGGTTCTTCCATTCAGGATTTTCCTTGATCTGGGTATTCGCATTGATAAAGGTCTCGACGACATCTTCAAATTGAGCATCTTCAGCCAACAGGTAGTCCACATTGTACATCCAGATATTTGCGGTATCGCCGGTAAATAGAGCCTGGCTTATGGTCAGGTAGGAGATTATGGTTAGGGCTTTTTGTCCACTGGCGCCTTTCCATTGGACAGCAAGAAGACTGGTCTCTGCAGTTGCTGCGGACTCATGCACTTTTTGTGTAAAATACCGCTCCAATGCCGTCAAAGGCCTCGTCCTTTCAAATGAGAACCCTTGAGCGGTCATCATCGGCTTTATATCTTTTTCCATAAGCGCTTCTATCGATAGTAGGGAACGAACATTTTGCAAACCCGAGTTTCGCAGGTTTTGTTCCATTTGCGGGTTAGGTGAAGCATAGAACATTTTTAATGGTGAATTGAAGACTTTGATGTTCGAGGGGCCTTGGATTTGATATAAAAAGAAGGGGATTGAGGGATCTACATCATAACGGGGCTTGGCAATTACTTTCCAGTCATCTGGATATTCAATGCTGGAAACGGTTAAGCCTGTCTTCGCATCCTTAAATTCATATATGGTTGCTTTCGAATCCAAAATTGAGGTAAAGCCACTGTCCGGATTCGACATGACAAAATCACCATTGGTATTTTTACAGGATAAGACCAAGATGCCAAGCAAAAGAGGAAGGGTTTTCAACGTTTTCATGATGTGATGTTTTAGGTTTCTTAAATCATATCGTATCCCAACCAAATTGTCATCAATAATCCCTGAAGAATTTTTTGATCTGCATGGCTGCTGACATTTTGAATCCCGTTCGATATCACCATAGAACCTAAAAACCTATCATGATGATGTTTTGGGGCGAATCGTCGAAAAAGTGACGGGGCTGGGATATGAAGCCTATGTCGGACAAAATTTATTGGAACCGGCTGGCATCACAGCCGTCAATATAGGGGGAAACACCTTGTCCGATAAGCTGCCCAACGAGGTAGAGTATTTGAGTCAGACAGCTGGCTTAGGTGCTTACGAATTAAATATAATCAGATCCGACTCCTCATTTGGATGGACAGCCAATGCTTCGGAACTCGCAAAATATAAGGGTATCATTGACCGAAATCCTGGCGTTCCCGACTTGATTACGACCGAGGTGTTGAACCAGATCTATTTCGGCGCTAATTGGGGTGCCCTTGGCTATACCTCAGGAAAAGACTTTAATATTTTTGGACCAGGTTCTAAATTTAAAAGAGCGGGATTTTGAAAGCTTTTGGGGAATCAAAATGGGAGCCTGATCAATTTATAGTAATATTGAATGTTGTCATGGAAATGATTAAGTCCGTTCCAGGGATACTAAATGGCGTGGAAAAAACTAAACCTTATAAGCGAAGTAAAAATGACGAAAAAGCTTCCTTGTTATAGGGGTTTAATTGGAAGGAAGCAGGTCTTTGTTTTTTTCGGGCATCTTGATATAGCTCTTGGACTTGCTTTTTTCCATGGTCGCCAGTTGGGGGTCGCCAAATTGGGCCTTGTCACCCTTAAAAAATACCCGCCAGATCTTTCCTTTTTTGGAATCGGAGATGTACAGCGAACCATCAGGTCCTTCCGCCAAGCCCATGGGCCGGTAATGGGCGTCGTCCATTTTGGCAATGGTATCGACCCCCGCAAATCCATCGGCGAACACCTCCCATCGGTCGGTGGGCCTGCCATTTTGGAAAGGGATAAAGGCCACGATATAGCCGGCCTGGGGATAGGGGGTGCGGTTCGTGGAGCCGTGAAAGGCCACAAAGGCGCCTTTTTTGTAGCGTTCGGGGAATTGATCGCCCCTATAAAAAAGCAGATCGTTGGGTGCCCAATGGGCAGGTAGCCCCATGATGGGGTCTGTATATCCGGTGGCCTCTTTTACCCCGTTGCCCCCGTATTCCGGGGCGAGCATTCTTTTTTGCTTGAAAGGATCGTAATAGGTATAGGGCCAGCCATAGTTGTCGTTCTCCTTGATTTTCATAAACTCTTCCGCAGGCAACACGGCATCTTGCCATTCGTCAAAATAGGGCGGGGCATGGTTGTGCAGGTAGTCGCGGCCATGGTTCACGGCATACAGACTTTGATCTTGATCGTTCCATGAAATGGCCACCACACTTCTTATGCCCGTTGCAAATCGTTGGCCTTCCGCGATCGACTGTTCCGTTTTATTCTCATCGAACCTCCAGATACCGCCCAATATGTCCAATTGCGAGCAGGGGTATTCGCCCCGAACGATCGCATTGGGATCGTTCCCGGTCAGTGCCTGGTCTTCACAGGCATTGGTCGGGGCGCTGAAGGTAACGTACATTCCGCCTTGGTCATCGAAGGCAATTGACTTGGCATTGTGCCAGCGCACCGGATAGGGATCTCTTACGATCACTTCGGGCTTGCCCTCGGGAATGAGTTGGTCGGGCGTCAATTTTTGCCGATATACGACCAGTTCCGAACTGAAATACAAATACCCCTTGTGTATCCGCATTTCAGTGGCGAAGCTGCCATCATTTGGGTAATCGCCAAATCGCTGAAAAATATCCGCCCTGCCGTCATTGTCGGTATCCCTGAGGGCCATATTCCCCATGTTTCCGGTTTCTACCCGTAACTTCACGTAAATATCGCCATTGTCGTTCACCGCCAAATGCCGGGCAGGGCCCACGCTGTCTGCCACGACCAAGACTTCAAATCCGTCGGGCAAAAACAGCCCTCCATTTTGCGCCTCCACGTCTGTGGAAACCGCTGTTTTGAGGTCTCCCGTATTGGTGGGTCGAAAGACTGTCGGCTATGGGGTCGGCTTTAAGGTCATCGGTTGATTTCTTGTCCCGACAGTTCGTCAAGAGCAGCAGAAGAAGCGGGATGAAAATACCTTTAAGCCTCATTGATCATAAATTTAATACGAATATCCTTCAATTTATGAATTTACCCGACGATGTACCATTTGTTTTTCAAATAGCAGTGTTGACCCAACCAATGGAACGGGCTTGGCACAATATATTCATATGCAATCGAACCTAGGCCGGTTGAATATGTTTCTATATGCGCATTCTTAGGTTGAACGTTGAAAACCAACTCCTTATCCAATTTAATTTTATTTTCAAACCCGAAATTCGATCTTTAAGGTTAAATTTTATTCTTGTTGATCGCAAGTTTGTTAATTTTAATAAGCTTACTTTGGACCGCTCCCTGAAAAGGGATTCGACCTGATTGAACCCAATGAACTGCCCTGGGGCGCTTCGGCTCCTTTTAAGGCGCTGTGAACCCCCAATATCGATCTGCCCCGGCAGATGAAACACAACCCGATCGTTATGGTAAAGAAAAGCACACTTTGGATCATTGTTACGATAATCGTAGCCGGGTTCGGTATTGGGATCTACCTCCAAGATATGAAACATCGGGAAAGTACGGCGGCCTACTGGAAAGCGAATCGACATAATGTCGATCGGTTCACGAACATCCAAAAATTTACACTCGAAATGAATGCCCGTAATTGGCGCGACATGCGCGATAGTATCTATCGACAAATGGATACCATTGTCATCCTTCGATTTCGAAAGGAAATGGACAGTCTTGGTAAAGTTCGCGAAACAAAGATCGCCGAATAATATAGGTCGCATGTTCGATCCTATGATCGCTGCCCCAATATATCCCTGGTTTTGCCCTCCAATCCGGTGCCTTGATTTTCATTGAACCCTCTTCCTTTCTTCCTTCTCCTTTGTCATTGTCCAAAACTTTCACGTACATTCTTTTGTATGCCGATCAAAAACATTGGCATTGGCAGATTACGATGATTCGCCCTTCACCGCAATCATTTGAAATAAAGGTTGAACATCTTGATCTTGATGACGTCCATCTGCGATTCAAAAAAAAATGTTAAAAAAAACAGCCGTTCATCGAAAAAATGGCAACACGGCGTCCAAAACAAGCGATGCTTACGTAAGACCATAAGGAAACAGTTTGTGCATTTCATCGAAAAAATGATTTGTTTCAACGATCATTCAATCGATTTGCCTATTTTTATGAAACCCAAAAAGTCTATCATTCATTTTTACCTTGGTCTATTTATGAAATCTTCCCCCTTAAAAATCATTCAGTTGAGCGTGCTATTTGTTTTCATTATCAGCGCGGTTTCCTGCGGAAAAGATCACGATTTGATGGCCGAATACGTTGTCTCGGCTTCTTTGAGTCCCAACGATTTGGCAATGTTGACCATGGATGATTTAGAGGAGACCGATGCCAATGGCAATGCAAACCTCGATGCATTCGTCGAAGAAACTGGCAACGGTGAGCTTCAGTTATCGGAAGCCACTTCCGCCACTAACGGCAAAGTCGAAATCGATGACGTGACCAATACCATCATCTACACCCCAGCAGCCCAAAACCGGATTGCCGCAATCAAGGTACCGGCAACCCTTACCAAATAGCCCTTTTTTAAATTATTCAGTGCCTATCGGCGGAATGGGCATCTCCAATTTCGGAAAGCCTGCCGCTTACCACATCCATCTTATATTTAGGTTTTGCTCCCTGCTAAGGTAGGGCCCCCGAACCTGTTTGGGCCATGTGCAGTACCTGGGGCACGATAATTTTTTGATGCTACTTCACCCACGGTACCGCCAGGGTATCAATAAAATCGTTGTGCCAAATTCCCGTTCATAATAATTCGCTATTTTTAGGGGAACAAACCCCTTCCGCCAAGTGTCGTTCACTTATACCGGAAGTCAGGAACCTAAAATTCAATGCGGTACGATTATCTTTCCGAAGTATATTTTTTTTTGGGCCAAACGCGGCCATTTTGGTTATCCGTTCGTATCCTTTGTTGTTGCCTCGTTTTGTGCTTCTTGGGTTGCCGGCCCAATGGGCCGGAAGGCCGCTGGGACTATGAGATCGACTTTGGGGACGACCTGATCTATGGGGTGATGAAAATGGAAAAGGAAGGCCATGCTTATTCGGCAACCCTCGTTTCCATGGAATGGGGGACCTTCGACCTCGGGAATGATGTGGTAAACGGGGGGCAAATGTCTGCAAGTTTTGATCTTTTCGGCAATGAATCCGCTCTCAAAGGCGCCTTTCAAGGCGAAACCTTTGCGGGTATTCTTACAACCGATGAAAAAGACTATCCGTTTTTGGCAAGGAAACAGCCTACGGCGCCTTATATAATAGACCGCTCCCAAATCTCTTACGTGCTCTCCGAAACCGACCTGCCGGCCAACGAAAAAAATATCGATCATGCCGGCCTCATTGCCGATGCGGATCTTGAAGGATTCAAAAGGGGAGAACGGATCTATAGTTCCAATTGCATCAATTGCCATGGAAACCCCGAAGTGGAAGGGTCTATTCCGCTATCGACCAAGTTTTGGGAACAGCCATTGAGAGCGGGCAGCGATGCCTATTCCATGTATCAAACCATTAGCCGGGGAGTTGGATCCATGCCCCCCCAACCCGTGCTCACCCCTCAGGAGAAATACGATGTCATCTCCTATATCAGGGAAGAATTCATCAGGAACAACGAAGCCGAAAAGTATATCGGCAGCAGTCCGGGCTATTTGGCAGTGCTGCCCAAGGGCACTTCCAGGGGCCCGGCCACTGAGCCCTATCAACCCTGGGCCGATATGGACTATGGTAATTTTCTGATCAACACCTATGAACTGGTCGATAGCGCCACGGGCCCCGCTAGGTACCATTCCCCGGGACCACCGCCCTATCCTGATGAAGACTACAGCAAAAACAACTTTGCCTATAAGGGCATTGCCGTACGTTTGGACCCTGGCAAAGGCGGGATCGCCAAAGGAAAGGCCTGGATGATCTTCGACCACGATCTGATGCGCGTGGCGGGAGGTTGGACCGGTGAAGGGTTTATCGATTGGGACGGCATTTTGTTGAACGACAGGCATGAGACCTATCCGCGCACCATCGGTACCTTGCATTTCGAAACGCCCGTTGGTCCGGGATGGGCCAATCCCGATTCGGGCTCTTTCGAAGACCCAAGGTTCAGGGCAAGGGATGGCCGTGCCTTTGGGCCCCTGCCCAAAGTTTGGGCAAATTACAAGGGGCTTTATCACCATGAAGACGAACTCGTTATTTCCTATACGGTAGGCCGATCGTCGGTCTTGGAAAAACTGGGGATGACCAAAAAGGATGGCGCCACGGTATTTACCAGAACGCTCAATATCGGTGCGTCTTCATCTCGCTTAAAAATGAGGGTGGCCCCCGTGGCCAACAAGGTGGCCCTCTCCGGCGATGGTGCCACATTAAAGGAAGAAGCCGGTTACACCGTGATGTTGGTACATCCGAACAAAGCCGCAAAAGTGACCTTGTTCATCGCGGATGCCCCGGTTTCCGATTTGGGCGATTTCGCAAAAGCCTCCGGACCTCCCGGGTCATTGGCCCCATTTACGCAGGGTGGGGGGAAGGCCCACTACCCCGAAGTGCTGACGACAACCATTACGCCCGGGTCCCTAAATACGCTCTTTGCCATAGACCAACTGACCCCTCCTTTCGACAATCCATGGGCCAGCCGGATGAAACTCAGCGGCATCGATTTTATGAAAGACCCCGACAAGGCGGTGATCTGCACCTCGGATGGCGATGTCTGGTGGGTTGGCGGACTCATCACTGGCAAGGGTTCGCTGAACTGGAAGCGTATCGGCACCGGCCTGTTTCAACCGCTCGGCATCAAGGTATTGGATGAAAAGATTTTCGTGATCTGCAGAGATCAATTGGTATTGTTGCGCGATTACAATGGGGATGGGGAAACCGATTTTTACGAGAGCTTTAACCACGACCATCAGGTCACCGACCATTTCCACGAATTTGCGATGGGCCTTCAGGCCGATGAACAGGGCAACCTGTATTATGCCAAAAGTGGCCGACATGCCCGTGAGGCCTTGGTACCGCAACACGGTACCCTCTTGAAGGTGAGCAAGGACGGTTCGAAAACAGAAATCATCGCCAAGGGATTCCGGGCGGCCAATGGGGTGTGCATCAATCCCGATGGGAGTTTTTTGGTGACCGACCAACAAGGATATTGGAACCCCATGAACCGGATCAATTGGGTTTCGGGCAAAGGAAAATTTTATGGCAATATGTGGGGCTACGACCCGCCGAAAGACAGTACCAGGGTGGCCATGGAGCAGCCGATGGTATGGGTGGACATGCAGTTCGACCGATCCCCATCCGAACTTTTGTGGGTTGAAAGCCCAAAATGGGGGCCTTTGGACGGTGCCCTGTTGAGTTTTTCCTATGGGTTTGGGAAAGTGCAACTGGTACTGCCGGAAAGGGTGAACGGACAGATGCAGGGCGGGGTCATCGATCTGCCCGACATCAAATTTCTCACAGGGGTGATGCGGGGCAGGTTCAATCCTGGTGACAACCAGCTCTATGCCTGTGGCATGTCGGCCTGGGGCACCAACCAGATGTTGCGGGGCGGCGGACTCTACCGTATTCGCTATAATAACAAGCCCTTGCCCGTGCCCATCGCGCTGCATACTTCGACCTCGGGGGTGGAACTGCGCTTTGCAAATGTGCTGGATGCTAAAAGGGCCAAGGAGGTGAACAACTACAAAGTCGAGACCTGGGCCTTGAAAAGAAGTAGCAAGTACGGCTCGGACCGTTATGACCGGAAGACCTTGGCCATCGCCAGGGCAGAAGTCATGCCCGATGGCAGGGGAGTGAAACTATTTTTGAACGACATCAAACCGACCGATGTGATGACCATTACCTATGATCTTACCGATACCGATGGCCACGCACTTCAGGGCACCGTTCAGAACACGATCCATGCACTAAGTGCCGACGAAAAAGCACTTTGACCCACTAAAATTTCAGTTTTCAAAGGGAATGGGTTCAATACGAAATCGATAGTGCCTTTAAAATGCTTTGATCCACCGTTCAATACATAGAAGGTGTTTGGGGTGGGTCATAGTTGTTACACCCAAGTTATTCGGACTTCGTGGCCAATCTACTTCGGCGAAGTTGGCCAGCGTAGGAATAATGAATCACAACGGTCTCAACATGTATGTTTACGATGCGTATTTGTTTTCCAGCCCATGATTGTCCTATCCGATTTGATTTATTGGGCATAATAAGTAAACCATATGATCCATCCGGCATAAAAAATCAGGGGGCAGATGATCGCATTTCCAAAAATCAATTTCGAGATGTCCCTTTTCTTCAGCAAATAAAATGCCAGTCCGACTAAAAGGTTGACTCCAAATAGGATCGGGATTATTTTCAGCATTTCCATCGAATCACCCATCTCAGGCTGTTTCAAATCAAACCAAAGCCAAATACCGATACTTTGTAAAAGGAAAAGCAGGATGCCTAGATTTTTAAGTTTTCCATATTCCATTTCTGAAAAGTATTCATGGTTTCTGGTTCAAATGTATGCACAATGGTCTTTTATATGAAACCTAGCGTGTAAAAAGACCCTCGCTTTTCGTATTGACACAGGGCCAAATCGATTTTGCCTTATGACGAGAAAGATGTGTCGTGATAGGCCTAAAAAAATTTGTTTTTTTAATTCGGTTCTTTATTGGGTACTGTTCTGGTTTCTTATAACATGCTTGGTAATGGCCGCTTGCAGTTCCTGATAATTTGTTTGAATTAACCAATGACCAGAATCCAATTCCATAAACCGGTAATCACCTTTCATGTATTGATGACCTTCACCAACAGCATAGGAACCTATGGCAACATCCCTATTTCCCCAAATAAACAAGGTTGGAACATGTATATCTCCAAGTATCTGACTTTTGGAGGCTTTCTTCAATAGCTTATAATTGCTTCTGTAATAATTTATGGAAGCAGTCAATTGTTTTGGGTTTCTGAAAACCCTTAAATAATCGTTTATTTCGCTCGAGTCGCTATTCTTCCATAACTTTTTAAACAATCTAAAATCGTTCTTTCTAATTTGAATTTCCGGTAGCAATGGCAACTGGAAATTTTTTATGTATTGGCTCATTTTGTTTTGTTCTTGATCAACTACAATTGCTTTCCCAAAAGCTTGCAGATGTGGAACGGAGATTGCACTCCAGCTTAAAATTCTGTCTTTATGATCATGGACTACTTTCCAACCTATGGCAGCTCCCCAATCATGACCCACGAGATGAAATTTCGGTTTATTCAGAAACTTGGAAATATCCAAAACATCCTTGGCCAACTTATCCAAACTATAATGTTTTTTACCTTTCGGACAAGCATCTTTGCTATAACCCCTTAAGTCAGGTGCGATACAATAAAAGCCATTTTCGGAAAAATTGAGCATTAACTTTTTCCACATATAGGAAGTTTCAGGCCACCCATGTAAAAAAAGCACTAATTCGTTTTCTTTATTTCCAACAGCGCGACAATCGAATATTAAATGGTCAATCTTTATCTTAATAGTTTCTTCCATGGTTTGGAATTGAACATAACCGTTCGACCATGATTTTAGTACGGGAAATCCGTTTGGATTTTCAGGTTTCGGATCAAGTCTTTTAAAAGTAGGGAATTTCTGTAAATTCAAAAGCAGCACTGAATTATAGTAATTGTTGTGCTTTCGTTCTTATTTAAAACAAGTTGGTCATTTTGTATCACGGTTATCTATCAATTGAATAGCTTCATTAACATCGGCTTTATAGCCTCTAAGTATCGGCAAATAATTAAAAGTAGCCAAGGTTCTGTATGTAGCCACTTTATTGAGATAGATTTGGTTTTGAGAGAAGAAATCTACACTTTCCCTGTTGTATTGCCTATTCACGAAATCGAGATACCAGGAATATTGTTCAAAAAACTTAATATTTTCTAATCCCAGGATGCTAATTTCTTTGCCAGCACCCTCAACGGTTTTAATTTGGTTTGAATACCATTGTGAAATATCTACTGATAGGCTGTCCGTTTGCATGTCAATGTTATCGGCATAATTTTTTAAAAGCTGATAACCGTTTTGTTGTATTGGAAATACGGCAAAACCCGTTACTAGTGACCTACATAATTTACAATCCAAATAGTTTGCGGCGGTGATACTGTCGAAATGTGATTTTGGCAATTCCTTGGTAACTACTTTTATTAATAGGGAATCCAAAGATTCATAATATTGGATGAGATCATTTACAGTTACCGAATCCTTTTGCAGATCACTCTTGATGGTTTTATAAATATTGTTCAATTCAAAGCGTTGGCTTCTTTTCTCATTTAAATTATTTAATTGTAACGCGATCAAAATTCCAATAACCACTAATATGATCTCCCCAATTGCATACAGAAGATATTTGCTGAATTTATTTTCAGTCAGTAATTGCTGACGAATATGTCTAAAGAATTTAATCATAATCTAAGATAGTTTTTTTTGATCAAGCCCTAATTGCTCCGTGCATCTAGGTGATGTAATTCCTGATGTTTTGAAGACGCCCCTTCGATGGCGCAACAAATCAATTCAACATAGGGCACTACAAAAATCTTTTCCAAAAAACCTGGGACGCCAATTTTTCATATTGAAGCATAACCTTCCTGTTTAAGATGCTTTCAGCGATTTTTTTGTTCAAAAATCGACCTTTTCCCGCGCTTTGAAAAAAGACATTTTAACAAAAAATTCAAAAACCTATGAATTTTTGCTAAGTATCGGTTCATCGATATTTTTGACCTTTGGACGTATTAACCCTCAAAATCTTATGTGATGAAAAAGACTATAACCTACTATGGGGCCCTGTCGTGCCTCCTCTATTTGATGTGCTTTTCCCTGGCAGCCCAGGGCCTTCGCACCAACAATGTAAAAGATGCCGATATCTATGAAGCCCAAAAAAGGGTAGAGCATTATCACCATCTTCGAAATATGGGATACCAGGACAAGGAAATCTTCGAAGACCTGGGCAATGCCAATTTCCTGGCCGAAAATTATGAATCGGCCTTGTTCTGGTATGAAAAATTGATCGAACTAAGCGATGACGGCATCATAGGGCCCACCTATTATGAACGCTATCAATATGCACAGGGAAGAACCGGTAGGCCTTCCTTTACCAATGTGAAGGAAGACAAAGACTGGTATGCCGCCATCAAGGCAGATTATGAAATCAATAAGAATTCGGTCGCCTATACCTCGGCGACCCCCGCATCGGACAAGTACCGGGAACTCGATTTTCTGCAGCAAAGGGATGCCTCCATGGATGGCGAAGTAACCTCCACCGGCACCTTGGAATCTTTGATCGGCGACCCCTTGGGCGACCAGAACGGATACAAGGCGCCCATATCGATGACCGCCGATGGTAAAACCGCTTATTTCAGCAAGGCCACTTACGAAAAGCCCATCTATGGCATTTTCTCCAAAAAAGAACTCGTCCACAAAATCTATAGAGCCGAGAAGCTTGACGGGCAATGGAGGAACGTGCAGGAAGTAGCCCTTGCCCCCAAGCACTACTCGACCATGCATCCTACCGTTTCCGCTGACGGCAAACGCCTGTTCTTTGCCTCCGATATGCCGGGAACTTTCGGGAAATATGACATCTATGTCGCGGCCGTCCAAAGCAACGGAGCCGTTGGTGTGGCAAAAAATCTCGGGGAGAAGGTGAATACCGATAAAAACGAACTGTATCCCAATTTGGCCGGGGGCAGCACCTTGTTCTTTGCCTCCGAAGGCCGCGAAGGCTATGGAGGGCTCGACGTATTCATGGTACAGGTGAACCACAAAAAAGTAAGTTGGGCCGTAAACCTGGGCAACCCCATCAACAGTGAGGAAGATGATTTTTCAATTTTTCTGATGGCTGAAAAGGGGGAAGGCTATGTGATGTCGAACCGTGGGACGGATAGGAGTGCCATCAACAAGGTAGCCTTCTCCTATACCAAAGACCAGAATGCCAAAGCAACGGAGAAAAGGGAATATAACCTTTTGGAGGCCCTGAACAACGACCTGAGAATTGATTATTCCTCCTCGGTCTTTGAAAATGATTAAGGCGAACACCAATGCTTTTCGGGCGGCATCGGAGATTGGATGTGTGGATCGCAAGGCAGCTTTGTTGAACCAAGCAAGATGGGAACAGATGGCCATTAATTCCAAGAATCTCTTTAGGGATTCCGATCAGGATGATGACGCGTTAGATCAATATTAATTCCAAGACTATGAACAGCAATAAGACGATACAAAACAAGATATACCTGCTGCTATTACTGTGCGGACTACTCTGCACCATGGCTGCCTTCGCACAGGAAACCAACAATGCGGGTTCCAGTTCCACCTATCACAACCAGTTGTTTTTCAATCGATTTTTGATCAACCCGACCTTTTCGTTGGTTCGGGAGAACAAATCGTATTTGAACATGCTCCACCGAAATCAATATGCCACTTTCGAAGATAACCGTCAGAATTATTTTCTGGGGTTCAGCAACAAATTGAACGAGAATACGGCGGTAGGCGTCGGGGTTTACAGCCAATGGTCGGGGGTCATCCAGGAGTTCGGATTCAATGCCAACTATGCGACTTCGGTGAAATTGGGATCGGACAGCAAACTTACTTTTGGAACCAATGTTACCTATTTTAATCAAGGGCTTGATAAAAACAGGGTCGTGGCGACCGAAAACGACCAACAGATCTTGGAGGCCAGAAAAGAAAGCAAGGTGGCCATCCAGCCCGGCATTACCCTTTCCTTGGGGAAATTTGATTTCGGAATTTATGCGGAGAACCTCTTCCAGTTCAACCAGACCACCAATGAATTTGCCACCACATTGAATGACAAGAGTCTCAAGGCCGCCCTTCAATATACCCATACCTTCATGGCGCAAAGGGGCCTGTTCGCCAATGCCAGGTTAATGCCCCTGTTGCAAGTGGGCCGAAACGCGGACAATAGCCTGTCGTATGTAGGTGCCGTACTTTTGGATCTGCCCAATTATGGTTGGTTGCAAACGGCCCTTGATGATGAGTACGGCCTCTCGATGGGCTTTGGTTTCAATATCAATAAAAAAATGTCGTTGGGATACCTCCTGGAAAAAGATTTTATTCAGGATGAAGCCGATTTCGGTTGGAACCACGAACTGTCCCTTGCCTATACCTTTGAAAATTACAGTGCCGGAAGCCGAAATTATGTCGGGGATTCGGAGGACCAAAAAATTGATGGTATCATCAGAAACTACGAGGAACAGATCTTAAAACTGCTCGCCGATAAAAATAAGGCGTCCGAGAATCCCAAAAATACCATAGACCCGAATACCATGGCCTATGAAAATCGAATGATCCTGGACGAGTTGATCTTGCGACAAGATTCGCTCGAAATCGCCCGTAACGAGCAATTTGATCAAAGGTTCGAAGCCTTGGTGCGCATTTTGCAAAAGCATATCGAACAAGATGGCAATGGCAACAAACAAGACTATGTTCGCGATCAAAATAGCGTCATGGTAGCGGCCGTAGAGGAGAAGGTACCCAATATTGTCAAAACTGTGGAGGACAAAGGCTATGTGAAGCTCCCCATTAAGGTGCTCGATCAATCGGACATCGTCGGGGTCAAAACCGGCTATTATGTCATCGCCAATGTGTACAAGGAAAAGAAATACCTCAACGCTTTTATGAAGAGCTTAAAAGAGAAAGGGCTGAACGCGAACCAGTTCTATAACAAGGAAAACGGACTCTACTATGTTTACTTGGCCGATTATAACTTCAAGGAAGATGCTGAAGTTGCCTATACCTCGAATCTCGGGGGTAAATATCGGGATGAAAAGTGGATCATGCAGGTCGACAATCCCGCGGCAACGGTGGCAAACACTTATGAAGACCAGGATGCTTTTATAAACCGAAACGATTAGCATTTTGGATGCAGTTCCTCTGGGGGAGGTTACTTTCCATAAGCACTTGATCAATGGCCGCTGTTGGAGGCGGGGGAAAACGGCTTTTGTCGTTCATTAAGATCCGGACCGCTTACCATGGAAAATAGCCGACCCCAGTGGTCTTCATGCTCCATCGGGTTTTAAAATTTTAAAACCGTGCGTTGCCTTAGATCCGACCTAAATGATGGGGCGATGAATCTTCTGGGCAGCGACCTAAGATCTTTGTTGAATTTGTGGTGTTTAGGGGTAAAGGCTTACACTTCGTCGATGCTTCAAGGCTGCATAGCATGCATTTGAACGAAAAAACCTACGCAACGCCAAAGACTGTGTTTTATTTTATTACATTTAAAATAGATACCAGTTGACATTTATTGTAAACCCCCAAATCCAACACATTATGAAAACCTACTTCATCCTCAAGTGTATCCAAAAAAAGGAACTTGGTTCCAAAACCAAGTCCAGTATCCACCATTTGCTTAACTGTAACAGTGATGGCTTGCCAACCTCTTGGCCAAGCACGATGCTGCACAGACCCAGCTCAAATTTAAAAGCTGTTCCCACATCCTGAACGGCCTTCCAAAAGAAGGTGATCCGTTGTTATTTGTTGCCATTGTTTTAAAAAGAGAGTAATCCTTTCTTCTTAAAATAGGCGTCGAATGCATTTCGGTGATGCAGGAGGGTAAGGTCATCAATCACGCCACATTTTTCTAGATGTTTTACCCAATTGGGCCATGCCCCTAGGCTTGCCATGCGCAATTCCCCGATTTATACGGTCAACACTTCTTTTTAAAATAGCAGAGATCATTAACCAAATCCGATGTGTTATGAAATCAAATATTCTAAAAATAATTGTTATCGACAATGATGTAACATTACATGAATCTTACCATTATTATTTTGAAAAGTACCTGGATTACACCCTGAAGGGCATTTATGTTTCCGTAAGGGATGCCTTATCCGACTATGATAAGTTGAAGCCCGATATCATCATATCGGAAGTGACCCTTCCCGACCTTTGCGGCATTGATGGCATCAGGTACTTTCATAAAAGGGATCCAGAGGTAAAAGTAATCATGATCAGTGCCCAAAGCGATTTTGAAGCGATCAAAAGGGCCTTTAAAAACAGGGCGAACGGCTATCTGACCAAGCCGGTCACCAAAGACCGTTTGCACCATGCCCTCGATTCGATAAAATTCGAAGGCGCGATGATGAGCAACGACATTGCCAAAAAGGTGATCGCCATGTTCCAGAAAAAATCGTATGAGTGCTTTTCCGCCAGGGAAAACCAGATCGTGGAGTACCTCAGTCAGGGTGCCACCTACAAAACAATCGCCGATAAGCTCTTTGTGACCCCCAGTGCGGTGAATTTCCATATCCAGAACATCTATCTGAAGCTCGATGTGAATTCCAAATCGGAGGCGCTGTTAAAGTTACAGGAAATGCAATAATCGATGCCTATAGGAAAAACTTTACTTGATTTTTAAGTTAGATTATTCACTGGCAACGGAAGCCCTAAAAATGGCATTGGATCGCTATTTTTAAAGGAAATAGTTGATGCCATGGGCTTATCATGTCATGATATTTTTCGAGTACCAAATCTTTTTATTCGAAGATCGAAGTCCTTGTTTTTTCCGGTCCCACGAATTCCCTGAGGTGGATCTGCAGCCCCGATTTTTGTCTGTTCTCCTTGATTCTTTCAATATCTTCGGGCCGGATCTGGCTTTTATGGCATGCCAGGGAGGTCATGGCCTTGTCCAAATCTTCTTTGGAATAAGCCACCCGGGTATTCAGAAACTTCGGATCCACGCCGGCCAGGAGCTTTTGTGCCGGGTCTTCTATTTGACTGGCGGGCGTGCCCACGAAATACAACTTACTAGGTTTGTCCCAAACCTTGCTCACAAAAATTTGGTTCACCGACGCTCCCACCAGGCGATGGTCCATATGGGTACTGCCCCCATCGGGGCCCCAGGTGACCAGCACATCGGGTTTTTTATCGGAAATGAGCTGTTCCAGTTCCGCGATCAGGGATTTCACGTGCGGCATATGGCCATCATAGCCTTCCCCGGCACGCAATTGGTCATGGTAATCCAAGTGGATGAGCGTAACGCCCAGGGCATCGGCCGCACATTGCATTTCCGCCTCGCGTATTTTCACCAAACTGTCCCCGCCTTCGAGTCCCGAAAAATCATTGGTGCCATAGCGGCCATCGGTACAGACCACCAGATATACCTTAGCCCCTTCATCCACATATTTGACCAGCATGGGCCCCACCGTCATTTCATCGTCTGGATGCGCAAAAATGGCCATCAATACCTTGCCTTCACTCGGCCCTTGTGCCAAAAGCGGTTGCAGGTTGAAAATGGCCACAATGCCTAATAGAATAAGGTTTAAAAATGGATGTCGGTTCATAATTATCGACCAGGGTTTCAGTATCTTATCGCTCATGGTTTACTGTATGTTTTATTATCTGTACATCATTCAAAATCGGAAACCTTCAATTGTTTTTCATGCCAATATGCATCTGTCTTAAAGCCATAAGCAGAGGGTTGATAATCCCCTACAAGACCTACATCGGCCTTTTCCGGTACGGGCAGATCCATGGCCCAAAACAGACCGTTCACCAAGAGTCTGCGCACCCCTTCGTTGAGCAGATCGCTCGATGATCCAATGGTAGAGGTGAAGGCCCGTCCGGGCTTGCCACCGGGGACCTGATAGGTCTTTGTCCATGCGATGGGCATCATGGGGTCGTTCAACTTTTGACCTGCTTCGTTGGTATCGGCAACTTGGTCATCGGTAGGCCTCATCCCATAGTAAACATCGTTTTCATCAAAATCCCCTGTTCTGTTCATCACCTGTCCCAATATGATCGGTTCGGAATCGCCCGGCAAGGGCAATCGCACCCCGTAAACATCCGTAGATCCCCATAGGGTTCCGCTGACGATGGCATTGGCAACTGGGTGTGGATCGGCGGCATCGGCGACGATGCCTAGTGTACTTTGGTGTTTGTGTTCGCCATGGTGGGATATCCATTTTTCCCCCAAGACCAAACGGCCAAATCCATCGGTCCATTCCGTTTTATCCCCGGCATAGCCATTGCTGTAATGCTTGTATGGGGCTAGGGAGTCGGCATCAAAATTAAACGCATGGGTGGCGGTACGAATCCCCAAAACCGGCTTTCCTTGCATCAAGTAGTCATCGATATGCTTCATCTGATCCTCCGGGAGCGCACGGAATCGCGTAAAGATCACCATCATATCGGCTTTGTCAAGGGCCTCCAAGCCTGGAATGTTTTTCACGTAATTGGCGTTGATGGTTCCTGGTTGGGCCGGATCTTGGGCGAACAGCACCGTACAATTGAATCCGTGCCTTGTTGAAAGAATTTTGGCCAGTTCCGGCAAGGCTTCCTCCGACCGGTATTCCTCGTCCCCGGATATGAGTACGATATGTTTGGCCGCCGGGTCGTTCCCCTCGAAACTCAACCATAATTTTGGCCCTTCCGCCACCGGATCGGCGGTTTTTTTGCCTTCTTTTTGTCCACAGGCCAAGAACAGGCCGAACAACATTACCAATATCATGTTTCTCATGTGCTTCTCTATAAAGGATATGGATTTAAATGCCCATACCCGATTTGATATGTTTAAAACCTTGGGTATATATCGCTTCGGCAGGGGAGTAATCGCGCCACACATTGATCGCATTCGCAAACTCGGGTATAATGGTACTGAAGGCCTCAATGGTAAGCCAACCGTCGTATTTAATGGCTTTCAGGGTTTCAAAGACGTCTTTCCAATGTACCTGGCCACTGCCCGGCGTGCCCCTGTCGTTTTCACTGATGTGTACGTGCCTTAAATAAGGGGCGATCGTTCTGATGGCCCGGCCTTGGTTTTTCTCCTCGATATGGGCATGGTGCGTGTCGTACATGGCCCCCAAACTGGGATGGTTGACCTTTTCGGCAAGCGTCTTCAGATCTTCCATGGTATTGTAAAGGTAGCATTCGAAGCGGTTGAGGGCTTCGGGGGCGAGGATGATGTTGGCCTTTTCGGCATATTCGGCCGCTTTTTGCAACATTTCAATGCTCCATTGCCTTTCTTCCGGCATGGGGGGCTGTCTTGTAAAATAGGCAAAACTGGAATGGAAGGGGCCGCAAATGACCTCTGCATTACCGGCAGCGCCCATATCGATAGACCACTTCAATTTGTCCAATCCCTTTGCCCGTATTTTTTTATCCGGACTTGCGATGTTCTCCTCCGGGGCCAGGGAGGCCACACAGGTAAGGCCCATTTGAATATCGTTCAGGTGCCTTCCCAATTTGGTATAATGGGCCGCATTGCCTTCGCCCAAAAAGAGCTCTATCCCATCGTAGCCGGTTTTTTTGAGCTGGTCGATTATGCCATAATGTTGCTCGGTGACATGGTTGGTCCAGAGCAACAGGTTCATCCCAATTTTCATGCTATGAATTTTAAGCTTTAAAACAATAACCCCTACCGTTGATGGGCAGGGGTTGAATAGAATTTATTCCATTTTCCAATCTGCGCCATTAAGCCGGGGCAAGGGCGGCATCGGCTTTGCGCTTGCGTACCCAGAACCATAAGATGATGAACAATCCAATCAAGATGGCCGGAAAGGTCACCATGGTGCCCAGGGTGGCTTGACCCGCGACCAGATCCAATTCGTCACCGGTGAGTCCGGTAGCTGCGGCTTCTGCTTTATCGGTATCGATCCACCTTCCGATGATGGGTTGGAAGATAGAGGTTGAGAACATTCCTACCGCTCCGATGATCGACATGCCCAAGGCGCCGCTCTTTGGTATTTTTGCGGCCACAAAGCCGATCATATTGGGCCAGAAATAAGCGACCCCTAAGGCAAAAAAGATAGCGGCCACATAGGCCATACTTCCCGTCTGCGTACTGAAAAGGTAAATCCCGATCGTGGCGAGGACCGCCCCACCGAGCAACACGCCGGTTTGATCGAACTTGTTCACGACCTCCCCGCCAAAATAACGTGCCACGGCCATAAGGCCGGTAACCAATGCCAAAATCAACATCGGTTGCGCCCCGCTCTTCGCGAGGATGAGGCCTACCCATTGCTGGGGTCCGAATTCGGTGATTGCTGTAAGGGCCATACAGGCGATCATAAAAATGAACAAGGGGGAAACCATGGCCTTAAAGTTGCTCAAGAGGGAAGCGGCTGCCTCCACCTTCGCTTTTGGCCAGGCCTGACCAAAAAAGAGATAGGCATAGATCAATGTGGGCACCATGATCACCCAGATCTGGGTTTCCCAGCCCATGCCTGCATCTGTCATAAATTTTGAAACAAGGCTCCCGATGACAATCCCACCCGGGAACCACATATGGAAACGGTTCAACATTTTGCTCATTCGGTTGCCTTCATAGGCATCCGCGATCATAGGGTTACAAGCGGCCTCGGTACAGCCGTTGCCCAGCCCAATAAGCAGGGTAGAGATCAAAAGACCGATATAGCTGCCCGAATAAATGGTCATCAATATGCCGACGGCGTGGGCCAAGAAGGCGAATTGCATGATTTTTTTACCGCCTACCGTATGGTAGATCATGCCTCCGATGACCATGGAAATTGGGAATCCCAAGAACCACATCGAGTTGATGAATCCCAGCTGTTCTGCCGTTAAGCTCAGTTCTTCACCCAATTGGGGGAGAATACCTGCCCGGATGCTAAAAGAAAAAGCGGTGGTGATCAAAGCAAAACAGCTGCCATAAAATAGCCGGTTTGCATTTGACGCCAAGGTTTTAGTGGTGTTTTCCATAATGAGAAGAGTTTGTTAAGTTAGTTAGCTTGTTATTTGTTGATGGTGGTTTAGTTGCGCAATTTTTGCGACTATAAGTTTAATCACTTTTTTGCTATTATCATAATTATTTTGCAGTTGTCTTGGCCTATCCTTGAAATCCAAGGGTGGCTTTTATAAACCCCATAAATTTTAATCCTAAATGATTTTTAGCTAATTTAGGACAAAATAGCATCTTCATTGAAAGTGTACTGTTAACCAAAAAACCATCCCAATGCAAAACAATTATCCCAAACTGCACAATGCGTCATGGCCAGGGGTAGTGGGAAAAGGCCCTGATTCGGAGCCACCGATCCCGATTGACACCATGATCGAACTTACGGCCAAAGCGGAAGTCAACGGCATCAAATTCGACGGTTTCGACCTTTTTCTGGCCGATCCACATATGGACATTGATTCCAACGATGACGGAATAAAACGAATGGCGGATAAGGCCATGTCCAAGAATCTTGAAATAGGGAGCTTGGTGTCGCCAATTTGGGCAGGGACAGGTGGGGGCTCCGCAATGGGCTCGCAGCAAGAACGAAAACAATTCGTGACCCAAGTGCACAAGGCCTGTATCATCGGACAAAAATTGAGGGGCTTAGGGGTTCGACCCCATGGTGTAATACGGATTGATTCCTCGGTAAATCCCGAAAGCTGGGCAGCTGATCCCGTCGGCAATACAAAATTGATCGCCCAAACCTTTAGGGAGGCCTGTGATGTGGCTGCCGATTACGGGGAGTCCTTGGCGGCAGAAGGTGAAATTTGCTGGGGCGGGATGCATGGCTGGAAAACGATGCTCAATACCCTGGAGGCCGTCAATAGACCGAATATCGGTTTTCAGGCAGATATGGCGCATACCTTATTGTACCTTTTGGGGTATAACAAACCCGATGAGCGCATCTTGCCCAAGGATTTTCAATGGGAGGATCGGGAGACCTTGACCCAAGGCCTAAAAACCCTTACCGCCGCACTGCGCCCCTGGACGATCGATTTTCATGTGGCCCAAAATGATGGAACGGTCTTCGGAGCGGGTTCCCACGACAAAACAGGCCGGCATTGCCAAGCTGCAGATCCCAATGGCAAACTTGATATTGCCGTCGATGCCGGACATTGGTTGCGGGACGAAAACGGTAAACTCACCAAGAAAATGAAGCATATATGTTGGGACGGTTGTATGTTTCCCAACGAAGTGATGATGCGTCCCAAAACGTGGAACGATGTCTTGGGCGCCATGATCAAAGTGCGCGAACTGCACGGATGGTACCAAGGGTAATGGCGGGGGACAATTATCAATGAACAATGAACAATGAACAGTGAGCAGTTGGCAGTGAGCAGTGGGCGGTGTGCATTAAAAATAAAACACTTTGGCTTCCCTCCCTTGCCGGCCCGAAGGGTGGGCTTTAGGGTCGGGGCAGAGGAAGACAATGAACAATTATCAATGAACAATTACCAATGAACAGTAAGCAGTGGGCAGTTGGCGGTGGGCAGTTGGCGGTGTACATTAAAAAGATAACACTTTGGCTTCCCTCCCTTGCCGGTCCGAAGGGTTGGCTTTAGGGTCGGGGCAAAGGAAGACAATGAACAGTGAATAGTTTAGGGGCGCAAGCACTTATTTAAATAGAAAATCAAAATTTTAGTAAACCAATGCCAAAGAAAAAAGAACTTAGAATCGGGTTGATAGGTTACGGATTTATGGGCCGAACCCATACCAATGCCTACAAAAGGGTGAACGATTTTTTTCCGGAGCTCAAATATCGTCCCGTGTTGAAGGTGGTCTGTGCCCGAAACGAGGCGCGCCTCAAAGCCTTTGCCGAACAATGGGGCTACGAATCCATCGAAACCGATTGGCGCAAGGTCATCGCCAGAGACGACGTCGATGCCATAGATATCTGTACCCCCAATAACATGCATGCCGAAATTGCCATAGCCGCTGCCAAGGCAGGGAAAATGATACTTTGTGAAAAGCCCTTGGCCAGAACCGTTGCCGAGGCGCAACCGATGGTCGATGCCGTAGAAAAAGCAGGGGTGATGAATACGGTTTATTATAATTATAGAAGGCTGCCCGCGGTGACCTTGGCAAAGCAATTGGTGGATGCGGGAAAATTGGGCAAAATATTTCATTACCGTGCAAATTTTTTGCAGGATTGGACCATCAGTCCGGAATTGCCCCAGGGCGGGGAAGGCTTATGGCGATTGGACAATGATGCCGCCGGATCGGGGGTCACGGGCGACCTGCTGGCCCATTGCATCGATACTGCCATGTGGCTCAACGGGGGCATCAAGGACGTATCGGCGGTCACCGAAACCTTTATCAAGGAAAGACTGCATACCGGTTCGGGCAAAAAACAAAAAGTGACGATCGATGATGCCTGTATCTTCCATTGCCACTTTTCCAATGGTTCCCTTGGCGTTTTCGAATCGACCAGATATGCACGCGGCCATAAAGCGCTTTATACATTTGAAATTAACGGGGAGCATGCCTCCATCCGATGGGATCTTCACGACTTGAACCGATTGGAGTATTTTGACCATAGAGACGCCTCCATTGAACGCGGGTGGCGTTCGATACATGTTACAGACGGCGACCAGCCCTATATGGATAAATGGTGGGTGCCCGGATTATCCATAGGGTATGAGCACAGTTTTGTGCATCAAGTTGCCGACTTCATACAATGTTTGGAAGCCGGGAAACCCTGTTCCCCGACCTTTAGGGAAGCCCAAGAAACCCAGAAGGTGTGTGAGGCGGTATTGGACTCCGCCAAATCGAGAAGTTGGAAAGACACCGGGGTGAAATGGCAGTGAACAATGAGCAATTATCAATGAACAATGAACAGTAAGCAATGAACAATTATCAATGAACAGTGAGTAATGACCTGAAAAAGACATGGGCTTCCCTCCCTTGCCGGCCCGAAGGGTGGGCTTTAGGTTAGAGTTGAAGGAAGCCAGCGAACAATGAACAGTGATTGATAAGAGGTTGACAAAAAAAGAAACTTTGTGTTCTCCATTTTATCATTGGTAGTCGATATGGGGCAACTAAAATTATGGATTTAACCTTACATTGGCCAGTACGATTGAACTTGAAATTTAAACATCAAACAACGAAAATGAGTGAATCGATAAAGGGCTTTTGCCTGCAGGGTCGGGAGAAAATATACCCCAATGGAGAAGGTTCCGTCACACGGAATACGGCCGTGGTGGAAATGGAAATCCCGGAATTGAAGCATGGGGAAATCTTGGCAAAAACTTTGTTCACGGGCATTTGTGGGTCCGATAACAGCGCCGCTTTGGGCAAATCGAATTTTGATTGGGTGGAACGGCCACGGGTCATTGGCCATGAATTCAGTGCCGAGGTGATCGCGCTGGGTCCCGGAGATCATGGCGGGCTCAAGATAGGCGACATCTTTACGCCCTTGGCGATGCTCGGCTGTCGCAATGAAGACTGTCCCGCCTGCAGTGTGGCCAAATGGAACTTGTGCCCCGATAAACAGATCATCGGGTTTCATAGAAATGGCGGATTCGGCCAACAGGTGGTCTTGGAATCGGCTCGAGTGGTACCCCTAATGCAGGGATTGACACCGGAACAAGGCGCTCTGGTAGAGCCTTTGTCGATTATAGTCAATGCCCTGCACAACAAATGCAACATTAAACCGGGGCAGGATGTCGTGGTGACCGGATGCGGTATCATAGGATTGATGTCGGCAGAATTGGCCAGGGCTGCCGGGGCAAGGGTCGCCATTACAGGTATCGCCCATGACCGCGAGGTTCGTTTGAAGAAGGCCAGGGAACGCGGCTTCATCACCATTGAAGTAACCCCTGAAAATTCATTGGCTTCCCAGTTGATTAAAGGTATCAAGGATGCCGATGGCAATGCTTTTGGCAGCAACGGCAAAGTAGATTTGCTCATCGAATGCTCGGGCGTGCCACAGGTTTTGTCGGAGGCGATATCGGTGGTTCGGCCCGAAGGTGATATTTGCGTGATCGCCACCTATCCCAAGGAAGTGGAGATCAATGCCACCCACCTCACCCGTACCTCCTTGAACATGAGGGGCTCAATGGGGTCTTGCAGGGCGGATTACATGGTCGCCCAAAAATTGATGGTCACAGGGGTTTTTCCATCCGAAGCTTACACCAATCTTTACGAATTTGAAGAAATCACCACCGCATTTGAGGATTCCATCAAAGCCAACAATGTCAAGGCAGTGGTAAAAATGAATTAGGCCAATATAGCATAAACCATAAAAATTTAGATGCATACAATATTCATTACAGGGGGTACGGGTTGCATAGGATCGGTGACCATCCATAAGTTATTGCAATCCAAGGAGGTGGCGAAAATTATCATCGCCGCCCGTTCGAACAATACCGATACCCTGAAACTGTGGTTGGGCAAAAACCTGGATCCCCGTTTGGAATTCGTGACCCTCGACGTGGCCGATTATAAGGCCCTTGAACAAATCGTTATTAAGGCAAATCCGACCCATATCGTGCATTTGGGCGCCTTTCAGAGTCCTGATTGTTCCATGCACCATATCAGGGGCATGGAAATCAATACCGGGGGAACCATGGCGTTATTCGATATCGCTGAAACCCTGCCCAAGCTCCAAAGATTTGTGTTTGCCAGTTCGGCCGCCGTGTATGGAATGAGGGCCATGTATCCTGAGGCGAGTATCAATGAAAATGTACCCTTGGCGCCGCCGAACCATTACGGTATTTGGAAGCTCGCAGGGGAACACTTGGCGCGTTTGTTCCACGACAACACCAAAGTTCCCACGGTGTGCTTGAGGATCAACACCACCTATGGCAAGGGTAGGGACAAAGGCAAGACCTCGGCCCCGACCAATGCCCTCAAGGCCATTGCCATGGGCGCGGCCACGAACAGCGTCATTCCTTTTGAAATGCCCTATCAAGGAAGGGAGAACTACCATTTTGTAGAGGACGTGGGCGCTCATTTTGCCGCCTGTACCCTGCAACGGTTCGAAGGTTATGGCGCCTTCAACATCAAGGGCAGAACAATCGCCATTGCCGATTTTTTGAACTTGGTGGAGCAGCAGGCCGAGGCAATGGGAATGGGCCGGTTCGCACAATTATCGATTGCAGAAGGGGCACCTCCCAATCTTTTTGTTTCCGATCTGAACCATGAAAAAATTGAAGCGACCTTTACAGACTTGCCCTTGACCCCTATTGCCGAAGGCATACATAAATCGCTTCTGGAATTTCGTAAGATGGCCGATATGGGGGAATTGGCCTATTCAAAAGCAAATTCATGAAGACCATCAACATAGGATTTCTTGGGGCCGGGGATATCGCAGATCTCCATGCGGAAGCCATCAATCAGCTGGAAGGGGCAAACCTCATGGGATTATGGAACCGTACCCCTGAAAAAGCCAGGGCAAAGGCGAAAAAGTATGGTTGTAAAACCTACGCGACCGAAGACGAACTGCTCCATGATCCCAATATCGATGCGGTATTCATCCTTACCAATATGGAAACCCATTGCGATTATACGATCAGGGCAGCCCGAGCTGGAAAACACATCTTGGTCGAAAAACCTGCCGCCTCCAGCATCGCCGAATTACAGCAAATGACAAGTGCCGTGGCCAAAGCGGGGGTATACTGTATGCCGGTACATAATTATATCTATGAAGCGGGCATTCAACGGGCCAAATCAATGATCGAAAAGGGACAACTCGGAGACATCACACAGTTTTACATGCTGTACAACATCCACCACGCCCATGACATTCGGGCACGCTATCCCGGGGTGATCCGACAGATCTTGACGCACCACAGTTACACCATGCTCTATCTGGCAGGGTTGCCACGGACCATTTCATGCCTGAAACATACCTCCGATGCCAGCATGGCACCACAGGAGAATGTGGCCATGGCTACCTTGCAGATGAGCAACGGCAGTTTGAGCCATCTCTGTGCCAGTTTTGCAAACGATGACCATGCCGGAGATCCTTGGACCTGTATGATCAAGGTGATGGGCACCAAGGGGAGTACCCGTTACAGCTATCGCGACTGGGTGATCAATGCGCCCAATGGCGCCCATTCCCAAACGTACCAATGTTATCCGGAATCGATCAAGAACACCGCGACCCATTTTATCGACAAGGTGCTTCGTGAAGGGGAAGCGCCCCTCTCGAGTTTGGAGGATGCCATCACTTGCCAGCAAATCATAGAGGCTTGCGAACAATCTGTAACCGAAGGGATCCATGTGGCCTTTCCATAAAGAATTAACGGAATCATAAATTAATCAGTCTAGGCAATGCGCAAAAAAGGAAAAAAGTTCAATGGATTTATTGGGATGACGCTTTGTCTGGCGTTGGCATTTACCGGTTGCGAGAAACAGGAAGGCCCCTCTTTTCAATTGGGGAAGAACGCCCACATCGTTTTGATCGGGAACAACCTTGGATCCCGTATGATGAACTTTGGCCATTTCGAAACGGAGCTGCAATTGCGGTATCCGGACAGTTTGCTCTATATCAGAAATATGTGCGATGGTGGCAATACTCCAGGTTTTAGGCCGCATTCTTCCCGAAATTCACCTTGGGCGTTCCCCGGAGCGGAGCAATTCCAGACCGAATTGGCCCAACCCTCCGGGAGCATCGGGCATTTTCCGACTGAGGACGAATGGTTGACCCAACTCAAGGCCGATGTGATACTCGCCTTTTTTGGTTATAACGAGTCGTTTCAGGGCCCTGAGGGATTAGAGAATTTCAAGGGGGAACTCCATGCTTTTGTGCAGCACACCCTGAACCAACAGTATAATGGGGTCAACGCCCCGCAATTGGCCTTGATTTCGCCCATTGCCTTCGAAGACCTTTCGGCAAAAATGGATCTGCCCAATGGCGTAACTGAAAATCAAAATTTGGCGCTTTATACCAAGGCCATGCAGGAAGTGGCCATAGCGGATGGGGTTTTGTTTTTGGACGCCTTCGAACCCAGTAAACAATGGTTCGATACCGAACCCGAAGACTTGACGGCCGATGGCTTTCAGCTCAACGATTTGGGCTATCGCAAATTAGCCGTATTGCTGGCCGACAAACTGTTTGGGAAAGGCATCAAAACCAATAGAGAACATGAGGAACTGGTCCGTGCTGCCGTGTTGGAAAAGAACTGGTTCTGGCACAACGATTTTAAAATTCCCAATGGGGTGCATGCTTACGGTCGCCGTTATGACCCTTTCGGCCCTGCAAACTATCCTTTCGAAATAGAAAAAATACGGGAAATGACCGCCATTAGGGATACGGCCATATGGGATGCCAATCAGGGCAAGACCTTCGATTTGGCCGCCGCCGATGCGAAAACCAAGAAACTCCCTCCCGTAGAGACCAACTATCTGGAAGTCAATGGTTCTGGCGATCCCAAGTACCTTTATGGCCAAGAAGCCTTGGACCGTATCAAAGTGGCCAAAGGCTATCAATTGGAATTGTTCGCTTCTGAAGAAGAGTTCAACGACTTGGCAAATCCGGTTCAATTGTCATTCGATAATAAAGGACGACTCTGGGTAGGGGTGATGCCCAGTTATCCCCATTACAAGCCTGGCGATAGCAAACCCAATGATAAATTGTTGATCCTGGAGGATACCGATAATGATGGCAAGGCCGATAAGCAGACCATTTTTGCGGAGGGCCTGCAACTGGCCATCGGATTTGAATTTGCGCCCGAAGGGGTATATGTTTCCCAAGGGACCAATCTCGTGCTGCTCAAGGATACCGATGGTGACGACAAGGCCGATGTGAAAGAGATCATACTCAGTGGCTTTGACGACCACGATACCCACCATGCGATCAGCGCCTTCACGGCCGATCCGTCTGGTGCCATCTATATGGGGGAGGGGGTATTTTTGCATACCAATGTGGAAACCGCGTACGGCCCCGTAAGGGCCACCAATGGCGGTTTTTATCGGTACAGTCCCCAACGGCACCATTTGGAACGTACCGCACAATTGCCGATCCCCAACCCATGGGGCATCGCTTTTGACGACTGGGGGCAGAATTTCTTTCTCCATACCTCCGGTCCCGATATGACCTGGATGATGCCCGGGACCATCAAATCACGCTACGGGGAATCTTCCCCGCTTCCCAAAAATCTCATTGAAAAGGAACAGCTGGTGCGGCCGACTTCAGGACTCGAATTTATTTCGAGCAGGCATTTTCCCGATGAGGTTCAGGGCGATTTTATCTTGAACAACGATATTGGCTTTTTGGGTACCAAAGAGCACACCATTGTAGATGACCCCAAGTCGGCCGGTTATCTGAGCAAGTTCCGTATGGATCTGATGACGTCGAGCGATCCGAATTTTCGACCGGTGGATATGGAATTCGCACCGGACGGCTCCCTTTATTTCGTCGATTGGCACAATGTGCTGATCGGGCATATGCAGCACAACGCCCGCGATCCATTGCGGGACCATGTACATGGCAGGATTTACCGCATGACCTATCCTTCCAGGCCTTTGGTGAAACCGGCCAAGATCGTGGACGCCACGATCGAGGAATTATTGGAAAACCTGAAACTGCCCGAATACCGAACACGCTATAGGACCAAGCGGGAATTAAGGTCAAGGAAGCCCGAAGCGGTCTTGTCAGCGTTGAAAGATTGGGTGGTGGGTCTGGACAAAAAGGATTCCCGCTACGAACACCACGTTTTGGAAGCCCTTTGGGTGAGTTGGGGCCTTGACCGTATCGATGCCGACCTGTTGAAGCACATGTTGAAGGCCAAGGATTTCAGGGCCCGCGCCGCTGCGGTAAAGGTTTTGCGGTACGTCGCACATCAAATTCCCGAACAGGCCGATCTTTTGATGGTCGCGGCCCAAGACGAAAATCCCAGGGTCAGGCTGGAAGCCCTGGTCGCCGCTTCATGGCTGGAACCGAAAATCGGGCTCCCCATCGTGGAGGCCGCTGGCGAACTGCCCATGGATGATTGGATGCAATTGCCCTATGAGGCCGCCGTGGCCCATTTGGAGGGGCACAACCTCGGGGTAGACCCTGATACCCAAAAAACCGAGACCGAACTGGAGGGGGCCGATCGGGAGCTGTTCGTGAAAGGAGAAGAAATATATCATAGGGACGGTTACTGCGCTACCTGTCACCAGCCCGACGGGAAGGGCCTCAGTGCATCCCAGTTTCCACCTTTGGCAGGGGCGCCATGGGCTACCGGGAACGAGGAACGCTTGATCAAATTGACCTTAAAAGGGATTATGGGCCCCATGGAGGTCAATGGCAAAGTATATCCGGGGCAGGTACCCATGACCCCTTTTGGGGGCATGCTGAACGACGAGGAAATTGCCTCGGTCTTGACCTATGTGCGAAATGCCTTTGGCAACAAGGCCCAGGCCGTATCTCCCGATACCGTTAAAAAGGTCAGGGAGCAGATCAAGGACAAGGAAGGATTTTATACCGCCGAGGAGCTGCTGAAAGCACATCCCATGGATTAATTCGGCACCGGGAACTCGAACACCTTTTTCATCGGCATCCATTTTTCTCCAGGTTTGGCGATGGGAAGGGCCTGTTGGTATCTCCACATCAGTTCTTCCCATTCCTGTACTTTTTGGTTGTCCGCATCCATTTTCGCTTTTTGTTCGAAAGAAAAGGAATCGGTGACTTCGATAATCATGAACATTCGGGTGGCGATGCGGTAAATTTCCATATGGAGGATTCCTGAATCCTTAAGACTCTGCAATACCTCTGGCCAAACCTTTCTATGGTATTCCTCATATGCCGCGATCAATTCAGGGTCGTTTTTTAAATCGAGGGCCAAACAGTGTTTTTTCATGCGCAAATAATTTAAGGTATGGGATTGGTATCAATCTTTGGAACGGGGTTTTAAAATCAACTTTCCGAAAACCGAAGGTTTGTGGAAGCTCGATCCTGTGGGTGACCAAGAATAGGCACCTCGTGGCATACCGTTGTTCTCATCCAAACGGTAAAAATTAATTTTGATGGAGGTTTGGTCGGAAATCTCCTTTGTACGTTCGTTGACCAGATCCTCGAAAGGCAGTGCGATTTCCACGGTCCACCCCGAATCCCGGTCACCGCGTTGGTTCAGTGTTCCCTGCACTTGTACGGCAGTACGAATTCCCTTTAGGTCCATGCGGGCCGTTTCGGGCACATCGATTTGATCTGGATCGGTGATATAACTGTCGAACAACACATTGGCGGGCGAGACCTCGATTTCCACATAATTATTCGGAACATCATCGACATCGATGAAGACTTCCACCGCCTCTTCTTCCCATAAATGTTCATCCCTTTGGGTAAAGCTGGTCCAAATATCGGGATCGTTGCACCTAAAGGCAAGGTAGAGGGTGCTTTCGTCATGGCATACCATGACCGCAGTCGTCAATAGTGGATCTGTAACGGCCTCACCGGAACGATTTTCCTTCAAAGTAACGGGTACGGCCGACTGCCAAACCGCATCGGTGAGCCCACCATCAATCGTTGGTGGCGAAACGGCGAAATCTGCCATAATTTCGGGTGTCTGTGCGCAAACATCAAATTGGGTGACCAGCATCGCGCAGAGCAGGATAAGTCTGTTTTTAAACATTCCTGATTTCAATGTATATCTAAAAAGGCAATTCCTGCTCATGGATCGCTTACCAATTTTACGGTTGCGGGTTCATCTTCCTCGATCGCCGAAAATCTCGAGATGTTCGGGTCCACAAAAAAATTATCGTGCAGATCGTCATTTGCGGTCGAGACCTCCCCGATGATACAATGCTCGCTTTCGGGATA
Source organism: uncultured Flavobacteriaceae bacterium (assembly GCA_963760375.1). Classification (GTDB taxonomy): domain Bacteria; phylum Bacteroidota; class Bacteroidia; order Flavobacteriales; family Flavobacteriaceae; genus Pelagihabitans. The sequence goes on along the minus strand of CAVXCS010000001.1, from coordinate 341,580 downwards.
AAATTCATGATAAACGCCGGGGGTCAATGTAATGCGTTCCCCGCTTTGAAGCCGTACAACATCCCCGTGTTCAAAAACCGTCAATTCACCATTGACCAGAAGTTGGAAAGTTCCCGCTCGGTGATGTTCTGGCGGCCCGTTCCAAACGTGAACGGCCAATTTCCCCTTCCGACAAACGATGTCTTCCTTCTTTTTGCGGTGCATATGTGCCGGGGTCTTTTGATTTTTTTTGGCGTACATCAATTTTTCGCAATATTCGGGTTCTTCGGCCAAATTGATGAGCACGAGGCCATAATTGGCGAATTCACCCAAACCAAAGTCCGTAATGTCCCATTTCGGCTTGGGCGGCAAGGCCCAGCCATTGGCCAAAAAAACGGCCTCGGCTTCTTTGAGGATTTGATTCATTTCGGAGCGTTTCATACAAAGTCATCAAAAGGAAAAATCTATTTATACCATCGGATGAAATGCCACTGGCCGACCGATGGGCTTATTTTCTACTTCAACTTCAGAAAATCGGCCACATTGTTATAGTATACCTTTTCGAGCACCTCCTTGGAAAGTGCAATGCCGCGGTTCTTTTGTCCCCTTATCTCCACAGAGTCGGCAGTGCTCAAATATTTCCATAAAAGCGCATAGTCGGCATCCAGTTCGGCATGCTCTTGATCCAGTTGGGCCGGGGTCAATTGGTCCTGCGGAACACTGTTTCCAAAATCGGATCCGAACATGATGCGGTCTTGGTACTTTCCAAAGAACCGGTTCACCTTATCGCTATCCTGTCGTGCCAAATCCCCAAACCTGGCCGCGGTTTCCACGTACATATTGGGATACTTATCCAGGCGTTCGGCCACCATGTCGACATCATGCGACATACTGCCAAGATGTGCGCACAATATTTTCAGATCGGGGTTCTTTTCGATCCAATGGTCCCTTGCGGCAATGATGGTTTCATAAGATGGGATTTCCGGGAAATTGTAGGCGTGGTACTGTGGGTTATTTTTGTAGTACCCATAGTGGGGGCTTGTGGGATCAAGTTCCCTCCAGGCCTGCTCGGGCTCCCCGATATGCGCCATTACGCGGATATCCTTGCTTTTAAGGAAATCCCAAATGGGCTGTAACCTGGGGTCGTCTATTTGAATGTATTTGCCGGAAGCATCCTTCGTGACCATCCCAAAGTTTTTCCAAACTTTCACCATTTTGGCCCCTTCCCCGATTTCCTTATCGAGCTGCGCTATGATCTTATCGGCATAATCCGGAGCGTCGATCCCAATTCCTATGAAACCCGAACAGAGGTAAAACAATTCAGGCCTGGCTTTGGCAACGGCAAGATAGTTGTCCCAACTTCTGGTAACGCCTACCGAATCTTCATGGAAAACATCGACCAGAACGCCTTGCATGTTCCATTTATTGAATTCTTCCGGCAGGTAGTCACGGTCGTATTTGTAGTGGGCATGCACATCTATTTTTTTGATGGCCTGTTCGTCCATAATATCGGTTTGTGCCTCGTCTGCGGTTGCATTTTCCGCTTTCTGTTTGCAGGCCAAAATTCCTAACATGGCCATCATTAAGAGAATCCCTTTTTTCATATCCGTTCAATTGGTTTTTATTAATCCTTTGTTGGTTTTGTTCTGCAAATTGCAGAATCATGAAGTTAATGATTTTTTTGTTCCCAAATGCGATCTGTCACAACCCCTTTCGCTCTCCATCCCGTCCAATTAAATCGAATTCACGGCTTGACTTGGCAGCATTCCTTTATAATCCACTATCAAATACCAAGGTATCGAGTACGGAGGCCTTCCATGGCGTAATCTGACCTTGGGTTCGAAAACGGATATGCCCAACGGTGCGACTGGAAATGGGAGGTTGCACATTTCCCCAAGAATTCCTGATATAGGTGGTGATCGCGGCTATATCCTCATTTTGCAAGGTGGAAAAGGAGGGCATGATGGGCAAGATATCGGGATTGTCGTATTTCTTGCCATTCACAGTGATCGGACCTTCCATGCCGTGCAACAATATCATGGCCAATTTATAATCGGGTCCGTTTACCCATTCCGACTGCTTTAAGGGAGGGGCAAAACGGGCCATACCTTCCCCTTGGGTGCCATGGCAATTGGCACAAAGGTTTAAAAATTTTTGTCTTCCCATGGCATACACCTTACTATCTACTTCAAAGGTGGTGTCCGATGCCGTTTTTTCCTTAACGGGCTTCCCCGGCCAAGTCAATTTTCTGGTCAGCGCTTCGGGAACTTCCGCTAGCGATAGCAAATCCGGCATTTGGTTGAGGACCAGCTCCCCAGAGTCGTTGGAGCCCCTGGAATTGATGATGCCATTGAAAAGGGCCTCCTTGATCCAAATCTGATCGGGGCCCAGGGAACTGCCCGCGATCTGGAAAAGTTGATCGATTTCTTTTTCTTCTCCCCTGTTGGCTATGGCCGTGGCCAACATTTCGGTAAATATTTCATGGCTCTGGTCGTAAGTCTTCCATGCTGGCCGGGAAAGCAGAAGGGCCAGAAAAGATGATTCCCGATTCCCGAGACTGCTCATGACCACATCCCGAGCTACCGGGAGTTGACCATAGGCGTCCAAAAATTTAATGTCGATTTCAAAGGCCAATTGGGCATCGATTTTATGACTGGCCAAAACCATCTGCATTTTCACAAGGGTGGCGGCCCCATCATAATTCGATCTTATAAAAGACTCCAAAGCTTCCACGACCTCCGGATGTTCGATCCGCTGACGCCATACAAAGGCGCATCGCAGCTTGTACCACCTTGGAATCGGCGGAATTGAGGGCATAGAGATAAAGGTCGGGTTCGTCATAACCCAATCCTTCCAGGGTCCATAAGGCGTGCAATTGCCCCAGGGCATTACCTTGCGCAAGCTGATTTTTTAGTTCGGGCAGCATCGAAAGGCCCCCTTTTTCTACGAGCAGCCGTTGGGCCATGTCACGGGTCCATCCATTGGCACTCCCAAGCTGTTCCACCAAGGTATTGGGTTCGGCCGAGGCCAGGTCAATGGGTTTTGTACTTACGGTATTTTTCGATTTTATGCGCCAAATACGGCCCATATGTACGGGTTTGTCCAGTTTCCTTGCCAAGGTTACTTCTTTAAGGTAAGGGGTCATATAGGGGGCATCCTGAATGACGCCCTTGTACATGTCAACCACATACAAACTGCCATCGGGCCCGGAAGCCAATGATATGGGCCGAAAACGTTCATCGGTAGAGGCCAGAAATTCGCGGTCTGCGTAGGCCCCTTTTGCGCTCAACATAAAACCTTCCTCGACCACCTTGTTCCTTTTGATCAGGTTGGCGGTAGGTTCACAGACAAAGGCATCGCCCAAATAATTTTCAGGCAGCGCATGGCCGCGATAGACCAAAGGTCCACAGGCCGAAGCGAACTCCAATAAACGGCCTTCTTCATCCAAGGTGCCCGGCACATAGCCCCGGTTCACTGCCGTATTGCTCCGTATCGGGAATACCTCCCGTTCAAGGGTGAGTCCATGATCGATACCGCTGGTTGCGGCGTGGTTTTTATTTTGCCCAAGTGCATTGGGGGGCACGAGATCGGCATGCAATTGCGACCAGTTATAATTGTAGAACAACCTGCCCGCATCGTCATGGGCAATACCCCATTGTCCTCGAAACTCGGTTTCATCCTTGCTCCATTTCCCGTTGATATGGCGATAGCGGTATTTCGATTTGGCATTGTAGTACCAATTATCCATACCCCTCAATAGACCATTCGCAGAATGTTCAGGCATCCCGGATCCGCCGTAGGTTGAATCGATCAATGTTTTCCGATCGGCCTTGAAATCGCCATCAGTATCCTCAACGTGCCAAAGGGGAATGTTTTCCGCGACCAGGGCACCTCCTTGGATAACGGCAAGGGCCCTGGGCAATACCAAACTGTCGAGAAAAATTTGGCCACGGTCCATTCGTCCATCCCCATCATCATCGAAAAGCACGGAGATTCTGCCAACGCGGTCTTCTTCACCGGTGCCCTCGATATCGGCCATAAAACCGAGCATCTCCACGACCCATAACCGTCCCCCCTCATCGAAGGAGATGGCCACGGGATCTTGTATCAAGGGTTCGGCTGCCACCAGTTGTATTTCCAGATTTTCATCGGCCAGTACAAAAGAATTTAAGGCTTCGGCGGGAGATAGGGGCGGGGAAGGCCCTCGTTGGCAAGCAAGAAAGAGACCTATACCTGTCAGGAAAAGTAGGTTGCTTTTTCTAACGGTGGATAACATTTTCATTCGGAAACAGCTTTTTTTACTAAGATAAAAGATAATTCGATGGGAAGCCATTAAAATATAAAAGAGGCCGCAAATACCATTAGGGCTGCGAATGTCCCAACAACCAAGGTGCCCAAGGTATATACCTTGTAACCTGTTTTTACATCGATACCCGAAAATTGGGTCAGTATCCAGAACCCGCTGTCATTGGCATGGGATACCACCATGGCCCCGGCGCCGATTGCAGCTACTACCAATGCCTTGTCCATTTCAGTGGTAAAGCCCATGGTGATCAGCAAGGGTGCAATGATCGAGGCGGTGGTGATCAGGGCCACTGTAGAAGAGCCCTGGGCCGTTTTGATCGCGGCACAGAGAAAAAATGGGAGCCAGATACCCAGATTGGCACCCGACAGGGAGTCTGCAAGGGTATCGGCGATACCGCTGTTCTGCAAAATGGTGCCGAAAACGCCGCCGGCGCCGGTAATCAAAATAATATTGGAGGCATCGGCCAAGGCCTTCCCGACCCAACCCGTGGTCGATAGCATTTCCCTGTCCCACTTTTTGGGCAACAAAAAGGAAAACAACATCCCGATGATCAGGGCAATTACAGGAGATCCCACGAAAGAAATCAAATTGACGAGACCAGAGGGTTCCTGTCCTTCGGTCAGGTTGAACTCCATAATCGATTTGCCGATAATAAGTAAAATGGGAATCAATATGGGCAAAAACGATTTGAATGCCCCGGGGGCCTGTTTCATCTTTTCCTGGATGGTTTCTTCGGTCACCTCCGGATTGGGATCGATATAGTACTTTGAACCCATTTTTTGACAATAGATCACCGCAACCACCAAGGAAAGTATCCCGATGACCAGGCCCACCAACATCACCAAGCCCACATCTGCACCGATGATGCCCGCTGCTGCGATAGGTCCAGGGGTAGGGGGTACCAGAACATGGGTGATCATCAAGCCAAGGATCAGAGCGGTGGCCGTTCCCACGATCGATAGGCCGGCCCGCTTGCTGAGGCTCTTGTTCAAGGGGCTGAGGATGATGAAACCGCTATCGGCAAACACGGGAATGGAAACGATGTAGCCCACGATGCCCATGGCCGCATGTACCCTTTTTTTTCCGATGATTCGCAGCACGACTTCCGCCAGTTTGTAGGCTCCGCCGGAATGCTCCAAAAATGCCCCAATGATCACCCCGAGTACAATGACAATACCTATTTTTCCGAGGGTAATCCCAAAACCATCGTTCACGAGCTGCACAATGGTATCCAACGACATACCCGAAAAAAGAGCGAAAAACAGGGCCGCGCACAAGAGAGCGAGGAAAGGGTGGACCTTATATTTTACAGTGAGTAAAATAATGATGAGAACGCTGACAAGAAGTAAGGTAATGGCTATCATGGTATGGTTGGTTATCTAGTGGGCATCCCGAGTCACCTCGGCGCCCGATTTACCGACCAGAAAGTCGAAATCGGCCCCCAAATGGGATTGCTGTACGGTTTTGGTGTAAAGACTTGTATAACCCCTGTCTAAATGGGGTTTGGGCGGCGTCCAGGCAGCACGGCGCTTGTCGAGTTCGGCTTCCGAAACTTCCAGGTGCAATTTGCGATTGGGGACGTCGAGTACGATATGGTCCCCAGACTGTACCAGGGCCAAAATGCCCCCTATGCTCGATTCCGGGGAAACATGCAATACCACGGTGCCAAAAGCGGTACCGCTCATTCTTCCATCGGAGATGCGCACCATGTCCTTGACCCCTTTTTTGAGCAATTTCTCAGGAATATCCATATTGCCCACTTCGGCCATGCCCGGATATCCTACCGGCCCCACGCCCTTGAGTACCATAATACTGTTTTCATCTATGTCCAGATCGGGCTGGTCTACCTTGGCCAGAAAATCCTCGATGGTCTCGAAAACCACCGCCTTGCCCCGGTGTGTCATCAATTTGGGCGTGGCGGCGGAGGGTTTGATCACCGCGCCATCTTTACAAAGGTTGCCGTACAATACCGCGATACCGGCTTCTGCCATGAAAGGCTTGTCGTATTGGGCGATGACTTCCGCATTATAACATTCCGCCTTTTCGCAATTATCGGTCAGTGACTTGCCATTGACCGTGATCACATTTTTGTGGAGATGTGCCTTCATTTCCTTGATGACCACGGGCAGCCCGCCCGCATCGAAAAAATCTTCCATAAGAAACTTACCGGAGGGCATCAAATTTACCAATAGGGGAATTTTACTTCCCAAGGTATCAAATTCCTTTAAGTTCAACTTTACGCCTATCCTTCCCGCAATGGCCAATAAATGGATGATAAAATTGGTGGATCCGCCAACGGCCGCATTTACCTTGATCGCATTTTCAAAGGCTTCCCTTGTCAATATTTTGGATAATTTGAGGTCTTCTTTTACCATCTCAACGATTCGTCTGCCAGATAGCTGGGCCATGACCCTTTTTCGGGAGTCGACCGCTGGAATGGCCGCCGCGCCCGGAAGGGTAAGTCCGAGCGACTCGACCATACAGGCCATGGTCGAAGCCGTCCCCATCGTCATGCAGTGACCTGCGCTGCGGGCGGAGCAAATTTCAGCTTCGATCTGGTCTTCGGGGGTAAAGCCCTCGTTTTTGATCTTGTCCTTCAACTGCCATACAAATGTTCCCGATCCGATGCGTTCGCCCTTATATTTCCCATTCAACATGGGTCCGCCGGGCACCACGATGGTAGGAAGGTCAACACTGCAGGCCCCCATTACGGTCGATGGGGTTGTTTTGTCACAACCGGTAAGCAGCACCACCCCGTCCAACGGATTGGCCCTGATGCTTTCCTCGGTATCCATACTGGCCAAGTTCCTAAAAAGCATGGCGGTTGGCCTCATCAGGATTTCGCCCATACTGGTGACTGGAAATTCAAAGGGTACCCCACCTGCCTCCAAGACACCGCGTTTTACGAATTCAGCGAATTCGCGAAGATGGCCGTTGCAAGGCGTGAGCTCCGACCAGGTGTTGCAGATACCAATGACCGGCCGCCCTTCAAAATAGTCGTTGGGGTAGCCTTGGTTGCGAAGCCAAGATCGATGAATAAATGCCGATTTGGCATCTTTGGGATCGAACCAATCCTGACTCCTTAACTTCTTGTCATTTTTGTCTTTCATGCTATATGGTTTGAGTGGTGGCTGGAGAAAATCAACTTTGTTAATTTCGTAATCAAGGTATGATCTTTACTGCAGTTCACAAAATGAAAAGCGCAATTAATTATGATCTTGCTTTCTTTTGGTTAAATCTTTTACGATTATAACAATCTTTTGTTACTTTTAAGAGGTGCCCCAATACAATGCCAATCGGGCTGGGGCGAACTGTATATGAAAGATCAATGGAAAGATAAGGCCGCCGTCATTACGGGAGCTGCAAATGGCCTTGGCAACGCCCTGGCAAGGCACTTGCTCGGGCAAGGGGCAAAGGTTGCTTTTTTGGATCGCGATTTGGAAGGCATCAAAAAATCGATTCCAAAAGATGCCAAAAATGCCTTTGCCTATGCCCTCGATGTGGTTGAATATACGGAAGTAGAGAAAGCCGTTGCGCATTTTGCCGTCGAGGCGGGCAAGATCGATATTTTGGCCAATTGTGCCGGTATCGTCGGTAAAACCGGCATCAAGAGCCATGAGGTCACTTTTGAGGATTTCAATCGGGTATTGGCCGTCAATGTGTTGGGCTCTTTCAATACGTTCAAGGCGGTGGTGCCCTATATGTTGAAACAGCATTATGGCCGGGTGTTGCACGTGGCCTCCATAGCGGGCAAGGACGGCAATGCTGGAATGGTGGCCTACTCTACCTCCAAAGCGGGGGTCATTGGGATGACGAAGGTTCAGGGCAAGGAATATGCCGAATCGGGCATTTTGGTCAACTCCATTGCCCCGGCAGTGATAGAAACCGATATTTTGAAGGGCCAATCCCCGGAACAGATCAAGTATATGACCGATAAAATCCCCATGAAACGCTGTGGTACCATCGAAGAATTCGTCACCGTTGCCAGTTTTATCCTGTCAGCGGAAAACAGTTTTAGCACGGGCTTTACCTTTGATTTGAGCGGGGGAAGGGCGCTATATTAGGGCTGGGTCATTTTTAAAATCAAATCGGTTATTGTTGAAGGTCCGAACCCCTTGGTGAAGCCATATAATATCTTAAATACGCGCCTTATGAAACGTAGAAAATTTATCGGAACTTCATCGGCGGGGGCCTTGGCGATGGCCATGCCCGTTCTCCCGACCTTCCCTTCCCTTGGGCCCGATACCCGCTTTGGATTGGCAGAGGCCTCTTACATGCTTCGCCGATACCGCAAGATGGAGAGCGCAAACTATCCTCCTTTTGTCAATGCCCTCGACATGATAGAGCATTTTAGTTCCCTGGGCTTTGGAGGGGCACAATTGACCATGTCGGGGTTGGATTCCGACTTGGCAAAAAAAATACTGAAGCGCAGAAAAGAACTCAATTTTTTCATGGAGGGGCAGATAAGACTTCCCAAGGATGATCAAGAGGTAGCCCGGTTCGAGCAGGAAGTGAAAGAGACCAAGGCGATGGAAGTCGATGTCATCCGTACCGTATGCCTGTCGGGACGGAGATATGAAAATTTCGATTCCCGTGGTGCTTTTGAACAATTCAGGGCTGCTTCCGTTCTTTCATTGCAACTTGCTGAACCCATCATGCGCAAACATCGGATGAAACTCGCGGTCGAAAACCATAAAGATTGGCGCATTGCCGATTTTCTGGAAATCCTGAACGGAATCGATAGTGAATGGGTGGGCAGTCACCTTGGATACGGGCAACAACCTGTCGCTTTTGGAAGACCCCATGGCAGTGGTCGAGGCACTTGCGCCCTATGCCTTTACAGTGCATTTAAAAGATATGGCCGTGGAAGAATATGAAGACGGTTTTCTGATGTCGGAAGTGAACCTGGGGGAAGGATATCTCGACATCGACGGTATGATCTCGGTGATTAGAATGCCATAACCCGGACATTCGTTTCAATTTGGAAATGATCACTCGGGATCCCCTGGAAATCCCTTGTCTGACGGAAAAATATTGGGCAACTTTCGATCCCATGCCCGCTACCGAATTGGCAAGATTCCTACATGATATCAAACATCACAAAGCCAAACAACCGTTGCCCAGGGTTTCTGATATGGCGGTTGAAGCACAGTTGGCCTTGGAAGACGAAAATAACAAAACCTCCTGTGTGTACGCCAAAAAGCATTACGGCTTCAGCTAACCCAATAAAAAAACTTTGAATATGACCCAAACAGCACTTCCAGGTATCAAACTATTTAACCTTAAAGGCAAATGTGCCCTCATTACAGGGGGTTCCAAGGGATTGGGCCTGGCCATGGCGGCCGGCTTGGCCTCGGCAGGTGCCGATGTGGCCTTGTTGAACAGGAATCTGGAAGAGGGCCGAACCGCGGCGGATCAATTGCAAAAAGACTATGGGGTGAAGGCAAAGGCCTATGCCGCCAATGTCACCGACCTGGCGGAGGTCGAGGCCGTGGTGGCCGCGGTCGTCAAAGCGTTTGGTCATGTCGATATTCTCATCAATAGCGCAGGCATCAATATCAGGGGGGCCATTGATGAATTGAAACCGGAAGAATTCCAACAGGTGATGGAAGTGAACGTCACGGGTACCTGGAACACCTCTAGGGCCGTAACCCCCTACATGAAAAAGCAGGGCAGCGGCCGCATTATCAATATGGCCAGTACCTTGGGATTGGTGGGCCTGGCCAATAGGACCCCTTATGCGACCAGCAAAGGTGCGGTGGTGCAGATGACCAGGGCGCTGGGCCTCGAACTGGCACCTTTCAACATCAATGTGAACGCGATTTGCCCCGGTCCCTTCCTAACGGAAATGAACATCCCCATTGCCGATACCCCCGAGGCCAAAAATTTCATCGTTGGGGCCACGGCCCTCGCCCGTTGGGGGGAACTCAAGGAAATTCAGGGGGCGGCGATTTTCCTCGCCAGTGATGCCGGAAGCTATATGGTGGGATCTATGCTCACCGTTGACGGGGGCTGGACGGCCAAATAAGGTCATTATTGTACAACCTGCCAACGGCACGGAGCATTTCCAGGTCTCTAAAATGTCTAGAAAACAAGGAAAAAGGAAGTTTCCTTATCCGGGATAGAATGAACTTTAAGGCTGCCGCCATGTAAGCGCATGATCTGTTTGGAAAGGCTCAGGCCGATGCCGGTACCGGTATTTTTTGTAGTAAAAAATGGGATGAAGACTTGCTCCAATAGTGCTGCGGGAATACCCGGGCCATTGTCCCATACCTCGATATATTTTTGACCGTTGTTGTTCAGGCCAGCTTTGATTTTGATATGGCCAGCTTCGTTTTTCTGTAAAGATTGGATGGCATTTCTACCCAGATTGACCAGTACCTGAGTGATTTGCTTTTCATCGATAAAAAGTTCCAGGTCTTCAGGTTCCGAGATCCAATCGATTTTGAGCTGCCGAATGTCCTTGTTGCGGTCGATCAATACCTTTACCCGATTCAAAAGCTTCCTGGCGGGGACCAGACTGCGATCGGGTTCGGGAACGTTGAGCAGGGTGCGGTAAGAATGCACAAAACTCACCAGGTCGTTCCCCTGCTCGTGGATCACTTCCAACCCTTTTACCGTATTCAGGATATGGCTTTCCGAAAAACCTTCTTTCCCTACCAAACCCTTGTCGGTTTTAAAATATTTGAGAATGGATTCCGAGATGGAGGTGATCGGGGCAATAGTATTCATGATTTCATGGGTCAAGACCCGGATCAGGCGCACCCATGAATCGGTTTCCTTTTCGTCGAGTTCCTGATGGATGTCCTGGACCACCACCAATAAAAAATCTTCCCCATTCAACTGGATTGCGGTCGCTTTGAGTGCCAGTTGCCTTTTCTCCCTTTCATTGGTCAGTTGAAACAATTTTCTATCGAATGGTCTCAAGCCTTCGAAAAGGGCATAAAGCTTTTCATCGACCTGTGATAACTGTTTGATATGGTTCAGAGGGCGGTATTGCAGCAGCCGCTCTACCGTGGGGTTCGAATAAATGATGTGCCCTTTTTGGTTAAAGGTGAGGATGCCGATATCGGCCTGTTTCATGATTTCTTGGTAATACTGTTCCTGGGTCTGTTTTTTGATATGGATTTCCTGAATCATGTCGTTCAGGGTGTTCAGGCTGTGGTTCAGTTCTTCCAATGATTTCACGCTCAGTTTTTCCGGAAAACGAAGGGTAAAGTCCTCGTTCTTGATGGCATCAAAGAAATAAGCGATTTTACGGTTGGTTTGGTTCACATAATTGATCAGGAACACCGCCTGTAGGATCATCAAGAACAATAGCAACCCGGCCCACACATATAGTTGATCAAAAAAGAAAAAGGCCAGTCCCAATGCGGTGACCGAAAGCATCACGATCCGAAACACCAATTGAAGATAAATGTACCTGCTTACCATGTCTTGCCCATTTTCTTTATCTTATTATAGAGCGTTTGCCGGGAAATGCCCAACTGGATGGCGGCAGCGGTAAAATTTCCATCGTGTTTGCTCAGGGCATTGGTGATCATCAGCTGCTCCATATCGTCCAAGGTGTCGGGTGCCGTTTCCAAGGATGGCGCCGAAACCTTATCGTTTATAGGGAAGTCGGTTGGCTTCAGCACGTTGCCTTCGGAAAGGATCACGGCCCGTTCCAAGGTATGCTGCAACTCCCTGACATTTCCCGGCCATGGGTAGCTCTTTAATTTATCCAGGGCCGATTCACTGATGCGGATTCCGTTTTTGCCGTATTTGCTTGCGAAACGGAGAAGGAAAAATTCTGAAAGTTCCAAAATGTCATTGTTTCTTTCCCGCAAGGGAGGAACCTCGATATGTATGGTATTGATGCGATACAGCAGGTCTTCCCGGAAGATGCCGTCAGCCACCATCTGATCCAGATTGCAATTGGTGGCGCAAACCAGCCTGATGTTTACAGGAATGCTTTTGTTCGACCCTACCCGTACCACCGTTTTATTTTGAATGGCCGACAATAACTTGGCCTGTGCGGTGAGCGAGAGGTTTCCGATTTCATCCAAAAAAAGTGTGCCGCCATTCGCGGCCTCGAACTTGCCCACGCGGTCTTCCTTTGCATCGGTAAAGGCACCTTTTAAATGCCCAAAAAGCTCACTTTCAAACAGATTTTCAGAAATCGACCCCATGTCGACAGCTATGAAAACCTCACTGTTTCGGTTGGATACATGATGTAATTCCCTGGCAATCAATTCTTTACCCGTTCCATTTTCGCCCGTAATCAATACATTGACATCGGTTTTAGCTACTTTTCGGGTCAGGTCCAATACCGAATTCAAAGCCTTCGATTGCCCGATGATCAAATTTTTGTCCCGATTGATCAGCTGTTTGAGATGGGTCTCCTTTTGCTTGAGCTGATGTACTTCCCTTTGTGATTTTCTCAGTTCATAGGCCGATTTTACCGTAGCCAAAAGTTTTTCATTGTTCCAAGGTTTGAGGATGAAGTCGGTCGCGCCTTCCTTCAGGGCATTGACGGCAAGGTCGATGGCCCCGTATGCGGTCATCATCACTACCGAAATTTCCGGTGCCTTTTTTCTTATTTCGCGGAGCCAATACAAGCCCTCGTTGCCCGTGTTCACCCCAGCTGAGAAATTCATGTCGAGCAACACGATATCGAAGCCCTGCAAGTCAGGAAAGGAAGAAATCTGGTTGGGATTGGAAATGGCGGTGACCTGTCTGTATTCAAATTGTAATAGGATCTCAAGCGCGCTCAAAACGCTTTTGTTATCGTCAATAATCAATATTTTGCCATCAATCATGGTCTTTACTTTATAATCAACGGTTAAAGCTACAATTTGAATTTGAAATATTTTTGAATGTGTCAAAAAAATGGACAATATATGTACAACATTTTTACGTTTCGATGGCAGTCATATGACTTTATAAGATTTAACAGATTGATATACAAGTAAATATCTTCTTGGCATGGGAGTGGCATAGCTATTTGCATACCGATGTGAAAATGAATTACAGCAACGCGATAACAGGATTTCTTTTTTTCCTGCTCACCATCCCGATCTTGGCGCAACAGAAATGGTCGTTGGATGACTGTGTCTCCTATGCCCTGCAGCACAACCTGCAGCTCAATGACTTTCAATACAATGAGCGGTCGGAACGCGAAACCTACCGACAATCGATACGCAACCTGTTGCCCAGCGTGAACGGGGCGACCAACTATGTGGTCAATTTTGGACGTAGTACAGACCCGTTCACCAATGATGTGGTCACGACCGACTTTTTCTCGAACAATTATAGCTTGGAATCCTCGGTAGATGTGTTTCAGGGATTTCAAAAATTACATTCGATTCAAGCATCAAAATTTTTGTTCAAGGCCACAAAAGAAGAGGTTCTGCAACAAAAATATCTGTTGGCATTTCGGGTGATGCAGGCGTTTTATGACATACAGTTTTTTGAAGGGCTCGTAGGCATATCCAAAGAACAGCTAGCGGTCTCACAAAGCAATTTCGACCTTGTCAAAAAACAGATCGAACTGGGCCTGAAGGCAGAGGCCGATCTTTATGAGGCCGAATCGCTTTTGCTCTCCGACAAATTGAACGTCACCCAGAGCGAAAACCGATTGGCTTCCGCCAAATTGAATTTGATCCAGGAAATGAACCTCCAAGATCAGGTAGATATCAGCCTGCAAACCGAATTGGATACCACTCCGGAACTTGTAACGGAAGCTGCCCTGCAGTCCGATTCCATCTTCAGGGAGGCCAAAGAGTTTATGCCGCTGATCAAGGCACAGGAATTCAGGGTGAAGGCAGCAAAAAAGCAGGTAGCTGCCGCGCAGGGCAGATTGTATCCTAGCCTATCGCTTTTCGGCGGCGTGGGCACCGGTTATTTTGAAACCACAAGGGATTCTTTGGGCGCAACGATCGCGTTTCGGGATCAGTTCCGCGACAACACCTACCAATTTGTAGGTTTCAGTTTGAACGTCCCGATCAGCAACGGTTGGTCGGCCCGCTCAAGGATCAAACAACAGAAAATAGAACGCATGCGCGCCCAAAATAATTTGGAGGTACAGGAACAGTTGTTGTACCAGACCATTCAGCAATTGGTGCAGCAATATGAGGCATTGCTCGTCGAGTACGAACAAAGCAACCAAAAAATGAAAGCACAGAACCTGGCATTCACCATCGCCCAAAAACGATACGAAAAGGGGTTGATCAATGCCTTGGAACTTTTTACCGCCAAGAACTTGCTGGCCAATGCCCAAAACGAAAACCTGCAGGTAAGGCTGCGTTCGGAGGTGAACAAAAGTACCTTGGATTTTTACCGCGGTCTGCCCGTATTCGATATTAATCAGCATTAAGTAAACAATATGGATATAAAGCTCGAAAAGAAAAAAGGATTAAGGCCCAAGCATTACGGCTATATCGCCCTTGGCCTATTGTTGCTTTTTGCGATATGGAAAATGGTCTTTGGCAGTACTGTCTCCACCTATAGGACTGAAAAGGAAAAGTTGACCATCGCTGAGGTGACCCAGGGTAAATTCGATGATTATATCACGATCACCGGCAATGTGGCGCCCATTGCCACCATATACATGGATGCCTATGAAGGGGGACGTGTCACCGAAAAGTTGATTGAGGAAGGGGCCACTGTTAAAAAGGGAGATATCATCATTAAATTGGAGAACCGGGCACTCTATGAGCAGATTTTGGCCAGTGAAAGCAACCTTGCCCTGAAACAGAACGACCTGCGTTCAACCAAACTGGCCTTCGATTCGCGCCAGGTAGAAGGGAAGCGATCCTTGGCCACGGCCGAATATGACCTGCAGCGCTTGCGGCGCAATTATGATCAGAACCAGGCCCTTTTCGATGATGGTCTCATTTCCAAGGAAGCCTATCTGTTGTCGAAGGAAAATTTTGAACTGTCGCAAAAACAATACGACATCATTAAACTGCAAACCGAACAGGACGATGCCCTCCGCAAAACGTCACTGGCCAGTTTGGACAGTGATCTGGCCCGAATGCAGACCACCCTTTCGATGGTGTATGAACGTATCGATCAACTGAACGTACGGGCGCCCGCCGACGGACAGTTGGGTTTTTTGGATGCGGAAATAGGGCAGAGCATTGCCCAAGGAGAGCGAATTGGGCAGGTCAATGTGCTGACCGATTATAAGATCGAGGCCGATATCGATGAACACTATATCGATCGGGTGGTACGCGACCTGACCGCGGTTTTGGATCGCAACGAAAAGGCCTATCCTTTAAGGTTGAGAAAGGTGTATCCCGAAGTGAGGAATGGTAAATTCAAGGTAGATCTGGTATTTACCGATGACCAGCCCGAGACCATCAGAACAGGACAGAGCTACAATATAAAATTGCAATTGGGGGAATCGAACGATGCGCTTTTGATGCCCAAAGGCAGCTTTTTTCAAAGCACGGGAGGCCAGTGGGTCTTCGTGGTCGTCGCCAACGGGGACGAAGCCGTAAAACGACCCATCAGAATTGGAAAGCAGAATTCACGGTTCTATGAAGTATTGGAAGGGCTGCAAGCGGGGGAAAGGGTCATTACCAGTAACTACGACAGTTTCGGCGAGGCCGAAAGGATCGTTTTGAAATAACATCGGTAAAGTGTCACATTTGGCATCATCAGGCCGTCTTTAAATAAAAATAATTGGTCATAGCAAGAACATAATTGAACTAAAAATGATACAGATCCAGAATTTAAAAAAGAGTTTTAGAACGGAAGAAGTCGAGACCTTGGCCTTGAACAAGGTGAACATGAAAATAGCGGATGGTGAATTCGTGGCCATCATGGGACCATCGGGTTGCGGAAAATCGACCTTGCTCAACATCATCGGCATGCTCGACAACCCCACCGAAGGCAGCTACCAATTTGCGGGACATGAGGTGGGCGGTCTTAAGGAACGCCAACGAACCGAATTGCGCAAGGGCAATCTGGGCTTTGTTTTCCAAAGCTTTAACCTGATCGACGAACTCACCGTGTTTGAGAACGTGGAGCTGCCTTTGATCTATTTGAAGATGGGCAAAAGTGAACGACGGGAAAAAGTGACCAAGGTCTTGGAACGCATGAAAATCGCCCACAGGGAGAAGCATTTTCCACACCAGTTATCGGGGGGGCAACAACAACGCGTGGCCATAGCACGGGCGGTGGTAACGAATCCCAAACTCATCCTTGCCGATGAGCCTACTGGAAATTTGGATTCCAAGAACGGTACCGAGGTGATGAAGTTGTTGACCGAGCTCAACCAGGAAGGCACCACCATCGTAATGGTGACCCACTCCGATCACGATTCACATTACGCGCACAGGGTCATCAATCTTTTCGACGGCCAGGTGGTCACCGAAAGCCATAACCGGGCCATGGGGGCCTTGGTCTAAAAACTCGAGTTTATTCATCAATCAAATCAATCAAATCAATCAAATCAATCAATATAAAAACATCGATCATTATGTTCAGGAATTATCTAAAAATAGCATGGAGGAACCTCTTGAAGAACAAGGGTTATACCGCAATCAACATCAGCGGTCTGGCCGTCGGGGTCTGTTGTTTTCTGCTGCTTTCAATGTTCGTAAAAAGTGAATACAGCTATGATCGTTCCCATGAGAAAGCAGATCGGATCTATAGGGTGTGGCAAGATGAGAACTATGGCCCAAAGGAAAATTTTGTGAACACCGTGACCCCCGTTTCCATGGTACCCGTCTTACAAGGAAATTACCCAGAAATAGAAGCGGGTACCAGGGTATATGCCTTCAATGGCCTGGTAAAAAGAAACGGGAACGAGTTCAATGAATCTTTACGTGCCGTGGATCCTTCATTTTTTAAGATTTTTGATTTTGAATTGTTGGAAGGCAATCCCGAATCCCCGTTTACGGATGTCAATTCGATCATTTTGAGCGAAACGGCAGCCGAAAAATATTTTGGCCGGGAAAATCCCCTGGGCAAGATCTTGGAACTTCAAATGGAGGAAGAATCCATTTTGTTCGAGGTCAGTGGCCTCATGGCCGATCCGCCGGAAGAATCGAGCATTCAGTTCGACCTATTGGTTTCTTTGGAAAACGAAGCACGCTTTTTTGGGGAACAGGCCCGGCGCAGCTGGTTCAATGTTTCCGTTGAGTCTTATCTGCTGTTGAAGCCCGAACAGACGACCGCCGACCTGGAGGCCAAATTTCCAACGGTGGTCAAACAATATTTGGGGGATGATTATCAGGAGGGCACTTTTTTGCTGCATTTACAACCTTTAACGGAAATACACCTCAACAATGCCTTGCCGGCGGGAATCGAACCTATATCTAATCCCATGTACTCTTACGTATTGGCCACCATTGGCCTGATGATACTGCTCTTGGCCTGCATCAACTTTGTGACCCTTGCGGTAGGACGCTCTTTTTCCCGGGCCACCGAGGTAGGGGTTCGAAAAGCATTGGGTGCCTTCCGGAGCCAGATCCGTTACCAATTTTGGGGCGAGGCCGTATTGATCACTTTGCTCTCGGTCGTTTTCGGCATTTTTCTCTCCTTTCTGTTGATGGATACTTTTAACGGGCTTACGGGCAAATCGCTTGTGATCTCCATTGATTTTGGTCTTCTATTTACCGCCCTGGGAATGATAGGCTTTATTTCATTGGTCGCCGGAATGTATCCCTCCCTTGTGTTGTCGAACTTCAGTCCCATTGAAGTTCTGGTGCGGAAGAAAGTAAAAGGCGCTTCGATGGGCCTGTTCGGTAGGGCTTTGGTCGTGGCCCAGTTCGTTACCGCCATGGTCATGATCATAAGTACCCTTGTCATTGGCCGTCAAATCGATTTTCTGGTCGGCAAGGATCTGGGCTATCAAAAAGAGGCCATTGTGGTGGTGCCTACCCATCAGTCTGGGGAAGCGGCCGATAAAATGGCCAAATTATATATCGATGAACTCAAAAAACAGCCCCAGGTGGCCGATGCTGCCGTTTCGATCTTCAGTTTCAATGAAAACTCCTGGTTCGATGTGGGCTTTACAGATGCCAAAAACACCTATAGGGAATTTGCCTTTAACGGGGTGGATGCCCATTTTTTAAAGACCCATAACATTGAAATCACCGCTGGCAGGGACTTTGAGGTAGGCAATGCAAGCGACGCCCAAAATGGGGTTTTGGTGAATGAAACCTTCGTTCGGGAATTCGGATTGGACCATCCCATAGGCACTTCATTTGATAAATTCGGGGTTACTATTATAGGGGTCGTCAAAGATTTCAATTTTCAGTCGTTGAATTACCCCATAAGTCCGCTCTTGTTGAGCATGAATCCCGATCCCATTTTTAGGAATGTTGAGAATATCGGCGCCCGTTATTTTTCCCAACCCAGAATTTCGGTAAGGTTGGCCGGTACCGATCTGCAATCGAACATTGGGCTTTTGAAATCGACCTGGGAACAGATCAACCCCTCCCAGGAATTTGAGTACACATTTTTGGATCAAGCCCTGGCCGCGCAATATCAAAATGAACAGCGGTCCAAAACCATTGTCAACATTGCTTCCATCTTATCCATTTTTATCGCCTGCATGGGCCTTTTCGGTTTGGCTACCTTGTCGGTAGCGAGAAGAACGGCCGAAATCGGCATTCGAAAGGTGATGGGGGCAACGATGCCCAATATCTTGATCATGATCTCGAAGGACTTCGTGAAGCTGGTTGTCATCGCATCCTTGGTCGCTTTCCCGCTGGCCTGGTGGGCGATGAAACTTTGGTTGCAGGATTTTGCCTATAGTGTGGGCCTGCCATGGTGGGTATTTGTGGTTTCAGCCTTGGGGGTGGTCGCCCTGACGCTCTTTACCGTTGGTTTCCAATCGGTAAGGGCATCCCTGGCCAACCCGGTGAAAAGTTTGCGTACCGAATGAAAATAATCATCGATCATCAATCAAAAAACAAAAAGTAATGTTCAAAAATCACATCAAAATAGCCTGGAGAAGCCTAAAAAAGCAACCCTTTCT
Organism: uncultured Flavobacteriaceae bacterium; assembly: GCA_963760375.1. Taxonomy (GTDB): domain Bacteria; phylum Bacteroidota; class Bacteroidia; order Flavobacteriales; family Flavobacteriaceae; genus Pelagihabitans. The sequence continues at coordinate 322,318 of CAVXCS010000001.1, read as the reverse complement.
TACTTTTCTGAACACCTTCGGACTTGCCATTGGCATGGCCGGAGGCCTGCTGATCGCTTTGTATATTAATGATGAACTGAGTTACGACAAAATGTTTCCCGATGCCGATCGCATTCACAGAGTTAATGCGGACATCAAATTTGGAGGCGATGCCCGAGAATTTGCGGTCACCCCCGCTCCAATGGCAGCTGCGCTGATGAACGATTTTTCAGAGGTAGAGCTGGTCACCCGTTTTAGGACAAGGGGCAGTGCACTGGTGCGTAAATCGGACAGCGAGGACAATGCGAAAGAAGAGCGTACGACCTATGTGGATCCTACTTTCTTTGACATGTTCGGAATAAAAATGTTGGCCGGAAATCCGGAAAACGCCTTAAAAGATCCGAATACATTGGTAATGACCAAAACGGCCGCGGAAAAGCATTTTGGAATCGCCAATGCCGTAGGGCAAAGTGTACTGTTGAACAATGAAGAAACCTATACGGTCGCCGGAGTCATTGACGATTTTCCCAAAAACTCATTTTTAAGGGAATACTCCATATTCGAGGCAATGGAGGGTTATGAAGATTCTAAAGTGGTCAACTGGGGCAGCAACAACTACCAAACCTTCATCAAGCTTATTCCTTCTGCCAATGTTGCCGATTTACAGCAACCCCTACAAGGGTTTTTGGGCAAGTACGTGATACCCGGGGTACAGCAATTCATGCCCGGTATTACCGAAGAGCAGTTCAAAGCAGCTGGTAACTATTTAATATACAGCACAATACCATTAAAGGATATCCATTTAAACTCTGACAGGGTAGCGGAAATCAGTGCAAATAACGACATTCAGAGTATTTATATTCTTTCGTTCATAGCCATTTTCCTTATTGTATTGGCCAGTGTCAATTTCATGAACCTGTCTACCGCGCATTCCCTGAAACGCACCAAAGAAGTGGGGGTGCGGAAAACCTTAGGCTCCAACAAAATGGATTTGGTCGGACAGTTTTTGATAGAGTCGGGTTTGATTTCCTTCATATCGCTGGTAATGGCCCTAATACTTGCCTTGATCGCCTTGCCTTCTTTTAATGCGCTGGCCGATAAGGACATTTCCATGCCTTTTACAAGTCCTGTATTTTGGCTGGTTCTATTCGGGTCGGTGCTGTTATTGGGCCTATTCTCGGGCAGTTACCCAGCTTTTTTTATGTCGCGCTTCATGCCTGTCACGGTGTTGCGGGGCGGGGGGCAAAATAGTATGGGAGGCGGGAACGTAAGAAATTCACTCGTCGTTTTTCAGTTTGCCATTTCCGTATTTTTGATCGTAAGTACCCTCGTTGTATATCAACAATTGAAGTATATTCAGGAAAAAGACCTGGGTTTTTCCAAGGATCAGGTATTGATTATCAATGATGTGTATGCCGCGGGCTCCAAAACGTCAACCCTGAAAGAGCAGGTGAAACAATTGGGTTTTGTGAAAAACGCGACTTTAAGCAGTTTTTTTCCGACCCCATCGAGCCGAAGTGACACCACTTTTAGTCCCGAAGAAGGCGCGACCACCCAAGAAAATGCCGTAAGCATGCAAACCTGGAGCGTAGATTACGATTATGCTTCTACCATGGACCTTCAATTTGTGGCCGGAAGGGATTTTGATAAAAAATTTGGAAGCGATTCTACCGCGATCATTGTAAACGAGACCGCGGTAAGGGTAATGAAATTGACCCCCGAGGAAGCCATCGGCAAGCGATATACAAGTCTAGCTTCTGAAAACCCCAGGTATTCCAATATCGTCGGCGTTGTAAAAGACTTTCATATAGCTTCTTTAAGGGAAGATATCGATGCCCTTAATCTTTATTTGGGCGACGATGCCGATGCCTATGCCATGGCGGTGAAAATTGAGCCCGGCGATTTCAAAAATGCCATAGCGCAAATAGAAGGGATTTGGAACACCGTCGTACATGGGCAACCCTTTGATTACTATTTCATGGAAGATGCCTTTAATGATACCTACCAGAGTGAGCGCAGGTTGGGCAATATTTTCTTCATTTTCACCATATTGTCTCTCATCATTGCCTGCTTGGGCCTCTTTGGCCTCGCAGCCTTTAATGCCCAGAAACGGGTCAAGGAAATCGGGGTGCGCAAGGTATTGGGCGCAACCGTCGGCCAGATATCTACCAAGCTCACTTTAGATTTCTTAAAGCTGGTCGGCGTTGCTATTTTGATTTCCCTTCCCTTGGGTTGGTATGCCATGAACAAATGGTTGGAAGACTTTTCATATCGAATAGAGATTGGCTGGTGGGTGTTTGCATTGGCTGCCGTTTTGGCCATTGGAATCGCCATCCTTACCGTAAGTTATCAAAGTATTAAGGCGGCCATCGTGAATCCGATCAAAAGTTTACGAACAGAATAAGTCATACATCAGAAATCGAACAATCATGTACAAAAACTATTTTAAAATCGCCTGGCGTAACCTCTGGAAGAACAAGGGCTATTCGGCCATTAACATAGGCGGACTTGCGCTGGGAATAGCCGTAACCCTGATTATCGGGCTTTGGATGCAGGACGAACTCTCCCACAATAGTTATTTTTCCAAAAAGGACAAGATCGCACAAGTGTTCCAGTCGCAGACCTTCAACAGTGAAACGGGTACGGGGCCTGCGATACCCAGGCCCTTGGAAAAGGCATTGCGCGATGGGTATGCAGATAATTTCAAGCATCTCGTCATGTCGTCTTGGAACGAATCGCAGTATCTGAACTATGAAGAGAAGAGCCTTTCAAAAACCGGCAATTTTATGCAACGGGAAGCACCGGAAATGTTGGATCTAAAAATACTGAAAGGGGAAAAGGATGGGTTGCGGGAAATCAATTCGATCATGCTCTCCGAATCGGTCACCAAGGCCCTTTTTGGTGATGAAGAACCTATTGGAAAGGTAATCAAGGTCAACAGCCAATTCGATATGGAGGTAAGCGCCGTATATGAAGATATTCCGACAAACAATTCCTTCAATGATACGGAATTCATAATGCCTTGGGAAAAGTATCTCAGTATACGCGATTGGGTTAGGAATGCAGAGGATCAGTGGGGCAATAATTCATTTCAAATGTTTGTCCAAATTGCGGATAAGACCGATATGGAGGGAGTTACTGCAAGGATCAGGGATGTCAAGAAGAACCAGAACGAGGATACGGCAGAGTTCAACCCCCAACTATTTCTTTTTCCGATGAAGGATTGGTATTTGCGGGGCAATTTCGAAAACGGAAAACAAACAGGAGGTAGGATAAAATACGTCTGGCTTTTTGGGATCATCGGAGCTTTCGTCTTGCTCTTGGCCTGTATCAATTTTATGAACCTGAGTACCGCGCGTTCCGAAAAAAGGGCAAAAGAGGTCGGTATCCGAAAATCCATCGGTTCTCAGAGAAACCAATTGATCAGCCAGTTTCTGACCGAATCGCTTTTGGTGGTATTGCTCGCTTTTTGTATTGCCGTCATGATCGTATTATCATCTTTAAATGGTTTCAATGATCTGTCGAAGAAGGCGATAACCTTCCCATGGGGCAGTGTCTTTTTCTGGTTGAGTTCACTTGTCTTTGTCCTGTTGACCGCCGTTTTGGCCGGCAGCTATCCGGCGCTTTATCTGTCATCCTTTAGACCTGTGGATGTATTAAAAGGAAAATTCAAGGCGGGTAAATATGCGGGCCTGCCCAGAAAAATTTTGGTCGTCGTACAGTTCACGGTTTCGGTCGCCTTCATCATAGGCACGGTCATCGTGATGCAACAGATCAACCATGCCAAAAACCGCCCGGTGGGCTACGATAAGGAAGGCTTGGTTCAGATACCGACCATGAGCCGTGACTTCGAAGGCAAGTATGACCTAATGCGCAGTGAGTTCCTGAAGTCAGGGGCAGTGGTCGAAATGTCGGCTTCCAGCAGTCCCACCACACAAATTTGGTCGAACCGCAGTGGCTTTGATTGGGAAGGTAAACCGGAAGGGTTTCAGGAAGATCTGGCATGGACCGAGGTGACGCCTGAGTATGCGAAGTCATTGAATATGAAGATCATTGAGGGCAGGGATTTTTCCAGGGAATTTGCGACCGATTCCAATGCGGTGCTCATCAACCGCACGGCCAAAAAATATATGAATCTGACCAACCCGATCGGGGTATTGATCAAAGATGATGATGAGGAAGATCCGGAACCTCCGATGAAGATCATCGGGGTGGTCGAGGATATGATCGCACAATCGCCCTATGAACCGGTGAAGCAGGGAATTTATGTCTACGACAAATATGGAAATTCGAGTTACTACAATTTGAGGTTGAACCCGAAACAGAGCGCCAGCCAGAATTTGGCTATTATTGAAAGGGTATTCAAGGAGCATTTCCCCGATATTCCTTTCCAATACGATTTTGTAGATGAGAAATACGGGGAAAAATTTGCCTCGGAACAACGTATCGGTACCCTTTCGGGAATTTTTACCGCCTTGGCCATTTTGATCAGCTGTCTCGGGCTGTTCGGCCTTACCTCCTTCGTGGCCGAACAGCGCACCAAGGAAATTGGCGTACGTAAGGTATTGGGAGCATCGGTGTTCAGCGTATGGAACATGCTATCAAAAGACTTTTTGAAACTGGTGATCATCTCCTGTTTCATAGCCATCCCGATCTCCTATTACGTCATGAACGGTTGGTTGCAAGACTATCCATATCACGTGATCATGGAATGGTGGATTTTCGCATTGGCCGTGCTGGGGGCCTTGGCGATAACCCTATTGACGATAAGTTTTCAGGCGATCAAAGCGGCGAATTCGAACCCGGTGAACAGTTTAAGAACCGAATAGCCCGCCATGGGTGAACCAAGGAACCCCGGTCAGTGATTAAAACGGATACCGATTGGACATGATTAAATCTGAGGAAATGTTATTGAGGTTAAAGAATATATACAAATGGGTACAACAAGGAGGGCAACGCGTCTTCTTGTTAAAGGACATTAATCTTGAGGTCGAAGAGGGGGAATTCATTTCCATCATGGGCCCCTCGGGTTCGGGAAAATCAACCTTGCTCAACGTCATTGGCATGTTGGACCATTTTGATGAAGGGGAATATCACTTTCTTGATGAATCTGTCCATACCCTTAAGGAGAAACATCGGGCGAATCTGTACAAACAATATATCGGGTTTGTTTTTCAGGCCTACCACCTCATCGACGAGCTCACCGTATATGAAAACCTCGAAATGCCCTTATTGTACAAAAAGCACAGCGGATCGGAACGAAAGGCGATGGTTGCCGATATGCTGGATCGTTTTAATATCGTTGGAAAAAAAGACCTATTTCCAACACAGTTGAGCGGTGGCCAACAACAATTGGTGGGCGTTGCTCGCGCGTTGATCTCCAAGCCCAAATTGATCCTTGCCGATGAGCCCACAGGAAACCTCAACTCCAAACAGGGGCAGGAAATAATGGAACTCTTCAAACAATTGAACGAAGAGGGGGTGACGATCATCCAGGTGACACATTCCGAAAAAAATGCGGATTATGGCAAAAGGATCATCCACCTGCTGGATGGCCGACAGGAAACGCATTACATAAGATCGGTAAAAATAAAGCAGACCGGAGGGCCCTAGCGCGTCAGGACACCGATTTCGGCAAAGGAAGCCCTAAGGTCTTCGCCGTCAACGGCGATACCCTTGAGCTTGATATACCGTGCATTGACCGGGTTGAAGTTTTCCCGCTGTTCCAGCCGGCTGTTCACGATATTGGCAAATTCACCTTTTTTGGCCAATTTCCAGTTCAATCCGTTATTGCTTACCGAAAATTCATATTGTGTGATAATGCCGAACGGATAGCGATCTTGATTGGGCATGTAGGTAAATCCTTTTAGGGAGTATGTTTTTCCCAAATCGATCACCACTTCCTGAGGTTCGGTAGACTCCTCGTCCGTGCCCCAAAAGGTATCGGGATCACCATCGATGATTTTCACCGCCTCTTGCAGATTGCCGCTGGAGGCATCGAATATTTTCCAATCTTTTTTGCCAATATCAAAATCGCGACTCACCATTTGTGAACGTAGGTTTTCCTTGGCATCATATGCAATGGCCTTGATGGTAGCGGGCTTCAAAACCATAAAAGGACTTTCATAACGTGTCGAATTGGAGGTTGGTTCGGTGCCATCAAGGGTATAATAAATGACGGCGGTTTTGTCGGGTACCTGGATCTGTACCCTCCCCTCCTTGCTTCGGGTTACCTTGGGGCCGACCAGAAGGGTCGGTGCCCGGTAAATGGAGATGGCCGATAGGGTGGGCGGGCCCTTTGATTTTAAAATATTTACCCTAAGCTTGGAAATGGTAAGGGGATTAAACCGCAGTATTCTTTTATAGCCGATGGTGGTCTGGCCATCGATCTCTTTCCATCGCCCATCGATTTCGGCCTCAAGGATGAAATTCTGCACCCTTTGGCCCAATGGAATATGTTCTTGGAGTACCACCCGATTGACTTCGGTGGGTTGGTCGAAGGCGATCGTCAGCATCGCGGTGGTGGTTTCGTTTTCGGGGACCCAATAGGTGTTTGGGTCGTCGTCAATGACGTTTTGCGGCGAAAACTGGACGTTGTTGCCCCGTACTTCACTGGCCGTACAGGTGGCCCCTTTCGCCAGGTCCGTCGCAAAGTCGAGGTCGAGTTGTTTCCGCAGCGCCATCAATTGTTGCACATCGGTTTCATGTACCAGGCCCCGGGTATCTACCGGTAGGTTCAGCAATAAACCGGCATTGCGCCCTATGGCATTATAATAAATGTTCAACAACTGCGACAATGACTTTACCTGATGGTCTTCCCTGGGATGGTAATACCACCCGGGCCTAATGGAAACGTCCGCTTCTGCGGGAAGCCAGTGGGTGCCATCGATATGTCCCGAACGCAGTTCAACGTAACGTGGCCATCCCGGATAGATCTCATCTCTCCGCATAATGCTCCAATTGGTTTCGTTGGCCCAGCCTTCTTCGTTGCCCACCCAGCGGATATCGGGACCGCCATCACTGAAAATGACAGCATTGGGTTGTAGGTTCCTTACAAGGTCTACTGCCTTTTCCCACTGATAATAGGTTTTGCTATCGATAGTACGGGTTTCATTGGCACCGCCGTAATAGCCGGAACCCCCATTGGCCCCATCGAACCAAACCTCGAAAATTTCTCCGTAATCGGTCAACAGTTCCCGTAGCTGTTCATGGAAAACGGCCACATATTTAGGATTGCCGTAATCGGCATGGTTCCTGTCCCAAGGCGACAGGTAGACCCCCATTTTGAGTCCGTATTCGGCGCAGGCCTCGGATAGGTCTTTCAACACATCGCCCTGTCCGTTTTTCCAGGGGGAATTTTTGACGGAATGTTCGGTTGTTTTTGTGGGCCACAGACAAAATCCATCATGATGTTTGGCAGTGATAATAATCCCTTTCATCCCGGCTTCCTTGGCCACTTTGGCCCATTGTCGGGTATCGAGGTCCGTAGGAATGAACTGTTCCGGGCTTTCGCCCCCGGTACCCCATTCCATATTGGTAAAGGTGTTCATATTGAAATGAACGAAGGCATAGAATTCCATGTCATGCCACGCCAGTTGTCTATCCGATGGGATGGGCCCTACCGGTTTGGGTTGCTTTACTTTGCTGCAGCAACTTAAAACAACGATCCAGAAGAGGATGCCATATTTTTTAATTCTGTTCATTCTTGAATAAAGCTATGGGATATTCGACCATTTTCCCTGTTTTTCTGTCGATGGGCATTTGGGCTTTTACGCCTTCAAGATAATCGGATAATTCTCCGGCCAGCTCTTTTGCCATATCCATTTTGGTTGCAAAGAGATTGTTGGTTTCCCCGATGTCTTCGGTGATGTTGTACAATTCCATGTGACGGTCGGCATGAAAATAGATCAATTTCCAGCTTCCCTTGCGAATCGTACTCGAAGCTCCGATCCCAGGGCCCTTGGGTCCCCATTCATTGGGATAGTGCCAAATTAAGGGACGAAGCCCAAGATGTTCCTTCTCTCCGCTCAATATCGGCACAAAGCTGCGGCCATCCACTTTTTGCACCGTATTCAAGCTATCTACCTGCGCCAATTCGAGCAGGCTAGGATAAAAATCCTCAATAATGATCTGTTCTTCCGAAATTGATTTCGGAACGGTCTTGCCCGGCCATTTTACGATCATCGGTTCCCGAATGCCCCCTTCGTACATCGATCCCTTGCCGCTTGCGAGAGGTTTGTTGTGGGTGTTGGGTTCCCCTCCGCGTGCATGGGCACTTAAACCCCCATTGTCGGACATGAAGAGCACGATCGTGTTTTCGGCAATGCCCTTTTCGTCCAGATAATTCAAAATATCACCCAGGCTTTTGTCCATGCCCTCGACCATGGAAGCGTATTTGGCTTCGATGGAATCCAAACCTTTTTCCAAATAGTGGGAAAGATATCTTTCATCGCCCATGATGGGGGTGTGTACCGCATAATGCGATAGGTATAGAAAAAAGGGCTGTTTTTTAACCACCGCCGAATCGATGGCCTTCAGGGCCTCTTGGGTGATGGCCTCCGTCAAGAAAATTTCCTTGCCGTGATATTGTTCGAGTCCGGGTACGGCCCAAATTTCTTTTCCTTCAGATCCGTTTCCGAAATTTTCGGTGCCTAAATAGCTGGCTGGGGCACCTGCCGCATGCCCTGCGATGTTCACGTCAAAACCCAGGTTCCTCGGATTTTCGCCAGGGGTGCCGATGGCCCCCAAATGGGCTTTGCCGGAGTGCACGGTATAGTAGCCTGCATCGTGGAGCACTTGCGGCAAAGGCATGGCATATACGGCAAGCGAATCACCTGCCACCGGGCTCATGCCATTGACATTCCACAAAGGGAACTGCAAATCGGGATGATCCCTTTCCATGGGTTGGATGCTGTCTTTGATCAAGGTCCAATTGGTGACCCGGTGCCGGGCGGCATTCATGCCGGTCATTAAGCTTATCCTGGTCGGGGAGCAAACAGGGGTGGCATAGGCTTGGGTAAATTTCATTCCTTCCGCGGCCAACCGTTCCATGTTCGGGGTGCGATAACGATCATTGAAAGGGGTGCGCCTGGTCCAAAAAGGAACGGAAGTATCTTGCCATCCCATGTCATCGACCATGAACAGTACAATATTCGGCGGTGCTTCAGGGAGCGAATCCGATTCACAGGAAGAAAGTGTCGACAGGACCCCGAACAGCATCAATAATTTCCTCACTATTTTTGGCTTTTCTTTAGACCCTTCAAAAAACGATCAGAGGTCCCGGTTCAAAATGGTTGTATGCCCTAAAATTAAACAATCCTATCATTAAATGATTCAGTTTGGGCCAAAAGACTTACTTCTCCTTATCTTTAGGGGAGCCTGAAAACCCAAGCTAGAATGAAAAAATCACGAAACGGCCGGCCCTTGAAACGACATCTGATCGCACTAACGATCTTAATGGCCATCCTTGGCTGCGAACATCGAGAGAAGAAACAAGGTGCTTCGGGGGAGCCTGCAAATTGGTATGTCACCACTTTGGACCAAAAACAGTTGATGCAACCATATTCCGTGGGCATGGATCCCAATGCCGTGACTACGGTCAATGTCCAGTTGGATTCCGCAACCACTTTTCAAGAAATGGATGGGTTTGGGTATACGCTCACCGGGGGCAGTGCCATGTTGCTGCAAGGAATGTCAACTGCGAAAAGGGCCGAATTGTTGGAGGAACTCTTCGGTACCGGGCCCAATGCAATATCGGTGAGTTATCTGCGATTGAGCGTTGGCGCTTCCGATCTTGACGAAAAGACCTGGTCATACGACGATATGCCAAAAGGAGAAACCGATCTTGGGCTCGATCATTTTTCATTGGGCTATGATACCCTTTATCTCCTTCCTACCCTGAAGGAAATCTTGAAGATTTCCCCGAACCTCAAATTGATGGGTTCGCCCTGGTCGCCACCCGCCTGGATGAAGGATAATGAGGATACCCGAGGCGGCAGTTTAAAAAATGAATATTTTGGGGTCTATGCCGATTACTTGACAAAATATATCGAGGCCATGGGACGTGAAGGCATTGCCATAGATGCATTGACCATCCAGAACGAACCACTACACCCGGGCAACAATCCGAGTTTGTTGATGTTGGCCGATGCCCAGGCAGATTTTATCAAAAACCATTTGGGTCCAAAATTTAAGGCAATGGGCATTAAGACCAAGATCGTGATCTATGACCACAATGCCGACCGACCCGATTATCCCATTTCCATCTTGGACGATCCCCAGGCCGAACCCTATATCGATGGTTCCGCATTTCATCTTTATGGGGGCACGATAGGGGCCTTGAGCGAGGTACATGATGCCCATCCATCGAAAAATATCTATTTTACGGAACAGTGGATCGGAGCACCCGGGGATTTTGCCACCGATTTCAGCTGGCATATCGAGCAGCTGATGATAGGGGCCCCTAGCAATTGGAGCAAGACCGTTTTACAATGGAATTTGGCGGCCGACGAAAACCAGGAACCGCACACCGACCGCGGGGGTTGTGACCGTTGTTTAGGGGCATTGACCATAAAGGGAGACCGGGTGACCCGGAACCCTGCCTATTATATCGTCGCACAATTTTCTAAATTTGTACCTCCCGGTTCTTTGCGGATCGCTTCCACAGCGGTGGACCTGTTTCCGAACGTGGCCTTTTTGACCCCCAAAGGCAAAGTGGTCGTGGCCATTCAGAACAATAGCGGGAAGGACGAAAACATCAAAGTAGGCATCGGCAAGAGGTCCTTCGTCTTGCCATTATCGGCAGGCGCTGTAGGTACTTTGGTGCTATAACATTTGGCTTGGGTTGAAACAGTTTGATTGAATTTTGGCATGTATACCATCATCGATATAGAAACCACCGGTAACGGGATCAAAGGGAACAAGATCACCGAGATTTCCATTTTTAAGTTCAACGGCATCGAGATTGTCGAGGAGTTTACCTCCTTGGTCGATCCGGAATGCGAGATTCCTTATTTCATAACGGGATTGACCGGAATCGATAATGATATGGTAAAAGGGGCGCCCAAAATCCATGAAATTGCGCCCAAGGTTTTAGACATTACAGCCGATACGATCTTTGTGGCGCACAGTGTGAATTTCGACTATAATGTGATCAAGAACGAATTCAGGGAAATCGGTATTGATTTTAATAGAAAAAAACTCTGTACGGTGCGTTTGTCCCGAAAATTGTTGCCGGGTTACCGTTCCTACAGCCTCGGAAAACTGTGTTCCGTATTGGGGATCCCTTTGACCGATAGGCATAGGGCGCGTGGAGATGCCCATGCGACCCTGCTTCTGTTCAGGATGCTGCTGGATACCGAAGGGGCAGCGCCCGTTTTCAAATCGTTTTTGAATGCGCGTTCCCAGGAGGCCACTTTGCCTCCTGCACTGCCACGGGAAACCTTCGAAAAATTGCCGACCCAACCCGGGGTCTATTATTTTAAGAATAGCGATGGGAAGATTATCTACGTTGGGAAGGCCATCAATATCAAGAAAAGGATCCTAGGCCATTTTTATGACAAAACATCGAAAGAGGTTCGTTTGTGCCATGAAACCGCAGATATCGACTATGAACTTTCCGGGAGTGAGCTCTTGGCCCTCCTCATGGAATCCGCGGCCATTAAGCATCACTATCCCCAGTACAACAGCGCCCAAAAAAGCAACAATCAGCCTTATGGCATCTTTTCCTACGAAGATAGGAACGGCATTGTACATTTGGCCTACAACAAAGTAAAGATGATATCGAGGCCGATTGCCCTGTTCAATAATCCGACCGATTGCCGTACCTATTTGGAGGAAGTCTGCAAACAGTTTGAACTTTGTCCCAAGTATTGCCACTTGCAGGAAAATATTGTAAGCTGTTCCCATTACAGTATCGATCATTGCAAGGGCGTTTGCCGTGGCAAGGAGTCGGCGGCGCAATACAATGGGAGGGTTCTGGAGGCGCTTGAGGCGCTCTCACGGAAAAACGAAAATCTAGTGATCAAGGAACGGGGCCGGACGCCTTCCGAAGAGGCCTTTGTCTTGATCAAAGACGGTCATTATTGCGGGTACGGTTTTCTGGATAAGCATTCAGAGATAAATAGCGAAGCGGATTTGGAGGTTTTTTTGAACCCGCAAAAAAACTCCATGGATTCACAAAGGATCATCAATGCCTACCTCAATAAAAAAACCACTAGAACGTGGCTGTTTTCAGAAAGTATGGGGAGTTAAGGCTCAATCGTTCAATTTTCTGTACATCCGAATGACAAAAAGCATCCACACCATAAATATAATGGCTACGATAATGGAGTAAAGTAAAATGAAATCCAAGGTGCTCTATTGCTTAAAATAATTCATAAATCCCAGAATGGTGGGGGCCCAAAATGCTATAAAAATGGCGTCCAGTTTTTTTCCGGAAAGGAACATATATTCCGAAACGATTATAATGGATATAACCACCAAGAGCATCACAATATTCATTGCCCCAACTCTCCTGATAAAATCTTTGATCATTGTGCCTTTTGGGAATTAAAGATAAAGTTAAGCTAATATTGAGAATTGATCCGAAATATTTTTAAGAATAATTAACAAATGTAAATTTCGGAAATAAGAAGATAAAAAATTAAGGCAATCGCAATAAAATACAATCCATGAAGAAAACAAATCCCCGATAGCGCCAAATGTTGGCCTGTTTTGCTCGAAAAAGGGTCGATTTTAATTTTCTTTCCCGCTCTTTTCTTTCCCGCTGTTCATTAAGTTGATCAGGGTAACCACCAAGACAATCACCACAACCGCAAAAACACCGATCATGATTATCCCATTGCCCCAGTTGACGAGTGGAAGTAATGCTTTCACCATTTTTTTAAAGGATTATTGGATTAGAAACATCAAAAATAATCTTGGAGCGTTCTTCAAAACATGATTTTTGTCAGCAGCTGTCCGCATCGGCTGCATCTTGAATTTGTTGAAACAGGCCGCACCCTGGAAAAATTACCATAGGTCGGTCTGAACCCCAAAATTCCGTAAAACCAAATTATTACCTTATTCGTGGTGTTTGGTACCACAGGTATCGATGCCGAATACGGCGTACAGGGGACAAAAACTTACCAGACTGGTCAATACGAAGATACCCGCCACGGCCAATAAAATGTAGGCCAAGGTACTCGATACCATGTCAAAATATACCAAAAGTGCAATCGCAACTGCAACCAAAAAGCGTATTACCCTATCGGTGCCTCCCATATTTGTTTTCATAAAATCATGATTTATTGGTTAAAAAATTGAAACAAGAGCACTACTCCGGTAATCAAACCCAGACAGAGGATACATATCAGCACAAACTTGATGGCCTTGTTCATTGTCAAGTTCAAAGGTATCGTGGATCCGGGATATCAAATATGATAATCGTCAGGTTTAAAGGGTAGACGGGCAAACGTAGTCTGAAACGGGTGCCCCGGCATTCTTAAGAGCTCCAAATCCGCCTTCGATATTCACCAGGTTATGGATGCCCCTGCTTTTCAGAATGGATGCCGCAATGACGGAACGGTAGCCGCCAGCACAATGCACGTAAAAATCATCTTTCTTAGGAAATTCGGCCAAATGCCGGTTCAGAAAATCGAGTGGTGTATTGTGCGCGTCCACCAAATGTTCCGAGAGGAATTCACTTTCCTTCCGAACATCGAATACGGGAGAATGGGTTTTGTCTAATTTTTCTTTGACTTTGGAGGCACTTACCGAAGGAATGATATCGTAATCCTTTCCTTCTTTTTTCCAGGCCTCGAACCCTCCTTTCAAATAGCCGATGGTGCCGTCGAATCCTACCCTTGAAAGCCGGGTTATGGCTTCTTTTTCCTTGCCTTTTGGGGCAACCAACAAGATGGGTTGCTGGGTATCCGCGATCAGGGCGCCTACCCAGGGGGCAAAATCACCATCCAGGCCGATAAATATCGAACGCGGTACATGTCCTTTCACAAAATCATTTTGGTGGCGCACATCGAGGACCACGGCACCGGTTTCATTGGCCGCAGCTTCGAAAGCATCGGGTGCCAGGGCGATATTGCCACGCCGCATCACGTCGCCTATGTCTTCATATCCTTCCCGATTCATTTTAACATTGAGGGGGAAATACTTTGGCGGTGGGAGGAGCCCATCGGTCACTTCCTTTACAAATTCCCCTTTGGTCATATTGGCACGGAGGGCATAGTTCATTTTTTTCTGGTTGCCAAGGGTGTCCACGGTCTCTTTCATCATATTTTTACCGCAAGCCGAGCCGGCTCCATGGGCAGGGTAAACGATGACATCATCGGCCAAGGGCATTATTTTGTTCCGAAGACTGTCGAACAGGATGCCCGCAAGGTCTTCTTGGGTCATACTGGCTGCTTTTTGCGCCAAATCGGGCCTTCCCACGTCCCCTAAAAAGAGGGTATCCCCGGAGAAGATGGCAAGATCTTTCCCATGCTTGTCCCTTAAAAGGTAGGTGGTGCTTTCCATGGTATGGCCAGGGGTGTGCAATACCTTGATGGTCAAGTCTCCCAAAGGAAATTCCTGCCCGTCTTTGGCGATGATCGCCTCGAACGATGGATTTGCATTCGGCCCGTAAATAATCGGGGCACCCGTTTTTTTGGCCAAGGTAACGTGACCACTTACAAAATCGGCGTGAAAATGGGTCTCCAAAATATACTTGATCTTTGCCTGGTCGTTTTCTGCCCTTTTCAGATAGGGTTCCACTTCGCGCAACGGATCGATGATGGCAACTTCGCCTTTGCTTTCTATGTAGTAGGCCCCTTGTGCGAGGCATCCGGTATAAATTTGTTCAATGTTCATTTTGTCTTGACTTTTAAATGCATTGCAAAAATAGGGCTAATTCTTTTTTTGTTCTGTAACCTTGGTTACCCCCACCTGATTTTGGTGTGCCACATGATGCTGGACCTCTGAAATGGCATCGGGGTTTTCAAAATAGGCCACCGCTTCGTTGATTTCGGCAAAAAGGTTCTCCTTCTTCAAAACGTCGATCAAACCACTGCTGTAGATAATATCCCGTGTGGGGCCGATCGCTCCGGTAAGATAAAATTGAACGCCCAACCCGTGGATCTCGTCAATAACCCTCCTCAAGGCGACAGCTCCCGTAGAATCGATATAATTGATCGGCTCCGCATTGAGGATCACCGCCTTTAAATCGGCTCCTTTGCTCCTGACATGTTTCATCAATTCCTTTTTGAAAAAGTCCGAATTGCCAAAATAGATCTGTGAGTCGAACCGAACGATCAAAATGTCATCCCTTAGCACCACGTTGTCGCCAAACCGTTTCACGTTTTTATAATAATTCGAGTTTTTAATGTTTCCCAAGACGGCAATATGCGGATTGGAGGTCCGGTATACCATAAGCAACAGGGAAAACAGTACCCCGATGAGGATGCCTTCTTTGATACCTATGAACAAGGTTGCCAAAAAGGTAACGATGAGCACCACAAATTCATCTTTGCGGTACTTCCAAAGGCTTTTTGGATAGGGGATGTCGATCAGGCCGAAAACCGAGACCATGATGATGCTGGCCAAGGCCGCATTCGGCAGATAATAGAAATATGGGGTCAGAAAAAGCAGCGTGAGGACGACCAACAGCACGCTGATCACACCCGACAGATTGGTTCTGGCCCCCGCTTCGTTATTGATCGCGGAGCGTGAAAAGCTGGCTGTGGAGATATACGATTGAAAGAAAGAACCGACAATATTTGCCGTGCCCAAGGCGACCAGCTCTTGATTGGCGTTGATATGATCGGTACCGTTTTTTTCTTCGATCGCTTTCCCAATGGAAATGGTTTCCAAATAACCCACCAAGGCCAGGGTCAGGGCAATCGGCCAGATGTCGGCCATATTTTGGGTACTTATCTCTGGAACTCCAAAACTGGGCAAGCCCGTGGGCACGGTGCCCACTATTTTGACTCCAAGGCCCTGCAGATCCAAAAAATAAACCCCAAGGCTCCCTAAGATCACGACCAATAATATGGAAGGAATCCGATCGTCCCATTTTTTTAAGACCACAATGAGTAGTATCCCGGTCAGGCCAATGGCCAAATCGTAGGGATTGATCGATCCCAACATCGTTAAACTATTGATGACCAGCTGATGAAAGTGGTTGCTTTTTTCAATATGGGTGCCCAGCAAGTGCCCCAGCTGGCTGAAAATAATGATAATGGCGGCCCCTGAGGTAAAACCGCTGATAACGGGCTTCGACAAAAAGTTGACCAGAAAGCCCATTCGAAAAAGGCCGAACAACAATTGGATCACCCCGACCGACAGCCCCAAAAAAAGGGCCATGGCGATATAGTTTTCTACCCCGGTGATCGAAAGTGCCCCCAAGCCGGCCGCCACCAGTAGCGAATCCATGGCCACCGGCCCCATACCCACCTGGCGGGACGTGCCCAAAAAAGCATAGACCAAAACCGGGACCAATGCGGTATAGAGTCCGTATACCGGTGGCAATCCGGCGATCATGGCATAGGCCATGCCTTGGGGGATCAATATGACCCCAACCGTAAGACCGGCCACCACATCTTTGGGGAAATCGCTTTTTTTATAATGGGGCAACCATCCTAAAAAGGGCAGGAATTTTCGCATTTGATAAAGGTACTGTAAAATCTAAAATAGCGGATTTGGTTCAGGTGCAAACCCGGTTCGCATTCACCCTTATGATTTAAGGTCGCCTTCGCGCACCAAAAAACATATCCCGATCAAGACAGCTCATTGACGGTGCTTCTCAGTTTGCTGAGGTTGGTCAATAATTTTTCAAGATGATCTAAATGGAGCATATTGGCCCCGTCGCTTTTGGCATTGGCCGGATCGAAATGCGTCTCCATGAAAATGCCGTCTACCCCCGCGGCGATGCCGGCCCTGGCGATGGTCTCTATCATGTCGGGACGGCCCCCGGTCACTCCGGTCGACTGGTTGGGCTGTTGGAGCGAATGGGTCACATCGAGCACCACCGGCGCATATTTTTTCATGGTGGGAATACCTCTGAAATCAACGATCATGTCCTGATAGCCGAACATGGTGCCCCGGTCTGTGATGATGGCCTGTTCGTTGCCGGAATCGGTCACCTTGGCCACAGCATGTTTCATGCTTTCCGGGCTCATGAACTGCCCTTTTTTTAGATTGATGGTCTTACCGGTCTTCGCCGCAGCGATCACCAAATCGGTCTGGCGCACCAAAAATGCGGGAATCTGCAGAATATCGACATATTCCGCGGCCATGGCAGCATCCGAAATTTCATGGATGTCGGTGATGGTGGGTACTTGAAAGCTTTCCGAAACCTTGCGCAGTATTTTGAGCGCTTTTTCGTCCCCGATACCGGTAAAGGAATCGATGCGGTTTCGGTTGGCTTTTTTGAAACTCCCCTTGAACACGTAAGGAATTTTGAGTCTGTCGGTCACCGTAACAATCTTTTCGGCAATGCGCATCGCCATATCCTCGCCTTCAATGGCACAGGGGCCAGATAATAGAAAAAAATTATTGCTCTCTAAATGATTCAGTTGCGGGATCAAATCAAACTTCATAAGGTATGGTATTTCATCAGCAAAGATAGCGGTTTTTGAGAGGAATCGAACCGGTGTGAACCTTCTCAAAATCAGTAAACTAAAAATAACATAACTTTGGCGGTCGGAGCAAAAAATAGGAGTATCTTTGCACGCTGAAAAATAGCAAGCATACCGCCATTAATATTAAATTATGTCCACAACAAAGAACATCGCGATCATTGCCCACGTAGACCACGGAAAGACCACCTTGGTAGATAAGATCATGTACCACTGCCATTTGTTCCGTGAGAACGAGAATGCGGGCGATTTGATATTGGACAATAACGATCTTGAGCGCGAACGCGGGATTACCATCACTTCGAAAAACGTTTCCGTTGTCTATAAGGACACCAAGATCAATATCATCGATACCCCTGGTCACGCCGATTTCGGGGGAGAAGTAGAACGGGTACTCAATATGGCCGATGGCGTGCTGCTATTGGTCGATGCCTTTGAAGGCCCTATGCCGCAGACCCGTTTTGTACTCCAAAAGGCCATCGACCTGGGTTTAAAACCCTGTGTGGTCATCAATAAGGTGGATAAGGAAAACTGTACCCCAGAAGAAGTGCATGAAAAGGTATTCGATCTCATGTTCGAATTGGGGGCGGAAGAGTGGCAGCTCGATTTCCCGACCGTGTATGGTTCGGCCAAACACAACTGGATGAGCGATGACTGGAGAAATCCAACAGATTCCATTGAACCTTTATTGGACATGGTCCTCGAGCACATCCCTACTTTTGTACCGGAAGAAGGCACGACCCAAATGTTGATCACTTCCCTCGACTTTTCCTCTTTCACCGGCCGGATTGCCATAGGGAGGCTTTTGCGCGGCAGCTTAAAGGAAAATCAACAAATTTCCCTGGTGAAGCGCGATGGCAGTATCGTAAAGTCAAAAATTAAGGAACTATATACTTTTGAGGGCTTGGGACGTTTGAAGGTGAAGGAAGTGGTTGCCGGCGATATTTGTGCCATTGTCGGATTGGAAAGTTTCGAAATCGGCGATACCATTGCCGACCTTGAAAATCCTGAGGGTTTAAAGACCATCGCCATCGATGAACCTACCATGAGCATGTTGTTCACCATTAACGATAGTCCGTTTTTCGGGAAAGACGGCAAATTCGTGACCTCAAGGCATATCAAGGAACGATTGGAACGCGAATTGGAAAAGAATTTGGCGCTCAGGGTCAATGAAACCGATAGTGCCGACAAATTCTTGGTCTTTGGCCGCGGGGTATTGCACCTCTCGGTCTTGATCGAAACCATGAGGCGGGAAGGCTACGAACTTCAGATCGGGCAACCCCAAGTGATCATCAAGGAAATCGATGGGGTGAAATGCGAACCCATCGAGCAGCTGACCATCGATTTGCCGGAAGAGGTCTCTGGCAAGGCGGTTGAAATGGTCTCCATGCGAAAAGGGGAAATGACCAGCATGGAAGCCAAAGGTTCCCGGATGGTCTGTGAATTTCTGATCCCTTCAAGGGGTATCATAGGGCTTCGGAACCAACTGTTGACCGCAACGGCAGGTGAGGCCATTATGGCGCACCGCTTCCTGGAGTACCAGCCCATGAAAGGAATTATTCCTCAGCGCCAGAACGGTTCTTTGGTATCTATGGAGAAGGGCAAGGCCATACCCTATTCGATTGACAAACTGCAGGATCGCGGTAAGTTCTTTGTGGACCCGGGAGAAGATATTTATGAGGGACAGGTCATCGGGGAGAACTCCCGTGGCGATGACATGACCATCAACATCACCAAAACCAAGAAGTTATCGAACGTGCGCTCTTCCGGGGCCGACGATAAGGCAAAGATCGTTCCCGCAATCAAGTTTTCCCTAGAGGAGGCACTCGAATACATCCAAAAGGACGAATATGTGGAGGTGACTCCGAAACACTTGCGTCTACGCAAAATTTACCTTACCGAGGTCGATCGCAAGCGCAATAAAATAAATTAAGAAAAAGCGGTCAACATAAAAAAAATCCCAGTGGCAAGTGCTGCTGGGATTTTTTATTTGATAACGTAGGGGCATCAGCTTTTCGGAACCAAACAGACCGCTGCCGCAGCAGCGCCAATGATTCCGGCATGGTTCTGGAGTTCAGCGGCGATGACCGGTGTTTCTATTGTAATGCATGCTTCATATTCGGCAAAATCTTTCGAAGCGCCACCCCCTAGAATAATGAGGTCGGGAGAAATGATCAGTTCCACGAATTCCAAAAATATATTGAACCGGTTTCCCCATTCTTCATAGCTGAGCTCCTCGCGCTCCCTGGCGGAATCGGCGGCCCATAGTTCAATTTTATCGAATTCCTTATAGGGGATCTGGCCCAGTTCAACATTTGGTATGAGCTCCCCGTTCCAAAAGGCGCCGCTGCCCAAGCCGGTGCCGATGGTGATCATCACCACCAGACCTTTCCGACCTTTTCCTATGCCATAATTCATGGTGGCATATCCTGCGGCATCGGCATCGTTGACAACGACCACGGGCTGTTTTACATACTTCAAAAACTGCTCTTCAACGTTGCGGCCGTACCATTTTTTGTGCAGGTTGCCTTCCGATTTGCATACCCCGTGTTTGATCACGGTAGGGAAACCGATCCCGATCGGGCCTTTATGCTTGAAATGTTCAACAATTTCCGCGACCACTTTGGCCATGGGTTTGGGTTTCCGCGATTCCGGTGTCGGTATCCTGAAACGTTCGGTGAGCATCTCCCCGGTTTCTGAATTTACCAAGGCCCCTTTGATTCCTGAGCCCCCAATGTCGATTCCCAAAACTTCCATTCCAATGGTTTAATTTTACGCGGCAAAGTAACAAAAAGTTTTGGGAGTATGGGAGCGCTAGGTCATACAAGTTGGGAACGATCCTTCAAATGATCAAAAATCAATTGTGCCGTGGCCCCAACTTTATGACGATCCGCATAGGCCAGCCAAGCCATTTCTTCATCCGGGGAGCGCAGCTCGATCATCCCCTTGTATGTGCCGAAATAGCAGTTGATCCGAATGAATTTCCCTTTGGGAAGGACATCCTTCATTGCTTCAAAAATACCCATAAAAAGAAAGCTGGGCCGCTGTAGGGTAATATTCAATTTTTCCTTGATCTGTTCGGAAAGGGTCTCAAAATCGGATTGTTGGGGTATGCGCGTTCCTCCAGGAAATTCGTATCGCTCCCCAAGGGCATGGCGAAGCATTAAAATTTTGCCGTCAACGATATGGATCCATGCGAGCCGATCGACGATTTGATGCGTGGGTTCCACATAGTAATCTATCGAATTAAGGGAATGGTTCGCATCGATGACATCCAGTATACGGTCGACGACCCTTCCCATCAGGGTCAAAGTGCCCAGGTTCTTGTTTCTGCCCAGGGCACTGGATATGGTCTCGTCCCGGTTGCCGAACCTGTATCCTTCTTTCTTGATCCAAAGCACGTTCAACAAATGTTGCATCATTACATTGCCCAGTTGATCGATCGAGATGGCGATTTGGAGCAAGTATTCCCCAAGTCCTCTGATGCCTTTGGTGAACAGTGCATGGAAGAGTCCGTATAAAAACCCGAACGGGCCGGTAATGAGCAGCAAAAAAATAGAAATGAAAAAAAGCAATAGCCCGATAAACGGACTCGCTTTTTTATCGGGTTGGAAAACCTGTTTTTTAAGGATCATCGGTAGCGCTTTTTATTTTGCCCCCAAATTCGAAAAATCTTTCCGTACCGGAAGAATGGCCTA
Source organism: uncultured Flavobacteriaceae bacterium (assembly GCA_963760375.1). GTDB lineage: Bacteria > Bacteroidota > Bacteroidia > Flavobacteriales > Flavobacteriaceae > Pelagihabitans. The sequence goes on along the minus strand of CAVXCS010000001.1, from coordinate 301,032 downwards.
GGTTAGGGTTCCACCGCATCGAGGTTCAAAATGGCGTGATATGCTTCGGCATATTTAAAGTCATGGAACCAATAGAGCGACGATATGATATCGAAAATCATCGTGCCATCTTCGGCGGGCTCCATTTTATATTGCCAGATGATATGTTTCGCGTCTTCGAAGTCGCCTCCGGGCAATTGGTCTTCGAACAATCGGTTGATCAGCGTGTTTTGGGGCATGCCCTGTACCAGCAAACGGATCAGGGACATCTCGGCATTTTTGTCGAAAAGCGATCGGGCCATTTTTTCCTTTGGGCCGATCTTCACCTTGAACCCTGCCGCTTCGGGATGGGGAAAGGTGCCATTAAAGGCTTCGTACAACAATTGGGTGGCGTTGAAAAAAGTTTCGTGCAGGTCGAGTTCGGCATATTCTTCCCACATGTGCTCCTCGATCATCTCATGGGAAAGGTTGTCTATTTGTCCCGATGTCAAACGACTCCCCAAAAGATGGTTCAACACGATTTTTGCGGCCTCATCGGGGTCATTGTCGGAGAGGGAGAGCAGGCACATGTCTTTCAGCTCTGCATCGGTAAGGTTGGCGGTGTCCCCGTATTCCATCAGTTCCAATAATTTTAGATAATCGTCCTTTGTCCAGGAATTCGGTAGTTCGGTAATGACGGCAAACTTAATGGGCGTTATGGTAAAGTTCAGTTTCATGGGATAGGTTTGATCTTATTTATCGATGCCCTTAAGATAACCAATGTGCCGTAAATTCAAATAATCCTGGTCCTTAATTCAGTTCCATAAAAAAATGGCTGTACTTTTGTGCCAATAATCGGAATCGTTACGCCCATGGGTAAATATTTAATCGCAGGCAGTCTGGTCTTTTTGTTTTCATCCTTGGTCCTTGGCCAAAAAAAAATTGACAACGACTACCTAAAAGATCAAATCGCACAATATAAGACCAGCATCCGCGGTCCGTATAAGGATATTCGCTGGTTTTGTACCGATGGGAGCCTACGCGCCCCAAAAGATCCTTGCCCGGAAGATATTGGACCGGGAGTGCAGCATGCCCGATATAAAGACGAAGTCGTAGCCATTGGCAAGGAACGCCATATTTTTTTGGGGCAGATCTTGGCATATACCTCGAAGGAGGAATTCTGGGATGAAAACAGCGACCATTCCCGATTGAAGCAATACCAACTCGATAAGTACCTCCGTGCGGTGGATAATGGTTGGGTCAACCAAAAAGGTCAGTTTTATCGTGGCTCGGTGCAGGCGGAGGACGAAGAGGCCTGGGGAATCGAATTTTACAAATGGCTTCTGGCCAAAAATGAGGTGCTCGAGCGCGATTATTTTTTGGTTCGGCAATCTTTAAAAGATGTCCCCCATAGCGGAGACGATAATGTGGCACAGCGCATGCGAAGCCAATCGAAGGTCATCTCGGATCTTTATGAACCGTTTATGGACTTGAGGGTAAAAATACACAGCCAGCCAGAGGTGGGCGACATTGCCAAAGTAAGGGCATTTCAACAGGCGCATGCCGCGAAACTGAACGAAATACAGCAAAAAGATTTCCAAGCACTGTTGGTCACGATGACCGAGTTCTTTAAACCGGTCGATATCCAGAAAATCGTATCGAAGGCGACCTTGTTAAAAAACAGTCCCTTGGGGGAGGCTTTGGATACCTATGTCAATAACAACAAAGCACATGCCGATGAATCGTTGTTGATCTCGGAAACGGCCGATCTTCTGTTGGAGATCCGTCTGGGCATCCTTGATGAAAAAAGACCGCTCGCCCGGCTCCAATTGCTCGATATTTCCCTGAAATTGGAAGAATTATTGTTTAAGGAGGCTTCTTTATGGGAGCCTGTATCGGTGTCGGAACAACTTGAAAAAATCTGTAGTCTTGCGACCGCTGCTGCCGGATCCGGCTATATTGAACTATGGGAGTGGGATCAGGTAAAGAATACTTTGAACCATTCAGGCATTGATAAATTGACGCTTGCCGAACTTACCCAAGTTCTCGAAACTGCCAGGGGTGTGGTAGAGTGGAGCGCGGCCATGGTGAAGGCGAACTATGAAGATGAGGTGAACACCTATAGCGCATTCGAGCCATTGGCCTATGGCTTTATCGATGACCGCATCAGGGGGTCGATCGCCCTGCATCTGGGCAAAACGGTGGGAGAGCTGGGTGATTTTCTGTCGAAGGAATCGGCTTTGACCAACAAGGTATTCGATATTTCAAACCAGAGCACCGTACGTGGCCTCAACCCGGGTTATGCCTTCGGTGAATTGGTGGTGGTGTCCGGTTCGCCTGAAGAGGTGGAGGTATCGTCCGATAAAATTTATATTTTCAAGAGACCCCCTTCCGACCTGAAGCCCGTGGCCGGTATCGCCACTGTGGCAGAAGGAAATATGGTGTCCCACGTACAATTGTTGGCAAGGAATCTGGGGATACCCAATGCGGCCTTATCCGATGATAATTTACAGCAGCTGCTGCCATTTAACGGCCAAAAGGTGTTTTATGCGGTTTCCAATAAAGGAAACGTGATTTTAAAACCGGAATCACGGATGACCGCCCAAGAGCGTGAACTCTTTAGCAAGAAAGAGCGGAGTACCGAGAAGATCGAAGTCCCCATTGCCAAAATCAGGCTCGATCAGGTCGACATCCTCAACCTTCGTAATGTGGATGCCGGCGACTCCGGGCAACTCTGCGGTCCAAAAGCGGCCAATCTGGGGCAATTGAAAAAAATGTTCCCCGACAAGGTGGTGGAAGGCCTGGTCATTCCCTTCGGGATATTCAGGGACCATATGAACCAGGCAATGCCAGGCCAAGAGGTCTCCTATTGGGCATTTTTGAATGCGATGTTCGCAGAAGCCGAACAAATGCGCAAAAGCGGTACCCAAGAATCGCAAGTCGAGCACTATCAGCTGGGACAATTGGAAATTCTAAGGGACGCGATCAAGAAAATGACGCTAAAAAGCAGTTTTATCTCACAGCTCGAACAGGAGTTCCAAACCGTCCTGGGCGAGCCCTTGGGTGCCATCCCTGTATTTTTACGCAGCGATACCAATATGGAGGATTTAAAGGATTTTACCGGTGCAGGCCTGAACCTGACGATCTTCAATGCGGTCGAAAAGGAAAAAATATTGAACGGCATCAAGGACGTATGGGCTTCCCCATACACCGAAAGAAGTTTTAAATGGCGTCAAAAATACCTCTTGAACCCTGAAAATGTTTTTCCGTCCATTTTGGTGATCCCAAGTGTGGATGTCGATTATTCAGGGGTGCTGATCACCAAGGGCATTGTTTCGGGCAACGAGCAAGACCTCACGGTGGCCTTTAGCAGAGGTGCCGGGGGCGCGGTGGATGGACAGTCGGCCGAGACCTATACCATATACGACAAGGGCGGTTATCGGCTTTTGGCCCCTGCACGTGAGGCACATTATAACAGCTTGCCGGCCACCGGGGGAACGGCACGCCGATCGGCCACCTTTGAAAGGGCGGTTCTGAACCCAGGAAACATAGATGAAATAAGGGCACTTGCCCAGGTCATCCGCAAAACCTTGCCCAGTGAGACCCATTCGGATTACAAAGGGGCCTATGATGTTGAATTGGGTTTCCAGAATAACAGGCTTTGGCTGTTTCAGATCAGACCGTTCGTTGAGAACAAAAAGGCCTTGAGTTCGGGTTATTTGGAATCGATAACCCCAAAGATCGATACCAAAAAGGAAATCCCACTTTCCTCGAAAGTATAAAACGATAATGTTATCCCGAAAACTTGAACTGCTGCCCCATTGACCAAATCAAAAAAAAAGGTATATTAAATATTAACAAAAAAATGAAGATGATAAATAGCATTGAAAACATAGAACTGCTTTACTTAACCCTGGCCGATTATGAGGATTTGAAAGACGCCATGATCGATTCATATGCTACGATGCCCAATGCCTACTGGCGGGAAGAACAGATTTCGACTTTGATCGAAAAATTCCCCGAGGGGCAGATAGTGATCAAAATCAACGATCAAATCGCAGGATGTGCCCTCTCACTTATCGTCGATTATGATGAGTTTGATGACAAATGTACCTACAAGGAAATTACCGGCGACTACACTTTCGATACCCATAACCCGGATGGTGACGTACTCTACGGCATCGATGTATTTGTGAAACCGGAATTTCGTGGCCTGCGTTTGGGGAGAAGAATGTACGATTATCGCAAAGAGTTGTGCGAGCGTCTAAATTTAAGGGGCATCGCCTTTGGGGGAAGAATTCCGAATTACCATAATTATGCGGAGACCTTAAGCCCAAAAGAGTATATCCAGAAGGTAAAGGTCAAAGAAATCAACGATCCCGTACTCAACTTTCAGATTTCCAATGATTTCCATCCTACCAAGGTCATAAAAGGGTATCTCGAGGGAGATGAGGCCTCCGGTGAGTTTGCCGTATTATTGGAATGGGACAATATATATTATGTAAAACCAAATAAGAAAGCTGCGGTAAAAAAAGGTATTGTGCGCCTTGGACTGGTACAGTGGCAAATGCGGCCCTATAAAAATTTGGATGAGTTAATGCACCAGGTAGAATTTTTCATAGAGTCTTTATCGGGATACCGCTCAGATTTTGCCTTGTTCCCCGAATTCTTTAATGCCCCGCTCCTGGCAGAATTCAACCATTTGTCCGAACCGGAAGCCATTAGGGAACTCGCCAAACATACGACGCCAATTATTGAAAAACTATCACATCTGGCCATTTCTTACAATATCAATATCATTTCTGGAAGCATGCCCGAACTGATAGATGGCCATTTGCACAATGCCGGATATCTTTTGCGAAGGGATGGCACATCAGAGCGATACGAAAAATTGCATATCACCCCCAATGAAGTAAAAGTATGGGGATTGCAAGGGGGCAAACAGATCAAGGCATTTGATACCGATTGCGGCAAAATAGGCATTTTGATCTGCTATGATTCCGAATTTCCGGAATTGGGAAGGATATTGGCAGACGATGGCATGAATATTTTGTTCGTTCCATTCCTGACCGATACCCAAAACGGTTATTCGAGGGTGCGTAACTGCTGCCAGGCAAGGGCGATCGAGAATGAATGCTATGTGGCCATCGCTGGAAGCGTGGGCAACCTGCCCAAAGTAAACAATATGGATATCCAGTACGCCCAATCCATGGTATTTACCCCTTGTGATTTTTCTTTTCCCGCAAATGGGATAAAGGCCGAAACCACGCCAAATACGGAAATGATCTTGATTGCCGATGTTGATATAGACCTGCTGCGTCAATTGAACCAGTTCGGGGCGGTACAGAACTTAAAGGATAGAAGAAAAGATCTTTTTGTCTTAAAGAAAACAGATAATCAATAGCTTATTTTTTTAGTACTGGCTCTCATTTTGATCACGTTAAAAGCAACCGGACCTATGCGAAAATTGATTTTTGTTTTTTTATTATTCATCATCTGTACAGCCTTTGTCGCCAAGGATGTTTACCCTATCGATGGGTATGAACAAACCGGTATTAAGCGGTTGTTGCGTTTGGAACGGATCCAAAGCGGGGAAATCAAGAGTACCACGCCCTTGCCCCCGGGGGCGATGAAGACCTATGATCAAATAAAGCTCAACCTCACTTCAAGAACGGATAGCGTTGCCGCGCTCATGGAGGTCAATCCTGATTTTCAAAAAGAGATCAACGGACTGTTCCGTGGGCTCGATAAAAGTTATTCCCTGACGATCTTGGACATTTCCGACCCCAATAATGTACGATATGCGGAGCGCAACGAATCGGCGGGTTACCAACCGGGCAGTGTGGGCAAGTTGGCGGTGCTGGCAGGCCTGTTTACACAATTGGCCAAAATTTATCCCGACTCCTGGGAAAGCCGTACCGAATTGTTGCGGAACCGGTCGGTGAAGGCAGGGGTTTGGGGCCTGACCGATGAACATACCGTTCCCATATTCAATATCGAAAAGAATACCCTGGTAAAACGCCAGGTCATCGCCAGCGATGTATTTACCCTGTACGAATGGACAGATCATATGCTCTCCGTGAGCAATAATGGGGCAGCGAGTATCGTATGGCGCGAGGTGCTGTTGATGGCCGCTTTCGGACAGGAGTATCCTACGCTCACCGAAGAAAGGGCTCTGGAATATTTTAAAACGACCCCTAAAAAGGAATTGACCGATCTGGGCAACGACGTGGTCAACCTGCCTTTAAGGGAGCTGGGCATTACACCGGAGGAGTGGCGCTTGGGCAGTTTTTTCACCAGGGGTGCCAATACCTATGTAGGGGATAAGGGAGGCAGCATCGGCACTCCCTTGGGCTTGATGAAATTTTTGGTTCAGCTGGAACAGGGAAAAGTGGTCGATACCAACAGCAGTTTGGAAATGAAACGCCTGATGTACATGACCGATCGCAGGATCAGGTATGCACAGGCCCCTGCCTTAAAAGACGCGGCCGTATATTTCAAATCGGGTAGTTTGTACAAATGCGATAGGAGCAATGGCGAGGCCTGTGGAAAATATATGGGCAATGTCACGAATTACATGAATTCGGTCATTATTGTGGAACACCCCGACAATTGCACTTATATGGTCGTGTTGATGACCAATGTGCTGCGGAAGAATTCGGCGAGCGACCATATGTATCTGGCCGGAAACATCGATAAACTTGTGCGAAAGCACTAATTTTCGACTTGCAGCGCGTTCAGGGCATCCTTTGCAAATGATCGCAACTTTACCTCTTCGCTTTCAATATATTTTTCGACCATCGAAACGTACTTGGGATCACGTTGCTGTTTGATCAGATATAGGACCGCCAACTTCAACTTGAGGTCGTTGCCTTCCAAGAGCAGGTGGAAGCATTCTTTTTCGGTAGGCACTTTTTCCTTTATTTTAAGGATCACTTCCTCGGAAGAAATGTCGAGTGCAGTATCCTCAATGATGGGCAATAAGGTGCGTTTGAGGTCGCCGGTAAGCAAATTATCGAGGAATTCTATGGCATTCGTCTGCGCTTCCTGCTTGTTGCTCCTGAGCCCTTCGTAGGCGATTTCAACATCTTTTTGCTGGTATCGCAGTCCAAGGAGTTTAAAGATCCTTTCCAGTCCGGCGTCCAACCGCCGCTCCAGTAATTCGAGCAGGCTTGTCCTGGCGTCCCTTTCAGCTGCTGTGATTTCCTTTTTTGATTTGCTTCGGTTTCTATAGGAAATGATGATTTGGGTATGCAATGCCGACAGTATGGTATGGTGCAACTTGCATTCCTCATAAATAAAGTCGACCACCTTATATCTGTTGAATTTCAGTTCAGGATGGTTTTTCCGGATATCGCTCAGGGCACGGATACTTTCCAACCGAATACCCAGATCGCCGTCATACAACAAACTAAAGAGGCCCCTTATGGCCTCCGGTGAGGGAATGGCCTTCAGCACCATTGGGATCAACCGGCAAGTCTCGACCGGTGCCAACCGTTCCCTTACCGTAGTGGTCAAAACCGAAACCATGCTCACACCATAGTTTTGGAGCGCTTCGGCCGCGGTTTTGCGATACGCTTTATCGGGAAGGAACCCGAGGAGGTTTGGCACAAAGTAAGCATGCATGCTCATTCCTGCGGCCTGAATGGCAGTTTCTACCACCTCTTGCGATCCATGTTCGAAGTTCTGCGTGATGAGGTAATAAAATTCGGGAAGGTTCGCCGCCCCCACCGTTCTCAGCAGATTGATCAGGGTCGAAGGCGATGCTTCATCTTGTTTCAAGCCCCGGATTTTTTCCGCGATTCGATGCTTGAGTCCGTAAGCGACTTTTAAGGCATCGTTGTCTTTTGACTCCCGGGCAAGGCAATAAAGGGAGGCTTCCGAGATGTTGGCATTGGGGTGATCTAAATAACGATCATAAACCAGATTGCCTTCTTTTTTGGCATGCAACAATAAATATTCCAGGGTGGCCAAGGTAAGCGCTTCGTCTTCGGTATTCAATAGATCGTTGACGTTGGCAATCATGGAACCTGAATTCAGGAAGTAGAGGTTCTGTATCGCCGCGGTGCGAACCTTGGTCGAAGGATGTTCCAACAACCTGGTCACATCCCTTTCAAAACGGGGATCGTTGATTTCCATTAATTTGCCCAGCATGAACAATATTTGCTCCTCGCTTCCGCTGTTGAAGACGGTGCGCATGCCTTCAACCACCGATACTTTTTTGAGCACGGGTTTAGGGGTTTTGTCCGCCTTTTCGGTCAACGTTTCCAAATTGTCCCTAAAGGTGCGATAGTATGCGATCCGAACATGGAAAATGAAGTACATCCATAATCCGACCAAGAGGATGATGAGGATGGCGATATAAAATGAAGGAAGTTCCAGACCCTGCACCACAAAAATCAACAGAAAGCCGGCCATGCCCGTAGCAATACTGTCGACGACCACATCGATGAACGATTTGGTCCTGTTTTTTAAATCGAAGGGTAGGGGCAACGCCAAAAGTTCACTCGCACTTTTGTGCACCGACTGCTTTAGTATTCCATCCATGGCCTTGATCACCACCACGGCGGAGAGTTCAGGCAAGATCAAGAATAAAAGGGTGCCCGCAAAAATACCGACAGGAAGCAACAACAGCGAGAAACCAACGCCCCAAATGCCTACGATACGGTGGGTTAGAAACAATTGGATCACCAGCGAAAGCAGGTTGAAGGTAGAGAACCAGAATGCGAAAAAGGCGGTCAGCTCGTCTGGATCGGGAATCGAGGCCGCCGCGAAATCGCTGAACAGGTAATCGACCAATTTGGCGACGATAACGCTCACCGCCACGATACTGGCAATCAGGCTGAGGTGCTTCGAACTGCGTATGAGTTGAAGGGGCCTTTGGGCAGAGGATGGGGTTCTTTTTTGCTCTTTGAAGGTCCCTAATTTCCGCACCCTTGCCTTCCAGATGCGGCCCAGGAGGGGGATACAGATGAGCAAAAGGAAAGCCGCCAAAAAGATGAGATTTTCAGTGCCGATCAAGGGGGCCAGGATGGAGGTCAGGTAACCGCCGAAAATGCCTCCCAAAATGGCGCCGGAACCGATAAAACCAAACAGGCGCTTCGCTTCCCTGACATTATAGACCAAGTTGGCCAATACCCAAAATTGGGAGGCCGACAATACCGCATAAATCGCTACCCCGACATAAAAGAAATACAACAGCCAGCCTCCTACATAATTCAATTTCAACAAGATGCCCAGTCCCACCAAAATACTGATGGATACGATCAGGGTAACCTTGATTATTTTGTTCAGGGCAAATTTGGAGAGGGCCTTGGAATAGAACCAGGAACTGATGATCGCGGTAATCGCCACCAAAAGGAAAGCGAAGGGCAATTGTTCCACCCCAAGTTCAGAGAGAAATAAGGCGTTTACGGTAGGCTTGATGATCAACAATACGGCGATGATCAAAAAGATATAGGAGAGCATCCATAATGAAACCTTGAATTCGCCTTCCCGTACGTCGAATACCTTGGTAATTAATTTTCGGAGCATCTGATTAAGGACTGATGGCTTATTTGATAGCCAAAGGTATGCCCTTTTTTAGAACCTTTTCCATTGGTTTCACCAAGTCCCTGATAATTTGTTCGCCATTGGCATCGTCGATCAAGGCCACGATGATATAACGTCTGCTCGAATCTTTTCCCCAAACAAGAATGGAATCGGAGTGGAAGGTTCGCCATGAACCCGATTTTCTGAACAGGCGGGCATTAGGGGCTATTTGGTCGAGCGTATTCACAAATTTATGGTGCAACTCTGGATTTTCCATGATATCCAACATCTGTTTCGACCGGGTCTCATTGACCAGTTTGCCATTGGCCAACAGATAATAATAACGGCATACCTGGTTCACCGTGGCAGCGTGGCTGAGGTTTTTCAAAGGTTCCCTGTTGGTATCGCCACCGGAGCCATATCTTTTTCCCACCCATAGGCCGCCGCCTTTATGCTCATCGTAAAATTCATATTTCCTATCGGTCATGACCGCTTCAATCTTTTCGTAGCCCACCCTGTCGATCATGCGTGTCGAGGCTTTGTTGTCAGACTTGCTGATCATCAGGCGCATATCGGCTTTCACGTCCTTGGTTTCTTTCAATTCCCCTTTATCGATGGCATCCATCGCGGCAAGGAGTATCGCTATTTTCGGAAGGCTTGCGGCATACATCATATGGTTCCCGTTCACATTGGCGAAACGTACGTTCTGGGGATCGCTGAGATCTACGATGCCGACGGCCATCTTTTTCTGCGCGATCAATTTTTTCCACTGGGCATTCCTGTTGAGTTCGTTTTCGAATTTCAGCTGTAAATTTTTGTCCGCCAATGAACGCAAGGGCTTGATTTGATCATCAGCGATCTTAATGGGCAAATTATCCTGACCCATGAGATGAAAGAGGGTAAGGAACAAAATGGAAAACAAAATGGTTGCTCTTTTCATTGAATTGCGCTACGGTATTTCCTATAAACTATAATTTCGACAAAAATATTATATAAGCTGATTCCTTTATTGTTAATTTTTTCATGGCGCCAATAACCCTTGGGCACCTTATTAACCAGAGATTGTACATTTTAACAAAGTACAAAGTGTTAAAAGACCATTCGAATGGATAAAATAAAACGCTGATTTTCCCAACCTCCAAGGATTGGAAGCTCCAGTACCAAACCACAAATTAGTCGATTCGGGGTGAAGATCGTTAAACTGCCCTTTGTACCACTTCAAAGACCTTGCCGCCGTCGCATTTTAGGGTTTTGGATGGAAATTTGAGGATCAGGGCATAGTCGTGCGTGGCCATCAAAATGGTCCTGCCCGATTTGTTGATGTCCTGGAGTACCTTCATCACCTCTACACTGGTCTGGGGATCCAGGTTTCCCGTGGGCTCGTCGGCAAGGATGAGTTCGGGGTCGTTGAGCAGCGCCCTTGCGATGGCGATCCTCTGTTGTTCCCCTCCGGAGAGTTCATGGGGAAATTTAAAACCCTTGGTCTTCATGCCCACCTTATCGAGCACATTTTCGACCTGGGCATTCATTTTGGCCGGATCGTTCCAGCCGGTAGCACGCAAAACGAACAAAAGGTTATTGTTGACGTTCCGGTCGGGCAACAATTGAAAGTCTTGAAAAACAATGCCAAGTTTTCTGCGGAGGTAGGGTATTTCTTTTTCCTCCAATTTTTTAAGATCGAAATCCACAATGTTGCCTTCCCCTTCTTTTAGGGGGATATCGCCATAAAGGGTTTTCATAAAACTGCTCTTCCCACTTCCCGTTTTACCGATCAGGTACACGAATTCCCCTTTTTTGATTTCCACGCTGACCCCTTTGAGAACGAGGCTTTCTTTTTGGAATATGGCCGCATCCTTGAAGGCCAATATGGTTTCTGACATAATAAAAGGGTGTTCTGTTTTTAAAATCTTATGGTACAAAACGGCTAAATTTTCCAACCGTAATTATACCGAACGCAAGGTTCAATGTTTTTGAACCATATTGCGATATCCGCTATTTTTTGTTGATATAAAAGTAATAAGTTACAATGGATAACAAATGGCACATGGCCTAATTCTTTTTCCTTTGTATCCGGCTCCGATATACTTTGGTGCAAATTTCAACGTTATATGCAATGATAACAGGTTAGAGAACGCTATGTTAAACAAATTTACTGCCATTTTCCCCATATTTCTGGGGATGGTTTCTATGGGATTGGCCCAGGAAACCAAGATTTATACCCACGACGACAAAGAATACCAAGACGCCTTGGCGCTGTACAACAACGAACAGTACCAGGCTGCGCAAACGATCTTCGGCCGTGTGAAGAACACCACCGATAACTTGGAGACCAAGGCCAACAGCGCCTATTTTGAAGCGAACGCCGCCGTGCGCTTGAACCAATTGGGCGCCGACCGTTTGATGGAAGATTTCGTGGAAAAATACCCCACCTCCACCAAACGCAATTCTGCCTTTGCCGATGTGGCGGAGTATTACTTTGAAACGGGCAAATATCCCTATGCGCTGAAATGGTACAATAAGGTAGACCAGAATGCCCTCTCGCGCAAGGAGATGGACAAGTTCAATTTCAATTATGGGTATTCCCTGTTCTCTTCGGGCAAACAGAAAGACGCCGAACGCTACCTTGAAACCGTCAGCAATTCCCCGATATATGGCTCACAAGCCAAATACTACCTAGGATATATCGCCTATCAGCAAGACGATTATGAAGGTGCGAACCAAAGGTTCGACCAAATCACCGACCCGGAGCTATTGGAGGAAAAGCTGAGTTATTATCAGGCCGATATGAACTTCAAACTCGGTAAGTTTGAGGAGGCCATATCATTGGCCAAACAACAAATTCCCAAATCGGATCGGACAGAAAAATCGGAACTGAACAAAATCATCGGAGAGAGCTATTTTAATCTTCAGCAATATGCCAACGCCATTCCCTATCTGGAGGAATACAAAGGGAAAAGTGGCAAATGGAGCAATACCGATTATTACTTGTTGGGCTATTGTTATTATAAACAAGGCGATTTTGCCAATGCCATACAACAGTTCAATAAAATTATCGGCGGCACCAACAGCGTGGCCCAAAATGCCTACTATCACTTGGCAGAGTGCTATCTAAAACTCGATAAGAAACAAGAGGCGCTGAACGCCTTTCGAAATGCCTCGCAAATGGATTTCTCGACCGATATCCAAAAAGACGCCTTGCTCAACTATGCGCGATTGAGCTATGAAATCGGCAACGCATACGAGCCCGTGCCCCAAGTACTCACCAACTACCTCGAAAAGTATCCCAACGATAAATATGCCTCTGAAATGCAGGCCCTCTTGGTCGATTCGTATATCACTTCCAAGAATTTTCAAGGCGCTATGGATCTTTTGGAAAAGAACCGGAATTTCGCCAGTAAATCGACCTATCAGAAGGTCGCTTTTTATCGTGGGGTGGAACTGTTCATCGATGGGGATTATGCAGCGGCCTCCCAAAACTTTAAAAAATCGTTGGACAATGCCGAAGATTCCAATTTTAGGGCCCGTGCAAGCTATTGGAAGGGAGAATCGGAATATTTGCTCAATAGATTCGACCAGGCCTTGGCCGATTTCCTGCAGTTCAAACAAAATCCGACGGCAAAGACGACCTCCGAAGCCAAGGAAATAGACTACAATCTGGCTTATACCTATTTTAAACTGAGGGATTATCCAAAAGCAATTTCCGCTTTTGATGCTTTTGCCGATTCCCGTACCGGGGATATCCAAAAACTGCACGATGCCTATTTGCGCATGGGCGACAGTTATTTTGTGACCAGCAAGTACTGGCCGGCCATTGAAACCTACAACAAGGCCTTGGCATTGACTGGACCTGAAAAGGATTATGCCGCCTATCAAAAGGCCATGAGTTACGGCTTTGTCGACCGTCGCGACAGCAAAATCCAAGAATTGGAAGGGTTTGTCTCGGCCTATCCGAAATCGACATTGAGAGACGATGCGCTTTATGAATTGGGCAATACCTATATAGCGATGGGGAAAGAGCAACAGGGCCTGCAAACCTATGACCGGCTGATCTCAGAATTCAAGGGCAGTTCCTTGGTGCCCCAGGCCATGATGCGGCAAGGTCTTGTTTTTTACAACGGGAATAGGAACGACCAGGCCTTGGCGAAGTTCAAAAGCGTGGTCAGTGATTTTCCCAACAGCCAAGAGGCGATACAGGCAGTTGCTACGGCCAAGCTGATCTATGTTGATTTGGGCCGGGTCGATGAATACGCCGCTTGGGTGAAAAACCTGGATTTTGTTGAGGTGAGTGATGTTGAATTGGACAATGCCACCTTCGATTCGGCCGACAAGCAGAATATGGAGGGCAGGAAGGATGCGGCCATCAAAGGGTATGAAAACTATATCAGGCAATTCCCCAATGGGACCAATGCCATAAAGGCCAATTTTAATTTGGCCCAACTCTACTTTGGCAAAAGCCAGAACGAAAAGGCCCTTCCCTATTATAAATATGTTGCCGACAAGGGGGGAAGTGAATATGCCGAACAGGCCTTGACCAGGGTGTGCGAGATTTTTATTGGCCAGAACGATTACAATGCGGCAATCCCTTATCTGGAACAATTGGAAACCCGGGCCGACATATCACAGAACAGGATATTTGCACAATCGAACCTGATGAAGGGCTATTACCAGCGCAAGAATTATGATCAAACCTTGACCTATGCGGCCAAGGTGCTGGCCTCGCCGAGCATCGACAACCGGATCAGAAGCGACGCACATATCATGATCGCACGTTCGGCCATTGCCACCGGCGATGAGGCCAAGGCGAAGGCCGCCTATACCGAAGTGCTTAAAATTGCCAGTGGAGAGACTGCTGCCGAAGCCCTTTATTACGATGCCTTTTTCAAGAATAAGGACGGCAATCACGAATCTTCCAATACCTCGGTCCAAAAATTGGCCAAAGATTACGCGGCATATAAGGAGTGGGGCGGAAAAGGGCTGGTCATCATGGCCAAAAACTATTATGCCTTGGGCGATGCCTATCAGGCTACCTATATTTTGGAGAGTGTGGCGGTCAATTTCGGCCAATTCCCCGAAATTGTGGCAGAGGCCAAGGGCGAACTCGCAATCATCAAGGCCAAGGAAGCGAAAAGCAACTCTTCGGTAGAACCCGGAAATTAAATTATTCACGATAGCCATCGTTTCAAAAAGACATATTATGCACAAGGTTTATAAGATAGTTGTAATGTTATCCCTGGTCTCCTTCTGGGGTCTCAGGGGGCAGGAAAAGGAGAAAGATCTGGGTACGGAGACCGTTACGGTGACCAAGGCCTATTCGCCCACGATTTCAGACGCCTTCAAGTTAAAATCGATACCTGAACTCAATGATTCGATCGTGCTTCAAAAGAAGAAAATCGAATACAGTATTTTCTCGGTCCCAGTCGCATCTACATTTGCACCGGCGAAAGGCAAGGCGTCCACCGTTAAAAAATCCCCTCCACCAGAACTGTTCAACTCCTATGCTTCAGCCGGTGGGGGAAATCCTGCCAATTTAATGGCCAAGTTCTATACGAGCAGGGCCATCGATAGGGAATCGGGTTATACCGTTGGACTGGAGCATTACTCTTCCAAGGGCGACATTGCGGGCGTACCCTTGGACAATATTTTTTCGAATTCAAGATTGGATGCTGATTATACTTTTAGGGGCAGTGATTTCGAATGGGGTGCCGATGCCGGCTTCCAACATCAACTCTACAATTGGTACGGACTACCTCAGGGGGTTTACGATGCGACGACCATCAACACGATCGACGAAAGGCAAAATTATTTCATGGGCGAAATAGGGGCACACCTGAATATTGCAGATGCTTACTTCACGGGCGCCGAAGTCCAATTTCGCAGGTTCGGGGACGCCGTAAAATCGGGAGAAAACAGGGTCGTCTTTAAACCTGCCTTTGAATTTCCGGTAGGGGAGGAAACCTTCGGGATTCGACTGAAGGTCGATTATGTGAATGGAAACTTCAAAAATGCACCCCTAAATTTCCCAACCAATGATGCGGGTATCAAGTATAGCAATCTGCAGCTTGGGATCAACCCAAGTCTCACCATGTTGCGCGATGACCTTACCCTCAACCTTGGCGTTAATTTGGTGTACGGGATGGACTTGGAAAACAGCGACGGCAACTTTTATTTCTATCCTGCAGTAACGGCCTCATACCGTTTGCTCGATGAATTGGCCATCGCCTATGCCGGCGTCGAAGGCGCTTTGGAACAGAATTCCTATTATGGTTTTGTGGCCGACAACCCTTATGTGTCCCCCACGATCAACATTGCCCCCACCGACAAAAAGTACGATGGCTATGTGGGTTTGCGTGGCCAGCTACTGCCGAACTTGAGCTATAACATCAAGGCATCGTATACCACGGAAAACAGAAGGCCTTTGTTCAAACTGAATCCTCAGAATAGTTTCAGAAACGACGAAAAGGGCTATTATTACGGCAATTCCTTCGATGTTTTTTATGACGATACCAAAACACTGGGTTTGTTCGGGGAGCTGAACATCGATGTGAATCGCAACTTTACCCTGGGCATCAATGCCGCGGTATACGACTATACCACAGAAACCGATAATCCTGCATGGAACTTGCCCAAGTTGAACGGCTCGCTGTTTATGGACTATCAGATCGGCGAAAAATGGTACATGGGAGCAAATCTTTTCTATGTGGGGGAACGTGAAGATGTCGCAACCGTAGCGACCTTAAGTGGCATTGCTTCCGAATTTCCGGCAACAATCATCACGCTCGACAGTTATTTTGATGCGAACGCCCACTTGGGCTATCGCTTGAGCAATCAATTGTCGGTATTCTTAAAGGCGGCCAATATCGCCAATACCAATTATCAAAAATGGGCAAATTTCCCTGTTCAAGGAATACAGATACTGGGAGGAGCCACTTATAAGTTCGATTTTTAAACCGAGTGGATTTTTTTTTGCCCCAAAGGACCTTGGATCATCCTAGAAAAGCGACACTTAATCGAAGGAGGGCCGCCAGCCCGCCATGTTGCGCTTTAATTTGTTAATTTAGAGGGGGTTAAAAGGAATTGGACAACTGCAAAAACTAATAAAACATATCGGTTTATACATCTGTCTGCACTTCGCTGTGTTGGGCATGGCACAGAATCTGGTCCAAAATCCCAGTTTCGAAGAGTATCTCGAATGCCCGCAGCGTTTGGCACGTTTCGACACCAATGTTGTATGGTGGAGTTGTCCCTCCATGGGAACCACCGATTATTTCAATGCCTGTAGCGAGATCATGGGCACGCCCGATAACTTTAAGGGCCGTCAACCGGCCGACTTTGGCAACGGCTATGTTGGATTCTATGTATATGCCCCCGATGATTATAGGGAATACCTGCAGGTGGAACTGCAGGAACAATTGATCAAGGGCGTCAATTATGAGGTATCTTTTTACGTAAGTTTGGCCGATCGTTCCGATTCTGCCATCAAGGAGTTCGGGGTGCTATTCTCCCAAGACCAACTGGATATCGATACCCAGAAAAACCTTTCCAAAAACCTATGGTACCAGCAAGCGGGCAACCGCTACAATTACATGGAGATCGGGTATAGCAACTTCTATTCCAATACCGAAGATTGGATTTTGGTCCACACCCAATTCGAGGCAAAGGGCTCCGAAAAATATATGACCTTGGGCAATTTTAAGCCCAATGCGCGTACCCGTTTGTTCCAGACCAAAAAAGAAAGCAAGCAAGGCGCATATTATTATGTTGACATGGTTTCGGTGATCACCGATGATCCCCCCAGAAAGATTACCGAACTGGTCGCCATCGCCGATGGTAAGGAGACGAAGAACATAGAACTCGATAAAAGCTATATTTTTAGGAACCTGCTTTTTGAGTTCGATCAGTCGGCGCTTTTGGAAACCTCCAAAAACGAACTGCAAAAAGTGGCTGACCATCTGAAATCGAATGCGATGCTCCATATCGCCATCATCGGACACACCGATGACGTGGGTACCAGTCAATATAACCAAAAACTATCCGAACAGCGTGCCGCGGCCGTTGCCGGATATCTTCAACTACTCGGAATCCCAGAAGAACGAATTGCCTGGAAAGGTCATGGTGGTGGGAAACCCATCACCGAAAACGAAACCGAAGCCGGCCGTCGGCTTAATCGTAGGGTTGAATTTGTGATCAGCAAGACGCCTCCAAAAGGAGCATTCCTGAATTAGGAGGTTGAAACGGTGTCGATCTTAAGATTTACCTAGCGCACATCCCCCTGTTTACGGCATTAACTCAAGATAACTGAATTAAATGGGCCTTGCTCTTTTAATTGGCGTTACCTTTGCCGGAATACAGTTAATTAATTTTTAATTTAAGACAATGAATAAAGGAACAGTAAAATTCTTCAACAATGCCAAGGGATTCGGTTTTATTACAGAAGAAGGTGTTGAAAAAGACCACTTTGTGCATGTATCAGGTTTGGTAGATGAAATTCGTGAAGGCGATGAAGTTGAATTTGATTTGCAAGACGGAAACAAAGGATTGAACGCGGTAAACGTAAAAGTCATTTAATAGATAACTTTTGGTTTTTTGAAAATGTAGCCTATCACCCTGTGATAGGCTTTTTTTATGGGGGAAATGTCATTTTAAAAAGGAGCAGGTTTCGCATTTGAAGGCAAAACCTCGTAAATTGCACCAAATTAATAAGAAGTATGGATCTGAATCTGGCCGTATTGATCGATGGAGATAATATTCCCTCGGCATACATCAAGGAAATGATGGAAGAAATTGCCAAATATGGCAATCCCACAATCAAAAGAATTTATGGCGACTGGACCAACCCACGTCTTGCTAAATGGAAGAACGTATTATTGGAGAATGCCATTACGCCAATCCAACAATATGGGTATACCGCCGGTAAAAACGCGACCGATTCGGCCATGATCATCGATGCCATGGACATCCTTTATTCCGGCAAGGTTTCCGGATTCTGCTTGGTCAGCAGTGATAGCGATTTTACACGTTTGGCCACCCGCCTGCGCGAAGCGGGAATGCAGGTTTTTGGAATCGGCGAAAAGAAAACCCCCAATCCCTTCATTGTGGCCTGCGACAAATTTATCTATATCGAAATATTGAAGGGTCAGTCAGAAGAAGGGGATATCTCCGATACCCCTCAGAGCAAAGCGGCATCAAAAAGCAGTATCGACAAGATAACCTCAAAGGAGATCAAATGGATCTCCAATACCATAGAAGATGTTGCTGATGATGATGGTTGGGCTTTTTTGGGGGATGTTGGGGGCCTTTTACAAAAAAAACAGCCCAATTTTGATGCGCGTAACTATGGCTTCCAAAAATTGACGCCCCTGATCAGTTCCATTTTAAATTTCGAAGTGGAAAGACGTGAAGATTCCAAGGGGCGAAAAAAATTGATCTATGTAAAGATCAAGGAAAAGCAAAGGCCGCGTTCCAGATAATCACAAATTGCATTTAATATCCTTATCACGAATCCCAACATGAGACATCTCTTCACTTTTCTGTCGGTACTGCTGTTATGCGCCGCATGTCAGCAAAAAAACGAGCCTGCACCACCATCACCGAATCGGGCCATCGACAGTTTGTTCATTGCATTCTACGAATTTAAAAAAGGCATCAATCCCATTGAAGCCACCAAGGCGGGGTATAACGAATACAACGATACCATTGCCAATTACGTCTCCGATAGCTATCAGGAATTTTTGATCGACAGTTACGAAGATTTTCTGGAGAGATCTTCCCAATTCGATTCGGTTCGTACCACCCCTGAACAATGGCTCAGTTTAAAAGTGCTGCAATGGGATTGCGCCATCAAAAAGGAAGGATTGACCAATGCGATCGTCACGATGGCCTCACCGATTTACGATTTGCCCAGTTTCGAACTGATGCCGCTGTTTCAAATACAATCATTGCATTTGTATGTGGCACAGATGGCGGGCGGAACCGGTGTACAGCCCTTTAAAACGTTAAAGGATTATGACAATTGGCTTAAAAGATTGGACGATTATGAGATCTTTTTGGATACCTGTATCCTCAAAATGAAGGAAGGGATGGCCAAACAGCTGGTCATGCCCAAAGCCCTTGCTTTAAAAATGTTGCCCCAGTTGAAGGGATTTGTTTCAACCCCCGTCGGGGAACACCTCTTTTATACCCCCATCAAACAGATGCCCGAATCTTTTTCCGATGCTGACCGGGAACGTTTGGATCGGGAATATCGGGCCTTGATCGTAGACAAGTTGGTGCCGGCCTATAAGCGATTGTATGATTTCATCGAAACGGAATACCTCCCCAAATGCCGGAACACCTCCGGCATCGGTGCGCTGCCCAATGGCAAGGCCACCTACGATTACCTGATCAGACTGCATACGACCACCGATCTCACGGCCGATGAAATCCACGAATTGGGCAAACGGGAAGTAGCCCGTATTTTGGTTGAAATGGAAAAG
Source organism: uncultured Flavobacteriaceae bacterium (assembly GCA_963760375.1). Lineage (GTDB taxonomy): Bacteria > Bacteroidota > Bacteroidia > Flavobacteriales > Flavobacteriaceae > Pelagihabitans. Next base: position 281,071 of record CAVXCS010000001.1, on the reverse strand, counting down.
GCCAAAGCGGAAATCGGCTTTGAAGGCGATATCAGGGCATTTTTCGATCACGTCCGTACAAGTGAAGCACAGATGCCCTTTACACAACCTGAGGAGGTGCTCGCGCATTTTAATGAGATCAAGGAAAGGATCGATCTGCGTTTGGGCCAAGTGTTTGATCTGAAGCCAAAGGCAAATTTTGAGGTGAGACGCACAGAGGCATTTCGCGAGGCCTCCGCCAGTGCGGAGTATGTGCCGGGTTCCAAAGATGCCATTCGATCTGGAATCTTTTATGTGCCCATACCCGATGTCCGGACTTATAACAAGTTTGCGGACGAGGCGCTATTTTTGCATGAAGCGGTACCAGGGCACCATTATCAACTGTCGCTGCAACAGGAAAATGACCAATTGCCCGAATTCTTGCATCCTGAGAGCATGGGCGTATTTGTGGAGGGATGGGCACTGTATGCCGAATCACTGGGGAAGGAATTGGGACTATATTCCGATCCCTACCAGTATTTTGGCATGCTGAGCATGGAAATGCACCGGGCGATCCGTTTGGTGGTCGATACCGGGATCCATGCCAAAGGATGGACAAGGGAGCAGGCCATTCAATACTCATTGGATCATGAGGCCGAATCGGAAGATGGAATCATCGCGGAAATCGAACGCTATATGGCCACCCCGGGCCAGGCCGTGTCCTATAAGATCGGACAGCTCAAAATTAGGCAACTTCGCGATCGGGCGGAAAAGGCGTTGGGGCAGGAATTCGACATCAAGGCATTTCACAACCAAATTTTGAACTCTGGTAGCTTGCCCTTGGTTTTGCTCGAGAAAAAGATCGATGCCTGGATTGAATTACAGCGATAGCGATTGGATCGCCAACACCGGTCAATTCCGGATGTGCAAAAAAATAAAATATTTCTTTACATTTACGAAGCTTTGAACCATTCAAAATCGACGTCATGAAAAATACCGACCAAAACCTGTACATCCTCTTGCTTTTATCTTGTTTGTTTTTCACTGCTCCAAAGGCAATGGCCAAGACAATCATTAATGGTGATGGGCTGCAAACCGAAGGTTTGATGGTGCCGTATCAAGACCATCTTTTGGGGGGTTGGTCCTATACGGTGGAAGGTGCACCCGAAGGATGGGAAAAAGGACTCCTCTTGATCATTAATCCGAATGGCGTTTATCAAGCCCAGATCCAAACTGCCAATCAAACCTTGTTGGCAGACAATATATCCGTAAAAAAGAATACGATCACCTTTGACGTATATGTCGAAGGTCAGAAAGTAGCGGTGGCCCTCAAAGCCGAAGGCAGCAAATTATCCGGTACCAGTTCCTCCTCCGATGGAACCTATACCATAAACGGCGTAAAAAGCCTTTCTGCCAAATAGCCCACATCGGCTAAGTGACTTTACGGGATTTCACTTTTGCAGCACCATACCCGCTGTCGATATCCAGGTATTTCCATCAATCCAATAAATTGTAGTACTATGAAATGTTTGTGGATCCTTGTTGTATTCTTGGTCATGGGTTGCGGTCCGTCCAAAGAACAGGTAGACTTAGTGGTGGTGAATGCCAACATCTATACCATCGATGATGCATTTTCAAAAGCCCAGGCCTTCGCGGTACAAAATGGAAGGTTCGTTGCAGTGGGCAGTACCGATGACATCAATAATAAGTATACCTCAGACCAAATATTCGATGCAAAAGGACTCACCATAACGCCCGGTCTTATCGATGCCCATTGTCATTTCTATGGCCTGGGTCTCAACCAGCAATGGGCAGATCTTACCGGCACCCTTAGCTTCGCCGAGGTACTTGAAAGGGTTCAACAGTTTCAAAATGAAAATCCCAAAGACTTCATTTTAGGGCGGGGCTGGGACCAGAACGACTGGGAGATAAAGGAATTCCCGACAAAAAAGGAATTGGATTCCCTTTTTCCAGCGATCCCGGTGGTCCTGGAAAGGGTTGATGGCCATGCCTTTCTGGTCAACCAGAGTGCGTTGGACAAGGCGGGCATTGCCGATGAAACCAGGGTCGAGGGCGGTGAAATCGTGAAAAAAGATGGCGAAATTACCGGGGTGTTGGTAGACAATCCCATGGGATTGATCTATGCCGTTATCCCCCCTACAAATCTTGCTACCCGGATCAGGGCATTGAAGGACGCGGAACGCATTTGCTTCGATAATGGGCTGACGACGGTCGACGATGCCGGCCTCGACCGTACCACCATTGAATTGATCGATAGCCTACAACAGTCGGGGGACTTGAAGATACGTATCTACGCCATGGTCGGAAACTCACCGGAAGATGTTGACTATTATTTGAAAAACGGTCCCTTAAAGACAGACCACCTGAACGTGCGTTCCATTAAAGTATATGGTGATGGGGCCTTGGGCTCAAGGGGGGCGGTTTTGAAAAAACCCTATGCCGATCAGGCCGGCCATTATGGGGCCATGGTCACCCCGGTTTCGGACATTGAAAATTTGGCCGGGCGCATTGCGAATTCCGATTTTCAAATGAATACCCATGCGATTGGCGATTCGGCCAATGCCGTGGTGCTTCGCGCCTACAAGTCGGTTTTAAAGGACAAACCCGATCGCCGATGGAGAATAGAACATGCCCAGATCATAGATACATTGGACTTCGATTATTTCAAACTCGGCATTATACCTTCTGTGCAGCCCACCCATGCCACCAGTGATATGTATTGGGCAGAGGATCGGTTGGGGCCAGATCGCATGAAGGGCGCCTACGCCTTCAAAAAATTATTGGACCAATCGGGCAGGTTGGCTTTGGGCACCGATTTTCCAGTGGAGCAGGTGAGTCCTTTTTTGACCTTCTATGCGGCGGTGTCCCGAAAAGATACTGACGATTATCCCGAATATGGGTTTCAGATGCAGGATGCGCTCAGTAGGGAAGAGACGTTGCGCGGGATGACCATTTGGGCGGCCTTTTCCAATTTTGAGGAAACGGAAAAGGGGAGTATCGAAGTAGGTAAATTTGCCGACTTTACCGCATATAACAAAGATTTGATGGAAGTACCGCTTTCGGAAATACCCCATATCAAGGTGGCAAATACCTATGTCGGAGGACAGCAGGTAAAATGATTTTGTTTTTGATATCGGAACAAAAAAACCCAAGGTTACAGACCTTGGGTTTTTATTTTCATGAAATTGTTGCTTACATCTGTGCCATGATGGGCACGGCAACACGGGTTTTATCCCATCCCATCACCATATGAACCCCGCCATCAACGTCTTTGAAGGCAATGGAAAATTCTTCCAATGATTTGTTGTCCATGGTGGCCTTGGCGGTCACACGTGCCACGTCGGCACCCTTATCGTAGGAATAGGCACCCCATTGGTTCAGGTTTTTATTCAAAATCACGGTCCATTCCCCAGCCCCTGGAATAGTGAACAGGGAATAAGTACCTGCCTTTACATTCTGGCCACCAAAATTCACATCTTGGTAAAATGTGATTTCCGATGCCTCATTGGCTCCGGTTCTCCAAACTTCTCCCTGTTTGGCCAACTCAGATAAGGCACGGCCTTTCAATTGGGGCCTGCTGTAAGTGACCCTTACCATTTTATCAGATTCCTGATAACTCGAGGGATAGGCCGCTACATCCATTGGACTTTTGTCCAATCCACTAAAATCCTGTGCGTGTGATTGGGCCGCGAAGACCAATGCAAACACGAACATGCTCATTGTCATTACTTTTTTCATAATAGTTATAGTTTAATTGAGTTCAAATCTAGCTAACATCCGTTCTAAATTCTTTTAAAAAGTCGTTAAAATTCACGCAGCTTACAAAATATACCCAATTTGTCAAAAACATAAAGAAACGTTTTCAATATGATAGCATAAATATTAAAAATATAATATATTGTAATCAATAACTGATTTTATGTTTCATAATTTAAACTATAAATTCATCTTTGCCGTCAAATTGAAATAAAATATAAAGCTATGTGTGGAATTGTATGTGCCTTTGATGTAAAGGAAAGTACGGAAACCTTAAGGCCACAGTTGTTGGAGATGTCCAAAAAAGTGAGACATCGGGGTCCGGATTGGAGCGGGATTTATGCCGATGAGAAAGCCATTTTGGCCCATGAACGTCTGGCGATCGTGGATCCAGCCTCGGGGAAGCAGCCTTTGTTCAGCAAAGATAAAAAATTGATTCTGGCAGCCAATGGGGAAATCTACAACCACCGGACGCTGCGCAAACAATTTGAGGGCAAGTATCATTTTCAGACCGAATCGGACTGCGAGGTGATATTGGCCCTGTATCAGAAAAAGGGAGTTGACTTTTTGGATGAATTGAACGGTATTTTTGGTTTTGCCATCTACGATGTCGACAAAGACGAATATTTTGTGGCGAGAGACCATATGGGCATCATTCCCCTTTATATGGGTTGGGATAAACACGGTACTTTTTATGTGGCTTCAGAACTCAAGGCCCTGGAGGGAACCTGTACCAAGATAGAGCTGTTTCCACCTGGGCATTATTTGCACAGCAAGGACGGGGTATTGAAAAAGTGGTATACCCGTGATTGGATGGAATACGATGCGGTAAAAGATAACGAGACCAGCATCCAAGCCATTAAGGAAGCGTTGGAAGCGGCCGTACACCGACAGCTGATGTCTGACGTGCCCTATGGGGTATTGCTTTCCGGTGGGCTTGATTCTTCGGTTACCTCGGCCATTGCCAAAAAATATGCGCAAAAACGAATCGAATCGGACGATACCACAGATGCTTGGTGGCCACAGTTGCATTCATTTTCGGTGGGATTGGAAGGTTCGCCCGACCTTGCTGCGGCACGTAAGGTGGCCGATCATATCGGCACCGTGCACCACGAGATCAAGTTTACCATACAGGAAGGTCTCGACGCGATAAAAGATGTGGTCTATAATTTGGAAACCTACGACATTACTACCATCCGTGCTTCCACGCCCATGTATCTTATGGCAAGGGTCATCAAGTCGATGGGCATCAAAATGGTGCTCTCGGGGGAAGGGGCCGATGAACTGTTCGGCGGTTATCTCTATTTTCACAAAGCGCCCAACGCAAGGGAATTCCACGAAGAAACGGTTCGGAAGTTGAGCAAATTGCATATGTACGATTGCCTTAGGGCCAACAAATCATTGGCAGCATGGGGCATCGAGGGGCGTGTTCCTTTCTTGGATAAGGAGTTCATGGACGTGGCCATGCGAATCAATCCGCAGGATAAGATGATCAATGGCGAGCGAATGGAGAAATGGGTAGTGCGAAAAGCCTTTGAAGACATGTTGCCCCAGAGCGTCGCCTGGAGGCAGAAAGAGCAGTTTTCGGACGGGGTCGGTTATAGTTGGATCGACACCTTGAAATTGATGGTCAACCAGGAGGTCACCGATGAACAGCTCGCCAATGCGAAATACCGCTTTCCATTGCAGACTCCGACCTCGAAAGAAGAGTTTTATTACCGATCGATATTTGAATCCCATTTTCCATCGGATGCGGCGGCCTTGTGCGTGCCACAGGAGCCTTCGGTCGCCTGTAGCACCAAAATTGCCCTGGAGTGGGACGCGGCTTTTAAAAACATGAACGACCCTTCAGGCAGGGCTGTTGCCAATGTACATACCGATGCCTATGTGAAGTAGCCGCTGGCGTAAACCGCAAAGTCGTTATTGCCGACGACCGTATGGTCCTATGGAACTGACACTTATATGTACAAAACAAGCTTAGAAACAAACCCCATCGAGAGATGGGGTTTTTTTATGGGTTCGGCGGCCAAAAAAATGATTTCCGAGCAGCTCAGGGCGGCTTTAGGATTACCGAATAAAAGATTGAATTTTGGACCCGCTTGCCCAAGGAATTTTTCCACAATAAATGTTGATAACTTAAGGCTTAAAAAAGTCCTATAATCCCATATATCATAGGCTATTCCGTATATTTGCAGGATTGGAATTTTAGAAGTGAAAACAACCTTGAATTATGAGCGAAGAAGCAAAAAAGGACGAGCCAAACAAGAACAAATATTCAGCCGACAGTATTCAGGCTTTGGAGGGGATGGAGCATGTGCGCATGCGCCCATCGATGTATATTGGTGACATTGGCGTCAGGGGGCTGCACCACCTGGTCTACGAGGTGGTCGACAACTCCATAGATGAGGCCATGGGCGGCCATTGCGATACCATTCATGTAACCATCAACGAAGACAATTCAATAACCACCAAGGATAACGGTAGGGGCATCCCGGTGGATCTCCATAAAAAAGAAGGCGTTTCCGCTCTGGAAGTGGTCATGACCAAAATTGGGGCCGGTGGCAAATTTGATAAGGATTCCTATAAAGTCTCAGGCGGTCTCCACGGGGTAGGGGTCTCTGTGGTCAACGCCCTGTCCGATCATTTAAGGGCTACGGTATATCGCGATGGGAAGATTTGGGAACAGGAATATCAAAGGGGTAAGGCGCTCTATCCGGTAAAAAGTATCGGGGAATCTACCGATAGGGGCACCGAAGTCACCTTTCATCCCGATGAAACCATCTTTACCCAAACCATAGAATTCAGCTATGAAACCCTGTCAAACAGAATGCGTGAACTTTCCTTTTTGAACAAAGGGGTCACCATCACGCTCACCGACAAGCGTGAAAAAGATAAGGATAGCGAATCGGGATTTCTCAGTGAAACTTTTTATTCCGATGAGGGATTGAAAGAGTTCGTCCGGTTTTTGGACGGGAACCGGGAACAGCTGACCAAGAACATCATCGCCATTGAAGGGGAAAAGAACGGGATTCCCGTAGAGGTGGCCATGGTCTACAATACTTCCTATACCGAGAACCTGCATTCCTATGTCAACAATATCAATACCCACGAAGGGGGCACCCATTTATCCGGATTCAGGAGGGGCCTGACCACCACGCTGAAAAAATATGCCGATTCGTCCGGGATGCTCGATAAATTGAAATTTGAGGTGCAGGGAGACGATTTTAGGGAAGGGTTAACGGCCATTATTTCGGTAAAGGTAGCCGAACCCCAATTCGAAGGGCAGACCAAGACGAAACTGGGCAACAGGGAGGTTTCCGCAGCGGTCTCCCAAGCGGTTTCCGAAATGCTGACCGATTATTTGGAAGAACACCCCGATGACGCCAAGATCATTGTGCAGAAAGTAATCTTGGCAGCGCAGGCGCGCCATGCGGCCACAAAGGCGAGGGAGATGGTGCAGCGCAAGAGCGTCATGAGCATTGGCGGCCTTCCTGGAAAATTATCCGATTGCTCGGAACAAGACCCCACCATATGCGAACTGTTCTTGGTTGAGGGCGATTCGGCCGGAGGAACGGCCAAAATGGGCCGTGACCGGAATTTTCAGGCCATTTTGCCATTGAGGGGAAAAATATTGAACGTTGAGAAGGCAATGCAGCACAAGGTCTTTGAAAATGAAGAGATCAAGAACATGTATACCGCACTCGGGGTCACCATTGGCACCGAAGATGACAGCAAGGCACTGAACCTGGATAAACTGAGGTACCACAAAGTAGTGATCATGTGTGATGCGGATGTCGATGGTAGCCATATCGAAACCTTGATCCTCACCTTCTTTTTCCGGTATATGCGAGAACTGATCGAAGCCGGGCACGTGTATATTGCCACCCCGCCGCTTTATTTGGTAAAAAAGGGCAGTAAAAAGCAATACGCTTGGAACGATAAGGAACGCGATGCCATAGCCGATAGTTACAGCGGTGGCGTGAGCATACAAAGATATAAAGGTCTGGGAGAGATGAACGCCGAACAGTTATGGGATACGACAATGAACCCAGGGTTCAGGACGCTGCGCCAGATTACGATCGACAATGCCACGGAAGCAGACAGGGTATTTTCGATGCTGATGGGTGATGAGGTACCCCCAAGAAGGGAATTTATCGAGAAAAATGCCATTTATGCGAACATTGATGCATAAAAACCGGCATTTCACAACAAAAACCTGCATCCCCGATGCAGGTTTTTTAGTTTTGGAAAAACTTACATTATGAAAAGAGTAATTTTCCTACTTATTGTCGCTACCGGATTCCATGGATGGGCTCAGTCGAACATCAATGAACTTTTGGCCGCCGGTCTTGACGATGCGGAACGCTATACAAACGCCTATCTTGCTCCGCTATCGGAAGGCGCATTGAACAGTATTTCGAACGGCTGGTATAACTCCGGACAGGCCAAACCGCTCGGGGGATTTGAAATATCGATCATCGGAAATTATGGCCCGTTCGGGAACAAGGAAGACAAAAAGACCTTCATCCTGAATACCGAAGATTACGAAAATCTTCAATTTGTCGATGGCAGTACTTCAAAAACGGTCTCCAGTGCACTTGGCGAATTGGAAGGGATCAGGGTGTTCGTTGAAGGGGAAGTGGCCCCTGGGGTGCCCGCTCGGGAAGAGTTTGAACTGCCCAGCGGGCTCGCCTCGGAAAACATTAATTTTATCCCATCTGCTTATCTACAAGCCAGTGTGGGGTTGATAAAAGGCACCGAGATCAAGGCAAGGTTTATTCCTAAAATCAATGCGGAAGATGCCAGTATCGGCCTGTACGGTATCGGTATCCAACACGAATTCACCCAATATTTACCGGCGGGAAAGGTATTCCCGGTAGCCATATCGGGAGTGATCGGCTATACCCATCTCGATGGCACCTACGATTTCACCAGTACCAATATCATCGCCGGTGAAAATCAACGAATCGATGCGGTCATGGACACCTGGGTGTTTCAAGCCGTGGCCTCCACCAAGTTGCCGATCATCAATTTTTATGGGGGACTCAGCTACATGACCGGGAAATCTACCACCGATATCCTGGGGACCTATACCGTGCAATCCGGCCCCTTTAGACAGACCTACACAGATCCTTTCTCGGTCGTCAAAGATGCCAGTGGAGTCAGGGCGAACATAGGCGCCAAGTTAAAACTTGGATTTTTTAGGCTGCATGCAGACTATACGCTTGCCGAATTCAACAACCTCTCCGTGGGAATCAACTTTGGCTTTAGGTAAAACGTCGAAAAAAACAATAAAAAAAGGCCGCAATCGATTCAGATTGCGGCCTTTTATATTGGGTTAATTTTCTTAGTCCGCGTTGCGGATTGCTATGACTTGATCCTCGTTGTCCTTTAGCATGTCCCCTTCCGGTGTCTGTTGCATGGAGACCAATTGACTCGGAAGATCGGTTCCTGGATAGGAGATGGTATAAACACCACTGTCTTCGGTCCATTTGAAATCGGTCTTGATCGTCAATTCATTGTTTTGTCGCTGATGGTAACGGCCCAGATAGGCATCATTAAAAATCCATTCCTGCGCGACGGTCTGTTTTTCGGTCTGCCCGATCGATTTCAATTCCACGTTCTCCCAGATCCCGATGATCGGATCGTTGTTTTCCGGTACACGGGAACAATGGCTTGCCGTAACAATTGCGATGATGGCCATTAACGACATGAGCTTTTTCATGATGTAGGGTAATTAGATTAGGGACTATTTTAACTAACGAAAGGGAATTGGCTGTATTGTGAGAATTCGATGTACGGTAACTTAATTCGCTTTTCTTCGTTGAACGGCAGTGTTTTTTAACAACACCGTGTTTTGGCCATGGCAAAAAAAGTCGGCCCGGTTCTTCATTAATGTAGCTGCAATCCAGCGCTTTTTAACAAAGAATGTTTAATTTTAGCCTCCATTATAAAAGAACAACAAACAATAAATAAAAATCATACTTATGAAAATTACCGTAGTAGGGGCGGGAGCCGTTGGTGCCAGTTGTGCCGAGTATATCGCCATTAAGAATTTCGCATCGGAAGTGGTACTGTTGGATATTAAGGAAGGTTATGCCGAAGGCAAGGCCATGGACTTGATGCAATGCGCTTCCCTAAATGGTTTCGATACCAAAATCACAGGGATAACCAATGACTATTCCAAAACGGCCGGAAGCGATATTGCGGTAATTACCTCAGGAATACCAAGAAAACCGGGGATGACCAGGGAAGAATTGATCGGCATCAATGCGGGCATTGTCAAAATGGTGGCTTCCAGTTTGATCAAACATTCTCCCAATGTGATCGTGATCGTGGTGAGCAATCCGATGGATACCATGGCCTACCTGGTACACAAGTCGACCAAACTGCCAAAGCACAGGATCATAGGGATGGGCGGGGCCCTCGATAGCGCACGTTTCAAGTACAGATTGGCCGAGGCGCTTGAAGCACCGATTTCCGATGTTGATGGCATGGTCATCGGAGGGCATAGCGATACGGGAATGGTACCCTTGACTTCGCACGCTACCCGAAACAGCATCAGGGTTTCCGAGTTCTTGTCAAAAGACCGTTTGAATCAGGTGGCCGAAGAGACCAAAGTAGGCGGGGCAACCCTTACCTCACTCTTGGGGACCAGTGCGTGGTATGCCCCCGGAGCAGCGGTATCGGCCTTGGTCCAGGCCATTGCATGCGACCAGAAAAAATTGTTTCCCTGTTCCGTGATGCTCGAAGGAGAATACGGATTGAAAGATATCTGTATAGGGGTTCCCGTGGTTCTTGGGCGAAATGGCATCGAGAAAATCGTGAACGTTCCCCTTAGTGATGCGGAAAAGGCCAAGATGAAGGAAAGCGCTGAAGGGGTAAGGAAGACCAACGCCTTGTTGGCGGTATAAATCGGCTTCAACCCAATTAGACCAAGGGCATCTTACCAAGGTAGGATGCCCTTTCGATTTTACATTAACTGGTAAATATATTGTCAAATCCTATGGGAATATCATATATTTGCACGCTGTTAGAAAAAGCATCGAATTAATATATGTAACCCATGCAGAATAAAGGACTTATAAAGCTTTTTGCCCTCTTGTTCGGGCTAGTGAGTATCTATCAACTATCCTATACTTTTGTCACCAGCAAGGTTGAAAATGAGGCAAAGACCTTTGCCCAATCCGAAATTTCCGATACTGAGGAAGGCTATGTTTCCAAAAGGGAAGGGCTGGAAGCCAAATATCTTGATTCCATAGGCGACAATTCAATTTTGGGGTATACCAGCTATAACGATGCAAAGAAAAAGGAGCTGAACAAAGGTCTGGATCTTAAGGGGGGAATCAACGTAACCCTTCAAATTTCGGTGAAAGACATTCTCAAGGGCCTGGCCAACAATACCAAAAATCCGATTTTCAACAAGGCGCTGGCCGATGCCGACGTGGCTTCCAAAAGCAGCACCGACAACTATGTTGATCTGTTTTTTGAGGCATTCGATAAGATCAAGGGAGATACCAAATTGGCCACTCCAGACATTTTCTATACCCGAAGCCTTGAGGGTGATGTAAATTCAAATATGACCGATGATGAGGTCAAACAAGTCATTCGTAAAAAAATAGATGAATCGGTCGTTTCGGCCTTTGAAGTACTCCGTGAACGGATCGATGGTTTCGGGGTTACCCAGCCCAATATCCAAAGAGAAGGTACTTCAGGGAGAATTTTAGTGGAACTTCCGGGAGCCAGGGATATTACCAGGGCCCAGAGCTTGTTGTCAAGTACTGCCCAATTGGAATTCTGGGAAACCTATAGGCCCGATAACCAAGAGCTGCAAGGTTTCTTCTTTCAGGCCAACGAAGCATTAAAATCCTTGGTAACGATCGATAGTGCGTCGGTACCGGTCAAACAAGAATCGGAAATCGACTCTTTGCTCTCCGATGTTTCCCAAGACTCCTTGGATCTCAGCAAACAAGTAAACCCACTTTTCGACAAGTTTCAGCTCGGCGCCCCCAGTTATGCGGTGGGCATCACTGCGATCAAGGATTCCGCCGAAGTGGGCCGTTACCTCAGAATGAAGGAAATTCGAAGGTTGTTGCCAGCAGACCTACAGTTCGTGAAATTTGTTTGGGAACGACCTGCAGAGGGTTCTGAAATCGTGGAGCTTTATGCCCTAAAATCGAACCGGGAAGCCGAGCCGAGGATCAGTGGCGATGTGGTCAGTGACGCAAGGGACGATTTCGACCTTGGGGGCAAGCCGGCCGTATCGATGACCATGAACACCAAAGGGGCAAAGGAGTGGGAAAAATTAACGGGAGATGCCTATAACAACCAAACCGGTATCGCCATCGTATTGGACAACAAGGTATATACCGCACCTGGGGTATCCTCAGGTCCGATTTCAGGTGGGCGTTCAGAAATCACCGGTAATTTTACCATAAACGAGACCAAGGATATTTCAAATGTTTTGAGGGCCGGTAAATTGCCAGCTTCCGCAGAAATCATCCAATCGGAAATTGTTGGTCCTTCCCTGGGCCAAGAGGCGATCGATAGTGGTTTCGCCTCGTTTCTGATCGCTATGGCGATCGTGCTTTTATGGATGGTATTCTATTATGGAAAGGCAGGTATTTTTGCCGATACCGCCCTGTTGCTCAACATTTTATTGATATTCGGGGTACTCACCAGTCTTGGTGCGGTACTCACCCTTCCAGGCATAGCGGGTATCGTTTTGACCATTGGTATGTCGGTCGATGCGAACGTGCTAATCTTCGAACGTATCAAAGAAGAACTGGCCAAGGGCAAAGGAAAATCGCAGGCCGTGGCAGACGGTTTCAGCAATGCGCTCTCCTCGATCTTGGATGCCAACATCACCACAGGTCTTACGGCCATCATCCTGTTCGTTTTTGGTTCCGGACCGATCAAAGGTTTTGCGACCACCCTGTTGATCGGTATCCTTACCTCCTTGTTCACCGCCATATTCATCACCAGGTTATTGGTTGATTGGTACTTGAGCGGAAAAACAAGAAGGCTCGATTTCACGACTTCCTTGACCAAGGACCTCTTTAAAAATATCAATATCGATTTCTTGAGCAAGCGGAAAATCGCCTATGTGTTTTCGACCACCTTGGTATTGATCGGCCTTTATTCCCTTTTCTTCGGGCAAGGACTGCAACAAGGGGTGGATTTTGTCGGGGGGAGGACCTATCAGATCCGATTTGAAAAAGAGGTCAATCCTTCTGAAATCGCTTCTGAACTGAACACTGTTTTCGGAAGTGGCACCGGAGTGAAAACCTACGGGGAAGCCAATCAGATCAAAGTGACCACGCCTTACAAAGTAGACGTGGAGGGCATAGAGGTTGATAATGAAATACAGGATAAACTATTCACGTCACTTCAAAAATTATTGCCCGATGGTATGACCAAGGCCGATTTCATCACCGGAGACGGGGAAAATTCGATCGGAATCCTGCAATCTGTCAAAGTAGGCCCAACCATCGCCGATGATATCAAGAACAACGCCTTTTTGGCCATCATCGGATCTTTGGCCGTGGTGTTCCTGTACATCCTGTTGCGTTTCCGAAAATGGCAGTTCTCTTTGGGCGCCGTGGCCGCGGTACTGCACGATGTGTTGATCGTACTGGGCATCTTTTCGCTGTTCGGCAAAATAATGCCTTTCAACATGGAGATCGATCAGGCCTTTATCGCCGCAATCCTTACGGTAATCGGTTACTCCTTGAACGATACCGTGGTCGTTTTCGACCGAATCCGGGAAATCATCAATGAAAAGGGATGGAAAGCCGGGGAGAATACCAACCTCGCCTTGAACAGTACGTTGGGCAGGACCTTGAACACCTCGCTTACCACCTTGGTAGTATTGTTGGCCATCTTCATTTTTGGGGGAGAATCGTTAAGGGGCTTTATGTTCGCAATGATCATCGGAATCGTTGTAGGTACCTATTCATCCTTGTTCATCGCCACCCCGGTGATGTATGACACTTTGAAGAAAAGCGTGACTTCTCCGGTGAAGGAAAAACCGAAATCAATGGCCAAGGCCAAGGTATAGAATAGATTAAACTGAAAGCCGCTGTTATGGACATGAGTCCGAAACAGCGGCTTTTTATATGGACTTGCCCAATGATCCATGTTGGGTCATTTCCAATTCATAGACGCGTTGGGGCCGCAATCCAGGTTCCTTTCGGTGCGACACGAAGATGATGGCGGTGTTGCTTTCCTTGGAAAACTTATTGACCAGTGCCACGAAGAGATCGGCACTTTCATCGTCGAGTCCGGCAGTGGGTTCATCCAAAATCAACAGTACGGGATGCTTGATCATTGCCCTGATGCACATCAACAAACGTTTCTGGCCCATGCTCAGGTCGTGGTACAAGGCAGATCTTAAATGCCACATCCGAATCAATTGCAGCCATTCCCCGGCCAAACGCACTTGAGCCTCGGTAGGTTGCACATAGAGGCCAATGGAGTCGGTCAGGCCACTGATCACCATATGCTCCACCGAATGATAACCGGTGAACTTATCGGTCATCGATGGGGTAAAATAGCCGATGTTTTTTTTGATGTCCCAAACGCTTTCCCCACTTCCTTTTTTCCTCCCAAAAATAAAGAGTTCCTGCCCATATCCTTTTGGGTTTTCCCCTGTGATCATTGATAAAAGGGTTGTTTTCCCGCTACCGTTCTTTCCCCTGAGCTCCCAAAAATCGCCTTTTTTGATGACCCAATCGATCTGATGGAGAATGGGTTTCCCTTCGTAAGCGACATTGACAGCCTTGAGTTCGATCAGTACTTCTCCTGAAAATTCCGGAATGCTCAACGCTTTGGGTATCTTGCCCTTGAAGTGTTGAAAGGCAATCGGTCGAAGGGCCTCGTTTTGGTCGATAAAAACCAGTTCCCGTTCCTCCAGCCTGGCAAATTTCGTAATGAAGGGCAGCAAGTCCGTACTGCGGCTGATGACCTGGATCAGGGCCGTGCTTTTGCCGATCACTTCAAGTCGTTTCTTGAGATCGGCCTGAGATTCGACGTCCAAATTATCGAAGGGGTTGTCGAGCACGATATAATCGGGGTCAGCACCAAGAATATAACGCAGCAGCGCTTTTTTCTGTTCCCCGCTCGAAAAGGTTTTGAGGTTTCTGCCTTTATTTTCAGTGAGTATTTTGGTATCGTGCCGTTCCTCTTCTTCCATGAACGTTTCCAAGGCGATTTTGGAGAAAAGGACACCTTTTAATCCCTTTAGAGCATCAAATCCCAATGGAGGATCACCGTCCAAAAGCGACTCCAGAAGATGGCCCTTGTCCGATCGGTTGTCGATAAAAATGGCACAATGCAATTTTTTGGTCATGGGAGATGATGGATAATTCTATTTGATCAAATAAAGTGAGTTTGAAATGGGTTTGATGCATTTTTCGAATGTACAATCCTTATATAGCCATTCGGTCTAAGAACAAATCAATCCCGATCAATCCTTTGTGAAATTAATTTTGTCACCGATTTCAAGGCCCCATTGTTGCACCAATCCCGCATTGACTTCCAGTACATATTGCACGGGGACCTTGGAGGAAAGGCCGTCTTCGCTGAAAGGCTGGGTATTTTCCTGAAAACTGGCGATGCCGAGGTCTGCCTTGATAAAGATAAGGTCAAGTGGAAATTCGGTGTTCTTCATATAGAAAGCGTGCATGGCTTCGTTGGGGAATATAAAGAGCATGCCCTGTTTGTCGGCCATGGAACTTCGGTACATCAATCCGGTCTGTGTTTCGTAATCACTGTCGGCAATCTCAATGTCCAGCCTGGTGATCACCGTATCGACCTTTTGCCGGAAAAAAGAAAGTTCCCCTTCCTTTTGAAAAACGATGGCCTCGGTCTTGATGGCCTGTTTCGAATTCTCCTTGCAGGATAGAACGACCGACAAGAGAATCAGTATAAATACAATTCGATTAAAGACTTTGATCATGTTTTTAATGATAATGCAATGGTCGGTCTTCGGACCACGGTCCATACCAAACTCCTTATTGATTACTTGCCGTTGGCCTGAACATGAAATACAGCCCGATCAAAATGAACGGAATGCTTAACCATTGACCGGTAGATAGCAGTCCGAGGGTCTCTTCAAAGCCACCTTGGCTTTTCTTGACGAATTCCACAAAGAAACGGATGGTCCATAGGAGTACTAGAAACAGTCCGAATAGATAGCCCTGTTTGTCTTTCTTATCTGTTTTCCAGTAGAGAAAATAAAGGATCAGAAAAACAAAGATATAGCAGACCCCTTCATATAACTGTGCTGGATGTCTGTAAGGTATTTGGGCGAGATATTCCGAAAATTGGGGGTTGTTTTCAATGGCATCATAAGCCGCGTTCACCGTTTGTTCCTTAGTAACGCCCAATGCTTTTGAAGGGTGCATGTCATCGGAATCCCTGATAAATCGCGTGGCAAAAACAAAGGATTCGTCGGTGACCTTCCCGTTGATCTCGGAGTTGAAAAAATTCCCCAAACGCACAAAGAAGGCGCCGATGGCGAAGGGGATCACCATTCTGTCCAAAATCCACAACATTTTAAATTCGGGAAACTTCCTGGTGTAGAGGTACATGCCGATGATCACCCCTATGGTGGCCCCATGGCTTGCAAGTCCCGTAAACCCGGTAAATTCATAACCGGGTATAAATCCAAAAAGCGTTCCCTCGACACTTTCCCTGATCGGCAACAAAATTTCCAGTAAATGGTTCTTATAATAGGCCCAGTCGTAAAAGATCACATGACCCAGCCTGGCCCCCAACATCGTGGCCAAAACCGTATAAATAAAGAGCGAATCGAGTTGTTCGACCGTCTTTTTTTCCTGGGTGAAGATGCGTTTCATGATGAACCAACCTACGGCGAAGGCCAATATCCAAAGAAGGTTGTAATATTTGATCTGCAAAAAACCGATTTTGAACAAGGTTTCGTTCGGGTTCCAGGTAAAGCCTAAAAAATACATTTGAAATGATTTGGGGGCTAAGATAAGTATTTAGCTCAAAGTACTGGGTATGCCAAGAAGAGTATTTGAAATTGTAACCGAAGAGGTTTTGGTATTTCGTCGCCCTAATATCAGGGTACCGGATCATAGCCTTTACCGCCCCATGGATTGCAACTGAAAATCCGTTTCAGCGCCAGCCAACCCCCCTTGAAAAGCCCATATTTTTTTAGGGCCTCCAGCGTATATTGCGAACAGGTGGGGGTATATCGACAAGAGGAGGGGGTATAAGGAGAAATGGCAAGCTGATAAAATCGTACCAACGCTACAAAGGGGGCTATCAATACTTTTTTTAAGGTCATTTGCTGTTCAAGTTACCTTCTGGTCAGATACCGACCCGAAGATCAACGAATTGTTTCGGTTCCACTCAAGATACGCTAAAGGTGGTCCCTTCCTTCCCATCTTTCAATTGAATGCCCAAATCGGCGAGTCGATCTCGGATCTTGTCAGAAGTCTCAAAGTCTTTGTTTGCCCTGGCCTCATCACGAAGCGCGATCAATAGTTCTACCACGCCGGAAAGTTTATTGGAAGCTCCATGGCCCTCTTTTTGCCGTTCAAGCCCGAGCACTTCATAAACAAAGGCATTAAGGGTCTGTGTCAGCACCGATTTGTCGTTCTGGGTAATGTTTTCCTTACCTTCTTTGATAAGATTGATGTGCTTTACCGCCTCGAACAGCTGTGCGATGAGAATAGGGGTATTGAAATCGTCGTTCATGGCATCGTAGCACTGCTTTTTCCATGTTGCCAGATCAAAATCACTATGGATGCCCGTTTCCAATCCGTCCAGGGTATCCAAGGCTTCCATCAGTCTTTGGAATCCTTTTTCGGAGGCCAACAACGCATCGTTGCTCAAATCCAAAATGCTGGTATAATGGGCCTGCATCATAAAAAAGCGTACGACCGAAGGGGAGAACGCTTTGCTCAGGATATCGTTTTCCCCTGTAAAAATTTCTCCCGGGAGTATATTGTTTCCTGTTGATTTGGCCATTTTTTTGCCGTTCATGGTGAGCATATTGGCATGCATCCAATACCGCACCGGGGCATGGCCAAAACTGGCTTCGGCCTGGGCGATCTCACATTCGTGATGGGGAAATTTCAAGTCCATTCCCCCTCCGTGGATATCGAAGGTCTCCCCAAGATATTTGGTGCTCATGGCGGTACACTCCAAATGCCATCCGGGGAATCCATCGCCCCAAGGGGAGGGCCACCGCATGATGTGTTGCGGTTCGGCCTTTTTCCAAAGGGCAAAATCTTGTGGGCTCCTTTTTTCATCCTGCGCGGTAAGCTCCCTGGTATTGGTGATCATGTCTTCCAGCTTCCTGCCGCTCAGTTTCCCGTAATCGTAGGTTTCGTTGAATTTGGCCACATCAAAGTACACGGAACCGTTCACCTCATAGGCATAGCCTTTCTGCAAGATATCCTTGATGATTTCCATTTGCTCGATGATGTGTCCGGTGGCCGTTGGCTCGATGCTCGGGGGCAAAAAATTGAACTTCTCAAGGATGTTATGGAAGTCGACCGTGTAGCGCTGTACCACTTCCATCGGCTCAAGTTGTTCCAAACGGGCCCTTTTGGCTATTTTGTCTTCCCCATCATCGGCATCGTCGACCAAATGCCCGGCATCGGTAATATTTCGCACGTATCGAACCTTGTAGCCCAAATGTCGCAAATAACGAAAGATCATATCGAAAGACATGAAAGTACGGCAGTTGCCCAAATGTACATTGCTATAAACGGTCGGGCCGCATACGTACATCCCGATGTGGCCCTCGTTCAGGGGCTCGAATACTTCTTTTTTTCCGGTAAGTGAGTTGTAAATTTTTAGCGGATGGCTTTCGTACAATTGCATTTTAAGGGCAAACGATTAAAAATGGGTATCTAGATTGATATAGTCCAAAAATTCACGGCGGAGGGCTTCCTGCTTAAATTTTCCACCATATTCGGCGGTGACCGTGCTGCTTTCGGTATCGCGTATGCCTCGAGAATTTACGCATAGGTGTTTCGCATCGATCACACAGGCCACATCCTCGGTCCCCAACACCTTTTGGAGTTCCCTAACAATTTGGATGTTCAATCTTTCCTGCACCTGTGGTCTTTTGGCGAAGTAATCGACAATGCGGTTCATCTTTGAAAGTCCGACCACCGATCCATTGGAAATATAGGCGACATGGGCCTTTCCAACTATGGGCAGCAGATGGTGTTCGCAAGTGGAGTAAAGGGTGATGTTCTTTTCCACCAGCATCTCACCATATTTATACTTGTTTTCAAAGGTGGAGGATTTCGGTTTCCGATCGGGGTGCAGCCCCCCAAAAATTTCCTTCACGAACATTTTGGCCACCCGGGTAGGGGTGCCATTCAGACTATCGTCATCCAAATCGAGGCCAAGCGTCAACATCACCTCCCTGATGTTCCCGCGAATCCGTTCTATTTTTTCATCATCGGTCAATACAAAGGCATCGTCCCTTAATGGGGTATCCTCGGCCGATGAGACATGTTCGTTCTCCATCCCTTCAAAATGCTCTTCCAATGTGCTTTTCATTTTCATTCACTTTGGCTAATTACGAAAGGCAAAGATATACATAATATGGCACTTTATGCCCCATTTAACCCGTTACACAACATTAATTAGTGTTGTGGCCCATGACCAATTATTTTTACCGCTACAAGAATCGTATCGCACCATGAAGCATTTTGGCTTTCCGAACCTGCTGCTGTTTTTTATGGGGCTCTGCGCCGTTCAGGCACAGATTTCTCCAGATTGTGGCACCGCTGTCCCAATTTGCAACAATACCCCGGTAAATGGCGGAACCGTTGGTTATGGCATCGACGATTTCAATGGGGAAGAAGTCAGTGGTTGCCTGGAAAAGACATTGTCGGGATTCATCGAATCCAATTCGGCCTGGTATCGGTTTCGGACCGGTGCTTCGGGTCAGTTGGGTTTCAACATTGGTTTCGATGCTTCCGAAGACTGGGATTTTGCCCTGTACAAAACGAACGATTGCAACAATTTGGGGGAACCCGTGCGCTGCAACTTCTTTGATAATTCCGATGCGAACAGTTACTCCGGTGTGGGTGAAGATCCATCCGGGGGCGCTGAAAATTTTCAATATGAAGATTGGCTGGATGTTGCCCCGGGAGAGGATTATTATCTGTTGATCAATAATTTCAGCAATACGAATTCAGGGTTTTCCATTCAATTTTCGGGAAGTATCTTTTTGACCAACCCATACGACGCCTTGGATTGTTCGATAATCAACAATCTATTGGGACCCCCGATATCGTCCTGTGAAGGGGAGACCGTAATACTGGACGCTACTACCGCAACGGCGGTTACCTACTCATGGTTCATCGATTCCGGAATGGGATTTCAACCGATCGTCGGGGAAAGTGGCAACACCCTCTCCGTGAACCAATCGGCCCTTTATCGGGTCATGGTGGTTACGCCGACCGGCAATATCATCAGTGACGTGCAAGTGGCATTTTCTACTGCACCGACGACCTCTCCCATGACCGATGCGGCCTCCTGTGAAGGCTTTCAGACCTACGATCTTTCACAAAAAGATGCCGAAGCCCTGGGAAGCCAAAATCCAAGCGAATTTGTGGTAAGTTATTATGCCTCCTTTGGGGATGCGAACAATGCTGCCAATGTGTTGCCCAAAATGCATCCTACCATCGTGGGCACCCAAACCATTTTCGTTCGTGTATCATCCATAGATAATCCCAATTGTTTCGATGTGTCCGAACAATTTCAACTCATCAATCTGGAATCACCCAACATGGATTTCCCTTCCGAGGCTTCCCTCTGTGTGAATGGAGGCACGGTAACCATAGGATTTGAGATGGCAGAAGCCGATCACACCTATTCATGGGACAACGGGGCACAAACGGCCCAGATAACAGTATCACAACCAGGAAGTTATACGTTGACGGCCACTCATGTCGAGGGCAACCTAAGTTGCAGCGATACAAAAACAGTGCAGGTCACCGTATCCGATCCGCCCGAGATAGCGGACATTGAAATTGATGATCTGCAGAACAACAATACCGTTACCATCACCACAACGGTACAGGGTAATTTTGAGTATCAGTTGGACGGCGGCGACTTTCAGTCCTCCAGTACGTTCAGCTATGTTTCCCCGGGCCCGCATACGGTTACGGTAAACGATATCGGCGGCTGTGGAACGGTCTCCGAAGAAATTGTAGTGGTCGGCTTTTCCAAGTTTTTCACCCCCAATGGGGACAACAACAATGATACCTGGCATATCTCTGGGGTCGATATTTTGGACAATCCCGAGGTGTTTATCTATGACCGTTACGGAAAATTGATAAAATATATCGGAGCCACCGATACGTTCGGCTGGGATGGGGCCTTGAATGGCAAGGCTTTGCCCGAATCGGATTATTGGTTCAAACTCACCTATACCGCAGACGATGGGCAACGGGTTACCGCCAAATACATCAACAACCACTTCGCTTTGAAAAGATGATCGGCAAGCATTGCCCATTTCAAAAGGTGCATTTCATCGATTAACGGCAGAAATTTCCGTTCAATTATACTAAATCGGACTAGGGGGCAGTTATTAAGGCAACCTTTGGTATGTAATTTAGCCCCACTACCTATGCGATTAGCTTTAGTTGTGAGTTGTTTTTTGCTCTGCACGTTTGCCTTGCAGGCACAAAATTCCCCAGACTGTAGAACTGCCATTCCCGTTTGCGCCGATGTCCCTTATATGGGTCTTGCCGATGGGAGCGGGGATATCGATGATTTCGATCCCGACGTGATCCTGAGTACCGGTTGTTTGGAAAAAGGGAGCGTGGCGTCGGCCAATATAGAAAACAATACTTCGTGGTTCGTATTTCGCGCGGGCACGGGAGGGCAGGTCGGTTTTGATATTGAGGCTTTGCCGAGCAATGGTACCACGGTCACCGCCGAATTTGACTTCGCGGTCTATGGTCCTTATGGTCCACAATCGGCTTGCGCCGATATCAGCAGTGGTGCCGCCCAACCGATTCGTTGCAACTACGAGGTGAACGCCACCAATTTTACCGGCCTGGGCATCAATCCGGCCAATGGGGATGTGGGCGCCCCGCCCCTGACCCAGAATTTAAATACCTATGATGAGTACTTGGACGTACAACCGGGGGAAATCTATTATATTTTTATCAATAACTTCAATACCAATTTCGACGGGGATCCGGAACCGTTTATGCTCACCTTTACCGGTAGCTCGGTAGACGATGATCAAAATTCGGCCTTGGATTGCACCTTGCGCGACGAATTCTTGGGATTGGACATCATTGCCTGTGAGGGAGATCCCGATATCACCTTAAGTGCCTTGAACTCACCTGCCGGAGCCGATATCGCCAATGTTGACTGGACGGTCGATTATGATGATGATGGTACCGTAGATGCCACCTTAACGGGATCTGGGCCATTTGGTGCGGAATATGTGGTCACTAGCCCCAATTCGGGGCGCTATTTTGCGGAAATAACCACCCTTTCCGGAACACCGCCCACAGTGGCCGATGTCAGCGGTATTCTGATTACTTTTTATGGAATACCTGTCCTGGACCCGGTGAACGGCGTCACGATTTTGGAGGATATTCTCGATGATGATACCCGCACGAACAATGTTGAGTTCTTGGTGGATGGCGACAGCAGTTACGAATATGCGATCAACGGGGGGGCTTTTCAGGACGATCCCATTTTCAGGGACATTCCCGTGGGCATCAACACCGTGATCATCAACGACAAAAATGGCTGCGGTATCACCGAACCCATTGAATTTCTGGTAACGGGCTATCCCAAATTCTTTACGCCCAACAACGACGGCATCAACGACCTATGGCTGGTTTATGGCATAGAGACCCTTACCGACCCCTCGATCTACATTTTCGATCGCTACGGCAAGTTGCTGAAACAATTGGTGAATGGTGCGGGATGGGACGGCACTTATAACGGTAGGCCCCTGCCTTCCACGGATTATTGGTTTAAGCTCGATTTCTCAAGATCGGAAGACAATGTGGTCGTGGCCCGGACCATCCGGTCACATTTTTCACTAAAAAGATAAAAAAAGGCCGGAACAGGTCCGGCCTTACTTCTTTCACCTGGTGATTTGCCTTAAAAGTTAAAGGTATAGGCCAGGCTTATATTGGTGTTGATCCTGTTGACCAGGGCCGGGGTGGTCAATCCGGTATCGAAAAGCCTTTCGGCCACATCTTGTTCGGTTCTGTTGATGGCCAGGTCTAACTTACTGCCCCCAAAATCATAGCCGATTCCCCCCGAAATACCATTGAGGTCGCCGATGGTATTGCCATCGAGATAAGGGCTCTGCTCATAGCGATATCCGCCCCTCAAGCTGAACCGTTCAATGCGGTATTCGCCGCCCAACCTAATTGAGGATACAGGCCCCAGGGTATTGGAGATGTCGGCATTGACCGTATTGAAATTGGGATCGCCTTCGGGCCTAAGCCGCGCCTGCGACATATCTTGGTAGCCATAGTCCAAACTCAACAATCCGTCTTTCCCAAAAATAAAGGCCAAGCTGCCGACCAATTTACCGGGCGTTTTTACGGTATAGGTTTCAAAAAGGTTGACGATACCGAAGTCGATGAACCCAATTTCGCTATCGGCGAGATCGGAATTGATCCTTTGGGCAAGGTCGTCATTCAAACGGTACCAGGTGGGCGATTGGTAACTTCCGCCGACGCGAACCACTTCGTTCAAATTGGCAATGGCCCCTAAACTGAACGAGAAGCCCGAACCCGAAGTACGCAAATAATTGTCAAAAGTGGTAAAGCTGATTTCAGAATCCGCGGCATAGCCGTTTTCGGTGAAGCGGTCTACCTTATCGTACAATACATTATGAAAATTCATGGATGCCCCTAGGCTAAGATTATTGTTGTACTGTGAGGCGATGTTAAGGGTGAATTTACTGTTGTATCCATAGGTGCTTCTACGGAAATCCTGATTTACGTTGCTATAGCTCGCATTGCGATTGTATACCGTATTATCGTCTTCCAGAGCGGCAGGGTCGATGACACCGCCATAATACCCCAAAAATGCTTGCTGGTCGGCAAAGCCTTGCCTAGACCCAATATCCAAATAGGCGTCTTCCAAAAATTCCCCGTCTTGTAGAAGAATGCTTCCAAAAGGCACACCTTGGGCAAAGTTCAAAAAATAATTATCGATGCCCTGGTCGCTGTTCCCGCCAATGGAAAGGCGGTCATCAAAATTCTCGACCATATCATAGTTGAATGCAAGGGCCAAACGGTTCCATCCGGCATTGTCTCCCGTACTGTTGAAAACCAGGGCGCCTCCGAATTGATTGATATCCAACGAATTGGAGGTATCGCTCCTGAACCCGTTAAAATAATTCGCCGTATTGTCCCGGGAATAATTGGTGCCGGTAATCGTGAACAGGCCGTGGTTGAAAACCGCTGAACCTGCCGGGTTGGTATTCAATGCCGAAAGATCGCCCCCAAGGGCCCCGAAAGCGCCTCCCATACTCTGGAAACGGGCTGTTCCTTGTAGGTTTTCCAAACTGTACCGCAGCACATCCGACATATTTTGGGCGTTTGCGAACGTGCATACCGATAGCACGATGAAAATCGAAAATCTTTTCATGGAAATTTTTTTAAGTTCTTTTGCTGTAAATGGGATTATTGTCTGGATCCGCCCCGACTGCCGGATGAACGTGATCCACCTGAGCTTCTTGCGCTGCCCCCACTGCTGCGTGACGAACCACCTGAGCTTCTCACACTGCCCCCACTGCTTCTTGAAGATCCGCCGGAGCTTCTGTAGCTGCCCCCGCTGCTTCGCGACGAACCGCCGGAGCTTCTGTAGCTGCCCCCACTGCTTCGCGACGAACTGCCCGAACTCCTATAGCTGCGACCGCTGCTGCTTCTGGAGGAATTGCCCGAACTCCTGTAGGAAGAGGTACGGGGCACGGCACTTCCCGAACGGTAGCCCGAAGATGGGGTGCCGCCACGGTAGGTAGGGCTGGTCCTGCTCGACCTGTTGTAGTTGGGCACGGCCCGTGTACTGCGACTGGTACGATAGGCGCGGTTTTGATCGACGCCAATGGTCCTTCCGGTGCTATTGTTGCTTCTGTAGTTCCTTGAACTCCTCAAGTTGCCGTTGCGATTGGTCAGGGTATTGGTATTCGACCTGTATCGCGCGGTATTGGCACTGCTTCGGCTGTTGGTGAGGTTCGACCTGCCGCGCAGGGCATTATTGTTCAGGTTGTTGCTGGCAAGGCCATTGTCTCGATAATAGCCCCTCCTGGATCGGTTGTACCCATAATTTCTATTGTAACCGTTATAGCCACCATAGCCCCAGCGGTTTCCGTAATAGCCACCATAGCCCCAGCCCCAGCCGCCTCCCCAGCCCCAGTTGTTCCAGCCAAGGCCCCAGCCGCCGCCCCAGCCCCAGTTGTTCCAGCCGCCGCCCCAGCCCCAATTGTTCCATCTGTTCCATCTGTTCCAGCCCCAGCCATATCCGCCCCAGCCGAAACCGCCCCAGCCGTAGCCGCCCCATAACCATGGGTCGTTCCACAACCATGGGGAACCGAAACCGTAACCGCCCCAGGCCCAACTGTTATCATAGATATTGATATTGACATTACTTGGGTTATCGCCCCAACCTCCTTGGCCTACATAATCGTTTTCGCTCTGGTAATAGTCGGTCAGCCGGCTTTGGTCGATGCTATCGTTCTCCATTTGGCTGGAATAAGAATCAACATCGGTAAAGACATCCCCGTCCCCTATATTATCGTACTGGCTCGCCTGTTGCCCGAAGTAATCGGAATAGACATCCCCGCCTTGCTGCTGACGCTGTTGCTGTTGCACAGGAGCTTGCCGCGGTGGCCTTTCGACGCTTACTTGCCGGGTGCCAGTTGCATAGATGCCATCGTTGTCGTAATAGGATGCCTGTTGATAGGATCCACAGGAAACGGCGAAAATCGCAGCAAAGAGCGATAGGGCCATCCCGGTTAGCATATTGTGGGGTCTTGATTGTATCATCGTATCAAAATTATATTGTTGAACATTTTAAAAATAGTTAGTTTTACCCAAATATTTTGTTAATACCTGCACAAGATTTGTGCCAAACTATAAACAATGGGTAAAAATTTGACCAAGCGTAGCGAGGATTATTCCAAATGGTACAATGAACTTGTAGTGAAAGCCGATCTGGCCGAAAATTCGGGTGTTCGGGGCTGTATGGTCATCAAACCCTATGGTTTTGCCATCTGGGAGAAGATTCAGTCGGGATTGGATAAGATGTTCAAGGAAACGGGCCATGAGAATGCCTATTTTCCATTGTTCATTCCAAAATCGTACCTCAGTAAGGAAGCGAGCCACGTGGAAGGTTTTGCCAAGGAATGCGCCGTGGTGACCCATTATCGCCTTAAAAATGCGGATGACGGCAGTGGCATTATCGTAGATCCAGAAGCCAAACTGGAGGAGGAACTCATTGTAAGGCCCACCTCGGAGACCATTATCTGGGATACGTATAGAAGATGGATACAGTCCTACCGAGACTTGCCTTTGCTGATCAACCAGTGGGCCAACGTGGTGCGTTGGGAAATGCGCACCCGACTGTTTCTGCGTACCTCGGAGTTCCTCTGGCAGGAGGGGCATACGGCCCATGCCACGGAGAAGGAAGCCATTGCCGAGGCTGAATTGATTCTGGATATCTATGCCGATTTTGCCGAAAACCATATGGCCGTGCCCGTCATCAAAGGTACCAAGACCGAAAGTGAACGGTTTGCGGGGGCTTTGGAAACCTATTGCATCGAGGCCCTTATGCAGGACGGAAAGGCACTGCAGGCAGGGACTTCCCATTTCTTGGGACAGAATTTCGCAAAGGCCTTCGACGTTAAATTTACGACCAAAGAAGGAAATCAGGAATATGTTTGGGCTACTTCATGGGGCGTTTCCACGCGATTGATCGGCGCATTGATCATGGCGCACAGCGATGACAACGGTTTGGTACTACCCCCAAAATTGGCCCCAATTCAGGTGGTGATCGTACCCATTTATAAAGGGTTGGAACAATTGGAGGCGATTTCCGAAAAAGTGAATCCCTTGGTGAAGGAGTTGCGCGCAAAAGGGATATCGGTGAAATATGATGATCGGGATACCCAGAAACCGGGATTCAAGTTCAACGAATATGAATTGAAGGGTGTTCCCGTTCGCCTGGCCATTGGCCAACGCGATCTGGACAATGGTACCTTTGAAGTGGCACGAAGGGATACGCTGGCCAAAGAAACGGTAAGTACCGAAGATTTGATCGGCAAGATCGAATTTTTAATGGAAGACATTCAAAGGAATATTTTTCAGAGGGCATTCGATTTCAGACAGGCCCATATCACCGAAGTCAATTCCTATGAGGAGTTTAAGGATGTCCTGGAAAAAGAAGGAGGATTCATCGCCGCCCATTGGGACGGCAGCAGTGCCACCGAAGAAAAAATCAAGGAAGAAACCAAGGCCACGATACGCTGTATACCCTTGGAAGCGAAATCAGAAAGTGGCCGTTGCATGGTCACCGGAAAACCCTCGACAAGGAGGGTTCTTTTTGCCAAGGCGTATTAAGGATTTTTTGCTGGCAGCTGGCCCGAAAATTGGGACCAAAGTGTCTGTGGGGCCTTAATTTTGGGATACGGCCAAAAAATAATAAGAAGCAGTTGTGGTAGTAAAAAATAATTGTATTTTTGCATCCGCAATAAACGGAAGTTTTTTGATAATTTGAAAGGTACGTTCATGCCCATGGCGACTTGTTTTGCAGGGATAATTGGAGGTGCACGGCTTTTCAAAGCAAAAATGGCCCGTTCGTCTAGGGGTTAGGACGCCAGGTTTTCATCCTGGTAACAGGGGTTCGATTCCCCTACGGGCTACGAAATACAAAGGGAACAATCTTTATTGGTTCAATGGAAATCCCGGCGGATCGAGGGCGTTGAAATTGATGTTTTCTATGTTAAGGCCCGTTCGTCTAGGGGTTAGGACGCCAGGTTTTCATCCTGGTAACAGGGGTTCGATTCCCCTACGGGCTACAAAAGCTTCGAGGGAGGAATTGAATGAGAAATATTTTAAATATAATTAGGAAATAAGATGGCAAATCACAAGTCGGCATTAAAGAGGATCAGAAGAAACGAAGCGGTAAGGTTGCGCAACAGGTACCAACACAAAACCACCCGTAACGTGATCAAAAAACTACGTAGCCTGGAAGATAAGAAGGAGGCGGAAACGCTTTTCCCTACCGTGGTGAGCATGATCGACCGCTTGGCCAAACGCAATATCGTTCATGCGAACAAGGCGGCCAATCTGAAGAGTAAACTCGCCAAGCACGTTGCCGCGTTATAAGCAACCGCGCTTGTTACCATATTTAAATGCCCTTGCAGTAAAGCGAGGGCATTTTTTGTTCCCGATCGTCCTCCATTTTATTGGCCCAAGATATTCACCTGCCTCCCTTGCATGCGCGCAAAACCAATAATAAAACTACCATACATGAACGAGATCGCGATATGGAGTAGCTTGCGCAAGTGTAATTGCATATAAAGTTCCGTATCCATAAGCCCGATGATCATAATGATCGGGTATAAGGTATGGAATCCGATGAGGCCTACACAGATCCAAAACATCAGGTTTCGTTGCGGTGGAATTTTTCTTTTTCGAGATTTGAGTTCCCCTAGATAAAAGAGCCCACTGCCGACCAGCACGATCGATCCTACCGCGATCGCAACATATTGTGGGTAAAGGATAGGGTCATGAAAAAAAGGATCGATCAAGCTCGCCAACAAAAACAGCAGCGCGCCATAGCGGACAAACATTCCATGCATGGGCGTCTGGAAAATTTTCCAAAAAACATAAAAGAAAAACAAATAAAAGACGATATCAAATATATTGAATATCAGAGAATTATAATTTGAAAACCCCTCTTTGTAAACAATCTGGAAACTGTCCACTTCACTGATCAAAAATCCCAAAAGTTCCCCCAACAGGGCATAGGCAATGATGATGGGGAGATAGCGCAACACCGTGTCGTAATACCATCGATAGCGGATGATCGACATCGCCAGTGCAGCGCCATAAAGCAACATAAAATAGTTGTCTGCTATAAAATCCAACACCGATCGGTCTATTTAAATGGTTTCGCCCTGATGCCCAATAATGCTTTAGTTGTTCGGTGGCGGAACGCCATTGCCCCTGTTCAAGGTCATGCTTTTCCCACCTTGGAGGGGCATTGCGGGGTTGGGACGGTTCGTACCGAGGCTAGGGACAAAGGAGGCGTAGGATTTTCCCTTGCGGGTTGACCCGTCTCCCATGCCATCGGCTTTCATCGGTCCAAAAGCGTTGTCGAGTAAAACCGCCTCCGCTTTTCCATCCAATTCCCCGATATAGAAAAGATAATCCCTGTCTCCCTTTTTAAGGGTAGGGGAAAGCATAATGGAATTCTGTCTGGGATGCACAAATTGGGGATCGTCGGGATAGTTCGAAAAATAGAGCCTCAACGTGGAAATCTCCACATTGGCCATTTTGGCTTCCTGTTCGATGTATTCCATGTATTGTTTTATGGTGGCGTAATCGTAGTACACATAACGGGCCACATCGAACTGCGCCGGCTCCGCCTCAGCTTGGGCCTTGGATGTATCCCCTTGTTGCTGCATCTGCCGCATTTTGTCGTTGGCCCGTGCCCGGTTGATCGAGTCTTCATAACGTTGTATCAGCGGTACCCTCCGGTTCGTATAGTCGTCGTAAAAACCTTTGGCCTCATCTACTGCGATAATCTGTTTTGGGGCATCGACCACCGCTGCAGCCTGTATTTCACGATCGATTTTTGTATTGCAACCGCCAATCCCGATGAGGGTCATTGCCAATAGCAATGGCGTTGTGAATTTTTTGCCATAGTACTTCATGCTTACATATTTAGGTTAAACAAATGCGTAGGCAATGCCTCGACGGGGGGAATACGGACATCACCGGACATAAAGATATTAATTTTGGCCTATCTGTTGCCTGAAATGCCGATTTCCCAAAAAAAAATCCAAATCCCCTGGGTTGAACCGCTTTGGGACTTGGATTTTAAAAAAGATATTCTTGAGGGGCCGTTTTACTGGCTCATCGTCATTAAAAATTCTTCGTTGTTTTTGGTCTGTTTGATGCGTTGTTCGATAAACTCCATCGCTTCCACAGGGTTCATATCGGCCAGGTATTTGCGCAAGATCCACATGCGTTGAATGGTATTCTCATCCAACAACAGGTCATCCCTCCTTGTACTTGAGGAAGTGAGGTCAATGGCTGGGAAAATCCTTCGGTTCGAGATTTTACGATCGAGCTGCAACTCCATGTTGCCCGTTCCTTTGAATTCCTCGAAAATTACCTCGTCCATTTTAGACCCCGTTTCGGTGAGCGCTGTGGCGATGATGGTCAATGACCCTCCACCTTCAATGTTACGGGCAGCACCGAAAAAGCGTTTGGGCTTGTGCAATGCATTGGCATCGACACCCCCGCTCAACACCTTGCCGGAAGCTGGTTGAACGGTATTGTACGCCCTTGCCAAGCGCGTGATCGAATCCAGTAAGATAACCACATCATGTCCGCATTCCACCAAACGTTTTGCCTTTTCAAGTACAATGTTCGCCACGCGAACATGTTCGGTGGCTTCCTTATCAAAGGTGGAGGCCACAACTTCACCGCGGACATTGCGCTGCATGTCGGTTACTTCTTCAGGCCGTTCATCGATCAATAAAATAATCTGATAGACCTCCGGATGGTTGGCGGCAATGGCATTGGCCACATCTTTCAGCAAGGTCGTCTTTCCCGTTTTGGGCTGGGACACGATCATTCCCCGCTGACCTTTGCCAATTGGGGCGAAAAGATCGATGATGCGCGTGGAAATGTTGCTTTGACGTTCAGCGATATTGAATTTTTCTTGTGGAAACAGCGGCGTCAAATGCTCGAAAGATACCCTGTCGCGTACGACCTGGGGATCGATTCCGTTGATTTTATTGACCTTGATCAGCGGAAAATATTTTTCACCTTCTTTTGGCGGCCTGATGTTGCCCAGAACGGTATCCCCGGTTTTTAGTCCGAACAACCGGATCTGCGATTGGGAAACATAAATATCGTCTGGAGAGGAAAGGTAGTTGTAATCCGAAGACCGCAGAAAACCGTAACCATCTTGCATGATATCCAATACCCCTTCGCTCTCGATGATACTGTCGAATTCGAACTCAGGTTCCTTATAACGGTTCTTTAAATCTTTGTCAAAATTGCTTTTGTCGTAAGTTGGCGCCTTCTGCGGGCGCTGTGGCTTGTTGAGATTTTTATGTTGGGGAGTGGTTTTATGCTGCTCCCTTCGATTGGGGATATTTTTGGTTTCCTCCTTTTTATCCTCTTTTGCCCGCGGGTGTTTCGGTCTGGCTTCCTCTTTTTGGGTTTCGTTGCCGCTATTCGTGGTTTCTTTCACGGCACGCTCTCTTTTGGGTCGAGGCTTGGGCCGCTCCTTTACGATAACGTTTGTGGATTCCGCGACGGGTGCTACCGCTGCGACCACTTTTGGATCTGTTGCTTGGAGGTCCAGAATCTGATAGACCAAATCGAGTTTTTTTAGGGTTTTGAACTTGGGTACCTTTAAACCCTCGGCAATATCCTGAAGCTCAGGAAGCTTTTTAGCTTTTAAATCAGAAATTTCAAACATTAAATGTTGTGTAAGTTATACTTGTCTTAAAACGGTGATGAAGTGTATGGTTTTTCGGGTATTACTGGGGATTGAAATCCCAGCGGGTGAGTGCTTGTACTAGTAACGCGGTAAAATTACAAATTATTTTCAACTTTTGGCACTTATTTTTAAAAAGACCTGTATTTTTGCCTACCAAAAGCAATAAAAGGACATGATCCAACGCATTCAAACCATTTATCTGCTCTTGGTGGCATTGGTTTCGGGACTTTTGCCTTTTTGGGTCAACCTTTGGTCCGATGCCAACGGAACTGAAATTTATGCCCGTAATGAAATTGTGGTGTCGGCCCTATTTTTTGGGAGCGCCATCTTGGCCTTGGTGGCCATAGTGCAATTTAAAAATCGAAAAAATCAATTTGTCTTGAACAGGTTGAACATGATATTAAGTCTTTTTTTACTGGGTTTTTTCGTTTACCGATCGCTAAACATATCTGGAGAAATTTCGGTTTCTGAGAAGGGTATTGGGATGTTGATTCCTGTATTTTCTATCGTTTTTTTGGTCCTGGCCAACAGGGCCATCAAGAAGGATGAAGATCTCGTAAAATCTGTGGATCGTTTGCGATAAACCTAACATCTTAGTTGTATTAGTGCGTAGAAAACCCCGATGGAAGCATCGGGGTTTTTGTTTGCGGTCGATCACCAGCTCATTTTGAACCAATACATCCATATTTCCCAGCGGGTTGAATCTCTATAACGGAATTCAACCGCGCTTTCCCAATTCAATGATTTCCAGATCTTTGATATCGGCCCCGTCGATTACAAAACGCAGCATGGTCCTCATTTGATGAAACCCATGTTTTCCACAGGCGCCGGGATTCATGTGCAATAGGCCCAGTTTTTTGTCCCACATGACCTTTAAAATATGGGAATGGCCACAGATGAAGAGCTTCGGAGGTAGGCGTTTGATTTCCGCCCTGGTTCGGCTGTTATATTTTGGAGGGTAGCCGCCGATATGGGTCATCAATACATCGACCTGTTCGCATTGGAAGCGCAGGTTCAAGGGAAATTCCTGTTGTATCGTGGCATCATCGATATTGCCATGTACCGCCTTAAGGGGCCTCAGCTTCCCGATCGCATCGGTGACCTCCAAATGCCCGATATCACCCGCGTGCCAAACCTCATCGGCCAGCGCCACATATTTCAATATAGTGGCATCGATATGGGAATGGGTATCCGAAAGCAATAGGATTTTGGTCATTTGCGATGTCACATTTTTCTTGGCGGGCCTTTTTGCGTTCCCTCAAAGAAGGGTATCTTTACGCCTACAAAACTAAGGGTTTGGTTTGAGATACTTTGTTCAATTTTCATACTTTGGGGAGGCTTATCACGGTTGGCAAAACCAACCCAATGCCATTACGGTGCAATCGGTAATGGAGGATGTTTTCTCTAAATTAATGGGCCAACCGATAGCCCTGGTAGGTGCTGGCCGCACCGACGCCGGGGTACATGCCCGGCAAATGTACGCCCATTTTGAGGTCGACGTTGAGATCGATATCGAAGATTTGGTATATCGTTCGAACGCTTTTTTGCCGCAGGATATCGCCATTCAGGCCATCCTTCAGGTGGCCCCGGATGCCCATGCCCGATTTGATGCGGTGGCACGAACTTATGAATATTGGATCGTCCGGGACAAAGATCCCTTTTTGGCCGGAGGGAGCCATTATATCAGGCATCCTTTGGATGTAAAGAAGATGAACGAAGCTGCTTCCATGCTTTTGGAGCATACCGAATTCGAATGTTTCTCCAAATCGAATACCGATGTCAAAACCTATCGATGTACGGTCACCGGGGCGCAATGGGAACGAAAGAACGGTATTCTCGTATTTACGATTACCGCGGATCGGTTTTTGCGCAATATGGTCCGTGCCATTGTGGGCACGCTGCTCGAGATAGGAGCGGGGAAATGGGAACCCGTTCAGATGCGATCGATAATTGGAAGCCGAGATCGATCGATGGCCGGGGCTTCCGTGCCTGCAAAAGGTTTATATTTGACCAAAGTTTTATATCCCGATCATATTTTGGAAAAACATGGATAAAGGCGCAGGAACCGCATTCGATTATACTTTGTTTAAACGGCTCATGGCCCATACAAAGCCCTATATGCTCACGTTTTATGGGGTGGCATTGGCGGCGATACTCCTTTCGGTATTCGCGGTATTGACCGCGACCATAGCCGGCGATATCGTAAACGATGCCATTAAAAAAAATGATCCTGAAAAATTGCTTTACCTGACCTTGGCCATGCTGGGGGTGCTCATCGGGCAGGTGGTGAGCCAGTTGGCGTTCAATTACTATGCGAACTGGCTGGGCGAATCGGTGATCAAAGATGTGCGAATCGCCCTCTTTAAAAAAATGTTCGGGTTTCGGATGCAGTATTTCGATACTTCCTCCATTGGGGTATTGGTTACCCGTGCGGTTGCCGATATGCAGAGGATCGGGGAAATTTTCAGTCAGGGATTTTTTGTGATCGTCTCGGATCTGTTGAAGATGATCACCGCCGCTATGGTGATGGTCTATCTGAATTGGAAACTGTCGATGTTGGTTTTTGTGCTTTTGCCGATCATACTTTATGCCACCAGGCTGTTCCAAAAGGCGATGAAGGTCGCCTTTACCGAGGTTCGGGCCGAGGTTTCAAACCTGAATTCATTTGTGCAGGAAAGGATCACCGGAATGAAAATCGTTCAATTGTTCACGAGGGAACAGATCGAAAAGGAAAAATTCCGGGCCATCAATGAAAAGCATCAAAACGCATGGTTGAAGACGGTCTGGTACAATTCCATTTTCTTTCCCATAGCTGAGATTGTGACGTCGATAGCCATCGGGTTGGTGGTCTGGTTCGGGGTACTTCAAAATGTTGTCAATATTGATGTGAACAATGTTGGGGTCATTTTTTCCTTCTTTTTTCTGATCGATTTGCTGTTCAGGCCCTTAAGGCAGATCGCCGATAAATTCAATACACTGCAAATGGGTATGGTGGCCGCCAACCGTGTGTTTCGTATTCTGGACACCGATAGCCATATCCAGGATTCGGGGAACATCGTCAAGGAAAAGATATCGGGCAACATTAGGTTTTCCGATGTACGCTTTGGGTATTTGGAGAACGAGGAAGTGCTGCATGGCATCTCCTTTGAAGTGAAAGCCGGGGAAACCGTCGCCATTGTCGGTGCCACGGGAGCAGGCAAATCCACCATCATCAATTTGCTCAACCGGTTTTATGAAATCAATTCGGGGAGTATTTTGATCGATGATGTGAATATTAAGGATTTTACCCTGGCCTCCCTTCGCTCCCATATTGCGGTGGTGCTTCAGGATGTTTTTCTGTTTGCCGATACCATTGCCAACAACATCTCCCTGAAAGACAAAACCATAACCGTCCACGATATAGAAGAAGCGGCCAAACAGATCGGGGTGCATGAATTTATCAACAGTCTGCCCGGGGGCTATACTTATAATGTCAAGGAACGGGGCACCATGCTTTCGAGCGGGCAACGTCAACTCATCGCATTTTTAAGGGCCTATGTGAGCAACCCCAGTATTCTGGTATTGGATGAGGCGACCTCTTCGGTCGATACCTATTCCGAACAATTGATCCAACGGGCCACAGAGAAGATTACCGAAGGCCGCACTTCCATCATCATCGCCCACCGCTTGGCCACTGTAAAAAAAGCCGATAAGATCTTGGTGATGGATGCAGGAAAGATCGTGGAGACCGGTACCCACAAGCAACTTCTGAAAAAAGGGGGGTACTACAATGCACTGTATGAAGCGCAGTTCTTGGCGGAAGAGGTGGCCTAATCTATTTAGGGGGTCCCTTTTGGCAAGAAATCCTTCAGTTCCAACAAACCGGTAAGCAAAAACAGCAGGTTCAGGAATATGCTGATCCCAAAGTAGCCAACAATAAATATCAAAATGAACATGATCGACTTCAATAGGTCGGTTCCGTTGAGCCTGTTGGCCACATAGGTCGCATAGAGCATCATCACCGTAAACATGGGGATGGCAAGGATCAAATAATATTCCGGGACAATGGCCAGTATCAGCAAACTGATCGGGAAGGACAAAATGCTATAATGGGCCAAGGTATAGACCCCTACGACCATGTATTCGGAAAGCAGGTATTTTTTTTGGTTGAAGATCAGCCAACCCGCTAACGCTAAAATTGGAATATATAGGACAAAGACAAAAGAACCGATATCGAGGGTAATGTCCATGATTTTTTTGGAGAGCGCTGCATCGGTGCCGGAAAAGGCGAGCATTTCGAAATCGATCTTGTCCACAAAGTATTTCCGCAACAAAAGCACAAATAGTCCAGATATCGTCAGGGCAATGCCCAAATAGCTGAGCGGATCGAGGTACTTTTTCCTGATGCCCCCGATATAACCGCCGATCACGGCCTCGGGCTTTGTCAATAAGTGAAGAAAGGTTTTGATGAAGGTATTGTCCAGATTGAAAAATCTTTCCATTACTTCAAGCCAAAGGCTTTTAAAGGTAATCCGATTGCGGATGAACTTGGCCCCGCATGCCGGACAGTAGTTTTGATCGGTACATAAGCTTTTTCCACAGTTTTTACAGTCCATGAAAACATTTTATATCAAGTCTTCCTTGAGCAACGTGGCCAAGGAGGCCAAATCTTTATAAAACACAAATTCCCCGTTTTTAAGATAGGAAATCTCCCCGGTTTCTTCACTCACTACCAAGGACACCGCATCCGTTTTTTCGGTGATTCCCAAAGCGGCCCGATGACGGAGCCCGAATCGAAGCGGGATGTTCCTTTCATTGGAGACCGGCAGGATGACCCGTGTTGCGGTGATATAGTTGTTCTCTATTATGGCCGCCCCGTCGTGCAGGGGGCTGTTCTTGTAGAAGATGCTCTCTATGATCGGCTGGGTGATCTCGATGTACATCTTATCCCCGGAGGCCTTTACGAAATCAAGTGAATTGGTTCGCTTGAAAACCAAGATCGATCCCGTTTTACTGATGCCCATATTTTTACAGGCGGCCAGCACTGCATCGATATCGGTGCTGGTAGTAAGACCTTCCTGGCGCAGAAATTTAAAATGTTTGACAAAATTGCGTTTATTGGCAAAATTGGTGGAGCCGATCATGAGCAGAAATTTTCTGATTTCCTGCTGAAACACGATGATCAGCGCAATTAGGCCCACTTGCATGAAGGCACCTACCATACTGCTGATCATTTTCATGCCGACCAGTGCGGTGAGTTTCCAAAATCCCCATACGATTACAATTCCGATAAAAATATTGATGGCGACCGTACCGCGCACCAGCTTATAAATGGAGTAAAGTAGAATGGCAACTAAGACGATGTCTAGGACATCTGTAATTTTAAAGTCGATAAAATCCAAAAAATCCAAGCCTTGCCTTTTTGGTAAAATTAGCAAAAATAGGTGAACTTTGGTTTAATCATTGTACTGGGCCATATACTGCCACAACTTAACACATTGCACCGCTTCCCTAACATCGTGTACCCTCAAGATTTGGGCGCCTTTGTTCAAGGCGACGGCATGTAATGCCGTGGTGCCGTTCAGGGCATCCTTCGCATCGGTATTCAATACTTTTTGTATCATCGATTTCCTGCTTACCCCAACCAACAAGGGCAGTTCAAAGGTATGAAAAAGTGTAAGCCGCGATAGAAGTTCGTAATTCTGGGCAAGGGTTTTGGCAAAACCGAATCCCGGGTCAACGATCAGGTCCTTGATTCCAAGGGTCCTTGCGGCGGCGATCCTTTCGGAAAAATAATAGAGTATTTCGGGTAAAAGATCCCGGTAATCGGTCTGTTGTTGCATTGTTTGCGGGGTGCCGCGCATGTGCATCATCACATAGGGTGCCTGCTGCGCTGCGATGGTCGGCAGCATTTCAGTATCGAGGAGGCCTGCGGAAATATCGTTGATCATCGCGGCCCCTTCCTCCAAACAGGCCTTGGCCACTTTTGCACGAAAGGTGTCGATCGACAGGAGGATTTCCGGAAACGCTTTCAACAAATGGGAAACGACGGGAACGATCCTTGCCAATTCCTCGGTTTCCGTAACGAATTCCGCCTTGGGCCGCGAACTGTAGGCACCCACATCGATAAAAGTGGCCCCGGCTTGCAGCATATGTTCTACCTGTTCCAATATGGCATCCATATTTTTATATTGTCCGCCATCATAGAAAGAATCGGGAGTGACGTTGAGGATACCCATTACCCTGGGCGTGGAGAGATCCACCAAATGGCCTTTGCAGTTTAGGGTCATATTTTACAGGGAATTGTTTGACAAACCAAGTTTATAGCGCGAACTTTGAGCATCTCAATATTTTGAGCGAAATTTACGCAAATTAGATAGAGTAGATGCAGCGAACCCCTGAACAATACGATGCCATCATAAAAATTTGTAGGAATCTCTACGAGAAAAAAATGAGCGATTATGGCAGTGCATGGCGTATTTTGCGGCTTCCTTCCCTCACCGATCAAATCTACATCAAGGCCCAGCGGATCAGGGGTTTACAAAAAAATGAAACTCGAAAAGTGGATGAAGATGAGGTTTCGGAGTTCATCGGGATCATCAATTATTCGATCATGGCCCTGATACAGATCGAAAAAGGGGTGGTCGATCAACCCGATCTTTCGCTTGAAGAAGCACTTTCGCTTTTTGATGCCCATAGCCATCAGACGAAGGCCCTGATGGCCAACAAGAACCACGACTATGGCGAGGCTTGGCGCGAAATGCGTGTCAGTTCGCTCACCGATTTGATCCTTCAGAAATTGCTCAGGGTAAAGCAGATCGAAGACAATCAGGGCAAGACCCTTGTCAGTGAGGGCATAGCCGCCAATTATCAAGACATCGTGAACTATGCGGTTTTCGCGCTCATACATCTGAATGCCCATTCAAAACCAGTAAAAACCAAATGAAGTACCTAGTCCTCTTTGCCCGGATCGTCGTTGGCATTTTATTTATCATCAGTGGCTTTATCAAGTTGAACGATCCAGTAGGGTTTTCTTTTAAATTGGAGGAATATTTTAGCCAAGGCGTATTGGACTTGCCCTTTTTCGAACCCTATGCCCTTGCTATTTCCGTATTCGTCGTTATTTTGGAAGTGCTATTGGGGGTGATGCTGCTCTTGGGCTTTCGCGTAAAATTTACGGTTTGGAGCCTGTTCCTGATGATCCTTGGTTTTACCTTTCTAACCTTTTATTCGGCCTATTTCAACAAAGTGACCGATTGCGGTTGCTTCGGCGATGCCTTAAAGCTCACGCCCTGGCAATCGTTCACAAAAGACGTGGTACTGCTGGTCTTGATACTGATCCTCTTAAAGGGACGTAAACTGATCACCTCCTTTATCGGTTCCACTGCACAACGCATCATTACTATGATTGCGGTACTGCTCTGTGGCATCTATGCGTATTACGTGCTGAACCACCTTCCTGTCATCGATTTTAGGCCATACAAGATCGGTGCGAATATCGAAGCGGGGATGGGCTTTCCGGAAGGGGCGCCCCAACCGATTTATGATTACGCATGGCGCTTTTTGATCGATGGAACGGAGCAGACCATTGTCACACAGGGCGATTATCCTTCGGTGGACGGCGACTATTTGGGGGTGGAGACCACCGAGGTCCAAAAAGGCTATGAACCCCCCATCCACGACTTTACCATAGAGCAAGACGGGGAAGACTTTACCGCTTCCTTATTGCAGGAACCCAAGTTGGTGATGGTCATTGCCTATGATTTGCGCAAAACCAACCAAAATGTTTATTCCGAAATCAAGAAGGCCACCGATCTGGCGATGAAAAAGGGATATAAAGTGATCGGTATGTCGGCCTCCGATACGGGGCAAGCGGCCCAATTGGTCAAGGACCACCAACTGGGATTCCCTTTTTATTTTACAGACGAAACGACCCTAAAAACCATAGTCAGGTCCAATCCAGGGGTGTTGGTTTTAGAGAAGGGCACCATCAAGGAAAAAGTGCATTATAACGATTTGGATGCATTGAAATTTGAGTAATCCCTTGCGTTGGCCATGAATTTGTGGCCCACATTTCAATTGGGTTCAAGATAGATTTAGATACCACCATAAATTAAACGCTAAAGATGAGAAGTAAAATAGTTGCAGGTAATTGGAAAATGAACAAAAACGCTTTGGAAACGGCTACGCTATTGACAGAGATAAGGGGTAAACTGCCAGATACCAGTGCCGAGGTAATGGTGGCACCCGCCTTTGTAAACCTGGCAGAAGCGGTAAAACATTTGAAAGGTTCAAAAATGGTGGCTATTGCCCAAAACATGCACTTTGCGGAAAGCGGTGCCTTTACCGGTGAAATTTCTGCCGACATGCTGCTTTCCATCGGCATAGATACCGCCATCATTGGCCATTCCGAGCGTAGGGCCTATTTTCATGAAACCGATGAGATCCTTGCCAAAAAAGTGAAGACGGCGCTGTCCAAAAAAATGCGCGTGATGTTCTGTTTCGGAGAGGAACTCAACGAGCGAAAATCGGGGCAACATTTTGAGGTGGTAAAGCGCCAATTGAAAAACGCACTTTTTTCTTTGGATGCCGGTGCTTGGAAACATATCATTTTGGCCTATGAACCGGTCTGGGCCATTGGCACCGGTGAGACAGCCTCTCCTGAACAGGCCCAGGAAATGCACGCTTTTATCCGAAAGACCATTGAAGCGGCATATAACAAGGCTATTGCCGACAAGGTTTCGATCCTCTATGGGGGAAGTGTGAAGCCGGGCAATGCGGCCGAGATATTTTCCAAACCTGATGTAGATGGCGGTCTCATCGGCGGCGCTTCCTTGGTGGCTGAAGATTTTCTGGCGATCGTCAAGGCCATTTAAACATGTCCGATACGGTTTATATCGAATATCATTTCAAGGTTGATCCGCCCCAACCGGCTTCAGACATTCTGATCGCGGAATTGGGGGAGGCCGGCTTTGAAAGTTTCGTCGAGCAAGACGATGGGGTTTTGGCCTACATTCAAAAAGAATTTTGGTCGGAGGAGTTGTTGAAATCCATTCGGATACTTTCCAGCCCGTTATTTGAAATACGGCATCACTTCAGGGAAATTGAACAGCAAAATTGGAATGCCTCATGGGAACAACACTTCGAGGCCATACAGATCAATGACCAATGTGTGGTCAGGGCGCCATTCCATGATGCGCCACAGGTACCGTATGATATCGTGATCATGCCCAAAATGAGTTTTGGCACGGGCCACCATGAGACCACCCATATGATGTTGCAACATATTTTGAACCACGATTTCCAACAAAAAACAGTATTGGATATGGGCAGTGGCACGGGAGTCTTGGCGATTTTGGCCGAGATGCGGGGCGCCATCAAGGTCGACGCGGTGGATAACGACCATTGGTGCTATCTCAATGCTTTGGAAAATGTGGAACGCAACCATTGCCGAAACATTTCCGTGCACGAAGACGACGTACATTTCCTGGAGGACCAACAATTCGATGTGATCCTTGCCAACATCAACCGAAATATTTTGCTCGCCGACATCCCAACTTATGCAAAGGCCCTCAAAAAAAATGGAATGTTGTTCGTCAGCGGTTTTTATGAAACCGATTTGGCACTGATTTCGGCGAAGTGCCTGGAGGCCGGATTGGGTTATCAAGAGAAATTGGAAAGAAACGATTGGGTTTCCGTTAAATATTTGAAATCAACATAACCGAGGTTCCCCAACATATTTCTGAACCAAGAAATCTCTATTTTAAAAACGATTTTAAAGAAATTATCAATAGCGACGGGGCCCCGTTGCAGGATGCACAGAAGTTGGTTTCAAAATCGATCATTCTGTTAAAAATACCATGGAAGGTATTTTTTTAGACCTTTCTATCTTATATTTAAAGTGGAAAATAGGAACTCGAACCCAAAAAATTGATTTCTATGGGCAGCAAAGAGAAGTTTCAGGAAGACCTGCTCCTGGCGGAAGAAACGGTAAAGCAAAACGAAATTGTTCTTTTTAACGATGAGGTGAATACCTTCGAACATGTGATCGAGACCTTGATCGAAGTCTGTGAGCATTCCCCCGAACAGGCCGAACAGTGTTCCCTAATTGTACATTATAATGGAAAATGCACGGTAAAGACCGGTGAGTACACCGATTTAAAACCCCGTTGCAGCCGCTTGCTCCAAGCGGGTTTGAGTGCCGAAATAGTTTAGTTCCTTACTGAATTTCCCAAAATTATACTTCGAAATAAAGCGTTCCTTCAAACTTTCGTTTTGCACATCACTTCCCATTGATTGACGCCCAATTTTATAGCATTTTTTATTGGGGCATTTTATTGGGTCATAAAGAACTTCCGGTAGGTCACATCCTTTTCATCGCCGGCATGCCTTTGATATGGGAATTTCCTTCTTCGATACCGCCAGGAGCGCACCAGAAGGGGTAGCTCGATCGATAAGGCGATGTTTCGAAAAATCCTTCTAGGGCAATGGTAATCCTTCTGGCCTTGCCATTGTACCCGGCGTTCGATCAGGCAGCCATTGAAGTGGATTTCAATAGGGTATATCGAGAAGCAGTATTCTTTCCTTTAGTTTTAATAAGGTCGGTTACCGGCCTTTGGTTTTTTTGTTTAATATAGGAAGCTTATCTTGTTTGCCTAGAGCAGATCATTGATTGCTATTTGACCACCAAACAACTTAAAACCTTCACAATGGAACAACCGGCCGTACAATTGAAAATGAACAAATCCTATACTATTTTAATAAGCCTTATTGTGGCCCTGGGCGGGTTCCTGCTTGGTTTCGACAGTGCGGTTATTTCTGGCGCAGTAAAAGGGATTACGATCTACTTTGAAATGACTGAATGGATGTTGGGTTTTTCCGTAGGATGTGTCGTTTTCGGTGCAATGGCCGGTAACCTTTTGGCCGGACCCATGGCCGATAGGTATGGTCGGAAGAACATTCTGATCATTGTGGCGGCCTTGTTTACCGTCTCGGCCACTTGGTCGGCCATGGCAACTGGGTACACAGAATTTATTATTGCAAGGATTATTGGGGGAATAGGTATTGGTGGGGCCATATTGATCGCGCCGATCTATATCGCTGAAATTGCCCCTCCCAAATTAAGGGGGAGTCTGGTGTCTTTCAACCAGTTGAATATCGTAATCGGTATCTCAGTTGCCTATTTCTCCAACTATTTTCTGATCGATATAGAAGGGGAAAGCTGGCGTTGGATGCTCGGGGTGGAAGCTATTCCGGCGGCCATTTATTTTCTTGCTTTATGGACCGTTCCGAAAAGCCCACGATGGCTCATTCAAAAACTCAACAAGATCGAGCTGGCCCGAAGGATATTAATGAAGATCGGTGGGGAAGAATATGCCGAGATGACCATTCAAGAAATTCAAAGGGGCATCGATAAAAAAGAAGAGAAAGGCCGCTTGGCCGATATTTTTCAAAGCAAGTACGCCACCATCATGATCATCGCATTGGGGATTGCTTTCTTTCAACAAATAACGGGTATTAATGCCATATTTTATTATGCCCCTACTATTTTTGAGCAGGCCGGGGGCAGCACCGATTCCTCTTTCTTACAGGCCATTGTAGTTGGGCTAACCAACCTGGTCTTTACCTTGGTCGCCATTTGGTTGATCGATAGGTTGGGAAGAAAACCTTTATTGCTGATCGGTACCGCCTGTATGACCATCGCCCTGTTGATGGCGACCCTTGCTTTTAACAATGCCAGTTACGTTTTTAACGAAACTACCCTAGCAAAGATCAACAATCAGGAAGTAAAGGTGGCCCTGGCCGATTTGAAGGGAAATTCCTATGACGGACAGGCAGTATTGTTTGCGGCCGTTCAGGAACGTTTGGATGACGAGCAGTTCCTCATCTTTAAACGGAATGAAATCACCAATTTCATCCAAATAAATGCCACAATGGTGTTGATTGCGATTTTGCTCTACGTTGCATCGTTTGCTATTTCATTGGGACCTGTGATGTGGACCCTGATTTCTGAAATCTTCCCTAGTAAAATCAAGGGAATTGCCATCTCGGTAGTTGGATTCTTTAACTCCTTGATCAGTTTTTCAGTTACCCAAGTATTCCCATGGGAATTATCCAACCTTGGACCTACCGTGACCTTCGCCTTATATGCATTGTTATCCTTATGTGCCCTGCTTTTTGTCTATAAATTTGTGATAGAAACCAAGGGAAAAACGCTCGAGGAGGTAGAGGAATTATTAATAAGAAAATAGATTAAAAATATGAACCGCATCATCATTGTTCTTTGTGCAAGCCTTATTTTTTCGTGTAAAAACACTCCTGAGAAAACCAAAGAGACAGAGTCGATCGCTTTTCAGGCACCACCGGCAAAAGTGACGCTCAAGAAGGAGGGAGGAAAATTTCAATTATTTGTGGATCAAAAACCCTTTTATATCAAAGGTGCAGGTTTGGAATTTGGTAATATAAATGCCCTCGCGAGCCATCATGCCAATTCTTTCCGAACCTGGCGAACGGACAATGGGGAACGATCTGCCATAGAAGTTTTGGATGAAGCCTACGAGAATGGTCTCATGGTGAGTATGGGCATTGAAGTGGGTCGTGAAAGACACGGGTTCGATTATGACGATCCAGAACAGGTGAAAAAGCAGTTGGCAGACATCAAAAGGCAGGTAATGGAGCTTAAAGATCATCCCGCCTTGTTGATTTGGGGTATAGGGAACGAACTCAATCTCAATTATACCAATCCTAAAGTTTGGGATGCCGTAAATGGGATTTCTGAAATGATCCATGCCGTTGACCCGAACCACCTCACTACTACCAGCCTTGCCGGACTTGCGGAAAAAGAAGTACAGCTTATCAAGCAACGTTGTCCCGATCTGGATATCCTGGCGGTTCAGATGTATGGTGATCTACCCGATTTACCGAGGCTGATCCGAGAATACGGATGGGAAGGTGCTTACATGGTCACCGAATGGGGGGCTACGGGCCATTGGGAGGTGCCTACCACGAAATGGGGTGCGCCTATAGAAGAAAACAGTACGATAAAGGCGGCCAATTATTTAAAACGTTATCAGGGAGGGATTGAAGCCGATTCCCTGCAATGCATTGGCTCCTATGTCTTTTTATGGGGCAACAAACAGGAGAGAACGCCTACCTGGTATGGAATCTTTTTGGAGGATGGTCAGGAAACCGAATCGGTAGATGTAATGCATTATATCTGGAACGGTACCTGGCCTGAAAATAGGACACCCAAGATAGAATCGTTCATTTTGGATGGGAAGACCGCCTATGATAACTTGATGCTCACCTCGGACAAAGAATATAAAG
Organism: uncultured Flavobacteriaceae bacterium; assembly: GCA_963760375.1. Classification (GTDB taxonomy): domain Bacteria; phylum Bacteroidota; class Bacteroidia; order Flavobacteriales; family Flavobacteriaceae; genus Pelagihabitans. The sequence continues at coordinate 236,296 of CAVXCS010000001.1, read as the reverse complement.
CGACCATTACAACATCTGACCCGGAAAACGATGCTGTTTCATACCATTGGGAAGTGTTGCCGGAAAGTACGGATTTGCAGGAGGGCGGTGATTATGAAGAACGTCCTAAACCTATTCAGGGCTTGTTCACCGAGGAAGAAGGCAATACCTTAGCGTTAAGAGCTCCCGCGAAAGGAAAATATCGTTTGTTTGTCTATGCCACGGATGGTCATGGGCATTCAGCGGCCGCGAACATTCCATTTTTGGTAGAATAATTTAAAAATGTCTATGATGTCAGCCTCTTTGAATATTCATATTTTGAGAGGCTTTTTTAGTAATATAAAATAGGATTATGGGTAAAGGACTTTACATAGGGAATAGTGAACTAAACCTCGACCGGAAAAAGGTTCAGGGAATTCAGGTTACATTTGAAGATGAAATCTATTATAAAATAGAGAATAGCGATGCGATTCGCCCTTTTTTCATGAGCATCGTCAGTGATTCGAACCATTGGATGTTCATTTCGAGCAATGGGGGCCTTAGTGCTGGAAGAAAGAATAGTGAATATGCCCTTTTTCCATATTACACCGACGATAAGATCACGGAATCCGCTGAAATTACCGGCAGCAAGTCCATAATAAGACTGCATTCGAATTCAAAAACCTTTCTCTGGGAACCGTTTTCCGATAGGTATTCCGGCATGTATAGCACCAAAAGGAACCTGTATAAAAACGTTTACGGGAATAAGGTCATTTTTGAGGAAATCAATGAGGATCTTGGGATGACACTCAAGATTCAGTGGAATTCGAGCAACGACTTCGGTTTTGTGAAGCGAACATTCCTGGAAAATAATACCAATACCGACCTTAGTGCTGCCATTCTCGATGGGATCCAGAACATTTTGCCCTGCGGAGTTACCACAGAACTACAAAATACAAGGAGCAATTTGGTGGATGCCTATAAGAGAAATGAATTACTGCCCGAGGTGGGCCTGGGGATTTACGCATTGAGCGCCATTATTGTGGATAAGGCTGAGCCCAGTGAGGCTTTAAAGGCAAATATTGCCTGGTCGATAGGTCTCAATAATAAAACCCATTTGGTTTCTTCCTTGCAGTTAGATGATTTTAGGATCGGGAAACCCCTGCAGGAAGAGACAGATATCAAAGCGGAAAAAGGGGCATTCTTTATAAGTACACAACTTCAACTTCCAGCCAACGCCACGCAAGGCTGGATGATCGTCGCCAATGTAAACCAAAGTGCTTCCGGAATTGCCCATATAACCGATCGGTTAAAAGCTACTACCAGTCTTGAAAAGTCCGTATTGAAAGATATAGAAACTGGAACCCGCAAATTAAAAGAATTGGTAGGCGCTGCCGATGGACTGCAGTCGACCCAAGACCACCTGAAAACGTCAAGGCATTATGCCAATGTGCTTTATAACATTATGCGCGGCGGTATTTTCGATCAGAATTATGATATTGAAAGGTCAGACTTTAGCCAATATATCAAAAAAGCAAATGGCAAGCTTTTCAAATCCATGGCAAAGCTCATGGAGGCTCTTCCAGAGGTTTTTACGCTCAAAGTATTGCGAGATATGTCATCCCGGAGCGATAACAGTGATTTTCAGCGGTTGTGCCTTGAATACTTGCCCCTTAAGTTTAGTAGAAGGCATGGCGATCCCAGCAGGCCCTGGAATAGGTTTTCCATCAATACCCGTAGCGAATTGGATGGATCAAAAATTCTGGATTATGAGGGAAATTGGCGTGATATTTTTCAGAACTGGGAGGCCTTGGCACATTCCTATCCCGAATTTATTGATAGTATGATTCTCAAGTTTCTTAACGCCACTACTTTTGAAGGTTATAACCCGTACCGGGTCACCAAAAGCGGATTCGACTGGGAGGTCATAGAACCCAATGATCCTTGGTCCTATATAGGATATTGGGGCGATCATCAAATCATTTACCTGCTCAAATTCCTGGAATTCATTGCGGATTATTATCCATCCAAGCTGGCAACTTATAGCGATAAATACCTTTTTGTCTATGCCAATGTTCCTTATAGAATCAAGCCTTATACGAATATTTTGAAAAATCCAAAGGATACGATCCTGTTCGATCATGATCTAGACCATGAGATCAATCAAAAAAAGGCAAAAATTGGAGCTGATGGCGCCCTGCTTACACTTGGCGACCATAGCATTTATCACGTAAACCTTATTGAAAAACTTTTGGCCACAATGCTGGCCAAATGCTCCAATTTTATTCCTGAAGCTGGGATTTGGCTCAATACCCAACGCCCAGAGTGGAATGATGCCAACAATGCTCTGGTAGGCAATGGGGTATCAATGGTAACCCTCTATTATTTGAGAAGGTTTTTGGTTTTTTTCCAAACCTTTATCAATAGGAGCACCCACAATGAGGTGTCGATCTCAAAGGAATTATCCTTGTTTTTCAATGCGGTTTTAAGCACATTGGAAAAGCACCAAAATAGCTTAAAAGGAGCCATATCGGATCAAGAACGGTTCGATATCATGGAAGGGCTGGGCCTGGCCGGAAGCGATTATCGCGAGTTGATTTATGACAAAGGGTATAGCGGATCAAAGCAAGGCATTTCCAAAAAAAGCCTGCTAAATTTTACCAAGATCATGTTGCGTTATTTGGAACATGCCATAGAGGCCAATAAGAGAAAAGACCATTTATACCATGCTTACAATCTTATCGCAATTGATGCATCAAAAGGGACTACAATTTCATATCTGAGTGAAATGCTCGAAGGGCAGGTAGCCGTACTGAGCTCAGGTTATCTGGATTCCCGTTCCTCATTGGCTTTGTTGGACAGTCTTAGAAATAGTGCTTTGTATCGAAAAGATCAAAACAGCTATATTTTATATCCCAACAAGGAATTACCGCGGTTTTTGGATAAAAATGTGATTCCCGACGAAAGCATTCAAAGATCGAAACTATTGAACCAACTGATGAAGGATGATAACAGGCAGGTCATTGAAAAGGATACGAAAGGAAAATTTCATTTCAATGGCAATTTCAACAATGCCAAAAGTCTTGAAACAGCCCTCAAAAGTATGTCGAATACCAAGTATGGCAAATTGATCTCCGAGGAGAAAGAATTGCTATTTGAAATATTTGAGGAAGTTTTCGATCACAAATCCTTTACCGGAAGATCAGGGACATTTTTTGGATATGAAGGTTTGGGCTCGATCTATTGGCACATGGTTTCAAAACTTTCACTGGCGGTGATGGAATGTTGTCGGGAGGCCATTGCCAATGGGGCCGATCGGCAGGTATTGAAAAGACTCATGGAACACTACCATGAAATTAATGAAGGGATAGGTGTTCATAAATCACCTGAGCTTTATGGCGCCTTTCCAACCGATCCCTATTCCCATACTCCCGCGCATAAAGGGGCCCAGCAACCAGGGATGACCGGACAGGTAAAAGAAGATATTTTAACCCGAATGGCTGAATTGGGGGTTACCATAGTTGACGGAATGTTGGGATTTGGGACTGGATTGTTGAAAAAGGAGGAATTCCTTAGCCATGCACGGGACTTTGAGTATATCGATGTTGAAAACGAAACCAAATCCATTCCCTTGGCTCCGGGGTCGCTTGGGTTTACCTATTGCCAAATCCCAGTGGTGTACACCTTGGCGAAAACCAATGGGGTTGAGGTTTATCGTAAAGATGGCCCGCCCTTGAAATCCACTGAATTACGGTTAGATCGTAAGACCAGCACCCAGATATTTCAGAGGACAGCGGAAATAATTCAAATAAATGTTTCCTTGCGCGCCGATGCCATTAAAATTGGATAGGCCTCTTCGATAAAGAATACCATAATATTGCCAAAACCATCCTTATACACCGATAAGGGGGTCCATTTGTAAAGACTTAATGGGGCAAGTGATCCTTTAACAGCCCATAGGTAAACGTGCCCAGTACGGCCGCGGCAATCACGATGAGCATGCTGAATACACCGGTTCCCAACAAAATATACATGGGTCCGGGACAGGCGCCAGCCAAAGCCCAGCCCAGCCCAAAGATCGATCCACCGATCAGGTAACGTGCAATTCCCCTATTTTTTGGTATTAAATGAATATCAGTGCCTTCGATGCTCTTGATTTTCGATTTCTTTAAAAACCAAACTGAAAGTGCTCCCAGCACGACAGCGGAGCCGATGATGCCGTACATATGAAAAGATTGGAATTTGAACATCTCATAGATACGGTACCAGGATACCGCCTCCGATTTTACGAGCACGATGCCAAAGAATATGCCTACGAGTAAGAATTTTAAATATTTCATGTACCAAATATTAAGGGTAATAAGAAGTGGGTCATGATCAAACCACCAATAAAAAATCCGATAACGGCGATCAGCGAGGGCAATTGCAGATTGCTGAGTCCCGTAATGGCATGGCCAGAGGTGCATCCACCGGCATACCGTGTGCCAAAGCCGACCAAAAAACCACCGAGGATCAATACGCCCAGGCCCTTCAAACTAAAGACGGAAGACCAACCATATATTTCGGAAGGGACCAAGGATTCCCCGACCTGTTCAAAGCCGAGCGCTCCCAATTCACTGACTGTTTTGGGATTCAAATCAATCGTTGATCCATCCGATAAAAAAGTTACGGCGATAAAACCGCCTAGAATGGCGCCCAGTACCACGATGAGGTTCCAGCGTTGGGCCCTCCAATCGAATTTGAAGAAATCGGCATACTTTCCACCCCCGCCCATGGCACATAAGGTCCGTAGGTTGGAGGACATGCCGAAGGTTTTGCCAAAATAGAGCAGCAAGAACATGACCGCGGCGATCAAGGGGCCGGAAACGTACCACGGCCAAGGTTGTAAGAGAAATTCCATAAATTTTAATTTTTGCAAATATAGTGGGAAATGGTCGGTTGGGATGTAACGCATGTTACATTGATGCGGAAAGGCTCGATTTTGGAAAACCACGGGCCGCCGCCCTTGTTCTTTTTTGTTCCAAGGCCTCAAGCATTCGCTTGGCCTTTCCACAAACAAAGAACCACGTCTTTTTGAGACGTGGTTTTCTGAGTGTCGTGACCCCGACAAGATTACCGATGGTTTTCTTTTGGCGTCCCGCCTGAAAATGAAAGTCCATCGCGTTGGCACGCAATATTTTTTATTTCAGAGCGTAATCTCAAAACCGAGGGTTTTGCATTACTTCATCAATAAAAAATCCATCACATGGGTGATGGACTTTTCGCTTTAGGTGACCCCGACAAGATTCGAACCTGTAACCTTCTCATTCGTAGTGAGATGCGCTATCCAGTTGCGCCACGGGGCCTTTTTATTGCGATGGACCACAATTTGGCCATCGGTCTACCAAGCAAACATATTTGGAATTTGCAAAGGACGGCAAATATATTTCTTTTTACATTTAACCACAAACTAACGGCAATCTAAATCATGGATTTAAAAAGCTATATCAGGGATATCCAAGACTTCCCAACACCAGGGGTGGTTTTCAAGGATATCACGCCGCTGTTGCAAGACAAGAAAGCCTTTGAGGCTGCCCGCCTCGCCCTTGTACAATTGATCGGTCCCCAAAAAATAGATAAAGTGGTGGGCATGGAAAGCAGGGGATTTTTCTTTGGACCGCTTTTGGCTGCCCATTATAACGCGGGATTTGTTCCGGTCCGCAAAACGGGCAAGCTACCTGCGGCCACGATAGGCCAGGCCTATCAACTGGAGTATGGAACCGATCTGCTCGAAATACATAAGGATAGCATTCAAGCCGGGGAGAAGGTTTTGATCCATGACGATGTGTTGGCCACGGGCGGCACGGCAAAGGCAACATGCCGCTTGGTGGAACGACTGGGCGGGGAAATCGTCCTATGTAACTTTTTGATCGAACTCGATTTTTTGAACGGACGCGATACATTAAAACATGACCATCGGTTGAAGTCATTGCTGCATTACTGAGCTAAGGCCCGTGTCGTTACAAAATAACGCCAGGCAATCACGGCCAACTGCATCTTGGAAGCTTTGGAGAGGTCCAAGCCTTTTTTGGAATAGGAGGGAAGCAGTAGCTTGTTTATTTTGGCCAGGAATTTGAAAATAGCATCGGTCATCCTTTACTTTTTATCAAATATAATCTCTTTCCAGGAATAGAGGTCTTTCATGGGTTGCACATCTCAAATGGCAGCCAGCGCCGGCATCACAAGAGAGTCAAGATCAAGCTGAGCAACAGGATCAATAGCAATTTGGCAAAGGCAATCATTTTGTAGGATTTTTGTTGAAACTTACTTTTTTCAATGCGCAAAACGACCTAAAAACTGAATCATTCGGCACAATTGGCCTTCAAGATATAAAACAAAATGCGCTGTGGCATATCCAAAAAGATTTATTGATGGAATTGCATACAATATTGTAATCCAAAACACGGTTTATATATAATATATTTGGACTTAGTCTTGAATATTATTTTAAAATGTAATGTATAAAATGGGTTAAGGTTATAAAATGATACTTTTGAAGGGGCATTTTTATCGAAATTGGAAAAGGCAAGGGCGATTTGTAAGACATAGGGGTGTTTTTTGCCTTTTTGATCTCATGATAAATTAAATCCGACCCTTTGTAGGGTCGGATCTATCATGGGATTCGTATTGCAGAAAATAGTTTTTCTGAAATTATTCCTGTTTTTTGGTAGTGATTTCGACCACCCCGTCCTTGGCTTTGTCGCCAAATTTTTCAAGGGCCTTGGCGCCCTTATAGACATTGATGCTTTCTATTTGATCCGGGGCAAGCTTTTTTGCCTCGCCTTCGGTGGCTTCCTTCCCGTCTATCCTAAATAAGGGGGATTCATCTCCTTCCGTATCGATAAGGAAAAAGGTACCATTGCCTTCTTCCATGGCAATGATATCTTCTTCTTCATCTGAATCCTTCGTGATAAAGGAAAATTGGTCATCCCCCTTCCTCACTTTCTTGATTATGATTGTTTTCCCATCGGTATGTTGTTCCTCCATGGCTTCGTACTCTTCCCTACTGACTTCCTTTCCGTTCACGATGATCTTCTCCAAGTCATCGATTTCTTCAATAATGACCTGGATGGCATTGGTATCGTCATCCGTAAACCATTCCATTTCCTCAGCCTCTCCTTCGTCGCCCTCTTTATCGACTTTTTTGATGACAGTCTTTTTTTTATCGACCAGTTTCCCACGATCTTCCTCCTCGCTGTTGATCACGATTTTTTTTGTATAACTGTTTCCCTTTTTTTGGAATGTTTTGGAAGCAGCACTGCCAAAGCTCATTTTTTTGTAGTCCCCTTCATATTCGAGGGTAAACACGAAAGGTTCTATAGGTGTATCACCACTCAAATTATAATTGCCGCTTTTGCCCGTATCGTCCTTGAAACTGGCACTGATGGCCATGATTTCGCCAGCTGTATTTCTTTTGATGCCCTTGAATTTCAAGGTTACCCCTTTTTCCTTCAAAAAGACCATATCGGATTTCAAATCGGCATCCTCGCTGTCTTTATCGATCAAGACTTCTACTTTTTCGATGCTGAAGGTGACTTCAGGTTCTTGTGCCACTACCTTGGTATTGAAAGTCAGGATAAAGGCGAGCAACAAGGGTACGATAAGGCCCAGTTTAAGTACTTTCAAATGATGTGATTTTGATTTGTGCAACATAACGATTCGTTTTTTGATTAATGAACTATAAAAATGATTGGTTATCGGCAGGCTATATCGGCCGCCCGAAACCTTTAATAAGGTATACTGATAGCATCTCAAGGAGTCGATACCATTGATTGCACTGGCATCGGCCAAAAATTCCAGGTTTTGCTTTACGTTTCTTCGATACAGCCAACTCAAAGGATTGAACCAGAGCACTATGGTCAGGATATGGGCCAGAAGCACGTCCAACGAATGGTTTTCGGCGGCATGCGCCCTTTCATGGCTGAGGATGGCATCCAATTCGGCCTGGCTATAGTTCGATGGATTGTAAAATATGGTTTTGAAGAAAGAAAAGGGTGCGATAGGCTCTGAAATCTGTATATAATGAAACCCATTTTGCCTGACACCGCTGTTCTTTTTGATCATTTTCCAAAGCTGCAGGAATTGTACAAGGAACTTTAGGGTCAAGAAGGCGATACCTAGACCATAAACCCACAAAAAAAGGGAGGCCCATGGAAAAGCCTCCTGAGCCGGTAGGGCCGCTTCGGGAAGGTCGGAAACAATGGCGCCACCATAATGGATAGGTACCGCTTCCATATATTGGGTGATGGTGACGGAGGGCAAAAGAAAAGCGGCCACGATGCCGATCATCAGAAAATGGCGGTTGGCCGTAAAAAAAGTTTCCTGCTTGAGGAAGAGTTGATACACCAGGTAAAAAAGTCCCAAAATTGCCGAAGACTTTAAAAGATAGAGGGCAAAAGGTTCCATATTATTTGTTTTTTTCGATGAGATGGATGATTTCTTGAAGTTCTTCCACCGATATTTTTTCCTCTTCCGCGAAGAAGGAGACCAATGATTTATAAGAATTGTCGTAATAATCGGCTATGGTTGCATTGATATGGCGTTTCCTATAGCTTTCTTTGGTCACCAGCGGGTAGTACCTATGGGTGTTGCCAAAGGTCTCGTGGTCTACATATTTCTTGTCTTCCAGATTCCGCACCATGGTTGACAACGTATTGTAATGGGGCTTATCGCCAGGAATGGATGCCCGTATTTCCTTGACGAAGGCCTTCTTCAGTTTCCAGAGGATTTTCATGACCTCCTCTTCCTTATTGGTCAATTTTTGCATGGTATGAAATTTTATCCCAATGTACAACTATAAATATAGTTACACAACTAAATTAATAGTTATTTAACGTTGGGGCTGTTCAGCGTTCAAAGTGAAAAAAGTAGGTTCAAACTTAAATGGCAGGCTTAGTTTATATTTGCAAAAAAACATTCCCATGCTTAACCTGGTGCTGATCGTATTTGGACTGATTTTTTTGATTCAAGGCGGAAATTGGCTCTTAAAGTCGGCAGTATCTTTGGCCCTAAGTTTGAACATCCCCAAAATTGTCGTTGGAATGACCGTGGTGTCTTTCGCCACCTCTGCGCCTGAGTTGATCGTCAGCATCAAAGCGGCCATTGAAGGATATCCCGATTTGTCCTTGGGGAACGTCGTCGGATCCAACATCGCGAATTTGGCCCTGGTGCTGGGGATAACTGTTATTTTGGGCCATATCGATGTGACCAAGAGTTTTTATATGATCAACTGGCCCATCATGATGCTCGCTTCCCTCATGTTTTTTGCCTTTATTTATTTTGACGGCACCTTGGAAAGGTATGAAGGAATCATAATGGTCATTTGCCTTTTCCTTTTCTTGGTGTATCTGCTGCGCTTCCAAAAACCGGCGGTGGTTGACGAATTGCCCGAAGATGACGAACCTTTGCCTTGGTTCAAGACGGCGCTCTTTTTTGGTTTGGGCGGCATGGCACTTTGGGGGGGGTCTGAGCTGTTGATTCATGGGTCGGTGGGCCTTGCCAGCACATATGGTGTAAGCGAGCGGGCAATAGGGGTTACCGTTGTCTCTGTCGGTACCAGTATTCCCGAATTGGCCGCCTCGGTCATTGCGATGCTCAAAAAGGAAAAAGCCATTTCGTTGGGAAATTTGATCGGTTCCAATATTTTTAATCTCTTGGCGGTTTTGGGCATCACCGCGATCATCACACCTATAAAGGCGATGGATCCCAGACTGTTGGACAGCGATATCTTTTGGATGTTGGGGGTTTCGTTTCTCATTCTGCCCTTGGTTTTTTTGCCCAGGGGAATGCGATTGGGCTGGCGCGACGGTATCGTTTTATTGGCGGTCTATTGTTCATTTGTTTACTTTACGTTGACCTAAATGCATCAACAATACCATGGGCAGCAAACTTGGCATGGTGTTCCTTTTATTATGGTTTTCCTGGCCGTCTTTCGCGCAGCAGGGATTTTTAAGGGGAAAGCTCTTGGATTCCCAGACCCAGGAACCCATCCCTTTCGCCACGGTTCGGGTAAAAGGATATGCATTGGGCATCATCTCCAATATGGATGGGGGCTTTCAAATCCCCGAGAAGTTTAAAGCACTGGGCGGGTTTTTGGTCATCTCCTGTATGGGCAATGAAACCCTATGTCACCATCCCGACCGACACACTCTTAAGGAAAAAGGATAGGCCCATATTTAAAGACCAGCCCATTTCAAAGCCCGATAATTTTGTGGATTATTGGATGAATACGCCTCTTCAAAAAGTGGAAAACTAAAAAACCGCCACTGAATGAACAGGAAGCGGTTTTTTGAGTCAACATTAAAATTTGCTATGCTATAACTTAGCCGATTTTACGGTTTTAATAATTCTACCGGCAATTTTATAGGGATCACCATTGGAGGCGGGTCGTCTATCTTCCAGCCATCCTTTCCATCCGCTTTCAACGGTGGCGATCGGGATACGGATCGAGGCGCCCCTGTCGGAAATGCCATAACTGAAATCATGGATCGAAGCGGTTTCGTGCTTCCCGGTCAAGCGCTGGTCATTGAATTCTCCATATACGGCAATATGCTCTTCGACCACAGGCCTGAAGGCTTCACATATTTTTTCATAGACCGCTTTGGAACCTGCGGTGCGCAAAGTGGAGTTGGAGAAATTGGCGTGCATTCCCGATCCGTTCCAGTCCATATCCTTGCCCAATGGTTTCGGGTGATACTCTATGTAGTAGCCGTGTTTTTCGGTCAAACGATCCAGAAGGTAACGTGCCACCCATAATTCATCCCCGGCCAGTTTGGCCCCTTTGGCGAACAATTGGAATTCCCACTGCCCACAAGCCACTTCCTGGTTGATGCCCTCAAAATTGATGCCGGCCGCAATACAGAGATCTGCATGCTCTTCCACCAATTCCCGTCCATGTGTGTTTTTACCGCCCACGGAACAATAATACATGCCCTGAGGTGCGGGGTAACCGCCTATTGGGAAGCCCAACGGTAATTGGGTATGGGTGTCCATGATAAAGTATTCCTGTTCAAAACCGAACCAGAAATCATTGTCATCATCGTCAATGGTTGCCCTGCCATTAGATATGTGCGGTGTTCCATCTGCATTCATTACTTCGGTCATTACCAAAAAACCGTTCTGTCTTTCCGGGTCTGGAAAGAGGGCCACCGGTTTCAACAAACAATCTGACGAACCGCCTTCGGCTTGCCTAGTTGAACTACCGTCGAACGACCATACCGGACAATCTTCCAATTTGCCGCCGAATTTGTTGACGACTTTGGTTTTACTGCGCATGTTCTGTGTGGGGAAATAACCATCTAACCAGATGTATTCTAATTTTGTTTTGCTCATAATATGCGGTTGTTAATTTTAATTTTTGGATTAGCAAAAATATGTTTTTTGTTGAATTATGCGATATTTATAGGGGGTAAAATTGCAGATTTTATATATTATTCCCAATACCCCCAATTTGTGAGGGGTATTTTGTCGGAAATTAATTTTTTTAACGATATATTATTAAATCGGTAATTGTTAATTTAGCGCCCAAGAAATCCATGATCCATGTCGAAACAACGCTTTGATGCCATTTCCGAAAGCAATAACCGAGGCCGTATAAAAATCACCGAAAAGGGGAGACGCTCGGAATATTTTGCGATAAACGTGTTCAATGAAGAGCGCATGCTGCAACATTTGACCAAGGATGCCCTTGAAAGTGTGAAAAGCGCTATCTATTCGGGCTCCAAAATTGATCGTAAGATTGCCGACCAAGTGGCAGAGGCCATGAAGGGATGGGCCATTGCCATGGGCGCGACCCACTATACCCATTGGTTCCAGCCCCTTACCGGGGCTACGGCCGAAAAGCATGATGCTTTTTTCGATCTTTTGCCCAATGGCAAGGCGTTGGAAAAATTCGGCGGCTCGCAATTGGTCCAGCAAGAACCGGATGCTTCCAGTTTTCCAAGTGGTGGCCTGCGGAATACCTTTGAAGCCAGGGGCTATACGGCATGGGACCCAACATCGCCTGCCTTCGTTTATGATACCACCCTTTGCATTCCTACCATTTTCGTTTCCTACACCGGGGAGGCGCTCGACAATAAGGCCCCTTTGTTAAGGGCCTTGAGTGCCGTTGATGAAGCCGCTACAGCCGTGGCAAGGTATTTTGATAAGAACGTTTCCAAGGTGAATGCCACCCTTGGTTGGGAACAGGAATATTTCCTGGTCGATAAGGCCTTGGCCTATTCCCGCCCAGATCTTTTGATGACAGGGCGTACCTTGATCGGCCATACGGCGGCCAAAGGACAACAATTGGATGACCACTATTTTGGGGTCATCCCACAGAGGGCCATCAGTTTTATGAAAGCCTTGGAAAAGGAGTGTACCAAATTGGGAATTCCCGTCAAGACAAGGCACAATGAGGTGGCCCCGAACCAGTTTGAGCTCGCCCCGGTTTTTGAGGAAGCCAATTTGGCCGTCGATCACAATTTATTGCTGATGGACGTGATGGAAAAAATCGCCGATAGGCACCATTTCAGGGTACTCTTCCACGAAAAGCCTTTTGCGGGCATCAATGGATCGGGAAAGCACAACAACTGGTCCTTGGCCACCGATACGGGGGTAAACCTGCTCAGTCCGGGATCAACCCCAATGAAAAACCTGCAGTTCCTTACTTTTTTCATCAATACCATCAAGGCTGTCGACGCTTATGAAGAACTGTTGCGTTCCTCGATCGCTTCCGCCAGTAATGACCATCGATTGGGGGCCAATGAAGCGCCGCCGGCCATACTTTCCATATTTATCGGGAAACAATTGAGTGAGGTGCTCGACGAATTGGAGGGGGTTTCCCAAGGGAAGCTGTCCCCCGAGGAAAAAACCGAACTTAAACTGAACGTGGTCGGTAAGATTCCCGAGATTTTATTGGACAACACCGATCGCAATCGTACCTCGCCCTTTGCCTTTACGGGCAACAAGTTTGAGATGCGCGGTGTAGGCGCAAAGACCAATTGTGCCAAACCGATGACCGTGCTGAACACCATCGTGGCGAAACAGTTGTTGGCTTTCAAAAAAGAGGTCGATAGTTTGATCGATAAAAAAAACCTCAAAAAAGATGAGGCGGTTTTCAATGTCTTGCGGGAATACATCAAAACTTCCAAACGGATCCGTTTCGATGGGGATGGCTATAGCGACGCTTGGGAAAGGGAAGCGCAAAAAAGAAAGCTGAGCAACAACAAAAATACCCCATCGGCCCTGCAGGTGCTCACCACAAAGGAAAGCCTGGAACTCTTCAAATCGATGAAGGTCATGAGCGAAACCGAGGTGCGGGCCAGGCAGGAAGTGGAATTGGAGGCCTATATCCTTCATCTGCAGATTGAGGGCAGGGTACTGAACGAACTGGTCTTTAACCATGTGGTCCCTGCCACCATTGAATACCATAACAAGCTCATCAAGAATGTTTTGGGACTAAAGGAAATCTATGGTGCCGCGCACAAGGCACTGTCGAATGCCCAATTGTCGATCATTGAACAGATCGCGGAACACTTGACGGAGTTGAAAAAGAAGACCGATGCCATGACCGAAGCCAGAAAAAAGGCGAACAAACTGACCGACAGTCATAAAAAGGCCTTTGCCTATTGCAACGATGTGAAGCCCTATTTTGAAGAAATAAGGATACATTGTGATAAACTCGAGCAACTCGTCGATAATCAGTCCTGGCCCTTGGCCAAGTATCGTGAATTATTGTTCATCAAATAATTGGCCAACCGAAGGCGGAAGATAAGTGGATGCGCGCAGCATGGCCATTCCCCTATTTTTCCGCTTTTACTTGAAATATCTTAATTATAGGCCACCGTTTTAGGCGGTCTTTTTCAGGATTCCCTTATTTTTGACAAAACATGATCTATGGATACGTCCAGTAGCGAACGATATAAACAAAGGGGTGTTTCCGCCGCAAAGGAAGACGTGCACAACGCCATTAAAAAGATAGATAAGGGCCTCTATCCCAAGGCATTCTGCAAAATCGTTCCCGATTATCTTACCGAAGACGAAGACTATTGTTTGGTGATGCATGCCGATGGCGCCGGCACCAAATCTTCCCTGGCCTATATGTATTGGAAAGAAACCGGGGATATTTCGGTATGGAAGGGCATTGCCCAAGATGCCTTGATCATGAATTTGGACGATTTGATATGCGTGGGCGCCACCAATAATATTTTGCTGTCTTCAACGATAGGGCGCAATAAAAACCTGATTCCCGGTGAGGTGATTTCGGCCATCATCAATGGAACGGAGGAATTGATCCAGGACCTCAAAAAACATGGCATCGTCATCCATTCAACCGGCGGGGAAACGGCCGACGTCGGGGATTTGGTGCGTACGATCATCGTAGATTCCACCGTAACCGCTAGGATCAAACGCGATGAGGTGATCGATAACGCCAATATACGGGCAGGTGATCTGATCGTTGGCCTCGCTTCATTCGGACAGGCTTCCTACGAAAAGGAATATAACGGGGGAATGGGCAGCAACGGACTCACATCGGCGAGACATGATGTTTTTTCAAAGTATCTCGCACAAAAATATCCGGAAAGCTACGATGCTGCGGTGCCGGAAAACTTGGTATACTCCGGGAAGACCAAACTGACCGATGGGGTACCCGATTCTCCGTTGAATGCCGGAAAATTGGTGCTTTCCCCCACCAGGACCTATGCGCCGATCATCAAGGCCATCCTAAAGAAATACACTTCCGCGAATATCCATGGCATGGTACATTGCAGCGGGGGGGCTCAGACCAAAATTCTACATTTTGTCGATGACCTTCATATCATCAAAGACAATTTATTTCCCATCCCGCCACTCTTCAAGTTGATACAGGAACAGTCGGGCACCGACTGGAGAGAAATGTACCAGGTGTTCAATTGTGGGCACCGAATGGAACTATATGTCAATCCGGAAGTGGCCGACCAATTGATCCAGATTGCCGCAAGTTTTCGGGTTGATGCGCGAATCGTGGGCAAAGTGGTGGAAAGTAAAACCAAGAAACTCACCATTGAAAGTGAGTTTGGGACCTTCATTTATACATAAAGGCTTCCGCCAGCCAAGGGGATTCCATTCAGATTAGGATATCGGCAAGATTTGATTTTTAAGTGTGCACCGCATCCCGAGCCGACCGTTTGTCGAATATCCTTAATTAACGAAAATACCCATACGATTCCCGTATTTAATACGTTCTTTTAATATAAAAAAGCGTTATGGAAAGAAAGGAATTCTTAAGAAGTTTAGGGGCAGGTGCGGCCTTTGCGGTCATCTTCCCCTGTGTTCAAGGCTGCTCCAAAGACGATACCCCTGGAGAAGTAAAGCAAGTGCCCACCAATGTTGACTTTAACATAGATCTCAATGCCGCTGAAGCGGCGCCACTGAAGAACAACGGCGGGTTTATCCTGAAAAATGATGTGGTGGTGGTGAAAAACCTGCAAGGCGAATACATCGCGGCAAGCCAGATATGCAGCCATCAAGCCTATGATCAGGTTCGCTTCATCGATCAGGAGGGCGGTATTTTTTATTGCGATGTGCACGGATCCCGGTTCGAACAAGATGGCAGTCCGTTGAACCAAGTCGATAACAATCCTGCCAAACCTTTGAAAATTTTTAATGTTGAGCTCTCAGGTGACCTTTTGAGGGTTTTCGAATAATAGTGGCACTGATTTTGTAATTATATAACCCATGACAAAGATTTGGCTCGGTATCGCCTTGTTTTCGTTGTCGATATGTGCTTACGCACAAGATTGGCAGCCAGATTATGCCTTGGCGCTCACCAAAGCCGAAACAACCAAAAAGCCTTTGATCGTGGTGTTTGCCGGTACCGACTGGTGCGCTCCCTGTATTAAATTGGATCGGGAAGTTTGGCAATCGGAAACTTTCAAGGAATATGCCAAGGATCATTACGTGCTGTATCGCGCCGATTTTCCCAGAAAAAAATCGAACCAACTTTCGCAAGAACTCATCCTCTCGAACAATTTATTGGCCGAGCGTTTTAATCCACAGGGCCATTTTCCCTTGGTGCTGGTAATCGATTCCAAAGAGCAGGTGCTGGGGAGCACTGGCTACCGTAAGCTGCCACCGGAGCAGTATATCTCACTTCTAAATTCATTTTTGAAGTGAGGGCCTGGCTGCCCTTACTTTTTTGTCTGATGGCCCTTAATTTTTATGGGCAGGATCGGAAGTACGTCACGGTCAGCAAGACCCTAAAACTCATGGGCAGCCGGTTCGATATAACGGTGGTGGCCGTGAACGAGGAACTGGGCTACATCAACATCGATGAGGCGGTTGCCGAAATTACGAGAATCGAGAAACTTATCTCTTCTTGGGATCAAGACTCCGAGACTTCACTTATCAATCGCAATGCGGGCATTCAACCGGTCAAGGTTAGTCTGGAACTCTACAAATTGATAGAACGCGCCAAACAGATTTCAGAAATCACCGATGGGGCCTTTGATATTTCCTATGCCTCCATGGATGAAATATGGAAGTTCGACGGTTCCATGAAACGAATGCCCAGCGAAGATGATATCAAAAAATCGGTTGCCAGGGTGGGTTATCAGAAAATCATACTGAATGAACAAGACCATAGTGTTTTTCTGAAACAGCCGGGAATGAAAATATCTTTTGGTGCGATCGGGAAGGGCTACGCAGCCGATAAGACCAAAGAACTGTTGGTCGCCAATCAGGTGGTAGCGGGTATTATCAATGCTGCCGGGGATCTCACCACTTGGGGCACCAAGGTAAGTGGCGAGAAATGGTTGATCGGTATTGCAAATCCACTGTCCAAAGACAAGATATTCTCATGGTTGCCCATCGTTGAATCTTCTGTGGCCACCTCCGGGAACTATGAAAAGTATGTCATCTTCGGTGGAAAAAAATATACCCATATCATCGATCCCAGAACTGGATATCCTGCGTCGGGAATCAACAGCGTATCTATATTTGCCAAGAGTGCCGAACTTTGCGACGCTTTGGCGACGGCCGTTTTCATCATGGGCAGGGAAGCCGGCATTTCTTTGATCAACCAATTGGGAGGTACCGAAGTGATTTTGGTCGATGACCATAACAAAATCTATAAAAGCAATGGCATTTTGTTCGAAAGTGAACCGCAATGACCCATTATGTCATCCATAGAAAAGAGCGCATAGCGGCCAAATAATATTTAGTACCTTTCTGTTATGAAAAAGTTAGCCTTACCCTGTTTGTTTCTACTGTTGACTTCCTCCTGTGTGGTCGTCAAGCAATATGACATGGTGTATATCAACGATGAGGAAATGTTGTTGTCGGCCAAAGCATCGGAACAGTTCGAGACCAACTTCCAAATCTATCGGGAAGCCGCTGCAGGGGCTAATGGGGGAAAAGCGGGTGGTGGTTGCGGGTGCAACTAATAACTACGGAATACGATTTTTCCGCATTACAGGATCTTTTTCATGGTTCGAAATGACTTCAGACAATACGAATTAACCCGAATGGCGAATTGAAAACCTATTTGTGCCCTTTAATGTTGTTTTCTTTTTTGGTGGGAACGGCCCAGACCGACGTCAACACCTATAAGAAAAGGGTGTTGGAAACCACCGAAATTGATCTGTTGTTCAGTTATTATGGGCAGGACGGGCAAAATGCAGCGGTTACCGGGGGCCAAGGTACCGAAGAACTGACCGACGCCACCTCCAGCATCGTGGTTAGCATTCCCATGAACGAAGATGCGGTCTTAACGGTCGATGTCGGTATTTCCGCATACAGTTCGGCCTCATCAAGCAATATCAATCCTTTCGATGGCGATCCCAATCGGCCTGCCAGTCCGTTCAGCGCCTCCTCAGGAGCGTCCCAAAGCGATGCCCTCGTCCATTTTAATCCTAGTTATAGCTATAGCACTGACGATAGAAATTCGGTTTGGACAGGCAACCTGTACGTAGCTTCCGAATACGATTATTTTTCGATGGGTTTCGGAGGTGGGTACGCCCGTTTGTTCAATGAAAAAAACACGGAGCTCAGTTTGAGCGGTAAGGTTTACCTGGACCGATGGAATCCGCAATATCCCATCGAATTGAGAAGCGGTTTTTTCGATTCCCGTACAACGGGTACCGGTACCTACGACCCATCGTTCACCCCTTTCGATAAAGTGAACCGCAATACCTACAGCCTCTCGCTCGGCCTTTCCCAAATTTTGGGAAAAAAATTGCAAGCCTCGGTATTCATGGATTTGGTACGGCAAAACGGCCTCTTGAGCACGCCTTTTCAAAGGGTGTATTTTGGGGATGCCAACGATTTTTTTGTCGCTGATTTTCAATTGGCAGACGATGTGGAACGCCTTCCCGATACCCGCTTGAAGATACCGATCGGGGCCAGGCTCAATTATTATTTGAACGATACCTTTATCTTGCGCAGTTATTATCGATTTCTACTACGATGATTGGGGCATCATTGCCCATACGGCCAATCTTGAAATCCCTATAAAATTTGGGGATTCTTTTGTGGTCTATCCCTCTTACCGTTATTATACCCAGACCGCGGCCGATTATTTTTATCGAAAAGAGACCGCATTGTCAACAACAGCCTTTTATACCTCAGATTACGACCTGTCGGCCTTCAGTGCCCACCAATATGGGATGGGCATTCGCTACAAAGACATCTTTACCCGTGCCAAAATATTGATGTTCGGCCTAAAAGCGGTCGATCTTCGTTTGAACAAATACGATCGGAGCGATGGCCTCAGTTCGTTCATTGTTACCTTGGGGACCACCTTTGTGGGCGACTAGACCCTCCCGGCCTTCTTCCGATAACCTATCCATCTGCTCAAAAGATTAAAGGAGATTAGCTCAAAAAAATCGTAAATTCGCAGTCCAAGTGAAGGAACTACATGATTGATAAATTAAATATAGTGAAGCAAAGGTTCGATGAGGTTTCCGACCTGATCATTCAACCCGATGTGATTTCGGATCAGAAGCGCTATGTGCAGCTGAACAAGGAATACAAAGATTTGAAAGCCCTTGTCGAAAAACGCACCCAATATCTCGAATTGACCAATAACATCAACGAGGCTGAGGAAATTATGGCCGATGGCAGTGATACCGAGATGATGGAAATGGCCAAACTTCAATTGGAGGAAGCCAAAAATGCGCTTCCGCTGTTGGAGGAAGAAATTAAATTCATGCTGGTGCCGAAAGATCCGGAAGATGCCAAAAACGTGGTGATGGAAATCCGCGCCGGTACTGGCGGGGATGAGGCGAGCATCTTTGCGGGCGATCTTTTCAGGATGTACACCAAATACTGTGAATCGAAAGGGTGGAAAACCAATGTGATCGATCTCAGTGAGGGTACCAGTGGCGGGTACAAGGAAATCCAATTTGAGGTGACCGGTGAAGATGTCTACGGTACCCTAAAGTTCGAGGCCGGGGTGCACCGCGTGCAACGGGTGCCACAGACCGAAACCCAGGGAAGGGTGCATACCAGCGCGGCCACGGTAATGGTATTGCCGGAAGCGGAAGATTTTGACGTACAGATCGACCCAAAGGATGTGCGGATCGATTTTTTCTGTTCCTCAGGACCAGGGGGGCAGTCGGTGAACACCACGTATTCGGCAGTGCGTTTGACCCACATACCCACAGGCCTGGTCGCCCAGTGCCAGGATCAGAAATCGCAACATAAGAACAAGGATAAGGCTTTCATGGTCTTGCGATCGCGCTTATACGATATGGAGTTGGCCAAAAGACAGGAAGCAGATTCGGCCAAAAGGAATTCCCAGGTAAGCAGTGGTGACAGGTCAGCAAAGATCCGGACCTACAATTATCCACAGGGAAGGGTTACAGACCATAGGATCGGGCTCACCTTATATGACCTGCAGAACATTATCGATGGCGATATCCAAAGAATCGTGGAAGAACTTCGCCTGGTAGAGAATACCGAGAAATTAAAAGAGGCCTCGGAGATTTTCTAATTCCATCACCAATGACTACTGAAGAACTCGTATCGCAAATTCATCTCAAGCAATCATTCCTCTGTATCGGACTCGATACCGATCTGGAAATGATACCGCCCCATCTGTTGGATGAGGAAGACCCGTTGTTTGCCTTTAACAAGGCCATAATAGACGCGACCCATCACTTGTGCGTGGCATTCAAGCCCAATACTGCCTTTTATGAGGCCTATGGTATCAAGGGTTGGAACGCTCTGGACAAAACCGTTCGATACATCAACGAAAACCATCCGCAGATCTTTACCATTGCCGATGCCAAACGGGGCGACATCGGTAACACTTCTACCCGTTATGCCAAAGCTTTTTTCAACGAGATGCAATTCGATGCCGTCACCATATCGCCCTATATGGGAAAAGATTCAGTAGAACCTTTTCTGGCATTCAAGGATAAACATACCATATTATTGGCTTTGACTTCGAACGAAGGGGCTTTTGACTTCCAGACCCAAGTTACCGATGGCATGCCCCTGTACAGAAAAGTGCTGAAGGTTTCACAATCTTATGAAAATGCTGATCGGCTGATGTATGTGGTAGGGGCTACGAAAGCGGAACATCTGGCAGAAATCAGGGAAATGGTACCCAACAGTTTTCTACTGGTGCCCGGTATCGGTGCCCAAGGGGGGAGTTTAAAGGAGGTATGCAGGTATGGGATGAACCCACAGGTGGGGTTATTGGTCAATTCTTCCCGGGGCATTATATATGCCTCGGCAAACAAGGACTTTGCAGCGGTCGCTGCCAAAAAAGCGCAGGAAATTCAAGTACAGATGAGGGGGGAACTTGCAAAATTGCAATAAAGCGCTACTGGACCAGATTTTCCAACATTCTTTTTATTTTTTCTGCCTTCTGTTCAAAAAATTCCACCAATCTTCTATCGGTCACTTCCAAATTGGAAGCCTTTTCCAAAAAACATTGATACTGGTATTCCAACATACTGATCGCATGGCTACCGGCGGTGATCGGCGTTACCGTTCCTACTTTACAATATTGATTTTCCATAGTCTTATAACTTGTTCTTTCAAATATACGCAGCAGAGCATTTTTTGGATTTAACGAATCGTCATATTTAACATAAAACCGGTTCATTTGATGATTGGTTAACATAACCTTATCATTGTGAATAAGAAATTCCCTATGGAACTGTTAAAATAATCGATAAAACGTTTTTACCGTTGAAAAGTTTAATACATTGCCGGGTCGTCGAAAGAAGGTCGATTTCTTAAAGATTTATGCTAAGCCACACCACCTATATTCATGCACATTCCGATGTTTGGGTAACCTTCGTGCATGGCGCCGGGGGCAGTTCGACCATTTGGTACAAACAGTTGAAGGCCTTCAAGGAGCATTTTAACGTGCTCTTGCTGGATCTTCGAGGCCATGGCAATTCGAAATCCACGTTCAAGGATGCATTTAAGGAGCATTACACCTTCGATGCCATCACGGACGATATTTTACAAGTCATCGACCATAAACAGATCGAGAAATCACATTTTATCGGAATATCCCTAGGTACCATCTTGATACGAAACCTCGCGGAACGCCATCCGGAACGTGTGGAAAGTATGATTTTGGGAGGGGCCATCATGAAGTTGAATTTCAAGTCACAATTCTTGATGCGCTTGGGCATCCTTTGTAAATCGGTTATTCCGTATTTATGGTTGTACCGATTTTTTGCCTTCATCATGCTGCCCAACAGCAATCACAGGGAATCACGATTGCTATTCGTGAGGGAAGCCAAGAAGTTGTATCGGCAAGAATTTATCAAATGGTTTCAACTCACCTCCGAGATCAATCCCTTGTTGCGATTGTTCCGCTCAGCGGATATCAAAATACCTACTTTGTACGTCATGGGCGGGGAAGATTATTTGTTTTTGCCTTCGATAAAAAAGGTGATAAACAAGCACAGTATGAGCAGCCTGGTGATGATCGAGTATTGCGGCCATGTGGTGAACGTTGAGCAACCAACGCTTTTTAACAATATTGTTATCGGGTATTTGAACAATGTGCGCCGCTAACCCGAACAGCTCTTCTTTATTTTGTAAATCAAATTCATGATAGATCTTAGAAAAGGTATCGCTTTTTTCGGCCTACTGCTCTTTGCGTTTAATGGATCGGCGCAGGAAGTGGCTTGTGCATGTTGTACCGAAAACCATGGCGACTTCGATTTTTGGATCGGTCAATGGGAGGTAAGCAACCCCGATGGCACGGCAGCAGGGACCAACCGCATTGAAAAGATCCAATCGGGATGCCTTGTGCAGGAACATTGGGTCAGTGCCGATGGTCAATCATCCGGGACCAGTTCTAATTTTTATAACACAAAATCAGGGCAATGGGAACAACTTTGGATTGACAATATGGGCAGTACCCTGAAGTTGTTCGGGAATCGCTTTGAAGACCGTATGGTGCTCGCATCCGAACCTTTTGTGCTAACCGATGGCAATACCTATGTCAACCGGATTACCTGGACCCTGATGCCCGATGGTCGGGTTCGCCAACTTTGGGAATTACTGCAAGACGATCAAGTGGTGAATACCCTTTTCGATGGCCTGTATAAAAGGTCTGAATAAAGAAAGCCGACCCATTGCGGTATCGGCTTTTCCAATTGGTTATAATCAATTCTTCCCTTTAACCTCCGTATCCGGGATTCTGGACAATTAATGGATTGGTATCGGTCTCCGTTTGTGGAATCGGAAATACCAAAGCATTGTCGTTGAAGGGCAAGGTCCCTACGTTCTGTTCAAATCTTTTGAGGTCATGTATCAGAAAACCTTCAAACGCCAATTCGAGTTGTCGTTCATTAAAAATGAGGTCAAGGGTCAGTGGTCCTACCAAAGGAATCGCATTGGAACGGGCCCGTAAGGCATTGATTTCCGTCAAGGGATCCAAGCCAAGGGCAGTACCTTCCCTAAAATTGCATTCCAAGCGGATCAGGTGCATCTCGGCAATCCTGAAAATAGTGACGTTTGCGAACTGGTTGGTGTATTTGGAACTCAATACTTGGTCGTTGTCCGGACTGATATAGAAGAAAGCGGCACGATCATCGTTAAGCGGGTCATCGAAGAGGTTGTAATAGGCCTCCTGAATCCTCACATCACCTCCTCGACCCCCATTTTCCTGTGAGGCATAAAAGTTGACCAATTGATTGATCCCTGTTTGGGTAGTCACTTGAAAGGCGAAGATATCTTCCGAACTATCGGCATCATTGTTAAAGGCTCCGGCGAAAGTCGGAGTCAGGACATGGCCCGAATTGGCCAGCACATCGTTCGCAGCATCCCGTGCCGCCGCGTAATTGCCCTGCTGCAGATAAACCCTTGCCAATAATGCCTGGGCAGCGAACCTATCGGCATAAAAACCGTTGGCCCCGGGCAAAAGGGAATAGGCATCCTGTGCGTCTGCGATGATCTGGGCATAAACTTCGTCCACGGAACTTCTAGCGGCATCCAAAGGAACCGAATAATCAAGAATACCTGATAACCTTAAGGGTACACCGGGTTGGCCGTTAGGCTGCCCTGCGATATACGGCGCCCCGTAGTTCCTCACCAAATCGAAATAGGCGAGGGCGCGTAAAAATTTTGCTTCCCCCTCGATCCTGGCCCTCACGTCATCCCCGCTGGTCACAATATCGATATTGTCGATGACCAGGTTGGCTTGGTTGATGCTTTCATAACTATTGACCCAAATGGCTTCCACAAAGAAATTATCCACCAGTAAGCTTTTCGTATAGGCTTGCCTTGGATCGAAAAAGGTGCCGCCCCAGACCACTTGATCTGTGGTGCCTAGCAAATCGGTCATCAATTGCAATTCCCCACCATAGGTATCTCCTTGGCCCATTTCATCGTAGGTTCCAATAAGAATTGCTGATATGTTGGCCTCAGAAGTAATGGCCAACTCCCCGGGGAGGTTGTCGGTCGGGTTGATTTCCAATCTGTCTTCACATCCTAAAATCACGATGGAACAAAATGCCAGAATTGCTAATTTATAAGATTTCATGTCTGTTATTTTTAAAAATTAAGGTTAAGACCTATGGTATATGTTTTGGCCGGTGGCGAAGAGTAGAAGGTTTGTCCCGGACTATTGGATCCATTAACATCACTTCTGGCCTCAGGGTCTTCAAAGGCATAATCGGTGAAAGTGAGCAGATTCAAACCGGCAAAGTAAACGCGTAGCTTGCTGAAGCCCATTTTATCCACGACCGAACTGGGGAGCGAATATCCCAGGGTTAGATTGCGCAAGCGTATAAAATCGGCCTCGTCCAAAAATCGGGTTGAATTCGCCGTACCGTTACCTCCAAAGAGCCTGGCTTGTGGAATGTTCGTAATATCCCCCGGTTGCTGCCATCTGGCCAATTGATCCCTACTTTGATTGTCGTAGAAATCTCCGTTCACCGATTGGAAAACCCCGCCCCCGTTATAGATACTTGCGCCCCATTCGCCTTGAAAGGTAAAAGAGAAGTCCAATCCTTTATAAGTGATTGAGTTGGTAAGGCCCCCGATCCATTCGGGGAAGGGGTTGCCTGCAACGATACGTTGGGCCTCATTGGCATCGGTGGTCGTATTCCTGTTCAGGGTCCCGTCACCATTATCGCTGTTGATATAATAAAGGGCATCCCCATTATCTGGATTGACCCCTGCGTATTCCCGCAAATAAAATGCGGCCACACTGTTCCCGACCCGGTTGATGTTTTGACCGTTGACGATGTCCGCATTGTCATTGGGCAATGACAAAATTTCATTAACGTTTTGGCCCAAGTTGAAATTGGTGGTCCAAGTAAAATCATCGGTTTCCATGTTTCTGGTATTGAGCACGATTTCAACCCCTTTACCCCTCAGCTTTCCAATATTCCGATTGATGATATTCGATCCACTGCTCGGCACCAAAGGCACGGCAAAGAGCAATCCATCGGTATCCTTGATGTAATAATCGAGCTCCCCGGTAATTTTATTATCCAAAAAGCCAAATTCTGCGCCAAAATCGGATTGTTTCGATTTCTCCCAGGTAAGGTCAGGATTTCCGGGTTGGAAGGGGGCCAGACCTGGGCGTTGGTTGTAGGAAACTGCAGAGAACAGGAATCGCGAGGCAAAATTGCCGATTTCCGCATTCCCCAATTCGCCATAACTGGCGCGTAGTTTTAGGAACGAAAGGGTATTGGATTCTTTCAAGAAATTTTCCTCAGACATGATCCATCCAACGGAGACCGCGGGAAAGGTGCCAAAACGTTTGTTTTGGCCAAATCGGGATGACCCATCCCTTCTGATACTCGCCTTTAAAAGATATTTGTTGTCCAAGCTGTAGGTGGCCCTGGCAAAGTAGGAGAGAAAGGCATTTTTTTGCTCGATCCCCGTACCTGAGGTCACTTCTGCACCGCCACTTACCGTGGGCAGGTCATCTCCGGGAAATTGTTGGCTGGTGACACTGGTGATCCTTCTGTTGTTCTGGGTGTACTCTGTACCCACTATTGCATTGACGTTATGCCTTTCCGCAAAACGCTGATCAAAGGTGAGGTAGTTGCTGTAAACATAGCTCTCCGAACCGAGGTCGGAGGCGAAAGCCTGTCCGTTGGTTGATTGGAACAGGGCATTCTGACCCCTATAGTTATCTTCCGTCTGGGAAAAATAATCATACGAAAAATCTGAATTGAATTTCAGGGATGGGATGAATTGGTATTCCCCATATACTTTCCCGGTGATCCTTCTGACGATGGTCTTGAAAAAGGCGTTTTCATCGTCCAACAAAAAGTTACCATATAGGGTATTCGGGTTGGGCGTTCCATCTGGTAAAAATGCAGGTGACAGTGGTGATTGGGCAATGGCCTGCAACGGGGTTGCGAAATCATTGTCGTTGGCAATTCGATCGATTTCAGTTCTCGAGAGGCCCAAGTTCATGCCCGCGGTAAACCTATCATTGAATTTATGGCTGACGTTGGATCTTGCCGAGGCCCTTTCCAATTCATTGCTCCGAATAATGCCCGTGGTATTATTGTAGGCCCCGGAAAAGAAATAGGAGGTTTTTTCATCGGCTCCCGACATGGAGAAGTCGGCATCGGTCTGATACCCGTTTTGGAAGGCCAGGTCGCTCCAATTGGTATCGACTTGCCCTGTTCTCCAATCGGTATCTCCAGCCAGAAAGTCAAATGTGGCCTCAGCCTCGGCCCTGCCGTCGGCTTCCCCAAATGAATTGATGGCGGCCTCAGTGAACAGTTCAACATATTCTGCAGCGTTCAGCCATTCCCTTTTATTGGTCGGTTCACTGAACCCTTGGGACAAATTCAAGGAGAAGCTTGCCTTGCCTTGTTTTCCGCGTTTTGTGGTTATCAAAACCACCCCGTTGGCCCCCCTGGCGCCATAAATGGCCGCTGAAGAGGCGTCTTTTAAAATGTCTATTGATTCTATTTCGTTGGCACTCAGGGTCAGCAATGGGTTGGTGGGCGCTCCGTTTCCAACATCGTTGTTGCCGCCAATGGGATCTACCAAAGGAATTCCATCGAGCACGTAGAGCGGTTGTGTCCCTCCACTGATACTGGCCGCGCCCCTAACCCTGATATTGATGCCTCCTTCTACCTTGCCATTGGTTTGGGTGACCTGCACCCCTGCGGCTTTGGCTACCAGCGCATTCTGCAGGTTGGGATTGGGCACTTCGGAGATGTCATCGGAAGTGAGTTTTGCGATATTGTCGGTAAGCGTGCGTTTGCTTTGTGTACCATAGCCTACCACGATGACTTCTTCCAGAATGGAAGCGTCCTCCTCCATCTGCACGTCGATGTTATTTGTAGCACCGATGATGCGTTCAACGGTTCGTTGACCAAGATAGGAGAAGACCAAGGTCTGCCCTTCACTGGCCTGGATGATATAATTACCATCAAAATCGGTTTGGGTACCATTGGTGGTTCCTTTGACCAATACGTTTACGCCAGGTAAAGGAAGGCCATCTTGATCGTTGACCATCCCTGAAATCGATTTTTCTTGCCCAAAGGAAAATTGGGTGACCAATACCATGATCAGTGTTACAATGCCATATCGCTTTAGTTTCATAACTATTAAAATTGGATTATTCGTTCAAAGATGATTATAAAAGATTAAACAAAAAAATAAAAATTGTCTAATAATGCGATCCCATTTTAGTATTTGTATTTGCAACATTACAAGTGCCAATTCATTGAATAATTCGCAATGGTTTCAGTGGAGGAAGTACCAAAGTATTAAAATTTATGGAATAAATTGTACCATGGATAATTATTCCAGCACATTTTATAGGTTGCCAAAATTGTGGGACCTACCAAATGGCACTCAGCTAAGGAAAGATGGAATTAAATAAAAAAAACCGGCGCTCCCACCGGTTTTTAGACTAACTAACTCAAAAAATTACTAACTCAAATATTTTAGGTTCATTTTCACTGGCACCATGGATGCCATAAGATTTCGATGGGCAATTGATTGTTGCCCTTTACATCTTGAACGTATTAATATTGAGCTTATTGTATGTTCAAATCAATTTTTTTATCGGTCCTGCAGGCCGAATACTTTTCGCAAAAGGGCCGTTGATCGTGCGGAAACCTTCGTCCTAATTTCCTTTTCTTCCACCGCAATCATGGTATATACCCCTTTTAGGGCCTCTTGGGTTGCATAATCGGTCAGATCTGGGTTCACTTTACTGGTCAATGGCAGGTTATTGTAGCGGTCGATCAGTCCTTTCCATATCTGATCTGCTCCCACTTTTTGAAAAGATTGTTGGATTATCGGATTGAATTTTTCGTACAATGCCGATTTCGTATTTTGGTTCAAATAACGGGTAGCCGCATCCTCGCCGCCCATTAATATTTTTTTGGCATCTTCAAAATCGATGCCCTTTACCGCATTTACAAAAATAGGCGTAGCTTCCCCGACAGCATCTTCGGCAGCCCGGTTCAGGACCTTTAAGCCTTCATCGGCCAGATTCCCCAAGCCGACATCCCTTAAGGTCTTATCCACCTTCTGCAGTTCTTCCGGGAGAAGGATTTTCACCAATTCATTTTTGTAGAAGCCATCGGTCTGCGTCAATTTTTTCACTTGTTTGCTGATGCCCATTTCCAAAGCTTCCCGAAGGCCATTCGCAATTTCCGCATTGCCGATGCCTGTGGATCCTTGGGGCAACTGGTTCACAACCTGTTGCAGCTCCCCACAGCCTATAAATTGGAAAATGATCAAGAGTAAAAGGGTCTTATTTTTCATGGGATGGATTAATGGTTAAGCAAAAATAACGGTCTTGTTGTTATACACCATGGTCTTGCGGTGAACATGCAACCTAACGGCCCGCGCCAAAACAATTTTCTCGAGATCACGGCCCTTCGCGATGAAATCTTCAATGCTGTGGGTGTGTGATACCGTCGTCACATCCTGTTCGATGATGGGCCCTGCATCGAGTTCCTCGGTCACATAGTGGCTTGTGGCCCCGATGATCTTTACGCCCCTCTTAAATGCGGCATGATAGGGCTTGGCCCCTGCGAAAGCGGGCAAAAAGGAGTGGTGGATGTTGATGATCTTATTCGGATAGGCCGAGATGAGACCGCTGCCCACGATTTGCATGTACCGGGCCAGCACGATGAAATCGACCTCATGTGATTTCAAAAGCTCCAGTTGCCTTTTTTCCGCGTCTTGCTTGTTTTCCTTGGAAATGGCTATGGTGTAATAGGGGATCTTAAATTGATCTGCTATGGGCCTCAAATCATTATGATTACTGATGATAAAAGGAATTTCAATGGGCAGTTCACCGGAATGGAACCGGCTCAACAGATCATAGAGGCAATGGTTGTATTTGGAAACAAAAATGCCCATCTTGGGCTTTATGTTGTCCAGGTGCAAGCTCCATTGCATCCGATAAGGTTTGGCCAGCAATTTCTCGAAATCACATTTTAAATCCTCGATATTGGGGACCAGCTTGTCAAAATCGGTTTCCAAGCGCATAAAAAACACGTTGGCCTCTTTGTCTACATGTTGATCGAGGTATACCACATTGCCTTCTCGGGCTTGTATGAATCCGGTAACCGCATGGATGATGCCCACTTGGTCTGGACAATGTATGAGTATGGTGGTCTTCAAAAGATAGGTTTTAAAGCACCAAAATTAATATAATAAAGAGAACGGCCTTAATATGGCAATGGCTTTTCCGAAATTGATGGGAAGTCAATGGGCTGCGCTAGCCCCAATAACCTTCGCTGGAAAGGTTCTTGCGCCACTTCCTAAAAGATGCCCTAAAACTTTTGATTTCCTTTCGCAGAAGGTTCAAGTACTCTTTTTCCCTGACCCCATCCTTTTCCAGCCCCGTACAATACGAATTGATGTTACGGATCATAATATTGATGAAGGAGGCACTCCGCATTCGTTCGGAATGGGATTGGGAGAACTCGGCATGCGCGATTTGCTGAGGTATCAAAATGGCATCGGTCAGCAGGGCTTCGGCGATGATATCCCTAAGGCTTTGGGATTGGTACAGTTTAAGCAAGTCTTTATTAAAGGAAACATAGGAAGCGATCTCCCTGCTCATATGGCAAAGCTCCAATGCTTTCCTATAAATGGGAACCGATTTTAGATTTTTGTGGGACATCTTTTCTTTATCAACAATTTATTATAAAGTTACGCTCGAATTTAAAAATTTATCTTTAAAATAAATAGTTAATTTGTAAATTTACTTTTAAAACTAAATAAAAAATCCAATAAAATTTTGAATGTTAAGATAGATGATTTGAACTGGAGTATCCTCACCTGCCTTCAGGAAAATGCGCGCGAATCTTTTACAACAATAGGGCGTAAAGTTGGCTTGACGCCCCCTGCAGTAGCTGAACGGGTCAAGAAGATGGAGGACATGGGCATACTGGAAGGGTACCATGCCTTGGTATCGCACGCAATGACCGGACATCAGCTTAGGGCCATTATTACCCTTCGCGCATTTATGGGCAAGTTAAAACCTTTCTTGGCCGTGGTGACTTCTTTTGAAGAGGTAATCAATTGCTATAGGATCACCGGGAACGAGAACATTGTGATGGAAGTGGTGCTCAAAGACCAGTTCCATCTTGAAAAGTTTATCGATCGGCTGATTCAATATGGTGAAACACGAACCCATATCATATTATCGAACGTGGTGCGCAATGCGCATATCAAAAAAAGAAAACCATAAGTAGCTTCGAAGGAGCACAAGGGTATTTAATAGGGAGAGCCTAAAATATTGTTTAATTTTATTTTATTGGTTTTTGGCCCTATTTTTGATAATAAAATTGCGTATGAAACAACTTTTATTGGTATTCTGTTTCGGGGCGTTCTTTCCGGTCTCGGCCCAAGAGTTGACCCTGAAAAAGGGTTTCGTCATCGATTCCCTGGTGGTGAACGATTCCTTAACCGAGACTTTCGCGGTATATCTTCCCAAACGATTTGAGGTTTCAAAATTATGGCCCATTGTCTTTGTCTTTGATATGAAGGGCAAAGGCCGACAGGCGATCGGAATGCTGCGGGAAGCCGCTGAGGAAGAGGGTTATATACTGGCCGCTTCCAACAACCTTAGCGACACCCTTTCCATAACCAATAATGTGCTCGTTACCGGCAGACTTATCAAATCGGTCGCAAAATTGCTGCCGATCGAGGCCGATAGGGTTTATACGGCGGGTTTTTCAAATGGCGCGCGCATGGCTTCCCTGATCCCGGCATTTATCAAGAGGGTAGAAGGGGTGATTTCCTGTGGGGCATCTGTTACCAATATTGAGATCTTGAACATTAAAAACCCCTTTCATTTTGTCGGTATCGTGGGCATGGAGGATTACAACTATCCGGAAATGCTTACCGTAGAGAAGACCTTGAGTAAAATGAAGTTCCCCAACCAGCTATTGGTCTTTGAAGGAGGGGCCCAATGGCCTACAACGCCATATTTGTCACGGGCCCTTGAATTTTTTACACTGGCTGCAATGACAAAAGATAGTGCCTTGATAGACCGTGCCTATATTGAAGATGCCTACCGGCAAAATTTGGATATGGTGGGCAAGTTGGTCGCCACCCAAAATCCCTTGCGCGCCAATTATCTTGTGGAAGAAATGTTGGAAATTTATCGCCCGCACAGGGCAGTCGATTCGTTGCAGGACCTGAACAAATCCTTAAAAAAAGACAAACTGTATCGCAGTCAGATCAGGGCACAGAACAGTGCATTTTTCAAGGAATCGTTGATCAAGGAAGATTATTCCTATTATTTGGAGGAAGATGTGCTCACTTATAATTACAATAATCTGGGCTGGTGGAACTATCAGATGGAAGAACTTTCCAAATATGGTAAAAGTGCCAATGTTTTCGAACAGCAAATGGGCGAACGACTTCGCGGTTTTATCAATGCCCTCGTCGAGGACAACATCGATTTGTTGATCTCCGAAACCCCAATTGACCTGGAAGCCGTTAATTTCCTTTATATGCTAAAAACCATTACAGACCCAAAGGGTTATGAATACTATTTAAAGGTTATTTCCAACAGTGCCGCTTTTGACGATAATGGTACGGCTTTATTTTATTTGGAGGAGCTTTTGAAGAATGGTTACACCGATAAGGCGGTACTCTATTCCTTGGAAAACACTGCCCTTTTAAGGATTACCCCCGAGTTTAACGCAATTGTCGAAAAGTACCTGAAGGAGGCCCGTTACGATATCATTGAGGAATAAGGCAGGGTACTTCTTGCAGATTCCAATCGATGACAAGTCCTTTGGCAATCGATCGTGCGACGGCTGCCCCGTATAAACGCTCACAAAGATAAAGGGCCGCCTCGAAACTCTTGGCGCCTCCCGCGGAGGTGATATATTTTCCATCATGAACAAACAGCACACTGTCCTTTACCCTTAATTGGGGAAACATTTTTCTATATTTTTCAATATCACTGGGAAAGGTGGTCGACACCACTTTATCGAGCAATCCGGCCTTGGCCAAGACAAATGCGCCATCGCAATGGCTGGTGACGAAAAGAGCCTTGGCGTCTACTTCTTTCACAAATGCCAATAGTTGGGCATCCTCCAGATCGGTGTCCAAATGATGTTCTGCGCTGGGCACCACCAGAATGTCTATTGTCGGAAGGCCCTCTTGGGTATAATCATAATCGGGCAAGATGCGCAGCCCTTCGAAGGTGGTGATGGGCTCTAGGGTATTTGCCACGGTGAAGGTGTTCATGGCCTTGATGTTTTCGCGAAACCGGGTATGCTGAAAGATGTCATAAGGTGCGGTCAATTCGGTATTGTAAGTGCCGTTCATGATCAAAAACCCCACGTTATATCGGTTTGGCGGCAGTGCATCCGCCAGGTCCTTTTTTTGGTGCGTTGTGGTTATATCTTCTTTTTTGGGACTGCATGCCCAGGTGACCATGACAAACGACAAAGCGATGATAAATGCTTTCATGTTTTTTTAGGGTTTTCTCTTAAGCCATAAAAGTAACAAAATACCCAATAGGCATATCACGCTTACGGCATACCACGTAATTTCGTAACCGAAATAGGCAATTGACCGCATGCCCGAATTGTGTCCAAAAATATGGGAAATGGAGAAGGCAATACTGTAAAGGGCCATATACTCTCCCTGATTGCCCCTTTTGGCACGATCCATGGCAAAGGCGTTCGAAAATGGGAATGCGACCATTTCCCCAAAGGTCATCAACAACATGCCAATGACCAATACGCCGATCCAAGAGGCAAGGTTCAGGATCAAAAAACTAAATGCCAGTAATACGAGGCCGATCATCACATAACCAATTTTAGTCCCCGCACGACCTTCCATAAATTTGATCAAGGGCATTTCCAGAAGGAATATGGTAAATCCGTTCATGGCCAAAAGCAGGCCGATTTGAAACTCGCTCAAGGCATGTACCTCGTTGTAATATAAGGGTATTGTGGAAAAGTACTGTACAAAGGCAAAACCGAACAAAACCATACTGCCGATGAACAAAAGGTATTTGCCGTCGGCATAGGCCGATTTTGGGCTAAGATTGCCTATTGTGTCCGATACCCTGGTTTTTTTAGGATGTAGAATAAAGAGCAACGTAAGTCCCGCCAAGATACAGGTGGTACCGTCGATCCAAAACAATCCGCCATAGCCCACAGTGGCGATGATAAGTCCGCCTAGGGCCGGACCCGCAGAAAAACCCAAATTAATGGCGAGCCTTATCAGGGTCACCGATCTGGTTTTGTTTTCCGGTTTGCTATAGGCGCTCAAAGCCACAAATGCTGCCGGTCGAAAGGCATCGGCAACGGTCATCAAAACAAAAATACCAATGCACAAAGGCCAAAAACCTTCCAAAAATTGTATGGCGATAAATAGAAAACCCGAACCGATGAGACTGAGGAGCATAATGCGGTAATAGCCCAAAATATCGGTGAGTTTCCCGCCCAGCCAGGCGCCCAACAACGAGCCCAGACCAAAACTGGTCATGATACTGCCCACATTTTCAAGGGTAAACCCCATGTTTTGTGTAAGGTAAAGCGAAAGGAACGGCACTACCATGGTACCCGCCCGGTTGATCAAGGTGATCAAGGCCAGCCACCAGACTTCTTTAGAGAGCCCTTGGAAGGAATTCAAATAGGATAGGTACAGTTTTTTCATCAATCGGATCGGCCATAGTAAACCCTTGGCGTGGCCCATTGGGGTGGTCCGGTTTCAAGGCCATTCATTTTTTTATGGGAAATCATGGGGCGGTTGGTCGCCACATGGCCCGGATGGAATGCATTGGCTTTAAAGCGGTTTTTAGGTTGCGTGCATTCAAAACTAGCTAAAAATGGATTATGTCGTATTTTTACATTCCAAACAAATGAGGATGCGACTTCCACTTCTAATGTTCCTATTGATCTGTATTGGATGCGGTCAAAAGAAAAAATACCACGATTTGCAGGAAAAGCAGCCTTTCCCGAACATGTCCGATGGCGTTGAAGATGTCCTGGAATTCCAACAAAGGCTCAACGCTTCATTCAAAGACCCGGAAACATCTCCTTTGCCCGATCGGTATCGAAAGGATTTTGTGAAATTGGACTTTTTCGATCCAGATACTTCATATATCGTCTGGGCCAAATTGGTCCGCACGCCGGAAGCCCTGCCTTTTTTGATGCCCACCACCACGGATCGGAAATCTACGGAAGTGGTCTATGGGATCGCACATTTTTTTTTGGACGGGGAATCGCACCGGCTGGAAATTTACCAGAACAAGGAATTGATGCTCCAAGAGGGTTTTGAAGATTATTTGTTCCTGCCCTTTACGGATGCCACCAATGGATCGCAAACCTATGCGGGCGGTCGATATCTCGATTTAAGGGTTCCCAAGGGCGATTCCATCCTTATCGATTTCAACAGGGCCTACAACCCCTATTGTGCCTACAACAAGAAATATTCCTGTCCGATCGTACCAGGTGTCAATGCCTTGCAAATCCCTATTTTTGCCGGGGTAAAATCATTTAATCAAGGGAAGGAATAAAAAACCCCGACCAAAGGGCCGGGGTTTTAAAGTAAATCAAACTATAACAATCAACCAATTAACTTCATTTTTTTAAAAGGAGTAGATCGCTGCCAATACAAAGCTCGATAGGCTTCCCAAAGGTTCGCCATCGGCATTGGTGAAGAAATCCTCAGATCCACTGTCCAACCTTAATTCCGGTTTGATGATCAGGTCCCCAATAGTGGCACTTCCCGTTAAGGTTAGCGCGATGACGCTGGCATCTCCGGCGGCGTCGGTGGCCCCCAAGGCGCCAAAGAATCCGTTTTCGGCAAAATACTCGCCCCTGAGTCCGATGGCAAAATTATCGGAAGTGGTCAATTGTGGATAAACGGCCACCCCGGTGAAGCCCGAACCGTCAGTATCCTGATAGGATGCGTTCAGGCCGAGGAAAAAAGTATCGGTCACATCGAAGCCGCCGGTGTAGTCGATTTGGAACAGATTTTCCAATCCGAGCCCCTGTTTGCCATAAATCAGATTCAGGAACTGCCCGCTGTATCCCAATTGTGCCCCATAGGTATATAGACCTTCCGTGTTGAACTCGGTAAGATCGGTAGGGTTCATTACGGCAAGCATGGCGGTCCAGTCACTGCCCAGGTCGAAATCGGCCCTTAGTCCGGTATGGCTGAACGGACCGTAGGAGAACAGATAAGACGTACTGTAGTTGAAATTGGCCACCGGGGAAATTACCTCATAACCCAAGAACGTATTGAAATTTCCAAAGGTCAGCTTCACTTTGTCGCTGACGTTCCAATACACATAGAGTTGGTTGATGATGTCGCCAGTGTTCGAATACATGGGTGATGCGAATACGGCATCGGTACCCCTGGGTCCGAAAACCAGATCGGCAACAAATCCCACTTTTTCGCCTTCATATTTGGCGATGACGTTGGCCATGCCCAAAGCGAAACCCGGTAGGTTGGCAAACGAACTTCCCGGTGCCGAATAGTTTTCGCCGGAGTTTGCCGAATTCAAATTGGCCCTGTAATAGGCATCAACACTTCCGCTCAGTGAAAATTTCGGAGTGGTGTCTTCTTCTTCCTCTTGGGCAAAAATGGCCCCGGTGATGAGCATAAATGCCAGCGGCAATAGAAATTTTTTGTAATTTGTATTGATAAATGCTTTCATAAGTTTAGATTTAAATGTCCCCTATGGGGAGGGTTTGAATTGTTTGAAATGAATTTTTGAAAAGCAATGGTAACGGAGCGTTCTGCAAAACGCTCCGTTTGCTTTTAGGGTCGTTCGTTCATAAAATCGGGATAGGCGTCCATACCATGTTCGTGAAGATCGAGTCCTTCAACCTCTTCTTCCTTGGAAACCCTAATTCCTATGGTCTTTTTCAATGTCATGATGATGATGAACGCCGTCAGCGAACAGAATGTAGCTGCGGCACCAACACCTGCCAATTGGAATAAAAATTGATCTCCACCGGCTTTGGCCCCGAAGATGCCTACGGCAAGGGTGCCCCAAATACCGCATATCAGGTGAACTGCTACGGCACCTACCGGATCGTCCAACTTTAATCTATCGATCAAGGCGACACCGAGGACCACAATGATACCTGCCAACAATCCGATCAAAATCGATTCGATAGGGGACATCAAATCCGCGCCTGCGGTAATTCCTACCAATCCCCCCAAGATACCGTTGAGGAACATGGTGAGGTCATAATTTTTATACAGTATGGTCGAGAACATAAAGGCCCCGATACCGCCGGCCGCTGCCGCCAATGATGTGGTAACGAGCACAAGGGATGTAACTGCGGGATCTGCAGACAATACAGAACCGCCGTTAAATCCGAACCAGCCCAACCAGAGGATAAGCACCCCGCCTGCGGCCAGAGGAATATTATGTCCTGGGATGGCCTGTGCTTTTCCCTCCTCGGTGAATTTTCCGATTCGTGGTCCCAGCAGGTATATGGCGATCAAGGCCGCCCAGCCTCCAACGGAGTGCACCAGTGTTGAACCGGCGAAATCGTGGAACCCGCCTTCGTCACCGCCAAGTGATGAAAGGAACCCGCCTCCCCACTGCCAAGAACCGACAATTGGATAGACCAATCCTACGTAGATGATGGTGAATATCATGAAAGGCCCGATCTTGATGCGCTCGGCAACTGCTCCGGAAACGATGGTTGCTGCCGTTGCGGCGAACATAGCCTGGAACAAAAAGTCGGTCCAATAGGTATAACCACCACTTGCGTAATCGGGGGTCATGCCATTTTCACCTGGATCGAGTCCGAATCCGGCAAAACCAAGATATCCGTTGAAATCCCCGGGATACATCAAATTAAAGCCACCGATGTAATATAACAGTAGCCCGATACAAATAATAAATACATTCTTAAATAATATGTTGATCGTGTTTTTTTGTCTGGTGAGGCCAATTTCCAAAAAGGAAAAGCCCAAATGCATGAAGAATACCAAAGCGGTACAAATCATCATCCAAACATTGTTAGCTGTAAATAATCCTGCGTCCATAATTATTGTCGTTAGTTAGTTTATAATTTAGTTGATGCCGGCGTGCCCGTTTTCCTTGGTCCTGATCCTGTATGCTTCGATCATATCGGAGACAAATATTTTGCCGTCTCCTACGTTGCCGGTATAGGCAGCCTCAAGGATCGCATTCACGGTGCGCTCCACGAATTCATCCGAAACCACGATAGACAGGTATCTTCTTTGAATGTCTGAAGTACTGTAGGAGATACCACGGTAAACATGGCCTTGTTTTTCGTTGCCCACCCCTGTTACATCCCAGTAACTGAAGAAGTTGACCTCAATTTGATGCAAAGCCTTTTTGACCTCATCAAATTTGGATTTTCTGATAATCGCCTCGATTTTTTTCATTTGTTAGATTTTTGATTACGGCAGCAAATATATTTTAAATAAATTAACCCCCTATAAAATTGAGGGGGTCATTCGCTATTTTTATGGTTATGATAATTATACCCCCACAATTTTAGGGGTATGAAATTTAAAACATTGATTTATTGTTTAATTAACGAAATGTTAACAGCTTGAAATATCAAATTCTTAAAAAAATGAACAGTTATGTCATTTTTTTTAACGTATCGCCAATAATGTAGGGATACTACTATAAATTTTGTAAAAAAAGTGAATTAAAGCGAAGGACTACCTATACCAACCTGGCCAGCCAAATGCCCAAGGCCACAGCCGCGACCCCGATTGCTATACTTAATATGGTATAGAAAGAAAAATAAAACAGTTCTCCTGTTCGGAGCAAGGAATGATTTTCAAGGGCAAAGGCGGAAAAAGTGGTAAATCCGCCGCAAAAACCGGTAGCGAGGAGCAGGGTTTGGTTTTGTGTCATCCATTGGTCCTTTAAGGATAGGCCAAACAAAAGCCCGATCAACA
This sequence comes from uncultured Flavobacteriaceae bacterium, assembly GCA_963760375.1. Lineage (GTDB taxonomy): Bacteria > Bacteroidota > Bacteroidia > Flavobacteriales > Flavobacteriaceae > Pelagihabitans. The sequence goes on along the minus strand of CAVXCS010000001.1, from coordinate 198,478 downwards.
AACAGCCTGCGATATTCACCAAAAAAGTCCCTAAAAAAAAGTGTTGGAAATAGCCGTTAAGGCTTTTTGAAATCAAATATCGGAGTAAAGTGCCGAAACCCCCTCCCAAAAAAACAAGTAAAAACTGTTTCATTTTAAAAGATAAACAGAAAACGATACTTGGTCTGCGGCGCAATGCAAGGGAAAGTGTCTTGAGCTATCCTCAAACTACCGTGCGACCATCATACCCACGAAGGTATAAAATTAGATCGCTTTTTTGTATTTTGATGGAAGTAAATCCATCGGATAGATTTTTGCGTCATCGGCTGAGGATACGGTGTCTTGGTTGTTGCGTTCCTTTGAATCGAAACTGTTGAGTGAGAAGAACATTATTACCGCATTTATGCCGATCAAAATAAAAAGTATTGTAAAAAAAGTCATCATTTCTAGCCCCCTTTGGATGAATAACGCAAAATTACGTTAAATGTTATGATATACGGGCTATTTTAGAATATTGTTGTCAAAACTTTAATTTTTGTGGTAAAGTTGAATTTTGTGTTAATTTTTGATCAAATATTTAATACAGAAGAGGATAATTATGAATGCCGCGAAAAAAATACCCACCCATTTAACTCCGCTATAGTTTCGCCGATGCAGGTTTTTGTCCTTAATATAGGTATAGGCGACCACGGCTGTGAAGATGATCACAAAAAGAACTGCGAATATGAGTTGTCCTTTGCTGAACATATTTTTTATTTTTGTGCAAAACTAATTTAAATATCCCTAGCGATGAAAAGTAAGATATCTGCCGTTGAACTGTTCCATATGTCATTTGGGCTCGGGGTATCCGACACCATGCGTGCCGATTTAGGTTCGGAAAAGAACCAACTTCGTTACAATTTGATGGCGGAGGAAAATAAGGAATATTTGGAAGCCGCCAACAACAGCGACATCATAGAAGTCGCAGATGCGCTGGGGGATATGCTCTATATTCTTTGCGGCACTATTTTGGAACATGGGATGCAGCATAAGATAGAAGCCGTTTTTGAAGAAATCCAACGAAGCAATATGAGCAAATTGGGGTACGATGGCAAACCTATTTACCGGGAAGATGGCAAGGTGCTCAAAGGGCCCAACTATGTAAAACCGAACATTCAAAGTATTTTGGATAAATAAAAAGGGGCCCGAGGCCCCTTTTTTGTTTTAATAACTACGATTCGATGCGATAACGCCAGCCAAACGGGTCTTCCGTGCGGTTATATTGGATGTCGGTAATCCTTTTTTTGAGCCTGGCTCCGAAACCATTGTCTTGATCGGGAATTTCATAATCATTGCCACGATAGCCGAAACCTGAAATCGGGGAAATCACGGCGGCCGTTCCCGCTCCGAACATCTCCATAAGCGTGCCTTTTTTCGCGGCTTCCACCACTTCGGTCACGGTTATTTTTCTTATCTCGGTATCCATTCCTTCCGCTTTGGCGATTTCCAGAATACTTTTCCTGGTGATGCCATCCAATATCCGGTCACTGGTAGGGCCGGTAATCAGCGTATCCTTGATACGCACAAAGATGTTCATCGCGCCGGCTTCCTCGATATACTCATGGGTATTGTCATCTGTCCAGATCACCTGATTGTAGCCTTTTTGGATGGCCAATTGGGTAGGGTAAAACTGGCCCGCATAATTTCCCCCTGCTTTGGCAAAACCAACACCACCGTTGGCCGACCTTGAGTAGGTCTCTTCTATCAAGACCTTGACCTTGCCCGAAAAATAGGCTCCTGACGGTGCACAGGCAATGATGAATTTGTATTCATCGGCCGGAGACGCGTGAAAACCCTTGCCGGAAGCGAACATAAAAGGCCTGACATAAAGTGAACTGCCCTCTTTTTTAGGAATCCAGGCCTCCTCCAAGCGCAACAAGGTTTTGAGTCCCTCAATGAAAAATTCTTCCGGCAATTCTGGCATGGCCATCCTTCGGGCCGAAATATTGAGCCGCTTATGATTGTCCAAGGGACGAAAGAGCCAAATTTTGCCCGCATCATCCTTATAGGCTTTCATTCCTTCGAATATCGATTGTCCGTAATGGAAAATTTTAGCAGCGGGATCCAGCGATATCGGTTGGTAGGGCACAATTTTTGGGGATTCCCAAGCGCCTTTCCGATAATCGCAGACCAGCATATGGTCAGAAAACACATTGCCAAACGATAGATGGTCAAAATCGACCTGCCCCAGCTTTGAAGATTTGGCCTTTTCAACAACAATTTGATCTATAATATTCATTCCTTCAAAATTTCAAATAAAATTAGTGAAATATCCCAACAGGCTCTTCATTTTTCCTTTAAAAATGACCAATTTTGTATTGATGGCAAATAATTGGCAAATATGAAAGGAATTAACATTTTACTTGTCTTTACCATGGCAATATGGGCTTGTCAGGGCCAAATTTCACAACCGGGAATCGAAGGCCCGTCGCTGCAAACGTCCGAAATCATGACTTTTGGCCATGAAATGGATGCTACAGGGGCCAAGAACGATGCGGAAATGCTTCAAGCCTATGCGCAATTGTCGGTTGGTGATACCCTGATGACCAAATTCAATGCCCGGGTAACCGACGTATGCAAGGCCAAGGGATGTTGGATGACCGTTGAATTGCCCAATGGCGAACAGGCCATGGTCCGTTTCAAGGATTATGGGTTTTTCATGCCCATGGATATTACCGGAAAGGAGGTGGTCGTGAATGGTCTGGCCTTTGTTGACATGATGGGCCTCGATGACCAGAAACACTTCGCAAAGGACGCCGGTAAAACGGAGGAAGAAATCAATAAAATAACGCAGCCAAAAAAAACATATTTGTTCGAAGCCGATGGCGTGCTCTTAAAGCAATAATTTGAAACGCGAAATCATCACCACGGCCGACGGATCGAGCACCATTCATTTGGCAGATTGGGACGAAACCTACCATTCCAGGCATGGCGCCATCCAGGAAGCATACCATGTTTTTATCAAAAACGGACTATCCATTCTAAACCGGCCAACGCTTTCGATCCTTGAAATCGGATTTGGCACGGGCCTGAACGCTTTCATCACTTTGCTGGAAGGATATAAAAACCAGACCAACATCCATTATACCGGCGTCGAGGCCTATCCGGTGGTTGAAAGCGAACTTGGGAAACTCAACTACCTGCAGGCTTTGCATGCTGAAGGACATGCCCATGAATTCAACCATATGCATACTTCGGATTGGGAGCAGGATGTTGCCATATCAACATGCTTCGTCCTTCACAAGCAAAAGAAGGATTTTGCGACAATTTCAGATATCGAAAAGTACGATCTGGTATACTACGATGCCTTTGGTGCCAGGGTGCAGCCAGAACTCTGGGCAGAACCCCTATTCCTAAAAATGTTCAACGCGATGAAGCCTGGTGGCGTTTTGGTGACCTACGCGGCCAAAGGGAGTGTGCGCAGGGCCATGCAATCGGTGGGTTTTAAGGTGGAACGCCTGCCAGGCCCACCCGGAAAACGTGAAATGTTGCGGGCAATAAAGCCTTAAAAAGGGTGCCAGGGGAAATAAACCGCTCCCCAACGTTAACTTAAGTTTAACCAACACTGTTAAATCGAAATTAAACCTATATCCTATCTCTTATAAAACGCATACTTTTACTGCATGAAAATTTTGATTACAGGTGCAACTGGGCTCATAGGCCGTGAAATAACGGCATTATGCCATGAACGGGGAATTTCGGTACACTATCTAACCACCAGTTCCGATAAATTGGTGGTGAAGGAAAACTACAAGGGTTTTTACTGGAATCCGACAACAGGCGAAATCGATCGGGAGTGCTTTAAAGGGGTAACCGCAATCATCAATTTGGCCGGGGCGAGTATTTCGAGCCGTTGGACCAAGAAATACAAGGCCGAAATATTGAATAGCCGTATCAAGTCCCTGCAAACCCTGAACGATGGGTTGGGGTATATCGATACCAGCAACATCCTGTCATTTGTATCGGCTTCCGCAATTGGGATATATCCAGATTCATTGGCGCATTATTATGAAGAGGAGGAACCCGAAGTCGATGACAGTTTTTTGGGGGAGGTCGTGCAGAGGTGGGAAAAAGAGGTAGATACCTTTAAATCTTATGGTTTTGCGCTTTCCAAAATACGTATCGGGCTGGTAATGTCGAAGAATGGAGGGGCCTTGCCTGAGATGGCAAAACCGATGAAATATGGCTTGGGCGCCGCTTTCGGAGCGGGTAGCCAATGGCAATCTTGGATCCATATCGGCGATTTGGCGCGGTTGTTCCTCTATGTGTCCGAAAATCAACTGAAAGGCGTCTACAACGGTGTAGGCCCCAATCCCGTTACCAACCAAAAGTTGACGAAAGAGTTGGCAAGGGTCATGAACAAACCCTTGATTTTACCAAATATCCCCAAAATTGTGATGAAGACCGTCCTGGGGGAAATGTCCTACATATTATTTGCGAGCCAGCGTGTTAGTTCCAAAAAAATAGAAGAAGAAGGTTTTATTTTCGAGTATCAGAATATTTGCAGGGCCTTGGACGATTTATATGGGAAATCCGGAGCAGATTCCTCCAAAGCCATCTTAACAAAGGAATACATCTGAGAAACCAACATCATAACCCAGCTTTTAAGTAAACATCCGCCTCGTGCGGATATTTTATTAAGTGACATTTTGACATTTTAATAAAATTGGCAGTACTTTTGCCATCCTTGAATGGTTTAAAATAAGAATATTTTCATGAGTGATATACACAAGGAAGAGGATTGGGATGAAGCAATCCCGGATACGTCCCTGAATTCGGAGGTAAACGAAGAAGAGGTAGAGGAGGAAGGCGAAGTCTTGACCCCGGAAGAGGAATTACAGGAGGAACTGGCCAAAGAAAAAGAAAAATTCTTGCGCTTGTTCGCCGAATTCGAGAATTATAAAAAACGCACTTCCAAGGAACGGGTGGAATTGTTCAGAACGGCAGGTCAGGAAGTAATCGTGGCGCTATTGCCGGTATTGGACGACTTCGAAAGGGCCATGAAAGAACTGGCCAAAAGCAATGATCGGGAATCCTTCAAGGGCGTTGAACTCATCCATAACAAACTTAAAGAGACCCTGAGGTCGAAGGGGTTACAGGAAATCGGCACCAAAGCAGGCGATGCCTTCGACCCGGATGTGCACGATGCCATCACGCAAATTCCGGCCCCGAACAAAAAAATGAAAGGGAAAATCATCGATGTGGTCGAAAAAGGTTTTTCGTTAGGGGATAAAATTATACGACACCCAAAAGTTGTGGTCGGTAACTAGAACTTATTTATGAAAGAGGATTTTTACGACATTCTGGGCATCAAAAAGGGAGCGTCCGCGGCTGAAATCAAAAAGGCTTACCGCAAAAAGGCGATCGAATACCATCCCGATAAGAATCCCGGCGATGCAAAGGCTGAGGAGCGATTCAAAAAAGCGGCTGAGGCTTACGAAGTATTGAGTGATCCCGATAAAAAGTCGCGTTACGACCAATTCGGCCATGCTGCTTTTGAAGGCGGCGGATTTGGTGGCGGGGGAATGAACATGGATGACATTTTCAGCCAGTTCGGCGATATTTTTGGCAGCGCTTTTGGCGGCGGCGGTTTTAGTGGATTTGGAGGTTTTGGAGGGGGTCAGCGACGCGTCAAAGGCAGTAATCTTCGAATTAGGGTCAAATTGAATCTGGAGGAAGTTGCACTGGGGGTCGAGAAAAAGGTAAAGGTTCGCCGTAAGGTACAGGTGGAGGGCGTGAGCTTTAAAACCTGCAATACCTGTGGTGGCCGGGGACAGGTAACCAAAATCACCAATACCATTTTGGGCAGAATGCAGACCGCAGCAACCTGTAACGTTTGTGGGGGGAGTGGGCAGATTCTGGATAAACGGCCCCATGATGCGGATGCGGAAGGTTTAAAGATCCAAGAAGAAACCGTGTCGATCAAAATTCCGGCAGGGGTGGAGGAAGGCATGCAGCTCAAGGTGAGCGGGAAAGGCAACGAAGCCCCTGGGAATGGGGTCCCTGGCGATCTACTGGTTGCCATCGAAACCGAAGACCACGATACATTGAAACGCGAAGGCGATAATTTACATTATGATCTTTACATCAGCATTTCCGAAGCGGTTTTGGGTACCTCCAAAGAAATCGACTCGGTGGGCGGAAAGGTAAGGATCAAATTGGAACCGGGCATCCAATCCGGTAAAATACTCAGGTTGAGGGGCAAGGGTATTGCCAACCTAAACGGTTATGGCAGTGGGGATTTGCTCGTGCATATCAATGTTTGGACCCCCAAAGAACCCAATAAGGAACAACGGGAGTTTTTTGAACGCATGCAAGACCATGAGAACTTCGTTCCGAAACCGGAAAAATCCGACAAATCTTTTTTTGAGAAGGTAAAAGATATGTTCTCATAACATATTTTAATTTCATTTTTAAAATAAAAACGTATATTTGGCCTAGTATTGGGTGACCAATACTAATTTTCTTTTTCATAGCAATTTTTTTCCCATCCTTATTTATTTAAGGGTGGGTTTTGTTTTTCTGGGGCATTCGTATCTCCCTACCCGGTTGCAAACTTAAGTTTTTGATCATCTTTTCGAACGATAATTTCAAGGTGCTGCAGGCCAAAACGAAACTTAGTCGACAAGACTGAATAGGCGTTTATTTCCAAAATCGTATAGATCCGTTTCTCTATCTTTGACAAAATTGCATTGATGAATAGTATTTTGGTAACCGAAGAGGTTTCTAAAGATTTCGGAACCTTTAGGGCCCTTGACAAAGTTTCCTTGGAAATCCCCAAAAACAGCATTTACGGACTTCTTGGTCCGAACGGTGCTGGAAAAACAACCCTGATCAGGATCATCAACCAAATCACCTATCCCGATAGTGGCACGGTTTATTTTGACGGTGAAAAACTGAAACCGGAACATATCGGGTTGATCGGCTATTTGCCGGAAGAAAGGGGCTTGTATAAAAGCATGAAGGTAGGGGAACAGGTTTTGTACCTGGCCCAGTTGAAAGGGTTGACCAAGACGGAGGCCAAACAAAGACTGAAATATTGGTTCGATAGGCTCGACATCGGGGATTGGTGGAACAAAAAAGTCCAGGAACTTTCGAAGGGCATGGCCCAAAAAATTCAGTTTATCGTTACCGTTTTGCACGAACCGAAACTGTTGATATTTGATGAGCCCTTCAGTGGCTTTGACCCCATCAATGCGAATTTGATAAAGGATGAAATTCTACATTTAAAGGAACAAGGCACTTCCATTATATTTTCGACACATCGGATGGAATCGGTCGAAGAATTATGCGAGTATATCGCATTGATCCATAAAGCCGAGAAAATTTTGGATGGAAAACTATCCGATATAAAACGCGCCTATAAAAATAATAAGTTTCTGGTGGGTTTGACCGCCTCGAACGGGGAGGCACTTCTGAAAGAAATATCCGAAAAATTTACGCTGACCACATCTACTTTTGATAGCAAGGAGGCCCAGGTCGACTTTACAGTGCAGATGCATTCCGATGATTCCCGTGAATTGCTGTCCTATCTATCGAGCAAGGCCAACGTCAACCGATTTGAAGAAAAAATTCCTTCCGCCAACGAAATATTCATACAAACCGTTCAAAGTAAGGGAAATCATGAGTAAACTGCTTTTAATCATCAAACGGGAGTATTTGGCCAAGGTCAGGAACAAGTCATTCGTGGTCATGACATTTCTCAGTCCCATATTAATGGTGGGCATGGTGGTCTTGATCGCTTATTTGACCAAAATAAATGATAGTGAAAAAAGGGTTATCGGTATTTTGAACGAAAGCGATTATTTCTCCAATGATTTCAATACCACCGAGAGTATGTCGTTCGTGCGTTTTAGCGGCATCGATTTGGAAGCGGCAAAAGACTCGACCGAAAATATGGGCTATTCGGGAATATTGTTCATTCCCGATGCACCTAACCTGGAAGCGGTGGCCAAAAATTCATTCTTTTACTCGAAAGAGGCGCCCAGTACTTTGGTGATCGAGAGGCTCGAATCGGTTTTCCAAGACCGGTTGCGTCAGCGAAGACTTCAGGAAATGGAGGTTTCAGCATCTGATCTTGCCACTCTGGACAACCATTTTGAAATCAATACCGCTTCGTTTTCCGGGGCGCAGAATCTGAAGGGCATCAACGAAATCAAAGCTTTTATAGGAGGGGGATTCGGTTATTTGATCATGATGTTCATCATTATTTACGGCGGTTTTGTGATGCGTAGCGTAATTGAGGAAAAAACCAGCCGTATCATTGAAGTGATCATTTCATCCGTAAAACCGTTTCAGTTGATGCTGGGCAAGATCATTGGCACTTCCTTGGCGGGCATTACCCAATTTGCCATTTGGATCGTTTCTGCGGGATTGTTGTTGATGTTGGCCCTGGCCATATTCGACATAACACCCGACGCCATTCATCCGGGACAAGAACTCATAGCCGGAACTACAGGGAATTTCGCCTCGCCAGTTCCATCGGCCAATGATACGATGATGCTGTATACCCAAGAGCTTTTTAATATTCCATGGCTGATGCTCATCGGCTTTTTTCTGATCTATTTTGTTTTGGGTTATCTGATATACAGTTCCATTTATGCCGCCATCGGTGCGGCGGTCGATAACGAGACCGACACCCAACAATTTATTTTTCCGATCATTCTTCCGCTGATGTTGGCGATCTATGTTGGTTTCTTTTCGGTTTTTGGCAACCCACATGGGCCGATAGCCGTTGGTTTTTCGCTCTTCCCGCTCACATCGCCCATCGTAATGATGATGCGATTGCCGGGGGGCATCGGAGAAGGGGGTGTTCCCATTTGGCAGTTGCTCACCTCTATCGTACTTTTGATGGGTACCTTCATCGGAATTGTATGGCTGGCCGCAAAAATTTATCGTGTGGGTATTTTGATGTACGGTAAAAGACCAACCTACAAAGAGCTGTTCAAATGGTTAAAATATTGATATGGAACAATTGAATAACATACTAACAGGGTTCAAGGATTTTCTGAACTACAAGTTATATGATGGTGAAATTGCCAAAATAAGCGTTGGTACGTTGCTTCTCATCATTGTGGTTATCGTCATCACCTCGTTGATCTTGAAAATAGTGCATAAGCTGGTCACCGCCAAATTGCCCGAAACCGACAAGAACAAGTTCGTCAGTATATTCAGTTTTCTCAAATACCTGCTGTATATTTTCGTGATCATCACGGTGCTCCACACTTCAGGGGTGAATTTAACCGTCTTGTTAACGGCGTCGGCCGCGTTATTCGTGGGTTTGGGCTTTGCGTTGCAGTATCTTTTTCAGGATATCATTTCCGGTGTCCTGATCATAATGGATCAGTCATTGCACGTGGGCGATGTGATCGAAGTGGAAGACAAAGTGGCCAAGGTATTCGAAATTCGTTTGAGGACCACACGGGCGCTCACCAGAGACGATAAGGTCGTGATTATCCCCAACCATATCTTTTTGACCAACAGCATCTATAATTATACACAAAACCATGCTTCCACTAGGGAATCGGTCAAGGTGGGGGTCGCCTACGGCAGCAATGTAGGTCTGGTCACCAGAATTCTGGAAGACGTCGCGAACAATCAAAAAGGTGTGCTCAAAAACCCGAAACCCTTTGTACAATTCGATGATTTTGGGGATTCTGCCTTGATGTTCTCCCTCAATTTTTTTATCGCTGATAGTTTTGGGGACCCAAGGATAAAAAGCCAGATGCGCTATACCATTGATGCCAAGTTCAGGGAAAACAGGGTGGTCATTCCATTTCCTCAGCGCGATGTGCATGTATTTCAGCAAAGCCCGTTTCAACATACTGCGGTAGAAAACTCAACTGAGGAATGGGGATTGGGACAAGATTGACCAGCGTATGTTTATTTTTGCTCCTGTTTTGTGCGGTTTTTTCCCAAGCACAAACCCCCGATATTTTTAGGGTAGAGTACATGCTCATGCCCAACAACTCGGCAGAGACCAGTTTATCGCGAATCCGGCTATTGGCCAATTTGCCCATCAAGGTAAAGGATTCGAACGCCATTATCATAGGATCGGAATACAATCGCTTGCGATATGACTTGCCCCTAAACAATCCCTTTGGGGAAGAAGGGCTGAAAACGTTTCATGTTGCCGATCTTCATATGGCCTATGTATACAAGCACAACAAAGACTGGAGATTTGTAGGGGTACTCACCCCACGTCTGGCTTCTACCTTGACCAACGGGATAGAAAACGGGGACTTCTCCATCAATGCGACCATTGGCGCCTTTAAGGATAGACAGGATATCGAAAAGCCCATGCGTTTGGTGCTGGGTATTTCCTATAATTCCACCGTGGCCTTGAGGATACCGCTTCCGGTGGTGTATTATGAGAAAAGATTTCATCCCAACTGGACCTATGTCGTCGGGGTGCCCAAAACCGGTATGAAATATCACTACAGCGAAAAACATACTTTTCAAACCGAATTTATTTTGGATGGGTATTATGTAAACCTTCAAAATACAACGGTATTGCCCGATACCGGAATTGCCTCTTCAATATCGTCCTCTGCCGCCCTGGTCACGCTGGGTTATCAATACAACATTACCAAAGTCATGGGCATATATGCATACTTTGGCCACACGGTACTGCAGTCGGGCGTATTGAGGGATAAGAATAGAAATGATATATTTATATTGAACGACAAGGCCAGCTTCTACTTCAGGAGCGGTTTCAGAATAGGACTATAAAAAGAGAAAAAATGTCAAGAATTTTGGTAATAGAGGATGAGGCGGCCATCAGAAGGGTGTTGGTGAAGATACTATCGGAGGAAAACGAAAGTTATACGGTAGAAGAGGCCGAAGATGGCCTAAAAGGCTTGGAGGCCATCAAAAATAACGATTATGATCTGGTACTCTGTGATATTAAGATGCCGAAGATGGATGGGGTAGAGGTGCTGGAGGCGGCACGAAAATTCAAACCGGAAATACCGTTCATCATGATCTCAGGGCATGGCGATTTGGAAACTGCGGTCAGTACCATGAGGGCAGGCGCTTTTGATTATATTTCAAAACCCCCCGATTTGAACCGATTGCTAACCACAGTGCGAAACGCCTTGGACCGAAAGGAACTGGTGGTCGAAAATATCATCCTCAAGAAAAAGGTAAGTAAGAATTATGAAATGGTAGGCCAGAGCGATGAAATCGCCAATATTAAGGAGATGATCGAAAAAGTGGCCCCTACCGATGCCAGGGTCTTGATTACCGGCGATAATGGCACAGGGAAGGAATTGGTGGCCCATTGGCTCCATGAAAAGAGCCAAAGGAGCAATGCCCCTTTCATCGAAGTGAATTGTGCAGCCATACCCTCAGAATTGATTGAGAGCGAACTGTTCGGTCATGTCAAAGGGGCCTTTACCTCTGCGGTAAAAGATCGGGCAGGTAAGTTTGAGGCCGCCAATAACGGGACCATTTTCCTGGATGAGATCGGTGACATGAGCCTTTCTGCCCAAGCCAAAGTGCTCCGCGCGTTGCAGGAGAGCAAAATTTCAAGGGTGGGCAGCGATAAAGATATCAAAGTCGATGTCAGGGTAGTGGCCGCCACCAACAAAGACTTGAAAAAGGAAATCAAGGAAGGAAAATTTCGGGAAGACCTCTACCATCGCTTGGCCGTAATTTTGATAAAGGTGCCCTCCCTAAACGACCGTAGGGGTGATATCCCCATATTGATTGCTCATTTCGCCGAAAAAATTGCTTCTGAACAGGGTATCGCCCCAAAGGTATTTTCAGCGGGCGCAATCAAATTATTGCAAGGTTTTGATTGGACGGGGAATATCAGGGAGCTTCGCAATGTGGTGGAGCGACTGATCATCCTCGGGGGTAAAGAAGTCACCGAGAAAGATGTGAAGTTGTTCGCCAGCAAATAGAGAACACCAAATCCCGACCAAAATGATATGCCTCAAGATACGGCTCGGGTTATCTGCCCATTCTCTCGTTTTTACCGCAATTTCCTAGTTCTTCCAGGGCCTGAGCCGTGATTTGTTGGGTCCTTAGGTTATAGTATTTCTTGCCTTCGGTCTGATTGGGTTTCAACAGTTCCTTTTCACAGTGTTTGTAGATTCTTTCGGCAAAAGCATGGGCTTCCTTGCAATCGACCGTCAACACCACCTTCTGGAGCGACTCCCGGTACGTTTCCAGGGAAATATCTATTTTTTCCTGTAAATATCGGTTTTCCAATTGAACTCCAGGAATGTTGTCTGCCGGGTGGTCCATGTTCATGGCAAGCACGTCTTTTTTGGGTTTGGCCAAATGTTCTTCGTGCCGATCCAATGCGTCGATACTGCCCTTTGTATTTTCCAACGACCTGCCGAGCAGTGCCAGTGAGCCGTTTAAAGTACTTTCCTTGGCCGCTCTTTTTAATAGATGGGCGCTTTCCTCAACACCGATGGCGGCATGCTGGCAGCCACAATCATCCAACTGTTTTTTTGACTTTTCAATACCGTCCAGCGCCTTATAGGTATAGTACCGGACCAGATTAAGATCGTTCTGCGAAATGGCTTTTTCGATCTGTGTCTTGATGTAATTGATGTTGGAACCTGAATATTCACAGGCTTTGCTGGGCTTGAAGGCAAAGAGGAGCAAAATGGCGAAAGCGCAGCCAATTAACCGTAACGTTTTCATTGCATGCATAATTAGGGGTAAAATTTGGGATTTTACAGTTCAAAGTTACGCAACCGGTCCCTCGCATGCCTTGTTTTTTCGATACATGGTAGCCCTATTCGGATAAATTGGACAAACCGAAAGATTCAATTGGTGAACGACCTTTTTTTTTAACAATTTGTGCCGTTAAACGATAAAATATTTTATATTCCCCCCATGGATAAAGTGAATATCACAAAGTACCGGGTGGCCGACGTTAAAAAACTGACCGACCGTCCAACCTATGAAGATTTTGGCAAGTCGGAGAAAAAACTCGAGAAGGAACTTGAAAAAACAAGGGTCATCTTGGGAGAATTCCAGGATGTCCTCTACGCCCATGGGAAATATAGTGTGTTGATATGCCTGCAGGGAATGGATTCCGCTGGCAAAGACAGCCTCATAAAGGAAGTCTTTAAAGATTTCAACATCAGTGGCGTGGAGGTCACCAGTTTTAAAGTGCCGACAGATCTCGAATTGAAACACAATTACCTCTGGAGGCATTACATCGCGCTGCCCGCCAAAGGTAAATTCGGCGTATTCAATCGCACCCATTACGAAAACGTACTGGTGACCCGGGTGCATCCCCAATACATCATGGCAGAGAATATTCCGGGAATAAATGAAGTGAGCGACATCGACCAGAAGTTTTGGGACAAGCGTTTCGAGCAGATCATCAATTTCGAAAAGCACCTTGCCGAACACGGCACATTGATTTTTAAGTTCTTTCTACATCTATCAAAAGAAGAACAGCGTAAACGCCTGCTAAGAAGGCTTGAAAAAAGGGTTAAGAACTGGAAGTTTTCGCCCGATGACCTCGAAGAACGCGAACTTTGGGATTCCTATCAAAAATACTATGAAGAGGCCATCAATCGCACTTCAACCCAGCAGGCACCTTGGTTCGTGATCCCTGCCGATAATAAAACCGCCTCGCGATTGATCGTGGCATCAATCCTTTTGCAGGAATTGACGAAATTCAAAGACATCAAGGAGCCTGAATTGAGCGACAAGGTAAAAGCCAATCTTGAATATTATAAAGAGCAGTTGGAAAAAGGGAAAGTATGAAAAAAATGATGGTGTTGCTCATGTTATCGATCATTGGTCAATGTTATGGACAACTCGATGACGAAAAACAGTTCAGGGCATTTTATGATGCTTCCCTAAGGGATGGCAAAGCCTACGGCTGGCTCAATTATCTCTCCAATCAAATCGGGGGCAGGCTTTCAGGATCGGTCGAGGCACAACTGGCCATCGATTATACCAAATCGCGGCTCGACTCCCTTAACCTGGATCGGGTATGGCTACAACCCGTTAAAGTACCCAAATGGGTGCGCGGGGCGCCAGAGTTCGCCTACATGGAAACCAGTCCGGGCATCACCACCAACCTGGCGATATGTGCCTTGGGCGGATCGGTCGCGACACCTTTGGGCGGCATTAAGGCCAATGTGATCGAAGTACAGGGAATAGAACAGTTAAAAGAATTCGGCAGGGAAAAAATCGAGGGCAAGATCGTATTTTTCAACAGGCCAATGGATCCGACCAAGATCAATACTTTCGAAGCGTATGCCGGAGCGGTGGACCAACGATCTTCCGGGGCTTCTGAAGCTTCCAAGTTCGGTGCCCTAGGCGTAATCGTCAGGTCGATGAACCTCAGGCTCGACGACTTTCCGCACACGGGTTCTTTAAACTATGGAGACCTTCCCATAGACCAGAGAATTCCAGCTGCCGCAATAAGCACCAAAGCCGCCAATATGCTCAGCACCACCATCAAGTTGAATCCGGATACCAAAGTTTATTTTAAACAGAACTGCAAGGATTTTGGTGAAGTTGATTCCTTCAATGTGATCGGGGAACTCACGGGCAGCACTTATCCCAATGAAATAATGGTCATCGGCGGACACCTCGATTCTTGGGATCTGGGCGATGGATCGCATGATGACGGCGCCGGTTGTGTTCAGGCCATGGAAGTACTTCGTTTATTCAAAAAATTGGACTATAAACCGTTGCGGACCATTCGGGTAGTGCTATTTATGAACGAGGAGAACGGATTAAAAGGGGGCAAGCAATATGCCGAAATGGCAAAGCAAAACAATGAAAAACATGTTTTTGCGCTCGAAAGCGATTCCGGGGGTTTTACGCCAAGGGGTTTTGCCTTCGATTGCTCTGCCGACAATTTTGATAGAATACTGGCATGGAAACCATTTTTTGAGCCCTATTTGATACATGAATTCACCAATGGTAGAGGCGGAGGTGCCGATATTGGTCCGTTGAAGACCAATGGCATCGTACTGGCCGGACTAAGACCCGATTCACAAAGGTATTTTGACTATCATCATGCCGAAAACGATACTTTTGAATTTGTGAACCGCCGCGAACTTGAATTGGGTGCAGGAGCCATGGCGTCGTTGGTGTACCTTTTTGATAAATATGGTGTGGCAGCGGAAGAGTGATCTAAACCCGATGTCCATGGCTTAAGGAAGTGCCAAACTTTCCATGCATCGACTTTCATACTCCAAACAATTCCAGTATTTTTGCCGCTCATCAAAAACGAGCGAAATGAAAGACGGAATCTACGCGAAATTCAATACTACAAAAGGAGAAATATTGGTGAAACTCACCTATGACAAAACCCCCGGAACGGTGGGAAACTTTGTGGCTTTGGCAGAAGGCTTAAAGAAAAATTCGGTTAAACCGGAGGGTACTCCCTACTACGACGGATTGAAATTCCATCGCGTCATCCCCGATTTCATGATTCAAGGCGGGTGTCCGAAGGGTACCGGCACCGGAGATGCGGGATATAAATTTGATGACGAATTTCATCCAGACTTAAAACACAGCGGGCCTGGGGTGCTATCCATGGCCAATGCAGGTCCCGGGACCAATGGAAGCCAGTTTTTCATCACCCACGTGGCCACGCCCTGGTTAGACAATAAACATACCGTTTTTGGACAAGTGGTGGAAGGCCAGGAAGTGGTTGATTCAATAGCCCAAGACGATGTGGTGGAGCGACTGGAGATTGTAAGGGTTGGCTCGGCCGCAAAAAATTGGGATGCACTCAAGGCCTTTGGGGAATTTGAAAGTACGAAGGCCAAAAGAATTGCGGCAGAAAGGGAAAAGCAAAAAGAAGAAATGAATAAGGTGGCGTCCGGTTTCGATGAAACCCCTAGCGGTCTTAGATATAAAATCATACAAAAAGGAAATGGTGCCAAGGCCGAAAAGGGGCAGGAGGTATCGGTTCACTATGAAGGATCCCTGCTTTCGGGGCAGGTTTTTGATTCGTCCTATAAAAGAAAGCAACCGATCGATTTTCAATTGGGCGTAGGTCAGGTCATTCCAGGTTGGGATGAGGGGATCGAACTCTTAAAAGTAGGGGATAAGGCCCGGTTCGTGATACCTTCCGATCTTGCCTACGGTAGCGCCGGGGCGGGCGGAGTCATTCCTCCGAATGCTACCCTGATCTTCGATGTCGAATTGATGGGTATCAACTGATGACGATAGCTGGGCATCTCAATATAAGCGGAGCGGAAAAGTTCTCGAAAAAAGCACCTTCAACGAAGGTGTTTTTTTTTGGGTTGGGTCAATCAGGTGACCATTTACACCTTGTCCTTGGATGATCTCCCATGGCCATCAAGACTCACGAAGAGCAAGATCGTATTGATCAAAACCAAGCCCAACAGTACACCGAAAAAAGAAATCATATAGGAATTGTTTTTTTTTGGGCCGAATGCCCTTTCATCTAAAACAACCTGTTGGCGAAAAACCCTACCTCCTGGGTATGCCTAAAGCGTATCGATATCCACCGCGCTGTATCGCAGCAATAAAACGTTAAGGAAGATCAGAAAAATTAAAATGCTAAAAAAAATACTCATGGATTCTTGGCTACAGTCTGGGATTGAAAATCATCTTGTTGCTAACGAAAAAAATCCATTTATATTATAAAAGTGACCAAATTGTTGAGGAAAATGCAAGAAAAACCCACTACGGGGCATGACCTATCGCAAAAAAAGTATTTTTGATCGAAACCGATCAAAAATAGCAAAAGCCAAAAAGGGAAGTTTTTGGCCCACCATCTGTATAAAGGGGGCAATTATTTTTTGGCACGTCATTTTTTTTTGTCTCCGGTACTGATAAGCAGTAACATGACATTAACGAATACTAAAGCTGACATGATAGCAAAAAATGTAATCATTCCTGTAGTGATTTTTTAAGATGAATAATGACAATTAAGACGACTCGTTCGCCAAGCGTAATGCGTAGGGGAAATAAAAAACTATACTATTCAAGACACTTTTATTGGCACCTTGCACAGGGGGGAGGTAAATGATTCCTTTAAAAGATGCCCAAAAGGACGACGGTTGCGTTTAAATTACAACAAAGTTTTGATCTTTTGAATAAAAGGAGGGGTGAGATATAAAAAAGCCCCGACAAATGTCGAGGCTCTGTATTAAAAAAGTTTATGCGTTCCTAGTCTATAACTTTCACATTTACCGCGTTTAGTCCTTTTTTACCTTGTTGTAGTTCAAATTCTACAACGTCACCTTCACGAATTTCGTCGATTAAACCGGAAATGTGTACAAAGTGATCTTCGCTTGAACCATCTTCAGTGATAAAGCCGTACCCTTTAGAATCATTGAAGAATTTTACTGTCCCTTTACTCATAATAAAAAAATTAAATATTAATTAAGCTGCGAAGATAGTGTTAAATTTTTTAAACACATGATTTTTTGCCCGATATATTTCATTTTTTGCTTCAATGGCAATGGGGTCTCCTTCAAAATCAAACCGCTATGAACGATGTAAATCATCATTGGCAAATCTGCCTTTGAACCGCTGTATCAGACTGTCGGATCGGGTGTCATTCTCAGATAGGGTTTTATTTCCTCCACCCCTTTGGTAAATATTTTCCTGGCTTCCGAGGTAGGGATTGACGGACTGACAACCACATCCTGGCCATGTTCCCAATTGGCCGGGGTAGCCACCTTGTGGTTAGCGGTAAGCTGCAAGGAATCGATGACACGTAGCAGTTCATAAAAATTACGACCCGTGGAGGCGGGATAGGTAAGTATGAGTTTTACCGTTTTATCGGGAGCGACGATGAACACCGATCGTACGGTAAGGGTATCGTTCGCCTTCGGATGGATCATATCGTACAGATCGGAGACCTTTCTATCTTCATCCGCAATGATCGGGAAATTCACCGTGGTTTGTTGAACCTCGTTGATATCCTTGATCCAAGCGGCATGGGAGGTCGGCCCATCAACGCTTAAGGCCAACATTTTTACGTTTCTTTTGTCGAATTCCCCTTTGAATTTGGCAGCCGTACCCAACTCTGTGGTACAAACCGGGGTAAAATCGGCAGGATGGGAAAAAAGAATCCCCCAACCATCTCCCAAATAATCATAAAAATCAATGGTTCCCATTGAACTGTTCGCAGTAAAATTAGGAGCGGTATCGCCCAAACGTATCGTAGCCATTTTTATCGTGGTTTAATTAAATTTCATTACCCTACAAATTTAGTAGATTAAATTATACTGGAATTTTTTTATGGTTAAAAAAGTATTAAATTTTACGGCCTTCTCGGGAAAACAGACCTTGATAAAAGCTTTGGTCGAAAGTATCTAAAAAAGAGGGTTAACTTTATTCCGATTAAATAATGATAGCTACTATGGAAGAACTGCAATACCCAATCGGAAAATTCGTTCGGCCGTCCCAAATCGATGGAGCCCAGATCAGCGAATGGATCCTGGCCTTGGAAACCCTTCCGGAGCGTCTTCAACAGCTGGTGCAACCTCTTGATGATACACAGTTGAGCACCCCTTACCGACCAGGAGGATGGACGGTACGCCAGCTGGTCCATCATATTGCCGACAGCCACCACAACAGCTATATAAGATTTAAATGGGCATTGACCGAAGATCGTCCGGTGATCAAGGCCTATGATGAGAAGGCCTGGGCAAAGCTTTTCGACAGTCGCACCGCGCCCATACAAATGTCATTGGACCATCTCACGGCGGTGCACCATAAATTGGTGTATTTGCTGAAGGGCCTTTCGCCCAGTGATTTAAAACGGACTTTTATTCATCCAGACAGCAAAATGGAAACTTCCCTTGAGGAGAATGTGGGCCGCTATGCGTGGCATGGAAACCATCATCTAGCACATATCAACGGATTGCTGGAAAGGGAGGGCTGGCTGTGACCTTCATGGCCTTAGATTCTTTAACATCACATACATGCCGCGTTGGTCGTCCTTGACCGTAGCGAACTGAAGCCGTATTTCATTGAAGATCTCAAAACCGTTTTTTTTGTAAAAATCGAGTGCGGGGCCATGTTTCATGGTATCCAAGGTGATTATTTTTTTGTTGGTTGTCCTTGCCATCTTCTCTACAAAATCCAAAACTTTTTTTCCCACGCCCTGTCCTGAATACGCTTTCAGGATATAAATCTTGTCCAATAAAAGCACTTCCTTGGATCGATGGTTGCCCAAAGCATGATCAAGGTTGATTTTCAAAATCCCGATCGCCAGGGCGTCCTTATAAATCAGGAATAATTTGGTATTGCTGTTCAGGGCTTCATTTCGGAGCACATCAAGGGTAAATGAAATATTGATATAGGGGTCCGGATTTTGATCTTCCCATAAATGCAGGTAATGTTGGCGATAGGCCTGAACGCCCACCTCGATATAGGTCTGGTAAAGGTTAACCTCCAAAGGTTTGATGCTGATTTTGGATATAGAGCCTTTTTTGATGTCCCGAGCAGTTTTGATTGCCATGGCCGATCAGTTGGCTTTCCATTTAATATTGCAGCCAATACTGGGTTTCTGAACCGGATCGATTGGGCTTCCTTGCAAAAGTGCATCCATGGCCTGTCGCAGATCCATGCCATCAAGCGGTATGCCATTGCCCGGCCGGGAATCATCGAGTTGTCCCCGATAAACCAGTTCCAACTGCCCATCGAACAAATAGAAATCTGGCGTACATGCGGCGTGATACGCTTTTGCTACCGTTTGGGTGGCATCGTATAAATAGGGAAATGTATAGCCGGCTTCGTTGGCCTTTATTTTCATCAGATGGGGTGCGTCTTGGGGGTAGTTTTCGATATCGTTGCTTGAAATGGCAACAAATGCTATTCCCTTCGCCTGATATAATTTCGCCAAAGCGCTTATCATGGGGTTCACATGAATCACAAAGGGGCAATGGTTGCAAATGAACATGATCAGCGTACCCTTGCTTCCCTTTAAGACTTTGAGTCCCAAGATCTTTTCGCTGACGGTGTCTTTCAAACCAAAATCGGGCGCCTTTGTGCCCAAAGGCAACATTTTACTGGCCGTTCTCGCCATTTTTCACGTTTTTACTTTCCATAAAGTTAAAGGTATTTGGAATAATTTTGCCATAAATGCTATTTTTAGCTGCTGATTGAACTAAAAATCTTATTAAAAATAAAATCGAAATGAAGGAAACCATCCAATGGGCCGACTTTGAAAAAGTGGATATCCGCGTCGGTACCATTATTGAAGTGAATGATTTTCCCGAAGCCCGAAATGCCTCCTATCAGATCAAAATCGATTTTGGAACGGATATAGGCATAAAAAAGTCATCGGCGCAACTGACAAGGCGTTATGCCAAATCGCAGTTGTTGGGCAAACAAGTGGCGGCCGTGCTTAATTTTCCAAATAAACAAATTGCAAACTTTATGAGTGAATGTCTTATATTGGGTGCGGTCGACGGCCAAGACGTTGTTTTGTTGCTGCCGGAAGAACGGGTGGCCAACGGACTCAAAATCGCATGAAATATTGAGTGAAAATCTCTTGGATATCGTTCATATCAATTTTGATGCCGAGGCACAATGGGTTTTGAATATTGCCCTGGCCCTGGTCATGTTCAGTATCGCCTTGCATATCTCTCCAAACGATTTCAAGGGGATAGTCAAAAAACCCAAGTCGATCTTGGTCGGTATCTTTGGTCAATTTGTACTGCTGCCGGCCCTGACCTATGTTTTGGTGATTATCATACAGCCCATGGCGAGCATGGCTTTGGGAATGTTCATGGTAGCGGCTTGTCCCGGCGGAAATGTTTCAAATTTTATGACCCATTTGGCCAAGGGAAACACCGCTCTTTCGATAAGCCTTACTGCTTTCGCGACTTTGTTCGCAGTGGTTTTTACCCCCCTGAACCTGCAATTTTGGGGGTCGCTATATGGGCCATCGGCCGACATTTTAAGGGAAATCGCCATCTCACCCCTACAAATGGTGAAGGTGGTCTCTTTGCTCCTTCTGATTCCATTGATCATGGGCATGACAGTGAAACATTATTGGCCCGAACCGGCCCAAAAAATGGGCAAACTCCTCAAAATGGTTTCCTTGTTGTTTTTTGTCTCCTTGATTATTTTGGCATTTTATAACAACCGTGATATTTTCATGGAATATGTTTGGTATGTGTTCTGGATCGTGGTACTGCATAACCTTTTGGCTTTTTTGGCAGGATTTACGATTGCCAAAGGTTTCAGATTGTCCGATAGGGATGTAAGATCGATCACCATCGAAACGGGAATCCAAAATTCAGGGCTGGGCCTTTTGCTCATCTTCACCTTTTTCGATGGTTTGGGCGGTATGGCACTCGTCGCGGCATTTTGGGGGATTTGGCATTTGGTTACCGGGTTGCTGTTGGCCGGCATATGGGGCTATCGCTATTTGGAAAACGAAGAATTGGCCAGATGAAGATCGGGTACTACATATTGAAGTTTTGGATCAAGTACAGTTTATACTTCTATTATGGGAAAATCGAACTGCGGGGAACGGAAAACATTCCTGCCGATCGACCCGTATTTTTTTTGCCCAACCACCAAAATGCCCTCATCGATGTATTGCTCATTGCGGTCAGTTGCAAAAGGAGACCCTATTTTTTGACGCGTTCCGATGTCTTCACCAATCCATGGTTCAACCGATTTTTCAGTTATTTACAAATGATGCCCGTATATCGCATTCGGGATGGCAGGGACACCATTCGGCAAAACGATGAAATATTCGCAAGATGTGCCCGATTGCTGGCCCAAGGGGAGGCAATCGTTATTTTTCCCGAAGCCAACCATAACCTCAAAAGAAGGGTTCGCCCTTTGAGCAATGGTTTTATTCGCATTTTGTTCAAGGCTCAAGACCTGTCTCCCGACCTGGATGTATTTATGCTACCGGTCGGGTTCAACTATATACGGGCAACCGAATTTCCAGATCGGGTGGCGGTTCATTACGGGGACGCCCTTCCGTTGCGAAAATTATTCGATGGCGATGACCTTGCCGCTACCACCCAGCGTGTAAAAAAGGCCGTTAAGGGACAGCTTATGGAACTGACCACCCATATTGAGGATTTGGGCGAATACGACCATTTGGCCATACAACTGGATGCAAAGGGGGTGGATTATTTGAATCCCGAAGAAGTGAATGCCACTGTTGCGCGCCTGGCGGCAGGGAAACCTGATTCAATCGAACCTAAAAGGAGGCAAAAAAAAATACGGACACGCTTGTTCTTTGCCCTGTTCTGCTTGTTGAACCTGCCGATCGTGCTAGGCTGGAAGTTTTGTTTAAAGCGCAAGGTTTGGGAACCCGAGTTCATGGCCACTTTTCGTTTTGCCTTTGCCCTTTTAGCGGTACCCGTTTATTACCTGATCCTAGGCTTGTGCCTGGCTTTGCTGATCAACCCCCAAACTGCAATGATCATGGTAGTAGGTCTCTTTCTTTTGAATTGGGCCTATGTAAAATGGGCTTAAATAATTCTCCCCTATTGATAGGAATTTTGTTCGTTTGCGCTTATCTTTAATAGGGTAAATCCTTTGAATGCAAGCCATTAGGTGGCATTCGGTCAATATCGGACCTATGGGCAATCCGAAGCAAATTACGGTCAAAACCATGGTAAAAGCGCCCGTTGCATTGGTGTGGGCGTATTGGACCGAGCCTCGGCATGTTAAAAAATGGAACCAAGCCTCCGCCGATTGGCATACCCCAAAGGCCGAAAACCAACTTCGCATCGGAGGCAAATTCAGTTATAGGATGGAGGCCAAAGACGGTAGCTTCGGATTTGATTTTTGGGGTACCTATAACGAAGTGGAACCGAACCATAAACTCTCTTTTACATTGGGGGATGGGCGAATGGTCGGTATTCGTTTCGTGGAGGCAGACGGGAAAACCCAGATCACGGAAACTTTCGAAGCGGAGGAGACCAACCCTCTCGAAATGCAAAAGAACGGATGGCAGGCGATCTTGGATAATTTTAAGCGATATGTCGAATCCGAACCTATCTAAAGAAGATGTCAAATAAAATTTTCCCTTGTATTTGGTTCGATGGCAATGCCAAAGAAGCTGCGGAATTTTATTGCTCCGTGTTCAAGGATGGTACGATCAGATCGGTCAACCCGATCGTCGTTGGTTTTGAACTGGGAGGCCATCGGTTCATGGCCTTGAACGGTGGGCCACAATATAAGCCCAATGCCAGTATGTCGTTCTATGTTACCTGTGAAACCAAACAGGAAATCGATAGCCTATGGAAAAGCCTCAAGGAGGATGGTATGGTGATGATGCCGCTCGACCGCTACGATTGGAGCGAAAGGTATGGCTGGGTTCAGGATGGTTATGGTGTGTCTTGGCAATTGTCGATGGGCAAAGTTGCTGATTTTGGGCAGAAAATCATTCCGGCCCTGATGTTCACAGGGGCACAATTTGGCCGGGGCGATGAGGCCATCAAACACTATACTTCCATTTTTCCCGATTCCCAGCTGCGTTTCATCCATCGCTATGACGAATCCGATACCCTTCAAGGCGGAAAAATAGCACATGCCCAATTCGGCCTGTCAAATCAAAAGTTTATTCTAATGGATAGCGGGTTGTCGCATGATCTGCACTTTACCGAAGGCCTGTCGTTGGTCATCGAATGCGGGGATCAGGAAGAAATCGATTACTACTGGGACCACTTAACGGTGGAAGGTGAAGAAAGCAGATGTGGCTGGCTCAAGGACAAATTTGGGTTTTCATGGCAGGTGGTTCCATCCAACCTGGGTCAGTTGATGAGCGATCCCGTCAAATCGGAGCGGGTCATGAAGGTCCTGTTGGGGATGAAAAAGCTCGAATTGAGCCAATTGGAAAACGCATAAAAAATGTGCCATGGAGAAACCTGAAACCATAGATGCCTATATCGCGGGTTTCCCCAAACCGGTACAGGAGGTCCTTCAACAATTAAGGAAGGCCATACATGAAGCGGCTCCTGAAACCGAGGAAAAAATCGCATACGGGATGCCGGCATTTCGGCTCTATGGCAGAGACTTGATCTATTTTGCCGCTTTTAAAAACCATATTGGCCTATATGCCCTACCATCAGGCAACATAGCCTTCAGGAAGGAACTCGAAGCCTACAAGACCGGCAAGGGATCCATTCAGTTTCCCTTGAACCAGCGCATGCCATGGCAATTGATCGATAAGATCATCAGGTTTCGCATTCACGAGAATTTGCAACGCACCAAAGAAAAATAATCCCATACCTGTTAAGGGCCAACGGCGAGATATTTACATCATTCCCCCAAAAAATATGGCATTCATCAATAATTTATTGGTCCCGTACCAAAAAGCCCTGAAATTGGTGTTATCGGTAAAAACGATTACTTTTCCCTTCCCCAATTTTTGTACTTGAAAGGGTACGCTATTTTGGAGTAATTTGAGATTTTCTTCCGAGATATAACCGCTCAACAAAGGGTTTTGAAGATATCGCAACGGGTTGTTGTAGCTGTCCTTGTCCGCTTCCAAATAAACGTTGGAATCCCTGAACAAGGCTATCTTGCCATTTTTGTAGCCATAGCCGATCGGGTGTGAACGATCGAGGTCGGCCTCAAAAATGGCACCTCCGGTAACCTGGGCCCCTAATAAGTCGCGTTTTTGCGCAAAGGATATGTTTTTCGCAACAAGGCTGTCCTTTTTAAAGGTTAGTTTCATCATTTCGTTTTTTTCGAACCATTCCGCAGCCCTTAAATAACCGATGGCAATACCGCCATCCTTAACCCATTCCTTAAGCTTATCGGCGGTTTTCTTGTCCAAGGATCCGCCCCACGAATTGGGAATTATAATGGCTGTGTAGCGGCTCAGGTCAATGTTGTTGAAATAATCGGTATCCAACTTGGTGATTTTCATATCGTATCGTTGGTCGAATAGGTGCCATATTTCACCAGCATCGTTGCTCGCGATACCATTGCCGACCAGAAGTCCGACTTCTTGTTTCTTCAAGGCCTCAAAATCATTGCTGCCCAAGTCGATCCCCTGGGTAAGTCCTGTACCCACAGCCGTAATTTTTATTTTGGCTTCTTTGGCGACTTCATTCAAAAAATCATGCAGCGCCTTTTTATTTAAAATTTGATTTTGTACTGGAATCATGATGGTGCCATAGTCATAGGCTTTCCCCTCC
The DNA here is from genome assembly GCA_963760375.1 of uncultured Flavobacteriaceae bacterium. Taxonomy (GTDB): domain Bacteria; phylum Bacteroidota; class Bacteroidia; order Flavobacteriales; family Flavobacteriaceae; genus Pelagihabitans. The sequence goes on along the minus strand of CAVXCS010000001.1, from coordinate 173,354 downwards.
AGGCGAAAGGGTCCTTTTGCGACTTTGGCGCGTATTTCCTTGTTCAAAATGGCGTTGAGGGCCTTCGGGGTATAATAATCGTTCCACTCGAACAGATAGGCATAGTCGCTTTCCCGGTCAACGCCTCCCGCCAAGGGTTTAAAATCGCCGATTTCGGGTCCGGCGTATGCCGTGGTGGGCACTTCCGCATAATCTAGATCGAAGGCCAAGGGGAAGGTCCAGGCGGAGATGTCATAGAAAAGGCTATCGGTGAATGTGGTTCTTTTTTCGAACATGGCCTGAATCAACCGCGGATTCTTTTGATCCATGGGCACCACATAACTATTGTTCTTGGTAAAAGTTTTGCCACTAATGGTGGCGTCATTGGCCAATTCATGGAATTTTATCCCATGTCGACTTAATATCTCGGCCAGGTGCCAAGCTTTGTTGGCATCTTTGTTATCACCGAACACCAAGGCCTTGGTTTTGTTTTTGGCGGCCTCAATTCTGAGTTCCTCGAAATAATCCCTTTGGTATTTCAGAATTTTTTCGCGCATGTTCTGGGCCGCCTCGATGGTAGAAAGGGCGGTGGTAAATTGATTTCGGATGGTAAAGGGAAAGGTCAACAAGCCATTCTCGCTTTCCTGCACATGGCCCCGTGAGCTGGCCTGCTCGAAAAGGATTCCGATGCAGCCATTCACATCGGGGAAAGTGGATCCTTTGCCATAATAGTAATCATCGTAACCTTCTTCGGAATAATACAAAGACCCGATTTTGTCCAAGGCCTTCGCATGGTACGTCCCGATCTCCTTCGTGAGTTCTTGGTTGATCCCCGGGGTCAACGGATGCACCCTTGTGGGTTCCCCAGGTTGAAAAAAGAAGGTAGAATTGGTGCCCATTTCATGATGGTCGGTCAAAATATTGGGCATCCACTTATGAAAGGTCGTAATGCGGGCCCTGCTCTCGGGCAATTGCACGGGCAGCCAGTCCCTGTTGATGTCGAACCAATAATGGTTGGTTCGGCCTCCGGGCCAAACTTCGTGGTATTCCCTTTCATTCCCGTCGGGATTGAGGTTTTCGCTTTTATTCGTATTGGCCCAATAGGCAAAGCGTTGCAATCCATCTGGATTGAAGGAGGGATCCATAAGGATGATGGTGTTCTCCAACATTTTTTCGATTTCGGGTCCTTGGGCAGCGGCCAGGTAATACGCATAGGCCAGGCCGGCGTTCGCGCCGCTGGGCTCATTGCCATGTACCGAAAAACCTTGGTAGACCACAATGGGCATTTTTTGCAAATCGACGGTAGTCCCTCCCTTTTCGGTAAGGGACAGATGTTCCTTTCTTATGCCCTCGATATTTTGATGGTTCTTTGGGGATGTCACCGTGAGCAACAGTATTGGTCTGCCTTCAAAGGTGAAGCCGCGATTTTCAATCGATATACGTTCACTGACACTGGCGAGCGTCTGCATATAAAACATCAATTTATCATGGGTCACGTGCCATTCGCCAACTTCATGTCCGACGATATCGATGGGTTTGGGAATACTCGGGTCGTAGGAAATATTTTGGGGGAGGTAATAGTTCAGCGTCACTTTTTCTTGGGCAAAAAGGCATTGGCAGAAAATGAATGCCGTCAAAAGGAATAATCTTTTCATTTAAAAAGGAATTAAGTCTGGGTTTAAATATAAAAAACGGCCCAAAATAAAAGGCCGTTGATGCACTAAGTCTGTTTAGGATGGGGATGACCTTTAAATATCATCAAAATCGATATCGGTAAACTTATCGGTCGGGGAGGCCTCGCCATTTTCGCTAAAACCTGCTTCTTCCTCCTTCTTGAAGTCTTTTTGGTGCCTTTCGGAAATGACCTCCGAACCTTTTTCGTTGATGATATAATCCATCATTTCCTCGACATGTTCCCTAAAAGCCTCGAAATCTTCTTTATAGAGATATATTTTGTGTTTTTTATAATGAAAGGAACCATCGTCATGTGTGAATTTCTTGCTTTCGGTGATCGTTAGGTAATAGTCACCGGCTTTTGTACTTCTGACATCAAAAAAATAAGTTCTTCTTCCTGCCCTTAGCACTTTGGAATAAATTTCCTCCTGATCCTCAATGTTTCTTTCGCCCATTTCTTATTGTTTCTAGTTGTTCAATTAGCTGTTGATCTATCAAAAATGGAAAAAAAAAGCGGTTTGGACAACAATTTTTTAGTTTTCTTTCTCGGAAAGCTGGTTCAGATAGAGCTCCTTATAATAGCCTTCGGTAGCGTTCAAAATTTCGTGTGTACCCTGTTGGATGAGTCTGCCGTTTTCCAAAACCAATACTTTGTCGGCATTTTTTGCGGAGGAAACCCTGTGGCTGACGATGAGGGTGGTCTTGTTTTGCGATGCCTGTTTCAGGTTGCTTAAAATGACCTCTTCCGTTTCTGTATCAACGGCCGATAGGCAATCGTCGAAGAGATAAATATTTGGATCTTTCAAAAGGGCACGTGCAATGGAGACCCTTTGTTTTTGTCCCCCGCTCAAGGTGATTCCCCGCTCGCCTAGGATGGTCTCGTACTGCTTTGAGAAGCCGATGATGTTTTCATGGACGACCGCTTTTTTGGCAACCTCGATCACCTCATCCCTGCTGGCATTTTCTTTGCCGAATTTGATATTGTTGGCTATGGTGTCCGAAAAAAGAAAAGCGTCTTGGGGCACGGCTCCAATTGCGCTCCTCAAGCTGTTCAGGTTTAGGTCCCTGATCGGCACCCCATCGATGAGGATTTCACCGGAAGTCACGTCGTATAGGCGTGCGATAAGATCTAGGATCGTCGATTTGCCGGATCCGGTTTTACCTAAAATAGCGACCGTTTCCCCCTGGTTGATCGTGAATGATAGGTTGTCGATTGCCGTTATATTGGTGTCTTCATAGGTGAAGCTTACATTTTTGAATTCAATTTTTCCCTGGATGGGCGTTTCCTTTTCAACTTCATTCTTTATGCTGGGTTGTACCTTGAGGAACTCATTGATCCTTTTCTGCGAAGCCTCTGCCCGTTGTACCATGGAGGTCAACCAACCCACAATCGCGACAGGCCAGGTCAGCATGTTCACATAGAGGATGAACTCGGCAATAACGCCTACCGAAGTTATTTCGCCGTTCATGTATTGTTTGCCACCGATATAGATCACAAAAATATTGCTCACCCCGATCAGCAAGATCATCAAGGGAAAAAACCAAGCGTCGACCTTGGCAAGCTCCACACTTTTATTCTTGCCTTCAATGGCTAGGGCGCTTACATCCGCATGTATCCTGGGTTCCAGCCCATAAGCCTTGATCACTGCTACGCCCGAAAACGATTCTTGGGTGAAGGTCGATAGTTTCGATAGGAATGCCTGTACCCTGGTGCTCCTCCTATGGATGATCTTGCTGATCTTGTATATTAAAAATGACAGGATCGGAAAAGGCGCGATGGTATAAAATGCAAGGGTAGGGGCTTTGATGAACATCAGGGGAATCAGACAGACGAACAAGGTCAGGGCGTTCATGCCGTACATGATCGCCGGTCCGGCATACATCCGCACTTGATTGATGTCCTCACTGATCCGGTTCATCAGGTCACCGGTCCTGTTTCTTTTGTAAAAGTCGAGATTAAGATAGAGGTAATGATCGAAGACTTCATTTTTGAGATCATATTCGATATAGCGCGACACGTTGATAATCGTTTGTCGCATCCAAAAAGTGAAGAAACCCGATAGCAGAGCGGTTCCCAGAATAATCAGAATATACTGTAAAAGCAGTTCACGCGCTTCCGCTTCCTGAATGATGGAGGCCGAAAATTTTTCGATCACCGCTATTGAATTTTTTACATAAGACGGCATCACCAAAGAAAAAATCCTGGCGATGATCGTAATGATCACCCCAATAAACAATTTTAACCTGTATTTCCTGAAGTATTTATTAAGGTGTCTTAATTCTTTCATCCAAAATGGTAGATCGGTCACCAAAGATAAGTCCATATATACTCCCTCACAAGGGCTGTGTAAAAAGAAAAACCAAGAAATGGTCCTTAGTTCGCTTGCCCGATATGCACAAGCAAACCATATCGATCGGATTTCGCGGATTTCTTTTTTTGCGACAATAACACCATGCAGAGGTCGGGATTGAAAATAGATTCCTATTTTTGACGGCTTAACGGTTCAAACCAATTCAATAAAGTTCTTTTAAAATGCTTACAAGAAGGCATATTCGGGTAAAGGTAATGCAGTGCATCTACGCATTGACCCAATCCAAGGACGACTCCCTGGAAAAACAGGAAAAGTTCCTTAGGGCAAGTATCGAAAATATGTATACGCTCTATTTGCTGTTGCTCAGTCTTATGATCGAAATCCAGGACAGGGCCAAAAGCCAACTCGAACTCTCTTCAAAAAAATACCTGGCCAACCGATCCGATACTTTTCCCGTCAAGGAGAAATTCGCCGAAAACCAATTGTTGACCCAGATTTCCGGTAATAAGCCCTTAAGGGATGAACTCCTCAAACGCAAATTGCGCAATTGGTACCTGAATGAAGAGTATGTCAAGTTGATCTACAATGCCATTTTAGACAGCGACCTTTATGAGGCCTATATGAACGCCGAGGAACGATCCTATGAAACGGACAAAAAAGTGATCATCGATCTGTTCAGGGAAGTGATTGCCCCGAATGAAAAAATCTATGCCTATTTTGAGGACGACAAACTAACCTGGGTAGACGACCTGCCCATTGTGAATACGTTTATTCTGAAGCAATTGAAAAAAGTAAAGGCGACGCAAAACGAAACCTTCTTCTTGCCACGACTGTTAAAGGATGAAGAGGACATGGTTTTCGCCCAAAAATTATTGGCAAAAACCTTGTTGAACAATGCACAGTGGGAAAAGGAGATAGAGGGGAAAACACCCAACTGGGATAAGGACAGGATCGCCGAGATAGACGCCATCCTATTGAAAATGGCCATTTGTGAATTGCTCAATTTTCCTTCCATCCCGGAGAAGGTCACCATCAACGAGTTCTTGGAAATCGCCAAGGAATATTCCACCCCGAAGAGCAGTATCTTCATCAACGGCATCTTGGACAAGTTGGTCAGGGAATATAAAACCGAGGGTAAACTAAAAAAGGTGGGTAGGGGCCTATTATAAATTAATTCTTTAATTTTGCGGAGAATTAATAAAACTAAACTTATGAAAAGAATATTTTTGGCTTTAAGTGCCATTGCAATGCTCGGTTTTATTTCCTGCAAAGAAAATGCAGCGAACAAGATCAACACCGAAAATGTAGCCGTGGCTGCCGAAAGGGACGCCGCTGCCAAACAAGTTCCTGTGATGACCTTCGATAAGCAGGTACACGATTTTGGAACGATCGAACAAAATGCCCCGCAAGAAACCCTTTTTACGTTCACCAACACGGGTAACGCACCATTGATCATTACAGATGCCAAAAGTTCTTGTGGCTGCACCATCCCTACTTGGACCAAAGAACCGGTAGTCCCAGGTGGAAAAGGGGAATTATTGGTGAAATTCAATGGTTCCGGTCAAAATCAAGTGACCAAGACCATTACCGTTACCGCAAATACCGAAAAGGGACAAGAGCAATTGAGGATCCAAGCTTTTGTGAACGCCAAAGGCGGTGGCCCACAAGCAGGCCCGGTATCACAATAAAAACAAGCACAAACCAAATAGTGATATGGGAGATATTGGACAGTTCCTGCCGATGATATTAATATTTGTGGTAGCGTATTTTTTTATGATACGACCACAGATGAAGCGACAGAAGGACGAAAGAAAGTTTGCGGCAGAATTGAAGAAGGGCGACCGTGTGATCACCAAAAGCGGACTCCACGGAAAAATAATGGAATTGAACGACAACGATGCTTCCTGCATATTGGAGACCATGGCGGGGAAGTTGAAATTCGATAAATCGGCCATTTCCATGGAATTGAGCAAAAAACTCAACGCCCCGGCCAAAAAGTAGATATTTAAAGAGATCAAAATCTAAGCACCATCCGTTCCGGATCGGTGCTTTTTTTGTACATCTTTATTGAAATTTACTTATCTTCAGGCAACAATAAAACCGTAACGATGCACAACAGAAGACACTTTATCAAGCAGAGCGGGTTGGCCTTGGCCGGCACGGGGGCCGCTTTCTTATTCCCTATGGACCTATTGGCGCAAATGCGCAAAAAAGTAGGCGCCAATGACCAGATCAATGTAGGCCTTGTTGGTTGTAACGGGATGGGCTTTTCCGACTTGAGTTCGATGCTCAAGATCAGCGAGGTGAACGTGATCGCCCTTTGCGATGTGGATGACAGTGTGCTCGCAAAACGCACGGCGGATCTGGAAAAGGCAGGAATAAAAAAGCCCAAGTGGTACAAGGACTATAGAAAACTATTGGAGAATAAAGACATCGATGTCGTGATCATCGGTACCCCCGACCATTGGCATTGTTTAATTCTGACCGATGCCCTAAAAGCGGGGAAGGATGTGTATTGCGAAAAACCCATCGCCAATTCCATCCAAGAGGCCGATATTATGCTCAACCATGTGAACGCCAGCGACCGCATGGTCCAGGTCGGGCAATGGCAGCGCAGTCAACCCCATTTCGTCGATGCCATAGAATATGTGCATTCCGGTAAATTGGGCAATATTCGTTTGGCAAAAGCCTGGGCCTATCAGGGATGGATGAAACCGGTTCCAGTGTTGGCCGACAGCGCGGCCCCTGCAGGGGTGGATTATTCGATGTGGCTGGGACCTGCCACGCAGCGCCCCTTCAACGCGAATCGTTTTCATTTTAACTTTAGGTGGTTTTGGGACTATGCCGGGGGCTTGATGACCGATTGGGGCGTGCACTTGATCGACTATGCCCTTTATGGGATGAAGGCCGGTACGCCAAAATCTGTAATGGCCATAGGAGGTAAATTCGCCTATCCCGATGATGCTTCCGAAACCCCCGACAGTTTGCAGACCGTTTTCGAGTATGATGGTTTCTCCATCCTGTGGGAACATGCCACGGGTATCGATGGCGGTAATTATGGCAGAAATCATGGCATAGCGTTTATTGGAAACAACGGTACCCTGGTGCTCGACCGAGGCGGATGGGAAGTGATTCCCGAAAAGGATTTTATGGGTTGGGACAAAGAGGGTGTCGATAAGATAGAAAGGGTTCCGGTCGTAAAAAGGGAAGGCGTTGGCCTCGATCTGCATACCGTCAATTTCATAGATGCCGTAAAAAGCCGTGATCGTTCGATCTTGACCGCCCCCATAAAAGTAGGATATGATGCCGCACTGGTCTCACACATGGGGAACGTGGCTTTTAAAACGGGCAACAGGATTTATTGGGACGAACAGCGAGGCGCCTTCAGGGAGGATGCCGCCAATCAATACATTCGTGCCAACTATCAGAACGGTTGGGAATTACCGATGTTGTAACCCTTTTCTTTGGAACCCTCAACGGAAATCACGCATTATCGAATCGCAATAAATCGTAAGGGGAAGGTTCCTTATCGGTATTTGTCGTGAAAGCCGATTCCTTCAATGATCATCGGGAGTATTTTTTGCAAACGGGAAAGCTTGGTCTTGTCTTGTTTTGCGGTGGTGATATATTCTGAATATTCATTTTGTTTGTAAGGAGGGAGCGCCTCGAAATTCCTTTTGGCCAGCTCGTTTTTTTTCAATGCCGATGCCAGGAGTAAGGGTACCGTCATTTTTGGCTTGGGTCGTTTTTGGGCCATCAAAACAAGTCCTTTTTTCTGGTTTTCCACCGCTTCTTTCATATAGGAAAGTACCTCCCGCCGATTGATTTGATCAATGGAGGTGAATTTCCAGTGCCGCATCGACTTGGTTTTGCCTTCTTGGGCATTGACCAACACATTTTTCGGGTCTTTTAAGAAGACCCCATTGAAGAACCAAACGCCAAAATGGCCTTTAAAGGCCGTAATTCCCAACACGTTCTTTCCGGCTATGGTGTAAACCGGAGTACTCCATTTGAAAGATTCCTGAAGTTCAGTCTGAAGCGCCAATTCCCTCAAGAGGGCAAGCCCCGATTTGAAGGGACGGTCTTTGGCGAAATAGGCTTCCGTTTTTTCAGAAATATCCATAAAGCAGGTGATGGCTTTCAAGCCTTGGTGAAATGGCTACCAAGGGGATGGGTTATTTTTTGATATATGCCGCTTTGTTTCCTACAAGTTCGCAAATTTTTACGATAACGTCAACCGCTTTTTGCATGCTTTCCACGGGAACATATTCAAATTTGCCATGAAAATTATGGCCGCCCGCAAAGATATTGGGGCAGGGAAGCCCCTTAAAACTGAGTTGTGAACCATCGGTGCCCCCTCTGATTGGTTTAATGATCGGGGTAATGCCAACAGCTTCCATGGCTTCCTTGGCGAGTTCCACAATATGGTATACAGGTTCCACTTTTTCGCGCATATTGAAATATTGATCTTTTATTTCAAGGGTGATGCAATCGCCATAAATCATATTTAACTTTTCGGTGATGTCTATCAATAATTGCTTGCGTTTCTTAAAATGTTCTCGGTCGTGATCCCTGATGATCATTTCGAATTCTGCAAACTCGATTTCCCCTTTCATATGGTTGATATGAAAAAAACCTTGTCGGCCCTCGGTATGTTGCGGGGTTTCTTCGGGCGGCAGGATTCCCATAAATTCATTGGCAATACTTATGGCATTCACCATTTTATTTTTGGCATAACCGGGATGCACGCTCTTGCCTTTTATGGTCACTTTCGCCCTTGCAGCGTTGAAATTTTCGTATTCTAGTTCCCCGATTTGGCTTCCGTCCATGGTATACGCCCAATCGGCGCCAAATTTCTTTACATCGAATCCGTGGGCGCCACGTCCAATTTCCTCGTCCGGTGTGAATCCCACCCGCACTTTGCCATGCTTAATTTCCGGATGCGCAAGGAGGTATTCCATAGCGCAAACAATTTCGGTAATACCCGCTTTGTCATCAGCCCCCAAAAGGGTGGTGCCATCGGTGGTGATCAAGGTCTGCCCTTTGTACAGCAGCAGGTCTTCAAAATACTGGGGTGAGAGTACGACCTCGGCATTGAGCACGATATCGTTCCCATCATAATCAGGAACGATCTTGGGTTTTACATGGGTAGCGGTAAAATCGGGCGAGGTATCGAAATGGGAGATAAACCCGATAACGGGAACTTCATATTCCAGGTTGCTCGGCAAGGTGGCCATAATATAGGCGTTCTCATCAATGGTCACCTCATCCATGCCAATGCTCATAAGTTCATCTACCAATAAATCTGCAAGTTTCCATTGTTTTTCCGTACTTGGGGTGCTATCGGAACCGGGATCGCTTTGCGTATCGATTGTAACGTAGCTTATAAATCGATCGATAATGTGTCGCATTGGTATAATTTTTGAATAAAAATACTGTTTATATAGCAAATGTTACAGGCGAAATCAAAAGAGGTTATGGGGTACTTAAGATATATTGGTTTGATGTTGTTGTTTTTACTCTCCCATGTTGTCTTGAAAGCCCAGGATTGCTCCTTGGGCATAGGCGGGAAGAATACCGAAGCCATTATTTCCAATTTTCAACTGAACGCTTCCCAAAAAATACTGATGGATTCTTTAAGGGGCCATTATGCCATCTCCGAGAAAAAAGTGGTCGATGCGATACAGCAATTGTTCAAGGAACATCCGCAATCCAGTGAGGAGGATTTAATGAAACTGGCCGGGAAGTACAAGGCCCTGCAGCAAGAGTTGGTGGTTCTTGCAAGGGAAACGGATACGAAATTGTTGTCTGCATTCAATGAAAAACAATACCAACGCTACTTGTTGCTCTGCAAGGAAGCCTTAAGGGAACCCATATACGTTGTCCCAATGGTTTATCAAGATAGTATCGCCCCCAAGTAATTAACCCTCCACTGTTGATAAAATAGCCGGTGACTGCCCAAATACCCGCTCCGAGTTTGTATTTTTGGCGAAATCTTTAAATTTTTTATGTACAAATATATCCTAAGGCCAATCTTGTTCCAACTCGATGCGGAATGGGTGCACCACTTTAGCTTTAGGCTCATTAAGATCGTTTCAAAAATTGGTTTTTCCGGCCTTTTTCGAAGGCTTTATGTAATCCACGACAAAAGATTGGAGCGTGAGGTTTTCGGTATCCGCTTCCCTAATCCCGTTGGACTGGCCGCCGGTTTTGATAAAGACGCCAAACTATACAATGAGTTGAGCGACTTTGGTTTTGGGTTTATTGAAATCGGGACCCTGACCCCAAAGCCGCAAATCGGAAACCCAAAGAAAAGACTGTTCAGGCTGCGCGCCGATAACGCCATTATCAACAGGATGGGCTTCAACAACCTTGGCGTTTTTGATGCGTTGGAAAGGTTGAAGAAAAAACATAGGGTCTTGATCGGGGGCAATATTGGAAAAAATAAAGACACCTCAAATGAAGATGCCATCAAAGATTATCTGATCTGTTTTGATGCCCTTTTTGAACATGTCGATTATTTTGTAATCAATGTGAGTTCCCCGAATACCCCGGGATTGCGGGAGCTTCAAGATAAGAGACCTTTGACCGGCCTTCTCCTGGAACTCAAAAAGGAGAACACCAAAGTGGCAAAGCGCCTCAGCACGGGCAAGGAAAAGCCTATCCTCTTGAAAATAGCCCCAGACCTTAGTGATGAGCAATTGATGGACATCATCGAAATTGTTCAGCTTACCAAAATAGACGGGGTCATTGCTACCAATACCACCATTGAGCGCCGCGATCTGAAATCGGATCTGGTAAATACTGAAGAAAAAGGGGGGCTGAGTGGCAAACCCCTTCGGGAAAGGAGTACGGAAGTGATTAGATTTCTGGCCGAAAAAAGCGGCAAATCTTTTCCCATCATTGGCGTGGGCGGAATCCATTCCCCCGAAGATGCCCTGGAAAAACTGCATGCCGGTGCCGATCTGGTGCAAATCTGGACGGGCTTTGTATATGAAGGGCCTGGTTTGATAAAAAAAATCAATAAGGCGATACTTGAGGCAACAACGTCCCAATGATGGGTACTGGCTATAAGCACCCCAACAAGACAAGCTGTTTATTGCCTAAGTTTTTTATTCCGAAGTCCAATAATCGACTACCAGAACATCGGCCAAATGCGGGCCCAGCAATGCGCCGAATGCTTTGTGGTCTGGGTGTGGCAGATACGCGGCCCGATCTTCTTCACTGTCGAAAGAAAGAAAAAAACAATGGGTAAAGCCTTTATTGAGGCCTTCCGGACTATTGTTCAAGCCCCATTCCAATCCTTTTATTTCCGAAATTTTGGAGGGAAGCGCCTTAAAGGCCGATTCTATCTCCTCGATGTCATCTGCGGTTGAGCCTTCATTGAACTTGAAAAGCACCACATGACGTAAAACGCTGTCTTTTTGCATGGTTAGGTCGGTTTTTTCTTGCGTACGTTCATTCGAATTGAAAGAAATCAGTATTAAAGAAGAGAATGTCACGAGGAGGGTGATGGCCAGATAGATTGGTTTCATTTTATAAATTTTTCGGAAGATAACAAAAACAGGCTTACATTCAACATGGTTTTGTTGCATATTTGCTGGTCTACAAATTGGCCAATGGCCCTAAATCGTCTAAGTTGGACTACAATATCCTTTACGCCTTCATGCTTGCCACCGCGGCCCTTGCCATCTCTCCGGGTCCTGACAATATTTATGTGCTGTTGCAAAGCATCACCAATGGTAAAAAGTACGGCTTGGCGACGGTTGCGGGTTTGATTTCGGGCTGTTTGGTGCATACCACGCTATTGGCCTTCGGGGTATCCGCCTTGATCAAGGCAAACCCTTATTTGTTTTTCATCATCAAATTGTTTGGGGCCCTATATCTTTTTTATTTGGCCTTCCAAGTTCTGCGTGCCGATGCTTCGGTAAGGCTTTCTTCGCAACAACTGCCTAAAAAGGGCCTGGGACAGCTCTATAAACAAGGGTTTATCATGAACGTGCTGAACCCCAAGGTCACCATTTTCTTTTTGGCCTTTTTTCCCGGTTTCCTGTTTAGTAAAACCATGGGGACCGTGGCGCAATTCTATATTTTGGGATTGCTTTTTATGCTCGTTTCCTTTATCGTATTCAGTTTGATCGCCATTCTTAGTGGTTCCATTGCGAAATACCTCTCAGGACATTCAGGAGTAGGCATATTTCTTAAATGGCTGCAAATCGTGGTCTTTGTCGGCATCGGGCTGTATCTCTTATTATCAGATAAATAGTACTAATTTTGGGGAAGCTCAAAACGGTTTTTTAAATGTCCGATAGGATCAAGATCATAGAATGCCCAAGGGATGCCATGCAGGGCATAAAGTCATTTATCCCCACTGAACAAAAGGTGGCTTACCTGCAGTCATTATTGGGCTGTGGTTTCGATACCATCGATTTCGGCAGTTTTGTCTCTCCCAGGGCCATACCCCAAATGGCCGATACGGCCGAAGTTTTTTCCCAACTCGATCTGTCCCATACCGAAAGCAAACTTCTTGCAATCGTTGCGAATGTACGCGGGGCCCGGGATGCCTGTGGTTTTGAGGCAATCGACTATCTGGGTTATCCTTTTTCAATATCGGAAAACTTTCAAATGCGCAATACCCACAGCACCATTGCCCAATCCGTGGAGAACTTAAGGGAAATATTTTTTTTGGCGGAAGAAGCAGGTAAAGAAGTGGTCACGTATATTTCGATGGGCTTTGGCAATCCTTATGGAGATCCATGGAGCGTGGAGGTCGTCGGGGAATGGACGGAAAGATTGGCCGAAATGGGAGCCCGGATCTTATCGCTTTCCGATACGGTAGGTACCTCAACTCCAGATAACATCTCCTATCTTTTTTCAAACCTGATCCCCAAATACCCCGATATCGAATTTGGGGCACACCTGCATACCACGCCCAGCAAATGGCATGAAAAAGTCGATGCAGCCTTCAATTCGGGTTGCCGAAGGTACGATGGGGCGGTACAGGGCTTCGGGGGTTGTCCCATGGCCAAGGACGAGCTCACCGGAAACATGCCCACCGAAAAAATGCTGTCTTATTTTACGTCCAAAAAGGTCGATACCGGGGTTAAATGGATGGCTTTTGAAGCTGCTTTCAATAAAGCAACGGACTTGTTTTCGCAGTATTCTTGATCCATCACCTCATTTTTTTGTTGTAAAACCCTCCTTGAATTATAGTGTTTGCTTTTCCACTTATAACCGCATGAAAGTCAAAGGATAGTGCCGATAATCAGATTTAAATCTCTATTTTTAATACGGGCGGATCGGCGACTGCGGTCAGGCGCGAGCAGCTTCAGCGCTTGATTTTGGATTGTCGTGTGGTACTACCGGACTTTTTGTTCTTGCTGGAAAGATATAAAGATGTACTTTATGAAAGTATTCCTGATCTGTTGTAATCTGTTGTTTATTTTGTTATCAAGTCATTCCCCGATCATGGGCCAGGCAAAACCGCTCTTCAACGGTAAAACGTTTAAGGGGTGGGAGGGCGATACCCTCAGTACCTGGCGCATTGAAAAGGGTGCCATCGTAGGGGGATCGCTGAAGAATGTTGTTCCCAACAACGATTTTCTTTGTACAGATCGTTCGTATTCCAATTTTGTGCTGAAGCTCAAGATTAAATTGACCGGAAGCGAAGGGTTCATCAATTCGGGCATTCAATTTCGAAGCGAGCGACTGGTAGATCCACACTACGAAATGAAAGGGTACCAAGCAGATTGGGGCGAAGGGTATTGGGCAAGCCTTTACGATGAATCACGCAGGAGCAAGACCTTGATGGCTCCTGATTCCGTTCAGGTCATGAAATGGATCAAAATCGATGAATGGAACGATTATGAGATACGGGCCGAAGACCGTAGGATACGTTTATACATCAATGGCCATCTAACCGTTGACTATACCGAAACCGATCTCGGAATCCCTCAATCGGGGCTGATTGGATTGCAGATCCATGGGGGCGGCAAAGCGCAGGTGTCCTTTAAAGCCATCAGTATCGAAGAACTCAAATAAACAATGCATTGCTTATTGCCCTATTCACGAATAGCACAAAACGCCAACCAACCACAATGAAAAAATACCGTTCCATTGCCTTTGGCTGTCTGATTTTGACCATCTTAAGTACATTCATCCATTGCAGGCCCACGGTGAAGGAGGAGTCCGCCGAGAACCAATTGCGCGATTCCACGATCATCGACCGCGAATATGCACTGGAAGCCAGTATGCTGGGCTATTTTGCGCCGGATGGTACCAGAAATCCCATTTTACGGGCCAACAAAGGGGATCGTGTGCGCATTACGATTACAAATGGGGAAAACATGACCCATGATATCGCCATGGAACAATTGGGGATCAAAAGCGGCACCTTGCTCGAAAAGGGATCTTCGACCAGCATCGCATTTTGGGCAGAAAACGACGATACCTATTATTGTACGGTACCTGGACACAGGGCAGCTGGCATGGTCGGCAGGTTTGAAATTGTAGAGGGCAACCTTTCAGGACCTGTGGTCGAGGGCAAAGTGCCCATGAAGAACGGAAGACCACTGAACCTGGGTTTTGAACGGGGTACCCTGGTCGACTGGACGGCCAGCGGGGACGCCTTTAAAAATCCCTATAGCATTTCTTCCGCCGTGTATGAAGAGGGGGTGGACGTTGGTTTTGATGGGGATTATTACCTGAGCAGTGGCGGCACCAAGGATTATCAACGGAAAGGCGCGCTCACATCCATTCCTTTTGAGGTAACCCAACCGTTCGCATCTTTTAAGATTTCGGGCGGTGCCTTGGCAGACACCCGTGTTGAGGTTGTGTTGGCCGGCAACAATGAGGTAATTTTTAAGTCCACTGGGCAAGGACGTGCCACGATGCAACCCGTCGTTATCGATATGGCCCCTTTTTTGGGAAAGGAAATCTTTGTTCGTATCGTTGACAATGAGACCGGGATATCGCCGATTCCCTATATCGGGGATGATCCATGGGCACACATCAGTTTTGATGATTTTTTGTTCTACCCCAGCCGCCCTTATTTTCCCAATGAACTGAATCAAGACGATATCATTGTGCTGCCGCCCTTGGATCCCATCATAAATTCTGGACTTGCCGGGAAGGACGCCGCCAATGCCATGGCATTACCTCCCGATTTTAAGATTTCCCTTGCCGCAGCCGAACCCGATGTCGTTCGCCCCATCAGTTTTACCATCGATCCACGGGGCAGGCTTTGGGTGGTCGAAGCACATACCTATCCGGTGCCCGCTGCGGAAGGGGAGGGCAAAGACCGCATCCTTATTTTTGAGGATACCAATGGCGACGGTACTTTGGACAATAGAAAAATTTTTGCTGAAGGTCTTAACCTTGTCAGTGGCATAGAGGTTGGGATGGGAGGTGTATGGCTCTGTGCGGCCCCGTACTTGCTGTACATCCCTATAGATGCCGAGAAGGACAAACCCGCAGGTCCGCCTCAAAAACTGTTGGACGGTTGGGGCCTCGATGATACCCATGAGGTACTCAACAACCTCAGATGGGGCCCGGATGGTTGGCTATATGGCTTGCAAGGGGTTTTCACCCATTCGAATATCGGCAAGCCCGGGGCTACCGATGGGCAGCGCACCGGAATGAACGCCGGGGTATGGCGGTACCATCCCACCAAAAAACGGTTTGAAGTTTTTGCCGAAGGCACCAGCAATCCTTGGGGCATCGATTTCAATGATTACGGTCATGCGTTCATCACGGTCTGTGTCATTCCCCATATGTTCAATATCGTTCAGGGAGCCCGCTTCGAACGACAGGCAGGCGAACATTTCAATCCGTATACCTACGATGATATCAAAACCATTGGGGATCATGTCCACTGGTTGGGCGATCGCGGTCCGCATGCGGGAAATTTCAGATCGGCAGCGGCCGGGGGCGGACATGCACATGCCGGGGCCATGATTTATCTGGGTGGCGATTCCTGGCCCGGAGCATACCGGAACACGATTTTTATGAACAACATCAACGGAGCAAGACTCAACAATGACCAACTGTCCCGGTCGGGCTCGGGTTATATCGCATCGCACAACAAGGATTTTATCGTGATGAACGACTCGTGGTCGCAATGGCTCAATATGAAGTATGGCCCCAGTGGATCGGTTTTCGCCATAGATTGGTACGACAAAAACCAATGTCACAGCCCCAATCCCGATGTGCACGACAAAACCTTGGGCCGCATCTTCAAGATAAGCCACAAGAACGATACCTGGGTACGGGTCGATTTGTCACAGGCCTCGGATATGGATTTGGTGAATTATCAATTGCATCCCAACGAATGGTATGTGCGACAGGCTCGGACCATCCTTCAGGGGCGCGGTCCCAACCCTGATGTGCATAGGGCGCTGAAAGAAATCTTGGCGAACAATCCCGATGTGACCCGTAAATTAAGGGCGTTATGGGCGCTTCACGTGACGGGCGGTCTCAGCGAAACCGACTTGAACGATCTTTTGGGAAATGAGGACGAATACATCAGGAGTTGGGCGGTTCAACTATTGGCTGAGGATAAAAATGTATCCAAGACGAGCTTGCAGCGTTTTGTTGAAATGGCGAACAAGGATAGATCGGCCTTGGTACGGCTCTATCTTGCAGCTGCTATGCAAAGGTTGGCGCTGGCCCGGCGATGGGAGGTGCTCACTGCCCTTATACGGCATCCGGAAGATTTTGAAGACCACAATATCCCGCTGATGCTGTGGTATGCCTCGGAACCTTTGGCAGCTTTGGATGCCGATCGTTTGCTTCGAATGGCTGAACTTGCCAAGGACCCCCATTTTTTGAGCTTTGCGATGCGCAGGGTCGCCGCTTTGAACAGCAAAACTTCCAATAGTGCATTAAAAGCATTGAAAAAGCGGTTGAACAAAGAGGATACCGGCCCGCAGATACTTATTGATTCCTTGTTGGCAAAATAATATCCGGGAACCATTCTTCAGTTTGGTGGGGTGTGATCTCAGTAATTCAGGGCAATTCCAGCATAGATCCCAAAAGGGTGCCCGGGACGAAGTCCGGCAGGTACCCTTGCCACCGCATAGGCCTCATCCAATACATTGATGATATTCGCGGTAAAACTCAGGTTATTGCTATAACGGTACTTTCCCGAAAAATCAAGGATGAAGTTGGAAGCCACCAATTCTTCCGGAGGAATCGGGCCAGAACCCGCTTGGGTCCGGAATTTCCCGTTGTAGCGTCCGTTCAAGTTGATTTCAAACTTTTGATGTTCCAGGGTTAAGGCCATATTGAATTGGTGTTTGGAAATGTAGGGTAGTTCGTCACCGACGGCAACCGTGCCCCATAGGTCGTCCTCACTGCCGAAACTGTTCAAGAACTCCGTATCGGTAAAAGTATAGCCTACCGTAAGCGGTAGGGAGAATTTCGTATCCCGTTTCAGGAAGTCATAATTGAGAAGCACTTCCAAACCGCTCACATTGACCTCCCCGGCGTTGAACTGTTCCAAGCTTCCCGTACCGCCCGTAGCGGCAAGGTCGCTCCCCAAGAGGTTGCTGTAATCGTTGTAAAAGGCAACGATCTCGCCTGAAAATCCATCCCAGTCAAATCGGGAACCCAATTCATAGTTCACACTTTGCTCCGCTTTTTGACCTACTTGGTTCGAAGGGGGCGAGAATCCTTTGTGCAGGCCACCAAAAAGCGATAGTTTATCGAAATTGTAGTTAAAACCCATTCCAGGCATAAAAACGCGCACACTGTTTTCCCGTTCCGCAAGGTTCTGTCCGCTTCGGATCAGGTCGTTGACCCCATAGTCCTTTCTGCGAAGAATAATGTCCTCGTAACGCAGGCCGGGCGTCAAGGTTAAGTCGTTATATTTCAGTTTATAGGCGGCATAGGTTGCCAAGGCCTTGGCATCGCTTATCCTATTGGCTTCTGTTCCAGGAATCCCGGCATTGGTCAGGTTCATCGTACCCTCGATGATGTTATAGCCATCTACCCATTGGAATCGATCTTCCTCATCCAAATGATATCTGATACCAATTTCGATTTCATGAAAGGCTTTGTTGTCTCCCCAACGGTAATCCAATTTGGTCTGAAGGCCTTGGGAGGTATATTCCCTGTTGTTCGCTTTGACGAACAGGGCATTATCAGGGCTGTTGTTTGTTCCGTTCAAGGTTTGATAAAAAGTGGAAAGACCGACGGGGTCATTCACAATTTTGGCAACGCCTTGTTTTTCGTCATCGAGGACTAGATAATCCAATTTGTACCAGTTTCTGCTAAAACCGTTAAAATAACCGGAAGTGGTCAGCGTAAACGAAGTATTGAGTTTCAGGAAATGCGTGGCCATGACTTGAATGTGGTCGTTCTTCATTTGATCTTTTTGTGATGCCTCATAGCGTCTGAAAGGAGTCTGCTCAAAATCTGTTTCCGTTAGCCCTAGATAAGTTTCATTCGAAATTTCGTCGGCATATTGAAATTTGACCTCGAAAGCCTGATAGGTCGGTTGATTTTGAAGGGTATTCACGCGAAATTTGGCCACCAGGTCGTTCTTATCGAATCCGGTATTGTTTTCTTGACCGATATATTTAAAGCCATCGGAATCAAAGTTGAGATAAGACACCGAATAGCCAAAGTACTCTCGGCTGTCTCCAATAACGGCTTGAAGTCGGCTGCTGTTGAAACTTCCATAGCCCGCGATGACTTCGGCTTTTAAGCTTTCGGGAATGGGGGTCGAGAGCATATTGATGGCACCTCCCGTTGTAAACGGACCGTATTGTATTTGGCTGCTACCTTTCAGGATTTCCACTGCGGCCATCCGGGCCACGGATGGAAAATAATAGGCGGCCGGGGCACTGTAAGGAGCAGGAGCGATCAGGACACCATCTTCCATGAGCGTGATTTTTGAGCTGCGTTCGGGCGAGGTTCCCCTTAAACTGATGTTGGGGCGAAGTCCGAAGCCGTCCTCTTCATAAATATTTACCCCCGGTACGGTTCTGAGGACCCGATTGATGTCGGTGTTGTTGAATTTTTTCAATTCTTGAGGGGAAATATAATAGGCAGATCCTGTTCTGTTTTTGGCCTGGAACTTACTGCCTAAGATCGTGTTCGCCGAGATGACCACCTCATTTAGTTCTATCAGGGTTGAATCTTGCTGTTGGGGAAAGGATTGCGCCTTTAAATCGATGAGGGCCGTCATGGCCAGTAACAGGAGCGGATATTTCATTTTATTTAGACTGATTAAGAATAATATGATGGCGCAAAAATAATCGGCTTTTCGAAATATGCAAAGCTTATTTAGAATAAATAAAAATAATTTTCAACAGTATATCCTTCCCAAAGAGAGAACCAAGGCTGTTACGGGGAGTATTTACGGCCAACAGATAATATCGGCTATATTCTAAAAGTTGGAGCCAAGATGAATCCCAATTAAAATCCATACATTTGCACGCAATTAATCGATAATTGCCATGCAAGCCCACTTAAATAAAATTGTCGGCGAAGGTCTCACCTACGACGACGTGCTCTTGGTCCCCGCTTTTTCAGAGGTATTGCCCCGAGAGGTCAACATCCAAGCCAAATTCACAAGGAACATTGTCATCAACGTGCCCATCGTATCAGCGGCCATGGATACCGTGACCGAATCGCGTATGGCCATTGCCATGGCTCAAGAAGGCGGCATTGGGGTATTGCACAAAAACATGTCCATTGAACAACAGGCCATGAAGGTGCGCAAGGTGAAAAGGGCCGAAAGCGGTATGATCATCGATCCCGTTACGCTGCCCACCACAGCCTTGGTAAAGGATGCCAAGGCCAATATGGCCGAATTCAGTATCGGTGGCATTCCTATCGTCGATAATAGTGGAAAATTGATCGGGATCGTCACCAATAGGGACCTTCGATTTGAAAAAAACAACCAACGCCCCATCGCCGAGGTGATGACCAGCAAAAATTTGGTCACCGTGAGCGAGGGCACTTCTTTGGAGCAGGCAGAGGGCATCCTTCAAGAAAATAAGATCGAGAAATTGCCGGTGGTCGACAAGGACTACAAATTGGTGGGCTTGATCACCTTTCGGGATATTACCAAACTCACCCAAAAACCCAACGCCAATAAAGACCAATACGGGCGGTTAAGGGTGGCTGCCGCCATCGGGGTCACCCCCGATGCCCTTGAACGGGCACAGGCCCTGGTAGCCGCCGGCGTAGATGCCGTGGTCATCGATACGGCCCATGGCCATACCAAAGGGGTGGTGGGCATCCTTAAGGAGGTGAAGGGAAAATTTCCCGACCTAGAGGTCATCGTTGGCAACATTGCCACAGGAGAGGCGGCCAAATACTTGGTCGCTGCCGGTGCCGATGCCGTCAAAGTAGGAATCGGTCCGGGGTCGATCTGTACCACGCGAGTGGTTGCAGGGGTGGGCTTTCCCCAATTCTCGGCGGTGCTGGAGGTGGCGGCCGCGATACAGGGCAGCGGGGTTCCCGTAATCGCCGATGGGGGCATCCGATATACCGGTGATATCCCAAAAGCCATTGCAGCGGGTGCCGATACGGTAATGCTTGGATCGCTGTTGGCCGGAACCAAAGAATCCCCAGGGGAAACGATTATCTACGAGGGTCGAAAATTCAAGTCATATCGAGGGATGGGATCGGTGGAGGCCATGAAAGAAGGCAGTAAAGACCGTTACTTCCAAGATGTGGAGGACGATATCAAAAAATTGGTGCCCGAAGGTATTGTCGGGCGCGTGCCCTATAAAGGCGATTTATATGAGAGCATCCATCAATTCGTGGGGGGGCTTCGTGCCGGTATGGGATATTGTGGCGCGAAAGATATCGCAACTTTACAGCGAACGGGGCGTTTTGTGAAGATCACGGCCAGCGGGATCAATGAAAGCCATCCCCATGACGTAACCATTACCAACGAATCGCCCAACTACAGCAGATAACCAGCTCATGGATTACGATAACAAAGACGACGATTATTTTAGCCATGATCGCCCAGAGATGATGGCCTATATGCCCAACACGGCAAACACATTATTGGATATCGGTTGCGGCGGCGGCAGTTTCGCGGCCCAAATCAAAAAAAAGTACGATTTGGAGGCTTGGGGCATCGAGCTGATGCCGGGGCCCGGCAAGGAGGCCATGAATAAACTGGATAAGGTATTTATTGGCCCTTGTGAAGATTTTTTGGAGGAACTTCCTGATGATTATTTCGATGTGATCTATTGCAACGATGTTCTGGAACATTTGGTGGATCCCTACGTCGTTCTGAAAGCGTTGAAGACCAAATTAACGGACAGGGGGGTCGTCATCAGTTCGATTCCCAACATCAGGTATCACGATGCCTTCAAAAAAATAATGCTTCAAAAAGACTGGCCCTATGAGTCGCACGGTATTTTCGACCAGACCCACCTAAGGTTTTTTACCAAAAAAAGCATTTTTAGGATGTACGCCACCTTGGGATATAAGGTCTTGAGTCATGAGGGCATCAATCGAACCAGGTCGATAAAACCCTATCTGTATAACATTCCCTTCCTATTCACGGCGATGGATATGTTTTACCTGCAATATGCCACGGTGGCCCGGAAGTCGTAAAAGTTCGGCTTGTTATTTTCCGGTACTGGAATAGGCCTTCCAGTCTTTCTCCTTATAGATGTCATCCCCAAAATAGCGGGCGATATTCAAAAAGGGTTCCGGTTTTTGGTAACCGGGAACTGGGGAAAGCATGTTCAATTTTTCATCAAGGAATACGGTGGTCGGATAGCTCATTCTGCCCTGCATCAACGCAGCGGCGAATTCATGGTAACCTTTTCTGCCAGATGGGACAAATTTGTAGGTTTTGCCTTTGAACACGATGGGTTCCTTGCCTTCTCCATCCAACTTCACCATATAGAAATTTTTGGCCATATAGGCTGCAACTTCAGGATTTTGGAAGGTATCCGCATCCATTTTTTTACACCATCCGCACCAATCGGTATAGATATCGATGAAAATCTTTTTTGGGGTTGCATCGGACTCGACCAGTTTGGCCGCCTCATCCCAGCTCAACCAATTTACCGATTGGGCATTGGTTTCGGCTACGACCAATAGCAATCCCAGTAAAATTCCGGTTGTAAATAAGGATCGTAAAACTTTTTTCATCGCATGGATTTGAGGGATTGGTCCCTAAATGACTACAAAGCTAACGAAAAAAAGACAAGATTATTTTACGGCCAGCTTCTCCTTTTTTGGGGAAAACAGATCTTTGACATCTACTTGATTTTGGATAAGATCTTCGAAGGTCTCCCTTTCCCTTATCAGGACGGCCTTGCCTCTGTGCCAGAGCACTTCCGGTGGTCGATACCTGGAGTTGTAATTGCTCGCCATGGTAAAACAGTAGGCCCCTGCATTTTTAAAACAGAGAATATCCCCTTCCGAAATTTCGTTGATGCGCCTGTTGCTGGCAAAAGTGTCGGTTTCACAGATATAGCCGACCACCGAATAAAATCTTTCCCGGCCCTCCGGATTCGAAATGTTGATGATCTGGTGAGATGCCCCATAGAGCATCGGACGAATCAAATGGTTGAAGCCGCTGTCGACACTGGCGAAAACCGTTGAGGTGGTCTGCTTCACCACATTGACCTTGGCCAGGAAATAACCTGCCTCGCTCACCAAAAATTTGCCCGGTTCAAAGGCAAGGGTCAGATCCTTGCCATATTCTTCACAAAATTCATTGAATCTCGATCCCAGTTTTTTACCCAATTCCTCCACATTGGTCTCGATGTCACCCGCTTTATAAGGAACCTTGAAACCGCTTCCAAAATCGATAAAATCAAGGTTTTTAAAATGTTTGGCGGTTTCGAACAAAATTTCGGAGGCATACAAAAACACATCGATGTCCAAGATATCGCTGCCGGTATGCATGTGTATGCCATTGATGTTCATTTTGGTCAGGTTCACGATACGCAATAGGTGCGGTATTTGGTGGATGCTGATACCGAACTTGGAGTCGATATGGCCCACGGAGATATTCGAATTGCCCCCTGCCATCACATGCGGATTGATTCTGATACAAACCGGGGTATCGGGGTGCTTCCCTCCGAACTGTTCCAAAATCGACAGGTTGTCTATATTGATCCTGACGCCCAGTTCGGCAGCTTGCTCTATTTCCTCCAGGGAAACGCCATTGGGCGTAAATATGATCGCTTCGGATCGAAACCGGCCATTAAACCCAATTTCACCTCTTGGATCGAAACGGTATCCAAACCGCTGCCCAAGCTGTTCATCAATTTTAAGATACTGATATTCGAGAGCGCTTTTGCCGCGTAGTTGAGCCTTAGTTTTTTTACACTGCTGAAAGCCTTGGTCAGTCGATCGAATTGGGAGATGATTTTTTCGGAATCATAAACATAGACAGGATCACCAAAGGTTTTTGCTATCTTAAGCAAGTCTTCATGCTTCATAATGCACCATTATTTTGAGCAAATCTAAGTTGATTGTTCGTGATGTACAAAAAATCCCATCGATTAATAATAAATACAACAATTTGTTACATATGAAACAATAAGATTCCTTTTGCAGACTGCATGAACTGTTGTAATTTTGAAAAGTATTGACCTTCCCTTAATCCGATGGCTTTTCGAATGATCAGCACTATCTTAAGCCGTTGATGCCAATTATACTAAATCCATTCCATGAAACTTCCTTTTTTTCCATTGCGTTCGATCTTCTTTCCGGGTGAGACCGTTCCCCTTCATATTTTTGAGGAGCGGTACAAGCAATTGATACTCGATTGCAGGGCCGAGGCGATTACCTTTGGAATTCCGGTTTATATCAATAACGGCTTGGCCTACGGAACGGAAGTACAGTTGGTGGAAGTGGTCAATACCTATGCCGGAGGGGAAATGGATGTGACTTGTGTAGCGCGTCAGGTCTTCAAAATATTGTCTTTTGAGAACCAATTGCCGGGCAAGCTTTATGCCGGCGGAGAAGTTGCATTTTTGGATAACACCAACGATGCCGACCCTGACTTGAGACAGCAAGTACTGGGCGGTATCCAGGAACTATATGCCTTAATGGATGTGCCGTTCACGCCTATTTCCGTCGACAAGTTCCACAGTTTTGTCCTGGCGCATAAAATGGGCTTGTCCATGGAACAGGAATATGAACTATTGCTCATCCCGGGTGAGCGCGACCGATTGAACTATATCAAAAGGCATTTGAACACCACGATTGCCATTTTGAATGAAGTGGAACGGACCAAAAAGACCATCGCCCTGAACGGGGATTTCAAGAATTTCGATCCCTTGGATTTTGAGGGTATCGAGGGGTACAACTAAACCTTAATGGTCTGCGCGCCGCTTCTGACCGTTGCATTCATGATATGTAAAACCCAATTTGGACCGACAACTACATATTCGTCTCCAGCTTGATGCCCCAATGATTAGTGTAAATCCGAATCGTTTGCTATTTTTGCTTCCAAACCTAAAGACACCTCGCATATGAACCTTCATGAATACCAAGGAAAAGAAATTTTGGCCAGTTTTGGTGTACGTATCCAGCGCGGCATCGTAGCACACAATGCCAAGGAGGCCGTGGAAGCCGCAAAACAACTGACCGCAGAAACCGGGACAGGATGGCACGTCATCAAAGCACAGGTGCATGCAGGTGGCAGGGGAAAAGGAGGTGGGGTCAAATTGGCCAAAAACCTGAAGGAGGTAGAAGAGATTACAGGAAAGATCATCGGGATGAACCTGATCACCCCGCAAACCTCTGCCCAGGGGAAAAGGGTACACAAGGTTTTGATCGCGGAAGATGTTTATTATCCCGGGCCCAGCGATACCAAGGAGTTCTATATGTCGGTGCTGCTCAACCGTGGAACGGCACGAAATATGATCATGTATTCCACTGAAGGCGGAATGGATATAGAGGAAGTGGCCGAAAAAACGCCCCATTTGATATTTACGGAGGAAATCAATCCGGCAACCGGCATTTTACCTTTCCAGGCACGAAAGATCGCGTTCAACCTTGGTCTTTCAGGTAATGCCTTTAAGGAAATGACCAAGTTCGTGACCTCCTTGTACAGAGCCTATGTGGAGAGTGATTCGAACATGTTCGAAATCAACCCGGTCTTAAAGACTTCCGACGATAAAATCCTGGCAGTTGACGCTAAAGTATCGATCGACGATAATGCCCTGTACCGCAGAAAGGCCTATGCCGAGATGCGCGATTTGAGGGAAGAAAACCCTATAGAGGTGGAAGCCCGTGAAGTAGGGCTGAATTACGTTGATCTCGATGGCAACGTTGGTTGTATGGTCAACGGTGCCGGACTGGCCATGGCAACCATGGATTTGATCAAAATGGCCGGGGGCGAGCCCGCCAATTTCTTGGACGTTGGTGGAACGGCCGACGCCAAAAGGGTTGAGGAAGCTTTTCGGATTATCCTGAAAGATCCTGCCGTGAAAGCGATATTGATCAACATCTTCGGCGGCATTGTAAGATGTGACCGGGTGGCCCAAGGCATAGTGGATGCCTATAAGAATATGGGGGATGCCATAAAAGTGCCCATCATTGTAAGATTGCAGGGCACCAACGCGGAGTTG
Source organism: uncultured Flavobacteriaceae bacterium (assembly GCA_963760375.1). Lineage (GTDB taxonomy): Bacteria > Bacteroidota > Bacteroidia > Flavobacteriales > Flavobacteriaceae > Pelagihabitans. Next base: position 147,817 of record CAVXCS010000001.1, on the reverse strand, counting down.
GCAAAGGAAATCATCGATAATTCAGGTTTGGCCGTGCATTCCGCCGTTCAATTCCAAGAGGCGGCAGATAAGGTCAAGGCTGTATTGGCCTAATCCTTAACACCAAATATGATTTAAAAGCCTTGCATTGCAGGGCTTTTTTTATGCCGATAATGAAGATCTTGCCAAAAGCGATTGCCCCCCCCTTCTCCCGAGCCAACTGGACGATGGTTCTCCAATAAAAATGTGTTAAAAATGGAAATATCTGTAACATTCTCAAGAATGAGGCGTCTTTTTAGTAATTCATCAATTAATCATCAATTAAAAAACAAAAATCATGAGAAAAATCAGTTTGTTACTGGTAGCTGCAATGCTACTATCCGCTGGAAGTGTTATGGCCAAAGATCCCAACAAGGAGAAAGAGCCGGTGAAAAGTCTATCCCAGCAAATCAAAAGTCTTTTGAGAAACAATAACTTCACCACCAATGAGGAGGGTAAAACCGCCCAGGTATTGTTCACCTTGAACAGTGAAAGGGAAATCGTGGTACTATCCGTAGACACAGACGATGCGACCTTGGATGCCTTTATCAAGGCTAGCCTCAATTACCATGAAGTGGATTTGTCCACTTTTGAGGAAGGCAAGAAATACACTGTATCGGTTTCGATTTCCGCTTAATTTTGACAAAAAATTAAAAATCCTGGGTCCCAATTAACGGACTCAGGATTTTTTCTTGTTTTTATAGCGCACCGGACTCACTTCCTTTTCCATCCGATGTTGTTGTTGCGATTTGAAACTTGGTTTGGAAGTCTTGTTTCCGCTCAATGGTGTTTTGACACCCTTTTTATTTTTTCCCAGAACATCGCCCGGATACTTCGGGTTCTCTTTTGTGCCCCTCAAATAAATGACCAAACCGTTTAAAAAGTTCCGAAGAATTTGATCGCCACAGGCGACATAGTTGGGATGGTCGTCCTTTCTGAAAAAAGCGCTCAGTTCGGTTTTGCTTATTTTGAAGTCAACCAATTTTAGAATGTCCACGATATCATCGTCCCTAAGCATTAGGGCTACCCTAAGTTTTTTAAATACATCGTTATTGCTCATGACCTCATTTTTTGGCAAGTTATCATTTATTGACGATTGATGGTAAGGACATTATCCATTTTCCTTAAATATTTTGGGTTTTTAAAAAATTGACAGGATTTTTTGCCAAGTCGCCCTACAATGACCACACTTTACGCGTGTGAGTGCCATTACGGTCGTCATATTCCATGAGATGTCCTTGAATTTCTTGGGGCTGTGGACGGGCAAAAGGTTGATAATCCATCAAAAAACGACAAAACGACAGTATTTACCCCTAAATACAGACATAAAGGCAGGTTTATCTTCGTGGTATGGGATTTGCCCTAACATGGATGAACTTCAATAATAACAACTTTAAAATTTTATAGTCATGAGCATAGTAAAAAGAAACGACCTGGTATTTCCTTCTTTGATGAGCGAACTTTTTAGGCCGGATTGGTTTGGCGGATTGGAGAACCTGACCAATGCCCTACCAGCGGTCAACATCAAGGAAAATGAAAAGGATTTTGGTTTGGAACTGGCCGTTCCCGGCAGAAAAAAAGAGGATTTCCATATCGAAGTGGAGAATGAACTCTTGACCATTTCCTACGAATCTAAATCTGAAGCTTCCAAAGAAGAAGAAAATTACACCAGAAGGGAATTTGTGCACAATTCTTTTAAAAGATCCTTCACCTTGCCCAAAACGATCAATGCCGATAAAATTGGGGCCAAGTATGAAGAGGGTATTTTGAAATTGACACTTCCCAAAAAAGCCGAGGCATTGCCAAAGCCCAAAAGAATGATCGAATTGTCGTAATGGAATTTAGATATTGTGAGTATCCACCGCTCGGTGGAATTTCATAATGGTTGGTTAAGTTGGTTAGTTGAAAGGCGTCCTTACCCTATGGGTAGGGGCGCTTTTTTATCGGAAAGGTTCATCCAGAATGGCCAAACAACTCAATATTCCCTCATAAAAATTGCCCAATCTCAGGTTTTCGTTCGGCGCATGGATGCTATTGTCCGGATTGGGTATTCTGATGGAAACCGCCGGAATGCCCAGGGTATTGATAAAAGGAGCGATGGGTTGCGACCCCCCGGTAGTGCGCATGTTCACTACCTGATCCCCAAAAACCTTGGACATGGCCCGATTTAAGAATTCCCCGGTGGGGGAGTCCATATCGGTTCTAAAAGGCTGGGAGCCCAGACGGTAATGAAAGGAAGCCAGTTTGGGATAGGTTTTTCTATCTTTTGCCGTGGGCATCGAATCCACCAAATGGTAGCCCTGCTGAACGATATGGCCTTTCAACAGCTCCATCAACTCTTTTCCATCCGATTCGGGTACCAGGCGCATATCGAATTCTGTGATTACTTCCGACGGTATTACGGTGCGAACCTCCGTCCCCACCCAGGCAGATTGCAACCCCCTAATGTTCAAGGAGGGGAATTGCAATGCTTCTTGATACGTGGAGCCTATGCCATCGGTCCTTGAAATGCCAAGGCTGGTTTTGAGTCGTTCAGCGTCTTCGGGTATTTGGTTCAAGAGTATCTTTTCCTTCTCGGAAATTTGGATGCCATCATAAAAACCCGGTAAGGTGACCCTGCCATTTTCATCTTTAAGTCCGGCCAGCAGTCGGGCGGTCTCGAATACCGGATTGGGCGCGAAATTACCGTACTGCCCGCTATGCAATGGATAAGCAGGTCCAAAAACCTTTAAGGTTGCGGTGGCAATGCCCCTGGCACCGTAGGTAAGCGTGGGCAGATTTGAAGGATGACGGGTGCCATCCATGATCAACATCATATCCGCACCGAGGAGTTCCTTGTATTTCCCGACCGCGTCGGCCAAATGGGGGGAGCCCATTTCTTCCTGAAAATCCATGATCACCTTGATGTTGAACCGGGGTTTCACTTTTTGGTCCCTTAAGATGTCCAGGGCACTGATAAATGCCATGGCCGGACCTTTGGAGTCCGAGACCGATCGTGCAAAGAGGCGCCAATCGGGATTGAATTCGGTTCCCAATGCCGCCCGATCCAGAATCTGCCAATCACCGGTAATGCTATCCTTCGCTTTTAATACCGCAATAAATGGATCGGGCTGGCTCCATTTTTGCCGATCCACTGGCTGGCCGTCGATTTGCAGGTAAAATAGAATGGTCTTATTTTTTGCGCGAAATTGTTTTTCCGCGAAAAGCAGGGGCGCGCCTTCCGTGGGCAGGACCTGAACCTTAAAATCCAGCGCCTCAAAGGCTTCCCTGCTCCAGGCCAAATTGCTTTGAACCTGGTCGGGAAAATGCCCATCGTTGGGGAGGGCTAAAAAAGAAATAAGTTCTGAGACCGCTTCTGGGAATTTTTCGTGGGCCGCTCGGGCCAAAGGCGAACCCTTAAAGTTTTGAGCGCAAGAGCATGCACCAAAAATGAATATGAAACATCCGGTCAATAGTAAGGCTGGAGGTTTATGGCCCTTCACGATAAAATGTTTAAAAAAAAGGAAGCCCATGTAAAGCATATTTTTTAGACCAATCTAAAAATTGATTTTAAACAATTGAATACTAAGTGAATACCCTATTTTATATAATAATCGACTTAAAGAAATCACCTTATGTAAATGTTTGATGGGCAGCCTTTTGAAACTATATTTTCAGTCTTGCTCCTGTAACATTTTGATTTCGTCCCGCAATTTAGCCGCTTGCATAAAATCCAATTCCTTGGCCGCCTTTTCCATGGCTTTTCTTTTGTCACGAATCAATTTTTCGATCTGATCTTTGGTAAGGTACTCCAAATCCGGTTCGGCCGCCCGGAGTTCTTCTTTCTGAAAATGATAGGTTGACACCGAATTTTTTGCGAGCACGTTGTCAAGGCTCTTGTTCAATGCGGTAGGGGTAATGTTATGTTCCAGGTTGTATGCGGTTTGTTTCTCGCGTCTGTAAATGGTCTCATCGATCGTGCGCTGCATGCTGGCGGTGATCTTGTCGGCGTACATAATAGCCTTGCCGTTGAGATGCCTGGCCGCCCTGCCCACGGTCTGCGTCAATGATCGGTTACTGCGTAAAAAACCTTCTTTATCCGCGTCCAGGATGGCCACCAGGGATACCTCGGGCAGGTCTAAACCTTCCCGTAGTAGGTTGACCCCGATCAAGACGTCAAAAACACCTTTTCTGAGGTCCTGCATGATTTCTACCCTTTCGAGGGTATCCACATCACTATGGATATACCTGCAGCGCACATTGATCCTTGCCAAATATTTTGCCAACTCCTCGGCCATGCGCTTGGTCAAGGTGGTCACCAGGGTCCTTTCATCCTTTTCCACCCGCAATTGAATTTCTTCCACCAGGTCGTCGATTTGGTTCAGGCTGGGCCTGACCTCAATGATTGGATCCAGCAACCCGGTAGGCCTGATGACCTGTTCCACGAAAACGCCTTGGCTCAACTGCAGTTCATAATCCGCCGGGGTGGCGCTGACGTAGATTACTTGGTTCTGCAACGCTTCGAACTCCTCAAATTTTAAGGGACGATTATCCATTGCAGCGGGCAATCGGAAACCGTAGTCCACCAGATTCACCTTTCGGGAACGGTCGCCACCGTACATGGCATGGACTTGTGGAATGGTTACATGGCTTTCATCGATGACCATCAAAAAATCATCCGGAAAATAATCCAGAAGGCAGAATGGCCTGGTACCCGGTTCACGGCCATCCAGGTATCTTGAGTAATTTTCTATTCCTGAACAGTAACCCAGCTCCCTGATCATTTCCAGATCGAAATTGGTGCGTTCTTCCAATCGTTTTGCCTCCAAAGGTTTTCCTATTTCACGGAAATAATCGATTTGTTTGGTCAGATCGTCCTGTATTTGGTGGATGGCATTTTGAAGTACATCCTGAGAGGTCACAAACATGTTCGCCGGATAGATGTTCAGGGTTTCATAAACTTCTATCACATTGTTGTTAAATGGATCAAAGGCTTCTATTTCCTCAACTTCATCCCCAAAAAAATGGATTCGGAACGCATGATCCGCATAACTTGGAAATACATCCACCACGTCGCCTTTTACCCTAAAATTCCCATTTCTGAAGTCTGCCGTCGTCCTTGAATACAGGCCCTGTACCAATTGGTGCAGGAACTTGGTTCGTGCGATGACCTGGTCTTTTTGGATATTGATCACATTTTTCTGGAACTCTACGGGGTTCCCGATGCCATAGAGACAGGAGACCGAGGCCACAACCAACACATCCCTTCTTCCCGACAACAATGAGGAGGTGGCGCTCAACCTTAGTTTTTCGATATCTTCATTGATCGAAAGATCTTTTTCGATATAAAGGCCCGAGCTGGGGATATAGGCTTCCGGTTGATAATAATCATAGTAGGAGACAAAGTATTCCACCGCATTTTCAGGAAAAAATTGCTTGAACTCCGAATATAGTTGGGCCGCAAGGGTTTTGTTATGGGCCAACACCAAAGTGGGGCGTTGCACCTGTTCGATCAGGTTGGCTACGGTAAAGGTCTTGCCCGAACCAGTAACGCCCAAAAGGGTCTGGTGGCGTTCCTTGGCGTTGACCCCTTCCACAAGTTGTTTGATCGCTTCAGGTTGATCGCCAGTGGGCTTGAATTCGGATACTACCTTAAATTTCATTGCTTAAAAATAGCCAATCGGCGGTAATTTTATGGTGGACTTAACAAGTATTTTGAATGCAAGCCGTCGTCTAGCGTTTCAAAGAAAAATGGCCTTGAACTTCTTGCCCGTTGAAAGTGATCGCTTTGAACCAGTAGTCTGAAGGGGGCAAAGGCAGGCCTTGAAAATTTCCGTCCCAGCCTTCAGATTTGGGATCTATTTGAACCAAAAAATTCCCTCCACGACCGAAAATACGGATATATTCCACATTGATTTCATTGTTTAGCGACTGCGGTGCAAACTGCCAGTAATCGTTCACACCATCCCCGTTCGGGGTAAAGAAAGGGGGAAAATCCCTTGCCGTTATGCCGGCATCAACAATGCGGCTCGCAGTGCCACAGCCATTCTTGTCCCTTACATAAACGGTATGTTCTCCGATCGGAACGTTATTGAAAACAGGACTGTCCTGATATCTCCCGTTTTCGAAATCGAGGGCGTACTCATAATCACCACTGCCACTGACACTCACGCTGATCCTCAGTCCGGGGCTGTCCCGATCAAGGGCTATATTTTCAATAGTGGCCAATTCGGACTGGATGACCACAAATTCCATCGATCTGGCGCACTCTTGTACGATGCTGAACTGGTTTACCGTATTGTAGGCTTCCAACCGGTATCGCCCCAGGGCATCAATTGCTATTTCCGAAGCTTCCGAAATCAGGGTCTCGCTTGAATCTTCATTGATGCGGAACCATCGATACCCTTCGGCATTGGCTTCACTCGCGATTATTGACGGCAGATCGTTTAGGCATAAACCGATTTGTTCGGGCAATCCGATATTCGGCCCAAAGGTATCACAATCCAATACGGGCGCCGTTGTGTTCAATAGCTCAAAACCACATGGGCCGCTCGAGCCATTTTCGTTGTAGGGTTCGATCTGTACGAAGTAATCGGTGTCCAACAGCAAATCTGGGGCAGGGCGGTAAGATAGCACGTTGCCCACATCGAGACCGTCTGCAATGTCGCTGCCACCCGGACTGGTTCCCACAGTGATTCGATAGCCCGTTGCAGTGGACGCATATGCCCAATTGATCCTGTTCCTGGAATTATCTGGCAGGGTATTGGAATCGGCCAATCGAGTACAAGGCGGTGGCGTGGTCACATCCTCGGTTCGGAACGACTCCCCAGGGCAGATGACCAATGGGGCGTCCGGCAAGAAAAGACTGATGGTCACATAAATCATGGTATCCTCGGGAAGGCCAACTTCGGGTGTAAAGGAATTCGTAAGCCCCGCCGATCTTCTGTTGAGTATGTCCGTACCTCCAGGGGTGGTCCCCAAGGAAATAAGATACCCCACGATACCATCCACGGCCGGCCAACGGATCGTGACATCTACCGGCACACCGGTGGAACCATTTGGCGGCGTGCTGATTCGCGGGCAGCTCTGTCCGTGCAAGGCGGCCCCAAACATGATAATCAGCAGGTATGTCAGCGTTCCTTTCATTTTTCCTTTTCGAAGCATACTAAGATAGTGCAATTTTGTTTCATCGTTTTAGCGTAAAATGCCCTACGATTTTTTCGTTCTTTGTGGATATGGCCCTGAACCAGTAATCGGAAGAAGGTAAGGGCCTGCCATTCTGCGTGCCATCCCATCCTTGTGAGTTTGGATACAACTGCGTCACCAAATTGCCGAACTGGTCATAGATATAAATGATTTCAAGTCCGGCTGTACCACTTTCTGCTCTGGGCATAAATTGCCAATAATCATTCACGTTATCCCCGTTCGGGGTAAAGAAAGTGGGAAAATCCTCTTTGACCGGGCCTTGAATGATGCGCTGTTCCGAAAAACCACATCCGTTTTTATCCCTGACATAGATTTTGGTCGCGTTTGTCGCGGCATTTTCGAACACGTTGCTTTCTTGATAGGGTCCGGCGGGATCATCCAAGGCATATTCATAGTTCCCAATGCCAGCGGTTTGTACGATAATCCTTAACCCGTTGTTTTGCTCCTCGACATCCAATGCAACGATGGTGGGCGATTCAGAGGAGAATACCTGAAATTCCTTGCCCACAACACATTCCAAGGTGTTGCCCGATTGCTCAAAACGGTTGTAGGCTTCATATCGGTAGGTGCCTTCCAGGGCTATTGCGACCTGATCGGTTTCGGAAATCAGGGTTTCAACACCGTCCGATGCCACTTCGAACCACCGATAGCCGTCGGCAGTGTCTTCGGATTGGATCAGCGTAAGGTCTTGATTACGGCAGAGAAAAACCTGATCTGGAAAATCCATCTCCGGTCCAAGGGATACCAACTCCCCGGTAACGGTATCCACATAAGGGCCACAACCCAAGGTGGTCGTAAAAGAGGTCTGTGTGCATCCTATGGCACTGCCTGCGCCGTTGTAGGGTATAATGGTCACAAAGAAAGTCCGATTCGGCTGGAAATCGATTACTGGAGTTGCCGTGGTCGCAAAACTGGCATTATCGAGAATGTTGTTGAGCCCCGGGGCGGTGCCCAGCGAAACACGGTAAGCGGCCGCACCAGGCGAAGGTGCCCATTCAAGAATAGGGGTCAAGGGCACATTGACGGCACCGTCTGCCGGACTGATCAGGGCGGTACATCCAGGGATGGCTAGGGCAGCGGCAGTGATAAAGCTGTATTCCGTGCAACTGCCCGCTGCCGGTCCGTTTTCATTGAAAGGGACGACCCGGACATAGATTTGTGTTTCGAAGGGCAGGGCCACCGTGGGCTGATAAGACTGGGAATTATCCAAGATCTCATCCGACAACAGTTCACTGCCTCCGGGGCTGGTCCCCAGGCTCAATCGGTAACCGGTCGCCCTGGGGGCATAGGCCCAATCGATCGCAGCGTTCACGTTTACATCGAGTGCCCCGTCATCGGGAGAAACCAGGTCGGTACAAGCCGGGGGAACGGTCACGTCTTCGGTGATGAAACTTTCACTGGGGCAGGGAAAATTGTCCTGATCAAAGAAAAACAGGGTGATCGTCACATAGATCCTGGTGTTTTCCGGAAGGCCCTCAGGGGGTGAATAGGAGGTGGCACTGGTTGCAAGCTCGTCCAAGAGTTCCGTGCCACCCAGACTAGTACCCAACGACAAAAAATAGCCATCTACCCCGGCCACGGCATTCCAGGCGATTTCCGTATCCACGGGAACATTGACCTCATTATTAACTGGGCCAGTGATATTGGGACATGCATATTGTGCATAGGAAAAACATCCCATGATCATGAGGAGAAGCGAGAGCAATTTTTTTTTCATTTGAATGAAATTCAAACATGGTAAGATAATGAAAGTTGGCAAGTATCCTGCCCATTCAGGCCAAAAAACCTCAAATCGAAGTCGGCACGGGCAATCGGCCATGCCAATCGATTTTTTAGGGGGCAAATGTATGGTGAACTTTCATTTTAAGGAAGTCACTTCATCGATACAGCGGATATGGAAATTCGGGCTACCGTCAAAATATAAAAAGAAGCCCTTTGGAAACGCGATACATAATGGCGCAGCAACTGTTCAGAGATCACGCTTTTTTAGCAGGGCATAGGATAGATAAACGAATATTGCCGTCCAAATGATGACGATGAGGATTTCGTACCAATGCACTTGGTAATCCAGACTGATTTTTTCCCCGATTTGGTCGGCAACGGTCTTTACAGCGCCCAATCTGCTGAAGGGCTCATCGATCAGACGTGCCATGGCTTCCAATGGGAAAAAGCCCTTAATGGTCCTTGCATGGTCCCAGCTCATCAATTGCCAACCCATGAAACCAAATACCATCTGCTCCAAGATGAACCAAAGGATCAAAAAACCTAGTGCGAAGGCCGACCTTTTGACAAAAATCCCCAAGAAAAGGCAGAAAGAAAAGAACCCGACCAGTTTTATGAAGAAGGCGAACACGAATTCCAGATCTGAGAATATGATCGAGACTTCGTTATAATCGGAATATATCAATCCCAATACCATAGAGACCACAAAAACGAAAAGGGTAGATATCAAGGCAAAAGCGACTACGGTCAGAAATTTTGAAAGGATAAATTCCTTTTTCGACAGGCCGTCGATCAAATTTTGTTTAATGGTCTTGTTGCTATATTCGTTCGACATCATCGAAACGATCACAATCGCAAGGAATAGCTTAAAAAGGGCCGCCACAAAGGTGTTGAAATGCCAGATATAGGGAAAATTGAAAATCCCCTGATCCGCCAAATGGAATTTTACGGGCCCGATATCGAATTTTATGGCCGCGATCAAGGCGATCGAGGTCAAGAGCACAAAATAGGAGACGATCAAAAACCTACTGGCCCTGTTGTTCCATAATTTGATGTATTCAATTTGCAATAATCGCCACATAGTTCTGTCAGTTAGCCTTGTTTTTGGTCAAAGTCAGAAACTGCTCCTCCAAACTTTCTTTCCTTTTGACCAAATGGGAGAGCACAATGCCCTGTGAAAACATAATTTTATTCAATTCGGCCGAGCCGATTTCTTCTTTGAGGAATGCAGTGATCAATCCGTGTTCCTCTTTGACCAGCCCGAAGCTGGCATGGCCGTTCAGGAATTTGAGAAGTTCTTCATTCTGCGCCGATTTGAGTTCAAAAAACCCATGGGTGGCCAACATTCCATCGACCTTTCCCGAATATAATTTTTCCCCTTTTCGAAGGATGACCACATGGCTGCAGACCTTTTCCACCTCGTCCAAAAGATGGGAGGCCAACAATATGGTGGTTCCTTCAGCGGCTATTTTTTTGATGATTTCCCTGATCTGATGTATACCTTGGGGATCTAGTCCGTTCGTAGGTTCGTCCAAAATCAATATTTCAGGCTCATTCAGCAATGCGGAAGCAATGGCAAGTCTTTGTTTCATGCCTAAGGAATAGGTGCGGAACTTACTATCCTTTCTATCCAACAATCCCACCAATTCCAATTTTTCCTCGATCTTATGGTCCGATACTTCTTTGATCTTGCAGACCAACTTCAGGTTCTGAACGGCCGACATATAGGGATAGAAATTGGGCCTTTCGATAATGGCCCCTACTTTTTTCAGGGCATCGTGGGTAGTGGTCGTGCCATCGAACCATGAAAAATCCCCTGACGTTTTGTTCACCACGTTCAAAACGATGCCCAAAGTGGTCGATTTGCCGCTCCCATTGGGCCCTAGGATACCATAGACAGTGCCCTTCTCTATACTGAACGATAGGTCCTTGACCGCGGTCAGGGCCCCATATTTTTTTGTAAGGTGGTTTACAGAGAGAATCGTTGCCAAAGGAGACGGGTTTTTGAAGTGTTGCTGCTAACTTGACGAAGAAACCTTAGATTTGTTACATCTTAATCGCAATTATGTCTGAAGAAAGATTGATGTCAAAGAAGAAGCCGGCTTTTCCCGTGAACGAAAAGCTCGACGAATATTTGCACCAGTACAACCGTAAAATTGAGATTCCCATATTTTATGAAGACTTGCTCCGTTTTGCCGGCAGTGTGGTGGTCTATGACGCCAACGAGGAAGATACGCTTTGGGTGAGGGTGTATTATTCGGAGTATGACCGCATGGAAATCGACCAAAGTCTTAAAAAGGTGTACTCCATCCTGCATTCCGATGGCAGCAACAGCATCAATCCCTATTTGAACGTCGATGCGGTAGATTATTGCACTTTTGGGAATTCCAAACCTTTTCGGATCAAAATCAGGAACATCCTGAACGACAACTTCACCTATTTCTATGTGAAGAGAACGGATGCCTCCAGGGTTTACGGGTTGGAACTGGAGCATATGTTATCGCCCTATAACCTGAACTTCCTTGTTTACAAGGATACTTTGATCGAAGAGCATATCGCAGGGATTCCGGGCGATGTTTTTATCCGTGACTTTCTCCCGAAATGTGACGCTTCGGAAAAAGCACAACTGGCGAAGGAGTTCGTAAAATTCAACGAACGCTGCATGATTCGCCTGTTGGGCGATATGCGCTCCTACAATTACGTGATCGTGCCCACCCATGATTTTGACCATGTGGTCTATAAGATCAGGGCCATCGATTTTGATCAACAGTGTTATGAGGGCAAGTTAAAGGTGTACCGGCCCCAATTTTTTAAGGAGAATTACCAAATGGTGGAACTGGTGCGCAGCAAACTGCAAAAACACTCGGTCGATCAGTACAAGGTGGAAGAACGATCGATCGTGGCGAAGCGCATCCTCAGTTCTGGCAACCGCATTAAAAAGTTAAGGGAAATCTGCAAACACGATAACATTTCAAATCCCGAGAACATCGGTAAACTGGGAGAAGAAATCTATGCCCTTACCTTGGACGTCAAGTTCAAAAGGTGTAAAAAAATGGGACAGATCTTGGATTTGGCACTCGATTTTGTCAAACGTAATTATGAGAATGTAAGTTTGAAGCAGATCATCGAAAGCAAGTTCTAAAGTGACCGTCCACCTGCTTAAAGCACCCTTAAGCCCAACCCCTTAGTTTTGTTGCAAAAATATACCAAAGAATTCCGTTACAATATCAAATTGGCCGTGCCCGTGATCATGGGCATGCTCGGTCATACTTTTGTGGTCTTTGCCGATAATGTCATGGTCGGACAATTGGGCACCGCCGAACTCGCCGCCGTTTCATTGGGAAATAGTTTTGTTTTTATTGCAATGTCACTGGGCATCGGATTTTCCACGGCCATTACCCCTTTGGTGGCAGAAGCCGATGGTGCGGGCAATAAGGCAGATGCCAAAAGTGCTTTAAAACATGGCTTGGTACTCTGTACCCTGTTGGGCTTGTTGTTGTTTTTAATCATTCTTGCATGCAAACCGCTCATGTACATGATGGAACAACCTCTGGAAGTGGTTGCCCTCGCCATGCCCTATATCGATCTGGTGGCCTTCTCCTTGGTCCCTTTGGTTATTTTTCAGGCTTTTAAACAGTTTTCCGAAGGCCTCTCCCAAACCAAATATCCCATGTATGCCACAATTTTGGCCAACGTGATCAATATCATCCTCAACTATATCCTCATTTTCGGCCATTTCGGATTTCCGAAAATGGGATTGATCGGCGCTGCGGTGGGGACTTTGATTTCAAGATTTGTCATGGTCATTCATCTGTGGTACCTGTTAAAGCAGCGGCCTAAATTCCATGATTACGTCACCCGTTTCGATTTTAGGGCCATTGAAAAGAAGGTGATGGAAAAAATCATCGGATTAGGGTTTCCCTCCGCTTTGCAGATGTTTTTTGAGGTGGCCATTTTTACGGCGGCCATATGGTTGAGCGGCGTTCTGGGAAAAAATGCCCAAGCGGCGAATCAAATTGCCCTCAATCTCAGCAGTATGACCTTTATGTTCGGCATGGGTCTCGGCGTGGCGGCAATGATCAGGGTTGGGAATCAAAAAGGAACCGGCGATTTTCGAAAACTGCGTCGCATCGCGCAATCGATTTTTTTGCTGACCTTGCTGATCGAGGTAGTCTTCGCTGCCTTATTTTTGCTGGGAAGGCACTGGTTTCCCACCCTTTATCTGGATGTGACCGACCTGTCCAATATGGCCGACAATAATGAGGTAATCCTCTTGGCGGCGAAACTGCTTTTGGTGGCAGCGTTTTTTCAGATTTCAGATGGTACGCAAGTCGTGGTGCTAGGCGCACTTCGTGGCCTACAGGATGTTAGGATACCCACTTGGATTACCTTTGTGGCATATTGGTTGATCGGTTTTCCCATTTCCTATTATTTGGGATTGCATACCGATCTCAAGAGCACGGGGATATGGATCGGCCTTTTGACGGGGCTATCGGCATCGGCGATTATGTTGTATATTCGGTTTAATTACCTGACCAAAAAGTTGATCCGTTCATAGGAGTTACGTACTCCGGATAGCATGGGTCCGGAATTTTAAAAAGCAGGTTTCAAATAGGGATTCTGCGCTATATGGGGCAAACAGGGGTTTTTAATAAATGACATCAAATGGAACTACCAAAATTTTTGTTGGGCGATAATACCGATTTTCCAACCGCCCTTTTTATTGTACATACGGAGTATCCGCGTTTCATCCTTAATTTGGAAAACGATGAGGTGGAATGGCTCGAAGATTTTACTTCCGAAGACGAGAAAGAGCTCGAAGCGGAAACCGAAAACCTAATACAGCAGGCCACCGATTTTTATGATAGGGAGGTGTCGCGTTACGACGACTGAACGCCATGATCGAAAACCTATTGCATCACGATAAGGAGCTTTTTCTTTTCCTGAATCATTTGGGAAATGAATCCTGGGACGGTTTTTGGCTTTTCTTGTCCAATAAATTCAGTGCCATTCCGCTTTATGCGCTGCTCTTGTTCTTATCGTTCCGGACTTTCGGTGCCAAAGCTACGGTACTGCTCTTGGTGAGTGTTGCCATCTTGGTTTTGGTAAACGACCAGCTCGCAAATTTTTTTAAGTATGGATTAAAGCGACTAAGGCCATGTTATGACCCTGACGTGCAAGATGGCTTGCGCCTGGTTCAAGGGTATTGCGGCGGCAAATATGGTTATTTTTCTGCCCATGCGGCCAATTCGGCCGCGGTGGCGTGTTTTTTTACCCTACTATTGAAATCCAAAATACATTGGATCGGTATTCCATTGATGATTTGGGCCTTCTTGGTAGCCTATAGCAGGATTTATATCGGGGTCCATTTTCCATTCGATGTGCTGACCGGATTGGCCGTAGGCTTGTTTTTTGGTTGGGTATTTGCCAAGTTATATATCTTTGCCCTACATAAGTTCCATTTATGATTTCCAATATCAGGTATTGGTTTTTATTGTCTCTTGTTTTTTTGGTGTACCTGGCCGGAATGTTCGCTACGCTTTTTGAGAACGACTCTGCACAATTCGCCGTGATGGCGATGCGCATGGTTCAGGAAAATGATTTTTTGAGCCTATTTAAGGGCCCTGAGGAGTATTTGGACAAACCGCATCTGCATTATTGGCTAGCGGCACTTGCCTATAAAATTTTCGGATTGCACGACTGGGCCTACCGGATACCTGCCCTCTTGGCGACCCTCATGGGTGCCTACAGTTGTTATGGATTGGGGAAATTGCTCTATGACAGGGATACCGGAAAGCTGGCCGCCCTGATCTTCATGACCTCCCAAACCATCATCTTATCGGTCATCGATGTACGCACCGATGCGGTACTCACCGGTTTTGCCATTTTGGCCATATGGCAGTTGGCGGCCTATATTGAGACCAAAAACCTGAAGCACGTCATTTTGGGCGCCTTTGCGGCAGGCATGGCATTTTCCACCAAAGGGCAAATAGCCCTGCTGGTGGTGGGATTTCCCATTATCTGTCATTTGTATTTCACCAGAAAATGGCAGCGGTTATTCGATTGGCGGGTCCTTGTCGCCGTTTTGATTTTTGCGGTTTCGATCGCTCCCATGCTCTATGCCTATTATCATCAATTTGATCTACATCCCGAAAAGATCATCAGGGGCAGGGGGGAACGCAGCGGGCTGTTCTTTATTTTTTGGGAACAGAGCTTTGAACGCATGAGCGGGGAGGGCATAGGGAAGAACAGCAGTGACTATTTCTTCTTTTTCCATACTTTTCTTTGGGTGTTCTTACCTTGGACAGTCTTGGGACTGGCCGCCTATTTATCGAGGGCAAAACAGCTGATAAGGTTGCGTTTTCATTACAGGCCAGGGAGCGAATTGCTAACCTTTGGGGGCATAACGCTGATCTTTGTCGTCATCAGTTTTGCACAATTCAAGCTGCCCCATTACCTAAACATCGTGATGCCCTTATTTTCAGTGCTTACCGCATCATATCTTAACGGCCTGTATCAAGCTTCCCGCAGCAAAACCATCAAGTTGATGCTTGGTATTCAGTATTTTATCCTGGGCGTGATCTTCATTGCGGTTTCCTTTGTCGTTTTTTTCGTGTTCAAGTTGGAAAGGCCCATAGACTACCTTTGGATGTTTTTATTGGGGTCGTTGGCGATTTACTATTGCTTGAAAAGGGAAGCCTATTTTCCAAGGATCATTACGGTTGCCGCCATCAGTGCCATAGCATTGAATGCGGTCTTGAATGCCCATTTTTATCCGGCCTTGTTGAAGTACCAGGCTGGAAGTGAAATGGCCATGCGCATCGCCAAAGAAGAAATACCCGTCGATAAAATTTACAAACTGTCTGAAAGGTACACGTGGTCAATGGACTTTTATAACCAAAGGCCGGTGATCATCTCATCAATCGAAGAAATCAAGGACCTGAATGATATTTGGGTTTACCTTACCGATGACGAATTGAACGAGTTGCGCGATCTGGGATTTGATTGGGATCGGCAGTTCACGGAAGAAGATTTTAGAATTACACGACTGCAGGCCAAGTTTTTAGACCCTTCCACCAGAATAAGGGTGCTCAATAAGATGCACCTGATCCATATCCAATGAAAGGGATTGCAATTTCTTGGGAATGGGAGTGGTATCTGGTATCACGGGGTTGAGTCCATTGCACCTGCCCTATTGGTTTTCATAAACCTGTAATTCGGGCTTTTTGAAATGATATAAGATGCCAATTAAGGACACCAGCGCGGTAATGATGAAAAATTCCATGCTGATCCCGACCGAGGTATTTTCATCAAGTCCCAACAACTTGGCTCCATAAAAGAAGGTGACCTCCCTGCTCCCAATGCCCCCAATGGTCAATGGCAGTACCGATACAATCGAAGAAATCAGGAAAATAAACAAATAGGATAGTTGGTTCTCCCCGACGTTCAAAGCCATCAAGATAAAATAGGCACTGGCCAACTGGGCCAATTGCACCAAGGCCGCATAGCCTATCGAACTCCAGAACACAGGAAAGACCTCACCGAAGTATTTTTTGTTCAACCCCCAAAAAATGAGTACCGACATGAAGCCCAGTACCACTATGGTTGCCTTGAACGGACTAAGTGCTGATTGCGGGATCAGCAAGGCGAGGGAACAGGCATATACCCATAATAACAATAATCCGCTCAACCTATCGAGAAGCAGCACTGAAACCACGCGTTTCGTCTTCACCCCAAATTGTCGCTTGATGAGATATCCTTTGTAGGCATCGCCACCAATGCCGCCCGGCAAAAAAAGGTTATAGAACATGCCGAGCAGGTAAAGCTTGAGATTGCTGTTCTGGGTGAGCCTTACCTTTAGTTGATGAAAATATAGGTTGAGTCTAAAGGCCGACAAAATTTTTGAGGCCACAAAAAGAACTAGGGCCATCAATAAAGGAAGGGGTCTCGATTTTTGGAGTGTTTTAAAAACCACCCCCAAATCGATTTTCGTATAGATAAAATAGACCAGCGCAAGACTGATCACGATCTTCAAGGCGGTGATCCAATGCTTACGATGCCAAGCCACCAATGGTCACTTTTTTGATGCGATACGGTCTTTTCTTCTGGGATTCATAATAGGTACGGATCAATAGCTCCATCACGATCCCTATGGTGAATAGCTGTATCCCCGCCAGGATGAACATGAGACCAAAGATCAATAATGGCCTGTTGCCGATATCCTGACCCAAATAAAACTTTACAAAAAGGAGATAGATGTTGATGAAAATACCCAACAAGATCAATAGGAAACCAAAGATCCCGAAGAGGTGGATCGGGCGCTGAAAATATTTACGGATAAAGAGCAGCAGCATCATGTCGGCCACCACCTTGAATACCCTTTCCAGCCCATATTTCGAAACCCCGGCATGGCGGGCATGGTGTTTTACGGGCACCTGTTTGATCTGTGCCCCTTCCAAATAGGCCAATAGATTGATAAACCGATGCATTTCGCCATATAGGTTCAATTCTTTGGCGATGTCTTTGGAAAAGATTTTAAGGGCACAACCATTGTCCTTTATATCCATTTTGGTCACGCGGCGCACCAAAAAATTGGCAATTTTTGATGGAATGGTCTTTACAAAGGAATCCTTTCTTTTTTGTCGGATGCCGGTCACCACATCATATTCCCCGGAAACCATATGGGACAACATCTGCGGAATATCGCTCGGATCGTTCTGAAGGTCGCCATCCATGGTAATGACATAACCACCACTGGCGTGGTCGATACCAGCCGCCAAGGCCAGACTCTGCCCATAATTCTTTTTTAGCTCGATCAGGTGCACCTTTTTATCGCCCATCTCGTTTATCGTTCTTCGGGTGGCATCCTGTGAAAAATCATCCACATAAATGATTTCATATCGATAACCCTCCAGGCTTTCGTGGATTTTTTGGGTTAAAAGCACCACGTTATCGGCTTCGTTATAAAGTGGTATGACGATGGAAAGGAGCTCGGTGGTGATGGGAGTCATTTATTGGCTGTGTTGCTCGCGGCAAAGTTATGGTTTTTATTTAAGTTCTTTTTTTCGGAGTTGCAGCAGTATTTCGGCCGCCTTAAAAGGCGATATTTCGTAATCCATCACTTGCTGGGTAAGTAGTTCCAATTTCGATTTTATTTTTTTGTTTCCGTAAAAATCGCGTTTCAACTGTTCCTCGATGGTCTGGTGCAGCCAATCCCGGTTTTGAAGCTTTCTTTTTTGCTCCAAATATCCGCTTTGTCGGACCCCATTCAAATAGGTTTGCACCATATCCCATATTGTGACCATCCCTATATTCTCCAAGGCCGAACACAAATTGACCTGGGGTTTCCAACCATTTTCCTTAGGAGGGTAAAGCTGTAACGCCCTTTTGAAATCTTCCCCGGCGCGTTGGGCACGCTCCATATTATCCCCATCCGCTTTATTGATGGCAATGGCATCGGCCATTTCGATGATTCCACGTTTTATACCTTGAAGTTCGTCCCCGGCACCGGCCAGTTTCAGCAACAGAAAAAAGTCGACCATACTGTGTACGGCGATTTCGCTTTGGCCCACACCAACGGTTTCCACCAGGATGACATTGAAACCCGCGGCCTCGCAGAGGATGATGGTTTCCCTTGTCGCTCTCGCCACGCCACCCAGGGAATTCCCTGCCGGGGAGGGTCTGATAAAGGCGTTCGGATGTTTGGCCAGCAAAGGCATTCGGGTTTTGTCTCCTAAAATGCTGCCCTTGTTTTGGCTACTGCTGGGGTCTACCGCAAGTACGGCCACCCTATTTCCCTGATCCAATAAATTGATGCCCAAGGTTTCGATAAAAGTGCTTTTTCCTACCCCTGGCACCCCGGTGATTCCGATTCGATAAGACTCTTTTTCTTTGGAAATACAACCCTCAATAATTCGATTGGCCAATGACGCATCATCTTTTTTCAAGCTTTCCACCAAGGTAATCGCCCTTGCCAATAGGGTTTGGTCACCGGCCATGATGCCTTTCAGCAATTCCTCCACGGAGGGTAAATGCTTTCTCTTCTCCCGTATCTTGGAAATGTTTCCACGATCGCTATGACGGTGCGTTTCCAAGTTTAGTTGCTCAAGGGAACGGTAATCTTGGTCTGATCCCAGGATAAACTCATGTTCAACTGGCCGTAATCTTCGAATTCGATCGTGAACGATTCGATAGGTTGAGCGACGGAGGAAGAGGGCACTTCCACCTGAACAGCGTCCTGGGCGGTATCCCTGGTGGTATCCTTCCCACCGCTCAACAGCGTAACGCCCCAATCCGGAACTTCTTTGTTGAAAATCACGCTCCATTGCTGCTCGCCCGGAATGGTCCAGAGCGAGTAGGTTCCCGCGGGCAGTACCTTGCCCATGACCCTCAGATCGGTAGCGGTGGTAAAAGTGGTCGGCTCGTTGGCACCCGTTCTCCAAACCGTATTATAAGGGACCAATTCACCGAAAATGACCCGACCTTTTTTAAAGGGACTTGAATAATGTACCGAAAGGTCAAGTCCGTTTTTGGCATAGGTGGCTGTTTTTTCAGGACTATTTTTTTTGGTCTGTTCCCTCATATAGGGCATTCCAAAAAAGAATCCCAGCAAACCAAGTACAACAACTACGACAAGTATCCATTTTAAAATTTTCATCATTGGTTTTTTTGTGTTCCCCTAAAAATAGTAAAACCAAACAGATTTTATTCCTTTATTTTCAGTTGGGATGGGTTTTCACCATTTCGAAGTCCCTTTAATTGATTTCCTAGAATCGATCGGAAGTTATTTTTCCAGTTCAAATATAAACCGGGACTTATTTTCGTAAACCGCTCCCGGTTTTAGCACACTGTTGGGAAAGTGCGGGATGTTTGGGGCGTCCGGAAGGTTTTCGGTTTCAAAACAAATGGCCGGCATATGCAGCGGGGTATAGACGACCATGGCGGGCTGATCGGTCACCACCGACATGGTTATGCCCGATAATGGGGAAGAAACCTTTGCCGCATATTCCTTTTTGCCATCGATCAAATAAGGGGTGTCCAACCGTGTTTTTCCGATAGCCTTGCTTTTCAAAAAATCATGTGGGGTGCCAGTTACCTCCTCCAATTCCCCTGTGGGCAAAAGCTTGTCATCAAGGACCGCTATTTTGGGGCAATTAAGCTGTAATTTGTAATGGTCGATGGCTAGGGCACTATCCAAACTAAAGTAGGAGTGGTTGGTAAGGTTCACCACTGTGCTTCGATCGGTAGTGGCCCTATGATCGATATGAAGGCTATTGTTTTCGAGCCGATAAGTGACGGTCACTTTCAGATTTCCCGGGTAACCTTCCTCAAGGTGCCGGCTATGGTATGATAGCCGAATAAAGGGGTTTTCTCCATGATCGACCGCTTCAAAAGTCCAGTATTTTTTTCCAAAACCGGATTTCCCGCCATGTAGGTGTACCCCATCTTGTTGATAAAGCAAGTAGGTCTCCCTGTCCAATTCAAAACTTCCATTTGCGATTCTGCCGGCATACCTACCCACGCAGGCCCCAAGGAAAAATTGGTCCTTAAGGTACAGCGATGGAAAGTTATGGCCGACTACCATGTTTAAGCTATTTCCATCCTTGTCTTTGACCAAGAGCTTCTGGATAATTGCCCCATAATCCAAAACGATGAGCGTAATAAAGGTATTGCTGATAGTAACTTGTTTCAAGACTTGGAAGATTGTTTGTGTAAAAATACTTGATTTTTGCAACATCCACTTTTTTTTGTCGTCCTTTAAAAAGAACAATCCTAACCAATAAACGAAACTGGGCAATGTTTCAAATCGACTTGGTGGCGAAATGCAAGGCCAATGACCGCAAGGCCCAATTAACGCTCTATAAACAATATTGCGAAGGAATGTTCCATGTGGCGATGCGTTTCGTGAAAAATGCCGATGATGCAGAGGATGTGCTTCAGGATGCCTTTATCAAAGCATTTGAAAAGATAGACCAGTTTAGGGGGGACGTTACTTTTGGCGCCTGGTTGAAACGCATTGTGGTGAACCGATGTCTTGACTTTTTGAAGGCGAAGAAAGAAAACCTGATCGCTCTGGACGAACGCTACATGCAGGTGGCAGAAGACGGTGATTGGACCGTGGCCGACGAAATTACGATCGATGAAGTGATACGTGCCATGCAGCACATACCGGAAAAATACGCCACAGTGGTAAGGCTTTACCTGATTGAAGGTTACGACCATGACGAAATTTCGGGAATACTTGAAATTTCGGGAAGTGCCTGCAGAACAAGACTGTTAAGGGGAAAAGGATATTTGAAGGAAATTTTAAAAAACAAAAGAAATGGCACAAGATCTTAGAAAAATGTTCGAATCGAACAGGGAACAACCAGATCGGAAAATCGAGTTGAAGGCCGGACACGAGAACCGTTTCATGGCACGGCTCGAAAGGGAGTTGCCCTTGACGAAAAGAGTTGTATCAATAAAATGGTACGCCCTGGCCGCCTCCATTGCGGTATTGTTATCATTGGGTATCTATTTCCATACCAGTACAACCGAAGAAAATGGGCCTATCAAAACCACGGTGGTCGACAAGGAAACCCTTGATGAAAGTGGCAGCGGCATTTCTTTGGGCGATTTATCACCCGATTTGAAAAAGGTTGAGAATTATTATGTGGCCAACATCAATCTCGCGCTTTCCAAATTGGAAGTTTCTCCTGAAAATAAAGCGCTTGTGGACAGTTTTATGGACCAATTGTCCCTTCTGGACATAGAATACAAGAACCTGAACAAGGAGTTGAACACCATTGGTCCAAACGACCAGACCATCAATGCCCTGATCAAGAACCTACAATTGCGACTACAATTATTGCAAAAGTTAAAAATGAAGTTAAACGATCTAAAATCATCAAATAATGAACCAATTGAAACGAATGCCATTTAAACCGATGCTCCTGGGAGCACTCCTGATCGGATCCATCGGGCATGGCCAGAAACAATCCAAGACCTATAGCGAACTCTTCAATGTGGGCCAGGAAACAGTGTTGGATATCAACACCAACAATGCCGATATCATATTTGAAACCTGGGACAAGAACCAAATCGCCGTGGAAGCGGTCATTGAATTGGACGGGGCTTCCGCGGAAGAAGCCAAAAGCTATTTAAAGGAGGGCGCCATTGAAATCATGGGCAATAGCCAAAAAGTGTCGGTTGCCACGGCCAGCGAAAATTCATGGGCCTTTGGCAACAGGGCCGGGGAAATGGCAGATATACACTTCGAACATGATTTTGAATTTGATTTTGAACCGTTTTTGGCCGGTTCAATGGTCGGCATGGATTCAATGAACATGGGTTGGGCCGTGCTGGCCGATATGCCGCCCATGCCGCCCATGCCGAAGCAAAATTTTGACTATGAGGCCTTCAAAAAGGATGGCGATAAATATATGGTCAAATGGCAGAAGCAGTTTTCGAAAGGCTTTGATAAAGCGTATGAAAAAAAAATGGAGGAATGGGGTAAAGAAATGGAAAAAAAGGCATTGGCCATGGAGAAAAAACGGGAAGCCATGGAGAAGGTAAGATCGGAGCGTTTCGAAAAAATGCAGGAAGATAGGGCCTTACAAATGGAAAAGCATGAAAGGGAAATGGAGGCCAGAACGGAGGCCATGGAAAAAAGAGCCGAAGAGATGGCTCGAAAAATGGAAGAGCGGAACGTTTTGATCTCCCGTGATACCGAGGGAAGCCGGCCCAATATATTCTACTTTTCTACCGATGGGGAGCATAAAAATTACAAAGTGAAGAAAACCATCAAAATCAAAATGCCCAAGGGCTTGAAAATTCAGATGAACGTGCGCCATGGGGAAGTAAAGTTGGCCGAAATCACCAAAAACATTCATGCAACCTTGACCTATTCAAGGTTGCTGGCGGCCACGATAGATGGGGACAAAACCTCCATAGTGGCCTCCTATTCCCCCGTGACCGTGCAGCGATGGAACTACGGGGCATTGCAGGTCGATTATTCGGATAAGGTAAATTTAAAGGAGGTAGGCAACCTAAGGCTTGTGGCCACCGCCTCCGATGTTACCATCGATCGAATCGTGGATAAAGTATATATCACAAATAAATTTGGCCCCATTACGATCAACAATGTTGCCGCTGGTTTTACCGATCTTGACATCACATTGCAGAATGCCGAACTACATTGCAAGACCCCTGCGACCGCCTTTACAATCAACGTAAACGGTACCGCTTCGGAATTGGCCTATCCGGAAAGTATCATATTGGTGAAAACAAAAACCCAAAATAACGTGGTCAGCAAGGGATATCATCTCAATAAAAACAATGGCAAGAACATCGTGATCAAATCCAACTACAGTGATGTTGTATTCAATTGACTAATCCTCCAGTTCCAGGGTCCCAAAAAAATCGGCATCGATCCAGGCCAAATTCTTATCTTCGCCCGGTATAAAGACCGAACCTATCAGATTTTCCCTTTCCATGCTGCCGTCATTATCGCAATAGGCAATAATAAATCCCATTCGCTTTCCTTTGGTCAATTTTATGGTTTTGTTGGAGCCCCCATCGATATAATCCGAACCGTAAACATGAACGGCCATTTCCCATGTACTTAAACGATCTTCGGTATGGCGCGTTGAGATAATATGCCCATCGTACAAATGCGGTGTTTTATCCGGGGCCAAATCAACTACCTTTCCGTCCAAAGCCAAATGGTAGGCAAAGGCATTGTAATCAAATTGGTGCAGTCCGCCTGAATTGTCCTCATCCAGAAATAATTCCAGGCAATCATCGTCCCAATACAATTTCAAGGGATCTTCATTTCTGTCGTAGAGTACATCATCGACGATTTCTACAAGGAGGTAAAGCGCATCCGAATCCCAGACAAGCTTGAACCGCCCGTCAAAATCGTTGTGGTCATAGGCGCGGCCAAGCCAGTTCTGATCTATGGCGTGCCATGGCACCTTGTCCCATATGGGTTCCGTGGCTTTGCCATCCAGGGTAGGAGGTCGATCGGTCTTTTTGACCTCAATGAGCTGGTGGTCTTTTTTTTGGTGCGCCTTGCTGCAACAAAATAGCAGGCACAGGCAACATAGCGTTACTGTTTTTTTCATAGGTGATAAGTCTTGGGGTCGACATATTCAGCCTAAATATAGTGATTTATTGTTTTGCTTGGTGCCAAAATGGGCTTCAGCGGTAGTGCGGGCTGCAATGAATCCTTAAAGTGTAAGCGAATCGTTCCAGCGAACCATTTCATTGTTGTGCATGGCATCCAGTCCCATTTGCACACAAAGGGCGGCCTTGGCTCCGGTAACCACATTGGAGATCGGTTCGCTGCCATTGATTATATGATCTCTAAAATCGATCAGGGCCTGTTTGCTCGGATCTTCGTGCTTCACTTCAATGGGTGTGCCCTTCCCTTGTTCCCAAGGAACGGTGGCCCCTGCCACGCCGTCTACCGTTCCGGTTTCTTTTTGATAACTGCCTTCGGGATGGAACCAGGCGCTGGTATAATCCAAGATCAAGGTGCCCTTATCGCCCAACACCTTGATTTTATAATCATCCAGGGCATTGCTGGTCAAACAGGTGAATTTTGCTTTCACACCATTCGGATAGCTATAGATCAGGTGTACATTGTCATAGGTTTCGCGACCATCCTTCCAGTAATCGATACCTCCTACACCTATCACGCTTTCGGGCACTTCGCCTGTCACCCAGTTCACAAAATCGATCTGATGCGAACAAAGCTCGGACACCAATCCGCCAGAAAATTCGCGGTACATGCGCCAATTGATCAAACGCTCCAAGGCAGGGTCGGCTACCGGACGGCGCCAATCCCCGTTTCGGTTCCATTGGCATTCAAAGGCTGTGATCCTGCCCACTTTACCATTCTTGATCAAATCAACCACGTGGGTATAGAGCCGGGAGCTATGGTATTGGTGGCCGGTTTGGAAAATTTGTTTTGAGGCTTTGGCCCGTTCCACCAAGGGTAGGATGCCCTCAAGACCTTTGGCCATGGTTTTTTCACAATAAACATGCTTACCGGCATCAAGCGCGTCTAGCGCAATCTTGGAATGGGTGTTGAAAGGGGTAGCCACCAAAATGGCATCTAGATCGTTGTTTTCCAGCATTTTTCGGTAGTCTTTGTAACCCTCCGCATTGGCACCCGCCACGCTATGAAGTGCTTTTTCCAGTCGGATAGGCAGTATGTCGCAACAGGCCGCCACTTCGAACCGATCGATCTGGTTGAGGAAAGGGATCAAGCCACTTCCGCGATCTCCGGTGCCGATGATCCCCATGCGAATGGTGTCATTTTTACTATGCTCAAATACCTTCCCCAAGGCCAAGGTAGAGGTGCCCAAGGCCGCCGTGGCCAAACTTCCTTTGACCACAAATTCCCTTCTTTTCATAAAATTCCCTTTTTTTGACCAAGCCTGATAAAGCAGTGGCGTCGATATCCTTAATTATTCGCAAAAGTCATGTGGACATGTTATACTTTGGGCTCCCAGCCTTTGGCATATTCCCTTTTCCAAAGGGCCATTGCTTTTTCACTGTTCAAGACTTTTCCATCGGTCGGGTTTATTTTCAACATCTCCCCGGTATCCTGTGCCATATTGCCCAAATGGCATAACATTGTCGAAATGCTGGCATCGTTTATTTCGGCATTCAATGCGGTGTCCTTACGGATCGCATCGAAGAAATTGGCCACGTGGTTTACATCCAATTGTCCTTCCCCCCTGGTGTCGGTGGTGGCACTGGCGGCCCTTTCGAATTCGAATTTGATGGGATTTCCCTGTAGGTCGTACAGCTTGTAAAAGTTT
This sequence comes from uncultured Flavobacteriaceae bacterium, assembly GCA_963760375.1. Taxonomy (GTDB): domain Bacteria; phylum Bacteroidota; class Bacteroidia; order Flavobacteriales; family Flavobacteriaceae; genus Pelagihabitans. The sequence goes on along the minus strand of CAVXCS010000001.1, from coordinate 122,081 downwards.
CTGTCCATTTGAATGGAGCCCTTGCTGCCATATATGGTGATGCCCCGCCCTGGCCTTTCCGGTTTCATGATACCCCTGCTGTGGCCCGTCCAAGTGATGAACTTATCGTTCGCGAACTGAAAGGTCACCTGTTGGTTATCCGGAAACTGCCAATCATCATCATAGGTATACTTGCCGCCAAAGGAGGTAACGCTTAGGGGAAGATCAACGCCAAGGGCCCAGCGGCACATGTCTATTTCGTGGGTGCCGTTGTTGTGCAGTTCTCCGGTGCCCCAAGTTCTGAACCAATGCCAGTTATAGGCGTGTACGTTATCCCTGTAATCCTCCCTAGGGGCCGGACCTTGCCATAGTTCCCAGTCGAGGGTGGCGGGCACGGGAATTTTATTGCCGATACCAATGGACCCTCTGTTGTTCGAATAGTAGGCTTCCCCTTTGTACACCTCCCCAATGATGCCTTCTCGGATGTCCTTGATAGCGGAAATGGAAGTTTCCGCGGACCGTTGCTGGTTCCCCATTTGAACCTTTTTTTTATATTTCCTTTGGGCAGCGGTCAACAAGTCTGTTTCATGGGCATTATGGCTGCAGGGTTTTTCCACATACACATGTTTTCCGGCCTGCATGGCCATGATCGCCATAGGGGCATGCCAATGTTCCGGCGTGGCAATAAATATGGCATCAACCTCTTTGTCTTCCAAAATTTTCCTGAAATCTTTTTCCACTTTGGGCACGTATCCGATGCGCTCCTGACACCAGGCATTGTGCGCTTCCAAGATGAGGTCGTCTACGTCACAGGTATATAATATACTTGCATTGGGATCGGCGTGAATCGCTGCCACATGGGCTTTGCCCCTTCCGTTGATACCGATGGTCGCACAATTGATCCGGTCGTTCGCCCCTAAAATATTTGCATAGCCCATACTGGGCAAACCGAGGCTTCCCAAGGTCACTGCCGCCGTGCCCACGGTGGTCTTTTTAATAAAATTTCGTCTTGTGGTCATGGATTTTGATTTTGTGATAGGTTGTTTTGTGATTATTGGCGGAAACGATCCTTCCGTTTGGTGAAACTATCGATTGCTGCACTGTTACTGATCGCACTTTACATTTCCTAAATATAAAGCCAAAATTCGATAAATGAAAGACGACCCGAGTAGGGTCGTCTTTCATTTGCCTTGGTCGATCGGCAATGTTTTGATTTTGGTAGGAGGAAATCAATGCATTTTATGGAAATGGCATCCAACTGGGACCATTTTTGATTAATGCACCCCTTCCTTCAAATAACCTGGAAAAATCTTTTTGAACCGGTTCAATCGTGGGATGGAAACATTGGTGATATAAGGGTTGTTCGGGTGTTTCCGCTCATAATCTTGGTGATAATCCTCCGCATCATAGAACTTTTCGAATTTCGTAACCTCGGTGGTGATGGCATCCTCCCCGTAGACCTTCTGTTCTTTCAGTGCCGCAATATAATTTTCGATGATTTTCTTTTCCGAATCGTTCTTGTAAAAGGCGATCGAACGGTATTGCGGTCCCCGATCGGGGCCTTGGCGGTTCAAGGTGGTGGGATCATGGGAGCCAAAAAATACCTGAACCAAGGCGGTGAACGAGATTTCCTTTGGATCATAATAAACCTCTACGGCTTCGGCATGGTGGGTCATTCCGCCGCCGACCTGCTCATAGGTGGGGTTTTCTTCGGTGCCCCCCGAATAGCCCGATACCACTTCTTTAACTCCTTTTACACTTTCAAAAATGGCCTCCACGCACCAAAAGCAGCCACTCGCAAAATAAGCGGTTTCATATTTGCTGAGATCTTGTGGGGGCAATTGTGCGGCCATGTCCGTTTGAATGGGCTCCACATCGACCAAGGTCACTTTTTTATTTTCCTTGTCATTCGACTGGCAGCTCAAGCCCATAAGGGCCATTGTAGTTAAGAGGGTAATTTGGATAATTTTCATAGTTCCTATTTTTTTTTGGTATTGGTAGTTCAATTTACGAACTACTTACAAGACAAGGGGTTAAAAAATGTTAAGGATGCATTTCAAATATCCATCGATTCGAAAAATAGATGGGTAGTATTAGTTGCATGGGATAATCCCATAAATTTGCGAAATGAATACCTGGGCCGAATTCTTGACCACAATAGCTTCCACGCCCATCGCGATCTTGGATACCGCTATTCCCCTAAATCGCTATGCGCCGCTTGATCTATCGACCACCAACCGCGATCTGGATACACTGGATATTACCGATCCGATGATTTGCCAACGGTATATCGATCAGGTGAAGGCAAAAAGCAAGGCCTTAATCGCCTATGGCGGGTATTTGGAGCGTCGAAACCTATATGCCGACAAGTCTGGCTTCACCGAAAAGGGGCATTCCCCTAGAAATATCCATCTTGGCATCGATTTTTGGACCGATGCGGGTACCTCCGTGATGGTGCCTATCGATGGGAAGGTTCACAGTTTTCAGAACAACGCTACAAGGGGCGATTATGGTCCCACCATTATCTTATCGCATGAACGCGGTCGCTTTGTATTTCACACACTTTACGGGCACCTTTCATTGGAATCATTGAACGGACTCCATGTCGATCAGGTTTTTAAGGCCGGATCGGTACTCGCTACTTTGGGCACCACAGACGTCAACGTGCACTATGCGCCCCACCTCCACTTCCAGATCATCCTGGATCTGGAGGGAAAAATGGGCGACTATCCGGGGGTCTGTTCACCGGAAACCCTTGATTTTTATTCAAAAAACTGTCCAGACCCCAATATATTGCTTCAAATCTAGTCCCAAAGTCCGGTTGAAATGCACCTTCTTTCGCTGAAGTGATTTTGGGTGCCCGGACGTTCGTCGAGGCTTTTTTGCACTTCGACCGACCTTTTGCCGATTACCGAGTATTGGGTGTTTTTGAACGAATCGTGACCCTTTGAAATACGCTTGCGGGAGTTATTATTATAACAAAACGCAAGTCATGAAAACCATCGCAACCTTAATCTTAGTTCTTTTCATCGGAGTGGCCGCCCAAGCCCAAGACGCTGCCAAGGACGTGAAGGTTGCCACCATCGAAATGGGCATCGTGACCGCTACCGCCACCCAGGAAGTTTCTTTGAAGAACACCATCGAGGTGGCTAGGTTGTACAAGAGATCGGATTCTAAAGTAAAGCACGCCCTTTCTTTCACCACCAAAAGGGATGCCGCTAAAATGGCTTAATCTTCCAAAAAAACATTACAACATTAATCATGCCCTAGCAAAGTGGGCAGTTGAAACAAATCGTCGGTCGTGTGGTCCAATCGTTCGGTGACCTTCCTGAAATTAGACTCGGTAGGTTCCAGGCCGATGAACTTATCGATGATATTTCTGTTTCGGTACAACAGTATGGTGCTTTCAATATTCGGGTCAATTTTATTGAGATCCACTTCAGAGCTTTTGTCATGGAATGAGGGTACAAAGGTGAGGGCGAGATGTTGCAATCCCAACTTCTTGCCCAATGCTTCCAATTCTTTTGTTCTACCGGTCATTGAATAGTCATCCTCATTGCCGTAGATAAAATAGGATTTAAGATATTGTTTGCGTTTCGCGCTTTCCTGTTCAAGAAAGACCAACCATTTTTCAATGTGGTCCCAGTTGGGCGTATTCCCGACAAAATACAGGAGACCATGATATCTTCCATATTTGCAGATCGGACAGGTTCGGGTGCCCTTATCCGGTCCCCAGGCATGAAAGGGGGTAAACGAAACGACATCCTCTCCAATATTTTTGCCCGAAACATTTTCAAAGGCCTCCTTATCGGGATGGCCCGGGATGTTCAGGCCCAAAATGATGTTGTGTTCAGCGATTTGCACGTCCCCATCGAGCAGTGGCCTTAATACCCCACTACCGCCTCGGTTTTCCATGGCTTTCCTTTTGGCCGTGGTCAACAATGGGTCGTCATCGAAAACCAGTGCATCGAGATAATATGGATTTTCGACCCCGGGTTCTTGAATGGCCGGGTGAATATGTGCAGGTTCATCGGCATTGGGATACGGGGCGGGCCGCAACGTATAAATGGCATAGTTGCCCTTTTGATCGGATTTTACCCATCCGCGCAAATAACCGTGTCGTTTTACCCGTTGATCCAATTCGTCATGATTGGCATATAGGCCATGGTCGTCGGTATGGTAATAGTAAAGAATGACATCCGGGGCCGGTGTTTTGCCATCTCGTTTAAAAACCGTGCCCTTGACCACAAGTTTCTGGGCCGATCGGTGCCAGCCGGCACTTGTATCTACCGAGCTTATTTTTTCGGGCATTCCTATAAACATAAATTCCCCGTTTTCAAAAGGCCCTCCAATGACTCCTTTTACCTTTGTGGCTGCGCTGGCATTTTCTTTTTCAGATTGCCCGGCACAATTCATCATCACGGCCATCAGACAGAACAAAAGACTACTTTTCAACATGCTTTTAAAATTAAACGTTTCCCGAAAATAGGCGGAAAATGGTACAATTTGGTCGGCAAGGATTACAAATTGGCTTACTGGAGGGGATTCTTGGCCCAGTGGAGTACCAGTGCTTCCCAATGTTGCCGATAATGCCTGCTCAATCGCACCGATCGGCCATTCGATAGCAGGGCATCATAGTCGCCGTTCTTTCTGGAAGTCAATGATCTGATGTGATTTTTGTTCACGATCACCGACCGATGTACCCTAAGAAAAAAGGAAGGATCTAAAGCGCCCTCCAATTGCTTCAAATTGTAATCATGTAAATAACCATGGCTGCCGCAAAGCATCATCGAATAAGGTTTATCGGTAACGATGGCCTCAATGGTAGCTACCTCGATTTCCTTAAGGCAGAGTCCGTTTCTTAACTTGAGGGTCTTTGGGTATTTGGCCGTTCTAGCCTTTTTCAGGGAATTCAGGGATTCGGAAAGATATCCATATAGGTAAGGTGCGATAAGATAGGCCAAGAAGGTAAGTTGCCCATGGTTGGCCAATGCCCCGTTGAAAATTTTGTCAAACGCATGGGGATTTTCATAAATCAAGCTGCTGAAAGTACAGAAGGCGCCCGTAAAGACAAATAGGTGGCAAAGGCTCAATCCTATTCCGTACAGGCCGGTCCAAAACACTTTGGTTACGATCGATTTGGATTTCAACCATCGATATAAGGGGATTGAAAGGTAGAGGAAGGGAAAGAACCACAACCAATAGGTATTATAGAGCAAGGTCTCAGACCAAAAAAAGCGTGAGGCATGTATTTCGGAATGTAGATAATCCTGACCTATGGCCGTGGCATACACGATCGTGCCGCAAAGAAGGGAAAGTTCAATTATCCTTGCCGGTAGAGGTATTAAGAAAGGTTTAGAAAGTTTTATCGATATCATGTTGGTCTCAAATCAAATCACTTTTGCCTTCCAAATCATCCCTAATATAGTAAATTCTTTATCGGCGACCCCTTAACGATATCCTAAAATGGCCGGAAACCAACGGTAAAATGCACCTTCTTTCGTTGAAGTGATTTTGGGTACCCGGACGTTCGTCGAGGCTTTTTTGCACTTCGACCGACCTTTTGCCGATTACCGAGTATTGGGTGTTTTTGAACGAATCGTGACCCTTTGAAATACGCTTGCGGGAGTTATTATTATAACAAAACGCAAGTCATGAAAACCATCGCAACCTTAATCTTAGTTCTTTTCATCGGAGTGGCCGCCCAAGCCCAAGACGCCAACAAGGACGTGAAGGTTGCCACCATCGAAATGGGCATCGTGACCGCTACCGCCACCCAGGAAGTTTCTTTGAAGAACACCATCGAGGTGGCCAGGTTGTACAAGAGATCGGATTCTAAAGTAAAGCACGCCCTTTCTTTCACTACCAAAAGGGATGCCGCCAAAATGGCTTAATCTTAATTCAATATTCAATTCATTTCAACAACGGTATTGTCCTGCCAATCATCACAACAGAACTACCCTAATGAGATCGACACCCAAGAGTGCCTTCAATAAGTTGGAATTCATAACCTTGTATATTGGACGATAACATCCAATGAATGCGATATGCATGCCCAAATAAATGGAAGGGTCTTGCAAGAACGGAAATCTATTTACTGTGCTTGTTTGAATAGGTGGTATGCCCAATAGATAATGGGAAAGGAATTGGATTTAGGCCGCCCCAACAATATCACGGGCGACTATCAGGGGGTTTGTTCGCCGGAAATCCTTGATTTTTATTCGAAAAATTGCACAGACTCCAATTTATTGCTCCAAATCCAGCCCAAAAGTCCGGTTGAAATGCACCTTCTTTCGCTGAAGTGATTTTGGGTGCCCGGACGTTCGTCGAGGCTTTTTTGCACTTCGACCGACCTTTTGCCGATTACCGAGTATTGGGTGTTTTTGAACGAATCGTGACCCTTTGAAATACGCTTGCGGGAGTTATTATTATAACAAAACGCAAGTCATGAAAACCATCGCAACCTTAATCTTAGTTCTTTTCATCGGAGTGGCCGCCCAAGCCCAAGACGCCAACAAGGACGTGAAGGTTGCCACCATCGAAATGGGCATCGTGACCGCTACCGCCACCCAGGAAGTTTCTTTGAAGAACACCATCGAGGTGGCCAGGTTGTACAAGAGATCGGATTCTAAAGTAAAGCACGCTCTTTCTTTCACCACCAAAAGGGATGCCGCCAAAATGGCTTAATCCAAAAAGTTCCAAACATGCTTTGGCCATCGAAGCATATTTCAAGAAAGATCTTATTGATATTGCTCAGGCATCCTCTCGATCGGCTTTAGATAGAGGTCTTTATAAAAAACTTCGGCCCCTTCCGATTGCAAAATGATCCTTCCCGAATTCAAGGGCGCTTTGGTGAGCATGTTCCTGGAGTTATAAAGCCGCATCACCTCTTTTCCATTTACGATGTGCACGCTCGAATCACCATAGCTGATCAATTCCAAATCGTTCCATTCGCCATGTGGCCTTTCTGCATCAAAGGCCTTAAAGACACGTCGCTTGGCCAGGCTATCGTCACTTGCGGTCTTAAGGATCTCTGCCAAATAATAGGTCCGTAAAGGGCCCCCTTGTTTGTAAATGAAGTATTTGTCGTCTTTTGCCACGCTGGGTACGTCAATTTCCACATCGCCGACCGGCCAATAATCGCCCATATCGCCTTCCTGAACCTGTAATTCCTGGGAGCCCATCCAATTGTTCGCCGAACCGGGTTCCCCAAAGCCATGGTACAGGAGACCACTGTCCCGCGGTCCGTTTTCCCTGGGAGGGTACATGGCTTGGCCCCATTTTACCTTTAACTTCAGGTGATAGTTTTTAAATTCCTTTTCGGAGTATATCATGCCCCAGACCAAACCCGATATCCTGATGGCATTGCCGGCCTCTGTTTCTATCACGGTAATCACGCCCAAAGGATCATGGTCGATGCCATAGGGTACGAGCGTATTCCCCAAACTATCGGTTTCCCTGTTATAGGGGGTGCCCAAGTAAGTATGCCACCCGTTCAGGTCCTTGCCGTTCCACAAGGAGGTCCATTCTTCGTTGGGGACGGATTGCTTTTTATCTGAGCGGCAACCAACAAGAAAAAGCAGCAAGAAAGTGAATAAAATCGGTTTCATCATGGCAGGGGTTGTTCCAGCCAGAAGGTACAACAATTTGACTATTCGGTGACCACTTGCTGGAGAATTTCCCAAACGTTGTCGGAGACGATTTTTTGGCCTTTTGTTGTAGGGTGGATGCCATCGGCTTGGTTCAAAGCAGGAATACCGGCCACGTTCTCCAAAAGGAAAGGGATCAGAAGGGTTTGGTTCTTTTCTGCAAGATCAGGATACATGCTTTTGAATTCGGTGGTGTAGTCCTTGCCCATATTGGGCGGTATTTGCATCCCGGCCAAAATGATCTTTGTCTCGGGATTTTTTGTTTTGACCGCATCGATGATTTCCTGTAGGTTTTTACGGGTCTCGCCCAAGGGAATGCCCCTTAATCCGTCATTGGCGCCCAATTCCAGAACAAAGACATCGATTTTTTGGTTCAATACCCAATCCAAGCGATTCTTTCCGCTGGTCGTGGTTTCCCCGCTTAATCCCGAATTGACCACTGTATAGTTGAGCTGCAGCGAATCGATCTTGTCTTGGATGAGGGCAGGGAAGGCCTCTTCGGTGTCCAGTCCATATCCTGCCGTTAGGCTGTTTCCAAAGAACACTATGATTTTGGTATCTGTATCCTTTTTTACTTCTACCGTGGGTATCACTTCACCCTTTTGGCCCGTATTGGCCTTTTTATCGGTACTTTCCCCACAGGAGACTGATAAGGACAAGCACAAAATATAACAAAGATTTAAGACGGTTCGCATGGCATGGGGTTCTAAATGTCGATTTCAATTCGTTATTTTGGCCTTTCTTCTAAAATATAGACCGAACTGCGATGGCAAAGATATTAAACGTTAGCAATTTAGGGAAAAGCTATACAAGCGGTTCCAAGACGCTTACCGTTCTTGATAATATTTCTTTCGATGTGGAACAAGGGGCAACCTTTGCGATCGTCGGGCCTTCGGGAAGTGGTAAAACCACGCTGCTTGGGCTTTGCGCAGGATTGGATCGGCCCGATACCGGCACGGTAACCCTCTGTGGGACCGAAATAAATAGCTTGAACGAAGACGAGCGCGCGCTTTTGAGGAATAGAAACGTGGGCTTTATTTTCCAGAACTTCCAGTTGCTCCCCACACTGACCGCCTTGGAGAACGTGATGGTTCCCTTGGAATTGCAAGGTGCCAAAAATGCCGCCGTGATCGGGCGGGAATTGTTGCATAAAGTGGGCCTGGCCGATCGCATGCACCATTATCCTTCACAACTCTCTGGAGGAGAACAGCAGCGGGTAGCCTTGGCCAGGGCCTTTTCGAACAAACCCTCAATTCTGTTCGCCGATGAACCAACGGGCAATCTTGATGAGGAGACCGGTGAAAAAGTGGTGCAGCTGTTGTTCGAACTCAACGAAGATGCGGGCACAACCCTGATCATCGTGACCCATGATACGGATCTGGCACAACGCACCGAGCGCATCCTTAAATTGAAGGGTGGAAAGATGGTCGCCAATCAACTGACCGAATCACTTTGAGCAAGAAAAACCCACATAATCAAGTGGCGGGGACGTCATGGCTTTTCCGAATGGCTTGGCGCGATGGCAGGGCCAGTTTAAACCGGCTTTTGTTGTTTATGGCCTCCATTATCCTCGGTATCGCAGCCCTGGTCTCCATTCAATCTTTCGGCAATAACCTTAAACAGAATTTCAAGGAACAATCAAAGTCACTGATGGGCTCCGACTTTTTGATCGTTGCCAATCAACCGCCTACCGAAAGGGTGCAGCATATCATCGACTCCCTTGGGGGATCCGATGCGGAGGAAATCAACTTTCCTTCCATGGCCGCATTTCCCAAAAAAGGGGCGACCAAACTGGTTTTGGTGCGCGGTATTAAGGGCGCATTTCCCTTTTATGGTGCCTTGGAAACCAAACCCGTTACCGCCGCCGCAAGCTATCAGGACATGGGTGGTGCCTTGGTCGATGCGACCTTGATGCTACAATTTGGACTTCAGGCAGGAGATACGATCAAAGTGGGGCAGGTTTCGCTTCCTATTTTGGGTGCGGTTTCGTCCGGACCCGGGAGCACTGGCATTACCGCTTCTGTGGCCCCCCCGGTTATACATCCCCTACCGACTCATCGATTCAACCGGTTTGGTACAGGTTGGTAGCAGGGTAGAATACAAAAACTATTTTGTGGCCAAACCGGAGCCCGACTATATTCAGTTGGCCAAACAACTCGACCCCATACTCGATGCCGAGAATGCCGATCTTGACACCCATGAATCCACTGGCCGTCAATTGGGGCGCAGGTACGATAACTTTGGAAAATTCTTGAACTTGGTCGCCTTCATTGCCCTTTTATTGGGGTGTGTGGGCATTGCCAGTTCGGTGCACATCTACATCAAGGAGAAGTTGGCCTCCGTTGCGGTCCTCAAATGCCTTGGTGCCAGCAGAAAACAGAGCTTCCTGATCTTCCTCATCCAAATTGCCGGGATGGGCCTTGTTGGCGGAGTGGTCGGTACGGTATTGGGGCTTTTGTTACAACAGGCTTTTCCCGTGCTTTTACAAGAGTTCCTGCCTATTGAACTTACGATATCCTTTTCCTGGCAACCTCTGATCATTGGCCCTTTGTTGGGCTTTGTGATGTCTGTTTTGTTCGCGTTGACACCCTTACTGGGAACCTATTACGTTTCGCCCTTGCAGGTATTGCGAATTCAGGAAGGTACTTCCCCCAAGGTACGCAGGGCCGGACTTTACGTAATGGCCGTGATATTGTTGCTCCTTCTGGCCTTTTCATTTTGGCTATTGAACAATGTGCGTTTCGCGCTTGGATTTGTTCTTGGGATTTTGGTGGTTTTTTCGGTATTGACCGGAATTGCCGTCTTGTTCATGAGGGCCATAAAAAGATATTTTCCGGCCAATTGGGGATTTGTGGCCCGACAGAGCCTATTGAACCTCTACCGGCCCAACAACCAGACTTTGGTACTTTTGTTGGCCATTGGGGTGGGCACCTTTTTGATCAGTACCCTATATTTCTCCAAAGACATCCTTTTGGCAAAAACCTCGGTGGAAGGCAGCAACCAAGCCCCCAATTTGATCTTGCTCGATATACAAACCAACCAGGTAACGGAGGCCGCCAACAGCATTGAGGGCAATGATCTTGCGGTTATCGACAATATTCCCATTGTGACCATGCGCGTACAGCAGATAAAAGGGAGGGACGTGAACGATATTCGACAGGATACCACCTCCACGATCAATCGCTGGATCCTTAACCATGAATTTAGGGTGACCTACCGGGATTCGCTCATTGCCTCGGAAACCTTGGCATCAGGGGAATGGAACCCAAAATTCGAAGCTGGGGGGGCCGTACCGATTTCGATTTCAGACAACATAGCCCGCGATGCTCAGGTCACCGAAGGCGACACCTTGGTGTTCAATGTGCAAGGGGTACTGATGAATACCGTGGTCTCGAGTGTCCGTGCGGTGGACTGGGGCCGGATGCAAATGAATTTTTCCGTTATCTTTCCCACCGGTGTTCTGGAAAATGCCCCGCAATTCCATGTGCTCAGCACAAAGGTACCCGACGACAAATCCTCGGCTAAGTTGCAGCGCGAGCTCGTGCGAAAGTTCCCCACGGTTTCCATTATCGACATTCGACAATTGCTGAGACTGGTGGAGGGCATCTTGGACAAGATATCTTGGGTCATCAATTTCATGGCCTTTTTCAGTATCCTTACGGGCATAATCGTTTTGATAGGGTCGGTTCGTAACAGCAAATACCAAAGGATCAAGGAGAGCGTTTTATTGCGTACCCTTGGGGCCAAGTCAAATCAAATTTTGAAAATAACGGCCCTGGAATACCTTTATCTGGGTCTTTTGGGCAGTGGAATGGGCCTTGTACTTTCGCTTATCGGAAGTCAGCTATTGGCCCTGTTTGTCTTTAAGGCCGCATTTGTTCCATCTTGGGCACCTTTTCTGATTTTGGTTCCGGGCATCACGCTTCTGGTATTGCTTATCGGGATGGCCAACAGCAGGAGTGTCCTGAACAGTCCACCTTTGCAGGTGCTGCGAAAGGAAGGGCAATAATCTTCTATCTTGCCGTCCGATTTATTCTTGAAGGGCGAAAGCCTTTATCGGGTTTTCGTACACCAGTTGCTCGATCTCTTCTTGGGTAAACCCCGATTTAATGAGCTCGGGAAGCAGTAGTTCCAAGATAGTTGTATAGGGCGTATTGTTCCCATTACTGTAGGTTTCCAGTTGAATGGCACCGTTCTTTTCTTCCGCCATCCAGCCATCGTCCTGGGAAAGCAACAATCGCGGGAGGAGTTTGCTTTCCTTCATCTTTCCGATTATTTCAACATACCGTGCCATTCCCATTTCATTTACACCGTCGAGACTGATCCAAACGCCTTTTTTGGCCAAGGCTTCCCGTTCCCCATGGCTGGCATTCTGGGCGTGCACCCAAATCATGGCCGATGCCCGTACCCCTTCGCTCGTAAGGATTTCAAATTCCGAATTCGCGGCAGCGGCGTCACCGGTATGCATGGCGATGGTAAGACCGCTCTTTTTGTGCAGGAGGAGGGCCGCCCGAAGCAATTTGGCCTCAATCTCATCAAGGGGTCCGTTCCCGACCCCGAGTTTGATAAATCCCGGTCTGATACCGGAACCCCCGATCCCTTCCTGCCATTCCCGTTCCCATCTTTTTGCAATGGCTTCGGCAGTTTCGGTAAATGCATGCTTGGGAAGAAATTTTTTATCCACGGCCGAGTAGTATCCCGTATTGGTAACCATGGCGATACCGGATCGTTCCGACAGGGTTTTGAGCAATTCAACATTTCTGCCGATGTAATTCGGGGTACATTCAAAAAGCAGCCCGACCCCCGATTGCTTCAGTCGAAGAAGATGGGGCAAAACAACATCAATGGCGTCTTTGGTCCGGTAACGCGGTTCTATGAGTTGTTCGGCCCCCAAAAAGTCGGTGATGATATGTTCATGGGGAAGGATCTTCCCGAAATTTTGAACGGACATCTTACCCGTTACGGTCATGATATATTTTTCAGAACTGGCCCCTTGAGGATAGAGGATAAAAGGCATCAACCCGGAACAAAACAAGAGTAGAAATCGGCTTAAGGACATTTTCATTATGGTCATCGAATATTGGTTGGACTTAAAATAACAAAAATTATCAATGGAGCGCAACTACCGATAGTGGTACTTGAGGGCGGTGATTGGAAGCAACATTCCATCGGCTGATGATTTTATCCTTTAAGTTTTGGCCAAAATTAAGGGATGCATGGCTTTTAAAGGCCGATAGGACATCTTTTTGTCCATTTCGGCCATAGATCCATTTTTACGGCTTAGTTTTGCCGCTTCAATAGGAAAAACCATCCAATGGCCGGTTTCGACGATTTTAAAATATCAAGCACCCTACGACATGCGCTGGACGATTTGGGATTTGTGCATCCTACACCGATACAGTCGGAATCCTTCTCTGTGGTCCTTTCCGGAAAGGACGTAGTGGGCATTGCCCAAACCGGAACAGGTAAGACATTTGCCTATTTGTTGCCCATATTGCAATCGCTCTCATTTTCAAAACAGGTCCAGCCGCGGGTTTTAATACTCGTTCCCACACGGGAATTGGTACTCCAGGTGGTCGAAGAAATTGAAAAGCTTGGCAAATATTCCAGTATACGAGTCATTGGCGTATTTGGAGGCACCAATATGAACAGGCATAAGGAAGCATTGGCGGAAGGATGCGATATCGTAGTGGCCACACCGGGACGTTTGTACGATTTGGTCCTTTCCCGGGCATTGCAATTGAAATCGGTTAAAAAATTGGTCATCGATGAGGTCGATGTCATGCTAGATCTGGGTTTTCGTTTCCAGATCACCAATATCTTCGAACTGTTGCCCGAACGTCGGCAGAACATTATGTTCTCGGCTACCATGACCGAAGAGATCGAGACCTTGATCAATGATTTTTTCGTCGCTGCCCAGAAAATAACCATCGCCGTCAGTGGTACCCCACTGGAAAATATTGGGCAAAATGCCTATGCAGTGCCCAATTTTTATACCAAGATCAATCTGTTGCTGCATTTGTTCCAAGATCGGGAAACCTATCACAAAGTTTTGGTTTTTGTGGCCAACAAACGAAGTGCTGATCTGTTGTTCGGCAAATTGGAAGATTATTTCGGGGAAGAGTTGTGTGTCATCCATTCGAACAAGACCCAAAACTATAGGTTGCGCTCAATCAAACAATTCGATGCGGGCAAAAACCGTATTTTGGTGACCACGGATGTCATGGCCCGGGGATTGGACCTGGAGGGGATATCGCATGTGGTGAATTTTGATACCCCGCATTTTCCTGAAAATTACATCCATAGGATCGGGCGAACCGGTAGGGCAGCGCAACGGGGAACCTCAATCTTGCTTTTTACGGAGTCCGAAGTGCCTTTCAAAAAGGCAATAGAAGCGTTAATGCACCAAACCATTCCACTTTTGGAATTTCCCGAGGCGGTGGAAATAGCCACCCAATTGGCACCTGAAGAACAGCCGACCATACTTGAAGCCAACAACCCGCTTCAAGCCGGTGGCGATTTTGTGCCCGGCCCAAGTTTCCATGAAAAATCGGAAAAGAACAAAAAACAAAATCTGGGCGGGTCCTATAAACGTATCATCAAGGAAAAGTATAAAAAGCCAAAGACAAGGGGCGACAAAAATTTTCACCGTAAACACAAAAAAAAATAGCCAAGTTTCAAATTATACCACGATGAAGCCGACCATTAACGATTTCCCTGATGTTTCTCAGGAAGAAATTGAGAAGTGCATCAACATTCTTAACCATCTCGTAGCGAATACCGATCAAATTTTTGAAATTCCAAAGGAACAGCGAACCGCATTGCTCAAAGCATCCGGCATGTTCTCTCGGCCCAGTAGGGAGGAATTTTCCAGACGGAAGAAAGACGCCAAGAAGGCGGAGAAACGAAAAAAAGCTGCCAAGGACAAAACGGCACGAAAGGAGACCGGGATCAGGAATGCCCGTGAGGCTATCGTTTTTACAGCACCCAAACTGCTCCAACAGCAGCAAATCGTCGAAAAAGATCCACTGCACCTGGCTTCGCCGCGAAACTGTTACGTCTGTAAAACCCTGTACACCCGATTGCACCATTTTTATGACAGCATGTGTTCCGAATGCGGCGATTTCAATTACGCTAAAAGGTTCCAAACCTGCGATTTGAAAGGACAGGTAGCGGTACTTACGGGGGCCCGATTGAAGATAGGCTATCACATCGCGTTGATGTTGCTGCGATCGGGGGCAACCGTGGTGGCCACCACCCGATTTCCCAAAGATGCGGCCCTAAGGTTTGCCAAAGAAGACGATTTTACCCAATGGGGTCATCGATTGAAGATTCACGGTTTGGATTTGCGCCACATTCCCAGTGTGGAAATTTTCTGTAACTATCTCGAGCAACGCTATCCCCGCCTGGATATTCTGATCAACAATGCGGCACAGACCGTCAGAAGACCGGCCGGATTTTACCAGCACCTCATGCACAATGAAAATTTGCCAATAAATGCGCTGCCCAAATACGCGGCCGACCTGCTTCAAGACCACCTGGCCTGTCTGCAGGAATTGAGTGCCTTGTCAAAAGGTGCCCTTATCGATGCGGGCCAAGGACTTCCGGTGAGTTGGCACGGGACAGAACCAGGTATTGGATTAAGGGCTTCCGCCAGGCTTTCACAGATTCCCTATAGTTTTGACAATTCGTTGGTTACAACGGAAGTTTTTCCGGAAGGCGCACTGGATGCCGATCTACAACAGGTAGATCTCAGGAAAACCAACAGTTGGAGGCTTAAGTTGGGCGAAATCGAAACGACTGAAATGATCGAAGTGCAATTGGTGAATTCGATTGCACCATTCGTGCTCTGCAACCGATTGGCCGAACTGATGAAAAAGGAAAGTACCGGTGAAAAACATATCATCAATGTTTCTGCCATGGAAGGAAAATTCCATCGGTTTTTTAAGGAAGATAGGCATCCGCACACCAACATGGCGAAAGCCGCGTTGAACATGCTCACCCATACGGCGGCCGGCTCCCTGGCCAAAGCGGGCATTTTTATCAATGCCGTGGATACCGGTTGGGTGACCGACGAAGACCCCGCAGAACTGGCACAGCGCAAACAGGAACTGCACGATTTTCAGCCCCCACTCGATATCGTGGACGGGGCGGCCAGGGTAATGGATCCCCTGATAGACGGCATCAATACCGGGAAACACTGGTCTGGCAAATTTCTAAAGGACTACCGCCCGATAGACTGGTAAAAGGCAATTCGTGGGAATGATCAAAGTGAGACCTTATCATCGATCAAACGCCCGGGGATAGTTGTTTTTTATTTCTTAACTTGTTGATTGACCGATGATATGGGCAAAATCTTGACAAGATGCACTTTCGTAAAATTCCACACACCGACTTGAACATTTCGACCATTGGATTGGGTACTTGGGCCATGGGGAACGATTTTTGGGGGTCGGTCGAAGATCATGATTCGATAGCGGCCATCCACGCGGCCTTGGATGTCGGCATCAACTTCATCGACACCGCTCCGGCCTATGGGGCCGGTCATGCAGAAACTGTGGTAGGGAAGGCCATTGCCGGAAAAAGAGATCAGGTGGTACTGGCCACAAAGACGGGCGTGATCCGCACCAAAGACCGTTTTATCCGCGATTTGAGTCCCAAGAACATTGTGAAGGACATGGAGGCCTCCTTGAGGCGTTTGGGCACCGAATACATCGATCTTTATCAAATACATTGGCCCGACGCGAATACCCCTTTGGCCGACTCAATGGCAGCGCTCATCAAGTTGAGGGAGCAGGGAAAGTTTCGGTATCTCGGGGTCTCCAATTTTTCGGTGGATCTGATCGAAGAGGCACGGCAATTTTCGGATATTGTGAGCCTGCAGCCCCATTTTTCCATGCTGCAACGCAAGATCGAAGCGGAAACCGTCCCTTATTGTATGGCCGAGCAGATCGGACTGATCACCTATGGCACGCTGGCCGGAGGATTGCTTACCGGAAAATACAGATCGCTTCCGACGTTTTCCGAACAGGACAATAGGTCGCGGTTCTATGATTATTACAAGCCCGATCTATGGCCTTATATACAGGGACTTTTACTACTTTTGGATACGATTTCGGCAAATCACCATTGTACCGTCGCTCAAATAGCCATTGCCTGGGCAGCTCAGCAAAAAGGAATCACTTCGGTGCTGGTTGGGGCAAAACGGAAAGAACAGGCACTGTCGAACGCCAAGGCGGCACCCATTGAGCTGTCCATTACCGAGTATGACGGGCTCGATCGCTACCTGAAAAAGCATTTACGCCAAGTCGTTTTCTGATTTTTTGGTCCTAAGCCAAAATCATGACTTGTTTTATTCGGCCTTCATCAATTTTTCAAGCGCCTCGGGGCTTCTCGGGAGGGCCTTGCTCAATATTTCGCAACCGTTTTCCGTGACCAGGACCACATCTTCTGTGAATACGGCCATTTGTGCAACGTGGTTATAATACCATGGTTCAACGGTGAAGACCATACCGACTTGCAGGGGTGCTTCCGGCAAGCTGGGATCGCCCGTGGAGAGTCCGAGATGATGCCCGAAATGTAAAGCGACTTGCATATAGGGCTTCGCTTCATCCGGAATAATACGGTCGGTCAATGCTTTGAGGTCGGAAAAACGGATACCCGGTTTAATGTGCGCCAATATCGAATCAGCGATGGCCACCTCCATGCGCAGTGTTTCCCTTTGTTTTTGATCAAAAGTGCCCGATACGGGAAAAGTACGGCCCACATCGCTTACGTATTGGTCGTATTCGCAGCCCACATCAAATATCACCAAATCCCCATCTGCCATTTGCCGGTTACGCCGGTCGTAATGCGTGGCCAAAATACGCCATGGCCAGAGGGAGTTGGGTCCCGATTTGATGATCGATCCGAAGGCCAATCGCTGGGCGCCGTTCATTTTATAACTGCCCTCCAAGACACCCTCCAAAAATCGTTCGTCGACGCCGGCCCTAAGGCTTTTGGCCGCAATCTTGATCGCATCCACGTTGATGGTAGTGGCCTTTCGCAATAATTTAATTTCCTCGGGCGATTTGACCATTCTTAAACGGGCAATGGCTTCATAGCTGTTTTCGATTTGTAAATCCGGATGTCGGGAGAGCAACGCATTTATCAATAAATCTTCGGGCGAGGGGATTGTAAAATAATCGAGTGGTGCCAGGCTAACTGTTTCGGGTTTTCCCTTATCGATCCATATTTTGGTTTTGGCCATGGCCACCTGATCCATCCGTTCGGAAAATGCATCGATATCCGCTAGGGGGAGCCCAGACCGGGATGCGATGGCCATATCATACAATAAGGGCCTTCCCGGAAAATCATTGGGTCTGGACGCGCTATAAAATCGGGGGTCTGTTTCGGGAACATATATTTTCGCGGATTTTTGATCGATATCGATTACCAATATACTATTGGGTAATTCCAAGCCCGTGAAATAATAAAAGTCATCGTTTTGGCGAAAAGTCTCCCCTGAGGAGATGCCATCACTTGCTGGAACCACTACCAGGCCAGTTGCTCCCCGCTCCTGTAGGTGATCGATAAGTTTTTCCCTACGTTGGGAAAGTTCCTCTTTTGTAAAAGGCAATTGGGTCCATTCAAAATAGTGCTGTGCCGGGGTTTGTGCGCCCAAGGCTATGGCAAGCAGCGATAGCATCATTAAAAACTTGTATTTCTTATTCATGGGGTAGTTGATATAGGTGCTGAAACTTGTATTGACCAATAGGCCTTGGAAATTTACCATTTTAGGTCTCCAACATTTTTCCCAAGATTTCCTTCATCATCTTGGCTGCTAAATATCCTGTCATTTTTTGGAAATCACGATCGGGATTATATTCCACGATATCTGCCCCAATCACTTTTCCTTTTAGTGATTGTATCAGGCCAATGACCTGTCTGGGGGTAAGTCCCCCAGGCTCGTGATGCGATACCCCTGGGGCATGGGCCGGGTCGAAACCATCCATATCGAGCGAAATGTACAGCGGGTTGTTGAATTCAAAATGCTGTGTGAGGTCCAGATTTTTCATTTCATGTACCTCCACCCCAAATTTTTGTGCTTGTGCAAACTGATGCGGATTGAGCGTTCGTATACCTACCTGCAGCAATCGTACCGCCAGGCCATTTTCCATGATGCGGGCAAACGGACAAGCATGGGAGTAGGGATCGCCCTCATATTCATGATAGAGATCTGCATGGGCATCGATATGCAAAATGTCCATACGTGAATATTTTTCGGAGAAGGCCTTTATAATGGGAAATGTAATGGAATGGTCACCGCCAAGGGTCAAAATCTTATCCGATTCACCAAGGTGCTTCCTTGTTATTTTTTCAATATCGAAGTAGGCATCGATCGTGAAATCGCCCTTATCGGTGACCCGGTCGCCTTCGATGCTCATGCCATTTTCGGAATAAAGGTTCATGGATCCACTATACAAGGCTTCTCGAATCACCGGAGGAGCCTCGCCAGGTCCGACTTGAAAAGATGATTTGGCATCGAAGCTGATGCCTTGTATAATAATTTCTGCCATTTTAGGATGCCTTATAAGCTGTTATCTTATCGTTTCAGATGACCTTTAGGGGCGGACCCACCACCTGCATGCCGTGTTCCGCAAAGACTTCTGCGATTTCTTTTGGCGTTGGGGGCGTATCCCATTGATCGGTAATGGCAAAAAAGGCTTCCATCTTCCCCGCCGGTAGATAAGATACGATCATTTTTCCATGATCGGACAGTTGAATGAATGCATGGGGAATTTTCTTGGGAAGAAAAATAGTGTCGCCCGCTTGCATGTCATATTGATCATTGCCCACTTGAAAGCGATAGTCCCCTTCGATCACATAAAACCATTCATCCTGATCTGCATGGATGTGCAAGGGTGGTCCGCCTTTTGGCGTGAGGCCCGTCTGCTCAAAAACCGAAAGTTCGTCAGCCGTATCCGTCCCAGAAATTTTAACATCGAGCATATTCAGCGTTACCCCCTTCATTTTAAAATGTTTGCCGAACCGAGCTTCGCCTGCCTTTACTTTAAAGCCCTTTGTTTGTTGTGATAATTCAAGCGTTTTGGTTTTGCCAAACAACACTATCGGTATTGTGGCCATTATGCCGGTAATCCAGTTGCGTCGCTTCATGGTCGAAGGGTTAGGAATTGAATTATAAAAGGGTAGGTATTGAATGTTTCATGTATTGAATAATTAAATAAATATAGTGAATGGGAACCATAGGTGGGTGATTCCTGGCACTCATTGTCCAAAGAAAATGATTTTAAATTGGCAGAAGTGGCACATAGCACAGTGGAAAAAACCAATGGTATAGTGGACTCCAGCATTATTTTTTTATATGGACTTCCTTACATAAACCTATTCAAAAGCCGCTCTAATATTAGCGTTTGTATTTTCATTGAAGCTGTATCATCGCAATCTGAAATGCACAACCCGTTCAATTGAATTATACTTGATCATATCGGCTAAAACGCCCCAACGATAGGATTGAACGATAAATACGCCCAAGGTGCAATTGATGGCTGATTTTTTTTGCATTTTTGCATTGAAACCAAACCGAGCCTCTTTTATGGATTATTTTGTGATTATTTCCATCCTTGTTTTTCTATCTGCGCTGTTTGGTTATCTCAACACCCGTTTTTTGAAATTGCCGACAACCATCGGACTGATGGTTATCACCATTGTGTTTACCCTGGGTGTTTTCGCCCTGAGTTATTTCGATGATTCGCTGTTGAATGCAGAGCGATACATCATTTCCCAAATCGATTTTAAGACTGTTTTGCTCGACATCATGCTCAGTTTTTTACTGTTTGCCGGCGCATTGCACACTAATTTTGATCAGTTGAAGGTACAGCGATGGCCCATTCTGGCGTTTTCCACCTTAGGGGTATTGGTATCAACTTTTTTGGTCGGTTTTATGATGTTTTATGGCCTACAATTGATCGATCTACAACTTCCCTTTATACAATGCTTGCTGTTCGGGGCACTGATTTCACCCACCGACCCCATAGCTGTCTTGGGTATTTTGAAACAGGCCGGCGTCCCTAAAAAATTGGAGACCAAGATCGTCGGGGAATCCCTGTTCAACGATGGGGTAGGCGTGGTGGTATTTCTCACCATTTACCAGTTCGCTTCTCCCTCCAAGGAAAGTATCGGCGCAATGGACGTTTTGGAACTTTTTGGGGTCGAGGTTATCGGAGGGATCCTGTTGGGCTTATTGATCGGATGGATCACCTACAGACTCATGAAATCGATAGATGATTATGACATCGAGGTAATCATCACTTTGGCTGCCGTCATGCTAGGCACCGTTATTGCGCAACACTTCCATATGTCGGCACCCTTGGCGATGGTTGCGGCCGGCTTGGTGGTCGGGAACGATACCCTGCGCGACAGTGCGATGTCGGAAGTCACTGAAACCTATGTCGATAAATTTTGGGAGCTGATCGATATTTTACTGAATACCCTGTTGTTCGTTTTGATCGGCATGGAGATCTTGGTCTTGACCTTTAATGTCGATTATATCCTTGCCGGTTTATTAGCAATCCCCACAGTGTTGCTCTGCCGCTACCTATCCTTGTTCTTGCCCATTAAATTTTTCAGTGAAAGGCTCGATTTTGTCCCTAGGACCAACCTGATCATGACCTGGGGCGGCCTCCGGGGCGGAATTTCCATTGCCTTGGCATTGGGGCTTACCGAAGCCCTGAACCGAGATCTGTTCTTGGTGATCACCTATGTGGTGGTGGTGTTCTCAATCATTGTGCAGGGCCTTACCGTGGGCCGTTTGGTGAAAAAGGTGGCCCCTTGAAAAGAATGTTATGATCATTGATGGTTAGGATTTGCTTCTGAATGTTGAATGCCCCTATTTTGGTTCAAAACTTACTTCCAGATCTTGGACTTTGGGGTCGATTTCCGGGGTCAAGGTAAAATAAACGCGCAACAACCCTTTTTCGGTTTTCATCACAAAAGTCCCCCTTAGTTGATTTTCAGGGACTATGGGATCGGTACTCAGTATGGGGCCTGCCTCCTGTAACAATGCCTCGATTTTGGCCCTGCGATGTTCGCGCGACGCATCAAGGTAAAAATTTTCCGCCAATATTTTAGATTCAAGTTTGCTGTCCCATGTGGTGATCATTTGGGCAAGCTGTTGTTGCCGCTGGGCCAAGATATCCGAGATAGGGAGTTTGCGGGGCTGTAGGCCAAGCGAGTCGAACAGTATTTTGGCCAAGTCGCGCAGCGGCCAAGGGGACGTATAGGTAAGGTTGCCAAAGGCCATAAGCCCTATCCCGTATTCGGGATAGAACACATAATTGCTTCCGAATCCCGGCAAGGCTCCGCCATGGCCTACCGAAGTGATTTCCTTGCAGTTTTTTTGGATGCCAAGGCCGAAGCCATAGCCAACCATGACGGACAGGTATCGTCGTTCGAGTCTTTCGCTTCACTATAAAGTCTGCTGAATTGGGGGGTATGCATCTCGCGCAGGGTACTTCTTTTCACCGGCCCTATTTCTTCCGTACTACGGGGCGGCCAGGCAGAAAGATGAAAGCTGACATACTTGCTGAAATCTTCAATTGTGGTGATCAAACCACCCATGGCCCCAAAAGAGCCGTCGTGCAGCATGGGTTCGAGTTTCCAGCTACCATCTTCCCAACGATAACCCAAAGCCAGATCTGCCGGGGGCACCACATCCACTTCCCAATAGGTATGCACCATTTTCAAGGGTTTCAATAGGTGCTCGGTAATATACTGCTGAAAGGGTTGCCCCGAAATTTTTGTAACCAAGTGGCCCAAGAGCGCATAGGCCGTGTTGCTGTATTCAAAACTCATGGAAGGAACGTTCGAAAAGGAAATCCCTTCTGAGACCAAATCGATCAGCATCTGGTCGGGTTTGTCCAATTGGCGGTCACCCCAGGGATTGTCCTCCGGAAAGCCAGCGGTCATGGTAAGCAGGTTTTCGATATCGATGATGGGACTGTCGCTGGTCGGATAGGCAAGCTTGGCCATTTCGGGAATAAACTTCTCCACGGGATCGGTCAATGACAATTTGCCTTCATCCCTTAATTTAAGGATGGCCATTGCCGTAAAACTTTTGGTCATCGAAGCGATGCGAAATGCCGATGTAGGGGTTGCAGGGCGTTTTTGTTCCAGATCCAGGACCCCTGTTGCCGCAGTGGCCACCAATTGGTCGTCCACTACCAATCCAAAGACCACCCCGGGGATATGTTCCGACAGCGCATGCTTTTCGATCAGGTTTTGAAATTCGGCCTCCTTGGTCTTGATCAACGAGATCCGTTCGTCCAAACCAAAGGCCTCGGGAATATAGGTGTTCGATACCGAGGGCTCTACCGTGGATTGCTCGACCTGCGGAAGGGCATCTTGTTTACAGGCACTTGTGACGACCGCACAACCGACAATGAAAATGGCACCCCAATTTTTCAAACCGTTATGTTTAAGTTATTCTGCTTTGTAGACTTCCAATTCTATTTCGATCAGGAACTCCGGCAAAGCCAGTTCCTTAACGCCCAACCAGGAACCTGCCGGGAATTGCTTGGTGTAAATTTCATTGCGATAGCCCGAAAGTTCCAAAAATTTGGGCATGTCCGTGGTAAAGACATTTTCGACCACCACATCTTCGAAGGTACAGCCAAAATGTTTTAAGATCTGATCGAGATCCGAATAACAGTTTTTCATTTGTTGCAATAGATCTCCGGTGGCCGTTGGTGCGCCCGCATCGTCCATGCTCACGGCTCCGGATATTTTGATATCGTTTCCGATTTTAACCGCGTGGGTATAGCCATAGGCCTTTTCGGTCTCTGGGCGCAGGCTAAAGTACTCTACGGTTTCTTTAACGGGCAGTGTAATTTGTTCGACCGGCATTTCTTTGATCTGCTGCTGACAGCCTTGAAGCAACAGCGCTAAAACCAACACAACTTTCAAAATTGGGTGTTGGGCAAAGGGAAGTTCTGAGGTATTCATGGATTTTTGGTGGTTCAATGCCTACTTGGTTCGGGTTTCGGCTATCCCGTTGCCCCTGGGTGGAGTTGATGGTAAGACCCAAATAAATATAGTGAAATAACGGATTCCTTTTCGGACTTACCGACGGCAATGATCATCAATCTTAAAAATCCATAGGATAAAATACGCTTTATTCCGATAAGTTGTCTTGCGATGACAATGCCAATATCGAGGAAACTTTACACTTCACCGATAATAATTTCAGGCATCGAAAAATGATGCCATTGGGCGAGGGTATGCCATGTAGAGCGGCACTTCGCGGTTATCTTTATGTAACCCAAATGTTGCAAATGAAAGCTTTAATCACCTTGATCGTAATATTCACCGTCGGCGCTTCGGCAATGGCACAAAACCCCACAAGCCATGGTAAAGTTCACACTGTTAAAATGGGTATTGTTCTGGATCTTGGCACTGACCGTGCTAACGATAAAAAAGAAATTTCAACGCAGCCTGAAGCCGGCCTAGTTCGGTTGTACCGTTCTAAAAATGCCAGGGTAAAAAAAGCCCTTTCGTTCAGCACCAAAGACACCAAAGCCAAAATGGCTTAAGACGCAATCGCCTTCAACGCCCAAACCCATCATAAACCTACATCGTCATGATCTTATTCGGACTTATCATCACCATTGCCCTTATCGTTTCACATGCTTCAATTTTCCCAAGGACCAAAGGCATTCTAAGACCCTTGGAAGTGCCAACGAAAAATACGGAACGGTAATCCCCCTTTTAGCTATAAACATAGGATGCTTCTAAGCAAAAGAACCGTCACCAACTTGCATATCGGCCTTTATCCTTTTACGCCCGGCTGTAAGATTTTGTAGTTGGTTTTTTGTTTTTCGGCATCTACCATCTCCTTTACCGATTTCAATAATGCCTTGGCATCATAAACAATACCGTCTTTGATGGTATATTTCACCCCGCCCACGCGTACCACCTCATTGTCTTTGGTCAGCCTGATGGCACCGGTGCCATAGAGTACTTTCAAATTCTGAAGGGGGTTTTCTTCGACAACCACAAAATCGGCCAATTTACCGATGGCCACGGTGCCCAGTTTATCGTCCATGCCCAGCGCTTCGGCGCCGTTGAGGGTAGCGGCACGAATCACTTCAAGTGGATGAAATCCGGCCTCACGCAACAGTTCCAGTTCCCTGATATAGGCGAAGCCGTACAATTGAAATATAAAACCCGAATCGGAACCCGTGGTAACGCGACCGCCGCGGTTTTTATATTCGTTGATAAAGGTCATCCATAGCTTGTAGTTTTCTCGCCAGGCCACCTCTTGTTCGGTGCCCCAATCGTGCCAATACGAGCCATGGGAAATTTTGCTGGGTTGGTAGAATTCCCATAGGGAGGGCATTGTATAATCTTCGTGCCATTCGGCGCGGCGAGCCCCTTGAAGGTCACGGCTGGCCTCATAAATATTGAAGGTTGGGTCTAAAGTGAAGTCGAGCGACAACAGTTCGTCCATCACCTTGTTCCAATGTTCTGAGTAGGGTTTGGCGGCCTGTGCCCATAGCCTCCCCGCAAATTCAAACCTATCTTGCTCATTGGCATAGTTGTAATCGAGCGGATAGTCCTGCACCGTGCGATCTTCGAACAATGCTTCTGGAAGTCCGTACCAATGTTCCATGCTGGTCAGTCCTGCCCTGGCGGAGTGCAGCACGTTCCATCGTGCCACGTCGAGTTGGGCATGATGGCAGGAGGAGCGAAGTCCCAATTTTTTGTTTTCGTCCAGTGCAGCGGTCATAATTTCGGGCGATGCCCCTAAAAATTTAATGCCATCAGCGCCTTTTTTTCCATTTTCCCTGACCCAAGCACGGGCCATTTCCGGGGTGCTGATCGGGGCGGTGCTGCCTGTGCCAAAAAAGGTATGCGTAATGATACGCGGTGCCACCATTTCACGGTTCGCACTTTTCTTTTTTAAGTCCAACGTCCATTCCACCCCAGGACCACCCACTTCCCTCACCGTGGTGACTCCATGTGCCATCCATAGTTTAAAGACATATTCGGGACTTGCCCCTTGCGCTTCCCCTCCGATATGGGTGTGCATATCGATAAAGCCCGGCATCAGGTACATGCCGCTGCAATCAAGTTCTTTTCCGCCGGCTTTGAGCTTGGGCCTTTTCGATTCATCTATTTTTACGCCGGGGTAGCCTACCACCTGAATGTCCTTGATAAGGTTGTTCTCCACCACGATATCGATCGGACCCTGTGGTGGGGCGCCATTTCCATTGACGAGCATTACCCCGCGTATGATCAACTGACTGTGCGGACCATCACCGTTGAGCGATTGGGCCGAGATTAGCGAAAGGCCCGAAATGAAAAGGGCCATAACGGTTAGAATCTTTTTCATAGGGTTGGCTATTTTAGTTTTCAATCTGAATGTTATGTTTTGTTCAATTAGATTTACTTTGTTCCCAGCACAACTTCGTTTTGGTTAAAGTACCCCCACGCCACATGGGGCAGTGACAATTGCCATATGACACGACCGACTATAGTTTGGTCAGCGGCATTACTCCGGTACTTCGATATGTTCGCCCAAAAAGAGGGCGTTGAGGAACAAACGGTTGGTTCCATACCAAGAACCCCGGAAATTGGGATTATCGGCAAATAACACGACCCTGCCTTCGCCGAGCTTGCTCACCAAAAGGGAGGCCGACGGTTTGAGGTACTCTTCCATATTTTTTTTGGTTAGAAAACCATCGATGTGTGGGTTTTTGGAATATTTGGCCACTGTAGCATAGTCATTTTTGCTTGGCATAAGCCATACCTCGTTGTTTTTATAGACGGGAATCGATAAATCGTGGTATCCGAAGGCGAGGGGATGTGTAAGATCCAGATCTGCCCTTAGGATCACGCCGCCTACACTTTCCTTGCCAATATTTTCCTCAGCATCGACATAGGGCCTGCGTACTGCGATTTTGGTGCTGTCTGTTTTAACCGAATCCTTTTCTTTACCGGTAAGGCCCTCTTTGACCAGTTTCTTTTCGATAACCCATTTACTGGCTGTTCCAATGGTAATAAGGGTATTGCCCTTGCCTACCCAATCCTTGATTTTGTCTTGTTGTTTTTGGCTGAGGTCATACCTGCCCGATACCATGACCATGGTATTATAATCATCCAGATCGGCACGGTCAAAATTTCGAAGCGGTAACTTGGTAATGGGCATATGAACCCGTGTGTCGAGCAAGTGCCAAACTTCCCCAGCCTCATAGGAGCTGGTACCGTTACCGATGATCATGACCGCTTTTGGCGGTTTCAGAGCCATGACGAACCGGCTTCCGAGATCAACACCGCCCACATTGTAGCCCGTATCGATGCCGAATATGGGTACCTGAAATCGCTGTTGTGCCTTTTGCAGTAGGGAATAGACTTCCTGTGCCGACTTTTTCTGCAGGCTAACCGGAAGCACCAGGGTGCCGTAGTCAAAATTTTGCTTCATTACGCCAAGGTTCACGGTGAACGGTTTAAAGGCTGAAGAGAGTACCAATTCGTTTTCCTGTAAGTAGTTCAATACCGCAGGGGCATTGTAATCGTCCCAATCGATCAGGTAGGCATATGCTGAAGACTGAACCGGGGCCACTTTCGCCAAATCATCGGTATTGGTTACTTTCGATCCCATATCAAGATTGTTGACCGCCCGGTACTTCATATTGTAAAAATTGGCGACCGACCAGGCCGAGGCATCGTAATACACACTGTCTCGGTACTGGCTATACGTTTCGAACATGGTCTGTACCATTCGGTGTTGCGGTTGTTGTGTAGGCACCACGAAATTGCCGCCCGATCGGTACACCTCAATTTGGTGCAACAATAACTTTTCGATAAAGGCCTTGGTGCGGTTGGCGTCATGGGCATCTCCAAATACGTATCCTTTCACCTTGCCCTTGGCGGCATCGGTTAAGGCACTTTTGAAGAAATCTTGTTGGTATTTCCGCATTTGGGCTTTGTTTTCCACTGCTGCCTTCACGGTGGTTATGCTCGAGGTATATTGGTTTCGGATCGTAAAGGGAAAGGTGATTTCCCCAAAGTCGGTCGTTTGTTTATGCCCCCTTGAGCTGGCCTGTTCGAACAATATTCCGAGCCCGCCTTGTAAATCGGGGTAGGAGGAACCATATCCAGGATAGGTGCCGTCAAAAACCTCTTTGGTAAAATAAAGTGACCCAATATTGTCCAATGCCTTGGCATAGTAGCTGCCGAAGAGGTTGTTGAGATCGATGTAATTTTCTTTTGGCATGATGGGGTTTAGCGAACCGTTGGTCTTCATCGGTTCGAAAAAGTAGGTGCTCTGGCTGCCCATCTCATGAAAGTCAGTAACCACATTGGGATACCATTCGTGATACCATTTCAATTTTCCCTGACTTTCTGGGTTCACGGCCAAAAGCCAATCCCGGTTTAAATCGAACCAGTAGTGGTTGGTGCGGCCTCCGGGCCAATATTCGTTGTGCTCGGCATCTTGGGGGTCGGCTACCAATGGCGAACCTTGATAGCTGTTTGCCCATTGGGTGTGACGGTCGCGGCCATCGGGATTGATGGCAGGATCGATGAAAATCACAGCATTCTGCAAATACTTCAGTATTTCCGGATTGCTGGAAGCAGCAAAGGTATAAGCGGATAGTAGCGCGGCTTCCGAACTCGACGGTTCATTGCCATGAACGTTATAGGCCAGATTGATAAAGATGGGCAATTCCCCGTAATTCGATACCGTGGCTTTGGGGTCGGTGAAAGCCAAATGCTGTTCTTTTAGGGATTCCAGATTCTTGAGGTGCTCTGGGGTGGTGATGGTGAGCATCACCAGTTTGCGGCCTTCATGTGTTTTGCCGTAATAGTGGATCTGAACGCGGTCGGAGACCTCGGCCAATTTCTCAAAATAGGCAACGATCAAATCGTGTCGGGTATGCCGTTCCCCTATGCCATAGCCCAAAAAGGCTTCGGGTGAAGGCACTTGGTCGTTAAAGGGTTCTAATTTTTTTAGGAAATAATCCTGTGCCTGGATTTGAATGGAAAAGCACAGCGTAAACAGGAGTAGATTTTTGAGCATTAAGAATATTTTTGATTTTGCTTTAAATATAGGGATTTACTTAAAAATGGACTCCTATAAATTTGTGCCTGCTTTTATTTTTATGAATTTCACAAACAAGCCATCTTCTATGGCGATACAAGGGGGTTTCACCCTTTGTTTTTGCCAGAAAAATAGCAAAGGCTCAAACCAGGCTGGGTATCTGCTCCCTAATTTCCCTGAACTTCACTATGTAATGGGTACCTTGTTTGGAAAGGTCGCGCATGATTGAACCTTGTAGTTGACGGGCCAGGTTATGGATCAGTTTTAGGCCCAATGATTTGCTGTTCTTATAATTGGTGGCTTCTGAAAAGCCTATGCCATCGTCCCCTATGTTCAGCACATATTCGTTGTCTTCGCCCCTGCGGAGTTTGATGAAAATCTCGCCCTTGCTGTCTTCGACAATGCCATATTTGAGCGCATTGGTCACCGCTTCATTGATCAAGAGGCCCAATGGGATTGCCGTGTCGATGTTTAATTTTAGATCGGGAATATCGATGTCGAGCGAAATATTGCTGCTGGTCCCCTTGATCGATCGCACCAGGTATTCGGCAAGGTCCTGTACATAGGTTTTGTACTGTACTTTGGAGATGTCTTCGCGCATATAGAGCATTTCGTGCACCATGGCCATTGAAATGACCCTGTTCTGGCTGCTTTTCAAAAGGTCTTTCACCTTAGGATCCTCATTGTTCCTAGCCTGAAGGCTCAATAGGCTCGATACGGTCTGCAAGTTGTTCTTTACCCTATGGTGAACCTCCTTGAGCAAGGTTTCCTTCTCCATGATCTTTACTTCCAGCTGGTCCTTGGTCTTGTAGAGGTTATGGTGGGCGTGCAATAAATTCTTGCCAAAAACGCCCCCGAGTAAGTATACCGAGAAAAGTACACTTAAGAGTGCAAAAAGATTTTTTGATTGTTCGGGCACTACATTGGTCACAAAACTGAATTCGGCTATACTTTGGGAGTATATCAGTACAATGATCAACAGGTTGAGGTTGAGATATAGCGAACCATAGGCCTTGGTAGTGATATAGCCTGCCACTACGATCAATGCGAGCACAAAAATAAACGGACTATTGATGCCCCCGCTGTACAAGGTTATGGTGATGGCCCCTGCAAGGGTCATGATTGAAACGATGTTATAGGTTAGGGTCAGGTTTTTATGGGAACGGTACAAAAACGTATTGGCCAAATTTAAAATACCGAAAGCGAAAAACACATAGGGAATCACTTTTGTAATGCCTAGAACGAAGAGGCATAGCACCCCGAAAAGCAAGGCAAAAATGGAGGTGAAGTAATTGACTTTCAAGATCAAACGCGCTTTGTCCCTTAACCGTTCTTCCAATTTGCTGTTCTGTTGCATGGTGGGCAATGTATTAAAAGATTACACCAGTATGGGTTGCTACCACGAATTGATGGCGTTGTATGATGTAAAGCTAAATATGTTTTGGTAAAAATTCCAATTAAAATGGCGCATATTTCTTAAATCCGTTGTGAAGTTCGGCGGTTTTTCGCCGATAACGGCTGGCTAGGAATCAATTCGATTTGAACGAAGTGCCATGGTCACTGGCCTGTCATGAACGTTTGGCCTGAGGCTTGAGATCGGTCAGCGAAGCGATTTTTATGGCCTGTCCGGTTTCGATGCTCTTGCGGGCAGCAATCCCGATCAAACACGACATGGCACCATCACGTACCCCGGCGCTACGGCCAAATTCATCGATGCTGTCGGGGGTTTTGAAAATCTTGTCCTGTAAGCGCCCGTCTCCGCCGCCATGCCCACTTCTTTCCGTCAGCACGTTCACCTTTTCGAATTCCTTCCAGAGTTTGTGCACGATAATGGGTTCTATGTCGAAGACCTCCTGGTTGCCTTGATTCATTTCTTGGGCATGCAGGTCGGCCTGGCTTAGGGATACATCTTTATTATAAGGGATGTCCATCCAAGCTTCTATCCTGCCTTCCGTGCCGTTGAATGCGGCGCGCCAGCCCTCAAGCGGCGAGTAGGTGGTGAGCGAATAATTGAGCACGGTGTTATTTGCATATTTTACCTGGGCCGACATCTTATCATAAATGTCGATTTCTTCCCTAAACAAACAGTTGTCCCTGATGTAACCATCGGCATGCTCATGGTCTACATATAATTTTTTCGATTGTTCGTCGGCCATGATGTCCCAATAAAAGTCACATTTTGCCTTATGATCACAGCTCCTGCAGTTCTTGCCCCTGAAAGGGCCATTTTTTCCATAGAATTCCAAATCGCCATAGGCAAATACTTCCTCCGGTTCCGAATCGATCCACCAATTCAAGAGGTCGAAATGGTGGGTGGCCTTGTGTACCCATAACGATCCACTACTGGCCATTTGGCCATGCCACCTCCTAAAATAGGAAGCGCCATGATAGGTGTTCAGATACCAATGAAAATCGACCGAGACCAATTTTCCGATGGATTTTTCCATCAAGAGTTCCTTTACTTTGGTCGCATATGGGATCCAACGGTAATTAAAGCCAACGATCAGGTTCTTTTCCGATTTTTTTTCTGCATCCAAAATGGCCTGGCACTTGGTTGCCTCTGTCGTAAGTGGTTTTTCGGTGAGCACATCGCATCCCATTTCCAATCCCTTGATAATGAATTCGTGGTGTGTTGAATCTTTGGTGGTCACGATCACCAGATCGGGTCGGGTGGCAGCAACCATTTTTTCGAAATCGGTGAAGGTGGGGCAAGAAGCGCCGATGTATTTTTTACCATATTCGACCCGACTCGGATTGATGTCGCAAAGGCCAACAAATTCAAGGATATCGGAATATTCTTCCATCAAGCGTTTTCCCCAAAAAGTGGTGCCGCGGATCCCTGTTCCTATAAGCGCTATTTTCAACTTTTTTGAAGTGCCAAAGTCAAATGCATGAAGGGGTAGGGCAGTGCTGGCCGCCAACATGCTGATGGAAGTCAGGAATTTTCTTCTGGAAGGGGTCATATGTGGTAAGGGTTGCTTTCCCTAAAGGTAGTAAATTAAAGTTTTTGTTCCAGCACTGGGAAGGGCCCACGGAAATAAAAAAGGCGGCCCGTCCGGACCGCCTTAAGCGTGATGCGTTTATGATGTTCAATGTTCCGTCAAGACCCAGTCCCCTTTATCGATCAAGGGTTCGGCCTGTTTATATTTAAGGGTTTTGCTTTCTCCCGACATGACGTTTTTGATGGTCACCCGATCGTTTCGGCCAATTTTAGGTTGATCCCGAACAATGGTTTCCGTGACCTGTGTACGCTGGCCTTGGGTTTGTCCCGCAGCACGGTTTCTGGCCGCCAGTTCGTCGCTGTTGGGTATTTCGGCTTTGCTGGTCTGTATGTTTTCCTTGGAACGGGCCACATTTCTAGCCTCTTGTATTTCTCCGGGGTTGGCACTGGGCAGCTCGCCCTTGAACAGGAAGGAGACCACTTCTTTGTTCACCTTATCGATCATTTCCTTGAAGAGTTCAAAGGCTTCGAATTTGTAGATCAACAGTGGGTCTTTTTGTTCATGAACCGCCAATTGCACCGATTGCTTCAATTCGTCCATTTTTCTCAAATGCGTTTTCCAGGCATCGTCGATTATGGCCAAGGTGATGTTTTTCTCGAAATCGGTGACCAATTGCTTGCCATCTGTTTCATAGGCATCCTTTAAGTTGGTGACCACATTGAGCGTTTTGATGCCATCGGTAAACGGCACTACGATACGCTCAAATTTATTGGCATTGTCTTCATAAACTTTTTTGATGACCGGGAAGGCGGTTTGCGCGTTCCTTTGCATCTTCTTCTGATAGTGTTGGTAGACCGCTTTGTAAACGATGTTCGCTATTTCCAGCACGCCCAACTTCGTAAAATCGTTTTCCGTAATGGGGGAGGTGCTCGAGAAATATTTGATCAGTTCAAATTCGAAATTTTTGAAATCGTTGGCCGCCTTATTGGTTTCCGCGATCACTTCGCAGGTATCGTAAACCATATTGGCGATATCTACCTTCAAGCGATCGCCCTGAAGCGCATGGCGTCTTCTTTTGTAGACCACTTCGCGTTGGGCGTTCATCACATCATCATATTCCAACAGGCGCTTGCGTACCCCAAAGTTGTTTTCCTCTACTTTTTTCTGTGCGCGTTCGATTGACTTGGTCATCATGGAATGCTGTATCACTTCCCCTTCTTCCAATCCCATACGGTCCATCATTTTGGCTACCCGATCAGACCCGAACAAACGCATCAGGTTGTCTTCCAATGACACATAGAACTGTGATGATCCGGGGTCTCCCTGTCGCCCGGAACGGCCACGTAACTGCCTGTCGACCCTTCTCGAATCGTGTCGTTCGGTGCCCACAATGGCCAAGCCCCCCGCTTTTTTAACTGCCTCGGCCAGTTTGATGTCCGTACCCCGGCCAGCCATGTTGGTGGCAATGGTAACCACCCCTGATTTTCCTGCCTCGGCCACGATATCGGCCTCTTTTTTGTGGAGTTTGGCGTTCAATACGTTATGATCGATCTTTCGAATGGCCAACATGCGCGACAGCAGTTCAGAAATCTCCACCGATGTGGTACCGATCAAGACCGGCCGCCCCTGTTGGGAGAGTTTGGTCACTTCATCGATGATCGCATTGTATTTTTCACGTTTGGTCTTGTAGATCAAATCGTTCCGGTCGTCCCTGGCAATGGGCCGGTTGGTAGGGATTTCAACGACGTCCAACTTATAGATTTCCCAGAATTCACCGGCTTCGGTCACCGCGGTACCGGTCATTCCCGCCAATTTGCCGTACATCCTAAAATAATTTTGCAAGGTTACCGTGGCAAAAGTTTGGGTCATGGCCTCGATCTTCACATTTTCCTTGGCTTCTATGGCCTGGTGCAAACCA
Organism: uncultured Flavobacteriaceae bacterium; assembly: GCA_963760375.1. GTDB lineage: Bacteria > Bacteroidota > Bacteroidia > Flavobacteriales > Flavobacteriaceae > Pelagihabitans. The sequence continues at coordinate 88,493 of CAVXCS010000001.1, read as the reverse complement.
TCCGAATATCGGCGACCGTCCATGATACGACCTGTTTGCTCATCGACGATCAAGACTTTATTTTCCATTACCACATATTCCACATCCTTCTCGAACAGGGTAAAGGCCTTTAACAGTTGGCTCATGGTATGGATACGCTCGCTCTTGACCCCAAATTCCTTGAAGAGGTCTTCCTTGAGTTCGGCCTCCTTTTCTATATCGAGGTCCTGGTTTTCAATTTTGGCGATTTCGCCACCTATATCGGGCATGACGAAGAAATCCCTATCGCCTTCACCTGACAGATAATCGACCCCCTTGTCGGTAAGTTCGATCTGGTTATTTTTTTCATCGATTACGAACAACAGGTCCTCATCTACCTTCGGCATTTCCCTGTTGTTGTCCTGCATGTAGAAATTCTCGGTCTTTTGAAGCAATTGCTTAACGCCCTCTTCGCTCAAAAATTTGATCAGGGCCTTATTTTTGGGAAGTCCCCTATGCACGCGCAACAAGAGGAACCCTCCTTCTTTGGAGTCTCCCTCAGCAATGAGTTTTTTGGCTTCCGCCAAAACACCTGTCAGATGCTGGCGTTGTTTCTGTACAATATCGGCGATTTTGGGCTTCAATTCGTTGAATTCGTGACGGTCACCTTCAGGTACCGGACCGGAAATGATCAATGGGGTACGGGCATCGTCTACCAACACCGAATCCACCTCATCGACGATGGCATAGTGGTGTGGACGTTGTACCAGGTCCTTGGGGGTGTGGGCCATATTGTCCCTCAGATAATCGAACCCGAACTCGTTGTTGGTGCCGTAAGTGATATCGGCCATATAAGCGGCCCTTCGGCCTTCTGAGTTTGGTTTGTGGTGGTCTATGCAGTCTACCGAGAGGCCATGGAATTCAAAAAGGGGCGCCATCCAGGCACTGTCCCTTTTGGCGAGATAATCGTTCACCGTGACCAGATGACAACCTTTTCCTGCCAAAGCGTTGAGGTACATGGGCAGGGTGGCGACCAAGGTCTTTCCTTCCCCGGTCTGCATTTCTGCGATTTTGCCCTGGTGCAGGGCTATACCACCGATCAATTGTACATCGTAATGTACCATATCCCAGGTGACTTCCTTTCCAGCGGCGTCCCATGAATTTTTCCAGATGGCCTTGTCGCCGTCGAGCGACACGTAATCCTTGGTGCCTGAGAGTTTCCGGTCATATTCCGAAGCGGTTACCGTTAGCGTTTCGTTGGCCACAAAACGTTTGGCAGTTTCCTTGACCACGGCAAAGGCCTCCGGAAGGATATCGTTTAAGGTGGCCTCGGAAATTTTATAAACTTCCTCGTTCAATTTATCGATCTCTGCATAGATATCCTCGTTTTTATCGATATCATCTGAAACTTTGACCTGTTCCTGCAGTGCCTCGATTTGCTCGTTCAACGATTTGCTATCCGCTTCCAATCGGCTCTTGAAGGTATTGGTTTTTTCCCTTAGGGCATCGTTGTCCAGTTCCTCCAGCAGTGTTTCGAACGATTTTATTTTGTCGACCAAGGGCTGTAGTTGCTTGACGTCTTTTTTGGACTTGTCCCCTACGAAGGCCTTAATTACTTTATTCAATATACTCATAATGATGCTGCTGTTTAAGATGTAATTTGCTGCGAATCGGGTCTAGGTGAATGTTACAGGCTTCTTGTGCGTCAGATAAGGCAAAAGCCGTTCCAGTTTCCAATTCTTAGGATTACTGCCATTTCAACTGTCAAAATTACATAAAAAAAAAGCCTCCATGGAGACTTTTTTGTTGCAATTAAGTTAATCTTATTAATATTCGTCCTCGTTCCAGAGGTAATCTTCTTCAGTAGGGTAGTCTGGCCAAATTTCTTCGATGGACTCATAAATTTCACCACCTTCCTCTTCCATGGATTGAAGGTTTTCGACAACTTCCAACGGCGCGCCTGTTCTAATGGAGTAATCAATCAATTCATCTTTGGTCGCGGGCCAGGGGGCATCGCTCAAGTAGGATGCCAATTCTAATGTCCAGTACATATGTGGGCTTTGGTTTTAAAATTTTTGCAAAACTAATTTTTAATGGCAAAAAGTCAAGGTTTTTATTGACTATTTTGATTTATTTATCAACAATAATTTTGCCAGTATATTGTATTAACGGATAAATAACAAATTTATTCGCCTTTATTCTTCGGAATCCATTTGATTTCCTCGACTTGCAGGTCGTTGGATAGCTTACGGGCCAGCACAAAGAGATAATCGGAAAGACGGTTCAAATAGCACAAAACCTTGTCGTCGAAAGATTCATGCTCATGAAGTAGGGTGGCCATGCGCTCGGCCCTTCGACATACCGTGCGGGCAATATGACAGTATGACACCGTTGGATGCCCCCCTGGCAAGATAAAATGGGTCATTGGCGGAAGGTTTTGATCCATCGCATCCATTTCTGCTTCCAAAAGTTCCACATCGGCATCAATGATCAACGGAATATTGAGTCGTTGCTTGCCGTTTTTCAGCAGGGCCTTTTCGGGTTCTGTGGCCAAGATGGCGCCCACGGTGAATAGTTTTTCCTGAATCGATTGCAGGATGGCCTTGCTGTGCCCATCGATGGGTTGGTCTCTAATCAATCCCAGCCAAGAGTTAAGTTCGTCGACAGTACCGTAACTGTTGATCCTGATGTGGTGCTTGGGGACCCTCGTTCCTCCAAAAAGGGAGGTAATGCCTTTGTCGCCTGTTTTGGTGTAAATTTTCATGAAATTGCCTATGGGATTTAAGGGATTGTCGAAGTTCGCCTCAAGAACGATTTAAATTGATATTCATGAGACATCCTTTCTTCTTATTTCTTTTCATTCTTTCGTTTATAGTCCCCCATGAATCTTTTCGAACTTCTTTTTTTCGATTTGCTCCTATTGGTCATAGTGAGAAAAAGGTATATCAAAAAGACCCCTCCTAAGACGATGTAGATGGTATTATCCATGCCATGCTGAATTGTTGCTTAAAAATAGGGGTTTATATCCGAATCTTAAAATGTTCCTTGGCTTGCTCTTTCCGTATGAAGACGACACCGCAATAAAAGAGATCCATGGTCACCCTAACCATGGGATGTGCTTTCAGTTGTTCCCAGGCCTCATCTTTATAGGGGGCATCAACCATAATTAAGGTGTCGTTATGGAGCTTGTCACCAGCTTCGAGAATTGGCCAGAGGTCTCCAATTTTTCCATTTTGGGCAAGAATGAGGTCAAAGGGCGGATCTCCAAAATGGATGTTCGGAAATTGGGAACAGATCTGGCTTGCCAACGCATTGTGCTCCCCAAGGATCAAGAGATGGGTAGCCGAAAAATAACCGATGCTCTTCAAAAGTACGTCCCACATGTGGCTGCGATGTAACCTTGGCTTTTTATAGAGACATTGGGTAACATAGCGGTAAACAAAGGGGGAGTGCACGCCATGATGATTGCTCGATGCGGCAAGAAATTTCAGATATTTGAACAAATTTTGCATTTTGCTAGGTTCCGTACCTCCCTGTGTCGGATGATTTGATTTGCAGAACAGAGGGGTAACGAGATGTCCATGATCAACCTTCCAATAGCGTTGATAGTTCGAACCAACGTTCGGTCTTGGCTTCCAAGGCGTCGGTCAGCTGTTTCAAGGCGATCGACAATTGATCGATTTCCTCCCCCGATAGCTTGCCTTGGGCGAATTTTTGTTGTAGCTGTTCCTTTTGCCGTTCGAGTTTTTGGATCTCTTTCTCCAGCTGTTTGTGCTCTTTCTGTTCGTGGTAAGAAAGCTTCACCGCCCTGTCTTCGGTTCTCCAGCTGTTTTTGGTCGTTTCGTTGTCGTTCATCGCTTCCTTTTCGGCCCGACTTTCGATCAAAGCACTGTCTTCATAGGCGCGAAAATCGGAATAATTTCCAGGAAAATCCTCTATCAAGGCCTCCCCCCGAAAAACGAAAAGGTGATCCACTATTTTATCCATGAAATAACGGTCGTGGGAAACCACCACCAGACAACCCGGAAAATCCAACAGAAAACTTTCCAACACGTTCAGGGTAACGATATCAAGATCATTGGTAGGTTCGTCCAAAATCAAAAAATTGGGATTTTGGATCAACACGGTACACAGGTAGAGCCGTTTTCGCTCCCCGCCACTCAGTTTCTCGACGTAATCGTATTGTTTTTTACGGTCGAACAAGAAACGTTCCAATAATTGTGAGGCCGAAATCTGCCGGCCTTTCATCAAGGGTATATAATCGCCGAACTCCCGTATCACGTCGATGACTTTCTGGCCTGGCTTAATCTCAATACCTTTTTGGGTATAGTAGCCAAACTTGGTGGTATCGCCAACCACTATCTTGCCGCCATCGGGTTTGTCGATACCGGTCATCAGGTTTAAAAAGGTGGTTTTGCCCGTGCCGTTCTTTCCTATAACCCCAATACGTTCGCCTTTGTTGAAGGTATAGTCGAACTTGTTCAAGATAGGTTTCCCAGGAAAGGATTTGACCAATTTATGCAGTTCCAATATTTTGCTGCCAACACGCTCCATGTTGATTTCGAGCTGAACTTCATGCTCCTTTCTGCGCTGGCCGGCCTTTTCTTTAATGGCTTGAAAATCATCGATGCGTGATTTCGACTTGGTGGTCCGTGCCTTGGGCTGCCTTCGCATCCAGTCCAATTCTTTTTTGAAGAGCTGTTTCGATTTATGCTGTTCGGTGGCTTCCTGTTCCAAGCGGGCTTCCTTTTTTTCAAGATAGTACGAGTAATTGCCTTTGTAGGGATATAGGGTGCCATTATCCAATTCTATGATTTCATTGCACACCCGTTCCAAAAAATAGCGGTCGTGGGTGACCATGAACAAAGTGATGTTCTCCTTCGCAAAATATTGTTCCAGCCATTCGATCATCTCCAGATCGAGATGGTTGGTCGGTTCATCGAGGATCAGAAGATCGGGCCGGTTGATCAATGCATTGGCCAAGGCCAGACGTTTCTTTTGGCCGCCGGATAACACTTCAACCCTCTGATGGAGGTCTTCCAATTTAAGTTTGAAGAGGATCTGCTTGTATTGGGTCTCAAAATCCCAAGCATCGAAACGTTCCATGGCCTCGAAAGCATGTTGGTAGGCATCTTCATCTTCGGGATGCTCCAAGGCATGTTCGTAGCGCAAAATAACCTGCAGCACTTCATTGTCGGAGGCAAATATCGTTTCTTCGACGGTTAATTTCGGGTCTAGATCGGGCTCTTGTTCCAAAAATGATACCCGAATGCCCTTACGGTAATTCACTTTTCCGGTATCCGGGGCATCAAGACCCGCCATTATGTTCAAAATGGAGGTCTTTCCCGTTCCGTTTTTCGCGATTAGGGCTATTTTTTGATCTTTGTTGATGCCAAAGGAAAGCCCTTCGAACAGCACCAGTTCGCCAAAAGATTTTGAGATATTTTCTACGGTAAGTAGGTTCATTTATTTTCTTTAAAAAAGTATTAATGTAGGAAGGGCCTGTCTAGGGAACTTCTTTTTCCTGATTTGCGATCGCGTCCCCGTAAATATCACCTTTTAGCAAATAGCCATATCGAAGGGCGAGGGTCAGTAAGACAAAAACGATCAGTGGCGAAAACGATTGAACGGCAAAGACCCAAAGCATCAGGGTTAGGACCAACAATCCCAAAACCGTGATCAGATAGTACTTGAACCATGTGGGTAGGCGATTTTTACGCAAGAGGAAAAATGCCACCAACAAGTTGGGCGCAAAAGCCCAAAGGGCATTGAAATTATTGGCCGTGGCGGTATGGTCGGTGCCCCACCAAAGAAAGAGTATCAAGAGTCCGGCGGCGCCGGTCACCAAAAAAAGCATAAAATCGAGCCAACGGGCCCTGGTGTTCTTTTTGTGATCGAGATAGGTGATGACGATGACCAAAAGCAATAGCAACGAAAGCCAGAATATGGGCGTTGCCAACAAATTCGAAGCGCGCTCCACAGGGCGTTCTTCGAAAAGGCTACGCTCGCTGGAAACCAAAGGATGGCCATCGATGGTAGTGTGTGGCAATTGTTTGAAGACATAGATAGGGAGGAACAAATGTTGCCATGGGGTGGCTTTTTTGTCGATGACCGCACCAAGGGCGAGGTCAATGCCGAAATTCGACCAGGAATTCAGCTCCAGATTTTGGTGGATAAGCTGCCGAAAGGTATAATGGTCTGAAAGATGTTGATAATTGAACTTCAAGTTGGGCCCCAACACTTTTTTAAGGGCATCGGGCACACGGGTGGAACAATTGTCGAACAAAAAGTCGTATTTGTAATATCGGTTCTCCGGCAAATGGTTATTCTCAAGAAACTGCAGGAGCGATTCGCGCTCCGCTAATGAAAGGTCAAGAACCTGTTCTTTCACCCAACGGTTTTCGAGCTCGTATCCGTACAGAAACGCATCGAATTGCTGTCGGCCCAACCTATAATCGAGCTTTCCGCGGGTGAATTTGGTATAGAAGTTAGGGTCAGAAAAATCGAAAAGTCCGTAATTGTATACCACATCCAATCCCAACGACGGATCATGTACCCGAATCGCACTATGTCCGAATTTGGCATACAGTTCATCTGCCGTACCCACGGTAAGGATGCTTACCTGGGCGGCGGGCGATAATTCAATCTGCTGGCAAAGCGCCCTTCCACAGAGGAAAAACAAGAGCAGCACGACAAATTTTGCACAACGCATTCTGTGGGCAGTTTTAAAAGTTTGGCAAATATCCGAATAAAATAGTGGATGAAACCTCTAGATCAAAAATTGTATTATTTTTACCCAAACCACCTCCAAATGAAGGCCCATATACCCAACCTCATTACGCTCTTGAATATTTTGTGTGGTTGTATCGCTACGGTCTTCGCCGTACTGAACCAGTTGGAGTTGGCAGCGATATTTGTTTTTCTGGGCATATTCTTCGATTTTTTTGATGGCTTGGCGGCGCGCTTATTGAAGGTAAAGAGCGATCTGGGCGTGCAGCTCGATTCCTTGGCCGACATGATTACCAGTGGTTTGGTGCCGGGCATCGTCATGTTTCAGCTTTTGGGCATGTCGATGAGCGGTGGTTGGAACCTCGATTTTTCCGCAACGAATGCAGCATCGGTTTTCGGAAGTGCCGATGGCATTAGATTACTTCCCTTCATGGGCTTCTTGATCACGTTGGCCTCGGCCTATCGACTGGCTAAATTCAACATCGATGAAAATCAGGCCAGTTCCTTTACCGGGTTGCCCACTCCGGCGAATGCATTGTTGATCTTATCTTTTCCTTTGATATTGATGCATCATCAGAACGAGGTTCTCAACGGTATTATCCTGAACCAATGGTTTTTGATAGGCACGACCTTGTTGAGTGCATTCCTCTTGAATTCCAACATTAAGCTTTTTGCACTCAAATTCAAGAACTGGAGTTTCAAGGACAATGCGCTTCGCTACACTTTTATCATCGTAAGTTTGGTCTTATTGCTCACCTTGCGCTATTTGGCGGTACCGGCCATCATTGGCTTTTATTTGATAAGTTCTTTTTTGGACGGTTTGAACGGTAAGCCAAAGCGGTAAGCCAAAAAATCTTATATATTTTTAATGCTTTCGCAATTAGGGGAAAAATTTACCGATTTCTTTAAAAGGAACATGCCCGATGCTTTTGTTTTTGCATTGGTGCTCACCTTGTTCACCGGGTTGCTCGCCTTTTTTTGGTTGGAGGTGGGACCCTTAAAGATCATCCGGTCTTGGTACGATGGTTTTTGGACCCTGCTCGAATTCGGGATGCAAATGGTGCTTTTGATCGTGACCGGTTACAGCATTGCCCTTTCAGATGTGGTTGAAAAGGGGATCGATCGGCTGGCACGCTACATCAAACGACCAAAACAAGTGTACGCCTTTGTGGTCCTGGTCGGCTTCCTGTTGTCTATGGTGAGTTGGGGCTGGGTCGTCATCGCCGGCGTATTGGCCCGTGAATTGGCATTGCGGATCCGTGGTGTGAACTATAATTATCTGATCGCATGCACTTATTTTTCAAGTATTAGCTGGGTGACCGGCATGTCGAGTTCCATTCCGTTGCTCTTGAATACCGATAAAAATTTCATGATCCAGAATGGACTTTTGACGGCCACCATCCCGACCTCCGTGACCTTGGGTTCCCTGCTCAATATATGTATGATGGGGGTACTGTTGCTCTTTGGTCCATTGTTGATGTATTGGCTTGCCCCCAAGACCAACGTTGGAACCGACCTTATCGATCTCATGGGCCCCGGAACGAAGAAGGCGCCGGTCGGCATCAAAGAAGCGGCCGAAAGATTGAAACATCCCTATAAGACCTTATCTGACCGGCTCAACAACAGCATGTTGCTTCAATATACGGTTGCCGCAATGGGGCTGGTCTATATCATATTTCACTTTGGCACAAAAGGTCTCGACCTGAATCTGAACATCATGATCTTTGTATTTATCATGTTCGGACTTGTTTTGCACAAAACGCCCATGCGTTATGGCATCTCAATGCATCGTGCCAGCAGCAATATCTCAGCTATTTTGTTTCAATTTCCATTTTATGCCGGTATTATGGGCATCATGACGTTTACCGGGCTAGGTGCCGCCCTGGGACAACAGATCGCCTTGGTGGCGACGACCGACAGCTATCCGTTCTATGCTTATATATTGGGTGGTGTGGTGAACTTTGCCATTCCTTCGGGAGGCGGGGAATTCGCCGTTATCGGCCCCAGCGTTATCGAAGCGGTGCAGCAAATAGGCACCGGTCTGCCCGCAGCCGAGTTGACTGAAATGATGGCAAGGGCATCGATGGCCATAGCCTATGGGGAAGGGCTTACCAATCTTTTGCAGCCCTTTTATCTCTTGATCCTTTTGCCGGTCATGGCCAAAGGCATCAATGTACAGGCCCGCGACGTGATGGGCTACCTGGTGATACCCTTCCTGTGTTATTTTGTGATTCAGATCGTCATGGTACTTTGGGTGCCGCTGTAGAAACCGATCGAGTTGATTTGAAGTCTATTTGAAGTGCGGAGTGGGTTAAAAATCCAACTTCTTTTTGCGCAGTTCAAAGTTCTGGCCCAGATATACTTTCCGTACCATTTCGTCTGCGGCCAGGTCTTCCGGAATACCCGATTTGAGGATTCCGCCCTCGAACATAAGATAGGAGCGTTCGGTAATGGCAAGGGTTTCCTGAACATTGTGGTCGGTGATCAGAATACCGATATTTTTATTTTTGAGCTGGGCAACGATGCGTTGTATGTCTTCCACAGCGACAGGATCTACCCCTGCAAAAGGTTCGTCGAGCAATATGAACTTTGGATCGGTGGCCAGGGCGCGGGCTATTTCGGTCCGGCGCCGTTCGCCTCCTGAGAGCAGGTCACCGCGATTTTTTCTGATATGCCCCAAACCGAATTCCTCGATGAGCGATTCCATCTTCATCAGTTGCTCCTTTTTGCTCAACTTGGTCAGCTGCAGCACGCTCAAAATATTTTTTTCGATGCTGAGCTTTCGAAACACCGAAGCTTCCTGGGCAAGATAGCCAATGCCATTCTGGGCCCTTTTGTACATGGGAAAATGGGTGATTTCCATGTTATCCAGGTGAATGGTGCCGCTGTTGGGTTTGATCAAGCCCACGATCATATAAAAGGAGGTGGTTTTCCCGGCGCCATTAGGACCTAGTAAACCCACGATTTCCCCTTGGTTGACTTCCAGGGAAATACCCTTGACGACTTGCCGTCCCCGGTAAGATTTCATGATGTGGTCTGCCCTTAATTTCATGTTTGCATTTTCCTGTTCCCTGTCACGATTATTCCGCTTTGCGCAGACCAAAACTAAACTTTACGGTCCCTAACCAAAAACAATTACCGTTTTTTTAACCTTCTTGGGCTTCCAATGCCTCCCAAAATTCGTAAGCCCTCCGTAAGTGAGGCACTACGATGGTACCTCCAACAAGCGTTGCTATTCCCAAGGTTTCCATCACTTCTTCCTTGGTCGCCCCTTCCTTAAAACAGGTTTCCAGATGATACTTTACGCAATCATCGCAGCGCAACACGGCCGAGGCCACCAAGCCCAAAAGCTCTTTGGTTTTCACGTCGAGCGCACCTGCGGCATAGGCGTTGGTGTCCAAATTAAAAATTCGCTTGATGATTTTATTGTTATCGGACAACAGCTTTTCGTTCATCCTTGAACGGTAGGCGTTGAATTCCTCAACTTGGTTTGACATTTTTATTCGCTTTTCGTTCTTTTTTGGCTTCCTGCCTCAAAACATAGCCGGAAATATAGATACTGGCCTGGTACAGGATTAAAATGGGTATGGCGACGATAATTTGGCTGGCAACGTCGGGCGGGGTGATCACCGCCGATAGGATCAGCACCACTACCAAGGAAATTTTACGATATTTTTTTAAGATGGCGGGGGTCACCAAGCCAACCTTGGTGAGGAAATAGATGATGATCGGAAGTTCAAAGACCAAACCACAAGCAATGACCGAGGCCCTAACGGTTGAAATATAGGAGGCAATGTCGATATCATTGAACACTTCCTCGCTGATGGTATAGCTGCCCAGGAAATTGATGGAAAGCGGCGCCACCACATAATATCCAAAAAGTACCCCTAGAAAAAACAAGAAGGAAGCGATGAAGATAAAGCCGCGGGAGTTCTTTCTTTCTTTTTCGTAAAGTCCCGGACTGATAAAACGCCAAAGTTCATAGAGGATGTATGGGAACCCCACAATGAATCCCGCCCAAATGGAAGTCCAAATATGCGCCGAAAACTGCCCTGCCATTTCCCTGCTTTGCAGTCGAAACAAGGGCTCGCTGCCGCAAAATGCTTCGCTGAAACCCAGCATTTTTGAGAATTTGCAAAAGACCCCGTAGGTGGGAAAATCGGGTTTTTTTGGTCCGAAAATTACCGTATCGAAGATGAAATCTTTCATTAAAAAGGCGATGGAGCCAATGACCACCACAGCTATCGTGGAACGGATCAGATGCCATCGCAGCTCTTCCAAATGGTCCAAAAAGGACATTTCATTATGGGCTTTGGTTTGTTTTTTCGCCATTAAAGTATTCCCTCGTTAATTAGGTTGTGTAAATGTACGACCCCTTCATAGGCATCACCGTCTTTGGCCAACAGCTGGGAAATGCCCTTGTCCTGCATCAGCTCCAAAGCCTTGATGGCCAAGACGTCCGTTTCGATGGTCTTGGGATCTGAGGTCATGATATCCTTTGCGGTGAGACCGTTGATCGAATCGTATTTGTTCAACATTCTCCTTATATCGCCATCGGTTACCACCCCTACGATAAGGCCATCCTTGAGCACGGCGGTCACGCCCAACATTTTTTCCGAAATTTCAACGATGACTTTTTTGATATCGGAATCTACATTTACCTGTGGCTTTTGATTCGTCGTCACGATATCGGCCACCCTGAGGTAAAGACGTTTGCCGAGCGCTCCGCCGGGGTGGTATTTGGCAAAATCCTTACTGCTGAATCCTTTGAGTTCCAAAAGGCAAATGGCCAGCGCGTCGCCCATGACCATTTGGGCCGTGGTACTGGTCGTGGGGGCCAGGTTGTTTGGACAAGCTTCCTTCTCTACGAAGGTATTCAAGACAAAATCGGCCTGTTGCCCCAGAAAGGAATCCGGATTGCCGGTCATGCCGATGAGCTTGTTCTTGCCCCTTTTTATCAAAGGGACGAGCATTTTGATTTCCGGGGTGCTGCCGCTTTTTGAGATACAGATCACGGTGTCTTTCTCCTGAATGGTGCCAAGGTCTCCATGAATGGCATCGCCGGCGTGCATAAAAATGGATGGGGTACCGGTTGAATTCAGGGTGGCCGCTATTTTTGAAGCAATGATGGCGCTTTTGCCGATTCCGGATACGATGACCCTGCCTTCGGATCGCAAAATGCATTCTACGGCATTGGAGAACCCCTCATCAAGTAAGTCGGATAAATGTTTTATCGACTCACTCTGCATTCTAATGGTTTTTTTTGCGATGTCAAGAATAGCCTTGGTATCCTTCAATGGTTTAACAAAATTATGTGATTGCAGTGCTAAAAGTTTGTCCTATATTTAAGATAACAAAATTACACAAACTTAAGTTATGGCCGATTTAAATCGCAACAAAATGAAATACTGCGATCAAAGACCATAAAACACCAAAAATTCGTATCTTAAGAGAATACTTTAATCAATAATCGCTTTACTTTAAAATGTTAAAGGAACAGATAGTTTTGAAAGAAATAGATCTTCACGCTCCATTAAAACAATATTTTGGATTCTCCCAATTCAAAGGACTTCAAGAGGAAGTAGTCCAACATTTACTGAAACGCAAGAATACTTTCGTCATTATGCCCACAGGTGGTGGCAAATCGCTTTGTTACCAGCTTCCGGCACTGATGCAGGAAGGTACCGCCATAATCGTTTCGCCATTGATCGCCCTGATGAAGAACCAGGTCGATGCGATGCGCGGTATCTCGTCCGAAAATGGCATCGCCCATGTGTTGAATTCTTCCCTGAACAAATCTGAAATCAAGCAGGTGAAGGAAGATATTACCGATGGCATTACGAAATTGCTTTATGTTGCCCCTGAGTCTTTGACCAAGGAAGAGTATGTCGATTTTTTGCAATCGGTTAAGATTTCTTTTCTGGCAGTGGATGAAGCGCACTGCATTTCTGAATGGGGGCATGATTTTAGACCGGAATACCGCAACCTGCGGTCCATCGTGGATCGTTTGGGCAGCGATATCCCCATTATCGCCCTTACCGCTACGGCGACGCCCAAGGTACAGGAAGATATCGTAAAGAACCTCGGTATCCCGGATGCGAAATTGTTCAAGGAGTCTTTCAATAGGCCCAATTTGTATTATGAGGTAAGGCCGAAGACCATTGATGTCGATTCCGACATCATACGTTTCGTCAAAAAAAATGCCGGCAAATCGGGCATCATTTATTGCTTGAGCCGCAAAAGGGTCGAAGAACTGGCCCAGGTATTGCAGGTCAATGGTGTCAGTGCAGTGCCCTATCATGCGGGATTTGATGCCAAGACCCGCTCGAAATACCAAGATATGTTCTTGATGCAGGATGTTGATGTGGTGGTGGCTACCATTGCTTTTGGAATGGGTATCGATAAACCTGACGTTCGTTTTGTGATCCATCACGATATCCCAAAAAGTATTGAAAGCTACTATCAGGAAACAGGTCGTGCCGGTCGGGATGGGGGCGAGGGCCATTGTCTGGCGTTCTATTCCTACAAGGACATCGAGAAACTGGAAAAATTCATGTCAGGTAAGCCCGTGGCCGAACAGGAAATCGGAAATGCCCTGTTGCAGGAAGTGGTGGCCTATGCCGAAACCTCCATGTCGCGCAGAAAATTCATCCTTCATTATTTCGGGGAAGAATTTGATGAGGTGAAAGGGAAGGGTGCCGATATGGACGATAACGTCCGTAATCCCAAGGAAAAAGAGGAAGCGAAAGACAATGTGGTAAAATTGATCAAGGTCGTTCAGGCCACCAGTGAAAAGTTTAAGTCAAAAGAAGTGGTCAAGACCTTGGTAGGCAAGGTCAATGCCATGATCGCCTCGCATAAAACCAACGAGAAGGAAGTATTCGGAATCGGGGCCGACCATGACAAAGGGTATTGGATGGCGCTCATCAGACAGGTGCTGGTAGCAGGCCTGTTGAACAAGGAAATCGAACAATACGGTATTTTGCACGTCACCGATAAAGGTAGGGCCTTTTTAGAACGGCCTCAGTCTTTCATGATGACAAAAGACCACGTTTACGGGGCGGAACAGAACGATGCCATTGTCAGCGCTGCCAAAGGTGGGGGAGTCATTGACGAAGGCTTGTTGAAGCAGCTCAAAGGCCTGCGGAAATCCCAGGCCGATAAGTTGGGGGTGCCCCCTTTTGTGGTGTTCCAAGACCCTTCTTTAGATGATATGGCCTTGAAATACCCCATTTCAGTTGAGGAACTTCAGAATATTTATGGGGTCGGGGAAGGTAAGGCCAAAAAATACGGCAAACCCTTTGTAGATTTTATCGCGGCCTATGTGGAAGACAATGATATTCTAAGGCCCGATGACCTTGTGGTGAAGACCACAGGGGCCAATTCGGCCTTAAAACTCTACATCATACAAAACGTTGACAGAAAGCTGCCACTCGACGATATCGCCTCTGCGAAAGGTATTGAACTGCCCGAACTGATCAAGGAAATGGAACAGATCGTTTATAGCGGCACCAAATTGAACCTTGGGTATTGGATCGATGAAATACTCGATGAGGAGCAACAGGAAGAAATGCACGAGTACTTCCTCGAGGCCGAGACCGATGGCATAGAGGAGGCCCTTGCCGAATTCGATGGCGATTATGATGATGATGAACTCCGGCTCTATCGCCTTAAATTCATCAGCGAAGTGGCCAATTGATTTAAAACCTGCTGGAGGGTATTCCCTGCCCACAAACATAAAAAGCCACTGTTACATCCTAACGGTGGCTTTTTTGATGGCAGTTCTTTATAGGGTTCAGGGCGTTGAGGTACCGCCTTGGTCTTTAGACCTTTTTAACTGGCGCTGTATTTTCTTGATGGCCGATTCTATCGATTTTTCAGGTTCGATAATATTGAATTCCCCCCAGAAATCCGGGTCTGCGAATCCGATGGCTTCGTCGTTGAGGATCATCGACGATCTAACCCTATCCTTGGATTTTGGCAAGGCGCCCTCTAAATTTTTCTCCCAGTCGGTCACCGCCATTTCGCAGGATAAACTGTATACCGAATTGAACAACTTACGGTCCCAATTGATTTTAAATTCCAGGAGCACATTGCTGTACCCGTAGTACCACCTGCCATCCTTTTCCCGGTAATCTACCCGGTAGGCGACTTCCGTGGGCCAAACAGAGGCTTGAGCAGGCTTTTTACGGACAAATAACCGGGCAGCCTGATTTCTGTCCGTGATGTTCATATTGTAAATGGCACTGGTGAGTACCTTTTTCGAGGCATCGATATAAAGTTTTCCGACATATAGCGGCTCTTTGACATTGGCCCTTTGCTTAAAATCCACCACATAGAGCAAACGATCGTTCACCATGGTCGATCGGTCAAAGCTAAAGTTATAATTTTCGATGGATTCATCGGTAAAGATGTATTCGGGATATTTCATGATATCCACAAACAGCGCATTGAAAGGACCGCCCTGAAGCTTCAAGGCAACGGTGTCCAACTTGGTGTAATCGGTACTTTTTCGTGCCTTAAAGATTTGCACTGCATCTTTTCGCTCCGAGTTATAGGGGGTTTTATAGATATTCACCACCGCTTCGGACAAGGATACGTTTTTTTTGCGCCTTTTGATCGTTTCCCTATAAAATGCTGTCATCAATGTAGGGTCTTCCAAATAGTTGTCTCCCTTCCTTCTGAGCATTTCCCTCACCAGCGCCTTGGCATCTTTGGGCACGGCAAGGTTGACTTCCGATAATTGGACTACCGATATTTCCATCAAAATGCTATTGTTGTCCTCTTTGAGTTGGGCAAGTGGCATAATGATCGTTTTATAGCCCAAAAAGGAAATGATGACGTTGCCTTCCGTTTGTGTTTTTGGTACTTTGAGGGAAAATTCGCCTTCTGAATTACTGATGGTGCTGATATTGGAATCTTCGATGGAAATGGAAGCGAACACCAATGGTTTCTTGTTTTCCGCATCCAATACCTCGCCCTTGTATTGGTTAAAGGAATTTTCCTGTGGCAGCTGTTGAAAAAGGAACGCTGCATGCATCTTCGGCGTTGCCCCAAACCCACAAATTATCATTACCGCCAACAGCGGTAAGTGTTTTAATGTATTCATCAATCGTTTCATTTTCATAGTCTTTTCTGTTTGCTTCACCTTCTCTAAAATTAATGATTATTGGGGTATTTTCATGTTAATGTTATTATAAATGAAATGAAGTTCCTTTGCCCTGTTTTATTAAGTTGACGGCAATATGCCATTGGCCGGTCACTTTTTTTTGGAGGGTGGTTTGGAATTGGATATCGAAATGCCTTTGATGGCTTCCACTGCCGTTCCCGGAAAATTCGGAAGGGTGGGCGGCTGGCAAAATTTCGCTGAAAATTTATGGGGCATCGTGCGTTTTGGACGAAGTGGCTACCAGCCTGTCGATTTCTTTAAGTTCATCAACCGTGAGGTTGCGCCACTGGCCCACGGGAAGGTCCAATTTTACGTTCATGATACGAATCCGTTTCAAGCCGGTCACATTATAGTTTAGATACTCGCACATTCTCCTTATCTGCCGGTTCAGACCTTGGGTAAGCACAATTTTGAACTGGTAAGCACTGATTTGTGTGACTTTGCATTTACGGGTCACGGTATCAAGAATGGGAACACCATCGCGCATCCTTGCCAAAAAATCTTCCGTAATCGGTCTGTCAACGGTTACGATGTATTCTTTTTCGTGGTGGTTCCTTGCCCGCAAAATCTTGTTGACAATGTCGCCGTCATTGGTTAGAAAAATAAGACCCTCACTGGGTTTGTCCAATCTGCCGATGGGAAAAATGCGTTTGGGATAATTGATATAATCGATGATATTGTCTTTTTCCACCCCCGTATCTGTGGTGCATACGATACCCACGGGCTTGTTGAAGGCGAGATAAACGGCTTCCTCCTCCCGTTCCGTAATCAATTTGCCGTCGACCCTAACTTCATCTCCGGGAACGATTTTGGTGCCCATTTCAGGAACCTTTCCATTCAGGGTCACCCGGCCCTGTTCGATGAGCTTGTCGGCTTCCCTCCGGGAGCAAAATCCGGCTTCACTGAGATATTTGTTGATTCTGGTTTGTTTGGCCCCGTCCATTGATATTGTTAAAAAATTAAGCTATAAAAAAGCAATTCCTGCAAAGGTATCCAAAATAATCCATGCTGTTCAAGGCTGAAGAGTTGGGGAGTGGTTCGCCCTTTGGGCACGATGTGCGGAGCTTGGGTGAAAGCCCAATCTTCCGGCCTGCTTTATAAAAGTATTGATAAGCCCGTTGGCCAGTATCGGGCATTGCCTGCCCTGATGCTACATGTTCACGAACTCAAAACCTGACATGGGGTTTTTGCGAAGGTCGAATTCTGTCTCGTTCAACAAGATCCCGTGCTCCAGGTACGCTTTTAGGTTCGCCAGCCAGAAAGTCCAACCGTTGCTGCAGCCGTGATGTATGTTGAGTTTGCTCCCATCATCGGTAGGAATCTCAAATTGCCTCAGTGTAACGAGCACCGCGGAATTTTTTTCTTCCAAGGTCACCTTGACCTTGCAACTCCCGGCAAAACTGAATTCGACGGTGTCTTCCCCGTTCGCCGCCCATATCGTCCCCTTTTCCTGAACATCCCAATTGTGCCATTCCCAAAGATATTCGTCCCCGGACTGGATGGGCTCCCCGGGTTTCCTGGATTGTTCATTTCCATAGGTATATCGCGCATGCCTTAAAAACCAGGAACAGATACCTTCGGAGGTGGCCCAACACCGGTACAGTCGATCGATGGGCGCCTTGATGAATATTTTTTTGGTAAAAGCGTCGAAAGTCAGTTGATCCATGATTTTGATTATTTCTTCCTGTTCAGTTCGTAGTTGTAGCATTCCCTCCCCAGTTCTGCCAAAAAAGGGATGCCCACTTCGTCGTATTCGTAGTGGTCATCGTTGAAAATACCGTCCTTGTTTACCAAAATGGTCGCGGTGAGCATAAATTCAACCCCTTTGGCAGAATCCACTATATAGGCACAATCGGTAAGCGTCCCGTAGGCAAACCCCACTTTGTTATATATTTTGATGTGATCCGGGATATCTTCCTTGGTATCACCGTACATAAAAAATTTACAATAGCCGTCGTAAAATTCAACGGGGTCGTAGCCTGCATTTCTAGGCAATGTTTGCATGGCGTTGAGCACAAAATCGCGCTGTTCCCCGCTCAGGTCGAAACGTTGTTCTTTAGGAAACTGTTCAGGAAAGACGATCCGTTTGAGTACACCATATTGCGCATCAACCGGATAATAGTTTTTAAGACTGAAATCGAAAGCTTGGCGGATCAAGGAATCCTCTTCGTAATAGCCGATTCCTTTTTTGATTTTCTGCAGTGCCAACGGCTTGGGTTCTGCATTGAACGTGGGAAAGGTAGTGCCAAGCGTTGTGTCGTTCATATGGATGATCAAGGGTTTGGTGGCCATGTCATCGGAGTGAACCCCCAATCGGTGCGATATTCTTACAGGGCCGATTCCCTTATCGGCAAGCCCCTTGTTGATGGCATCCTGGCCCAAAAATTCCAGTAGCCGGTTGTTGGCATCATTGTCACTTACGGTGAATATCTTGATGATATCGGCGGCAAAGGTCGATTCCACAGAATCCCCTTCTACATAAAATCGGATATCCCTGTTTAGGGAATCGGTTTGGTTCAACCGCTCCAGGGCCAGCACCGCAATGGGGAATTTTACAGTGCTGGCAGGATAGAAATAGTCGTCGGAGTTTACCTGAAAGTCGTAATCAGTGAACAATATGCCGTCGTTGCGACGATCGATCTGTGTATATCTGATCTGCAGCTCGTAACCCTCAAGACTGTCCATTACCCTTTTTATTTTCGGATTTGTGGAGGCGAGTACTTGTTCCAAAGGGTTTCCGGGGGGCTTTTCGGTTTTACAGGAAACGAATATTGCCACAAGCCCGAAAATGAGTATGTATTTTTTAGACCACATCATTTTGTCGATTATTTCAATGGATCCAATTCTTGATGCAATTCCCCCCTATGGGGTTTTAAGACATCGCGTACCTTGATCATATCGCCCTCGTCAACGACCATGAATGCCAAACTGTGCATCTCACCGAGATGTCGATGGCCGGTGATCTGAAGCGGTAGTTGTTCCGACCGGATATATTCTTTCAGGTGTTTTTCATGATGTTCCGCCGTCTTTCCGGCCATGGGTCCTTTAAAGTCCCATATCAGTTTGATTCTTCGATTCACTTGCTGTTCTGTTATAGGCCGCCGTTACTTGTTTCACGCAACAATTGGCCGCCGGCATTGTCGCCAAGGTTTTGCTTAAAAACATCTTCCATTGAAGAATGAATTTATAGGGAAAGTTACGTTTGAAAATGGTTTCCACCAAAAGCAATGGCATTTTCTGCTAAGACCGGACCATGGGAATCGGATGGTAACCCCGCTGCACCAACACAGGAGATTGATTTAATTTCAGGCAGGGAAGACTTGTTGCCGATACCGATGATTTCGTTTGAAAAGGGGTCGCATCTCGGGTTAAGGAGTTATTTAGGCAAGAAAACATAATTTCTGTTAAGGATTGCCATATCCGCTTGTCCAACATCGGTTAATTGTTATTTTTGCAGGATGCAGTTTTCAAGAATCGGCCGTAAATCTTTGTATTCCAGCCTAATCCTCATCGGCTCGTTTTGTCTCCTTTTTTCTTGTGAAGGGCTTTTTGACACCCCTGGTAAGGAAAAACCGTTGGCAAGGGTAGGCGATGCGTATCTGTTTCTTTCCGACATAGAACCCCTTTTGGTGAACAGCAAATCTAAAGAAGACAGTATTTCCTTTGTGAACAACTACATCAACAATTGGGCGTCCAATCAATTGTTGTTGGCCAAGGCCAAGATCAATTTGCCCGAATCGAAACTGGCCGAGTTCGAACGGATGGTGGCCAACTATCGTAACGATCTCTACACCCGGGCCTATAAGGAGGCATTGGTACAGGCAGGAAGCGATTCGGTGGTAACCAAAAGCCAAATGGAGGCATTCTATGAACTCGAGAAGGAGAATTTCAGATTAAAGGAGAAGCTGGTACAATTGCGGTTTGTGGAAATCCCAATATTGTTTTTGAACAAGGAGGAGGTCATCAAAAGACTTAAACGATTTGGTGATGAAGATCGAATTTATTTGGACTCCATTGGGGTGCAATTCAAAAAACTGAATTTCAACGATTCCTTGTGGATAAAGGCTTCAAGGGTCATCGATGAAATACCGCCGCTTACCCTTGAAAATCAGGACCGTTACTTAAAAAAATCACAATTTTTTGAGTTGGAGGATGCAAAGGGGGTATATTTGACCGCAGTTATCGACGTTTTGGAGCCCAATGACATCGCTCCGCTCACTTATATCGAACCTACGATAAAACAAGTGCTCTTAAGCAGGAGAAAATTAGATTATATACGCAAGCTCGATGCTGAAATTATAGATGAAGCCATCAAGGACAAACAATTTGAAGTATATGGGAAAGAAGATTGAATCTATTTTAAAGGGATGTTTTTTTATGGGGGTCGGTATGCTGTCCGCCCAGCAAATCGATAGTATACCTGAGCGCCAGATAGCGGCCACGGAGCTGCCCATGATGGCCGATGCAGGAATCAAAAAGGATACGGCAAACAATTTTAAAAGGGTCAAATTGGACGGGATCGCCTCAGTGGTGGGCGATTATGTGATCTTGGAATCGGACATCGAAAAAACATTGATCGATCTGCGAAGCCAGGGCGCCTCTGTCGAGGATATCACCCGCTGCAGCCTTTTGGGCAAGTTGATGGAAGACCGACTCTATGCGCATCAGGCCGTACAGGACAGTATCTTGGTTTCCGATGATGAGGTCAACGCCACTGGGGAAAGGCAAATCCAGTCCTTGGTGCAACAGATCGGATCCATGGAAAAGGTGCTGAATTACTACAAGAAAGAGGATGAAACCGCTTTTAGGGAGGAGCTTTTTAAGATAAACAAGCTCCGGATGTTGTCGGAAAAAATGCAGCAGGAAATCGTGATGGAGATAAAAATAACCCCGGAAGAGGTAAGGCAGTTCTATAATAAAATATCGGTTGAAGATCGCCCGGTTTTTGGTGCCGAGATGGAAATCGCCCAAATTGTAAAACAACCCAAGGCCACGGACGCGGAGAAACAACAGACCATTGATAAATTGAACAAGATCAAGGCCGATGTGGAAGACAATGATGCCAGTTTCAGCGTGAAGGCCATCTTGTATTCACAGGATGACGGTTCCAAATCGAAGGGGGGCTTCTATAGCATCACCAAAGAAACCGGGTTTGTAAAAGAATTCAAGGATGTGGCCTTCAGTTTGAAAGAAGGGGAGGTTTCAGATCCTTTTGAGACCCCATTTGGGTATCATATCATCTTTATTGAAAAAATCAGGGGACAAGAATTAGATCTGAGGCACATTTTGCTCAAACCAGAGATTTCAGAGGAAGCCCTCGCCAACGCCAAATCTGAATTGGACAGTATCCGGCAACAAGTGATCGACGGTAA
Organism: uncultured Flavobacteriaceae bacterium; assembly: GCA_963760375.1. Lineage (GTDB taxonomy): Bacteria > Bacteroidota > Bacteroidia > Flavobacteriales > Flavobacteriaceae > Pelagihabitans. The sequence goes on along the minus strand of CAVXCS010000001.1, from coordinate 67,265 downwards.
ATACACCTTTGCGGAAGCGGCCCTCAATTTTTCCGACGAAAAAGAGACCAAGTTCGACGGTGGACTCTTGCGCAACCCTACCAATTTCGATTCTCGTTTTGAATTGACGAAGATGGACCCCACCTTGTACAATCAGGTGCGAAATTTGAAGGACAACGAGATTTCAAATCCCATTTTTGAAGATGACCCCAGAGGGGGAGGCCCCTCCTTCAAGCTATTGAAGGTCACCAACCGATATGACGAACACGTGGCAGATTTTTCGAAGGATTATATGAAGATCCAACAGCTGGCACTGACCGAAAAACAGTACAACGCGATCAAAAAATGGATGGACAAGCATATTGAGGATACCTATATCAGTGTGAACGACTCCAGAAAGGATTGTGATTTTGCCAACAACTGGGTCAAGAATTAGTATGTCGGACGTAAGCGCAATAAAAAATCTGGTACAACGGCATATCGCTTTAAAGCAGGAAATCGCCAAGGTTATCGTAGGGCAGACCGAGGTCATCGACCAGATCCTCCTGTCGATATACACCGGCGGGCATTCTTTGCTCATTGGGGTTCCCGGTTTGGCCAAGACCCTTATGGTCAACACCATAGCCAAAACCTTGGGATTGGATTTCAAACGCATACAGTTTACGCCCGATCTGATGCCAAGTGATATTTTAGGGAGCGAGGTTTTAGATCAAAACCGCCAATTCAAATTCATCAAGGGCCCCATTTTTGCCAATATCATCTTGGCCGATGAAATCAACCGTACCCCTCCAAAGACCCAGGCAGCCTTGTTGGAGGCCATGCAGGAACGGGCAGTGACGATTGCCGGGCAACAACATCAATTATCGCTGCCTTATTTTGTACTTGCCACCCAAAACCCCATTGAACAGGAAGGCACCTATCCTTTGCCCGAGGCCCAATTAGACCGTTTCATGTTCGCGATAGAGTTGAAATACCCCTCGATTGCGGAAGAAATACAGGTGGTAAAAGCCACAACCGCTGATGTGACTCCGGTCGTCAATGCCCTGTTCAACGCAGCGGAAATATTGGAGGTTCAACATCTTGTGCGTCGTATTCCGGTGCCAGATAATGTCATTGACTATGCCGTGCGGTTGGTGGATGCCACAAGACCGGGTGTTGAAGGGGCATCTGATTTTGTGAGGCAGTACATCGATTGGGGCGCCGGTCCAAGGGCTTCCCAAATCTGATCATGGGCGCCAAGGCAAATGCGGCGATCCATGGAAAATATTCTCCCGATATAGAAGATGTCAAAGCGGTTGCCATGGGAATTTTGCGCCACCGAATCATAAGGAACTATAAAGCGGAAGCCGAAGGCATTTCGGAAACGGATATCGTGAACAAACTCCTATAGCCAACTTTGCTGAAAAGCAGAGAATCTTAAAAATTCCAACCAAGCGATAAGATTGTTTGGCCATAAGCGATCGTTTTCGCTGGACAATTGGTCAAAATAGAGGATAACTAAGTCCGAAAATTTTATTTACCCTTGGTATTTTCTTAATTTTACTGAATTGTTCTAACCTTAAATAAAGAAACTGATGGCATTTGATATAGATATGATCAAAGAGGTTTATGCTACCATGGCCGAACGGGTAGATTTGGCCCGTAAGGTGGTGGGAAAACCATTGACACTTTCCGAGAAAATTTTATATTCCCATTTATGGGATGGTAATCCTACCAAGGCTTTCACCCGGGGTAAGGATTATGTCGATTTCGCCCCCGATCGTATTGCCTGTCAGGATGCCACCGCCCAGATGGCCTTGTTGCAATTCATGCAGGCCGGTAAACCCAAGGTCGCGGTTCCCACCACGGTGCATTGCGATCACTTGATACAGGCCAAGAGCGGTGCCGTGGCCGACTTAAAAATGGCCAACAGCACCAGCGCCGAGGTGTTCGATTTTTTGGAATCGGTTTCAAATAAATACGGTATCGGCTTTTGGAAACCCGGAGCGGGCATCATCCATCAGGTGGTCCTTGAAAATTATGCGTTTCCTGGAGGTATGATGATCGGTACCGATTCCCATACGGTAAATGCCGGAGGTTTGGGAATGGTCGCTATCGGTGTTGGCGGTGCCGACGCTGTGGATGTGATGGCCGGTATGGCATGGGAATTGAAATTTCCCAAATTGATCGGGGTGCATTTGACCGGTAAAATTTCAGGTTGGACCTCGGCCAAGGATGTCATTCTAAAAGTGGCCGAAATCCTTACCGTAAAAGGGGGTACGGGAGCCATCATCGAATATTTTGGGGAGGGTGCCAAGAACTTATCCTGTACCGGAAAAGGTACTATCTGCAATATGGGTGCCGAAGTAGGGGCAACGACCTCCACTTTTGGATATGACGCCTCCATGGAGCGCTATCTGCGTGCCACCGATAGGAGCGAGGTCGCCGATGCAGCGAACAAGATCAAGGGGCATTTGACCGCGGATCCGGAAGTATATGCGAATCCCAAGGCCTATTTCGATCAACTGATCGAAATAGATCTGAACACCTTGAGGCCCCATCTCAATGGCCCGTTCACACCTGACTTGGCCACCCCCGTTGGCGAATTGGGGCCAAAGGCCAAAGCCAATAATTGGCCCATACAGGTCGATTGGGGCCTGATCGGATCTTGTACCAATTCCTCCTATGAAGACCTCACCAGGGCAGCTTCCATCGCCAAACAGGCCGTTGACAAGAAAATTAAGCCCAAGTCAGACTTCGGCATCAACCCCGGCTCGGAGCAAATTCGCTTTACGGCGGAACGTGATGGGCTTTTACAGATTTTTGAGGAACTGGGTGCCACTATCTTTACCAATGCCTGTGGGCCTTGTATCGGGCAGTGGGACCGAAGCGACCTCAAAGGGGATGAAAAGAATACCATTGTGCATTCCTTCAACAGGAATTTTTCGAAAAGGGCCGATGGCAATCCCAATACGCACGCTTTCGTGGGCTCTCCAGAAATGGTAGCGGCCATTGCCATCTCAGGCCGGTTGGATTTTGACCCGATGAACGATACGTTGATCAATGAAGACGGACTGGAAGTAAAATTGGAAGAGCCCATGGGCATTGAATTGCCTCCAAAAGGTTTTGATGTCGAAGATGCCGGATTCTTGGCCCCCGATGCAGATGGTTCCAAGGTTGAGGTAAAAGTAAGCCCCAAATCGGAACGGTTACAGCTATTGGATCCCTTCCGCCCGATAACCAACGAACAGTTGAAGGGCATGAAATTGCTTATCAAAGCCTTCGGCAAATGTACCACGGACCATATTTCCATGGCAGGTCCTTGGCTTCGTTATCGAGGACATCTCGATAATATCGCCAACAACACTTTGATCGGTGCGGTGAATGCGTTCAATAAGAAAACGAATTTTGTTAAGAATCAGTTGACCGGGGAATACGCTGGCGTACCGGACACCCAAAGGGCCTACAAGGCAGCAGGTATCAAAACGATCGTTGTTGGTGATCACAATTACGGTGAAGGTTCCTCCCGCGAACATGCGGCAATGCAGCCACGGCATCTTGGGGTAGCCGTGGTACTGGTGAAGTCGTTTGCCCGAATCCATGAAACGAACCTGAAGAAACAAGGGATGTTGGCACTTACCTTTGTGAAAGAATCGGATTATGATCTCATAAAAGAAGACGACACCTTTAATTTCGTGGATATTGCAAGATTCGCACCAGGAAAACCTTTGACCATTGAAGTGGTACATGCCGATGGCAGCAAAGACAACATTATGGCGGCCCATACCTACAACGAATCTCAAATCGGTTGGTTTAGGGAAGGTTCCGCACTCAATGTGATCAAAAGGGAGAACGCTGCTTAAATTGGAATTGAAATAGTTAAATAAAACTCCTGAAAATCCTCAGGAGTTTTTTAGTTTTACGCAAACCCCTGGGAATGAAAATCAAAAGGAAAACCATCCTTAACCTGCTCCTGATCGCTTTTGTGGTTTCATTTTTTGTGACGCCCTTGGGCTATTACAGCAAAGTTTGGTTGAACACCTTGTTTGCCGCAGCCCCCAAAATCGTCGCGGAAAAGAATCGGGAACAAATCTTGGATTATGACTGGAAACTCAAAGATGAGGATTGGGCATTCATCAACTTCAACAGATCTAAGGGTAAAGTCGTTTTTATCAATTTTTGGGCCTCCTGGCGATTGCCGTCCGCGGCTGAACTGAAGGGCATCCAGAAGTTATATGACCGATATGCGGACAAGGTTGATTTCTACATTATTACGAACGAAGAAAGGTCCCCGGTACAAGAGTTTATGGAAAAGAACGACTTCACTTTTCCGGTCACCTATCTCATCATCGGGGAACCGACCCCTGTTTCCGTTATGGAGCCACCCGCCTCTTACCTGATCGACAAAAATGGTTATGTAGTCATAAAACAGGAGGATATTTCAGATTGGAACAGCCCGAAAATCGATGCGTTGATAGATGGCCTACTGGCCGAATAATGTCCGTTAATGGATCAGATCACCACCCTTACTTTTTTTAGATATGGTTCCCTGGGTTCGAAGATATGGGCTTTCGGGATGATGCAATTTGCGCATGCTGCGCTGGCCAAGACAGAAGGACTCCACTTTTACAAATTAATGGGTAGCGGTAGGGAGCGATTCAATCCTTTTCCCGATTGGTCGGTCTATGCATTGTTGATGGTCTGGGAAAAGGAAGCCGATGCCGACCGATTTTTCAAATCCTCGGCCTTGATGCAGCGGTACCGCAATAGGAGTTCGGAACATTGGACGCTCTACTTGAAGGGTATCCAGTCAAAAGGGGCCTGGGCCGGAAGCAATCCCTTTCAAAAGAGCCATTCGTTAAATGACGAAATTTCATTTATCGCGGTCATTACCCGGGCCACCATTCGCCCGAAATTGCTCTGGAAATTTTGGCGTTCCGTACCCGCTTCACAGCGGCCTTTGCAACATAATCCCGGATTGATCCTCACCAAGGGAATTGGGGAAATGCCCATTATGCAAATGGCGACTTTCAGTCTTTGGAAAGACGAACAAAGCTTGATGGCATTTGCCTATCAAAGCGAAGCGCACAAAAGGGCGATTCTGCAAACCCGAAAATTGGACTGGTACAGCGAAGAGCTGTTTTCAAGGTTCCAGCCCTATCGATCGATCGGCATCTGGAACGGCACTGATCCCTTGGCCGGCCTATCCTAAATAAAAATAGAAATATCCAAAAAATACGAACTGTGCCAGATAAAAATGCATTGAGAATTTTTGGTTGCCTTCTATCCCTAACCTGTGTAAGATCCATTGGAATGTCAAGGCGATGGCGAACCAGCCGATGTAGTTTTCCAATGTGGCCATTCCGCCTTCAAAGGTCCAAAAATCGAAATCGGGCGCAGAGTGTTCCATCAAATAGTCCAACAACACCATGAGTATGGCCGACAATAAGATTAGGGCCCATGGACGGTCGGTCAGACGTCTGACGATACTGGCCGAGGCAAAGGTGAGTAGCGCCCAATTGACCCCTATCAGGAAGGGCACCCCGTCGAGTTTCGGTCCGAGATTCTGACCATAGGCGTAGTCCCCAAAAAGGAGTCCATAATTCACCCCCAACCATTCGGCCAGCATCCCGCCACTGAAAAAAAGGACAAAAGCGATCCATTTTTTTAGGGAATCGATTGGGAATACCCAGATAAAGAGGGTTAAGCATAGCAGCAGATTGACCGGGGTCTTTTCAACAAACCAATCTTGATTTCCCATACTGATGCCAACGATGGCCGAAATATGGAAGAGCCATAACAAAAAAATGGCCACAGTGGTCTTATGTATTGATTGTTTTTCGATCATGGTTCACACTTTAGGGGCCAAATCCGCGACAATTTTGGCCGAGAGCAGACACAGTGGGATTCCGCCTCCTGGGTGTACGGAACCTCCGGTAAAATATAGATTTTTAATACGGGGACTGAAATTCGGATGCCTCATGAAGGCCGCCAATTTATTATTGCTTGCCGCCCCATAAAGGGCCCCTCGATAACTACTGGTACTGCTTTCTATGCCCACAGGATCTAGTATATGTTCCACTTCGATCAATTTTTCCATTTCTACCTTGAGGATACGGTTGAGTTTTTGGATGATATGTTTCCTGGCCCGGTGTTTCAATGCCTCCCAGTCTTGCCCATAATTGCCGGGCGCATTGATCATCACGAACCAGTTTTCATGGTGACCGGGCGCATCCCCGGGGTCTTCCTTGCTGGTGATGTTGATATAAACCGTGGGATCTTCGCTTAAGGTCTTTGTTTCAAAGATCGAATGGAATTCTTTTTGGTAATCGCCACTAAAAAATATGTTGTGGAGATCCAGCGCTTCGAACTGCCGTGATATTCCCCAATAAAAGATCAAAGCGGAGCTCGAACGCTCCTGCGACAGTATTTTATTGGGGTGTTTTTGGTCTTTTAACAAATTTTTATAGGTGGGATAAACATCCATATTCGACACCACGAGTTCCGCCTTATAATTGTCGGCAGCGGTGGCGACCCCCACTGCCGTTGATCCCTCCACTATAATTTTTGTTACTTTTTCCCGGAAACGGAACTCAACACCTTGTTGAAGGGCCAGATCATAAAGGCTCATGCTGATGCGATGCATGCCACCTTTTGGGTAAAAGGTGCCATGGTGCATTTCCAGATGGGGTATCATGGACATGATGCCAGGAGTTTGATAGGGCGATGATCCATTGTAGGTGGCATATCGGTTGAACAACTGCACCAGTTTATGATTATGAAACGATTTTTGGTTGACGTGGTCAAGGGAGGCATTGATATCGAGGGTCCCTAATTGCAACATGGCCTTTAGGGTATCAAAGGAAAGGTAGGTGCCCATTTTGTGCAGGGATTTTTCCAAAAAAAGGCCTGAGGTAAGCTTGAATTTTTTTTCGTTGCGACGGAGGTATTCGGTCAAATTTTTGATGGGCTCTTCAAATGTAACCGAAGCTTGCTCAATAAAAGTTTGCTCATTTGCCGCAGCGCCAAATCGGGTGCCGTCTTCCCAAAAATAATTACAGATGTTCTGTTTTCGATGGTAACGGAAGTGTTCGCTCGGATCGAGGCCGAAGAGTTCGAAGAGTTCATCGACCAAATATGGCATGGTGAAAAGGGAAGGGCCAAGGTCAAAACGGTAGCCTTCGATCGTGATGGCGTGAAGTTTGCCGCCAGGATGGTCGTTGGCTTCCAGGACCAAGACCTCATAGCCCATTTTTTTCAGACGTAAGGCCGTGGCGATGCCCCCTATCCCAGCACCGACAATAAGGGCTTTGGGCATTTTTATTTTTTGAAGTATTTGAAAGGCACGAAAAGCATCCCAAAGCATTCCCCATCACCTTTTCCAAGGTGTTTGTGATGCATTTTGTGCGCCCTTCTCACCCCCCTGGCATACCAATTATTTGCGTTTCTAAAGATTTTGAAACGTTGGTGAATGAAGATGTCGTGAACCAAAAAATAAGTGGCCCCGTATGCCATAATGCCGAAACCGATCGGCCATCCATACCAAAAATCGGTACTTGAGGCCAACATGATGAACGACATGCTCAATATGGCATAGAACAAAAAGAAAGCATCATTTCGCTCGAACCAAGAATCATGGTCTTTTTTGTGATGATCTTTATGCAGGCTCCAGAGAAATCCGTGCATGACATATTTATGGGTGAACCATGCCATGAATTCCATGATGGAAAAAACGCCCAAAAAAATCAATATTCCCAATGCGGTTTCCATTTAGATCAAATTCAATTTACAGTTAACATAGGATTGGGCCAAAAGGCCGAATTTTTCATAATTGGGCACCCTTATCCTTGCATTTTTAATTTCAATCGGAGGAGTCTTCTGCAACTTCTTAAGCAGTTTATTGTAATATCGGTAAGCGGTATAGACCCCGAACTTGGCATCGTCGGGCAATTGTACGATTCCCGAATAACCGACGGCAAAATCTTGACTTATTTCGTCTACGATCCTCTTTTTGGAAGCCTCATCGAGTTCCATCAAATTGGTATTTGGAAAATAAGTGCGGTTCAGCCCTTCGAAATCTGCCTTGAGATCTCTCAAGAAATTCACTTTTTGAAAAGCAGAGCCCAATGACATGGCCGATTGTTTCAAGGTTTCATATTGTTGTCGGTCACCCTTCACGAATACCGTCAAACACATTAAACCCACCACATCGGCCGAACCGTAAATATATGCCTTGTATTCCTCCTCCGTACGATACACCGACTTGTGCAGGTCCATTTTCATGCTTTTCATAAAGGCATCGACCAGATTGCGGGATATGCCATATTTATGATAGGTATGCTGAAACGAATTGAGAATGGGATTGAGACTGATCTTATGGGCAATGGCATCCTCCAATTCTTTTTCGAATTGCTCAAAAAGGTAAACCTTATCGTAATCATGGAAGGTATCCACGATTTCATCGGCAAAGCGCACAAAACCATAAATATTGTAGATATCGCTCCTTATGGCACTGCCCAACATTTTGGTCGCCAAGGCAAAAGAGGTACTATAAGATTCGGTTACCACTTTGCTGCATTGATAAGAAACTTGATCAAAAATCGATTTCATGATCTATGGGGTTTTAACGATTAATTCCGACACCAATTTACCCGAAATCAGAGAAGGGGGCACGCCTGGCCCCGGTACTGTAAGTTGTCCGGTAAAGAAAAGGTTCTTTACTTTCCTGCTCTTCAACTTTGGTCTAAGAAATGCCGTTTGGAGCAACGTATTTGCCATTCCATAGGCATTGCCCTTATATGAATTGTACTGTTCCTTAAAGTCTTTGACACAAAAGGACTCTTTAAATATAATATTATTTCTTACAGTTTCACCAGTGCGTTCCTCAAATCTACTCAAAATGATTTCAAAATATTGTTCACGCAATTCGGGCGTATCTTCCAGATTTGGGGCTATCGGCACCAAAAAAAAGCCGGTTTCACAATCCTCCGGCGCCATCGAGGCATCGGTTATCGAAGGGAAATTCACGTAGAACAACGGATCGGTAGGCCATTTTGGCGTATCATAAATTTCTTGTGCATGCCTTTCAAAATCGGTATCGAAGAAAAGGTTGTGATGCTCTACCTGCTTCAGTTTTTTATCAAAACCCACATAAAATAGGAGGGAAGAAGGGGCAAAGGTCTTGCCTTCCCAGTACGCTTCAGAATATTGACGGTAATCTTCGTCCAAAAGGGTTTCGGAATGGTGGTAATCGGCACCGGATAGCACCAGGTCGGCGTCGATATTCCTTCCATCGATTGTTATGCCTATGGCTTTTCCCTTGTTCACCCTTATTTTATCGACCGGACTGTTGGTATGTATCTGCACCCCGAGCTCCGTTGCCAAGGCCTGCATGGCCTTGATGATTTCATACATTCCTCCTTGGGGGTGCCAGGTACCCAGGCCAAAATCTGCATAGTTCATAAAACTGTAAAAGGAAGGAGTTTTATTGGGTTTGGCCCCAAGGAAAAGCACCGGAAACTCCAAGGTAGCGATCAATTTTGGATTTTTGAACCGTTTGCGTACCTGGCCGCTTATCGTCTTAAAAAATTGATCGACCCGAACAATGGTTTCAGGGGTCACCAATTCAAATGGGGATAAGCCCGGCCTCAGCACCACTTTGTTGATGGCAATATCGTAGTTTTCCTGGGCTTGTTTGATGAACTTTCTAAGGTGCACGGAACTTCCTTTCTCCAAACGTTCAAATTCTAAAGCGATCTTATCCATGGTGTCGCCAATCGTGACCACTTCGTCCGCAAAGAAGATCTTATAGGCAGGGCTCAATTTATCCAACGCATAATAGTCAGATCTTTTCTTGCCAAAATCGGCAAAAAATTTATCGAAGATGTCTGGCATCCAATACCAACTGGGACCTATATCAAATGTAAAACCACTTTTTATCAGCTGTCTGCATCTGCCCCCAAGGGTTCCGTTTTTTTCGTGCAGAGACACTTCAAAACCCGCCTTGGCCAAATAGCACGCAGCTGAGAGGGATGAAAATCCGGAACCGATCACGACAATTTTTTTGCTCATTTTTTTGGTTTGGGCGCTTGTTGGCGTTACAGTTCCTCGACCACCCGTTCGATCGAAGTATATTTCTTGACGGAAGCTGGAAGAAATGACTTATCAATATATTGGGTTTGACGGCCAAGCACCCACAATTTGGCGGTATTGTTGTTTTCTTGTGAAATCTTATCGAACTCCTCTACATAGGCCTGTATACCGTCCTTGGTGGGCACCACGGTGAAGTACGACAGGAAATATAGGTTATCATAGAACCTCATGATATCCACCAGATTTTCCAAGGGGATGGTTTGCCCCAGGTAGATCGATTTATAGCCGCGAAGCACGATTTCGTAATTAAGAAACAGCAACCCGATCTCATGAATTTCATTTTCCGGAAGAAAGAGGACGAACACCTTGTCCTTCTTGGTCGGTTCCAAGTGCTGCAATTTTTCGGTACTGGTCTGAATTTTTTGTTTGATCAAACCGGTGATAAAGTGCTCATGGGCGGGGCTAATGGTGTCGGTTTGCCAAAGCAGCCCCAGTTCGTTCAAGAGTGGAATGAACACCTCGGTGAATATTTCCCGGAACGAACGCTCGGCCAAAAGTCCGTTATAGGTATTGATGAACAGGGTTTGGTCAAAATTGATCATCGCCATCTTAAATGCGTTGATCGCATGGTTTTTGATGCTGTTCTTGGCTACGATTTCCTTGACCATGACCGGAATGTCCTGCTCCTTGATTCGGGCTATCTTTGAAATTTTGAAGCCATTGTTGTATAACATGGTAATGTTGAGCAGCTTTTGAAGGCTTGCCAGACTATAGTTTCGGATATTGGTTTCGGTTCGATCGGGCGATAGCAGATCGTACCTTTTCTCCCAAATCCTAATGGTGTGCGCCTTTATGCCCGAAAGATTTTCCAAATCCCGAATGCTGAAGGATTTTTTAACATTGTTCATGTTTAGGTAATTATCGTTAAACAAAGTTACGATTTTATCTTAGTATGTATCAGAAGGTTGCGTTAATTTTTTGATCGGGCTCAAAATTGTGCCAGGTGGAACGCAGAAATTTGCCGGATACATCATCGTTCAGATAAATCTATATTTTTATGGATGCCTTATAAAATATGGAAATAATGGCCAAAAGACCAATAAAACCGGGAAACAATTCCTTAAAAATTAGGCTTGGGAACCACTGCCCCGATTTATCTGTGGTGCGATGACATTGATATGTGGGTCAAGCCATGAAATCGGATTCCGTTAATTTAAAATACAGATCATGATAAGAAAGTTGGGTAGCATGAAAAGAACAATCGCAATTTTAGGTTGCTCGATGATCTTGCTTGGCTGTAAAGAACAAAAAAGAAACCGCTATCGGTCTTGGATCGATAGCGGTTATGATGTGCCCACGACTGGATTCGAACCAGCACGTCCTTTCGAACACCACCCCCTCAAGATGGCATGTCTACCAATTTCACCACGTGGGCCATCGGTCTTGGAATCGGCAAATATAGTGTCCTTTTTGCTAAACGTAAAGCCCAATCGCCAATAATTGATCATACTTGGATCAGGCAAGGCCACGGAAAAAAACCGTCCCTAATGAACCATTCGATTTTCTTCCTTTAGCTTTGGTCTGTTGACCCCGCCCATGCCGAGCTCAGGAATCACCAGCAGCGGAATCTCGGTGTGGAAAACAAGTCGCTTTACGATCGGTTCGCGGGTGAGCTGTTCCATGTAGCTGTGTTGATAGTTCAGCATGGCAAGGAGATGGATCTCCAGTTCCTCGGCGAAAATCTCGAGGGTTTTGGAAACGGAGTTCAACTCGGAGACCGTATGGACGTAATGTTCGACCCCCATCAAATATTTCCTGAGCATGTTTAAGTTGAACTGCTGCAGCTCGCTCAATGCCTTGATTTCATATTGTACGTGGACAATGCGCACCACCGCATCGAAGGCCGTTGCCAAATCGATCAAAGGCTGTAATTCCGAAGTGGTGTAGAATCGGTTAAAATCGGTGGCAAATGCTATTTCAGAAGGTTTTTTGAATTTGAAATGATTGGGAACGGCCAAAACAGGGCAGTTTTTGATCGACTTGATCATGCGGACCGTATTGCTGCCCATAAACACATCTGCCAAGCCCGATGCACCCTTGGTTCCAGCCACGATCAAATCGATCCCCTCGGCTTCAACGACTGCCTTGATCTCATCGATCAATAAATTGAAGGAGGAAATGGTCTTAAAAAGGTAGTTGGCACGGCCATACGATTTTGTGATGCGCGATAAGAGGTGTTTGAGTCCGGTCTCAGAATAGGAATGCGCCCCGTCATCATTTACATCTGCATACAGTTTCGAGGCCATAAACCTGCTATTGGAAATGGCAGGGGTATAGGTGTTGAGCAGATGAAAGGTACATTCTTCTTTTTTATAGAGCTCGAGGGCATACTTTGTAGCGTTCCAAGAGTTTTCCGAAAAGTCGGTGGGGATCAAAATATTCTTCATGGGTTCCAATCTATTTCTGGGGTAAAAATAGGCTGGCGAACATGGTCAAACTATGACAAAAGTCAGGTTTGAAAACCCTCTATCAGGTCTAAAAGTTTTCTTTCGTTGACCACCCCAATTTTTTTTCCCGAGGTTTTCAACCAACCTTTTTTCTTGAATTCCGAGATAATACGGATACACGATTCCGTAGCGGTACCCACTACATTCGCTATATCTTCACGTGAAAGTATGAGTATCAAAAAGCCATCTTTGTCTTCTCCAAAATTATGCTTCAAATATAGGAATGCCTCGGCAACCCTCTGTTTTACGGTTTTTTGTGACATGTTCACGATAACATCATCGGCCTGTTTTAAGTCGTGGGCCATGTGTCGAAGTACCTCCACCGTAAAATTTGGATTTGTATTCAGGGTATTCACGATGCTTTCTTTTGGAATGAAGCAGACTTCCATATCGCTCACCGCTACCGCACTCAAGTTTGTCGACTCTTCGGTGATTACCGATCGCTGGCCCATCACCTCACCTTTACTGACCAGTTTCACGATCTGATCCTTGCCGTTCGCACTCAATTTTGAAAGCTTCGATACCCCATCGCGGACACAGAATACGCCATCTAGCTTGTCTCCTTCCCCAAATAACGCCTCTCCTTTTTTTATGGATTTGGTAATTTTTGAATCTGAAACCTTTTTGAGTTCCTCCTTGTTCATCGCCCGTAAGGCATTGAACTGTCGAACGATACAATTTTCACATCTGCTTGTCATACATTGAGGGATTTGTGTTCGGCGGTAAAATTAATGGCATCTAAAATAAGAAAACCTGACAAATATCATGTTTTAAGGATACTGCCCTGTACATCTTTGCTGCAGGTATGAAGCAAATGTGATTGAATATGACCAACTGTTATCATTGCGGTGACGATTGTGACGGAACGACCATTGTCTTTGATGGAAAGTATTTTTGCTGTAAGGGTTGTCAAACCGTTTACGAGATTTTTGCTTCACATGGTCTCACCGAATATTATTCCCTTCAGCGGGCTGCGGGGACCTCCCCCAAGGTGGTCGAAGGGAAGTACGATTTTCTCGAGAACCCAGCCATATGCGAAAAACTTACAGAGTTTAGCGATACCGGTCTTCAGATCATCAACCTGTATATCCCTACCATCCACTGCAGTTCCTGCATTTGGATACTGGAAAACCTCCATCAACTGCACCCTTCCATCAAAAGTTCGATGGTCGATTTTCCCAAAAAGACGGTACGGATTTCATACAACACCGGGGCATTTTCATTGAAGGACCTGGTGGTGCTTTTGACACACATCGGTTATGAACCCTATATTTCATTGGATGATTATGGGAAAGAAAAGAAAGCGCCAGACCATAGTCTTATCTATAAGTTGGGCGTGGCGGGCTTTGCATTTGGCAATGTCATGTTCCTTTCCTTTCCCGAGTATTTTGATCTGGCCAGCAGCAAAGGCACAGGTGGGGAATTTTGGCTCAACCAATACCAAGGCTTGTTTCGCTGGCTGATGTTCGCCTTTTCGCTCCCCGTGGTCTTCTATGCCGCCAGCGACTACTTTGTTTCGGCTTTCAAGGGCCTTCGCTCCAAGATATTGAACATCGATGTTCCCATAGCCTTGGGCATCATTGTTTTGTTTCTGCGGAGTACCATGGATATACTGTTCCAGTTTGGCTCTGGATTTTTTGACAGTCTCACCGGACTGGTCTTTTTTTTGTTGCTGGGGAAATTTTTCCAGCAAAAAACCTATTCCTTTTTGTCTTTCGAACGCGACTACAAATCATACTTTCCCATCGCGGTCACCAAGATCGGGCTCCATGGCATGGAAGAAACCATCGCGGTACGGGAAATTGAAAAAGGGGACACCCTTTTGATCAGGAACGGCGAACTCATACCGGTCGATGGCATCATCATCCGCGGCAACACCAAAATCGATTATAGCTTTGTTTCAGGAGAATCCGACCCGGTAGAAAGAGCTGCTGGGGACAAGGTTTTTGCCGGAGGAAAGCAATTGAAAGGGGCCCTGGAGATCGAAGCACTGAAAACGGTCTCACAGAGTTATCTCACCCAACTTTGGGGCAATTCGATTTTCTCGACCGATAAGGCAAGCAAATTCCAGACCTTGACCGATAGTATCGGAAAACGCTTTACGATAGCAGTTTTGACCATCGCTTTCATCGCTACAGCGTTCTGGTTGCTTGTCGATCCCAGCAAGGCAATGAATGTATTCACGGCTGTTCTGATCATCGCATGCCCCTGCGCCATTGCTTTGGCGGCCCCTTTTACCTTGGGGAACATATTGCGCATTTTCGGAAAGAAAAAGTTTTACTTGAAAGACACCAAGACCATTGAGCGTCTTGCCAAGGTAGATACGGCGATATTCGATAAGACCGGTACGATCACCACAGCCCAGAAAAACGGTGCTGCCTTCGAAGGGATGGCACTTTCGCCCGAAGAGGAATCCTTGTTGAAAAATACCCTGCGGGCCTCCAACCACCCCCTGAGCAGGGCCCTGTATGCCATGCTGGCAGAACAACAAATCATGACCCTTGATGACTACCAGGAATATTTGGGCAAAGGCGTGGAAGGGGCAAAAGGTGATAGTCGGATCAAGGTAGGATCCTCCGAATTCGTGGGCAATCCACATGCCACCGATATCCTCAATACCGAAGTGCATGTGAGCAGCAACGACATCTACAAGGGGCGCTATGTCTTCCAGAACCATTACAGGCAAGGTACCGCCGAACTGTTCCTAGCCATGGCCGAGACCATGGACCTGGCCATCTTATCGGGCGACAATGAAGGGGAGCGGACCCAATTGGAACAGTTGCTTCCCAAACTCACCCCGATGTATTTCAACCAGCAGCCTGCCGAAAAACTCGAATTCATAAAATCGCTCCAGGAAAATGGCAAACAGGTAATGATGGTCGGTGATGGATTGAACGATGCGGGAGCCTTGGCACAGAGCGATGTGGGTATTGCCATATCTGAAAACGTCAACGTTTTTTCACCTGCCTGTGATGGCATCCTAGCAGCCTCCAAATTCAAAAATTTATACGAGTACGTATTGGCCTCAAAGAAGGCGATGAACATCATCAAGATGAGTTTTGTATTGTCGTTGCTCTACAATATAGTGGGACTTGGCTTCGCCGTCACCGGGCAATTACAGCCCGTAATCGCCGCGATCCTGATGCCCCTGAGCTCTATAAGCATTGTCGTTTTTACCACTGTAATGACCAACCGCTTAGGTCATAAATTAAACTGAGTAAGCTAAAAATATACCCAATGGACCAACTGAAAAAACCAATCAACGCTTTGCTGGCTAAGAGCAGGCAGAATACTTTTTTGGCCCTTTCCATAGGTATTGTTTACCTGTGGTTCGGCACCCTAAAGTTTTTCCCCCATTTGAGTCCGGCCGAAGGCCTCGCCATGAATACGATACACTTATTGACCTTTGGCTACGTTCCCTCCCATATCGCCATCTTCCTTCTCGCCCTGTTGGAGGTGGTCATAGGATCTTGTTTCGTTTTGAACATTTTCAGGAGAGAGAGCATCATTTTAGCCTTGTTCCATATGGCCTGCACCTTCACGCCGCTTTTTTTCTTTGCCGATGAATCTTTTGTTTCGGGGCCATTGGTGCCAACACTTTTGGGACAGTACATCGGAAAAAACCTGATTATTGTTGCTGCATTGCTATCCTTGTTGAAAACAGTGGGAAAATCTGGGGTAGGTTCGACAAAAGAGTTGGCCGACCTGTCAAAAAAATAACCAAAATAGGGATAAGGGATTGAGCAAAAATGAAAGACCATAACACTTCCAAAAGAACAGTTCAATGATCAAATATGACAATTGTCATTTTTTAACAATAACCATGCGTATAGTTTTACCGCTGAATTCAGGTAAGGTATGAGTGTAATCTATGTGTTGTTGACCATCAGCATTGTTGTTGCGGTCATTTTTTTCATTGCTTTTATCGTGGCGGTAAGGTGCGGTCAGTACGACGATTCTTATACCCCCTCCGTGCGTATGCTGTTCGAGGACGAATTGGTGAAGCAGAAAAAAGGTGATCAGGAAGTGCCCGAGAAAAAATAAATCCAACTTAATAATCAATACAATATGGAAGTTCAGCAGTTTTACTACGATAACAAGATCGTAAAAAAGTTTCTTTACGCGACCATGCTCTGGGGCATCGTAGGCATGTCGGTAGGGTTGCTTTTGGCCTTCATGTTCATGTTTCCGAACCTGACCGATGGTATTTCATGGTTGAGTTTTGGCCGCCTCAGGCCACTGCATACCAATGCCGTTATTTTTGCCTTTGTGGGCAATGCCATTTTCGCGGGGGTATATTATTCCACCCAACGCCTGCTCAAAGCCCGGATGTTCAGTGATTTCCTGAGCAACTTCAATTTCTGGGGTTGGCAGGCCATCATCGTTGCGGCGGCCATCACCCTTCCGCTGGGCTATAGCACTTCCAAGGAATATGCTGAACTCGAATGGCCCATTGATATCGCCATAGCCTTGGTCTGGGTAGCTTTTGGAGCCAATCTTATCGGCACCATGATCAAAAGAAGGCAACGGCATTTATATGTTGCCATTTGGTTCTATGTGGCCACCTTTGTTACGGTTGCCGTGTTGCATATTTTTAACAGTTTGGAACTTCCGGTAAATGCATTGAAAAGCTATTCGGTCTATGCCGGGGTGCAGGATGCCTTGGTGCAATGGTGGTATGGCCATAATGCCGTGGCATTTTTCCTCACCACCCCATTTTTGGGCCTGATGTACTATTTTGTGCCCAAAGCGGCGAACAGGCCCATTTACTCCTATCGATTGTCCATTGTCCACTTTTGGTCCCTGATCTTTATTTACATCTGGGCAGGACCTCACCATTTATTGTATACCGCATTACCCGATTGGGCCCAAAACCTTGGGGTGGCCTTTTCTATCATGTTGATTGCCCCATCCTGGGGCGGCATGATCAATGGTCTGCTCACCTTGCGGGGCGCATGGGATAAGGTCAGAACCGACCCGACCTTAAAATTTATGGTGGTCGCCATTACGGGATATGGCATGGCCACCTTTGAAGGCCCCATGCTTTCTTTGAAGAACGTGAACGCGATTGCGCACTTCAGCGACTGGATCATTGCCCACGTGCACGTAGGTGCCTTGGCATGGAACGGCTTTCTGACCTTCGGGATGATCTATTGGCTGGTGCCTAAAATGTTCAAGACCCGATTGGCCTCGCTGGGTCTGGCAAACTTCCATTTTTGGATCGGTACCCTGGGAATCATCCTGTATGCCCTTCCGATGTACGTAGCGGGATTCACACAGGCCTTGATGTGGAAAGAATTCAATCCCGACGGAACTTTGGTCTACGGCAACTTTTTGGAGACCGTCAATGAAATCATGCCCATGTATTGGATGCGCGCCATAGGGGGCAGTCTATATATTATTGGTGCCTGTGTCATGATCTACAATATAGTGGTAACGATAAGGTCGGGCAGTAAAGTCGAGGATGAACTGGCCGAGGCCGCTGCCCTGATCAGGGTATCCAAGAAAAGAACCGCTGGCGAAACCTTTCATACCTGGTTGGAGCGCAAACCCATCCAGCTCACCATTTTGGCCACTGTGGCCATTTTGATAGGGGGCATCATCCAAATTGTGCCAACCATCTTGGTGAAGTCGAACATTCCCACGATTACCAGCGTTACCCCTTATACTCCCTTGGAATTGGAAGGCAGGGACCTCTATATACGCGAAGGATGTGTCGGTTGCCATTCCCAAATGGTGCGCCCTTTTAGAAGTGAAGTGGAACGTTATGGCGAATACGCCAAGGCCGGGGAATTTGTTTACGACCACCCCTTCCTTTGGGGCAGTAAACGCACGGGTCCCGATTTGTTGAGGATAGGCGGAAAATATTCTGACAACTGGCATTTGAACCATTTTTACGATCCCCAAAGTACTTCGTCGGGATCGATCATGCCTTCCTATAGTTGGTTGGTGCGCGATAGACACGACCGCAGCGGCATAAAGGGTAAAATGGAAGCTATGGTCAGTCTTGGCGTGCCTTATTCGGAAGAGGATATAGCCAATGCCGAACAAACCATGGCGGAACAAGCCACAAAAATCGAAAAGAACCTGTATACCGATCCCGATTTCGCAAAAAATTATGAGGCAGATAAGGCCTTTGCCGCAGAAAACAACCAGGAATTTGTTGAAATGCGCGACAGGGAAATCGTGGCCATGATAGCCTATATGCAACGCTTGGGCACCGATATCAAGATCAAGACAAACAATGAATCACTCTCACAAAACAATTAAGCCATGCTGAAATTTGTAAAAGGATATATGGAAAGTATCGATGGGGTCGCCACTTATCCCATGATATCGCTGTTGATCTTCTTCGTATTCTTCGTAGTGCTTTTCGCTTGGGTCTTCACGGCCTCAAAAGCCCATATCAAGGAAGTGAGCGAACTGCCCTTGGAAAATGATAACCACCAAAATACTGAATTATGAAAAATGCAAGCTCTTCCTGGATTCGTATCCCGGTCATTTTTTTCACCATCTTCGGCTTGATGGAATACTTTATCGATTCTGGGGATATGCCTGCCATCATCAAGTATCCTGCGGCCCAGTTTTTTATGCTGGTGGTGCTGCTTTTGCTCATCGCGATCGAAATGATTTTGCAGTCGGTGGAAAATGTCATGTACCAAACCCTATCCAACGAGGCCAAGCAAAGATATGATGCGACCAAATCCAAATCATGGGAATGGACATGGGGCAAAAAGGCTTACCAAAAACTGCTGGGCTCGAAACCCATTGAGGCCGAAGGGGAAATTATATTGGACCATAATTATGATGGCATCCGCGAGCTTGATAACAAATTGCCGCCCTGGTGGGTGTATATGTTTTATGCGACCATCATCTTTGGGGTAGTCTATATGGCGCGATTTCATATTTTCAACGGCTATGATCAGGACCTGGAGTATGCTCAAGAAGTCGCTGCGGCCCAAATGGAAATAGAGGCCTATAAAAAAACGGCCAAAGACCTGGTTGACGTGAACACGGTGGAACTGCTCACCGATGCCTCCGACCTCAATGCGGGCAAGGGCATCTATGAGACCAATTGTGTGGCCTGCCACATGGTCGATGGGGGCGGGGGCATAGGCCCCAATCTTACCGATACATATTGGATCTTGGGCGGGGGAATCAAAAACGTGTTCCACACCATTTCCGAAGGGGGCCGGGACGGGAAGGGCATGGTTGCCTGGAAACAAAACCTGAAACCACTTGAAATGGCCCAGGTAGCGAGTTATGTGCTTCAATTCCAAGGGTCGACCCCTGCCAACCCCAAAGCGGCGGAAGGCGATGTTTGGGTCGATGAAAATACAACCCAGCCAGCCGTGCCGGAACAAACAAAAGATTCAACGGCCATCGCAAAGGATTCGACCAATGTTGCAATGAAATAACAACGCAATGCTCAATGGGTTGCGGGAAAAGTACCGTACAAGTATTTGAAGTTTTTGGGAAAAAGGTATCGATTTGGCCCACAAGCAACTTAGTTAAAACCGAGTATCGTAAATGGCGCAAGACCAAGAAAATTTTAGGGATTCGATCGGCACGATCAGTGAGGAAGGCAAACGGGCTTGGGTTTTTCCAAAAAAACCCAGCGGTAGGCTTTATGAATATCGCAAATATGTCAGTTATTTCTTGTTGGCATTTCTTTTTGCGGCACCCTTCGTAAAGATCAACGGCAACCAATTTTTGATGTTCAATGTACTGGAACGCCGATTCAATATCTTCGGATTCCCTTTTTGGCCACAGGATTTTCATTTGTTCGTGATCTCAATGATCATCGGGGTCATTTTTGTGGCTCTGTTTACCGTAGCCTTCGGTCGCATTTTTTGCGGTTGGATGTGCCCCCAGACCATTTTTTTGGAAATGGTGTTCAGGAGGATCGAATATTGGATCGATGGGGACCGGGGCGCCCAAATCAAGCTCGATCGGCAGGCATGGAACGGTGAAAAAATAAGGAAGCGCGTCATCAAATGGGTCATTTTCTTCATCATATCGTTTTTGATCGCCAATGTCTTCCTTGCCTATCTCATCGGTAGCGATACCCTTATCCGCTATATTACCGAAGGCCCGCTACTCCATGTAAGCACTTTGGTCTCACTAACCATTTTTACAGGCGTATTTTATTTTGTGTTCGCTTGGTTCAGGGAACAGGTCTGCATTATCGCTTGCCCTTATGGCCGAATGCAGGGGGTATTGCTCGATAACAAATCCATTGTTGTGGCATACGACCACAAGCGGGGCGAAGCGGAAAACGGGCGTAAAAAGTTTAGGAAGGATGAAGATAGGAATGCATTGGGGTTCGGGGATTGTATCGATTGTTTTCAATGTGTCAATGTTTGCCCGACGGGAATCGATATCCGCAACGGAACGCAACTTGAGTGTGTCAACTGTACTGCTTGCATCGACGAATGTGATACCATTATGGAAAAGGTGCATCTTCCCAAAGGTTTGATCCGTTATGCCAGTGAAGATGAAATCATTAAGAAAGAAAAATTCAAATTCACCCCGAGACTGAAGGGGTATACAGCCGTATTGTTCATTTTGACAGGGGTATTGGTCGGGATGCTTTTTTGAGAAACGATCTTGAGGCCAATATCTTAAGGTTGCCGGGGCAGCTTTATGAACACAAGGGCGACAACATCATCAGCAATGTATTTACCTATAAACTGATCAACAAAACGACCAAGGATGTAGAGGATGTAAGCTTTAAGCTATTGTCACATCCCGGTAAAATCGACTTGGTGCGACATGATCATTTCAAGGTGCCCGCGCAACAATTGGCCGAAGGCACGATATTCATTGAAATCAATAATGCTGCCTTGAAGGGCGATAAGGACAATTTGAAAATAGGGGTGTACAGCGGTGATAAGCTCATTGAGACCACGACCGCCCGCTTTTTGGCGCCAAGAAGCTATAAATAACGGCATACCATCAGTTAAAGGAATGAATTTGGGGAGAGATGCCAGAACAGCCTGAAGGGCAGAAAAGCCCCCGGTTTAATAAATTTTAAAGACAACCGTATGAAGATCAATTGGGGAACAGGAATTGTAATCGCATTCATCGCTTTTATTGGCTTTATCCTATTTTTTGTGGTCCGTATGAGTACTGATGAGCGAGCCAAGCACGACCTGGTCACGGAAGACTACTATAAGGCCGAATTGGGCTACCAGAAGGAAATCGATGCGGAGAACAATGCCAACAAGAATTCCAAGAACATCAACATTGAAAAGACCGCCGAAGGTTTACTGCTCAAATTTCCGGAAGGAATCGAATTTGGGAAAGTAAATGGAACGGTGTCCCTATACAGACCGTCCAATAAACACTTGGATTTCGACTTTCCTATAAGTCTTTCCAATGCACATTTGCTCATACCTGACAAACGTTTGTTGGATGGTCGCTGGGACATCAGGGTATCCTGGGAATATGCGGATGAAAAATATTTACGAAAAGAGAGTATCACCTATTGATGAATGCCATGTTGATTACTGCCGTTTTGTTGGGCCTTATGGGAAGTTTCCACTGTGTGGGCATGTGCGGCCCCATTGCCTTTATGCTACCGGTAGACCGGACCAACAACCTCAAAAAGTTCGGTCAGATATTCATCTATCACTTGGGCAGATTATTGGCCTACGGCATCATTGGATTGGTCTTTGGAATATTGGGAAAGGGATTGTACCTCTTTGGCATCCAACAAAAATTATCGATCATCATCGGCATTGTGATGGTGGTCATCGTCATGATCCCCTATAAAATTTTCAACCGATATAATTTTTCAAGACCCATTATGGGGCTCATTTCCAAGGTAAAGAACCAGTTGGGCCTTGCCCTGAAAAAGCAGGGCCCCGATACCTTTCTGAGCATCGGTTTTTTAAACGGTTTTTTGCCCTGTGGGTTGGTGTATATGGGACTTTTGGGCGCTTTGGGCATGGGCGATGCGGTCAAGGGCATGCTTTTTATGATGCTTTTCGGTCTGGGCACCATCCCTTTGATGACCTCCGCGATATATTTCAGCGGCATGCTGAAATCCACGGCGAAGCAGCGTATACAAAGGTTGGTTCCCGTGTTTGTGGTAATCGTGGGCGTGCTGTTCATCGTACGCGGCCTAGGCCTGGGCATCCCTTATCTGTCACCAAAACCGGTACAGACCCTGGTATCGGCCCAAATGGAATGCCATGACTGATTTGTCGTTTGATCCGAATTGGCTAATTTTACCATGTAATTTAATGATGTATTTGAGATGAGAATTTCCTTGGGCATATGGTCGGGCATTTTTTTGTTTCAGCTCTGCATCCTGCTTGGTTGCAGGGAGCAAACAAAGATCGCTTCCGCTGTTGAAAAGGAACCCAGTGGCATGGAAAACGTTGCCTATCAATGGGGTCAAATGGCCTTGAAAGCCACCGCCAACGACACCGAACGTTTTAGGCCCCGGCCAACGGTCACCTCCAGATACCTGGGATTGATCTTCGTTTCCATTTTCGATGCTTGGTCCAGGTATGATGAACAGGCCATACCGGTATATTTGAGCGGCGTGGATCGCCGACCTTTGGCCGAACAAAAGCTGGCTAACAAGGAAATCGCCATCAGCTATGCCGCTTATGGTACCATGATGGAATATTACTATTCCGACAAGGAACTGTTCGGGAATTTCATGACCGAATTGGGCCTCGATCCGGATAATCGGTCACTCGACCCGAGTACGCCGGAAGGTATCGGCAACCTGGCGGCACGGGCGGTGATCGAGGCCAGGAAGCATGACGGGTCCAATCAATATGGAGCTGAAAAGGGTTCCGACGGCTCCCCTTATTTTGATTATACCTATTATCGGCCCATCAATTCACCGGATGAAAATGTGGATGGCAACCGCTGGCAGCCCAAATATTTTTCTGATGGAAAAGGAGGTAAATATGCCCCTGGCTGCCTGACACCATTTTGGCACATGGTAAAGCCCATCGCCTTACGGTCGGCAGACCAGTTCCGGCCGGGTCCTCCGCCCGAGATCGGTTCGGAACAGCTGGAAAGGGAGGTAAGGGAGGTCATTGAACTACAGGCCAATTTGACCGACGAGCAAAAGGCCTTGGTAGAGTTTATGCGCGACGGACCACAATCGGTACAACAGGCAGGGCATTGGCTCAAGTTCGCACAGGACGTATCGCGTCGTGACAACCATACCCTGGACGAAGACGTTAAAATGTATTTTTTGACCGAGATCACCGCGATGGACGCTTTCATCGCTTCCTGGGATTCGAAGATGTTTTACGACTATGCCAGACCCTATGCGCTGGTGCACCATTATTATCAAGACCAGATCATCAAGGCATGGGGAGGGCCGGAGCAGGGAATGGTCGATTTGAAAGGGGAAGAGTGGCGGCCCTATTCCCCGGAAGAATTCCTATGTCCGCCTTTTCCAAGCTATGTTTCCGGACACAGTACCATAAGCGGAGCCTGTGGGGAAGCATTGCGGCTTTTCAAGGGCGACGATTTTTTTGGCGAGGAAGTGCGGTTGGTACCGGGTGCGCTCACCGAGCCGAACCATCTTGGGGAGCCCGTTATCCTCAAATTCCCGACCTTTACCGAAACCGCCAACATGGCCGGCATGTCGCGGGTGATGGGCGGCTACCATATCCAAGCGGATAACGTGGCCGGCCTACAATTGGGTCGTGATGTGGCCAAGGAAGCCTGGAAATTCTACAACCAACATCTTGGAAAAGGTTAGACGTTTCACGTTTTAAAAAAAAAGTGTTAATGCGGGACTTCAGAGTCCTATTTTTATTTATCTTTGTTAACCATACGGTTAAACCATTTAGTTGATGAATGAAATCAATACGGAGCAAAGCATTTTGAATGCGGCGATGAACGTCTTTCAAAAAAAGGGCATGGCGGGTGCGCGGATGCAGGAAATCGCGGATGAGGCAAAAATCAACAAGGCCATGCTCCATTACTATTTCAGAAACAAACAGCAATTGTTCGAGGCCGTGTTCATGCGTGCCTTCAGCAGCTTGGCACCACAGCTGAACCTGATTTTCACCTCCGACGATACGGTTTTTGAAAAAATCAGGAAATTTACCTCAAGCTATATCGACTTTATCCTGTTAAATCCGTTTTTGCCGTCGTTCATCATTCAGGAGATGAACAACAATCCACTGTTTGTAAAACGGTTCATGACCCGCCAAGACAAGCTTGATCCCAAACCATTTTTAGAACAAATTCAAAAGGAAATTGATAGAAAGAAAATTCGTGATATCGATCCACGACAGATTTTGTTGAACATCTTGTCAATGACCATATTCCCCTTTGTGGCCGACATCATGATCAAGTCGGTCGTAGGCATCTCAGATCATGAATTCATTGATTTGATGGGAGCGCGAAAAACATTGATTTCCGATCACATCATACGAAGTATTCAAGTTTAATATATGAATTGCGGATCACCACAAACCCGTTGCAATCTGAAAAAAATACGGCATGAGAAAAATTAAGTTTCTGTTTTTGTTGATGTTGCCCATTTCGGCTGGCGCTCAAAGGCAAATGTCACTTGATGAATGTTTCACCTTGGTGACCAAGAATTATCCCTTGTCCAAGCAGTCGGTGATGTTGAAGGATCAAGCTGATCTAGATCTTGAAGCCCTGAACCGTGGAAAATTGCCCCAACTCGAGGTCAATGCCCAGGCGTCCTATCAATCCGATGTTACCCAATTGCCCGTTCAATTGCCCAATGCCACCATTTCACCGCCGAACAAAGACCAATATCGTGCGACGCTGGATGTGAACCAATCGATATACAATGGAGGCATCATCGATGCCACGGCCAAAGCACGGGAGACGGGCCAAAAGGTGGGCCAGCAACAACTAGTAGTGAATTTGTACGGATTAAAGTCGCGGGTGAACCAGTTGTACCTCTCCCTTTTGTTGTTACAGGATAATTGGGCGCTTTTGGAAGCCAAGGAGAAGCAATTGCGCACAAGATTGGATGAGGTGCAGGCCGGCGTAAAATATGGGATGTTGTTGCCCGCTTCCGCAACTGCCTTGGAAGTGGAGTTTTTAAAAATAAAACAGCAGTTTGTAGTGCTGCGTTATACCAAAACCGATTTGCTCCGGCGCCTTTCCCTGCTGCTTGGCGAAGATTTAGGTGATGATGTGGTGTTGCGTGCCCCTGAAATCGACATCACCTCCAAATCCGATGCAATTAGGCCGGAACTTAGGCTTTTTGAACTGCAAAAGGAACAGATTGACCGTTCCACTGAGTTGATTTCCAAGGCGAACCTCCCAAAGATCAATGCTTTTGCACAAGGAGGCTATGGCAATCCCGGCCTCAATATGTTGGACAATTCGTTCAACACCTTCTACTTCACCGGTCTCCGATTGAACTGGAACATTTTTGATTGGAACAAAACGAAAACCGAGAAACAGTCGCTCCAGATCAACAAAGCACTTATCGACACCGAAAAAGAAACCTTTGAGCTGAACAATTCCATGGAACTGGTGAGCCTTCAATCTGAAATAGATAAGTTGCAGGAAACCTTGGCCATCGACATCGAAATCGTTGCCCTCCGTGAAAACATCTTGAAGGCATCGGAATCCCAGCTGAAGAACGGGGTCATTACTTCATCGGCCTATGTGCTCGAATTCACGAATCTGTTCGATGCCAAGAACGACCTTAACCTTCACAGAACCCAGTTGTTGTCAAAAAAAATACAGTATCAACTTACTGATGGATCGTATGGTAACCCTTCCAAATAGACCCGTCTAAACACACAAAACCATGAAAAGACCGCAATCAATATTTTATGCCTTAATTCCGATGCTGCTTTTATCGTGCGGCAGCAATGGAGACAAGGCAGACGGCTATGGCAACTTCGAAGCCACCGAAACCACCGTCTCCTCTGAAGCTAATGGCAAAATTATCTTCCTATCGTTAGAGGAAGGCGATTTGGTTCAGTCCCAAGCAGTTGTAGGGGTGATAGATACCATACAATTGTCTTTGCAGCGCGAACAGTTGTTGGCCGCCAAGAACACTATCTTCTCCAAATCGCGCAATGTGCTTTCGCAACGGGAAATTTTAAAAGAACAATTGAAATTGGCTCAAACCGATTTAAGTCGGATTGAAAACCTCGTTGGTGAGGCTGCTGCCACCCAGCAGCAGTTAGACGATGTCAACGGACAGGTGAAAATCCTGCAAGAACGGATAAGGAGCGTGGAGACCCAAAATGCGCCCATTGTCAATGAAGTGAGAGGCGTAGAGGTACAGCTCAGGCAAATCGATGACCAAATACAAAAAAGCATCATCAAAAACCCTATAAAAGGCACGGTTTTGGTAAAATATGCCGAACCCAAGGAAATTACCACTTTCGGGAAGCCCCTTTATAAAATTGCGGATTTAGAGCAAATGAACCTCCGTGTTTACCTCAGTGAAAATCAATTGGCAAATGTGGCGATAGGACAAGAGGTTACCGTCAAAATAGATAGCGGGGACCAAATGAAATCCTACCAGGGCAACATCGCGTGGATTTCTGAATCCGCCGAATTCACCCCAAAAATAATCCAAACCAAAGAGGAGCGCGTGAATTTGGTATATGCGGCAAAGATCCGGGTTCAAAACGACGGAAGCCTCAAAATTGGAATGCCTGCGGAAATGTGGCTTGGGCAGTCCAAAAAATAAAAAAAGTGAACGACCTAAAAGCGAATCCAAAGTCGGAGACCCACGCAATGGGAATATCGGTACGTCATGTCAGCAAATCCTACGGGAAGGTCGATGCCTTGGTCGATGTATCGTTCGAGGTGCATCCGGGAGAAATTTTTGGTTTGATAGGTCCTGATGGGGCAGGGAAAACCACCCTTTTCCACATCCTCACCACATTGCTCCTGCAAGATCAAGGGCAGGCCACAGTGGCCGGTTTCGACGTGAACAACGACTACAGATCGATTCGCGGCCAAGTGGGCTATATGCCGGGTCGTTTTTCGTTATACCAAGATCTTACGGTAGCCGAGAACTTGAATTTCTTTGCCACAATTTTTGGAACCACCTTGGCGGAAAATTACGATTTGATCAAAGAGATCTATGTACAGATCGAGCCCTTTAAAGGGCGACGGGCCGGAAAACTATCCGGGGGGATGAAACAGAAACTGGCCTTGTGCTGCGCCTTGATACACAAACCCAAAGTTCTTTTTTTGGATGAGCCGACTACGGGCGTCGATCCCGTTTCCCGCAAGGAATTCTGGGATATGCTCAAAAGGTTGCAATTGAAAGGCATCACCATTTTGGTTTCCACCCCCTATATGGACGAAGCGGCACTTTGTGATCGGATAGCCTTGATGATGAACGGTAAAATATTGCAGATCGACACCCCCCAGGCAATCGTCTCCTCCTTTCCCTTTATAATCTATAATGTCAAAACTGCCGAAACCTATCGCCTGATACAGGATTTGGCTGGCTATGCCAAAACGCACAGCGCCTATCCCTTTGGCGAGTACCTCCATTTTACAAGTAGCGCCAATGATTTTAAGGCCGGGGAGTTGGTCGCGTACCTCAAAGAAAAAAAGCACAAACAAATAGTGGTATCAGAGACCCAACCGTCCATTGAAGACACTTTTATGGAACTTTCCAAACAGCCAAAAACGGTTTCCAATGAACAATGATCATGCCATACAGGTGAAAAACCTGACCAAGATGTTCGGGGATTTCACCGCCGTCAATGATATTTCCTTCGAGGTCGGCAAAGGGGAGGTCTTCGGTTTTTTGGGTGCCAATGGTGCGGGCAAGACCACCGCCATGAAGATGCTCATCGGCATTTCAAGGCCAACTTCCGGGGAGGCGACCGTGGCCGGTTTCAACATTAAGTCCCAGGCCGAAAAAGTAAAGCGGAACATTGGCTATATGAGTCAGCGGTTTTCACTCTATAACGATCTCACCATCAAAGAGAACATCACATTTTTTGGGGGTATCTACGGACTTCCCAAAGCGGCCATCAAGGAAAAGACCGAAGCCTTGATCGAAGCGTTGGGACTGTTCGACATGGCCAACAATTTAGTAGGTTCGCTCCCCTTGGGCTGGAAACAGAAAGTGGCCTTCTCGGTGTCGCTTTTGCATGATCCCAAAATCATTTTTCTTGATGAACCCACAGGTGGGGTAGACCCCATTACCAGAAGGCAATTTTGGGAAATGATCTACAGGGAAGCCGATCGGGGCAAAACCATCTTCGTGACTACCCATTATATGGATGAGGCAGAATATTGCGATCGGGTTTCCATTATGGTCGCCGGTAGGATAGAGGCTTTGGACACCCCAAAAAATCTGAAGATGAAGTACCAGGTCGAATCCATGAACCAAGTGTTCTTGAAGTTGGCCAGAAATATTGAATGAAGCCATTGCGATGAAAAGATTTCTAGGATTCATAAAAAAGGAGTTTTACCATATCTTGAGGGACAGGCGTTCCTTGTTCATCCTTTTTGGCATGCCCATAGTTCAGGTAATGCTTTTTGGTTTTGCGATCACCAATGAGATCAACAAAGTGGCCATCGCCGTCTTGGATCAGACCAAGGATGCCACTACCTTGGAAATCATCAATAAGATTTCAACTTCAAAATATTTTGAGATCAAAGACTTGATCAGTGATGAAAATGCGATCGAATCCACTTTCAAAAAAGGGCAAATCAAGGCAGTGCTGAATTTTGAGCCCGATTTTGGCAAAAAGTTGGTCGCAGGGAACAAAGCGACCGTTCAAGTCATTGCCGATGCCACCGATCCGAATACGGCCAACACGATCAGCAATTACTTAAGCGCCATTCTAAATTCTTACCAGCAACAATTGAACGAAGAGGCGCCTTCGAATTTTGAGATTGTTTCCAAAACACGTTTGGTATATAATCCTGAACTCAAAGGGGTCTTTATGTTCGTGCCCGGGGTAATGACCGTCATCTTAATGCTGGTCTCGGCCATGATGACTTCGATATCCATCACGCGTGAAAAAGAATTGGGTACCATGGAAGTGCTCCTGGTATCGCCCATAAAACCCTTTCAGGTCATCATCGGCAAGGTGGTGCCCTACATTTTTCTATCCGTCATCAATGCAGCGATTATCATCTTGTTGAGCATTTTTGTTTTTGCCATGCCGGTGCAGGGAAGTCTTATGCTGTTGGGTCTGGAAAGCGTGCTTTTCATTATCAATGCCCTCTCGCTTGGTATCCTGATTTCCACCATCTCGGCCACCCAACAAACGGCCATGATGATTTCACTCATGGGATTGATGCTGCCCGTGATATTGCTCTCCGGCTTCATTTTTCCCATAAGCAGTATGCCCTTTGTCCTGCAGTTACTTAGCAACATCATTCCGGCCAAATGGTTCATCATCATTTTAAAGGGGATCATGCTCAAGGGGGTTGGCCTGGCCTTTTTATGGAAAGAGACGCTCATTTTATTGGGGATGACCCTTTTCTTTATTGTTCTGAGTATCAAGAATTATAAAATCCGTTTGGCATAATGAGAACGATAAGCTACATCGTACAAAAGGAATTCAGGCAAATCTTTAGGAACAAGGCCATGCTGCCCATCATTTTTGTGATGCCGTTGATCCAATTGATCGTGCTATCGAATGCAGCCACCTTTGAGGTCAAGAACATTACCTTCGGTTATATTGACCACGACAAGTCTTCTTTCTCGCGGGAATTGTTGGAGAAGTTCGCCGCTTCGGATTATTTTTCAATGGTCGCGGATTATCCATCAGCAACAATGGCGGCTACGGCCATGTCGCAAGGAAAGGTCGATGTGTTTTTGCAAATACCGCCCTATTTTGAACGCAATTTGCTGAAGAACAACCAGACCGATGTCTCTGTGACCATCAATGCGATCGATGGCGCTGCGGCAGGGGTGGAAAGTGTTTATGTAAATCAGATCATCCAACAATTCAACCAGAAGGCCCGAATGCAATTCACGTCGCACTTCGGTATCGGTTTTAAGCCAATGAGCATTGAAACCATTCCCTCCTTTTGGTACAATGAAACCTTGAATTATAAGACCTTTATGGTGCCCGGAATACTCGTATTGTTGGTGAGTATGATCACCCTTTTCCTCTCCGGGATGAACGTTGTTAGGGAGAAGGAAATCGGGACACTGGAGCAAATTAATGTAACGCCAATCAAAAAACACCAATTTATTATCGGTAAACTGTTCCCTTTTCTGATCTTGGGCTTGGTGCTGCTCACCGTGGGACTCATCATTGCCAAGCTGTTGTTCAGCATCCCCATCTTGGGCAGTATGTTGTTGATGTATGCCTACACCACAATTTATATTTTGTTGATCTTGGGCATTGGCCTGTTCATTTCCAATTTCACCGATACCCAACAACAGGCCATGTTCATCTCTTGGTTTTTCATGGTCATTTTTATTTTGATGAGCGGGCTTTTTACCCCAATAGAGAGTATGCCGCAATGGGCACAGACCCTAACAGAATTCAATCCCATCAAATATTTTGTGCAGGTCATGCGGATGGTGATGTTGAAAGGGGCGGGGCTAACCGATATCTATCCACAAGTCATCAAAACCCTGGCCTACGCCTTGATCATGAACGGTTTGGCAGTATATAGTTACAAGAAGATCACTTAGCGAAAAAAAGCTACCTTTAAAAGAACCAAAAGGTGGGGGAAGTTGTTTTTGAAACAAATTATTATGCTGTATGGCGACGAAAGCCGACATCGTTGATCGTAATGATATTGCATTGTTGGTGCGGACATTTTATGCCAAAATCCGCAAGGATGCCGTATTGGGCCCCATCTTTAACCAGATCGTCACCGATTGGGAGCCTCATTTGGAATTGTTGACCGATTTTTGGGAAACCCAGCTTTTCTTGAAAAGGAAATATTTTGGGAATCCGGTCACCGCGCATCAAGAAGTCGATGACAAGATGCAGCATACGATTACCCCAGAGCACTTTGGCTTATGGATGAACCTTTGGTTTGCCACGATCGACGAACTTTTCGAAGGGGAGACCGCATATATTGCAAAGAACAGGGCCCAGAAGATGTCGACCATGTTGTATTTAAAGATCTACGAACATAGAACGGAAGGCTAAAAATCTTTGCGTTTGGCCTTATAGGCCAGTCTCCACAAGGGCAAAACGGTCCATGCCAACAACATCGCAACGGAAATCATCAAGCCACGGTCCGTGCCGAAGAATTGCTTGAAAACGGCTCCCGTATAACCCATCAATGCCGAAATGTCTAGTTTGAGGAGGATGAGCGTCCTTGACAGATCGATCGGGTTGAACATGGTGGCTACCAAGGAATAAGAGTCCAACGGATATTCCTCAAAAACGATGAGCGACATCAAAAAAAGGCCATCGTAGACCACCGCCAAAAAAAGCCAGAACAAAACGGCATACCCGAATCCCTTGATCCTGTTCTCGTTCGACAAGGCGATGTTAAAGGCCAGGGCCGTAAAAATCATGGTAAGGAAAGCACCGGTGATCAAGAGCAGTGAAAAATCCCAGATCGCGTTGCTTTTTAATAGACCGTACAACATAAAAGGAATGCCCAATCCCAGGGTCAAGCTTAAGGTCAGCGAGCCGGCGACCCCGAAATATTGGCCCAAAAATATCGATGATCTTTTGAGGGGCTGTGCCAATAAAAGTTCGGTGAATTCTTTGGAATTGTAGAAATACATGACCCCAAAGATGGTGCCTATCAGCGGTACCAGTACGATGATAACGTTCATGAGGGTAATTACCGCTTTGGAAAGATCGTTGTTCAAGAACAACAGCATAAAGCCAAGGGCCAGATAGAACAAAAAGTACACATAGCTCCAACGACTACGGATCAGGTCATAGAAACTGTATTTTAGGATCTTAAGCATCGGCAGGAGTTGTTGCTATGGCGGCAATGGCATGCTCGAAATCGGCTTGTCCGGTCTTCTTCATCAAGGCTTGCTTGGTACCCCTGAAATATATTTTACCTTCCAACAGATACACGATTTCGTCGGCCATCTCTTCTACGAATTGCATGATATGCGAGGTCACCAGAAAGGTTTTGCCCTTGTTCTTTTCCACCATGATCAGTTCTTTGAGGCGGAGTAGGGAGGCGGGATCCAGGCCATTGGTGGGCTCATCCAAAATAATAAGCGGGCTATCGAACATAAAGGTCAGCACAATATTTACCTTTTGTTTGGTTCCTCCCGATAGGGTGCCCAGTTTTTTGTCCAAAAATGTTTCGAGACCAAATATTGCAATGAGTTTGTCGGCCTCGCTCGGTTTCTGTCTCAGATCCTGTATCATACGGATCAATTCCTTGACTTTAAGATTGCCGGGAAAGTTTGCAATTTGTGGGAGATAGTCGATATGCTGGCGGTATTTCCAATTTTTTCTGATCGATTTCCCGTCAACCTTAATGGTACCCCTGTTGGGTACCACCATTCCCAAAATACTTTTGATCAAGGTTGTTTTTCCGGACCCGTTGGGCCCTAAAACGGCAAAAATACCGCCCCCTTTGATCATGAGATCCACTCCGGAAAGCACTTCGTTTTTGCCGAATTTTTTATGCAGGTTTTCGATCTGGATCATAGGAACCTTTTCATGAGCGGATTGGGATCGAACAGTTTGTCCGGGGTAAAAACCGGGGAGACTTTTTCTGAAAAATCAATAATATCCATAAAGAGACTTCTGAGCAGGATAATGGTTTCCGGGGTACGGTTCACAATATAGGAAAACAATTTCACGGGGCGATAGGGGACATCCCCAATACCGTTTTTATCGAGATCATAACCGGTATAACCGCTCCAAAAATTATGATCGAAAACATTGTCGTTCAGCTTACTGTTATAGGACAGGTCAAACGAATTGTACAAAAAATTGTTGTTTCTGAAAACGTTCTCATAGCAGGCGCCCTTTACCTTAACGGCCCAACCATTGTTAATGAAATCGTTGTTGGTATACTGAACGCGGTTAGATCCTTCTATGGTGATGCCGACACTGTTTTCCTCAAAAGTGTTCCCGACGATTTCCGCATCGTTGATCTCTTTCAAAAGTAGGCCATAAGAAGTAGTGCCCCAGTTTTTCCTGAAGTTGTTGTTGCGCATTTTAATTTGCTTCGAGAACATCACGGCCACACCCGAACCGTTGTTTTCGAAAGTGTTGTTCTCGTAAACATCGTTATTGGAAAACATGAAGTGAAGTCCGTAGCGTACATTTTCGGTACTGATGTTGTTCATAATGTTGATGTTGTCCGAGAATTCAAGGTAGATTCCGTCCCTTACCTTTTGAACCGTATTTTCGACCACCTCGATATTTTGACAGTACCACAACTGAATGCCATTGCCAGAATTGAACTCCTCTTCGGCATCGCCTAAAATTTGGTTGTGGTATACACGGCCGTTCTGCGCTTTTTCCAGATAAATGCCAAAGAAAAGTTTTTCCAATACCATGTTCTGAATTAAAAAATCCTTGCTTTTGATGACCCGTATCGCCGCAAAATCTGTGGTATAACTGGTGCCTACATTGATGATCTTTAATCCATTGACCGTTACGTGGTCTGAAGTGATGGTAATCACCTCTCCTTGGTCTTCCCCGTCGATCACGGGCAGGTCTTCCCCCAAAATGGTCAAGGGCTTATCCAAGCGGATGTTGAATTCTTTATAGGTTCCCTTTTTGATCAGAACGGTGTCATAGGCCGAGGCAGCGGCAACGCCTTCTTTGATCGATTTAATGGGACAACCGGGGCAGACTTCAAAAATGCTGCCCCAAAGGGCATTTCCCATCAAGAGCGTTCCGATCAGAAGAAGTAGGCGAGGTCTTCCCATTAACGAATGATTATGAATTTGCTATCGGAAAGGGCTTCTACCCAATGGGGCGTTTGCTTGGGAAAGTTGAAATGCTGCTGTGTTTTGAGGTGGTATTTTTTTTGATCGATATGAAAGTTGATGTCACCTTCCAAAACGATCAATTGGGCTTCGGTCGGGGAAATATGTTCCGGAAAAATGCACCCTTTTTCAAGCGTGATGCCCAAGATTTCGTAGGCATCGGTCTTTGCCATTTTCAAAACCTTCAGTGACTGGTATGGTTGTTCCTTGAATCGGTCGCTAATTTCGTACATATCCATTTCTTGAATAAAATATTGAAATTTCTGAATATTGTTTTCCTTATTTAAACCTTTCCTGCAGTTCGTCCCAGCTGAACAGTTCACCGGGATGCCCGGTTTCGGCCATCACGGCTTCTTCTTTGTTTGAAAAAGCGGAAAGGAACCCCCCCATGGGGCTGGGAATGGCATTGCTGATGAGGAAGGTTGAACGCTTCGCGTCGACCATTACCCCGGGATCATTATAATTGACCACCATGAACAGCGCGATTTGGGACAGATCTTCCTCCTTGAGCTGGTTCATCATGCATTCGATCGAGTCGAACTTATGCACCTTCCCTTTTTTGGTGACAAATTCTGCGGCATGTTGTTGGTCTACGATGGTCATACTACAGAAATGACAGCCGTCAGTGCCATAGGCAATGGGTTCCGGAGCTACCTTGCAGGAGATGGAAGCGCAAAACAAGGCGATGGACATTACATAATATGCAACTGATTTCATGGAGCTACCTTAGAGGTTATCTTTACTTTTTCTTTTTTGCCGACCCAGTAAGCAACAAAACCAAGGCCCATACCCAAAGTCAAGAAATAGGCTCCAAGTTGAGGGTATGAATGCGCCTTAAAGTTGAGGATGTTTTTTGAACCGAACAAGGGGGGTTGAAAACCCATTACCGATCCATCGGGGTTGGTGAATTTCATGATGGCCTTTGGGTCAAGGTCATGGCCATAATCGTGCTCCCATAAATAGAAGTCGTACAATCCCGCAGCACTTAAGACGACCATCATAATGAACCAATAAAGGAACCATTTGTGATTGGCCTTAAGGGCGATGATTAGCCCGATGATGGTCGTGGTGATGATACCGATCGGAAAAATCTTGAATTCCGGAATGGCTTCAGGTATAAACTTCATGCCTACATAATGGTTCATCAGGTTGATGTTCTTGATATCGTGCGGGTGGGCATCCGCAAAATCGTTGATATAGATGTCCATCCCCAAGGGTATTGGATATTGAGGTGCTTCCAAGGTAATGTTCCACAAAGGGAAAACGAAAAGGAATAATGGCAAGAGGGCGCCTAATAACATCAAAATTCGGGATTTTTTCATTGGGTAACGATTACTTGATTAAAAGCGGGAAGGTCTTGAAACACAACCCGCTTTTGAGTTTTTAAAAAAAATGGACCAATTCGGTTATTCCCCTAAAGTCCAGGTGAGATCCAGGGTCGAATTCTCCGGGGACACGCGAACATAACCTTGCATTTCCTGATGGAGTGCCGAACAAAAATCGGTGCAGTAAAAAGGCCATACCCCAACCTGCTTGGGCTCCCATACAAAGGTTTCGGTTTGCCCCGGCATGATCAACAGTTCCGATGTATTGGCGCCGATGATACTGACCCCGTGTGGCACATCGTAGTCTTGTTCCAAGTTGGTCACATGAAAATAAACCTTGTCGCCCACCTTTACGCCCTCTATGTTATCGGGGTTGAAATGGCTACGTATCATCGTCATGTAGATATGCACCTCTTTACCATTGCGTTCCACTTTCACGTTGGCATCCGAAGTGGTGGCATATTTATGTTTGTTGTCTGTGAGGTTAAAGATTTTCCTTGACCTTTCCTTAACGATATCAGCGGCAATGCCCGCGGCGTAATGCGGTTCGCCGATCGTCGGGAAATCCAACAACAACTCCATTTTCTCGCCGGAGATATCATATAACTGGGCAGACTGCGTCACTTCCGGACCAGTAGGTAAATAACGGTCTTTGGTAATCTTGTTCATGGCGATCAAATATTTGCCGAAAGGTTTCCTTGAATTGCCCCCAGGTACCATTAAATGGCCAACGGAATAAAAACATGGCTGCCTGTCAACGACTTCCCAAGTGCCCACTTTCCATTTGACCACCTCGGAGGAGATGAAGAAAGTGGTATAGCCATTGCCTTCCGCATCAAATTCGGTATGCAGGGGTCCCAATCCGCCACTGTTCACGGTACCGGCCAAAACATCCTCGAACTTCAATATGGGTATTCCGTAAGCCTCCCCATCGAATTTTTTGTTTTCTATGGCACTTAGCATCTTGGTAAAGGAATGTACGGTTAGGTCTGCCGACAACTTTCCGGCACCAACAATATATTCCCCTGTGGGATCTACATCACAGCCATGGGGCGATTTTGGAGTCGGGAGAAAAAATATTGCGCCGGGCACATCGATGGGATTCACCACCAAAACCTCTTTCTTCATCGTAGAGGTAGCGGTATGGGTATCGTCGTCGTATACGTTGTGGGCGTAGTTTGCCGGCATTTTAGTGCCGCCGCCACCTTTGACATATTCTTCTATTTTTTTCCAGTTCACCGCGGCGATGAAGTCTTTGTCATTTTGCGAGGCATTCACTTCCAAGAGTGAATTGGCTTCCTCGGTATTATAAGTGGTAAAGAAAAACCAACCATGCGATTTACCGCGACCTGGATGGGATAGGTCATAATCAAATCCGGGCATCAACAATTGAAATTCAATATTCATGCGACCATCTTCTGGAGCCACGCTGATAAATGAAAGGGCACCCTTAAAATTGCCTTTGTATTCATTAATGGGCATATCGCGCTGGGGCACCGGTACGGAAAAACGGGTTCCAGCAACTACGTATTCGGTGTTTTCGGTTACAAATGCGCTGCTATGGTTTCCTGCACTGTTGGGAATTTCAAGGATTTCGGTGGTTTCGAAAACACTCAGATCTATTTTTGCGATTCGCGGGGTATTGTTGCCATTGATAAATACATAACGGCCATCCAATTCCCCGGCGGTCTGGGAAATATCGGGGTGGTGGGCATCATCCCATGGCACAAAGCCGTGGGAGGTGTTCAACATCGGTTTGGTTTCCTCATTGTAGCCCCATGCTTTCTCGGGATCTTGCGAGAAAACCGGTATTACTTTAAAAAGTCTTCCAGAAGGCAGTCCGTAGACCGACAATTGTCCACTAAATCCGCCGGAGATAAAAGCGTAAAATTCGTCGTGTTCCCCAGGGGCCACATAGACCCGTTCCGCGGCATTGGAAGACAAAGCCCCATTGGTGGTACTACTTTTGGGTTGGCAACCTATAAGGCTCAGCCCTATACAGGTAAATAATAAATAACTTAGCTTTTTCATTTGTTAGATTTTATAATTTTCAGTGGTTTTTACTTTTATTGAGTGGGAGGCAAGATGACCTTGTCAACGACATGAACAATGCCGTTTCCTGCGGGGATACTCGCAATGATTTTGGCACCTCCGACAAAAACATCGTCACCAATGACTTCTACGGTGGTATTTTGGTTGTCGGCCTGCCCCAGTTTTTTAAATTTCTTCAAAAATTCCTTGCTATAGTTCCCAGGCGTTACGTGATGCTTTAGGATATTGGCCAATGCCGTTTTGTTTTCGGGCTTCAAAAGGTTTTCAACCGTTCCTGCGGGCAAGGCATCGAAAGCCTCGTTGGTCGGGGCAAAGACCATCAAAGGACCTGTATTCACCAACACGTTCTCCAATTCGGCGGCCTGCACTGCGGCAACCAAAGTAGTATGATCGGGTGAGCCTATGGCAATGGAGAGCACCGTGGGCCTGGATACATCATCTTCGATAAAAGCTTGCCCCTGTTTGTGGGTATCCTCTGTTACGGCTTCTGAAGATGCGGCTTCGGCCGGACTTGTTTTGGTCTCGTTTTTACAGCTGACCAAGCTTACCATTAGGCCAGCCGCGACCAATAGAATTTTGATTTTGTTGGTTGTTTTCATAAGGTTGGTTTTTATAGCGTTCTAAAATACTCGAGTACGGCCCTTGCCTGAGCTTCGGTCAGCCCTTGGTTCGCCATGGGCGAGCTATTGAATTCTTGTAAAAGATCCATGGCCAAAGGATCTTCCTTAACCATGACATCGGGATTCAAGATCATGTTCAACACCCATTCCGGACTGCGCCTTTGCAGGATGTTGTTCGGCGCCGGGCCGATGAACTTTTTGCCGAGCCTGTGGCAGGCCAAACACATTTGATCGTAAACCGCTTTCCCTTCGGCGGCCATGGCCTGATCGATTTCCGCGTTCAGGGTCACCGATTTGATCGGTCCCACGCCTTTGTTCGTTAGATCGATTCGTTCAGAGGGCTTAACCGTGTTGGTTTCTACGATATCGACCTTTTGCTCGGTGGCAGACTTTTGCCTGTCCACACTGAATCCTTCTTTTTTGGTTTCCTTTTCACCGCATCCGAGGAGCAGCACGGAAAAAAGTATCAACAGATGGTAGTTGTTTATTTTCATTTTGTTGGGTTGTTTTGAATTTTGAACCAAAAGTAGGCGTGGGTAAGAAAAAAAAATATGATAATTATCATAATAAAAGACAAAAGGGTCTTTTATTATTTATTTATATTTGTGGGCACAATTGAAACATGCTTTCCAACTCTTCCAAATACGCATTAAAAGCGGTCTTATATCTTGCCGTACATGCAAACGCCGACCATAAAATTGGGGCCAAGGACCTAGGGCAGCCCATCAACGTTCCAAGAGCCTATCTGTCCAAGTTACTGCAGGAGTTGAGCAGGCATCAACTGGTATCATCTGCCAAGGGCCCGAATGGCGGATTTTATTTAAGCGAGGAGAACCTGAAGGTACATCTTATCGATATCATCAACGTGCTGGACGGGGAAGACCGGTTGACTTCCTGTATGCTCAGTTTGGAGAAATGCAATGCAGATCATCCTTGTCCGATGCATAAACTATTGGGCAATACCAAGACCAATTTCTTGCACCGATTGGAAAATACCACGGTGGCCGATTTGGT
Organism: uncultured Flavobacteriaceae bacterium; assembly: GCA_963760375.1. GTDB lineage: Bacteria > Bacteroidota > Bacteroidia > Flavobacteriales > Flavobacteriaceae > Pelagihabitans. The sequence goes on along the minus strand of CAVXCS010000001.1, from coordinate 27,832 downwards.
TTTGGACATTCAAAAGGGCATCTCATTTTTACCGCTTTAATCCAAAGGCTTTGCGTACCTCGATAAGATGTAAGGAATCCTTCCAAAATAAAAAAGGGGCGGTATGAACCATCCCCTTTTTGAAGTATGTTATTCTATACAGTGGCCTTAAATCTTAAAGGTCACCACCGGAATTTTGGAGTGGTTGGCAATGTCCTCACCTATACTGCCCATAAAGAAGTGGGAAAGACCTTTTCTTCCGTGGGTAGGTATGCCTATGGCATCGGCACTATTGGCCATGCTGTAGTTCAGGATGCCGTTCTCGACGGTATAGTCATTGTAAATCTTAACTTCTTTGCCGACTTTGGCCTTCATCAAGAAATGATTGATGCGTTCATAGGCATCCTTGGTGCTCAGAAAATCATCACCCGGGGTGTTGATATAGACAAGGTCGAGTGTTGCCGACAACATTTCGGCAAAGGCTTTGGCCTTTTGAAAAGCGACGATGCCCTCATCCTTGAAATCACTAGCGAACACAAAATGATCCACTTTAAAATCGTTGAGCTCTTCTTTGATCACCAGTACCGGAATGTCTGCATTACGCACCACTTTCTCGGCATTGGATCCCACGAATATTTCTTTCAGGCCATCGCTGCCATGAGACCCCATGACCACTAGGTCGGCACCATGCTGTTCGGCTACATCGTTGACCTCGCTGAAAACCTTAAAGTGTTTTATGATCGGGGTAATCTTGATGTCCCTTTAAATAGGGCTTGTTCAAAAATTCGTTGAATCTCTTTTCCGCCATTTTGAGCAGGAACACCGTTTGTTCCGGATGGAAGCCTTCCGAGGATGAAATAATGGCCTGGTTCAGCTCGAGCATATGGAGCGCCAAGATTTCTGATTGATGCTTTTTGGCCAGGGAAGCGGCCACTTTCAAGGCGTATTCGCTTTGTTCCGAAAAATCGACAGGCACAATTATTTTTTTCATGGGTAAGGGTTTTAAGGTTGCGAATGATTAAATGGTCATCGAAAACAATTGCGTTTCCGGTGATCTTCTTTGTAATAGAACGTCAAAAGCCATACAGATATTTCGAATGAAAGGACGTCCTTTTTGCGTGACCCGAATCTGGAAGGGTGTTATTTCCACCAATCCATCGTGTTCCACTTCCTTTAATTTTTCCAATACGTTCCCCAAATCGGAAAATTTTTCCGATTCAAGATGCCAAGAGGTTTCAAAACGGCACATCAGATTCAGTATATGTTGCCTGATGGTCCGATCTTCTTCCGTAAGGATATGCCCCCTATAAATGGGGATGATGTCATTGGCGACCAGATGCTGATATTCCTCCAAGCCCTTTACGTTCTGCGCAAAACTGTACCAGCTATCGCTGATACTGGAAGGCCCAAGGCCGATCATCAGCTGTGTTTTGGAGGCCGTATAACCCATAAAATTTCGATGTAAACGCTTTGTCTGCATCGAGATGTAAAGGTCATCGGTTTTAAGGGCGAAGTGATCCATTCCAATTTCATGATAGCCTACTTGGGCCAACAATGCTTTACCGGTTTCGTATTGTTTTCGTTTTTCATCGGGGGAGGGAAGATCGGAATCGTTGAACCCCCTTTGGCCATTTCCTGTTAACCAGGGTACGTGGGCATAGCTGTAAAACGCCAGTCTATCGGGCAGCAATTGCTTCGTTTTGGAAATGGTTTCTTTGATATGGTCGAGGGTCTGGAATGGCAGGCCAAAGATGATATCGTGCCCTACTGAGGTATAACCGATTTTCCGGGCCTGTTCGGTAACTTTTTTGACCGCCTCAAAGGATTGTTTTCTATTGATGGCGTTCTGCACGGTTTCATTGTAGTCCTGGACCCCAAAGCTCACCCTTTTGAACCCAAGATCATATAAAGTCTGCAAATGGTCGCCAGTGGTATTGTTGGGATGGCCCTCAAAACTAAATTCGAAATCCAACGCCCGATCGGCCCGCTTAAAAATTCCATCAATAAGCATAGCTAGATGCTCCGCGGAAAAAAAGGTCGGCGTACCGCCGCCCAAATGCAATTCTTTGATGATTGGCCTTGCCTTGAAAAGATCGCAATACAATTTCCATTCCTGCAGTACCGAGTCGATATAGGGTTTTTCCATATCATGCCGCTTGGTGATGCGTTTATGGCAGCCGCAAAAAGTGCACATGCTCTCACAAAACGGTAAGTGAAGGTAGAGGCTGATGCCTTCCGCAGTATTGCTTTCCCCAAAACTTTGCTGCAAGGTCGCTTTCCATGCCTTTCCGGAAAAGAATTCCATGTTCCAATAAGGCACCGTAGGGTAACTTGTATATCGCGGCCCTGGAACATTATACTTTTGGATAAGGGTACACATGGGAATACATTTGATTTCCACAAAATTAGGCCGCACAATTAGCGCAGACTATGATAAAAGTCATATTCGCGATGTTGAAAATAGGACAAATGGAGGCCTATAGCTTGTCAGAGCTTATCGCATTGAACCGTGGACATTGGTTCATGGCGCGTTCGGTTCATGGGGTAAGGGAAATCATCCCTCGCCATAAATATCTTTGAGGCGCTGTTCTTGTCCAAATTCATCCCTGACCATAAGATCGTATCGAATACGGATCGGAGTGCCGATGGGCGCATTGTAATAAATGATCCATGCATCGGATTCCTTGGTACCGATACAGCCATTGGAATAGGCCTTTCCCAAGGTTTCCGGGTTGGTGGTCGGGTGGATCATCTGGCCATGGCGAACCCCATCGATTTCTGTGTCAATAAAGGGAATTTGCGGTAAAAGCGTCGTCAGTGCATCGTCCCTTCGTGTCACACGATACCGCTTCCCATCGACAGGATTATAATAATCCGGGTTTTTCACGTAACCGATAATTTTCCCTCGGCCGGTCTTGGTTCTCAGATCGGTGACACGATTGCCAAAGGCCAAAAAGCGTTTTTTATTTTGCCCCACACGCACCGGAAAGGTTAAAAGCAAGACACTATCGCGATAAATACGCATCTTGAATTCAGGGATGTTGACATCGATCGAACGGTGAGCCAATTCATTTTGAAGGCGTATCGCCGATATCGAATCGGGAAGTATCAATGGGTTGCCTTTGGGTAGGGCTATCAGTTTTTTTTGATCGTATACAAAGGAATCCCTTGCTTTCATGCGATAGTAATCCGTATTGGCCAAAGTATCGATGATCCAAGGGTTGGCGCTGACCAGGAGATGCTCGGTCAAATGATAGGGTACCAGGGAATCGTAATGGGTTACCAAAGAATCGATAAAACTAAAATAATTGCCGATCGGGATGTCTTTCGAAAGGTCGATTTTGTTGGGCAGCACCAACTTTTTTAGGGTATGGCGAACCGCTTGGTGCAGAGGATCGCCAATAGTTGGAACGTTTGGGGTTTGGGCCAAGACCAAGGGAACAAAAAATAAGGATGTTATAATGGAAAAAAATGTGGTGTTCAACAATTGTGGTCTTGCCATATTTGTATTTTGGTTAACGATACAAAGGTTTCCAAGCGCCGGATGGAGCCAAATTCGTTATCATTTCCAAATGTAGTACAAGGTCGGTCCGCCTCAAATGATATGAATCAGGTCCGAACGGGGTTGGTTTCGCCCAACCACCAGCGCGTTTTGATGGGTTTTTTCACGAGCCCAAATTTTTTAACGGCATGAATTTTTAGGTGGTGCACCATTTCATCGACCGAATCGGTAAGGAACAACAGCTTCATATCTTCTTGGTCGATGCTTTCATTTTCGGCCATGATCTGAATGTGTTGGTAAAGCTCTTTATGGTATTCTTTCCCGAACAGCACGACGGGAAAATGATTGATCATTTTGGTCTGTATCAAGGTCAACGCTTCGAACAGCTCATCCAAGGTACCAATTCCCCCGGGCATCACCACAAAGGCAAAGGAGTACTTCAACAAAATGAACTTGCGAACGAAGAAGTAGGGGATCTCGATCCATTTATGGAGATAGGGGTTGGCCTGTTGCTCGCGGGGCAGGACAATATTGCAACCGATGGAATACCCATTGTTCAAATAAGCACCCTTATTGGCGGCTTCCATAATGCCCGGACCGCCACCGGTCATGACGGCAAACCCAAGTTCCGACAAGGCCTTTCCCACTTCTTCGGCCTGTTTGTAGTATAGGTTGTCGGGTGCAAACCTGGCCGATCCAAAAACGGTGACACAGGGTCCTATGAAGTGCAATTTTCTAAAGGCACGGATAAAATTGTATTGTACTTTGAAGGTGAACCATAGTTCTTTGAACCTGTTGCGCGGTCCTTCCAAAAAGGTACGCTCCTCCCTGAGGTAAAAACCATGCTTATTGCGATTGTCGTATTTTGTCATACCAACTATCCGGGGTTATTTTATGGAATATTGAAATTTGTCGGGCATAGCAGAGCGGCAATATTGAATATCGATGTGCCAAAGATGACGAAGTAACTCCTTTTTTGGTATGATATTGGTCATTTTTAAACCTTTCGATCCGCTTTATATTTGGGCATGTCCGACAATCGATCTGCAATGGTTTTGCAACGGCAAATGGCCGACCGGATAAAACGGTTTTTTGTCCAAATCGGGGACCTGTCGTATTTTGCGGCCCGTTTTATGAGGGAAGCCTTCAAGAGGCCATTTGAATTTAAAGAATTGCTTCGGCAATGCTATCAGATGGGAAACCGCTCATTGGTTTTGGTGGGCGTAACCGGTTTTATCATCGGTCTTGTACTCACCTTGCAATCGCGACCTACCTTGATCCAATTCGGTGCTGTTTCCTGGATGCCCAATATGGTGGGGATTTCGATAGTCCGCGAAATAGGACCCGTGATCACGGCACTTATATGTGCCGGTCGCATCGCCTCGGGCATAGGGGCCGAGTTGGGTTCGATGCGCGTCACCGAGCAGATCGATGCCATGGAGGTTTCCGGCACCAATCCGTTCAAATATTTGGTGGTGACCCGAATTTGGGCGACCACTTTGATGCTGCCCTTGTTGGTCGTTTTTGGTGATTTGGTGGCCCTATATGGTTCTGCCTTGGTGGAGAACCTAAAAGGCGATGTTTCGTTCCAACTCTATTTCAATACGGTTTTCGATGCCTTGGAGTTTGGCGATTTGGTACCGGCGACCATCAAGTCGTTCTTTTTTGGATTTACCATAGGTTTGGTTGGTTGTTATAAGGGCTATTACAGCGACAAAGGAACTGCGGGCGTTGGCTTTGCCGCAAATACCGCAGTGGTGGTTTCCTCATTGTTGTTGTTTGTGGTCGACTTTATCGCCGTTTTTATTTCAGATATTTTCTACGAACTGTAAACGTATGGGAGCACAACAAACGACTTTGCAAAACAATAGCGATGATACTACCGGTCATGCGCCTCGAAGGGCTGTGATCAAAATCAGCGACGCTTACAAAAGCTTTGGCGACAACCATGTGCTCAATGGTTTTAATATGGTATTATATGAAGGGGAGAATCTCGTGGTCATGGGCAAGTCGGGCTCTGGCAAGTCGGTGATGATCAAATGCCTGGTCGGGCTCATGCAGCCAGATCGTGGTTATATTGAAGTCATGGGAAAGGAAATTTCAACTTTAGACCAACAGACCCTTGATGAACTCAGATCCGATATCGGTTTTCTTTTTCAAGGGAGCGCGCTATACGATTCGATGACCGTGAGGGAAAATCTCGAATTCCCCATGCGGAGACATCGCGAAAAACTGGGAGCCGTCAACGATACGACCCCATTGGTTTTGGAAGCTTTGGAGAATGTAGGACTGGCCCATGCCATTGATCTGATGCCGGCCGAACTATCGGGAGGAATGAAAAGAAGGGTGGCCCTGGCCCGTACCTTGATCTTGAAACCGAAGATCATCCTGTATGATGAGCCCACCAGTGGCCTAGACCCCATTACTGCCAAAGAAATTATCGTATTGATGCGCAGTATCCAAAAAAAATATGGCACCTCATCTTTGATCATTACCCATGATGTAGACTGTGCAAGGGTGATTTCGGAACGGATGATCTTGTTGGTGGATGGCATCAACTATGCAGAAGGGAGCTATAACGAATTATCGCAGTCGACCGATCCAAAAGTGGAAGCATTTTTTAAAAAATAAGCATATGGCCAAAACAGCTTTAGAGAATTTAAAATTAGGGGTTTTTGTTGTACTGGGTACGATACTGTTGCTTTTTGCGGCCTACCTCATCGGGAACAGGCAAAATATGTTCGGCAAGACATTTCCCCTCAGTGCCACCTTCAATAACGCCAACGGACTCCAAACCGGGAACAACGTTCGATTTTCAGGAATCAACGTAGGCACGGTCAGTAAGATAGAAATGATCAATGATACCACCATCATGGTGCACATGATCATCGAGGAAAAAATGCTCGACCAAATCAAAAAAGACGCGATCGCGACCATCGGTTCGGATGGCCTTGTGGGCAGTATGCTCGTCAATATCGTGCCGGGCAGGGGAGCAGCGGCTTTTATAAAACCTGGAGACGAACTTGAGTCTTACAGTAAAATTGCTACCCAAGATATGTTGAGCACCTTGAACGTGACCAATGAAAATGCGGCCATGTTGACTTCCGACCTGTTAAAGGTGACCCAATCCTTGATCAAGGGAAAGGGCACGCTGGGCAGGCTGTTGAACGATACCCTTATGGCCAGTGATCTGCATCAGACCGTGGCCAATTTGAAACAGACCAGCAAACAGGCTAATACGGCGATTTCGGAACTGAACCGAATGATCGGAAGCGTCGATTTCGAGAAGAGTGCTGCAGGGGTATTGCTGGCCGATTCCCTTTCCGCGGAGCGAATGAGGAACATCATCCTCCATCTTGAGAGTTCGAGTATCGAGATCGATAAAATGAGCCAAGATATCCATACAATGCTTGGAGAGGTCAAAGACGGGAAGGGCGCCCTCAATTATCTGGCCACCGATACGCTTTTTGTCAAGCGGTTGGATGAGACGATGCAGCATATCGAACAGGGCACTGAACGTTTTAATGAAAATATGGAGGCCTTGAAGCACAACTTCTTAACCCGCGGTTATTTTAGGAAGTTGGAGCGGCAGAAAAAAAAGGCAGCGCAATAGATGCCCTAGCGGCTCTGTTCATTAAACCAGATATTCATCAATAGTGTTTTATCGTGCTTGCCATTGGAATGTTTACCGTGGCACCCGATTATCAAACGATGTGGATCGCCTATTCCTCGTCTGGCACTTCTTTAAAAAAAAGTCCAAAAAAACGGTTCTTGGCGGTGTCATATCGATCAAAAAACAGGTCTGCTTTTCGGGATAGCCCGTCCTCCATCAAGTAGCTAATGGGTTCGAGTACTTCAAAAGTTCTGAATACCTCCTTTGAGATGGCCATCAGGGGCAAGGCCAAAATCATGCCCGACACGCCCCACATATAACCGCCCAGAAAAAGGCCGAGGATAATGAACAAGGGATTGATCTTGATACTCGGTCCCATGACATTTGGGGTGATCAAATTGCCCTCGATTTGCTGCACCAGGATATAGAGGCCGATAACGGCCCAAGGTTGCCAGAACGTATCGGAGACCATCAACATATAACTAAAGGGCAAAATGACGCCGATGGTGGTTCCCACATAGGGCATGATCTCAAGAAATCCCGCCAAAAAGCCCCAGAAAAAGGGATAGGGAACCCCAATTAACCAAAGTCCAGATCCTATCAAAAGACCAAGTATTAGCACGACCAATCCCTGACCTACCATATACCGTTTGGTAAGTTTCTGTATTTGTTCGAAAAGGGCTTCCAGTTTTTCTCTTGCCCCCGGGTTTACTTGGGTAAGTAAAAAGTTTTTAAATGCGGTTCGATAGAGGAGCAGGAAATAAGTGATCAGCACTACCAATATCATATTGACCAGCAGGGTAGTGCCCGATAATAGGCCGTCTTGTAGGAATCCGCTCGAAAAATCTAAGGTGTCCGCAAAATTTTTGGACAACCACTGGGAAGAGGACTCCGGATCGATATGAAACCGAAGGTTGAACCAATCCATAAATTGCCCGGCAAAATAATTTATCCTTTCATTGAACGAAGGAAGTTCACTGAACAAAATTCTTGATTGATTGAAGAAAAACAAGATTACCGCGAACAAAGGCACCAACATGATCAAGAAAGAGAGCAGAATCGACAATATCCTATTACGGAATTTGCCTTCCAAAAAAGCCGCTAAAGGCTTTAGCATCAAGGCAAAAAAAAACTGAAGAACAAGGGGACAAGAATTACTTGGGCTGCGATCAATAGCCAGATGGTCAAGGCAAGCACGCTAAAAAAATAGAATATATTGGGAAGGTTGATGGCATATCCCTTCATAAATAAAAATTTTATGGTTTGCTCTAGGTCTTTAAATCATTATTGCACGGCCCTAAAGATAATCCAGCGGTAATTAACCGGTCATGATAATGGTCAGTTGTTCTCGGAATAATGGAAAGGAATCTTCATTTTTAAAGGCTTTTGCCCTTTCAGTCATTGATTAGGAGATTATTTAAATCAATCGATAGGCAAGAATGGCCAATGCGATACAGAAGATGGTGGTGTAGATCAACTTATTGTATTTCGCCAACCAGTTCGGCAAAAAAATATCAAAATTGTCTTTGGTGGAATCCGAATATTTCCGTGCCATGATGGTCAAAGGGCAAAACATCTTGAAAATGGCCAATACCAGCCCCTCAAGGAACACCAAGCCCACGCAGATCCATACCCACAGATCGATCTTGTTCACGATTACGGCATACAGCAGATAGAAGATCACCACGTTAAAGAACAACCATACCAAGGTGTGCACTATTTTGATCCAGAACAGTTTTCTTTCTTTCATCTATCTCGATTTTTCAGCAATGGCCACACAGCATCGGCCATGTTGTAAATAATCCAATTGTCATGCTTTGTTCAATTACATTTTCAATGTTTTGGTTCGGTCACATTATACTGAAGACTCTCCAGGTTGAACTTCCCATAGATAAACTCCCCATCGGGATAATGCCATGTTGCCTCCCCGTAGGTCGCCAGGTTGTACCCGTTAACGTTCTTATAGTCTTTTGCAGGAGTCGAAAAGGGAAAGGCTTTTATTTCTGAAACGGAGTATCGGTCGTTGGAAACAAAATTGATCAGTTGCCCTTGTTCGTTAAAATACAGATTTGCGGAAATACTGGTTTTGCCAATTGTAAATGTGGCTTTGACCGAAAATTCGTCGAGGGTTTCCCAAGTAATCCTATCATCGATCAGTGCTGCAGGGGCAAAGAGGCACAGATCATTAAAATAGGTGACTGTTTCGGTGGGGTACATTTCCTTACCTTCAATATCCACTACCGGGAAAAGGGAAAGTACTTTAACATGCATATTTGCTTCTCCCTCTTTATATGCATGATATGCGTAGGTAGATAATCCTTTGACCTTGGCCTTCATAAAGAACAAGCGAGTCGGATTTTCAAAAAAGTTAAACTGTTCCGACGTGAATTTGAACCAATCCTGTCCTCTATCCCGCATTTCGCCCTCAAAAACGATCTTGACATTATATACTTTGGGTTTACCCACTACGCCAACATATTCTAGGTATTGCTGTACGGCGGGAGGAAGCTGATCAACGTCTTTTTGGGAAACCAGTTCGCTGGCTATCAAGCTTTTTTCAAAAGCGGACCGAACATCCTTTTTATAGCCATTTTCAAAGCGTGTATTTGCAAAACCAATAATGGCGAATGCCATTATAATGATATTGGCAATGGTACCGAATTTGGCATCTTTCCAGACCATAAAAATCAGTACCTGCGATATGATCACTGCGATCAAGACCAGCATCGTCCAGATTTCCCTTTTAGTGAAATATAGGAGGCCCGATATGATAAAGAGTAGTCCCGCCAAAAGCCAAAGCAATCCCATGGGTCTGGAAATCGACTTGGTCAATGCAGTTATTTGGACGAAATCATAGGCTTTTGCAAAGCCCATGAAATGAATTGCCCCATGGATCAACAGCAGTAAAAACAATGCTATTCTCAAGTATATCGATTTTCTGTCCAAATTTAAAAGGCAAGATCGACCCAAAAAATGACGAGCATCATAAATCAAGCAAATCAATCTGAAGCGGGCTTGCCGATTACCCCACTTGTTGATTCCCGATTGAATTCTTTATAAATGGAAACCAAATAATCGATGGGAACCGATCAATGATATATTAATCCATTGGCCAGTTCCACCTTAAAATGGGATAGGATACGTAAAACCCTCAAGGTATTCCATCGACTGGGCCGGCCGGCCCTTTCCATTTCAAAATGCACCTGTCCGGGATGTTTCGCCTGCAGGTTCCAAGTGCCCTCTTTGTTTCTTTTCTTTAAAAGCACCTCCATTGCGGGCCGCATGCGTTCGTCCCATGGTGCTTTCGCATATTGGAAATAATCAAGGGCACTGAGGATGTCATAGCGCCATCGTCTAGGGTAGGACAACTTGAGGAATTTTTCATCGATGGTCTTCCCGGTCTTATCGGAGCGATAGAGCTGATGCATCAATATGAATTCTTTCGCGGCATTGGCCGCTTTTTGGATATCCCCAAGTCGGTACGTATAGCCGTTGTATTCATATTCGGTGAACCCTTCCAACACCGACAAGCTGGTATGGAGGGAACTGTGCACCGCGCCCGAACGGTTCGATCGGCAATTGAAGCCACCATCTTGCATACGTTGCTCCAGAATAAAATCGACAATAGATCGGAGATGGTGTTCCGGGGTCATAAAGTAGCTGGCATAATTCAGGAACATACCATTGATACAAACATCGCTTTGCAGTATCGTGGGTGACGGATTGATACCACCGTCTGGCCCTATTTCCGTTCCGACGATTTGTTGGATCGTCTCTTTGATCATCTTGGTTTCGGGGGCAATGCAAAGGTTTCGTAAGTCGAGCAAAGTGTAATGGGTGGAAGTCCATTTGGGTTGGTAGAATTTCAATCCCCAATGGCCGTCGGGCCTTCGTTTTGAAAGGAACTGTGCCCCCCAACCTTCATGGGCGATCCGATTTCTGAGGTCCTTGCGATCGTTTGACAACAAATCACGATGTACCTGATATTGGATCGCCACATCGCCATGTAATAGCCAAGCGATCAATTGCGGAAAATCCGTTGACCTGGATGGCTGTATATGTGGCGTTGGCCTTTTAATGGTGCTCCAAATTTTTTTTGGCCCAATAGGTCTTGGCCTCCTTTTCCATTTTGGCCAAGCGCGTATAATAATCTGGAAATTCCTTCAAATGTGCCCAAGCGATCTTAGCCGTTAATTTGGGATCGTTATAGGTTAAATTCGTTTCGGGAAAACGGGTGCCATGTTCGAATTCGACATTGATGCCCAAAGTGAATTCCTTTAAGTTCGTCTTGTTCCAATCGATGCCAAGGGCATCTCCGATTTCCCTGGCTTCCTTTGCGTTTAATTTTTTCATTTTGAATTTTTTGATCAGTTCGGATTATGTCAAAATAAAAACCCACAACTTTCAAACTTGGGTTTTTTCCCTTCCGAGCATTTGACGGTTGAATTGTAGGTCCAATTCCCTTTCCGACAAAGGCTGCCATAATGGGCCAACTAAATGTAATATCAAAATCGGCGATTTTACATGACCGAAGTCATCTTTTTGAGAATTAATTTGATCCGTACATGCATTGGATCGGCACCCGAATGACCTAGATCATTGCACCAACAACACCGGTTTGTTTTCTTTGACCAAAAACCGGTACATGTGGGTTTTCATACTTTTGGGGTTGCTGTTTTTATTGATGGTCGGTTTTTTGTGGATGCCTATTGAAGTCTGTTTGGATACGGTTTCACAGCAATACTTTGTAAGGTTGAAAGGCTTGGCGAAGGCCAGTTTGGAGCCTCATGGCGAGGAACTGTTTCAGGTTACGCTTCATGTCTTTTTCAGGAAATTTTATTTCTACCCCTTACAGAAGCTGTTTACGGAGCAACCCAAAAAAGAGCCGAATAAAAAGCACAAGAAAAAGAGAAGTGCAATGGGGTATAAAAAGATAAAGGGACTCTTAAAAACATTTAAAGTGAAGCAATTGCTGATCGATATCGATACCGGAGATTATGTCACAAATGCCAAATTGTATCCGGTTTTTGCATACTTGAACCGGTGGGTCGGGTCGTTTAGCATCAATTTTCAAGGCAGAAACCAAATGGTGCTGTTCTTGCAAAACCGCCCCATATTTCTGCTTAAAACATTCATTAACCATTAAAACATAAAACCATGGAACTACATTTCGATGAATTACTGGGAAAAATTACCGATTTTATTAAAACCGAGGCCAATACCAAAACGGTTATCGGAGAGCAATTCGAGTTGGGGGAATATAAATGTGTGCCGGTGATCAAGGTGGGCATGGGATTCGGTTCCGGAGGCTCGGAAAGTACCGAACCCAAATCGAATAAAGCCCAGGGCGGTGGCGCCGGTGCGGGAGTGGGCATCGAACCGATCGGGTTCCTCGTCAGCAGGGCTGACCATATTTCTTTCCTTGCCGCGGGCAAAACACATGGACTCGCAGCGGTATTTGAAAAGGTGCCCGATCTTATCGAGAAATTCGCCGATAAAAGAAGCAAAGAAAAGGAAACGGCTTAAGACTTTACGACAAATCGTTACGGAGATATTGGGCAAAGGTTTTTCATCAAAGAAACGATTTGCCCAGCGTATTTGTATTTATTGACCACCCATGGCTTCTTTGATTTTCCTGAGCCTTGCTTTGAGGGAAGGGACATCTTCCTTTTCCAGGGATTGCAGGATGGGCGACAAGGATTTTTCGAAACGGATGTTCTGTTTCGAAAGCTCAAAAAGGGCCTGAAGGGCATTCACCCTAACAATCTTGCTTTCTGAAGTATCCATTGCCCATTTGGTGAGGATGAGCCAAGTATGGTGCAATTGGTCGTTGGTAAGGGGTACCCTGGCAATGAGCTGGGCCAAATGCCACTTCAATTCCTTATGCCTGGCACGGTCCAAGAGTTGGATCAGATGTGTTGTATGCGGTTTCAAGTATTCGGTATGGTCAACCGTGATTTTTTCAACAGCATCTGCGGCCCGCATGGCCAACAATCGGTTTTCATCCGATAAGTATGCAAACAAAAGGTCGAAATCGTTCTGGCTTTTGATCAAGGGGACCAATTGGGCCACCCCAACGGTACTCCTTAAATCACCCCCTTTTAAATAAGGCTCAAATTTTTTCATCGTCTGGATTTTTGATAGTGCCTTTCGATTATGGTCTATAGTTGTGATCAATATGGGCGATTTAGAGCGATCCCACATTTCCTTTTTGTAGGCGCCTTTTATCTTTCAAGGCCCAATAAATGCCCTTCACATCCTTCACCCAGGTATCATACATGAAAATTAGGGCAATTTCCTCTATGGTCTCCAACACCCCGAGGACGATCATCGAATAGAACAACCAATAAACCGGTCCGAAAAAAAGCAACCAGAGAATAAATACGCCCTGGGCCAAGGCCGACAATTTTGCCAAATAGGTATGGAATGCTGTGGTTTTGCCATATTTGCGGTAAGCGATGACCATTTGTAGCAGGTAAGGTAAAAAGACAATGAAGATCAACAAAGCATTCGTCTTGATGAAATCGGTTTCAAAAACCAGTAAACCGACCAAACCGATGGCCAAGGTAATCTGGTCGCCCAAAGAATCCAATTGGGATCCCCGTGCGCTGGTTATTTTTAACTTCCTAGCCAAGAATCCATCGATGGCATCGGTGCTGTAACTGATCAAAAGAAACCAAGTAAACCAGGTTCTCTCACCGAACCATATCAACGCCAACAACAGAGGCACGGCCATGATGCGGTAAAATGAAAACCAATCGGCAATGTTGAAATTCTTAAAGGTATACATAGGTTTCAGGGGGTTGGATTTAGCAGCGGATTGAGCTTGGTGATGATCTTGTCAACGACTAATGGAGCTTCTTCGATAATCGATTCCCCGGTGAGCGCATCCACGTTTTCCATTTTATAATTGCCTTCCCCTGAAGTGGTGAAGATCACCATCTTATTTTTTTGGGCCTCGTTTTCCTGCACAAAGGATTTCACGGAAGCGGGCGGCTTCCAATTCTCCCAGGTATGCAGAATGACCAGAGCGCTGAAGTCTTCGGGATGTATCTTTTTCAGGTCGGCGATATCGATAACTTTTATATAAATTGAATCTTGTTTATAATAATCTACAAGTCCCTGGGTAATTGTATTCTTGAACGTGCTGCCCTGGGTGGCGATCAATAGGCGCTGTGCCGATGTAGGAGCGTTCACTTCAAAGGAGGTTGCGGTTTTCATCGCATATCGCCATTGGTACCAGACAAGAAACGCCATGAAAAGCAGTACCATGGCCAATATGGAATATCCTATTTTTCTAAGGTTTCTACGCACCTTCATCAAATTTTAATGATGTCGGATGGGGTATTGATCAACAGGGCCAAATTTCCCCGAAGGGCTATGGGCTGTTTCATGATTTCAGGGTTATGCCTGATCATTTTGATCCAATCATCATCGGAAAAATCGTGAGGTTCGAATTTAGAAGTATAGGCCGGGTGTTCCTGGTTGACCAGGTCGGCAATCTGCATGCCCAATTTACCGGCCAATTCGGCAATCTGTGTGCCGGTCAAGGGCGTTTTAAGGATATCGATTTCCAGTATGGGCAACCCCTCAGCTTTGGCATAGGCCAGTGTTTTTTTGAACCTGCCCGAATTGGAATTGTAGAACAAGGTGATCTGTCTTTCAGAAGTGGCAATTTCTCCCATCTCAAGTCTGCTTTTCGTTAATGTTATGGGTCGCTTTGTAGCGCGCCAAAATTTGCTTCAAATCCTCCAGATAGTCCTTCAAGACTTTGGTGTCTACTTCGGGATGGGCCTCTGTGGGGAGGGTCATGGGGCTTTCATCCAAGAACTGGTAGAGCTCGGGATATTCTGTTTCTATCCTATATGTCAAATTGGTAATCTCCTCCAGTAATTGCCCATTGTTGACCATGGCCTGTTATATTAAAGACTTTCGAATCTTTGGGTTCCCAACCATAAAAGTAAAGGAGCAATTCCTGAAATAAAATGACCAAAATCATATAGCGCCCCGAAGCGCGCATGACCAGTGTCATTTTTGTTTTCGCTCGAATGTCATAGTTTCAGCGAATCAATGCTAAAATGCCAAACATGAAAACGATTCTCTATGCTACAGATTATTCAGATAATTCGGTCGCCGCCATGCTCCTGGCACATAACTTGGCAACCCGATTGGATGCACAGTTGGTCGTGATGCACATTTTCGACATGCCGATTTCCTTGTCGAGTCCGGTAACCCTCTCCTATTTGAAGAAGGAAGAGCGTTTACTGGTGGAACATAGGGAAAAATTGGCCGATTTTTGCACCCTCCATTTGGGAAAGCATTGGCAGGATGGCAAAACCAAGCTGGTGGTAAAGGAACACAATTCGGTCAAGGACGGCATTCTTGAGAAATTGGTGGAATTTCAAATAGATCTCTTGGTGCTCGGCGCGAAAGGTGCCAGCGCCATGAAGGAGTTTTTTTTGGGATCGACCACCGAGGCCCTTATTGGATCCGCGCCCTGTGCGGTACTCTCGGTTCCGGAAAAATTTAAGTCCGATACCCTCAAAAATATCGTTTACGCCACTGATTTTGAACAGGCCGATCTTTTTGCCATAAATCGGTTGGTAAAAATCGCAGAAGCCTTCGATGCCGCGGTTAAGGTGTTTCATGTCACTACAAAAAAGGAATATGCCGGAGATCAGCAGATGGAATGGTTCAAGGACCTGCTATTGCAAAAAGTGCAATATGATCGAATGGAGTTTGTACTTCGTTATTCCGATAACATTTTGGATACCCTGCAGGGCTTTTTGGAGGAGAACAAGGCCGACGTCCTGGCGATGTTGGAAAGGGAGGACAGGGGCATTTACCGCAAACTATTTCATAGGGACATTGTGCTTCGGATGGAGTCCAAAATCGATATCCCCTTAATGAGCTTCAATGTTGCGGGCTTATAATCTTATCTCAATCCAATGCCTTTTGGGCAAGGATGGCACATTTTATTGGGATTGGCATGGGACGGCCCCCAATCTATATATTCTTTTTCCGGTGACCATGGTGTTTCCTCCTGCGTTTCCCCTCCGATCAGGGTAAATTGTTTTTTTATTTTTTCCCGGTTTACCCATAGCAACCAATTGCTGAAACGGGGCAAGTAACGGGTGGCAAAGCCGGTGAAGCGACCGAGTGCTGTGAGCGTTATCGTGTTTTTTCTTTGGAGGATCATCCGTTTGATGCTTCGGGCCACGGCCTGTGGTTTGGCCAGATTGATATTGGTCCTTTTAGGAAGAAATATCAACGAACCATCCACATCCAAAATGGTTTTTTTGGGATCGTTCTCGGTAAAGCCCACGAACACCACGCCAACATGTATGCCGAAATCAAATAGTTCAAGGCGCAGGGCTTCCGCGAGCGAGGCCTGGGCCATTTTGGAGGCCGAATAGGCCGAGTTGAAAGGCATGCCCCGAAACCCGGCGGCACTGTTGATGAAAATGATATGCCCTTTGGTCTTTTTAATATGGGGAATCGCGTATTTACTCAAATGGGCGGAGCCGTTAAAATTCGTCTCTGACAAAACCTTATAGTTGTTGTCGGCCATCTCCGCCACCGCCCCTCTGCTGCTTACCGCCGCATTGTTGACCAAAATATCGACCTGTCCATAAATCGCGATGGTTTGTTGCACCAAATAAAGGCAACGCTCGGGAGAACGAATATCTGCCATCACGGCGGTTACCTCAAAGCCCATCGACCTAAGTTCGGTTTCGGTATCCATCAATTTAAGCCTGTCCCGGCCATTGAGGACAACGTGTGCGCCATCGGCCGCGAGCACCATGGCAATGGACTTTCCGATGCCCATGCTCGAACCACTTACCAATGCCACCTTTCCCGCTAAATTCGTTCCATTCATCATTCGTTGGTTTTGTTACCAGGTCACTACGATCTTTCCCATCGATTCTCGCGATTCCAGAAAGGCATGGGCTTCAACCAATGTTGAGATCGGATATTCGCCCCCGACATGAGGTTTCAGCACGCCCTCTTGGGTCAATTGCACCACGGCCTTCATGGCTTTGCTTATTTTTTCGGGATGGCTGGCCGCCAAAGTAAGCATGTTCACCCCGATAATTCCTTTCGATTGGCTCAGGAACTGTAGGGGATGATAGATCCCGAACTGTGCCAAAACCTTCAATTTACCAAATATCGTCTTGGTCTGGTTCATCGAGGAAACCCCAAAGCAGAGCAACCTGCCCCCGGCACCGAGCAATCGATATCCTTTTTTGGCCGATATGCCCCCGACGGGATCAAAGACCACATCGAGGCCCGTGGGGCCCACCAAGGACCTTACTTCCTGCTCGAAATCCAATTTTCTATAATTAATGGGATGCTGAACGCCATTCTTCACTAAGTAATCTATTTTCTTCTGGGACCCACAAGTGCCAAAAACAATGCACTTTTTGTGAAGGGCCATTTGCGTCAATGCGGTACCCACACCGCCCGCAGCTGCATGGATCAACACTTTGTCGTTTTCTTGGAGATTTGCCATTTGATGGGATAAATAATAGGCGGTACAGTATTGGGTGGCCAAGGATACGGCAACCCCGGCCGAAATATTGTCTGGAATGACCTGAACTGCCGTGGACTCGGTAACGGCATACTCGGCATACCCCCCAAAACGGGTAAGGGCGGTCACCCGATCGCCCACCTTTAAACCTTTAACCGAGGCCCCGCAGCTTTCGATACGGCCCACCACGTCGTAGCCCAATAGGGCCGGTAATGGCGGTGCGCCTTTATAAAGCCCCAGGCGTGCCATCACGTCGGCAAAGTTGAGTCCGAATGCCGTTACCTTGATCAGCACCTCCGAAGGGGTCGGTTCGGGCCTGGGCACTTCCCTGATTTCGAAAGCGGACTCCGCCGGACCGTATTTTATCAAGTAAGCTGCCTTCATGGGTTCTTTCAATTTCGATCTCGACAAGGTAGACTACCTGAAAGTATTGCCCTATGAGGAAAGTCATACAGGGTTTGGCGCACTTCCCATGGTATGGTCGCTCAGGATACGGCCATCCTCCATTTCGATGATCCGGTCGGTACGCTTGGCAAAGTCCTCATCGTGGGTAACCACCAGGAGCGAAAGTCCTTCCTCTTCCTTGAGTTGCTTGAAGATGTTGAATACGTTTTCGGAGTTGTAGCTATCGAGATTTCCAGTTGGTTCGTCGCCCATCAGTATGGAAGGATTATTGATCAAGGCCCTGGCGATGGCCACCCGTTGTTTCTCGCCTCCTGAAATTCTGGAGGCCCTTTGTTTGGCCAGTTGATCGATATGCAACATCTTGAGCTTTTGCATCGCATCATCCATGATTTCGGCTTCCGATTTTTCGGCCAGTTTTTTGGCTGGGAGCATCACGTTTTCCAAAACACTGAATTCCGACAGCAGGTAATGGAATTGGAAGACAAAACCGATACGCTTGTTCCTCAGGCGGGACAATGCCTCATGCCGCTGACCGGTGACCAGTTCATCGTTCAGGAACAATTCTCCGGTATAATCGGTATCCATGGTCGAAAGAATATAGAGCAGGGTCGATTTTCCGGAACCCGATTTGCCCATAATGGAAGCGAATTCCCCTTTTTTGACCCCAAAGGAAATATCCTTCAGCACATGGAATTTCACGGGCTTCTCAAAGTATTTGTTGATGTTCTTGGTTTCTAGGACGAGGTTCATGGTCTTGGATTAGGTTCCTCGGATGATGCGTACCGGATCGATGCGCTTCGCTTTATTGGAAGGTAAATATCCGGCTATAAATGTGGAGACCAGCGCAAATGAAATTCCAATGACATAATACCAAATGTTATAGTTGATCGGGTAGGTGGTTACGGTAGGGAGCGCGGCCGTATTGAACGGGACATTGTCGATCAGGCGCGATAGGCCATATCCAATGGCCAATCCCAAAAAACCTCCTACGGCCCCGATGATCATCGCTTGGCTCATAAAGATTAATTGCACGTCCTTACCTGAAAAACCGGTGGCCTTTAAAATGGCGATGTCTTTCATTTTTTCATAGATAAGCATGTTCAGGATATTATAGATGCCAAAACCGGCTACGATTAAAAGTGTTATCGAGACGGCGTAGGTAATGAGGTTCCTGATATTCGACCCAGTTTCGAACTGCGCATTCGCTTCGTTGATATCCGTAGCCTTTACTTTGAACTGTTTTTCCAACTTTTTGGCCATCAGGGGTGCCGCCGCTATGTCGAGCAATTTGATGTTGATATCGGTCACATAATTCTGCGCCTCTCCCATGATGCGCTGCACTGTTTTAATGTTGGCGTAACTTTGGATGTTATCGATATCGGCAATCCCACTTTGGTAGAGGCCGACAATTTTTAAGGGAAAGACATCGCCACTGATCGTGCTGATCTGTACCCTGTCACCCACACCGAGCGACATTTTTTCGGCCAGGCCGGCACCCAGCAAAATGCCATTGTCGCTATTTTTGAGGGCTTCGGCACTTCCTTGAACGATGTAATCACGCATATTGGAGAGCCGTACCTCTTCCATGATATCGATGCCGACCAAATTGCCCCCCAGTTCAATGGATCCCGAGAGGTAGAATATCTGTGCGCGCAACTGGGGCGTGGCTCCCCTCACATTTTTATCGTTTTTCAGATAGTTGAGGATGGGCAGGGCGTTGTGTATTTTCCTCTGGCTCTGCTTGGGTTTTATGGAACGGACCACATTTACGGAATTCTCGAAGGTTTTATAGAGGTCCACGGGTTGTTGTGCGGTGGGTTCAATTTCGTTATATAAATGGATATGGGGCGTTTGGTTGAGGATCAGGCTGTCGAGCATGCCGTTCAATCCGGTCATAAAACTGACTAGCGTGATGTAGGCACCGATGCCGAACGTCACCCCAAGGGAAGCCGTCACCGTAGATTTCATCTTGGTGAGCAAATGGGTTTTGGCGATGTTCAGGATTACTTTCCAGTTGGTCATGACTTTGGTTTTAAAAGTGCCGTTTTTTCATCGATGCCCTCCAAAATTTCGACCCGATCTAAATTTTGGAGTCCGAGGGTCACCTTCACGGCCCCATTCTCCGTAAGCACCTGGTCACCTTCCAAAAGATAATCTTTGGGGATGGTCAGCACATCATTTTTTTCGGCGATCACGATATTGCCCTCTCCCGACAACCCGGGATAAAGTACCTCGGGGACTTCCTTGAAAGTGGCTTCCACCGTAAAGGTCTGGGAACGCTCATCCTTGCGTGGGTAAATTTTGCTGACTTCCGCTTCGAAGACCTGATTGCTGTAGGCATCCAAGGTGACCAAGGCTTTCTGGCCCAATCGCAATTTTACGATGTCGACTTCATCTACCAGCAGCTCGATGACAAAGATGTCCGCACTGCCCACCGCTGCCAAGGGTTCCATGGTACTAACGAGTTCCCCGGGATTTTTGTTCAGGGCATACACCTTGCCATTGATCTTGCTCAGTACCGTAAAATCCTTGGTCGATATCATGGAGGACTTATAGTTGTTTTCTGCCTGTTCTACCTGAGTCGCCAATTCGCGTTTGGTGCGGTCATATTTGCTTTTCAGAAGCCCTAAGCGGTTTTCGGAGAGTTCATAGGCCAGTTTGCGGTTATCGAATTCTACCTTGGAACCAATATTTTGGTCCCATAGTTTTTTTTGTCGATAATAATTGATCGAATCATTGTTGAGATTCAGTGCGGCCGCTTGGATCTCATCCTCCAGTTCTCCTAAAATGGCAGCTCGGCCATCGTAGTTTTCCCTTGCCAAATTTAGCGCCAACCTGGCGTTGTCGGTATTGAGTTTGGGCGAAGTGTTGATGATTTGAAGAATGGCATCGCCTTTTTTTACCGTTGCCCCTTCCTCCACCAGGTTGCGGTCTAAAATGCCCGCAACCGCGGCATAAGCCTGGTAAAGACTATCGGGTTGTATGGTCGCCGAGGCATAAACCGATTCGGTAAGCATCGTTTTTTGGGGCAAGATCTTTTCTTGTTGTTCTCCGCATGAAAACATAAAAAAAACAAGAAATAGAAGGCAAGTATTTTTCATGGTAATCTGGTTACATCGGGTAAAAATAATTGGAAAATGCCCTTCAGAACTATGAGAAATGTCATGATAGCTGAAAGTCAAGCTATTTAAAGGCGTTCGAATGACCAAGGTCATTTCACGATTGCTGCTACGGCCTTTATTTTAGGGAAGTCAATATATGAGGTTTCCATCATTGAAAATAAAAAGAACCGATGTTGAGATGAATTCGTTGAAAGATATCAATAAGGAAGTAGCCATCAGCTGGGACAACCTCAGCTTGAAAGGCAATTTATGCGTTCCAAAGACGTCAACGGGCCTTGTCATTTTCTCACATGGGAGTGGCAGCAGCCGCAGGAGCCCGAGAAACAATTTTGTTGCCGAAGTACTGCAAGGGCACGGTCTGGCCACCTTGCTGTTCGATCTGCTGACAGAAGCGGAAGACCAAATTTATGCGAATCGGTTCAATATTGATTTACTCACCCTGCGTTTGATCGAGGTAACCCATTGGGTAAAGCAACAGCATGAAATCAAAAACTTGGCCATCGGCTATTTCGGGGCCAGTACAGGGGCGGCTTCCGCCCTGAGGGCCGCAGCCTATTTCGGGGAAGATGTGCGGGCGGTGGTCTCCAGGGGGGGAAGGCCCGATCTGGCCTTGAAGGACCTGCACAAAGTAAGCGCCCCGACCCTATTGATCGTGGGCGGATGGGACGATCAGGTAATCGAACTCAATGAAATGGCCTTACAGAAATTACAATGCGAGCGCAAATTGGAAATCGTGTCCGAGGCCTCGCACCTTTTCGAGGAACCGGGAAAGCTGGCTTTGGTGGCCCAACAATCGGCCACATGGTTTTCGAGATGGCTAAAGCCTACTAAAACAACAAAAGATGTTTAGAGATCGGATCGATGCCGGGATACAACTGGCAGATAAATTAGCGGAATATAAAAATCAAAAAGTGGTCGTCCTGGCCATCCCCAGAGGGGGGCTTCCCATAGGGGCCATTGTGGCCAAGGCCTTAAAAGCGCCATTGGATGTTGCCCTATCCAAAAAAATAGGGCATCCCTACCATAAAGAATATGCCATAGGGGCGGTAAGTATGGAAGATATGATCCTTACCGATTCCAAGGGTATCTCCAAAGAATATCTTGAGGAAGAAACGGCCCGTATCAGAAAAAAGCTGAGGGCTCGTGAAGCACAATATTACCAAAATAGGAAACCGCGGCCATTAAAGGGCAAGACCGTAATCATCATCGACGATGGCATCGCTACAGGGAATACCCTTTTGGTAACCGTAGATCTGGTGAGCCACCAGAATCCCGACAAGATCATAGTGGCCATTCCCGTGGCACCCGAGTCGGGCATCCTAAAATTAAAAGGCAACCCAAATGTAGATGAGGTCATCTGTTTGGAGGTGCCCCATTACTTTCAAGCGGTAGGGCAATTTTACGAGGCATTCGAACAGGTGTCCGACAAAGAAGCCATACGGATCTTGGAAGAAACCCATTCCGGTAATCTTTGATCAATGCCACTGATCACTTTTTTACCGCTTTGACAACCACGAACGACCCTTCCCCATGGCCTTGTTTTGGTATTTGTAATTCCTTGATTTCCTGCAAATCCCCAAAAAGGGTTTGGTTGAACACTAGGTCCTTAAATCCGGCTTCCTTTAGCGACCTGGTGATACGGTCTACCGTATAAAAAGTGGCATGCCTGAAGAAGGTGCTGCGGTGCCGTTTTTCGATATATTGTTTAGCGATGGCTCGGTCTTTGTCCAAAAACCCGATCAGCAGTGCCCCGCCATTTTTCAATACCCTTTTGGCCTCGGCCAGCGCTTGTT
This sequence comes from uncultured Flavobacteriaceae bacterium, assembly GCA_963760375.1. Taxonomy (GTDB): domain Bacteria; phylum Bacteroidota; class Bacteroidia; order Flavobacteriales; family Flavobacteriaceae; genus Pelagihabitans. Next base: position 4,887 of record CAVXCS010000001.1, on the reverse strand, counting down.
TAAGATTGTTTAAATGACAAATGGTCACAAAGAGCACGAAATCGAAATGAAGATCTCCATAGGGCAGTTTTTCTGCGGTACCCTGGATGACCTCAATTCCTCTTTTCTGCGCTTTCTGGGCCATAGGGACTGAGGGTTCCACCCCTTCCTTGATACCCAATGGCATGGCAAACCGTCCCGTACCCAAACCAATTTCAATGCCCTTGATGTTTTCCGGAAGTTTTTGGAACTGCTCCCTGATCGCCGCCAATTCGGATTGGTATACTGAAGGATATTCCTCGTACCACGCATCATATTCAGCTACATTGTTATCGAAAATAGTTTCTTTTTCCATGGCTTTTGTTTTAATGTTATCCGTTTTTAATTTCCGCCCAATCGATACTTTGCTGCAGGGCTATTCCTGTAAAGGGAGAGGGTGCCCGTATGTCGCAAATCATGTTGATGATCCTTGAGCATTACGGGCACCCTCTTTTTTTGATCAAAGGTGAACAATAATATCAATCCATAATACCGAAACTTACTTTGGTATTCACACGGTACTGTGCTATTTTATTGTTGTTCACGGACACCTGCATATCCTTGATGTACACAGATTTGATGTTCTTTACGGTTTTGGATGCCTCATTGATGACGTTCTGTACCGCATCTTCGAAGCTTACCGTAGAATTTCCCATTATTTCAATGACTTTCAGGACAGACATGGCTTATCGTTTTATGGTTCACTGATGATTATAGAAAATTACCATCCTCATCGGTTTTGACCTTGATGGTCTGATCCCCGTTTTCCAACGTAAATTTATAGGTTTTTTTGGCCCCTTTGTTGTCCTTATAGCTCACCACGTATACATCTTTGGTAATGGTCCACTCGGGAAATCTATCCAATAAGGCTTTCTTTACCGCGTTAGGAGTGTTGATGTTGGTGAACCTTTCGACGGTTCTCAAGATTTTCCCGTCCCTGTCGTAGGCGGCAAGAATTCTACCCTCGGGGATGTAAAAGGAAATGTTGTACAGATCATAGTCATCCTGATAGAAATCGGAGCTTTTCAGGTCGAATGCCGCCACTTTGCGTTCCAGCATCTCCACCGGAACCGAGGCTACCTCTTCCGAGTTCACATTGTTGAGGTATTTGTAGTTGGTAGCGACCACGGTGACTTCCGACAACTCCTCGGTCTTGATGATTTGGGAATAGGCTTGGGCGGTTAATCCAAATGCTAGTAAACCGAACAATACTTTTTTCATGATTTATAGATTAAAGGTTTATACTTAATGGGAACCCTTTGGTTCTTATGGTAAAAATACTCCCAGACCGATCGCCGCACAATGACCTAAGTCAGTTCAATATCTGAACAGGGCATTGAGGGGGCTCCCTTGGATCGGCATTTCTTCAGGGGGCAACACATAAACCTGCCCGCCTTTTAAAAAGGTTGCCAAGGCAGCCATATGCGTCAAGGACGTATTGGATATCTTAGGATTCTTGCTGACATTGACTTCCTTGGTTTCCGTATCGTAGGTGCCATAGACTTCCTTGGTCTTGTCTACAAGCAAGGTGTCGATCTTTCCATTCCATGAGGCGGGAATGATGGCTTCAAGCTCATAGGATGTTTTTTGGGTATGGTACCATTCTCCGACCTGGTCAATTTTTTCCGCTTTGGTGCCCATGAAATGGGTTTCCACCGTTTGCCAGGATTCCCTGTGCAGCTTTTTTTTGTTTTTGAACTCTGGATCGCCCCCCACATTCATGCCAAATATTTCCGGATAGGTGCTCGCTTCCTTGTATAAATCATATAGATAATCCACACAGGCCAACACCAAGGGGGCTTTCTTCTTGTCCACCACTTTCCTGACGCCTTGGTCTACCGCCCTTAAAAAAGTGATCAATTCTTTTTTGTCATCGTCCTTCCCTTCGCCGTGCCCGTGGAAGGAACCGGTACCGAACACATTTTGTCCACTTCTGACTTGCAGCATTTTTGGCTTAAAATCGAATCCGACAGCCTCTTCCAGCCGGCCAGGGGCAAAATCCTCTACATAAACGTCCTGAAAGTGATGACGTGATGCTTCATATAGTTTCACATAGTCGCGACTCAGTTCCAAGAGATAGTAATCGCCATCGTTATGGTACAAAGGGAGCAATGGCAAGAGATAAAAATGGCTGTCTACCACTGTTCTTTCCTCGAATGCGATCGGAATTTCATAATAACGCATGCCCTCTTCTGGATCCAAAAAAATGGCCAATCCCCTCGAAGGGTTCCGCCACAGCTCAATTTTGGATAGCAGTTCATCGATAGGTTGCAGGTATTGCTTGACATCTTGCTTCGACATTTCCCGGGCTTCCAAAGCTCGCCCTGCTTCCTTGATACGTGTTTTGAGCTTTGCCTGTGCCAAGTGCCTGTTCTGCTCCATACCATCCATATCCATGGAAAGGTATATGGAAACGCAATGGAGGTGATGCTTCTGTGCCAAAGCCTCAAACATCTTTTTTGGTAACGGTATTGTTTCTGAAGTGTACATAGACCAATATTTTACGCCAAAATAGACTACTTGCGAAAAAAGCCAAATGATCTGGATCAGTGTGCTTCAAATCGCATCGAAAACCTTAAGGTTTGTTCTAAATGTCATGATGGACCAACTCAAAACCGCGATGTACTTAGTATTGCTTTTTTTTGGCGAGGCATTTTTCGATCGATTCCAACAGCGTCTCCAAATCAAAGGGCTTGGTCAGGTAATCATCGGCCCCGGCCCTTAATCCTAGATGTACGGAGGACTTGTCGCTTTTCGCGCTGAAAAAGATAAACGGGATTCGTTTCAGATCGGGGTGTTCCCCCAGTTGCTTTAGCAAGGTAAATCCATCCATTTCCGGCATCAACAGGTCGCAGAGGATCAAATCGGGCACTGACCGGTTGATCTTTTCCAGACCCTCCAGGCCATTGGTGGCCGTGAAGGTATGATAGCCTTCCAGTTCCAGTAGTTCTGCCGTGTTGCTGAGGATGGTAGGGTCATTCTCAATGATCAGGATATTCTTCATGGCAGCTTTTGGGTTTTTGGGGGAACTTCCTTAAAAATTTCCACAAAGTAAAGACCTTAAATTTAAGCAAATTCGAAAGAACATTATTTAAAAAATTGTAAAAATAGCGTTATTTGAAGGGCCAATTCAAAGGTCTCTTTTAGCCGGTTATGATGGTTCATTTGAAGGGAGCTGCAACAAATTTCATTGACGATTGGGGGGCCAAGCGCCTATTTATTTTATACCTTAGGGGTACACTTATTTATCATCCATCAAGAAAGAGGTTAGTATGATCAAAATGCTGGAAAAAAAGAAATGCCTGGAACTACTGAGTGAAAATTATGTTGGGCACTTGGGCTTCATTTCACAAAGCGCGCCCTTTGTGGTCCCCATTACCTATTATTATGATGCCGAACATCATAGTATCATCAGTTATTCCGGAGAAGGCCATAAAATTGATGGCATGCGCGAAAATCGTTTGGTTTCCATGGAAGTCGATGAAATCAAGACGGTGAACCACTGGCGATCGGTGCTGGTACAGGGCGAATTCGAGGAACTGAGCGGTCTCGATGCAAAATACCTGCTTCATGAATTCGCGGAGGGCGTAAAACGGAACATCCTTCAAAAGGAAAAGGAAAGCCATCGTTTTATCGGGGAGTTTTCCAGTAAAATCTCCGCCTATGGAAATCCCATAGTGTATCGGATCAAAATTACCGAGATCACGGGAAAGTTTCGCGACGGTTAATGGGTCCGCGTTCTGCTGAAAGCACGCCAAACCAAACTCCATGTTTTGGAATTTGAATTTACGGAGGCAATCCGCTATGGGTATGCTTATTTCCTTCCCGCCTTATTAACTGCTTTTATGGATGAATCCAGGTCCAGCCCCTATGATGACATTTACTTGACTTTTCACATTATTGTTGTATTTGTTCCTGGGAACCAACCGCTTCGTCACAACTGATGCATATCATAGGTATTCAACCGGCCCCGCTTTAGTTTTAACACTAAATCTTCAACAAAGACAAGACTGCTTTTAAAGTGTTCCGAAGCGAGGATTGGGTATAGCTACGGGCATGTTTACGATCAAATGCTTCCTGCGACTTCTTGGAATTTGCAATGGGCAGAATGAAACATAAAATAAGATAAATGGTGATTTTATGGATAGCGGGCTCTATTGCATTCATATGGACTTTTCTTACCTTATTCGCCGAAGTAAAAGGAAATGAGAGGCTATTTTTATTCGCGAATTCCTCAATCAACCGAACGGCCTTGTTGGTCTATCATCAGGACTTATTCTATAATCTCGATTACAGATCGTTTTGGTTGATACGGTCCAATGATGAAAACAATCCTAAAGTTACAAATGTTCAAGCTGCCAAAAATCATGCGAAACAGCTTGCGAAAATAATAGCGCAAACCCTCGTCGATGGATAAAATCATCACCCTCACCGTAAATCCTGTCTTGGATAAGAATACCAAGGTCAACCGACTGGTTCCTGGCCAAAAGCTGCATTGCAGCGCCCCGGTTTTTTATGCCGGGGGCGGCGGTATCAATGTCTCCAGGGCCATCCAAAACCTTGGAGGTGCCAGCGTGGCGATTTATCTGGCGGGAGGTCCCTATGGAAGCATCCTGGAACAGTTGATGACAGCAAAACACATCGAGCAAAAAAGAATCGAGATCCAGGGATGGACCCGTGAAAATACTACAGTGCTGGATCGTGCGACCCAAATGTCCCATCATTTTGGCGACCCTGGTCCCACCGTTTTCGAAAATGAATGGTACAAAGCCTTGGATTTGGTAGAAGAAAATTTGGGAATGGGCGATTATCTCGTAGCGAGCGGGAAATTGACGTCGGGCATCCCCGATGATTTTTATGTGAGGGTGG